>NZ_CP115920.1:0-2400000 GCF_040412085.2 Vibrio sp. CB1-14 | reverse complement strand
ATCGACGTTATGCTGGTGTTACTTATTATTTTCATGGTGACGTCGCCTTTTGTTACTCAAGGGGTGGATGTTGAGCTACCTAAGACCTCAACGGCACAACCAGCGTCTGAACTTGCTGGTGATACCGATGCGAGCTTTATCATTGTTGAAGTAGACCGTGACGGGAACTTAGGGCTAAGCGTTAACAATGAGGACGTGAAACGAGGTTTGAGTCTGCAAGACATTATTGTACGAGTTAAAGCTGAGCTTTCGATTAATCCTAACTCTCCAGTCGCAGTGGGTGGTGATGCTTCCACGCCATACGCAGAGGTGGTCTTACTGTTGGATGAGCTTAGCCAAGCCGGTATTCCAAAGGTTGGCCTACTCACGGATCTAAGGGAATAGTTGTCGCAGCCGTATGAAAAGCAATAAGCACACTAAAAACAGCTACGGAAAGCCAATTGCGATCTCTTTGCTTGCTCACGCATTGCTTGTCGCCGCATTACTGTGGGGTACCGACTTTAACATGGATAAAGCGGAGCCAACCGGAATGGTGCAAGCCGTGGTGATCGATCCAGCGCGCGTTCGTCAGCAAGCGGCAGAAATCCGCAAGCAGCGTGAAACCGCAGCTAAAAAAGAGCAAGACCGTCTTGATAAATTGCGTCGTGAAAGTGAACAGCTAGAACGTAACCGCAAAGCTGAGGAAGAGCGCATACGTAAGCTGAAAGAGCAGCAAGCGAAAGATGCTCAAGCCGCTCGCGAATCAGAAAAGCGTCGTAAGGTAGAAAAAGAGCGTGCCGAAAAAGCCGAAGCTGAGCGTAAAGCCAAAGAAGAGGCGATTCGCATAGCTGAGAAAAAACGCATAGCTGAAGAAGCCGCGATTGCTTTAGCCGCGCAGGAGCGTCTAGAACAAGAGCGAGCTGTAAAAGAAGCGCAAGAAAAAGCTCAGCGTGAACGTGAAGCCGCAGAGCGTGCCGAGCAAGAACGTATAGCCCAGGAAAAAGCCGCGGCTGAAGCAGCCGAAAAAGCGCGTATCGAGAAAGAGCGACTTGAGCAAATAGAGCGCGATCGAAAAGAGCAAGAGGCGGCGCTGAACGATATTTTTTCAGGACTAGAAAGTGAAGCCGCGAGTAACTCCGCGGCTCGTTCCAGTCAGGTCGATATCGAACTTGCCAAAATGGGTGAGATCTACAAGCAGCTTATCCAGCAGCACATTCTCACCGACTCCAGCTTTCGCGGTAAAGAATGCCGTGTAAACCTGCAATTGATTCCCGCTGGTAGCGGTGCGATTGCAGGGACAGTAAAAGTATTAGAGGGCGATGCTCGCTTGTGTAATGCCACCAAAAGTGCCATTTCACAGGTTCGTTCGTTTCCTCTCTCCGAATTTCCTGAAGTTAATGCTCAGCTAAAGAACATTAACTTGACATATAAGCCACAGTTATAAGGAAAAACCTGTGATTAAGCGAATATTACTAGGAATGGCAATGGTCATGAGTTTTGCTACTCAAACTGCCAACGCCGCATTAGAACTTGTTATCACCGATGGTATTGACTCAGCAAGACCGATTGCCATTGTGCCTTTCAAATGGGAAGGTGAGGGCAAATTACCGCATGATGTCTCGGCGGTGATTGCTTCTGACTTGCAGCGCAGTGGTAAATTTAGCCCTGTTGCAACCAGCAAAATGCCGCAAACGCCTTATGATGCATCGGCAATTAATTTTGAAGCGTGGACTGGCCTTGGCGTTGATTCACTTCTTACCGGCACTATCGTTAAAAATGCTGAAGGCAATTACGAAGTGAGCTATCAGCTCGTTGATGTAGTTCGTGGTCAGCTCACCGGTGGACAGTCAAAAGCACTGAGCGACGATGGCCAATTAGTGCTATCTAACGACCATATTCTATTCAAGAAGAAAGCGACCGTTCCTGGTCCACGTCTTCGTGAATATGCACACCGCATTTCGGATCTTGTCTACGAAGAGCTTACAGGCGAGCGCGGTGCGTTTTTAACTCGCATCGCTTACGTAGTGGTTAACGACAAAGACGCGTACCCATACCAAATGCGTATCGCGGATTACGACGGCTACAACGAGAAGATGGTACTTCGCTCAAAGCAGCCGTTGATGTCTCCAGCTTGGTCACCAGATGGTAAGCAATTGGCTTACGTTAGCTTCCAAAATGGCCAAGCAGAAATCTTCATCATGAATATCTACACAGGTAAGCGTGAGAAGGTAACGTCATTCCCTCGTCACAATGGTGCGCCAAGATTCTCTCCGGATGGGAAGTCTCTCGCAATCACCTTGTCGAAGACTGGGCAACTGCATGTATATACGCTAAATCTGGAAACCAGAAAACTGCGCCAAATTACCCGCGGCCGATCAAATAATACAGAACCGTTCTGGAAACCAGACGGTAATTCCCTTATTTTTACGTCGGATAGGGGTGGTAACCCTCAGATTTATGAAGTAAATTTGTCTGATGGTAAAACCAATCGTATCACGTGGCAGGGTAGCCAAAACCTCGGTGGGCAGATCACCCCTGATGGTCGTTACCTCGTGATGGTGAATCGTTCCAACTCTGGATTCAATCTTGCAAAACAAGATCTAGAAACAGGCTCGGTACAGATCCTCACCAAAACACTGCTTGATGAATCACCAAGCATCGCACCAAATGGTGGCATGGTGATATACAGTTCCATCTATAACAAAACTAACGTCCTTTCGATGGTATCTATTGATGGGCGATTTAAAGCTAGATTACCGGCTACAAACGGGCGCGTAAGAGCTCCTGCATGGTCACCGTTTTTATAGCAATTAAATTTTTTAGGTTAAGGAAATAACAATGCAATTAAACAAAGTTTTTAAGGGGTTGCTAATCGCACTGCCAGTTCTTGCAATGACGGCGTGTAGCTCAAGCGACGACGCTGCGTCATCAACAGGTGCAGAGACGAACAACCAAACGCAACAAGAAACAACAACTGTTGCGACACCAATTGATGAGAATGCACAGCTAACTGAACAAGAGCTAAAAGAAAAAGCACTTCGTGAAAACCAAACGATTTACTTTGCATTCGATAACTCTACTATCGCTGGTGACTACGAAGATATGCTTGCAGCACACGCAGCATACCTAAGCAAAGATGCATCACTACAAGTGACTATCGAAGGTCACGCAGATGAGCGCGGTACACCTGAGTACAACATCGCACTAGGCGAGCGTCGTGCACAAGCTGTTGCTAAGTACATCCAAGCTCTTGGCGTACAAGCAGACCAAATCTCTATCGTTAGCTACGGTGAAGAGAAACCACTAGTACTAGGTCAATCTGAAGACGCGTACGCGAAAAACCGTCGCGCAGTGCTAGTTTACTAATCCAATCTGCCCAAGATTGAACATGTTGCAGCGTTCGCGCTGCAACATTGTCGTTTTAGGGCTCGGCTATTAAGGATCCTAGCTTTATGACAAGTAACATTAAGCGCGCTGTTACGCTTACGTTACTAGCCGGAATGGCAAGCTCAGCGCTTGCTGCGAAAGCACCGGTTACCGACTTGAGCGCAACATCTTCTTCGGCAACTGCTGCCTCTATTACAGCGGCATCTGCTGCTAACGAAACCGATGTTCAGCGCCTAGAGCGCCTATTGCAAAACCGCAACCGAGTGCAACTGCAAATGCAGCAGCAGCTCGATGAAATGACGCAAGAAATTGCTACCCTTCGCGGCCAGCTAGAACGCAATACTTATGACATGAACCAGATGGTTCAGCGTCAACGTGAACTGTTTATTGAAATCGACAAGCTTCGCTCACAACAAGGCGCAGCCGCCGTCGCAGTTCCTGTCGCGACAGACAAGGCGAACCCAGAAGGCAAGTTCACCACCAATGTCGACGAACAAACGGCATACCAAAATGCAGTCGACTTGATTTTGAAAAAGCGCGACTACACAGGCGCAATCACAGCCTTCAAACAGTTCCAGGCTGATTTCCCAGAATCGACTTTCATGCCAAACAGCCACTACTGGCTAGGCCAGCTCTATTTTGCTAAGCGCCAAGACGCAGAAGCAGAAAAGAGCTTCAAGGCTGTAATTGGTTTTGCAAAATCCAACAAACGAGCGGACGCTCTAGTGAAGTTGGGTGACATTGCCAAACGTGGCAACAAAACTGATGAAGCAAAGAAGTACTATGAACAAGTGATTAGCGAATACCCAGGCAGTTCTTCTGCCAAGGTTGCTAAGTCTAATTTACAGTAAAGCGATTTCGTGAGGCTAGGCGATATGCTTAGCTCTCAACACGCTTTCAGTAGACCCCTGCCTGCGCAGGGGTGACGACTTATTTGGATGAGAGGTCGCTAAAAGGTGATTTCAACAGAACTGAAAGCCACCCTAACCACGAATCCCAACCCAAAAGCCGTTATTCCACTGGCCGTGCGCCTACGCAGGCAAGAATCCACTCTCGGCAAGCAACAATCCCAAAAAGCGCAAACTATCTCCTCGATAGCCTGTTCAGGCCACTTTCTATTCAACTTTGGTAGATTCCTGCCCTAGTGCCTTTGTTCTATCAATAATATCCGTGTACAATGCTCGGACTATTTGGAAGTAGCATAGAGCAACCGCTATGAGCCACATCTTAGACTCAATTGATACGGTATATCCGTTTCCCCCTAAGCCTGTTCCGTTATCTGATAACGAGAAGCAGCAGTACATCGCAAGTATCAAATCGCTACTAAAACAAAAAGACGCGGTTCTGATTGCACACTATTACACCGATCCAGAGATCCAAGCTCTTGCAGAAGAGACGGGTGGATTTGTGGGTGACTCGCTAGAAATGGCGAAATTCGGTAACCGTCACGACGCATCAACGCTGATCATTGCTGGCGTTCGCTTCATGGGTGAATCTGCGAAGATCTTAACGCCAGAAAAGCGCATCCTAATGCCAACACTGGAAGCAGAGTGCTCGCTTGATCTTGGCTGCCCTGCAGACAAGTTCTCAGAGTTCTGTGACGCGCACCCAGACCACACAGTTGTGGTTTATGCCAATACATCGGCAGCGGTGAAAGCACGCGCTGATTGGGTAGTAACATCAAGTATCGCGCTTGAAATTGTTGAAAGCCTAGATGCTGAAGACAAACCGATTATTTGGGGCCCAGACCGCCACCTAGGTTCGTACATTGCGAACCAAACCGGTGCCGACATGTTACTGTGGCAAGGTGAGTGTATCGTTCATGACGAATTCTCATCAAAAGCACTGAAAGACATGAGATCGGTTTACCCAGATGCAGCCATTCTGGTTCACCCAGAATCGCCAGCAAGCGTTGTTGACCTCGCTGATGCAGTAGGCTCAACCAGCCAACTTATCAAAGCGGCGAAAGAGCTACCGAATAAGCAGCTTATCGTGGCCACAGATAAAGGCATCTTCTTCAAGATGCAGCAGTTAGTGCCAGAAAAAGAGCTAATCGAAGCACCAACGGCAGGCAATGGTGCGACATGTCGCAGCTGTGCACACTGCCCTTGGATGGCAATGAACGGTCTTAAAGCGATTGAGAAAGCGCTACGTGATGGTGGTGAAGAGCACGAAATCTTTGTTGATGAAGCACTTCGCGTGAAATCACTGATCCCGCTAAACCGCATGCTTGATTTTGCTGAGCAGCTACAAATTAAAGTGAAAGGCAACGCGTAACTCGCTGATTCATTCACATTAATGATCAAAAACCAGTCTTCGGACTGGTTTTTTCGTATATGCTTATTACAAAACGTTCACAAGGAATCACGTGGTTATCTGGATCCAGCTTCGCAAGTGGTTACACAGCCATTTGTTTGAACTTAAATTTCGAACTTTGATGATGGCGTTGCTGCTTTATGTTGTCGCGTCCTGGGCGCTGTTGTCACTCAGCGGCGAAACAGAGCTCACAACGCCGATATCACAGTTTATCTATTTTATTGTCGTGACGGCATCGACCGTGGGCTATGGCGATCTCTCGCCAACCACTGAGGCCGGCCGATGGGTTGCTATATTATTTATTATCCCTGGTGGGTTAATGTTGTTTGCAGCGCTGCTTGGCCGAATGGCAGCGTTAGGTTTGGAATCTTGGCGCGCAGGTCAGTTGGGAAAAAGGAAGGTAAGAGTGGATAACCATATTTTGATGTTAGGCTGGAATGGTCAGCGAACAATTCACCTTATTCGTATGCTACAACATGAAGAGACGGGTAGAAGACCCATTGTGTTGTGTAGCCGCTCTGATATTGAAAATCCGTTGCCGGGCGAAATTGCGTTCGTTAAAGTAAACAGCTATACCGATGGCCGCGAGATGGAAAAGACCAACATTGAGTCTGCGAGCTGTATTCTTATCGACAATCCAGAGGACGACATCACCCTATCGGCCGCGCTCTATTGTGCAAACCGCAATCCAGAGGCGCATTTATTGGTGTATTTTAAAGACGAAGCGCTGAGCGATCTACTTCACCAACACTGTCCGAACTCTGAGTGTATTCCTGCCGTGGGCGCAGAAATGCTTGCCAAAGCCGCAGTCGACCCAGGTTCGAGTGCGCTTCATCAAGAGCTACTGAGCTCCACTCGTGGGATGACCCAATATTCCGTCCGCTACCCAAGCTCTGCCAAAGCAATTAAGGTGAACGCACTGTTCCAATGGATGAAAGCGGAATACCAAGCCACGTTGATCGCTGTGGACGTAGGGCAAGGGATAGTCCTCAATCCCGAGTTGGATTTGGATATTGAACCGGGTACCAAACTTTTTTACATCGCCGATGAGCGAATTGATTCTTTCCATTGGGAGTCGAGATAGCCCGCCAATACAGGCTTTGTTTGCAGGCTTATTCTTACGACAAGATAACGTAATCGATACCATACAAAATATTTATTGATACGAAAATACATACTGTATATTATGCGCGCGTTTTATGAATTCAGTGAATGAACGTTCATTCACTGAATTCATTCTGTTGATTAAGGTGTCCTTGTCCATGCGCGTTCGTTTGTTGTCGGTTTCTTTGGTTGCTGCACTAGTGTCCAGCTCAGCGGCTTATGCTGCTAACCTAGAAACTTCCAATGCTCCCCACTCTCTGCCAACCGAGAAACAGGACATGGTGTTCGAGAGCGATATCGATAAAGCCAATGCGCGAGTCGATGAGTACCAAAATGCCATTGACTATCTTAAGTCCCAAGACAATGGGGATGATCAAGCCAAACAAGATGCCAACAGCCAAGTCTCCAACAAACAGGCCGTGAGCGATTTGAAGTACGCTAAAAAGTACTATCAAGAAATTAATGGCCTGCCTATGTTTAGTTTTCTTGGCGGTCCGGCTTATACCCCAGAACAAGGACTATTGGTCGCTTTGGGCGGATTGTATTCGTTCAAGACTGATCGCGCGCAAAGTGCGCTGCAGCGCTCGAGTTTATCGGCGTTCTTGATTGGCAACTATGGTGATTCCGAAGTGGGCTATGGCCTAAGTGGCCATCATGAGCTGTATTGGAACAACAACGATGTTCAGTTCAAAGGCAACTTTAATCTTGGCTCTCAGAGCAAGCACTATTGGGGTATTGGTTATGACGCGGCGAACGACTTTGAGTTCGGTGAGGTAACAAAATACTCAGCTATCGAGAACAACTACAAAGGCAACCTCATCTATCGCTTAACCGGCAACTGGTTCGCAGGGCCTGCTGTAAAACTGAACTACTACAGCCCAACCTCAGAGCCTGAAGCGGCCTTTATGGATGAAAACTTTAACACCTTTAAAGACAAGCCATTTACTTGGGGTTTGGGTGCGAGTCTGCAATATGACAGCCGTGACGTGGCCGTGAACCCATGGAGTGGCTCGCTGTTTCGCAGTGAAGTGCTGCTATACAGTGAGGCACTGGGCAGTCAGGCGGAATACCAAAAACTCGATATGGAGTACCGTACTTTCCATAGCGTCGCCGAAGGTAGAGTGATTGCACTGCTTGCTCATTATCAGCAAGCATTTGGTGATGTGCCGTATTACGACATGCCGGAAATCGGTGGTGCGAGTTCAATGCGCGGTTATTACCAAGGACAGTATCGAGACAAAGTAACGGCGGAAGTCACCGCGGAGTACCGCCATACGTTTCGTCGTGACTCTGGCGTACTATCAAACCATGGTATGACAGCGTGGGCGGGTGTTGGCTCTGTAGGCAATTCTATGGATGACTTGACTGGGCATGCCATCGTCTCTTATGGGGTAGGATATCGTTATGAACTCCAGCCTCGAATGAACATCAGACTCGATCTCGGTATGGGTCGACACGGCTCAGCGTTCTACTTCAACTTTACTGAAGCCTTCTGATACAAAAACGCCCTCACTATCGTGAGGGCGTTTGACTAGCAATACTGTTGGCTAACCATAGCTGTTTAACCAACTATTGATTTTCTGCTACTTACTGGTTCTCTGCTAAAACAGCGCCTTTTTGCGTAATACCACATAGCATCACTGGCATGGCTGCATAGATTTCATTGAACTGTTCGAGACCTTCAATGCCTTGCGCTTGCAATGTCGCAATCGAGGTTTCTGGATCGTACAGCATGCTTAGTGAAAGCAATACGCCGCCAAGTAGTGCATTATCTTCACTGTTTTCCGGCATCAGCGTTTCCCAGTCATCACGAGCCAGTTGCCAGCCTTGTAATACACCTTCACAAAAGTCTTTGGCTTCTTGAGTAACGATCTCTTCTTCATCCAAATCGCAACCTTCTGGCCATTGCCATTCGCCATCTAAAAGCGCTGGACGGTATTGATTCCAAAGCGTAATCACCGCTTGAGCGTAGTCTTCTAGCTGCTCGCCCGAAGTAAAGGGTGCAACTTCTTCACCGCCCCACAAAAACGGTAGCCATTCTTCTGGTGGCAAGGTGTGTGGAGCCGATGCCATAGAAGTGACGAAGCCTTGAGTTTGCGCGTTGTTGAGTAGTTTTCCTTCTAGCTCAGGAAGGGAAAGTATGTCTTTTAGTTCCAAAATGCTTTACCGTTAGGGCTGAATTATGAATATCTTGAGTATAGTATCAAGCTAGGCTTCAATTACCTATAGCTATACTAAAGTAACGAGACATCTCAAGAAGATGCAGTTCATGCACACGAAGAAAGGAAGTCTTCTCTCGCTATGGTTATCAAAGAGTCGGTTTTGCAAAAATCGGTTATCAAAGAGTCGCTTAAAAAGAAAAGCATTATTGCACTCGCCGTATACCTGGCCGTGTTTATTGCCATCTTTGGCACTATCACTTATTGGGTGGTAGAGTCGCCCGTTCGTGCCAAGCTAGAACAAAACCTTGATATTCGAAGTGAATTCCTTGCCGCCGAGATCTCAGCTCCTCTTCATAGCTCCCTTGGCGTTTTAAAAAGCATCGTGGCCATGGGTGAGACCATTAGTGATCGCCAATCACTCGACAAAGCCCTATGCCAAGTCTTTAAACTGAATGATGGTATTGCCGTGAGCGGCGGTATATGGCCTGAGCCGTATTCCGTTGACCCCGATGTTAAGCTCTCCAGCTTGTTTTACAACCGTACCAGCACAGGCGAAGTCGATAAAATCGATCTGTGGAATAATCCTCAAACTGCGGGGTACCATATAGAGCCTTGGTATACCTCGGTAAAAGACACGCCGAGTAACACCATCAGTTGGTCTGAAGTGTACGTTGACCCTTATACCCACGTTCAGATGATCACCGCCTCCGCGCCTTATTATATTGAAGGTGTGTTCGCTGGTGTCGCCACCGTGGATCTTTCGCTAGAAAATTTGATTGGCTTTGTAAAAAGTAAAGCGAGAGAGCACGATCTCGGCGTGATTGTTCGAGATGCCAATCAGCAAGTTATCACTGAACACAACTTTAGAGTTGAGCGCGGTATCTACATTAGCCAGCTGAGTTTCGGCGACTTTAACTGGAGTCTGGAAGTGGTCAACGCCAGAAGGCTGGTGGCCGATGAAGTGGCAGACATCGTTAAGAGTGTTGAGTTGGGTATTGTTCCTGTCATGCTGCTGTGCTTAATGTTTGGCTATTACCTTATCAACCAATACCTCATCAAGCCGATTGCGATCATTGCTAAAGAGGTGGATGAATCGCGCCATGGCGGCAGTATCGATATTAATTATCGCAGTCCAGACGAGATCCGTTATCTGATAGACAGTTTTAATCAAAAAACGGTGTACCTAGACCAAGAGCGTATGAAGGCGCAAGCCTCAACCAAAGCCAAAACCGCGTTCCTTGCAACACTGTCTCACGAGATCCGAACTCCAATGAATGGCGTGCTCGGCACCGCTCAGATCTTGCTTAAAACCGATCTTTCGGTAGAACAAAGAAAGCACCTCAAAACCCTGTATGATTCAGGCGACCATATGATGTCGCTACTCAATGAGATCCTCGATTACTCCAAAATTGAGCAAGGCCATATTGAGCTTGATAGCCACCCGTTCCCACTCAACTCCATTATTGGCAGTATACACAGCGTCTACCACACCTTGTGTAACGAGAAAGGCCTAAAGTTCAGTGTCTATTCCGATATTGAGGATGAGCGTTGGTACCAGGGTGATAAAGCGCGTCTGCGCCAGATCCTGTTTAACCTGCTTAATAATGCCGTTAAGTTTACCTCTCAGGGCAACATTGAAGTGTTCTTGTCAGAGAAAATTGGAGCGGAGAAAAACACCCTAACGATTCGGGTAAAAGACACAGGTATTGGCATTGCGCCAGAAGCGCAAGCACGTATTTTCAAACCTTTTGAACAAGCAGAGTCGAGCACTACCCGCCGTTTTGGCGGAACAGGGTTAGGTCTTGCGATTGTGAAAGAGATTGCGCTGGTCATGGGTGGTGATATTAAACTGACCAGCCAAGAGGGTATTGGCTCTGAGTTTGAAGTCACGGTGAGGCTCGCAAGCTGTAAACCAAAACCGCTGGATGTACACATAGAGCGCAACCTCGACTATCGTGGCCTTAAAGCACTGATTGTTGAAGACAACCGCACCAACACCATCATTATAGAAACCTTTATGAAGCGGAAAGGCTTCATTACTTATTCCGTAGTCAATGGTGAAGAAGCGTTAAAAGCTGTTGCCACCCAAAACTACGACTTAATCTTAATGGATAACCACATGCCAGTGATGGACGGTGTGGAAGCCATCGCTGGTATCCGCAATATGCCAGGCAAAGAAAAAGACACTCTTATCTTCGGCTGCACCGCCGATGTATTCAAAGAGACTCGTGAACGCATGATGGGTGCAGGCGCAGACTTTATTGTCGGCAAGCCTATTGATGAACGGATTCTCGACGACGCGCTTTATCAGTTCGCCAATAAACTGTTCCAGTTCAGCGGCCGAAAAGGCAGCAATGTGACGTCTCTAGGCGTTTCCAAATAAGGCGCTTCTAAATAGCCCACCTAACCGGTCGCCTAACTGGTGACTGGATTGCGAAAAGACCCACTCTCAACCTTATCTACCCGCTAAGTAGCGATAGTGATCGCTAAACCGTTCACATATCAGTCCCTCTGCTGTCATTAACCTACGAAAATATAACGCTAACTCCCTGATGAAACGGGGTTTAGCGTTATGTTTGTAATTAAACTACAACAAATAGCGAGTTTGACTACTTTGAACGCCAAAATTGGTGATAAATTTACCTTTGACTTTGAGATACGGTAGGTAAATCTACCAAATTGGTGTTCTAATAGCGCTGTTATCTGGGTGGTGGTAAATATCCAGTCATATGAGTCGATATTCGATTTTATGTTAGTTTATTGTCCTGTGAGATTGTAAGTGAAACCGAAAGCTCCTTTCTGTATTCGTAACGCGGCCGCTGATACCTTTGCAATGGTCGTGTTCTGTTTTGTGTCTGGTATGTTGATTGAAGTGCTTGTCTCAGGCATGACCTTCGAACAGTCATTGGCATCACGTTTGTTGTCTATCCCTGTGAACATCGCCATCGCATGGCCATATGGCGTGTTCCGTGACTGGGCACTACGCCAAGGCGCGAAAGTATCGCCTTCTGGTCCTATGAAAGCGTTCTCGGATCTGGTCGCGTACGTCGCGTTCCAATCGCCAGTCTACGCAGCGATTTTGTTTACGGTAGGTGCATCAACAGACCAAATCATTACCGCAGTATCGAGTAATGCGATTGTGTCTTGCGGAATGGGCGTCCTATACGGCTACTTCCTAGATCTATGTCGCCGCTGGTTCCGAGTTCCGGGCTACTACCAAAGCGTATGATTTGCCGATCATTTGATCGAATTAATCACAAAGTAAGCAAACAATTAAAAAAGCGCAGCTTTTTTCCCTTTTAGGGTTGACCAAGCGGGGCGGAATCATTAAATTACCAACCCGTTAGCCAAGAGTGCTAACCAAATCAAAATACGGTGAGTTGTCCGAGTGGCTGAAGGAGCACGCCTGGAAAGTGTGTATACGGCAACGTATCGAGAGTTCGAATCTCTCACTCACCGCCACATTCGAAGCCCCAGCAGAAATGCTGGGGCTTTTTCGTTGTATCTATCTTTATCAGAACAATTGTTTGACGCCCAATTCGTGCAACTGAGGATTTCCTTTAGTGAGTTACTAGGGTGCCGCTTGTTTGGGCCGATTGCGTATTTGCCTCCGCTGGAGCGAAAACACATCCAATACACTAAACCGTGATTTAACTCAAAACCTCTAATACTATCCTAGTACTTTCTAGTATTATGCAACTAAGCGAGATACCATTAATCCAGTTCACTAATGGGCTTGGAATATGTCTATAACATCCTCTTTTTATGAAGAAAACGCAGAAACACTTGCAGAGCAATACAATGCGTTAGATCCAACAGAAGTGCATCAAACTTGGCATCAATATTGGCCAACTGAGGAAGCCGAAGTTCTTGATATTGGTGCAGGCTCTGGAAGAGATGCTCATTGGTTTGAGACCAGGGAGTGTAACGTCATCGCGTGCGAGCCCTGCCATAAGCTTCGAGAGATTGGTATGAAGCAAACTGGTGAGGGAGTTCGCTGGTTAGACGATAAGTTACCCGAGTTATCTAATGTGGCGAAGCAAAAGCTGTGTTTTGATGTTGTTTTGATATCTGCCGTCTGGATGCACCTACCGTTAGAGTATCGCAAAGATGCGCTGCAAAGAATCGCTGGTGTTATGAAAGATACTGGTACGCTTGTTGTGACGTTGCGACATGGCCCATTTATTGATGGCCGTGAGGCTTTTCCTGTGTCGGCAATAGAACTGAGCGGATTGGCGAGCGAACTCAATCTGGAAGTAGCAGATGTGTTTGACGGTAAAGATCAGCAGCATCGTCAGGACGTTAGCTGGCAGACTGTAGTAATTAAGAAGAAAATATCTTGTGAGAACGAGGCAAAGTATGGCGCTTGAACTTTATCTGGATAAGTTTCGAAACCTTAATATGAATAGCGCCGGTGGACAGAAGAGTCCTCACAAGGTTTGTATGCTTCTGGCAGTAATGGATCTCATCCATGTTGGAAGTATCGTATCCAACAAGATATTACTCAATCAAGCCCTCAGAGATCAGTTCACACGCCACTTCGAGAGCTTTGCGCAAGGCAAAGATAGAAACACCCCAGAGAATCCTTTCTTTCACCTGCGAAGCGAGGGTTTTTGGCACCTTGAATACAATGAAGGATTCGAAGAACAAAACACTAAACGCTTTTCATCGAAAGCGATATCGTACGCATATATAGACGATGAGCTTTTTGAGTACATGCAGAGTCATATCGTTTCCAATGAACTAAAGGATGCCTTGATCACCAACTTAGCAGATATGGGGTCGCTGTATTATCAGTGGCTGCTGGATATTGGTAAATCTGAAAAGACGGCGAGTAATTACCTTGGTGCGATCCGCGGTTCCATCTCAAACTGGTTAATGGATGCCAATGAGATTCGTGAGCCTTTGGTTGAGGTGAAATCTTATAAGGATTTCATTTTGCTGGAACGAAGATCAAAGACACTAGATATTTTCAAGCTACGTGACCGTAAAGGGAAAGGCATGTATAGCGCTGCATTGGGTCACTACAATAACTTTCTAGCTGATTTGGCTCAGGTGGATTTGAACGCAGATATACGACAGGTTATGTCGGATAAGAAGCTTACTGAAACTGAAAAGAGCATACTGATTAACACGAGAGTGGGTCAGGGGCACTTTCGAGCACAACTGATTCAGATGTGGGGAGGCTGCGTGCTGACTGGTTATAAGAATACACAGTTGCTGTTAGCGTCTCATATTAAACCTTGGAGGGACTCTACGAATGATGAGCGACTAGATAAGTACAATGGATTATTGTTGCTCGCGAACTTAGATAAAGCATTCGATCTAGGGTTTATATCCTTTGATAACCAAGGAAAAGTGATGATCTCTAAATACTTAGAGCGGCCAGATGTTATCGGCCTCGATGAAACAATGGCTTTTGATATCGTGGGTCAACATAAGCGCTATTTGGATTACCATCGTCAGGAACTATTCAAAGGATTTTGAGGTAAATAAACTAGTAATGAAGTATGACCACTAAGACTTGTGGCCTTACTTTACTTGTACTAATTCATACCTGATCTGACAGTTACCCACTTTGCGAATTCATTGCTGTGTGCAGCGCTTGCGAAATAGCTAATTTTCAGCAATCCCAACCTTAAAACTCACTATCAACTTGAAACATCAACCTCTCTTTCGTATTCAGGGCGAGATCTCACGTGATTTATAGGGTTTAATTGATTAAATACCAAACAGAGTGGTCAATTTATGTTCACTTGCATCAAAAGATTAAATATTCTTTATTTTCGACTGAACTAATCCTGATTTTGTTGATTCGACCATTATCTATTTATTACTCGACCTACAAAATGACACTTCTTGAACGCCTTAACCGCATACCTGATCCACGTAATGATATTAACGTTAAACACGACTTAGTTGATGTCGTTTTTCTAGTATTTTCTGCTGTGCTCAGTGGTGCTACAGGATGGAAGTCCATTCAAGAATTTGGTGAAAGCCAAATTGACTGGTTGAGACAATATCGAGGATTTGAAAATGGTATTCCCAAACGACACTGCATTGCTAACATTATCAGTGCATTAGATAGTGATGCTTTACTCGAAGCCTTGTTTGAATGGTTGAATTCTGAACGAACTCGAACAGAAAAATCGGTTTTAGCAATAGATGGTAAAGCTTTACGTGGAACTAAAACAAATGGGTTAAAAGCATGTTACACGTTGTCAATGCGTATGATGTTGAAAGTGGGCTAATGCTTTATCAACAATCTACTCATGGCAAAGGTAAAGAAATCAGTTTATCTCGTGATGTTCTAGATGCTTTAGTCCTAAAAGAGGCAATAGTCACCTTAGACTCGCTGCATTGCTTAGCGCCAACGATGGCACAAATCAAGGCAAAGAAAGGCGACTTTACAATCCAGCTCAAAAAGAACCAGCCGACACTTTTTGAGCATGTGACAGAAGCTTTTTTAGCCGTTTATAATCAACCAGATAACATGGCGGAATGTATCCAAGAAAATGAAGGGCATGGTCGCAAAGAATGGCGGAATATCATGCAGATAGAGGCGAATCTTCCACCTGAGTTGAAAGAAAAGTGGCCTCATATAAAAAGCTTTATTGAAGTGGTAAGTGAGCGCACTTGCAATGGAAAAGGAACAAGAGATTCACGTTGGTATGTTAGCTCATTAGAGGTTGATGTTGAACTGGCTGCTCGGACAATCAGAGAGCATTGGTTGGTTGAAAACCAGCTTCATTGGGTTCTTGATGTGGTATTCAGAGAAGATGAACTAAAAGTAAAAGACCCAAATGGAGCTGCTCATTTAGCGGCATTTAATCGTGCTGCGTTGAACACGATAAAGCAGGATGAGAGTGACAAAGATAGCTTGGCTGCCAAACGTAGAAAGTCAGGTTGGTCTGGTGAATATCGCTCAAAAATAATCTTTGGCTAATATTTATTCAAAGTGGAATCCCGCCCTGCTTTCGTATTAGGATGATCAAGCTCTAACTGCTCTGTATGCAAATGCAATAGATCAGCTTTCTCACCATACAACGCGTCGCCAACCATCACCATGTTCAAACGAAGATGATGGGCTAAGTATTCGTCTCAATGTAACTTAACCCTCTATAGCTTTATCCGGAATGTTCTATCAACGATCGCTCAATTGAGGTAAATGAGTAAGGTAATCCATGATCAGACTTGGACTATATTGACGTTTAATTAAAGAAGACATGAAGTCCATATATGGCGCCACATGGCCGAAAAATGCCTTGTAACCTTCACATAGAAAGTTATGCTGATCATTGCCCATTGGAACTCGATGTTTTGGACAGCCCCCTTGGCAAGCAAACTTATATAGGCACTTTTGACACTTTTCACCAAGGTTAGGCTTTAAATTGTTAAAAGCGATGCGCTTTTCATTTAATTCCAGGCAGGTCTCTAAGTTAGAGATAGAACCAAGCCGATATTCGGGGTAGACAAAATGATCACAATTGTAGATATCACCATTACTTTCCATAATGAGAGAGTCACCGCAGCTTGGTTGCATTACACACATTGAGGGTACATCACCAACCCATGCTGCTAAAGTGCTATCAAAGATCTGAACGAAAACTGTACCAACATCCCGTTTTATCCAGCAGTTGAAAACATCTTTCAAAAATTCCCCGTAGCACTTGCTCGGCACTGACCAGCTCGTTACTTCAGATAATGATTTTGAGCAGGGTACTATCAACTCACCAGTCATCACATGCTTGTGTTCTACAATTGGTATGAATTGAAGATGTTTTACCTTCAAATCTTCAACGAAGTATTGATAGATTTCATTACCATATTTACACGAATAGTCTGTCACCACGCACAAGAGATTAAATTCTACACCGTACTTTTTAAGAAGATGGATTGTTGCAATGACTTGCTTATGAGTTCCTGAACTACCAGACTTGTTCTTACGGTATCTATCATGAATATGTTCAGGCCCATCGCAAGATAAACCAACAAGGAAGTTGTATTCTTTAAGGAACATTGCCCAGCTTTCATTAATTATTAGGCCATTTGTTTGCAGACTATTTCTAATCACTTTATTGACAGAGTATTGATTCTGTATCTCAATCACTCTTTTAAAGAATTCTAGTCCAGCGAGCGTAGGTTCTCCTCCTTGCCAAGTAAACTCGACCGTATTGGATGGAGTTTGTTCTATATAGTTCTTTATATATACCCTGAGTGTTTCGTCGGTCATCAATTTATTACAATTAGATAGGGTTGTTTCACCTTTTTGTAAATAAAAACAATAGTCACAAGATATATTGCAAATGTGACTTTTTGGTTTTGCCATAATATGTATATTTTTATTCACAAACTCTTACCTTCAATGCTAACGATAGTATTTGCTATAAAGAGGGACTCAATCCGTAAATCAGTCCCTCTGTTTTTTATTTGATTGATTTATTACTTGCCGAAGTTATGATTTCTGTTCGTTGGAAGTTCCGGCTTAGCAAGTGACTGGGGCAAGCTGTGATCCCACTCATCAAACTTGGCTTGTAACTCTTCCTTCTTTTCTGGGTAACGAGCAGAGAGATCACTGCGTTCATACATGTCAGAGGAAAGATTGAATAACTCCGCTTCCCCAGTTTGCTCATAAGTATTGTACGCAAGCTTCCAATCTCCGATTCGAATCGCGTAATCGTCAGCCCTGCGCCAGTACATTGTGTCGTGGGGGCGCTCGCCATTTCGCTCGCCATTAACAAAAGGTACAAGGTCCACACCATCAAATTCATGACCCTTAGGTGGGTTCTCAATACCAAGATATGTCGTCACCGTTTTTGCTACATCAAGCGTACTTACCGGGAGATCGTAGGTTATATTGGCAGGTACAACATTTGGCCAACTCATGATATACGGTACACGAATACCACCTTCATAGTTGGTTCCTTTATAACCTCGCAAGCCTCCTGTGTTCGATAAATTGGAGTCTCTTTCTAATGCCTTTGGATTTGGACGAGGGGAACCATTATCGCTAATAACAAATATAGCGGTATTCTCTAGTTTGCCTTGCTCTTCGAGTGAATCAACAATTTGGCCAATTCCCTCATCTAGAGCGAGTACCATCCCCCCAAACTTTCTGCGATTTTCTTCCTCGATATGATCCATTTTATCGATATAAGGTTGAGGTACTTCCCAAGGGTAGTGAACGGCATTGTAGGCAACATAAAGGAAGAATGGTTGGTCATCTTTACTTGTTTCAATAAAGTTCACTGCTTCTTGGCTAAATACTTCAGTCGTATAGCCTTCAAATTCAACCATTTCCGTGTTTCTAAAGATTGGCCAGTATTCATGGTTGTCACCAAATTCAAAGCCACTTTTGTAGTAGGAGTGTGAGCCATTAAGGAAACCATAGAAATAATCGAACCCTCGGTTGTTCGGGCGCTTTTCTTCCGCTAAGCCAACATGCCATTTACCGATTGCTCCGGTGCGATAGCCTTGCTCTTTGAGAATTTCCTGGAGCATAGGTTGTGAAAGTGGAATACCGGCTCTGTTGCCTTCTTTAGTGGGGTAGTGGTCTTCGGGAATATTCTCGGCACTACCTAAGCGCTGTTGGTAAACTCCGGTTAAGAGTCCTGCTCTTGACGGACCACAAATGGAAGAAGTCACATAGCCTTGAGTGAAATTGACCCCATTCGCAGCAATTTTGTCCATGTTTGGTGTTCTTAGGTCAGTAGCCCCAAGGAAACCGGGATCTCCCCAACCTAAATCATCAACGAAAATTAGTACTACATTGGGTTTTTCGACAGCTACTTCTGCTTGGACTGGCATAGAAATAGTGGATAAAAGTAGTGGTGTTGCTACTACACCCATTATAGACTTTGTTAGCTTTGAATATTTGTGTTTCCCATATTCCATTAGTTTAAATTCCCCAGAATTGTTTATGTTTGTTGCTTTTAGTGCAAAGTTTCTAGCTTGGTACTGCTGGTTGGTCGTTTGAACTTTTCCAATTGACTCTAAAGTTCATTTTTAATGAATAACGATTAATGAAATAAATATTAATATATTAGAGTTAATTAGGTATCTAGATAATCAATAGGGTAAGCATTTAGTTAGAAGTTCACATTGGCACGGAAAAATAACTTATTGGTATCGTTTACCGCACCCTTGTATTCAGTAACGAGCTCGATGTTTTTGTTTAAGTGGTATGCCAGTCCAAGAGTAAACCATTTGTCGTTCTCTGGTATTTGGCATGTGCTTTTGTTCGTGTTGACTTCGTTGTAGGTGGTAGCAACGTTTAGGTTTTGAGTGAAGTCATAAGCAACACCCAACGCGTATCCATCCGTTTTGCAACTCTCTTTTGCTACGTTATCTATTTGATGCTTAGCAATGGAATACTTGGCTGCTGTTGTTAATTGGTTCGCACGCCAAATAACACCGACGGTGCCGGCTTTTTTGTCATTCTCATCATAGTCTACGATGACGTCCTCACCATATGAGTTCGTTTTGCGTATATCAGCATAAGCACCGCCAAAGACAAATTGCCCAAGTGTGATTGAGCCTCCGAGACCCCAAGAGTTAGTTTCTCTATCGTAGGAACCACCAATATCAAAATTGTCATAGGCATACATATGGTTCCAAATGTTTTCTTTACATGCCAATTCGTCCATTTCGGCTTCTAGACCATGCTCTTTTGCTATGTCACCAAATCCTATATAGGCGTCGACGGTTCCACATTGTTTACCATAGGTAGTGATACCGAGATCCGACCTAACACCAAATTGGAAGCGATCGACGTCGGTGTTTGAGTTACCAAAAGCAGGTCCGTCAAACGTATCAACTCCCCCCCAACCGTATCTAGCTTCACCACCGATTAAAAATGAGAAGTACTCACTCAACATAAATTCGAAGTCTGCACCCATCTTAAAAAGGTTCCACCAGGCAACATTACCAATGTCATCGTTGAATAGGAGGTCACCGCCGAGTCGTGCACTGGCATAGGCGGAACCTTTGACCAAACCTTCGTCTAGCAAAGGGTAGTAATTGTTAGGTAGTGGTGCTGTGGACGACAGGTCTGATAAGTCGCCTTCTATAGATGTGATTTCACTTGGCGTCATTGGAACATTTGTTTGATTGTTCTCCTCTGCGATAGTAAGTGGAGAAACAATAAGATAGATAGGAATAATGCTTAAGAACTTCAGTTTCATGCTCGACCTGTACGTTAATGGTTGTTGATATGTTCGCACTAAAGGTTAATGACATGTGGTTGGTGTTAGATATACACAATGTATCGAAATAAGATTTATAAGGAGAAAATATTATTTCATTTTCGATTGTTTCGATTTTAATTGAAACTGATGTGATAAAAGTCGAGGTTAAATCTGCAGTTTTTTAGGTAAATGCAATATAAGAATTAATTGGAAACGAACAGCAATGCTTTGTAACACTGGTTTATTGTTTTAAATATATTGACGGGGTGTGTTTTATATAGTTGCTCTTTGAATGTGATCTTGATCGATGTATTAATTATCGCAAATCGAAAAAGTCGAAACGATCACGAATTTATTCGATTCTACCCCGTACAATTGCGCCATCAACATTGAGTGAAAGCTAACTAAGAATAACAATCCCAGACGGTAAGATTAGTCATAACTGAGAGATTTCTAAATGGCCAGTGTAACGCTAGAAAGAATTAATAAAGTTTATGAGAATGGATTTCACGCGATTCATGACGTATCCATCGACATTGAAGATGGTGAGTTCATGGTGTTGGTAGGTCCATCTGGGTGCGCTAAATCCACGATGCTGAGAATGGTTGCTGGGCTTGAGGAGATCAGCGATGGGAACCTTTCTATTGGTGGTACTGTGTGTAATGACCTCGCTCCAAAAGATCGTGGTATCGCCATGGTATTCCAAAACTATGCTTTGTACCCTCATATGACGGCATATGAAAATATGGCATTTGGTCTTGAGACCGCGAGGAAGCCAAAGGATGAAATTGAAAGACGAGTAAAAGAGGCAGCTCAGCTTCTTGAAATCTCAGAGCTCTTAGACCGTAAGCCTAGTCAAATGTCGGGAGGGCAGTGTCAACGCGTTGCCGTTGGCCGAGCTATGGTTCGAAAGCCAGAAGTGTTCTTATTTGATGAGCCGCTATCTAACTTAGACGCTAAGCTTCGTGTCGCTATGCGTATGAGGATTACAAAGCTGCATCAACAGTTAAAAGACAGTGGCCGACCAGCAACGATGATCTACGTAACACATGATCAGGTTGAAGCCATGACGATGGGTGATCGAGTATGCATTTTAAATCGCGGTCGAGTGATGCAGATTGATAGCCCAATGAAACTTTATCATAACCCTAAGAATAGATTCGTTGCCGAATTTATAGGCTCGCCGGCAATGAATGTTATTGAAGGCGCACTAAGCTTTGACTCTAGTAAATGTTACTTCACTCATAGTGGTTATGCTATCGCGCTAGATGCAAGAGCTGAGAACGTTTTGCAACCGGCAGTAGATAGTAATCAAGGTGTCGCTTTTGGTATTAGACCAGAAGATATCTATTTATCAGAAGCGAAATCTGAGACGCACCAATACCCTGCAGAAATTAAAGCGATAGAACGACTAGGTTCAGAGTTGCTTTATCACATTGAAGTGTTCGGAGAAGAAATTGTTTGTAAGATGCCATTCTCTACAAACGAGTTCAATGTGGAAGATAGAGTGTTTGTTTATTTTGATGTGGAAAAAAGCCACTTATTTAAAAATGATGACATTGAAAACGAAAACCTATACTTCCAACAAAACAAAGATCTACTAGAGAGTTAATTATGAATGCGCCAATTAGGAATAATGTTTGTCTGGAAGAAGGCAAGGTTTCCGTTCAACTAAATCGTGAGAATACAATTAAAAGTATTTTCGTTCGTGATATTCAACTGTCGTTATTTAATACACCAGATGGTGAAAGATCACTGACCAGCATCTTCGTACGAATTAAAAATGAAGATGGAACTTACAAGTTATTGGATTTGTTCAATGATCCCTCGACTAAGTTTGCACGTTTGACTGAATCACTTGTATGGGTATCTGACTTTGAAGGTTTGCAAGTCCAAACTGTGCTTAACTTGGACGGTGAAACTACGACGGGTTTCTTTGCAGTAGAGCTTTTCAATTGTTCAGGCACTTCGATTGAGTGCGATATTACTTATGGGCAAGATATTGGGCTTGCTGACCCCGAGCAAGTGAAAACCAACGAAGCATATTGCAGCCAATATTTAGACCAGCAACCGATCATGACGGAGCTGGGGTGGGTGATCAGTTGTCGTCAGAACATCAGTCAGAAAGGAAAGAACCCTGCTATCCAGGTGGGGTGTTCTTCCAAGGCTGAAAGCTTCAGTACCGATGCATTTCAGTTTTTTGGCACTGAGTATAAGCAGACTGGTATTCCGGTGGCACTTGAGAAACCGCAGCTTGCCAATGAAGTGTATCAATATGAGATGGCCTATGCTGCGTTGCAAACGCCTTCTTTCACACTAGAAGCTGAGCAGCGAAAACAAACTCAGTTTTATTTTAGTTTTGTTGATGATTTGCCCGTTCAGAATCGTTCTCAGCCTTCTGAGCTTGCTCCGATTACATTTGCAGAGTCGCCTGTCGTCGTAGACAACAACGCTCTACAGGCTTCGTGCATGAAGACCATACCATCATTGGTTGGTGAGGAGATGACAGAAGCGGATTTGGCCGAATGGTTTGATTCTCGTGAGCTTGAGGAATATGAAGCGGGAGAGTTACTGTCGTTCTTCGAAGCTTCCGGTACTTATGTGACATTGCAAGCCAAGGAGACCAAACAAGAGCGTCCAACTGGACACATTATATTGACGGGCAGCGATTTTGATCATTCAAAAGAAGTGATGTGCTCGACCAATTATATGTTTGGTGTGTTCAATTCTCAGCTTTGTGTTGGGAATACTTCTTTCCAAAAAATGATGAGCGTTAACCGAAACGCACTGAACTACCACAAAAACACCGGTCAACGTATTCGAGTGAAGCTCAATGGACAGCGTTACGTTTTAGACCTTTGTTCTGCGTTTGCGGTATCACGTACTTGCGCTACTTGGTTCTATAAAGTGGTTGGTGGGATGATTGTCGTTCGCTCTTTTGCTTGCAGTAGTGACACTAAGGTTCAATTGGACATCGAAGCTTATGGATTCGACCACGCTCTAGATATTGAAGTTACGCATCACCTAGTCCATGGAAACCATGAATCAGAATCAGTGGTATCGGTAGCCAAAAATGACAATTTGCAGACAGTTGTGTCTGGCAATAACGAACTACTGAATGAGATTAACCCGAATTTGACGTTTAAGATCTCTGCAACATCGGGCTTTAATTGTGTCGATACTGTGGTTAACAGCGAAAATCAGAGTGAAGAGTACTTAATATACCAAGGTAGTGTAGCTCAAAAAGAAAGCTTGCTTATTGAAGCGAACCAGCCTCTAGATGAGCCAGCAGACTTCTTGTTCCATGCGACAGAAACAGCCTGTTCGGAGCAAGCTCTGGACAATCTAACAAATCACTTCGATGTTCTTATCGAAAACGAAGAAGCGAAGAGTAAGAAGCTAAATCAAGCAGTGCATTGGTTTACTCATAACGCGCTTGTTCACTACAGCTCTCCTCATGGTTTAGAGCAATACTCTGGTGCTGCGTGGGGAACGCGTGATGCATCTCAGGGGCCGTTCGAGTTCTTCATGAGTCTTGGTAAATTCGAGAAGGCGAAGAGTGTGCTTTGCAAAATATACGCTCATCAGTATCTCGAAACAGGCACGTGGCCACAGTGGTTTATGTTTGATGCGTTTAAGTCAATCCAGCATGATGAATCTCATGGAGATGTTGTTGTTTGGCCACTTAAAGCACTTTCAGACTATATTGCCGCGACGGGTGATGTTGATATCTTAACAATGAAGGTGCCTTACAGTACCGAAGCCGCTGGACACAGCTATATCGCAAGTGATGCGACTCTCTACGATCACGTGGTCAAGCAGATCGATCATATTGAAGCAAACCTAATCGAAGGGAGCTTTTTATCAAGTTACGGCGATGGTGACTGGGATGATACTTTACAGCCTGCTAATCAAAGCTTGCGAGAAAAGATGGTAAGTGGTTGGACGATTCCTCTTACATTACAGACCTTTAAGACATTTGTTTCTAATGAAGCTGTGAAAGGTGAGTTCTCTGAGCTTTGCCAAAGAATCAATGAGCTAGCATCGGGAATGCACGATGACTATCAGCGATACCTTCTAAAAGATGACATCGTTGCGGGCTTTATCCATGTCGAAGATTTCAATGAGAACAAAATAAACTACTTGCTTCACCCTGCGGACCAAACAACGGGTATTGAGTATCGGCTACTACCGGCTAACCGTTCTATTATTGCCGAGCTGTTCTCTAAAGAACAAGCCGAATATAACCTAGAGCTTATCAAAGAAAAGCTCTTGTACCCAGATGGTGTTCGCTTGATGGATAAATTAGCGAAATACGAAGGTGGTAAGCAAACGTACTTTAAACGAGCGGAGTTGGCGGCAAACTTAGGTAGAGAGATCGGCCTTAACTATGTTCATGCGCATATCCGTTTTATTGAAGCTTTGTGCAAGCTTGGTAATGCTAAAGACCTTTATGACAATGTGTTCAAGTTAATTCCTATGGGGATTAAAGATGAAGTGGAAAATGCGATGCTGCGTCAAGCAAATAGCTATTTTTCCAGTTCTGATGCTGCTTTCAATAATCGATACGAAGCCTATGAAGGTTACGGAGATTTAAAAGCGGGCAAAGTGGGCGTAAAAGGCGGTTGGAGAATCTATTCTAGTGGGCCAGGTATCTATATCAACCAAATCATTTCAAATGTATTGGGGATACGCTACGAGAATGGAAACCTAGTGTTAGATCCGGTGGTCAGCCGTGACCTAGGTAACGTTGCAATACGGTTCGATTTGTTTGGCAAACCTGTTTCTATAAAGATCGTGGCGGAGCGAGGGGAGCATACACCGAGAAGAATTACACTCAACGGATCAGATGTAGAGTTTTCATTAACAAGCAATAGATACAGAAAGGGCGGGGCAATCATTGATAGTGCTATCAAAGATAAGCTTTCTGATGTTAGCAATCAACTAACCATAGTTCTTTAGTTTTATTTGGGGCTGAATAAGCCCCAACTTGAGGTTTGCAATGAAAGCTACAATTAAAGATGTCGCGAAGAATGCCAACGTATCTATCTCTACTGTGTCGTATGCTCTAAATGGTGGCGAAAAAGTTAGAAAGGATACACGAGCAAGAATAATTGATGTCGCGAATGAACTTGGTTATTACCCAGAAAGGGTAAAGAAGTTAACACAGAGCAATAACAATAAGTGTGTAGGTCTATTTTTTAATTCTTGGTACGGCCCAGTCTACAGTAAGGTCGTAAAAGGCATTGAGAAACAACTGCATGCTAAAGGTTATGATGTCATGGCACTAAGCTTGTCGAACCAAGAACCGGGTACATTAGAACGATACCTGAACAATGAGTATATCGATGGTGCAATTATTCTCTCTAGTGAAATACCTGATGAAGTAATAATCAATAAAGCATCGGAGCAACTTCCCTTTGTTGTTCTCGATAGAGAAATTCATTCCGACAACGTTTACTCACTGCTTATTGATAACTTTGGGGGTTCTTTCTTAGCGGTTAAAGAGCTTATTAATAGTGGTGAAAGTGAAGTGTATTTTTTCTCTGGTCCAGAGAATAGTTACGATAGTCAAAAGAGGTTGGCAGGGTGTTTGTCTGCTCTAGGGTATTTCAATATTAGCATTAAAAAGGAGTGCATTATTAATGCTGAATTTGAAGATGAAATAGCCTATGAGAAAGCAGACCAACTTTTTAAAAGGACAACACCTAAAGCGATCTTTTCGAGTAACGATGAAATGGCAATTGGAATCATTAGAGCTGCAAATAAGCACAACATTTCGATTCCAACAGATATGCGTTTAGTGGGATTTGATGACATTCAAATGGCCAACCTGATTGTGCCAAGGCTTACAACCGTATGTCACGACAAATACAAAATGGGTGTTCAGGCCGCAACCCTTGTTCTCGATGCCATCAATGGCGAAAAGGGGTTAGATAGCATGCGAATGTTACAAGCGGAACTAATTAGACGAGAAACATTTTAAGGTGAATATTATGACGAAGTGGCTTACCTCCCTACTTATGTTCGCTAGTTTAACAGCAACAGCAACAGCAACAGCAACAGCAACAAACGAGCGAACCAAGATCGATATTATGGTGCCGCCTGCAGGAGACTACATTAGTTTCTTTAATGAAATAGCAATCCCAGAGTTCAATCATCGTTATCCTAATGTCGAGGTCGTTGTATCTAACGATATGAACATCGATACGAGGATCGCAGCGGGTGATACGCCAAATCTTTATGCTGGGGTTTTTGGATACCAACCTGCCAAACTCGCGAAATTGGGTCTACTGGTATCGTATCAATCGTTTGACGATTTCAAGCAGCTGGAGAGCAAAATTGCGCCTAACTTTCTAGTAAAGAACTTCGGTCGAAACTTCTATGTTCCATGGAATGCAACGACTCAGTTGATGATATACAACAAAGAGTTATTTGTTGAAGCGGGTCTTGATCCAGACTCTCCGCCTACCACTTGGGATGAGTATATAGAAGCATCGCAAGCCATCTCTCAATTACCGCGAAGAAAGGACGGAACACCTGTTTATGGTTCGGTCATGTGGAATGAGCAGCTTTCCGCAGGGAACTGGTACTGGGGAATGTTAGCTCAGCTTTATTACAACTTTAACTCTGGTGATTATGGTTTGCTTAATAAATACGGCACGTCCATCGAGTTTGACAAGCAAGGTGCTAACTTCGAGTTGTTTTTGACAATGATGAAGGATGTCCAAGCGAACTCGCCAGTGACAATGGAGAAAAACTTTTTCTCTCGCTCAATTGGTATGTGGCCACAGTACGGATTTGGTTGGAAAAACTTATTGGATTCAGCGGCGGGCAGGCCAATGGTTGTTGGAGACGACGTGGCGTTAGCACCAATCCCAACGTTTAAGGAAGGTGAGCCGAGCTATTCAACACTTGATGGTAGAGCTTTGATGATTTTTAAAGGAACGCGAATGCAAGAAGACTATTCCTGGAAGATGGTCCAAATGCTGATGGAAGATGACATGAACCACAAAGCGAATATGTACCTTGGTCAACTTCCGGTCTTAACCACACTAGTGGATAAGCCCTACTATCAAAGCCCAGGCGTGAAACCTTTTGTTGAGCAACTGAACACCACGAAAATTAGCGAACCATTTTTGCAAGCTGGAGATGTTGCGGGCGTCATCTTAGATACCTACACCAAGGTTGTTTTAAATAACCAAATGACGCCTGAGCAGGGGCTAGAGAGTGCGGTAAGAAATGCCAATCAAGTATTGGGTAAGGGGAAGAACTAATGATCAATCATATGAGAACCAATTTTTGGAGCTACGTTTTCTTATTGCCTTGGCTACTGTTTTTTGTTGTGTTCTTGGTATACCCACTATTTCTATCTTTTGAAAGTAGCTTTCTGAGTATCAATATTCTCAACCCGGAAGAGACGAAGTTCATTGGGTTTGGGAATTGGATAAACATTGCTTTGGATTGGATGTTTTGGAAGTCGTTATTGAATGTTCTGTTCAATCAAGTGATTTTCGTATCCTTGAGCTTTGTTATCGCGTTATCGCTAGCACTACTGCTTAACGAAGTGAAGTTTCTAGGAGGACTGTTCCGCACGGTCATGTTTATCCCAGTAATTACTTCGATCACTGTGGCGATGATCGCCTTTGACTTTATCTCAGGCCCATCCGGCCCAGTTCAAACGGGGATGGCTCAGCTTGGTGTCATTGATGAGCCGGTGTTTTGGAAGTTTGACCAGTGGCTACCAATGCCAATCATTGCTGTGTTCAGTTCATGGAAGTGGTTTGGTGTACAAATGATTATTTTTCTAGGCGGCATTGCAAGCATCAATAAGTCGCTTTATGAAGCCGCCGATATTGATGGTGCTTCATGGTGGAGAAAAGTTACCAAGATAACGATTCCTATGATTAAGAATCAGATCATATTTGTTATGACTATTAATATTATTAATGGCCTTCAGATGTTTACAGAAATATTCATGAACTTTGACCTTAAAGGGGGAGCGTATCAGTCGGCACTAACGCCAGTTGTATATCTATATGACACGGGTTTTGCACAGATGGAAATGGGCGCGGCTTCTACTATCGGTCTATTACTTGCGGCAATTATCTACATGCTGACAATGCTTCAACTAAAGATTACCACTAAGGACTCTAATTCATGAAAGTAAACAATAATCAAATTCTAATATTAGGTTTGCTAAGCTTTGCTAGTATTATCGTGCTTTATCCATTTTTCTATATGATCATGAATTCATTTAAGGATGGAAGTGACATTCTTCACTACCCAACGGCTTTGCCAAAGGCAATCTCATTGACAGGGTATATTGATGTCATTAAGTCTGTGAATCTGGGTCGTATATTTTTTAATACTATCTTTATCTCTGTCACTGTAACTATCATGAACACACTGTTTTCAGCGATGGTTGCCTTTGCGATAGTAAAAACGAACTTACCAAGTAGAGAGTTCTGGCTGAAAATCATCTTGGCATCAATGATGATTCCAGCAATCCTATTTACTATCCCAACCTATATGATGATGTATGACTGGGGCTGGATAAATACCTATCGAGTGCTAATTATTCCATCCGCAATTAGTGCATATAATGTGTTTCTTATGGTGCAGTTTATGAAGCAAATTGATAATGCATACTTAGAGGCTGCAAGAATCGACGGTGCGTCTGAATTTAGAATTTTCTGGAAAATTATTCTTCCTATGATTAAGCCGGCGCTTTCAACTGTTGGCGTGCTGACCTTTATGAATACCTGGAACGACTTTATGAACCCTCTACTCTACGTAAGAGACGACTCGCTCATGACGTTACAGCTTGCTTTATATAACTTCCAAACCGAGGTGCCAGCGGCTAACGTGGAACAATTGTGGGCAATGACCACTATGATAGCGTTGCCTGTTGTTATTGTGTTCTTCTTCTTACAAAAGAACTTTGTAAAAGCATTTACTGGTGTGGGTATTAAGTAGGTTTATTATGAAGAAACTCATTTTATTAACTCTGTTTGTTGCCGTTACTTATATTAGTGCTTATGCAAAAGTGTACCAGCAGACGGCTAATTACTTTCATCATGCGCAAGCTCAAGAACATGATGGCAATTATATTGAGGCATTAAAAGGTCTAGACAAAATCGAGCTGAGGATTGATGAAGACTATGTCGGTGGTTATCAGCAAGTAATCGAAGCGTGGGAACAAAGTGGCATGAAGCCTAAGCCTAGCTTTTATTATGAATCACAGCCAAAGCCGAAAGAGATTATCGGCAAAATGACCAACGAACAACTTGATAGCTTTATCGATGTTTATCTTGAGTTAGACAACAAGTATGTTCTTGAAGCCGCAAAGTTGAGATATAACCGCGCCATTGCTAAAGCGGACACCTCTGTTGCAGAAAGTACCGCTGAGTTATTGACAGAAGCCTTTGACTATCAGTTAAAGTAAGATTTGAGAAGATGATGACACTAAATTACAACAACCCTGATTTATCCACTGAAGAGCGTGTTAGCTCGTTACTTTCTCTGATGTCACTGGAGGAGAAAATTGGTCAACTCTGTCAATCGCCTATGCTGGAGTATGACAGTAAGAAACAAGAATATTTGAGCCAAGTCCGCAGTGGTTTGGTTGGATCGCGAATTCTTGCTGATACAGCATGGGCTGGCAACGCTCCAGGGGAAACCGTCGACCCAGAGCAAATCAATGAGATCCAAAGAGTTGCCGTGGAGCAGAGCCGTCTAGGTATTCCGGTTATCTTTGCCCGTGATGTTATCTATGGTCAGTCTACCGTTTTGCCTATTCCGTTGGCTCAGTCTTGTTCTTGGAATGCATCGTTGGTAACCGATGCATACCGCGATGTTGCTCTAGAAGCCTCTTCTCTTGGCATCAATTGGACTTTTGCGCCGATGATGGATGTTGTACGAGACCCTCGCTGGGGCCGAGTGATTGAAAGCTTTGGTGAAGATCCACTTTTGAATGGTGCTATGGCCGCTGCTGTTGTTAAAGGCTTCCAAGGGGATGATTTGGCATCCCCTGGCAGCCTAGTTAGCTGTGCCAAACACTTTGTTGGTTATGGGGCTTCTGAAAGCGGGTGCGACTACGATACAACTGAAATATCAGAAAACACCCTAGCTAATGTTTACCTTCCTCCTTTTAAAGCCGCTATTAATGCTGGCGTAAAGACCTTTATGTCGGGATTCAATGACTTAGGTGGAACTCCGGTGACATCATCTAAGGACTTGATCAACGGTTGGCTAAAGAAAGATCATGGATTTGACGGGTTTGTGGTGAGTGATTGGGGCTCTATTTCAGATTTACATCATTTCCGCGTGGCGAGGGATGAGGTTCATGCGGCTGCAATGGCGCTGGACGCTGGCGTCGATATGGCCATGACATCGGAAGCATACCAAGACCATCTGCACACAGCGTTAGAGGCGGGTTTGGTGACTATACAGCAGATTGATGATGCGGTTAGTCGCGTCTTGACGGTAAAATTTGAAGCTGGTCTGTTTGAGCATCCTTATGTGGATGCAGAGAAAGCTCAGCTGTGTCAACGTGCACCTGAACATACTAATAGAGCAAAGGAACTTGCTCAACAGAGTATGGTGCTGTTGAAAAACCGCGATAACTTGTTGCCGCTTGTCCAAAATGAAACCAAAGTCGCTGTCGTTGGACCTCATGCACATACTCAGCGACAGCATTTAGGCTCTTGGTGTTTAGACGGCAAGTCTGATGATGTGGTGTCCATTTACCAAGGAATCAAAGACCTTATCGGCGAGCAAAACGTGTTGACCGAATACAGTGCGCTTACCGATGAGTGGGTGGAGAGTGCTCATCGTGCGGACGTTGTGGTGCTATGTGTTGGTGAAAGCCATCGTAGCTCGGGTGAAGCGAGAAACATTGCTGAGTTGAAGCTACCATCTGGCCAAGAAGAAGCAATTGAGGCCATTGCTAACACGGGCAAGCCATTCGTTGTCGTGCAATGCGGCGGTAGACCGATGCCTTCACAGGCGATCTCTCGCCATGCTGATGCGCATTTGATGGCTTGGCAATGTGGTACTGAAACAGGCGCGGCGGTTGCTGACCTTCTCTTTGGTAGGGCTTGTCCTAGTGGTAAGTTAACCATGACTTTCCCTAAGTCTACGGGTCAGATCCCTATTTACTACAACAAGAAACCACTGGGTAAAATGCGAGATTTTGCCGATTATCGCGGCTATAAGGATGTTGATAGAGCACCGTTATACCCATTTGGATATGGCTTAAGCTATGCGAAGTTTCGTTATAGCGATGTAGAGCTGATGTCTGTTGCTGATGGTAAAGTGAAAATTGGTTTTACCCTTTCAAATTTATCACCAATAAAGGCAACGGAAATCTGCCAGCTCTATTTTTCTAGAGCATATTCAAGCTGTACTCGCCCAGAGAAAGAGCTGATTGGTTTTGAACGTGTTGATATCGAAGCGTGCAGCAGCCGTCATGTTGAATTTGAAGTGGATATTGATGGATTGGGCTACTTTGAAACCATCGCTGATTATGTCAATCCAAAATCGGCGGTCACGTTCTTGGTTGGGCCGAATTCCGATGATTTATTACCACTAGAGTGTACAAGCTCTCAACTTTACCAAACTGAGGTTAACTAGACGATGACAACAAACCGAAAACCTAACATTCTGGTATTTCTTAGTGACCAACATAACGGTATGTACTTGGGCTCTAGTCCTCAGGTAGAGCAAGAGAGAGTAGAGACCCCTGTTTTGGACACTATGGCGCAAGAAGGGGTCAATTTCACAAGTGCCTATACGCCAAATCCTCTTTGCGTGCCTGCACGTCTATCATTGATGACGGGCAAGCATTCAAGCCAAACTGGGACATTTACCAATCTTTGTACGATTGCAGATGATCAGGCCACATTCGCTCATTCACTGGGAGCGGAGGGGTATGAAACCGTTCTGTGTGGAAGAATGCACTTTTTGGGCTATAACCAAAGGCACGGTTTTACGAAAAGAATTCTAGGCGATTTCCTTCCATCTATGTGGGCGTGGTCGCGTGAAGATTGGATAGAGAGTGAGATTGGAGACTTTGCAGACTCATTGACGATTCCAGGTTCGTTAGAAGTGGCGAAAGGGGGCATATCACCGATCCTTGAGTATGACAAAAAAGTGGTTAGAACAGCCATCGAGTACATGCAGCAAGATCATGAAAAACCCCAGCTGATTGTTGTCGGCACCTATGGTCCTCACTGTACTTACGTCTGTCCGGAAGCGCTTTTTGATAAATACCGTCCGCGCGTTAAGTTGCCGCATAGCTTCCATAATCAGCCTGATGATTTGAAGAATATGACAGACCACTTTAAGAATACGGTTGAGGAGTCCAAAGTGCTCGACATTCGCGCTGCTTATTGTGGAATGGTAGAACAAATTGATACTCAGGTTGGTATGGTCAAATCCGCATTTGAAGCCTATTGTGAGCGTCAAGACCGCGATAATGTATTCATTTATACCTCTGATCATGGTGACCAGATGGGCGAGCGTGAAATCTATGGAAAGCATACCTTCTTTGAAGGCTCGGCGAGGATCCCGATGCTTGTCACTGGTACCAACATTACTCCCAAAGAGGTGACGTCACCGAGCAGTTTGATAGACATTGGTCCGACGCTGTGTGAGTTAGCAGGAGCGCAACCTCCAAGTCGTCAAGACGGTCAGAGTTTGGTCTCAGAGATCTATCGTGGAGAGGTTGATAGTGAAAGGTACGTGATTAGCGAACTTATCGATAACGAAAGTGATGGCACGCCAATCATTGCGCGAATGATCCGTAAAGGGCCTTTGAAATTAATTCGCTACCATGGAAAGGAATCCCAAGACTTACTTTTCGATGTAGAGTCTGACCCCTATGAGCTGACCAACATCATTGGAGAAGTGTCAGAAACGACAGTGCAGGCGTTGCTTGACTTGATGTACCAAGGTTGGGACTTAGAGCGTGCCGTTGACTTGCATACGGAAAAAATGGCGGACAATGAGCTATTAACGCGCTGGGGTAAAGAGCAGAACTTTAAATGCTCAGATGATGAAGACTATGTCATGGTGCCGGAGTTTGCGAAAACACTATAAGTTGTCTCGCTGAACTACTGCGATAAGTAAAAAAATAGGGTAACGAACGTTACCCTATTTTTGTTTTTATGCTTTAGATTGGGTTTTAATGCCGGGCACAACATCGCTTGTATTTTTTACCACTGCCACAAGGACACTCGCTATTTCGGCCGATACTTCTCCTTTCTGCTTCAGGCTTTGTATCGGTGCGCTGACGGAAGTAGCGCATAATATCGGATGCTGGTCGGCCTTGTCTTAGCAAGTGAGCCATAGCAGTCATCGATTTTTCAGTATGCTTAAAATGTTCGTAGTAGGCGTGACATAAATAGTTGCGGTCGGGTTTTCCATTTGAACCTAATTCAAAGCGATGCTTTGGGCACCCTCCGTTGCATGCAAAACGGTAACGACAGCTCAGGCATTTCTGATTCAATGTTTCATACTTGTCTTTACCAAACTGAATTGCTGCGGGTGAATTGTTCATTGCAAATATGGTGGAGTCGTGGATGTTACCCAGTTTGTATTCTGGATAAACGTAGTGGTCACATTGGTAGAGATCACCGTTGGCCTCTAGGGCAAAAGCGTGCCCGCAGCGAGGTGAAAAAACGCATATGCCTGCCGGCTCTCCAAGCCAGGATGCCAGCATAGAATCAAAGCTTTGAACAAAGGTTTGTCCGACATCGTGTCGCACCCAGTAATCAAATATGGTGTTAAGAAACTTAGCGTAAGCTTTCGGATTCACTGACCACGGTGTAACAGGGGAAAAGGTATCACCCGGTTTGGCGAGTGTTAGACTTTCTTCGCTTCGACTAACTTCTCGTTCAACCAATGGAATGAATTGAATGTATGTTGAGCCAATGTCTTTGAGAAACTGATAGACGCGAAGCGGCTCATGTACATTTTTAGCATTGATAACAGTGAGTGTGTTGAACTCTACAGCGTGTTTATTGAGTAACGTTATCGCTGCCATCACTTTACTATGTGTGCCGCGTTTTGAACGAGTTACGCGGTAATGATCGTGCAGATCTTCTGGGCCATCGATAGATACGCCAATGAGAAAGTTGTGCTGTTTAAAAAAACGGCACCAATCATCATTAATTTGCAAACCATTAGTTTGAAACGCGTGCCGAATCGACTTGCCCTCACCATACTTGTCACACAGTGCTACTACTTTTTGGTAGAACTCTAGCCCTAGAAGAGTCGGTTCACCTCCTTGCCATGCGAAGTCAACAAACTCACCTTGTTGGGCCTCGATGTGTTGTTGGATAAACAGCTCTAACGTTTCATCAGTCATCCGCCAGTTTTGCTGCCTTTCTGGATAAAGTTTGTCTTTTTCAAGATAAAAGCAGTACTTGCAATCGATATTGCAAACGGATCCCGAGGGTTTGGCCATTACATGGCAGGAGGTTATCTTTTGCATAGTGTTTCATCGTGTGTGCTAAACAATAGACTTTCTAAAGTCCGCTAAAATGTCCAAATCGACTGGGCTAGGTTTTCTGCTTTCTTTGAGTAACACTCCAGATGCCTTTAGAGCTTTGCAGTATCGGATAACAGTCGTGATATCTGTGCCGCTATACTCGCCGATTTCCCGATATGTCCAGGGGTAATCTGGGTACATTTCAAAGAAGTGAGTGAGGGTATCAAGGATGCGCTTTTTGGCGCTAAAAGCGTTGTACTGCATCAGCCTTTTTTCTGCTTCACCTAGCTCAGTGCAGACTTCTTTCATCAGGTACTGTGCTAAGTCTGGAGCCAATTCATCAAGAGACTGAAAATCATTAACGTCAATTCTTATAATGTCGCTATCCAACATGGCTCGTGCAGTCGATGGATAGTTTTGGTTGGTAAACAGTGAGCGATACCCAAAGTAACTGCCTGGTCCGTAAATTCGGAGTAGCGATTCCTTACCGCTTTCAGTGACTTGATATAAGCCAACCTGACCACTCTTAACGCAATAAAGCCCTCTAGCAGAGTTACCGCTTCTGTAAACCACTTGTTTTCGAGTGTAACTAGTGAGTGCGGCCTGTGATTCCACCGTGAGCGTTGGGTCAATGAGCATGAGAGTAAACCATTATGAAAATCTGGCTTCAAGATACTCGATATTTCAATGCTGAAATATGACCATCGCCATAAAATTTTCAGAAACAATGGGGATAAAGTGATACCAAATGAAACCGTGTAAAACGGATGGCTAACTTTGGAGTTGTTGTAGTGGAACTGAGTGGTTTTTTGTTTGAATTGTTGTTCTCTGAAGCCTCGATTTTAAAAATTTTACTTGGCACTGTTTTTGGCTTATGTCTCGGTCTTACGGGGGTTGGAGGGGGAGTATTACTTATCCCAATGCTGCAATTTTTCTGCGAGATGCCTCCAGTATTAGCGGTGGGAACCGCAAGTATGATTTCTGCGATGGTGAAGGTTAACGCTTCCTTTTTCCATCTAAAAGCTAACAATGTATCTTGGCGTCAGATGGCGCTGCTTTTTCTCGGAGCGCTACCATTAACCTTGTTGGTGACGCAGTGCATTGTTTTTCTAAATGAACATCCCGTTCATAGCGAGATCACTCAGAGTTTGGTTTCGTTTCTTGTTTTATTAGTGATGTTTGGGTCATTAGTATCTGTGTTAATCAAGTATTTTAGCCATCGCGCGGGTACGAATCAGGCTGAGTGTAGTAAGCCCAAAAAAAGTACCGCGGTGTTGTCCGGGATGTTTTGCGGCACAGTACTGGGTTCCACGGGGGTTGGAGGAGGGGTTTTGCTGCTGCCTATCTTCACCAACCTTTTGAATGTAGACATTAAAAAAGCGGTAGGTTCTTCCGTGGTTGTGGCTCTGTTGTTATCGTCGGTTGCGGCTTTCGGTTACGCGAAAGGGGGGCAATCAGACTTCGATACGGCTTTGCTATTTTTAATTGGCTCTTTCGCTGGTGTTCCGATAGCTTCGATATTCATGTCTCGACTGTCCGAAAGTTCTATCTATTTAATAACGTTAGTGATAATTGGTATTAGCTGTGGACTGTATTTATTTACTTAAGATTTTTTATGACACTTTAAAGGTGGACCGCGTAGCTCAAAGCATTTGAGCTACGCTGGTAGGTTCGTCTCGGAATACAAGTTTCAGTCAACATCATTAATTGGTGTTGTGCACGCACAACGTAACTTAAAACTCACTATCAACCTGAAACACCAATCGCTCCTTACTATAAGGATGATCAAGCTCCAACCGCTCCGCATGCAAATGCAATCGATCTGCCTTCTCGCCATACAAGGTGTCGCCAACCATCGCCATATTCAAGCCAAGATGATGAGCACTGTGGACGCGTAGCTGGTGGGTTCGGCCTGTTTTTGGGTACATGTACACCTTGCTTCGGCCATCCCGCACTTCAATCAACTCCCAATGAGTTTGCGCTGGCTTGCCATGTTCATAACACACTAGCTGCCTTGGGCGATCATCAGGGTCGCCGCGCATTGGTAGCGAAATATCGCCCTCGCTCTGGGTAAGTTCACCTTCGAGCAATGCAACATAGCGCTTTTGTACACCACGGGTAATGAACTGCTTTTGTAGGCTTTTGTTGGCGCGCTTGGTTAGAGCGAAAACGAGCAATCCAGATGTGGCCATGTCTAGGCGGTGAATCACATAGGGGCCTTCAACATCTGGGAACAGAGCTTGCAGGCGCGTATAGGCAGAATCTTTAATGGTTTTGCCTGGCACGGATAGCAAACCTGATGGTTTATTGATGACCACCATCGCATCATCTTGGAATACAATTTCTAGCTCTTTATCTTGCGCCCAATTCTGCTCTAGCGGGTTAGGCTCGACGTTTAGGCCTTGCAGCATGTGTCCTAAGATAGGTTGGCATTTGTTGTTGCATGATGGGTAAAAACTGCCGTGCTTACGGATTTCTGACTTGGGCGATACCCCCCACCAAAACTCGGCCAAAGCCAAAGGCGTAAAGCCGTGCTTGTAGGCGTAGTGCAGCAGTTTTGGTGCGGCGCATTCGCCGGCACCGGCTGGTGGAATCGGGGTTGTCGTTGCCGCGAAGATATCAACTAAATCGCTGGTTTCACCACGTTGATTCAAAAAGCGATACTGCTTATGAAGTTTGTGCTGCAATGCGTTGGATAGCGCTTTATGGTGCTCTCTAAGCTCTGCAAGATGGGTTTCTAGTTCTGCTAGTCGCTGTTCTTTAACCGCGAGCTTATCTTCCCACTTGAGCTTTAGATATTTGAGCGTGTTTTTTTCTGCAACGCTTTGTTTGCCAAGCTCGTCAAGTAAGGACTGAAGAGCGTCGCCACTGAGTGTTTGTTGCGCCTCTTTTCGCTGCAGTTTGCGAGCAGCACGGCCTTGAATCATGGTGTCGCGATGCGCTTGTTCTTCTTGTTGATACGCAGCACGCTCTGTAGCGATTTGCTCTTTGAGTTCTGTTATTTCAGGTGCGTTGGCGAAGGTTTTGTATGTCGCAAGCGCTTTGGTGATGGCGTCGGTGTCTTCTCGGAAGAAGCCGTCTTCAGTAAGCATATCGAAGACTGGTGGGACGAATCCTGGCAGGAGGTTTTGGTCTGCAATCTTGCCAGAAAAGGCACTCAAAAAGCCGATTTGGCCTTGTGGGTTTTGCACCAGTAAAACACCGAACATCTTACCTCGACCTTGGCTCTCATCTTTTATGCCAAAGTCATAAATGAAGTCAGTTTGCGTTTCTAGATACTGCTGGAGCTGATTTGCCGCTAACACGCACAGCGGGTGAGGCGTGTAGTAGAACGGAAACGTAAATTGTTCTGGTAACTCGTAGCCTTCGATAGCAACATCAAATTGGTTAAAGCAGTGTTGGGGTGAGTGCATATTAAAGGCCGTGGGTCATAGAAAATTGAGCACGGATTGTACCTTGTTTGGACAGAATTTCCATGAGTAGTGTTTGTTGGCTTTTGAGCTCTTTGTGGGTTGCTCGGTGTGTCTTTTATTTTCTAGCTAATCGGGTAACATAACTGTCTGATTAACATAAAGGTAGGCATCTATGTCAGCAACTAAGTCAGAAGCATATGGGTTAGGGTTTATAACTGATGAGCAGCTATTTGAGCATGTGAAAGATACGGTTCTTAAGTACCGATTCAAAATCAACCTGTCGCAGTTTAATAAGAACTTACTTGACCCAATCAAACTTACCTTTGATTCAAAGATTTATGGCAAGACGATACCTGAAATCATTGAATCTGAGTCTATTCGTCAGATTGACAAGTCAAACACCAATCACATCGGCTATTTTCATCAAAATATATTTAAATTTTTTGATGGCTGGGAAGTGCCAGAGCAAGGCTTTGATACGATTAACTCAGAGCTAAATATCTATGCGGAGCTAAAAAATAAGCATAACACCATGAACTCGGCTTCATCACAGAAGACCTACATGAAAATGCAAAACAAAATTGTCCGCGATGATAAGGCTGTCTGTTACTTAGTTGAGGTTATTGCTAAGAATAGCCAAGATATTCCTTGGGCAATCAGTTTGGATGGTGAAAAGATCAGTCATAAAAACATTCGAAGAGTATCAATGGACAAGTTCTATGAGATCGCTACGGGTGATGCTCATGCCTTCAAGAAACTATGTCAGGTATTACCTAGGGTGATTGACGATGTCGTCGCTGAAGCCAAGCTTGGAAAAATCGAGAATACGGTTTTCACTGAATTGGAAAACATTTCTGACGATGTGCTAAAAAGTATCTATCTGCTTCCATTTGAGCAATATGAAGGCTTTGACGAGATCAATTTTTCTTGAGCAAAAAAAAACACCAGCCGAAGCTGGTGTTTTTCGCGTTCTTACAACTGAATTACTCAGCAGCAACAACTTGTAGTGCGATAGTTGCGAAAACTTCAGAGTGAAGTTGAACGCTGATCTCGAACTCGCCAGTTGTACGTAGAGCGCCTTCAGGAAGACGAACTTCGCTTTTAGCAACTTCAACGCCTGCCGCAGTGATTGCGTCAGCGATGTCACGAGTACCGATAGAACCGAATAGTTTGCCTTCGTCACCCGCTTTAGAAGCGATAACAACAGCTTCAAGAGCGTTAACTTTCTCAGCACGAGCTTCAGCAGCAGTTAGTTGCTCAGCAACTTTCGCTTCTAGTTCAGCGCGACGAGCTTCAAACATTTCAACGTTGTTCTTAGTTGCCATTACAGCCTTACCTTGTGGGATAAGGAAGTTACGAGCGTAACCAGATTTAACGTTAACTGTATCGCCAAGACCACCTAGGTTACCGATTTTATCAAGTAGAATAACTTGCATTGTTTAATCCTCTTTTCTAAACGGTGCCGATTACTGATGCTTATCAGTGTACGGAAGTAGTGCTAGGTAGCGTGAACGCTTGATAGCGCGAGCTAGCTGACGCTGGTATTTAGCACTTGTGCCAGTGATACGGCTAGGTACGATTTTACCAGATTCAGTAATGTAGTTTTTTAGAGTTGTTACGTCTTTGTAATCAATCTCTGTAACGCCTTCTGCAGTGAAACGGCAGAATTTACGACGACGGAAGAAACGAGCCATGGGCTATCTCCTGATCTAAATTAAAGTCTTAAAGTCGGCAGTGGAGAACCACCACCAAGTACTAAATGAGTAAAAAATTACTCTGCAGATGCTTCTGGCTTAGCTTCTGTACGCTCTTCACGACGTGGAGCACGCTCAGAACGCTCTTCTTTCTGCTTAAGCATGATAGAAGGCTCAGTAACAGCTTTTTTAGTACGCATGATCATGTTACGTAGAACTGCATCGTTAAAACGGAAAGCAGTTTCTAGCTCATCAATCGCTTCTTGTGGCGCTTCAACGTTCATTAGAACGTAGTGTGCTTTGTGAAGCTTGTTGATTGGGTAAGCCATTTGACGGCGGCCCCAGTCTTCTAGACGGTGGATAGTACCGTTAGCTTCAGTGATTGAACCAGTGTAACGCTCGATCATGCCAGCAACTTGCTCGCTTTGATCAGGGTGCACCATGAATACGATTTCGTAGTGACGCATTGGTTGCTCCTTACGGATTATTAGCTTCCACAGTTGGTCGGTCGTCCAGAGGAAGCAAGGAACGAATAATAAGACCGAAAATGAGCGGCGATATTACAAGAAGTTGCTGCGTTAAACAACTAAGTATTTAGGTATTTATCTGGATAGACCATTGGCCTTGGTGGCATACGTTATACTTCCGCCAGTTTTTAAATTAATAGTGTCGTTGTATGTTTCTAACACCTTATATTTCAAGAGAAAATTCGAAGTTCCAGTTCACTCGTCAACAAGCTAGCCATTTTGCTAAAAAAGTCGCTGGGGATTTCAATCCTATCCACGATGAAGACAGCAAGCGCTTTTGTGTGCCGGGCGATCTGCTTTTTGCAGCCTTGCTAGATAAAGAAGGCATTAGCCAAAAGATGCGTTTTGAATTCTCTGGAATGGTCAACGACGGTGTTGAACTCGAAGTACAGCGTAACAGCAACAGTGAATCTGTGGTTGTCGATGATAATGGCAAAGAGTATCTGCGTTTCTCTCACTCAGGTGAGCAAAGCCGTTCTGCTGAGTTTATTGAACACGTGGTATCGAACTACGTGCAATTCTCTGGCATGAACTTCCCGCACATTATGGTGCCACTGATGCAGGAAAAGCAGATGATGATCAACTCCCAGCGCCCGCTGGTGATTTACGAGAGCATGGAAGTGGAGTTTTCTCGTTTAGATCTGACGCACCCAGAGGTTGAGTTTAGCGGTGCAACGTTTGATATTGAAGGTAAGCGCGGTACCGTGACACTGAACTTTAACTTTAAAGAAGACGGCATTGTCATTGGTAAAGGCGTCAAGCGAATGGTGGCTAGCGGTCTTAAACCTTATTCGGATGAGGCGATTGATGACTTAGTCGAACGATTCAACGCTCGCAAAGATGCTTTCCTAATGCAGTTGGCGGCTTAACTGGCTCTAAGTATCAAATTTTGCTAGTCTATTTCGGATGACATCAACCTGCCCGGATGATGAATCATTAGAGGGGGAGCGCAATGCTCTTCCTCTTTCCAAGGAAAAGGACGCATGACCCCTAGTAAAACTAAAACTTCATTTTATCGCCGCTTGTATCTCGCTTATCTTATTGATTCTGGCTACAACACCATCCCAAAGATCCAATCTAGCATCGAAATTCCACGCCGCACGGCTCAAGACACGATTAATGCCTTACATGAGCTTGATATCGAGTGTGAGTTCACTGGGGCGCTGAAAAATGGCCACTATCAAATTGTCTCTTGGGGGCCTTTTGACTCTGGCTGGGTTAAAGAAAACGCCGAGCGTATGGCGCAAACCCTAGGCTATTTGAAAAAGTAGAGCGACTGGCAACCTTAAACGTAACCACTTAGCGCGGAACTTTGATGACAGTCAGAGCTTTTGGCAGGTAGTCTGCACTTTTAAAAACAGGTAGAATAGTCAACCCGAACAAATGAGAGCTGTATGTTTGTACAGTCCTTGTCTACTGTTGGAAGCGTCATTGTTATGATGTCCAAAGAGAAGAAAATGAATTTTAGTGTTGAAGTATTAGCGGATATCCTGTCCCAATCTAAATCGACCATGGAAGCACGTATTCGTCGTGGCGAATTAAAACGCTGCGAAGAGTCTGGCACCATTGGGCTTGACCAAGTTGAACATCACCCAGAGATCCAGTCGATGGTTCAAACCCTTTGGGATGATGAACGCGCTGTGAAACCATTGCGACCTTACAAACTGGTCGAGCTGTTCGCTGGTGGTGGCGGCCTTGCGATTGGCATGGAACAAGCAGGTCTTGAGAGTATTCTTCTTAACGAAATGGACAAGCACGCCTGTGCGACGTTGCGCCATAACCGACCAGATTGGAATGTGATTGAAGGCGACATTGCTAAAGTGGATTTCACCCAGATTGAAGAAGAGGTGGATATTCTTACTGGCGGCTTCCCATGTCAGGCATTTTCTTATGCAGGTAAGAGCCTAGGTTTTGAAGATACGCGCGGTACTTTGTTTTTCGAAATGGCGCGTGCCATTAAAGAAACTCAGCCAAAAGTATTCTTGGCAGAAAACGTAAGAGCACTGCTTACTCACGACGATGGTCGCACCCTAGAAACCATTAAAAGCGTCATTGATGAACTCGGTTATGAGTTGGTTGAGCCGCGTGTACTCAAAGCGATTTTCTATAAAGTTCCACAAAAACGTGAACGCTTGATCTTGGTCGCTATCCGAAAAGATCTGGCGCAAAAAGTTAAGTTTCATTGGCCTTCACCTTATCGCAAAGTGATGACGCTTCGTGATGCATTTTACGCGGGTGAACTTTACGACACGGATGTACCTGAGTCAGAAGGCCAGCATTACCCAGAGCGCAAACGCGAAATCATGGAGCATGTACCGCAAGGTGGCTACTGGCGCGATCTGTCAGATGATCTGCAGCGTGAATACATGGGAGGAAGCTACTTCCTAGGTGGTGGTAAGACGGGCATGGCAAGACGTCTCTCTTTGGATGAGCCGAGTTTGACTCTCACCACGTCTCCAGCACAAAAACAAACGGAACGCTGCCATCCTATTGAAACGCGCCCGCTTCAAGTAAGAGAGTACGCACGTATTCAGACTTTCCCGGACAATTGGGAGTTTAAAGGCTCGAAGAACGCTGCGTATAAGCAAATTGGTAATGCGGTACCGGTGAATATGTCTAAAGCGTTAGGGCATTCACTGGTAAGGCTACTTAACGATATAGAATCTCTTGAGCAGCCAACCACTGGCAACGCGTAATAACGAGTAGTACCCAATAGTTAACAAGGAAGCCTTTTGGCTTCCTTGTTTGCATTTAGCGATAATGTTGTATGTCCAAACAAAGACGCTTGGGGCTTTTATGATTCCAGTAAAGTCTCTGGAACATTGGGTTTCTTAGGTCAAAGACGTAACTGCCAGAAGAGTCGCCTTTGGTGTAAAGAGTGTCTTTGTCATAACCTTTTGAGGTGATGTTCTTCAGTTTGTTTGTCGTAGGGTTGACTAGTCTCGGTTCAAAGTTTTCAAGATAGTCATACCACGCTTTGTGTTCTGGCTCATCGCGTGAGTATTCAGGTGGTTTTCGAAATTCTTCCTTGTACCAATGAATGGGCACTTGATAGTCACGTTCGAACTGACGCAATTGGGAGAAGTTCACCTTCCATATCCCCGCTAATTGTCCAACTTCAAAGACTTCGTCGTTGTAGCACTTTTGCCCGTTTTGCACAGAATAGCGTTGCATTGTTTTGGCTGCCCACTTCACCCAAACATAGATGGTGACGTCTGTACCTTGCTCAAGCAGTTTGTTGTAATGTAGAGAGTCTTTTAAATCCATGGTGAGTGCGTATTGAGGGTCGATACCGTAGTTCTGCGCTATAAACAGTGGTGACGCCTTGGTTTTCAGTTCAGCGACGAGCTTCTCGTTTACGATCAAGTCGGGGTGATAAGGGTTGGCTTCCTTCGCGGGATGGATGGCGATACGCTCTTCAGACTGAATAAATCCGTTGTCTTGCAACTTTTTAAAGGTTTTTACGAACAAGCTCTCTTGATTCTCCCCTTGCGCACAGGCAAAAGACTTGTTGTTCAGCTCAGCGAAGCTGATTTCGTTATTTTCAAAATCCTTTAGCTCATACGGCATAGTTAACTCACTTTCCCTAGTCTAAGTGCGGCAAGATAGAGGTTTCTATTTGGTTGATATCAGGTTAATCCGATTCAATGCACAGTCGCAAACCCTAAGGTGTGTGACTTGTTTGATATGTATCGAGAAATATGAGGCTTTTGGTGATGATGTTATCAGAAGGGTGTCGATAGGCCCGAAACGGGCACTATCCTATTCAACAGTTGGAAATTATTTTGAGTCTAAACAGGCTAGAAGGTAAACCCGGCCATAAAGCTTAGCGTTGTTGCATCAAAACCTGAGTCGAGTGTTTTGCCGTCAACATTGATGGTATCGATACCGGCTAAGTGTGCGTGTACATTGAGTGAAAAACGATCGCTTACATGGTAGCCAAGACCGACGAAAGGTTGGTATTTACGCTCGTTGATATCGTAAATGATATCTGAATTCCCGTCCGTGCCATAAACATCTTCACTGATGTTGACGTTCATTTGAGCAATGCCGAGTTTGAGCGCCAAGCCGTCTAACATTCCGTCATTAAATCGGTAACCAGTGTATAGACCGTAATGCTGTGCCGATTTTTTGCTGGTAAACGTTGGGTTGGTAATGCCTGGGTAAGTGCCTGTCTGACTGTTGCTTTCGTCGGAAGAGCCAAAATTAAACTGGCCGCCGATAATAAAGTTATCGTAGACGATGGTTTCTATGCCGCCAGCAAAACCTTTATGGCTGTCGACGCCAAGTAGAAACTGTACCGGGCTTGCGTAACTGGTAGCGGATGCGAGGAGCGTCAGTGTAAGAGTGATACGAGAAAGGGACACTGTAATTCCTTTTGAGTCTATTGAACTGTTTATAGGCTAGAACGGCAAATACTTCGTTGCAATACAAAAAAGTGAGTTTTGTACGGTATCGCATATAACTAAGTAAAAATGCCCGGTTTATAAACTAAAACACCAACCGCAATGGTTGGTGTTTTCTAGCTTATTGGCTAGGCGCAATAGCAAGCCTGAATTCGATGACTTAAATTAGAAGATTAGTGACCAGCGAACTTAACGCGGATCTTGCTGCCAGCAAACATGGTTAGGTTTAGCTCTTTAATTGCCACCTTTGCTTCTTCAACTTCAGGCATAGTTACAAACGCGAAGCCTTTCGACTTTCCTGTCTCTTTGTCTAGTACGAGTGTGCACTCGGTAACTCGGCCGTACTCACGGAACTGAAGGCGTACATCGTGCTCTGTGGTTTCGCGAGATAGGTTGCGTACTAAGATTTGCATAATTGACCATCTGTAATCAAGGGTGAATAACGGGCGGATTGTCGCAGGTTATGCCTTTGAAACCAAGTGATTCCTGCCCGTTTCATCGATTTTCTTACCTTCTTTACATGACTTCAGTCTTTTTGCACAAAGGCTAAGGCGTGATGTCACTGAAGCTCACCGCCTGTACCTTCCCATTCTTGAGCGATGTGGTCTTGTTCACTTTGCCTTGGTAATAATATGGCGTGAAGCGTGGGAGTGGCTTGTCGCTGACGGCGTAATACAGTGTCACTGGGTTATGATTGAGTGAACCCGATGTAAGGGTGCCAATGAGTGCATGTTCAAATTGGTGATAGCCATTGCCCCAATGGAACGCTTTTGTCGACTTAGGGTTCAGACCCACACCGCCATACTTATGGTCAACCCATACATCCATAAAGCCAGAGGTGGTATAACCGAGTGGCGCTTTGACTTTGCCAGCGTCCATAGAAAGCGTCATAGCGGCTTGGTCAAGCTCTGCCCATTCCCAAGAAGAGCTGCCACCACTGTTTGGTCTACTTTGCCATGTCGGGATGGTGGTTCCTTTTAACGCTTCTTGCTGCTCTTTGGGGAAGAAATCGGCGACATATTCAAATGGCATGTTGTACTGGGCTCTTTCTAGTGTTACTTCCATGCCTTGCTTAGCGAAGGTCTCCCAGTCTGGCTTATCCAGGAGCTGGGCGGTGAGATAGGTCATCCAATACGCTTTAATGGTATGACCGAAGTCATTATGTTTCGCGCTAGGCTGCATCACGGCTTTGTGGTGTATGGCTCCGTAGAATCGCTGCTCATCATCGGCGTGATAATCATTGACTAAGATTTGTGTTAGCCACTCGAGATCCGCTAGCCATTTGGTTTTATGAGGCTCGGGAAGTAGAGGGGCGACTAGGAGCATGTAGCCATTGATTTGATCAAGCTGTGCGACCAGTTCGTGTTGTTTGGCGCTTTGGTCATCGCCATCTTCCAATACCCAGGCTAGGCCGACGTCGTCATTGAGTTTGTATTTATCGAAGATGAACGCTTGCTGTTCGACGAGTGCTTTCTCTACCTTAGGGTCGCGCGTTAGGTAGTAATACATGGCAAGGCCAACAAGGGCGTAAGCTTGGTCTTGGGAGGTGCGTTGTGTCCACTTTAGACCCGGCTTATCGTCTTCGGTGAACGAGATAAATCCACCATTCTCGGCGTCTTGAAGTTGGTCAATGAGGTAGTAAGCCCCGTCTTTGGCAAGTTCGAGCGCTTTAACATCGCCGGTAAGATGAAAAAGAACGCCATAAGCGTAAGTCTGGCGTGACTTCATACGTGTGTATTCGCGCCCAAAGTGAGGGATGATCCAGCCGTGTTGCAGCTCTGGGCAGACGTTGGATATGTCTAATAACTCTCCATTATCGCAGCGAAATGTTGGGAAATTGCCGACGGGGACACCTTGCGCTGCTTCATGCATCCAGTAAGGAGCGAGACCTTGCTTGGCGTGTGTTAGCCACGCTTGTGTGCTCGGAAAGGTATCTTCTGGTGTCACTGACGATGCTTGTGACGCCATCGCACCACACGAGGCTGCGATAGACAGAGCTAAAATAGAGGTGCGAAGAGAATAAGACAACATGACGTATCCTTTTTTTTATAAGTGTTTGAATTGCTGAAACTATAGCGCCATAACACCTATACAAACTGTTGTGCAGTTCAAGAGTTTTACAATGAAAAAAGCCAAGCAGGGGGAGCTTGGCTTGGAGGTCACGCTTTATCAAGCGCTGGTTTTGGAGAAGGTTGGTCGTTTGCCGGTGACATCTTTGATTTTCATAATCAGAATGATGGAGGCGAGCAATAAGGTGATGGCGTTGGCAATGATGATTGGTGGGTCAGTCACTAATACACCATACGCAAGCCAAAGCGCGACACCGGTGACGAAGATTGAATACATTGCTAGTGAGATGGATTGGGTATCTCGGGTCTTGAATATGTGCAGCACTTGAGGAATGAAAGAACAAGTGGTGCAAAACGCTGCGATATAGCCGAGTGTGGTGATACTCAACATATTATTGCTCCAGAATGGATGTGTTGTTAAAGCAATAGAACCCTTAGCCACCGTCATTCCTGTGAAGACAAGAATCTACTTGAGGCTTGGTGTGCGCTTAAAGAAGACCCCTGCCTGCGCAGGGGTGACGACTAAATTGGGTCTTTACAATACCTCTCAACACCGTCATTCCTGTGAAGACAGGAATCTACTTAAGGCTTGGTGTGCGCTTAAAGAAGACCCCTGCTGCGCAGGGGGGGACGACTAAATTGGGTCTTTACAACCCTCAACACCGTCATTCCTGTGAAGACAGGAATCTACTTGAGGCTTGGTGTGCGCTTAAAGAAGACCCCTGCCTGCGCAGGGGTGACGATAAATTTGAGTTAGTGAAACTGGCTAAACACCAATTACTTCATCTCAACCCAGTATTCTTTGTTCGCTTCAATCAGGTCATCCAAAATCGCTTTCGCAACCGTTGCGCTTGGAATCGTCGCTGACAGCGTTAGCGCTTGCCATAGTTTTTGGTAAGAGCCCTCAACGTGCGCTTCCACTACCAGCTTCTCAACCGAAACTTGTTGGCTCATCATGCCTTTTTGGAACTCAGGAATCGCGCCAACTTGCAGCGGCTTCGCACCTGTGTTGTCGACGATACATGGGATTTCTACCATGGCTGTTGGGTCAAAGTTCGCGATGGCGCCGTTGTTTGGAACGATGAGCAGCATGCGCTCTTTGGTGTTGAATGCAATCGCTGTTGCTAGGTCAACAATGTAAGACGCGTGCTCTTCGACTTCGATGGTTGTGTCTACCGCTGTGCCAGCGGCAATGATGCGGTGACATTCTGTGAACACTTCTTTTTCACGGCCTTCCATCACTTCGTTTGCACGAGTGAACTCTTTGTTAGAGTGCTCTACTACGTAGTCTGGGTACATGTAGTACTTGAGGTACGTGTTTGGAATCGTTTCTGGGTCAAGTGCGTACACGTCACGAACTTTGATGAAGGTTTGCTTCCAAGATTCGTCAGTGTGCTGTGCACCGTTCATTGCGCTTGGTGGCAAGTAGCCGTTCTCTTTGATGTACTCTTTGATGCGTGGCATCAAGTCTTCACCCGTTTTCGCATCTTTGAACTCTTTCCACCAACCGAAGTGGTTTAGGCCGTAGTACATGATGTCGAACTGTTTGCGGTCTTCGTAGCCAAGGATCTCTGCAATACGAGTTTCGATACCAATTGGCATGTCACAGATGTTAAGCACTTTTGAGTTAGGGCGCATTACGCGGCACGCTTCAGCGACGATAGCTGCTGGGTTTGAGTAGTTCAGCATCCAAGCGTTTGGCGAGTATTTTTCCATGTAGTCAATCATTTCGATAACTGCAGGGATTGAGCGAAGGCCATAAGCCACACCGCCAGCACCACAGGTTTCTTGGCCTACACAGCCGTGGCGTAGAGGAATTTTCTCGTCTTGCTCACGCATTGCGTAAAGACCAGCACGAATATGAGCCATACAGAAGTCGATGTCTGTGAATGCTTCTTCAGGATCGGTGGTGTATGAGAACTCAATGTGCGGTGCACGCTCTTTTAGCAAGATTTTGCACGCTTCAGCGATAGTCTCTTGGCGCTGAGCGAAGTTGTCGTAGAATTTCAGTTTGCGGATTGGAAAACGCTCTTGGTTTTCAAGCAGCATCATAACGATGCCAGGAGTGAAAGTTGAGCCGCCGCCTGCGATAACTACTGAGAATTCTTTTTTCATGATATGCCTCACTTGGACTAGGGCGGTACGCTACCGCCCTTTGGTAGTATGTTGTTATTATCTGTTTTGTTTACGTTATTGGACTAGATGGATTATCTAGGTATTGCTATTCGTTTCTCTTGGACTAAGTGACCGGAGCCAGTGTCATGTCGACAGTTTTAGAAGCGCTGTAGATTTTTTCGCACTCTTCTCTAAGCTGAGGGACATTCAGTCCGATGATGACTTGGATGGCTTTACCGTTTTTCACGAGGTTCACCGCACCAGTTTCCATAAAGTATTCTGCTGTTTGAACTTTGCTTGGGTCTTTGACCGTGACGCGAAGTCTGGTCGCACAGTTACTTAGATCTTCGATGTTATGAACGCCGCCCAAACCTTCGATGGTTTCTACTGCTTGGATTTGTAGTGGGGTTGCTGTACCTGCACCACCTTTACCAGTAATGCCGTGTTTCTCATTGAAGTCTTTTTTAGTGTGCAACTTCATTTCTGCTTCGCCGCGACCTGCAATTGGCACATCAAACTTGACGATGAGGTATTTGAACGTCACGTAGTAGATGGCTGTGAAGCACAGACCGATAGCAATTTGAGTCACGACCATGCCAGTGTGGTTGCCCAGTAGTGGGATCCAGTTACCTGTTGCAAATTCAATCAAGCCACCACCCATGTTGCCGACCACACCAAAGGTGTACATCACCATCGCCATAGTGCCTGCAAGAATCGCGTGGATTGCGAATAGCCAAGGCGCGATGAATAGGAAGGTAAACTCAAGTGGTTCAGTGATACCTACCAATACTGCGGTTAACGTTGCTGGGATAAGAAGTGCCGCAACTTTTTGACGGTTTTCAGGTTTTGCGGTGTGGTACATTGCTAGCGCAATACCAGTACAACCGAAGATCTTAGAGTTACCGTGCAGTGCAAAGCCGCCAGCAGGGAAGAGATCTTTCATTGATTGGGTTGATTGCGTGAACGCCTCTAAGTTAGTAAACCAGTCAACCGTGATGCCATTTGGCGTCGCTACGTTACCGAATACAAATGGTGCGTAGACGAAGTGGTGCAGACCTGTCGGGATCAAGATGCGTTCTAGGAAGGTGTATAGCCACACACCGAATGAACCTGAGCTAACTAAGAAACCTTGCAGGTTAAGAATGCCGTGCTGGATTGAAGGCCAGATGTAAAGCGTTAACCAAGCCGCTGGCAGCATGGCAAAGAATGAAATCATGGCAACAAATGACGCACCTTGGAAGATACCTAGATAAGCAGGTAGCTGTTTTTCAAAAGTACGGTTGTGGATCCAGGTAACAAAACCAGAGATGATGATGGCACCAAAGATACCAGTGTCCAGCGTTTTAATACCTGCAATTTCAGTCAGACCCGATGTACCACCAATCGCTTGAGAGAAATCGACATCGAAGAACTCACCCCAGAATCCACCCATCGCACCAACAAAGTAGTTGAAGGTTAGGTAGGAAACCATGACCACCATAACGGCACGAGCATGAGCGGTTTTAGCAAGGCCAATCGGCAGGCCTACGGCAAAAAGTAGCGCCATGTTACGGAAGATAGTCCAGCCACCTTCTTCAATGACTTGTAAAACTTGATAGTACAAACCGTCTTTATCAGCGAGGTCGCCAACAAAGATGGGGTTTTTGAGAACAATGGTCAGTCCCACTAAGATCCCGACAAAAGGAAACAGCAAAACTGGGGTAAACATTGCTCCACCTAAGCGTTGTATAGCACTTAACATGGAAGGGTCCTTTTTGTTATTGGTATAGATTTTTGTTTTTGTAATTCTTGTGTCTCTCGACAGGTCTTAAGTTACTCCTGAAAATAAAACATAACAAATCAATAATAAGTAAATTGTGATTGAGTACAAATAAAGCATGTATTATGTGATTTGGAGCATAAAAAGAGACCTATAAAGGATGTTTTGTGGCGATAGCGCTGAGTTGTGACGAGGTTAGTACGATTGGTTATTGATTTGTACTTTTAGTGGTGATAGCGTGGTACCTAAGAGGTGAAAACATGTTATACAAAAAGGTAATGCAGGATTTAAAGTCCCGCATTGACTCAGAAGAGTTCGCCATTGGCGATACCCTCCCTACCGAGCGAGATCTTATCGACGCCTATTCAGTGAGTCGTATTACGGTGCGCAAGGCGATAGAAGAACTAGTGAAGCTGGGCTTGGTTGAGAAGCGCCAAGGCGCAGGCTCTACGGTTATCGGTAAGACCATGACTGGCTCGATGTCGAATTTGCGTAGCACTAGCGAATACATGAGTGATGCAGGGACTAAGCTCGAGTACAAAGTGGTCGAGTTTACTCTGATGGATCCTGATGAAGAGGTGGCTGCTGCGCTAAAAATTGGCTCCGATGAGAAAGTGTATTTTATCCGCCGCTTTAAGCTGATAAATGGCGTCCCTTCCATTTACGAAGACTCATTCATGCCAGTCGCTATGTTCCCGCAAATGAACATCATGTCTTTGCAAGGCTCGAAGTACCAATATCTTGAAAAAGAGTTGGGCTTGCATATAGACGGTGCACTCCAGGATTTTGAAGCGGTTATGCCAGACGAGCACTTATGCGAAGTGTTTGAGCTATCTCCAGAGGTGCCTATTATTCGCCTTCTTTCGACAGGTAAGCTCAGCGATGGCAGCATCTTTGAATACACTAAGCTGTACTTCAAACCGAACACGTATTCGTACAAGCATTATCTAAAGCGCTAACCAGACCAATGCCGAGGAATTCTTCTTGGCATTGATTCCTACACTCCTTTCTTGACTCTCTCATACCTAACTCTATACAAAGCATTACAGGCCTTGACAGCATAAATATATAGACTAATTGTTGAAGTGCGGGCTCCAATTCTCCTTATTTATGAATTCATGGGGAATTTACAGAGAATTGACTTAGTATGCTTTTCTCATACGCTCAACCTGAGTAAAGTTTGCCGCCAAACCCCTGAAATTAACCGAATCCAAGGGCGTCTATGCTGTCTACAATTCTTCATTTCGACCAATCAACAAACACTCCAACTGATATTGCTCGCTCACATCGCGCTGCGTTGATCTGGTGTTTTGTGTACGCTGTGGCTTGGTCATTGGTTTCTTATCACCTTGATCCAACAGTGCCTTATGATGCTGTTGAGGCGTTAAACTGGGACAGCAATGGAGAGTGGGGCAGCCCAAATAACCCATGGTTTGTGGGTTTTGTAGCGCGTATTTTGCTGATTTCATCGTCTACGGAGTTTGCATCGGCATTTTGGTATGTAGGCCACTTTAGTGTGGTTGCTGTAGGTATGCTAGGTTGCTACCGTTTGGCGTATAAGCTGACGGACTCAATCGCGTTAGCTTGGCTTGGTATGCTGACATTGAACTTGTCAGGGGTCATCAATTTCGATGCCATTCCTTACAATGATAACTATCTTCTGTTTGGCTCTTGGTCTTGGCTACTGCTGATGTTCGTTAAGGCTGTTTACGAAGACTCAAGATGGTGGATCCCGTATGGAATTTTGGCAGGCTGCTCGGCGATGGCGAAATACACCACGTTTGCACCTGTCGCGATGGTCTTCATTTTAAGCTTGGCAGTACCGAGCGTCCGTCGTAACTGGAGCGATCGTAATTTCTATATTGGTATCGCGGCTTTTCTCGCTTTGGTCACTCCAAACTTCTTTTGGATGTTTGCTAATAATTTCTCTTCGGTGAAATGGGTGAGCGGCCAAGTTTCGGCTCAACTTAGCCCGGGCAGTTGGCTGGCGCTTCTGTCGGTCTTTTACCCGCTTATTTTACTTGCAGGTTTGCTAGGTAAACGTGGTCTGCGCTTTACTAAAAATGTACCGGAAAAGGTTTGGCTAACTACATTTGTTTTGCTGGCACCGCTGGTGGTGATTATGGCGTGGTTTACGTTCCATAAAGGCGGCCGACTCGTTGAGTGGTTGCATCCATTCTTTATGCCAGCACCGGCGGTATTGGTCGCGTTTTTAGCCAAAGATGTGATTGGTCAGCTGTCACGCGCATACAAAGTTCTGGTGACAATGGCGCTGCTGATGATCGTTGGTTACAGCTCAGTTATGGTTTGTAACGTACGCAATGCAGGCCAGAATTTTGAAGGCGTTAAAGTGTTAGCGCATGATGCAGAAACATTCTGGTATGAGAACACGGATAAGCCCCTCAAGCTGGTGGGCGGCGCAGAAATCTCAGAATGGATGACATTCTACATCGCACCGCACCCAGAAATGTCAAACCGCTGGAGCAACGAGACGCTACCGAATGTTTACAACCGCCATGTCACAGCGGGAAAGATTGAATCACAAGGTGTGTTGTTGCTGAGTCATGTAGGTGAAGGTTGTGAAGGTCAGACGTTTAGACGTTTTACTGAAGAATGACCGCAGTTTGAAGTGACAGTGACTAAGCAGATTGCCTATCAAGATTCTTCTCAAGAGCCGGTACAGCAGATTTGCTTGGGGATGATAGCGCCGAAAGAGTGATTTAGTTTTGGCGATGCGACGATAGGAGCGAGCCTGTAGTTCTCCCCCTTAATAAGGGGGAGTTAGAGGGGGGTGCTCTTGATTTTTTCTCATTAATTTAATGTGTTACAGAGATAAAAACGAAGAGCAAAGAGCACCCCTCCCAGCCTCCCCTTATTAAGAGGAGGAGCAAACTGGCTCACTGCGTGTCGCCTGATCTAGAACCAACGCCCACCATCAAGCCACTTTGATCCCATCCAAATGCTGCTTGCACTGCGCTCTTGCGGTACCAAAAAATGCTTGCAGATAATGTTTATCCTTTTCCCCATTGCGAACAGCTGCAAACAGTCTGCGCCATAGTCCTTCACCTAATGGCTTGCTGGTGATCAAGCCTTGACGGGAAAACTCACTGACTGCCCAGTTTGGTAGAGCGGCTACACCAAGACCAGCAGAGACCATTTGTACCAACATTAGAGTGTTGTCCGCTTGTTTCCACTTGTTTGGCTCTACGCCTGCTGGCGTGAGGAAGTGTTTAACGACATCTAGGCGCTGCTTTTGCACCGGATAAGTCAAAAGGGTTTGGTCCGCTAGATCGCTTGGCTCGATATGATCTTTTCCTGCCAAAGGATGAGAGATTGAGGTAACAAGGCGCATTTCGAAGTCGAATAGGGGTTCGTAGTGGATTTCTGAGCGTGGTTGGATGTCTGACGTGATCACCAAATCCAGCTCTCCGCCTACGAGAGCGGGGATGGGTTCAAAGCCAAAGCCTGAGGAGAAATCCAACTCAACATGTGGCCAAGCAAGTTGATACTCTTTCAGGGCTGGCATTAACCATTGGAAGCAAGAATGGCAGTCGATAGCCATATGGAGGCGACCGTTAACGTCTTCTTTAAGTCCGGCTAAGTCACCTTCGGCTTGGGCGATGCGTGGTAGAACGTCGTTAGCGAGATTAAGCAGGATCTCGCCTTCAGAGGTGAATTTCACTGGTCGAGTTTTGCGAATGAATAGTGGCGAGCCAATACGAGCCTCGAGATCTTTCAGTTGATGAGAGAGTGCTGATTGCGTTAGGTGCAGCGAGGTTGCGGTAGCGGTTAGTGAGCCGGTATCGCGCAGTGATGCCAGTGTTTTTAAGTGTTTAAGCTCTATCATGAAAATCCCTCATCCTTAATCCCTTTCCATTAACTTACCGTGCTTTAGGGTATAAGTAAACGTCTAGACGTCTAAATGATGTTTTCTTATTGCATGAGAAAGATTCATATTCTTTGTGAATGAATTGCGATTGTTCATATTGCTTTGCTGGGTGATGCTTTAGCCATCCAGACTGCTAATGAATAAAAAGGACAACATCATGACAGCGACTCATATTCTTGGTTACCCGCGTATCGGTGAAAAGCGTGAACTGAAATTTGCTTTAGAACAGTATTGGCGTGGCGAACTTGACCAGCAAGGCTTGAAGCTGGTCGCTGCTAAAATCCGTAAACAAAACTGGGAACGCCAAAAACAAGACGGCCTCGACTACGTAACCGTCGGTGACTTTGCATGGTACGACCATGTACTTGGTACCAGTCTTCTTTTAGGTCACGTGCCAAAGCGACACAATAACGGTTTCCCCGATCTAGACACGCTATTTCGTATTGGCCGAGGTCAGTCTCAAACGGATTGTGGCTGTGCTGGGGAAGCCGCTTCGGATATGACTAAGTGGTTTAACACCAATTACCACTACATTGTTCCAGAGTTTTCCTCAGAAGATCAGTTTAAAGTGAGTTGGACTCAGCTGTTCGATGAAATTAATGAAGCGCAGCAGCAAGGTCATAAAGTGAAGCCGGTACTGCTTGGTCCGTTGAGTTACCTTTACCTGGGTAAAGAAGTAGAACAGGGCTTTGATCGCCTGTCACTACTACCACGAGTACTGACTGCTTATCAGGCTATTTTCGCTAAATTTGAAAAACTCGGCATTGAATGGGTACAAGTGGATGAACCTATCTTAGCGCTGGAGCTTGAAAAGCCGTGGTTGGACAGCTTTAAGCTCGCCTATCAGGTGATCCGCAGTGATGTGAAAGTGCTGCTTGCGACCTACTTTGACTCCGTTGTGGACTCACTTGACGCGATTGTTGAGCTTGAGGTTGACGGTTTACATGTTGATGCCGTTGCCGCGCCAAACCAATTGGATGAAGTGGTTAATCGTCTGCCAAGTGATTGGGTGCTGTCAGCGGGTATCATCAATGGTCGTAATGTTTGGCGTGCCAATCTGCACAGCGCTTTGCAGACATTAAAGCCAGTAAAAGCAACCTTGGGTGAGCGCCTTTGGGTGGGGTCTTCATGTTCTTTGCTCCACAGCCCTGTGAATGTTGAGTTGGAAACTAAGTTGCCGCAAGGTACCGAAAACTGGTTCTCGTTTGCCAAGCAAAAAGTATCCGAGGTCTCTTGGCTTGCCAAAGCACTTGATGGTGATAAACAAGCAATAGAGCACTGCGCCCAGTATGGTCAACCTATCTTAGATCGTGCTCGTTCAACGTGGGTGAATAAACCCCAAGTTCAAAGCCGTGTCGCGACGCTAGCTTCTACCCATGGCGACCGCAGCGCTCCGTATGCTGAGCGTGCCCATCATCAACAAGAAGTACTTAAGTTACCTAAGCTCCCAACGACGACGATTGGCTCGTTTCCTCAGACTGCCGAAGTGCGTAAAAGCCGCGCCGCTTTCAAGCGTGGTGATATCACCATCGCGGAGTATGAATCACTCATGAAAGGATTCATCAAAGATACCGTGAAGCGCCAAGAGGCGACGGGTCTGGACGTGCTAGTGCACGGGGAAGCTGAGCGTAATGATATGGTGGAGTACTTTGCCGAGAACTTATCGGGCTTCCAAACCACAGAATTTGGCTGGGTACAAAGCTATGGTTCGCGCTGCGTTAAACCGGCAATTGTCGTCGCTGATATTGAGCGTGATAAGTCAATTACTGTGGATTGGTCTACCTATGCGCAATCACTGACTGATAAACCAATGAAGGGCATGCTAACTGGACCTGTGACCATTTTGTGCTGGACCTTCCCGCGTGAAGATGTCTCTCGTGAGACGATTGCCAACCAATTGGCGTTTGCGTTGCAAGATGAAGTCGATGCGCTGCAGCAAGCAAGCATCAATATCATTCAAATTGATGAGCCTGCGATTCGTGAAGGCCTGCCGCTGAAAAAACGCGACCATAAAGAATACTTAAACTGGGCGGTTAAGGCGTTCAAGGTTTCAGCCGCCAGTGCAAAGCCTGAAACACAGATTCATACTCACATGTGTTACAGCGAGTTCAACGAGATCATTGAGTCGGTGGCGGATTTGGATGCTGATGTGATTACGATTGAGACGTCTCGCTCAAACATGGAGCTATTGAACGCGTTTGAAGAGTTTAACTATCCGAATGAAATAGGCCCTGGCGTTTACGATATTCACTCTCCAAACATTCCCAGCGTTGAGTGGATTGAACAGTTAATTGAAAAAGCAGCGAAGCGTATTCCTGTAGAGAGATTATGGGTTAACCCAGATTGCGGTCTAAAAACGCGTAACTGGGAAGAGGCAGAAGCCTCGCTAACGAATTTAGTACAAGCGGCGAAGAATCTGAGGGAGCGTTTATTGTAATTGGGTTTAGATTGCAGAAAAGAAAAGAGGCTTGCAGATGCAAGCCTCTTTGTTTGATTGATAACGGATTATAGCCGTTTGGCTACTGCGGTAGCGGCTTTTCACAATACTGCTGATTGACAATTTGGTCGATCATCAACTGACCGCGAGCGTTACGGATCATAATGCGATAGCCAAGTCCAAGTTCTAGATTGGCTTTGACTTCGCGATCGGTGCAGTAGTAGTTCATGCTATTACGTAGAACTTGATCTAACGGCAGTGCACCTTTGGCATCGGTGTTATAAATCATCATGATTTCAACAATGCCTTTGCTTGCCGATGCTTTCATAATTGAGAGCGGGCCTTGCTCAATCGGTAATCCGGAGGAAATAACGCTCGCTCGGCTTTGCGCTAACAGCTCGAGTTTACGGCGTTCATCGTCGCCATTGCTTGAACAACCAGCCAGCGCGGTAAGCGCAGCGATTGCTAGCCAACTTAATGTTTTTTTCATTGTGCTATTTATCGCTTTTAGAATACTTTCTTGAATGGTTTGACGATTACGTTCTCATAAACGCCGGCTTCAATGTATGGATCGGCATCTGCCCATGCTTGTGCAGCGTCTAGTGAGTCAAACTCTGCAATGACTGTGGATCCTGTAAACCCAGCTTCACCTGGATTATCACTATCAATGGCAGGCATCGGACCTGCGGTCAATAGACGACCTTCGTCTCTAAGTGCTTGAAGTCTTTCTAGGTGCTGTGGGCGTACACTCAGACGCTTTTCTAGCGAGTTCTCGACATCTTGAGAAAAAATAACGTACCACATATTTGTATCCTTCAAATAGTTCAGTAACTTAATTGTTCTATAAGATGTCATTTTTTCACTGAAAAGTCATCGTTGGCCGTTGCTTAATTTGGATTAATTGGACGTGGGCGCCCATTTGCATCAATTGCTACGTAGTTAAAGGTTGCGTCACAGACTTGATAACGTTCACCAACACCTTCGACGCTGACAGGTTTCACCCATACATCCAAGTTAATGGACATAGAAGTATTACCAATTTTGGTGCACTCACCGTAGCAGCAAACAACGTCACCGACCTTAACTGGGTGCTTAAACGTAATACTCGATACAGACACAGTAACAATTCGACCGTGAGAAATCTCTTTGGCAAGAATACCGCCCGCCAAGTCGAGTTGAGACATGATCCAACCACCGAAAATATCGCCATTGGCGTTGGTGTTTTCAGGCATTGCCAGCGTGCGAATGATTAACTGGCCTTTAGGAGTGTTCGATGTTGTATTTGTCATGTTTATTGTCTTCCAGAAACAGCACAGCGACCCGTAGGTCGCTGATTCTTAATCGTTCGCGGAGTATACAAAAGATCCACCGGTGATCAAGGTGTATGATCTTGGTTCTCATTTTTAGAGGCTTTATCTTGCTCTTCGTTCGATGCGTCTTTAGGCATGTGTTTGTAGATGTAAATGCCAGTAAACACAGTAAAGAGCAGGGTTGCAGCCAACAATCCAAACACCTTGAAGTTGACCCAAACATCAAGGGGCAGGGCGTAGGCTACGTAAATATTAAGGCCCGCGCAGAACGAGAAAAAACCCACCCATGCGAAGTTAACTTTAGCCCAAACTCGCTCAGGTAGTGTGATCTCTTTGCCCAGCATGCCTTTAATCAAGCCACGTCCCATTGCGTGTGTCACGGCAAGCGCTATCGCAAACAGCGCGTAAACAATGGTTACTTTCCACTTAATGAAGTTGTCATTATGGAAGAACAAGGTCATACCACCAAAAACAGCGACCATCGCAAAGGTAATCAACTGCATCTTCTCGACAGTTTTGTATAGCCAATATGTTACTGCAACTTGCACTGCGGTGGCGATGATAAGCGCTCCGGTAGCGACGTAGATATCCTGCATTTTGTACAGAACGAAGAAAATAATCAGAGGGATGAAATCGAGCAACTGCTTCATGGCTCAGAAAGACCTTTTTATAAATTGAGTCGCTAGTGTAACCAAAAGCCGCCTAAGAGCAAACGGCTGTTATCTCTTGGAAACAAGAACACAGTTTTCAGTTCTCGTACTGACTAGCACGTCAATTGCACCATAAAGCAGCAGCTATTGATAAATTGGCGCCTGAAAATGTTTACAGAATGTTAAAGCTGAGTTTTTGCTCTATTCTTGAGTGTTGCGAAATTGTTGCATATGTTTTTACTTTCAATCGAACCTGTAGTAACTGATTGAATTATAAGTACTAACAATATCAATAACATTCAAGGAATACAGAATGAATCATGTAACACGTCAAGCTAGGTGGCTCATTGGAACCTCTACCGCTGTTATGGCGCTATCCGTCAACGCCGCAGAGTTTGTCGAGATGACAGATGCAACCAAGGCACAAGCGCTTATCGAAGCGCAGTTTAGTATCGCTCCTCAAGTAGATGCTTATACCGAAGTAAAGCGAGTAACGCTGCTTAATGGGAAGACTAAGGTAAAATATCAGCAGCTATATCAAGGGCTACCTGTCTATGATGCGACGATCACCTCAACCAAAGGAGAGCAGGGGATTTCTGAGGTTTATGGGGTGATGGCGCAAGGTTTAGCAAGTGATCTACCTGTTGTGAAACCGAATATATCCAGCGATGAAGCGCTGCAACTTGCAGAGCGTCATCACTTTAGTCTTCACCCGTCATTTGTTGATACGAAACCAGAGGTCGAGAACCGAGAACCGAAAATCGAAGTTGATGGTTCGCGTTGGTGAAGACCAAGTGGCACGCATGGTTTACCTAGTGGACTTTTTTGTCGCTGGCGATGAACCAGAAAGGCCGTTTATGTTTGTGGATGCAGAATCTGGTGACATTCTTGAGTCTTGGGATGGAATAAACCATGCGATGGCGACAGGGCCAGGCGGCAATGAGAAAACGGGTGCGTACTATTTTGGTCAGGACTTTCCTTCTATTTTGATGAGTAAGTCGGGGAATACCTGCACCATGTCGAACAGCAATGTTAAGACAGTCAACCTTAATGGCAGTACGTCAGGGTCTTCAGCGTTTAGCTATACCTGCAACGATTCAACCAACTATAACGACTACAAAACCGTGAACGGTGCTTATTCACCGATTAATGATGCGCAATATTTCGGTAATGTAGTGTTTGATATGTTCAAAGATTGGATGCAGACCGCACCACTCACGTTTCAGTTAACCATGCGTGTCCACTATGGTAACAACTATGAAAATGCCTTTTGGAACGGGTCATCCATGACTTTCGGTGACGGGCAAAACACCTTTTACCCTTTGGTTGATATTAACGTGAGTGCTCACGAGGTGAGCCATAGTTTTACTGAGCAAAACTCAGGATTGGTATACAAAAACATGTCTGGCGGTATGAACGAAGCTTATTCAGATATCGCCGGTGAAGCTGCAGAATACTACATGCGTGGCAGCGTCGATTGGCTGGTGGGCGCGGATATCTTTAAAGGAAATGGTGGATTGCGCTACTTTGATCAGCCATCTAAAGATGGCAAGAGTATCGATAATGCCTCGCAGTATTACGACGGGTTGAATGTGCATTACTCAAGCGGTGTGTTCAATCGTGCGTTCTACTTGCTAAGCACTAAGTACAATTGGGACATTAAGTCAGGTTTTCAGGTGTTTACACTAGCAAACCAAATGTACTGGGGAGCGAATAGTACTTTTGACCAAGGTGGCTGTGGTGTAGCGAAGGCCGCGGACGATCTGTCATTTAAACGCAGTGATGTCGTGAATGCGTTTGCGGAGGTTGGGGTGGATGCGAGTTGTGGCACTACGACGCCGACTCCTGGTAATGAACTGGTAATGGGTCAGCCGGTTACTGAGCTAAGTGGCAGCTACAACAGCACGGACTATTACACTTTTAGTGTCGATACGGACAAAATGGTGACGGTAGCGATCACGGGTGGTACTGGTGATGCGGATCTGTATGTGAAGAAAGGCGCGAAACCGACGACTTCCGATTTTGATTGTCGACCATACCGTGACGGCAACGTAGAGTCTTGCTCGGTAAGTGCGGTAGCAAATACCACTTATCATGTGATGCTGCGAGGTTACCGTGCTTACTCAAACGTGACGTTGTCGCTCAACTAGCAGCGGGTACTAGGTAAGTTTTTACACAGGACATAATAAAAAACGGGTTGTCCCTAAAGGTGACAACCCGTTTTGGTATTGAGTGTTAATACTAGGCTTGCTGTTTCTCAAGCTGTGCTTCTTGCTCAGCTTCTTCTTCAACCAATGCATCAACGATAACCGCACACGCAGCATCACCTGTGATGTTTAGCGCAGTACGAATCATGTCGAAGATACGGTCAAGAGCAAACAGAAGTGGTAGACCTTCGATTGGAATACCCGCAGCTAGTAGAACGGCTACAACAAGGAATGATGGACCAGGGACACCAGCTTGGCCAACTGCGCCCAATGTTGATGTCACGATGATCGCAATGTAAGCGCCCATTGAAAGGTCAATGTTGAACAGCTGCGCAAAGAAGATTGCCACTAGGCCGTAGTAGATAGCGTTACCAGACATGTTGATTGTCGCACCTAGCGGCAGAACAAACGATGCAGTTGAGTTCTTAACGCCAAGCTCTTTTTCAACGGTGTCCATTGTAACAGGAAGCGTTGCCATAGAAGAAGCCGTTGATAGGGCAACTGCCTGTGGCTTTTTCATTGCGCTGATGAACTTCTTCGCAGATGTCTTAGTGAACAGTTGTATCATCAGTGGGTAAGCAACGAAACCGAAGATTAGGATCGCGGCGATGTAAACCACGAACAGCTTGAACACGACCATTAGTGCGCCAAAGCCGAACGTACCTACCGCTTCTGCCATAAGACCAAATACACCGATTGGTGCGATGACCATTACCTTGTTGATCATCCAAACCATGACGTCAACGATCGCGTTTACACCGTTAAGTAGTGGGTCGCGGCGAGTAGATTCTAGCTTAGATAGACCGATGCCGAAGAACAGGCAGAACACTAGGATCTGAAGGATGTTTGCTTCATTTAGCGACTGGAAAACGTTGGTTGGGATCATACCAGTGACGGTAGCCCAGAAAGTGGGTAGTTCACCTTTTGAAGCGTACTCAGCTGAGAACATGCCTTCGATACCCGCTGTATCGATGTTCACACCTGGTTGGAATACTTCGCCCATGATCAGAGCAAGTGCGACTGCAAGTGCTGACGTTAGACCGAAGTAAGCAAGCGTTGTTACGCCAACTTTACCTGCATTGCTGCTGTTGCCAAGACCGGCTGCACCTGAGATCAAAGCAACTGCAACCAGTGGGATCACTAACATCTTGATTAGATTAATGAAGATAGTACCCAGTGGAGCAAACATAGAAGCAGATTCACCCATCATGGCACCGATAAAGGTACCGAGGATCATTGCAATCACGACTTGGACGCCAATGTTATTTAGCATCAACTTTTCTTTTAACACTTCCTTAACTCCTGTGCTGATTATTTGTCAAATCCTAGTGTAGTCTTCTATTTGAACGGTAAATATTAGACTAATCGTCGATGGCAATTTTTACACTTATTTAGCACTTTGCGCAACAGCAGAAACCGAAATCATGAGAAAAAGCGTGAAAAAACCGAATAAATGGTGAACGAATACCCGAAAGCAAACGTTTGCTATTGGTTTTGAGAATGATTAGCGGTTGAATTCTATATTGGGCAATGACTTTGACGGAGGTGGGTAGAACGAAATGTAAAAAGGTTGCACTGGAAGTGCAACCTATCAGGGGAGGATTTAGCTGATTAACGCTGAGTAGCGGCCTTCATAGATTTAACAAACTGAGACAGTTCGCTAAGCATGGTTTCTGGCGCATCAAGATTTTTCTCGATGATTTTTACCACAGCAGAGCCAGAAATTGCACCTGCTGCACCCGCATCCAATGCCTGTTTCACTTGCTCTGGCTCAGAAATGCCAAATCCAAGCAGTGATGGTGGAGCATCGTATTTATTGAGTTTGTCTAGCTGAGTGTTCATCGGCATGTTCGCTTTAGTCTCAGTGCCTGTAACACCGGAGCGAGAAAGCAGATAAGTATAACCGCCACCAAGTTTCGCTACTTGCTCGATCGTTTCTTCGCTTGCCGTTGGCGGAGCGATGAAGATTGGGTGTACGCCGTGCTTATGTGCTGCTTCGACAAACTCTTTGCTCTCGTTAGTCGGAACGTCAGCGATAAGCACTGAATCCACGCCTACATCTGCACACTGCTTGTAAAACGTATCAACACCTTTGGAATAAACTAGGTTGGCATACATTAGCAAGCCGATTGGCGTCTCTGGGTGCTTTTCACGAACCTTAGCTAGCATATCGAAGCAGATAGTTGGCGTTGTTTTCGCGTCCAATGCACGGATGTTTGCGCCTTGGATCGTTGGGCCGTCTGCCTGCGGATCTGAGAATGGCATACCTAGCTCTAATGCGTCGGCACCAGACTCAATCAAGGTTTCCATAATTTGCAGTGACAATTCTGGGCTAGGATCGCCCATAGTAACGAAAGGTACGAATGCGCCTTGGTTCTTCTCGCCTAGACGAGTGAACATCTCTTTATAACGATCTTGATTCAGGCTCATTACATTACTCCTTTGTCTTTCAAAATATCGTGTACAGTAAAGATATCTTTGTCACCGCGACCTGATAGGTTGACGACAAGTAGTTGTTCTTTTTCTGGGTTCTCACGAGCCATCTTAAGTGCGTAAGCTAGGGCGTGAGAAGATTCTAGCGCAGGTATAATACCCTCATGCTTCGCTAGCTCCTGGAATGCATCCAATGCTTCATCATCGGTAATCGCACCATATTCAGCACGACCTGTCGCATTTAGGTGGGCGTGTTGAGGACCCACCGATGGGAAGTCTAAACCTGCAGATACTGAGTACGACTCTTCAATTTGGCCATTTGGATCTTGCATCAGTGGTGCTTTCATTCCGAAGAAGATACCTGTAGTACCATGCTTTAGTGGTGCACCATGCTGGTCAGTATCGATGCCTAGACCTGCTGGCTCAACACCAATCAGGCGTACTGATTCTTCTTCGATAAAGTCTGCGAACATGCCGATAGCGTTAGAGCCTCCACCAACACAAGCAATCACGGCGTCTGGCAGTTTGCCTTCACGGGCCAATACTTGGTTTTTGGTCTCTTCACCAATCATGCGTTGGAACTCACGCACGATGGTTGGGAATGGGTGGGGACCTGCCGCAGTACCTAGTAGATAGTGCGCGTCTTCATAGCTTGCTGACCAGTCACGTAGCGCTTCGTTACATGCATCTTTCAGTGTTGAAGAGCCTGAGTGAACAGGAATCACTTCTGCACCCATTAGACGCATACGGAACACGTTCGGACTCTGACGCTCAACGTCTTTCGCACCCATGTAAACTCGACATTTGAGGTCAAGTAGAGCACACGCGAGTGCGGTTGCTACGCCGTGCTGACCTGCGCCTGTTTCTGCGATGATTTCTTTTTTGCCCATGCGCTTAGCAAGCAGTGCTTGACCAAGTACTTGGTTAGTTTTGTGCGCGCCACCGTGAAGGAGATCTTCACGCTTTAGGTACAGTTTGGTTTTAGTACCTTTTGTTAGGTTGCGAGTCAGTGTTAGCGCCGTTGGACGGCCTGCGTATTCTTGCAGTAGCTCCATGAACTCAGATTGAAACTCTGGGTCTTCTTGAGCGTCGATAAAAGCTTGCTCTAGTTGATCCAGTGCTGGCACCAAGATCTGTGGTACGAATTGTCCACCGTATTCGCCAAAGTAGGCATCTAATTTAGACATGGTTAATTCCTCAATAGTCAACTTGCTCGAGTACTCGCGTTGTCTTTGTTCTCGAGCAAGTTTTAATAATTCTTAGTTGTTTGCAGAGAGTTACTATTCTCTAAGTTAATAATCTCTAATTAGCGCAAACGCTTGATTCAGTTTTTTTGCGTCTTTCTTGCCCGGTGCTGACTCAACTCCTGAGTTTAAGTCTAGTCCGATGCAGCCAAGTGTACTGGCTTGCTTAACATTGTCTGGAGATAGACCGCCGGCCAACATCACATCGTTGGTATCGTTCAACAGTTGCCAGTCAAAGCGTTGACCCGTACCGCCTGATTGCTCGCCGACTTTGGCGTCTAACAGGTGGCGGTCTACTTTCATGGCCGTTAAATCAGGGATGGCATCGGTCACGCCGTGTGCTTTCCAGATTTTTACGTCATCGCTTAGAAGAGGGGTTAACGTATCCACATAAGCTTGGTCTTCGTCACCGTGAAGTTGAACCGCTGATAGTTTTAGTTGGTTAGCCGTGTTGGCAACAAACTCGACATTGTGGTTTTGGAAGACGCCGACAAACTCAAGAGGCGCACCACTCATTACCATGCGAGCTGACTCAACATCAACGTAACGAGGGGATTTTTCAACAAAGATCAGGCCGCCTTTTACCGCACCAGCTTGATAAGCTTTTGCAGCATCATCGGCATGAGTGAGACCACATACTTTGTTTTCACCTAACAGCACTTTACGTACTGCAAGTTCAAGGTTGTCTTCAGCCATTAGCGAGCTACCAATGAGGAAGCCATTCGCATAGTGGCAAAGGTCACGAACCTGTTGGTGGTTGTAGATACCAGACTCCGAAATGATGATGGTGCCTTCCGGCAGTTTCGGTGCCAATTCTTTGGTGCGATCTAGGTTAACCGAAAGGTCACGAAGGTTGCGGTTGTTGATACCTACTACCTTTGCACCAAGCGCAATTGCGCGCTCTAGCTCTTCTTCGTTGCTCACTTCGGTCAAAATGCCTAGTTCAAGAGACTCCGCGATTTCTGCTAGCTCACGGTATTCGTCATCATTCAGCACTGACAGCATGAGCAAGATAGCATCTGCGTTGTAATGACGAGCTAAATACACTTGATAGGTATCTATCATGAAATCTTTACACAGTACTGGCTGCTTAACTTGGCGGCGTACCTGTGTAAGGAAGTCGAAGTTGCCTTGGAAGTACTTTTCATCAGTCAGTACAGAAATTGCACTAGCGTGGTTGTTGTAGACCGAGGCGATGTAGTCGAGGTCAAAGTCATCACGGATCAAACCTTTCGATGGAGACGCCTTTTTGCACTCTAAAATAAACGCCGTTTTGCCTGTCGACAGCGCGCCATAGAAGCTGCGGTCTGATGGAACAAGATCCGCTTTAAAGCTCTCTAGTGGCTGAGTTTGCTTACGCTTCTCAACCCAAATCTTCTTATCATCGACGATTTTTGCTAATACTGTTTCCATTATCTTTTCCTGTTGATTCGCCGAGTTACTTGCCGTGTGCCGCAAGCTTTTGAACCAGCTCGTAAGCTTTACCTGAGTTCATTGCATCAATGGCTTGCGCTGCATTGGCTTTGAGGTCTTCATGACCAAATAGTTTCATTAGAAGCGCGACGTTTATCGCAACAGCGCCTAACTGCGCGTCCGTTCCTTTACCCGTTAGCATATTAGTGATGATGGCGCGGTTTTCTTCTGGCTCACCACCTTTGATAGTTTCGAGTGGGTAAGACTCTAAACCGAAATCTGCAGGCGTTAGCGTGTATTCGGTGATCTTGCCATCTTGAATCTCTGCGACCAGAGTTTCACCGTGAATAGCGACTTCATCTAAGCCACTGCCGTGAACAACGGCTGCACGCTTCATACCCATTTGTAACATGGTTTCCGCAATAGGACGAACCAGTTTTGCATCATATACGCCCATCAGTTCTATGTTAGGGCGCGCTGGGTTAATGAGCGGACCAAGGATGTTGAAGATGGTTCGAGTTTTCATGGTTTGGCGTACTGGCATCGCATGGCGAACGCCGCCGTGATACTGAGGTGCAAACAGGAAAGCGACACCAATTTCATCGACTGCGCTGCGAGTGTCTTCAGCAGACATCGCCAGATCGATACCAAATGAATCAAGAAGATCCGAAGAGCCAGATTTGCTTGATACGCCACGGTTACCGTGTTTTGCGACTTTAAGACCGCACGCCGCTGCCACAAATGCCGCTGTGGTTGAGATGTTGATGGTGTTGGCACCGTCGCCACCTGTGCCCACGATATCAGCAAAGTCATAATCAGGACGAGGGAATGGGTTCGCATTGGCAAGCAGTGCTTTGGCTGCACCTGCGATCTCGTCCGGCGTTTCGCCTTTGATTTTGAGTGCTGTTAGAGCTGCTGACATCAGGATTGGGTCTAGCTCACCTTGGATAATAGTGTCAAACAACGACTGGCTCTCTTCTTGAGTTAGATCCAGTTGGTCGTAAAGTTTGTTGATGATATTTTCCATAATTACGATTCCTTAGTTGTTTGAGTTCTTAAGCAGATTTTGTTTCGACAGACTGTTCAGTCGCCCATGCGATGGCATTGCTAAGCAGTGTCGCGCCATATGTTGTCATAATTGATTCTGGGTGAAACTGAAAGCCACAGATACGATCTTGTTCATTCGCCACTGACATTACTAGACCATCAACCTGTGCAGTTACTTCCAATGAGTCAGGCACTTTCGTTGCCACTAGTGAGTGATAACGCGCAATGGCTAGCGGTGAAGGTAAACCTTGGTAGATAGTGTGATTGTCATGCGCCATCATCGACACTTTGCCGTGAATAATTTCGCCCGCGCCAGCAACGACACCGCCATAGGCTTCAACGATCGCTTGATGACCAAGACAAATACCGATCATTGGTACTTTGCCACGCAATGTTTTAATCAGCTCTGGCATACAGCCCGCGTCGGAAGGTGCACCAGGACCAGGAGAGAGCACGACGACAGGGTTCTTTAGATCTAATACCGCTTTGGCAATTTTATCCGCGGAGATGTGGTTACGATAAATTTTTACGCTGTGGCCTAGGCTTCGGAATTGATCCACCAGGTTGTAGGTAAACGAGTCAAAGTTATCGACAAAAACAATATTAGCGAGTTCGTTGCTTACTGACTTTGGATTGTTAGACATCGTGATTACCCCTTGTGCGCCGTTTTGATTGCTGAAATGACGGCTTGCGCCTTACCACGAGTTTCATCCGCTTCAGATTGAGGGTCAGAGTCGAACACGACGCCAGCACCTGCTTGAACTTGAGCAATACCGTCTTCAACATACGCTGAGCGGATTACGATACAGGTATCTAAATCACCGGCGCCATTCATGTAACCAACTGCTCCGCCATAGCTGCCGCGAGTTTGACCTTCAAATTGACGAATCAACTGCATAGCACGAATCTTAGGTGCGCCAGTTAGCGTCCCCATGTTCATACACGCTTGGTAGCCGTGAAGCGCATCTAGGTCACCACGAAGCTGGCCGACTACACGAGATACTAAGTGCATCACGTGACTATAACGGTCGGTTTTCAAAAGATCTGCCACATGGCGAGAGCCAGGCTCAGCAATGCGAGCCACGTCATTACGTGCTAGGTCAACCAGCATCATGTGCTCCGCGTTTTCTTTCATGTCGCTACGCAGTTCAAGTTCGATGCGGCTATCGAGATCTTTGTTGATGCTGCCATCTGGATTTTTACCGCGACGGCGCGTACCGGCGATCGGGTAGATCTCAATTTGGTTAGAATCTTTTCCGTACTTCAGTGCACTTTCTGGAGACGCACCGAACAGAGTAAACAGCTCATCTTGCATGTAGAACATATAAGGGCTTGGATTGCTTTGCTTGAGTTCTTTGTATGCAGCAAGTGGAGAAGGGCACGGTAGGGTAAAGCGGCGAGAAGGGACCACTTGGAAAATATCGCCGCGAACCACGTATTCTTTAAGGTCGCGAACAATTTGGCAGAAGTCTTCGTCTGAAATACTCACGTCTTCTTCAATGCCAGCGACTTTGGTTGCCGCGGGTACCATCTTAAGGTTTTTGCATTGCTGGCTAATCTCTGTGATTCGACCGCGAATGCGCGTTAGTTCAGCATCATCGTGGTTAAACAGTGTTGTTTGTAAATCACAAGATTCTTTCTGATGGTCTACAATCAGCAGGCTTTCAGCGACATAGAATACAAAGTCTGGGCATTGATTCGCTTTGTCAGCATCACCAAGTGGTTCAAAGTTTGCCACGATGTCATAGGCAAACAGACCGCCCATGAAAATCGCGTTTTTATCAAGACCCGTTAGGTCAAAGCTGTGCTGAACCAGACGCAGCGCATCAAACGATGACGCCTCACGAAGGCGAGAGTCTTCATCAAGTGTGTCGTCTGGCATTTCGAACTGAACGATAAGTTCGCTATCGGTCACTGTGCGTTCGATATCGTCAGTAAGGTTTTGGGCGATAACGCGCAGCAGGTTCACACCGTTATTGGTTAGTGCTTCGTAGCGTACTTTGTGTCCTTCACAGACAATACGAACCGCCGAGTCAACGATGAGGAGGCTCTGTAAGTCTTGTTTTGAGTCAATTTCAGCAGACTCAAGTAGCAGACTATCGGTTTTGTTTTTACACAAGGTGTGAAACAGTCTGGTTGGGTCTTGTGCGTACGGCACTTGGAGAGAAAGTACTTCCAATCGACCCTGTTTATTGATGCTAATGGCTTTATTCACAAAAGCTCCTTTTAATCTTGAATCTGCTGTTGCAACAATCTTGGTACACCGAGTTATAGTCGCACAATTAAAACGTTTGCCCAACGTTCAATGTTCCCAAATTGTTGCTAAAATAATCGTTTAAATTGAATTCTTTGTCAGATGAATCGAAAAACAAAAAAGCCCACTCAGTTGAGTGGGCTTTAATCAAGTTTAGGTTTGATTATGCACGCAAAAAAGCCCACTCGGATTGTGTCCAAGTGCGCCACCAACCTACTAGAGCGTTAACCCTACGGTTTAAAGGTTTTTTGAATGGTTGAATATCGAGTAACATACGTGCCTAATCTCAAAATCTGTATCTGCGTACTAGTTAACTAGTTCGAGCTGTAAAAGTCAACCGAAAATGTGAAAAAATGAAGATAGATTTACACAGTCACACTACCGCCTCTGATGGCCGATTATCGGTTGCTGATCTTTTGGAAAGAGCCATAAGCTTTGACGTGAAAGTATTGGCGATTACCGACCACGATACCTTAGATGCATTGCCTGTTGCTCATCAGTTAATTGAAGAGCAATCTTTGCCAATTGAGTTGGTGAACGGTATCGAGATTTCGACGGTTTGGCAGAATAAAGATATTCATATTGTCGGGCTTGGCGTAGGCATTGACTCCCCAGAGTTAAATACGTTGATTCGAGCTCAGCAAGCAAGAAGAGTAGAACGCTCGGAGCTCATCGCTCATCGATTAGAAAAAGCGACTCGCGAAGGTTTGCTTGAGGAAGTAAAAGCGATCGCGGGTGATGCGCCGATAACACGCGCTCATTTCGCCAAATGGCTGGTAGACAATGGCTACGCAAAAAACATGCAGCAAGTGTTCAAGAAGTTCATGACTCGTAATAACACCGGCTACGTGCCGCCAAACTGGTGCACGATGTCCGAAGCGGTGGACGCGATTCATCAAGCGGGTGGGGTAGCCGTGCTGGCACATCCTGGTCGTTACCAGCTAACGGCTAAATGGCTGAAGCGTCTACTGACGGCATTTGTTGAAGCGAATGGTGATGCAATGGAAGTCGCTCAGCCACAACAAAGTCAACAAGAAAGGCGCAACCTCGCGGATTATGCGATACAATACAATCTATTAGCTTCACAAGGGTCAGATTTCCACTATCCTTCTCCTTGGATGGAGTTAGGTAGAAACCTATGGCTACCTTCGGGGGCTGAGCCTGTATGGGATCGCCTACCATTAAAAACAGCAACTTCGCTGACGACCACTACAATTGAGAGTGGTACTGAAGATGGTGAAAAAGAATAACGAAGCCGACAGTTTTAGACCTTGAACCACGTTGACCTTGAAACAAGTCGACCTTGAAATAAGCATCTTCACCGCACTTTCTTTTGATTATATATTGTATTAAAGCGACAGCTCTTGAAGTCGAACGACAGGGAAGGTCGTGCCGAGAGCGTCCTTAAGTTTGAAGGAATAACAATGAGCCAATTTTTTTATGTACACCCAGACAACCCGCAGGCACGCTTGATCACTCAAGCGGTAGCTATTATTCGTAGCGGCGGTGTCATTATTTATCCCACCGATTCTGGTTATGCACTGGGGTGTCAGCTAGAAAATAAACAAGCGCTGGAGCGCATTTGCCAGATCCGTCGTCTTGATGACAAACACAACTTCACCTTGTTGTGCCGTGATTTGTCTGAGCTATCACTTTATGCACGTGTAGATAATACTGCATTCCGCTTGCTAAAGAACAATACGCCTGGACCTTACACTTTTATCTTCAAAGGCACTAAAGAAGTCCCTCGCCGTTTGATGAATCCAAAGCGTAAAACTATCGGTATTCGTGTTCCAAACAACCAAATTGCCCTAGATTTACTTGAAGCGTTGGGTGAGCCGTTGATGTCAACGTCTCTGATTTTGCCAGGTAACGAAGTAACAGAATCGGATCCGGAAGATATTCGCGACAAGCTAGAGCATGCGGTCGATTGTATCTTGAATGGTGGTTATTTGGGTGAGCAGCCAACGACTGTGATTGACTTTAGTGATGACGAAGCCAAAGTTCTGCGTATTGGTGCGGGTGACCCTGAACCGTTCGAGTAGAGTTTTGAATGTTTTCTTACTAAATTTATGAAGAAACTTGGTGCGTGAACCAGGTTTCTTTGCGATAATACGCGACCGCGATTTTAGGTCGCATTATCTGGTTTCGACGTCTGTGAAGACGACATTATAGGTAGGTAAATGAGCGAAAAATTACAAAAAGTGCTTGCTCGCGCAGGCCACGGTTCTCGTCGTGAACTTGAAACCCTGATTAAGACAGGGCGCGTGAGTGTGAATGGTCAGGTAGCAAGACTGGGCGAACGTCTGGAAGACGAAAATGCGGTCATCCGTATCGATGGTCATACTGTTTCTGCCAAAGCACAAGAAGAAGTGGTTTGTCGAGTTCTGGCCTATTACAAGCCAGAAGGTGAGCTATGTACACGTCACGACCCTGAAGGTCGTCGTACTGTATTCGATCGTTTGCCGAAAATCCGCGGTTCCCGCTGGATTTCTGTCGGCCGTCTTGATGCTAACACATCAGGTCTGCTTCTGTTCACGACGGATGGTGAGCTAGCTAACCGCCTAATGCACCCAAGCCGCCAAGTTGAGCGTGAATACCTAGTTCGCGTTTTCGGTGACGTGGACGAGAAAAAAGTTCGCAACGTGGTAAACGGTGTCGAGCTTGAAGACGGAATGGCACGTTTCGAAGACGTGGTGTACGCAGGTGGTGAAGGTATGAACCACACCTTCTACGTTGTTATCAACGAAGGCCGTAACCGCGAAGTTCGTCGTCTTTGGGAATCTCAAGAGACCACAGTAAGCCGCCTGAAACGTGTTCGCTATGGTGACATCTACCTAGACAAGAAACTGCCTCGTGGCGGTTGGATGGAGCTAACTCTTAAAGAAGTAAACTACCTACGTGAACTAGTTGAACTTCGTCCAGAGAAAGAGACCATGCTCGATCAGCAAGGTCAAAATACTTCTCGTCAACGTGAGCGTTCTCGCAGCCAGAAAATCCGTCGTGCAGTACGTCGCCACGAAGAGCGTGCAAATGCACCAAAAGGTCGTAGCAACCAACAGCGCCGCAACAAAAAGTCTTCTGGTGAGCAGGGCTCACGTAATAAGACGCGCCGTTAATCACGACATTTCTCGAATGCTAAAAAACCAGCGTAAGCTGGTTTTTTTATGTCTGGCGTTTAGTCCCTTTTTATCGCGAAGGGAAGTTAGCGGTGGTTTGGGCTTTTCATAAAGTGGCTCTCGACCATTCGCTGGGTGACGATGTGCTGAGGGTTGGTAATGACATCATTGGTGTTCCCATACTCTACAACATCACCTTCATGCATCACCATGACCTTGTCAGTGATGTGTTTCACGATGCCTAGGTGCTGAGACACATAAACAAACGCGACTCCCATTTCTTCTTGAAGCTCGAGAAACAGGTTAATGATCTGTGAGCGCATCGCCATGTCCAAACCATTCAACGCTTCGTCTGCAACTATAATAGATGGCTGAAGGATCAATGCACGTGCTAGACAGACGCGCTGTTTTTGTCCGGTTGCCAGCATTTGCGGATAGAAATAGGCATGCTCCGGTAACAGCCCAACGCGAATGAGCGTGTCTTTCACACGTTGCATGCGCGCTTCTGGAGGCATGTTAGTGTTTCGTTTTAAGGGACCTTCGAGAATGCGACCGATTTGAATCCGCGGATTCAAAGACGTATTTGGGTCTTGGAAAATCATGCGAATCAGCTTGCAGCGCGTGGAGTAGTCTTTGTGCTCAAGTAGATCGCCATTGACTCGTATCTCACCTGAAGTCGGTTCGACCATGCCGGCGAGCATACGTGCCAGCGTTGATTTTCCGGAACCATTTTTGCCGATAAAACCAATAGTCTGGCCAGCCTCAAGGCTAAAGCTGACAGGTTTAACGGCATGCTGCACGTTTCTTTGGAACAGCTTTGAGCGAGTGACAAAGTCTTTTTTAAGGTCGGAGACTTCTAACAACGAACTCATGCTTTTTTCTCCGTGTTCAGCGGGAAGTGACAACTGAACTTATGGTTCTTAATTCGTTTAGCTTCAGGTATTTCTACGCACTGCCTTTGCGCATATGGGCAACGCGGACCCAATCGACAGCCAATAGGCAGGTGCTGAAGTGGGGGGATAGAGCCAGGAAGCGATTGAAGCTTCTCTTTATGCGGTATCCATTCTCCAAAATCAGGCATCGCTTTTAGAAGCGCAACGGTATATGGATGCTTTGGTTTTGCCAAAATTTTTGCGGTGTCAGCCGACTCTACCGACTGACCACAATACATCACCGTAATGCGCGTCGCCCATTGGGTGATGGTCGTTAAATCGTGGCCAATCAACACTATGGTAGTGTTGTTGAGCTGATTCATACGACTCAATAAACGTAAGATCTGCGACTGAGTAATGGGATCCAAGTCATTGGTTGGTTCATCGGCAAGCAGCAGTTTTGGCTTAGCTGCAATGGCCATCGCAATCATGATCTTTTGGCATTCACCATCGGTGAGCTCGTATGGGTAGCTGTGCATCACGCGGGTGTGCTCTTTAATACCCACTTTATGCAGTAGGGCAATAGCTTGCTTTTTACGCCACTTAAATCGCTCCCACCATTTGCCTTCAAATGAGCGAGCCGGAATAGACTCGATAAGCTGTTTCCCGACTTGCTCAGAAGGGTCGAGACAGGTCGTAGGCTCTTGGAAAATCATCGCAACGTCACGAGCAATCACTCGCCTCCGCTCTCGCGGTGTTAACTGAAGCAGGTCAATATTGCCAAGGCGCATGCGGTCGGCTGTGACCTTCCAGTTATCTTTGGTTACACCAACAATCGCTTTAGCTACCAAGCTCTTACCTGAACCCGATTCACCCACAAGACCGCGGATTTCACCTTCGTTAATGGTGAAGCTCATGCGATCGACGGCTTTCACTAACCCCTGCGGGGTTTCGATTTCGATAGTGAGATGTCGAATGTCTAATACTGGCATTATTCGATCCCCGCACTCAATGCACTTCGGATGCCTTCACCCACAATGTTCACCACAACAACCGTACACAGAATCGCAAGACCTGGCAGAATAACGGTCCATGGTGCAAGGTAAAGTAGCTCGGCTGCATCACCGAGTACAGCACCCCATTCACTGCTTGGCGCTTGGGCACCAAGGCCTAAAAAGCCTAAGGCAGTGATATCAAGAATAGCGATAGACAAAGCGAAAGTAACCTCAGCTGCAATCACAGTTAATAGGTTTGGAAGAATGGAGTTCCACAGTAGGTAAAACTCGTTAGCGCCATCAAGTCTAGCGGCCATAATGTAGTCTTTTTCTACTTCGGTATGGACAGCCATGTAAATGGAACGAATAAACCGTGGGATCAATGCGAGACAAATCGCCAGCATAATATTGAACTCACCAGGGCCTAAGAAGGCAACGAAGATGATTGCCAACAGCAGCGATGGGATGGACATGACAGTGTCAAGCAGGTGGTTGAGTGTGCTCGATAGTAGCCCGCGCGTCATACCAGCCAAGATACCAATTAAGCAACCGACCAACGTTGCGATCACTGTTATGATCACCGCTGCGCCAAATGACAAGCGTGAGCCGTCGATGATGCGAGACAAAATATCACGGCCTAAATCATCGGTGCCGAAGAAAAAATCTACCGTGCCTTTTGGATCCCATGATGGTGGCACTAGTAGGTTCGAGCTCTGTGCCATTGGATCATAAGGAGTAATGAATGGCGATAGTAGGGTGATAAGGATGATAAAAACCAAACACCACAGACCAAACATCGATAAGCTGTTTGAGCGGTAGCTGCGCCAAAAGCGCTCAAGCTGAGTAGGAATGCGCTCTTCCTGATAAACGTTATCTGACAGCATACCATTCCTTCCTTACTAACGGGTTGATCATCGCGCCGATAAGATCAGAGACGATACTCGCCGCCAATACAATCGTCGCCACCACTAGAACGCCAGCTTGAATTGACGCGTAGTCTTGGTTTGATAGTGCATCTAACAGCCAACGACCAACGCCCGGCCAGTTAAAGATAGACTCGGTCATGATAGCCAAGGTGATCATACTTGAAAGCTGCACGCCCAGTTTAGGGATAATTGGCGGAATCGCATTGCGCAGCACGTGTTCAATGACGATTTCGTAGTTGGATAGACCACGAATACGCGCCGCACGAATGTAGTTTTGTGCCATAACTTCGGTTACGGAGGTTCTCATCATACGAATAACCTGCATCGTTGGTGACAATGCCAAGACCAAACAAGGTAGGATCATATGTTCTATAACGCTTTGAAGTGCTTCTTTGCGGTACGGGCCATCCGATAGGATCGCGTCAATAAGTGCAAAACCAGTCACATGATCAATTTCATAAAGTAGGTCATAGCGCCCGGCCACTGGGAACCATTGATAATTGAGCGAGAAATACATGATCATCAATAGCGCGATCCAAAATAGTGGCGCGGCATAGCCGACCATAGAGGAAAATGAGATCACGTTATCAAGCCACTTGCCTTTGCGCATTCCGGCGATGGTACCCGCAGGAATGCCAATAAATACCGAAATAGTAAACGCCGCAAAACATAGCTCTAATGTTGCAGGTAGCACGGAGGCGAGTTCTTGGGTGATTGGCACACCGGCTTTCGTCAGACCAAAATCGAGTTGAAGCAATCTGCTAAGGTATTCGAACCAACCCTCAAGCATAGGTGCAGATGCCCATTGCGAAGTCGGTTCAAGTCTCACCAAACTGTATCCCACAAAGGTGAGAATCAACAGCGTGATGACAAATAGGTTAAGGCGACGTATTGAGTACCAGAACATTTATTTCAACCTCATCACTTGATCAAAAGGTTGAGCATTGAACGGACTGGTTCTAAAACCGGTCAAGTTGTCATTGTGCGCTTGGTATTTTTGTCCGTGAGCGATAGGCAGCACCGGCACTTCCTCATTTAGAATATTTTGTGCTTGGCGATATAGATTTAGACGATATCTTGGTTGGTTGACTTCAAGAGCTAAGTCCAAAATAAAGTCAAAGTCATCGTTACACCACATAGAAAGGTTTAGGCCTTCACGCTTTGAGGTGCAAGAGAGCAGTGGTCTTAAGTAATTATCCGGATCGCCCGTATTGCCTACCCAGCCGGTTAGAAGCATATCGACAGATTCGATGTTGGACAATTCTAGGCGATCAACGCGATCATCGGTTAGCAAATTAAGTGTGACGCCAATGTTGGCAAAGTTTGCCTGAATAAGCTCTGCTGTTTTACGCGGGCTTGGGTTGTACACACGTGGCTCAAGAGGTACTGCCATAGTAAGCTCTAGCCCGTGTCCGTACCCGGCCTCACGAAGCAGTGCCATCGCATAGTTACGGTCATAGCGAACTTGTACCGTGTCTTTTTGATGGGCCCAAGAGCTTGGTGGAAGCAAACTGTAGGCGGTTTCCCCGCTGCCGAAATAGACGGCCTCTAAAATAGTGTCGCGGTTAATGGCAAGGTTCAGTGCTTTACGAACGCGAGGGTCACTAAGTGCTCGGTGCTGAGTATTCATAGCAACAAACGCCACGTTCATGGCGGGTTTGGCTTGCAGTACGACCGAGTCTTCTTCAAGTATTACCGGAATTTGGCTTGAAATTGGTGAGTTTAGAACATCACATTCATTACGTAGCAGTTTGGCTAGAGCACCAGCACCCCGGTGTGAGATATCAAAAAACCACTTGTGACATTTGAGCGGAACCACGCCAATAGTCTTCATGGCGTTTAAGACGAACCAAGTCCGCAACTTGATACTCATCCAAGTAGAATGGCCCCCGTACCGACAGGGTGAGTATCGAGATTCAGTTTATTGTCGCCTGTAACCAGCTGGTCTGCATATTCGGCAGAGAAGATAGGCGCGTGTGCGGTAGAGATATTTGATAAGAATGAATTGTCTGGTCTTGATAGGGTAAATTTCACCGTCAGTCCGTCGATGGCTTCCACTTTTTCGACTAGGTTGGAGAAGTCGATACCGGCAAACCAAGGGTACACACTGCCACCCACATCATGGAATGGGTGGTTAGGGTCGATAATACGGCTAAAGCTGAACACCACATCATCCGCATTCAAAGCGCGAGACGGCGTAAACCAATCCGTGCTCTGAAATTGAACATTGTCTCGGAGTGTAAAGGTGTACTCAGTCCCCGCCTTGTTGACCTTCCAGGCTTTCGCTAGGTTAGGCACAGGCTGATGCGTTCCTGAGTTTAGCGTGAGCAAGGTGTCGAATAATTGCGGTGCAATCGACTCGACAGTAATGCCACCGTCTACGAGTTGCGGGTTGAATGTACTCGGTCGGCCTTGGTCACAATAGACGAAACCGTCTTGTCGTATTTTGGAGTGGTCGACTTTGTCTTCACATCCAGCGAGCAAAATTAAGCCACAGAGCCCGAGTGATAATTTGATTAATGCCTTCATAAACACGCTACATTCGTTGGCGAACGTATTATCTATATTGAGATCAGGGTAATTTACCACTAATTCGCTTGCTAAACCAATAACGACAAGCACTTATCGCTGAGTTTGTCGTATAGAAAGCCAAGTAACCCATCAACATCAAACCAGTTTATACTTTCGCACTAAGCCTCTTAGCTGGTCATAACTCAAGCTTAGCAGTTTGGCTGCACCACGTTGATTGTATTGAGCTTGTTTAAGCGCTTCATTTATCAGCTTAATATTCTGCTCATCTTGCCAAGACTTAAAGTTTAATGGAAAGTGGTAGTCCGATGATGGTGCGGCTGCATCGGAATCCTCTGACGAGGCGCTATCACCGTTTGTATTGTTATCCGCCAGATCTCTTCTTGCTATAGGACTCGGTTGACTAAACTGATTTTCAAAAGGGTTGAATATCAGAGATTCAATAGGCGCTTCAGTGGTGCCTTGCTGATACACAGCACGCTCAACCACGTTTTTCAGCTCTCGCACGTTGCCAGGCCAATGATAGTCATAGATGCTTTGCCAAGCTTGTTCGGTGAAGCCTACGAAAAAGGGTAACCCTAGCTCGCGGCACATTTTAATCGCGTAAAATTCGGCCAACAGGGGAATGTCTTCTTGTCTGTGCCTTAAAGGCGGAAGATGAATAACATCAAAGGCGAGACGATCGAGGAGATCGGCGCGAAACTTTCCTTTTTCGGCGAGTGCTGGTAAATCTTCATTAGTTGCGCAGACCAATCGAACGTTCGCCTCCAGTGCCTTGGCTCCGCCAACTCTTTCGTACTGACCATATTCAATTACGCGAAGCAGCTTTTCTTGAACAGAAAGCGGCGTAGTAGCGAGTTCATCTAAGAATAATGTGCCGTTTTCGGCGCGTTCGAAGCGGCCTTGGTGACGTCCTTTGGCGCCAGTAAAGGCACCGGATTCATGGCCAAACAGCTCTGAGTCAATGAGTCCTTCACTGAGAGTAGAGCAGTTCAATGAGACTAAAGGTTGATCCCAACGCCTCGACAGATAGTGAAGTCGCTGTGCGATAAGCTCTTTACCTGTACCACGCTCACCAATCACCAGTACGGGCCTGTCGATAGGAGCAAGCCTTGAGACCTTATCGAGCACCGCTAAAAACGCGGGGGATTCACCAATTAAGTTTTGCGCCATGATTTCCTCTCAATGTTGGTAAAAAATACCAATTGTTGGCTTATGCATCTTAGCATGGCATTGGATGAAAGCGAGTGACTATATTTAAGTTATTGATATGTAAGAAATGAAAATGTTGGCACGGTACTTGGATTACTGTTATCAACAACCAAAGAGTTCATTGGCGAACTCATCCAGATAGGAGATGTATTATGGGTATTTTTTCTCGTTTTGCCGATATCGTAAATTCAAATGTTAGTGCCTTGCTTGATAAAGCGGAAGATCCAGAAAAGATGATTCGTCTCATCATTCAGGAAATGGAAGATACGCTAGTGGAAGTACGTACTAACTCCGCAAAAGCGATTGCCGACAAAAAAGAGTTAGCGCGCAAGGTCACGGCCATTGAAGAACAAATTGCTGAATGGGCACAGAAAGCGACATTAGCACTCACAAAACAACGTGAAGACCTAGCAAGAGCAGCGCTCATTGAAAAGCAAAAGCTTGAAAACGTTGTGAAAGGCTTGCACGATGAGCAAACCTTGGTCGAAGAAACCATTGACAAACTGACGAACGAGATTGCTAAGCTAGAATCTAAAATCACAGAAACTCGTGCTAAGCAGCAAGCTCTCGTGATTCGCTCGGAAGCAGCCAGTAACCGTCGCGATGTGCAAAAACATCTACACACGAGCCGCACCCACGAAGCGATGGCTAAGTTTGAGCAGTACTCGCGTAAAATCGATGAACTTGAAGCGGAAGCTGATCTGTATTCGAAGACGGGGAACGCTAAGTCACTCGATCAAGAGTTCGCAGAGCTGCAGGCTCAAGATGAAATAGATCAAGAGCTCGCCAAACTTAAAGAGCAGATGAACAAAGACAAATAACAACGGAGTAGGAGAAAAACATGTCGACTTTTTTAATTGCGGGTCCATTAATTGTCTTTCTGATTTTTGTCGCACCGCTGTGGCTTTTTCTCCACTACCGCAGCAAACGCAAAGCCGATAATGGATTATCTGAGCAAGAGTTTCAGAAATTGCAGTCTTTGTCGCAGCGAGCTGAAAAGATGCAAGCTCGTGTTGACAACTTAGAACGAATTCTAGATGCAGAGGCACCAAACTGGAGGCAAACTTATGACTCATAGAGAGCTGTATAAAGATCCGGTTAACGGCAAGCTCACTGGTGTTTGTGCAGGACTTGCTAATTACTTTGGACTCGAGGTGTGGCTGGTCAGAATCTTGGTGATTTCAGCGGCACTCTTGGGTGGTAGTTTCCTTGTCCTACTCGCCTATGTGGCAATGAGTTTGATGCTGGAAAAGCAGCCAGACAATTTTGTTCAGGCGATGAAGTCCAAGCAGGAACATTCGCTAAAGAGTAAACCTTGGCAGCAAGGACAGAATGCTAAGGATCTCATTAATACGTTGGAACGTGACTTTGACTCAATGGAGCATAAAGTGCGAGACATGGAAGCGTATGTCACATCCGAAGCGTTTAAGGTCAATCGCGAGTTCAGTAAGTTGTAATCAAACAGGCACAGCTTGTTTGGAATGGTAAAGGCGCTAAGGCGCCTTTTTTGTGTACTGTAATTTATAGCTAGTGCTTTGATGCTAATTTCAGATTGGCAGGGCTTTTTCACGTAACAGTGATGTGATCTTTCACCCAGCGCGAGAATGCAGTAAATTTCGCCCGATTTTCCATGCCTTTAGGACAAACTAAATCATAGCCTTTGCCCGATGCCAACTTGGCAAAAGGCGCAACCAAAGTGCCTTCTTCCACTTGATTCTGAGCGAACTCCAATCGCCCGAGCACCACGCCCATTGAGAGCACTGCCGCATCCATCGCAAGACGGTTGTCGCTGTAATAATCACAATGCTGCTGACAGTCCACCGATGCGCCCATGGCTTGCAGCCACCGATGCCAAGCACTGCTGTCGCCGCTATGAATAAAATTGGCCTTAGCGAGAGTCTCTAACCCATCATCCATATTGGTATCTAAGTCCAGATCCAAACCCAGACGCCTAGCATAATCAGGACTGCACAGCGGCGTTCTTACTCCCGCAAATAACCGCTCGCTGAATTGGTTAGGGTAGTGACCCTCACTGTAGAAAATAGCCGCATCGTAGGGTTCAAACTGAAAGTCGGATTGATTCTGTTTGGCTTGCAGTTTAATGGCAAGTTTCGGATAGCGAGCTTTAAAATCGGGTAATCTTGGCATTAACCAAGCGGAAGCGAAATAAGGTGAGGTTGCGATATACAGTTCACCTGACAGTTCACCGGTTTGAATATCAGAGATCTCGGAGAAAATGGTCTCAAACGATAGGTTGAGCATCATCAGTACGCGTTGCCCCTCGGGCGTCAGCTCAAGCTTTCGCGTTTTTCGCACGAACAAGCTGAACCCCAATAAATCTTCGAGCTTCTTGATTCGCTGACTGACACCGCCTTGGGTAACAAACAGTTCATCCGCCGCGAGAGTAAAACTGAGGTGGCGGGCTGCGACACTAAATGTGTGCAGCAATGACAATAACTGCTGACGATTGTGAATAGCCACTATGCATTACTCCAGCTAATTCATAAGAGGGTTTTATTGGTTTGTTTGATTCTAGTCTCACCTATAAATTAAATCACGTAATCTTTTGAAGAGGAATGATGATTATGACTGAGATGAAAAAACTGAAAGTGGTTGTGATTGGTGGTGGTTCTAGTTACACACCGGAATTGGTAGAGGGCTTGTTGGCAAGACATCACGAGCTGCCTGTTTCCCAACTTTGGCTGGTGGATATTGATGCGGGAATGGAAAAAGCCAAAGTGATTGCGGATCTCACTAAGCGTATGATCGCTAAAACAGGCTGTAACATAGAGGTCTTCCTTACTACTGATCGCAAACAAGCTTTGATGGACGCTGACTTTGTTTGCTCTCAGTTTCGAGCAGGGCGTATTGAAGCGCGGTTACGTGACGAAAGAATTGCACTTAAATATCGCGTAATTGGCCAAGAAACCAATGGCCTAGGTGGGTTCTCCAATGCGTGTCGTACCATCCCAATCGCATTAGAGATTGCCAAAGAAATGGAAGCGCTGTGTCCAAATGCATGGCTGCTCAATTTTACTAATCCATCGGGTATGGTAACGGAAGCGCTGACAAAATACTCCACCATCAAAACAGTGGGTCTATGTAACGTACCCGTCAACATGGAGCGAGGCGCAGCGGAAATGTTGGGTGTACCTCGCGATGAAATTACTATGCAAATTGCGGGTTTGAATCACTTGGTGTGGGCGAGAAAAGTGCTGCATAACGGGCAAGAGCGCAGTCGTGAAGTGCTTGAGCAGTTGGTTGCCGGTAATGACCGTATGACACCTAAGAACATCCCACCATTTCGTTGGGACGAAGGATTACTGAAAAGCTTAGACATGGTGCCTTGCGCGTATCTTCGCTACTACTACCAATCAAGAGACTTTTTAGACAAAGAGTTTGCCGCATCGTCAAATAAGAGTAACCGTGCGGATTTGGTTGCAAAAGTAGAAGCCGAACTGCTTGAAATCTATAAAGACCCAACATTGGATACTAAGCCACAACTCCTTGAGGAGCGAGGTGGAGCTTATTACTCAGAAGCGGCTTGTGAGCTTATGAATAGTATCTACAACAACAAGCGCTCAATCATGCACGTTAACACTCGTAACAACGGAGCGATTCAAGGCCTTCCGGATGACTGCGCGGTAGAGGTGAGCTCGCTCATCACTAGCAGTGAAATTATTCCTCTCAATGTTGAGCCTTTTGAAACAGGCACGCTAAGACTCATCCAGTTGATGAAAGAGTTTGAGACTCTGACGGTTGAAGCGGCAATCAGCGGTGATATTAATCTCGCAAAACGAGCGCTAATGCTTAATCCAATAGTGGATAGTGGTGCGCATATTGATGAAGCTTTGCAAGAAACCATTCGTGAGAACCTAGACTTCATGCCAAAATTTGCTCACGCATTGAATCAATAAGGGGTCTTATTATGAAACTCATCCTCAATGCCGATGACTTTGGGCTCACTGAAAGCGTAAATTTGGCGATTGTTGATTGCATTAAAGCGGGTGTCGTGAAATCGACCACGGTGATGATGAATCAACCCGGCACGGCCCATGCCGCTGCGCTGAATGCGCAAGGGCTGATTCCTGATGTTGGATTGCATTTCACTCTAACAAGTGGCAAACCGATTGCAGAGCCGAGTCTGATACCAAGTTTAGTGGATGCGTCAGGCTGCTTTTATGACAGAGCAACTTTGTTCAATAAACCAGATATTTGTCCAAAGGAAGTGGTTATCGAGCTTAAAGCACAGTACCAAGCGGCATTGGATGCAGGTTTCGAGATTAACCATATTGATAGTCACCATTTTGCAGGCGCATTTCGTGCTTTAAAAATTGGCTTTACTGAGGGAATCAATGAGATAGGCCTTCCAGCAAGACGTATTGACAATGTGGTGCTCGGTCAAGAGATGCTACGAAGCGCAACTCCCGATGCGTTCGGTATGGGCTTTTATGCAGAAGGTGCAACCCTTGAACATCTAAAAGCCATGTTGACAGCTTATAAGCACAAAATGCCAACCGGAGTCGTAGAGTTGATGTGCCACCCGGCAACGGAAGTGACGGAAGAGCTTTGTGCGGTATCTGGTTATAGGCAGCAACGTGTTGATGAGTGGGAGATTCTAACCAGCAGAACACTAAAAGAGTGGCTCGAAACGAATCAAATACAATGCATTGGCTTTAACGATATTGCTTCTAACGACTGATAAAACACTAGCTCAAGCGACCATAGATCGCTTGAGCTACGCTATTTTGCCACAAATTCATTAATTATTAATAACTTGGTGGTAAGTGCTGACTCTCTAGACTATGTTTAAAAGTACAACTAAAACAAGGTAGTTAGAGAATGAATAGTAAGTTTACCTTGCTGGTGGTTATCACTGGCCTTCTCAGTGGGTGTGGTAAGGAGCCGCCTCCCGTTCCCGAGCCCGAATCTCGCCCCGCTAAGCTTTTCTCCGTTGCTGTCGGCAACAGCCAATTTGAACGTACTTTTCCTGCCACATCGGAAGCGGGAGATAAAGCAGTGCTAGCGTTTCGTGTTCCAGGACAACTTGAAGAAATTGCCGTTCGCTCAGGCCAGCGAGTCACCAAAGGGGATTTCTTAGCTGGACTCAATCCGGATGAATATCAGCAGCTTGAAAAACAAGCACAAGCTAACTTCCGTTTGGCGGATGTGCAATATCAACGAGCTTTGAAGCTTCGCAAAGAGCAAGTGGTGTCCGAACAGGACTTTGACCAAGCTAAGGCAAACATGAATTCTGCTCGTGCCAACTGGTCGCAAGCGAAAGCAAATCTAAGCTATACGCGATTGCTCGCGCCCTACGATGGCACTATCTCCATTATTCCCGCGGACAATTATGAATACATCCAGGCCAAAGAAGGCGTGATGAACATTCAGTCCAATCAGCTTCTCAAAGTGAACTTCCAACTGCCAGATACGCTCCTTAATCGCTTCCAAGGCGGTGCAGAGGTGGAAGCGACGATGACATTTGATGCTCACCCATCCAGTGGCTATGAGCTGACGTTCCAAGAAATTGATACAGAGGCGGATCCGAAAACTGGCTCGTATAAAGTCACCATGGTCATGGAGCGCCCAAGTGATGTGGGGATTCTGCCCGGTATGGCGGGTCAAGTTCTCGTTGTGGCAAAAAGTAGCGCCGCGACGGTGATACCAACATCAGCATTATTTATGGAAGGCGAAAAGCAGTGTGTATGGCGTGTGAATGAGCAAGGTATTGTTGAAAAAGTAGCGGTAGAGCTTAATGACAAGCGCCAAGTGATCAGTGGACTCAATAATGGCGACCAAATCGTTATTTCCGGGGTGCAAGGCATCGATGCTGGTATCAAGGTTCGCGAATGGATCAAAGAGAGAGGGCTCTAGTATGAAGTTACACACTCTTACAGCTCTTTTGATTGGAGCGACGCTTGTCGGTTGCAGTAAACCGGAAGTCGGTGAACGCAACGAGGCGCCAAAAGTTCGCGTGGCAGAAATCGGTCGTACTGAGCTGAAAAGTCGACTCTATTTCCCTGCGTTAGCGAGTGCGGCAGACCGTTCTCATTTGAGTTTTCGCGTAGCAGGCGAGATAAACTCAATCGATCTTAAAGAAGGAGACTTTGTTAATCGCGGTGATGTATTGGCGGCATTAGAGCCTACTGATTATCAGCTCGCGGTTGATAATGCTCAGGCACGTTATAGCGTCATCAATAGTCAATATCGCCGCTCTAGCCCGTTGGTAAAAAAAGGGCTGTTGGCACAGTCGCAATTTGATGAGATAGCGGCGCAGCGTGCCTATGCGCGGGCGGAGCTGGATCTTGCCAAACTTCGCTTATCGTTCACTGAACTAAAAGCTCCTGTGGATGGCATCATTTCACGTGTCTCTGCGGAGAAGTTTGAAAATGTTCAAATTGGGCAACAAGTGGTGAATATTCACAGTGTTGAAGAGGTGGAAGTGGTCGTGCAAATGCCAGACAGCTTCTCACTCAATCAGCCGAAGCATAAAGATATTTCCGATGTAGAAGCGCTGGTCAGAGTGCCTTCTGGCAATGAATACACCGCATCGCTGAAAGAATTTACCACAGAGCCAGATCCTGCACTTGGCACCTTCACCGCAACCTTGGTGTTACCGATGCCAGAGAATGAATTCATTCTTGATGGGATGGCAGTGGATGTAACATCGAAAGCGAAAGATGTAGGGATCAACTTTGGTGTTGGCGTGAGCGTACCTATCGAAGCGGTCTTCAATCAAGATGGTGACAGCTTAGCGGCGAATGAGAAATTTGTCTGGGTTGTGAATGGTGATAGTACGGTGACAAAACAAAAAGTGACCACAGGCAAAGTGTCTCAATCGACTATTCAGATCCTTAATGGGCTTGAGCAGTCGCAGCAGATTGTCATTGCAGGGATTGCGAGGCTTAGAGAAGGCATGAAGGTTGAAGTATTGCCGCAGGAGGCGAAGTAATGAGCCAAGAACAACAAAAATCATTACCGCAATCCGATGATGAAATCACGGGTGTAGCGGCGTATTTCATTCGCAACCGCGTGATCAGCTGGATGGTTTCGCTGATCTTTTTGATTGGTGGGGTATCTGCGTTCTTTGGATTGGGTCGACTCGAAGATCCGGCATTTACCATCAAAGATGCCATGGTAGTGACTTCCTACCCGGGTGCGACGCCTCAGCAAGTTGAAGAAGAGGTAACGTATCCTATCGAGAAAGCAATTCAGCAACTGACCTATGTCGACGAGATTAATTCTATCTCTAGTCGCGGGTTGTCGCAGATAACCGTCACCATGAAAAACAACTATGGGCCGGACGACCTACCGCAGATCTGGGATGAACTCCGCCGAAAAGTGAATGATGTGAAGGGCTCGTTACCCCCCGGGGTCAATGAACCTTCAGTGATTGATGACTTTGGTGATGTATATGGTGTCTTGTTTGCGTTAACGGGCGAAGGTTATAACTACAAAGAACTTCTCGACTATGTGGACTATCTACGCCGAGAGCTCGAGTTAGTGGATGGCGTAAGCAAAGTCTCGGTCACAGGCGATCAGCAAGAGCAGGTCTTTATCGAGATCTCCATTAAGCGCATTAGTGCCTTGGGTATCGCGCCGAGCACCATTTTCAATCTCCTACAAACTCAGAACATCGTCTCCAATGCCGGGGCTACACGGATTGGTGATAAATATATTCGTATCCAGCCAACGGGCGAGTTTACTGATGTCTCCGAGCTTGGCGATTTGATTTTGACGGAAGGGGGCGCGCAAGGTCTCATCTTCTTAAAAGACGTAGCGGAAATAAAACGCGGCTTTATAGAAGTACCCAGCAATATCATTACTTACAACGGTGACGTTGCGCTAAACGTCGGTATCTCTTTCGCGACCGGCGTTAACGTGGTGGAAGTGGGCGATCGCTTGTATCGCAGGCTTGCTGAGCTTAAGTTTCAGCAGCCTGTTGGTATTGAGATAAACGAAGTGTATAGCCAGCCCAAAGAGGTGGATAAATCGGTTCGTGGCTTTGTGGTGAGTCTGGGGCAGGCGGTTGCTATCGTAATCATTGTACTGCTGTTCTTTATGGGGCTGCGCTCTGGGTTGTTGATTGGTTTGATATTGCTGCTCACGGTATTTGGCACCTTTATTTTCATGCAGTACATGGCCATCGATTTGCAACGTATCTCACTTGGAGCGCTTGTTATTGCGTTAGGGATGCTGGTGGATAATGCCATTGTGGTGGTCGAAGGGATACTCATAGGGACGCAAAAAGGGCGAACGAGACTACAAGCGGCAACAGACATCGTCACTCAAACCAAGTGGCCGCTTCTTGGTGCAACCGTGATTGCGGTAACAGCCTTTGCGCCTATTGGTCTTTCCGAAGACTCAACTGGTGAGTACTGTGGCACCTTGTTCTCGGTGCTATTGATTTCTCTAATGCTCAGTTGGTTCACCGCGATTTCGCTTACGCCATTCTTTGCTGACATTTTCTTTAGAGGTCAAAAGGTGAAAGAGGGCGAAGAAGGGAAAGATCCTTATAACGGCTTTGTCTTCGTCATGTATCGTAAGTTCCTTGAATTTTGTATGCACAGAGCGTGGCTGACTGTTGTGGTATTGGTTGTGGCACTGGTGGCAGCGTTGTACGGCTTTACTCAGGTGAAACAATCCTTCTTCCCAGCCTCAACCACGCCGATGTTCCAAGTGGATGTATGGTTACCTGAAGGGACAGACATTCGTGCAACGAACACTAAGCTCAAAGCGATAGAGGCATGGATTGCTGACCAGCCAGAAACGGACCACATCACGACGACTGCGGGCAAAGGCTTGCAACGTTTCATGCTGACTTATGCGCCTGAGAAAAGCTATGCCGCTTATGGGGAAATCACCACGCGTGTGCACAGCTATGAAGACTTGAATTCTTTAATGGAGCGATTCAGAGAGTATTTGGATGCGACATTCCCTGAAATCAACTACAAGCTTAAGCAAATTGAGCTTGGTCCTGGCGGTGGTGCGAAAATAGAGGCGCGCATTATCGGCTCTGATCCAACCGTGCTACGTGGCATTGCATCGCAAGTGATGGATATCATGTACGCCGATCCTGGCGCTTATAATATTCGACATGACTGGCGTGAACGAACTCAAGTGTTAGAGCCTATTTTCAATGAAAGCCAGGCGAGACGTTACGGCATCACAAAATCCGATATTGATGATGTGTTGATGATGTCGTTCTCAGGTAAAAACGTTGGTTTGTATCGCGATGGCACAACCTTGATGCCGATTGTGGCACGTTTGCCAGATGAAGAGCGTGTGGATATCCGCAACATTGAAGGCATGATGATCTGGAGTCCAGCACTTAGCGAGTTTATACCGTTCCAGCAAGTGACTCAGGGTTACGATACTCGATGGGAAGATCCAATCATCGTGCGTAAAAACCGTAAGCGTATGCTGACCATTATGGCGGATCCTGACCTGCTTGGAGAAGAGACGGCAGCAACGTTACAAAAACGTCTGCAACCTCAGATTGAAGCGATAGAATTACCGCCAGGTTACTCGTTAGAGTGGGGTGGTGAGTATGAGTCTTCAGGTGATGCGCAGGAGTCGTTATTCCAGACCATGCCGCTTGGCTACCTATTCATGTTCTTAATCACCATTTTCTTGTTCAACGCCGTGAAAGAGGCATTGATTGTCTGGTTTACTGTGCCACTCGCAGTAATTGGGGTCACGACTGGGTTGTTGGCACTCAATACGCCGTTTGGCTTTATGGCATTGCTTGGATTTTTGAGCTTGTCAGGGATGCTATTGAAAAATGGTATCGTACTGCTGGATCAAATTGAGATTGAGATGAAGTCGGGCAAAGAGCCGTATTTGGCTGTGGTCGATGCTGCATTAAGTCGTGTGCGTCCGGTTTGTATGGCGGCGATCACAACCATACTGGGTATGATTCCTCTGCTACCGGATATTTTCTTTAAACCAATGGCGGTAACGATCATGTTTGGGTTGGGTTTTGCGACGGTACTTACTCTGATTGTGGTTCCGGTGTTGTATCGGATATTCCATAGGGTCAAACCGATCTAACTTGAGCTGTTGTCTTATTATGACTTGGTACTATTTGAGTAGTACCAAGTCTTTTTTATCTAACTTGAGTTAAAAGTATGATCAAATAGGTTGTTTAACCCTCTGAATTTTATAATTGTTTCCCATTAGGATTGATGTTCTATACTCCCTACAATATGAGCGTTAGGTCATATTTTTGCGAGCTAGATTGGCTCATACATCCCTTTATTGAACAGTAACTTAGTCCTTCTCGCAATTAACGATAAAAGTGTGATTTCGGTTCAGAATTCCCCTAGCTTCCAAGATGAAATTCTGTTTAGATAGTTTTGGGTGATTTATCAAGAATTTGAATAGGTTCATGCAAATACTAATATGCGATGACTCCAAGGTTGCGCGAAAAAGTTTAGCAAGCTGTATTGATGCGAGTTTCGCAGGCGAAATTGTGTTTGCCGCAAATGGGCATGAAGCCATTGAAATTATCGACAATCAGTCGATAGATGTCGTATTTCTCGACATTACTATGCCGGGTATGGATGGTTTTGAGGTTCTCGAAATATTGCGTCAGCGCGAGTGTCGTTCAAAAGTCGTCATGGTGTCTGGTGATATTCAAGAAATGGCGCAAGAGCGTTGTTTTGAGCTTGGGGCGTATGCCTTTATACAAAAGCCGTTAACGCCAGAAGTAGCGACACCGCTGTTTGATGATTTACATTTACCTTTCAACCGCCCAGCCTCTGTTGGCGCTCAGTTTTCTAAAGCTCAGATGTTTGAGCGATTTCAGGAGACGTCCAATATTGCTCTTGGTGCCGGAGCGGCAACAATATCCACGTTGCTCAAAGAGTTTATTATCCTCCCCGTACCGACGGTTGGTGAGCTGTCGTTTAGTGAATTAACAATGATGATCCAAGATACGCTGACACGAGACAACAGCTGTGCAGCCGCGCAAAGGTTTGTTGGCGGTGGCCTTCATGGTGAGGCCTTAGTGTGTATTGAAGGGGACTCGATTAGTCAGATTGGGGAGCGTCTTGGTTTCTCGGATGGCGATGTTTCAAATGATGAAGTCGTCGTCAATTTAGTGAACGTGCTCGTGTCGTCTTTTTTGGTTTCTCTATCTGAGCAGCTGTGCCTGGAGTTTTCGCTTCGTGAGCCACTGAGAATCACCGATTTTAGTCCAGATAATTCGATGTTAAGTGATAACGAGCACGTGTTCACGGTTGAGTACACCTATGATGCTGAAGCGTTAGATCTGTTTTGTTCGGTACTGTTTATGTTTGATGAAGAGTCCGTGGATATCATTCGTCGTCAAATGGAGCTTCTACAATGACAACCATGACCTTAGATCTCTCCGATTTTCATTGGACAATGCAACTACTGGATACTTTGGATGCAGGGCTTGTGGTGATTGATCGTGATTATCGTGTCTGTGCGTGGAATAGCTTTATGCAGAACTACAGCGGTATTCATGCTGAAGCTATTATGGGGAAGAGTCTATTCCACAGTTGTCCAGATTTACCGGAAAGTTGGCTACGTGCAAAGTTAGAGTCCGCAAGTAAACTGAAGACTCGAGGGTTTTCAAACTGGGAAGATAGACCGGTTGTATTCGAGTTCAAAAACTTTTCACCCGTCTCCCAAGGTTTACTGAAAATGTACCAGAACATGGTGATTACTCCGTTGAAATCACCGACCGGCGATGTGACGCACTTTGCGATTATGCTTCAAGACGTAAGCGACGTAGCCAAGAGTAAAATGCACCTAAAGCGCTCAAACGAAAAACTCACCGAGATTGGCCGTACCGATGGCCTAACAGGACTGTTTAATCGCGCTTTTTGGGAAGCCAACTTTGTAGATGAGTTCCACTTGGTGCAGACCACAGGACAAGTCTCTTCACTGGTGATGTTCGATATCGACCGCTTTAAGAAAGTAAACGACACCTATGGCCATGCGTTAGGCGATAAGGTGATCAAAGAAACCGCCAAACAATTGATGAAAGCTGCTCGCGGTACCGACGTGTGTGGTCGTTACGGCGGTGAAGAATTTGCAGTATTGCTGTCAGGTACCACAGCCGACCAGGCGATGTACTTTGCTGAGCGCCTTAGGAAAAATATTGAGCAGACACCCGTGGTGCTCTCTGGCAATGAGCTTAATTATACCATTAGTCTGGGTATTACTGAGTGTCGTACCGATGATGCCAATCACCTTCAATGGCTAATGCGAGCCGACAAAGCTCTTTATCAATCTAAAGAGCTTGGCAGAAATAAAACGTCAGTGATTTAAACTAATCATTAGAGTCTAGTTATTAGTGCGTTACTGCCTGAGCGCGAGGAATCCGCTAAGAATGACTGCTCGTTGCGACAACAGCTTGCTGCTTGCGCCTAAGTCCAATAATGATCAGTGCCAATACTGTAATGACGACACCACTGATCAATAAGAAATTCATCACGCCTAATATGTTTTTCGCATCAATCAGTACTCCTACACAGTAAGTGCCTGCCGAAAATCCCAGTGATACTGCAGCGGCCATATAACCTTGTGACGTTGCAGGAGAATAAGGGCTAATTTGATCCGCGAGCGCTGCGATGGAAATGTCATTCCAAGCGCCATTTATGATTGAGAGTAAGATAAGAGAAAGAGGCAGTATCGTTACGACGTGATTGCCATACATTCCCCACATGACAGCTGCAACAAACAGGTTGATAAGAATGGTGACCAGCCAAAGCGCTTGAGAGCCATGCTTTTCCATCCACTTACCCGCTGGCGCCAGAGAAACCAGCGTGACCATGGCTGCTATTGCCATTCCAAATGCACTACTTGCAACGCTGACTCCAAACGCTTGTTCAATGATGACGGGGCCAAGTTCAACCATATTGGAGCCGATAAACATCGACAGTGCAACGCACAAAACGAAGCCAAACCAAATTGCAGCAGATGGCTTACGGGTTTGCGATACTGCTTCTTCGTCATGAGCTAGTTCAAAATTGATGTCAGCAGGTGGAGCAATCGCGATGAGTATGAGCAAAGCAAAATCAAACACAATGAGCGACACAATTTGCACCGTTTGCGACAAACCAAAATAGTTGAGTGTTCCGACGGATACCCCAGCAATAGCGACACCCAACATTTGGATCTGGAATAGGCGTTTGAGCGCTCGAGTTTGCATCGCCGGTCGAGTATTCAGTTTGAGCGCAAATGTCGGGTTTAGAATAAGAATGAGGTTGCTGCCTAATCCCACCAAAATAGCAATCAGCCAATAATACCATACAGTCTGACTTGCCCAGAGCAGTAGCAATAGCGCTATACAGTGGCAGGTAAGGGCGAAGAAGTGCAGTTGCCTGTGCCATGAAAAGCGATCAGCCATAGCACCCAGTAGGGGGGCAATTAGTCCAACGAGCCCAAGAATGAGCATCACTTGACCCACTAAAATCGCACTGCCGGTACGAGACAAAATAACTGGGGCGATGATGATCGCGACACCAATCCACTGGACAATACCCATAGAGGCTTGAGAGAACTGCCAAAGGCTGTTTTTTTGCATAATAATCATGGCTGAAGAATTGAACCACGATTATATAAAAAGGCGAGCACGGGGACGTGCTCGCTCACTGTCAATAAAATTGAAGCCTAATTAAAGGAGCTGTTATTAGCTCAGCACAAGGCGTGGGTTGGAAACAATTTGCCGCCAACGCTTCTTATGCTCTTTTAGGTTTAAATCGAGCTGCTCGAGTCGGACACGCAGAAGTGCTTCCTCATATTTTTCTTTTACGCTGGATTTCGCTGAGTCGATAACCTGGCTTCGCAATTGATCGTATTCCGTCAACTTACTTAGCAGTAACTGAAACTCTTGCTCTAAGGCTGCTTGGAGCTGGTCGGCATTGGGCAAAGTAAATATTTTGTCTTTAGCGTTTGCCATGGTCTGAATTAACCTCGCTTTCTCTATTCGGTATGCTGACACGGTTTTTAGGTTTGAGGTTAGACCTAAGCTCGCGCAAGAACGAATCAACCATTTGGTAGGATCGAATTGCCACCAGCGAATGCCATTGCGGTAGTCGTGCTCGAAAATGTGATGGAAATTGTGGTAACCCTCCCCAAAAGTGAAAAAGGCCAAAATACCATTGTCTCTAGCCGTGTTTTTACTGGTGTATGGTTGAGAGCCCCAGATATGCGCCAGAGAGTTAATAAAAAAGGTGGTGTGGTGACTGAGTACTAAACGTAAAGCGCCAACAATCAACAAAAAGCCCAAAACGTCACCGTACCAAAGCCCTAGGGCTAGAGGGATACCAAAGTTCGTCGCCAGAGCCAGTAATACATAATGCTTGTGTTGCCACATTACAATCGAGTCTTTTTGTAGGTCGCGACAGTTTCTGTAGTCTTCGTAGCGCTCAGCTTGATATTCTCGAAGCATCCAACCTATGTGTGAGTACCAGAAACCGCGCTTGGCAGAATAGGGATCTTTGTCGTTGTTATCGACATGCTTGTGATGAACCCGATGGTCGGAAGACCAATGTAACGCACTGTTTTGTAGCGCAAATGCTCCGCCAATCGCGAAGAGGAGTCTTAGTGAGCGATGAGCTTGATAGGTCTTATGAGACCAAAGGCGATGATAGCCTGCGGTAATTGACATGCCGCAAAATATAAAAGCAATCACGAGCCAAACCCAGTGAGCTGCGCTGTAGCCTTCAACCATGCCGTACCAAATCACACCCACTGTCGCCAAAATAAACGTACCTAGAAATATCGTCACATTTAACCAAATAACCGGGGGCTTTTTCACCGTATCCATCAACTCTCTCCATTTAAGCTTACAACTGTTCGCTAGAATATCAGCGTACACGTGTAAGTCAAAGAGTAAGATGTTAATTTGTTTGTCGATATTTGCATCAATTGAGAAAAACCATGCAACTTTTCAGTGCATTCTTGGATAGTGATTTTCTGTAACTTACTGACTTTATTGGGTTCACATGCATGGCACGCATATTGCTCACCATACTGTCGTAGGTTTGTATACAATTAAAAATACAGAAAGGAAGTCATATGGAACACGACAAAGGCGATCTCATTTATGGATTGGACGATAAACCGTCAGTCAAAGCCGCAAGCTATGCGGCGCTGCAGCATGTGCTGGCAAGCTTTGTAGGGATTATCACACCGACACTTATTATCGGCGGTGTACTTGGTTTGGGCGAGCACGTTCCTTACTTAATTAGTATGGCGTTGATGGTTTCGGGCGTAGGTACATTTATTCAAGCTAGGCGTATAGGTCCTGTGGGCGCAGGCATGATTTGTGTCCAAGGTACGAGCTTTGCGTTTTTAGGCTCAGTGTTAGGTGCGGGGTTCTTGGTCAAAGCCAATGGTGGTGGCCCTGATGAAATGTTGGCGACGATTTTCGGAGTCTGCTTTTTTGGCGCCTTTGTTGAGATAGTGTTGTCACGATTTATCGACAAACTAAAAATAGTGATTACTCCTGTTGTAACCGGGATTGTGATTACTACGATTGGTATCTACTTGATTAAAGTGGGTGTGACCGACATAGCCGGTGGTGTCGGTGCAGAGGATTTTGGTTCTGCAACCAATCTTCTACTAGGCAGCTTAGTACTAGGCACGATCGTAGCGCTCAATATGAGCCGCAATATTATGGTAAGGCTATCCTCAATTTTAGTTGGACTTCTCGTCGGTTGGTTAGTGGCTTTGATGATTGGAAAAGCATCGATGGTCGATTTTGCCTCTCAGCCACTTTTGAGTATTCCGGTTCCGTTTAAATACGGTTTTGCTTTCGATTGGCATGCTTTTGTACCAATTGCGTTTATCTATTTGATCACAGCTATCGAGTCTACCGGGGATTTGACAGCTAACTGTATGTTCTCAAAGCAGCCTATTAGTGGAAGTGGTTATCTGCAGCGGATTAAAGGTGGCGTTTTGGCGGACGGTATCAACTCTTTGATTGCTGCGACATTTAATACCTTCCCGAACACAACATTCAGTCAAAATAATGGCGTGATCCACTTAACCGGGATTGCTAGTCGATACATTGGCTATTTCATTGCTGGGATTTTATTTGTGCTTGGTATGTTCCCTATACTGGGTGCGGTATTGATGACTATTCCTAAACCTGTCCTTGGTGGAGCGACCCTGGTTATGTTTGGCACCGTTGCGGCGGCGGGCATTAAAATCATCGCTAATGAAGAACTCGATAGACGTAAAATTATGACGATTGCTATCTCATTTGGTTTAGGGCTAGGCGTCATGCTAGTTCCAGACTTATTGAAGGAGGCACCTAAATTGGTGCAGACCGTCTTGGGGTCGCCTGTCACTATGTCCGGTATTGCGGCGCTGACAATGGCTGGCTTGCTATCGCTATTTCCCGAATCGGAAAAGTTGCCGAAGCGAGTTGAAGCTTCTGAGGCATAATCTAAAAAGAGACATCCAGCGGGATGTCTCTTTCGTTTCCACTTAGCGAGCGTTGATGAGGATTTTGGCTAACTCGGCAAACCCATAACCCCCGTTACCCGCCGTAACGAAGCTTGGTGGCGTGCTGAGTTTTCCTAGCAAAGGCGTAATGTTGTTTACTCCAAATGTCACCGGCAGCCACTCAAACATGGCTTCATCGTTGAGTGAGTCACCAATATAAGCCACATTAGACAAACTCAAAGTGTCAAAATCTGGCTGTTGCTTTAGATAGCGCTCACTTGATACACGCTTATTGTGCTCTCCAACCCAAACATTGATGTGAATAGAGCTTTGCGTGGCTTTCACCTTCTGTCCATTCAATGTCAGTTGGCAAATGTCACTGAGTAGTTTTGCTGCAACATCGGCTTCAACAGGTTTGCGATCTTGTCTAAGATTAATGGCGACATCGCAAAAGCGAAAGTCCTGATCACTGGCAAAGCCAATCCCTGGATAGTCACGTAGCAGCTGTGTCAGCTGTTTAATGAGAGCTTGCTGCTGAGCTCGCATCGTGAGCATTGGGCTGAGTGACTGAGTCTGGAACCCAGACTGTTTTTTTTGCATCCAAAAAGCGCCATTTTCGCCAATGACACCGTGAAGCGGCCACAGTTTCGCAATTTGGTCACACCAACCAGCACACGCACCTGTTACGGCGACAACGTTAATGCCTGCTTTTTGCAGTTTCGATAAAGCATCGAGTGATTCTGGCGGGAGTTGCCCCTGCCAAGTCAAAGTATCATCGACATCTGTTAGTAGCCATTGGATCTCTTTTGCCTGAGCGTGAGACAGCGCTGCTAAAGACTTAGGCATTCATAACCTCTTGTTGTTGCGTTTTGCTATCAAAGTGAATGCGTTTTGATGTTTCACTATCAAAAAGATGGATGTGTTCTACATCGATATCAAGGCCAAGTTTGTCGCCAATAGCGATTTTTGAGTGCCCCTCAACACGTACGACAAGTTTTTGAGAGTGCGGGCCAAGTGTTTTGCAATAGAGAAGCAAGTCGGCACCAAGAGCTTCGATGAGCTCAACTTCAACATGGAACCAAGGATTGTCTTCATTCAGGATTAGATGCTCAGGCCTTAGGCCTAATTTAATATCGCCAAGCCCAAGCGAAGAAGTGTTGATATTCAGCCGCGCGTCATCGAGTTCAATACCTTCAATGGATACATTGGCATCGAAGATGTTCATTGATGGTGAGCCAATGAAGGTCGCCACAAACAGTGAGGCTGGATTGTCGTAGATTTCAAGTGGCGTACCCACCTGTTCGACATTACCTTTGTTCAAAACGACCAGTTTATCAGCAAGCGTCATAGCCTCTACCTGATCATGTGTTACATAAACCGAGGTGGTGCCTAGTCGGCGCTGAAGGCGCTTTATTTCTAAACGCATCTGCACCCGAAGCTTTGCATCCAGGTTTGAAAGCGGCTCATCGAACAAGAAGACTTTTGGTTCGCGAACAATTGCACGCCCCATAGCAACACGCTGCCTTTGACCACCAGAAAGCTGCTTAGGCTTACGATCCAGCAAGCCGTTGAGTTCTAGCATGTCAGCCGCTTCACTGACCAAGCGTTTGATCTCTGCTTTTGGTGTTTTCCGGTTTTTTAGTCCATAGGCCATATTGTCGTATACCGTCATGTGGGGATACAACGCGTAATTTTGAAACACCATCGCGATGTCACGTTCGCCAGGCTCTAGGTCGTTGACGACCTTCTCATCGATCTGCAGCGTACCTGCGCTGATTTCCTCTAGACCGGCAAGCATGCGCAGCAGTGTAGACTTGCCACAGCCACTGGGACCAACCAAAACGACCATTTCGCCGTCTTCAATGTTCAAATTGATGTTTGGGATCGCTTGGTAGCCGTTTGGGTAACATTTAGCGATGTTTGAAAGAGTGAGTGTAGACATTTATTTCTCCGAATCTACCAAGCCTTTGACGAATGCTTTTTGCATTGCAATCACAACGATGACGGGTGGCAACATAGCGATAATGGTGGTTGCCATAATTTTGTTCCATTCGATGACGCCATCAACCACACCAAGCATCTGTTTGATACCCATAACAATGGTGTAGTACTGAGCATCAGTGGTGATGAGTAGTGGCCATAAATACTGATTCCAGCCATAGATGAAAGTAATCACGAACAGAGCTGCGATATTGGTGCGAGAAAGGGGCAGCAAAATATCGAAAAAGAATTTAATCGGCCCGGCACCATCGATTCTCGCCGCTTCAACTAACTCATTGGGAATGGTCATGAAGAACTGGCGAAATAAGAACGTAGCCGTTGCGCTAGCAATCAATGGAATCGTAAGTCCATAGAATGAATTGAGCATGTTGAGGTTAGTGATCACCTCAAAGGTTGGCATGATCCGCACTTCCACTGGCAGCATGAGGGTGAAAAAGATCATCCAAAACGCCACCATTCGACCGCGAAAGCGAAAGAACACGACTGCATACGCTGACATGATCGAAATAACCAGCTTACCGAAGGTAATGCATAGCGCCATGATCAGCGAGTTGGTAAGCATGTGGGTGATCGGCAGAGCGCTGTTGTTAAACGAACTTTGGTTAGTCAGTAGCTCACCAAACACGCTAAATCCAAGGTCGCCAAACCAAAGAGGTGTACCCGTAGCAAACGCGGTGTTTTCATGTGTCGTTGCCACCAGTGCTATCCATACAGGGAGTGCAATAGAGATGATGCCTAGTGCTAAAATGACGTGGCAAAAAATCGTAAATAGGGGTCTTCTTTCTACCATTAGTACGCCACCTTTTTTTCGACATATTTAAATTGGATCACCGTGAGTAAGGCGACAAGAACCATTAGGATGACCGACTGAGCGGCCGATGAGCCAAGATCTAGCCCGATAAATCCATCGTTGTAGACTTTGTAAACTAAGGTAGACGTGCTGTTACTTGGTCCGCCCTGGGTCATGGCATGAATGATGGCGAACGTATCAAAAAAGGCGTACACAAAATTGACGACCAACAAGAAAAAACTGGTTGGTGAAATCAGTGGGAAACTGATGGTCAGAAATCGCTTCACCGGACCACTACCATCGATAGCTGCCGCTTCATGCAATGACTTTGGCACCGATTGTAACGCGGCTAAAAAGAACAGAAAGTTGTAACTGATCTGCTTCCAGGTAGATGTAATGACGACCATCCACATCGCGTGAGTGCCATTGAGGGTAGGGTTCCATTGAACGCCAAGCCATTTGAGCACGTCGGTAATAACGCCAATCGTTGGATCAAACAGAAACAGCCAAAGTGAACCGGCAACAACGGGTGCGACGGCGTATGGCCAAATCAAAAAGGTGCGGTACATAGTCGCACCGCGCACGATATGCTCGGCAAATGCAGAGAGAATCAGTGCGCTCACCAAAGCCAAAACAGCGACGCAAATGCTGAACTGTATGGTGGTGAAAAAGGAATCAAGGTAGTAACTGTCGCCTAGCAGTTTGCTAAAATTCTCTAGTCCAACAAACTCTCGACTTATACCGAAGGCGTCTTCTAACTGAGAAGATTGAAATACCGCTTGGCCAGCTGGCCAGATAAAAAACACTAGGGTGATCACCAGCTGAGGCGCAATCAGCGCGTAGGGCAACCATTTATTTTTAAAAATTACTTGTGAAGACATAAACAATACCGACATGCCGCCACTTAAATGAAGTGGCGGCGTAAAAAAGACAACGGGTTATTTCTGTGTGCGCTCGAAGCGACGTAGTTGCTCGTCACCACGACGAACCGCGTTGTTAAGTGCCGATTTTGCCGTGGCTTTGCCTGCCCAAACCGCTTCTAGCTCTTCGTTGATGATGTCACGAGTTTGCAGGAAGTTACCAAAGCGAATGCCTTTCGAGTTGGCTGTTGGTTCAGTCGAGGTCATTTGCACTACAGCCGTGTCCGTGCCAGGGTTCGCTGTGTAGAAACCTTGCTGCTTCGTCAGTTCATAAGCTTGTTGGGTGATAGGTAGGTAGCCGGTAAACTGGTGCCAATCAGCCTGAACTTCTGCACTTGAAAGGTAGCTAAAGAACTTCGCTACGCCCTTGTATTCTTCAGAAGAATGGCCACGGAGTACCCACAGTGACGCACCACCAATGATGGTGTTTTGTGGTTTGGCAATCAGCTCATCATCGTATGGAAGCTGGGCAACACCGACCTCGATGCCTTTCATGTTTTCTTGAATACCCGCTAGGCCTGCGGATGATCCCATGGTCATCGCACACTCTTGGGTGTAGAAAAGTGGCATGCCATCAGATTGGCGACCGCCGTACTTGTAGATGCCTTCTTTTGACCACTCACCGAGCTTCTCAATGTGTTTCACATAAGGCGCTGCATTGAACTTAAATTCAGTATCAAAACCGCCAAAACCGTTGTTTTGTGTTGCGACTGGGATGTTGTTGCGAGCGCCAAAGTTTTCGATTTGAGTCCACGATTGCCACGTTGTCGTGAAACCACATTGCGCGCCGGATTCAAGCAGCTTGCGTGACACTTGCTCCATCTCTTTCCAGGTTTTTGGCGCTGAGGTGATCCCTGCTTTTGCGAACATATCTTTGTTGTAGTACATCACAGGTGTTGAGCTATTAAACGGCATTGACAGCATCTGACCGTCATTGGTGGTGTAATAGCCTGTCACAGCGGACAGGTAGTTGTCTGGGTTAAACGGTTCTTTGGTATCTTCCATCAGTTCGTAAACTGGGTAGATTGCCTGTTTCGCACCCATCATGGTCGCTGTACCCACTTCAAACACCTGAACAATGGCTGGTTGCTCTTTTGCTCGGAAAGCAGCGATAGCGCTGGTCATGGTTTCTGCGTAGCTACCTTTGTAAACCGGTTTGATCTCGTATTCGTCTTGGCTTGCATTGAAATCCGCAGCAATATCATTGACTTTTTGACCCAGAGCGCCGCCCATAGCGTGCCACCACTCAACCTCAGTTTTCGCTTGAGCTCCTGTGCTCATTAGCGCCACTGCCACCGCCATTCCTGTGAGGTGTTTAATAGACATATTGTTTCCCTTAAATGTGAAAATGTTGGTTTTCAGTTCAAAAGCAGACGTTCACTTGGTGTAGAGCCACTGCTTTAAAATGTTCAAGTGAAAGTTAAACTGAGCAAATGACGATTGGGTGACAGTTAAATGAACTTATTTGAAACATTTTATGGCCATGGAAACGCAATAAAACGGCAATAATAGTGTCACGGAGAGTTGCAATCCTTTCATTTGAATGCAAATGAAAATGGTAAAGGAATCAATGAAAATCACAGCGCATCGTGGCGTCTCTAGCCTCGCACCAGAAAATACGTTAGCCGCTTTTGAACAGGCGGCTCTGTTAGGACTAGAATGGATTGAGATTGATGTTCAGCTTAGTCAAGATAAGGTGCCAGTCGTTATTCATGATCGTACCGTAAACCGCTGCACTAATGGTCGTGGTCGCGTCGCCGATATGAGTGTTCAGGCGTTAAAAGCCTTAGATGCTGGCCTATGGTTTGGTGATGCCTATGAAGGTGAGAGCATTCCAACATTAGCTGAGACCCTAATGTTGGCTCAAAGACATGGTTTGACGGTCAATGTTGAGCTAAAGCATTATGAAGGTGATGATATTGAGCTTTTGTGTCAGCAAGTTAAGTTGGTTATGACCGAGCTAGGTGTTGCCACGGAGCAGGTTCTATTCTCTAGTTTTAGTACGCAGGCACTGACGGTTATGCAGCGCATTATGCCGTCCATACGCCGTGGGCAACTGTGGCAACAAATACCGGACAACGCGCTAGCTATTCTCGATAAATTAGATGCTTACAGCGTACATTGCGACTTTCACTTTCTCGATGAGAAAACGGCTCGATGGATAAAATCGGCGGGCTACCAGCTCTATTGTTACACGCCGAATCATCCGGTGTTGGTTGAGTCATTTTGGGGGTGGGGCGTGGATATGATGATAAGCGACGTGCCTCAGGATTATCAAAGACAGTCATCAGCATCAAAACCGCAAGATTTAGTTGATGCCTAATTTGAAATAGAGGAGTAGGTAACGACCATCATGCACCATCTCAGTTTGCGACAAAAAAGTATTATTGACCTGATACATACTCAAGAATATTGCACCATAGAGGCGCTTTCGAGCCACTTTGATGTTACGACTCAGACTATTCGTCGTGATATTAATGAACTTTGCAGCCTCGGCCTTGCTCGTCGTCATCATGGTGGAGTAGGTTTGCCGACCACGCTAAGCAATCGCAGCTTTACCTCACGTAGTGCAACCAACTTGACGGAAAAACAGCAGATTGCCAAACAGGTAGTTACCAATATCCCTGATGGCTGCACGCTGTTTTTAGGCATCGGTACTACGATAGCAGCGATTGCAGAGCATTTAAGTGGCCACAAGCATCTTCGCGTTGTCACCAATAACTATCAGGCTGCGCATATCTTGGCGCAGTTTGAACAGGTGGAAACCTGGATTGCAGGTGGACGAATGCGCACCAATGATGGCGATGTGGTCGGGGAGCATGTTGCCAACTTTTTCGGGCAGTTCTCTGCTGATATTGGAATTGTATGCTGCGCGGCGGTGAATCTTGCGTCGAGCGTTACGGAGCAACCGGTTTTGGAGCCTCAAAAAGAAGAGTTTGCTTTGGAGCATGAGCTTCGCGAGGCGGCGATCAGTCAAGCGATTTTGGCAGGTTCGCAGCAAAGGTGGCTGGTTGCTAACAGCACAAAGTGGCAAAGCAAAGCGAGCGCTCGCGTTGCCCCTTTATCCTATTTTGACCGAGTGTATGGTCGCCCTGCCGGGTAGCATGACTTACTTAGCCAGATGAGCTTCTGACTCTGGCTGCGGTGGAAACGTATGATAGATCGCCTTGAATCGCTCTAGGTTGCTAAGCAGTGTTTCTACCAACAATGGATCAAACGCGGTGCCCGCTTGTTCAGCAAGATAATGCTGGGTGTCTTCAAGGCTCCATGCCTGCTTATAGGTGCGTTTGCTCAGCAGGGCATCAAACACATCGGCAATGGTGATGATCCTAGCCTCTAACGGAATATCAATCCCGCCAATCTTGGTGGGATAACCCACTCCGTCAAAGCGTTCATGATGGAAATAGATAATGTTCTTCAAGAAAGAGACCTCAGCACTGGACGCACTGACCACGTCAATGTTTTCGATGACCTCGTCGATAATGTCTACCCCGTAATCAACATGTTTGTTCATGATGGCACGCTCATCTGGCGTGTAGCGGTTGGGGCTAAACAGAATATGGTCAGGGATCCGGTATTTGCCGATATCGTGAAAAGGTGAGTAAAGCTCTATCCATTGGATAAATCGATGATCGACGGGCAGCTTGTGAGCGAGAAGTTCGGCGAGAAGCTTGCTGTACTGGCTCATCCGCTGCAGGTGATCCGCTGTTTCTGGATCACGTTTGTGGCTTATCTTTAATGCTAGCTTCAAAGCTTGGACGAACATTTGGTGCTTGTAACGGTCGTGGCAAAGCAGGCTTATGATGACCTCTCGAATAAACAAAAGGTCTGAGTGCAAAGCGCCATCGCTGAAGTAATCTACTTGGGTTGAATTTAGAAAGAGTACTGCACCGAATCCGCTCTCTATGTTTAACCCCATGGTAAAACTGCTTCGGTGACCAAGTTCGATAAGGCGTTTATTTTGGGTGTTTGGCTTTAGCTCATAAAGATCGTCGACCACCCTAATTTCCTGATTCTCGATGATTTTAATCAAAGGAGCGCAGCGCTCCGAATGCATTGAGATAACGTCGAACTTGTCGGAATCATCTTGAAAGTCGATGACGTGGAAGTTCTCTAGGTGATCCGCAGACGTCACTGAGAGACACAATCTCGATAGATGCGGGTACTTGGTTCTTAGGGTGTGAAACAGATCATCAATACCGTTGCGGCAACTCAATGCTCTGTTCGTGCTGGCAATACAATCTATATAGTCCATACATTATTATCATTAGTTTTAATATGGTTACTCAATAGTAGCGAGTGTGAGTGGATTCCCACAAGTGATCGGTTTCACAGCTATGGATGCAATTGCGTGAATATCTGTGGTATTGATGCAATACCCAATGGGAAAAGATTGCCTATTTATAAGTAAGGCGTTGATTCCGTTTGTGTTTGAGAGTAATAATATGCAAATAAATGTTTATATAATCGGACAAGTGTCTAATGACTGAGCGCGAACAACAAATACTAGAATTAATCAAGCTTGATCCCATGATCGCTCAGAGTACCTTAGCTGATATGCTCAACATCAGTCGAAGTGCCGTAGCAGGGCATATCATGAACTTGACGAGAAAAGGGTTCATACAAGGTAAAGGGTATTTGATTGCCCCTGATCGTTTTGCTGTTGTAATTGGTGGCGCGAATATGGATTTATGTGGCCGCGCTACCTCGGATTTGGTGATGGGCAGCTCTAATCCGGGGGCTCTTACTGCCAGTGCAGGAGGCATTGGAAGGAACATAGCCGAAAGTCTTGCGCAACTCGGAACTAAAGTCGAGTTTGTCAGTGCCGTGGGCGATGATTCGTGGGGTGAACAGCTACTAGACTCCTGTCGTGATGCGGATGTAGGGATAGAACACTGTTTGGTGACATCGAACCAAGCTACCAGTACCTATCTTTCAATTCACGGGCCAGATGGCACGTTGCAGCTTGCTCTCAACGATATGTCGCTGTTTAACGAACTCAATGCTCAGCAACTAGCAAAGCGAGCACCGTTGCTAAACCGTGCTACTGTCATTGCTATCGATGCAAATTTAAGTGATTCCGCGTTGGAATATCTATTTCAAACTCAAGCTTCGAAGCCTATTTTTGTCGATCCTGTTTCGGTATTGAAAGCAGAAAAAATTAAGCCTTACTTATCGTGCATACATACGTTGAAGTTGGAACTGGCTGAGGCGGAACTGCTAGCAGGCGTAGATTCTTCCAAGCGAATTCGACTGCCCCAAATTGCCCACAAGTTACATGAGATGGGAGTTAAGCAACTGGTAATAAATCTTGGTGCGCAGGGCGTGTACTCAAGTCAGGAAAAAAAGGGACACTTTCACAATCGCAGTGACTCTAGTTTGAGCCTTAAAACCGACGGACAAGAAGGGCTGTTAGCCGGGTTAGTACATGGCTACTTACAAAGTGCGAATTGGCAACGTAGTGTCGAATTTGGAATGGTTGCAGCGGGCATTGCATCGAACAGTGAACATGCTTATTTGCAGCGACAAGGACGACAAACTACGCAGCCTCGAGCCACACGAACGTTTGAAAAGGATGCAGATTTAGGTCTTTATTACGACTAGACTATTTCATAGTAGACCCGCTGTTGGCTACATTCTACTTAGACGTATCAGAGGGGATTTTAACGCAGCGGGCATCATGTACAACATCATCAACCGCATAACATGGTTTATCGCGACAAAGGCAGGCTCAAGCCCCAATAACAGCGCCACGGCGGTCATCGCTTCCACACTCCCTGGTACCCAAGCAAGCAATAGCACCTGCCAATCTACGCCCGTAAAGGTGTGGAAAGCGGCAGCAAAGCATAATGTGACACTCACACCTAGTAACGTCACAATAAATCCTGCCTTAGAATAGCTCAGCGCTTCTCGCCACGTTGTTGGTGCCAAACGCCCCCCAATCAGTACGCCCAATATAGCGGTAGCAAACATAATCAGAGACTCTGGAACGTTTAAATTGAGTGTTGGCAGCGCGCTATGATAGATCGCTGCCGTGATTAGGCTGGTCAACAAATAGGGCGCAGGTATCCCAAATTTTCCCAATAGTTTACCGATTAAAAAGCTTGTGACAGCGAGAAACGCGAGATGTCCAATCAGAGCAATGCTAAATGATTGGCTAAGTGTTGAGGCACTGTCTTCGCCTGTTGAAGCGATGACTCCCGCCAATACCACCAGTAGCAATAGGCGAATAGAATGCGAAAAAACAATTTTAGGAGACGGTTTTTCTTGCCCCTCACTTATTACCAATATTGCAGCCATGGCGCCTGGGATTGCGCCGAGCAAGGATTCAAAAGGTGTCCATTTTTCTCGTTTGTAAAGCCAGAGAAAGTTTACGGTTGTTTGTGAAAGCATGCATAGCACCAAACCAAAAAACAGCGGCAGGGAGAATGAACCAGTTAGCTCAGCGACGGGAACCGTGATTCCAATACTCAGACCAAGTATCAATTGGATGAGAGTGAGAATGAAGTCGGGAAGCTTGATGTTTTGATGACTGCACCGCAGGTAAACGATGGTTGCAAACGCTGCAGCGAACAGTTCAGACAATGGCAGTGGGATAGGGCTCGCGAGCAATGCTCCAGCCAAACCTATCAAGATGGTTTTCCATACCGCCATAACTATTCCTTTGATTCAATGTACCTTTTTCATGTCGATTATATACTGAAGTCCATGCGTGCAGCGAGGATACTTGGTTATATCCTTACACGAATCTGTGCCGCTATTTACTTGGCAATATTCACTCGGATACGGCACAATGCGCTCAGATAAAGGTGTTGGCCTTATTTGGATGCATTGGAAAAAGAGAGAGAAATGAATTTTAAAGCTGCGATTTTCGACATGGACGGATTGCTGTTGGATACAGAAAACGTCTGCAAAGGTATCTTTGAGAAAGCTTGTGAAGCGTTAGGGGTGCCATTTCTTGAAGAGAAGTATTTGTCGATTATCGGCTGTAATTCAAAAACCATTCACGCCAAATTAGGCGAGGCATATGCTGGAATTATTGACTATAAAGTGATCAATGAAGAGTGGCGCCAGCGTTACACAAGCGTTGTATTCCATCAAGCAATTCCCAAAAAGCACGGCGTTATTGAGCTGCTAGATTGGTTAGCCTCCAAGAACATTCCAATTGCTGTTGCGACCTCTACTCATCGTGATGTCGCTGAAAAGAAACTTAAGCTCGCGGGCTTGGACGGCTACTTTAACTGTTTAGCGACTGGATGTGAGGTGACGCGTGGCAAACCAGATCCAGAAATCTACCACTTAGCGGCTAAGCGACTTGGCGTTGCTTCAGAGCATTGTTTGGCGTTTGAAGATTCCAATAACGGCGTCAAAGCCGCCGTGGCGGCAGCTATGCATACTTACCAAGTGCCAGACTTGGTTGCACCATGTGAGGATGTTAAAGCACTGAATGTGCAAACTAGAACCTCACTATTTGAGGTATACCAAGAGCTGTCAGGTAGTTACCTAACCCGCTAATATCGCTCGATGCTCAGTTCGGGTAATTCTTGTTTTCCATTTGAAGCAATCAGCTCGGTGAGAATATCGGCGGAACCACAGGCCATCGTCCAACCTAATGTGCCATGTCCGGTATTCGTATAAAGGTTGGTCAGCGGAGTTTTACCGATGATTGGCGTTCCGTCTGGCGTCATCGGGCGAAACCCTGTCCAGTAATCTGCGCTCGCCAAATCTACGCCTTGAGGAAACAAGTCGCTGACTACGTGGTTTAGAGTCGCTAAACGTTTGTCGGGAAGTGCGGGATCAAATCCGGCTAACTCTGCAGTGCCCGCAACGCGAATTCGGTCATCAAAACGGGTGACGGCTACTTTAAAGGTCTCATCCATGATGGTCGACGACGGCGCGTGGCTTGGTTCGATGATTGGTAAAGTTAATGAGTAGCCTTTGACCGGATAAATGGGCAGATCAATACCATGGGGTTGCAGTAGAGCCTTTGAGTAACTGCCGAGTGCCACCACAAAGTGCTCTCCAGTGATGGTACCGTTTGAGGTGGTGACACCGACGACACGGCGCTGCTCAGTTATTAGGGTGTTGATGTGGGTATCGAATAGGAATTTAACACCTGATTGCTCCGCCATCTTCTGCAGTTGCTGGCAGAAAAGGTAACAGTCGCCCGTCTCATCGTCGGGCAAGTAAAGTCCGCCAACCAAATCCCCAAGCATATTTGCGAGCCCCGGCTCTTGTTTCAAGCACTGCTGGGTATCAAACAGCTGGAATCGAGTTCCGCTTTCAGTCAATAGCGCTATGTCTTTCTCAATGGCATCAAGTTGCTGTTGAGAGCGGAAAATTTGTAATGTTCCTTGTGTTCGCCCTTGGTATTGGAGAGTGTGGTCTTGATTTAGCTGCGCCAGACATCGACGGCTTCGATTGGCAATGGTCAGCATTCGGGATTTATTCAGTTTGTACCTGCCCAGCTGACAGTTGATCAGCATCTGGGTTGCCCAGCGAAAAAGCTCTGGGCTCAAACTCGGTTTTATCTTAAGTGGCGCGTGTTGCTCAAATAGCCATTTAATGGCCTTGGAGGGAATACCTGGTGCAGCCCAAGGTGAAGAATACCCATAGGAAATTTGTCCTGCATTGGCGAAACTGGTTTCCTCGCCAGCTCTAGACTGCCTGTCGACAACCGTTACCTCAAAGCCTGCCTGAGACAAATACCACGCACTAGTGAGTCCAATGACTCCGCTTCCCAATACAATGACTTTCACTATCGCTTCTCGCACTTTTAAATTTTACCTAGAATGGTTAATTTACATTTGGTTAACAATCGATAAGAATTAATAGCAGATTTTAGAAATATTAAAGGCTCGAAATGAAGTCAGCATTGTTAAATGGGGTGAACTTAGTTTGTGTTGTTGCTCGACATACCAGTATTACCAGTGCAGCAAAGCAACTCAATCTAACAGTCGGTGCAGTAAGTCAGCAATTGCAACAGGTAGAGGATAAGTTAGGTTTTAGTGTATTTGAACGCCATGCTCGTGGAATACGATTAACGGAGCAGGGTAATCGGTTAGTGGAAGCCACAAGTCATCACTTAGCCGCTATTGAGGAAAATGTATTCCAACTAACTCGTGTTTCTGAACGTAAACAGATCAGGCTCAAATTAACTCCCTCGTTTGCTTTTAAGTGGTTAGTGCCCAGACTCGAGGACTTTCATCGTCGCTATCCAGACGTCCAGACCCATACCTTAGCAGAAGGGGCGCTGGTGGACAGCGACAATCGGGACTTTGATATCGCTATTGATTATGGGCCGATGCCCTATAAGCGTTCAGAGGCTGAACTGCTGATGGAGGAGTGGCTAATTCCTGTGTTGAGTCGCGATTATCTGGCTAAATACCCAGGGCTGCAGCAAGGGAGCGAGGCATGGCAGCAGGTGACATTACTCCACGACATAATGCCGTGGCAGGGAGTGCCAAAGGACTATGAATGGCAATACTGGGCTTCTGAACAAAGACTGGACATCGAGACCAATAAAGGACACTTTTTCAATCGAACCGATATGGCCATGTCAGCAGCGGAGGCGGGTGTAGGCGTTGCGTTAGCGAGACAAGCGTTACTAGGGAATGAGATCGAACAGGGACGACTGATCGCCCCTTTTGCACCGATAGCGGCTCATGCTGGGTACTTTATCATTACCCAATTCGACGACCCGTATACAAGATTATTCAAAGACTGGCTTAAAGAACAGAGCCAGTCGACGTTGAACTAGCCTATTGCTGACAGTAATGGATGTGATCACCCATTTCGATCAACTTGTCTAGAATGCGCTCGCCATCTGCTCGCAACCCGTTATGTTCATATTCGTTGGTGATCCAAGCTTTTGAATTGGGGATTTTAGCGAGTGTTTCCCGGCTGATATCCATCTCAACAAACATATCGTCAGCGTACACGGCGCAACTTACGGGAACTCGGTTGTTTGCCAATACTTCTGCATTGTATAGCGAGCCCCAATCCGCTTTTTCTGCGAGTAGGTTGGCGGCATCTTTAAGGGGTTCTAAGCATTGGTATTGCTCAAACATCCACGGGAATACCATTTCGCCGGTGAAATAGAAACAGTCGTCGCCCGGTTGGCAATTAAACTCATCGTGCTGTTGCCTAACGCGATCAGCAGACCAATTTGATGCAAAGCCTTGGCAATAAATGGACTCGTGCAAAAGCGCATAAATAGGGTTGGTTTGAAATGCCTGTTGCGCCAGCATTTCATTCAGGAATTCGTAACGTAATGTTGGCTTTCCATCCACTTCAATGAACGCATTTTCAAGAGAGTAATAGGTTGGAAGGAAGGTATCGCTGACTCCAAAATTAATCCCGATTTGCTGAAATTGTTCCACGGTGAAAACCTGCCCATTCGGTAAAGTCACCTTGTTTGTCGCCAGATGGTTAGCAATTTTTTTGCAGAGCGATTGGGCATGTGGGAACTGATGGAAAAACTGTTGGTTTTTCTCTTTGGTACGCTTGAACGTAGCGTTGTAGACATCATCAGGATGTCGTTCTATTGAGGGTACGCCGCCAGTTATGTAGGCACGGCTCAGACTGTCCGGAAACAGTGACAGGTAGGTCAGAGAGCAAAAACCGCCAAAGCTTTGCCCTAAGATAGACCATTGGGTAACTCCAAAAGCCTGACGAATAAATTCAGCATCCCGAACGATGTTATCTGCACGGAAATAGCTTAAATAGTCAGCTTGGTCACTTGGAGAAAGGTGTGCCAAGGTCTGGTGACTAACAACACTACTGTTCCCTGTGCCCCGCTGGTCAAGCAGCAATACGCGATAGTCCTGCAAAGCCCGTTTTAGCCAGCCGCTCTGACCATTGGGGCGCGGAGATGGAAAGCCAGGGCCGCCTTGAAAAAAGACCAGCCAGGGCTTTTTGGCGTTGTCTTTGGCGAGAGTGACTTCTCTCGCGAAGAGTTGCAACGAACCTTTTGCAGAGTCTTGGTAGTCGAGAGGAACCGTAAAGTAGTGAGGGGTATATTTTAAACCGCCATCAATAAAAGCAGGGGAAGTTTGGGTCATATTCAAGCATCCGTGAAGAATAACAGTACATTTAACAATAGAATCGACGCGCTGTTACTCTGACAGCGCTCGCTGAACTTAGCGGTTTTCGTGTGAAAACACCACCGTTTAGTGCCGATTCTCTAGTTTCTTTTCAGATAGTTATGCCGAACGAGCGCGAGTCATCTTCACTCCGTCACGAATGTTGAGCCCCATGAGCGTAAGATTGGTAAGACCTGCTACAAGTTCGATTGCCTGTATCACGTAGAAGGTTGTATTGAAACTTCCGATACTCGCTAGGTGCTGAAGATAGATAGCGGCAGGAAGTAAAATCAGAAGACCATTAGCCGCAACAAACGGCATACGCTTTTTCTTGGCACCAACGAGTCCTTTTGTTGCTTTTGGAGCCAGTTTCGTACCAGTAATTCCAGCTGTCGCCATAGCTGGGATGAGTAGCCACACCGCGTAACAAATGTAGGTCTTAACCGTTAGAATGGCGTTGTATCCACCAAAGATTTCGACCATAACCGTGCTTAGAAAAAATGACGAAATCAAAAGAAAGGCCGTTAAAGCCGCAGTGCGGTGTATTATTGATAGCGTTTTTTTCATGCCAATCGTCCCACTTATAACTGTTGAATAGAAAGTGATGACCATGGTCATCATTTAATAGCAGGTATACTACATTGCAATAGTTGCGTTTGCAACTGTTGTTTATGCATTTTTGGTTCGAAGATAGGCATTGAATCAGGTGCAGAGGCGTAAAAAAACGCACCAGGCGGTGCGTTATTATTGTAGGGCTAAGCCTAATGAGTTTTCGTTCGCCCAATAGCCGTCAACCAACCGTCGTAAAGGGTCTCACGTTTTTCGCGTTCTAATTCAGGACTAAAGGTTCGCTCGATCTCCTTTTTATCAGCGAGTTCTTCTTGGTTGTTCCAATAGCCAACGGCGAGTCCAGCAAGCATGGCAGCTCCCAGAGCTGTTGACTCACGAACCATTGGACGAACCACTTTGCTACCCATGATGTCGGATTGAAATTGCATCAAAAAATCATTGGCGACAGCGCCGCCATCGACTCGTATTTGATTGAGTTTGATGCCTGAGTCTTCTTCCATTGCCAGTAACACATCTTTACTTTGATAAGCTATAGCTTCCAGTGCTGCGCGAATAATGTGATTGCGATTAGTCCCTCGGGTTAAGCCAACTAAGCTGCCTCTCGCATGAGGATCCCAATAAGGCGCACCCAGCCCGACAAATGCTGGCACTAAATAAACACCGTTTGAGCTGTCCACTTGCTGGGCAAAATACGCCGTGTCTTTGGCATCACGAATCAACCCTAACTCGTCTCGCAGCCATTGAATTGTTGCACCACCCATAAATACGCTGCCTTCAAGGGCATACGTGACTTCATCGCCGATTTGATAGCCTACTGTAGTGAGTAGACCATGTTGAGATTTAACTGGCTTGCTCCCAGTGTTCATCAGCAAAAAGCAACCCGTGCCATAGGTGTTCTTCACCATGCCTTTTTTGACACATTGCTGGCCAAACAGCGCAGCTTGTTGGTCCCCGGCGATACCACTAATGGCAATAGCATGGCTGCCACCGCCTATTTGTGTATGGCCGTAGATTTCGCTCGATGACTTTACACTTGGCAACATGGTTCGCGGAATATCAAAGAGGTCGAGTAATTCTTCATCCCAGTCTAGGGTATGAATGTTGAATAGCATGGTTCTTGAAGCGTTACTCACGTCAGTCACATGCGCTTTACCGTGGGTAAGTTTCCAAACTAACCAGGTATCGACCGTACCGAAGAGCAGTTCATCGTTATCGGCCTTTTCGCGCGCACCTTCTACGTTGTCCAGTATCCACGCCACTTTTGATGCGGAGAAATACGCATCCACGACTAAGCCCGTTTTGTCTTGAATCATTTGCTCGTGGCCATTGGCTTTGAGTTTGTCACAGTAATCAGCAGTGCGGCGACATTGCCAAACGATAGCGTTGTAGATGGGTTGTCCGGAATTTTTATCCCAGACGATAGTGGTTTCTCTTTGATTGGTAATGCCAATTGCGGCGACTTGATCACTGCCAATATCTGCTTGGGCAAGGGCTTCGGTCAGCGATGAGCGTTGTGTTGCCCAAATTTCCATGGGGTCATGCTCAACCCAACCTGGTTGCGGGTAGATTTGAGTGAATTCGCGTTGAGAAGTTGTGATGACATTGGCGTCATGATCAAAGACGATCGCTCGTGAGCTGGTGGTGCCTTGGTCGAGAGCGATGATGACGTTTTTGTTATTCATAGAGTATCCGTCTATCTATCGATGAGTGTTAATGAAAGAATCTGTTCGTTTTCGACCATGAGTCGAAAGCGATACAGAGAACAATATTGGATGATAATAGTGGTGTTGATAATAATATTCAAAGCAGGACGAAGAATGTGTGAGCAAAGTGATAGAAATGAACAAATTTAACATTTTGCTATCAAAATGCTCGCATTGTTCGTTTTCGAACATTATATTGTTCGTATGTGCTCATTGAATGGCGAAACTAACGGAGGCAATCGGGGATGGGTGAATCGAACAACAATTACGACGTAATAGTTATAGGCGGCGGTATTAATGGTGTGGCTGTGGCTGCAGATGCAGCGGGGCGCGGATTGGATGTCGCTCTGGTTGAGATGAACGATCTTGCTTCGGCTACGTCATCAGCCAGCAGTAAACTCATTCATGGTGGGCTTAGATACCTTGAACATTACGAGTTTCGTTTGGTGTCAGAAGCATTAGCTGAAAGAGAAGTGCTGTTGAAAAACGCTCCCCACTTAGTTGCCCCATTGCGCTTCCAGTTACCTCATCGCCCTCATCTGCGTCCAGCGTGGATGATACGCGCTGGGCTTTTCCTTTACGATCACTTAGGAAAACGAGTGTCTTTACTTGGCAGCAATAGCGTTAAATTTTCTGGCGATGAAAGTCCACTTCTACCAGAGATGAAAATTGGTTTTGAGTACTCTGACTGTGCGGTTGATGATGCGCGTTTGGTTGTCGCTAACGCCATGCTGGCAACGGAGAAAGGAGCCGAGATATTGACGCAAACCAAATGCACAGGAGCCCGCAGATTGGCAGACGGCTGGCTTGTTGAAACCAGTAATGATCTAACTGGAGAAACTCAGTCGTTACGAGCTAAAGCCTTAGTTAACGCAGCTGGCCCGTGGGTTGACCGCTTTTTTGATGACCAACTGGCTTTACCATCTCCAAGAAGCATCCGATTGGTCAAAGGGAGTCACATTGTTGTTCCCCGCATGTACCAAGGCGATCACGCCTACATTTTGCAAAACGAGGACAAGCGTATTGTTTTCGTCATCCCTTATATGGATAAATACTCTGTGGTTGGTACGACGGATGTGGATTATCAAGGCGACCCGAGCAAGGTGGTGATTGATGACAGCGAAACGGACTATTTGTGTGAAATAGTGAACCAACACTTCAAAACAAAAATCAACAAACAAGACATAGTGTCGGATTGGTCTGGTGTAAGACCACTGTGCGAAGATGAATCAGATGATCCGCAAGCGGTAACTCGTGATTACACGATTGAGCTCGATGATGAGCTTGATGACGCTCCATTGCTATCGATTTTTGGCGGCAAGCTCACAACGTATCGTAAACTTGGACAGGCGGCGGTGGATAAGCTAGCGCCATTCTTCCCGCATATGGGCTCGCCTTGGACAAAAGAGGCGATACTGCCGGGCGGAAACTTCTCTACCAGAGAAGCCTTAGCGAAAAAAACCGCGAAACGCTATCCGTGGCTTGATGTTGATCTTATCAATCGCTGGGTACGGGCTTACGGTACAAGCTTGGAGAAAATTGTTGCTGGGGCTTCGGAAAATGAAGCGCTTGGTGAACATTTTGGTCATGGACTCTATCAAGCGGAAGTTGATTACCTGATGCAAAATGAATGGGCAACCTGCTGTGATGATGTATTGTGGCGAAGAACTAAGCTAGGACTAGAGTTCTCGGAACTGCAAACTGAGAAGCTTGCAGCGTACATCGCAACATGTATCTCTGCGCGAAGACTTACAATACTGAAATGTGCGGGAGAGTAGACGGTGAGCGCGCCAAGGCGCGCTTTTTTTTGGTTAGCGTTTTCGCAAGCGAATCATAGAACTGAGTCGATAAAAAATGAGCGAGCCAAGTAGTAGTGAACAGCCAAGTATTTTGTTAAACGGCATAGGCTCGTGATATATCATCACGCTCAAAATCAGCGTCCAAATGGGCTCTAATAGCATCAGCAGCGCTGCGTTGGTTGGGTTGGCCAGCTTCTGACCTGTGGTCTGCATTAAGTAACGCAGGCTTGTCGCTAGGACGACACTAAGCCCAAACCATTTCCAAGTCGTTGTCGAAATTTCACTTGGCCAAGTCTCGGTAAAGTAGGACAGGATCAGACCAAGCACGCCGGTAGAAAATAACTGTAACGTAGCAAGTAGGATCGGTGAGAGCCGAACTGAATACTTGCTGTTGAAGTTAAAATGCACCGCAAGTCCGATGGCGGAAATCAAAAACCACAGTTGGCTCGCATCAAATGTCCAACTTCCTTTCCACGATAATAAGAATAAACCAACCATGGCGATAGGTAGTGATAGCCAAAACGCACGGATAGGTTTAGTTTTGAACAGCATCCAAGCCACGATCGGCACGATGAGCATAGAAAGGCTCATGATAAACGCGCCTTCACCTAGCGTGTCACTAATAGAAATCGCATAGATCCAGCTAAAAATGGCGCAGCCTAAAAATCCACCGACGCTGAGGGCTCGTAAGCAGTCGGCGAGAGGAGCCGCTTTAAGCGCTTTTAGACAAAATGGCAGAAGTAATAGCGACGCAAAGACAAAGCGCAACCCAATAAAGCCGAAAGGTGGCAATCCGACAATGGCTTCTTTAGAGAATACCCATCCGGCACCAGCAAGCAGTGTAGTGAAAACTAAAATTAATTCAGCGCGATAGTTCAAAATCGTATGGTCTTTATGTTTTTTGTGTATTCTGCGCCAAAAAACGTGTCTTAGCTACATCAATATTGACGACAAGGACTGTTTGTTGTCGAATGCTGTACGAATAATGAATTGCGACTATATTCATAAGTGAAGATAAATAAAAATTAGACTAAATGTACCGCACACATCTTGGCGAGAGGTGTTTATGACTTTTGCAACGTACAGCAATGACTCGCTGACCGTAATCGAGGTCGAGTCCGCTAGGTTTGACGCCAAACTGGTCACCCAGTTTCGTGATTTTATTGATGATATGCCAGAGACAGGCGATAAACCCATATTACTCGACTTGACCCATGTGAGTTTTATGGACAGTAGTGCCCTTGGGGTACTGATGGCATTTAAGAAGCACCACCAACAATCGGACATTTCTGTCGTTACAGAGAGTGCGCCGGTATTGCAGCTTTTCAAAGTTACTAAAGTCGATCAAATCGTTAAGGTATACAGTGATTTAGAGCAAGCTATTTTGGCTGGTTAACTTTTTACGCTTAAAAACAACGCATTTCGCTCATGCAACTTTCTGTTTTTGTTGACGACTCTCGCTGAGTCATACACACTTAGTGTCAACAATTCGTGACACTTTCTACAGGAACACAAAGTGCGTTTAGAAGTCCTTTGCGAAGACAGACTCGGGTTAACTCGAGAGCTGCTCGATATCTTGGCATCCAATAGTATCGACTTACGTGGTATCGAAATCGATATCACGGGCATCATTTATCTCAATTGCCCCGATATAGACTTTGAAACTTTTCGCGACCTGATGGCGGAAATCCGCCGTATTTCAGGGGTGAAAGACGTACGAAAAATCCAGTTTATGCCTAGTGAGCGACACAACACCGAGTTGGTGTCTTTGCTGACTAATTTACCATATCCGGTACTTTCCATTGATCTTAAGGGCGCCATCGATATGGCAAACCATGCGGCGCTCAAACTACTCGCAAAGAGTGAAGATGAGGCCATGGGTCAGCTTATCTCCCATGTATTGCCAAGCTTTAACTTTGCCAAATGGATCGAAGGCGATATCACTAGACAAAAACAAGCGATTGTCATCGACGGCTTGGATTATACCATGGAGATCTTGCCGGTTTATATTACTGGTGAGTCGAATGAAACGGTGCTCGCCAGTGCTGTAATGAGTATTCATCCCACCACTCACGCCATGACAACTGAGTCGTTGGCGGACAGTAACACGTTAGGCTTTGAGCACTTTGTTGGTCTCTCAAATCGTCACAAAGCACTAATGAGCCAAGCGAAAAAGCTTGCCATGCTTGACCAGCCACTTCTGATTGAAGGTGAGACTGGTACAGGCAAAGAGATGTTAGCGAAGGCGTGTCATAACCGCTCTCATCGCGCTTCTCAGCCATTTTTGGTACTTAGTTGTGCCTCTATGCCGGATGATGTGGCGGAAACAGAGCTGTTTGGCCATGCGCCAGGCTCGTTTAATCACCAACACGGCCATAAAGGTATTTTTGAGCAGGCTAATGGCGGCACTGTGTTACTTGATGAAATTGGTGAGATGAGTCCGCACCTACAAATCAAGCTATTGCGCTTCTTGCAAGACGGCACTTTCCGCCGTGTCGGTGAAGAACACGAAGTGCATGTCGATGTCAAAATCATTGCTTCAACTCGTCACAACTTAGCGGATTTGGCAGAGCAGGGCGCATTTAGGGAAGACCTTTATTATCGACTCAATGTACTGACGTTGACGATACCGCCGCTTAGAGAGCGAGCGAGCGACATCGCCCCACTGCTTGAGCTGTTCGTTGCCAAGCACAGCGCTAAACTGGGCATCACCAAACCAGAAGCTGACGATGAACTTCTGGATGCGCTCAGCAATTACCCTTGGCCTGGCAACATGAGACAGCTTGATAATATGGTGTTGCGCGCACTCACCCAAGCGAGTGGTGCAAGACTGAAGTTAGAAGATTTCAACTTACCGAAACTGGAAGCGGTGAGTGCAGGAAATGTGAATCTGAACATTGATGGCTCGTTGGATGACATTATGAAAGACTACGAGTCAAAGGTACTCGAAAAGCTTTATCAGTCGTTTCCATCCAGCCGTAAGCTTGCCAAGCGATTGAATGTTTCTCACACCTCAATTGCTAACAAGCTGCGCGATTACAACATCAGGAAGAATTAATGGAAGACAGAAGCTCAGCGGTGCAATTGCATCGCTGTGAGGGCAATGTGCTGGTTCGAAGTTCAGCGCCCTCAGACGCTTACACCGTGGCTCAGTATTTTCGTGACAATCGTGAATTTTTAGAGCCATGGGAGCCAAAGCGTGAACCCGGTTTCTTCCAAGTGGATACTTGGGCGAATAAACTGCTCAAACTGGAAGAGTTGCACCGATTAGGTTTGGCTTATTACTGTCTGGTATTTGATGCGGACACCAAAGAAATGAAGGGGACGGTTTCGTTTAGCAATTTAGTTCGCTTTCCCTTCCATTCATGCAATTTAGGCTACTCTCTGGCTCAAGATGCGCAAGGGCAAGGGTACATGCGCCGCGCCTTGTCTATGGCCATCCCTTACATGTTTGAGTTTCAAAATATGCATCGCATAGCTGCCAGCTATATGCCTCACAATAAGCGAAGTGAAGCCGTGTTGCAGCATATGGGATTTGAGCGAGAAGGGTTTGCTAAAGATTATTTGCTGATCAATGGCCAGTGGGAAGATCACATACTGACGGCGCTTCATAATCCCAATTGGAAGGAATCATGAGCGATAGACTAGAGCAGCAACTGAACTTATTGATGGAGTTAGACAGGTTGAAGTCTGTCTTGCGCCGTACCCGTATTCGCAGTGCAGAAAGCCGTTTTGAAAATAGTGCGGAGCACAGTTGGCATGTCGCCATGATGGCGTTGCTGTTTCAAGAGCATGCCAATGAGCCAGTGGATATAACAAAAGTCATTAAGATGCTGCTTTTGCACGATATTGTCGAAATTGATGCTGGAGATACCTTTGTCTACGATGTCCAGGCATCTCAATTGCAAGAGCAAAAAGAGCTTGAAGCGGCCGAGCGTTTGTTTGGCATGCTACCTGAAGATCAAGGTGAAGAGCTGTTTACTATTTGGCGTGAGTTTGAACAAGCTGAATCTTCGGAAGCCAAGTTCGCTAAAGCGCTAGATAGACTAATACCGATGTTGCTTAACTATCACAATCAGGGACAAAGTTGGATTGAGAACAAAGTAACGGAGACTCAAGCGATTCAGGTGAATCAAAAGATAGAAAAAGGTTCACAAGTGCTTTGGGATAAAGCAAAATCGCTCATTGAAGAAGCCGTTGAAAATGGCTGGTTAAAGAATTAGGAAACTGAATGTCGTACACAACTTTGGATGAATACCAAAGAAAATGGATTTTTACTCATCAATCAATGCCAGTACCAGAAGTTGATTGGCCGCAAATCAAACCGATGACGCAAGCACGAGCTGCGCAGTTTTGGAAAGAAAACATCAGCGCGCAAAGTCCGGATGCAGAGCGTCTCAGTAGCCAAGACTGGCCGATGAAAGACAATAACTGGTGGGATGAAGTTGATTGGATGCAGGCGTGGGAAGCGGATGAAAACGATCTGCCAGAAGCAGTAGCGCAGTTTATCGACTGGCAAGATGACGTTACCGTTTACTTCTGCTACGAAAAGTACAACGTAATTGAAACGAAATGGTCGACCTTTAAACGTTATTGGAAAAACTTTCTATTTTACGATGACGGTCCAATCCTGCTAGGCCGACGCCGCTCTGAAGCTCTGTGGTTCTCAACCAACGGCACCGTGAAACTCGGCAAGCGCAAGTAAGATGTTCTCAATAAAAGCAGCAGCCATCGGCTGCTGTTTTTGCAAACAAAGTTTATTCACAAGGTGGAGCAAGGTGAATCAGTGCTAAACCACCTTGAGAGGTTTCACGATACTTCTTATTCATATCTTTACCCGTCTGGTACATGGTATCAATGACTTTATCCAGAGAGATTAAGCACTTGCTTGTGCGCTTAAGCGCCATACGTGAAGCGTTAATGGCTTTCACCGCACCCATGGCGTTTCGTTCAATACATGGAACTTGAACCAAACCACCGATAGGGTCACAAGTCATACCGAGCGAGTGCTCCATTGCGATTTCTGCCGCGATACACATTTGCTCGTTGCTGCCACCGCGAAGTGCTGTTAGGCCTGCCGCTGCCATTGAAGAGGACACACCAACTTCACCCTGACAGCCCACTTCAGCACCAGAGATAGAGGCATTGGTTTTGTACAAGATGCCAATAGCACCAGACACAGCAAGGAAGTCTTTAAGCTGTTTGGTGTCGAGCTCTTTGATGAATCTGTGGTAGTACATCAGAACCGCTGGGATGACGCCGGCAGCGCCGTTAGTCGGAGAGGTAACTACCTGACCACCTGCCGCGTTCTCTTCGCTGACAGCAAAAGCGAACAAGTTAATCCAATCCATGATTTCCATTGGATCGTTTTCTATTGCGGCGTTCGCTTCGAGCTTCTTAAGAAGATTAGGTGCGCGGCGTGTGACGTTTAGACCACCGTCTAAAATACCTTCTGTTTCAAAGCCACGTTCCATACAGCGTGTCATTACACGCCAAATTTGTTCCGTTTTTGCGTTTATATATTCGATGTCTTTAAACGCGAGTTCGTTACGAAGCACCATACCGCCAAGACTCATGCCGCTCTTCTCGGCAAGCGCTAACATTTCATCTGCGTTGGTGAATGGATACTCAACGCTGACTTCTTGCTCGTCTTTGCCATGTTGTAGCTCATATTCCGTTGCGATGAAACCGCCACCGATTGAGTAATAAGTTTCGAAACCAACACGATTACCTTCGCTATCAAACGCGGAGATCGTCATGCCGTTTTCATGGAGAGGGAGGTTTTCTTCATGAAACAGCATGTCGGTTTTGTAGTTGAATCCGATGTTGTGCGTACCAGCGAGAGGCAGTGTGCCATCATTAATGGCTTTCTTCATGGCTTGGTTAGCACTTGAAATCTTGATAGTGTCCGGTTTGTTGCCAAGTAGGCCAAGGATAGTGGCTCGATCAGTATGGTGACCAATGCCCGTTAAAGAGAGCGAACCATAGAGGTCGATTTGAACTCTTCGAACGCGATCGAGTTGATCTGCAATTAATGTTGTGAACTGATAACCAGCGATCATTGGACCATTCGTGTGTGAGCTTGAAGGGCCGACGCCAACTTTGTAGATGTCGAAAATGGACAACATATTCTATTACCTTTTTACAGCAGTACTGAACCGAGCCAGTCAGGGATATAGAGACAAATAACCACCGTGAACGCCGCGAAGGCAAATAGCCCGTAATGACTGGCTTTCGGCTTAGCGATCAAGTGCTTCTGTTTATGAATAAAGTCTAGCTGCTCGGGCGTTATTTCGCCCCATTTATAGCTAGTGGCCAATCCTACGACCAAAAATACCAATGTCCCTATTGGTGCAAACCACGGCCACGCGATGTCCATTCCTTTAGCGGCAAACACAGCGACCATGCTAACAATGCTTCCGAGAATAATGCCTTTTTCGTTGGCTTTACTAGATGCTATTCCTAACACAAAAGAGCCTAAACGAATACCTACAAAAATTGAGGTCAGACTAGCGATTGTTTTCAATACTGATTCATTTGATACGGCCAAAATTGCCGGAATCACGACAGAAGCTGCTGCGACCAAACTCATTTTGCGCGCGGTTCCCTCGTAATGAGCATCAGTTGCATCGGTATTAATAAAGCGTTTGTAGATATCAAATGTCGCGACCGTCGCCATCGAGTTGTACGTTGAGTCTAGCGTTGACATTGCTGCGGCGGCTAGAGCAGAAATGATCAATCCAACCACAATGGGGTTAGTGTGGTTAAATACAAAATCCAAGATGACTTCATTCTGATTATCGAATGCTTGTCCATCATAGAAGAGGTTGAGCAGCACACCTAGAATCGCAAATAATAGATAGATGAAAAATGCGCCATAACCGCAAAGCAGCATGGATTTTTGTGCAGTGTTGACGCATTTGGTTGCTAACGTACGCTGAATGATCAACTGGTTGGTGCCATAAACACTTAAGTGTAAAAACGCTACGGCGACCAGTCCTGCCCAAAGGGTGGTATCGACACTTGGATCCAGACTCAAGTTGATTACATTCAGCATTTCAGGTGTTGATTTGACGCTACTATCTATATCAAAGATCAGGATCACGAAGATTGCGATAGTGCCTATCACCAAGATCAGTGATTGAAGCATATCAGTCCAAATTACTGTGGAGATACCACCGGCATAGGTATAAATCGCGGTAAATATGCTAATACACAGAATGGCTTGGATAATAGTAATTGGCATCACTTGAACCAAAATCAGCGATACAGCATACAAAATCACCCCAGCAGAAATACATTGAACCATCAAAAACACGATAGAATTGATGGTTCTAGCGTAAATACCGAAGCGCATCTCCAAATATTCATAGATTGATGTGAGCTTGAGCTTGTAGAAGACAGGCACGAAGAACACCACGGCAAAAAATATCACTAAAGGGTAGTTAAGGTGGATGGCCATTGCTTCCATCCCTGTGCCATATACCCATCCGGGCATACCAATAAACGTCATCGCGCTTATATAAGTCGCGAGTATGGATACGCCTGCAGTAAACCAACCGAATTGACGTCCCCCTGTTGAAAAATCTCCACCGGTCTTCAGTCGTTTATTTACTAAGTAGCTGATAAATAAAGTAGTTGTAATATAAAGAGCGATTACAATGAAACTTGAGTACGTAACCATTATTGCGTATTCCAAAACATCTATTACTTCGAATTCACGGAGATTCTATCGTGATTGTAGGTGAGTGATACGGTTTTGGGTCAATAAATGTGAGATTTATCGACTAAATCGATTAAATTAGCAGCGTTCCTTCGGATTTTGATGGTTTGTGTGATCATAATCACCAAAAAATACACTTTGGGTGCGTATTCATTGGTTTTTGATATGGATCACGGATCTTTTAGCGGCAAAAAAAGTAATATTCGTCTCGCAGGAGGGGGACAGTTAAGAGAGTCTATTCCAAACTGTAATCGCCCATCAAAATAAGATACCTAATTAAAATAGGGGTTTAACGGCTATGACCGCTAAAAAACACATGAGTGAAGTACCAATGTTCCAAAGGGTAGCAGCCTATCTTGCTATCTTAGTGGGTTACTTCTTTTACTGTTATAACTTTGTAATTATTGACTACGTACGCCCCTACATCGTTGAAGCGTACGACGGCATTAGCCTATCAGATACCGCTCAGTTCTATACTTGGCAGTCGGTAGGTGCATTAATCGGCGCACTAAGCTGTGCTTGGTTCGCCACTCGATTTGGTAAAAAGAATACCTTGATTGCCATTACAGCTCTAAATGGCGGAGCGACCATCATCAATATGATGTTCACTGACTACGCGACTTGGGCTGCGATGCGTTTCATCATCGGTCTATCACTTGGTGGCTATTTCACAGTGGCGGTATCACTGATGATTGGGCTATTTACACCGACAGTGCGTGGTAAGTTGACGGCATTTGCTTCATCAATGTTCTCTGTTGCATTGATGGTAATGGGTGCGTATGCAGCATTCATCTCAAGTATCGATGCTCCATGGGAAAGCCTAATGTGGGTGGGTGGTATTCCTCCTTTAGTGGCGGCAGTTGTGATGCTATTTGTATTGCCAAGCGATAAAAAAGTGATCGCTTACGGTGAAGAAGAACAAGCTGAAGCAGAAAAGGGCAATGTTCCTGCGAAGAAAGGTTCTTGGGGCGAGATGTTAAACAAACAAAACCGTACCATTACTATCACTTGTTTGCTGCTTGCTGGTCTTAACTTCTACGGTTTCCAATTCTTCGGTGGTTTTGTAACGACTTATCTACGCGAAGTTCGCATGTTTGATGGTGCCACTATCGGTCTTATTTTCTCTATCTCAGCATTTGGCTCTCTATTTGGAGCTTGGTTCTGGGGTTGGGCAGCAGACAAATTCGGTCGCAAAGTGAACGCATTTGGTTTCATTCTAGCCGGTATCATGGTGTCGATTTTCTTCATCGCACCTGGTGACATGGTGATTGGTGGCCTAAACATGTTGGCTATCCTTGGCCTAATCTACAACTTTGGCCTGTCTTCCTCGGCCGTATGGGGTGGTTACTTCTCGGAGCTATTCCCTGCACACCTTCGCAGCTACGGTGCAGCACTGTTCCACGGTGGTCGTATCCTGGGTATGTGGGCGCCAATGGTACTTATCTTTATCCAAGAACGTACCGACCTACAAACTGCAATGTGGGGCTCACCAATCGTATGGATCATCGCAGGTCTACTATGGCTAACTCTGCCAGAGACTCTAAAAGGCGGCGTGTTCCACAAAGAGAAAAAAGTACAACAAGCGAGCGCTTAAAAAGTACTGGCTGGAAAGAACAAGGTCGGCGGGTAGAGGCTCTCCAATACCGCAATTACTTGCTGACCACCTAACATATATTACGAGTCCTGTTCCGAAACTGACTCATCATTAATAAGAGAGATGATTATGTCTAACTATCAAGAAGCAAAACGCGTTGTTCGTAACTACTTCGACGCAATGGAAAACGCAACGCATGAAAATGTTGCAGAAGTACTAAAAGCTCACACTTCAGAAGATTACCTATGGCGCGGTGTTTACCCGTTCCGTGAGCAAGAGGGTGCACAAGCAGCGGCTGACGTTTTCTGGGCTCCTTTGATGAAATCTATGACTCGCATGCAGCGTCGCCAAGATATCTTTATCGGTGGTGAGAACGAAGTCACCTCTGGCGAGATCTGGGTGATGAGCATGGGTCACTTCATGGGTCTATTCGACGCTGAATACCTAGGTATGCGTCCAACAGGCAAAATCATGAACATCCGTTACGCTGAATTCAACTGCGTAGAGAACGGCAAAATTACTAAAACCGGTCTTTTCCTAGACCTACTAGGTGTGATGGATCAAGCAGGCTGCTACCCACTTCCACCGTCAACAGGTAAGCACTTTACTTACCCTGGCCCTCGCAATCACGACGGTCTACTGTTTGAAGATGCAGCACCAGAAGAGGGTGTGGCGACACTCGCACTAGTGAACAAGATGGTTGATGATCTATCCGCACTTAACGATAGCGGTGCAATGGGTTGTCCGCCAGAAGTTCTAGCGAAGAGCTGGTCTGAAGATATGATCTGGTACGGCCCATGTGGTATCGGCGCATCTTACACGATTCCACGTTACCAACAGCAGCACCAACTGCCGTTCCGTAACAACCTAAAAGACAAGAAGTTTAACGGCCACGTATGTCGTTTCGCAGAGGGTAGCTTCTCTTGCTTCTTCGGCTGGCCAAACCTATCTAACACGCCAATCGGTGGTTTCCTCGGTATGACTGGCGGCGAAGTTCGTGCGGACATGCAAGTAGTGGACGTTTACTACCGTGATGGCGACAAGCTATCTGAGAACTGGGTACTGATCGATCTACCTTACTGGCTAAAACAGCAAGGTCTAGACGTGTTCGAGCGTACTTCAAGCATCCTTAACCCTTCTCTATAAAAGCAAAACCTACGGCTTGAGTGTCCTCTCAACCTCAAGCCAGCTCCCAACTGATGCCACAGGACGTGGCATCATATTCCCTGATGATTATTTTTAACGGGCTGTTAGGCACGGAGGCTTTCTATTGCCTGTAAAGTAGGAAGCAAATGAAAAAGTCTGCATTAAGTGTACTTGTATTAACCGCACTGACTTCTGCGTCTGCGATGGCCGCACACACTTTTACCAATGACAATGGTGACACCTTAACAATTGATGGCCGTTTTGAAGTTCGTTACCAAAACAAAGCGCGTGATTTTAATAACAGCGCAGGTGACTATGAAGCGCGCAGTGATGAGTTCAACAGTGGTAGTTCCCGTTTCGGCTTTAAAGGTGTTAAGCAACTAGATAACGGGTGGCAAGGCTTTGGTCATGCAGAGTGGGGCTACAACTCTTCGTCGACTGCCAATGATATCTATAGCCGTCTACTATACGCAGGTTTAGAACACGAGAAGTGGGGTAAGATTGCCGCTGGTACTAAACAGTGGAGTACATTCTACGATGTAGCTTGGTACACCGACTTGGGTCGTACGTATGGCTCTCGCGGTACGGGTTATTACAACTTGGCGGACTGGGGTATTGCCTCTGGTACGGGCCGCGCGGAAAACTCTATCACTTACCGTAACAACGTCGGTGGTGATTGGAAATATGGCTTTACCTACCAAACCACACGAAACGATGTGGCACTTGCTGGCAGCGCAACCGCTACGCTGAAAAATGGTATAGGAGCGTCGACATCTTATGCATTTGGGAATGGGTTGACGCTTGGTCTGGCTTATCACCAGAATGAGCTCACGGATATCGAAAATGCATCGAATATCAGTGATGGTGACATCCAACGTATCGCGCTGTTGGGTGCAAACTACTCGCTAGGTGGTTTCTATGTTGGTGCGACATACAGCCAAGGTTCAAACTGGGAAGTCAATGACAACGCCGAGTTCTATGACTCACGCGGTGCTGAGCTTTACACATACTATCACTTTGATAATGGTCTGCGCCCAACACTTAACCTTAACTACTTGGCCAGCACTGATGACAATGGTAGCGGGTATGAGCGTCAAACGGTTATTCCTGGCTTAGAGTATCACTTCACCAAGAATACCTTCCTTCTTTGGGCAGAATACCAGTTTGATCAAGGTAACGACCAATATGTGCAAGATCACTACGATAACCGCGACAACCAATTCTCTGCGGGTATTCGTTACTACTTCTAATGAAGTGTTCCCTCAACCTGTAGCAATTTGGGAACAGGTAATTGTTGCGGGTTGATGGGTACAACCCATTTTAGATTATTGTTAACGGCTAAAGCCTTACATTTAAACGATGTAAGGCTTTTCTGTTTATGCATACGTACCATTTTTATGATACATTGTGCGCCATCGGTTAGGTGAATGATTACTATAAATGAATATCCCAAAACAAACGGTCACATCCAAAGACGTCGCTAAATTGGCCGGCGTTTCGCAGTCTACGGTCTCTCGAGTGTTTGTCGAGGGCAGTTCGGTATCTGAAAAAACGAAACAAAAGGTATTTGAAGCAGCTAAAGCGCTGAACTACCGTCCAAACGCTTTCGCGCGCAGCTTAACAACGAATCAATCCAAGCTGATTGGTTTAGTTTTCCCCGATGCAGACTATCCAATCCATATGAAAACGTTACAGCTTATCAGTAGTGAACTGCAAAAGCTGGGCTACTCAGCGGTGTTGATACCCTGGCAAGTCGATGGTGATAGTCATTCGATTCCTAATATTTTCCAGTATCGTGTCGATGGGGTGATCGCCGCATCGGCAACGTTCAATACCGCGCTGTATGAAGAGTGTGAAGAGTTTAATATTCCTATCGTTCAGTACGCGAGAGTGGTCGAAGGGACTAAGAGTAGCTACGTGATTAGTGATAACTACTCGGCAGGTCAAATTGCGGCTCAAAAGTTTGCTGATAGCGCACTCAATGATGTGGTGTATTTAACTGGTGAAGTACCGACTTTTACGAACCAAGAGCGCGTCAATGGCTTTTGCGACGAGTTTCAAACGTTAACCGGTAAGTCACCGAGAGTCATTGAAGCAAACTATGACTATAGTGGCTCGCTTGACGAGATCCGCACACTGCTGAGCGCTGGGAAGCCGCCTCAAGCCGTATTCTGTGCAACTGACAATTTAGCAATGGCCTTTATGGATATCGCCCGTTTTGAGTTCAATCTAGATGTGCCAAATGATGTGCAGGTCATTGGCTTTGATGATATTCCTCAAGCAACATGGCTAAGCTATCAGCTGTCTACCTTCCGTCAAGACTTCGCCCGTCTTGCTCGCGAGTCGGTAAAAATCATTTCAAATCAGATAAAAGAGAAAGACTCTAGCTTAGTGCGTTTGATGGTGCCGGTGCGCTTTATTGAGCGAAATAGTACCAAGTAACCTCGCTTTGTTTATCTGCGTCTATACTAGACGTGGTCAGACCTTATCATTCGAGTGAATTTGCCTATCCTTTGGATAGGCAAAACTTATTTTCTTTTTATCTAGCACGCTGTTAACATTGCGTCCGCTAAACAATTGCCCCATTGTCTAAGGAAAAAAGATGGTAATACCTGAAAACAGTAGCATCGTGATTTTTGGTGCTTCAGGCGACCTTACGTACCGTAAGTTGATCCCTGCTCTTTACCATTTGTACGCTAGCGACCAGCTACCAAAATCATTTGCTATTCTTGGTGTCAGCCGTACTCAGTACAGTGATGAGTCTTATCGCGAGAAGTTGAAAACTTCTTTGCAAGAGATGGAAAAGACCGAGCCAGAAACGCTCGAAGCATTTTGTAACCATCTTCATTATCAAGCGATTGATACCTCAGATACTCAAGACTACGCGAAACTCGCAACCCGCCTTGATGACGTTGCTAACCAATACGGTTTTGAACAACGTAACACGCTATTCTATTTGGCGACGCCGCCAAGCCTTTACAGCATTATCCCTGCGAGCCTAGCTGCTCACGGCCTTAATGATGAAAGCCAAGGCTGGAAACGCCTCATTATCGAAAAGCCATTTGGCTATGACTTGGCGTCTGCACGTAAACTCGACAAAGAGATCCACGAGCACTTCCAAGAGCACCAAATCTATCGTATCGACCACTACCTTGGTAAAGAAACGGTTCAGAACCTACTTGTTCTGCGTTTCTCAAATGCGATGTTTGAACCGCTTTGGAACCACCAGTATGTCGACTACGTCGAAATCACTGGCGCGGAATTCCTCGGTGTTGAAGAGCGTGGTGGCTATTACGATGGCTCTGGCGCGGTGCGCGATATGTTCCAAAACCACTTGCTACAAGTACTAGCAATGGTAGGCATGGAATCTCCGGCACAAATTAATGCTGACGCGATTCGCAACGAAGTGGTTAAAGTGCTGCAATGTCTGCGTCCGCTATCTGATGACGATTTGCGAAACAACCTTGTATTGGGTCAATACACAGAATCAAACGTTCGCGGGCAGTTCCTGCCTAGCTATCGTGATGAACATGGCGTAGCGGATGACTCGCGTACGGAAACCTACGTTGGTTTGAAGATGTTTATCGACAACTGGCGTTGGAATGGCGTGCCTTTTTATGTGCGCACAGGTAAACGTTTGCCAACACGTGTGACTGAAGTTGTGATTCACTTTAAACAAACGCCGCACCCAGTGTTTGGTAAAGATGCGCCAGAAAACAAACTGATCATTCGTATTCAGCCGGATGAAGGCATTCAAATGAGCTTTGGCTTAAAAGAGCCAGGCGCAGGTTTCAATGCCAAAGAAGTGAAGATGAACTTCCACTACGCGTCATTGCAAGAAACACAAATGCTTACAGCATACGAACGTCTTCTTCTTGATGCGCTAAATGGTGATGCTACGCTGTTCGCTCGAAGTGATGCGGTTGAGGCATGTTGGGAGTTTGTACAACCAATTCTGGACTTCAAACAAGATCCACAAGCGCTCTTTGGCTATGCATGTGGTACTTGGGGTCCTAAAGAGTGTGATCAGCTGCTTCAAAACGACGGTCGCGCATGGCGCTTCCCTTGTAAGAACCTGACTGACACAGATTACTGCGAACTGTAATCAAAGAATTATGTCGCGCTAGGAGAGCTGCACAACTTGGCGCGACCAAAAATTTCAAAGCAGCAAGTTAAGTTGCCGAATTGATGGAGAGAATGATGAAAGGTGATATTGGTGTAATTGGTCTGGCGGTAATGGGTCAGAACCTTATCCTAAACATGAATGACCATGGCTTTAAAGTTGTGGCTCACAACCGTACTGCTGCAAAAGTTGACGAGTTCCTAGAAGGCCCAGCGAAAGGTACCAACATTGTTGGCGCATACTCACTAGAAGAGCTAGTTGAGAAGCTAGAATCGCCACGTAAAGTGATGCTAATGGTACGTGCTGGTGACGTTGTCGATAAGTTCATCGAAGCACTAGTACCCCTACTAGACAAAGGCGACATCATCATTGATGGCGGTAACACAAACTACCCAGATACGAACCGTCGCGTTGCTGAGTGTCGTGAGAAAGGCATTCACTTCATTGGTACAGGTGTTTCTGGTGGTGAAGAAGGCGCTCGTTTTGGTCCTTCAATCATGCCAGGCGGCGCGGCTGAAGCTTGGGAAGCGGTTAAGCCTATCTTCCAAGGTATCTCTGCAAAAACTGACGCTGGTGAGCCTTGCTGTGACTGGGTTGGTAACGATGGTGCAGGTCACTTCGTTAAAATGGTACACAACGGCATCGAATACGGTGACATGCAGCTGATCACTGAAGCGTACCAGTTCATGAAAGATGGTCTAGGCATGTCTGCTGACGAAATGCAGGCTGTATTCGCAGATTGGAACAAGACAGAACTAGACAGCTACTTAGTAGAAATCACGGCTGACATCCTTGGTTACAAAGATGAAGACGGTGAGCCACTAGTAGAGAAAATCCTTGATACTGCCGGCCAAAAAGGTACAGGTAAATGGACAGGTATCAACGCACTAGACCTAGGTATTCCACTAACGCTTATCTCTGAGTCTGTTTTCTCTCGCTGTCTGTCTGCTCTTAAAGACCAACGCGTTGAAGCTGAGTCTCTATTCGGTAAGACAATCACACCAGTAGAAGGTGACAAGCAAGAGTGGGTTGATGCACTTCGTCAAGCACTACTAGCATCAAAGATCATCTCTTACGCTCAAGGTTTCATGCTAATGCGTGAAGCGTCAAACGAGAATGGTTGGGATCTAAACTACGGTAACGTAGCACTAATGTGGCGTGGTGGTTGTATCATCCGCAGCGCGTTCCTAGGTAACATCCGTGATGCATACGAAGCGAACCCAGATATCGCGTTCCTAGGTTCTGATGAGTACTTCAAAAACATCCTGAAAGGCAGCCTAGCGGCATGGCGTAAAGTAGCAGCGAAATCTCTAGAAGCAGGCATTCCAATGCCATGTACGATTTCGGCACTGTCTTTCCTAGACGGCTACACAACAGCGCGTTTGCCAGCGAACTTGCTTCAAGCTCAACGTGACTACTTCGGTGCTCACACTTACGAGCGTACTGACCGTCCACGTGGTGAGTTCTTCCACACTAACTGGACTGGTACAGGCGGCGATACAGCGTCTACAACTTACGACGTGTAATCCGTTCGACATCTAGAACAACGAATATTAAGCCTCGCTATTTAGCGAGGCTTTTTTTCGTCCAATGGCAAGAAACAGAAGCAGGTCACAGTGTTCTCGCATCACTGCGAGACCTATTCGAAAATAAGATACCTTCTAACGCACGACAAAGGTGACCGTCTGTCATAATGGAACGACTTTCATAGATAACATTGGACAGTTATCAAAAGGACTACTTAAGAAGGAAACGCCATGAGCTCATATCTCAATATTCTCTCTGCTGACGCTGCGTTATTTGACATAGTGACGCAGGCTCCACAACTTACGGACGTTGACCTTATTGAGCTTCCACCTCTAGATGGTAAGCCAAGTGTTGCTTACTTTGGGCCAAAACTAGATAACCACTCGATCTTAGAGCGATTGTCAAAGCAGGCGAGCGACAAGGATATTTACTATCGATATACAGATACTCATCAACAAGGTGCAGACAGCGCATTAGTTCACTATCGCAATGGGATCACGCGGGTATTACTTAAGTTTTCAAGTGATAATGGGGATTCACGGCGTTATCAAAATGAGTTGATTGCTGAAACGCATCAGCTAAGCCTGTAGGCCTTTTATCAGTACTTCTCTCATTTACAGTATGAGATTAAGTAAGAGGGACTTTTGCAAATAAGACAAAAGACATTTGTGACTTTGGTAATAAATTGTCATCCGGCAACTTGGTAGACTGAATGGATAACAATCAAAACTAAGGAGAAATCATGTCCCTTTCAATTCCAACGCTTGGTGCTGGTACATTTCGTTTGAAAGGCGAGGATGCCTACAATTCGGTAAAAATGGCGTTAGAGGCGGGATATCGTCACATTGATACCGCGCAGATCTACGGTAACGAAAAAGAAGTAGGTCAGGCTATTGCGGATTCGGGTATTGCGCGTGAAGAGCTGTATGTCACCACCAAAATCTGGATGGACAAGCTGGGGAAAGCGTCTTTCATTCCAAGCCTTGATGAGAGTCTAAAAGACTTGCAGCTAGAGCAGGTTGATTTGCTATTGATCCACTGGCCTCTAAAAGACGATGCAGTCCCAATGGAAGAGTATCTACAGGAACTTAAACACGCGCAGGATACGGGTCTTGCTCGTCATATTGGCGTATCTAACTTTACCGTCGTGCAAATGCAGCAGGCGATTGCTATTTTAGGCGAGGACGTTCTCTACACCAACCAAGTTGAGGTTCACCCTTATCTGCAGAACCGTCAGGTTGTCGATTTTTGTCAGCAGCACCGTCTCATCGTAACCGGCTATATGCCATTTGCATACGGTGACGTACTGAAGGACGGCTCAATTAAACACATTGCAGAGAAACATCAGTCGACACCTGCACAAGTTGTGTTAGCGTGGATGGCGAAATCGGGCTTCGTGACCATTCCATCATCGACTAAGAAGGCTAACATCGAGAGCAATCTTGGCTACGTGGATGTGATGCTAACCGATGAAGATATGGAGACCATTGCCCATCTCGATCGAGGTCATCGTTTGGCAAACCCAGATTTCGCACCAGATTGGGACTAGATTTGGTGAGTTAGCTGCGAAGGATGAAAGAAAAACGTCAGGTATTTGCCTGACGTTTTTTATGACCGCCGTACCTACAAAAGCAATTGCACTAGCATACGTACTCCGGTAATTAGCAGTACGACAGCAAACACTTTTTTGAGCTTATTCGCGTCCAGTTTCGAGGCTAGAGAAGCCCCTATGGGTGCAAACAAGACTGTCAGAGGCACAATGCATAGGAACGCCAATAGGTTGACAAGACCAAATGTCCCTACCGGGGCGTCGGCAGGTGATTGACCTAAAATAAGCATAGTGACAGCGCCAGGTAGAGAAATAATTAATCCGATAGCAGCTGCTGTGCCAACGGCTTTGTGAGCGGGGTAATTGTAAAGTGTCAGAAGCGGAACGGATATAGTGCCACCACCGATGCCAACCATTGAGCTAAAAAAGCCGACAGAAGTGCCCATAGCCACTTGTCCGCCTTTACCGGGTAATGATTGAAACATCGCTGACTTACCCGTTCGAAATAGCATATTAAGAGCAGACATGCTTGCTATTGCGCCAAGCCACGTGCCGTTCATGCGCGTTACCAGCCAGCTTCCAGCCAAAACCCCAATAAAAATAAACATCGCCCAGTGCTTTAAAAGATCGAAGTCGACATTGTCTTTTCGCTTGTGGGAGCGGATAGAACTGATTGAAGTTGGAATAATCGTGGCCAAAGAGGTCGCTGTTGCCACGACCATCGCGGATTCTGGCGATACACCAAAACTCTGAAAAATGAAGAACAAGACGGGTACGATAACGATGCCTCCGCCCACCCCTAACAATCCCGCTAAGACGCCTGCAAATGCGCCCGTTGCAATTAGAGCTATAAGTGTTGAAATATTGTTGCTTAGAAACTCAATCATATTCAAAAATCGATAACGTTAAAATGATTACAAATAAAAACCAACAAACGAGATGTTAAGCGCAGAGCTCTTTTAGGACTATTTCAGCACCAGCTGCTAAAGCCTGTAGCTTGTTTCTTGCCACATCTCTTGAAAGAGGCGCCATGCCACAGTTGGTGCAAGGCAATAGCTTATCGGCATCAACATACTTTAGCGCTTCGCGAATCGTTGCCGCGACTTCTTCGGGCGTTTCAATGTTATTCGTGGCCACATCAATGGCACCGACCATCACTTTTTTGCCTTTTAGGAGTTCAAGGACTTCAAATGGCACTCGACCGTTATGACACTCTAAAGAGATAATATCGATAGTCGATTTTTGGAGCGCTGGAAATGTTCTTTCATAGTGGCGCCATTCTGTGCCTAGTGTTTTTTTCCAATCAGTGTTGGCTTTGATTCCATAGCCAAAGCAGATGTGAACCGCAGTTTCGCATTTTAAGCCTTCACAGGCTTTTTCTAGTGCTTGTATGCCCCAATCATTAACCTCATCGAGAAAGACATTAAAAGCCGGCTCATCAAACTGAATTATATTAACGCCAGCGGCTTCCAGCTCTTTGGCCTCTTCGTTTAGCGCTTTGGCAAACTCAAAAGCAAGCGTTCTACGATCTTGGTAATAATCATCATAAAGTGTGTCCACCATTGTCATCGGCCCAGGTAAAGCCCACTTTATCGGTTGATCTGTCTGTGTGCGCAAAAACTTGGCATCGTCTACAAAGACCGGCTTTTGGCGGCTCACGGAGCCGACAACGCCAGGCACACTGGCATCGTATCGGTGACGGATTCTCACTGTTTTCTTGTTTTCAAAATCAACACCACTCAAATTTTCAATAAAGGTGGTGACGAAGTGCTGGCGGCTTTGTTCGCCATCGCTGACGATATCAATACCTGATGTTTCTTGCTCTTGGAGTGTGACGCGCAGCGCATCTTGTTTACCGGTAATCAGCTCGTCTCCCTCTAACTTCCAAGGTGACCAAAGTGTTTCAGGTTCAGCCAACCAAGTTGGTTTTGGTAGGCTTCCGGCGGTTGAGATTGGGAATAGTTATTTCATCATCAATTCTTTCTATACCTTAAAGTTAGAGTGCAGGCTCAGCAAAGTTGGCCACCCATTTTTCTAGAGTCAGTTGGTGCCTTTGAATATAGTGCTCTTCACACCACTTACCTTGTTCAACAGCTAGGCGATTACGTTCCCCTCGGTCGTAAACCACTTGTGTTAAGGAGCAATCTAGGTTTTTAAGGCTCGGCTTGTACACTTCGCCCGCAACGGCATTTGAGTTATAGATCTCTGGGCGATATATTTTCTGGAAGGTTTCCATGGTGCTCAGCGTGCTGATCAATTCGAGCGTGCTGTAGTCATTCAACAAATCACCAAAGAAGAAGAACGCATACGGAGCGACACTGTTTGGCGGCATGAAATAGCGCACATCCATGCCCATTGTTTTGAAGTATTGCTCTGTCAATAAAGACTCATTGGGCTTGTACTCAACACCAAGAACAGGATGTTGATTACTCGTGCGATGATAGGTTTTGTTGTCTGATACACTCAAACAAATCACGGGGGGCTTACTGAAGTTTTCTTTGTAAGCGTTGGAGCTTATAAAGTCTTGGAACATTTTGCCGTGTAATTCACCATAATTAGCGGGTACAGAAAAGTGATCTTGACCTTGGTTGTGGTTGCGCAATACCACACTGAAATCGTAGTCACGGATGTAGGAAGAAAAGTTATTCCCCACAATACCTTCAATGCGTTTATTCGTATGGTTATCGACAATGTAGGTTGTTAACACCTCGATAGTGGGAAAGGTTTCACCATTACCCTCAACGTCAATATCGACGTGCACAATATCAAGCTCATCGGAATAATGGTTTTTATTTGGGTTGTCCCAATGTGCCAGACTGTTGAAACAGTTATTAATCATGTTGATTGCTTTACGAAGGTTTTCTTGGCGAGCTTCCCCGCGAGCCAAGTTAGCAAAGTTTGTCGTAAGACGTGTATTGCTCGATGGTGAATAGTGTTCATCAAATCGAACAGATTGAATGGAATAAATGAAAACGCTACTCATAATTGCCTAATACCCAAAGTTGATAAAAGCTTGGGAAAATGTCTTAGGTCAATACTAGGTTGAATTAACTATGATGAATATTGATTTAATTTTATTAATCCATGAGTGTTGCTCATGGATTGTCGCGGGTAGTGGTGACCAGTTAGCAAAATGGCGCACCTTAACGTGTTAGAACACTTTAATGTGCGCCATTGAGAGGGATTAGTGGTAGACGATGGGTATTAACTTATTTATCAATTTTGCCCGTCGGATGGTTATAACTGCGCGCCGTTTTTATGAAGGCAGTAAGGTAGTCGATGTTGCTGTCGCCTTCACGACGACCTAGATAAATCTGTTTGGCGATACCATTTTCCCCTAAGCGAACAACCGACAATGGCAGTTTTTTGCAATACTCTTCTGCGAGCCAGCGTGGTAGTGCCGCTACACCGCGCCCAAATGCAACCATTTGCAACATGATATCGGTGGTTTCAACGGTTTTGTGTTGTTTCGGGACAACTTGAGCCGGGTTAAGGAACTGAGCGTAAACATCAAGGCGATCTTTTTCGACTGGGTAGGTAAATAATACTTGGTCACGAAGATCTTCAGCTGTCGCATACGGAAGGGAAGTTAACGCGTGATCAGTGGGCACAACAAGCACTTGTTCGTAATCAAATACGGGTTCAAAAACTAGGCCAGACTTGTAGTACGGATCCGGAATTACCAGAAGGTCAATTTCATAATCCAATAACGCGCCAACGCCACCGAATTGGAATTTCTGTATGACATCGACATCTACGTCTGACCACGTCTCTAAGAAAGGCGATACTACTTTGAGAAGCCACTGATAGCAGGGGCGGCACTCCATACCAATCCTCAATGTGCCTCGTTCGCCCAAAGCGATTTGTTTGAGTCGTTCTTCAGCACTTACTAAGAGAGGAAGTGCGCGATTGGCAATGTTGAGGAGGTATTGGCCGGCTTGGGTCAGTCTTAGGCTTCTCCCATCACGTACCCAAACTTCTGTCCCGAGATTGGCTTCCAGTTTACGCATTGTATGACTTAATGCGGACTGTGTGACACAGAGTTTTTTTGCAGCGGAAGTCAGTGAGCCGTGCTGATGGACGGCATGAATAATTTTAAGATGAATACGTTCTAGCATATTTTATTATGAATAAAAGTAATCGATTGTTTATATTATATCACTTTTGATCATCTGAAAACTGCTCTAGTCTGTCCGTTAATCGAATGGCTTACTTTAACGGACAAGCTTTCAAGGAAAGTGATTTCTAGGACAGAGAATTATGAACAATGAAACTACAGAGCTCCCCATTGCGCGTCACTCAGTCAGTGTGACGGATATTGTGCCATTGAATAAGCACACCTACTTAATTGAACTTCTCGCGCCAAAGGAAACATCGCTAGACTACCGAGCGGGGCAATACTTGAAGCTTGAACTTGATGTGAATCAAGATGATAAACCGCTATGGCTTTCTTACACCATCTCCAGCCGACTAGATCCTGAACAGCCAAATCGGGTGTGCTTGATTATACAATGTACTAGCGAGTTCTCTGGTAAAGTTATTGACTGTTTGGCTGCACTGAAAACTAACCAAAAGCCAGTAAGCATCATGCTGGCTATGGGAAAAGCGTTTCTACAGACCGAACTCGACACGCCTCATCTGCTGGTGGCGGCGGGTTCAGGAATATCGAAAATTAAATGTATAACCGAAGAAATTTTACATAAAAGTCCCGAAACACCTATTGATATCTATTGGACTAATCGCAGCCGCGAGGACTTCTTCCTTTTAGAACTGTTTCATGATTGGGCAACGCAATATAAAAATTTGAGATTCACCGAGATTTTAGAATCTGCACAGTTAGGCTGGACGGGAAGGGTGGGCTTTCTCTATGAAGTGATACAACAAGATTTTTCAGATCTTAAAGATGCCAGTGTTTATTTGTGTGGCTCGGAAAAAATGGTTTACGGCACAATTGACCAGCTTAAATCTAACGGCTTGGAAGAGGCGAGTTGTTACTCAGACGTATTTGAATTTGCACCGAGACTTTAGTACGAAGAATAGGGGAGCAACAAAGGCGGGCATGAATAGATTTGGATAGAGCCTATTTACTATAAAGATCATGACGAAAAGAAAGAGGACTGCGCCTCTTTCTTTTTGTTTACATGAGCCACTACTTCTTCTTCATCATATTCGCAAGACCGGCAAATGGATTGTGCGTCGCCGCCTGATGATTGTCCTCTCCCGGTTTCACCTCACTACCGTACAAATCGTGTTCGGTGTACTTTGAATGCTCGTGATCATGACAGTAAAGGCACAGCAACTCCCAGTTGCTGCCGTCTTCAGGGTTGTTAGTATGATCGTGATCTTTGTGGTGAACAGTTAGTTCTCGTAGATTGGAGTACACAAACTCGCGCGCGCAACTGCCACACACCCAAGGGTAGAGCTTGAGCGCTTTTTCGCGGTAATCACTTTCTTTGCGCGCGTAGGCAGCGCTGCTTCCATAAAAATCTGACGACATACTTCACTCTCATAACAGTACTAGGCTTAATAGTTCAAATAATACCATAGTGTTTTGATTGAACCACTAAAGCTTGCTTCTAGAGCCTATGAAGAGTAGTGAGAGAAACAACAGAATCTGTCTTAATCGGGTGATAACAAATAAGCTATCTATTTGTCAGCAAGGGTTTTCGCAGCTGCGCGCATAAGTGCAGGCCCTTTATTCTCACCGAAACCAGAATGGTATGGGTTCGTTGAGAACATGACGCCAACAAAATCACGTGCAGGGTCAATGTAAATAAATTGGCCTAAGTTACCGCTCTTAGACATCGCACCATCATCGAAAATAAAGTCGAACTGATAAGCATTGTAATCGGCTTTCTCATTGTAAGCATGGATAGATGAGGTTTCTTTTTCTGTGCCAACAAATGCTTTTTTGTCGCCACTGCTACGAATACGATCAATCACGGCTTGTGAAACAACAGGTTCGTCTGCCACGGCGCTCCAGCTTGGTGTAAATAAGGTACCCCATCTCGCCATATCTTCGACCGTGGTAGAAACCAGTCCTACTGCGATAGCCATCCCATCAGGTGTTAGATTGAATTTCATTGATTGGCGAGCATTTACTTTCGACCAAACACGATCTTCGAATACACGAGTCCATGTTTTATTCTCAACATTTTCTACCATCTTGGTGAGAACCATAGTGTTGATAGACGCATAACGGAAATGGTCACCCGGTTCTTCACCTTCGAGCTTTTGTGCACCCTTGGCGACATTCATCCAACTTTCGAGCTCACCCGTTTTAGCTCTGGGAGAGTTAAACGAAGCGGCGAAAAAGCGCACGACATCTGAGTCAGGATTAAGGATAGATTGAAGAGTCTCTTCATTATCTAGGCCGGTCGCCATGTTTAATACATTGTGAACAGTGATCGTGTCCCAATTTGTTCCCTTTAGTTCGGGTACGTATTTTGTGATGCTCACTTCGGGATCAATTTTACCTTCTTCTACCAACATCGCGACGACGGTTCCGACTGTGGTTTTCGCTGCTGATGCCCAGATATGCGAATCTGTAGGTTTCATGCCTGGGTATACCTCGTATACGATCTTACCATGGTGGATGAGCATGAAGCCCTGAGTACGGAATTGCTCATCAGCAAGGTACTCGTCCATGGTCAATTCACCTTTGGTTTCTGTGTTAACTTTTAGGTCGCCAAGTTGACTTTGAATGTCTTTAACTAACGGTTTGTAGTGTTCGCTTGGTGCGGCGAACGCGGTTGGCATGAACTCACTCATGTGCATGTTGTAGTAAAGAGCGTGGTCGCCACCCATTTGCCAGTGGAAGTTATTAAACTCGTTTCGAGCTGCTTCAGTGAACGCAGGCGTTGCAGCACTTTTAGCCTCTTTTACAGGAACGGTAACAAGTGCTCCTTCGACCTGAAGGGCTGCCTCGACTGGGTTTAATGTTGTCGTGTTTTCATTCGCCAGTACAGTATTCGATAATGTGATAGCAGCGGTCAGTGCAAGTACGATTGGTTTAACTTTCATCTTCATGTTCCTGAGTAATTAGTATGCCGCTACTATAATGTTGGAGTACTATTGGATATAGGTCATTTACTGCCATCGAGGAGAGTTGACGGAATGCACAATCAAATTAATACGACGCTTTCGGAAAACTTACGTCCCTTTATCGAGTATTTTGATAAACATGGTATCTACTGGACAGAGACAGCAGATAAACACAACATACCGATTGATGGGGTCATGGATTCGCTTTGGTTGCCATCAGACCAAGTGATGAATTTTCTGTTGGAAATGAACCGCATGACACAAAAAAATCTTGGTTATGAAGTCGGGAAGTCACTGTCACTTGTTGATATTTCTCCAGCTCTAGATAGAGAAATCAGTGAGTGTGGTGATATCGAAGCTTGCATGCATAAGCTGATCGATATTATGCCCCAGTTAAACAGCCATGTGGTTGTTTGGACAGAAAAAATAGATGGGTTATGGTTTCTGTGTCATCGGAGTGCGTACTCTTCAAAATCGGTGGGATATGATCAATCAGAGTGGTTTCGAACGTTTGCACTCGTGTCACTGTGCCGCCAATTTATAAACGAAGCGTGGGTGCCCAAGCGTGTATTTATGAGCTTTCCCGCTCACTTAGCTGACAACAACGCCGTTGATAACAATATCTATTCATTTAATCATCCCAATGGTGCTATTCAAGTGCCGTTGAGCAGCAACTTTACACCTGTTCGAGATGATGGAAGAGACTTAGACTGGATAACTCGGATACGAAGGCTATCTGCCACCTATGCGGTATTACCCTGTTTTACCGTTCAATGGTTCGGTCATTTGATAGGGCTCTCTACTAGAACACTGCATCGCCGGCTAGAGCTCAATGGAACATCATTTAAGGCCTTGAGAGATGAAGTGAGAAATCAACATGCAAAGCGCTTGCTAGTCGTAGAGCGGTTGATGCCTCAAGATGTCGCTTGGCGTTGTGGGTACAATGATTTATCAAACTTTAATCGAGCCTTCAAATCGTGGAATGATTGCACGCCTTCGCAGTTTAGAAAAAGAAAACTTTGATGAGTAAGATAGGGATGTCGTGAATAGAATGATTGATGGGGCTACAAACGAAACGTCCATGTTATCGCTATGCTTCAACCAAATTTTACGATGAAATCTGCCAAACAGAGATTAGAAATAAGCTTTGAAAAATGCCCAAGTAACGGTGTCATTGATGTCGATTTTTTGACTGGAAGAAGTCATATGCCCACTTGAGTTTTCTATTTTGAATTGTGCCCAATTTTTCCCGTCACTAGAAATTGGCGTGCCAAGAATGAGGGACGTTTTGACAATGGATGTGTCAATGCTACCGTCTAGATACGTGTATTCAGGATTGAGCATTATATACGTGCCATCTTCTCCGGTCTTATAACTTAGGTAAATAGCAGCCATACCACCAACGATACCTTCATCGGATTCTCCCATCATACGCGTGAAATCTGAATCGTATTTACCGCCGAGTAAGCCGACACGAGCAAAACCCATTAAGTTTTTGACACCAGGATTAACCATTGAAACGGCACCTAATGCACCTGTTGTGAAGTTTTGATTATCGATAATATCGATCGATGCGGCCACTTTAGGCGCAACGCTATTAGTGGTGCTAAAAACCTGGAAATACTGGAGGCGACTGTCTTTATAGTTTCCTTGATTATCAATACTGGCCTCGAGTGTACCCATGGACATACTTGAGCTGCCACCATTAGTTAAACTTATCGAAGTAGATAACTTGAGATCGCCCTGATTATTGAGACCCAAGTAGCCGGAGGTATTGACCGCAGTAATATCCGAAGGATCGATTTTCGCTTCTGTCTCATTTGCAAAAGTTGCATGGACACTCATGCAACACATTGATGTTAAGACGATTTTTTTAGTTAAAGTTCTCATGTAGCACCCTTATTGTATTAAGGGCGGGACTATAGAGTATGTGACTATTGTTAAATAGGTCAATTTCTGCCATTGAGAATGAGAGAGAAATTGTGCTTACTTGAATTGCTTTAGTGCCTAAGGTGGGCGCCAGAGAAACTCTGACGCTCTAATACCTCGACTGATACATTGCGATAGGCTCTACCGTAATGTATGGAATCCAGAATAAATACGTGTAAACGTGGTAAACCAACAAGCAGTACCAAAGACGAATGCAATAGCCGAAAAATGCTGTGGGAATAAACAAAGCAGCACAAAACAGCCGATGGTTTCTGTTCCTTCGGTCAATCCACTCATGTAGTAAAGCGATTTATGCTTATAAATCGGGTTTTCAATACCTCGCTTTCCTGCCATCACCGCAAATGCTAAGAAACTGGTACCCGTGCCAATGAATGAAAATATCAAAAACGCTCCAGCGATAGCATTTTGTTCAGGATTCGCGATGACAAAACCAAACGGAATCAGCGAATAAAACAAGAAGTCGAGACTGATATCGAGAAAGCCTCCGGCATCACTGATTCCTTGAATTCTCGCAAGCGCACCGTCTAAGCCATCGCAAACACGATTAAGAATAATGAGGGCAAGCGCGAGTGAATATTGCTCAAAAGCAAGAGCAGGGAAGGCTAGGCAGCCAAGAGCAAAGCCGAACAACGTAGTTTGATTTGCGGTAACGCCAGCCTTATTTAATACTCTCGCCGATTGCGATAATGGCCAACGAATGACTTTGATACTTAAACGATCAAGCATGAGTAATCTCCCATGGCCATTTAAGCACTTGGCTCCCTTGAGGGATATCATCTTCATCGTGCGTCACCATTAGAGTAGGGACGTTGGCTTGTTTTAACTGATCCATTACCCAGTCTCGAAATTGCACGCGCAGCTCCTTATCAAGCTTGCTAAATGGTTCATCTAATAAAGCAACCTCGGGCTTTGCTAGTAGCATACGGGTTAAGCTGATTCGCGCTCGTTGACCTCCGGAGAGTTGCTCGGGGTATTGCTCGGCAAGCTTAGAAAGCTTGACTTTACTCAGTGCTTCCATCGCTTGATCCTTACGATTTGAACCTTTGATCTGATTAGGCAGAGCAAACGCTAGGTTCTCCCACACATTAAGATGAGGAAACAGCAAATCGTCTTGGAACAGTATGCCGACGCGACGTTTGTGAGGAGGCAAGGTGTCGATTCGCTGTCCGTTGAGTTGGATCTTTCCAGAGTATGTGAATTCAGGAGCAAGGTGACCGGCGACGACATCAAGCAAGGTCGACTTACCACAGCCACTAGGTCCCATCAAAGTCAGAATAGCTCCTGAGTCGATAGAGAAGTTGCAATTAGAAAACAGCACCTCACCATCACACTTACGGATGGCGAGGTTTTCTAGCAAGAGCGTCATTAACTAACAATCCTTTAATTTTAATTCGGCGATATCGGGTGTGAAGGCGATTAACCAGCACCGCAATGGTGAAAAAGAGCAGAGGCAGTAGAGCTTGGAATAGGGCATATATCGCAGTGACACGTCTATCGAATCCGCTTGAGAGAGCAACGGCTTCGGTTGTAATGGTCGCTACACGCCCTGCACCGAGCACTAGTGTTGGTAAATACTGAGCTAGACTCACGCTAATACCAATCGCCCAAGCAAAAATTATGGCAGGAAGCAATAATGGCAGTTTGACGTGAAACCAAGTGTAGAGTGGACTTTTACCCAGACTCATGGACGCTTTTGTAAGCTGGTCGTTGAACCCTCGCCAAGGTCCATCTAAGGATAAATAAACAAATGGAAAGGCGAAAAATACGTGAGACCAACACACCCACAATAGATAAGCGTTGTCATTGAGCATCAAGGTCGCTACTTGCAAGCCAAACAAAATACTAAGCTGTGGAAGTAGCATTGGAATCGCAATAACGTAGCCGGGTACTTGCAGTCGATACTTGTTTCGATACTCGTGACCAACGATGGCAAGTATTAGTGCAATAGACGCTGATATTATAGCGATCGTCATACTTTGGCTGACTACGCTGGTCATTCCTTCCCATTCGTACTCCCAAAACCTCATGGTATAACGAGATGGCAATAGATCAGGGAAGCGCCAGCGTTGAGCAAAGGTCCAAAGGATGGTGAGCGGTATCATAACGGTGACGATGCCAACAATAACCACAAACAGTGACTTTCCTGGAAGACGAATCGCGTAACGTCCAGAGTATTGCCAGCGATTAGCGTATCTGACGACGATAAACTCGACCAGTCTAGCCAACCCTATCAGCAGTGACGCAATGACAAACAGAATCACGGCACCTGCACTGGCTCTTGGAAGTAGGTTGAGGTCGGGATCGTTAAACCACTGCCATACAAGAACAGCAAACGTGGGCGGGTTAGTCGGACCAATAATCAAGGCTACATCCACTACAGACAAGCTATACGCGATGACAGCGAGCATTGGAAAACGAATTTTGGCAAACCATTGAGGCAGGATGATTTTCCACCATGCAGCGGCTTCGGAGTAACCAAGCGATGAGGCGATCTTCAATGATTCACACACCTTCAGTTGGCGCAATATAGGAATACTCATCAAAAGAAGAAAGGGAACCTCTTTGATGGCAAGCATCAAGGTCAGGCCGATACCGTAGGGATCTTTTACCAACCAAGGCGCAGATTGGCTGCTAATTCCAAAGATCTCGACAAGTATGCGTGCTCCAAATCCTGTTGGTGCGAACAGAAATGCAAAGCCGATAGCAAACGCGACGTGCGGCAGTGCTAGAAGTGGCGATAGCGCCAGTTCAATCTTCTTCCACCAACGGCTGTTCCAACTTGCTGCGATAATGGAAAAAGAGAGGAAACAAGCTAAATAGCTGCTCACAATAGCAGTGGTGAAAGTGAGTGTGATGGACTTCTCGACACCTTGCCACGCGAAAACACTCTCAAATCCGGTAAAGGTAAACTCATTCTGGTTGAGCGGAGGAATATAACCGAGCGAGGTCACTACCACACCCGCCAAACCGGGTATGGTAGGGAGAATGCAGACAACAACCAAGATGGCGTACAACAGCCTTAGCATAATCGTTAACTTAATCTTCCGTTAGCTGCCGTAACGTTTGAGCCACTCTTGCTCAAGTGCGCTTTGCCAGCTCGGATGAGGCTCTGCTACTGACTTAAATTGTTGAGTCTTAGCGGCGCTTCCTTTTAGGTACTGTTTATTGAGGACAGATGGATCGCCCCAAATGTTGATGTCGCCTTTACGAGATTGCGCTTCAGGACTCAATAAGAAGTTAATCGCCACCAACGCCCCTTCTTTGGCATTGGCATTCCATGGTATCGCAAGGAAATGGATGTTGGATAAAGCGCCACTTTCCATTGCATAAGCACTTGTCGTATCGCTTAGATTCCCGCTAGCTTGAGCGGAAAAAACAGCGTTAGGGTTAAATGTGAGAGCAAGATCTAACTGACCATCATCAAGCAATTGAATGGTTTCTGCTGTGCCTGCAGGGAACTGCTTACCACCGCGCCAAGCGACTTTATGAAATTCGTCTAGATAGTTCCAAAGCGGCTGGGTGACAATCTCGAAATCCGCCTCTGAAACCGGCTTAGCCAAGGATGGATCGTTGTCGGTGAGCTCGATTAATAGCGATTTTAGAAAACTGGTGCCATGAAACTCAGGTGGTTTAGGGTAGCTTAACTTGTTCGGAAATGCCTTAGCATAATTGAGCATTTCGGAATAAGACACTGGTGGGTTATTCAGGCTTTGCGTGTCGTGGATGAAAACCAGCTGGCCGACACCCCAAGGGGCTTCCAACCCTTCAGTCGGTTCAGAGAAATCGCTATCGACAGGGAGAGATTTGTCTACGTACTGCCAGTTTGGTAGCGTGGATACAAATGGGCCGTAAAGTAAGGCATTATCTTTCATAGATTTAAAGTTTTCGCCGTTAATCCACACCATATCGACACTGCCACCGTCGCTCTTACCGGCTGCTTTTTCTGCTAATAAACGTGAACCCGTTTCTGAGATATCGGTAACTTTGACGTGATTGAAATCTACGCCATATTGAGCCTTTAGTTCTTTACCTGCCCACTGAAGGTAGCGGTTGATTTCTTGGCTTCCTCCCCAAGCGTGGAAGTAAACGGATTGACCTTCCGCTTGTTTGACGATGTTTTCCCAAGATTTTTCTTCAGCGAAAGCGCTGGATGTGCTGAGCGCTACGGCAATTAACGCGGCGGAAGAAAACATTGACGTGTTGAACATAGAATTTTTCATGCTGGTGTCCGTATCTTTATAGTGTGTGGCTAACCTTGCCAAAAAATGGAACAAACCATTTAGGTGTAAGTAAATGATAGTAAAGGTTAGAGCACGTTTATCAATACCCTTTGCTCGAACAATAGGGCTATCACAAAATTAGATTCAACGAACGAGACCGTTGCATGATATGCAAAATTTCAAGATTTGTTAAAAAACATTATAACAATAAGCAGCAAGGCTTTTTTGTAATGACTTGTCGCTGGGAAACAATGAGATGGCACTAGGTGCCCTATTGCCAATGATGGTGTAAAAGACGTTCGACTCGCGTTTTTGAACAAGTACGATAAGAACGTACTAAATGTCCGCCTTCATAAACATCAACGCGTGCGTAGTCACACTCCTGCACTTCAGTCTCAGATGAAAGCTCGTCGAGTAGCATGCTGAGTTGATAAAACTCAAGGCTGGCTTGACAGAGTGGTGAGCGGCTCTCCCCGGAATAAAGTTTGACCTTAGTTGACATACTCTGTGCTCCTTGCCTTGATTCAATGAGACGAAACTGGTTTTGGCGTTATCGAACTTGATACGATGAAGCAGAAATATAAGACCAGAGCTAGAGAGAAAAAATTTCAGTGGATAGTATCTGATGTGTCGGAGTGATTATTTCTCGACAATTCCATTGCGCACGAGGCCGCGTCTTACGCTAGTGCAAAGTTTAGCGAAGCGGCGAAACTGCTCAAAGTTTGGTGCTATGCTGCGCACCAATGCACTTTCCCAATAACTGACATCGGTTTCCACCAACTCCAATAACTTTTTAGGGCACCCAATACAGGTATTGTTGGGTCCACAAACGAAGGTGTCTTGATCATACAAAGGCAGTTCATCTTTGACTTGTTGAATCAGAAGCTGTGTCGCTTCTGCTAGGGTTGGTTTGCGACTCATACAGAGTAACCGAGAAGAAATGATAGCGACATCATAGGCGATCGACACTGATGAAAATATTCTCCTTTGGAGTTAAAACTAACAGTTGTTTGAGATTGTCTCAATTTTGAGTATTTAGTTAATAACGGCTTTGTTGAGTGGGAGAAGCTTTTGAAACTGATGCAATATGTAATGGATTAAAGATGTGGAGCTACACGATTGTCGTTTAGGAAAGCACAATTCGGCTACTATGATTGTAGTCCACGTGCGGTAAGGAGGGAGCTTATGGACAAGCCTATTGCGAGACTCGATGAGTCTATATCGCGTTTGTTCGACGTGACGCCGATTCCAACCGCCATTACCTGCCCAAAAGGCCGTTTACTCTATACTAACCCTGCACTTTGCCAATTTCTTGGTTATTCACGCAATGAATTAATGTCTAACGATGTGATGATGACTCACCCTGATGATTTAGCGCTTAATCAGCGCATTCGTAGCCAATTGAGTCGAGAGCCTTTCACTCCAATACAGATTGAGAAACGTTATCGCCACAAAAAAGGCTACACCCTTGTTGCTCAGCTCAACATTGCTGCTGATGTTAATGAAGTCGGAAGGGTGCATCATTTTGTGTCTCAGATCGTTGATATGTCAGCGATGAGGAAGTCTCATGCGGCGGAATTACTCTTGAACCATATGGTCAAAAAGGGCTCAGATGCAATCTATGTTGCAGAAATGGAATATGGCCACATTCTTAATTGTAACGAGCTTGCGTATAAGAGACTTGGTTACAGTAAAGAAGAGCTGCTTCAGCTATCGGTGATTGATATTAACCCTCGTTTTTGCGAGGAGACGACGTGGAGCGAGCACGTTAGCCGGATGCGACTAAACGGAGAGGCGTGCATTGAGGCGACACACAGACGTAAGGATGGAAAAGAGATCCCTATTGAAGCCAGCGTGAATATGGTTGACTTTGATGGACAGCAGTACTTGATAGCGATTGTGCGAGATATTTCCGAGCGTAAAGAGCAACAGCTCAAAGCTATTGAAGCGCAAAACCTCGACCCACTCACCAATCTGGCAAACAGGCGATTGTTAGAGTCTCAACTCAAGCAGCTAGCAGGTGAGTGCCGTAAAAAGGGCGAGAAAATAGCTTTCATGTATGTAGATATTGATAACTTTAAATCTTTAAACGACCAGCATGGTCATGTAGTGGGTGACAAAATACTGACCGAGTTCGCTAAGCGATTGCAAGACTTTACTCGGCAATCCGACTTGGTCGGCCGTTTGGGCGGTGATGAGTTTTTAATAGTATTGCCAGGACTTAACAGTCGTGAACATGTGTTAAGCATTGCCCATCATATTCTACAAGTCACCTCACACCCTATTGATATCGGTGAGTCTGAACTTATTCCTATTAATGTCAGCTTGGGCGCAACCCTTTGTGATAGCCAAGAACTCAATTGTGTCCGTGCAGTGAGTGTTGCGGACAAAGCGATGTACGTCGCTAAAACGCGCGAAGGGTCCGCTTGTTATTTTCTCGATATAGATAGCGACTGAAGCAAGACTACGAATAGTGGTGTCTCTCCTTAAACTGCACTTTATTCTCTAGATGCAGAATTTCTTACAAAAAAACTAAGCCAAGTTGCCGTTTTTATTCTAATTTGTGGGTAGAGGTTATCAATTTTTAGCTTCGCATCCTGCTGCATTCTTATCCACCAATTTGGCGGCGAGGCTTGACCTTTCAAGCCAGCAGAGACGGCGAAGTACTCACACTATAAGGAGTCCGTGAGATGAGAAAACCAATGTCTGTTTTGCTTGCGTCGTTAGCGCTTTGCTCATCGGCGACGGCTTTCGCGTTGGTCACACCGAACCCACCTTCATTGAATGCCAAAGGCTATGTCCTAATGGACTATCAGTCGGGAGAGATCATCGTTGGAGGCAATCAAGATGCTGCACTCGCACCGGCGAGTTTAACCAAGCTGATGACGGCTTATGTCGTCGGTATGGAGATAGCATCTGGTCGAACAGCATGGGATAGCAAGGTTGGTGTTAGTGAAAATGCTTGGTCAGTTAAGTTTCCAGACTCTTCAAAGATGTTCATTAAGCCAGGTGATGATGTAACGGTTGCCGATTTGATGCGAGGGTTGATTGTTCAATCGGGTAACGATGCAGCGGTTGCTTTAGCAGAGCATATTGCTGGGACTGAAAATGGCTTTGTGGCACTGATGAATCAGTGGGCTATTAACTTAGGAATGAATAGTTCTCAGTTTATCAACGCACACGGTTTGGATGGACAAGGCATCCACACCACCCCGCAAGATATGGCGATATTGATGAGGCGTATTATCGAGGATGTGCCAGAGGTCTATAAGATCTACTCCGAGAAGCGATTTGTATGGGCAGACATTAAGCAGTACAACCGAAATAGATTGCTTTGGGACAACTCACTCAATGTGGATGGTGGGAAAACCGGTTATACCTCCGAAGCAGGATACAGTTTGGTCAGCTCTGCAACCCAAGGACAAATGCGACTTATCTCGGTAGTGATGGGTACCCCAAGCGCTCAGACTCGTGTTGAAGCATCAAGGCAGTTGCTTAACTACGGTTTCCGCTTCTATGAGACTGACCAGCTCGCAGAATCGGATGCGATTGAAGTGACGGCAAAAGTCTGGAAGGGAGCAAGTAGTGCGATTCCTTTAGGCTTTGAACAAGACGTCTACGCCACCTACCTTCGAGGGAATAGCCGTGGCGTTTCTAAGGAGGTCGAGGTATTTGCCCCTCTAATCGCGCCAATCAATCAAGGAGACATTATCGGCAGTGTCACTTGGAAAGTAGGTAGCGATGACATTGCCACGGAACCTTTAGTCGCTAAATCGACGGTGGAACAAGGCTCTATCTTCAAGCGGGTGTGGGATACGGTTGTTCTTTGGTTTAAGTCGCTATTCACTGATGCTAAGGATCTTTGGGAGCAGTAGTCCAGACAAATAGGACGTAAGCATTATAAAGTCCGTCATCCCCGCGCAGGCGGGGATCTATTCGCAGCGTGTTTCGACATTAATGTTCGTGACCAATTACATATGTTCTTTATTTCAACTCTTAGCCTCGCTAGAATAGCGTGCTCTTTGATAGCAACACCGCAATGGTTATGAGCCCATATCTCAAGTACATCTCAGGTTATCCTCAACACCTTGTCGAGCAGATCGATGGTATGGTGTCGTCGGGGCGTTTTATTCAATGGTTTGAAAACCGCTTTCCACAACGTCATCAAATTAAGAGCGAAAAAGCACTCTTCGATTACACTATGGACATTAAGCAGCGTTACATGAAAAAAACGCCGCCTATCTCGAAAGTCATTTGGGACAATAAGATCCATCTCATCAACAATGCGCTTGGTCTGCATACCTATATCTCTCGCGCACATGGTGGCAAACTTAAAGCAAAGAACGAGATCCGCATCGCTAGCGTGTTTAAAGATGCACCAGAGCCTCTGCTGCGTATGCTGGTGGTTCATGAACTCGCCCACATCAAAGAAAAGAACCACGATAAAGCGTTTTATCAACTATGTTGTCATATGGAACCTGACTACCATCAGCTTGAGTTCGATGCGCGCCTTTTTATGATCTATAAAGAACTTCTCAATGACTCGTCAAAATAAATCTAACCAACGACCTCGTAAGCAAGATAAGTCCTCGACAATGGTTGTCGACAAGCGAAGTGCGAGTGGGCTTCATGCAAACAACAAACACCAAGGCCGTTATGACTTTAAGCGCCTGATTGAAGCGGAACCTGGATTGGCAGACCATGTGGTGAAAAACCCACATGGCGATATGAGCATTGCGTTTTCTAATCCCGAGTCAGTAAAAGTGCTCAATCGGGCGCTGCTAAAAACGTATTACGGTTTAAGCCACTGGGATATTCCAAATGGATATTTGTGTCCACCAATCCCAGGACGTGCAGACTACATTCACCGACTCAACGAATGGCTCCAATACGACCTAATGCAAGAACGTCCAGCAAGGGCACGGCTTAAAGTGACAGCTTTGGATATAGGTGTTGGCGCAAACTGTATTTATCCGATTGTTGGTGCGACGCAATACCACTGGAACTGGGTAGGAAGCGATGTCGATGAAGGCTCGCTAGAAAGCGCAAAAAACAATGTCACACTCAATGGTAAACTGACGAGAAAAATTGAGTTAAGACACCAAAGCCAAAGTGAACATATTTTCGAAGGCGTGATTCAACATGGTGATGTGTTCGTCGCGACAACCTGCAATCCTCCATTCCATAAGTCTGCGGAAGATGCCCAGAAGGGGACTGAGCGCAAGAATGCCAATCTAGCGAAAAATAGAGAACAGCGTGGCGATCTGTCTCAGGAAAAGAGTCAGCCAGCTAAAAAGAGTGAAGGGCTCAATTTTGGCGGCCAGAATGCGGAGCTTTGGTGTCCAGGTGGTGAGGAAGCATTTGTTCTGAATATGGCAAACGAGAGTAAGAAGTTCGCACATCAAGTAATTTGGTTCTCGACCCTTCTTTCCAAGAAGGACAATATTCGTCCATTACAAAAACGCCTAGAAAAGTTGGGTGCGACACATGTCCTGATCCAAGAAATGGCTCAAGGCCAGAAGAAAAGCCGTTTTTTGGCATGGTCGTTTATGAGTCACGAGCAACGTCTGGCTGTGAGTGGGCATTTGTTGTAAGTAGCTATTCATTGATGCTATTGGTTACATAAGGCAGCGTCATCCTCGTGAAAGCGAGGATCGTTGTCAGCGAGTGTTGTCCTCAGTTTGTGCGAGCCAACTCCACGCCCGTTAACTATCATTTGTTAAGTCATCTAACAGCGCTTGATATTTCTCAGCCATAACCACATTCCCAACCTTTCGCTCTAAATTACGAAGCACGGTCAAGCTCGGTTTTTGAAATCCAAATCTATGATGGAACTTTAAAAGTCTCGCGCGCGCCTTGCTGTAATCGCCGGCATTAACTTCAATGGCTGCAAGCTGAATAGTCGCGTTGGGCCGATAAGGGTCATGCTCTAATGATTTTTCAAAAAACCTTCTTGCTTCATTTGACCGTTCTGCTTTGAGGGCACACAAGCCCGCGTTCTCGTAACTTTCGGCGATTTGGTAGTAATTTGGCTGCTCTGTGGCTGCGACTAGCATTGTTTCAGCTAGATCGTATTTACCGCGTTTACAAAGAAAAGTACCGTAGTTGTGGTAGACTTCACCATTACTTGGCGCGACTTGTAGCGCGGTTTGATAAGCATCGCTGGCTTGTTCAAACTGACCTACAGCCTCGAAATAATAAGCCATAGAAAGGTGAGTTCGGTAGTACTTAGGAGCGAACTCCAGCGCTTTTTCGAAGTCTTGTTTGGCACGGCTGTATTGCTCTCTTTTCATGTACGCAAGCCCAAGTTCAATGCGCGTTTCGGCGGCATCCATTGGGGCTGCTGTCACCTTAGACTCTTCACTAACAGTCACGCACCCTGATGTAAACAAAATAAAAAGCGTAGATAGCATTGCCAAACTGAGTTTCATTCGTTTCTAGCTCATAAATTGATAGTTGTGATTATTCTAAAAGCGGGGCTGAACTCTCGGGGAGGTGAAGGTATGTTGCTGCGACACACAGCACAAACTCTGATCTCTGAATGACATAATTGCTTATAAAACAAGCGATCAAATTAGAATAATCACTCAATTCTTTAGTCGTCACCCCTTCTTAGATAAAGTAGCTAGGTCTAACTATGAAGGTATGAATTTGATGAGCAATGCGAACCGAAACGGACATAAACCTTGGCTAAAGACTTACCCAAGTGATGTGCCTGAATTTGTTGATGTTGACCAGTACACCAACATCAATGAGATGTTTAAAGCGCCTTTTGAGAAGTTTGCCGATAACACTGCATTTGTGAACATGGGGCATTCTCTAACGTATCGTGAATTGAATGAAAAGAGCGAAGCATTTGCGGCCTATTTGCAAACGGAGCTTCACGCTAAAAAGGGCGATCGCATTGCACTGATGATGCCAAACCTTCTGCAATATCCTATTGCTATCTTGGGTGCGCTAAAAGCAGGTCTTGTGGTAGTGAACGTCAATCCGCTGTACACACCGCGTGAGCTTGAACACCAGCTTCGTGACTCAGGCGCCACCATCATTGTTGCGGTAACCAACTTTGGCAATAGCTTGCAACAAGTGATTGAAAAGACCAGCATCAAGCACGTGATTTTAACCAGTATCGGTGATGCACTAGCGCCTCATAAGCGCACCTTGGTGAATTTTGTCGTTAAGTATGTAAAAAAGATGGTTCCTAAATACAACTTACCAGGTGCTATCTCCCTTCGTCGTGCATTGACTGATGGCAAACAAATGACCTTTGTTGCGCCAGAATTAACCCGTGATGATTTGGCGTACTTGCAATATACAGGTGGGACAACTGGGCTCGCTAAAGGCGCGATGCTGACACACCGCAACATTATTGCCAATGTGCTTCAGGTTTTTGGACATTTTGGTCCGCGCACTGCGAAAGAGCAAGAGCGCGCAGTGACACCATTACCGCTTTATCATATTTTTGCTAACTCGGTCAGCATGATGCTGATGATGTACATGGGGGCAAGCAATCTATTGATCACTAACCCTCGTGATCTAAACAGCTTTGTCAATGACTTGAGCAAGTATCCGTTTACCATGATCTTTGGTTTGAATACCTTGCTTGCGGCGCTTAACAAGCATGAGAAGTTTAAAACGCTCGATTTTTCTAACGCAGAATTCACCATTGCTGGCGGCATGGCGACTCAAAAGCATGTTGCAGAGGAATGGCAAAGAATCACGGGAATGCCAATCATTGAGGGCTATGGTCTGACAGAATGTTCACCTGTCGTAGCGGGCGGTGTACATACTCAACAAGCCTACGTGGCAGCGGTTGGAGTGCCGTTGCCAAGTACTGAACTGCGTATTGTTGATGATCAGGGTCAGGCGCTTGGAGTGAATCAAGTGGGTGAAATACAAATTCGCGGCCCACAGGTGATGAAAGGCTACTGGAAGCAAGACGCTGAAACCCAAGCGATCCTCGCAGAAGACGGTTGGCTCTATTCTGGTGATATTGGCCGAATGGATGAGGAAGGCATTTTCTACATTGAAGATCGCAAAAAAGACATGATTCTCGTGTCTGGCTTCAATGTGTTCCCAACAGAAGTTGAAGAAGTTGCAACCCTACATCCGAAAGTGACTGAGGCGGCTGCGGTCGGTATTCCAGATGATATTGCCGGCGAGCGGGTGAAGCTGTTTGTCGTTGCTAACGGCAACGTGACTGCGGATGAAATTAAGCAGCACTGCCGTAAACATTTGACCGGCTATAAGATTCCAACCTTTATTGAATTTAAGGATGAGCTGCCAAAAACCAACGTAGGCAAGATTTTAAGGCGCGAGCTACGCGATCAGTAGAACTGAATTTTCAGATCAATTAGCCACCAAACTGGCGCAATACGCACTACTAAGCCACACTTTAAATGTGGCTTTTTTTGTTTGAAGGAGATAGCGATGAGAAACGAACTTGATCCCAACAAAATTCTTCGAGCGTATGACGCGGTGATGGAGAACGGTACAGACACCGAATTTGGCAAAATTTACGAAGGCGTTGAAGCCTATTCCGATTACGATGGGTACAACGTTTATATGCGGGGTAATGGTGTGGAACTTAAAGTGGGTTTTCACAATACCTATCACCTTGAATACGACCAAGAGCACTTACGTGATAGTTTTTTAAAGAAAGTCGCGATGTTAGCGAAGTGAAATACCTAATGCCTCCCTCCTTAAAGGGAGGCATTGCAGATGAAGGCTATTCGTCTTTTGTAAATGCAGCTTCACTAAAGTGGTCAAGATCGTAAGGTGTTTGCTGGTAAACACAGTAGTTAAGCCAGTTCGCAAACAGCAAATGACCATGGCTACGCCAGCTAGCAATCGGCTTATTGTCTGGGTTGTTGTTAGGGTAGTAGTTAATTGGAATAGCTGGCTCCATACCTTCCCCCAAATCTCTCACATATTCATTATGTAGCGTATGAGAATCATACTCAGGGTGACCTGTTACGAATACATTTCGCTTATCTTTCGTGGCCGCAAGATACACACCAGCGACATCAGAGGTTGCAAGAATATCGAGATCCGTGTGTGAGTCTAGATACTCCGGTGAGAAGTCAGCGTATCGGGAGTGCGGTGCTAAAAAGGTGTCGTCAAAACCGCGAAGGATAGGGTGGTGTGGATCGTGGATTTCATGGTGATATACACCGGATAGCTTTTCTTTTCGCGTGCGCTTTGGAAGATCAAACAGTAGCTTCAAGCCCGCTTGTGCCGCCCAACACACGTAAAGTGTTGACGTGACGTGTTTGCTTGCCCAGTTCATGATGGTTTGTAGATGCTCCCAATAAATCACATCTTCAAACTGTACGAGACCGAGTGGTGCACCAGTAATAATCAGTCCATCAAAGTTGCGGTTTTTGATGGTTTCGAACTGACGATAGAAGGTGTCTAGGTGTTCCGTTGGCGTATTTTTACTTGGGCGATCATCAATGCGCAGTAGCTCTACATCAACTTGCAGTGGGCTATTAGAGAGTAGCCTCAAAAACTGAGTTTCAGTTTCAATTTTCTTTGGCATCAAATTGAGGATCAACACTTTAAGTGGGCGAATTTCTTGAGTCGCCGCACGTGTTTCCGACATTACAAAGATGTTCTCTTGTTGCAATACATTTGATGCAGGCAGTTGATCGGGGATCTTAATTGGCACAGCTTTCTCCCTAAGCTCTGTTTTGGTCTTCTGGACGTCTATACATCTAAATTAACGCAAACGTTATTTCTTGTCGATAATTAATTTTAGCTTACGTTAGTGTGCAAGTGCGCTACTAATGATGCCAAGACAAGGTACAATAATGCCTTTGCATAAACTGATAGCGGAAACGAGTTTGAAACTAACGCTCATTCGTGGCTTACCTGGTTCTGGGAAAAGTACCTTAGCCAAGACGTTCAATGCGGCTCACTACGAGGCCGATATGTATTTTTTGAATGCTGATGGCGAGTATCATTATGATGTGAGCAAAATCGCCGACGCCCATGATTGGTGCCAAAAACAAGTGGAATCTGCGCTTGCGGACAATCAAGACGTGGTGGTCGCCAATACGTTTGTTCGCTTGTGGGAGATGAAAGCTTACAAAATACTCGCTAAGCGTTATAAGGCTGAACTAGAGATCATCGTTTGCCGAGGTCGGTATCTAAATATTCATGGTGTTAGTGATGATGTCATAGCGTCTATGCAAAAACGCTGGCAAGATTAACCCCAACCATTAGAACAGAAAAATAAAAGAAAATTTACCATGGCGAAGCGTTCACCTGTCGTAGAAATGACCTCTTATGGCATTTACTCCACTTGGGATTCAGGCTCCAAAGATCTCCCTAAAATTCAAGAATTCACAACTATCGTACCTGCGGATGAGCATATTGAGTTTGGCTTTATTGTGAACATCAAAAAGGCCAAAGGGGAGAAGGTTCGATATTGTATCTATCACCCTGGCGTGCTGAGTAAAAAAGGGCAGGTGTTAGCGCCTTTTGATGGCGATGAACACGTCGGTAGCAATGACTGGGACTTCTACCTTGGCGATACTATTCAGTTACTTGATCCTATCAATGGCTTTGAGAGTAACTTAGGCGATTGGCGCATGGTGATCGAGATGCAGGGTAAAACCATCGCAGAAAAAACCTTTAAAGTCACAGCAAGAGATGAAGGTCAGTTTTGGAAACGTCGCGGTTTTTAGTGTCGGTAAAGCTGAATAGCTTTGTTCACCGCGTTGAAGATAAAGCTATCGTCATGGCCTGTGCTGTGAAGTATGGCTGTACGCTAAAACGTATTAGACGCTCACGCAACTGGACACTGAGCGGAGAGCCTTCTGCATTATTGAAATTTTCCATCGAGGCCAATGTCGGCTGGATTTCTGTTGCGATAAATAAAGTGCTAGATGGCTACAAGTCACCCATTCAAGAAGTCCTTGAGCGGGAGCCTGAGATCACGGTCGCTGATTTGATGTATCAATCTGGGTGCACGCTGGCAGAGGCTCGCGCTGCGATTGATGAATTTGAAGATTTGTGATGATAAAAAAGCCGCTTCGCTGTGAGCAGAGGCGGCTTCTATTTTTACTGTATGATTAAGCGGTTACGTAGCTAATCACAAAGTCGGTGATCTTCACCATGTCATCAACAGCGATGAACTCTTCTGTGGTGTGCACTTTAGACATACCTGTAGATAGGTTTACTGTCGTTAAACCTTTCTCGTTGAAGTTGTTAGCATCGCTGCCACCGCCTGTATGCTTAGTGTTTGCTTCAACACCGTTTGACGCAAACACTTCTTTGATTTTCAGAACGTGAGCATCATCTTCAGCGATAACAAACGCGTCGTAAGCGCGAGTTGACTCAATCTCCACCTCTGCACCAAACTTCTCTGCTGATGCTTGGAATGTCTCAACCATGTGGTTAACTTGAGCAGTAAGTTTGTCGCTATTTAGAGAGCGCGCTTCTGCAACGACTGTTAGCTCAGGCATAACAATGTTTGTTGCTTGACCGCCGTGTACTGAACCGATGTTTGCTGTGGTCTGCTCGTCGATGCGCAGTAATTTCATGTTAGCGATAGCGTCCGCTGCAACCATAGCGGCACTGATGCCTTCTTCTGGCGCAAGACCTGCGTGAGCTGGACGACCTTTGATCTTAGCGACGATTTTTTGCTGACCAGGTGCACCAGTAACGATAGTGCCGATAGGACCGCCTGTATCCAATACGATAGCGTTTTTCGATTGAATGTAAGACATGTCGAAATGCTCAGATCCAAACAGACCACCTTCTTCATGAACCGTGAATGCAACTTCAATCGTTTTGTGTTCGCGGTTTTGCTCCTGTAAGCAACGAACGGCTTCCATCACTGCCGCGATACCTGACTTGTCATCACCACCAAGGATCGTGTCGCCTTTTGAGCGGATGATGCCATCTTCGATGATAGGCTCGATACCGATGCCCGGTGTGACTGTGTCCATGTGAGCACTGAAGACGATGCTGCCTTCTTGTTTGCCCTCTAAGCGTCCGTAGACGTTAAAGCCATTGGTGTATTGCTCTGGTACTGGCAATTTGCTTACCACAAAGCCTAGCTCACCAAGTTGCTCAGCAATCGCTTCAGCAACGGCTTTTTCGTTGCCAGATTCACTGTCGATTTTTACTAGTTCACAAAAATGGTTTACGAGGCGCTCTGTATTTACTTGAGTCATGGGGTCACTTCACGTTATGAAACAGGGAAGACCACTTTACACGTTACTGAACATCCTAAGACCTGAGGTAAATCAATAAAAGTGTCGCCTTGCAGTCAATCTGACTGTCTTTTGGACTATTTTTGTGCTGAAAATTTGTAACAAGCTGCAATCGTAGTGGTTATGACAATGAAGCACCCTAACCATTGCACTGGGGTCATGGTTTCACTTAGAAACAGGCTAGCAAACAGCAAACCAAACATTGGCTCAGTACCCATAAGTAATGATGCCTGACTAGCTGGCAAGTGTTTCACTGCGTAATTTTGTACAAAGAACGCCAGTAATGTGCAACAAAGCGCTAGATAGAGTAGGCTCGCCCAATCCTGACTATTGAGTGTTTGTAGAGTTCTTATCAGTGCGGGTCTCTCTGAATCTAATAGGACGAGACAGAAACTGATAAGCGTAACTACTGACAGTTGAATTAGGGTGATAATTTCTATTTGCAATGGTGTTTTAGTAAATGCTTTACGGCACGTAACGACCATCACGGCTCGAAGTAGGGCTGCGATGATCACCAAACCAACCCCAAGATCTATGCTCAGCTCACTAGGGCTTGCTATCATCACCAGGCCAGTAAAACCTATACTGCAAAACAGCATGATTCCTTTGGGAAGTTTGACTTTGAGCCATGCAGTTTCGAGTAATGGTGTAAAGAGCACGCATAGACTAATCAATACAGCGACTTGCCCAGCTTGAACCAGTTTAACCGCCCATGTTTCGGTTAAGAAAATGCAGCTTAAGATAAGCCCAGTGGAAATGCCGACTTGTAGGTAGCGACGCCACTGCGAAGTGAACATTCTGATTTGTTGCTTGAAATAGATAACGCTCAGCAGGACGGCGCAGCTAATAACAAACCGAATCAAAAGCAGTTCGACCACAGTGAGTTGATTCAATATTTGTTTGGACACACCGTAGCTTGTGCCCCAAACGATTGAAACTACGAGTAATCCTATGATTGCCCAATGAAATGAGATCTTGTTAGCGAAATTTGTTTCCATATGCGTCGTTGTAATAAAGTTCAATGCAAGTATATGTTCTACTATGCTAGCTTATGAATATAGGCGTGATAATACTTCCAAACTTCATAGGACTTGTGACTAATGGACACAAATAAGCTCATGGCATTACTGCCGGACATCGTGGCGTTCGTCACGGTTGTTGATTCAGGTAGCTTTACAGCAGCGTCGCAAAGATTGAGAGTAACCCCATCAGGTGTTAGCCGTCAGATCAGTCGCCTAGAGGCCGCTTTAAATGCAGATTTGCTAGAGCGCACGACGAGAAAGCAAGTGACAACGGAAATGGGCAAAGTGGTTTACGAATTCAGTCAGAAGATCATTGATTCAGCTGACGATATAGTTCACGTGACGAGCCAAGAGTTAGGTGAGGTGACAGGCGAGTTGCGCATTGCAGCGCCTAAAGCGTTTAGCCGCCGTATCTTACAACCACTGATGCTTGAATTTTTAGCCAAATACCCAAAAGCCAAACTACGTTTGATGGTCAGTGATGAGTTTGTTGACCCGTTTGGGCATAACCTTGACTTTGTGTTTGAACTGACTCACTTCCCGAGGGAAAACCTGGTTGCGAAGTCGCTAGGGCATACTAATGCAGTGTTGTGCGCCAGTCGAAGCTATTTGCAATCGCATGGTATTCCTTTTCATCCAGACAACTTATCGCAGCATGATTGCCTGTACCTTAATGAGCAGCCAAATGACAATGTTTGGCGTTTTTCAAAGGGTGGAGAGGATGTCAAAGTCGAGGTAGAAGGACCATACTCGGTCAACCATTCAGAAATTCGCCTTAACGCAGTTAAGCAAGGGTTGGGAATAGGCATATTCCCAGAATTTGTGGTTGAAGAGGCGATTCAAAACGGTGAAGTCATTCAAGTGCTTCCAGAATGGCGAGTAATCTCACGCTATCAAGGTGAGATCACGTTGCAGTTTCCTCAGTCGAAATTCATGCCGGCTCGAAGACGCGCGTTTATCGACTTTATGGTCGCATCACTAAACCCAGAGCCTTAGATTGACCGGGGAGCGGTAAGTTAAGCTCCGCAGGATCTCGATTAAATAAAGCGCGTTGGATAGTCAGTAAAGATGGCGTCTACTTTATCTAAGTATTTGAACGATTTTGGGTTGTTTACTGTATAGCACCAAATTTCTACTTCAAGTTCACGCAGCATATTAAGGTGGTTAGCGGTTAGCCATTTGTAGTCTAAGTGGCAACTGAATGCGTTGACGTTTTGAATGCTGGCAATGGCTTTGCGGTTCAATCGTTTGGCAAGCACACCAAGACGTGTTCCCAATTTTGCTTCGAACAGTACTTGCATTACTTCAGCGCTGAAGCTGGAGATAATAAGACATTCTCTATCTATAGAATGGATATCCAGTACCGATTTGAGCAAAGAGACAACATGGTTGGCGTCGTGGCTATCGATCTTGACCTCAAGGTTGATGCACATATTGTGCTGGTGACAAAAATCGAGCAACTGTACTAGTGTCATGATGCGTTCTTGCTCAAACGCTTCTGACTTCCAAGCACCAAAATCAAGCTTACTGAGCTGCTCGATAGTTTGCTCGTCAATGCGCCCCTTTCCGTTACTGCAGCGGTTCACTGTATGGTCGTGACAGACCACTAAAACATCGTCTTTGGTTGGTTGAATATCCACTTCAATCCATTGCAATCCTAGCGCGTGCGCCTGTTGAATACTGACCATGGTGTTCTCTGGGTGAGTCCCTGCTACACCTCTATGACCAACATAAATTACACTCATAAATGAACCTCAGAAAGCGACGTCTATCGCTATATATAATAGGGTTTGTTGCAATGTTGTTAATATCAGGTTATCTTGCATCAAGGTTGTCTGACCAGTTAGCAAGGCTTATGAAAATCCATCAGATTTCAGGTTATATCCAACAGATTTATCTCGCTGAGTATCCAGATAAATTGCTGTTACTGGACGGCGCAAGCCGAGCCGATGTCGGCACGATTTTACGCTATATTCGGGACGAACTGAATCGTCCTGTTTCTGATCTCAAAGCCATCGTCGTCACGCATATGCACCCGGATCACGCCGGAGCGGCTCATAGGTTGAAAGCGTTGACTGGAGCGGACATTGTCTCCAGTGAGCAGCCAAAAGCTTGGTATGCGGGCATTGATGGTGTGGCTATGCACCTAACGGATTTGATTTTGGCCCGGTATATGGCGAATCGAATGGGTAAGCCCAAGCGCAACTTATGGTATCAACGCAAACTCAAAGTCGATCATGCCGTGGGCGATGGTGATACTTTACCGTATTTTGACGATTGGCAGGTACTCACAACACCAGGCCATACAGATCGCGACATTTCTGTTTACAATGCCAAGCAGTCGACGGTTTATGTGGCGGATCTTATGGTGGAGGTCAAGCAGCGTTTAATTGCGCCTTTTCCTGTATTTCATCCCAATCAATATCGAAATTCGATTGATAAAATATACAAGCTCAATGCTGAGCGGGTGTTACTTGCTCATCGTGGTCCCGTCTCGTTTGATGAAAAGGCTAAGCAACATATCCTCGAAACAGCACCAAGAAGACCGGTCACTCATTGGCGCGTGACGAAGATTAAACTTAAAAGCTTGGTAAAATCTTTGCTCGCTAGGGGTTAGCGAGCAAGCGTTAATTCACTTGAGCTTTGTCGTGTTTTGGGAAGATTAAGTTCTCAGTATCAAATCCAGCGATGTTCGCGCGCTCAACATACTTCTCAAGCTGCTTAGATTCAATCGATGGTGTTCGAGAAAGGATCCAAAAATAATCCGAGTTATAACCGCTTACCAATGCGACTGAATAGTCAGGTTCTAGGTAGTAGACAACATAACTGCCATAGAAAGGCCCAAAGAAGGATACTTTTAGGTGAGCAATGTCTTCAGATTCAACAAACTTAGCTTTACCTTCGGCCTCAGACCATTCCAAATCCTCTGTATCCCAACCTCGATTGAGTACTTTTACACTGCCGTCTTCATTGAGCGAGTAGGTGGCAGATACATTATCTAAACCACGCTCAAAGCTGTGGTCTAGCCTCGCGACTTCATACCATTTGCCGAGGTAACGGTTTAGTTCAAAGTTGGAGACGGGTTTAACACTTTCTGGCATGCCGGTACAGCCAAGGAGTACCACGCTGATGGAAATCAGCAAACATTGACGTAGCAGTTTCATCCTAAAACCTCTAATAGTTTGGTTACTTATTGAATATACGTCATTTTGTGTCGGTAAGACTACAAAGATTGCATCTATTAGGTATTGCGCTTAATCTGAGCAAGTATTGTCTACTTAGCCATTGGGTATTGCTAAAAACATGTTTGAGATTTTTATCGTCTTTGCTTTGCTGGTGGGTTTTTCCATGGTAGCGCTGAAATACTTTGTAAAACAGGAAGATACCAAATCGTATCAATACAAAGTGAAAGGTCCCATTTTATCTTCAGCACAAACGGCGTTTTATAATGCGTTAAAAGAAGCCGTGGGCGATCATGGGGTGATACTGACTAAAGTTAGCATGGCAAATGTTGTGACACCGCAGCAAATGAAAAGCAAGAAGCAGTGGTTTATCGCAAATAACGTGATCGCCAAAAGCTATTTTGATTTCGTCGTCTGTGACCCAAGAACGATGCAACCACGCGTGATCATAGAATATGATAATGGTCAGAAGCTACATAAAGGAAAAATTGAGCGTCAGCGACTGATCATGCAAGTGTGTAAATCGGCGAACGTTCCGCTGATTGGTGCTTCGGTAAAGCTTAGCTATCAAGTAGGTAAAATTCGCCGTTTACTGGCTGCCCATATTGATTTGATAGAACCAGACAAAGAGGTTCGCTTCTGTAAGCGTTGTGGCAGTCCAATGACAATTAAGACCGCCATGCAAGGGGAGTTCAAAGGTCGACGCTTTTTCACATGTAGCCGCCAACCGCTGTGTCAGTACACAGAGAACTATAATGTGGTGTTCGACGACGAGCAATCGGCATAATTCGTTAGTTTGTTGATTATAATTATTCGCCAAAGAGCTGATAGCCTTCACATTTTTTAGGCTCTGACGCATAAAAAAGAGTCGATTTGATGGCGATTAGACCAAACGGCATCAAAAATACAAAAATGTGCTTGCAGAGCTAAGGTAGTCTGGTTAATATCCTTCTCGTTCCAGAGAGATGGGTCCGTAGCTCAGTTGGTTAGAGTACTACCTTGACATGGTAGGGGTCGGCGATTCGAATTCGCCCGGACCCACCATCCTTCTCTGAATGCTTATTCAGAATGGAACAAAATTTGGGTCCGTAGCTCAGTTGGTTAGAGTACCGCCTTGACATGGCGGGGGTCGGCGATTCGAGTTCGCCCGGACCCACCAAATTTCGAAAAAGCCCGCTTTTGAAGCGGGCTTTTTTGTATCTGCACGTTATGACTTTTCTCCATTGTCTCACAATCTCATGCCTGCTACCCAATGATGACTAACATGCTGCCTTTCTCCTGATTCAAACCGCTAACTTTTTAACACCTAAGAGTTTTCGATATTCAGTACATAAATATCAGAATTACTTCTTGCCCTATAGTTTGAATAGGTCGAGGCGTTTAAGCTTTGCTCATCTTAAAACATGAAGGCAAAACATCATGAAATTTACCTCGATTCGAAAATCTAAACTACTTTGCTCTGCACTTGCTGTCGCTTTACTTGCAGGCTGCTCATCAAGTGGTGGAAGCTCATCGCCGACAGAACCACTGCCTGAGTTTGATGGCGACCTGGGTTTTGAAAATGTGGATCCAGGCTATGGTAATAGTGTACCAGAGGACTCTGAGCCAACAGAGCCAGGTTTAGGCTTTGACTTCGGCTATGTGTATATCCCAGATTTAGACCAAGATGTCCCTGTGCACTTACCGGAATATGAAACACCGGTTAACCCAGATGCGAAGATCTCTACGGTCAAAGAGCGTGAAACAGAAGGTGAGACTCTGTACTCCATTACTTATAATGGCGTTCGTATTGGTGAAATCTTGGTTCAAGATGATGTGATTACTATCTCTTCGCTGCACACGGAGCATACGATTACCGGTAGCAAAAATGACAATGGCATTTGGACTGTCCGAGGACCCGATGGGAATGTTCGTGGCGATGTGAAACGTATCGATGACGGTAAGTGGGTGGTACGTGAGGAAATCAGTCGTGCATCTTATATCGTTGTCTATCATGAGGGTGAATGGAAGGCTGTTCCAGTAGCAGATATTAAGCCTCAGTTAAAAGAACGCATCAACAAAGAGCGCATTGACCGAGTGAAACAGCGCGTTAAGATGAGCCGTCCGAGCTAATTGTATTTTCTGCGCGTAATCAAAAGAGCCCGTTTTTGTCACGGGCTTTTTGATTTAGTTACATGGAATATTTTGGTTGAAATGAAATAACCTAGCGGGTCAATCGTAATACCAGGGCATCGTCTACAATGACTGCGTTGTCTGGCCTAAAGTTCGCGAGGTTTTCAGCGAAGCTCCAATCTCCTTTACCCCAGCGGTTGCTATCGAAGTAAGTAAAGTCATCACGCCACTCAAGAGTAAATTCCCCATTGTCATAGGCGTAGTACTTAATCCAATCGATGGTTTGCTCCAGCGGTAGGTTGTCTATATTGAATCGCCCGGCCCAATCGATGGAATCTGCAACCCAAAGGTTCATGCGATAGCTTTGTGGAGTATCACGCATGTCTTGAACTTGCAGAGACTGCGAAGCCAGCTCTTGATGTATGGTCACGCCATCAACTTGCCAGGTAATTTCGTCCGGTGTCCAGATAAGAGTATGTTCATGAAATTCATCGATATCATCAACAGTGTGGAGCTGTTCTGAGTGGATACGATGGCTTGCTTCACCAGTGATTAAGTTGGTTTGCAGCAAATCCTTTCGTTTTCCTACCGACTCAATATCGATTTCACGCCAAGGTATCCCCCCTGCCCAGCTTTCGTTGTCATAGGTAAAGAACGATGAAATGACGCCGGGACTAGAGACCATTTTCATGCGGATAACGAACTTTCCAAACAGTACTTTGTCGTGACTAAACACCTCAGCGCCATACAAAGGTTGATCTGCAGTATTGAAGGAGGGGGAAGTGCCCTCGTTGACTTGCGGCGGTGTTTTGCTCTCTGAACTGCAAGCGGTGATCAGTATCGCAGGGATAAGCCAAACGAGTTTTAACATTGTGGTCATTATGAACCTCTTAAAAGTAGACAATAGGCCAGCCTAGAGGCTGGCCATTTGGATTGATTCAAAAAAGCTCAGTATTAGTGCAGATTTCCCTCGTCCAAAGCTGACGCAACCCAAACCAGCGGAGCATTCCAGTTAATGGTGATTTCATTGAGTGACCATGCACCAATGTTATCTCGATAGCAGGTTTGTCCGATGCATTGTCCTTTCATTGTTGCCGCAATGGGGTCGGAAAAGCTGATCGAGTTAGGCCCACCAATTAAAGCACCAGGTGCAGGAGCCGGAGAGTTTTCATCTGCCGCCTTTGCCCAAAAACGGTGGTGAGGATTTTGCGCCGCGTGGCTGCCATAACCGGTAACATAGGAAATGTTCATCGGGTTGGCCCCCAGTATGTAATCCATCGCGTTCGCTGCTGCCTTTAGAAACTTCACTTCGCCACTGAAGTCATTGGCATATACTAAGAATAAGCTTCGGTTAACCAAGTTTGAGTTTGACCCCCAAGGGTACTCTTCGACAGAGTAAGGAATGTGGTAACCCTCTTTAGTCACTTGTGCTTCGTAGTTAGAGGCCGTTTGAATGATGTTAGTTCTAGCTTGTGAAATCGCTTCTTTCCCTAGGTTATTAGGAACAACGGCAAGGCTGATGGTGCCGAGTGGCGCAGTGTATTGCCAGAAAATATCGCCGTCGGTGGCAATGTTACCTTTTGGTGTCTCTAGATAGTGTGGAGAGCTTTTCAAGAAGTCGCGATATTGAGCGTTACCCGTGGTAATGAACAGTTCACTCGCCGCCCAATAGAACTCATCACTCAAAACCAAGTCATCATATGGGCCTGAGCCGGTGAAGTTGTCGTAGGCAAAAATGTCCGGATGCGCTAAAGCTGCTGTCCACGCTTTTTCGGCAGCGGTTAGACAACGTTTGGCGAAGCTAGGATCGATATCTTTCCATAATCGTCCACATTGAGCGCCAATCGCCGCAAGGTTAAGAGTCGCAGCCGTACTTGGCTGGCCGACATAGCGCTTTTTATCGTCTTTGTGCGGTGGTAATGGCATACCAGTCCACACTTCGTCGGCGACTTTATGAAACGCCAGATGAGAAGCATCAATGGCGGTCAGCTCAAGTGCTTTACTAGCAGATTGATCGCCAATAGGAACGCTAACATTTTGTCCTTCGGGTACTTGCATTGCCAGCATGAACTCAACGTTCCAGCGCGCTTCCGACAGCACTGGATTAACATCTTGCGAGGCTTCGGGGATCTTTACCTCTTCGCCGCTAAACGGAAGCTTGGCATTGTCGAGCCATAACCCGCGTTCATATAGGTTGAGTAGTGTCCATGTAGTGATTCCGCCATTAACCGTATATTTTCCGTGATCGCCCGCATCATACCAACCTCCGGTCACGTCGATAGAAAGCTCACAACCTGGCCACTGATTTCCCCACGCATCCTCTTTATCAAAGCAGGTTACGCGGTCGTTAGTATGCCCCGCTGGCCTCGCTAAATCGGCTCTTTGAACATATTCTTTTTGGATCTCAATACCACTTCGGTTTTGATAGAAGTAGGAGAAAGCATCGTGTTTAAGCGACTGGTAAAGGTTCTTTTGGATGCTAAATGGATAGCTGTCTTCGCCATCAACCGAGATCGTCAGTCCGGTTTGTTCAGTGGTTAGGTTTGATAGGTCGATTTGATGAAGATGCTCACCAGAGGCTGGGTTTAAACCAAAGACTGATGTTCGACCGAGATCGATGTTGATGCCTTGAGCATTTTTAAGCGTCCAGCGTAAAGGTTGCTTGGAGTCAGAAGTGATAAAGATAAGCTTATCCGCTTGAGGATAAAAGCCGACTTGATTAGTGCGGATGGGCGAGGTCTTAGACACCTCAAAATAGGGCTTTCCTTCGATTGAGACATTGGCCACACACACAGAGCCTGTTTTCTGTGCGCCCATTTGGAATTGGAATTCGCCTCCAGCATCACTATCAAGCTGATGTGTAAACTCATACTGATACGACTCCGGTTTGGTGGAAAGTACGGTTTCTGTGAGGAAGTAATGAGTATAAGGAGGACCTTCATGTTGTATCAGGGTTTTCATTTGGGTATCGACACTAGCGTAGGCATCAAAGCGAATGGAGTACTTCTCGCCCTGTTCCAAACCCACTCCGGCGTGACCTAAGATCACGCTCCAAGCGTCACTACCTGTACTCTTTATATCCATGCAAGCGAAGCCATCCTTTGGCGTTGCGCTTGCACCTGCGGTCCACCAACCGTCGAGAGCACTACTAAAATTACCATTACGAATCATCTCATCACTCAGCGCGGCTGAAGAATGAAATGCGGCACAAAGAATAACAGCACTTATCTTGTTTAGTTTTGTCATATGTCCTCCATTATTTTGTCTAACCATATATTGGGTAGTGCTTAAGGCAAGGAAGATTGGTGGAAAATTGAATTTAAATAAATGCTTAGCATTATAACTGTGAACAAATATACAACGGCTATCGTGCTGGTGAATTGTTTTCATGAAAATATTTATGTAGCCATGAAAGCGCATCTCGACCTAGCAAGGTTAGCCTAAACAATTACTCATAAGAAATTAACGTGAACATCGTCACGAAAATGGATATTTCACAGTTCTGTACTACTATTGTATTGACATTTTCTTATTAGTTAATGTCGATGTTAGGGCATATTTTCTTGAAACCGGTTTCGTGTTTCAACGTGTCTTATTCGTCTTTTATAAGGTTAAGGAATATTGTTATGAGAGCAAAGTTAATTACGTTGACCATTATTGCATCAGCGGTTTCATTTACAGCCACTAGCCAGGATGCGCTGGATTATATGACCATACAATCGATCAAAAGTAGTATGTCAAAAAGCGATATAGAACAGGCGCTAGAAAACTGGCGGAGCGCACAACTTGAGAACATAGAAGTACGCGCGAGATACGTCTCTGACAGAGCGCCAAGTCAGTATGTCATTGATACTATTGAAGATGAGTATCAGGTGGCTCGACAAAAGCTAGGATTATAGACAAGATCATTCTTATCATTACAGCCCATGCACACGCTTCTTTGGTGTTTGCATGGGCATCTTTACTACTTAGGTCACTATTTCCAAATTTGATTTCATGAAAGAGTTTCATGGCCAATGAAAAACTTGCCATTGCACTCAATATTCAGCAATTTCAAAAATTTCCCTTCAATTCCATGTGAGTTATATCACGCTTAACGGACCTCATATAAGAAATACTCAGCTTGAAAACGGTTTCATGCAGGGGCGTATCGAGGTTATTTTGGCGACTATCAAAGATGTTTCAGAGTTAGCAGGTGTATCTCAGGCGACAGTATCACGAGTCATCAACGGTACCAGCCGAGTGAGTCACGACAAAAAGCTGAAGGTTGAAAAAGCCATTAAAGAGCTGGCTTATAAACCCAACTCAATCGCCCAAGCGCTTGCGTTTAGTCGCACCGGAAGTGTCGGTATCATGGTACCGGAACTAGGCGGCCCGTTTTATTCTGGGATACTTCACAACATGGAAGAGCACCTTAGACGCTTTGGCTATCATGTCGTCGTCAGTGCGGGTTCGAATACGGAAGCGAGTCAAAAAGAGTCGATTGAGTTTTTAATTAGCCGCCGAGTCGATGCGTTGATTGTTCATGCGCAAAATGTTCCCGATGACTACTTAATTCAAATTGAAGAGTCAGGTATTCCGCTTGTGATTATCAATCGATTCATTCCGGAAATGAAATCAAGTTGTATCACCATCGACAATGAACTTGGTGGAAAAATAGCAACACAATATCTCCTTAAAATGGGTCACACGGATATTGTTTGTATTACAGGTCCTTTAGATAAATCCGATGCTAGAGGACGTCTGCAAGGTTATAGAAATGCACTGTTTGACGCAGGTATTGAATATGATGAAGTGCTTGTTGCCGAAGCGTCATTTACCGAAGAAAGTGGTGCCAGTGCAATGGAAAAAATAATAAGGAGGAAATGCCACTTTACCGCAGTATTTGCTACTAATGATCATATGGCTTTAGGTGCGTATGAGGTGCTGGCAGAGCAAGGATATTCAGTGCCAGAACAAGTGTCACTCATTGGATTTGATGACATTTTGTTCGCTCGTTATTTAACGCCAAAATTAACGACAATGAACTTCCCAATTGAACAAATGAGTTTGGAAGCTGTACAGCTTGTTATTCAAAAATTGGGGAATAATAAGTGCGACGTTAATTTTAAACTACTCCCTTCACTAGTGGTTAGAAATTCAGTTAAGGATCTACTTACTACCCTATAATTCTATTAAGGATATAACATGAAATTAAAGAGTTTAGTACTTTATAGTGCGATTTCGCTTGGAACAATTACCGCTGTTAATGCAGAAGAAGCGATTCGTTTTGATGGTTTTCCAGATTTTGACAGCAGCTTGAAAGTTCTGCTACCTGAGTTTGAAAAGGAAAATGACATCAAGGTTGATTACTTGATGAACAACCATGGTGACCATCACACTAAACTGACAACTAACCTAGCGACGGGCTCAGGTGCGGGTGACGTCATCGTTGTTGATGTAGAGAAAATTGGTCCATTTGTAGCGTCTGGTGGTTTGGTCAACCTTTCTGAAAAATACGGTGCAGATAAATACGCTGAGCGTTTTGCTCCCTACGCATGGGCGCAAGGTAAGGGCTCTGATGGCAACATGTACGGCATTCCAGTGGATCTAGGCCCTGGCGTTATGTATTACCGTACAGATCTATTTGAAAAAGCGGGTATCGACGTGAAAGATGCCATCAAAGATTGGGACTCTTACATTGCTGCAGGTGAAAAACTGAAGCAACAAAACGTTCAACTGATCGCCTCTGCAGCGGATGTTGCACAAGCAATCATCTACACCACAGTACCTGAAGGCGAAGGTCTTTACTTCGATAAAGACGGTCAGCCAGTCGTTACCTCTGAGCGTTTTGTACACGCTTTTGAAGTCGCGAAGAAAATTCGTGAAAAAGGTCTAGATGGCCGCATTTTGGCATGGTCAAACGAGTGGTATGAAGGTTTTAGAAATGGCACGTTTGCGACTCAACAGTCGGGTGCATGGCTGCTTGGTCACTTGAATAACTGGATTGCACCAGAAACAAAAGGTAAGTGGGCAGTATCAAATCTACCTGATGGCATCTACGGCAGCTGGGGCGGCTCTTTCCTTTCTATCCCTACTCAGTCACAGCACCAAGATGAAGCTTGGAAGCTGATCGAATTCATGACAGCAGATCGTGACTCACAGCTTAAGCACTTTGAGACGATTGCTGCGTTCCCAGCTAACGTAACGACTTACGACGACAAACTGTTTGACCAAGAAGTTGAGTTCCTTGGTGGTCAAAAAGCGCGTCAGCTATTTGCTGAAGTAGCGAACAACATCAAACCGGTTGCACCAGCGAAAGGTGACCACGTTGCTCGCTCAATTGTTCTAGAAAATGCACTGATGGAAGTATTGGATGAAGATAAAGACATCAAAACTGCATTGGCCGAGGCTGAGCGCCTAATTAAACGCAGAACGCGTAACCTTTAATCCGTTTTTGAGTTTGATTTAAGGAAGCGTGCTAGCGCGCTTCCTTCTTTAAGAGGTCGTTACTATGAGTCATTCAGCGAGCAACGTCATGGAAGCAACATCAAGGCAGAGTATTATTGCTCGTATTAATGCCAAGGCATTAGCCCCCTATGGGTTTTTGTTGCCGTTCCTAATTATTTTTTCTGTATTTGGTATTTTTCCACTTCTATTTTCAGTGTTCCTTTCTTTTCACGAATGGAACCCAGTAGAAGGTCTTGGCGCGATGAACTTCGTGGGACTAGAAAACTACCACATTGCGCTTACCGACCCGTGGTTGTGGCGCTCCCTTAAGAACACATTTTGGCTAGCAATCACTTCTGGTGTGGCGCAGCACTTAGTCGCGATTCCAGTGGCTTATATTTTGGTCTCCCTTGGCGACAGACTTCGCCATTGGCTGACGTCTGCGTACTTTTTGCCTTTCATCACATCAACAGTCGCCGCGTCACTTATCTTCTTCAATATGTATTCGCCAAGCTCAGGCATCATCAACCAAACGTTGATTTACTTGGCTGATACCACGGTTCTTGGTTGGGCATTTGCGTGGGTCAATGACTATCAACCTATCCGCTGGCTTGACGATGCAACGCTAATCAAACCATCGATTGCCATCATGGTTTTTTGGAAATACACCGGTTTTAACATCGTTCTTTACACCACAGGTTTAATGACGATCCCTAAAGATATCTTAGAAGCTGCACGAATGGATGGTGCTAACGCGCTTCGTCGCTTCTGGCATGTTTCACTACCCATGATTCGTCCTTTTGTCTTTTTTGCTGTCACCATGACCATCATCGGTAACTTGCAGTTGTTCGAAGAACCTTTCGTACTGACTCGCGGTGGCGGCGGTACTGGTCAGGCGGGTCTAACCATCTCTATGTACTTGTACAAAGTGGGTTGGGAATGGCTAGAAATGGGCACAGCATCTGCAATTTCATGGCTACTGTTCGCGCTCATCGCCGGATGTACAACAATTCAATTTTTATTCTTTGGTAAGAAAGGTTTAGGGGAGCACTAATATGACGACTCTAACGCATAACTCGAATGCCGTAATGGCAAAACTAAAACCGAGCGATCGCACTGTAGAGCTGCTGGTGAAAGCGTTAATGGTGCTGCTTGCAGCGATACTTATCGTCTCTGCAATTATTACCGTGTTCCCGTTTATTTGGTCGGCACTACTGTCGACACGTGACCGCAGCGAAATCTTTGGAACTGGTATCAGTTTTGCCATCGGAGATAGCTTGGCGATTAACTACGCGAAGCTACAAGAAATCATGCCTTTCTGGCAGGCGATGTTTAACTCTGTCTACGTGGCCTTTGTAGGTACCACCATTTCCCTGCTGTTCTGTAGCATGGGTGGTTACGCTTTTGCGGTTCACAAGTTCAAGGGTAAGAACATCTTATTTGGCATGCTGGTAGGCTCGATGATGATTCCACCAGTATTGAGCTTGATTCCTTACTTTATGATCGTGAAGTTTCTAGGATTGCTCGATAACCATGTTGCGGTATGGCTTCCATTTACCACGACGCCGTTTGGTATTTTCCTGATGCGTCAGCACGTGGTGGCCTCGATTCCACGTGAGCTTCTTGAAGCGGCCAAACTAGATGGTGCTGGTGAACTGCGTACTTACTGGAGCGTGGTACTACCGCTGATGAAACCCGCGCTTGCCACACTTGCGATTGTTCAGTTCGTTTTCTTCTGGAACATGTTCATGCAGCCTTTGGTAGTTCTGAACTCACCTGAAAACTACGTGATTACTCAGGCACTAAGAAGTGTGCAGGGCATACCAAATACCCCATGGGGCGCAGTAATGCTTGGTACCACTATCTCAATTCTTCCACTGGTTGTGACTTATCTGTTTGCCTCTAAACAGATGATTAGCGGCTTAACATCTGGCGCAGTTAAGGGGTAAATGATGCCACAGTTTCAATTGCCACTTGGCTCAAAAATGCGTGACCCACAGTTTGTCTTTGGTGTTGCTACCTCCTCTTATCAAATTGAGGGCGCGACGAAAGAAGGCGGGCGCTGCGATTCGATTTGGGACACGTTTTGCCGACAACCGGGCAAGGTAGACAACGGTGACAATGGCGATATTGCTTGTGACCATTACCACCTGTGGGAACAAGATATCGAGATGATTCATTCTCTTGGTGTCGACGCCTACAGGCTGTCAATTGCATGGCCGCGTATCCTGCCTGAAGAAGACGCGGTCAACGTTCAAGGCTTAGCGTTTTATGAGCGCATTATCGACAAGTGTCATGCTCTCGGTATGAAAGTCTACGTCACGCTTTACCACTGGGATTTGCCTCAATATTTAGAAGACCGAGGTGGATGGCTTAATCGTGAAACGGCGTATAAGTTTGCTCACTATGCTGAGGTAGTAAGTCGCTACTTTGGTAATAAGATCGATGTCTACACCACGCTAAACGAACCGTTTGTATCCGCTTTCCTTGGTTATCGCTGGGGGATGCATGCACCTGGCGTAGTCGGGGAGTCTGAAGGGCTTTTAGCGTCGCATCACCTATTACTGGCACATGGTCTAGCAATGCCAGTACTGCGTGAAAACGCGCCTGATTCATTGCATGGGATTGTTTACAACGCCACACCGTTCTATCCAGAAAGCGAAAAGGACGAAGGTGCGGCTATGTACAAAGACGCCGCGAATTATCACTGGTTTATGGATCCGGTGCTTAAGGGAAGTTATCCCGAATTAGTACTAGAGCGCGAGTACGCCCACAAACCTATGGTGCTAGAAGGGGATCTAGAGATTATTTCTGCACCGGTAGATTACATCGGTATTAACTACTACTCACGTGGCGTAGTGCGTTTTGATGAAAATGGCGATATCGAATCAGTTCCTCAATCCGAATCAGAGCACACCGATATCGGTTGGGAAATTTACCCGCAGGGACTGACCGATCTGTTAGTTCGAATCAAGTCACGCTATCCAAACCTGCCACCGATCTACATTACTGAAAATGGCGCCGCAGGCAATGATGAGTGTATTGAAGGAAAGGTGGATGACGAACAGCGTCAACGCTACCTGCAACAGCACTTGCTTGCTCTAGATAAGGCGATAGAAAGCGGCGTTAACGTCCACGGTTACTTCGCTTGGAGCTTAATGGACAACTTTGAATGGGCGTTCGGTTACGTCCAGCGATTCGGCATTGTACATGTCGACTATCAAACACAAAAAAGAACACTGAAACAGAGTGCGATTGCCTATCGCAATATGCTTCTAGCGCGCTCTGAGGAGAACAAAAATGGCTAAAGTAGAATTTCGTAATATCAAAAAATCATTCGGCGACGTAGAAGTCGTAAAAGAGTTCGACTTTACCGTCCAGGACGGTGAGTTCGTGGTGTTTCTTGGCCCTTCGGGTTGCGGAAAATCAACAACTTTAAGAATGCTGGCTGGCTTAGAAGACATCACATCAGGTGATATCTTTGTGGGCGACAAGCGCATGAACAAAGTGGACGCAAAAGACAGAGACTTGGCGATGGTGTTCCAAAGTTATGCTTTGTACCCCCACATGACAGTGTATGAAAACATTGCTTTTGCTCTCAAACTAAAGGGCATGGCTAAGCGTGATATCGATGTTGAAGTTCGCAAAGCCGCGACCATGCTAGAGCTAACGCCACTGCTCGATCGTAAGCCGAAAGAACTGTCTGGCGGCCAACGTCAACGTGTCGCGATGGGGCGTGCGATGGTACGCACACCGAAGGTATTTTTGTTTGATGAGCCATTGTCGAACTTGGATGCCAAATTGCGCGGCACAATGCGAGAAGAAATCAAAGAACTGCATCGTAAACTACAGACCACAACCATTTACGTGACTCACGACCAGATCGAAGCCATGACGCTCGCTGATCGCATCGTCATTCTGAAGGATGGCTACGTTGCACAGGTTGGCACACCAACGGATGTCTTTAAACGTCCAGCCAACAAGTTTGTTGCTCAGTTTATTGGGAACCCATCAATGAACATGCTCGACGCACAGCTTGTCGACATCGATGGCGAATTTTTCGTTGAGCTTGGTGATGTACATATTCCACTGCCAGAACGCTTTAAAGCGCACGCTTCAAAAAATGTTGCTCTGCACTTTGGTGTACGTCCAACAGATCTTTATCTTCGCCCTGAGCAAGTCGACCATGACCGTGTGCTCCCAATCCCTGTATCAATCAAAGACAAGGAACTACTTGGCGCGAGCATCCTGTTGAAGACCGAAGTGGCTGGTCAGCCATTTGTAGTTGAAACGCAAGCGGCAGAAGTCGACGTTGACGATCTCATTCTTTATCTGGATTTAGATGCAATCCACTTGTTCGATGCCTTAAGCGAAAACTCACTCGCCATCGACTAGTCCGCAAGCGAACGATTTTAATTTAACTTTGAATAAACCCCTTTGAGAGTTAAGGGGTTAGGGAACACGACGATGAAATTTGGATATTTTGATGACGCAGCAAAGGAATATGTCGCCACGACACCGTGCACACCGATTAAATGGTGTAATTATGTGGGCACGCTCAATTTTGGCGGCTTGGTGGATAGTAATGGTGGAGTGCTGCTGTGTAAGGGGGACCCAGCACTCAACAGGGTCACCAAATACATCGCCCAGCTGCCAAACTCCGATTTTAAAGGGTCTACGACCTATATTAAGGTTCAAGACGCTGATGGTAATGTAGAAATTTTCTCGCCTTTCTACACGCCGACACTCAAGCCTCTGGAGCGTTATGAAAACCATACAGGCTTGTCGTACACCACCATCGTATCGGAAGGGTATGGGGTGCGTTGTGAAGCGACGTTCTTTGTACCGCACAACGATCCCGTTTTGCTACAGGATATTAAAGTTACCAACATCTCTGACAAACCACTGCATGTAGATGTGATTCCAGTGTATGAGTTCACTCACTTTGATGCTTTAAAGCAGCTCCTTAATGCTGACTGGGTACCACAAACCATGACGCTGAAAGCGCACAAGCAACAGAGCGGTCATACTGTGCTGGAACAATACGCCTTTATGAAGCGAGATTTTGCCGTAAACCTAATGACGGCAGACAGAATCGCGACTTCATTTGATGGTGATCGTCAGCAATTTCTTGGCAATATGAGCTATGGAAGTTGGGCAGCACCGCAAGCGTTAAATCACCAAGAGCTGAACAATTCTGAATGTCTGCGTGGTGACAACATTGGTGCACTGAACCTAAGATTAGGCTGGCTAGAGCCAGAACAGCAAGAGCGCACTGTGGTGCAGCTAACTCAGATGGAAAGTTTAGAACAAGCGACCGATCTGCTTGCTAAATATCGCGATCACCAAACGGTCGATGAGGCGTTTAACGCGTTGGTTTCTCATTGGGAGCAGTATTTAGCAACACTGCACGTCGACACGCCTGATCCGGCAATGAACTCAATGTTAAATGTGCACAACCCGCGTCAGTGTCACACCACGAAAAACTGGTCGCGTTACTTGTCGCTGTATCAACTGGGCTATGGTGCGCGCGGTATTGGCTTTAGGGATTCTTCTCAAGATACCTTGGGTGTTATTTCACATATGCCAGAAGAAGCTCGCGAGTTGATTGAGCGATTGCTAACAGTACAAAACACCGATGGTTCGGCTATGCACCAGTTTTTCCCGTCAACCATGGAAGCGAATGCAGGTGACTCACGGGAGGAAGAAGACCGTCCAGATTATTACGGTGATGATCACCTCTGGATTATCTTTGCGGTCACTCAGTACGTAAAAGAGACCGGTAATGCCGCGTTCCTAGATAAGGTGCTACCTTATTATCAAAAAGATAAACACGGCAACCCTATTGAGTCGGCGAGCATTTGGAATCACTTGTGTCGCGCGATTGAGTTTACTTACAGCAATCGTGGCCAGCATGGTTTGCCGCTGTTAGGTTTTGCGGACTGGAATGATACGGTGAACTTGCCGACGGGCGCTGAGTCTATGATGATCGCCAATATGTACGGTAAGGCGCTACTGGATATGCTCGACCTCTGCAAACTGCGTACGGATAGTGCGTTAGAGCAGCGCTTTGAAGAGTACTATAAAGAGATGCAGCGTATCGTCAATGACTTTGGTTGGGATGGGCATTGGTACATTCGTTACTTTGATGAGAAAGGCGAGCCGATCGGCTCACATGTGAATCAGCAAGGGCAGATATACACTAATGGCCAAAGCTGGCCGGTTATTTCAGGTTTTGCTACTGAAGAGCGTGCGACTCAAGCGTTAGATTCCGTGTATCAAAAACTCAATACACGTAATGGTATTAAGTTGTCGACACCGGGCTACAACGGGTTTGATCCAAAATTGGGCGGTGTATCCACTTATCCTCCGGGCGCGAAAGAGAATGGCGGTATATTCTTGCACTCTAACCCATGGGTCATGATCGCTGAAGCGAAAATGGGCAATGGTGATAGAGCTTATGAATACTATCGTCAAATTAACCCTGCATCGAAAAACGATCACATTGATGTGTTTGAATCTGAACCCTACTGCTATCCGCAGAACATTTTAGGGGATGAGCATGAGCAATTTGGCTTAGGAAGAAATGCTTGGTTGTCGGGTACGTCGTCTTGGACTTATGTGGCGGGTACACAGTGGATTTTAGGCGTTCGACCAGATGTCGATGGCCTAATCATCGACCCATGTATTCCGAAAGCCTGGCCTGGATTCAAAGTGAAACGTCAGTTCCGCGGAGCAACTTACTGCATTGAAGTGACTAACCCAGAGCATGTTTCGAAAGGGGTTACGAAAGTGAAGGTTAATGGCGAACTGATTGACGGTAACAAGATCCCGGTGCTTGCAGAAGGTGAACACCAAATCGAAGTGACACTCGGTTAAATAAAAAAAGGGGCGCTTAGCGCCCCTTATGACGGTATGGTGGTTTAGGCTTGATAGCTAATCTGACATTGCCAAGTAAAACGCTCCAGCTGGTTGGGACTTAGCTCTTTAAGACCGATTTGATTATTAAACGCATTCGCCGGGCAAGTCATGGGTTCAATAGCCAACGTGGGCTCTGAGTTGGGTGTATAGAGTTGGATGAATGGGTAGCTTGCGTCTTGCTGGTAACGAATAGAGGCTCGTTGATCTGCTCGCTCAAGAGACAAAGCGATAGGGCGTGACAGCTCGAACTGAAAACAGTGATTCAGCTCCGCGTCGCCTAACCAAGCGCCATGGGCAAACTGGTCAAATGGTTTGAATGAACCAGTAGGAAGGCCCGATTCTGAAACGAGTTCTTGGCTAGACGGCATGTTTAGTTTTACTTGGTCACGCTCGCAGCCTAAAGAGAAATATGGGTGCCATGCATCACCATAGGGCAGAGAGTTAACGCCGGTATTCGTGATTTCGGTGGTGCAAGTTAAGACACCATCAATATCGATACGGTAGATGACATCTAATAGAAAGCTGTGTGGGAAACCAGCACAAAGGTGCTCGGTGTTGTAGCGAAGGGTCACTTCGGCATAGTCAACATTGGCATCGGTATGAAGGATTGAGAATGGTTGATTGTAAAGTAACCCGTGAACAGCATCTTGAGACCAAGGGAAGTTAGCGGGTAGGGTAAATGTTTGCTGTTGGAATAAGTATTGCCCCTTTTCTAGGCGGTTTGGGAATGGAAACAGTTTGGCGCTACGAGAAAAGAACGGATGAGTTTTGGTTAATTCTTCCGCACTCTGATAGCCCTGAATAAATGAGAAAGGACTGTTGTTGATAATGAGTTTATTTATTACTGCGCCAAAGTCTTGGATGATTTCCAATATTATACCGCATTTTGAGTTTTTAATTTGCAATGAACCAAAGTGGCCAAATTTATCTTGGGTTATTTTAAACATTTTCGACTCCATTTTTATTTGATGCTATCACAATAAAAAAGATATTCAATAAGGGATTGTTATGATTCTTAATATAGAAAATACTACTTACAAGGGCACAGTGAATGAACTGTGTGCTAAGGGAAATGCGGTTGAATTTATTCAACCGTGGTACGTGCCTATCTCAACAACCCCAGACAACACAGGAATGGCAGTAGGTGGGATTGGCAGCGCATTCACGCTGACGCCGCTTGGTTCTACACCAAACTTTAGCTTTGTTCCGGGGATTTTTATCGATGTTGAATCTGAGGAATTAAACTTTAACGATTTCCACGTTTCAGTTATGGATATTCCGACGGTTGAAAATTTAGCAATAACTGATTTGGATGGTTTGATTCAATATCTTAAATATTACCCGGTTGTGCTGAATGGAAAGATAGCGACCGATATTTCAAGAAAAGATATAGAGAGTGAAATTAAACGTTCTCTGATTGATGCTACGTTTTATAGTGAAAATAAAGATGGTTTTTTAAAATGGAACGTTGAGTTCTCTGATAAAACACTGCATAACTTGGAGCTTGATGCAAATAGTGTCTCGACACAGGTGCGAGTTGCTGTTGATTTTTTTGATGGACATTTGGTCAACAATACAGCCCAGCTTCGCTCGTTAAATGCGGTTGGCCAGTCGGCGATCGAAAGTGTGGCTCGTGAAGACATTCATTACCAAGCCATGTATCCCATTGCGCAGTATCAGTATTCGTCGTTTGAAGATATCAAACTGACTCGAAATGTAGTGTCACCTATTGTTAAGGGTGACAAAACACTGTGCTCGTTGCCGATGCACTGGAATCTGTTCTCAGTAGAAAACAGCAGTAATGAAACAAAAGTAGTGACGATTGTTCAGCCACTCACTAATCTTATTGGCTCTACCTACCGCAAAGGCCGCGATGGTGTGCAAGATTCATTTTGTACTCTTACGCAAAACCCAATCGATCAGTCGCACCGTCCTGTCACCATTACAACGGATAATTCGGTATTTAAGGGCGTGGCACAGACAAGTCAGTCACCTTATGCGTCTGATATTGAGGGAGAAGTTTGCTTTGGTGTTCAATCGGACTCGGATTTACTTAAAAGCGGCAAAGTCACCGTCTCCATAAAACCGTCGCTCTATATCACACAATCCCAAAAAGCGCTGGAAACCAGCTTAAAAACTGGCCGAACCAATCAGTTGTTCGACAAAGGCATATACAGTGGCCGTGAATGCTTACAGGGTCTGGTTTGTGTTCAAGTGGAGCTTGAGCCAGGTCAAACGGTCGATCTTCGTTTCGTTCAGGTCATGGATCACAGCAAAATCTCCCTTGATGGATGGGAATCGAGAAAATCGTACGCTCAATTCTACCAAGAATCACACCCTGCACAGTCAATACTTAAAGATACTCTGCCAAAACTAAGCGATATCGAGCATCGAATTGTCTCTCAGCAGGAGGCATTTTACCAAGAAGCTCAAGCGAACTTTGAAAGCAGTGAGAGCGCAGCCCGCTTTACTACAATGGCAATGAATACACTGTCGTTTCTAGCAGAATCGACAGTGTGGGATTGTCAGGATAAGTTTTTGGTGAAAGAGTGCGTGGACTATCCGTTCTTTAACTCTCTTGATGTGTATTTCTATGGCTCATTCTCTCTGCTTTATCTACTGCCTGAGCTTGATGGTGTTGTCATGCGCGAGTTTGCTGACGCAATTATGGCATCCGATCCAACCAAGCGTCGCTATTGGGAGTACGCCGAAAAGCCAAACGCAGAGTTATGTGATACCAAGTATGAAGGCGTGCGAGCGATCAAAGGTGCGGTTATCCATGACTTAGGTAGTCCTTACGACATTCAGCCAGACGCCTATGATTGGCATAACGTGAAAGAGTGGAAAGATCTTGCACCCAAATACATTCTAATGGTTTACCGTCACTATGTGCATTCTAACGATTTGTCGGTCGTTCAAGCCTGCTGGCCTGCCATTGTGGAAAGCGTTGAGTATTTGACGGCGCTCATTGAAGAGGGTGACACACTGCCGCTGACGCGTGGTACGGATGATACCTTCGATAACTTGGCCTCTCATGGTATCTCCATTTACTGTGCTAGCTTGTGGTCTGCCGGACTCAAAGCCGCCAGTAAACTGGCTAAATTGATGGAAGAAAACGACTTAGCAGATTGGTATCAACAACGCTCGTCTGCTGCGTTAGACACGTTGGAGCGCGCATTGTGGGATGAAAGAAATGGCTACTACCACTTCTTCGCAACGCCAGTCCAAGCCAAGCATTTAACGGGTCAAACGAATGACTCTCTACAGTCATTAGGCCTAACACTAACTGGCGATAAAACTGAAGATAAAAAGGCAATCAACGCTTACTTAGATAGTGTTGACCTTGAGTCTGAGCTGAGCATGTTCGAGCAGCGAGTATCTAAAAAGCATCGTTTGCTAGAGCTTGCCCCGGATGTATTTACCACTGCGTACAAGGACATCTTACTTGACTCAGATAACAGCTTTGGCGATGCCTTGCTTGCTGACAGTTATTTGAAACTGATTGGTGATAAAGGGCTGTTTGAAGATGACAAAGTCGCTCGTACCCTTGATTACATCTACCGTACAAACTTCAGAGAGAATAGTCCGAAGTTGGGTGTGGCTAACATGACCCTATGCGATGGCGCACCCCATGATGCGTTTCAGGCACAAGACGTTTGGATTGGTGTGCAGTTCAGTACTGCAACGGCGCTAAAACTTGCAGGAAAACAGCAGCAAGCTGAGGCTTTGATTGATTCTGTCTATACAGCGCTCTACCACTACGCGAAGATCCCATTCGCCGCACCAGAAGGGTTTAACTGCTCAGTGGCTGTTTCTCAGTCTGATTTAGTCGAGCAATTTGGCGTAGCGGAATCCACGGCTGAACAATGGCTGCAAAGTCTGAAAGCAACAAATTGTATTTTGACTGATGGCAGAGTAAATCCAGATTTGACGTCGGACTTTGCTGAGTTTCGTAGCGTGTTTACAGAAGCTATGGCTGACGAACAGGCGGTCAAGCTACATACTTGGTTGCTCAATACAGGGCTCAAATACACCGCTGGGCGCTACTTCAGACCGGGTATGATTTTCTCTTATTTATACTAATTGCAGAAAGCAGAGAAAAGATATCAATAGATTGATACAAAGGGTTAGGAGGATATCCTAACCCTTTTTTTCGTCTTTAATTTTATTGTTTTCATCGCAGGAGTCGCGGATGATCAAGCGAACAAAGTCATCCTCGCTGGTTTGATATTCTTCTTCAACGAAGAGGCCAAGAGCGCTAGCAACTTGTGTAGCCGCAAGTCGACCGGACTGGAGGGACGGTTGGCGAAGGGTGGTTAACGCCGGGGTAAATACCGCAGACACTTCATGATCATCGAATCCGACAACGGAAACTTGATGCGGTATCTGTATACCGGCCTCTTTGAGCGCACTGATCGCTCCAAAGGCCATTTGATCATTGGCAGCAAAAATGGCGGTAAATTGCACGCCTTGGCAAAGGAGCTTGCGCACTGCATCGCGTCCACTGGCTACATCGAACTTCCCATTGACGACTCGCTCGGGGCAATAATCAATACCGGCTTTATCAAGTGCCTGCTTGTAGCCGAGAAGTCGCTGCTGAGAATCTGGGTGAAAGACTAAGCCTGAAAGGTAGACGATGTCGGTATGACCGAGCCTTAACAGGTGGTTTGTCGCCATGTACCCCCCGACTAATCCACTATTGCTAATGCAGTGAATGTTTGGGTGTTTGATATCGTGGCCACCAATCGTAATGATAGGAAGTTGTAGGGCGATATCGGTAAGCTGTGGGGCGGTTAAGCTGCTGCCAATTACGACAAGAGCATCCACCCCTTGGTGAATTAGTTGCTTAACGCGTGTTAGTTCTTGTGCATTGTTCCAGTTACCTATCATGACAACAGGGGAGAGCTGATATTTGCCTAGCTCACCCTCAAGACCTGACAAAATGGCATTGCTGTGTGGACAAAGTGCGTACGGAGAAAGCACGCCAACCAGATAATTTAATTTGTCTGTCACTTTGTATTTTGTTGGCTTCGGCTGATAGCCTAGAGTGGCCATGGCTTTCTGTATTTTTAGCTGTTTATCACGGCTCACGAAGCCACGCTGATGAATATAGCGATTCAAAGTCGATATAGAGACAGATGCGGCTAGCGCAATGTCATTGAGGGTAGGTTTTGAGCTTGGCATTCAACTTATAAAATCAATTAAAACAATAAACTAGCACGTTATCGATGTTTAAAAAGGGGATGGCTCACAAAAAGTAATTTGAGCTGGCTACCCGAGCCAGCTCATGTAATTAAAAACGCAGTTTAGTTATTGGCAGCTTCCAATCAGTGACCAAGAGGCGTCGCTTCCTAGAATCGAACTGGTATACCAATTGGCTCGATACTTACTGCCTTCATAAACCTTCAAGCAAGTGCGTATTTGGACCGCCTTCGTAGTCAGCGTGAAGCCAGTTTGGATGAGTAGTGACGTTGTCACAAGATCCGGTAGGAGGAGTAACGTCTCCATCAACTGGTTTCATTTCGAACCAATTTAAGTTCCAACCACCAGTTTTAACGAATAGCGCCACGGTATGTTGACCTGAATCCGGCAGTGAAATGGTATGAGTGATGTTTTGCCAGCTTTGCCATCCACCGGTACCACTTACCGTAATTTCACCATACGTTACGTTTCCACCGCCTTGCTCTATCTGAATCACACCAGCATTTGCGTGCTCAGAAGCGACTCGGTAAGTGATTTCGTACTTGCCTGCCTTAGGAGCATCAATGTCAAATGTTATCCAATCACCGTCATCGGTAAAGCCAAGGTTTTGGCCTCCACCTGCGTCGGTTGTATCTTCAAATTTTAACCCTTTCGCATAGCAAAAACTTTCCGCATCAATGCGACCCGGAAGGGCAGTTACGCTACAAGGACCCGTGAGATCGCTTTCGCCACCACCGCCTCCAGCACTCGTTGGCCAGTTAGAAATGATCTCTTTTACCTTCAAACCCGATTCCGTGTAGTTGCCCCAACTACCACCAGGAGTGAACATAGATGCGCCTTCTGCTTTGTCATTGACCGACCAGTTCGCATGGCTAATGTTGTATGTCTTGAACAGCTCCATCCAGGCATCTGTTTCACCTTGATTGACCGCACCATCACCATCTGCGTTAACGGTGCCCCACTCAGTAGCAAATAGGGCAATGCCATTGTTTAAGGCGGTGAGCACTTTGTTTCTCAGAGATTGACCGTGGGTGCCCGCGTAAAAGTGGATGGTATAAGCAATGTTAGGGCGATTAATAGGGTCGTAAGAGGCAATGTCCACATCTTGAGACCAGTTAGGCGTGCCGACGACGATGATTCCCGTAGGGTCAATAGCTCGAATCTTGTCGATGATGAACTCGGCATATGGCTTAATATCATTGCTCCAGCTGACTTGGAGTGGCTCGTTGTAGACCTCATAAATGATATTGTCATGGTGGCCATATTTGGTTGCTACGTGGGTAAAAAACGCTTCAGCACGAGCCCAGTCGTTATGAGCATAGTGACTGTGGAAATCAACGATGACATACATATCTTCAGCAATAGCGGCTTCGATAACGGTTTCGAGCCTTGCCATGTTACCACTCCAGTCATCTTCTAGACCCCCGGTTGCGCCATGGCCTATTGCAGCGCGGATTAACGTTGCCCCGAGTTCTGTCTTCGCAGCTTTAACATCCGCGGCAGTGTAGAATCGCTCTGCACCCCAATTGGTGTTGCTCCAGAATAAACTTGAGCCAGCAAAGCTCTGAGCGACGCCCCCAGCTAACACCTGGTTGCCAGAAACAGTGAGCGGTTCAACGGCATATGCCAACTGAGTGGAAGCTGCCAGTAACGTCAAGGAAAGAACTCTTTTTCCTATCGATAAATTACATAATTTAGTGCGTTTCATAACCAATGATTTCCTTATTAATGATGCGTTTCTTTCAATAATAAAAATAGCAATGGTAAGAAGAGGGTTAAAGTTTGTAATAGATGATAAATATGCGTTTGTAGGAATTTTGTGAACTTGTGTGGATGTGTATTGGAGAGCTTGAACCGTTAGTTGAATGTATCTGACTTTATTATTTGATTTAGATCACGCACGCTAGTAATAGTTGGTTTAAAAATAAAAGCCAACGTATGGTTACGTGGGCTTTTATTCTGGTTTTATAAGCTAGCCTTTATTAAATATAGAGCTTGTTGACTGACGAATTATTAAATCTATAGGTGGCATTCTAGCTTCATATTGGCCTTTTAAAACCATACTCAGAATAGAGTTTGCACATACAGTTCCTATCTCTTCAATCGGCTGCCTTAGCGTGGTGAGAGCGGGCGTAAAGTATTTTGAAGTCGGTAAGTCATCAAAACCAACCACGGAAACATCTTGAGGAACCTTAAGGCCGTTGTCATGCAGTGCCTTGATAGCACCATAGGCGGTAAGGTCATTGGCTGCAAAAATTGCGGAAAAATAGATGTTGGAGTCGATTAACTCTTTTGTTGCACTGTAGCCCAAATCCATACCAAAATCGCCTCTTTTGACCAGTTTGGAGTTGACCGGGATGCTGGCTTCACTAAGTGCCTGTTTATAACCTTCAAAACGTGCAGATGCATCAGGTTGTGATGATAATCCCTTGATATGAGCAATATTTTTGTGGCCTTGCTGGAGTAAATGAAGAGTAGCGATGTAACCACCCATGACATTATCAAGGTTAAGCGAACAAATGCTGTCTCCCTTAATATCGTAACCAACCGTAACAACAGGAATCGACTTCGCTGTCGAGATTATTTTTTGGTTGTCTAAGTTCCCAGTAACAATAATTATGCCGTCAACATTGCTTTTAATTAAGTAGTCAAGCGCATGATTTTCCAGCTTGTTTTGCCAGTGTCCAGAGGCCATAACTAAAGAGTAGCCTTTGCTTATCAGCGTCTTCTCCATATCGTTGACGATAGTAGAGGTATAAGGGCTATCTGGGTGTTGTACTAACACGCCGATAGTCATTGAACGTCGACTCAAATCCTGTTGCATTTGGAAACTAGGCTTGTATCCGGTCTTTTTAACCGCATCCTCAATGCGTTCACTTTTCTCATCTGATACGTAGGTGGTACGGTTAAGAAAGCGTGAGACAGTACTGGGTGACACACCGGCGAGTTTAGCCACATCGTAAACCGTGGCGGATTTTTTTTTCTTTTTCATTATTATGGCTTAAGCAGCATAGCGAAGGTATAAAGTGATATTAATATTATTACCCAATTTTTAGTTAGTTTGATTTACTCGATTTGTGCGGAGTATCAAGCTATTTCGTGTTTATGAAGATAGCTTGATATACCCAGCATATGGATCTTTCATAAGTGTAGTGAATGTAAGCTGTGTAACTAATCCTAACTATTGGCAGTTTTTTGTTTCATTCTTTCTCGCTGTATTTTCGTATTTTCCTTGACTATTTCAATTCTGGTAATGGTACTAATCTTTTATCTAGCGGAAGCTTGAAATTAGCGGTGAGTGTTAACTGTTTTTCTGCCATTTGTTCTAAACTAAGCCCATGTTGAGTGAGGGATTTAAATTTGTCAGCACTCGATTCTGATAGCTTGAAAATATCATTGACACTGCTTGTTACCTCACTGGCAACCGATTGATGTTCCGTTGTTGCTGAAGCGATGTTGGTACTGCGATTTTCAATGTCGTTAAGTAGAAGGTGTATGCCCTTTAGATTCTGTTCGACACTACCTGCTTGAGTGATACATTGGTTCATATCATGAGCACAGAGGTTGATTTGTGAGACCGCAAATTCAGTACTGGTTTGTAGCTGCTCTATTTTCTGCTTAATTTCAAAGGTCGAGTTGGTGGTTTTTGCAGCCAGTACTCGTACTTCATCAGCCACAACTGAAAATCCTCTTCCTTGTTCGCCCGCACGAGCGGCTTCAATGGCGGCATTGAGTGCCAGTAGGTTTGTTTGCTCTGAAATCCCTGAGATGACTTCCAAAATTGTTTCGATACTTGCAACTTCTTGTTCCAACTCTTCTATCGTCGCCGTTGACTCCGAAAGTCGAGAGGACAGAGTGCCTAGCAGATTAGCATTGGCATTAATCGCACTTTGTCCTTGAGAAGATAGGTCAACTGCTTCTGTTACAGTAGAAAGCGTATCGTTGGCAGATTGAGCAATTTCCTTGACAGCACATTCAATCTGCTTCATTGCGGTCGCAACTTGAGTGGTTTGCATCGTCTGACGCGTTATGTCTTCGGTAAGTTGGTCACTGGTTTGTTGGTTCTCAATAGATGCTTGATTAAGTTGATCTGCAGAGCTGCGCAATTGGAATATTACATCAGATAAGTGCTCCAAAACCAGGTTCACTTTGTTGGCAATGCTTCCAAACTCGTTGCGGCTCTGACATTCTACTTTTGCCGAGAGATCTTTTTGTGCTAGGTGTTCTAGTGCATTTTGTACTTGTTTGCTTGGCCTCCTAACTGAGGTAGCAAGGCGAATGGCAATAACAAGAGCAATGAGGATTGACGAAATAAGCACGCCAATCAAGACAGAAACCACGTGGTGAGCACTGGTTATCGCCTCCGTTTCTACGGTTTTTGTGCTCGAGTCTGCATAGTCAGAGAGCTGTTGAATGGCTGTTAGGTGAGTGTCGATTAATGTAGTTAAGTGTGCTCTTTGTGTCGATAGTTGGTCGAATAGGTCGTAAGCCTTAATATGCAGGCTCATTGCACCAGATTTACTAAATAGATGAGTTGAGAATAGTTTAGTTGCTTGTTCAGTAGAGCGAGAAAGAGCAGGGGAAGCGGTTCGCAACACATCGACGGCTTGTTGAAAGCGCTCTTGGCGAGAGGAGAAGTTGCGCTTTGATGCATTGAGCTCGACAATATCTTGCATCGAAAAGGCTTTGTTGGCATCCACGCTGAGCACACTCAGTTGTGATAGTAGACCTTGGATAGCAGCGCGCTCATTCGAATTGCTTGCATTGGATAATCCACTGACGAGATCAGAAGTCAGTTGATTAACAATCGGCTGAAACTTTGATTGCTGGAAGTCATCTTGATCCTTGAGGTCGAGGAATTGTTCATACAAGTCGGTTACATTCGCGATTTGTTTCAGCACTTCAGCACTACCAGACTTAATAATAGAGAGTGTTTCTTGGGTGCTTGTATTGAACTCTAAGTGTTGTGATATCCATTGCTCCTCGGTGTGATAGTAGGCATTTTTTGTTTTAATGTCCGTGGCTAAAGGTTCAAGCTCATCGATGTACATTGCGGCCAAGTAGCGGGTAAGGCTTCGATTAATATCAAGGAAAGCTATGGTCAACGCCGATGTGTGCATCATAAGTGGTGTTGATTCATGAGTGATGGATTCAATTCGATCAGTCATTTTCGAAGTAGACTGAATCGCATACCAAGATGAAGCCATCATAATGGCGATAAGAATAAAGAAGCTAATGTAAATTCGAGTGACGATTGATGACAGTTTCATCGAATAAACTCCTAGGTGGTCAATACAAATGGTGTGAATGTGGAGTTCGTAGTGCAGACAAATAGTGGGAAAAAAGGGCCTGACTTGTCAGGCCCAAACAGTGGGAACCCTAGTTGTTAATTACCACCATGCTTCAAACATTGCGCCAGCTGCTAACGTATCAACTTTCTCAACGTCAGTTGCTTTAACGTCGCCTGCTGTTACGTAGAAGCGCAGCATTGGACGGCTCCATGGCAAACCACCAAGTGATACGTTTTGAGAGAGCGTCACTTTCCAACCTTTTTTCTCAGTGTTGTCATCGTGATCTTCCATCGCATAACCCGCTTCTAACCAGGTAGAATGAACGTCATCCCATTGGTACATAGGACGAGCAATAACAGAGTATTCATTGCGATCCGACGTGTCTTCACCGTTTAGTTGTTTAAAAGAGGCTAGGTAATCCACTTTAAATGCATCCGTCGGGCTAATACCACCTTCTAAACTCGCGTAGATGACTTTAAGATCATCGTTCAAATCGAAAGCGCTGTTGTCTGAGTTGTCCGCATACTTAAAAACGAACTTGTTTGATGCACCAAGACCCAACGTCGCACCCAGTTGCCAAGAATTATTGTCTTGAACAGATACATCCGCCTGCTTCGATGCAAAGCCGTAGTTAGCATAGAGATCCAGAGCGCCAATCCCTAAGTCAATGCCGTGTAGTTTTGACGTTAGTGCGTACTTGCCGTTGTCGTTGCCTAGTGCGCCCGTTTCAGAATCGACCTGACCCACTATACCCATATCAAGTTTGACACCACCAAGATTTAAGTTGTTGAAACCACCACCTTGACCATCATGTGACATCCAGAAGTAGTCGTTTAGCCCCTGTTGAGGACGTTGGTGGAAGTCACGACCAGCCCACATGTATAGCTCTGGTTGGCTTTCGAAGACATTAGTTACGCCTGCGTACATTTTCTTAAGGTTCACACCACCTTCTGAGCCCCAGGCGCGGTTGCCCCATTGGTCAAACATGGCAACAATGTCCCATACCGCGCCGTTATCTGCTTTTTTAGCGTACGCAAACTGGATTTCACCACCGTTTGCTTCGTTACCAAGACGACCCACTGAGCGACCAGAACTACCGACATCAATATAAGCTGAGTCGCTATCTGAATAGTGCATGCCATAACGAGCATAACCAGAGAAAATAAGGCCTTGAGGTGGCTCAAAATCCGGAGTGAGAACGGCTGGCTGTTGGTCATAAATATAATCCGTTTCTTGAACTTTAGTTTCCAGCTCTTGAATACGTTTTGTAAGCTCTTCAATTTGAGCCGAATTGTTACTTTCAGTTTCTGAAAAAGATGAAAAAGAGACCAGAGATGCAGCCACTGCTACGGCAACAGGAAGTTTTCTAAGATGGTACATACTATTTCCTTATAAGTTTATTTTGATACTTGGTTGTTTTTGTTATCAATAATCTTAAGGAATGAAATGAATGAAAATATAGATTGGCTTCACATCTAATTAGGGGTAATTAATCTATGAAACAAATTGATTTTCGAGATTTGACCATAACCTGTTGATTTTATTGTGGTAATTTATCATATAAAAAGTTGAGGATGTTTTTGAATGCGGTTTCGTTTCATGGATTAGAAAGCGACCAATCACAGGTTTTTAAATTGATGCTATGTGTTAAATGATGATGGTTATGAAAGGTTTCAAAATCATGTAATATATGAAATATATATCATGATCATTATCAAATGATGATCTTGTGAGTGAGGTTATATGAGATTTTATTTTCATGGTTTGGGTGACGGTATGCGTTAATTAATAGTCTTCATTGAAAATTATATAATGATTCCACAAAGAGTATAGCTCGCTTAATTCGTATGGCATCATGGCAATTCCTTGTGTCGTACGCACCATTGCCAAAAGATGTGCTTATCGCCACTAGCAGGTAAGTCGATACTAGCTTGTCAGGGGGTGTGAGTTTTTCAAACCGAGTAAAAATAATAGAGCTGTGAGTTCATGCGAATTATGATTGCCCTAATCATATCTAAAAAACTCATTAATGCGACGGGTTTACGCCCACTAACCCACGCATGCCCCACGGAACCCACCGGTATGTCATAACCTTCAGGTTCGACGATCTTTAAACGGACGAAATGTGTTTTGTTATGAAGGTTTTTCTGTGCCACATTGTTTACATTTTGATCCCAACCAAACAAATTGCTTTGCGCTTCACCTGTTGCCTCAACAATCCCTTCTACTTCCGCTGCGAATATTTTCCCTGGATACACTGAGGAAGAGAACTCTGCTGGCGCGCCGAAAGCAATATTTCGAATAGCTTGATGATTCACTCTCATCAAAACATACTTTTCATCCGTGTACATTTGAATTCGGGGTAAGACCGAGACCCGTTGCCCTTCTCGTAGAATAAAGTTAGTGACAAAACCATCGGTCGGGGCTCGCACTTTTGTGCTTTTCAGATCCCAAGCGGCTTGGTCTTGAAGTTCAATCGATTTATCAAGTTCGGCAAGTCGCACCTCAATAGTGGATTGTGCCTTTTCGACACTAAAGCGTGCTTTAGATTTCTCGATTTCTAAAGCGGCCAGCTCAGCCTCATATGCCTCTAGAGCTAACTCAGAGTATTTGGTTAGACTAGCTTGCTTATCAATATCGCTTTGCGTGATTGAATTACTAGATGCTTTGTTCTGCTTTTTGTAGCGAGACAGCATAGCGGTTTGATAATCAAGATCGGTTGTAGCTCCATCTATTCGTGCCCTGGCTGTAATTATCTTCTGCTGGGCAGTCCCATAGGATGCGTGGGCTATATCAGTATCTTTATACGCTTGCTCAACGGCTAATTTTGCCGCTTCCGTGACCGCCACAGCATGAGTCAGCTTCGACTTATACAAGGTGTCATCGATTGTGTAAACCAACTGACCTTTGCTCACTATTTGATTGGGTTTGACCTCTATTGAGGTTACTTTTCCTGTCACATTGGTTGAATCTGGTCGAAGTTGGATATGAGGAGATTGAACCAACGCACCTCCCGATAAATCCATTGGAGCGTAGTTAAGTAAACCAACCCAGACAAACATTAACCAGCTTGTACCGCCAAGATAAGCGAAAACTTTAGTAAAGCGATTCCAAGGCATGCCAGCCCAACGCAAAAGATAGATGAATAGAGCCCAAACAGCTAAACCTTCTAACATATTATACCTCTCGATCGTTCAACTTGTTGTCTGACGCTCCGTGCCACGTATCTCTTATAGAAATTACGGCTTTTTCTAGATCAATAAATGCGAGGAAAACCGCGACTACCCAGACCCAATGCCATATAAACCCAATCCATGTTAGTACTGTGATAAGACCCACTTGGTTGTGATTTTGTCGGTGGGCTTTGTCGATAGGGAGTTCGTGGACTCGCCAAAAACCATATAAACCCGCTCCGACAGACGCAAGCAATGCAACCAATGCCACAATGTGTATAGCGAAGTCAGCACTGGTTCCTACGAATAAAGGACTTTGCTGTAAAACCATGGTTTTACCTCTTGTCATGAATTTGAGCGAATTCTGCTTTGATACTTGCATCAATAAATGATTAGTGACATTTTATGTTCATTGTATACAGATGTTGATGTAAAGTGTTATGAATAGGGTGTGCTTTGTAAGAGCGTTTGATTTTATCGATTTCTATAAACAGGTGCTAAATCGTTATCGGCTTGCCCCAGAACAACTGTCAATTCCGCCTCAAGTTTTTAAAGACTCAATGTCACTGGTGCCTTTGAACGAACTTTCTAAGCTGTATGAGGAGCTTGACGCACTTGTGCCTGACCATGACTTTGTCATCAATACCATGGCTGATTTACCGATAAACAGATTGGGTTCACTGGGAAGGTGGGTACTTTCCGCGACTGACTTCGCTATGTGTTTGCGTCGTTTAAGCAATGGTATGCCTTGCACCAACTCGGGGGCGAACTTGAGTACTGCAATCGTGGGGAACATCGTAAAGTGGACATACACGACCACATCATTAAGCAATATTGCTCAGATTCATGACAGCATTCGTCACGGCCTTTTTCTGCTCAAAATCATGCAATATTACCTCGGTGAAGATTACAAACCGCATAGGGTGTTTCTTTGCGGATATCGTGACAACAGCGCTGTCTATGAGGATATTTTCGGCTGTGATGTCACATGGGGCAGTGCTCAATCGGAGATTTGGTTTCCTTCACATTATCGATTTCTTCCCTTTCAAACTCAATCGAGGCTGAGCTCTAATCTCGCAATGACCTATAGCGATTTAGATAACCTGCTTGATATGCCCAACCCAGATGACAGTATCAAAACGATATCAGAGTTAATCAAGTACAGTCGCCACTATGGATTCCCTACTATTTCTAGGGTATCGACGCTTGCAGGGTGTTCGATACAGCAACTACAAAGGGAGCTAACTAAGAGAGATTTGAGCTATAGAGTGCTAAGCGGTCACGTTTTAAGTCATTTTGCTATCGAGCAAATGTTGTTGGGTCATCCCCCCAAATTTGTTGCTGAATCCATTGGCTATGACAATGTAGCGAGTTTCAATAGAATGTTTAAGAATCAAAGGGGGTTAACACCGAAACAGTTTTTAGGTCAAATTGAATGATGATTTGGTGCTTGGTTGCAGGATTCGCAATTCAAGGTTGCATCACTTTCTGTTCTCCTACATTCGGCGATTAGTGATAATCGATGTCACTGCAAAATCGTGTGACAATGGAGAATGTATGGCACACATAGACACCCTAAACCAAAATTTGACCAATAACCGGACGATTGGTTATGTCTTTTCTTTGATTAGAGTTTACTACGGATATCTATGGTTTATCGCTGGTTACAATAAACTAACTTCTGATTTCAGTATCGTAGGCTTTTTCAATTACTTTGTGCTTAGCGAACACAGCATCGTGCAATTTCAAGCCGCAAAAGGGGAGTGGGGCGCATCCATCTGGCTTTGGTTTGTTGAAAGCTTGTTTATACCGCTAGCGCCGATGCTCAATATCCTTATCCCAGTATTAGAAGTGTTCATCGGTATTTTGCTGATCATTGGTTATTATCGCGTGTTGATTTGCTATGTTGCCTGTTTTCTAAACTTCACTTTTATAATGTCAGGCGTCGTTTGGCCTGGTATACATTTTGTTTTCTTTCAACTGCTCATTGCATACTCAAAAAATGCACACGAAATAAGCTTAGATAACTACCTCATTTGGCGTCGTGAACAAACTTTAATTCATCAGTAAAAGGTAATATATTTCAAATCGTTAATAGGTCGGTGCTGTGAGTTTGCTTGCAACCAAACTGTGATAATCTGCAGAGATAAACAGGGAGGTTGTAATGAACACCAATGATATAGAAGCCTTTGTTACCGTCGTAGAGTACAAAAGTTATACACGAGCATCGACCCACCTAAGCTTATCCCCCTCGGCTTTAAGTCGCCGAATTCAATCGCTGGAAAAGTCGCTGCAATCTCAATTATTGATTCGTGATTCGCACGGTATCACATTGACGCAAAGCGGTGAGTTGTTTCTTAAACATGCGCAAGCTATTGTGAACAAAATTGGACAGGCGACACGAGAAATTCGCAGTCATCAATCAGAATTCTCGGGTGAGCTTACGGTATTTTCCTCGCTTGGAATGGCAAAGTTGGTTATGCCAGTTATCAATGATCTATCGAAAAATGCTCCGCAAATGACGGTTAATTGGGTGTTAAGCGAAGGAAGGCAGGCTCAGTTAAATAGAGTAGTCTATGATGTCATGCTGCATATTGATACGCCGAATGACTGCGAGATGATTGGCCAATATCTTGGAGATGTAGAGTTGGATTTTTATGCTAGCCCAATGTACCTCGCGCAAAACGGGAGAATTGGCACCACCGACGATATCGATCGACTGGGCATTATTTACTCCTCGGCGGATCCGGATGCAACAAAAAATTGGAAGCTTACCATTGGAGGAGAAGTTAAAATCATTGAACTTAAGCCCAGGTACAACGTTGGCAGCCCTGAACTTGCTTTAGAGCTCGCACTTTCAAATCATGGTATTGCTAGGTTACCCAAATTTCTAGCTGAAGAACTAGTAAAGCAAGGAAAGCTCGCTCTTGCGTGTATCGAGCCACAACAGTTTTCATTTGCTATCTACGCTATTTATCCCAGTAGAGAGTACTTGCCTAAAAAGTCTCGATTGTTTATTGAGAATGTCAGATTAGTCCTTGATAAGTTAGGGAGCTCTAATTAACCAGCAGGCTTTGTTTCCGAAGCATAATTAACTAAATCAGAATCTTACGATCAGTTTCATGATATTCGTTCACTAATTTTGATGTCATGCTGAAGTCTCGCTACAAAGCAGCTGACTAGCGCATGCACTTTGGCCGATATCAACAACAAAGCCGTGTGGCATTTCTACCCACTTCCAATAACCTGATCTCTTTATTCTGATTACTCCCATTCACTATTTATCCTCTGGTAGAGCAACTCACGACCTGTCAATACCGTTTGTCGCACGTATAAGAGCCGTCGAGATAATCACTTTATCTTGGTGCTTAGAAACTCAGAGCCGAAGGAAAGCGTTATGAATGGTAAGAACATAAGAATCGTATTGAGATGGACACATATAGCATTAGCACTACTGGTTGGTGCTGCGTTCTACTCGCCGTTAGCAAGTAATGAAGCATATGTGGCCGCGACGCTATGGGGGTTCATCCCAGCGCTTGCTTTGACAGGTGTTGGTATGTGGAAGCAGTCGTTGGTTATGAGATGTTTAAAGCCAGTGAGCAAGAGAGCGCATCAATAGCAGAAAGAATTCGCGAGTACTGATACATCTCGCGTTTGTACTTTTTTGGTTTAAGGTCGCAAACGAAGTTGGATGAGTTCAAGTCTGAACTTGCCAGATTTCTTGTCAGCGATTCGTGACATTCATGGCAATGTTCAAGTGATGTGAAGCGTACCTCTGACGGTAAGTGGGTGGTGAGAGAGGGGGATCGACCATGTTAAATAGCGCGTTAATGTGAGTCGTTCAAGTTAACTCAAATTCTAAAAGCCCGCTTCATGTTGAGCGGGCTTAGTTATATGTGTTGCTATAAAAGCTAGATGACATGAAGTCACTGCTTTGCTATTGCGCGGCACGTTTCGATACCTCGTGACGATAAACGCGCATACCCGTTCTTGTATTTTCATACACGGCCGATTCATTAAGGTATGACCAAGCATGGATATCGGTATGAGTTTGTGCTGCTAGTCTTTCAATGACTGAATCAATGTTACGACCCGCATAGTCTTTAGTTGGTACAAATAAATTTTTAATCACTGACAACATATTAACATTTCTTGTAATTTGTTACCAAAGTTAGTGGATTAACTATACTATGAAACAAAAGTGTGATCAATGTCCGTAATTTACTTCCATTGAACTTTAATTTGGCGTAACTGTTAATTCAGAGATTAGCTGATAAGAGGAGCATTAGAGCTAGGGAAGAGAAGTGAGCGTTGCCTTACTACCTTGCCTTCACAACTCGCTATTACTACTAGGCACCTGTATCCCTTCCATATCGACAGCACCTCTCTTTCTACGAATAGAAATTTATTTGAACACTTAAAGTGAGCCGAAAAACGACAATGTATGTCTGCACATACCGTTTTTTTGTTTGGCCTTTTCTTTTTTTTGCTTATCAAATTCGAATCTCATTACTCCGAGCAAATTATCAATATAGTAGCTCCAGATGTTACCGGTAACCACCCTGTGACCAACGATTAATATCAAGCTCTAGGTCTAGTTTTCGATGTTGAGAAAATCGTTTGTTTGGTCACTAACTGTAAAAGTAAAGTGAATCACGGAGTCAAACATGACAATGGAAAATAGCTGGGAAGGAGTTATTCCTCCAGTTCCAACGGCCATCGATGCGACGGGACAGTTTGTACCGAAAGACATGGCTATATTAATCGATCACATAGTGGAGTCTGAGGTAAACGGGATGCTATTTCTCGGTACCATTGGCGAGTTTAGCGCGATGCCAAAGGAACAGAGAAAGCAAATTGCTGAATTTTGTATTCAACATACCAATAAGCGTAAACCCGTCATGATTGGTGTGGCTGCTCACTCGATTGCTGAAACGATTGAACTCGCACAGCATGCGGAAGAGGCTGGTGCAGATGCGGTCATCGTCGTCAATCCGTCATATGTGAAATACAGTGATGAAGGGCTTTACCTTTATTACCGCTCCGTCGCTGAGTCGATACATGCACCAGTATTTCTGTATAACTTCCCTAAGCTAACATCTCAATTTCTATCGGTAGAACTTGTTGAGCGCCTTGCGAACGATGTCGAGAACATCATCGGCATCAAAGATACCGTTGATGAGATTGTAAGCACACGTAACTATGTGATGAAGGTAAAGGCGAAACATCCTAACTTCCGTATCTTGTCTGGGTTTGATGAGCATTTGGCTAACAATTTGCTCATTGGTGGTGACGGCGCGATTCCTTCTTCCTCCAATTTCGCGCCAAGTCTGACGTGCGGTGTGTATCAAGCCTTCCAAAAGGGAGACTGGGACACGTTTATGAACCAGCATCGTCGAGTGTCTGAGCTTAGTGAGATGTACCAGATTCAGGCGCCATTCTTTCCAGTCGTCAAAGCAGCGATCAACTTAGTTGGGGTCGAGTTCAGTCAAGGCACGATGGCTCCTTGCGATTCAATCTCTGACAGCGCTGCCGTTCGCATTCGTGAACTATTGCAAACCACCAACATCATCAAAGGGTAAAAAATGGAAAAGATCTCCCTCAAAGAAAAAATCGGCTACGGCTTGGGTGATACGGCTTGTGGATTTATCTGGAACGCAACCATGATACTTCTTGCGTTCTTTTACACTGATGTTTTCGGCATACCTGCTGGGATAATGGGGACATTGTTTCTTGTCTCTCGTATTCTGGATGCGATTACAGACCCTCTAATGGGATCGTTGGTCGATAGAACTCGCACCAGGTTTGGACGCTTCCGTCCTTTCCTATTGTGGGGTGCCATACCGTTTGCACTTACGAGTATGGCGACCTTCTATACGCCGGACTTCTCTGAGATAGGTAAGATTATCTACGCCAGCATCACCTATATCTCGTTGACGCTGGTGTATACCTTTATCAACGTTCCATATTGTGCGATGCCAGGAGCGATCACCAATGATCCACAAGAACGTCACTCGTTACAATCAGTTAGATTCTTCTGTGCAGCGGCTGGTGGCCTTGTTATTTCCGGTGTTGCGCTACCGTTAGTAGACATTATCGGTCAGGGTGATGCACAACGAGGCTATTTTGGCGCAATGTGTATTTTGGGTGTCGTTGGCGCCATCCTACTGACAATTAGCTTTAAGACGACACGCGAAAGAAACGTGTTTGATGAAGAAAGCTCAGTTAACGTTTCTAAGGACTTTAAGTTACTGTTTGCTAACCGTGAATGGCGCATCATGTGTCTGTTTAAATCCATGGCAACGTGTTCAAACGTTATTCGTGGTGGTGTGACGCTGTACTTTGTTAAGTACGTAATGGAGCGCCCAGAGCTGACCAGTCAGTTCCTGTTGTACGGAAGTATTGCTGCGATGCTGGGATCGCTTCTATCGGCACATTTACTCGCTAAGTATGACCGAATCCAATCGTTCAAGATCATTATCATCGTTTACTCAATTCTGAGCTTGGCACTGTACTTTGCACCAGCGGAATACACGGTAATGCTGTTTGCTATCAACATTGTTTACCTATTTATCTTCAACACAACAACACCGGTGCAATGGCTAATGGCCTCTGACGTGATTGACTATGAAGAAGTAAGAAGTGGCCGTCGACTAGATGGGCTGGTCTTCGCGACATACCTGTTCAGCCTAAAAATGGGATTGGCAATCGGTGGTGCGTTAATCGGCTGGGTTCTCGCATGGATGAGTTATGACGCCTCACTCGATGTTCAACCAGACAATATTCTACAAACTATTAAGTTCTTGTTCTGTGTCGCGCCAGTAATTCTCTACGCGGGTATGTACTACATGCTGTCCATATACAGACTAGATACCAAAACAATTAACGAGGTCGCTGCGACTCTTGAAGCGAAACGCAAGAATCAGACGACAGACAATGACCAAGAAGAACTCACACCTGCAGTTGCTAAGTAAGGAACCCACAATGATCAATAATCCAATTCTTAAAGGCTTTCACCCAGACCCATGTATTTGCCGAGCAGGGGATGACTACTACATCGCAACATCAACGTTTGAGTGGTTTCCGGGCGTGCGTATTTTCCACTCTAAGGATCTGAAAAACTGGAAACTGGCGTCGATGCCGCTCGATACGGTAGAAAAGTTGGACATGAAAGGTAACCCTGATTCAGGCGGCATCTGGGCACCGGCACTTAGCTATGCTGACGGTAAATTCTGGCTACTGTATACCGATGTAAAAGTCATCGATGCACCATGGAAAAATGGTCGTAACTATCTAGTAACCGCGGACAATATCGAAGGTCCTTGGAGTGACCCGATCCCGATGGGTAATGGTGGCTTTGACCCTTCGTTACACCACGGTGAAGATGGTAAGAAGTACTACGTTTATCGAACTTGGGGGCCACGAAATCACAGCGACCCAATCAACGAGATCGTGATTCAAGAGTACGATCCAGAGACACATAAGTTTGTCACAGACCGACGCTCAATCTTTGATGGCACCGATCTCAAGTACACGGAAGCACCACACATCTACAAAAAGGATGATTATTTCTATCTCATCACTGCAGAGGGTGGCACGAGCTTTGAACATCATGTAACAGTTGCTCGCTCTAAAGACATCTATGGATCTTATGAGCTGTCTCCGCATGGTGCCCTTATGTCTACGTGGCACACACCAAACAACCCACTGCAAAAAGCAGGTCACGGGTCATTGGTAGAGACTCCTGATGGCGAATGGTATATCACCTATCTAGTGAGTCGCCCACTTAAGTTCCCTGGCCGTCCAAGACTTGCAAGATGGGGGCGCGGAGCATGTTCTATGGGACGTGAGACGGGCATTGACCGTTTGGAGTGGAAAGATGGCTGGCCGATGGTGGTCGGTGGTAACTTTGCAAAACTTGAGATACCAGAAGCCGACTTCGGCGTTACAAGCGAAGCTGAAAGTGAAGCGATTTATGATGACTTTAGCAGTGAGTCGCTACAAGGTCATTGGCAAACGCTGCGTATTCCGTTTAGCGATAAACTGGGCAGCCTAAATGAACGCGAAGGCTACCTGCGTTTGCGTGGTAACGACAGTCTGTTATCTCTGTTTGAGCAGTCAACGGTGGCAACTCGTTGGCGACACCATGAGTTTGTCGCTTCTACCAAGCTAGAGTTTAACTCTACCAACTTCCAGCAATCAGCAGGCCTTTGTTGCTACTACAACACCAGCAACTGGACTTACCTTGCGGTTGAATTTGACGAAGAACTCAAGAAGAACTGTATTCGTGTTATGCAGGTAGACAAGCAAGCGGCGAGCTTCCATATGTACGATGAGCCAATTATCGTACAGCATGATACGACGTCAATTTGGATGCGAGTCAATGTCAATGGATTGACGTATCAGTACAGCTACTCTTTCGACGGAACAAATTGGCATGACGTGCCAGTAGTGTTTGATGCTTGGCGTCTATCTGATGATTACATTGATGGTCGTGGCTTCTTTACCGGCGCCTTTGTCGGTTTGCATTGCGCGGATATCAGTGGCTTTGGCTGCCATGCTGATTTTGAGGAATTTAGCTATGAGCCGAAATAACGATCGCCCCAATGTGCGCTTTCGTTCGCAAGATTGGTTTTGCAACGAAGAACACATTGACTTAGCAGCGCTCTACTCTGAGCGATTTATGAACTCGGGATTGACCCCTGAGGAGCTGCATTCGGGTAAACCCATCATAGGTATTGCTCAATCAGGGAGTGATATGTCGCCTTGCAATCGCGTGTTGCTAGAGCTGTCATCTCGCATTAAAGATGGCATTCGAGAGGCGGGGGGAATTCCTTTGGAATTCCCAACACATCCACTATTTGAAAACTGCAAGCGCCCAACGGCAGCGCTTGACCGTAACTTAGCTTATCTTTCATTAGTGGAGATCCTTTACGGTTACCCAATCGATGCAGTCGTGCTAACCACGGGCTGTGACAAAACCACGCCTTCAGCGGTGATGGCAGCATCGACGGTAGACATTCCCGCTATCGTGTTCTCCGGTGGTCCCATGCTAGATGGCCACCATGAGGATAAGTTAGTAGGCTCGGGAACAGTCATTTGGCAATCGCGTAGAAAGCTTGCTGCTGGGGAGATTGATGAGCAGCAGTTTATGGATCTTGCTATGAAGTCTGCGCCTTCAGTTGGTCACTGCAATACCATGGGCACGGCCTCAACGATGAACGCGATGGCGGAAGCTCTAGGTCTTACTTTACCCGGCAGTGCAGCTATACCTGCTGCTTATAGGGAAAGGGGACAGATGGCCTATTACACTGGGAAGCAGATTGTAGAGATGGCGTATCAGGATTTAAGACCGTCGAAGATTTTGACCAAACCCGCCTTTTTGAATGCGATTCGAGTGAACTCTGCGATTGGTGGTTCTACTAATGCTCAGCCGCATTTGGTCGCGATGGCGAAACATGCTCAAATTGAGATAACCGCAGAGGATTGGGAACAATACTCACATAAAATTCCGCTACTCGCCAACGTGCAACCTTCGGGGGAATATTTGTGTGAAGCGTTTCATCGAGCAGGAGGTGTTCCTGCGGTGATGTGGGAGCTGTTGCAAAACGACCAGCTTGATGGAAATGCGCTGACGGTTACGGGCAGGACGATCAGCCAAAACCTTGAGGGTCGAGAAACGAATGACCGTAAGGTGATTTATCCATATTCTGAGCCACTGAAACACAACGCTGGCTTTATCGTAATGAAGGGCAACTTGTTTGACTTCGCGATTATGAAAACCAGTGTAATCACGGATGAATTCAGACAAAAGTATCTGCAAGTCCCTGGCAAGGAAGGCGTGTTTGAGGCGAGAGCCATCGTCTTCGATGGTTCCGAGGACTACCATAGACGTATCGATGATCCGAGTCTGAATATCGATGAAAATTGCATATTGGTCATTCGCGGCTGCGGACCTCTTGGCTGGCCTGGCTCTGCTGAAGTCGTCAACATGCAACCACCCAAGCATCTGTTAGAGCGTGGTATTCAAAGCCTACCGACTTTGGGGGATGGCAGGCAATCTGGTACCTCAGACAGCCCTTCGATTCTGCATGCGTCTCCGGAAAGCGCAGCGGGTGGTGGATTAGCCTATCTTGATACTGGGGATAGGATTCAAGTTGACCTCAATAAAGGCCGGTGCAACGTCTTAGTTTCTGAGCAAGAGTGGCAGCAGAGAAAAGCATCACGAGGTCTACCATCAGTGCCTGCAAGTCAGACCCCTTGGCAAGAGATTTATCGTCAATCGGTAACACAAATGGATGAAGGTGCGGTGTTCGATAGTGCTCTTAAATTTGATAGGTTGTCTAAGACGCTTCCAAGACACAATCACTAGAGTATTGTGTTAGCTCTAATACAGTGAACAAGCGCGTGAATGAGTTTCACGCGCTTTTTTATTTTAGCGAAACGACCAGTGTTAACGAAACCAAAAAAAGCGGCGCCGCTTAATCGTTATCACTTTTTATTAACGACTAGAGGTCTTTGTAAGGTGAGATCGTTTGAATGCGACCATTTTCATCATGAACAAGCTCTGTCATCTTGATGCAGCGCAAATGTGTTTGACCACCTGACAGCGAACTATCGTGATAAAACAAATACCATTTGCCTTGATACTGGGCTACGGAATGATGTGTAGTCCAACCGACGACTGGCTCTAGGATAACGCCTTGATAGGTGAAGGGACCATAAGGCGAGTCACTGGTCGCATAGACGATTTTGTGAGTGTCACCAGTTGAGTATGAGAAGTAGTACTTGCCATTGTGTTTATGCATCCACGGGCCTTCGAAGTAGCGACGCTCGTTATCACCAGCTAACAAAGGTTCACCATTTTCGTCGATGATCACCAGATCCCTAGGCGTTTCTGTCAAATCAACCATTGAACCAGCAAGTTTAGCAACTAATGGACAAAGCGCTGTTTGATCATGTGAAGGGTATTGCTCGTCGCCAAACTTACCTTCAGTCCAGTTTTGAAGTTGCCCGCCAGAGATCCCGCCAAAGTAGATATAGTATTGGTCATCATCATCTTGGAAAACGGCTGGATCAATACTAAAGGTGCCTTCGATATGGGTATCTTCAGGGATGAATGGCCCGGTTGGACTATCACTAACCGCTACACCAATGTGGAACACGCCTTGATAGTTTTTAGCAGGAAAATAGAGGTAGTATTTGCCGTCTTTTTGCGCAGCATCAGGTGCCCACATTTGTCGTTCAGCCCATTTAACATCATTGATGTCGAGGGCATTACCATGGTCTGTGGTGATTCCACCCACGTCATCAAGTGAAATGACATGGTAATCACGCATATCAAAGTGATCCCCTGCGTCGTTTTGCGGCATCTCGCTCTCTACATCGTGGGAAGGATAGATGTAGATTTTATTGTTAAAGACATGCGCCGAAGGGTCAGCAGTATAGATATGCGTTACCAGTGGCTCTGATATTGCTTTTGTCGGTTTTTTTTCAGCGGTAGCATGGGTCATAACGTTATCTCTATTGGTATGAATTTAAAAAGTTACGGTGCTTGTAGACTCTCTTCGAGACCTTTAATCAAGCTCACGATAAATAAAGTAATCGAAGTCGGCAGGTGCATTTTGGCCGGTGATATCACAGGCAAATAGTGCAGCAAAGCTTCCAGTAAATCGGAAGATATCTGGGCCGCCTTCATCGGATAGCGGAGTGCTGTTCAAAGCGGCGCCGAGATTTGACCAGCGTTCGCCGTCGAGGGAGTAGCTGAACTGATACCATTGTTTTTCGAGGCTTAGCCGCATGTATACGGTGTCGGTATCTTTAATGGATAGAGGCTCACCATATTCTTGATACTGATCGTTAATGTTCCCAACGACCTGTAGTACGTTTTGCCCCATATCATCTTTGGTCATTTTCAAAAAGTAGTGGCCGTTTCTCGCGTAGTAAGCACATAGCCCGGCCATCTGATAGGGGGACGTAGGAGCGAATTCCATCTTAGTTTCAATCAGTGCGTAGTGGCTTTGGAAGCGGCGCGCAATAAGGCTGTTTTGATAACGAGAATAGAGGTATTGACGACCTTTCAATCTTAAAAAACCTGGACGCTCGGTTAATGATCCCCAAGATTCATCTAGGGGCTCTCTGAGTGTTTGGAAGTTAATGTTTAACTGACTATCGTCAAAGTCGTCTTTCTCTTGCTCGACTGGCCAAAGGGAAGGCGTCAATTCCGGCGCCTTTACTGTAATCAGAGGTGTCTTGCCAGATGTGACATATGGCCAGTCGTCCAGCCAGTGGGCTTTTTGCAGTGCTGTTTCTCTTCCTAGAATAGAGAAGCCATTGTCATATTTAGGGATGAACTGATAACCCTCTGGGTTCTGGATTCGTCGACTACAAAGATGGCTCAAGTACCATTCACCGTTTTGTGTCTCTACTAGGAAGCCATGACCCGCTCGCGATAACTCGGCATCTTCTTGAAAGCGACTCGTTAGAATCGGGTTCTTAGGATGCACTTCGTATGGACCTAATAGGTTTTTTGAGCGACATACAGTGACTGCATGATTGCGTTCGGTACCACCTTCTGCAGTGATAAGATAGTAGTAGCCATTGCGTTTTAGCATCTGTGGGCCTTCCGTACAGCCCAAATGTGTGCCGGGGAAAATGTTGTGCACCGACCCTATTAACTTTTCTTCCTCTGCATCGAACTCTTGCAGGACTATGCCACCAAAGAAGTTAGTGTTTGAACGCCCATCCCAGACCATATTTAGCATGTATTTTTTGCCATCATCGTCATGGAACAAAGAGGGGTCGAAGCCATAGTTGCCAATCGACATAGGTTCACTCCATGGTCCCTCGATGCTTTCGGCTGTGACCACAAAGCTTGGTGTTGCCATCCAAGTACCGCCCTTACAAGAATGTACATTGGCATAACAGACCCAAAACTTACCATCAGAGTAGCTCAGAGTTGGCGCATAGACCCCTTCAGAGTTATCCATACCCGTCATGTCTAATTGTGACTTTCGGGTGAGAACATGGCCGGCCAGACTCCAGTTCACAAGATCCTTTGAGTGGTGTATTTGGATACCCGGAAACCACTCAAAGGTCGAAGTCGCGATGTAGTAGTCGTCACCAACACGCAATATGGATGGATCAGGGTTGAAGCCTCGTAAAACCGGATTATTAATTTGATGCATAGTCATATTCCAAATCAGTGAGCTAAAAAGCCTAAGCTAATCGACGATTAACTTAGGCAAATGAGAAGTAACAATAACGAGAGACTACTTATAGATGAAACCGTTAACGATGTTCTCTAGGTACTCTTGACGACCTGACTCCTTAACCGGTGAGATGTTTTTCTCAACTGAAAGTGTCGCTAGCTGTTCAAGATTTAGGTCACCACCAAGGATTCTCTTGCCTAGGTCTTCATTCCAGCTTGCGTAACGCTGCGCGATATTTTTAGAAAGCACATCGTTTTCAATCATGTCTGCTGCGCGCTCTAGCGCTAGCGCCATCGTATCCATACCGCCAATATGGCCGTGGAAGAAATCTTCTAGGTCAGTAGATGGACGACGTACGCGAGCATCGAAGTTGAAGCCACCGGTAGTGAAGCCACCTGCTTTCAGGATTTCGTACATAACCAATGTGTTTTCTTCAACACTGTTAGGGAACTGGTCTGTATCCCACCCAAGTTGTGCATCACCGCGGTTCGCATCAATAGAGCCGAACAGACCTAAAGACGTAGCCGTTGCCACTTCGTGGTGGAAGCTATGACCTGCTAGAGTCGCGTGGTTTGCTTCGATATTTACTTTGATCTCGTTCTCTAGACCAAACTGTTTTAGGAAGCCGTACACTGTTGCTGTGTCATAGTCGTATTGGTGCTTCGTCGGCTCTTGAGGTTTTGGTTCAATCAGAATTGCGCCTTTGAAACCGATCTTGTGTTTATGCTCAACGACCATCTGCATTAGACGGCCAAGTTGCTCACGTTCTTGGCGAAGGTCTGTATTTAGCAGAGTTTCGTAGCCTTCACGGCCGCCCCACAATACATAGTTTTCACCACCCAGACGATGAGTTGCATTCATTGCATTGAAAATCTGTGTTGCAGCGTAAGCGAATACCTTAGGATCTGGGTTCGTTGCTGCACCAGCCATGTAACGAGGATTAGAGAACGCATTTGCCGTACCCCAAAGTAGCTTCATGCCTGTTTCTACTTGCTTTTGCTCAAATACGTCAACCATTGTTTGGAAGTTATTAACGTACTCTTTTAGTGAGTTGCCCTCTGGCGCAATATCCGTGTCGTGGAAGCAGTAATAAGGCACATTCAGCTTGGTATAAAACTCGAATGCTGCGTCCGCTTTCATGCGAGCTTGTTCCATTGGATCCGAAGCCTTTAACCACTCATGATTGAAAGTACCATCACCAAAGATGTCAGCACCTGGCCAGCGGAAGTTGTGCCAATAGCACGCTGCAAACCTCAGGTGGTCTTTCATCGACTTGCCCAGAATCATACGATCCGGGTCATAGTGACGGAATGCTAAAGGGTTTGTTGTATCCTTACCTTCAAAATTGATTTTCTTAATGTTCTTGAAATATTCACTCATAGCCTAATTTCCAAATCGTGGTTGTGGACTTTGTTCGCATTCATCTTGTTATTTTTCAAGAGGGTCATCAATTACGATTTTTGATACCAAAATTCACCTATTTATTAAATGTGCTCTAGTTCTCAAAATTGACGTTAATTAAATAGAGTTGAAAATGCGTAATGAACTTAACTTGTTGATTATTAATAATTAAAAATTACACGGGTGTCGCGGTTGTAGATAAGCATCACAGATGGGAAATATCGTAATTTGATAACCAAATAGGGTAAGTTGATTAAGCGCCTCTAACCATGAAGAATAATTTCCAAGCGAAATTTGGTGGAGTTAAATATGAACGCAGTTAGGTTGTCCGTAAGGGAAAAAGTGGCTTATGGATTAGGCGATACGGGATGTAATTTTGTTTGGCAGACCGTAATGTTGTTTTTGGCTTATTTTTATACAGATATTTATGGTCTATCACCGGCACACATGGGAACCATGTTTCTTCTTGTCCGTTTTATTGATGCGGTAACCGACCCAATTATGGGCTCAATTGTGGATAGAACCCGCTCAAAGCATGGTCGCTATCGACCATATCTATTGTGGATGGCTATCCCATTTGGACTCGCTTGTATGGCAGCATTCTTTACCCCTGATTTTGGACCTACAGGCAAGGTAGTTTATGCCTACGTGTCCTATATTTTCCTCACGCTCATGTATACCGCAATCAATGTTCCTTATTGCGCAATGGCAAATGCATTAAGCAATGATCCTAAAGAGAGAACGTCACTTCAGTCTTATCGTTTTGCATTGAGTACGGCAGGTGGCTTGGTTGTTGCTATGTTGGCGTTACCACTGGTCGATGTCATTGGGCAAGGAGACGTGCAAAAGGGCTACCTTGGTGCAATGGCTATCATGGGCTTAGGTGCAATTGGACTTTTCTTTTTTAGCTTTGCTAATACGAAAGAGCGTTACGTTCCAAGCCAAGAGGCTCAGCAATCGGTACTTCATGACCTTAAGCTTCTAATGAAGAACAATCAATGGCGCATTCTTTTCATCGTCAATGTGATTCTCCTTACCGGTGTGGTGCTAAAAGGGGCGTCTACCATGTACTACGTCAACACTGTGATGGGTCGACCTGATCTAGCAACAATGTTTATGGTCGCAGGCATGCTAGCCAACATTGCGGGTGCCATGATTTCAGCTCCACTACTTGGCCACTTAGATAAGCCTAAAATTTATCGCGTGCTAATTGTTGCGTCAGGATTCCTATCTGCTGTGTTGTTCTTAGTTGATCCTCAAAACGTGTTTATGGTGTTTGCATTGGTCATCATATTGGGTGTGGTACAGATGAGTACAACTCCGATCTTATGGAGCATGATGTCAGATATCGTCGATTATGAGAAAACCAGAAGTAATCGTTCGCTCAGCGGCATGGTGTTTTCGACGAATTTGTTTGCTATCAAGCTCGGTATTGCACTGGGCGGAGCATCAGTAGGTTGGTTGCTTGCGGCTTCGGGTTATGTTGGCGGCGCTGAGACTCAGACCGAGAGTGCGGTAATGGCTATCAACTTACTGTTTACGGTTATCCCTGGAGTGTTCTATGCGTCGGTTGCCATCTTCATGATGTTCTACAAGTTAGACAATGCAAAACTTGATCAAATCAAAGCGATGCTGACGCTCGATGCTAAGCAAAAAGAACAGGTTAAGCCTGCTTCACACAATGCTGAACTTGGTTAAAACGAACCCCCAAAACGCTATGTCGCTCCTGACGAAGTGTTTTAGCCCTGCTGAAGCGGGGCTTTTTCTCCGAATTAACGCCTTGCGACAAATTGTAAGGCGACAAGAACCTAAGAATATAGAGCGAGCTTGCTCTGATTAAGAAAAAATGGTGACACCGATGATCTATAAAGAGAGTACAGCGCCTGTTACTGAGCGCGTCCAAGATTTACTTAGCCGCATGACCAATGAAGAAAAACTTGCCCAACTTGGGGCGCAGTGGTTAATCCTCAAAGAGGACGGCGACCATCAAGACCGCGAACTAGAGATGGCGAGTGAGCAGACTCGTGTGCCAGTAAAAGAGCGTCTGAAACATGGTTTGGGACAAATTACTCGACCATTAGGTACACACGTGACTTCGCCTCAGGCTGGTGTCGCAGCATTGAACAAATTACAGAAATATCTTGTTGAAGAAACTCGTCTTGGGATCCCTGCTATTTCGCACGAAGAGTGTTTGGTAGGTCTAATGTCGAAAGAGGCAACACTTTATCCATCGTCGCTCAATTATGGTCATACATGGAATGACAAGCTTATTGAGGAAATGGCGCAAGATATTGGTCGTCAAGTCCGAGCGGCGGGTGCTCAGCAAGGTTTGGCTCCGGTACTAGACGTGTCACGGGATGTTCGTTGGGGTCGCACCGAAGAAACTTTAGGTGAAGATCCTTATCACGTGGGGGTTATGGCAACGAGCTATGTGCGCGGTCTTCAGGGTGAAAAACGTGATGTCCTAGCCACGCTAAAACACTACGTTGGTCACTCCTTCAGTGAGGGTGCTCGCAATCATGCTCCGGTTAATCTTGGTTTAAAAGAACTGAATGACACCTTTATGCTGCCATTCGAAATGGCAATAAAGCTTGCCAATGCAGGTTCGGTGATGCCTGCGTATCATGATATCGATGGCGAGCCTTGTCATTCATCAGAATATCTACTGACAGAAGTGCTACGCAACCAATGGGGCTTTGACGGACTGATTGTTGCTGATTACGGTGGCATCGACTTGCTGCGTGCTCATCATGCTGTAGCCTCAACGGAAGAGGAAGCGGCAGCGCTGGCATTTAACGCCGGTTTAGACATCGAGCTACCAGATGATGCTTGCGCTTCACGTCTTCAGGCTGCTTTGGATAAAGGTCTTATTTCTCAAGCGAAGCTAGACGAAATTGTTTCAAGAATTCTAACTAAGAAATTTGAGTTAGGGCTGTTTGAAAACCCTTACTGCGAAGAACCCGATGAGCCTCTAAGTAACTCCAAGTCCAAAGCACTTGCGTATCAAGTGGCCAGTGAGTCAATTGTTCTGCTAAAAAATGATGGTACTTTGCCTTTGGATACACAGAAAAAGGTGGCGATTGTCGGTGCGACCGCGGATGACCAGTTGGCTCTTTTGGGAGGGTACAGCTTCCCTGTTCACCTGATTCTGTCGAGTATGGAAAGTGATGAAAAAGTAGCAAAAACCATTCGTGAGGCAATCGCTGAGCGATTTAACACTACTTTCTATGCAAAAGGCTGTGAGATATTAACGGAGCGTCACGCGAATGCTCCGGTATTCCCCGGTGATGTTGACTTGGCACTATCACAAACGCAGACTTCACCGATTAGTATGGACGAAAGCTTGATTGGTGATGCCGCAAGTGCAATTGCTCAGTCTGACGTGGCTGTGGTGTGTGTCGGTGATTTGGCGGGTCTATTCCAAACTGGAACCGTCGGTGAAGGCTCCGATGTAGAGTCTCTTTCACTGCCGGGCATTCAACAATCTCTGGTGGACGCTGCGCTTGATAGTGGCAAGCCAGTGGTCGTTTTGGTCACTGGCGGACGACCATATAATCTAGGACGCGCAGAGCAAGAAGCGGCGGCAATTGTCTACGGCTGGGCTCCTGGGCAAGAAGGTGCAGATGCCATTGCTGATGTACTAACTGGTACAGTAAACCCAAGTGGCAAGCTAACACTATCGATTCCTAAGTCTGTTGGTGCGGTGCCGTATTACTACAATCATAAACTCAAGAGCGGTGGTACACCGATCGCTTATCACTTCGGGTCAAAATACAACTTTGGTTTTGGGTTAAGTTATACCGACTTCACGTACTCAAACTTCAATGTAGCCAATGCAGTAGTGGAACATGAAGACACTATCGATGTGTCATTAACCCTAACGAACACTGGCGATAGAGACGGCACAGAAGTCGTTCAATTATATGTACGTGATGTTTATAGCTCGCTCGTTCGCCCGGTGAGGGAGTTAAAAGGCTTTAGCAAGGTATCTTTGAAGGCAGGCGAGTCAAAGAAAGTTACGTTTGCGCTCCCGGTTGACATGCTCAACTTCACGGACAGCAAGCATAATCGTATTGTTGAAGCCGGTGATTTTGACATTATGATTGGTCGATCTTCTGATGACATTCTATTCAAGCAAACCGTCACCCTGAAGGGTGAAACTCGTGTCTTACCAAGGGCGTGGAGAATGATTTGTGAGGGCCATATCGAGGTTGAGAGCTCTGCTCAGGTAGAGAGTGAGGTCATGGCTTAGCCTTGGTGGCTGAGTTTTTGGTCGTACAATAATAAATGACTCAATAAACATCCCCCCTTGTTAGTGTGGTGCTAGCAAGGGGAATTTTTTGATATAGCTTATTAAGTCAGGCTATGCAGGGCAAGGTTGTATGCCACCTGATTCGCGATATTCTTTTGGTGTTTGGGATAGGTTTTTCTTAAACACGGTATACATATATTGGAGCGACGGGTAGCCACATAGTTCTGCGATTTCGACTATGGGTAAGGAGGTGCTCGACAATAGATTAGAAGCGCGTCGTAGCTTGGAGTTATGAATCTCTTGGTGAATGGAGTGACCGCACTCTTCTTTAAATCGAGCTTCCATGTTTGAGCGAGAAATCCCGACGTAGCTCAGCACTTGGTCGACTTTGATGCCTTTACAGGCGTTGTGGCGGATAAAGTGCATCGCTTGAATAACATAAGGGTCTTTGAGTGCTTGGAAGTCGGTGCTTTGACGTTCAAATACTTGAGTTGGTGGTACCATCACACGCGCATGTTTCAATACAGAGCTGTTTCTCGGTTCTTGTTGCTTTGACTCGAGCAGCTTGTGGAGCATTTTTGCTGCGCGATAACCCATTTCCTTGGTACCTTGACCAACAGAGCTTAGAGACACTCTGGTTAGGTATCGTGCTAACTCTTCATTATCAATACCAATGACCGAGACCTTGTCAGGCACCATAATGTTTAGATGTTGGCAGACTTGTAGTAAGTGTCTCGCTCTGGAGTCCGTTACCGCAATGATCCCTGTAGGCGTAGGCAAGCGCTGAAGCCAGTCGGCCAAGCGGTTCATGTCGTATTGCCAAGTACTTGGATTGGTTTCATTGCCGCGGTAAATGGAGCAAGGATAGCCCTCACGACTGACGATATTAGAGAAGGCCTTCTCACGCTCAAGCGCCCAACGGGTATTCTCATCAAGTGGCTTGCCGTAAAACGCGAAGTTTTCAAGTCCCTTTTCTTTGAGATGTTGGAATGCCAGCTCTACCAAAGCTTCGTTATCCGTCGCCACGTAGGGTACATTGGGGTAGTCGTCTTCGTTTTCGTAAGAGCCTCCAACGCCGACAATTGGAATGTCCGAATCTTTGAGAAGCTCAACGATTTTAGGGTCGTCAAAGTCAGCGATAACCCCATCACCTTGCCAGTTATGGAAGTTATCCAAGCTGGTAGTGAACTCTTCTTCTAAGAAAATATCCCAATCACACTGTGATGCTTGCAAATACTCTCCAATCCCCTCAATCACTTCACGGTCGTAAACCTTGTTGGCGTTGAAAAGTAGGGTAACTCGAAAATGTTTATCCATGTTTGTGTCTTTTTATGTGCTAGCCAAAACCATGAGGGATTCTATCAGCCTAAATAACCAAACGGTGTGATCACGGGCGCAGTCGTGAAATCCGTGAAATACGCTACTAAAAAACGTAATTGTCTGAACAGACCATGAGCTTATGATTGATAGCGTTTACCGGGTATCAAGGGCAGACGCTGAGCGCAGCGTAATTATTGCAAACAAATATGACAAAGTGCGGGAGAGGGTATGTATATTGGAATCGACTTAGGAACGTCGGGTGTAAAGTCTATTGTGATGACGGTGTCAGGAGAAATCCTCGCAACGACAACGGTGGAGATCGATGTGTCTCGACCTAAGCCACTCTGGTCTGAGCAGGATCCGCAAAGCTGGTGGAAAGCGACTTGTGAGTCCATTGAAGGTTTACGAGATCTTGTTGATTTGAGCCGAGTGAAAGCGATTGGCCTTTCTGGTCAGATGCACGGCGCAACGCTTGTCGACAAGAATGGAGGTGTACTGAGACCCGCTATCCTTTGGAATGATGGCCGCTGCGCTGCAGAGTGTAATGAACTTGAATCTTTGGTGCCGGATTCTAGAACGATTACAGGCAACATTATGATGCCTGGCTTTACTGCACCAAAGTTGAAGTGGGTTGCAAATCACGAGCCCGAGGTTTTTGCAAAGGTTGATAAGGTGCTGCTTCCAAAGGATTATCTCCGATTTAAAATGACGGGCGATTTTGCTAGCGATTTGTCTGATGCTGCTGGCACGGGTTGGGTTGATGTTGAGTTAAGAGCGTGGAGTACTGAAATGCTCGAGGCCACTGGGTTAACATTAGCGCAAATGCCGGCGTTGTTTGAAGGTAAAGACGTCACCGGTTATTTATCAGAATCCATTGCCAAGCAGTGGGGAATGCAGTCAGTTCCGGTTATTGCGGGTGGGGGTGACAACGCTGCTGGAGCCGTGGGTGTTGGGATAACTCAGCCTGGACAAGCCATGCTGTCACTTGGAACATCAGGGGTGTATTTTGCTGTGAGTGATGGCTTTATTTCTAATCCTGAGTCTGCGCTGCACAGCTTTTGTCATGCTTTGCCGAATACCTGGCATACAATGTCAGTCATTTTGAGCGCTGCATCGTGTCTGAAGTGGGTTGCCCAACTCACGAACTTCGACAATGTCGGTGACATGATTGAGCAAGTTGAGCAGTCAGCGGACAAGGAATCTGAAGTCGTATTTTTACCTTACCTTTCTGGCGAGAGAACGCCGCACAACAACCCAGATGCGAAAGGTGTATTCTTCGGAATGACGCATACAACGACTCGTTTGGAGCTCGCGCAAGCCGTAATGGAAGGGGTAGGCTTTGCTTTCGCTGATGGCTTTGATGCGTTGCATGTGACTAAGAATATACCGGAAGAAGTATCATTGATTGGTGGTGGAGCCCGCAGTCAGTATTGGCGTCAAATGCTTGCCAATATCGTAGACATGCCACTAGTTTATCGTGAAGGTGGTGATGTAGGCCCAGCCCTAGGAGCGGCTAGACTGGCGATTCTGGGCACGTTAGAAGGGGCAACACTGCATGACATTTGTCCGACACCAAAGCTGGTTGAAAGACATGAGCCAAACTCAGTAGCGGTAGAACAATACAAAAAGAAACGTTTGGTCTATCAAGCGCTATATCAACAGCTGAAGGACTTGTTTTAATCAGTGAATAATATGAGGGCTTGACCGGTCAATTCGGTGTAAGCCCTTATTAGTAATGATATTTCCTCAGTAATACTTCGAACTTGTATATTCGACTGCTAAATACCAGATTTAGTTGAAGAGAGTATATAGCGAGGTATGCTTCGTCACGCCTACCAATCTTGCATGCGACTACTGTACCTGTACTCTTTAACCAAATAAATGTCACTTGGTTAGAAAATTCTTGTCAGATATTTATGTGAATCAGATCAAGAATTGTCACATTACCTAAAAGATTAATCACAATAAATAAAATCTTCATAGTGAACTTAAGAGTAATTACTCTGCGGTTATCATATTTAACTTTGGTATTTCTTTATTTTGTAAGTGTGTCACCGATCACACCAATTTTATAGTCAATAATGTCTCTGATGCATTAGTCGTGATCAAATTCTCACTCGTTAAATACGTTAACAATAGAAGTAAAAAACATAATTGTATTTAGGCGGGTATAAATTGAACATATAAGATAACAAAGCGTGTTTGATTGACATATCAGGGTAGGCCATGGCAACGATTCAATTTAAAAATGTAGATAAGATTTACTCGGGAAATGCTCACATTGTAAAGAAATTCAATTTGTACATTGAGGATGGAGAGTTCGTTGTTTTTCTAGGCCCCTCGGGATGCGGAAAATCAACGACTCTACGCATGTTATCCGGGCTAGAGGAGATCTCCGCCGGGGAAATACTCATCGGTGACTCGGTGGTAAATGATTTATCACCAAAGGAGCGAAATATCGCCATGGTGTTTCAGAGCTATGCTTTGTATCCGCACATGACGGTTTTCGACAATATTGGTTTCTCCTTGAAGATGGAAGGCCAAAGTAAAGAGGCAATCAATAAGCAGGTGAGGGTCGTAGCCGACATGCTACAACTTACCCCTTTGCTGAAAAGAAAACCTCGTGCCCTGTCCGGTGGACAGCGTCAACGTGTCGCTATGGGTAGAGCGATGGTAAGAACGCCGGAGGTTTTTCTGTTCGATGAACCCCTGTCGAACCTCGATGCAAAGCTCAGAAACGTCATGCGTTCTGAGATAAAACAGCTACACAGAAAACACAAAAAAACCACGGTGTATGTGACTCATGATCAAATTGAAGCGATGACTCTAGCGGACAAAGTGGTGATTTTACGTGATGGTTTAATTGAGCAAGTGGGTACGCCAAAAGAGATCTATCACTACCCAGTAAATGAGTTTGTTGCGGGCTTTATTGGTAGTCCAACCATGAACATGGTTCCTGTGAACCTTGAATGTGATGACGATGAAATCCGAATTCTTCTGAATAATCAAGTCTTCGATGTTAGAAAGAATAATGTCGGTAATACTTCAGGGAAAGGTAAGCTTGGTATTAGACCAAGTGACATTAGCCTAAAAAAGACCAGCACTTCAATGTCGGTTAAAATCGATGTTGAAACTAGCGAACTACTTGGAACCACCAAACTAGTCTATGGTCGCCTAAATGGAATTGATATCACAATAGAGTTAGATTCCAGTGCAGATATTACTGTGGGAGAAAGAGTGGAAATGTATATCGACAATTCTCGTCTACATATATTCGATGAACAAGGTGTCAATATTTCCATTGGCTAACCTGTCAGAATGGCAAAAACAAAACGATCTATTTCTAAGGCTATGTCTATGGTAAGGAAGGGTTTTGTTGATGTGTAAAGAATATTGAAATGAACAAATTAATTTAGGTGGCATGATGGCATCGGTAACTTTTAGAAATTTAGTAAAGGACTATGGTGAAACTCAAGTCGTTAAAAATATAGACCTTGATATTAAACACGGTGAGTTCTTAGTGCTTTTGGGTCCATCAGGATGTGGTAAATCGACCATTTTGAGAATGCTAGCGGGGTTAGAAGAGATAACGGATGGAGATGTATTTATTGATGAGCTGTTGGTCAATGAACTACACCCCATAGAGCGCAATATTGCAATGGTGTTTCAGAGCTATGCGTTGTACCCCCACATGACGGTGGGTGAAAACATCGGATTTAGTTTAGAGAACATGAAGGTACCAAAAGAAGAGCGACAGCAAATGATCCAAGATGTTGCCGAGGCTTTAGAGCTCACTCCTTTGTTGGAACGCAAGCCAAAAGAGCTGTCTGGTGGACAAAGGCAGCGAGTGGCGATGGGACGAGCGATGGTGCGCACCCCGAAAGTCTTTCTGTTTGATGAGCCACTTTCCAACCTTGACGCTAAGCTGCGTGGCCAAATGCGCAAAGAAATACGTGCCTTGCATGAAAAAGTGAAAACGACCGTTATCTACGTTACTCATGACCAAGTCGAAGCGATGACGCTTGCCGATCGCGTGGTGATATTGAACAACGGGCACATTGAGCAGATAGGTACACCGGAAGAGATCTTCAAAACACCAAAAAACCAATTCGTCGCTCGATTTATTGGTAGCCCAGAGATCAACTTATTCGATGTAGATTCTAGCGATATCAAGAGCTGTATTTCAGATCTCTCTAGCTCAGTTAAATCGGTGGGTATCAGAGCTCAAGATTTTAGCCTAGACCGAGCAGATATCGACGAAAGCAATTGTGTTGAGATGAAAGTCCAGGTTAATGAAAACGAGGTACTAGGTTCCGTGATTCAACTCGGGTGTAGCTTCGGTGACAAACGATTTATTGCGGAAACAAAATATTCCGAAGACCCAATTAATGGTGAGCAGACGCTCTACTTCGATAAACGCAACGTTCATTACTTTGATTCCAAAGAACAAACCACCTTACAGTAAAAAGGAATTCCCCCATGAAGAATATAAGTTTAAAGGCGGTATCACTCTCTATTGCTGCCGTCTTTTCTACCAGTGTATTTGCTGAGCCAGTAGAGATTACAGTCGCGTCTTTCCCGAACTTTAACCAAGTCGCAGAGGCTGCCATCCCTGTGTTTGAAAAGGCAAACCCGGACATCAAGGTAAAGCTGGTGGTGCTTTCTTACAATGATCACCATAACTTGATGACAACAGCACTTGCTACTGGGGCGAACCTACCAGATGTAATGGGTATCGAGAATGCGTATGTGGGACGCTTTATCGAGTCCGGTGGTCTTGAAGATTTAAACAGCGATAACTACAAAGCAGGCACGTTTACTCAAAACCTCATCCCTTATTCCGTTGCACAGGTAACAAATTCGAGGGGAGAGTTAGCTGGAGTTCCTACTGATATCGGTCCGGGTGCCACCTTCTTCCGCCAAGACATTCTTGATAAAGCCGGTGTGTCAGAAGAAGACCTACTTAAAAGCTGGGACTCGTTTATTGAGTCGGGTGTGAAGATCAAAGAGAAAACAGGCAGCTACCTACTATCCAATGCCAATGACATTAAAGATATCTATATTCGTTCTGACCTAAAACCAGGAGAAGGGATCTACTTTGATACAGACCACAATGTGCTGGTTAACTCAGAACGCTTCAAAGAAGCATTTCGCTTAGCTAAAAAAGCACGCGATGCGGGTGTTGATGCTGAGTTAAGTGCTTGGTCGAATGAATGGTCAGAGAGTCTACGCCGCGGCACGATTACGGTGCAAATGATGGGGGCTTGGCTAGGCGGTCACCTAGAGGATTACATTGCGCCCGAAGCGTCAGGCTTATGGCGTACATCAGCGCTTCCAAATCACGCCTTAGCAAGTTGGGGTGGTTCTTTCTACAGCATTCCTAAAAAAGCCAAACACAAAGAGGAAGCATGGCGCTTTATCGAGTTTATGGCGACTTCACCAGAGGCTCAGTTAATTGGGTTCAAAGAAATAAACGCATTCCCTGCACTAACGTCGACTCACCAAAACCCATTCTTCGATGAAAAACTTGCGTACCTAGGTGATCAACAGGCGCGTCATGTTTGGAGAGAATCGGCGGAACTCATTCCGGCAGTCGGTGTTGACCGATATGACCCAGTTGCGCGTCAGGTTATCGATGATGCCCTAGAAAGAGTGCTTGAGCACGATGCTGACATCGACGAAGTGTTAGCTGCAGCCGAGAAGCAAATTCAGCGTCGCGCGCGTCGCCGTTAAGAGTAATGAGAGCCAGCATCGATATGGCGCTGGCTCGATAGTTAGTTGGGATAAGTAAAATGAGTACTATCGCTGAATCAAACCAAGCTAGAACCTCCCGAAATGGGAACTTCTGGCTTCGAAAGGGCAATAAAATTGCGCCTTACCTTTTTGTCAGCCCATTCTTCATTGTCTTTGGAGTTTTTGGACTGTTTCCACTGCTTTTTTCATTGTACCTTTCTTTCCATTACTGGGAGCCTGCAATGGGGCTCGCCTCAATGGAGTGGGTGGGTTGGGAAAACTATGTGTTTGCCCTCGAAGATGACTGGTTCCAGAAATCGGTCTACAACACATTCATTATTGCGTTGAAATCAGGTATTCCACAGCACGCAATCGCACTTCCTTTAGCTTACTTTATTCACACGAGCTTCAGTCGAATGCGTAACACAGTGATCGGGGTGTACTTTGTTCCCTATATCACATCGACGGTCGCGATTTCTCTAGTTTTTACCACTCTGTTTTCTCGTGATTTTGGGATGATAAACCAAGTTCTTACCTCTTTGGGTAACTTTACCATCGGTGATATTAAAGTCCTGTCTTGGTTGTTCCCAACACAGAACATAGATTGGAATCGTCCTGAATACACCAAAGACATGATCTCATTTGTGGTGTTCTGGCGTTTTGTTGGTTGGAATACAGTGCTCTACTTATCAGCGCTTCAAACGATTCCAAAGGACATTTACGAAGCAGCTACTGTGGACGGCGCAAGTCGATACCAGCAATTCTGGCACATAACGCTGCCGATGCTTAAGCCGATGGCTTTCTTTGCAGTAACGCTGACTATCATCGGCAACCTGCAACTGTTTGAAGAACCGTTCATTATTACGGGAGGTACGGGTGGCATCGATCAAGCGGGTAAGACAGCGGCTATGCACATGTATATAACCGCGTTCGTAGAGAGTGATTTTGGTACGGCGTCAGCGATATCGTGGATTCTGTTTATGTTGATCGCAGGACTTACTTGGGTGAATAACAAATTGTTAGGTGGAGACAATCAATAATGAAGAATATGTCAAAGGATAAACTGATTGCTTACATTATTGTCGCACTTGGTGGCTTGATAATGTTAGCGCCATTCTACTTCATGTTTATTTTCTCTTCTCAATCAAACAGTGGCATTTTGTCAGTACCACCACCAATTTGGTTTGGAGAGCATTTGCTCGACAACTTAAGAGTTCTGGTCGACTTTCTACCGTACTTTTGGCACAACTTGGGGCTGAGCTTGTACATTGCGGTTGTTGTTACCGTACTCAACTTGCTGTTTTGCTCGTTGGCGGGCTATGCGTTTGCCATGTTTGAATTCCGGTTTAAGAATCTAATGTTTATCGGCATTATGGCCACTATGTTGTTACCCCCATTTCTAGGTATGATTCCTACCGCGATGATTATGTCGACTATCGGCTGGATGAACGATCCGAAAGCACTGATTGTTCCAGCAGCGTGCGGTGCGATGGGTATTTTCATGATGCGACAGTTTATTGCTAGCTCAATTCCTAAAGAGCTGGTTGAAGCTGCGCGAATGGATGGTTGTGGTGAGTTTAAGATCTACTATCGAGTGATTGTGCCATTGATTAAACCGGCGTTTGGCACCTTAGGTTTGATAACGTTTATCGGCTCGTGGAACAACTTTATGGGGCCCTTAGTCGTTATGAACGACATGAAGATGTTCACAATCCCTCTAGCACTTCGTGCTTTGCAGGGTACTGCTGGGCAAGTCCCATGGGGTGCGGTTTCTCTCGGTGCAACGATAGCAGTACTGCCTTTGCTGTTCCTATTCATCATGGCGTCACGTCGATTGATCGATGGACTGACTGCCGGTGCTGTCAAAGGTTAATGCGGTAATTGCTTGTAAACGAAAAGACCTGTCGAGACAGGTCTTTTTTGCAATAGAGCTTTTGCAGCTACATGCAGTTTTTTTATCTTTAGTACGATTAACCAAACATAAAGCTATACAGGTAACCTGCACTCACCGCCATACCTAAAATTACCACCAAGAATGCTGCAATCATCTGGTTTTTGAAGATAGATTTAAGCAAGATAACTTCAGTCAGGCTTGCCCCCGCACTACCAATAATCAGAGCCATCACTGAGCCTAGCGCCATACCTTTCTGCACTAGTGCGGCACTCAAAGGAATCACTGCTTCAGCACGAATGTACAGTGGAATACCAATGACTGCCGCGATAGGAATCGCATACCAAACCCCTTCACCAGCGTATTGTGCGATAAGGTCTGTTGGAATAAAGCCGTAAATGAATGACCCTAGTAGAATGCCCACCATTAGGTATGGGAATACTTGCTTAAAGTCTTTCCAAGTCGATTTCCAAATACGAACCCAACGATTGTCTTCTTTTGGTGTTGCTACTGTAGTGTCGCAACACGCGCTGCCGTCTGCATTAATGCTAGCAAGAGTTGGTTCTGGCTCTTTTTCTCCACAGCATGATGTTGCCGGTGCAGGTGTTGAGCAAGAGCTGTCTGCCGCGCAGCTAGCTGCTGCTGGCTTCAAAGACTCAACCTTTGGAGTGCCACAGCTTGTAGACGTTGCACATGATGATTCTTGAGTCGCAGCTGGTTTAGTGTCACCACAAGAGGTACCACATGAGCTTGCAGTTTGTGCTTCGTACGCCTCAGATTTTACATAGCGCTCGAAACCTAACTTCTCTAGTACATAGCCAGCAGTAACCGACACAAACATGGCTATCGCGAAGTAAAAAACGGCGACTTTAATGCCGAATGTTACGACAAACAGGCCAATGATTACTGGATTTAGCAGTGGGCTGGCGAACAAGAACACCATCATAGGTCCAAATCCAGCGCGAGCGCGCAGCAACCCTTTCAAGAAAGGAATCGTAGAGCACGAGCAAAATGGAGTGATGGAACCAAGTAGTGCAGCGACAAAGTAACCTCTACCATTCTTTGAGCTAAGAATAGATTGGATCTTTTCTGGTGTTAGGAACTCTTGCAGAACACCAACAATGTAGCTGATAGCCAAAAATAGAATAATTAACTCGGTCGCTAAGAAGGCGAACATGTTGGCGGTTTCTTTGGCCATTGAAAGGAATTCAGGGCTCATATTAGCTTCTCCGAATAATTCGATATGTTTCGAATTATAGAAATAACCGAGCTGAGATCAAGCTTTATTTCGATAAAACTAGAAATAAATTTTAACTTATTGAATTCATACAAAAACAGCGCCATAAGGCGCTGTTTCGTTTGGAAGGAGTCGTGAGACTATGCGTTGGCTTCCTCGAGCGAGGGTTGTTTTTTCTTGAGTAGACGGCTGGTAATGGTACCCGCTGTCATGGCGCCTGATACGTTTAGTGCCGTACGTGCCATATCAATCAGTGGCTCGATTGAAATCAATAGAGCAGCAATCGTAACTGGAAGCCCCATAGCAGGTAGTACGATGAGCGCAGCAAAGGTTGCGCCGCCGCCAACGCCTGCAATACCAAATGAACTGATGGTAATGATAGCAATCAACGAAAGAATGAAGTTAAAGTCCATTGGATCGATACCAACCGAAGGCGCGACCATGACTGCTAGCATAGCAGGGTAGATGCCTGCACAGCCATTTTGGCCGATTGTGGCACCAAATGAAGCTGAAAGGTTTGCAATCGCTGGTGGCACATTGAGTTTTGTCACCTGAGCTTCCACGTTCAAAGGAATCGTTGCCGCTGAGCTTCGAGATGAGAATGCGAAAGTCAGTACAGGCCAGATTTTTTGGAAGTACTCTTTCGGGCTCACACCAACAAGTGAAACCAGTAGGCCGTGAACAACAAACATTAAGAAGATAGCTAGGTAAGATGCAACGATGAAACCTAGAAGGTTAAGAATATCGCCAGCGCTTGATGTTGCTACTACTTTTGCCATCAGAGCCGCGATGCCGTATGGCGTTAGTGCCATGATCATCTTAACCAGACGCATAACGATAGACTGAGTTGCTTCAACAAAGGTGCGAATTGGTGATTCTAGCTCTTCTTTTTCGGCCATCACTTTACGTGCTGCGATGCCGGTGAGAACACCGAAGATAACAACGGCGATAATAGACGTTGAGCGTGAACCCGTCAGATCAGCAAAAGGATTCGTTGGAATGAAGCTAACCAGCATTTGTGGGATGGTTAGATCACTCACGCTACCAACACGGTTTTCAAGAACAGCGATACGAGCCGTTTCACGCGCGCCTTCAGTCAGTCCTTCGGCACTTAAACCAAAGGCTTGGGTGACAACAATGCCAATGAGTGCAGAGATAGCGGTTGTCGCCAGAAGAATGGAGATTGTCAGACCACTGATTTTGCCTAGTGAGCCGCCTTTTTCAAGCTTCACTACTGCTGCAATCATAGAGACTAGTACAAGTGGCATGATGATCATCTTCAGAAGACCAACATAGCCGCGACCGACAACATTGACCCACTCTAGAGTACCGCCAATAGCTGCATGACCTTCACCAAGCAGAAGCTGTAGGCCAAGACCAAATGCGCTACCCAAAACCAATCCGAAAAGAACTAAGCGAGAGAGTGTGTGGCTTTTTTGCTGCTGTCCGTATAAGAAATAAAGAATGCCTAAAAATACCGCGAGCGACGCGATAACCGCAATTGACATATAAAGAGTCCTTTTTTTTTCAACTGACGAAGTCCCCACATAAGGTGTGGGAAATGGAAGTGTGGATGGCTAAAGTAACGCTTGCAGTGCACAGATGACAATAAGTAAAAGTTATTACTTAGAGGTGTAAGTTATATAGAGCGAGATTGTTAGAAATATTTTGCGAGTCAGTTGGCGTATTCGCTCAGTAGATCGCGCATGTTTGCTGAGTTGTATGCGACGGATTTGGCATTGTTAGGCTGTAATACACTGTATAGCATGGCTTTTGCAACAAGCTCTGCAGGGATTGGAGTGAAGGCGCGCAGTGAGCCGATCATAATAGGGGAGATCAGCGTGAAGAGTTTTTGCACCAATACTTCGTCGCTGCGAGTGTCGATTTCACGCCCTGCCAGTGGGCCTGGCCTGACAAAGACGACATGCTCAAAGCCCATTTGATTGATGCGCTGTTCCACTTTGCCTTTGCATTTTAAGTAGTGAGACAGGGAGCGAGGTGAAGCGCCTAAACTCGACACGATAGCGATACGTTTAACGCCAACCATCTTCATGGTTTGAGCAACGTCGCAGACCAAGTCGAGGTCGATCTTTTCCAATGCGGCTTTACTGCCAGCTTTTTTTAAGGTGGTACCCAGACAGATAAAGCCAAGGGTTGGGGTAGGATGGGTATCATCCCAATCGGTGATCCTAAGCGCGCCGTCCATGATTTGGTGTGTTTTATGATGAGTACTTTCAAGCGGGGCGCGGCACAGTGCGTAAACAGTATCGATATGCGACGTTTCCTCAAGTAAGGAAAGCAATTTACTACCAACCAGTCCTGAGCTTCCGGCAATAATCGCGTTGTAGCTGTGCTGCATAAAAAAGTCCCACTCATCAAGATGTAGTGGGACTATAGTCAAAATCTGGCTAACGTGTTGTGATTACATAGACATATAGCTGAAACTAATCGATTTCCGCCGCCGTTAAATCCTGTTTTCTTAACTTCTCTCGAAGCGTTTCCATTGCCACTTTCTGAATTTGTCGCACTCGTTCGCGTGTCACGCCAACAATACTGCCCACTTCTTCTAGTGTTTTAGGCTCATCATCAAGAAGGCCGAAACGGTGGTATAGAATGGTCTTATGTTTATCTGGCAGACCATCAACTAGGCTAACCAATTCTTTGTTTAAGTTCTGTGTGACAATGTCACGTTCTGGTAGTTCAAAAACGTCATCGTCATCGATAGTCTGCAAGTGATCTTTTTTGTCACCATCATCATCCCAACCATTGTCGAGAGATAGAGATTGTTCTGACAGCTTAAGTAATTTACTTACCTCGCCTGCAGAGCGGCCGGTTTTCTCCGCGATTTCTGCAAAGGTAGGTTCATGTTTGCCTTCTCTTCGAAGTTGATGGGCAGCCTTGCTGCATTCACGAATTTGTTTGGTTACATGAACGGGAACGCGGATAGTGCGCCCTTGGTTCATAATAGCGCGGTCTATAGATTGTTGGATCCACCAAACAGCGTAGGTTGAAAAGCGGTAGCCAAGTTCAGGGTCAAATTTATCGACAGCCTGAATGAGGCCAATGTTGCCTTCGTTAATGAGGTCATAAAAGTCGAGTCCTCGATTGGCGTAGCGTTTTGCAGTTTTGATGACCAGGCGTAAATTGGCGTTAATCAAACGCTGCCTTGCTTCATCATCGCCCGTACGAGCCTTACGTGCTATGAGCCTTTCTTCTTCGGCGGTGAGCAGATTGTGGTTTGATACCTGTTTAAAGTAGCTAGTACCAATATTGGCAGTGTCGTCCTTGTGTGTGGAGCTTCGTTGAGCACGGTTTCCTTCAAGTTTCAAATTAACCCCTTACCAACTGCGTCATTGGTTTATTATTAGTCTTATAATTGATGTGAATACATGCTCACGTCAAGACTATAAATTACTATAACTACGTAACAATGAACAGCGTACGCCTATCAAGTAATTGCACATGTTTGTAACATTTTGGCGCATCCTAGGGTGAGTATTTGGCTACTTATAGAAAATAAGAATCGTTCTTATAATGGTTGTATTTTTGACTGATAAAAACGTTGATTTGTATCATATTGAAATAACAGCTTATTCGGCTATTTATAAATATGATAATTGCGTTTGAGAGCGATAGAAGAAGATCATTGATGCCATTGTAAACTTAGGTTTCTCAAATTAGTTTACGGGTGCTTGGCTTATGGTACTTTAGGGGAGGCTACTATATATTTGATACTCATCAGAGTAATCCACTGATTTACCTGATTTAATCCGGATATTAGGTCATGGCAATGTTATGGATAGTGGTTTTGACTGTAATTAAAAGTATTGTTTGTTTGTGTGATTTTAAGTCAAAAAATCAATGTAACAAATAGCCTGTTACTTAGCATCTTTACAAATACTTTACAGTGAGGGTGTGATTTATAAATTTATTGCAAAATCGAAAGTACGAGTCTTCTATCATTTTTAGACAATAGTGAGTGCTATTAACACATTTCATTAAACTTTAGTCTAAGCTAGCGTTAAGAATAATTAATAATTGTTTGGACACAACAGGATGAATACAGAACTCAAACAAAAGATCGAAGAGTTATTGTTGCTCGCTAAGTCTCAAGGCGTTTCAATTATTGGCCTTGTTGATTCCCCAGAAAGCAATGATTGTCGTATTTTTAAGTCACTAGAGTTGGACTGCAAAGCGGGCACTCGTAATTTAGATAGCTTATTGATGGGGCAGCACTGCAAAATGGATAAGGAGTGCTGTAAAACGTGTAATCTGGCAAAGCCTCGAGTCTCTGATGACGGTTTGGCGATCTTGTTTTCAGAGTTACGCGAAGAGGAAGCGGTTTAGTTTTAGATTTAGTGTTTTATGTGAGTAAGCTACTAACCCAAACGTCTAGCAATCTAGCCTTGCTATCGATTCTCGATAATCGCCGCTGTTGGTCGCTTACTCTTTAACCTCGTTATTTAATCCACTCCTGTCTCTCTGCTATTGATTTCTTTTCATGCACTTACAGATATAACTTCATTTGGTTTGAAAGCCCGACACGCGTACACTAGCAAAAAACCATTAAGGTTCAGGCGAGAGCAAAACTTGCTTGAGACAAACCGGCTTGAGACAGATATAGCGAAATGGACACAATGCTAAGCAATCAATTTGACCCTCAGATTCAAAATCATATCGATCAAAAAACTAAACCTCTTGGTGCTCTTGGTGAGTTAGAGAACGTCGCCGCGCAGCTCGCCAAAATTCAAAGTCACTCTTCTGGTCAGTTTGTAAATAAAATAGCCCTGTCCAACCCTAAGGTGGTGGTGTTCGCAGGCGATCACGGTATCGCAGAGCAGGGCGTTAGTATTGCGCCAAGTGCGGTAACGCAGCAGATGGTCACAAACTTTCTTGCCGGTGGTGCAGCGATCAATTGTTTTTGTCGAGTGAACAATATTGATTTTCAAGTGGTCGACTGTGGCATGCTAGCGGCTACTGATACGCCGTCTTCTCAATTGATACTAAGTCGTCTTGGCTGTGGAACCGAGGACTTTTCTACTCAGCCTTCAATGAGTCCATCTCAACTCGCGCAAGGTTTAGAGGGTGGAAGAACGGTGGTGAGTCAGTGCGTGGCGGATGGAGCTGATCTGTTGATTTTTGGTGAGATGGGGATAGGCAATACAAGTTCGGCATCAGCACTGCTTTCTGCGTTGACCGATCTTTCGGTGGCTGAAAGTGTAGGTCTTGGTACCGGTATCAATCCAGAGCAACTGGTGAGAAAGACGGCTTTGGTTGAACAAGCGTTATCTCGCTTTGATGAACGAGATGTGATGACGGTTCTAGCGCAGTTAGGTGGGTTTGAAATTGTTCACATGGTTGGCGCGTTTTTGCAAGCGAGCGAGCAGCAGGTTCCGGTACTTGTCGATGGCTTTATTGTATCAGTTGCCGCGTTAGCCGCGTGCAAGCTTGAACCAGCAGTACGCGAGTATCTGATTTTCTCTCATGTCTCAAATGAAGGTGCGCATCGTTTTGTTTTGGATGAGCTTAACGCTTCTCCGCTACTTGATTTGTCCATGCGTCTTGGTGAGGGTACGGGAGCAGCCTTGGCGCTACCTCTCATTCGTTGCGCGGTTGAGTTTTACAATGAAATGGTGAGCTTTGAGAGTGCAGGGGTAACAGTGTGAGTGAGCGAGCATCGTTTTGGCGCTACCAGTGGCAACTGTTCTGTTTGGCACTGAGTTTTTTCTCAAGGCTGCCGATACCAGCCAACATCCCATATTCTAATGAAAGAATGAATAGAGCAGGGCGCTATTTTGCTTTGGTTGGCGTGTTATTGGGTGCCTTATGCGGTGGGTTTTTCACGGTTGTTAGCGAGCTCTTGCCAGCCAGTATCGCGATAGTCCTTACCATGGTGTTTAGCCTGCTGCTCACAGGTGCGTTTCACGAAGATGGGCTCGCAGACATGGCAGACGGTATTGGCGGAGGGATGACGCAAGAGCGCCGCCTCGAGATCATGAAAGACAGTCGCCTTGGCACTTACGGCGTGTCGACCCTAGTCATGGCTCTGCTTTTGAAATATGCCACTTTGGTAGAGCTTTTCACACAAGCTAACCTATTTGCCGTTTTCGTTATCGGTTACGCGTTTAGTCGCGCCGTTGCCGCTTCACTTATTTCCGCGATGCCTTATGTGTCCGATCCGAAAGGGAGTAAGAGTAAACCCCTTGCCAATACACAGACTCCAGGTGAACTTGTATTTTTGGCACTGTGTGGCGTGTTACCTGCCTTGATGTACGACATGACGTTGGCAGCAATTCTAATTGCTTTTGCCTTGGTATTTCGATTGGTATTTACGAAATGGCTTCTGGCACGTTTAGGTGGTTTTACCGGTGACTGCTTAGGTGCAGCTCAACAGTTGGTTGAGCTAATGACCTACGTACTCATGTTATTGGTTTTGATGGTGTAGTGAGATAGCGATGACGGTGGAGTTAGTGTTGGGCGGCGCCCGTTCTGGTAAGTCGCGCTTTGCTGAGCAAAGAGTCTTTTCGTTATGTGAGTCGGGTGGTCGTAGTCAGTGTGGCATGACCAAACATTATCTAGCAACCTCTGAGCCGCTGGATGAGGAAATGCAGCAACGTATCGCTCATCATCAGCAGCAGCGCGGTGACGGGTGGACAGAGTGGGAAGTTCCTCTAGATCTATCAGCGACACTAATGGCGTTGTCTAGTCGTGATGTAGTTTTAGTTGAATGCTTAACCTTGTGGCTCAACAATGTCATCTATTATGCACAGCAGAACGGGGGTGATGTAGAGCGAGAGATTGAGCGCGCTATTGCATCGTTAGTCGAAAGCCTAGAACGTTGTGAAGCCTACATTATTTTGGTATCCAATGAAGTTGGCCTTGGCGTGGTGCCGTTAGGCGAAGTTTCGCGTTTGTTTGTCGACAATGCCGGAAGAATGAATCAGCGCGTCGCTGCTATTGCGCAGCAAGTGACTCTGGTGGCGGCAGGATTGCCCTTGGTGTTAAAGGGGGCTGCTCAATGAAAGTGAACGTGTTTTTACTGCGTCACGCAAAAGTTGATGGTGCCGCTGCCCTTTATGGCCATACCGATGTTGGTGTGAAGGCTGAGCAAAATAACCAAGCGCTACAAGCTTTATTGAGTGAATCACTTAACGTAAGTCGAGTCATTAGCTCACCACTGTCGCGGTGCATGAACCTTGCAAAACCATTCAGCGAACAATCTGGCATCGAACTTAGCATCGAACCCGCATTCGCTGAAATGGACTTTGGTGATTACGATGGCGTGCCTTTTGATCGTATGTCAAAAAAGGAGTGGCAAACGTTAGAGCCGTTCTGGTCAACACCCGCAACATGCCAGTTACCCAATGCAGAAACGCTTGATGATTTTCACCTTCGAGTGAGTAAGGCTTGGCAGCAGCTAATTCAAACCAATCAACACACCCTTCTTGTCTGTCACGGCGGGGTTATTCGCCAAATTCTAGCCGATGTGCTCGGCCTTGATTGGCGCAACCCTAAGCTTTACGCGGCGCTTGCGATTGGCAATGCGACCGTGACACATCTGCAGTTTGACTCTCGCTACCCGATGATGATCAATGTTAAGGTGATTGGGCAGCCTATCGCTTCTTTTACGTTGATGGGTTGAATCTGAAACCACCTTATCCAATACCACACGATCTTCCTAACTGATTGAAAATTATTAAGCATTGAAACTTGATGATGCTGTCTCCATATTAGTTCGTATTGTACTGCTATATGCACAATCACATAACGATCTACTAGGGAAAGCTTATGAAAAACGCGGTTTGGGATTTATCGATTGCCTATCAAGGATTGAATGACCCCAAGGTTGAACAAGACATTGAGCTGATTCAACGCTCGATTTCATTACTGACTCATCATCAAGAAGAACGTCAGCACGTGGTTGCGATGCAAAACGCTATTCAGACCATGGAAGCGGCGAGCACCTTGCTCAATACGGTAAGCACTCTGGCAAACTGCCATGCCTCGACCAATGCCCAAAACACGCAAGCTAAACAGTTGATTGGTCGTTTGTCTCAATTGAGCTCGGAGTTGGAGCAAGCATTCAGCCCTTATGAAAATGTTCTGGCGTTTGCAGACGTATCCTTTATTCGGCAAGTCCTCGATCATGATAACCCTTCTGTAGCGGGGCAAGGTTTTCAAATCGAACTTCTACAGCGCAAGGCACAGACTCAACTCAGCATTGCTGAAGAGCAGTTGCTGTCGGCAATGCAGGTTGATGGCCGCGACGCGTGGGGACGCCTCTATGACAACATTACTGGCTCACTTAGCATCGCTATTGAAACGGAGCAGGGCAAAGAAACGTTAGGCTTCTCAGCGGCAGCAAGCCTTTTGTATGGTGGCGAGTTTGCAAAACAAGAAGCGGCTTGGAAAGGGATTCAAGCGGCAATGAAGGCCAACGACACTTCTTTTGCAGCCATCGTGAATGCGCTTGCTGGCTGGCGTCATAATGAGGGAAAAAAGCGCTCTCAGAATAGCGAAGAGCACTTTCTCGACCCAAGCCTCAGAGCGAATCGCATTCAACGTGAGACCTTAGAAGCAATGATGTCGGTGGCAAAAAGCCATCGTGTTATCGGTCAAAAAGCGGGTAAGTTGATGGCGAAAGTCCATGGCTTGCCAAGTATGACGCCGTGGAACCACCTTGCTGCTATGCCGCCATTAGGCAACGGCGAAGCCAAAGTCTACGAGTTTCCAGAAGGCATTGAAGTGATAAAATGTGCCTTTGAGCAAGTGAATCCAGAGATGGCTGAGTTTGTACAAACTATGGTCGATAACGGTTGGATAGATGCTCAGCCATCAGAAAACCGTCGCCTTGGCGCTTACTGCACGCAGTTGGCCGCCACTCGTACACCTCTTGTGTTCATGACTTGGGGTGGCAGCCGCTCTGATCTGCTGACGCTTGCTCACGAACTAGGCCATGCATTCCACAATTGGGTGATGCGAGACCTGCCGCTATGTCGCACTAGCTATCCAATGACCCTGGCGGAAACCGCCTCTATCTTTGCTGAAAATATCGTGCGCGATTATTTGCTGGAGCAAGCAAAAACCAGTGAAGAAAAGCTGGAAATGTTGTGGGAAGAGTTGTCGTCTGCTTATGCACTTACCATTAATATTCCGGTTCGTTTTGAGTTTGAAAAAGCGTTCTATCAAGCGCGTCAGGAGAGTGAGGTCGATGCGGATCAGCTATGCGAGCTGATGTCGACAACATGGTCAGAGTGGTACGGTGATTCGATGGAGGGCACAGACCCTTACTTCTGGGCGAGTAAACTGCACTTTAGTATTTCTGAACTGAGCTTCTACAACTACCCGTACTTGTTTGGCTACTTGTTTAGTCAGGGGGTGTATGCGCAGCGTGAGCAAAAAGGAGAGTCTTTCTATCCTGATTACGTGGCGCTACTTCGAGATACTGGTTCGCATCTTGCGGAAGATGTGGTGTTTAAACACATGAACAAAGATCTCACGCAATCGGAGTTTTGGGAACAAAGTATGCAAAGCTTATCGATGAAAGTTGATGAGTTTGAGGCACTTCTCAACGAGGTTGGTTGATAGCACTGCTTAGCCCTCACCAGTATTAAGGTTTTACTGCTGGTGGGGGCAAACTGGCTTTAGGTGGCCTGTTTTTTGAACAGTTTGGAGTTTTTCTCCCCAAGTAACGCGACTTACTTCGATAAACGCGATCATATTCGTATAATTTTCTCTCTTGTTTCATTACCATACCGCTGTTAGATAGGGAGCAGCGCATGACGAAATCGTTTTTTCGCCAGTCATTTCTAAAAGATACTTTAGAAACCGAAACTGAATTCACCGCAATATCAAAAACTACCGACGACGGAGTAAAGTTCGATCACCGCTATCGTGGTGTATTGGAAATCACACCTTGTGAGCTTGACGAGGACAGTGAGCACATCATCATCTCTTGTGGGATCCACGGTGATGAGACTGCGCCAATGGAGTTAGTCGATAAGATCGTTGACGATATTGAATCGGGTTTTTTAAAGCTCAAGGCGCGTTGTTTGTTTATCATCGCACACCCAGAAGCCACCAACCGTCACACGCGTTTTATCGATGAGAATCTGAACCGCCTTTTCGGTAATAAAGAGGGCACTGTGAACCGCGAAGTCGCGATAGCAAAGCACCTTAAAAAACTTGTGAACGACTTCTATCAAGACACGGCCGTTGCGCGTCGTTGGCACCTTGACCTGCATTGCGCTATCCGAGAGTCTAAGCACTATTCTTTTGTGGTGAGTCCTAAGACGCGCCATGCTGTGCGCAGTAAAGCCTTGTTTGACTATGTGTCCAGCGCTCATATGGACGCTGTGCTGCTGTCTAACGCTCCGTCTAGTACCTTCAGTTGGTTCTCAGCCGAGAACTACGGTGCACAGGCGCTGACAATGGAGTTAGGTCGCGTGGCTCGCATTGGCGAGAACGATCTGACCAAATTGCTGGCATTTGATTTAGCGACTAGAGACTTGCTGGCTGCTGAGAAGCCTGAACACTTGGCCAAGACGCCGATCATCTATCGCGTTTCTCGCACCGTTGTTCGTCACCATGACGACTTCGACTTCTTGTTTGACGATGATGTCGAGAACTTCACGGAGTTTAAGCATGGGGAAGTATTCGGTCATGATGGAGATAAGCCGTTGATGGCGAAAAACGATCACGAAGCGATTGTATTCCCAAATCGCAAAGTGGTGATAGGGCAAAGAGCGGCTCTAATGGTGGTTAAAGTGGCAACTCGCTATGAGGATGACCAACTGGTCTACGATTAATAGAAAATCAGTGGCGTTCTTGAGCGCGGCTGTTATGCTTCCCTAATGGAATTCAATCAGTTACTGAATCAAAACCAAAGACGCTGGCACATCCTAATGATAGTGATGTCAGGCGTCTTATTTACTTGTGCGCTACTTCATCTCTCTGTTGGCGAAGTATTTATCAATCCTTTTTCTCCGCAATCGGCGCTAGAGTCTCGTCTTCTTTACGATCTGCGTATGCCTAGGCTATTTGCCGCTGCCGCGATAGGCGCTGCGCTGGCACTCTCTGGTGCTTCGCTTCAAGTTCTATTGGGTAATGTGTTGGCCGAACCGGGTGTGCTCGGTATTTCCGGTGGTGCCAGTTTGGGCATGGTGCTGGTGTTGTTTGCTTTCCCGGCTGCTGCGACGCCGTTAGGATTTATGCTCGCCGGCGTTCTTGGAGCGCTTGGTTTTACGCTTATTCTTGTCTCGATGGCAAAAACTATGCGGCTGACCACGACTCGCTTACTGTTAGTCGGGGTGGCATTAGGTATTTTGTCCGGTGCTGTGGTGACGTGGGCATTTTACTTTAGCGATGATTTAAGCATTCGCCAGCTCATGTATTGGCTCATGGGTAGTGTTGGTGGCGTGAGTTGGTATCAGCACACACTCACCATTGCTATGATTCCTGTGGCTATTTGGCTGTGCAGCAAAGGCGCAACGCTCGATAAGCTAATGGTGGGGGAAATCCACGCTAAGCAACTCGGTATCGATGTACTTCGCATTCGTTGGCAGCTAATACTCGCCGTCTCTCTGTTGGTGGGTGGCTCTGTGGCTCTTGGCGGTGTTATCAGCTTTGTTGGTTTGGTCGTGCCACACCTTTTGCGCTTGGCGTTTGGTACTGAGAATCGATACTTGCTGCCGTTGTCAGCGCTGACCGGAGCAGCCTTGTTGGTGATATCTGATATCTTGGCGAGAACGGTGCTAGACTCCGCAGAGCTGCCTGTTGGCGTCATGACGACGACTATCGGTGCTCCTGTGTTTATTTGGATGCTTCTTAGAAACCATGATTCAAGTTCATAACCTCGCCATTGGTACTCGACTTTTGCCCGCTAGCCTTTCATTTCCAGAAGGGCAGCTTACCCATGTCATCGGTCCAAATGGTAGTGGCAAGAGTACCTTGCTCGCTGCACTAGCTGGTGTGCTTGATTACAACGGTCAGGTGGAGATTGTTGGCATGGACTTGGCCGAGATGTCACTCCCTGATATGGCGACAATACGCGCGTATTTGCCACAGGCTGCGCGGCCTGCCTTTAACATGCCGGTGTATCAGTATCTCTCGTTATCCATTCCCAATGATCAGAATGGCTCCAGAGGAAAGATTAGTGAAGCAACCCTGAACCAGGCAATCTCTGATATCACCGCTCTTTTGAAGCTCGATACCATGCTGTCGAGAACGGTGCATCATTTGTCGGGTGGTGAGTGGCAGCGAGTCAGACTCGCTGCATGTTGCTTGCAGATCTGGCGCCCATTGAACCCTCATTCTAAAGTCTTGATTCTTGATGAGCCAGCGGCGCCACTGGACGTTGGGCAAGAGAAATATCTCAATCAGTTAATTGAGCTAGTGACGTCTCAAGGGCTTTCAGTCGTGGTGGCAAACCATGATTTAAATACCACGCTAAGACGTGCGGATCATGTGGTAATGCTCAACAATGGTGTCGTTGAAGCCGTCGGGACGGGCGATGAAGTATTGACGCCGGAGAATATTGAATCCGTGTATCAAACCTCGGTCAGCAAGATAGAAGTGAACGGCAAGCCGTTATTGATCTTCAATGAATGAAGCTAAAATTTAGGTGATTGGAAAATCTATACGATGAAAAACGGCCTCTGATGAGGCCGTTTCTTTAAAAGGTTTTATACAAGCGGTGATAAGTCCGCAGGGCGGTAGTAGACCGACTTTAACACTTTACCTTTACGGATAGTCTTCGCTTCTGAAACGAAGTCTTCTGCGCATTTAGCGATAATGTATTCGCCTTTAGTGACGGCCATCAGCTTGATGCCTTGCTCAGCGTAGTGTGCTTCTGTTTCTTGGTACTCTTTTTCGTTGCGGCATACTTTGCTCATGTTGCTTGAGTGAATTTCATCCCAGCATTTGATGAAGTCGATGTCGCGGTTTGCTGCAACGTGCAGAAGCAGTTCAATTAGGTAGCTGATCGCAACGTTGTCTTCTACTTTGCTGTCGCCAAGATGAACCAAACGACCCATCAAGACATACACTGAATCGATGATTGCGTCCGCTTGTTCAACTTTCGAGTCCGCTTCTGCAAGCTCTGTCATTTCTTCGATTGCGAGTGAGCTATGTAGCGTGTCTGCTGCATCATCTAGTGAGCTAGCATCATTGACGGGAAGATCAAACGTAGTACGGAACTCGGTAATATCGCGGTATAGGTGATCAAAGATCGGTTGGGTAAGTTTGGTTAGTTTCATCGATTTTGCTGATTGATAATTGGTAACGAGATCCTATCAGAGCAGAGGTTTATGCGCTACACCGATGGTCATTTTCTTGAGACTCGAATATCGAACACCGGTCAGTCTTTTACTCTGATATTGTTTTTAGGCACGAATAAAGGTAGGATTCTTAAACTATTCAAGTGGTTGACTGAATTGTTAATATCGCCAATACGTCTATTTGGGTGATGACCTAATCGTTTGTGTCATCATGCCAACAGTTTCAAAGAGTACACGTACTTTTTGGAAAACGTCGTTTCGGATTAGGGTCCCGAGTCGTCGTATTTAAAGGCCACCTTTCGAGGTGGCCTTTTAACAGTTTTCTTGGAACTAGTTTTCTTGGAACTGTTGATAAAACGTATCAAACTGTCCCCACATCTCAAGCAACTGTCCAACGTAACGAGTATCGATAAATTTGCTGTCGATATGATTGCTGCCTTCCATAATCACTAAGTAATGCAGAGTGACTTCTGAAGCACTGGGTATCTTGTCCCAGATATCGACAGCGCGTGTTGCAGAGGGTGCTTGATAACTGGCCAGCTCGACACCAGTTTTGCCAACGTTAGTAAAAATTGTGAGTGCTAGACTCATTGGTCACCCGTATTGTGCGGTGTTTATTATTCAACAAGACTATCAATCAAGGGGTGATTGTGGAAGTAAAGGAATGTAAGAATTCCATCAATTCCCCCACTTAAGCCGATTTACTCGTCGCGTAGGGGATTGTCGAGAATGACTGCCAAAAGCTGGGAAAATAGAGAGTGAGTAGTTTGCTCTGTGGGTGTTTACTCAGGACTCGCTTGCTTCGCGACCGTTTGCGAAACGATAACTTGCTGTTCAGCCGCTTGACTGTGGTCGTATTGATCGATGACATCATAAATAACGACATAGCCGACCAAAAGGCAAAGCGGGATAAATTTGATCCAAGGTTTCATGGTGATGCTCTCAATAGGTTAATATCGATACCTTAGCAGCGACAGGCGCTATTGAGTATCTACATTATCGCAACCTAATATTGAGCCGATCTATTGCGAATAACCCGCTATGCAGTCGATGTTTTAAGAGAAAAGATAGGGGAACAGGCGTTTTCTCTCGTGCTCGTCAAGTTCACTGACCCTCGCAATGTTGTTGTCTGGAATCGCTTCTGGATCAGGGTAGTGCTTAAGAACACGCTCCATGCTCTCTTCACGGATGAGGTGAAAGATTGGGTATGGAGAGCGATTGGTTAGATTTTCTGGGTCTTCAGGCTCGACTCCACCAAAGCAATAGTTTGGGTGGAAGGTAGCAACCTGATAAATACCTTCCCAGTCATTTTGCTTAATGAGGGCTTCGACCCAGTCGATGAAGAAGTTGTAGTCAACAAAGTCATGCAGCATCTTAGGGACGACCACTAGTGTGGTTTCAAGATCTTTCGCATCGGTTTGTTCAAGCAGCATAAGCTCACTGAGAATATCTTCTAGCAGGCCTTCTTCTTTGTCAGCAAGGCTAACAAAAGTCTTAATCTGCTTATTGCGCTCAGGCTTGGCTGCGAATGGACATAGGTTTAAACCAATGACCACGTCCTTTAGCCATTGCTGAACTTGTTGTTCAATCTTTACTACTTCTTCACGTAACGACATAACATTTACCATATTTAATACAACGGCAATTATATGCTGCTATGGCGGCGATAGCGAACGTAATCTCGTTGCCTAGCCCTAATTGATTGACTAAGACCGATGGTCAATAGGCTTAACGGCAACTATGCTGCGCTGGTCGATGTGATACAGTTTGTAGCAAAGTCCAAATAGCGCCGCATAGAGTAATGCGCCACCTTCGACGACACCCGGCCATCGACCCACCTGCCAACAATAGAGTAAGAAAAACCCGCCTAAACTACCGCCAATGTAGTAGTGCACCAGATAGAGGGCAGTGGCGGTCGCTTTTGCTTGTGTCGCCTTTTGACTTACCCATGCATAGGCCAACGTATGTGTGAAGAATGCGCCGCCACTGATGAGTAGAAGGCCTAGCAGCATCATAGGGATGGATTCAAATAAGGCGACCAGCATACCCAGTAGGCTCAACAAGGTTCCAAATACCATTCCTGGAATCGGTGGAAACTTTTTGCGCCAGTTTGCGCTGAGTTTTGATGACACCGTCCCCGCTAAATAGCATAGGAAAATGAGTGAGCTAAGCGCAATGGGTAGGTTGTGCGGAGCCTCGACCAAGCGAAATCCCATCACCGAGTAGAGGTTGACGAACAGCGCAAAGTTAATGCCGCCAATGAGCATCGCCACCCAAATCGTTGGGTTTGAGATGTGGATAACTAAACTGCGATTGTGATGGTAGAACAGCCCCCGAGCGGGTTTAAAGTGCTGCTGTTTAGGTAGCATCGCGATGACCACCAAAGTAGAAATCAGTGTGAAAGTGGCGATAACAAACACCGCCGTTTTCCAGTCAAAATAGTCGGTCAACACTCCGCCTGCGACGCGCCCAGCAATACCACCTAGTGAATTTGCAGCAATATATCCGCCAATTGCTTTAGTGAACGCATCGGGTGACAGTTCTTCTACCATGTAGGCAACGGCGACAGAGGCAAAGGCCGCTAGCCCAACGCCCACCGCAGCTCTCAATAAGACAATCGTGGTTAAGCTATCGGTTAACATCATCGCATAACCGATGGCAGGCAGCGACATTAGGCCACCAATCATTACGGCACGGCGACCAACACTTTCTGAGGTGATTGCCCAAGGAACCAAGCATAGGGATAGTGCGAGAGTCGAGGCAGCAAATACCCAGTTGATTTCCGTTTCAGACACCTCAAAGTGACTACTTAACTGAGGCAAGATTGGTTGAAACACATAAAGATTGCAAAACACCAAAAACGAGCCCAATGCGAGAGCGAGGGTAATACGTCGATATTGAGGAGAGTGCAATTCAATCACGGTAAAGCCTTACTGCAAAAATGGTTAACTATGTGATCAAACTAGCATTGCTATTTTGATTAATGAAATATATTAAAAATATGGTTTGAATATATTTTATTAATGATGGACGTTAAGCAGCTCACTCACTTTCTTGCAGTGGTCGACCACCAAAATTTTACCCGAGCCGCGCAAGCCGTAATGATCGCTCAGCCCGCGTTGAGTATTTCTATCCGTAAATTCGAGCAGCAGCTTGGCATCCAACTATTCACTCGAATCGACAAACAAGTACGTCTCACTCAAGAAGGTCGAGCACTTGAGCCTCACGCTCGTAAGGTGTTGCAGCAGATAGAGGATGCCAAGCTTGCCGTAGACGAAATGAAAGGCCTGCTAAAAGGAGAGGTTCGATTAGGGACGCCAAGCATGATGGGGTCGTACTTTTTCCCTGAAATCGTAATGGCGTTTAAAAGTGCTTATCCCCACCTTAAAATGACGGTGGTTGAGGCGGGAACCCAAGACATTCGTCGGATGCTGCTAAGTGGTGAAATCGATCTCGGTGTCATCAGAAACAAAGACGTTCCGGATGATCTCGAAGTGGATCAGATTTTTCGCTCTGAAATGGTGGCTGTCGTTAGTCAGCATCATCATTTTGCTAGCCGAACTTCATTAGATTTTGATGAGTTTTTTGATGAAGAGCTGGTGATGTTCAAACCGGGTTACTTTCATCGAGACTTTATCGATGAAGAGCGCAAACGCAGACAGATTGAGGCCGAGTTTTCATTCGAAACCAATTTGTTGCCAATGATCCTCTCTATTGTGAAACATGAATACGCGATCACTGCGCTACTTGAACTGGTGACGGAACACGAGCCAGAAGTGAAAGGCATTTCATTTGAACCGCCAGTGTTTGTCGATTTGGCATTGGCTTGGCGTAAAGATGGTTATTTATCTCGGGCTGATAGAAGCTTTATCGACTTTACTAAAAAGCAGATGCAGTACAGAGCTGACTAGGCTCTAACCGGCTCAGTGCCGCCTCAATCGGTGTTACATGATAATAAGTACTGTCATTGTGTTTACTACTGCTGGTAACCAAGCCAACCAAGGTGTTTGTCGCACCAATGAGGCTGATAACAGGCGTACCTGCGATGAGTTCGCTCATTTCGTCGCAATTGCTCAAGGTGAGCTGTTTGTTTTCATTGGAATCAAGTAGACACGTTTCCACCGACAGAGCATCGCGAGCCCTGTCCCAAACGGCCAGTTGAACAGGCTCCGACTGCCAGCCTTGCTTAGGCATCACCAGCAGTGAATGCAATTGCTGGTGGCAGCCTAGATCGGTGTTGACCTCTAAAATTGCCCAATCTTGCTCAGTCGTGACTTGTGCCAACTTGTGATGATCGGTGGTGACAGACACCACATGTGCATAGGTATAGCGTTCATCTTGGGAAAATAGCGGTGTAAGACGAAGGTGTCTTAAAGGGTAGAGTGTGGCGTCTGATTTTGATACCAAGCAGTGCGCAGGGGTTACAAGAGTCTTATTGCCGATTTGAATCGCTAAGCAGTTTAACGACGGATCGTTGGCCTCATTGAACTGCAACATGTAAAGCCGTTGATTGGCGATTCGAGCTTCATCAAGGGGGAGGGTGGCGCTTGTGAAGGTGCTTGTTAGGGCTATCGATATTACGCCTAAAAGACGCGTCAGAAACCGCGTTGGAAAAGAATGGTACATCCAATGCCCCTTGTGATTAGCGAGTTGCTTTGCGAGATAGGGGCAGTATAGGAAATCGTGAGTTAATTGCTGCTATACATTTTCTCAAAATTGTTTGGGTTCCAGCCAATCATATAGCGGTCACCAATCTTCAATACAGGCAATGAACGGGCACCAATGGCGTCGAGCTCTTTACGGCCGCGCTGCATTTTTGCGTTGGTAAGACGATATTTATAGCCTTTGCTGTCTAGGTAGCGTTGAGCATCTTTGCAATGCGGGCATTTGTCTTTAACGTAGAGGACAAGTCGTTTCATATTGATCGCGCTGTAATGAAAAAGTGGCCGTATGGTACGTAGTTCGACTAAGAACCTCAAGCCACTTTCGATTTTAATCGCTTGGTTAACCTTGTTTCGCCAAGCTGGCTAATCTGTGTTGTTTAACCGCTTGTAGTGTTTGCGGAACCAAAGACATCATGATCATGCCAATCATCAATGCGTACTGGGTTTGCGTAAATGACTCACCTAGTAGCACCATGCCACAGACAATACCCGCGATAGGGTTGGCGATACCGCCAAAGGTAAAGTCGACCACACTCATGCGTTGTAGCAACCAAACGTACATACCGTAGCTTAATGCGGTATTTAGACCCACGACCCAAAGCAGTCCCATTAGGTTCTGAGTCGAAAAATTGTCGATAACCGATACATAGATTTGCGGTTCAAGCGCTGCTTGGACACCGGATGCGAGACCGAGTACTGCGCCCCCTAAGATCAACTGCCAAGTTAGAATCGTCCACCAATGGATACGACTACCGAGCGTTTTAGTCATGCCGCTGCCGACAACAATACACATAATGGCGGCGAGCATGGCACCAAGGCCAATTGGATTAAGAGAAATCGAGCCCGGTGAGAACAGGAAGAAGGCAAACAGTACCAACGCGAATCCACTTAACGTTTGTAACCAGCTTGGGCGTTTGCGGTTCACTAACCATTGATACAACATGGCAAATACGGGTACAGACACCATGCCAACACCGGATATGGTCGAAGGTAACGTTTGTGCCATTACAAAGATAAGGCCGAAGAAGGTGGCGATGTTTACCGTACCGAGAATGAACAAGGTTCGCCATTCACCTTTCTTTGGTAATGACGGTTTAACGAGTAGCAATAGCAAACCTGCTGGCAGTGCGCGAAGAGCACCCAGCAAAATTGGCGGCCAGTCAGGAAGGGTAAACTTCGTGACCGCGTAGGTTGTGCCCCAGAAAAAGGCGGGAATCATTGCTAGAAGTATGTTCATGTAATTTATCTTTACGTTAAGATATCTGCCGCCACTTTAACCATCTTTGAGCTGTCTGTAAAGTATCTTTATGTTAAACTAGTTTTATTGAGCCTTGTATTCTTATAACTAAACAGCGAGAACATATTGGAATGGACGCGATAGATCGAGTGGTCGAACAGTGGGCAAAACAAAAGCCAGAGCTGGATACAGATCCGATGGCAATGATGGGACGACTGATGCGCATTGCCAAATATATGGAAACCAAAGTCGCAGATTTGCACAAGAAGTACGACCTAAAGCTGGGGGAATTTGACGTGTTGGCGACGCTTCGACGTAGCGGTAAGCCTTATCGATTAACGCCTTCTGAGCTCATTGATACTATGATGCTCACATCCGGTGCGATGACGAACCGCCTCGATAAGCTCGAGAATAAAGGGTTAATTTCCAGAGAGCACAGCAAAGAAGATCGCCGCAGTGTCACCGTACAATTAACCCAAGACGGCCTTGTACTGATTGATAAGTTAATTGAAGAACATGCCGATGTGCAAAAGAGTCTAGTAAAGTCCATGACAGCGGCGCAGAAGAAACAAGCCAATCAACTGCTTAAGGTATGGCTGAGCCAATACGAGTAGCATCAGTGAATGTGAATAGAAAAAGAGGTCTAGGAAAATAGACCTCTTTTTTTGTCTTTATGTAAATTGGCGTTATGCAGCTAGCTCGTCACTAAACAAGTTTGCTGCAGCGATACCGATTAATGCACAGCGCTCATCGGTATCGGACAAATCGCCACTCACACCAATTGCGCCAATTACATGCTTGTCCTTGTCTCGAATCAGCAGACCACCGGGCACAGGGACCATGTTGCCATCTGCCAAAACGTTCACTGCAGAGATAAACGCCGGTCTAACATCGGCATCTTGTGCCAACTTTCTAGACGAACAACCGAGAGCGAGTGCCCCCCAAGCTTTAGCTATGGCGATATCTGGCCTCATCATACTGGAGCCGTCTTGGCGCTGCAGAGAGATGAGCTTGCCGCCGCTATCCAGTACTGCCGCAGTTAATGGTGCGCATTCATGGCTTTTTCCTGCATTGAAGGTCGCGTCAATAATCGTCAGTGCTTGGTTAAGAGTTAAACTTCCCATGTTGTTTCCTCGTCGTCTAGTCGCTTGCGCTTTTCCCGATTGATAGTGAGCTCCCTCAAAACAAGTTAGCCCACTATCGACGCTTAGAGCAGGGAATAGCTAGGTAAGGTCAGGAAGCTAGCGAACTGTTTAGATGTCGACAGCTCGTAGAAAAGGTCAGCGGTTTCGTTAAAGCGCCCGGCATAATAACGCGTATCGCCCACTTCCTGTTGAATGGTATTGAGCTCTTGGTAGAGCCATGTATGAAAGAGCTCTGCGGTAAAAGGTTGGCCATCATCAAGAGTGATCCCGTGATGAATCCATTGCCAAATATTGGCTCGGGAGATCTCTGCCGTTGCCGCATCTTCCATCAGACCGTAGATAGGGACGCAGCCTTGGCCTTGGATCCACGCTTCAATGTAATAGAGCGCGATGCGAATGTTCTTGCGAACACCGGCTTCGTCACGAGTTCCTTCGCATGGCTCAAGGAGTGTTTCTGGAGTTATCTCAGTATCAGGACTCACGAAGTCGAGCTGATTAATTTTGCCTTTTAGATGCTCATCAAATGTCGACATGGCTAAGTTGACCAGAGCGGGGTGTGCAACCCAAGTGCCGTCATGGCCGTTTTGAGATTCACGCTGTTTGTCTTCAATCACTTTTGCAGTGACGCGAGCCATTTCTTGTGGCTCTTTCGCGGGAATAAAGGCCGACATGCCACCCATCGCAAGGGCGCCTCGAGCGTGACAAGTTCTCACTAACAATTGGCTATAGGCATTAAGAAAGGCTTGATCCATACCTATGCCGTGGCGATCTGGCAGAATACGGTCTTGATGATTCTTAAGGGTTTTGATGTAGCTAAAAATGTAGTCCCAGCGGCCGCAGTTCATAGCAACAATGTGGTCTTTCATTGCGTACAAAATCTCGTCCATTTGGAATACCGCAGGGAGCGTTTCAATCAGCACTGTGGCTCTGATGGTGCCAGTAGGAACACCAAAATAGGCCTCAGTAAATGCGAAGACATCATCCCACCATTTGGCTTCTTCCATGCTTTCTAGTTTGGGAATGTAGTAGTACACACCAAGCCCTTTGTCGGCGCGTGATTGATGGTTGTGGAAGAAATACAGTGCAAAATCCATCAAGCAACCGGCGATCGGTTTGCCATCAAACACTATCGATTTTTCCGGTAAATGTAGGCCTCTTGGGCGTGCGATAAGAAGAGCAGGATCGCTACTTAGCTTGTAGTCCTTGTCTTTATTCTCATCGTAATGACTGATGGTACCCAGGTTGGCATCTCTAAGGTTGATTTGGCCTTCAATCATATTCGCCCAAGTCGGTGCAGAGGCGTCTTCAAAACAGCACATAAATACTTTGGCGCCGGAGTTGAGTGCATTAATGACCATTTTTCGATCGACCGGCCCGGTTATCTCCACGCGGCGATCCAGCAATGGCTCAGGAATTGGGTTCACGCGCCAGCTTTTGTCGTTGCGAATCGACTCAGTATCGCTGCGAAATCCAGGCAGCTCTCCCTTATCGTACGCAGCTTGCTTAATGTCTCTTTGCGCGAGTAGTTGATCTCTACGATCACCAAAGTGCTCTACAAGTGTAGAGAGAAACGCGACGGCTTCTTCACTGAGTATTGCTTGGTAATCACGATTGTTCATCGCGCCTGTTACATTCAACCGATTTGCAGCGGTAGTGTTCATTCCTTCGATTACAGCCATTGCCTGTCTCCTTTACACAATATTATTATTTTTTGTATACAAAGATGTATCTTACTTCTACTTATATGAGAAAAGTTACAAATGATCAAAGACTATTTTTCATTAATTTAACGAGTGGGTTTTTTGAAAGTATTTTTACGTTAAGATAATTTATGTAAAGTATTTATATTCAGTAGATACGGGGTAAGTAACCACTTAGTGCATGAGCTCCATGTGAAAATATTGTGAATTTAAGACTTGCGAATGCTCGGAATTGGTTCATAGTACACAAAGTGATCGAAAATTGTACACAATCTAATGGAGGGGTTGGAATGGCAAGAATGAAAGCAATAGAAGCAGCAGTAGCAGTACTAAAAAAAGAAGGGGTGCACGTTGCCTTTGGTGTACCAGGCGCTGCTATTAATCCTATGTATGCAGCGATGAAAGCGCTGGGTGGTATAGAGCATGTATTGGCACGTCACGTAGAGGGTGCCTCGCATATGGCAGAAGGGTTTACGCGCACTGACCAAGATAATATCGGTGTGTGTATTGGAACATCGGGTCCTGCTGGTACGGATATGATTACTGGCCTTTATTCCGCGTCAGCGGACTCGATCCCAATTTTATGTATCACGGGTCAAGCCCCAAGAGCACGTCTGCATAAGGAAGACTTTCAGGCCGTTGATATCGAATCCATCGCTAAGCCTGTGACTAAGTGGGCGACAACAGTACTTGAACCTGCTCAGGTGCCACGCGCATTTCAAAAAGCCTTTCACATCATGCGTTCGGGTCGCCCAGGTCCAGTTCTCATTGACCTACCTCTCGATGTTCAGTTGGCAGAAATTGAATTTGATATTGATAGCTATGAACCTCTAGCAGCGTTTAAACCTTCCGCTAGTCGTGAACAAGTCGAGAAAGCGCTGGACATGTTAGCCGCATCGGACAAACCGGTGATTGTCTCAGGCGGTGGGGTTATTAACTCGGGAGCCTCTGAGCTGTTGAAACAGTTTGCCGAGCTAACAGGGGTGCCTGTGATCCCAACTCTTATGGGGTGGGGTTCTATTCCTGATGATCATGAACTCATGGCAGGCATGGTTGGGCTACAAACGGCACATCGCTACGGTAATGAAACGCTGCTTGATTCCGATTTTGTATTTGGTGTCGGAAATCGCTTTGCCAATCGACACACTGGCTCGTTAGACGTCTATACCCAAGGTCGAAAATTCGTTCATATCGATATTGAACCCACGCAGATTGGCCGCGTGTTCTGTCCAGATCTCGGTATCGTTTCTGATGCCAAAGCGGCGCTTGAGCTGATGGTCGATGTCGCTAAAGAGCGAGCGGCAAAAGGCATACTCCCAGACAGATCAGCTTGGGTTGGACAGTGCCAACACCGTAAAGCCACCATGCTTCGCAAAACGCATTTCATCGACACACCGATTAAACCGATGCGCGTGTATGAAGAGATGAATCAGGCATTTGGTGCAGATACTTGCTATGTCAGCACGATTGGTTTGTCTCAGATTGCTGCGGCGCAGTTTCTTCATGTTTATAAGCCAAGACACTGGATTAACTGCGGACAAGCAGGGCCGCTAGGTTGGACGATTCCTGCGGCTCTTGGTGTAAAAGTGGCGGATCCGCAGCGCGATGTTGTCGCGATTTCCGGCGACTATGATTTCCAATTCATGATTGAGGAGTTGGCTGTAGGGGCACAGTTTAATCTGCCGTACATCCATGTTGTGGTTAACAACTCTTACCTTGGGTTGATACGCCAAGCACAACGTCAGTTTGATATCGATTATTGCGTGCAACTGGCGTTTGAAAACCAAAACTCACCAGAGCTGGAAGGCTACGGTGTCGATCACGTGAAAGTAGTTGAGGGGCTTGGCTGTAAAGCGATTCGAGTTACCGATCCTGCAAAAATTCAGGACGCCTTTACAGAAGCTCGTTCATTAATGGCTGCGCATCAAGTACCGGTTGTCGTCGAAGTGATTTTAGAGCGCGTGACTAACATTTCCATGGGAACAGAGATCAACGCAATCAATGAGTTCGAGCCATTGGCCGATTCTGACGATGATGCACCGACCTCGATGGCATCAATTAAGTCATCACAGTAGCCGTTGTCCACAATGCGTTTATCAAGGAGAGAGCAATGCTAAAATTTGCTGCCAACTTATCTATGTTGTTTACCGAGTACGACTTTCTAGAACGTTTTGATCAAGCGGCACAAGCCGGTTTTCGCGGGGTTGAATATCTATTTCCGTATGATTTTGATGTCGAGATCATTAAGACGAAGCTAGAAGAAAACAAACTACAACAGGTCTTATTCAACTTACCTGCTGGTGAGTGGGATGCCGGCGACCGAGGTATCGCGGTTGACCCGAATCGAATCGAAGAGTTTCAACTCGGTGTCGCGAAAGCGATTGAGTACGCGAAAGTATTAGGGAACACACAAGTGAACTGTCTTGCCGGCATTGTGCCCCAAGGTGTGACGCAACAAGACGCGCACACGACCTTCATTATCAACCTTCGCTATGCCGCTCAGCAGCTAGAGGCAGCGGGCATCACCTTAGTTATTGAAGCAATCAACACCCGAGACATTCCCGGTTTCTTCTTGAACACAACACAGCAAGCTCAGTCAGTTATTGCTGAAGTTGGGAGTAACAATGTGTTTGTTCAATACGATATCTACCACATGCAAATCATGGAGGGCGATCTATCACCAACGATTGCAAACAATCTCTCTAGGATAGCGCATATCCAGTTAGCGGATAACCCAGGTCGACATGAGCCTGGTACCGGCGAAATCAACTATGACTTCTTGTTGCCACACATTGATGAGCTTGGCTACCAAGGATGGATCGGTTGCGAATACAAACCGAAAGCGGGCACTCACCAAGGACTATCGTGGTTAAACGCTTTTCAGCAATAGAGAACATTAAGGAGAATATTCTATGAAAGTTGCATTTATCGGAACAGGAATAATGGGACTGCCAATGGCAAAGAACTTGCAAAATGCAGGCTATGAGTTGGTGCTTTCCGATCATTTTACGCCGCCTCCAGCAGAGCTAGTCGCACGCGGTGCTACTGTGTGTCACTCACCGAAAGAGGCAACGCAACTTGCGGACATTACGATACTCATGTTGCCGAATACGCCGCAAGTTGAAGACGTTCTATTTGACACAGATGGTGTAGAAGCGGGCTTGGCGGGCAGTACAGACAAGCTGGTCATTGACATGAGTTCTATCTCACCTATAGCGACGCAATCTTTTGCAAAACGTATTAAGGAGAGTGGCGCTCAATACCTAGATGCACCAGTATCCGGCGGAGAAGTGGGCGCTGTGAATGCGACACTTAGCATCATGGTTGGTGGTGAACAGCAGGCTTTTGACGCGGCTAGGCCTCTATTTGAGGTCATGGGCAAAAACATCACACTGGTGGGTGATAGCGGTGCAGGACAAACCTGCAAAGTGGCAAACCAAATCATTGTGGCACTGAACATCGAGGCGGTATCTGAAGCGTTAGTGTTTGCCTCGAAAGCCGGTGCTGATCCAGCTCGGGTACGCCAAGCTTTATTAGGTGGTTTTGCCAGCTCAAAAATTCTTGAAGTTCACGGCGAAAGAATGATTGAAGGCAGCTTTAATCCGGGCTTTAAAATTGCGCTGCACCAAAAAGACCTCAACCTTGCGCTTAGCGGTGCTAAAGAACTTGGGGTTGCATTGCCGAATACTGAAACGGCTCAAGCCCTCTTTGATGAGTGTGCTGACCAAGGTGGTGAGAACTGGGATCATTCAGCGCTCATTAAAGCGCTTGAAATGCGCTCAGGCCACTCAATTCGTAACGACTGAGTAAATTAATTACAGGTTACCTATCTAAAACGTTTCCGTCTTAATCGCGTAGTTTTGTCTCCTTTTATACGCGTTCCCGAAGTTATTCCACTGCGTTGAGGTTTACGGCTTCAAACTTCAACAATCAGACGCAGTTGGTATTGGCTTCGGGATTTTTTATGTCTTGCGCTCGCTCGGAGTTACGTATCTCAAGCTTTGTACTTAGTATTTAAATTCATTAAGATAGGTTAAATACCAAGTATAAAATAACGATCGTAAGGACAAGCATGTCGCGCATTAGACGGAAGAATCAAGATTTGATCATTGAAGTGGCCAGTGAGCAGTTTGCTACTCACGGGTATGCGGCGACAAAAATGGTCGACATCGCCAAGGCGGCGGATATTCCCAAACCTAATGTGTTCTATTACTTCAGCTCTAAAGATAAACTCTATTATGCGGTGCTAGAAACCGTTACCCAGCCCCTTCTTGAAGCATCATTACCTATCGAGCAACTCGATGATCCGGTTGAAGCGCTCACCCAATACATTCGCACCAAGCTGATGATTTCCAGAGACCACCCGCACGCGTCCCGTGTATTTGCCAGTGAAGTGATGTCGGGTGCTAAGGTGTTGCCAGAAAGTATTCGCTCGAAGCTGTTTCAGCAGTCACAACTTATATTAGAGAAGTTCGCCAATTGGGCTGAGCAGGGGCTAATGGATGACGTACCGCCCCATCACCTCATGTTTGCTATTTGGTCGTCCACTCAAACGTATGCGGACTTTAGCTGGCAGATATGCAGCGTACTCGATAAGCCAGCGCTAACCGACAGTGATTTTGACGAGGCGGCGACGTTTCTAACTAAGATGGTGATTCAAGGGTGCGGAGTGAAAAGCCGTTAGTTCGTGGCTTTGGTATACAGAATTACACCAATTCGCGATGAACCATAGAAAAGCGGCAAACGAATTTACGTTTGCCGCTTTTTGCTTTTCTGTTTATCTCATTCTGGAAATGAGAGTGTGGAAACGTGTTTTTGGAAGCGATAGCTTAGCCAATAAAGACCAGTTTCGCGATGAACACGGCGCTCAGGATATACATTGAGATCGAGACATCTTTGGTTTTACCAGTGGCGACTTTTAGCACTGTGTAGGTGATAAAGCCAAGCGCGATACCATTGGCTATTGAGAAGGTCAGCGGCATCATGAGTGCGGTAATAGCAGCAGGTGCACCGTTAGTAAAGTCTTTCCAATCAACATGCTGCATACTGCTCATCATGACAAAGGCCACGTAAATAAGAGCGCCAGCGGTCGCGTAAGCGGGGATCATACCTGCAAGAGGCGATAGGAAAATAGCCGCAAGGAATAGTACAGCAACGACAATGGCAGAGAGACCGGTTCTCGCCCCCGCAGCGACACCTGCAGCACTTTCAACATAACTGGTTACCGGTGGACAACCTACGCAAGCGCCGGCGACACTAGAAATACTGTCCGCTTTGAGTGCTTTGCTTAAGCCTTCGATTTTACCGGTTTCTTTGTTAACGAGATTTGCACGCTCAGCCACGCCCATCAGCGTACCCGCAGTATCGAACATGTTGACGAATAGGAACGCCAGAATAACGCTCACCATAGAGACATTAAGCGCACCGGTAATATCCATAGCAAGGAAGGTTGGTGCAATGCTTGGAGGCGCTGAGAAAAAGCCATTGTATTGAACTATTCCCATCATCATGCCGATCATAGTGACACTTAGAATGCCGATAAGGACGGCGCCGAAAATGCGGCGTTCACTCAGCACGGCAATGATCAGAAACGCCACAGCTGCTAGCAGCGCGTCTGGTTTAGTAAAATCACCTAAAGAGACCAGTGTTGCTGGGTTTTCGACGACGATACCTGCAGTTTTAAGACCAATTAGCCCCAAGAATAGACCGACGCCCGCGGTCATTGCGTAACGAAGACTTTCTGGGATACTCTCAATAATCCATTGTCGTATCTTGTAGAAACTCATCCCAACAAACAACACACCCGAGATAAATACCGCACCTAGCGCCACTTCCCAGCTATAACCCATTTCACTTACGACGGTAAATGAGAAAAACGCATTGAGACCCATGCCTGGTGCTAATCCCACAGGCCAGTTGGCAAACAAGCCCATCAGTAAACAGCCTATTGCTGCGCCTATACAGGTCGCGACAAATACCGCCCCTTGATCCATGCCTGATGCGGCCATGATACTTGGGTTTACAAAGATGATGTAGGCCATGGTGGCAAAGGTGGTAACGCCACCTAAGAGTTCGTTTTTAACACTTGAACCGTGTTGTTTGATCTTAAAATAGCGCTCTAAGAGGCCGTTTTGGGATGCTTCATTGAGCACTTCTGCTTTGGTTTCATTCATTTGAGTAAGTCCTTTTCGCATTACCCTGAAGGTTGAGTGGGTAAAATTACTATTGCTTATCCTTAAATTGAAAACAGCAGTACCCCTGACTCCGCATAGACACAATAAGCGTAAGCAAAGAGCCATGCCTCGAGAGAGGTGGTTCATTTCAATTTGTTGGTTGTGCGCATTGTATTGATGCGCCGCTCATACAAAGCTGTGTTGACAACTTTTAAGAGACGAGTGACACCGAGTTAGCTGCCTCGGTAGGTCGAAAAACTGTAAGGGGAAACCAACAAAGGCACGTGATAGTGGGCGTCTTCATCATTGAGTCCAAATCGGATCACTACATCATCCAAGAATGGAATGTCATCGAGCTGAATGCCTTTAGTTTGGTAGTAGGAAGCGACATGGAACACGAGCTGATACTTTCCAGAGACAAAGGCTTCACCCTCCAAAATTGGCGAGTCAGTTCGCCCATCGGAGTTGGTGTAAACACGCTTGATGAACTGAAGAGTGTCGCCTTGTACACGAAACAATTCTACTTGGATCTCGGCGCCTGGAACGCCGTTGGTCGTATCCAATACATGTGTTGTCAGTCTTCCCATATCACTCTCGTACTTTCGTACGCTCCTTTAATTGATCGTTCCATCTTGTATACAACGAGCTCGTACCAAGACCTTTACTGATATTAATATGTACACAATTAAGTCGATTAGTAAAGTTTTGAGTTACAAAAATGTTGATCTATTCCTCTGCTTTGTGATGGTGCAGGGTGCACTAGATCTGAGCGTTTAACAGAGGTATTTAACTTAAATTATTGATTTTATAAGGGTTAATCTAACAATTTAACTCAACAAACAAAATCTTTACATTAAGATAAATTATTGTATACAATTAAGTTAACGAAATGAGTAATTGAACATGCAGTTGCAAGTTCACCGAGATGGTAAAGGAGTCAGTGGATGAATAAGGACTATTCGCGCAACCTCATCGGCTATGGAGCCAACCCTCCACACCCCAAGTGGCCGAACAATGCTCGAATCGCCGTATCCTTTGTATTGAACTACGAAGAGGGTGGAGAGCGCTGCATTTTGCACGGTGACGATGAATCGGAAGCATTTCTCTCTGAGATCCCAGCGGCAACACCGATAAAAGGTGAACGTCACATCAGCATGGAGTCTATCTACGAATACGGTAGCCGCGCAGGTGTTTGGCGTGTGCTTCGATTGTTTGAACAATACGATATCCCTCTCACGATTTTTGCTGTTGCCATGGCCGTTGAGCGCTATCCCGAGGTGGCAAAGGCGATGAAGGAGGCTGGGCACGAGATTTGCAGCCACGGTTATCGCTGGATTGACTATCAGTATATGGATGAATCCGAAGAGCGTGATCACATGGCAAAAGCGATTTCGATTATTAGAGAAGTCACGGGTGAGCGCCCTGTGGGTTGGTACACCGGACGTACCGGTCCTAATACTCGCCGGATAGTCGCTGAAGAAGGTGGCTTCTTGTATGACTCAGATGCTTACGATGATGACCTTCCGTATTGGCATACAGAGACAGGCCGACCTCAGCTGGTGATTCCTTATACACTAGATGTGAACGATATGCGTTTTGCCACGACGCAAGGTTTTAACTCTGGTGAGCAGTTCTATCAGTATCTCAAGGATACGTTTGACACCTTATACGAAGAGGGCGAACACGCACCGAAAATGATGTCGGTTGGATTACATTGTCGTTTGATTGGTCGCCCAGGAAGAATTGCGTCTCTTCGACGCTTTTTAGACTATGTCAGTCAGCATGAAGACGTATGGCTATGCCGTAGGGTCGATATAGCGAAACACTGGCATCAGCATCACCCGTACAACCCGAATCCATAAGAACAATCACAAGGAGCAAAGTGATGACGCAATTTAAAAGCTGTAAGCCAACGGAAATGGTTCGAGATGAGTTTGTCTCATGCTTTGCGGATATTTATGAACATAGTTCTTGGGTCGCTGAGTCTGTGTTTGATTCAGGACTTGATCCAGATGACGACCATATCGAAAGCCTGCATTTAAAGATGTCGATGGCGCTATTAAATGCAGCCGAGTCTAAACAGCTCGATTTGATTAATGCTCACCCCGACTTAGCTGGGCGAGCCGCCATAAATGGCGAATTAACCGCGGCCTCGACGGCTGAACAAGCTGGTGCCGGAATTGACCAGTGTTCAGAGGAAGAGTTTGCCAAATTTACCACCTACAACAACAGCTACAAAAGTCGCTTCAACTTTCCCTTCATTATGGCAGTCAAGGGAGCCAATCGTTACCAAATTCTTGAGTCGTTCGAGAAGCGATTAGGCAATGATAGTGAAACTGAGTTTGTTACGGCGCTTAACGAAATCAACAAGATAGCGTTATTTCGCTTAAGAGATATGTAAGTCAGGGAAACGGCAGCTATCTCTCTCATTTTATTATTTATTGAATAATTGAACTGGATGACAACAAATGTCTTTGAAAATTGAACAATACATTAATTTAGCAGACGACAAACTGGGCGCTGAAGCGCTCTACGCCACGGATGACTTTTTCGCAGACAAGAGCCGATTGCTCAGTCGATTAGATCCGCAATGGAAAGAAGGCGTCTATGATGACAACGGTAAATGGATGGATGGCTGGGAGAGCCGTCGTAAACGTGGTGAAGGGTACGACTACTGTATCGTTAAACTCGGTTTAGCCGGCACCATTGCTGGCATCGATATTGATACCTCTTTTTCACGGGTAACTATCCGCCATCAGCGTCAATCGATGCTATTTACAGTCCAGAAGCCGATCCGACAAACTCGCAAGAGTGGGAAGAGATTTTACCGTCTCAGAGCTTGTCTGGTGATAAGCACCATATTAGCGAGATAGCGAGTGAAAAAGTCTACACCCACGTAAGACTGAACATCTATCCTGATGGCGGTGTAGCACGCCTACGTGTGTATGGCACACCGAGTGTCGATTGGGATGCCATCGATGAACTGCAACAAATCGATCTTGCCAGCGTAGAACATGGTGGCAGAGCATTAGCATGCAGCGACGAGCACTATGGCAACAAGTCGAACATCTTAGGTCCAGGTCGCGGTGAAAATATGGGTGATGGTTGGGAGACCGCACGCCGAAGAACGCCGGGCAATGACTGGGTCATCGTAGCATTAGGGCATGCCGGTAATGTCGGACGCGTGGTGGTGGATACCGCCCACTTTAAAGGTAACTACCCAGATAGCTGCTCTATTCAAGCCGCTTACGTGAAAGGTGGCACCGACGATCAAGTCGCGACACAAAGTTTGTTTTGGAAGGAGCTTCTGCCATCTCAAAAGCTAGATGCGCACTCTATTCATGAGTTTGTGTCAGAGGTAAATGAGATAGGCCCTATCACCCATGTACGACTGAACATTTTCCCTGATGGCGGTGTTAGTCGCTTGCGCCTCTTTGGCACCAAGGCGGACTAAACTTAGTAGAGGGATTTTATATGAGTAATGGTATACGTCGAATCAAAATAGAGCTTCTGGACAAGCGTACATTTGCCGAGTTTGGGGATGTGATAGAGGTGGACAATAGCGACTACTTTATGATCAATAACGGGTCAACACGTCGCTATCATAAGCTTTCTGAGGCTGATGTGGCAGATCAGGGTGGCAGAGCCATCATTAGTATCTTTCAAGCGACGCCTTTGCAGTATCCACTGACGATTGAAATGCTGGAAAGGCATCCTTTGGGGTCGCAAGCATTCATACCATTACTTGGACAACCGTATCTTATCGTCGTCGCGCCAAAGGGAGATACCCCGTCGTTAGCGAACTGCCGTGCTTTTCTCAGCAACGGTAAGCAAGGGGTGAATTACCATAAAGGCGTTTGGCATCATCCAGTATTGGCTCTTACAGACCAAGACCAGTTTTTAATAGTCGATAGAGCTGGGGATGGAAACAATTGCGATGAAGTGTTTTTCAATGAAGGGCTCATTCAAATAAGCCTTGATGATCTCCCTAGCTTCGCCGATAAGATGCAACAAGATAAGGATGAGCAGCGAGTCTCTGTCTAAGCTGCTGACGAGGAGTGTGTTATGGATCCGCACGTAACAGAATGGCTGAACCTGATTATTCGTTGGGTTCACATGATAGTAGGTATCGCATGGATTGGTGCGTCGTTCTACTTTGTATGGTTAGAGAATAATTTGAATCGCAGCAATCCACGTGATGGCCTATCGGGCGATCTCTGGGCGATTCACGGTGGTGGTATTTACCATCTTGAAAAGTACAAACTCGCGCCCCCAAAGATGCCAGAAAACTTACACTGGTTTAAATGGGAAGCGTATTTCACTTGGATCACCGGTGTGCTGCTTTTGGGTGTGGTGTACTACTTAAACGCAGAAATCTACCTAGTCGCACCAGGCTCAGGTATCGATTCGACCAGCGCAATTATGATTGGTGTGGCCTCTTTGGTTGCAGGGTGGGTCATTTACAACCTTTTGTGTAACTCCCCTCTAGGTAAAACGCCAATCGTCTTAGGCATTGTATTGTTTGTTGGCCTGGTGGCAGCTGCGTATGGACTTAGTCAGGTATTCAGTGGTCGCGGTGCTTATATTCACGTCGGTGCGATTATCGGTACTATCATGGTCGGTAACGTTTTCTTCGTTATTATGCCGGCTCAGCGTAATTTGGTAAAAGCGATTGAAAACAACCAAGAGCCTGACCCAGCATTGCCGGCGAAAGGATTACTGCGCTCTAGACACAATAACTACCTAACGCTGCCTGTGCTGTTCATTATGATCAGTAATCACTTCCCGAGCACCTACGGTCACGAGTACAACTGGGCGATTCTAGCGGGCTTGTCAGTGTTTAGTATTTTGGTTAGACACTATTTCAATACGCGCCACGGTAGCCAAAAATTTGCATGGACGATTCCGGCAGCGGCACTAGGTATGATCACGCTTGCTTTTGTCAGCTCACCTTACGCAAATAAGTCGTCAGCACCAGTGGCAAAAGCTCCGACAACGCAAAGCACAACTGAACAAACCGGGGATAGTAACGATCAGTTAGCGCAAGCTTCACAACATGCAGCAGATGGCGCCATTCCTTTTTCACAGATCAACCAAGTGATTCAAGAGCGCTGCTCAGTCTGTCACTCGGCAACGCCAACACACGCCGCATTCCAAACTGCACCGGGCGGCGTGATACTCGATACGCCAGAGGAGATCAAAGTGAATGTGCCACGTATTGTCGCTCAAACGGTCACGACCAAAGTTATGCCATTGGGTAATCTGACTCAAATGACCGATGAAGAACGTACTCTCATTGGAGAATGGGTTGAGCAGGGGGCTCAGTTGCAATAAAAGTTAATACCAATTAAAAAGCCGCTCAATGATAGAGCGGCTTTTTTACGTTATCAAACGAGCGCTATTGAACTGTGGAGACGATACGCTTGTTAATAAAGCACAACTGTTCATAAAGCGCCGTTGTCTTTGGCATCGAGACGCCACCTTTTGCTCCAAGTTCAATCGCATTCTTGTACATATACTGCAGCTCAAGTTCTCGGCCATTGCGCCTGTCTAGCAGCATACTAGTTAAATACGGCTTCATCTTGGCGGTATTGCCCAGCATGGTATCGATGAGTGAGGTTGGGATTTCAGTATCGGTGGTTTGTGCGGCTTGCTGTACTTCCATCATGATGTCTTTTGATAGGTTGACCAGTTCTTGGCAGTCCATTATTTGTGCGGTGTCACTATCTAGCACAGTTGACAGGCCATTAAATGGTACGTTCCAGAGAAGCTTCTTCCAGCGTGCATCCATGATCTTTGGGTCTATATCCACTTCCACACTGCAACCGGTTAGGTCTTTAGCGAATGATTCCAGTGGTGCGATTCCATCTTCGCCGTATACGCCGATGGTTATGCGGCCATAATCTATGTGGTCAATGTGCCCAGGTGCGACTTTATTTGAACAGATAAAACACAAGCCACCACCGACGTATGGGAGGTTAAACGCTTCTGCTACTTCTTGTTCCGCTCCAATACCATTTTGCAGCAACATGACCAAGGTGTCTGGTTTTAATAAAGGACGAATGAGGGCTTCGAGCAGGTGATTTTGGGTGGTTTTTAGTGCGACGAGAATAACATCGGCTTTAGGCATATCTGCAGACTTTTCGTAAGCATTGATATCGTTGGCAGTGATGGAGTAGTCACCGTAGTGAGAGTCGACTTTTAGTCCGTTATTAATCACATGTTGGTAGTCGCTATTAAAAAGGAAATGAACATCGTGACCGCCATGATGGAGTCGTGCACCGTAATAACCACCTATCGCACCTGTCCCAATCACTGCGAATACCTTTTTACTCATCCTATGTCCCTATTTTTGAATTGTGCTCGTATTACTGTACAGGAAAATAATTGGGAATGAAGTGCTACGCTTGAAAGAGTGTAGTGATAAGGAAATGAACAGTGGCCAATTTTACTGGTGTGATTCTTGTTTTGCTCAGCGTCGTGGTAGGAACGACGTTGGCCTCACAAGCTGGTGTTAATGCGCAGCTTCGTACTGGATTAGGGTCACCGCTTCAAGCAGCGTTTATCTCATTCGTTATTGGGACATTAGTACTGGGTACGCTGGTTATGTTGGAAGGGAAGCCTTGGTTTCCAAATGGAACCCTAAAAACCTTGCCATGGTGGGCTTGGTTAGGAGGGTTTTTAGGGGCGTTTAACATAGCGATGTCAATCTACTTAGCGCCCAAACTAGGCGCGTTGGCATTGGCGATAGCGATTGTTTGCGGTCAAGTGACGGCGTCACTTTTGTACGATCAGTATGGACTTCTGGGTTACCCCAAAATAGAACTATCGCCCCAGCGGATTGGTGGGGCGATATTGATAGTGCTTGGGGTAATATTGGTTGCTTATCACCCCAGCAAAGGCAGTTGAACTTCTCTAATGATTAACCCGCGATAGCAACACGTTTTACGTCAATTTTAGTGTCTTCAAATGCGTCTTTGTCTACACGACCAGAAATAATCACTTTGTCGTTTGGTGTTACATCCACACCACGCCAGTCATCGTTGTCGATTTCAATCACGATGGTGTTTTGACCGTCGGTGAATTGATACTCTTCATCACCAATAGATTGGGTAATATTGCCCGTAATTTGAACTGGTGTGTCGTCTTTTGCTTCTAGCGCTTGAGCAACCGTCGTTTGTGCACCAAGAGCAGGACCGTTAAAACCGCCTTGAGCAGGCATAGATTTAGCTGCTGCGAAACCAGACGTTAGGATAAGTGCTGTAGCGATGATAACTTTTTTCATGATAACCTCGATTTAGACATCTTTGTTTAGTTGACGATGTCAGTATGCGCCTGTCTAGATTAACTAACCTTGAAACGAATATTCAGAATTCGTTCATATTCGAAAAAAGTTTAAAAAAGTTTAAAAAAGTTTGTTTTTCGGGGTAAAACCTCGTCATTCCTGCGCAGGCAGGAATCTTGTTGAGGCTTGGTGCGCGCTTAAAAAAGACCTCTGCCTACGCAGGGGTGACGACAATTGGGGTTACGATGAACTCACCAATCCCGTCATTCCTGCGCAGGCAGGAATCTTGTTGAGGCCTGGTGTGCGCTTAAAAAAGACCCCTGCCTACGCAGGGGTGACGACAATTGGGTTTACGATGAACTCACCAATCACGTCATTCCTGCGTAGGCAGGAATCTTGTTGAGGTTTGGTGCGAGAGCCCTGCCTGCGCAGGGGTGACGAAGTGTTTTGGAGCTAGTACTTTGCGCAACGTCATTCCACTGGCCGTGCGCCTACGCAGGCAGGAATCTACTCGAGACTTGGTGGGCGCTTAAAGAAGCCCCTTGCCTGTGTAGGCAAGGAGGGAATGGAGGGAGACTATTTGTTGTAGTGCAGTTGTCTCCGCTTAGCTTACTAATCGCTTGTCACGTTCACCTTTGGCATCATAGGCAAGGTCGCCATAGATATACGTCTCACAAACGGTTCGATCATCACCAAGGCTCATTAATACGAATAGCTTCTCTTCAAGCGTCGTTGCTTGGTTCATTCTGAAGCGCATTAGCTGTGTAGCATGCAAATCGAGAACGACGAAATCTGCTTCTTTACCTACCTCTAAGTTACCGATGTTGTCCTCGAGGTGCAGGGCTTTCGCGCCACCGAGTGTTGCGAGATACAAAGATTTAATAGGGTGAAGTTTTTCCTGTTGCAACTGCATAATCTTATACGCTTCACTCATGGTTTGTAATATAGAGAAACTTGTTCCTGCGCCTACGTCGGTTCCCATGCCGACTCTGATCCCTTTGTCTTCCATTTTATTGAGCTTGAATAAGCCGGAACCGAGAAATAGGTTGGATGTTGGGCAAAATGCAATAGCGGACTCAGTATCCGCGAGTCGTTGACACTCACAGTCAGACAAATGGATACCATGAGCAAAAACAGAGCGTTTATGAAGTAGACCGTAGTGATCATAAACATCTAAGTAGCTGTCTCGCTCTGAGAACAAGTCGAGAACCCACTCGATCTCTTTTTTGTTTTCAGAGAGGTGCGTATGCATGTAAACATCTGGGTATTCCTCGAGAAGTTTACCAACCATTGCGAGTTGCTCTGGTGTACTGGTTGGGGCGAATCTCGGCGTGACAGCGTAGTGAAGCCTACCTCGATTATGCCATTTCTCAATGAGCTCTTTAGAGGCTTGATAGCCTGACTCTGGTGTGTCGGTCAAGTAGTCAGGAGCGTTCCGATCCATCAATACTTTGCCACAAATCATACGAAGGTTACGTCTCTCTGCCTCACCAAAAACACGTCGACGGATTCTTTGTGCACGGTGCCAAAGACGAGCGCTGTGGTCGTACCGTTACTGGCGAGTTCGTCTAAGAAAAGTTTGGCGACTTTAAGCGCGTAAATAGGGTTCTTAAAACGACGTTCCTCTGGGAAGGTGTAGTTTTCCAGCCAATCTAAAAGCTGTTCCCCATAAGAGGCGATCATTCCGGTTTGTGGGTAGTGGATATGAGTATCAATAAAGCCGGAGGTGATGAGCTTATCTTTATAAGCTCTAATCTTCATTGGCTTTGTGTGTCTAGCCAATATGTCGGTTGCGCTGCCGATGTCGACGATGTGACCGTTTTCTACGACGATCATGCCGTCTTCAAAAAATTGGTATGAGTTTTCCAGCCCCACATCCTTGGGGTCAGCAATGCTATGTAAAATGCTGGCACGGTAGGCCTTGCGTTGTGTTGTCATGACACTTCCTTTCTCCGCCTGAAATTTCTGGGCAGTATTATTATTTTAATCCTTTCGCGGCTTTTTAGCCTGCTTGGTATAGTTCTTGGCGTGATTGCTCTTGGCGAGTGTGCGCTGGGCGCTTTTGCTCTATCGCGTTACCTTGATAGTGAGAGATCAGCTCACCAGCAACCGAGACTGCAATTTCTGCTGGGTGCTTGCCAGTGACTGCTCCGATACCGATCGGGCAGGTCATGGTGTTGATCTCATCTTGATCAAAGCCACGTTGTGCCAAACGGAAGTCAAACTTTTTACGCTTGGTCAGTGATCCAATCATTCCAAAATAAGTGCTGTCACCGCGCTTGATAATCGCTTTAGCTAGGTCAAAATCGAGTTGATGATTGTGAGTCATCACTAGGTAATAACTGTTTGGTGGCATCTGAGCGATTTCGCCCACCGGATCGTCGGTAACGAGCCTGTTGACGCCTTGCGGCAAGTTTTCTGGAAATTCCGCCTCACGCTCATCAATCCACGTTACTCTAAAGGGCAGGGTAGCGACAATATGAACCAGTGCTTTTGCCACATGACCTGCACCAAAAAGTACCAAATGCTTTTGCGAAGTGCCAATGGGTTCAAAGCTGAGTGTTGCCATACCACCGCAGCATTGACCTAACCGAGCACCCAAATTAAACCTTTCTACTTTGAGGCTTTGCTCTCCAGAAAGAAGCATTTCTCGTGCCATTTTAGAGGCGACATGCTCTAAATGACCGCCACCAATGGTCGCGATGATGTTATCGCGAGTTACTAGCATTTTTGTACCCGCATCTCGCGGCACGGAGCCGCGATCTTCAAGTACCGTCACCATGACACAAGGTTCGTGTTGTTCTTCTAGCCTAGCAAGCTCATGAATCCAGTTATCCTTAAACATAGTGACCTCCTGTTAATTGGTTTCCGTGAAGGATGCCGTGCTAACGCTTTGTCCTTGTGTCACGGCCTGTACCGCCATTAACACACGCTCCGGTGTTGCTGGTGTATCCAGTTTAGGAATCGCACCATCAACGGCGACATATGAGATGGCGTCTTTTAGTGCGCTCCATACCGACATGCCTAGCATGAAAGGCGGTTCACCCACCGCTTTGGAGTTGAACACTGTGTCTTCAGGGTTACTTCGGTTTTCGAGCAGATGCGTTCTAAAATCAATAGGCATGTCAGCAATGGCTGGGATCTTGTAACTTGCTGGGCCATTGGTCATCAATCGTCCTTGCTCGTTCCAGACGAGCTCTTCAGTTGTTAACCACCCCACACCTTGAACAAATCCACCTTCAACCTGACCAATATCGATCGCAGGGTTCAGTGATGCGCCTACATCATGCAAGATATCCACGCGCAAGATTTTGTACTCGCCAGTGAGGGTGTCGATGATGACTTCTGAACACGACGCGCCGTAAGCGTAGTAATAGAATGGGCGGCCACGTGCTTTCTCATGGTCATAGTAAATTTTAGGCGTGCGATAAAAACCTGTGCTCGATAGTGAGATTTGGTTCATCCACGCTAGTTTTGCAAAGTCGGCAAATGTCATGATCTGCTCACGAATTTGTACCATGCCATTTTTAAACAGCACTTCTTCAGGGGTGACTTTAAAGTGAGAAGAAGCAAACTCAATCAGACGCTGTTTAATGGTTATTGCGGCGTTTTGTGCGGCTTTACCGTTGAGATCGGCGCCCGATGAGGCCGCCGTGGGCGAGGTGTTCGGCACCTTGTCGGTGTTGGTAGCGGTGATTTGGATACGGTCAACATCTACTTGAAACTCCTCTGCAACGATTTGCGCCACTTTGATATTCAGACCTTGACCCATCTCAGTACCACCGTGGTTTAGGTGAATACTGCCATCAGTATAGATATGAATAAGTGCGCCGGCTTGGTTTAGGAAGGTGGCGGTAAACGAGATACCAAATTTGACGGGCGTGATCGACAATCCCTTTTTCAAAATTGGGCTGTTTTTGTTGAACTCAGCGATCTCTTTTCGTCTTGCGTGGTAATCACTGCTTTGCTCTAACTGCTCAGTGATTTCAGGAAGGAAGTTATCTTCTACGGTTTGATAATAGTGAGTAACGTTTCGACCTTCTTCGCCGTAGTAGTTGGCTTTACGGACTTCTAACGGGTCTTTGTTTAGGTAGCGTGCGATCTCATCCATGATGTGTTCAATGGTCATCATCCCCTGAGGACCACCAAAACCACGGTAAGCGGTGTTCGACGCCGTATTGGTTTTGCAGCGGTGTCCGGTAACGGTCGCATCACCTAAGTAATAAGCATTGTCAGAGTGGAACATGGCACGGTCGACAATCGAGCTCGAAAGATCTGGCGAGTAGCCACAGTTACCCGCGACAACAATATCGGCACCTTGAATCACGCCATTATCATCAAACCCAATCTTATATTGGTTGTAGAATGGGTGACGTTTACCGGTCATGGTCATATCTTCATTACGAAGCAGTCGCATCTTGGTTGGTCGACCTGTCAAATGCGCGATAACTGCCGCCATACAAGCAGGCGCAGCCGCTTGCGTTTCCTTACCACCAAAACCGCCACCCATGCGGCGCATATCGATAACGACTTTGTGCATCGCAACCCCAAGTACCTCAGAGACCAGCTTTTGCACCTCTGTCGGGTTTTGCGTAGAGGTATAGACAATCATGCCGCCGTCTTCGGTTGGCATAACGCTGCTAACTTGTGTTTCGAGGTAGAAGTGTTCTTGACCGCCAATTTCGATGTCACCCTCGATGACGTGCTTAGCGTTGGCAAGTGCTTTGACTGAGTCACCGCGCTTTTGCTGGTGGCTTTCTGTCACGAAATGCTTTTTCGCGAGTGCTTCTTTGACATCCAGAATGGCAGGCAGCGGTTCGTATTCAACGATGGCTGCGTGCGCTGCTTTTCTGGCAGTTTCTAGATCGCTCGCCGCCACTGCGATGACGGGTTGACCGTAGTACTCGACGATGCCATCGGCAAGCAGAGGATCACCTGGAAGGATAGCGCCAATATCAAGCTGTCCTGGCACGTCTTTGGATGTAATCGCAATAGCAACACCAGCGAAGTCATAACAAGGAGAGACGTCTATCTTAGTGATTTTTGCGTGTGCTTGCGTACTCAGTAGCGCGTAGACATGAAGCTGGTTAGGGAACTCAAGTCTGTCATCGATATAGACAGCGTCACCCGTCACTTGTTTTGGTGCGCTGTCGTGCTTAACGCTTTTACCAACACCTGTTTTAAGATCTTGTTTGACGATAGCAACCATCTCTTCGTGAGTCAGCTGCTGATGATTCACATTAGACATAAGATGTTACCCTCGTTTCAATCAGGTTGTTGGTGTTGTTTGTTTCGATGTAATAGCGCTTGAGCATATTGGCGGCAGTGAGGCTTCGGTAAGTTTGGCTTGCGCGAAAATCCGAAAGGGGTTCAAAGTCATTACTAAGTGCTTCCATTGCCTTGCCAATGGTTTCTTCATTCCAAGGCTGTCCGACCAACGTCTGCTCACAAGATATTGCTCGTTTAGGTGTTGCAGCCATGCCGCCAAAGGCGATACGAGCACTCACGACATTGTTATCTTTCACTTCAATACTGAATGCACCGCAAACTGCAGAGATGTCGTCATCTAGACGTTTCGAGAGTTTATAAGCTCGGAATGTGCTTGATGATGGCTTAGGTATAATTATCTTTTCAATGAACTCGCTAGGTTGCTGCGCGGTGACTTTGTAGCTGATGAAGTAGTCCTCAATGGGCATGACGCGTGTTTCAGCACCGCAGCGTAATTGGATTTTTGCATCAAGAGCGATGAGCAGAGGAGGTGTGTCTCCGATAGGAGAAGCGTTAGCAATATTGCCACCTATGGTACCTTGATTTCTAACTTGCAAAGAGGCGAAGCGGTGCAAAAGTTCGCCGAAATCGGGGTAGTGCTTGTTTAGTAGTGTATAGGCATCGCTGATTGGCAGGTTTGCACCAATCTCTAGGCTGTCTTCTGTCTCTTGGCATACCTTCATCTCTTCCACTAGATTCACACTGATGAGCGTTTCTATCTCGCGGTGGAATTGGGTAACTTCGAGCGCCAAATCGGTACCACCGGCAACCAGTTTTGCTTGTGGATGAGCTTTATATAGTTTGGCAAGGTCTTCAGTGTTCTTTGGAGAAAACGCAGTAAGGTGCCCAAGTCTAAGACTTGCTTCCTCAGTTTGTATCTTTTCAAGTTTAGCGATGGTCGCTCGTTCAAGCTCTGAAAATTGGTCAATGATTTGTTGTTCCGAACACAGTGACAATGCAGAATCGACGATAGGTCGGTAACCCGTGCAGCGGCAGAGATTGCCAGCTAGAGACTCCATCACATCGGCCTTGTTTGCATTCGGCTTGTTCTTAGTAAGCGCGAACATCGACATGATGAATCCAGGCGTACAGTAGCCGCACTGAGAGCCGTGAAAGTCGACAATGGCTTGTTGAACTGGGTGAAGTGATTTATCACGGGCTTGCAGATCTTCTACCGTGATAAGTTGCTTGCCATGAAGAGCAGAAATGAACGTCAGGCAGGAGTTAACGCTGCGATACTCGAGTTTGCCGTCGACGAGCTCACCGAGAACCACGGTACATGCACCGCAATCACCAGAACCGCATCCTTCCTTGGTGCCTGTTTTATTCACATGATTGCGCAGATAGTTCAGCACCGTCATGTTTGGGGAGACATTTACTTCCTGTCTGATTTCTTGATTGAGTAAAAAGGTAATCAAGAGACCTCCTTGTACAGTATATTCTTGAAATTATTTTTCTGACCTTCGGGTCAATAATTGGCTAAATTGACCACGAGGTCAACTATTAATTTACAAGTTAGCAACATTTCTAATGGGTTGAGATCGAGGTCAAATTGGAGATTGGGGCTAGGTTGTTGGTTTGACGGGGGTTGCAGAGAGGCGAAGAACGGCGTGTTTGATACTATAAATCATCGATGCAAAGTACAGTTGAATTGTCGTTTCATCAAGATAAGAAGGGAATGTAAAAAGACCAGCATATTGAATGCTGGCCTCGGAATTAGCTCGCTTTGTTCTTCAAAACATCTGAGAACACGACATGCAGGTCATTGGAAGCGGTGCTGTCATCTAAGTTGAGCTTAGAGCGAATATGCTCAAGGTGCTCGCCCATTAGATCCAGCGCTTGTTGCTTATCACCAGTCTCGATCGCGTTGAGCAATTCACTATGTTCATCTTGAGAGCAATTAGAGTGGTTGCCAGTTTCATACATGGCGATTAGCAGAGAAGACTGCGATACGATGCTTCTTTGGAATGCCAATAGGGGAGCATTGTCTGCCATTTCTGCGAGTTTGATATGGAACTCACCGGAAAGTCTCAGCCCTTTACCGTAGTCATCTTGTGCAAAGGCTTGGTTTTCTTCTTCTACTAGCTTTCGACATTCATCTATTTGCAACTTGGTTGCATTCTCTACAGCCAGTTCGATGATTGCGACTTCTAGTACTTCCCGCGCTTTGAATATCTGTTTCGCTTCCTCAACAGAAGGGGCTGAAACCGTCGCGCCTCGGTTGGGTTTGATGTCTATAACCTTTTCGATAGAAAGTCTCAATAAGGCACGGCGGATAATGGTTCTGCTGACGCCAAAGATCTCGGCTAATGCCTCTTCGCTAAGTTTGGTGGCGGGTGGCAATCGTTGTTCGAGAATAGCATCGAAAATATGGCAATAGACCACGTCGTCTTGTGTCTGTCCCGCGACTTTGGTTTTGACACCTTTATTGACTGAGTTTTTCAAGTTTCCCATTGGCTTACAGCACTCTACAGTTTTCTTTCCTTGTTAAGACAATAATACTTCACTTTGTATACAAATAGCCACTACGACCAGCTTTTGTGAGACGACCAGCAATATTGGCAGCAAGGAGGAGGGGACTAACAGATGTAAGGGAGTGAGAAGGAGGGGGAGTTTCCCTCCTTCTGAAAGCAAATAGAGTTTGTTTTAGATGCCGAAATCGTAGCCTTGGTAGATATCGGATAAGGTTTTGGGTTTTTTGCTACGTTTTGGCTGCGCTGGATGATATTCAGTTTCTAATGCTTCAGCATGAGCTTGCGCGGATTTCATGAATTCAGGATTGGCCATCGCTTTTTTACGCAGCTCGTTGATGCGTTCTAGTCTTTCTTGCAACATAACTACACCTCATGAATTACTGTATGTAATACCAGTATATGTAGTAGCTGTACAAAGATCCAGTATTCGAAGCTATTCATTGGAGGTTCTGTGCGAAGAAGACCGCAAGATGCGAAATTGCGGACTATGATTGAGCCAAGTTTGACTTAAAAGTTGCAAAACCTGACTACGATATGTGACCTGGATCAAACAATTGTGATTGTGTGAGGGTACATAAATTGAGCGCTTTAACAAAAGTGCTGCAGTTAATTGCATTTGGTTAGCTATTCATTTGCTATGGTTTATTTTGCGGGTTATCAAGGTGTTAAAATTACAGGTGTTCGTTCTAACTAACTGAAAATAATGATTAATAGTTAATTAAGGTGCTTTTTTGAACAATGTTTTTCACAGATTATCATTATGAGTAAAGTATTGCTTAGTGTAATGACTGGTTAACTATTCATGCTTACTGCGTAAAGATTGTTAAAGTTTGTGACAGGCGAGCGTTGTCGGTATAGTCTCGGCCAACTACGAAAATGTGTCTAATTGTTTCAAGAAGACATCAGTTAAGGAGATTTATCGACATGATCGCTAATGATGCTGTCATTATGGGTTTGCTAGCCGTTATCCTAGGCGCTGTTTTTATTACCGAAAGCAGCAATAACCCGTTCTGGAAAAAATTCTATTCCATCGTCCCTGGCTTGTTGCTGTGTTACTTTCTACCGTCATTGCTCAATACTACTGGTTTGATTGATGGCTCAGCGTCTAACTTGTATTTCGTTGCAAGTCGCTATCTTTTACCAGGTGCTCTCGTCCTGTTAATCGTCTCGGCTGATCTGAAAAAGATATTCGGTCTCGGTTCTAAAGCCGTGATCATGTTCTTGACCGGTACACTTGGTATCATCATCGGCGGACCAGTTGCCATTGTTATTTTAAACTTCATCAACCCTGATCTTGTTTCTGGGGACGTTTGGCGCGGTCTTACTACGGTGGCTGGATCTTGGATCGGTGGTGGTGCAAACCAAGCAGCGATGAAAGAAGTATTCGGTGTGGGTGATCAGTTGTTTTCTGCAATGATCACTGTTGACGTAATTTGCGCCAACATTTGGATGGCAATCCTACTGATTATGGCTGGTCGTCAGAAGAAAATGGACGCGTGGTTAAAAGCAGACACCACATCCATTGATGAGCTAAAAGAAACAGTGGCGAAGTACGAAGAAGAGAACTCTCGTCCAATCACAACAACGGATATGATGAAAGTCGTCGCTATTGCGTTTGGTCTAACTGGTTTGGCACATTTCGGCTCAGATCTTATCGCTCCTTGGATTGCGACTAATGCTCCAGAGCTTGAGAAATACAGCTTAACCTCTGGTTTCTTTTGGTTAATCGTATTAGTGACTACGTTCGCACTGATTGCTTCTACGTTCAAGTCAGCGCGCACTCTTGAGCATGCGGGTGCATCAAAAATCGGTTCTGCATTCATCTACATTCTCGTCGCGACTATTGGTATGCAAATGGATGTGACAGCGATTCTAGATAATCCAGGTTACTTCTTTATTGGTATCACTTGGTTGACGATTCACGCACTGCTAATGATTGGCGTTGCGAAGCTGATTAAAGCGCCGCTGTTCTTTATGGCAGTGGGTAGCCAAGCAAACGTTGGTGGTGCAGCATCTGCGCCTGTGGTAGCGGCTGCTTTCCACCCGTCACTTGCGCCTGTGGGTATTTTGATGGCTGTACTAGGCTATGCGCTCGGTACGTATGGTGCTTATATCTGCGGCATCATTATGCAAGCCGCTGTGGGTGTTGTCGGCTAGTCAGCTGCCACTCATCATTAAGTTGTAAAAGCAGCGCCTTTGGGTGCTGCTTTTTTTATGCGTTAAAATCATTGGTAGCATCGTGTTTTACCTTTTGTGGGCTTGCGTTTCGGCTATTTTTCAGACAAGGTGTTGAATAGTTATTCAATTAGTTACAGGCAGGAAGCCAAATGAAACCGCAAATTAAACCCGCTAATCCCAATTTCTCATCTGGGCCTTGCAGCAAGCGCCCTGGTTATCAGTTATCAAGTTTAGATACCGCCTCACTGGGTCGCAGTCACCGCTCATCATTAGGTAAAGCGGTGCTGGCTGAATCTATCGCAAAAACCAAAGCAATTTTAGGCATTCCTGATGACTACCGCGTTGGTATTGTTGCAGGCTCTGATACAGGTGCGATGGAAATGGTGATGTGGTCGATGCTAGGTGCACGTCCAGTCGATGTTTTCCACTGGGAATCATTTGGTTCTGGTTGGTTAACTGATATCACTAAGCAGCTGAAGTTAGATGATGTGAACAGCTATCTGGCCGATTACGGTGAGCTGCCAGATTTATCTTTGGCTAATCCAAGCCATGACGCTGTGTTTACTTGGAACGGTACTACGTCTGGCGTAAAAGTACCTAATGGTGATTGGATTAGTGAAGAGCGCGAAGGTTTAACGATTTGTGATGCAACCTCAGCGGTTTTTGCAATGCCAATGCCTTGGGAAAAACTCGATGTGGTGACCTACAGCTGGCAGAAAGTGCTAGGTGGGGAGGGCGGTCACGGCGTGATTGTGTTGAGTCCCAAAGCGGTAGAGCGCCTTGAGAGCTACACGCCTTCATGGCCTCTACCGAAGATCTTCCGTATGACGAAAGGCGGCAAGTTAATCGAAGGCATTTTCAAAGGTGCCACCATTAATACGCCTTCCATGCTGTGTGTGGTGGATTACATTGATGCGCTAGATTGGGTTGATGGAATTGGCGGTGTAGACGCGGCAATTGAGAAGTCTCAAGCCAACCTAACGGTACTGACCAATTTTGTTGAATCACGAGATTGGATTCAATTTTTAGCGAAACAGCCTGATCAGCGCTCTAACACAAGCGTGTGTTTGACACTAGATGCGACGGAAGAGCAGGTAAAAGCGCTGATTAAGCTGCTTGATGAAGAGCAAGTCGCTTATGACATTGGTGCGTATCGTGATGCGCCGGCCGGCTTAAGGATATGGGCGGGTGCCACGGTCGAGGCTGCGGATATTGAAGCATTGCTACCTTGGCTAGATTGGGCTTACGCAGAAGTCACTAAATAAAGAACAAAGCACCTGCTTATCAGGTGCTTTGTTGTCTCTGGCACAACAAAAAAACGCCAGTATTGGGACGAGTAAAGTGCACTGATGGGTAGAAAAGGATTTTCAACTTAAAGTGGAACCAATAATGAAACAAATAAAAACCTACAACGCGATTGCGAATAAAGGACTAGATAAATTTTCTCGTGATATTTACGAAGTCTCGAGCGAGTTTAGTGCGCCTGACGCGATTCTTTTAAGAAGCCAAAAACTGCATGATGAACCGATTGCACCGAGTGTCAAAGCCATTGCGCGCTGCGGGGCGGGGGTGAACAACATTCCTATCCAGGCCTGCACCGAAAATGGCATTGTGGTGTTTAATACACCGGGTGCCAATGCGAATGCCGTTAAAGAATTAGTATTAACAGGTTTGTTGCTCTCTGCGCGTGATGTTTGTGGTGGTATGCAGTACTCCCAGTCTCTCACTGAACTTTCTGACGCGACGGCGATGGACAAGCTGTTAGAAAAAGAGAAAAAGCGCTTCTCTGGATCTGAGATCAAAGGTAAGACGCTGGGTGTTATTGGCTTGGGGGCAATAGGTGCTTCAGTAGCGAACACGGCGATTGATTTAGGCATGGAGGTCATTGGGTTTGACTCTGCGCTGAGTGTTGAGGCTGCGTGGCGCTTGTCGAGCCGTATTCAACGTGCTGAAAACTTGCAATCACTGATTAGTAAATGTGACTTTGTCACCGTACATGTTCCTGCGCTACCTGCCACTATCGGATTGATTAGCAGCGAGTTATTGGCTGCGGCCAAACCTGGCCTAGTGCTACTGAATTTTGCTCGTAAAGAAATCGTTGATACTGATGCGGTCGTTACCGCGCTTGAAAATGGTCAAGTTGGGCAGTATGTAACCGATTTTCCAACGCCATCTTTGATAGGGCGAGAGGGAGTCATTCTGATGCCGCATATCGGTGCGTCAACGGCAGAAGCGGAAGAAAACTGCGCTGTGATGGGGGCAATGCAGCTCATTGATTTTTTGGAGAACGGCAACATTACCAACTCAGTCAACTTTCCTCAGATTACCCTAGAGCGAGCCGAGGGCTACAGGATCACATTTGCCAACGACAACGTCCCTAAGGTGCTGGGTACGGTGCTCTTTCTATTGGCCGATCTTAATATTAACGTGTTGGATATGCTTAACAAGAGCCGTGACGAAGTGGCGTATACCATTTTGGATATCGAGAATCAGCCGACTGACGAGTTGTTATCGGCGATCAGTGGTGTCGAGCATGTGTTTAATGTGAGAGCACTATAGGTATTCGTTACCATAAGTAAATTTGACGCCCAGCGTTACATTGTTGTGACGCAGGGCGTTAATGAGAAGGGATTTAATTATATAATTTTGTTATTATTCCCGTATCAAAGGATGTACATAACTCTATGGATGGCACACTCAACAAATAGGTGTTGCTATGCAAACGTATCAAATCGGTTCTTCTCTCGTTGGTTCTTCTTTTTCTGATCAATTGGAGGCATCTCGCACTTCAATGATGACCAACGCGCTTTCTCTCCCTACGTCTGTGTCCGTTGTCGGTGAGCCAATGAATGCTCATAGCGTGGTGGTGTTCTCTTCACAAGCTTCACTGCACGAACTTGAAATGTTCGCGGCAATTAAGCGTGAGTTTTGTGAGTCTTATTCGTTTTTGGATGTGTACTGCGATGCCACGATTGCCGACTTGAGTGTGTCTCGTCAATCGGCGGTAAGTACTCTACCAATGGATGTGAATGCATCACATTGTGAAACGGCACAACAAGTTTTAGAGCGCTCAATCGGCCGCAATGTGGTTGTCGTTGCCAGTGATAGCAATATTGATTTATGCGTTCAAGCCTGTGAGCTAGAAGGGCTCAATGTAGTCAGTACAGTTTCTTTGTGCACTAAGCGTCCAGATCTGTTGGCGCTGCAGTCATAATACTTTTCTAGCGCAAGCTAACATATTGGATAGTAACAACATCATGACTCACTCATGGTGTTGTTTTTTTATTTGAGCCAACTATTCTTGAAATAACAGTCCTTTAAAATTTAGGTGGCGTTATTTTAACGAGCCGTACTCTCTCTTCTTTGCGAAAGTATTCGATTCTGCTGGTCGAAGACGATGCTGTCATGCGCGCAAGGTTGCGTTTACTGCTCGAAAAACGCGGCTATGAGATTATAGTGGCGTGTGATGGTATTGAAGCGCTATCGCTGCTTGAAAAACATGAGCATATTCAGTTTGTTGTCAGTGATTGGGTGATGCCCAATATGGACGGCGTCGAACTCTGCCAGTCAGTGAAGTCCAACGACTACAATCGCTATCTGTTTTTTGTATTACTTTCATCTCAAGACGATCATAAGTCGATAACGCTCGGTATTAACGCTGGAGCCGATGATTTCGTTGCTAAAAATACGCCTGTAGATGAGCTTGATGCGCGAATTAAAGCGGGATTTCGAACGCTTGATTTGCATAATCAGCTGGTTGAGAAAAACCATGCCCTCAATACGGCCTACGCACAAATCAATAGCGACCTCATGGTTGCGAGTGATTTGATTGGTAAGCTGCTGCCTATCAAAAGAGCGTATTCTGATATCGAACTGGCCTATGTTCACCAACCATCAGCGGCGATTGGCGGTGACATGTTAGGCTGTATTGAGCTTGATGACCGCTATGCTGCGTTTTATATTTTTGATGTTTCTGGACATGGCGTCGCATCGGCACTGCTTTCTTTCTCTATTCACCATACTTTAAATACCTTACAAGGCGATTCCGCGACTATGTACACGGATCTCCAAGGAAAACGTCAAGTAAGAAAAGCGTGTGACGTATTGGCATCCCTCAATAGAACTTACACCATCAATGACAACCATGGTTTGTACGCCACTATGGTTTACGCGGTGCTTGATAGAAAAACCGGTGAGCTAGATGTTGCGTTTGCCGGTCATCCTCCACTCATTAAAGTGGAGGCGTCGTCAGGCTCGATTGAGAGGATAGGAGAGAGTGGGTTTGTGATTGGTATGTTTGACTTTGCAACGTATGAGTCGACTTCTCTGGTCTTAGAACAGGGTGATGAAGTTTGGTTTTATACTGATGGCATCACTGAAGCGCAGATGGATGATGAGATGCTTGGGGAAGAGACGTTAGAGAACTTGATTGCTTCTACTCGCGGAGCTGTGATGCAGGACAAGCCGTCGCTGGTAATGCAGCAGGTAAAAACGATGATAGGAAGCCAAGAGTTCGATGATGATGTTAGTTTGTTGGCCGTGCGTCGAAGCGGGGAAGGTAATGACTAGATTTCTTAGGAAGTTTGAATCATCGACTGACGCGTCAAGAGAGATAGCCACTGCGCTGTTGGAATTTTGGGGGCAGCAGGGCGTTCAAACACCTATTATTCATGATCTTGAATTGTGTGTGGTAGAGTTGGCGAACAATGTTTACGAGCATGGGTATCAAGAGAAAGACGACAAAGTGATTGAAGTCGGCTGCCGTGTCGCTGCCAAACAAATAGAGATAACAATCAACCACGAAGGTTTATCTTTAGAGTCTGACGTTATGAATGAAATGTTGAGTGCACAGCTTCAAGAGCTAGATCTAGACGATCCGTTAAGCTGGGCCACTTCGGGCCGCGGCTTCTACATTCTCAATGCGTTGATGGATGACGTCACTGTTAGTGAAAACAATGGCGTGACCAGATTTAGGCTCATCAAACTTCTTCCCTGATTTCATAGTTTATGAAATTACGATTGTTATTTCGTACGCATTGGTTAAAATGGCCGCTTGCTTTGGATGGTGCATCCGTATTTGCATCAAAAAAGGCAACCATTCATATGAAAACGCGGCAATTATTATCAACTCAATTGCCAGACAATAAAGCATGTCTTGCTTGGTGTGCAAGACCACTGTAATAGGACTTTATATGCCTGTAATTACTCTTCCTGACGGTAGCCAACGTCAATTTGATAACCCAGTATCCACTATGGATGTTGCTCTATCTATCGGTCCTGGTCTTGCGAAAGCAACCATCGCTGGTCGTGTAGATGGCGAGCGTGTTGATGCGTGCGATCTGATTGAAAATGACGCGAGCTTAGAAATCATCACAGTAAAAGACGAAGATGGTCTTGAGATCGTTCGTCACTCATGTGCTCACTTGCTTGGTCACGCGATTAAGCAGCTATACCCAGACGTCAAAATGGCGATCGGTCCAACGATCGACAGCGGTTTCTACTATGACGTTGATTTAGACCAGTCTCTCACTATGGAAGACGTGGAAAAAATCGAAAAGCGCATGAAAGAGCTAGCAAAAACCAAGTATCAAGTTATCAAGAAAAAGGTTAGCTGGCAGGAAGCGCGCGACACATTCGAAAGTCGCGACGAAACATACAAGATGGAAATCCTTGACGAGAACGTTTCTAAAGACGACCGTCCAGGCCTATACCATCACGAAGAATACATCGATATGTGTCGTGGCCCTCATGTGCCAAACATGAGCTTCTGTCAGCACTTTAAACTGCTGAACGTTGCTGGCGCATATTGGCGTGGTAACAGTGACAACAAGATGCTGCAACGTATCTACGGCACTGCGTTTCACGATAAGAAGGCTCTCAAGGCGCACCTAACTCGCCTAGAGGAAGCTGCAAAGCGTGACCACCGTAAAATTGGTAAGCAGTTGGATCTATTCCACATGCAGCAAGAAGCACCGGGTATGGTGTTCTGGCACCACAACGGTTGGTCTGTATTCCGTGACTTAGAAGTATTCATTCGTGAAAAACTGACAGAATATGACTACCAAGAAGTCAAAGGTCCGCTTATGATGGATCGCGTTCTTTGGGAGCGTTCTGGTCACTGGGACAAATACGCTGATGCGATGTTCACGACGTCTTCAGAGAACCGTGAATATGCTATTAAGCCGATGAACTGTCCAGGTCACGTACAGATCTTTAACCAAGGTCTAAAATCGTACCGTGATCTACCGCTACGTATGGCTGAGTTTGGCTCATGTCACCGTAACGAACCATCAGGTGCACTGCACGGCATTATGCGTGTACGTGGCTTTACTCAGGATGATGCTCACATCTTCTGTACTGAAAGCCAAATTCAAGATGAAGTAACATCTTGCATCAAGATGGTGTACGATACGTACAACACATTCGGTTTCGACAATATCGTAGTAAAACTGTCAACTCGCCCAGAAAAGCGTGTTGGTAGCGATGAAATCTGGGATCGCTCTGAAGAAGCGCTCAAACAATCTCTTGAAGCGATGGACATTCCATTCGAGATTCAAGAGGGTGAGGGTGCGTTCTATGGTCCTAAGATCGAATTCACTCTATACGACTGCCTAGATCGCGCATGGCAATGTGGTACAGTTCAGCTAGACTTCAACCTACCGGGTCGTCTAGGTGCAACTTACGTGGATGAAAACAACGAACGTCAAGTTCCTGTTATGATTCACCGCGCAATTCTAGGTTCTCTTGAGCGTTTCATCGGTATTCTTATCGAAGAATACGCTGGCTTCTTCCCAACGTGGTTGTCGCCAGAACAAGCTGTTATCATGAATATCACTGACAAACAGTCTGATTATGTTCAAGAAGTAACACAAAAACTGCAAAAAAGTGGAATTAGAGCCAAAGCGGACTTGAGAAATGAGAAGATTGGCTTTAAAATCCGCGAACATACTTTGAAGCGTATCCCGTACATGCTTGTTTGTGGTGACCAAGAAATGGAAGCCGGCGAAATTGCAGTACGTACACGCAAAGGTAAAGACCTCGGTAAATTTAAAGTGGATGACCTCATTTCATACATCCAAACCGAAGTTTCAAGCCGTAAGCTCAATCTGGAGGAATAAGCTATTAAAGGCGGAAGACGTGGCCAACAACCGGCCAAACAAAACCAGCACCGTTTGAACGGTGAAATTCGTGGCGTTCGTGAAGTTCGTTTAACTGGCGCAGATGGTGAACCTGTCGGTATCGTATCGATTCAAGAAGCACTGGATGCCGCTGTAGAAGCTGGTATGGATCTCGTAGAGATCAGCCCTAACGCCGAGCCACCAGTTTGTCGTGTGATGGACTATGGCAAGTTCCTCTTCGAGAAGAGCAAAGCTGCGAAAGAGCAGAAGAAGAAGCAAAAGCAGATTCAGATTAAGGAAGTAAAATTCCGTCCTGGAACTGATATTGGAGACTATCAGGTAAAACTACGCAACCTGACGCGTTTCCTAGAAGACGGCAACAAAGTGAAGGTAACAATTCGCTTCCGTGGCCGCGAAATGGCTCACCAAGACATTGGTGTCGACGTTCTTAACCGTCTGAAAGAAGATACTGTAGATTTAGCTGTAGTAGAGTCTTTCCCGACTAAGATCGAAGGCCGCCAAATGATCATGGTATTGGCCCCTAAGAAGAAGTAATTAACGGCTTTACAAGTAAGAAAACCTAACCGTTCTTGAATGGCTGGGTTTTGTTCGCCCTAATTACAATTGTTTAACAACTCAACAATGCGGAGTTATTCATCATGCCTAAGATGAAAACCAACAAAGGTGCTGCTAAGCGTTTTAAGAAAACTGCTGGTGGTATTAAATTTAAGCACGCTACAAAACGTCACATTCTGACTAAGCGTACTACTAAGAACAAGCGTCAGCTACGTCCAAATGCAATCCTTCCTAAGTGTGAAGTGGCTGCAGTTGTTCGTATGATGCCATACGCTTAATTCTTTTTAGTTTATCAATCGTTTAGTTTAGGAGAGACATAATGCCTCGCGTAAAACGTGGTGTACAAGCTCGTGCACGTCATAAGAAAGTTCTAAAACAAGCTAAAGGTTACTACGGTGCACGTTCACGTGTTTACCGCGTAGCTTTCCAAGCAGTTACTAAAGCTGGTCAATACGCTTACCGTGACCGTCGCAACAAGAAACGTCAATTCCGTCAACTGTGGATTGCACGTATCAACGCGGCATCTCGTCAAAATGGTCTATCTTACAGCCGTTTCATCAACGGTCTTAAGAAAGCATCTATCGAGATCGACCGTAAGATCCTTGCTGACATCGCGGTATTCGACAAAGCTGCATTTGCAGTTCTAGTTGAAAAAGCGAAAGCTGCTCTTTAATTAGCAGTTTAGGTCTATGTAAAAGGAGAGCGTAAGCTCTCCTTTTTTGTGTATCTATAGAATACTAGATAGTGGACTGGTAACCCCGCTTGCCCCTCTGTTTAGCACATGAGTGTATATTTGTGTGGTCTTCACGTCGTTATGGCCGAGCTGCTCTTGAACAGTGCGAATATCGGCTCCGCTTTCCAGTAAGTGTGTCGCGAAAGAATGACGCAGCGTATGACATGTGACGGTTTTACTTAAGTTCGCCTTTTTAGCCGCTGCTCTGACAGCTCTTTGCAAAGTCGAAGGGTGTACATGCTGCCTTCGAAGCAAGTTGCTCCTTGGATCCTCACTTAACTTGGCCGAAGGAAATAAATAGTGCCAACCGAAATCAAGATGTGCATTTGGATATTTTCTCGTTAAAGCATGCGGTAGATAGACACCGGCGTACCCCTGTGTTCGATAGTCCATTTGATAATAGTTTCTCGCCCTATTAATTTGCTCCTCCAGCGAACCACGCAGTTCATTGGCAAGGGTGACCACTCTGTTCTTAGCCCCTTTTCCTTGCCATACACGCAAAGCGCCATAATCAAAATCAACATCGTTGACTCTTAGCCTCACGCATTCCATTACACGCAACCCGGAACCATACATAAGTTGCATCGGTAGTAATAAATTAGGATTTGTGCATTTAATTAATTGAGATACTTCTTGTTTAGTTAAAACTACCGGCAGCTTGGTCTCCTGGACTGAACGCTTAAACTTCAGTTCCTTGTCTAAGGGTGTTTTTTGTATTTCTTTATACAAGAAGTGCAGAGCATTTAGTGCGAGTTTCTGTGTCTTTGGGGCTAGGTGTAATTTTGTCGCTAGAAAAGTAAGGTAAGCCTCGACTTCCTCAGAGCCCATGTCTCTAGGGTGCTTCATACCATGAAAAATGATGAATCGCTTAATCCAATATAAGTACGCTTCAATCGTTCGCTTTGCGTACTGCCTGGTGTACATGTATTCAGAGATGTGTAAGAGATAAAGTGATTTCATAGTAAATAAAATATGTATAAATAAACAGTATCTTTGATTTTAGGGTATGCAGGAAGTTATATAAGCATAATGTTGCTTATCGTGAGTGATGTCACATTAAGAGGTGACGTAAGGAACTGATTGCATTGGATGTTCATGTTAAATTGGTATTTTACTGTTCTGAAGCAGGGGCGGTAGCGTGGGGGGAGTTATAGGCGCGTGGTGCGGCCTAATATATGTTAGCTTTCACGGTTTAGTTTATTGGTGTACGGGTTCATCGCTCTAGCTTTTCACCGGTTAATCAGTACCAATCTCAGCATTTTAGTGTTCTTCTTCTTTAGTGTTGTAATGTTTGTGTTCAAGAAAAAATTGGCGCACGTGGTTGTTGGCTTCAGTGAAAGAACCTTGAGTTGCCTCTGAGTTTCGTCAACTCGGGCTATGAATTTTTGGACAGTTCAACTCAATTACGTCATGTTGGTCATTGGTTTTGAGGGGAGAGCGTTACTTCAAAACCTTGGTGAGCAACGCAGGCATTATCGCACGAAAAAGCTAACAAACTGCTCAAGTGGACGCCATAAGCTTGGCGGTTTTGGTTTGAAGTTTAGTGCGCTTGGTTAGTTGGTCGTCAGCGCCACTTAGCAGGGCGTTAGCTTTCTCGGTTCAGTTCATTGGAGTAGGAGTTTAGCGTTCTAGCTTTACACCTGCTCATCAGTGCCAAATCGTTAAATCGAGCGCGCTGTTCCTTTTGCTTTGAACAACCATCAATTAACTGTTGGGCATGGCATTCTTGGCTGTCAGCTTGAGTGCAAGAGCCTTGAGTTGCCTTTAAGTATCGCCATCTTTGGCAGCAAGTTGGTGGAAAGTTCAATGCTTCTGCATTTGGTACATCGGTGGTGTCGGCTTTGGAGCGTTTCTTTGAAATCTTGGTGCCAAACGTTGGCAGCATCGCACGAAAAAAGCTAACAAATTGCTCAAGCAGACAGCTAACGCTCGGCGATTTTGGTTTGGTTGAGTTCAGTGATTACGTGGCTTTGCTTGGGTGCTGTGTTCGTTAGCTGCAACTTAGCAAGGCGTTATGTTTCAAAGAGGAAATGATGGAATATCGAGGAAGTTGTCATTGTGGAGAGGTTCAGTTCTCAGTTGAAGCTCCTGAAATTATCGAGGCTGACTTATGCAATTGCTCAATTTGTAAAAAGTCTGGCTTTCTTCATTTGATTGTACCTAACTCGAAGTTTTCTTTGTTAAAGGGGCGGGACAGTTTAAGCACTTACACGTTTAATACGAATGTCGCAAAGCACTTTTTTTGCACCATATGTGGCTGCAAACCTTTCTACATTCCGCGATCAAACCCCGATGGAGTGGACGTTAATATCAACTGTATAGACACTCCAGTTTCAAAGGTTTCGGTATCGGAGTTTGACGGCAGAGAGTGGGAGCAACATGCTTATAAACTCGCACACAAAAGCAAAGAAACATAACAAATTGTTCAAGCAGACAGCTAACAGTTGGCGATTTTGGTGTGGTTGAGTTTAGTTGTTATGGTGGCTTTGTTTGAGTGCAGTGGTAGTTAGCTGCCACTTAACAAGGCGTTAGCTTTCTCGGTTAAGTTCATTGGAGTAGGGGTTCAGCGTTCCAGCTTTACACCTGCTCGTCATTGCCAAATCGTTAAATCGAGCACGCTGTTTCTTTTGCTTTGAACAACCATAAATTAACTGTTGGGCATGGCATTCTTGGCTGTCAGCTTGAGTGCAAGAGCCGTGAGTTGCCTTTAAGTGTCGCCATCTTTGGCAGCAAGTTGGGGGAAAGTTCAATGCTTCTGCATTTGGTACATCGGTGGCGTTGGTTTTGGAGCGTTTCTTTAAAACCTTGGTGGCAAACGTTGGCTGCATCGCACGAAAAAAGCTAACAAATTGCTCAAGCAGACAGCTAACGCTTGGCGATTTTGGTTTGGTTGAGTTTAGTGATTACGGGGCTTTGCTTGAGTGTTGTGTTCGTTAGCTGCAACTTAGCAAGGCGTTAGCTTTCACGGTTTAGTTTATTGGTATGTGGGTTCATCGCACTAGCTTTTCATCGGTTAATCAGTGCCAATCCCATCGTTTTATCGCGCTTCTTCTTTGGTGTTTGAGTGTTTGCGTTCAAGCAAGAATTTGGCACATGTGGTTGTTGGCTTCAGTGAAAGAACCTTGAGTTGCCTCTGAGTTTCGTCAACTAGGGCTATGAGTTTTTGGACAGTTTAACTCTGTTGCGTCATGTTGCTCATTGGTATTGAGGGGAAAGCGTTACTTCAAAACCTTGGTAAGCAACACAGGCATTATCGCACGAAAAAGCTAACAAACTGCTCAAGTGGACGCCATAAGCTTGGCGGTTTTGGTTTGAAGTTTAGTGCGCTTGGTTAGTTGGTCGTCAGCGCCACTTAGCAGGGCGTTAGCACTCAGAGGAGAAACCGGATGTTTATCGCAGTCTATGAGTTTGAAATTCGTGATGGAACGGAATCAAGGTTTCGCGAAGCATGGCTTGAAGTTACAAAGTCAATCTACCAGCACTGTGGCAGCTTTGGCTCTCGTCTTCATCGTTCAGACAAGCCAAATGTAATGGTAGGTTATGCCCAATGGCCAAGTCGTGAGCAATGGGAAAAAGACCATCAATTCACAGATGAACTCTTCGAGATCTCACGTAAGGAAATGCGAGAGTGTTTAGTTAAATCAAATACCGTATATAAACTCGAAGTCAGCGATGACTTTTTACAAACGTCTTTGGCTGAAAAGTGCTAACAAATTGTTCAAGCAGACAGCTAACAGTTGGCGGTTTTGGTTTGGTTGAGATAAGTGATTACGGTGGTTTTGTTTGAGAGCAGCGGTAGTTAGCTGCTACTTAACAAGGCGTTATGTTTTTTTATTTAAATTTGAGGTGGTCATATTGGATAGTAAAGTCTGGCAAGAGCTACTTGTGTTAGAGAGCCGAGATGCAGTAGATAGGCTTTATACGCAGATTCATAATAGGAAGCTTTCTGCTAATAGAACTATTGCAATAAACAATGCAGCTAAGCAAGCAAGAGAATATTTTCGTAATGCTTTTTCATCTAACTACTCTGTTCGTCCTTTGCTCACATTCTACGGGGTTGCCAGCTTAAGCCGAGCATTGATCTTACTTTTAAAGTCAAAAGGTGGTGAAGAAACTCTTACTGCGGGGCATGGTTTAACTGCAGAAGATTGGAGGAAAAACTTCTCCGGTGAGTTACATAAAGGACTTGAAGGTCTTTTAGATTTAAAAGTTCACCTATGCAAGGGCTTATTTGTGGACCTTTTGGAAGGTACGAACAATATGTCATGTGTTCACGTGAACTCGTCAGGGGTCGATTGGACTTTGAATTATGATAAACCTGAAAGCAACTTATCAATGAGCTTTGGTGATGTACTCACTAGATTACCAGACTTAACGCATGAACTAAAAATTGCTGGGCATGCTTCAATGTCAGTTATTGTAAATGAAATGACTTATAACGCTGAGTCTGGCCTAAATGCGACCGTTAGCCCTATTACTGAATGCGTTCGTGAACAGTTTGAAAATCTAGGATATGAAGTAGTTACTGACAAAAATATTAAGGCAACAGCTGAAGTGTTCTCAAATAAAACTGCCTTATTTACGCATTCGTCTTTAAGCAAACAATTTGGCTCTATCCCGAGGCTTGCAATATCACCTCCAGTGAATGGTGTTGGGCAGTTATCTGAAATTTGTCTGTTGTACATCTCTTCTTTCTATATGAGTATGCTTGTCAGGTATTTTCCTACTTATTGGGTATCTTTAGTCCAAGGTGGCAAAGGGGATATACTTTGGCCTGCAATTTATAAAGCTCAGCAACTAGTAGAGAACACTTTTCCAGAACTGGTCATGGAGCTTGTTGAAGAAATGGCTAAACCAAAAACATAACAAACAATTCAAGCTGATTCGCAACGCTCGGCGCTTTCGGTTTCAATTAGTTTGGTGATTACGGTGCAGTGTTTGAGTGTGATGGCAGCGTTGCTCACAACTTAATTGGGCGTTATATGCCTCTTGAGTTTTGATGAATAAAAGGAATTTCAATGATTTTAAATCATGTCTCCGTTGGAGTTAGAAATATCGAATCAGCAGTGAATTTCTACGACGCTGTGTTTGAAACTCTATCTATTAATCGAACGCACCTAATTGAAGGTGTCGCGGCAGCTTACGGTACCAACTTCGAGTTTTGGGTTGGTCTACCGTCGGAAGGTTATGCGTCAAATGGTAATGGAACTCACATAGCCTTTAATGCTTGCAATCAAGAGGCAGTTGATAACTTTTACGCAATAGCCGTTAAGTTAGGTGCAATATGCGAAGGGAAGCCCGGTTTACGTCCGGAGTATGGAGAAAGCTACTACGCTGCTTTCGTCCGAGACCTTGATGGTAACAAGATAGAAGCGGTTTCAATGTAGTAAGTCGTAAGGCATATAACAAATGCTTCAAGTGGATTCGTAACGCTAGGCAATTTTGGTGTAACTGTCAGCTTATATGTTTACGGTGGTCGATTTAAGTTTGGTGGTGCGTCACTCACCACTTAAGCAGGCGTTATGGCTCAGAAGTGATTTAACTCGCATATCTATCCATACAGTTATTTGATATGCACCCATATTGGTATGATTCTGTCTTTTACTGTTATAAGGAGAGAATGAGCGATGAATACTCCCATCTTAAATATGCGTGATGATCGTAAAGAAAGTATTGTACAGAATACTCCTGCAATTTTTGAAATTACATCTAATGAAAATGCTAATGGGTCGGCACCTTGGTTTGAAGCTGACTCTCAAAGCGAAGTTGGACGATGGTGTGGCTCAATAATTCAAATATCAAAAAAACATGGTGTTGATCCTCGATTGACTATGGCAATTATGTACATGGAAACTACTCATGGCTATTATGAGAGGCTTTATCCTGATTTTTTAGAAGAAGTCTTTCCTTTAAGAAAAAGTATATTGCCAATGAATATCCATTATAAATATTGGCGAGAATTGGGAGTTACAAAAAATAGTCTCAACTGCCCCCACTATAATATTGAGTTTGGTGTAATAATTCTAAAGCGTATACAAGAGCGTATTAATAATCCGACAATAGAAAAAATAGCCTCAATATATAACTTTATTGGGGCCGAGAAAGTAACTGACTATGGTGCAAGAGTTTCAAAGGTTTATTTAACTCAACCTTGGAAATTAAAGGGTTGTGCACAATGAAAAAGTTATTAATATTTTCAGTCATTGTTTCGATCATTATTGCCAGTATGGTTTTATCTATTGCCATTGAACATAATACAATGGAAGTCTTTTGCAAAGAAATCGATACTAGTGAATGCAGTTTTGATTATTTCTATGCGATTTTTATTTGGTTGACATGGTTTATCCCAACATTTGTGGCACAATCGGCAGTATACTGGCTTGTTCTGTCTGTAGTTAAATGCTTTAGTGACGGAGGCTTGAAGCCATAACAAATTGTTCAAGCAGACAGCTAACGTTTGGCGATTTTGGTTTGGCTGAATTTAGTGATTACGGTGGCCTTGTTTGGGTGCAGTGGTAGTTAGCTGCTACTTAACAATGCGTTAGCTTTCTCGGTTAAGTTCATTGGAGTAGGGGTTTCGCGTTCTAGCTTTACACCTGAACATCAGTGCCAAATCGGTACATCGAGAACGCTGCTTCTCTTGTTTTGAAACTTAGTCAATCAACTTTGAGTATGGTGCACTTGGTTGTCAGCTTCAGCGCAAGAGCCTTGAGTTGCCTTTAAGTGTCGCCATCTTGGCAGTAAGTTGGTGGAAAGTTCAATGCTTCTGCATTAGGTTCATCGTCGGTGTTGGGGTTGGAGCGTTTCTGTAGAACCTTGGTGGCAAACGCTGGCTGCATCACACGAAAAAAGCTAACAAATTGCTCAAGCAGACAGCTAACGCTCGGCGATTTTGGTTTGGTTGAGTTCAGTGATTACGTGGCTTTGCTTGAGTGTTGTGCTCGTTAGCTGCAACTTAGCAAGGCGTTAGGCATCATAAATAGTTCGGAGAATTTAATGACGTTAGTGGCAGCATGGGTTAGACATAATAACCAAACAAAAGAGTTATATGTGTCTAGTGATTCAAGGCTAAGCGGTGGGCGGGAGTGGGATATTGGCGCTAAGGTATTAGATTTGGGGCGTGGTGATGCGATCATAGCGTTCGCTGGGAATACTGACAATGCTTACCCATTAATGTTACAGCTGCAAAATGCTGTACAGATGCACCCTAAAATGCGTTCAAGAGGTTATGACCTAACAATTCTGAGAGGTCATTTATTGAACATATTCAATAGCATGTGGCGTAATATATCAAATTTACCTTTTGGGCAGTCTCGCCCTGATCCGGCAGCAGTTAAGTTTATTCTCGCCGGTTATTCTTGGAAAGTTCAAGACTTCCGCATTTGGACTGTGTATTTTGATAACAAAAATAATGAGTTTCGGTTCAGAAGTGCCTCGAATCACCGAAAAAAAGGAGGGGGAAATAAGTACTTTGCGTTTATTGGCGATGACGCTAATTTAGCAAATGAGCGAGCATATGCACTATTACGCGAAAGAAGTCGAGTGGAAGAGATTGGTATGCAAATGGAACCTTTTGAGGTTTTAAGGGAGTTTATTTGTGACGAAGGTAAACCTTATATTGGTGGAGCCCCTCAAATATACAAAGTGTATTCTCACATGAATGTTCTTCCATATAACATTTATTGGCCAAGTAAAGACTCTGGTCAGGTGGCTTTTTCTGGTCGCGCGCTTATGCCCTTTGAGCGTAATGAATATTTGGCTTTTGACCCTTATACTTTTGAAGTAGAGGCGACTAAATGGCCTGAACCAAATGAGCAAAATGCCTAACAATTGCATCAACACGATTTACTACACTCGGCATCTCAGGTTGTCGGGTGTTTCTCGTTTTAGGGCGTCAATTTCAAGTATAATCGCATGGTAGTAAACGTGTTATGCAGGCGTTATGCCTCAGGGATAGAGAGCAATGCAAGGATACAAAGTAAGCACAAACAATGAAGACCTCGACTTTGAGTTTATCTATAGATTTATTTCACGTAGTTATTGGGCTTCTGAGATTCCAAGAGACACTTTGAAAAAGGCCATATCAAACTCTTTTTGTTTTGGTGTTTTTACTGACACTGGCGATCAAGTGGGCTTTGCTCGACTCATAACAGATAGAGCTACATTCGCTTACCTTGCGGATGTGTTTATTGAAGATTGTCATAGAGGGAAAGGTCTGAGCAAGTTGTTAGTGCAAACGATAGTCGAACACGCTGATGTAAAAGGACTCCGTAGGATGGTTTTGGCTACTAGGGATGCTCACGGGCTCTATGCTCAATTCGGTTTTAGACCAGTAGAAAATCCAGAGATATTAATGCAAATCTGGCAACCAAATGTCTATCGTGACCAATAGGCATAACAAATTGTTCAAGCAGACAGCTAACCGTTGGCGATTTTGGTTTGAATTGGTTTTAGTGATTACGGTGGCTTTGTTTGAGTGTAGTGGTAGTTAGCTGCTACTTAACAAGGCGTTATACGAATGGAAGCAAGCATGGACTTTAACGATTTAATACCAGAACTACTTGTGACCGATATTGGTGTAAGCGAAGAATTCTATACTGCCGAGTTGGGTTTTAGTGTGGCTTTTCGACGAGATGGTTTTGTTTTCTTATCATTCAACAGTACCCAACTAATGATCACTCAACTAAAGCCGGATTCTTGGGTAAATGGAGAACTTGTCGCTCCTTTTGGCCTTGGTATGAACCTAACATTCAAAGTTACGTCGGAGTGGCTTGATTCAATGGCATTTTCTCCAAATGATGTCTTCTTACCGTTGCAAACTGAAACTTATCAAACTGGGGATGTGGAGACTGTTGTTAGGCAAACCATAGTTAAAGACCCAGACGGCTACTTGATTCGTTTCATCTGTCAAAGCTCAGCGTGAACAATCGTATAACAAATTGTTCAAGCAGACAGCTAACAGTCGGCGATTTTGGTTTGAATTGGGTTTAGTGATTAAGGTGGCTTTGCTTGAGTGCAGTGGCAGTTAGCTGCTACTTAACAAGGCGTTAGCTTTCTCGGTTAAGTATTGTGGTGTGTGGGTTCAGCGTTTTAGCTTTACACCTGCTCGTCAGTGCCAAATCGCAAACCTGCACGTGCTGTTTCTTTTGCTTGGAAAGGGCGTCAATCGACTTCGATTATGATGCACTTGGCAGTCAGCTTCAGTGCACGAGCCGTGAGTTGCCTTTAAGTATCGCCATCTTTGGCAGCAAGTTGGTGGAGAGTTCATTGCTTCTGCATTGGGTACGTCGGCTGCGTTGGTTTTGGAGCGTTTCTTTAAAATCTTTGGTGCCAAATGTCGGCTTCATCGCACGAAAAAAGCTAACAAATTGCTCAAGCAGACAGCTAACGTTTGGCGATTTTGGTTTGGTTGAGTTCAGTGTTTACGTGGCTTTGCTTGAGTATTGTGTTCGTTAGCTGCAACTTAGCAAGGCGTTAGGTATCAACGTGCAGCGTACATATGTTGGTAGGAAGATATGTTGAATTTTTTTGACGGGAAGTATGAGCCGTTTCAACCTTTTCTGACTTATGAAGTTCTCGAAAGCTGTGGTGTGATTTTGGAACAGCATCAGCCATCAGAATTATTAAGTGGTGTTGTACATTCATACTTGCAAGTTACAACAACAAAACCAATACGATACTCGGTCGTGCCAGATGGTATGGAGGCGTTTTATGTTTCTTCCTGTGGTGTGTTAATTAGCGGTTTTCAAGAGAATGCATTTGACCTCAATCTCAGCAAACCAGGGCAGTATTTTGGTATTCGTTTCCATCCTGGTGGGTTGCAATGCTTCTTTGATATTGCATCTAACTTGATCTCATCAAAAATTATGGATGCTGTTCTGGTATTTAACGATGGTGAAAAACTAGATTTTCACAATCAGCTCTATCAATATCCTGATTTTAATACACGTATTAAATTCTGTGATGAGTGGTTACTTCAAAAACTTAAGCCGTCTCAGTCATCGAAGTTTGATTCAATATTATTAGAGATTTACAAAACGTGTGGCAATATCGCAGTTGGTGAATTAGCTGATAAAGTAGGTTTAAGTAGTAGGCATCTCAATCGTATTGTCCAGTCATATACAGGGTTAAGTACAAAATCTTTCATTCAAATAATTAGAATTCAGTTTGCGTGCAAAATAGCATGGAGAGAAGATAGTAGTAATTCAGAATTAGCACTTGATCTTGGCTATTTCGACCAATCTCATCTATTGAATGACTATAGGAAACGAATCAGAACTAATCCTACTGGTCTGTTTTCTCGCTTGACGTCCGATTTTTACAATAAATCAGATGAATAAATGGCAAAACTGTATTTTCTATTGATGAGGAGATTCAAATGCAGTTTTCAAATGAAGAAGTTATGGCAATGTCCAATGGATTATTCTTCGGTGCAGGTAATGCTCAGTTACCTAATTCGTTGATGCTCATGATTGACAAAATTAACTACATCTCTAGTACTGGAGGCGAGTTTAATAAGGGTATTTTAGACGCTGAGTTGTTCATTAAGCCTGATCATTGGTTTTTCAAATGTCACTTTAAAGGAGATCCAGTTATGCCCGGCTGTTTAGGCGTTGATGCACTTTGGCAATTGCTTGGGGTATATTTGGGTTGGTCTGGCTTGCAAGGTAAAGGGCGTGCGTTAGGTGTTGGTAGAGTGAAGTTTTCGGGGCAAATTTATCCAGATGCGGGTAGCATCGAGTTTAAACTACACATAAAGCGCGTGTTTACAAAACCGATGCCTTTAGGAATTGCTGACGGTGTTGTAATACACAATGGTAACGTCATCTATGAAGCGAAAGACTTGAAAGTGGGTCTAATTTCGGGTTAAAGGTGGCTAGATACCTAACAAGTTGCTTAAGAATGACAGCTAACCTTTGGCATTTTCGGTTTGGTTGGGTTTAGTGATTAAGGTGGCTTTGCTTGGGTCTGGTGGTGGTTAGCTGCACCTTAGCAAGGCGTTAGGCGCTTAGAGGATATTCAATTGGAAACTCATTTTTGCTCTTGTCATTGCGGTCTTGTTCAGTTCGAATTTGAGGCGCAGATAGATAACGTTCGTGAATGTAATTGTTCAATTTGTTCTGTCCGAGGGACATTGAATTTTCGGGTACCGACAGACTCATTCCGACTAATTTCTTCTCCAAGCAATCTATCGCAATACAAATGGGGTAGCCGAACCGCTACTGACTACTTTTGTAATAACTGCGGTGTCATGCCGTTTCGTAAACCTAGCTATCCGACAAAGCGCGAGATTGCAAATGGTATGGTTCCTTTCACTGGTTGGGCGGTGAATCTGAGGTGTGTTAAAGGAATTGACCTTAGTAGCCTGCCTGTAGTTCATATCGACGGTGCAGCTCTGTGAGTTCGCACCTAACAATTTGTTCAAGCAGACAGCTAACGTTTGGCGATTTTGGTCTGGTTAGGTTTAGTGATTACGTGTAGTGGTTTAATGATCCCGGACACCAAATTAGGTGGTAAAGTCTCCACCGTAAATGAGGTGTTCAATGACAAAACGACAACGACGTACATTTTCTCCTGAGTTCAAAGTAGATGCCGCAAGCTTGGTTCTTGATCAAGGTTACTCAATATCTGAGGCGGCACGATCCTTAGATATCGGCGATACGGCCTTACGACGCTGGGTAGATCAACTAAAGATTGAGCGCGGCGGAGAAACGCCAGCGGTTAAAGCTCTAACGCCAGAACAGCAGAAGATCCAAGAGTTAGAAGCTAGGATTAATCGCTTGGAAAGAGAAAAATCCATACTAAAAAAGGCCACAGCTCTCTTAATGTCGGACGAACTCGAACGTTCTCGCTAATTGACCAGTTGAGGGAGCATGAACCGGTCAAAGTTCTTTGTGAGCTGTTCGATGTAGCTTCTTCCTGCTACTACGAGTTTAAACAACGAAAGCCGGATGCCAATCGTATTCGGTTAGTCAGCCGAGTTAAGCAGCTCTTTAACATGAGTCGTGGCTCTGCCGGAAGTCGGACTCTTGCTTCTATGCTGCAGTCTGAAGGCTTCGATGTCGGACGCTTCAAAGTACGCAAGCTTATGCAAGAAGCCGGGCTGATGAGCAAACAACCAGGCTCGCATCGCTATAAGCAAGCTAAGCTAGAGCGACCAGATATCCCCAATCGATTGAAGCGTGAGTTCTCAGTTTCCACTCCAAATGACGTTTGGTGTGGCGATATTACTTACATCTGATCCGGTTCAAAGTGGAGTTATCTGGCTGTTGTACTCGACTTATTTAGTCGCAGAGTAGTGGGTTGGGCGCTATCAGACAAACCCAACGCAGAGTTGACTTGCAAAGCTTTGGATATGGCTTGGGAACAACGAGGACGGCCTAGCAACGTGATGTTCCACTCAGACCAAGGAAGCCAATACAGTAGCCTTAAATACCGTCAAAGGCTTTGGCGATATCGCATAACTCAGAGCATGAGTCGTCGAGGTAACTGCTGGGATAATGCTCCTATGGAGAGGCTATTTAGAAGCTTAAAAACCAATGGATACCAGCTACTGGATACCTGACCCAAACTCAGGCAAAGAAGGATATCAGCTATTACTTGATGGATTACTACAATAGGCAACGGCCTCATCAAGCAAATGATGGGCTATCGCCAGTTACTGCCGAAAATCGGCTTAAGTTAGTGTCCGGAATTTGTTGACCACTACAACGGTTGTCTTATTTGAGAGTGGTGGTAGTTAGCTGCTACTTAACAAGGCGTTAGTTTTACATGTAAGTTGAGAGGTAAGATTGAGTAGTGACGTTGAGTTAATAGTTACGGCTATTGAAGGTCTTCATAGTGGTTTCATAAAGGACTATATTTTTCCTATAGGCAGTGTCTTAGTTTCGGGCTTTCTTGGTGCTGGAGTGGCATATTACACCGTGAACCAGCAAGAGTTCACTAAAATTGAGCTGGAGAAAATCAGAACGGTTAATAGAACACTACTGGCTGCTTTAGAACTTCGTTCTAGTCTAATTAGTATTAAATCAAATTACTTTGGGTCTTTGAGTGATGAGCCCATAGATAGAATGTTAGCTGTACCTCCGGTGTTACTAAAGGAAACGAGGGTAGAATTTGATTTGCCATCTCTTTCATTTATTGTGCAGAGTGATTCGCTCGATTTTAATAAGTGGTCTTCGTTAGATTACATAGCCACGATTGTCTCGAATTTTAATACTGCGATAAAGGTTTGGGAAAAGAGGAACGCAAAAATCGAGGAACTTATGCCTAGCTTGTCTGAGCTTTATGGCAAGCCGCTCAAGCTTGGAGATATACAAAGCCTAATAGGGGTTGGGAATATGGCATTGTTATCTGATTTAACTGAAAGGTGTTTGCATATGACCGATGATTTACTGGTTGAGGTTAGTTGTTTTTTGATCGGCTTTTCTAACGCTGTAGAAGGTAAAATCGACCGAAAGATTCTTAAAAAATTTGGTGGTAAAATTAAACCAGCATTACCAAGTTATGCTGAATATCCGCAAGCTGTCGATATTCTAGAAAAAGTTCCAATGGTAAATTATGAATTGCTAGGTCAAATACAACGTAGGAAAAAGCAAGATTTAATGGAGCGGTATAGGCCTATATATAAGTAAAACTAACAAATTGCTTAAGAGTGACGGCTAACCTTTGGCATTTTTGGTTTGGTTGAGTTTTGGGATTACGGTGGCTTTGCTTACGTTCTGTGGTAGTTAGCCGCACCTTAGCAAGGCGTTATATCAACTGTTTGAATTTTGGAGATCGTGTGGTGACAACGAGTAGCAATCATAAATATACCCAGTTGAAGTGGATGTACTCTGCACTTAGTGGTCTTTGTGCGGCATACTTTTTGGCTTTGTTTAGTGGTTCGTCTTCTATTGACGATTCGATATTTCTTCAATTATCGACACTGTTTTTTGCTATATGTTTACCTACATTTGCAACTTTCGCTTTTGCACATGTTTTCATGTCAGAACTTAACGCAAGAGTGGAACATTGCGATGAAGCCCTGAACGAATATTGGGTCAAGAGAGTTACGATTGGAGGCTTTTGCTGTTTAGTACTCGCATTCATTTGTTTAATTGGGCACTTCTCGATAAACGCAATGTTGGGCTTTATTTTGGTATCAGTACTTTGCTTTTATTGTTTTGGCGAATTTGTGCGTAAACTAACGTCGATTGTTAATCGTTAGCGTTGATATAACAAATTACTCAAGTGGACGCCAAACGCTCGGCGGTTTTGGCTTGGAGTTCATTGGGGTTTGCGGGTTCATCTCAGGCGCCACTTAGTAAGGCGTTATGTGCTTATGAGGAAAAGATGATATCAGATCAGCGTAAAGTGTTTTTTCGTTGGGTTGGTGCAGGTATTGCGTCTACGAGCCTTGCGCTAATTGTCTTTATTCCCGACATGGAAGCAGGGGACTCGACATTGAGGTTATGGGCAATAGGCTGCTTATTTGTTGCGGTTACATTTTCTGTAGCGATGTTGATGATCAATCAAGAGATGGATGTGTTTAATAGTCCGATTAATAAGAGGGTTAAAGGAATACATAATACATGTTTGCTATTAAGTATGGCTGCATTTTTGGCTGGTTTCATGCTGTTTGCGTACAGTATTCATTGGGCTGTATTGACAGCATTTACAATATCAATGCTTATTGCGATAAAAGCTTGGAAAGTTGCACAGGCGCATTTGGCAAGCACATAACAAATTGTTCAAGCAGACAGCTAACAGTTGGCGATTTTGGTTTGGATTTAGTTTAGTGATTACGGTAGGTTTGTTTGAGTGTAGTGGTAGTTAGCTGCTACTTAACAAGGCGTTAGCTACGTCTCGTATGTAAAGGAGTTCCAGTGGTAAAAGTTCTTGTTAGCTCGTGCCTGGTTGGTAATAAAGTAAGGTACAACGCGAGTTGTTTATCAATTTCAGAGTTTGAATTGCACTGGCTCAAATCAAACGTAGAGCTAGTGGTCTTTTGTCCTGAGGTATCGGCAGATCTGCCTACACCGAGAGCACCTGCTGAAATTATCTCAGGAAATGGCACTGATGTACTTGATGGTTTGGCAAACGTTGTTGGAAATGATGGTATTGATGTTACGAAGCAATTTGTACGTGGGGCGGAGAACGCTTTAGAACTATGTCAAAAGCACCAAATAAAATACGCTGTACTCGCAGAAGGCAGCCCCTCTTGTGGTAGTTCAAAAATTCACGATGGAACATTTAACGGGATTAAAATCGATGGAGCAGGGGTCGCTACAGCATTGTTGGAGCGTAATGGTATTAAAGTCTACAGTCAGCATACGATAGCTAAACTCCGGAGCACGTTGGAAAAGCATAGCTAACAAATTGCTCAAGCAGACAGCTAACGCTTGGCGATTTTGGTTTGTTTGAGTTCAGTGATTACGTGGCTTTGTTTGAGTGTAGTGTTCGTTAGCTGCAACTTAGCAAGGCGTTAGCTTTCACGGTTTAGTTTATTAGTGTGCGGGTTCATCGCTCTTACTTTTCACCAGTTAATCAGTGTCAACCTCATCGTTTGAGCGCGCTTCTTCTTTGGTGTTGTCGTGTTTGCGTTCATGCAAACAATTGGTGCATGTGGTTGTTGGCTTCAGTGAAAGAACCTTGAGTTGCCTCTGGGTTTCGTCAACTCGGGCTATGAGTTTTTGGACAGTTCAACTCTGTTACGTCATGTTGATTATTGGTTTTGAGGGAAGGGCGTTACTTCAAAATCTTGGTGAGCAACGCAGGCATTATCGCACGAAAAAGCTAACAAACTGCTTAAGTGGACGCCATAAGCTTGGCGGTTTTGGCTTGAAGTTAAGTGTGCTTGGAAAGTTAATCGTTAGCGCCACTTAGCAGGGCGTTAGCTTTCACGGTTTAGTTTATTGGTGTGCGGGTTCATCGATCTAGCTTTCCACCGGTTAATCAGTGCCAATCTTATCGTTTTAGTGCGCTTCTTCTTTGGTGTTGGAGTGTTTGCATTCAAGCAAGAATTTGGTGCATGTGGTTATTGGCTTCAGTGAAAGAACCTTGAGTTGCCTCTGAGTTTCGTCAACTCGGGCTATGAGTTTTTGGACAGTTCAACTCTGTTACGTCATGTTGGTTATTGGTTTTGAGGAGAGAGCGTCACTTCAAAACCTTGGTGAGCAACGCAGGCATTATTGCACGAAAAAGCTAACAAACTGCTCAAGTGGACGCCATAAGCTTGGCGGTTTTGGCTTGAAGTTTAGTGCGCTTGGTAAGTTAATCGTCAGCGCCACTTAGCAGGGCGTTAGGTAACTAGGAGTAAATATGGAAGTTCTTCTCAAACCAGCGTTGGATTGGGAGTTCGCTGAGAGTCTAACGAAAGCAAATATGGCAGAGTACTATCAACGTTACGACATATCTTGGGACACAGAAATTTTTGCTGATAGTTGGAAAAACTTCGACAATTTTGAAGTCCATGTGAACGCTGAACGAGTAGGTGTTATCCGTTTTAGTTACACAGAAACGACTACTCACCTTAGAGACTTTCAGTTGGTCAAAAGTGTTCAAGGAATGGGTATCGGGACTACTTGTCTTACATTAGTTAAAAAGCATGCTATACAGCATCGTTCAGTTGAAGTAGTTCTTAGGGTATTTCCCGAAAACCCAGCGGTAGGACTATATAAACGTGAAGGGTTTCTTGAGTCTGGCGCTTGTGGAAATGTCATCGAAATGAGGTGCTCACTTTGAGCTCGTTACCTAACAAATTGCTCAAGCAGACAGCTAACGCTCGGCGATTTTGGTTTGGTTAAGTTCAGTGATTACGTGGCTTTGCTTGAGTGCCGTGGTCGTTAGCTGCAACTTAGCAAGGCGTTAGGCGCAACAGAGGTTCAGGCAAGGAAAGCAGATGAATTTAAATCAAGTAACGTTGGCAGTTCATGATATAGAACTAGCGACCAAGTTCTACATGAAGCTCGGCTTAATTCAAATTGTTGGTAACGAGCACTATGCTAGATTTTCATTTCCTGACGGTGATGCGACTTTTTCAGTCTATCTAGACACTGAAAAACAAGGTTTAGATTGTCGTGGTGTCGTTTACTTTGAGCATGAAAAACTGGATGAACTCGTCACACATCTTAAGTCGGAAGGTATCGAATTCACGCATGAACCAACCATGCAAAGTTATCTTTGGAAAGAGGCGGCATTAACTGACCCGTCAGGCAATAAAATCAAACTGTATTGGGCTGGCGAAAATAGGTTAAATCCGCCGTGGAAACTTGAGACCAGCGCCTAACAAATTGCTCAAGTCGACAGCTAACGCTCGGCACTTTTGGTTTGGTTTAATTCAGTGATTATGGTGGCTTTGCTGAATAGCGTGGTAGTTAGCTGCAACTTAGCAAGGCGTTAGCTTTCTCGGTCAAGCTCATTGAAGTAGGGGTTCAGCACTCTAGCTTTACACCTGAACGTCAGTGCCAAATCGGTACATCGAACGTGCTGTTTCTTTTTCGCTGAAGCAGCGTGAACCAATTTATTAGCATGGTGCATTTGGTTTTCAGCTTCAGAGTAAGAGCCTTAAGTTGCCTTTAAGTGTCGTTATCTTTGGCCGCAAATTGGTTGAACGTTCAATGCTTCTGCATCGGGTAAGGCGGTGGCTTCGGTTTTGGAGCGTTTCTTTAAAACCTTGGTGGTAAACGCTGGCTGCATCACACGCAAAAAGCTAACAAATTGCTCAAGCAGACAGCTAACAGTTGGCGATTTTGGTTTGGTTGAGTTCAGTGATTAAGGTGGCTTTGCTTGAGTGTCGTGGTCGTTAGCTGCAACTTAGCAAGGCGTTAGGCTAATCGTGGTGAAATTCATATTTCATCCCCATTTCAAGAGAAATCGAGATCTGTTTTCTTGCCCGAGATGTGAGCAAAAGTAGTATGTGCTGTAGAACTCTAATTTAAGTCAATTTAGCAGGTAACAAGTGAATATACTTCTAATCATCGCTACAGTCTTTTTAGCCAAATTTATCGGGTCACAAATGGGGTTCACCTATAACCTGTTTTCAGATCCATTCAGTCTTAAACTAGCTGTTATCGACTTTGCCCTGTTCGTCGTTGTCGGTGTTGTTCTAAGTTTTATTTACAACAAAGCCAAACATGTATTCAAGAACTTCAGGCAGAATTAGCCTAACAAAGCGTTTAAGACGGATTCACAACGCGTGGCGATTTCAGTTCCAGTCAGGTTAAGTGTTTAAGGTACAATTGGTTAGGTTTGGTGGCTGGCGTTGTTCACCACTTAACGCGGCGTTAGCGCACAATCATACAACTAGGAGGTATGTAGTTTGATTAAAGGTAGCTGCCAATGTGGTGCGGTTCAATATGAGTTGTTAACTGAGCCTTTTCGAGCTTCTCATTGTCACTGCAAGATGTGTCAAAAGCTACATGGTTCAGCATTCGCTACTTATGTGACCGTCCTTAAAAATGACCTGCGTTATATCTCAGAGCTGACTGAAATTACAGAATACAGTTCATCTGCACATGTTACTCGTAAATTCTGTAGAACGTGTGGCTCAAATATAGAGTGGTCTGATAGCCAGAGATATCCAAATAGAGTATCAGTAACACTTGCTACCTTGGATGGTAGCTATTCTCCTAGTGAGATTCACGAAATTTTTGCAGAAACGGCGGTGTGTTGGTCAGTGCGCTAACAAATTGTTCAAGCAGACAGCTAACAGTTGGCGATTTTAGTTTGGATTTAGTTTAGTGATTATGGTGGCTTTGTTTGGGTGTAGTGGTAGTTAGCTGCTACTTAACAAGGCGTTATGTGAATGGAGCTCAAAATGTCTTCTGTACCAAGAAATAAGGATGAATTGGAGTTAGCCATAAATTCAATCTTTCCGAAACTCATGGCTGACTATCGTTCAATTCCAGAAAACCAAGTTCGTAAATCCGGAGTTGAGGGAAACGTCAAAGGTACCGTCATTAGCGTTAGTGATACAGTGGCTTACTTGATTGGCTGGGGTAAACTCGTTCTTAAATGGCATTATTTAAGATCTCAAAATTCACATGTTGATTTCCCAGAAACTGGTTACAAATGGAACCAATTAGGCTCGCTCGCAGAAAGTTTCCATGCTGAGTACCGTGATTGGAAATACGATGATTTACTCAATGAGCTTGAGTTTACGGTTAACGAGATACTATTACTTATTTCAAGCTTAAGTGACCATGAGCTGTATGGTGTTACGTGGTATGAACAATGGACTTTGGGGCGCATGATTCAGTTTAATACGTCATCACCGATGAAAAATGTGCGTACAAAAGTTCGCCGCTTCAATCGAGAATTCACATAACAAATGCTTCAAGTCGATTCGTAACGCTTGGCATTTTTGGTGTAAATATAAGTTTATGTGTTTACGGTGGTTAATTTAAGTTTGGTGGATGCGTCACTCACAACTTAAGCAGGCGTTAGCTTTCACGGTTTAGTTTATTGGTGTACGGATTCATCGCTCTAGCTTTTCACCGGTTAATCAGTGCCAATCTCAGCATTTTAGTGTGCTTCTTCTTTAGTGTTGTAATGTTTGTGTTCAAGAAAAAATTGGCGCACGTGGTTGTTGGCTTCAGTGAAAGAACCTTGAGCTGCCTCTGAGTTTCGTCAACTTGGGCTATGAGTTTTTGGACAGTTCAACTCTGTTGCGTCATGTTGGTCATTGGTTTTGAGGGGAGAGCGTTACTTCAAAACCTTGGTGAGCAACGCAGGCATTATTGCACGAAAAAGCTAACAAACTGCTCAAGTGGACGCCATAAGCTTGGCGGTTTTGGTTTGAAGTTAAGTGCGCTTGGAAAGTTAATCGTTAGCGCCACTTAGCAGGGCGTTATGTGCTTACGAGGAAATTGGCATGGAAGTAACAATCGGGAAGTCTGCTGATCTCATCGAAAAGGCTCAGGCTATTAGGTATCAAGTCTTCACTATGGAGCAAAGTATTCCGAATGAACTGGACTTTGATGGTTTAGATAGAGTTGCGGAACATGCCTTAGTTACAGAGGCGAATCAGACGGTAGCGACGGCGCGTCTAGTTATCAATACTGATGGTTCTTCGGTAATGGCAAGAGTTGCCGTTCTCGAAGCTTACCGAGGTCGTGGTATCGCCTCAATCGTCGTAAATAAGTTAATTGAGTATGCCCAAAAGCAAGGTGTAAGCTCTATAGAAATTCATGCTCATAGCTATTTACGTAGTTACTATGAACGGCTTGGTTTTGAATTTATCCAAGAAGTAGAGATAGTTGGAGAGCATCAATTAATAAAAATGCTGCACCAATTAGTACGCACATAACAAATGCTTCAAGTGGATTCGTAACGCTAGGCAATTTTGGTGTAACTGTTAGCTTATATGTTTACGGTGGTCGATTTAATTTTTGTGGTACGTTACTCACCACTTAACGCGGCGTTATATGCCTTGTCGAATGGATACGAAATAATGTCAGAAGTTTATATGCTCAGAGCATTGGAAATATCGCAATTGGCCTTACCTGAGTGTACTCCAAATCCTCCCGTTGGATGCGTACTTGTAGATGGTGACAAGATTGTATCCGAGGGGGTCACTCAAGTAGTCGGTGGTAATCACGCGGAAGTTCAGGCTCTCAATGCGTATGATGGAGTGATGGATAATATTACTGCCTATGAAACGCTAGAACCTTGCTCATTTATTGGTTGGACGCCAGCGTGTGCAACTACTCTTGTTAAATCAGGTATCAAACGGGTGGTTGTTGCTATGTTAGACCCAGACCGTCGCAATAGTGGTAAGGGTGTGAAAATTCTCAGGGAAGCGGGGATTGATGTAGAGATTGGTTTGTGTCGCGTTCAAGTTAGTGAGCTTCTTACACCATATCTAGGTAAGTCGTAAGGGCATATAACAATTTGTTCAAGCAGACAGCTAACAGTCGGCGATTTTGGTTTGGATTGAGTTTAGTGATTATGGTGGCTTTGTTTTGGTGTGGTGGTAGTTAGCTGCTACTTAACAAGGCGTTAGCTGCCATCCATGTTCAAAGGAGGAACTAATGGATTATCCACTTCAAGGAGCATGTCAGTGCGGACAAGTTACCTATGAATTACATGAAAAACCATTAATGGTCTTTGCTTGTCACTGTACAGAGTGTCAAAAGCTATCTACTAGTCCATTTAGCATAACTGCGGTTGTTGATGTATCTAAAATAGAGTTTTCGGGTCAACTGAGAAGCTGGGAGCGCTTAGCTGATAGTGGTAATCGAAACTGCGCAATGTTTTGTCCAAGCTGTGGAAACAGAATTTATCACTTCAACCCAGATGCACCGGAAACAGTTAAGTTAAAGCTAAAACCAATTGATCTATCTTCAACTGATATTTTCGAACCTCAAGCGCATGTTTGGGTTAGTGAAAAATTGGATTGGTATCAGATACCAAATAATGTAAAGGTCTTTCTCAAGCAGCCGAGCTAGCAGCTAACAAATTGCTCAAGCAGACAGCTAACGTTCGGCGATTTTGGTTTGAATTGGGTTTAGTGATTCCGGTGGCTTAGTTTGAGTGTAGTGGTAGTTAGCTGCTACTTAACAATGCGTTAGTTCCCCAGGGGAAGCAATCAATCCATGGGAAATTTTTGTTTCTGGTGGAGCACGCGCATAATTCGGATAATGTCGCCTTCGATCCAATAGGAGACGACCATCAAAATCTCAGCAATTATATGTAGTCGCCCACGAATACCGTCTCGCTGCACACTCATAAGTGGCTGCTCTAGCGAATTTTCTACTTTTGCTTCGATGAGGTTGTCAGTTTTCTCTGCCGCATCAGGGTTGAAGTCATAGAGAAACTCCAAGATGTTTTCACGATCTTTAAGTGACTCTTCTTCCCACAAAATCATTGCTTACCTCGATATGCGTGTGTTGGAGATGGTCTAATCATTAGTGCGAAAAATCTACTACTGCTTTAGGCGATTTAGTTTGGTAGCGTTTGTTGTATAGCGCGGTTTTTCTTAGAATTTGATCGCAGAAAACAACTATTGGAAGATGTAATGAAAGACCCGGATGCTAAATTTGCTGAGTTAGGTGTTAGCGGTGAAAAATAAAACAAGGAAAGTACATGAATCTAAACCAGGTTACATTAGCCGTTCACGATATAAAGTTGGCGGTCGAGTTTTATAAGAAACTGGGGTTGACTCAAATTGTTGGTAACGATCATTATGCTCGCTTTTCGTTTCCTGATGGCGACGCTACGTTTTCTGTTTATTTAGACACAGAAAAACAAGGCCTAGATTGCCGTGGAGTCGTTTACTTTGAGCATGAAAACCTGCATCAATTGGTCGCTGATCTAAAGGCGGCGGGCATCAAGTTTACACAAGATATCACTATGCAAACTTACCTTTGGGAAGAAGCCGCGTTGACAGATCCATCAGGCAACAAAATTAAGCTGTATTGGGCGGGAGAAAATCGGTTGAACCCACCTTGGAAGCTTGAGGCTAGCGCCTAACTAACACTTAACAAATGGATTGATATTGACCAATTGGTTCTAGGTAGGGAGATGATTGTGATCGTAAGGAGTGCGATTAAGAGTGACGCAAGTACGCTGTTGAGCCTTATCGAGCAAAAAGCGGAGTTTGACCGTGCTATGAAGGGCTTTAGTGGTGAAATCTCTACGACTGTTGAGAAAATTGAACGCACTTTGTTTGGTGATTATCCATTTGCGCACGCTTTATTATTGGAGCAGGACAACGACGTCTTAGGCTTTGCCTTATTCCACTACCGATATTCTTCTTTTAGTGGAGAGCCTTCCATCTGGCTTGATGATCTCTTAGTGGCAGAAAATCAAAGATCAAACGGTCACGGTCATAAGCTAATGTTGGCCTTACAATCTCAAGCAATGTCATCATCTGTTTCCCACATCTCGTGGACTGCTAGTCCCCACAATAACAAAGCCCATGAGTTCTATAAAAGGCTCGGAGCGGAGGTGGAACGTTTGGACGGACAGAGGCCGTACTTTCGTTGGGTAATGTGAGGGTAGCAATCGCAATTGAAGGTAGCGTGTAGAGTTGTTTAAAATGAAAACAAGGGAATCATCTGGCGCATGAAGTACAAAGAGAGAGCGGCCTCTCATGATGACTTTGAGTTTCTTTTTGAACTCAAGAAAGCCGCTGAGTATGACGCGGTGGTTAGAGTCTTTGGTTGGGATGAAACAACTCAGCGCCAATTACACGAACAAGAGTGGAACGAAGCTAAGCCAACAATAATCGAACTTGATGGGAAAAGGATAGGTAGTTATCTATTCGAAGTACAACCTGATGGTTACTACTTCGGCCGTTTCTTCTTGTTGCCCGACTATCAAGGTATGGGTATTGGAAGCGCTGTCATGAAAGCTTGTATTGCGCGATCTCGCTCGAAAACTATCCATCTTTGTTACCTTAAAGGTAATCAAGTACATAGCTTGTATGAGAGATTTGGCTTTACGGTTGTCAACCAAGATGAGCACTTTGTGTATATGCGTAACTAGACCTCTAGGCAAAGAGTAAGAAGTCTATATGGTTCGAGCGTTGCTGTGAAGCTCGTGGCCGATTCATATACCAAGTCCGGTCGACCTTTTAACAACCGGTATTGTTGGGTATGTGAATTTGGTCATGGAAGGCTGATAAAGGTAAGGGCTTATCTAGACTCTGCTTTGATCTCAAGTACGTTGGATGAGCTTTGATTAATCAGGTGCACGAAGAAGCGAGGCGGTATGAACATAGTCCAGTGTGAGCCAGATTCTAAATATTTCTTTGGTGTCGAAAGGCTCTTTAAGGTGCAATGGCCGGACTTTTCCTTCGATAACTATAGCGTTCAGTTACCACAGCCGATAGCTGTCGTAGTCGATAACAAGCCTGTCGCAGGTATTGCTTTTACGCATTATCCACACCCTTTGACTCGTAAGTCGGTGATATGGATAAATGCACTGTATGTCTTACCCGAATTTCGTAAAAAAGGTCTCGCGAAACAACTTGTTGAGCTCGCTACTCAAAAAGTGATGGCGTTGGGACAACCTCAAACTCTGGCATACACAGACATTCCAGAATTCTATCAAGCCATGGAGTGGGTTGAAATTGACGCGAGTTCAGATTCAATCCATAAAATTATGGCTTTCACGATGTCATGAAGATGACGAGCATGGGGAAGTATGGAAGCGCAAATTGTTTCAAAAAATGATTTGAGTAGCATACATGCATTGGTCAAAGAGGTTGCGACCCTTGATGTATTACCTCTCCTCAATACGCAAGGACAGAATGAATTTCTAACACATTTATTTGTCTCTAAACAATCACAGGGAACGGGAGTTGGACACTTTATTTTATCTCACTTGTTGAGCAGCACAGATGTGGCAGAAGTCAGTCTACGTTCTTCAGTCAACGCGATGAGTTTCTATGAGAAGCATGGTTTTGTTGCTACAGGACCTGAGTCAGAATTTAATGGGATCCGATTTGTGCCAATGACTTTGCAAATTGCGCCATAGGTATTGAAAGTATTGGCAGAAAACCATGGGAGAATGGATCGTGGAGCACATAAACCTTAAATTAGCATCCATAGTTGATGCTAGAAACCTGCAAAGCTGCGCACTCGATGCTTTCGAAGAAGATAAACGTAAATACGGGTCTTACCCACCAAACATAGAATCTATTGAATGGAGAGAATCTCAAATCAATGCTGGTAACTTCTTTCTCATCATATGGCAGGAGCAGTTAGTCGGTGGTTTGTGTGCTGAGCTTGATAGTGATGAGCTGGTGGAGATTAAGTATGTGTTTGTGGCATCGAGCTTCCAAGGCAACCAAATCGGTTCATGGGTGATGACAGAGTTGGAAGAGAACTACCTCAATGCTATTGGCTTCAAATTGCTGACACCTGCCAAGTCATACAGAAACCAGCATTTCTATGAAAAACTAGGCTACGTGAAAATCAGTGAAAGTGCAGCCGTTCCAAATAACGAGTTTCGCGCCTTTAAGTATGTCAAAAAGCGAAATCCGATCAAATAACAAGGAGGTTGATATGAGCCAATCAGCGACATGCCTTTGTGGCAAAGTAACCATTACGCTAAAGAACATTAACCCCCAGTTTACGGTTTGTCATCCTCGAATAGCCACTATAAGGAATAGACATTGGCTAAGCATCTAGAAACGACGAAACGGCTCACAATCGAGTTTGTTCGATATTTCGCGGTATCAGTATTGGTGCTTGGTATTAATGGCGAGTTGTTTAACATTGGTCTTAGGGTATGGTCCGAAGGCGAGATGTCGTTTTATAGCGATGGTCTTTGGGGCGTGAGTTTATTTTTAGCTTTTGTCCTAACCTGCTGCGTGATGTTTAACAAGTACTGTCCAGAGTAGCAGCAGTAGATATTTAGTTAACTATCAGATTTATGCAGGGAGCGTTGAACTTGATAGAGGAATTATCCGGTGGCAGAGGTGCTGCCATCTATCGAAAGGAAGATAAAGTCCTGAGGCCGGCTGGCCCTTGGTCGCCAGCGGTTCATACATTACTGAATCATCTAGAACGCGTCGGGTTTTCAGCCGCACCCAAGTCTTTTGGTTTTGACGAAAACGGTAATGAAATTTTGTCGTTTGTGCCAGGCGAAACGACGAACTTCCCTCTTGAGGGTGATATTGCCTTATCTGATGCACTCGCTTCAGCGGCACAACTGTTGCGAGCGTATCATGATGCATCAAGCAGTTTAGTTGAGACCGCAGACGTGAGTACTATGCGTTGGATGCTACCTACGATAGAACCGATAGAGGTTATTTGTCATGGAGACTTTGCGCCATACAACGTTGCCTTGAATGGACCCTCGGTAGTCGGGGTATTTGATTTTGATACCGCGCACCCAGGCTCTAGGATTTGGGACATCGCCTACGCCGTTTATACTTGGGCACCTTTCAAAACTCACAGCGATGATGCATTCGGTGATTTACAGATTCAGATGCAGAGAGCAAAGTTGTTTTGTGATGCCTACAGCTTAGGTGTTGAGTTGAGGCTGTGTTTAGTCGAGGTAATGGTGAATCGAATTCAGGCGTTAGTAGATTTCATGCATACACAAGCAAATCAAGGTAATCAGGCTTTTCTTGAGAATATCAACGACGGTCATCATCTTGCCTACCTTTCAGATATTGCCTATCTGAAAGAGAATGAAAATACTATTGCAAAGACTTTAGTCGCGGATGTGTGATGACTCGTATCGTGGGAAAATTAATATCCTATCCTTAAATCTAGCTGTTAGCGTCAGTACTGAATTGACACTATTTGGGGGGATTCATGGAGTTTAAGTTCTTTACGAAAGATGGCGGATATACCTACTTAGAGACAAGTTCTGAGACCTATAAGCAAGAGGCAAGTCAGTTGATTGAACAGGGGTTTATTGAACAGTCTTTGATCATTAGTGCCGATAGCGCTCAAGAAGCAGAAACGATTTTTAAAGAAGAGCATCAAGGCTTTTTCAAAAAGCTTAACATGTTGTTGGGGCCTTTTATTACTCCTGGCTATCACCGAAGCAAATAGCAAATAGTAGTCAATTCTCCGGCCATATATAACTATCAAATTTGTTAATGGCCGGAGTGTTGACTACTTACTTCACATTGTGGTTACATTTTTGCATAAAATTTATTATTGAGTGTTTTCACAAGTTCTGTGCTTGGTTAGTCTTGGCGAGATAATTAACCAAAGGCGGACTATATGGAAAGCTATTGTAAAAAGTGCAGTCAAGTTACTCAACATAAACAGCATCTTCAAGAGGCAAAAGATAACTATCCCAATACATTCTGGGGTGGGGTAAAGAAGTACGTCGTTGAGACTCTGCTAATAGGTGAAAACACAGATATGGCACTTAAAAAACTGGATGAGCAAGAGCTGGTACTTACGTGTACCTTTTGCGGAAACAAAAAAGTAGAAAATCAAGCGACAGAACTTCAATAGTCGCTATAGAAATAACGACATAGATCTCTTTGAGGTGGCAATACGACTTGCCGCCTCCGTCATAAACAAGATTCGTATAATCCTAGAAGTTTTAATCCTTCCAACTAAAGTCTGTATTGCCCAAGTTCTGATAGTGAGTACGGCATATCTTTGCTCTATTCTAGAGTCACTTCAAAAATCCCCACTTAGTGTAGTTACAACTTGCTTGTCAACTGATTGAATATCCGCATCGCATGAGATACCTCGAAATGGGGTCAAGATATACGGTGAACAAGAAAGAACCATGATACGTTATTTACCAAAACTGCCATCAGGAAGGCAGATAATCGCTCTATTAATCGTGACTAATTTGATCTATGCATTAATGCTGGGCTATACCATACCCACACTAATGGAGTACTCCTCTGGGCTGCCAATATTTGACATGTCACCGATGGGTTACAGTTACGATCAAGCTATGACCTTGTTGGTCGCACTTGGCGGTGAAGGGCGTGCATTCTATTTAACTCAGCTAGCACTGGATATGATCTATCCGGCAATGTTTGCGATGACTTATTACCTTTTGTTTGTCTGGCTTCTTGCGAAATGCGGAATTACCAATGGCGTATGGCAATGGTTGGCAATGTTGCCTGTACTCTCTGCAGTTGCCGACTACCTAGAAAACATCAGTATTTGGTTGATGCTGTCGAGCTATGAAGACGTAACTCCGCTCATGGCCGAGGCCGCGTCAATGTTCACTGTAACCAAGAGCATGCTCGGAATGTTGTACTGGATCTTTTTACTCTCGTTTATGGTTGTTGCGACAGTGCGTTGGGTAAGGCGCAGAAAAGTGTTCTTAAACCAGCAATAATACAAAGGTTAAATAAATTGTGCGCTGAGTAGTTCGACTAACCTTGGGTAAGTCAGCCAATTATGTCCCTATTTAAGATGTCTTCGATTACATGTTGAACCTTCTGCTAACTTCCCGAGGCAGATCAAAATTTAGCCTTATCAAAGGTTACATTTTTTGATTCAACTGGTTGAATACGTGGATATAGAAACCCAAGCTAAACTCGATGATAGTGTCATCAGTTAAGTTGGGGAAAATAGGAATCCGTTTGGCACAGGGAATTAAGATCTATGGGAAAGAAATTTAGTGAGTTAACACAAAAGCACGTTGAGTTTATTGAGTCGCAGAAGATCTATTTTGTGGCAACGGCGGCTGAGAGTGGCACAGTAAATTTGTCGCCAAAGGGAGGTGACTCACTACGAGTCATTAACAACAAACAGATCGCTTGGCTGAATTTAACAGGAAGTGGCAATGAATCTGCCGCTCATGTTCTTCTTAATAGCCGTATGACGCTGATGTTTTGTGCATTCGAAGGAGCCCCTCTAATTTTGAGAACTTACGGGCAAGCAGAAGCGCTTCATATTAATGATGAGCGTTGGAGCGATTACGCGCCGTTATTTCCTCATAGTCATTCTAATAGGCAAATCTTCATTGTTGATATAGATCTTGTTCAGGCATCTTGTGGCATGTCAGTCCCGTACTATCACTATGAGGGTGATCGAGATGACTTGGATAAGTGGGCGGATAGACTCGGCTCTGACGGTATTGAGAATTATTGGCGAAAGAAAAACCAGCAAAGTATTGATGGTTTTGAGTCAGGGATTGTGGAACGAGCTGGTTTAAAGCAAGAGTAGTTTTCGCGTTTAAAGGAGAATTTATGTCTATCGAAAGTCGAATTGCCGAGCTCGAACTTGTTCTACCTACAGCGAGTGATCCTCAGGGTAGCTATTGTAACTGTGTCCGTACTGGCAATCTTTTGTATGTGTCTGGAAAAGGCCCCGTAGCGGGTCTAGATGATGTCCCTAAAGGTAAACTCGGTCGAGAATATACGACTGAGCAAGGATATGAGTTTGCGAAGGTGACAGGACTAGACATACTGGCTGCGGTGAAACTTGAATTGGGTAGCCTTGATAGAGTTGCCAGAGTGGTCAAGCTTCAAGGATTTGTTAATGCCACAGAGACGTTTGAACAACACCCTAAAGTCCTAGATGGCTGTTCGGACTTGATGGCAGAAGTGTTTGGAGATAAAGGGGTTCATGCTCGTTCGGTCTTTGGTGCGCAGTCTTTGAGAGGCAATTTACCAATCATTATTGATTCTATTTTTGAGGTTTACTCTTGAGGGTGCTGTTATTATTGTTTTGAGTCTGAACGGGCATGAAATACAGAAGTTAACATCGACCCAGTAAAATGAAATCTTTCCAGCTTGGCTCAAGCATTAGGTATTGGAACATCTATGAACTATGAAATCGATCTCGACCCTACTGATGCCGACATTAATGAGATACGGCAAGGTCTAGTTGAGCACAACCGACCTTTTTTGGGTGCAGTACGCCATGACAAGGTCGCGTTTTATGTCACTGAGCAGGGGAAGAAGAAGGCCGGAATCACTGCAGAAATCATCGGAGATTGGCTGTCTATTCAATTTCTCTGGGTCGATTCGTCGATTCGCGGTACCGGCATTGGTAGCGAGTTGTTATCGCGTGTCGAATCCCATGCTCAAGAGGTGGGATGTCACTCGGTGTTGCTTGATACCTTTAGTTTTCAAGCAAAAGCGTTCTATGAAAAGCATGGATACCAGTGTCATATGACGTTAGAAAACTACCCATCGAATCACAGTAAGCATTACTTTACTAAACGATTGGTGTGAGCAGTGGCGAATCTAGCACTATTTGATTTTGACGGCACCATTACCACTGAGGATACGTTTACTGCTTTTTTGTTTTACGCATCTTCCAAGTCACGAATTGTCATTGGGCTTAGTATAGTGTGGCCGGTGATCGCTCTTTACAAAATAGGTTGGTTGCCCGCGAGCAAAACGCGCCCCATTTTATCGAAGGTTGCCTATTGGCACCGAAAAGAAAGCGATGTGATTGCCTGTGCTCGCCACTTTAATCATGAGTACTTAAACAAGGTAGTAAGACCTGAAATGGTCGAGAAGATCCGTTGGCATCAGCAGCAAGGTGATGAGGTCATTGTCGTCTCTGCATCGCTAGACCCTTATCTTCGGATTTGGTGTGAACAACAGGGTGTTAAACTCATCTGTAGTCAATTAGAGGTGAGGGGGGCTCGCTATACTGGGCGTTATGTTCAAGGGGATTGCAGCGAAGAGCGTAAGGTGACGTTTCTAAAATCTTCACTCAATATCAGTCAGTTTGGCAAAATTTACGCCTATGGCGATACCCCAGAGGATCTGCCTATGCTGGAGCTTGCCGATGTAAAGTACTACCAGGGGCAAGAGCTTACCCAACAGTGAATTATGTAAGAGCAAGGAGGCTCTATGGATATTGCAGCTAACTTTAGAGTGTTGGCGCTGTACAACCAGCGAATGAATCAGCAACTGATAAAAGTATGCGAAACTCTGAGTAATGAAGAGCTTCACCAAGATCGCGGTGCATTTTTTACGTCGATTATGGCGCATTGGAACCACATATTGTTTGGTGATCTGATCATGTTACAACGCTTGGTCGCCAACCAGTGTGTTGATGTCGCGGAGGATAGGCTAGCCAATCTCCCTACATCCAAATCGATCCACGATACCTTTGTGAAAGATATCGAACATTTAAAATCTTTAAGAAGCACTGTCGATGACATTTATATCGATGTCACTCGTCAGCTTACGCATGAATCTTGCCAACGACTTGTTCGCTACACCACGACAGAAGGCGTACTGATGGAGCGAACAGTCGCTCAGTTTTGCCAGCATATCTTTAATCATCAAACTCATCATAGAGGCCAACTTACCTGTTTATTGAGTCAAATAGGCTTAGATTTTGGTTGTACTGATTTGCCGATGATTGTTCCGGAGACGGTATTATGACACTCGCTTCATCATTCGCTCTTTTTTTAGCTTTGGCACTTTCCGCCGCCATTCCGGGGCCTAGTGTTTTAGCTGTCGTCTCTAGGAGTTTGTCGAGTGGCATGGCACAAGGGGTGCTGGTGGTAGTCGGTGTGATTATCGCGGACATAGTCTTGATTAGTTTGGCGCTACTTGGGCTAACGACATTAGCCTCACTCTTAGGCGAGTTCGCTGCAATTTTGAAGTATATTGGAGCGTCCTACCTAATATGGATGGCATGGAAGGTTTGGCATTCGAATCCTAATACTGAGCAAAGTGGTGCAGAGGGGTCAGGTTCCAGTGTGTTGACAGGCTTAGTGATGACGCTTTCCAACCCCAAAGCCATTTTATTTTACATGGGCTTTCTTCCTGCATTCGTTGATCTTAGTTCGCTAACAATCGTTGATAGTGCCACTATCTATATGCTTTCGATGTTCGCTGTGGGTGGCGTGCTGACATTTTATGCTGGCTTTGCTACCGCAATGCGTGATCAACTGAAAAGTAGGCGCTCAAGTCGCTGTTTGAGTAAACTCTCTAGTGGCATTTTCGCTTCTTGCGGAGTTTTACTTGTGGTGAAACAATAGCGCGCTCCGTCACATGCTAGGACTACTCAATGCAGCAAATACTTGATCTTATTAAGCAAGATCCGATAAGACTGTCGGTATTAGAGCAAGTCCGTAGGCTAGATTTGCCTCAGTGTTATGTCGCCGCTGGATTTTTAAGAAATCTAGTTTGGGATCATTTACATAATAAGCCTGTTGCAACGCCTCTCAATGATATCGACGTTATCTATTTTGACGAACGTGAGTCCAATCCCAACGCTTACCTTGATTATCAGCATCAGCTTTCTACAGCGATGCCGCAACTTGAATGGCAAGTTCGCAACCAAGCTTTAATGCACCAAAGAAACGGTGATGGCCCTTACACAAGCACATTACATGCGATGAGTTTCTGGCCGGAAAAAGAGACGGCAGTAGGCATAAGAAAGCTTGCTGAGAATGAGTTTGAATGTATCGCTGCATTTGGTTTTGAAACGCTTCTCTTTGGCCAGATTACTCACAATCCCAAAAGAGACAGAAGCATTTTTCTGCAACGAGTCGAAGAAAAACAATGGCTGACAAAGTGGTCGCAGCTTAAGGTGATCACAGGCAACATGAATGAAAATTAGTTATTGACCTCAATATAACTTTAGGTTTTACGCTTAGCCCGTATCTAGGGAAACTAAAGAGGGCAGGCTATGCAAAACAACTACGATAAAACACTCGCGATAAAAACGTTTCAAGAAGAGATTCACCGAGAGTACTACAAAGCCCAAGATAGTCGATTTCATTGGCCGAGCTTTTCGGCGGGTGTCTTAATTGCCATGATGGTGAGCATCCCTTGGTAGGAGGCTCACCATCATGTGCATGTTAGGATTAAAGCGCTTTTAGAATAGCCTCGGCGGTGCTGACTTCAAACTGGCTCGGTGCTTCGACATTAAGTTGGGTTACCACACCGTTATCAACAATCATTGCGTAGCGCTGAGAGCGGACTCCACCAAACGAAGCGGTATCCATATCTAGGCCAATGGCTTTGGTGAATGCGCCATCGCCATCAGCGAGCATCATCAGTTCACTGGCATTTTGGGAGTCGCCCCATGCCTTCATCACAAACGCGTCATTAACTGAAACGCAGCAAATTAAATCCACGCCTTTCTCTTTTAATTTATCAGCTAGAACAATAAATCCTGGTAAATGCGCTTCCGAACAGGTTGGTGTAAACGCACCCGGAACGGCAAATAAAACGACTTTCTTATCTTTAAATAGGGTTTCTACTTCATGGTTAACCATGCCATCAGATGTGAGTTCACTTAGCGTCGAGGCGGGTAATGTTTGACCTTGTTGAATCATAACGTGGTTCCTTGTTGTTTGTTCTAACGATAGTTCCCCGCAGGGGCTATATAGAGTACGAAGCTGAATCCAGTGTAGTTCGTCACACCAGACTTGGTACGCGATAACTGTGAAGCGGATCCGGTTCCAATAGAAAATAGCTGTTGGAGCTATTCTTTCTGAGTTGCTTGATAGGGGGAGAAGGTCGACAGGTAACTGGTAATAAGGCAGAATGCCCCGCATTATTTGCTAAAGAATTGATGAAGTTATGTCGTTGCCTCCTTGTCCAAATTGCCAGTCTGAATATGTCTATCAAGACCAAAACCAATTGATTTGTCCTGAATGTGCTCATGAGTGGAATCCTGTAGAGCTTGCAGAGGATAGTGAACTGAACATCAAAGATGCGAACGGCACAAAGCTTGAAGAAGGTGACCGTGTCACGTTAGCCAAAGATTTGAAAGTCAAAGGTAGCTCGCTGGTGTTAAAAATCGGCACCAAAGCGGTGGTAAGGCGTATCGTTGAGGGCAAAGACCATCAGCTGGATTGCAAAGTTGACGGTGCGGGTGAAATGATGATCACCGCTAAGTTCGTTAAAAAAGCCAGCTAAAAAAACGAAGCCAAGGTGCTATTAGCGCTTATTGAGATGTGGAGTAGCAGAAATGGATGTAGAGCGACTCAATACACAGCATTTCGATGCGTTGTTCGATTTTGAACAAGAGAACAAAGCCTGGTTTGAACAGTTTGTTCCAGCAAGGCCTGCTAGCTACTCTAATTTCGTTTCGTTCTGTCAGGCTCAGCAAGGACTACTTGACGAACATGAGCAGGAAACCAGTCTATTTTTTGTTGTTGTTGACTCGGACAAAATTATTGCGCGGATAAATGCGACCCAACTGACTGCAGGGGAGTCCACTCATAGAGCGTGCGCTTCTAGAGAGTGTGAGTTAGGCTATCGAGTAGCGGAAGACTACCAACAACAAGGCGTCGCTTCTTTTGCGGTTGCTAGAGTGATGCAACTTCTTCATAAAGATTACGGTGTGCAGCTTGTCTATGCGAAAGCCGCGACTAACAATCCTGCGTCGGCACGAGTATTAGAAAAGTCAGGTTTCAACAGAGTCTCGGAACGAACTGAACCAGTGCGAGTCAATGGTAGAACATTGCATCTAGCTCAGTTCGAATGCTTGTTAACGCCTTAACATAACGCTCAATACATCATTTCCCGACAGCGATACCTTCTCTTCGCGGATCGGCCGCTCCCTCAAGCCCCTCAGAAGTAATCCTAATCGCGTGCAAACCTGAGTTGAGTTCACGAGCTTTAACTTTAAAGCCCATCTTCTCAAACTGCTGTGCGTACTCTGCCAGCGGTGTATTGACTTCAATATCCATTTCACCAAATCGATTGATCATTCTCGGTTGATCTATCGCTTGTTGAATAGTCATCCCCCAATCTAAATGCGCTATCAGAGTTTGAGCGACATAGCCTATGATGCGGCTTCCGCCCGGTGAGCCAATGGCCATGTAAGGCTTTCCTTGCTCCATGACAATAGTGGGTGCCATTGATGAGCGAGGTCGTTTGTTAGGCTCTACGCGATTGGCAACGGGTTTGCCGTTGCTTTCGGCCACGAATGAAAAATCGGTAAGTTCATTGTTGAGCAGAAAGCCGCTAGCCATGACTCGTGAACCAAACACATTCTCGATGGAAGATGTTATCGATACTACATTGCCTTCGCTATCGACCACATTAAAGTGAGTCGTTGAAGGTAGCTCAAGACTTTGATCGGCCGAAAGGCTGCTTGTATTAACAGAAGGTGGAGTACCGGCTGCCACTGATCCCAACGCACGGTTTGGTGTAATGAGTTCGCTGCGTGAGCGCATATAGTTGGAATCAAGTAAGCCCGCTACAGGCACATCAACAAAATCGCTGTCCGCCATAAATAAACCACGGTCAGCAAAGGCGAGCCTTGAAGCGTCGGCTAAAATCTGCCAACTCACCGGGTTGTCACTGCCGAGTCTATCGAGCTTATGTGGTTCGGTGAGCATCATAATTTGTCCGAGTGTCAATGCGCCACTACTCGGTGGACCCATTCCACAAATATCGAACTGTTTATAAGGTGCACAGACTGCGCTGCGCTCAGCAACTTGATAGCGAGTTAGATCGTCGTGCGTTAACAGCCCAGGATTGGTCTTCGACTGACTTTTAACAGCATTAATCATAGATTCGGCCACGGCGCCTTTGTAGAAGCCATCACTACCTTTAGCCGCCATGAGTCGCAGAGTTTCTGCATATTGTGGGTTCTTGAGTAGCGTGCCTTCCATTTTCGGTGAGCCGTCACTTTGCAAGAAATAGCGAGCAGTATCAGGATGCTTGCCAAGAAAGGTAACATCATTTGCTATCAGTTTGGCGAGTCGGGCACTAATCACGAAGCCTTGTTCTGCTTGCTCTGCAATAGGTTCGATGATTTGGTTCCAATCCAACTTACCGTATTTCTGATGTACGTCCCAGAGTAGTTTTACGGTGCCAGGCGTGCCCACCGATCGACCACCAACGACGGCGTCAAAAAAGCCCATCGGTTTGCCATCTTCGCCAATAAATAGATCGCCATCGACGGCAGCTGGCGCCGTTTCTCGGCCATCATAAGTAGTTAGCTTTGATTGTTTGCTATCCCAATACACCAAAAAAGACCCGCCACCAATGCCGCTCGATTGAGGCTCAACAAGCCCGAGCATAAGTTGAATGGCGACCATCGCATCAATGGCGTTGCCACCTTGTTCAAGCACCTTAGCACCTGCATTAGTTGCTGTGGGGTTCGCGGCTGTCACCATCCAATCTTGACTGACGACGAGTGATTTCTTGTCTAAACCAGTGGCGATTTCTGGAGCAAATGCATCTGTGGCTTGAGAATTTGCGAAAGCCGAGAGGGAAGTAAATAAGGTCACAAGGGGGACAAGCCGCTTTAGCTGATGCGCCATAAACTATCCTTATAGATGTGGAATTTTGACTGAATGCTTAAGGTATAAAAATACGTTACTGACATCTATTTGCCAACGAAATGTAACGCGTTTGTCATGACTCTGGATCATTATTGTGCGTAAATTATTACAGTAACTGACCAGTTACGAAGTTTAGTATAAAAGGAAGTCAACGTGAGCCAATTTAATTACGACGATGATCAGCGTCCACTCGATCAAGAACCAGAATTTAATAAGTTTGTCGATGCAGCGATGTCGCGCCGAGGTTTTCTAAAAGGGACTGGAGCGGCTACCACCGTTGGTTTTTTTGCTGCTACGCCTTTAAGTCAAGCGGTAGCAAGTGTAAAACCAGCGTCGTCTGCTTTGATGGGTTTTGATGCTATTCCGATTTCAACTTCAGACGCTGTCACGGTTCCAGAAGGTTACCAAGCGAACGTGCTTATTTCATGGGGAGATGCGATTAAAAATGGCGCGCCTGCATTCAGTCAGAACAATGACTCCAAAGCACAAGAAATGCAGTTTGGTGACAACAATGATGGCATGACATTTTTCTTAATTGATAATGATCGCGCAGTGTTGGTGGTCAATAACGAGTACACCAATAACGAATATTTGTATCCTCACCAAGGTAAAAGTATTACTGCCGATGATGCTCGCAAAGCGCAAGCAGCACACGGCGTATCTGTCATTGAACTTAAAAAGAACTTTGGTCAGTGGCAAGTAAACCTAGACGGGCGTCTTAACCGACGCGTGACCGCGTATACTGAGATGGAAATGACAGGCGTTGCCGCGGGTCATGACTTACTAAAGACAAGCGCAGACAAATCAGGCAAGAAGATTCTAGGTACATTTAACAACTGTGCGAATGGCCAAACGCCATGGGGTACATACCTTACTTGTGAAGAAAACTTCAATGGTTATTTTGCCGATACTAAAGGCACGGAGCTTGGTGAAAGCTATGCACGTTATGGGCTAAACACGAAAGATCGTGGTTACGATTGGTACAAGCACGATGCTCGTTTTGACATGGGCAAAGAGCCAAATGAACCTCACCGTCACGGTTGGGTTGTTGAAATTGATCCGATGAATCCTAATTCAACACCGAAAAAACGCAGTGCACTAGGCCGATTTAAGCATGAAAATGCGGCGCTAACTGTCAACGGTGATGGCCATGTTGTGGTGTATCTGGGTGATGATGAACGCGGCGAGCACCTATACAAGTTCGTTTCTAAGAATAAGTATGTTGAAGGTGCAGAATCGAATCGTGACCTATTGGAAGAGGGCACATTGTATGTTGCTAAGTTTGAAGGCACGCAAGGTGAACTCAAAGGTAAAGGTCAGTGGCTTGAACTGACTTGGGGCAAAAATGGCTTAACGCCAGAGAATGGCTTTCCGGATGCGGCGTCAGTAATGGTTTTTGCTCGTATGGCTGCAACGCAAGTCGGTGCGACGACAATGGATCGCCCAGAGTGGGTAACCGTCCACCCTGACAATCTGTCAGTGTTCTGTACACTTACCAACAACAAATATCGTGGTGTTAAAGAGTCGCAGCCGATCAATGCGGTTAACCCGCGAGAAAAAAATCCTTATGGGCATATTGTCCGCTGGAACCCTACAGCAGGGAATCATACGTCAGATACCTTTGAGTGGGACATTTATGTGATTGCGGGTAATCCAGAAGTCCACAAGTCTGGCTTGATGGCAGGCACGGACAACATCAACAAAGACAACATGTTTAACAGCCCAGACGGCATTGGTTTTGATAAATCAGGTCGTTTGTGGATACAAACAGATGGTAAGTACTCAAACAAAGGTGACTTTGCAGGTATGGGTAACAACCAAATGTTGTGTAGCGATCCAGCGACGGGCGAAATCCGCCGTTTCTTAACCGGGCCTATTGCGTGTGAGATCACTGGCTTGACCTTCTCGCCCGACTACAAAACCATGTTTGTTGGCGTTCAGCACCCAGGTGAAGATCTAGCGCCTTCGCATTTCCCTGAAGGTGGGAATGCAGTGCCGCGTTCATCGGTGGTGATGATTACACGTAAAGATGGTGGCGTGATTGGTGCATAGTGACCTACTAGTAAACGGCAAGGGAGGCGATGTTCGCCTCCCTTTTTAGTTTTAACGATTGTGCCTACTTTAGGTATTCAAGCATCTTAATTAAGTTTTAAGAGGCTTGAATACGAGCATCGAGCTTTTCCATAAGGATATCGCGCTTAAATGGTTTAGGCAGATAGTCATCCATACCACTGTCGTAACATCGTTTAATGTCATCGTCGAGTACGGATGCGGTCAGTGCGATGATGTGAGTCTGTTTAATTCCCTCACTCTTTTCATAATCTCGAATGGCTTTCGTTGCTTCAAAACCGTCCAGTACAGGCATCATGCAGTCCATAAGGATAAGGCCAATAGAGTCGTGTTGATGCTGATAAATATCGACGGCTTCTTGTCCATTATTAGCAATGACAAAGTCAATAGACAACTTCTTTAAATTAAGGCTGACAATTTGCTGATTCACCTTATTATCTTCAACCACCAAAATTTTGAAGTGGCGTCTGTTTAGCTCTTCATTGTTTTCTGTTGATGTGTCAGCCGCTGAAGTGTTCTCACTCTCGGCGGCGGTAGTAACAACGGTTGTACTACAATCATCAGCGTTGTCGCTGGTACATTTGTTAGAACTAACGTTTTCCCTGGAGTCGGCTGCAATCTGTCGAAGCGTGTTCATCATCCTTTTGCCGAAAAGCGGGACGGTCAGGTAGCCATCGACGTTGATATCTGAGTTTTCTTGCCCTTGCTTATTATCACGCAGCAACACTAAACGACAAGGGGCACCTGCTTTTTGTAGCCCAGCAAGATGTTGTGCGTCATCTGAAATAATGATGGTTGTTGTGCTGAGATGGAAGAGTTCGTCGCGTACATCGGAGAGTTGAATTAAGTTACAACCAAAGCGTTGTAACTCGTTAGTAAGTAAGGAACTCGGCTTTTGAGAAATATAGGCGATGCTCAAACTATCTTCGTTTTTAACTTCATGGTCATCACGCTTGAAAGTCAATGTGAAACTAAACTGGCTACCAGAACCTTTCTTAGATTGAAGCTCAATCTCGCCGCCCATCATCTCAACCATTTTTGCACAGATGGCGAGACCCAGACCGGTTCCACCATAGTGCTTAGACGTATCTGCATCTTCTTGCTTGAACTCTTCGAATACGTGGCGCTGCTTTTCTAGGTCAATACCAATGCCAGTGTCTTTGACGCTAAAACCGATGGAGACCTCAGTGTCACTGGATTGAATGGCTTTTAACGCAAAGGAGATGCTCCCAGTATCGGTAAACTTGATTGCGTTGGATGCCAGATTCATCAGGGTCTGACGCACCTTTTGCTCATCCGCTTGAACGTAATCAGGCACGTCTGGGTCTATGTCGATAATGATATCCAGTGACTTTTTCTGCGCTTTGGGAGCTATAAGAGCGGCAGTATCATAAATAGTTTCTTTGATGGCTGTGGTGTGAGGGCAAACCTCAAGGTGCCCAGATTCAATTTTGGATAGATCGAGAATGTCATTAATCAACATCAACAGAGTTTGTGAAGACGCGTTAATGGTCTCTAGGTAGTCCTTTTGGCTAGCGGATAACTTAGTATCAGAAAGTATCTCTGTCATTCCCAATATGCCGTTAAGCGGAGTACGAATTTCATGGGACATATTGGCAAGAAAGGCGCTCTTCGCCTTGCTAGCTTGCGCTTCGTCCTTACGTGCTTGGATGAGTTGCTTCTCAAGTGCAGTCACTCGCTGCGTAACACTAAGAAGGACTAAGATTATAGCGGTGACCAAAGCAATCGCCGACAGGATGCGATAGGATTCATAGTCGCTGAGCTTGGCCGTAATTAATGGCGGTAAATCATTAAACAAGCTATTGAGTGATTGCTCCAACTGGTGGATGGTGGCTCTTAGTTTGCCAAGTTCGCCTTGCTGATGTGTGTAGCCAAACTCTTCATAGGCACTTTGCAACGCGTAAAAGGCAAGTCGGAATTCTTGAAATTGGCTAAAGGTTTCAAAGTCTAGCTGCTCTTGAGTAATCGCTTGCTGAAGCTGTGCGAGATTGCGATCGATGCGCGGTAAAATGCTAGGGTCAAGATCGCTGAAGAACTGATACATAAGGTCTTTAGTGACAAGTGCTATCTGGTCGACGTTATTTGAATTGGCGCGAATGAGCGCGTGTTCGAGCGCAAGAACCTTATCTTTAAAATGCGTAATCAGACCTTGTCCTTGGTCTGCGCCATGAATGACTACCACTAACTCTCCGAGTATGAAAAATCGTTGGGTATACGCGTCTACATTGGCGAGTGCTTGTTGTCCGTTGTAATCAATGTTGATGCCAGATTCCATCACTCCTGTATTGATTTGTCCAATTTGGGACAGAATGCTTTGGTACTCAGACTCCATTTTTTCGACATATTGATTTTCAACTCGCGCAATAAAGTCCTTCTCATGACGGCGCATCATAAGCATTGAGTTTGCCGCTTTTAGTACATCTTTTTGGAGCTCGATGAGTTGCTGTTTGGTTTGATCAAATGAGCGTTCGATGTAGAAGAAAATTGCGAGCAGCACCATAATGGCGCAACCACCTGATATTAGAATCTTTCGTAGGGATTGAGAGGTGTCTGAACGACGGTCTGGCATAACCCAACATCCTTGTAATAACCGCAAACAGGTTTCAGTTTAGCGCATTGTAGGGTGTAACGAAAATGAAACATTCAATGAGAGCTATTTATAAATCAGACGGTTAGTTGTCGGATTATCCTTATGTTTTCATAAATAAGTGCGACTAATCTAACATAGGGCACGCTATGTTCTAAAGGTCGTCAATTATTAGGCGATAACAGAGAAATAAAAATAAAGTTAAGTCTAATAATTGGAGTAATGTATGCAATGGTTTGATAATACCAGCCTAAGGCTAAAAATGCTGTTGCCCGTGCTGTTAATGGCGGTGATATTCAGTGGTCTCGCAGTTTACAACGTGTTGTTGTTTAACAAGCAAGCCGCAATAAATGATCAGCTCAACGACCAGATCACCCCAGTCATGAACTCGTTAGAAGATGCTTATCGTGACTACTACCAAGTTGTGGGCGCAAGTTATGCGATGCTAGTAGCTAATGGCGACCCTGTTGAGTTTGATAAGCAAAAGTTCGAATTTGAAGATAATGCTTACAACGCAGTGCCAAGGGTTGAAATTGTTCAGCAGCTTATCGATCAAGGTATTCTTGATTCACGTTTCCAGCCGTACTTGGACACGCTGCTGAGCAACACTAGGCAGTTTGTTGCCGGCTATGAAGCGATGTTTGCTGATCATGAGCAGTCTATGGCAGCTTTCTCTCAAGATAAAGGTCGATTGGTAGACTTGTTCACGACTATGCGAAGTGACTTGAAAGTCATTCTTGATGAAATGGAGAGGCTCCAAGATCAAGCTCGCGTTGATAGCGATAAAGCGGTCAAAGAAGCTGAATTTGCTATTGAAGTGGGTACACTAGTGGCGATTGTGATTGCACTGGCACTGGCCGCTTGGGTGACGCGTTTGATCGTGAGCCCAATCCAGCGTCTTGAGCAATCAATGGCTGATATAGCCTCAGGCGAAGGCGACCTGACACGTCGTGTTGATGTGACTTCCTTTGATGAAATCGGCCGATTGGGTCAGTCATTTAACCTGTTTGTAGGCAAAATTCAAACTACCGTGACGGAGGTCATTGAGTCTACCTCGCAAGTCAGACAACAAACTCAAGATTTAATTAAGCTAGCGTCTGAAATCACCGAATCTTCTCAATCTCAGCAGCAAGAAAGTGACATGGTGGCGACTGCCATTAACGAAATGCGTGTGACCAGTGAGAACGTCAGTCAAAATGCTCAAGAAGCCGCACAGGCGACGGACAGAAGCTCTGAAGAAGCCGCTGTGGCGAATCAGGGTATAGGTGATACGGTAACTTCTATTCAAGGGCTAGCAACAGAAATTTCTGCTGCTGAAGAAAGTGTTCAACGACTGAATCAAGATGTGACCAATATTGTCTCTGTGCTTGATGTTATCCGTGGTATTGCCGAACAAACCAACTTGCTTGCGCTTAACGCTGCAATTGAGGCCGCACGTGCAGGTGAACAGGGACGTGGGTTTGCGGTAGTAGCTGACGAAGTTCGCTCTTTGGCGAGTAAAACTCAAGAAAGTACCGGTGATATTCAAACTATGATTGAGCGGCTTCAAGAAGGTACCAGCGTTGTGGTTCATGCCATGGAATCCAGCCGTTCAACGAGCGAGAAAACAATTTCATTGGTACAAAGCGCGTCGACTGCTCTAGGCGAGATCTCAAGCTCTGTCGGCATTATCAACGAGATGAACACGCACATTGCCACGGCGGCATCGCAACAAACTTCGGTAAGTGGTGAGCTAAACGCGAGTATTCAAAAAATCGCTGAAGACAGCCATAAAATGGCAGAGATTATTAAGCGTGCGGAAGCGTCTTGCGTTGGCCTTGAGCAGCGTTGCCAGAGTTTGGATGATGTGGTGGGGCAGTTTAGGGTTTAGAAAGGACGTATTGGGACGTTTAATTGAAACATAGGGCGATGCGTAGCGAGCCAAGTAGTTCTCCCCCTTTATAAGGGGGAGCTAGAGGGGGTGCTCTTATGCTCTTTTTCCTTTTTTATTAGTGGTTTAAGAGAAAAGTAGCATCCCTCCCATAAACCATGTCGGTACTAGAAGACGGGTGCTACACGGCCTTTATGTCTCACGTGACGGCATTCAACAGCAAGATCAAAAGAAATGGTTGCTACCGCATACAGCACTAAGACTCAATCAAGCTCAAATGCGTTTGTTGGACATTTAGTGACCATCGGTCACAACTACTATCTGTGGTTCTCCAAAAGAATTGGTTATCTACCTTGACGTGTAGATGGCCAATCTCTGTACATATTTGTAATTGCGACTATCCTCTAAAGTTTCCTCTCTGATTGACCTTGCCTTTTGTGGGTGAATTTGCTCACGTTATTTTGCAAAGCACCACAATGAGACGTATTGCGACTTGTTATGGGGTGGGTGTTGTTTTTATGTTAACTAATGTTGCGATTGTGTGATGTATTAAATTATTGGCTCTATTTTAATACTGTGGCATTTCAGGGAGTTAATAAAATTAACTGATAGTTAGCATTCAAAAATACGCTATTATGTTGATACTTAATTCACAAGTGAGTGCACTTTTTTAGTGCGCATTTGATTGTTAGAATTTATTTATAGAAGTGTCGATTAAATAAATTAATTCGCCAAATCAGTGGGTTGCGTTGTTGTGGATGATTTTAATGTTTGTTTACATTGTTTGTTGTCAGTTACATTATCATTTGTGATGGCGATCAACTTTATGGCGTGTTACTTAAATATTCGATGGTGAAATATTAAGATTCCTTTAAATTTATATTTAAAACTTAAATCGTAATAAAAGCTATGTAATTTCAATAATAAAAGTCAGCTCAGCTAAGTAAAAAAGCGTACTAAGTCGTCTTATTTATAATTTTAAAAAAATAGCTAATAAAGCTAGTTGCTAGGAATGGAGTCACCAATGAAAAAGCTCGCAATAATTACGGGATCAAAAGGCGGAATTGGTTCTGCTATCTCTTCGAAACTTGTTCAGCAAGATTATCGTCTCATTGCAACGTACAGCACAGGGAACTATGAGTGTGCTAAGCGCTGGTTTGATGAAAAAGGCTTTACAGAAGATCAGGTTCGTTTGTTCGAACTCGATGTGACGAATACCGAGGAGTGCAAGGAAAAACTAGGATTGCTGCAACAAGAAGAAGGTACTTTTGACCTTGTTGTAAACAATGCCGGTATTACTCGCGATGGCCAGTTCAAAAAAATGACCTCAGACAGCTGGTTTGATGTCATCAATACCAACCTAAATAGCGTGTTTAACGTTACACAACCTCTCTTTGCGGCCATGTGCGAAAAAGGTAATGGTCGTGTCATTAACATTTCATCTGTCAACGGACAAAAAGGTCAGTTTGGTCAGACCAACTATGCCGCAGCGAAAGCGGGCATGATTGGTTTTACTAAAGCTTTGGCTGCGGAAGGTGCTCGTTCTGGTGTGACCGCGAATGTTGTGGCTCCTGGTTATACAGGTACTCCTATGGTTGAAGCTATGCGTGAAGAAGTATTGGATTCAATTAAGAGTACTATTCCATTAAAGCGTTTAGCTAAACCAGAAGAAATTGCCGCATCAGTTGCTTATTTGGCAAGTGAAGAAGCGGGTTATATTACGGGTGAAACAATCGCTATTAATGGCGGCTTATACATGGCGTAAGGCTAATAAGGGATAACAATGGAAAAAGTATTTATAGTTGCAGCAAAACGAACTGCAATTGGTAGTTTTGGCGGTACCCTTAAAAATATATCAGCAGGTGACTTAGCGGCGGCGGCAATAAAAGGCGCACTGGAGTCAACCGCGATATCAGTCGAAGACATTGATGAAGTTATTGTTGGTAATGTGGTCAGTGCAAATCAAGGAATGGGCATTGGTCGTCAAGCTTCAATTAAAGCAGGTATTCCGGCACAAGTTCCAGCTTATACGTTAAATATGGTGTGCGGCAGTGGAATGAAAACCTTAATGGATGCTGCTTCTCATATTAAAGCTGGTGAAGCCGATGTGGTTGTTGCGGCGGGTGTTGAAGTGATGTCACAAATACCTTTTGCGATGCCGCCGACAGCGCGCAGTGGTCACAAAATGGGTGACATGACTGCAAAAGACCTGTTGGTCTCGGATGGTTTGACGGATGTTTTCAATGCTTATCACATGGGTGTGACGGCAGAGAACATCGCAAAGCAAGTCGATATATCACGCGATGATCAAGACGCTTATGCGCTAAGCAGTCAGCAAAAAGCAGTCGCAGCTATCGAAGCGGGTAAGTTTGAACAAGAGATTGTCCCTGTAGAAGTCAAAGTCCGTCGTAATGTGGTTGAGTTTGCTACGGATGAGTATCCAAAATTGGATGCAACAATGGAAGGTCTTGCCAAGCTAAGACCTGCATTTGACCGTGAAGGGTCAGTGACCGCTGGTAATGCATCTGGGATCAATGATGGTGCAAGTGCTCTGGTTGTAGCGTCAGAATCTGCGGTAAATCGTTTGGGTTTGACACCACTTTGCGAACTGCTGGCGAGTGCTCAAACAGGTCTAGATCCTCAAGTGATGGGCTTAGGTCCGGTGCAAGCGGTGACCAGTGCATTAGCCAAAGCTGAGCTGACAATTTCTGATGTGAATGTGTTTGAGCTAAACGAAGCATTTGCGGCACAAGCCCTTGGTGTTATTCGTAACTTAGCCTCTGAACACGGCGTTTGTGCAGAGTCAATTTTGCAACGTGCAAACCCAAATGGGGGCGCGATTGCGTTAGGGCATCCTCTGGGTGCTTCAGGTAACCGCATCATCGTGACTTTGATTCACGAGATGCTACGAGAAAATAAAGATCTAGGTGTCGCCTCTTTATGTATTGGTGGTGGCATGGGAACTGCAGTCGTTGTTAAGCGCTGTTAATTGTGTTGTCGGAAGCCCAACTAACTGGGATAGATTTGATCTAGAAACTGGAATGTATATTTCTTAGGAGAAATGATTATGTACACGGATATTTTCAAAGTAATCAACGAGCAGTCTGAAAAAACGTTTGAACCTTACGCAAAGTTCAACAAGCTCATGACAAAAAATGTTGAAACACTCACTGAACTTCAACTAAATGCTATGCGTGCATACAGCGAGTTGGGTGTTAGCCAAATGAAAGCGGCAACAGAAATTAAAGATGTTTCATCTCTGGCGGTTTTCAACAGCCAGCAACTGAACACGATGTCTCGTCTGTCACAACAAATGATGGATGACAGCAACAAGCTTCAGCAAGTAGCAAAAGAGTTCAAAGAAGACCTAGAAACTATCACTACTGACGCTGTTAAAGCGAGCACACCGGCTTAATATCAGTTTTAGGTAGATTCAGTACCTATATAGATAGAGGGTTGCGGGGGCACTCGTTCCCGCAACCTTTTTTTGTTTCCAAGAAAAGGGTTTTAGCTATGTTCCAAAACTTCTTTTCGGACTACCTTGTGAAACTGCAGGAGAGCAACCAGCAATGGTGGAAAGACTTCGAGCAAGGCAAGGCAGCCGTAAATAGCCCTCTGACAAAAGCGATGCAGGAACTCAATGCTGAGGACACTGCAGAGTTTATGGACAAGGCATCCAAGCAACCCGCCGCTATGTTGGATATGCAAACCAAGTGGTGGATGCAGCAACTCGAAATATGGCAGCGTGTCGCGCTGCAATCCAGTAAAGAACAAGTTGTTGACGTTGAAAAAGGCGATCGTCGATTCCAAGACGACGCGTGGAAAGAAGAAGCGTTTTACAACTTCATCAAACAGTCTTACGTTTTATTCAGTAAAACGTACCTCGACACTATCAACTCCGTTGAAGGTGTGGACGAGAAAATCAAAGAGCGTCTCACGTTCTTCTCCCGTCAAACTTTAAACGCACTATCGCCAACCAACTTTATCGCAACCAACCCAGAGCTTCTAAAGCTTACGCTTGAGCAAAACGGTGAAAACTTGCTTGCAGGTTTACAGCAGTTTCAGGAGGACATGGAAGCGAGCGCGGATGTACTGAAAATTCGCATGACGAATACAGAAGCGTTCCAGGTTGGTGAGCATGTCGCGAACACGTCTGGAGATGTGGTATTTAAAAATGAGTTGTTTGAGCTTATTCAATACCGCCCGCTGACTGAAAAGGTGAATGCAACACCGCTACTGATCGTTCCGCCGTTCATTAATAAGTATTACATCCTCGATCTTCGTGAGAAAAACTCGATGGTGAAATGGCTTCTAGAGCAAGGTCATTCGGTGTTTATGATGTCTTGGCGAAACCCTGGTCCATCACAAGCTAAAGTAGAATTTGGCGACTATGTGACGGAAGGGGTTGTCAAAGCGGTAGCGGCGATTGAGTCGATTACAGGTAAAGATCAGATCAATGCTGCGGGCTACTGTATTGGTGGCACGGTGTTGGCGTCTACCGTGGCTTACTATGCCGCTAAACGTATGAAGAAGCGCATTGTATCAGCGTCTTTCTTTACGACGTTACTAGACTTCAGCCAGCCTGGTGAAGTCGGTGCCTACATCAACGATACTATTATTCGTGCGATAGAACTTCAGAATAATTCTCTGGGTTACATGGACGGCCGCTCATTGAGTGTGACCTTCAGTCTACTGCGTGAGAACAGTTTGTACTGGAATTACTACGTTGATAACTATCTCAAGGGAAATAGCCCAGTCGATTTTGATTTGTTGTACTGGAACAGTGATAGTACGAACGTTGCTGCAGCTACGCACAACTTCTTACTACGCCAGCTGTACTTAGAGAATAAGTTGATTGCAGACAAAGGGGTTAAAATTGGCGGTGTTTGGATTGACCTAGATAAGATTCGTATTCCAAGCTATTTCATCTCTACAAAAGAAGACCATATTGCTCTGTGGCAAGGCACGTATCGCGGTGCTTTGAAAATGGGTGGCAACAAGACTTTTGTGCTTGGTGAGTCAGGGCATATCGCCGGTATCGTTAATCATCCCAAAAAAGAGAAGTATGGCTTTTGGACAAACTCAACGCTGGATGAGTCAGCGGAAGAGTGGATTAATAATGCCGATCATCACAAAGGGTCTTGGTGGTTACACTGGAATGAGTGGCTTGCTCAATACATTCCAGAAGAACAAGTTGACCCATTCCCAGTAGGCAATGATGACTATCCAGTTCTGGGTGCGGCACCAGGTGAGTACGTTGCTCAAACCCTGCCAATCATCGAGTCCATTGATGTGAATGAGCAAACCGAGTCAGGTGCATCTGAATCTCAAACAGCGTAAATCATTAAGGGTCCATTGTGGCTCTTAGCTTTTTCTGATGATTTCGAGTATCCGTAACATACTTTTCTTTTCTGGGTTGATACGTATCATAACCCCATAACCAGAATCCAAGAGGTTGTTATGGAAATCGAAACACTAGAACAAAAAGTAAGCTATATCTACGGCCGAGAAATTGCTAAAGAGCTTGCTCAAAAATCATTTCCAAAAATGAACATCAAGATCATTCAAGAAGCGATCATGGAATCGTTTATGCAAAAGCCATGGCCTTTTGACCCTAGTGAAGCGGAAGCGCTGAAAAAGGAAATGGAAGAGCAACGCAAACGAGCGCAAGCTGAGCATATTGAGCAAAAACAACAGTTTGAAGCAACATTCTTTGAGCGTAACGCCGCCCGTGAACAAGTGACGATTCACAGCTCTGGCATTCAAATTGAGATCATTGATGAGGGTGGAGAGCGACAAGAATCTGATCCTAGCAGCCAGTTCCTTATTCGTCATAAAACTTGGCTTTTGAATGGTCAGCAGGTGGATGGGTCAGCTCATCTTCCTGAGCCGATGAGTGTCATGCTGCATCAAGCGCCTGTTGCGTGGATTGTCGCACTCAAAGAAATGCCAGTTGGAGCGACTTGGCGCCTTTACGTACCCGCGCATCTTGCGTACCAAGAAGACGCTCACCCGACGGTTCCAGCGGAAACTGCGGTTATCTTTGATATCAAGTTAGAGTCGATAAAGGCACAATAGTATAAACGTCTATGTAGCTAACAAGGCCAGCATTTAATGCTGGCCTTTTCGTTTTGGCTGACATTCAATTTTTACATAATCTTTAGTTATAAATAAAACTTATCTGAAGATGAAAAGAATATAATGCTCAATAAGTTATCAAAAGTTGTATTTTAACTTATCGTGTGACCATTTTGTGGGTTTTATGTTGGTTGTGGCTTGCGTTTTATAACAAGTTTGGTGATCTGTGTCACGTCGTGTGATCGGAAAACAAATTTGTGATTCTAATCGCCTAAAGGGTACTGCTAATCTGCTCCGGCTTTTGATGTCTCCATCAACAAGCAATATAAAAAAAGGAGTAATTATGACTAATGCCAAGAAACCAATGTCACTGACGAGTCGCGTGATTATCGGTATGGTTGCAGGTATTTTGACGGGCTTCGCTATTCGAGGTCTATTTGCTGAGAACGGATTTGTAGACGCTTACATTGTAAACGGCCTTTTTGAGGTTGGTGGTCAAGTCTTTATCGCCAGCTTGAAAATGCTCGTTGTTCCACTGGTTTTCGTATCGCTTGTATGCGGCACCAGCTCTCTTAAAGATGTCACCACTCTAGGCCGTTTAGGTGGAAAGACAGTTCTATTCTACGTCGCTACCACAGCAGTTGCCATTACACTGGCATTGACTATGGGCACGGTATTCCAGCCAGGTGCGGGCGCTGACCTAACTGCAGCAAGTTCATTTGCGGCGACAGAAGCGCCATCGCTGGGTCAAGTCATCATTGATATGTTCCCAACGAACCCAATCAGCGCAATGGCTGAAGGTAAGACCCTTCAAGTTATCGTGTTTGCCGTGCTATTCGGTATCGCGATCAGTGCAGCTGGTGAGCCAGGTGAGCGCATTGCTGCGACATTCCGCGACCTGAATGACGTTATCATGAAGCTTGTTGCGCTATTGATGAATATCGCCCCATACGGTGTGTTCTTCCTAATGGCAAAATTGTTCACAGGTCTTGGCTTGGGTGCCATTTTAAATCTAGCTGAGTACTTCCTAGTGCTTACAGCGACACTACTGCTACATGGTTTGGTTACTTACAGCGTGATGCTTAAGTCTTTCACTGGACTAAGCCCAATCACCTTCCTTAAGAAGATGGAAGATGCGGTGATGTTTGCGTTCTCGACCGCATCATCAAACGCAACCATCCCTGTGACGATGGAAACTGCGCAAAACCGTTTGGGTGTAGACAATAAAGTATCGTCTTTCACCATTCCTCTTGGCGCGACCATCAACATGGATGGTACGGCTATCATGCAAGGTGTTGCGACTGCATTTATTGCTCAGGCATTCAACATCGATCTAACTATGGGTGATTACCTGACAGTGATTCTAACGGCAACGCTAGCATCAATCGGTACTGCAGGTGTCCCTGGCGTAGGTCTTATCATGCTAGCTATGGTACTTAACCAAGTCGGTCTGCCGCTTGAAGGTATTGCACTAATCATGGGTGTTGACCGTCTACTTGATATGATTCGTACTGCTGTAAATATCACTGGTGACAGTGCAGTAACTTGTATTGTTGCTAAGTCAGAAGGTGCATTGGATCTTGAGAAATTCAATGACCCAGCTGCAGGTGAGAAAGAAGAAAAAGTGGAGTTGGCGCGTAGCTAAGTTTCTAAATCAATAAACTACAGAGTCAATAAGCGATAAAAATCAAAAAGGGGTCAGCGCTATATGCGCTGACCCCTTTTGTTATTGTCACTATTTTATCTTAGCCAGTAGGTTGGCTACGGTACTTACTAAAGCAGTAAGTGGCGAGTGCACCCCAAACCGCAGCTAGTAACCACAGATGATTCCAATGCTCTCGAATCTGGTACCATTCGGCACCCATTTGATTTAGCTTCAAAAAGCCACTGATAGCAGCCTGAGTAGGGAATAATGCTGCAAACCACTGCATCGGTACAGGTAACATTTCTACTGGCCATATAAAGCCCGCAGAGAAGATAAGAGGCATCGAGCTGATGAGTACCAGCACGGTAACCAGCTCTCGCCTTGGCGTGATGGCACCAAGAAAAATGCCGATAAAGCAAGACGTCAAAAAGAAAGGTAGCATCAACGTCAGCATTTCAAACGGGTTGGCGAGCTTACTGATCCCGTACATATCGAAGCTGGCACCGAAATAAAACATACCAAGCAAGTAATAGATAGCGGTGAGCACTAAAGTTCGCACTAAGACGACGCTCAATACAGGGCGTAGGCTCCAATATCCTTTACCTTGGCGCTGTGTACCGCCAACCAAACCCGATGCCATAGCCAGTGTTTGTTGAAGAATTAGGACAAATACCGCAGGCACGACGTAATCGACATATCCCATCCGAGGGTTGAACGTGGGCTTAGAATTCAGCTTAGTTGCCGAATATTGCTCACTAGCCAGTTCGAGCGGCACACCATCAATAAGTAATTTAGAGACCTTAGCTTTGGCGGCCAACGTACCGCCGGCTTGTGCCAAACCTTCAACAACCGTCCCGTAAACTAGGAAGAGTGACGCGTCACCAGCGTAGGCCAGCACAGGGCTTTTACCGAGCATCAAATTTTTATAAAAGTGCTCGGGGATCACCAAAAAGCCAGTAATTTCACCTTTTAGAAAGGCCTGTTTAGCGGCTTCTATTGTGTAGTCACGCTGGACGACATGGACGTTCGGAGTAGCGTCTACCATTCGTTCAAGCTGGTAACTGGTTTGGCTTTTATCGAGGTTGACCACTGAGATAGGCTGCTCACGCGGCGTTTGGTGGCTGTAGGGAAGTGGGTATAGGAACGAGTAAAAAATCACGCCACCGAACACAGTCAATACCACGACTGGATTGGTTAAAATAGCGCGAAGTTCGAGCTTGATGTGCTCCAGTAATGTCATGCTGACAACTCCTTACTGAGATGCTTTTTGATCAGTAACACGGTAAGCGCAAGAGGTAGTACATAGCCCAACATTGGAGCCAGATGCACCAGAGATTGAGCAGCATGTACGCCGTAGCTTGCTTGGCTTACTTGAACCTCAATATAGTGGCTGATGGGTAGAAGCTCACGCCAGAACAACGCCAGTGGGCTCATGTCAGTGGCAGGAAAAGTGATACCCATAAAAGCAAAACTAGGTGCCGTAAACGCGCCCGCAAAGCTCATCGCACGAGCCGCATCACAGGTAAGGAAAAAGAACAGCGCGCCCATGATCATGCAAGCAACCGTTGTGACCAATTGCGCGATGATCAGCACTATCCAGCTCCCTTCCATCGGCCAGCCAATGATGTCATAGAACCAAATCAAGAAGGCAAGCCCGAGCGTAGAGAACCAAACAAAGTAGGGCATCAGTGTCGCTGCAAGGTGACGAACCAGTTTGGTTTCGCCAAGCCAAGGTTTAATTCCGGCGACTCGATAGTTGGCACTGAGCACTAATACCGTAAAGGAGACTATAGCGATTTGCCAAATGGCTGGCACAATTGCCGTCACTAAGAACTGAGCGTAGTTCATGCCTTTATTGAACAGCGGCGTGATTTGCGTTCTTACCGAAACGGCTTTACCCACTGCAGCGGCGCTAGTGGTATTGCCTTTGGCAAGCGCTTTAACCACTTCGACCTGTGCGTTGAATGTCCCTTGCGCCTGCAGTGCGGCAGAATTAATTAGCCGACCAACCAAGATATATTGACTGTTATAAAACAGCGTTACTTGCGGCGGCATAGATTTCATTACCGACTTATCAAAGCCATGTGGAATGTACAAAATGGCGTAGATATCGCCGTCTATCATTGCTGTCTTGGCTTGGCCTATGTCGCTGTATTGATGATCGACGCTTAACATCGACGTCGCATCATAATTACGGACAAGTCTTTGTGACAGTGTACTTTGGCTAAGGTCGACAACGCCAATAGGAAGGCTATGTGCTATCCCTTGAGAGAATATCCAGTAGATGGATAAACACAAAACGATGGGCAGCCAAGTAAGGCACGACAATAACCATTTGTCGTGCCTAAGTAGATGCCACTGACTCCGAAAATGGCTTTTGACCAACTTTCGCCTTGTGGCTATCTTCCCTAGAGCGTGAGTTTGCTCTAGGGTTTTAGCTGAAGTATGGGATGATTCTTGTGGCATAGTTGTTCCTATAGTTCCACAACCAAGCTCATACCCATTCGAAGCGGAGCCTCATCCACCGGACGAGCTTCTACTTCAAACGTACGAAGGTCAAACCCTTGCGTGGCATCGGTAGAACGCCAAGTTGCAAAATCGCCCATCACTGCCACATGAGTGACTTTAAAAGTGATTGTATCGTCTAAAGCAGGGACGTAAGCGTCAAACTCGCTGCCTTTTTCAAACTGGCGCAGCGCATCTTCACGAACATTGAGCACAGCCCAAGTATCTTTGGTATCAATAACAGTCACTACAGGGAAACCTTGCGGGGCAAGCTCACCACTATGTAGGAGCACTTGCGAAACTTCACCGTCAAACCACGAGTGGATTTTAGTATCGGCAGCATACGCTTCCACTTCCGCAACTGCGCCAGCCGCCATACGTGCTTTTTCTGCCGCTGCAAGTTTGGTTTCGTCTCGTGCGCCTTCTTTGGTCATTTGGAACATTTGAAACGCTGCGCTTTCAGTGTATTTCGCTGCTTGCCATTGGGTTAGCGCTTCATCACGCTTTTGCTCGGCCACAACGCCATCTTTATAGAGGTTGTTAACACGAAGGTAGGTCTTTTCCATTAGCGAAGCAGCGGCCTTCGCTTTACGCCATTGGTCTTCTGCGGCTTTAATTTGTTGTTGTCTCGCGCCAATTTCTGCTTCTTTTGCGAGAGCACCAGCGGCTTTTTCGCCTGCAACCGCTTGTTCCAGCTTAGCTTCAATTTCCGGGCTGTGGATAGTGAAGATGAGCTGACCTTCAGTGACATCGTCACCTTTTCGGACGAGTACGTCATCGATACGACCAGGTACTTTTGATGAAATGCTGTATTGCTGTGACTCTATTAGGCCTTGAATATGCATTGCCGGGGCTTGGTAAGCATCGAAAAACTTATAGCCAACCCAACCAATAACGGCAACGGTGCCTAGTGTAACTAAAGTGGGTTTTACCTTGTTCATGATGCATCCTCAGATCGTAATTGGGCAGGGGTGATAGCGTTGTATTTGTAGCTGGAGAAATTGTTCATCTCGCTAGAAAGCGCGAGCAGTTTGTTTAAAGACAGCAGATATTGAAAACTCGCTGCGTCTTGTTGAGTTTTGATACTGGCCAAGTAGAGCTCTGCATCAACCACATCGAGAGAGCGGCCTAGCCCTTGAGAGAAGGCTTTTTGACGCAGCTTCAGATTTTCTTGCGCCAGTTTGATGCTGGAATTTAGCCCTTGAACTTCATCAAGGGCTTGCTGTGCTTCAAGATAGGTTTTTTCAACCAACACGCTCAAATCTTGGCGAGCTTGCTTACGCAAAAACTGTACTTGAGAGACGGCGCTACCGGCTGCTTTCATTTGCTCGCTACGGCCAGAGTTTTCCAGTAGTGGCACGCTGACGCCAATGCCAACCAGCCAATCAGGTTTAAGCTGACTAGTTAAAGAGTCACCGTGATAGAGACTGTAGTCACCGTACGCATAGACTTCTGGGTAGTATTTACCTTTTTCAGCTTTGATTAAGCTGCTGGCTTGCTTCTCTTTGGCATCGAGAATCGCAAGGCCAGGGTAGGTATCAAGTGTTTGGTCGATAAAAGCATCCAGCGGTGGCAAAGTTCGGTTAATGAAAAGTTCATCACGTGGTTCGACTTTCTCGATTTGCCCAAGTACTTGAGTCAATGCCGCTTGAGCAATGTTTAGACTATGTTCGGCTTTTTTACGCTCAACGACCGCTTTATCCAATGAAGCTTCTGCTTGGAGGCGCTCCACTCGGGCGATTTGTCCTTGTTCTTCCATCTTTAGGGCAAAGTCGCGATGCTTAGTCAGCCCTTTTTCAACCGCCACACGTGTATCGACGACGTTTTTGGCCAAAATGACACTGAAATAGTATTTACTGAGATCTTCATATCGCGCTTGGACTTCCATCGCGAGCTGGCTCTGTGCTTCTTCTTGTTTACCTTCAGCCGCAGTTTGTGCAGCCGTAATACGACCACCGGTGAAGATAGGCCAGACAGCACGAATAGAGGAACTGAAAATGTCTTTGTGCTCTAGGGTAGAAGTCACGCCACCAAGCAAATTACCAAGAGCCTGCCCCAAACCAGGGATGGGAATATTAGGTACGCCACTCAAACTGTCTGCGAACTGTTGGCCGCTCAGCGTGACGTCTTGGTCAAGGCGCGTATAGTTTGCTCCCACCGTTACTTTAGGGAGGTTGAGACTGCTTGAAGCGTCTTTTAAATGGCCATATCGCTCAACATTAGCACGTTGAGCCGCTAGGGAGTTGTTGTTCTGCTGAAGCAATTGCCATGCTTCATCAAAAGAGACCTCTGCGGCTACGGTACTAAATGAAAGTGATCCTAGTAAAACGCCCATGACCAATGGCAGGGACTTGATCTTCATGAATGCTCCAAACAGGTGTTTATAAAATCTTTCTAGAGTATATGCTCTAATAAAATGGTGTGCAATAACTTAACTATAGATGCTTTGGCGAAAACTACGCATCTATGTGTTTGTTTTTCAGTATTTATTAATGTGTGTTGAAGGGGCGAAAAAAAAGCAACATCTGGGGAGATGTTGCTTTTTACCTAGCTATTGTTGTTAGTTACCGTTAGATGCTCGTTACTACACTAGTCATGAGAAGGGCAAAGATAGCCCGCTCGCCACAACAAGTGTTTTGATTGTTTCAGCACCTTAAGTACTTCGTTGCCTGACATTTGAGGCGATGAGAACGAGACGACAACGTCTTGCTCCAAATCGTCTTCCAAAGAGGTGGCAGTTTGATAAGCCCTTACGTGAGTAAAGGTGGCTCGTCGGTGTTGCGACAGCAAAGCCTTATCAAGGCAAATTCCAAAACAGTCACGTTCCATAATAATTCCCTTATCAGATACCTAATATTGCTATTAGTTACGGGTACTACTGCTTCATTGCTTATTGTTTTTGTTGTTGCGCCAACCAGTATGATTAGAGTCTTGGGCATAAATACATGCTTGTTCTTCTGCTTTGTACTGAGGCACCTTTCATACTATACGAAAGAGGTAGTCAAGAGTTCTAAATTTAACCTAAAAACGGTGTGATCTTAGTCAGGTTACAGAATGAACACGATTGCAACATCACGAGTGTGTAAACTGATGTAAAAATAGACAACACAATGATAACCATGTCAAAACAGTTGGGCAGTTCACAGTTCGCTCTCGGTATGGATGCTGGCATATTGCAATACTGTTACATTGCCGTTTGGGGGAGTGTGTAAATGAAATGGAACCAGATAAGTTTTCGATACCGAATGCTGATCATCATGACAGTGTCGGGATTGTTGCAGTTGCTTGTCTTAACGCTCGCAGGCTTTAGCTATATTAAACAATCTCAAGAGCAGGAAGTGGGCTTGAAGGCCAAAGGCGTGGCGACATTTCTTGCTCAGTCTTCTGCTGTTATCCACATGATTGAGTACGACACGGCTTCGCTTATGCAAGATCGCTATCGTGGCCTCACTGAGATGATCGGCGCGGCGTTTATTGTGATTGGTGACAAGCAAGGCATCCGTTTAATACACCCAGTGGATGAGCGTATTGGCCTGCCTATGAAAGGGGGCGACAACGACCAGGCTCTGGTTCACGGTCAGTCGTATGTGTCCTTTGCAGAAGGCTCGCTAGGTAAATCCGTTCGCGGCAAAGCGGCTGTATTTGATCAAGACGGTAACATTATTGGTGTAGTTTCTGTCGGTTATTTGTTAGATAGACTGCAAGATCGCATTGAGCCTTACTTGCTGTTCTTATTAGGAATGGCGGTATTAGTGCTCATAGCCAATGCGATTGTTTCGTACTTCATTTCCAGACGTTTTCAAAAAGCTATTCTCGGCTTTGAACCGGAAGAGATAGGCCGCTTATATGGTGAACTCGATGTGACCATGAGTACCATTAAAGAAGGGGTCATCAGTATCGATACTAATGGGGTGCTGCGTTCCATCAATACCAGTGCTTGTGACATCTTAGGGTTGGATAAAGGGAAGGTGCTTAACCAACCGCTGAGTAAAGCGCTACCTAATTCCGATCTCCAGTCGTTGATTGATAATCAAGAGGCGGATCACGACATAGAACTCTATCTCAATCAACAGCGTATCGTTGCAAATAGAAGCCCAATTGTTGTTGAGAATAAGGTGGTTGGCGCCGTTTCAAGTTTCCGTCGCAGGGATGAAATTAGTGAGCTGACTGACCAACTGTCGCAAACCAAAGCTTATGCAGAGATGCTGCGCTCACAAACTCATGAACATCGCAACAAACTCAATACGATTAGTGGTTTGGTGCAAATGGGTGAAGTGGATGCAGTACAAAACCTAATTGGACAAGAAACTGCGCACTATCAATCCCTAATAGAATTTTTAAGAGAGACAGTCAAAGACCCTCTGATAGCAGGAATGTTATTGGGCAAAACCGAGCGAGCTCGTGAGTTAGGTTTGACGTTGACTGTTGATGAAGAATCTCGATTGGAACCTTTGGCTGACAGCATCAATGCTGACGACCTGGTGACCATATTGGGTAACTTGATCGACAACGCGTTTGAGGCAAGCTTATCTGCTATCAAGCAAACCCCGAATCAGCGAGCAGAGCGCTCAAAAGTCGACGTATCGGTCAGTGATTTTGGTAACGAAGTCATCCTAGAGGTTACCGATAGTGGCTGTGGGCTGCCACAGCACCTTGATGTTGATGCCTTAACCACCCGCGGAGTTTCAAGTAAATCAGCCCAAAATCGAGGTGTGGGTTTGTTTTTGGTCAAACAGCTGACGGAGCGTTATCAAGGGCAGTTAGAGATGGTAGACAACAACACCATGGGAACCCGTGTTACCGTATACATTCCGAAGGATGGACTAGTATGAATGACTTTACTCGAGTCATGATAATAGAAGACGATCTCAAGATCGCAGAGCTACATCGTCGCTATTTAGAGCAGATTGGCGGTTTCGAGGTCGTAGGTATTGCTACCTCAAAACTAGAAGCAGAGATGCAGCTTGAAGTATTGGAACCTGACTTGGTGATGCTGGATGTATATTTACCAGATGGCACCGGGATTGAAATACTTGGTCATATTCGCAGTCTTAACCAAGAGTGCGATGTGATTTTGATTACCGCTGCGCGAGATGTCGAGACCTTGCAGCATGCGATGCGCGGTGGTGTGATCGACTATCTACTAAAGCCGGTCATGTTCCCAAGGTTGGAGGCGGCGCTTAAAAAGTATCAAAAACGTACAGAGCAGCTTCATCATGCTGACGATCTTAATCAATCCCTCGTTGATGAAATGATGCAGCAGAACAATAGTGCGGAGAGCAATTCTGAAGTACGCCTGCCGAAAGGGATTGATGGTGTTACCTTGGAGAAAATTCGCGGCCTGTTTAAACAAGATAGCCGTTTTACTGCGGATGAGGCAGGGGATAGCATTGGTGCGAGTCGAACGACGGCAAGGCGGTATTTGGAGTTTTTGGTTGGTACTGGAGAGCTTGAGGCTGATGTGAGTTATGGGTCGGTGGGTAGGCCGGAGCGTTGTTATCGGAGGCATTGTTAGTAATAGGCTCGCTATGCATCGGTAATATAATCTCAGGCGAAGCGGCGATAGACGCTAGCCTGTAGTTCTCCCCCTTTATAAGGGGGAGTTAGAGGGGGTGCTCTTGGCTCTTTACTAGTAACTTAAAAAGGCTATAGAGCAAAAGAGCACCCCTCCCAGCCTCCCCTTATAAAGGGGAGGAGCTAAGGGCTTGCTACGCATCGCTTATGTTTCCATTGGCGAAGCGTACTATTAAGACTCAACCTTCTTCGGCTGATGGAACCACTTCTTCATCAACGAGAAAATGGACGGCCCGATTAACACCAGCACAGCCAACACAGTAAAGGTAAGCGTAATAGGGCGCTCCCATAAGAAGCTTAGTTCACCATCACTAATCATAAGCGCACGTCGAAGGTTCTCTTCCATCAAGCCACCAAGTATAAAGCCGAGTAGTAGCGGGGCAAGCGGGAAGTTAGCCAGTCTTAGTGCTATCGCACCCATTGCAATCAACAGCATGATAAAGACATCCATAGTGTTGAATGAAACGAGATAAACACCAGTGATAGAGAAGAATAAAATCATTGGAAGCAGCACGGTTCTTGGAACCGCTAACAGCTTAGAGATATAAGGAATCAAAGGTAGATTCAAAATCACTAGCACAATGTTACCAAAGTACATCGAAATGATGACTGACCAGAAGACATCGGGGTGTTCTACAAACAATCGTGGGCCAGGTTGAATACCATAAGCGATCAGTGCACCCAGCATAATTGCGGTTGTACCTGAACCCGGAATACCGAGTGTTAGCAGTGGAACGAATGAGCCACTAGACGCAGCATTGTTGGCCGATTCGGGAGCGACTAAGCCGCGAATACTGCCTTTACCAAACTCTTCACGTTTCTCTTTTGGCGCAAGGTTACGCTCCATACCGTATGAGAGAAACGCAGCGATTGTTGCACCAGCACCCGGAAGGACGCCTGTAAAGAAGCCAAGAATAGATGAGCGAATAGAAACAGGCGCGACTTCTTTGACCTCTTCTTTGGTAATTTTCATGCTACCGATGTCACTGAGCTTATTCTGTTCATCTTGGCGTGTATCTTGTTCTGGCTTTAGGATACCCATCAAGGTTTCGCCAAGCGCAAATGTCGCCATTGCGAGCAACAGGAAGCTAAAACCATCCATAAGATCAGTCAGACCAAAGGTAAAACGCTCAACGCCAACGCCTTTGTCGATCCCCACTGTAGACAGCATCAGTCCGAGTACCACCATCATCCAAGCTTTCAGCACTTGGCCTTTGCCAGCGAACGCTGCAACGGCAGATAGACCAAGCAGCATCAGTGCAAAATAGTCGGAAGACTGAAAACTCAGAGAGACTTTTGCCAATGCTGGAGCAGCAAACAGCAACATAATGGCGGATAATGTACCACCCGTGAATGAGGAGTAAGCAGCAAGCGCCAATGCTTTACCCGCTTGACCTTTTTGCGCCATAGGATAGCCATCGAAAGCAGTGACCACTGTCGACGAACAGCCAGGGGCATTAATCAAAATGGAGGAGGTTGAACCGCCAAAAACGGCGCCATAATACACGCCTGCCATGAGAATGAGTCCCGATGAAGGGTCAAGTCCGTATGTGATAGGGATCATCAGCGCGATAGCTGAAATCGGGCCGAGTCCTGGGAGCATGCCGATAAAGGTACCGACAAAACAGCCAACGATCACCATCATGATGTTCATTGGCATCACGGCCGTGGAAAGGCCTTGTAAAATTCCGTCTAACATAATGGTGTCCTACCAGATCGTAAAGATGAGCCCGGGCTCAAGGTAGATTTCCAAACCTTGAGTGAGTAATAGATAAAATGCGATAACAAAAGGGAATGAAGCGCCAAACAATACTGCTTTGCGACGCTCGCCCAACAGATAGAACCCTGCCAAAAGGAAGAAGCTTGTCGCGAGTACAAATCCCAGATAGGTTAATCCCAACCCGTATCCAGCCATCAAGACTAAAAAGCCAATGAGTAGTTTCCAGTTGAAGCGTTGCTCGTCAGCATTTTTTTTGTCTGGCTGGCCGGTAATCAGCAGTAAAATAGAGAGGCCAACGCCGACAAACGTTAAGATAGTAGGCAAGGTACGTGCGGTGAAGGGTTCGTATTCGTCACCTGGAAACATTGGGATCAGCGATGTTTGGTAGCCGTAGCACAAACACAGGATCAAAAATATCATTGCACCTACACGATCACGAGACAGCAAGTTCTCTTTCGTGAACAGCTTAGAGGTGAAATTGGACATAACTCACTCCAAATAGTGAATAAAGAAAAGACCGTATATAAGGGTCGATGAGCGGCGACCAAGTGGGCAAATTGCCTCAGGACAAAGAGCGTTTACCCGAATAAATCTTTCCCCAGGAGATTAAGGGGTCAGTACTACTAACGTGAACAATCCAGAATTGAAGGAGTCGAGATTGTCGCTTATATACGGCGAAAATTGGTGTACGTTGAATATACGTAACGTATTTGAATCGAGGAGGGGCGAACCCCTCCGTTACTGTTAGTTATTAAGGAAACCAAGCTCAGTCATGAGCGCACCCATTTGCTTCTCTTGGTCTTCTAGGAATTTGTAGAAGTCTTGATCAGGTTTGTAGTTGTCAATCCAACCATTGCGGTCACGTACTACTGCCCACTCATCGGTGCTGTACATTTTGGTCAGCGCAGCGTTCCACTCTTTGACTTTTTCTTCACTTGCGCCAGGTGCGGCGAAGAAACCACGCCAGTTAGCAAATACGGTTTCGTTACCATATTCCGTTAGCGTTGGAATGTGTGGAGCGGCTTCAAGGCGTTTGGGAGCAGTAACGGCAAGTACCTTTACTTGTCCAGACTTAGACATCTCAAGCACTTCACCAAGACCGGTCGACAACAACTGTGTTTCACCAGAAAGTAGCGCAGCCATGGCTTTGCCACCTGCATCATAAGCGATGTAACGAACTTTCTTAGCATCAAAACCTTCGCCTTTAAACGCAGCAGCGACAACTAAGTGATCCATACTACCTCGTGCCGAGCCACCAGCGATTTTGACTTTACGTGGGTTTTCTTTGAAGTCAGCGACCACATCTTCCCACGTGTTATAGGGAGAATCCGCATGCGCGACAATCGCACCGTAGTCAGCAATAGTCGCAGCAACAGGTGTTAGATCGCGGAAAGACTGTGGGAATACACCAGTGAGTGAGCGAACCACAATCGGGGTGGAATTAACCATCAAGGTATCTTCTTGACGCTCTGCAGTTTCAATTAAGTGAGCAATGGCTTTGCCGCCGCCACCACCGGATAAGTTTTGGAAAGAGACATTGTCGACAATCTCTGCTTTCACTAACACATCACCCGTGCCACGTGCGGTCATATCCCAACCACCACCAGCGCCGCCAGGGATCAAGAAGTGAATCTTATCCAGATCCGCAGCATAGCTGCCAAAAGAGAGAGTAGCAGCGACGATAGACGCCGCGAGGGTAGGTTTCAATGCGTTAAACATGTTCACGTTCCTTATGTTGACTTTATTGTCTGCCAGCTTGGAGGGATCTGGCGTGACCTCTTTGGGTTAGTCGAAAGGTTACGTAATTGTTAATGACTCTTCAATAAAGCGTCGATATTGAGGATAAAGTGCATTAGCTCAATTTTGTTCATAAAGTTCACAGCTTGACGTTAACGTTAGACATTAGTCTACATTGTCGACAATATGATTGATATTTAGACGCTGAGTTGCTTAAATAGTCATCAGTTACTATTTATTGTCAACAATATTGTTGAGCGAGTGGGTAAGTGTAGAGATGAGTGTAGAGTTTGCGATCGGTGATGTGGCCGCTTCTAAAGAGGCAACGAAATCCGAAAATTTAACAGAGCAACTAATAGAGGAAATCGTCGAAGGGCGAATTGAGTCTGGCAGTAAGATCTCTGAGCCAGAGCTTGCTAAGCGATTTGAGGTAAGCCGAGGCCCGCTTAGAGAAGCGATCATGAGACTCGAAGGGTTGGGGCTGATTGAGCGAATCCCTCATGTAGGAGCGCGAGTTATCACACTGAGTCAGCAAAAACTCGTTGAGCTGTATTCGGTTCGAGAAGCGTTGGAAGGTATGGCGGCTCGCCTAGCAGCTGCACATATTAGTGATGAAGAACTAGCGGAGCTAGAAGGCTTATTGGCTCGCCACTCCGAGCATATTGATGAAGTCGCTGGCGCCTCTTACTTTCATCAGCACGGTGATTTTGACTTTCATTATCGAATTATTAAAGCGAGTCAAAATAGCCAACTGGTTCATTTGCTTTGCAATGAACTTTACCACTTGCTACGCATGTACCGTTATCAGTCGCCACGAACCCAATCAAGACCAGAGGCTGCGCTGAAAGAACACTTATTTATCTTGGATGCGATTAAAAATCGTGACCAGGAATTGGCCGAGCTATTGATGAGAAGACACATTTCAAGAAGCAAAGCCCTGATAGAACAAAATCTTAATTCAATGACGTGAATATCGATGTGCCTGAGTTTCATAGCAAGCCATGAGCACACAAAAACAAACGGACAAGGAGACACGTATGTCATCTTCACCAGTTCAACTATTATCCCCAGGGCAACGATTTCGTGACGCGGTCACTAATGGCAGTCCGCTTCAAGTTGTGGGCACGGTTAATCCGTACTGCGCGATGATGGCGAAGAATGTCGGCCATCAAGCTATCTATCTTTCTGGTGGCGGCATTGCCAACGCATCTTACGGTCTACCAGATCTTGGCATTACAACGCTCAACGATGTGTTAGTGGATGTAGAGAGGATTACTAACGCTTGTGATTTGCCATTGCTGGTGGATATTGACACAGGCTTTGGCGGTGCTTTCAACATTGCACGCACTATCAAAGCGATGGAAAAAGCAGGTGCTGCCGCTGTTCATATTGAAGACCAAGTAGCTCAAAAACGCTGCGGCCACAGACCCAATAAAGCGATTGTTACTCAACAAGAGATGGTTGATCGCGTAAAAGCCGCTGTAGATGCCAAAACCGATCCAAGCTTTGTCATCATGGCGCGTACGGATGCACTTGCCGTAGAGGGGATGGATAACGCCATTGAGCGCGCTATTGCGTGTGTGGAAGCGGGTGCAGATATGATCTTCCCTGAAGCGATGACTTCGCTAGACCACTACAAACAGTTCAAATCAGCACTTTCAAGCGCGACGGGCAAAGATGTACCTATTCTTGCCAACATCACTGAGTTTGGGCAGACGCCATTATTTGGTTGCGAAGAACTCGCCCGTGTCGGTGTGGATATGGTTCTCTACCCATTATCAGCCTTTAGAGCGATGAACAAAGCTGCAGAGAACGTTTACCAGCACTTGCTCACCGAGGGCAATCAAGAAGCGTTGACATCGCAAATGCAAACCCGCGCAGAGCTCTATGAGCATCTGAATTATCACAGTTACGAAGACAAATTGGATCAGCTGTTTGCTGACAACAAATCTTGATTTGTCCGTTAAAAATCGAAACGCCAAAAATTAGAAAGACACATTTAATCCAATAACGAAACGCCGCTATAAAAGACCCAGAAAGGGCGACATGCGGGAAAAGGAGTTCAATATGCCAAATTCAGCCATTGGTGGAGCAGGTCTACGAGGCCAAAGTGCAGGTACCACATCGCTATGTACTGTAGGTCAATCTGGAACCGGGTTAACCTATCGAGGTTATGACATTACCGATCTGGCAAACAATGCCCAGTTCGAAGAAGTCGCGCATTTGCTGCTGCGTGGACATCTACCCAATCAAAAGGAGTTGGATGATTACAAAACAATCCTTGTCGGGCTTCGCGGTCTGCCTGAGGCGCTGAAACAAGCGCTTGAGTTAATCCCAGCCGATGCGCATCCAATGGATGTGATGCGAACTGGCTGTTCGGTATTGGGTAATCTTGAACAAGAGCTGGACTTTTCCCAGCAACAACAAGCGACAGAGCGAATGCTTGCGTTGTTTCCGGCGATCATCTGTTATTGGTATCGATTTAGTCATGATGGCGTGCGCATCGATACCGAAGATCAAAGTGAAGATTGCATCGGTGGCTACTTTTTGAAAATGCTTACCGATAAAGCACCATCTGCACTTCACAAGCAAGTCATGCATTGCTCACTCATTCTTTACGCCGAGCATGAGTTTAATGCCTCTACCTTTGCAGCGCGAGTCTGCGCTTCCACACTATCCGACATTCATTCGTGTATCACTGCCGCTATCGGTACGCTTCGAGGACCACTTCACGGTGGTGCTAACGAAGCAGCAATGGACATGATCCAAGATTGGAGAACTGCCGATGAAGCAGAGGCGAACATCATGCAGATGCTTGCGAATAAAGACAAAATCATGGGCTTTGGTCATGCCATCTATAGGGAAAGCGATCCGCGTAACGCGCTGATTAAGCGCTGGTCAAAAGAGCTGTCTGAGACGGTCGGTGATACTTACCTCTATGACGTTTCTGTGCGTGTTGAATCGGTAATGAAGCGTGAAAAGGGGCTGTTCTGTAATGCGGACTTCTTCCACGCCTCTGCTTATCACTTCATGGATATCCCAACTAAGCTATTTACCCCCATTTTTGTAATGAGCCGTTTAACAGGCTGGGCTGCACACGTTTATGAGCAGCGTGCTAACAACCGCATCATTCGCCCTAGTGCTGATTATGATGGTCCTGAGGCTAGAGAGTGGACGCCGATCGAAGCGCGTGATTAGTGCTAGGGAAGGATGTGAATATGTCGAATAACACTATGAATTATCAATATCGCAAACCGCTTCTTGGCACTCAGCTTGATTACTTTGATGCGCAAGCGGCCGTTAATGATATTGAGCCAGGCGCTTTTGAGCGCTTGCCTTACACGGCGAAAGTACTGGCTGAGAACTTAGTGCACCGCTGCGAGCCGTCTGAGCTAGAAGCGTGCTTGTCTCAGCTGATTTATCGAAAACGTGATAAAGATTTCCCTTGGTACCCAGCGCGCGTGGTATGCCACGATATTTTGGGACAGACCGCATTGGTAGACTTAGCGGGTCTACGTGATGCTATCGCACTGCAAGGGGGCGATCCGGCTGCGGTAAACCCAGTGGTAGAGACTCAGCTAATTGTTGATCACTCCCTCGCTGTTGAGCATGCTGGCTTTGACCCGGATGCTTTTGAAAAAAACCGCGCCGTTGAAGAGCGCCGTAATGAAGACCGTTTCCACTTTATTGAGTGGTGTAAAACCGCGTTCGAGAATGTCAGTGTGGTGCCGGCTGGTAACGGCATTATGCACCAGATCAACCTTGAGAAATTATCCCCAGTGGTACAAGTGAAAAACGGCGTCGCGTTTCCTGATACCTGTGTCGGCACGGACAGCCATACGCCTCATGTAGATGCGCTAGGCGTGATAGCCATTGGTGTCGGTGGTCTTGAGGCAGAAACGGTCATGCTGGGTAGACCCTCAATGATGCGCTTACCGGATATTGTCGGTGTTAAGCTCACAGGAGAGCGTCAACCGGGTATTACCGCGACCGATATTGTGCTCGCATTAACCGAGTTTTTGCGCAGTCAAAAAGTGGTGTCTAGTTATCTGGAATTTTTTGGCGAGGGCACCAAACAGCTAACCATTGGTGACCGTGCAACAATCTCGAACATGACGCCTGAATACGGCGCATCGGCGGGTATGTTTTACATCGACGAGCAGACCATCAACTACCTAAAACTCACTGGCCGCGAGGATGTACAAGTTAGATTGGTGGAACAATACGCCAAACAAACCGGGCTTTGGGCTGATGAGTTGGTTAACGCAGAATACGAACGCGTGCTGGAGTTTGATTTATCAAGCGTTGAGCGCACCTTGGCCGGGCCGTCTAACCCTCATCGCCGATTACCCACCGCGCAGCTTAGCGAGCAGGGCATTGCTGGTACGTGGGAGCAAAAATCTGACACCATGCCGGATGGCGCAGTAATCATTGCCGCTATCACATCCTGTACCAATACCAGTAACCCGCGAAATGTGGTAGCTGCTGGATTGATTGCCAAAAAAGCTAACGAGTTAGGTTTGGTGCGCAAGCCTTGGGTGAAATCCTCGTTTGCGCCGGGTTCTAAGGTTGCCAAGCTCTACTTGCAAGAGTCGGGATTGCTGCCAGAACTCGAGAAGCTTGGCTTTGGCATTGTTGCGTACGCGTGCACGACCTGTAACGGCATGAGTGGTGCGCTTGACCCTGAGATCCAAAAAGAAATCATCGACAACGACTTGTATACAACCGCAGTGTTATCAGGCAACCGTAACTTTGACGGACGTATTCACCCTTATGCGAAGCAAGCATTTCTAGCATCACCACCTCTAGTGGTTGCTTATGCGATAGCGGGAACGATTCGTTTTGATATCGAGCGAGATTCGCTGGGTGTTGATGCCGAAGGCAAGCCTATCTACCTCAATGATATCTGGCCAAGCGATGAAGAAATCGATGCGGTCGTTAATGCGCACGTTAAGCCAGAACAGTTCAATCAAGTCTACCTGCAAATGTTCAAGCTAAACGATGAAGCAGTAAGCTCCAGTCCACTCTATGATTGGCGTGAGATGAGCACCTACATTCGCAGACCACCATATTGGGAAGGAGCGCTGGCTAAGCCTCGAACACTGAGCGGCATGAGACCGCTAGCCATTCTCGGAGATAACATTACCACTGACCATTTGTCGCCATCTAACGCTATCTTAGCGTCCAGTGCCGCAGGGGAGTACCTCACTAGCATGGGCGTACCCGAGGAAGACTACAACTCCTATGCGACCCATCGCGGGGATCACTTAACTGCTCAGCGAGCAACCTTTGCCAACCCCAAACTGTTCAATGAAATGGTCACGGAAAATGGCAATGTTGTTCAAGGCTCATTGGCTCGAATTGAACCAGAAGGCAAGGTCACGCGCATGTGGGAAGCGATTGAAACCTACATGCAGCGTCAGCAGCCTTTGATCATTGTCGCTGGTGCGGATTATGGACAAGGCTCTTCACGAGATTGGGCAGCTAAGGGGGTTCGCCTAGCGGGTGTCGAGGCAATCGTTGCCGAGGGATTCGAGCGAATACACAGGACGAATCTCGTTGGTATGGGTGTATTACCACTGCAATTCAAAGCCGGCACCGATAGAAACATCTTAGGTCTAGATGGCACTGAAACTTACGATGTCGTGGGCGATATTGCCCCCGGCTGTGATTTAGCCCTAGTGGTCACGCGCGCCAATGGTGAGAAGCTCGATATTGCGGTGACTTGCCGACTAGACACTGAAGACGAGGTTGCCGTTTATTCTTCTGGCGGTGTACTGCAGCGATTCGCACAAGACTTTCTCGCGAAATAGGGGGACGTAGCATGAGCAAACAAATCAAGGTGCCTGCCACTTATATGCGCGGTGGGACGAGTAAAGGAGTGTTCTTTAGCCTCGAAGATTTGCCAGAAGCAGCAAAGCAGCCCGGCGTAGTTCGTGACCAACTGTTGATGCGTGTCATCGGCAGCCCTGATCCCTATGCCAAGCAGATTGATGGTATGGGAGGGGCAACATCGAGCACCAGTAAAACGGTGATTGTGTCGACAAGTAGCCGCCCTGACCATCACATCGATTACTTATTCGGTCAAGTCGCCATTGATAAGGCGTTTGTCGATTGGAGCGGCAACTGCGGAAACCTATCAGCTGCAGTAGCGCCGTTTGCCATTCATAGTGGCTTAATTGATCCAAGCGTGCTGCCTGAAAATGGCATAGCAGAGATTAAGATCTGGCAAGCCAACATCGAGAAAACCATTGTGGCTAAAGTGCTGATGGTGGATGGAGAAGTCCAAGAGCTTGGCGATTTCCTTCTCGACGGCGTCACATTTCCTGCGGCTGAAATTGCAGTGGAGTTTGTTGACCCGAGCAGCAGTGGAGGCTCGATGTTTCCAACGGGGAACTTGGTCGATGACCTTCATGTGCCGGACGTTGGCGTGTTCAATGCCACGATGATCAACGCGGGCATTCCAACGATCTTTATCGATGCTGCCGAACTTGGTCTGGAAGGTACTGAGCTGCAAGAAGACATCAATAGTGATGCTGACTGGCTTGAAAAGTTCGAAACCATTCGTGCTCATGGGGCATTAAAAATGGGATTAATTGACGATATTGAGCAAGCGGCAACTCGCCAGCACACCCCCAAAGTTGCCTTTGTTTCTAAACCTAAACCTTATCGCTCTTCAAGCAACAAAACTATCGAGACAGCAGACGTTGACCTATTAGTAAGAGCAATGTCGATGGGTAAGCTTCATCACGCCATGATGGGAACGGCAGCCGTTGCTATCGCATGCGCTTCGAGCGTAGAAGGTACGGTGGTCAATATGGCCGCGGGCGGTGGCGCTCGTGAAGGAGTGACCTTTGGGCACCCGTCGGGAACGCTCAAGGTGGGTGCTGTGGCTTCCCAGTCTGAGCAAGGCTGGACGGTCGAAAGAGCCATTATGAGTCGAAGTGCGCGGATCCTTATGGAAGGCTGGGTGCGTGTACCGTCGGATACCTTGCTCAACGATGAAATAGCGAGTTAACGACGTTTCAAACTATTTAAGACATATTGGAGGACGCATTATGTCTGCATATCAAAAAGAGTACCAATGGGCAGAGCAACAACCGGAATCCTTCTGGCAGCATCAAGCGGAAAAGATTGATTGGTTTGAAGCGCCGAAAACCATCTTAGCGAAAGACGACAACGGCATTGAACGCTGGTTTCCTGATGGCGTCATGAATACCGCATGGCTAGCTTTGGATTATCACTGTGAACAAGGCCGAGGTGACAATACCGCGCTGATTTATGACTCACCTGTTACAGGGATTAAAGAGCGTTATAGCTACAATGTAATGCGTGACAAGGTGGCGAAGATTGCAGGAATGCTTGCATCGCAAGGCGTGATGAAAGGCGATAGGGTCATTATCTATATGCCGATGATCCCAGAGGCGGCGATGGCAATGCTAGCGTGTGCCCGTCTTGGTGCCATTCACTCTGTGGTATTTGGCGGTTTTGCACCCAACGAACTGGCAGTTCGAATTGAAGATGCCGAGCCTAAGGTCATTATGACCGCGTCTTGTGGCATCGAGATCAACAAGGTTTTGCCATACAAACCGCTGGTGGATCAGGCCATAATGGATAGCCGCTGGAAACCAGATAAGGTACTGGTGCTACAACGACCGCAGTGCTTAGCTGAGCTAAACCAAGAGCGCGATCTTGATTGGGCAGAGCAATATGAACGCGCTCTACCTCATGCTTGTGTCCCTGTATTAGCTACCGATCCCCTTTATATACTGTATACCTCTGGCACAACGGGTAAACCGAAAGGAGTGGTACGCGATAATGGCGGTCATGCTGTGGCGATGAAATACTCCATGAATGCCATCTACAACATGCCAACTGATGGGGTGTTTTGGGCAGCATCCGATGTTGGTTGGGTAGTGGGGCACTCTTACATTGTTTATGCGCCGCTGATTCATGGCTGTACGTCAATCTTGTTTGAAGGCAAACCGGTACGAACACCAGATCCGGGTGCGTTTTGGCGCGTTTGTGAAGAGTATCAGGTGAAGGTGCTGTTTTCTGCTCCGACTGCGTTTCGAGCGATTAAAAAAGAAGACTCTGAAGGCCTAGAGCTAAATAAGTATGATTTAAGCACCTTAGACAGCATCTTTATGGCTGGCGAGCGACTCGATCCTCCAACCTTAGAGTGGGTACAAAGCCACACCAACAAACCTGTGATTGACCACTGGTGGCAGACAGAAACAGGATGGGCAATCTCATCGAATCCTGTGGGGCTCGAGTCCATGCCAATTAAAGCAGGCTCTTCAACCATGCCAAGTCCTGGTTTTAAAGTCGAAATCTTGAATGAGTTAGGAGAGCCTGTTGGTGCCAATCAGCAAGGTTTTGTGTCACTAAAACGCCCACTTCCACCAAGCTGTCTAACCACGGTATGGCGCAATCACGATAGATTTGATTCTGGTTACCTAAGTCAATTTGAAGGTTACTACGTCTCGGGTGACGGCGGCTATCTCGATGAAGATGGTTACTTGTTTATCATGGGTAGGGTAGATGATGTGATTAATGTGGCAGGGCATCGCCTCTCAACCGGCGAAATGGAAGAGATTGTTGGTGGTCATCCAGCGATTGCCGAATGTGCCGTTGTCGGTGTCCATGATGACTTAAAAGGTCAGCTACCACTGGGTCTTGTGGTGCTTAAAGACGGCGTGAAAGTGGACAGTGGGGCGCTTGAAAATGAGCTTGTTGGTAAAGTGCGTTCCGAAATCGGTGCTGTAGCGTGCTTTAAACATGCACTGGTTGTCGACAGACTGCCAAAAACACGCTCAGGTAAGATCTTACGTCGCGTTATTAGGCAAATCGCTGATGGTGAAACCTACACGGTGCCTTCAACGATAGATGATCCTTCGAGCCTATCTGAGATTGAAAAAGCGCTTCATCCGAGTTAATCAGTAAATTAGAGAGCTAGGAAACTACCTCTCATCCATTTGAACCGAACTCATGTGCCACATTTTTAGGACATGGTTCGGTTCTTCGCATGTGCCAAATAACATTTGATACTTTGGGACAAAAGGTTCGCCAATGTGGGTGGTACGGCTGAACTTTCCAGTTTTAACGTCTACTTGAGTGACTACACGGCCTTTGAAGTTCTGAAAAATAATAAATTGGTTACTCTTGAAGACGAGCTGGTCTTGGTAGAACCAAAACTGATCAGCCGATGTGTCTAAATGGCATTTTAACGGTAGTTCAGCGCTCAGGGTTGCGGTGGGAAGCATAGCGGCAAGTAACCAAAAACGAGAAAGTGTCATAACCAATCCTTTTAATTTTATATATATACCCAAGTATAGTGAGAATTTCCCTAAGCTTGACGGGCGCGCCCAATTGTTAGGTTTTTTTATTTGCACATCCCTGACAAAACCCTCACACTATGCGCACATTTGTGACCTGTTTGTTTAACCACTAAATCGAGCGTATACCGATGACTTCACCTCGCATCTCACTTCGTTCTGCGACTATTCAAGATCTCGATATTCTTAATGATTTAATGTTTGAATTACATAATCACCACCATAGTGCGGTACCGACAGACTTCAAATCCGCGGATGAAGTGCAACAAGAAAAAAGTATCGCTCGCTATTTGGATTCACCCGATTGCTTGGTGTTGGTTGCAACCGCAAAAAATATTGTTGCTGCATCCTCTATAACTAAAAGTGACGACCCAAAGATTGTCGGCTTCGTTACCGCTCAATTTTGTGAACTGACTTCACCCATTAGCAAGCCGTGTTTCGTCGGCAATATCGATGAGCTGTTTGTGACGCCATCGTGGAGACAACACGGTATCGCTGAGGCGTTACTTATCGAGGCGCAAATACGCCTAGAACAGCTCGGTGCAACGCAGCTTATGGTTGAAGTGTGGGATTTCAATCAGTCAGCGTTGAATCTCTATAAAAAGCAGGGATTTTTCCCTCATATTCATTGTCTTAGAAAAAAATATAAATTAGGATTATTCGTGACTCAATTGTTGAGCCATTGGTTTTTTTTGTGCTTGCTTGCGCTTTTTACTGCAAATCTGAGTTTCGCTGCATCTTCAGTATCATCTCCCGAGCTATCTACTAAGGGAGCGATAGGGCAAGCCGTACCTAAAGCCAGTCAAAACCCATTGCCGCTAGCACCACTTGCACCTTCTATTCGCGGGTCTTTGTGTATCGTCAGAAGTAAAGATCGGTTGTTGCTCGTGGATGAGATCATCACGGGTAAGTTGTCGCTGCCTGGCGGAACGATAGAAAATAACGAAGATCCACGCCTGACTGCTCAACGAGAAACATGGGAAGAAGCAGGGTTGGTTGTTGATGTTGGTAGAGAACTTGGACGTACCCGCCAAGCCGTATTTTTTGAATGTCATGTTGAGTCGGCAATTATTGCTTATGAAGCGACAAAGTTCTCAAAAGGGATTGAGTTACCTATCTATTTCGCTCCTCACTTTGGTGTAGAAGTTCGCAGTGCAACATTGATACAGCCCAAGTCTGTTGCACCAAAAGACTACCGTTACCCACAACAGTGGCCTTTGGTAAAAACGATGTACGAGACGGCTGGTAACCAACCGATCCAGTTCATCGATAACCTCATTGAATCAGCACCGACGATTCACCAGATCGAACTAGGTTGGTTAGAGAGCGCTCAAGAGATCTTAATGCAAGCGCCTTTACATATTCGAGAGATGGTAGTGTGGGGGGGAAGAATTTTATATGTTCTCGTTCAGCCTCTGTTTTTAATGGCGTTCTTACCTCTGTTTATTTGGCTATGGGGGCGTCACTTTACCGGTCAGTTGATGTTCGCAGTGACTGCCACCTCTTTGTTTATTTTGGTAGCTAAACAGGGTTTTGGTTTTGCGGTTCCCCATGCTTATTTACCTTCTATCAATTACACTGATCGAAGTGGGTACAGTTTTCCGGATTTACTTATTGCAAACTGGGTATCGATTTCCACTATCGTGATGAGTCAGATCCACACGAGATTTCGAACCTTGTTCCTGTCTGCGTTTATAACTGTTAGTGTCGTGTTGGTGTTCTATCAGTTTATCAGTGGTGGAGCATTCCTTTCTGATATGTTGGCTGGCGCCTTGTTGGGTGCGCTAGTGGGCTGGCACTTTGTACGCCATTCGCTGAGTTTGGCCGTAAGTGAAGTGTATACATTCACCCGAACTCGAGTCTGGTTGGTGCTTACGACAGTGGCAGCGACGCTCTGCTATGTTTGGCCATTCCCAACATTTTTAAGCTGGTTTGGACTCTGTTTAGGTATGCTACTGTTTACACTGGCAAGTCGAGTTCGACTGCCGCGATCTACCATGTGTTTAAAAGAGTTGCTGTTATCGCTGGTTCTTATCCTTATTGTACTCCTTGGGTATTTTCAGTTGGAAAACGTGGTATCTCACAGCGGGATAGGTTCGTTGTTGCTTCAAGTATTCGTTACGCCCGTACTCATTCTGGTTCCGGCTTTAGTTATGGTGCTGTTTAGAAACCAAGATCATCAAGGTCGTGGCGTAAAAGGGTAACTACCGATAGAAATCTAGAGATAAAATAAAGACTGACTTAGCGAGGAGGTTTTTATGATTATCGCTTTGATTGCAGCTTGTTCGGCGTTTATGTCTAGCGTAGCAGTACAGTTAAACGGCGCAGTTGATGCTACGTTAGATGGCATAGCCGACATTATGTTTATGTAAAAAAAGGTCTGATTATTCAGACCTTTTTTGTTCAATCTAACGAAATTATGCCGTTGCAGCGACTTTGTTTGTGCGAGATTGCGCGGCAAAGTAGAGCTTAGTTTCTTCAATGACGACACCACGAAGAAGCACTAAACCAATCAGGTTAGGTATTGCCATCAGACCATTAACGATGTCGGCGATAATCCAGATCATATCGAGATGTAGGAATGCGCCAGAGGCTACCAAACCTACGAAGATGATTTTGTAGGGCAGTACTGCTTTCGTGCCCATCAGGAATACCACGCAGCGCTCACCGTAATAGTTCCAGCCCAGAATCGTTGTGAAGGCAAAGAACATCAAACCAATCGATACCAGCATTGGACCAAAGTACTCAGCGTTAAGACCGGTCGCGAACGCGTGTGTGGTCATTGCGGCGCCAGCAAAGTCACTTTGCCATGCTCCAGTGAGAATCAATGCAAGACCCGTCATGGTACAAATGATGATGGTATCGATAAAGGTACCTGTCATCGAGATAAGCCCTTGGCGTACGCAGCTGTCAGTTTTCGCTGCCGCTGCTGCCATTGGTGCACTACCAAGACCACTTTCATTGGAGAATACGCCACGAGCGATACCTGATTGGATCGCCAGCATGATGCTCGCGCCGACAAAGCCACCAGTTGCAGCCGTACTGCTAAACGCTGAAACAACGACAAGTTGCACCGCATCCACAAGTTTATCTGCGTTCATGATGATGACGCTAAGACATGCCAACACATAGAATACCGCCATGGTTGGTACGACTTTACCAGCCACCTTGGCAATTGACTGAATACCACCCAGGGTAACGAAAGCGACTAACAGCGTGAGTACTGCTGCTGAAAGCTCACGTGATACGCCAAAGGAGATCTCGCTGGCATCAAGAATGGCATTAACTTGCGGAAAAGTACCAATACCAAAGCATGCTACACCTAGAGCAAATATTGCGAACATGGTGGCGAGAAACTTGGAGCCCACACCATCTCGAAGGTAGTACATAGGACCACCAAGCATTTGACCTTTGTCATCGACTTTACGGTATTTAACCGCTAGCAAACATTCAGCGTATTTGGTCGCCATACCAAAAAGCGCTGCTAGCCACATCCAAAATAGTGCGCCGGGACCACCAAGTTTAATGGCCGTTGCAACACCGACGATATTACCCGTACCAATTGTGGCAGAGAGTGCGGTACAAAGTGCAGCGAAGCTAGACACATCACCTTGGCCGGATTTGTCTTTGGTGAATATAAGCTTTAATGCGGTCGGAAGGTGGCGAAACTGTAAAAGACCCAATTTAAACGTGAAGTAAACGCCGGTGCCGACCAACAAAATAAGCAGTGGTGGTCCCCAAACGAATGAGTCAATGGTTTGCAATGTAGATTGAAGATTGTTCATGATTTCCCCTTAATAAAACAAAACTTAAGGAGAAGAGAGAAAGGGCAGTACGCACGATCAAGCATGGCATGATCGAAGAGGACTACTCGTATCGCTATACACTGGCATAGAGCCAGTTACTGAATTGAGTGTATCAATGTTGCTATTCTCTCCTCTGTCCTTTGTACCTGAGAGTTTCACTCATTAGAAATGAGCTTGCTCCTTCGGCGACCGATCTAACGGTTCTCTCCAGAGGTTCCTCCAACTACAGTCCTCACTTTATCCTTACCAATTGATAAGCTCTGATTTATCAGAATAAAGCACCTGAAAGATTTACTTCTTCGGCGGGTAGTTTTAACCAAACGTTAAATTTTGGTTAATTACCACTCTCCTGCAGTCTTCATCGGAACAAATATCTAGATTCTAGATAATCTGTGAGCGCAATCGTAGCGTATTTAAATAGCGATGTCATGAATAAATTTACAATTTAATTTGAGCAAATAGGGTAGCAAAGTCAACCATTTGGTATATTTGAAATGTTTCTGACGTAAAACTCGTTGAAGTGAGGTAGAGTGGCGCTTTGTGCAGTGAGCATAAAGGGTGTTTTATCTGGCTTTCGGGAATTCCCCCAATACAAGGAGATGTATATGACTCGACTGTTAGCGATCGCTTTTCTTGTCGTGCTTGCCTTTATGCTGTTTCGCTATCGGACCAATGAAAAAGTCCAGAAAGTGGTCATAGTCACTGCCTTATCAGCGTTTGCGATCTACGTGACGACGCTGGTGATTTCAGAATTAATACGATAGTAATGGTCACTCTCAGGAGTAGGTGTGGATAAGCAACAACAAAACCAACAAGCCGAGAATGATGACGTTGTTGTCATCGAGCAAAAAGACAATCGAGCTAGGCTCTATATAGGGATAGCTGCGGTGCTTGGTATTGCAACTGGTGGTCTGATTGGCGCCTCTGTGACTCAAAATGATTGGCAGCAGCGTTACGCTGAACTGGAATCTCGCTATCAACAAACCGTAACTCAAACCGAAGATCATGAGCAAACGTTGACTGAGCAGCTATCAATGGCAGAGTCGCAAGCACAGCTTAAACTTCGTAAAGCCGTAGAGGAGAAGATTGCGGAACACCAAGAACAAGTTGCCGCTCTTGAGGAGACAATTTCTAAGCTCGAACAAGACAAAACCGATTTGCAAAATCAGTTGTCGAGCAAAAAGCAGCAATTGGTAAAACAAGAGAACGAAAACACCCAGCTAGTGCGCAAGAATGACATTCAAAGCTCGATGTTTGAACAGTCTCAAGAGTTATTTAAGCGCGAGGCTCAGCTCAAAGCTGAAGTTGCTAAGCTGGAGCAAGAACGTGCTCAAATTACTCCGAACCTGCAAAGGTTGAAACAAGACTGTGACTTGTATCTTGAGGGTACATCATGGGATGCGAAATCAGACTCGTGCGAACGATATGATTCTGCGACTGCATCACTGAGCCAGATTGAACAGATGCTCAAAGTACACAATATGGATCTTAACCATATTGCTACCCTTAAAACTGAACTGGGTATACAGTAGTCTTCAGTTCGCTTCCTTTTACTTTGAGTAACAACAAGTAAAAGGAAGCGTATTCCTCGCAATTTCGGGCTGCATCAAATCTTAATGTAATTGATACGTCTCTCTGCGAATCTTCTTCACACCTAACTCGTAATTTCTATCGACGTACGTGGCTCGCTTACTTCAAACTTCTAGACTGTCGTTAACATCTAATTCAACGCCATTTTAAGTGGAAAGAGTGGAGAGGCAGTTAACGTGTATAAGCCGATGGAAAAAGTATCTACACTCGTTGTTTTTGCTGCACTAGTGGCAAAAGTGGACGCGCACGGTATTCAATTTCTCGATCAAGCTCCCAACGTCACCAACGCTTTGGAATACCATCAAGATATCGACCTTGTAAGCTATTATGTCAGCGAAAAACTCGATGGCATTCGAGCAATTTGGACAGGGAAGGAGTTGGTCACGCGATCCGGTCGTATTTTAAATGCGCCCAAGTGGTTCATTAAGGACTTACCTGAGATAACGATTGAAGGGGAGTTGTGGGCAGGAAGAGGTGGCTTTGGACAAGTACAAAAAACGGTACTTGATAAAGTACCTGATTCATCACAGTGGCAAGCAATTACTTTTATGCTGTTTGATGTGCCAGGTCACTTAGGTTCATTTGAACAGCGATATGGTTACCTTAAAAACTATTGTGAGTCGCTGCCGTATAGGCATATTCAGTGTGTTGAACAAAAGGTAGTAGAGACGCACAAAGATCTACAAGCTTTACTTACGCAAGTAACCCACGATGAAGCTGAAGGCTTAATGCTGAAAAAGCGTCATGAAATTTATCACCCTGGACGAAACAATAGCTTAATTAAAGTAAAAACGGTTCAAGATACAGAAGGAATTGTCGTTGGATATAAACCTGGCAAAGGAAAGTACGACGGTATGATGGGGGCAATATTGGTGGAGATAAATGATGGTGTTCGACTCTATATCGGTACGGGTTTTACCGACGAAGAGAGAGCCAATCCTCCAGCAATAGGAAAGACGGTCACGTTTAAGCATAATGGGTGGACTGAAAACGGCATACCGCGCTTTGCGCGATACCATCGTATACGAGAGACGGAGTAACAAAGATATGGCTTTTATCGATTCACCACTGAGGACAAGTCGCGACCACAGCGTCTAAAAAGACGTTTCCAGTACTCGACATGTGCACGGTTTGCTTGCTTGAAGGCGAGATGCTTCGCCTCAAGACTGTAACCGCTGTTATCCTTGGTGTGAAGCAGCGCCGATACAAACAGGGTTTGAGCCGACAATGCCTGATATTCAGAATCTAGGTAAGAGAGGTAGGGTTGAAGCTCTTTGACAAAGACATCGTTGAAGACGTTGACGAGATAATTAAAGCGTGACATGTCGCGGTTTTTACCACAAGGAATGCTATCGTCATATTGATGCAGTTGAGCTGTGACCGTTTTTAACCATCGCTCACTCGCTTCCAAAGAAAAGGCCAAACGCCCAATCACGTTCTGTTTTTCAAGTGTTTCTTGATAGTCAGTCAGTAGTGGAGGGCGCTCAAGTGTTCCTCGTTCGCTGGTAGCAATGAATTTGGCAACAGTATTGAACGCCTCCAATGGCTCCCTTATTTGTAATGCATGGCTGGCATCGCGCATCACAATCCAATCCGAACCACTTAGTTGCAGCCGCATGGCATCACTGGTGTAAACAAGATTAAAAAAGTAGTCAGGTAAGTACTGGTACTTCACATCCAATATTTTCTGTAGACTTTCTTTAAGCTCTGGCTCAATTTGATTTGAGGTTAGGCATCGCTCAAGCCCATCAATAAGCTGCAACTGGTAGTCGAAGTTTCTAAACTGATCCTGAACTTTACCAAGCACTGAGTTGTGCTCTGCAATTAAGCCAAATAGATTGCATTTTCTTAGCTGGTAGCTATCCACTAGACCTAGAGTCGTCCGTGGTATTTCTTTGGTAAGCTGACGCTTTGCGGGAAGCTCGACCGGCTTAAGAACTGGGGCAGGGATTAGTTCACTTTGCTGAATGTTGACAATGCGTTTCTGGTAATCAAGAAAGCGCGCATTCGGTGTATCACCAAAACAACCTGTCATCATTGCAATAAAAAGCAGTAATGGTGGCTTGGCGAAAAGTTTATTTAAATGCGAAATCTTTTTAGTGCGCACGCTAGACCTGATTCCCTATGGTTCGAGTGAACATTTTGTTTGTCTCAATTACCTGTTACGTAATCCTAGTGTATAGCTGATCAGTAGGAGGTTTGAGATAAATGCCTATCTTCTCACAAACCTAAAGGGATAGATCTTTTACTATGAACGGTAATTGATGACTCAAACAATGGAGCTGAAATGAGTGAGCAAGTAAAACTGGACTACGTTGAATTCGCGGCCGGTGATTTAGAAAAAACAAAGCGTTTCTTTACGGCTGTATTTGACTGGTCTTTTCAGGATTATGGTGATGACTATACAGCGTTTGAAAATCAAGGCTTAAATGGCGGCTTCTATCGTGCAGAGCTATGTTCAACGGCTGAAAATGGCGGTGCATTGCTAGTCTTCTACAGCGCCGACATAGAGGCAACATACAAAAAGGTCGAAGCCAACCAAGGCGTGATTATTCGTGAAATCTTTGATTTTCCCGGCGGTTGCCGCTTCCATTTTACTGAACCCAGTGGCAACGAGTTCGCCGTTTGGTCTGCGTCACGTTAAATGCGGAGTAAAGGAAAGAGAATAAAAAGCAGGCACTGAATCATTCCAGAGCCTGCTTTCTGGCATTGATAGAACGTGTGTGTTTAGTAAATGACTTTCACTTTCTTCGCGCAGCTTACTGCCTCATCTACCGCTGTTTCAAGCGATTTGCGTTTAGTCAAAATCACACCTAAACGGCGACGACCATCGATATCTGGCTTACCGAATAGGCGCACCTGAGTCTGTGGCAGTGCCAATGCTTCATCTAGACCCTCAAAACGAATGTTATTAGAGGTGCCTTGACCAAGAATCACCGCTGAAGCCGCAGGGCCATATTGAGCAATGCTATTGACTGGCATACCAGTGAATGCACGTACGTGAAGTGCAAACTCAGACATTTCTTGAGAAATCAGTGTGACTAGGCCCGTATCGTGGGGACGTGGTGATACTTCATTGAAAATCACTTTGTCACCTTTAACGAACAGTTCTACGCCAAAAATACCGTAGCCGCCAAGTGCGTTAACCACTTGCTCTGCTGTGTACTCCGCTGCTTTGCGTGCATTTTCAGTCATTACTTGTGGCTGCCAAGATTCGCGGTAGTCGCCATCTTCCTGGCGGTGGCCAATAGGTGCGCAGAAGTGAACGCCGTCAACCGCACGTACTGTCAGCAATGTAATCTCGTAATCAAAGTCGATGAAACCTTCTACAATTACGCGACCAGCACCAGTGCGGCCGCCTTCCTGAGCATATCTCCACGCTTTTTCGATGTCCGCTTCGGTTTTGACAACGCTCTGACCTTTGCCTGACGAACTCATTACTGGTTTAACGACGCAAGGAACACCAACGTGTTCAACGGCTGCTTTAAAATCGTCATAGTTGTCTGCAAACTGGTAAGGGGAGGTGTTCAACCCGAGTTCTTCTGCTGCTAAGCGTCGGATCCCTTCACGGTTCATGGTGAGCTTGGTCGCATTCGCAGTAGGGACGACATTGAGTCCTTTGCTTTCAAGCTCGACTAACTTGTCCGTTGCGATGGCTTCAATTTCAGGAACCACATAGCTTGGTTTCTCTTTCTCGATGATGGCTTCTAGCGCTTCCCCATCCAACATATCAAGTACATAGCTACGGTGAGCGACTTGCATTGCTGGTGCGTCTTCGTAGCGATCGCAGGCGATGACTTCTAAACCAAGTCGCTGACATTCGATGGCGACTTCTTTACCTAGTTCACCAGAGCCCAACAGTAATACACGTGTAGCGTTTTCACGAGTTGCTGTACCAAACATATAAAATCCTTGACGTTCATGAGGAAGAATTGCCGAGGATCATACTGGATTATCCTCAAAAAGCAAACGTTTGCGCCTAAAATTAATTGAGTTACTAGAATCGCTAAAAAAATAGCCTCGCAATAGGGCGAGGCTATGATTTTGTTCAATAAAACCGATGACTATAAAGCGATATATTCCAATGGAATATCTGGGTCGATCGCTTCAAGCGTCGCTTGTGTATCAGCAAGGTGGCTGATTTTGCCGGAGGCCATTTCTGCAAGAGCCACGAGTTTAATATCTTCGAACGATTGCCCTGCGAGTAATAGCTGCATGAAAGCAACTTGAAGCGGAGGCAGACTAGGGTTGAATGCGGCGTTTTCCGCATAAGCACCGTTGTAGGTATTGCCGTCTTTAGTGCTAATAGCAACGCCGCTAAGGTTCTTAGTATATGGCGAGTGGCTTTGATTAAGCGCGTCGACAGCAGCTAGAACCAATGTGTCTGTCTCATCGGTTGTTAGCCCGTGTTGTTTAGGACTCATTAGCGCGTCAGAAATACCCAAATCTTTAGGGCCAAAGGATTCTGGTAGGTACTCTTGTAACGTCATTTCATCACGTTGTGGTAATTGCACAACCAAAGAATCTGCGGTGGTGAGTTCGTTCATGAACTGACGACAGTGACCGCAAGGACTGTAGTTGATAGTGATGTCTTTCAGACCATTTTCACCTTTCATCCAAGCGTGGCTGATAGCGGACTGCTCGGCATGGACGGTTTGACCAAGCTGAGCGCCGATGATTTCCATGTTGGCACCAAAATAAAGGCGTCCGGATAACCCACGAACGATTGCGCCGACAAAAAACTCTGAAATGGGCGCATAGGAATACGCTGCTGCAAAAGGTAAAAGGGCGACACGCAATTCGCTATCGTCAAGACCAGACAATGCCTGGAGCTTTTCAAACTGCTCTTTAGATAAAGTCGCATCGAAATCTGGAGCCGTTAAAATAGGCTTTAAAAAGGTGGCAATATGCTCTGGAGTGTCGGCCAACGCAGAATCAAAACGATCAGTCATGCGGTTTCCTATGTGATTAAGTGTTTTTTTACATTCTAAGCAAGTTTCAAGGAACTAAAGGTGATGCCGATCACATGTGTGAGTGCAACAATTGTAAATATTGCAATATAAGAGTGAGGTCACACAAAATTGCGGATTGTTAGAATCGACAACCCGCAATAGGTATTAGCCAAGCCAATGGCTTAACCAAATTGAAAAGGCGAACATAGAGGGGGCTAGTACGGAGGTAATAACACCGCATATTACCAGTGCTAGAGAGCTAAACGCGGCATCGCGAGGATCTTTTTCAGCGCTCGTAGCTGTGCCTAGAGCGTGAGATACCGTTCCCATCGTGAGGCCTTTCGCAATCGGATGGGTGACGCCTAATAGTTGGTAAATTGGATAGGCCATTATGGCACCGAATAGACCAACAAGTAACACAAGGATGGCTGCGATCGCAGGCTCGCCACCGAGATGACTAGAAACCTCCATCGCTATAGGAGTAGTAACGGACTTACCGAGTAAGCTAGCAATAAGCTCCGTGTCTGCACCTAGCGATACGGCGATTATCGATGCTGTAAACATTGACGCGATGCTTCCCACACCGCAGGCAAGGGCAATGATGCGCCAGTTTTGGCGTATCTGAGGAAGTTGCTCATACAAGGGATAGGCTAGGGCAACAACCGCAGGTTGAAGCAAGTAGCTAATCCACTCGTTGTCTGCGTAATAGGTATCAAACGGTACATTTAGTATCAGTAGCAGAGGGATTAGCATTGCGATGCTAAGTAAAAGCGGATTGAAAATGGGATTCTTCGCTTTTATGGCGATAAAGCGAGCAATAAAAAACACGATAACGGTGACAGGAAGCCACATATTATTTGTCTCCCTTCTTTAAAAAGCGATCAAGGAACACCGAAAGCACAATCAATACGATCAAAGAGCCACCCACAGCACTAGCTAGAATAGGGAGTGCGTTGCTCACTAGCATATCGAAGTGATTCATCAGGCCGACACTTATCGGCACAAATAGCAAAATCATATAGCGAATAAACACATGAGCTCCGGGTTGCACTAGGCGAACCGGGACAACGCCGCTGGCGAGGCCGGCAAATAGAAGCAACATGCCAAACACACTTCCGGGAATGGATACGTCGAGTAGGCTTTGAAGGGCGTTACCTAACCAAAGTGAAACAAAAATAATGGCAAAAGAGGCTACATAGCGAAGCACGGTTTTTAGCATGGCTTCCTCTTAGTAAAAAATAGAGTGTTCATACAGTGGGCAGCCTAAACATAGAATAATTAGGCTGCCTTCGACTACGTGGATGAAGGTGTTAAGAAACGAGACGCTCCACGTAGCGGTAGACGGATTTTAGTATGGCGAGCTTTTTCTCGTCAGACTCATGTTCGTGAACTAAGTTTTCCATATTTAGCATGTAGTCTTCAATACGACTTTCGAAAAACTCACGACAATGATTTGTCCACCTTGCCTGCTCCGACTCATCAAGCGTCCAAGCGAAATGGCGCGCGCGATATCGGAATAGCAGAGGTTCAATTCTAGGATCACTAAAACTAATGTCTAATGCAGACAGATTATTCGGATCTGTCTCGCGAATAATATCCATCGCACTTTTATCCGCAGGAGTGAAGAATCCGCTGTAGAGTTGAGTATCGACATCATTGTCTTCTGCATATTCACGTTCAATGCTGTAGAGGCCGATCAACTTCTCACGAACTTCTGGATGCTGCTTAATAAGCGCAAGGTTCTTTAAACACTGCTCTCGGTCAATACCAATGTTCGCTGCATTTTCGGCAGTGAGTGTTTTGGCCGGCGCTAGAATTGGGCACTTGTTTAAGTGAATAAGTTTGAGTGGCACCGGAAGCTCATCTTGACCGAGTTCATCGCGCTTGGTGTAGAGTCTTTGGTGCAGCGCTTCAACATCAAGATCGAGCAAAGGCTGAGGATCTTTCGCTAAATCCGCGACAATAACTGCGTTTTGATTGGTAGGATGCCAAGCAATTGGTACGACCCAGCTAGTGTACTGACACTCTTTCCCGAGCATTCCTGAGACGTGCATTAGTGGCGTCATATTGACGATATCAACCAACTCGTTCAATTTGCGCTTTTGGCGCATTGAATAGAAATAATCAAACAGCTTAGGCTGAGCCGCTTTAACTTTTTTCGCGAGCTCAATAGTAGCGATGACATCGGCCATCGCATCGTGAGCATTTTCATGCTCAATACCGTTGGCAACAGAAAGGTGCTCCAATTTGAAGCTGGTAAATCCTTCTTCATTTTCTGGCCACTCAATACCATCTGGGCGCAGTGCGTGACACGCTCTCATTACATCGAGTAGATCCCAACGAGAGTTTCCGTTTTGCCAGCTCCAAGCATAAGGATCGATGAAATTGCGGTAGCAAGTGTATCGAGTCACTTCATCGTCAAAGCGAATGCTGTTATAGCCGAGACTGGTGGTATTTGGCGTCGCTAATTGTTCATGAATCTTGGCGATGAACTCAGGCTCCGAGAGCCCTTTTTCTTGGCATAGCTGAGGCGTAATTCCGGTAATGAGCGCGGCTTCTGGTGAAGGAAGGTAATCGGCGGGTGGTTGGCAATAAATGACCAAAGGCTCGCCAATGATATTAAAGTCTGCATCCGTTCTTACCCCAGCGAACTGACAAGGCCTGTCTTTCGCCGGGCTCACCCCCCAAGTTTCGTAATCGAAGAAGAAAAAAGTGGGTTGGTGCTGAGACATGGGGCATGCTTCCTTTGTTCTGAGAGAGAGCCTTTACAATCAGGGCTTTCCGTTGAGTCCATATTAGACCACCGCTGCCAAAGCATGGCAATCAACAATCTATTTTTAAGATATTGTTGCTGCCTAATTGCTCATTCTTTTGTACTTCTGAAGGAAATATACAATACGGCCAATTGTTTACTATATTAAAAGAAAAAGGCGAGGTACATTACATGGGACGTGTGCCGATTATGATGTTGTGCGCCACACTGCTTTTGAGCTGTGGCGAGAAGGAAACAACGCAATCTCTACCTAAAAATGTCACCGTGGTAACGGGTCTTCAGCCCGGTGCAAGCTTGTTGTATCTCGCCCATGCCGCGGAAAGGTTTGAAAAACAAAATCTGAACCTGACAATCGAACCTAGACCCAGTGGAACATTAGCGCTGCGTTCAGTGATTGATGGTAAAGTCGATGCTGACGTCATATTCGCCGCGGATATTGCCTATCTCGCACGTCAAAATTTACTACCGGATTATCGTGTAGTGGCGACGGTCTTTGATTCAGATAACTCCAATGCTATTGCAAGCCTGCAACCATTTTCGAGCCTCGCGGATCTCGAAAATAAGGTGCTTTGTACGCAATATGTATCGGCGCTGCACTTTTTTGGACAAGCTTTGACTGAACGAAGTGGCGCGCAAAATGTCATCTTTAAATTTGTGCCCGTCTCTGAGCTCAATCGTCACCTCATTGAAGGTGAATGCGACTATATAACCATTCGAGAGCCCTTTGTTTCAGAGCTTATTTCTCAAACAAACCAGACCGGCTTTGTGAAGTACTTTCCCGGAACGTTCCTGCAATATGAATTGATGCTGGCGCATCGACGCCTTTCCGATGAAGACGTATCGCGATTGCTGCTTGCGATGATTGACGCAGAATCTGTCCTTGAAGAGCAGCCTGATTATGCCAAGCAAGTGCTGATGGACAGCTTTAATGCTGATGCCAAACAAGTGCAAAAGCTTCTCGCAGACAGCGTGTTATCGGTGTCACTTTACCAGCCACTCATCGCGTTGTTTGATCGAGAGTTCGTGTGGTTGCAGTCGCATGGACTGTCAGCAGACTCAACGACAGATACGAAAAGCCTATTAAGACCAAAACCGCTTCGTGATGCAGCGCCGCTTAGACAGACGATTTTAGACTATGAAAACGAGTATTAAACAAATCTTAACCCTGTTTGTTACTTTGGTTGCCGCTTTCATGCTAACCACGGCCTACCTATCCCAAAAGCAAAACGCGGTGCGAGATGAAGTACTGTCGTTGGATGAACAGGCTTTTGAAATCAGCCAACAAGCATCACGTTTAAATGTAATCGTCGCTGATTATAACCTCTATCGTCGTTCTGATTCTTTAACCCAGTGGTCGGATACCCTCGACAAGATTGAGAAGCAAGCAGGTCAACTACTCAACATCACTCAGCTAGAAGAGAAGATGTTGGCCAAGCGTCTGTCTACCGATATATCTAGGATTCGAATGCAATTTGAGCGATTGAGCGAAGCAACGATTGACAAGGATATTCAGTGGATCACCATCAATCTGAACGCTTACAGTCAGAATCTGATTACGCAACTGCATAACTTGAGTGAAGAGGCGAGACAGCTCGCGACGCTCGAGGTATCGCGACTATCTTGGTATCAAACAGTGGCGGTGGGCAGCACCACGTTTCTCTCACTTGTCGTTTTGATTGTGCTGTATACAGCGTTGATTGTGCCGCTTAAAACTGTGCGCCATGAAATGAAGAAAATCGGCCAGGATTACGCCAATTATGACGCAACCCAATCAAAAAACTCTCGAATTAGAGAATGGCATGAACTGTTTCAAAGCCTTGAGGAGATGTACCGGGAGCTACAAGTGACAACCGTGAGTAAAAAAGCGCTCGTCGCAGAAGTCGAGATGCGTAAAGAGGCAGAAAGCAACGCTGTTTCTCTCGCTCGAACCGATTTTCTTACCGGTCTTCCTAATCGATTGAGCTTTTTTGAGCGCTTTAAAGTCCTTCTTGAAAACAACCGTAGCGCGTTCTTGTTTTTTTTAGATATCGATAACTTTAAGTCTGTGAACGACAACTTAGGCCATTTAGCCGGTGATACACTGTTGAAAACGGTGAGCGCTGCTATTTCACAGCTCTCTGATGAGCGTGACAGTATCGCTCGTTTAGGCGGAGACGAATTCGCTATTCTGCATTTCGCAGATAGTGAGCAAGAAGCATTGTTGTTTGCTCGTGAGTTACAAGCGCTCGTGCGTCTTCCCGTGACTTTTGAATCTACTCAACTCCGGATTGATTGCTCTATTGGGATAGCACGCTTTCCAGATGACGGCGTAGAGATCAAGTCGCTACTTTCCTGCGCAGATACTGCAATGTATTTTGCTAAACGTAATCCTGTGAGTACATCAGGCATTCAGCGTTTCACGGTTGATATTGGTGAGGCGAGCCGACGTAAATTCAGTTTATACCATAAACTCCGCAGAGCGGTTGAGCAGGGCAGTTTCGAAGTCTGGTTTCAGCCTCAAGTGGAAGTAGGTACCTTGAATGTGACAGGATTTGAAGCTTTGCTACGTTGGAAACAAAGTGATGGCAGTTACGTGAGTCCGGCTGTCTTTGTACCAATGCTCGAAAGAACCGTCGATATTATAAGGGTTGGCGAGTTTGTGTTTGAAAAATGCATTGAGTTTCAACGTAGGTTGGAGAGCAGCGGTTTCAATCATACGGTGTCGATCAATATCTCTGCTGTACAACTTGAACATGAGCACTTTATTCCATTTATGAAACGTAGGGTGCTTGAAACAGGACTGAGTGCGAGCCGTTTTCCACTCGAACTTACTGAAACCGCGATATTTCGAAATAAGCAAGAAACACTGCTTTCTTTAGACCGACTTAATGAAATGGGCTTTTCATTGCAGTTGGACGATTTTGGCACTGGTAATGCCTCGCTAGATTTACTGAAAAACTTCCCATTCTCGACCGTTAAAATCGATAGCTCCTTTACTAAAGAGGCAGCGAATAAGCCAGAAACAAGAGCTATTATTAAAGCAATCACTGTACTCTCTAAGGAGCTCAGCTTTGATATTGTTATTGAAGGGGTAGAAACGGCACAGCAGCAGGCTTTCGCAAGAGAGTACGGAATTAAGGTTGCACAAGGGTTCTATTATGCCAAAGCGATGCCAATGAATGAGGCGATCGCTTGGCTTGGGCACTATGACCACTATTCCACAGCGCTCTAATGACTTATACGCAACTCATTTCGTTTCGTAATTAATTATCGGCCATTTGGACGTCTAGACGTTGACAAGTCTATTGGTTGAGATTAGTCTGCTCGCCTTTCTGTCATCGACGCGACTTTTAGTATGTCTACACAACATAAAACCTCTCAATTAGTTCAAGCTTCTGGCGTAGCTCTGTTACCTCTTGCGCTTTTTTTAACTCTTTTTATTGGAGTAGGTAGCTACCTATCTTGGCAAGGGGTTGAATTTGCTTTCTATCAGCTACCAGCACCGATTGCAGCGCTTCCAGCTGTGGTATTAGCAGTCTTGCTGAGTAAAGAGAAGCTTAACCGTGCTATTGAGCAGTTTTTACGTGGTGTTGGCCATCAAGACATCGTTGCAATGTGCATGATCTATTTGTTGGCTGGTGCTTTTGCTGCGGTCGCTAAAGCCTCGGGCGGCGTAGATGCAACGGTAAATCTTGGCCTTTCGGCCATCCCAACCAGTATGATTTTGCCAGGCATTTTTCTTATTTCTGCCTTTATTGCCACTGCAATGGGGACGTCAATGGGAACAATCGCAGCAGTTGCTCCGGTTGCTCTTGGAATAGCCCAGTCAGCGGGAATAAGCATTCCGTTGACAGCGGGTGTAGTGCTTAGCGGTGCGATGTTTGGCGACAACTTGTCGATTATCTCGGATACCACTATTGCAGCGACGCGCTCTCAAGGGTGTCACATGAGAGACAAGTTTAAAGAGAACGTCAAAATCGCGATTCCCGCTGCGTTAGTTGCGATGCTTATTTTTGCTTTCAATAGTTCGGCGACGCCTTTACCTGAGACTGGCGATATTGAGTGGCTGAAAGTAATGCCTTATTTGGCCATTCTTGTTCTTGCGGTATCTGGTTTGAATGTGTTCGTTGTGTTGACTGTCGGTATTTTGCTTGCTGGTGGAGTGAGTTTGCTATCTGTTGATGACTACAGTCTAACGACACTCGGCCAAGATATTTACACTGGTTTTGGTAATATGCAGGAAATTTTCCTGTTATCGATGTTAATTGGTGGTTTAAGTGAGCTGATGCGCCAGCAAGGTGGGTTGGCATTTTTAACTAAGCTAGTGAGTCGAGCTATTCGCACTTTTGGCTCGACCCATGATAAAACGTCAAGCCGAAGAGCAAGTGAGTTTGGTATCGCTGGTTTAGTTTCAATGGTCAACCTATGTACTGCGAACAACACCGTGGCGATTATTGTGTCGGGCAGTGTGGCTAAAGAGTTGGCCGATGAGTATCAAGTCGAGCCAAAACGTTCGGCAAGTCTACTAGATATCTACTCTTGTGTAATCCAAGGGCTGCTTCCGTACGGTGCTCAGGTACTATTGCTAGGCTCGGTATTTAACTTGTCGCCATTGGATGTCATCGCGAACTCTTACTATTGTTTTGCTCTCGCGATTGCGGCTGTCGTTGCTATTTTCCTTAAACGCTCTCAGGAGCAGATATAACGGCTGTTTGTTAGAAGCGGAATAGCTGCTTATTGTTGCAAATGAATCTCTATAAGTCCTGATGATACATTTAGTAACAAAAGGTAGAGCATTGGCTAATATTGAAATAGTGTTGTGATTTGGTTAGCGAGTAGTCAAATGCTTCGTCGGATGATTGACAAAGTGTTTTGCACGTAAGTAACCTAAACAGGTGACAATTCAAGACTAGCAAGCGGAAAGTTGTACTTGCTAACCCATATTAGCCAAGAGGAAGTAGCATGTCTGAATTACAAATTATTAAAGCCGACTACACTGCCGTGTCTGATTTATGTGCCATGTTCTTAGATGCATACGCAGACAACGAAGCAATGCAAGCCGCACTGCGTCAAGATGAAGTGGCAGATTTTGCCCATGATTGTTACTGGCGTTGGGCCGTTGGTGAATGGGGACTTGCTGGTGGAGAAGTTTACACAACACCTGAAAGGGATGGCTGCGTTATCATGCGCCCGCCAGGCACTCATCAACCCGATGTCATGCAGAAAATGGAAGTGTTATCTATCGTTACTCGCATGATGGGTTCTAACCGAATCGAGATTGCCAAAGAAGTATGCGAACAAATGCTTGCCGTACCTCCAATGCAAGACTGCTACTGGCTATGGGGCTTGGGAGTATCTCCGAAAGCAGGTGGTAAAGGTTTAGCAAGTGCACTTATTAAAACGGTCACTGATCAAGCCGATGCGGCAGGCAAGCCAACGTATGTTGTTGCCTCAAGTGAAAAGGTCGTGAAGACGTTTGAACGACGTGGTTTTGAAGTCCTTTCTAAGAGTGAAAACTTCCCTTACTGGTTTATGTTACGCCCAGCTCAAGCGTAATTGAATTTTGATGAAAAACGCGCTAGTTAAGCTAGCGCGTTTTTTTGTGCCAAAATTGCGAGAGACAGTATAGAAACACACCTACCTTTCCGGCTATTCAAACAGTTGTGGTAGCGTTGTTTGACTTAAATATGGCTTTTAATCAATCTGTTAAGGTAGGTTTTCATTGCTTAAGTATACAACGGTACTCTTTATCCCATTACTTTTTAGTGGCCTAGTCGGTTGTAAAGACAACCACGAGTTGTACCAAAACCCACCGCAATACATCACGGATCAAATTGACCCTTATATGCCGTTAGCGCTTGAGTTTGTTAAGAATAATGAAAGGCGCGCGCTAGAAAATGGTGTCCCATTATTGCCGCAGTATATGGACATTGCTCAGCGCGTCGGTATAAAGCATCCCGAGAGGGTTAGGGTATTGTATGTTGATGAATTACCTATGCCCAAGAATGAATCTCTTAAGTTTCAAATGGAGCAGTTGGGGCTAGATTCGCCATACTTAGTAGGGATGACTTATGGCTATGGCATTTACATTAAGCATGCCGCAAAAGGTGATAAACTGCTGCTGTCTCATGAATTAATCCATGTGCGTCAAGCTGAGGAGCTAAGCCTAGAGGGCATCACTCGTGAATACTTCTTGCAGTTAAAGATATTTGGTTATCAAGAATCGCCAATAGAGATTGAAGCGTACAATAATGCGTATAAATACCTTTAGTTATTAACGAACACAATTATGATCCAATGGCCATGTCTATTTAAACTCGAAGGTGATGATGAATTGCTATTCCTTGCATTGGAAGCTGACTTAGTTAATGAGTTGGAGTCACTCATTGCCAGTGACGAAGACATATTGATCGACTCTAGCGGAGAGGTTTTCAAGGTAGAATTGGACTCCAGTCATAACATCTCGTTCAAAGCTCAGTATAAAACTCTGACACTTGAAGAGGTGACATCGTTGGTACAAGCCCATGAATTTGCACTGGCTCAAGTATGTGTTATCAAAATTGGATTCAATTCGATCAAAGAAGCTGTTCAGGCTATGCGAACTACTCACTAAAGTAGTTGCTTGTAACTCCGATGATGAATCTGCGGCTTGTGAAAGCACAATCTGTTACACTGCCGCCCGTTAACTAATTTCAGGTACAAAACATGAGTCAAGAGCAGCCCAACAATCCATTACATGGTCTAACGTTAGAAAAAATATTAGTCCGTCTTCAAGAGCATTACGGCTGGAAAGGTTTGGATGCGGAAATTCAGATCAACTGCTTTTACAACAACCCTTCAATTAAATCTTCATTAAAGTTTTTGCGCCGAACTCCGTGGGCGAGAGAAAAGGTAGAAGCGCTCTACATCGATACTTTCTGTAAGTAATAACATCATTGCTCAGCCCGTGTGTTGAGGGTAGACTGACTTAAAAATCAATGTGTTAATGGAGTACGTGTTGAAAGTCTATCTATCAGGTGAAATTCATACCGACTGGCGAGAGCAGATCATTGAGGGATGCAAAGCGAAGAGCCTTGATATCAGCTTCACCTCTGCCAATACCCATCATGAATCAAGTGATGCTGCAGGCGACGGCTTAGGTGTCGAGTCTCAGCAGTTTTGGCGCGATCATAAGTCTGCCAAAGTAAACGCAATACGCATTCAAACAGCCATCAAAGCGTGTGACGTTGCGATTATCCGGTTTGGCGATAAGTACAAACAGTGGAACGCCGCTTTTGATGCAGGTTACTGCGCAGCACTTGGCAAACCTTACATTACACGACGACAGCTTGGTGCACGCTCTGAAAGAGGTCGATGGTGCGGCGCAAGCATGGGCGACGACACCGAAACAAGTAGTAGACTTGCTGGCTTATCTTGTTTCTTAGGGTATCTAGGTCGCGCATGAAAAAGAAAGGATGCAATATGCAATACAAGGTCGTTAAAGACTACACAGACACCCCTGAGAAACCAATCATCATCACAAAAGGAGAGCAGCTCAAGGTAATCGAAGAGTCTGACGCTCACGGTGATTGGCCGAATTGGATATTTTGTCGTGGCGAAGACAAAAAGGGCTGGGTTCCTAAGCAAATTCTCATCATAGAGAGTGATATTGCAACCGTTCAGAAAGACTACCAGGCTATTGAGCATCGCTTATCTGTGGGTGAATTACTTGTTGCAGAATTTGAACTCAACGGTTGGATTTGGTGTGCAAAGTCCAGCGACAAAGATGCAATGGGTTGGTCGCCGTTGAATCATCTCGAGCGCGTTTGAACCGATTTATATTAGAGACAAGGAAGAGTCTATGTTACGTGAAATGACGAAAGAGGATTTTGACGCATTTTGGCCTACCTTTTCACAAATCATCGCCGCTCAAGAAACCTACGCGTTCGAACCACATATGACGCTAGAGCAGTCACGTGAAATATGGTGCGAGGTACCTTTAAAGACCTTTGTCTATGTTGTTGAAGGTGAGATATTGGGCTCCTACTATATCAAGCCAAATGCTGCTGGACCAAGTCGTCATATTTGCAACTGTGGTTACATGGTTTCAGAAAATGCTCGAGGTAAAGGTATAGCAAGGCAAATGTGTGAGCACTCTCAGCAAGTAGCAATTGAGCTAGGGTTTGAAGCGATGCAGTTTAACAGTGTTGTATCGTCCAATAAGATTGCGGTAGAGCTTTGGAAGAGGTTAGGTTTCGAGATCATAGGTACGATACCTAGAGCTTATAACCATGGTCGCCTTGGTTATGTTGATAGTTATGTGATGTATAAGCGTTTGTCGTAAAGCGTGACTTCAACTCTAGTTAACACTTTGTTCAGCAAACACTTTGTTCAGCAAACAATAGTGTGCGCGCAGAAGTTGATATTTTTGTTAGATCTGAATAGTGTGGGTAACAGAGTATTAACAAAGGGCGGGTGCCATGAACATTGGGATTTATATCTATAGGGACGTCGAGGTATTGGATTTCGCAGGTCCGTTTGAGGTGTTTTCTACGGCAAACCGCTTTTTGTCTGATGAAGACATGTGGAGCGTCAGTTTGCTATCACATAACCACGGTACGGTAAGTGCGCGCGGCGGATTTAACGTTCAGTCTGATCACTCGATTCTAAGTCATCCAAAACTTGACGTTGTCATTATTCCCGGCGGTATTCACGAACCAGAGATGAATAATGACAAATCTATGGACTGGATTGCCAAAGTTTCGCAACAGGCGGATTTCGTCGCTTCGGTGTGTACCGGTGCTTTTTTGTTAGCCAAAGCTGGGGCTATTACCAATCAAGCGGTCACTACTCATTGGGAAGACCAAGATGATTTAAAAGCGAAGTTTCCGAATTTGACGGTTAAGTCTGGAGTACGTTGGGTGGATGTTGGCAGCATAGTGACCTCTGGGGGGATATCTGCGGGCATCGATATGAGCCTAAGGTTGGTTGAAAAGCTAAAGGGCAGAGAGGTGGCGTTAAAAACGGCGAAACAAATGGAGTTTGATTGGAATGAACATGGATTGGTTTTATGACGTTAACGATTAGAAAAATAGACGTTCCAGTTACCGAGGAGTTAGTCAATCTTTCGGTAGAAGACAGCCAACTCCCATTTGTGGGTATCACGTCGGAAATTGTTCATAAAAGTCTCACCAAGCCATTAGAGACCCAATGGGTCATTTATTCCAATGACATAGCGGTAGGATTCTTTTTACTCGATCAAGGCTATGCAAGCACTATGAGCGATGCACCTAGCGGCGCGATAGGGCTAAGAGCCTACTTTATCGATAAACGCTATCAAGGACTTGGGCTTGCCAAAGCTTCTCTGAACCTCATTACCGGACAATTTCATTCTTGGCTTAACATAGCGCCCTGTGATTTGTATCTGACCGTCAATTGCAAAAACACCGTCGCTTACCAGTTGTATCAAAAAGTCGGTTTTGATGACACTGGAGACCTCTATTTAGGGGGAGAAGCCGGTCCGCAACACATTATGTGCTTCAAATCAAAGAAAACCCGCTCGATAGGACTATGATGCACGCTTCGATTTAATCGTCGCTAGTCTATTTTGTCGTTAACCTATTTTGTTGTCGTGAGGTACTCAGGTGATCTCTAAACTACCACGTTGGATTGAATCTGGAGCTTTTGTTCTAGCGTTGCTTGCGGGAACCGTAAACGCTATCGGTCTACTAGGATTTCAACACCAAGCTATTTCACACCTATCAGGGACGGCAACGCTACTTGGAACTCAGCTAATCAATGATTGGTCAGCGGCAGGGCACTTGTCGGCCATTGTTGTGAGTTTTCTTGTTGGGTCGGCCATTTCTGGGCTATTCATTTCGAACGTATCACTTAAGCTTGGTCGACAGTACGAATGGCTACTTTGTATCGAGAGCCTATTTTTATTCACTGCGACATACTTTTTGCTTAGTGGCTCGCAAGCCGGTAGCTATTTTGCATCGGCGGCGTGTGGCCTGCAGAATGCGCTCGCAACGACATTTAGCGGTGCGGTTGTTCGTACAACGCACGTGACTGGGATTGTCACTGATCTTGGGATTATGATTGGCTCTACGTTGCGTGGAGAGACATTCGATAAGCGTAAAGCGAAGCTGTTTGTGACAATTTTGCTTGGCTTTATTCTTGGCGGCATTGTTGGTGCTTTACTTTTCAAGAGCTTGGAATTTTTGGCGCTTGTTGTACCTGCTATTGTTTGTATACTACTTGCTCTAGTTTATCGAATCTACCGCAAGCGGATTGCCTACACCAATCGAGCTAGTTGAGCGGGGATCAGCAAAGTAAGGGAAGGATACCAATGACTGAGCAATGGATTGTTGATGCGTTTACCCAAGTTCCATTTAAAGGCAATAGTGCCGCTGTCATCGTCGTTGATGATTACCAGAATGAAACTTGGATGCAAAACGTCGCAATCGAGAATAACTTGTCCGAAACAGCCTTCTTAAAACACCTTGGTACCAACCACTACTTCATCCGCTGGTTTTCCCCCATGATGGAAATCGATTTTTGTGGTCACGCGACGTTGGCATCGGCATATGTGCTGTTTGAGCAATTCAAACTAACAGGCAAAATCACGTTTTCTACGGAAAAGGTCGGTGACTTAGTCGTATCAAAAGGTGAGCAGGGAAAAATCGAAATGACTTTTCCCAATTACGCTCCATACCCGGTAGCAGAAATTCCAACGCCTCTCCTAGACGGTCTTTCTATAAAACCCAAACATATTTTACGAAGTGAGCAAGCCTATTTTGCTGTGTATGACCAAGCCAGTGATTTGCTCGATTTGGAAACAGATAATGAACAGTTAAAGCGCTTGGCGCCTTTCGATGTGGTCGCAACAGCGTTAAGTGATGATGATCACTATGATTTTGTTTCCCGATATTTTTGGCCAGCAAATGGAGGGGACGAAGATCCTGTGACAGGATCGATTCACGCTGGCCTCATGCCTTATTGGGGCGAAAGGTTGAACAAGACAAGTTTAACTGCGCTGCAAGCCTCAGCGCGAACGGGCGTTCTCTATGGCTTACTAAAACATGACAAAGTTCTGATATCTGGAGACGCTGTTTTGTTTGCGAAGTCTCAGCTATTTGTATAGTGTGACGACAAATTTTGAGGGTTAGCCTCAAGTAAATGAACGGAAGAATAGAGCGATGAAACTGTCAAAAAGAGAAAGTCGCGTGGTAAGCAGTGCGATTGACCAATGGCACGAAGAAGGTGTGATCACTGATGACGATCGCAGCAAACTCAAAGGCAGTTATGAAGTTGCAAGCATTGACTGGTCACTGATTGCTAAGTACTCATTCTGGGTCGCTATTTTATGTATCGTACTCTCAGTCTTGTCAGTCTTGCTCGACAAGTGGTTAATTGAGCTTATCGAACAAATTTTTAGTGCGCCTGATATCGCTAAGAGTGGATTTTTTGCTGTTGTAGCCGCGGGCTTTTATCTCTACGGTGTAAGAAGAAAGACGAGCGCTCCAGATAAAACCTTCAGTAATGAAGCGTTATTCGTATTGGGTATCATCAGTACCGCTATTTCTATCTATTTTATTGGTCAAGTCATTGAAACCAATAACTTAACGAAACTGATCTTACTTGCATCCATTGTTTATGGATTACTTGGATTTTGGATACCATCCTTGTTGGTGTGGGCGTGTGCCTTGCTTAGTCTGAGCATTTGGTTTGGCATTGAAACCTACCAGTGGGATGAGTCTGGTTACTTTCTTGGCATGACGCTGCCTCTGAGGTTTGTGTTGTTTAGTGCAATTCTGGTTGCGTTAGGGATGGTAACGCAGCGCAAGTGGCCACAGTTTGAAGACTTTTCCATTACGACTCGCGCGTATGGGTTGATTCTGTTTTTCTTGTCGCTTTGGGTTGTCTCCATTTTTGGCAACTACGCCGATTTCGCAGAGTGGGGGGATGTGAGCCAGTTTTCCCTCATCCATTGGTCGGTATTGTTACTGATCGCTTCGCTTGCAGCGCTTTATCATGGTATTAAGTTTGACGATGAGCTAAACCGTGGCTTTGGTCTCATTTTTGTGTTTATTAACCTGTATACCCGATTCGTTGAATACTTTTGGGAAGGCACGCATAAAGCACTGTTTTTTGCCGTACTCGCAGCAAGCTTTTGGTTCTTCGGTACGCGCGCTGAAAAGATCTATCGTCTTGGTCAGCGTCCACGAACGATTGAAACAGGGAGCGAATAATTTCGCTTAGGGTTTTACTCGTACACTTCTACTGACTGAGCTTCCATTGTATAGGCGGTGGTCACATCCGTGGCACCGTCTGACAGCTCAATATTAGATGAGTTGGTTTGTTGAGCCAGCGTGCCTTCCACCCAGACTGGGGTATACAAACCTCTAAATTTAACGCCTTGAGGAAAGCTAACGACGACCATTTGATTCGCTGGTGGGGGCGGGGTGTGGATACAGGCACCGGCAGTGGGTACCAGGATAAATTCAGTGACTGTTAAGTTATCGAATTCAAGTGGAACGATAAACCCCGGGAGTCGTCCTTGTTTGCCAATCAGATCATTGTTTACCTTCATGTTCCAGTCTGAATGATCTTCGTCGATTAGCTTTTGCTCCTCAATCAGATCAAGGATGTTGATGCCTTTCTCAGCAAAGCGAAGTAGGGCTTGTCTATAATCGTCTTCGCGCGTTGATTTTTCTTCATCATGACTATTTTGATAGTCAACAATCATCATTAAATCGTAGCGGGCTCTGATGTCGTAGTCTTTAAAATGATTGCTGTAACTTGGTGCGTCTATCTCCTGTGCTAGATCTTGCCAACTCCAATCATTGGCATACGAACTCACCGAAACAACAGCAAAAAACCAAGCAAGTATACGCACAGTAACAACCTCTAAAACTCATTATTCAATACCGCCGACACGCTACCAGCATGAGTCGGTTATGTATATGTCCTAATTATAGTTTTCATTCTCGATGTGTAACAGTTAGTAATGGATTGCCATGTAATCTTACTGAGCTCTATGGTTGTGGTTAAGGTTCAACACCGTTTTTTGGTAGAGCTTGGGCGTTAGGCCGCTAATGCGTTTAAACGAGCGTGAGAAATGGGAAATATCAGAGAATCCAAGTTGACTGGCAATATGAGTAAGAGACAGCTCCTCACTCATCATATCTACGGCAACGGTGAATACCAAGTTGTCTTTGATATGACGAAAGTTGGTACGTTCCTCTTTGAGGCGCCTTTGTAATGTTCGTGGGGACAGTTTAAGGAGTTTGGCCGCGTTTTCGAGTGTTAAGTTATGTTCTCGTACATAGGGTAGCAGTGCGGTAAAAACTTGGTCGGTAAAGTTGGCATGCCAGGTGACAAGTGGAGCCTGGGTTTCGGTATCTTTGGCCGTGATGTTGGGCTGCTGATCTAAAATCTCATCTTCGATTAGCCACTCGATACGATCATTACTGACGATGTATTGAGTCGATTTGCCAATGATCGCTTGGTAAAGCTCGATTTCATCAATCTGGATTTTAAGCTGTTTTGGTGTCCATTGACTCTTGGTCAGTGCTCGCACTAACTCAATCGCATACAACACAGCCCAGACTTCAGACCTAATAAACGGGTCACTGCCATCATTCTCCCGCTTACACCAATACCAGGTTCTTCCGTGCACGGTTTCAAGTCCAACGCTAACGTTGGTAGCGTCATAAGTAAACACATCACGCGAGTGCTCCAAGGCGTCTCGCACTGTACTGCACTCAGAGAATTGCCCTAACAGATTTGGTAGTGACTTTTGCTTGATGGCGGTTCTTACTAAATCACCAAAGTTGGTCATACCAAGTTGATTGCCAAGTAAATATAACAGTCGTTTAACTGGCTCTTGCGGCAAGAACTCTTGGTCTAAATCAAACAGATCGGGTGGCAATCCAGAGTCGCGGATCGCTTGGTGTGGATCTTCTCCGTACTCACGAAATAATTCGACCAAGATACGAGCATAACTCGATTTGATCAGTCGATTGGCGGGCTCTTGGGGTGTAGGCATGATTCAATCTCTTGAAAAGCGTTGTTTTTAGCTTAGTCATTTGGCGTGAAATGGCAACTTTTAGATATCGTGCCCGTTAACATTATCAACGATTGAGAATGAAAATAGAATGCATGATCGATGAAGCTAAAATACTAATTTATAACGTAATTAGTTTTTAATCTCCGTTTATTTAGTCTATAACTAAGTAAACTAAAGTCGAAGAATTGTTAACAAGGGCGACACAATGAGTGATAAAAGCGAACCGGCTATCTCACCCACGGATAACGCTGAGCAAAAAGAGTTGGATAGTCAACAAGCAAACGCTAAGCAGAACAAAGTCAAGAAGGTAACCAATGGCCTCATCATTGCCATTGCGGTTAGCCTTGGTGTAAGTATCGTTTCTGACAGAATTGTCCCTTCAACAGATAACGCGCGAGTTCAAGGTTATGTCGTGCCAGTCAAACCGCAAGTGTCAGGGCAAGTCATTGATATTCAAGTGCGGCCAAATCAGTTGGTCTCTGAGGGTGATATCTTGGTTTCTCTAAATCCAGTGGATTATGAGATTGCGGTTAAGAAAGCTGAGCAAGATCTGGAAATTGCGGGGCAGAATGTCGGTGCACAGACGGCGAGTATTGCTTCGGCTCAGGCGAGACTCACCAGTGCAGTCGTTGAACGTGATAACGTTGAACTGCAAACTCGACGAGTGTTGGGGCTAGCTGACAAAGGCGTAGTGTCTGACTCTGAAGCGGATAAAGCACGCGCCAATCTCGCGACAGCGAGAGCTAACGTCACTAATGCTCAAGCCGATCTAGAACGTGCAAGTCGCCAACTTGGCGCTGAAGGTGAAGAAAACAGTCAAATCAAAGCAGCGCTACTGGCATTAGAAAAAGCGCAGCTCGATCTAGAGCGTACAGTCGTACGCGCGCCGACCAATGGCGGGGTATCAAACTTCCGTCTTTCTGAGGGCTTTTATGCCAGTGCAGGTCAACCCATCATGACGTTCGTTTCTAGTGACAGTATCTGGATTGAAGCGTACTTTCGCGAGAACAGTCTAGGTAATATCCAACCAGGGAACGAGGTGGAAGTTGCATTAGATTTTGCGCCGGGTAAGGTAGTAAAGGGGCGTATTTCGAGTGTCGATTGGGGTGTTGATTGGGGGCAAAGCAATCAAGCAGGTAAATTGGCACAAGCGAATAACCAGACCGGCTGGTTGAGACAAACTCAGATGCTGCCGGTTACCATTGAGTTTGATACTACAGATGCAACGGGTTTGTTGAGAATCGGTGGACAAGCCGATGTGGTTGTTTATACCAGTGACAATGGGATCTTTAATCTTCTGGGTAAAGTTTGGATCCGTCTATTAAGTTGGATGTCTTATGTCAGATAGTTCCATTGATGAAGCTCAGAGCGTTGCAACATCTGAGCTCTCCGATGCTACTCAAACTCGTATATTGCGTTTCACAATTGGCATCGCTTTAGCGACGTTTTTGGCAGCGTGGATAGATTGGCCTCTAGCCTTTGTCGCACCGATTTTTACTGCAAAATTTTTGTTTGAAAAACGTGTGCTGCACATTGATATTGTCTATGAACTGCTGCTAGCCATGATCGTTACAGTGGCCATTGGTGTGGTGCTGAGTGTTGGGTTTGCGCAGTATCCAATTCCGATGCTGCTCAGTGTCGCGGCTTTGATGCTGGTGGGTTACTACCTGTTCCTTAATCCGAAATGGAATTTGTTCGCGACCATCCTACTAATGTCGACGTTGATGTTGCCATTTATGGCCATTCAAAGCACAGGAACAACCATCTTCTTAGCCGTAGGGCTGAGTTTATCTGGTGCGATTTCAGTCGCCATTTTTGCACTTATGCATGTCTACCTTCCTGAGCGCGAGGAGACGTATCAAAGCCATAAAGCCGTTGAACTGTCGGATTCGTTTCGTTGGTTTTCAGCGGTGCGCGCCCTGATTATGGCTTTTCCTGTGGTATGCGTCTTTTTTGTATTCCAGATTTCCGAAGCTTTGCTGTCAATGATATTCATCGCCTTGTTGTCACTGATGATCACAGGCGAGAAGTCGGTGAAGTTAAGTGTGTTTCTATTGATTAGCAATGCTATTGGTGGGGTAATAGCCATCATAGTGTTTGGCTTCCTTGCTTTGGTACCAAACATCGGTTTTTACACGCTATTCATAGCGTTGTTGGCGATTTTTCTCGGGCAGAAAATGTACACTGAATCCGCCAAGGCACCTATCTATGCAACGGCGCTCAATACTGCGCTGGTGCTAATTGGCACCACATTGATGAGCTCAGGTGTGATAGATGAAAAGATGTGGATACGTCTAGGGCTGCTTGCATTGGTGGCGGTGTACATGGTTGTGGCGGCGTTCTTTATCGAGACTCGTCAATGGAAAGTACTTCAGTTTAAAGGGCAAATGATGGCGTCGAAGTAATAGACGTCTTCTTTGATATCAAATCAGATTTGGCGGCAAGCTCATTCTACAGCGCTATGTTGGCTATCGATTTGTGCAGAAATTAGGCTCTATGCAGAAGATGGAATTGCGCTAGTCCGCCGGTTAATCAAATAGTTACGTAGTTAGCAACCAATATGTGGAAAGGGATCTCAGTTTTAGCTTCTCTAGTCTTATTGGGAGGCTGTGCATCTAACGCTCATCCTCCTGTCACCTCGAATGATGGATGGACGTCTGATCTTATGGAGTCTCGCCACTGGCGAGAGGCGGACGAGCTCGATAAAGATTACCTCAAACTTGCCTCAGAAACGTTGCTTCCAGTTCAAAAGGCCAATGTGAAAGTGATTGGCACGGAGCAGCAAGATGCCATCAAGAGTTTAGCGGCAAAGATATATCTTATCGAAAATGCCAAACACACTATAGATATGACTTACTACATCTTTGCTGATGACTTGGCTGGTAAAGCAACGCTAGGAGCGCTGTGTCGAGCTGTAGAGCGTGGGGTCGATATTCGTATTATGGTGGATAGTCTTGGTTCATACAGCCCAAATAATGGCAACTTGAAAGGGCTAATGCAGTGCGAGGAAAATGCTGGGTACGTCAAAGATAGACAAGGCGAAGCGACAACTCAAAAAGCGCGTGTACAAGCAGTGGTTTTCAACGCATTGACAGATAGTGACTCCCGCTGGAATCGACGTTCACATGATAAACTGTTTATCGTCGATGGATTCTACAATGAGTATGCTTATTTGATCACGGGTGGCCGTAATATGTCACTTCATTACTACGGGATCGACAGTGATGGCGAAAAAGATTTCAGTGCATTTCGTGATATTGAAATCTTAGTGAGGCCAAAGCTCGATGCGACACCAGAGCAATCTCCGACGCAGCTTAGTGAGTATTACTTTACAGTGCTCTTTACCAAACCCGGAAACAAAAAGCTCGATACGTGGGCGAGTTACAATCGTGATCGCGGCTTACTGCTTAGCGCACTGGATCAACTTAAAGCCAACTCGGAGTTTAGCGAAGCGTATGCTGATATTCATCGCTATGTGAATCAAGGCTATCGAGTTACCGATACAAAGTTTGCGCACGAGCTAGATAATCTCAACGCTGAAGATGTCGCATCCCGCTACAGCACAAACAAAAGCGCCAACGCTAACTCGATTAGCGGTATTCTGGCGAAAACCGCATACAGCAACAGTAACCTCAAGACCATTCGTGTCGTCTCTCCCTATCTTTTCCTTCAATCTGATTTATTAAAAGACGAAGGAGTCTTGGATAAAGATCTCAACACCACCCTTACGTGGTTAGAACAAGATCCGGAGCGTAAGATTGAAATCATTACCAACTCAGTGCTAACCAGTGATAACTTCTTCACGCAGTCTGTAATCGACATGCACACTGTGCCATCGATGATAATGACTGACGATGCTTTGAAGCAGCAATGGTTGGATGATGACCTCGAAAAGAATGAGCTAAACCGCGCGTATTTAAACTCTGAAGCGTGGAAGAAAACCATCAATCATCCACGAATCAAGTTCTATCAATTGGGTAAGCCAGACTCAGTGTTGCTGGGTGGCGACCAGTTCTACGGTAAGTTGCATGCGAAGTTTCTCATCATTGACGACAACGCTTTTGTTGGTACAACCAATCTCGATTTCCGTTCATTACTCTACAACAACGAAGTCGGTTTTTTCCTATCTGGAGAGGAGCTCATTGCAGATCTAAATCAACAGTTTGAACTACTTAAGGAGGACTCATTACTTTGGGGAAGTGAAGAGTGGATTTCGATGAGGAATAAACTTCGTGAAGCCGGAGGGACTAAAGGTAGAACGTCAGAAAGTCAAAGAGAGATCTACAACCTGCTCGAATCAACAGGCCTTAAATATCAGTTCTAACCGGAAACATACACGTCTTTTGATTGGGTGGCGCAGATAGGTAAATCATAGAGCTCCAAGAATGATAGTTTGGCTTGTGACATCGTCGTCATGAGATAACACTTAGGAGCACTATGATTGTTTATTTCCGTGTTCAAGACATACAAGAGCTGTGGCTACATGTAGATCTAGCGACAAGCTTGCAGATGAAACTTAGGACACTTAAAAGCTAAATGCCCAGCCTACCATTGGCCCTTGTTGCGTCACATCGACCGTAGTGGGGACAGATTCATTTTTAAGGTTTAAGTACCGGTAACCAAACCAAATATTATTAAGTTCGCTCAGCCTATAAATTCCAGCTAAATTCAGACCTCGATTGACGTCATTGTCGCCAGCGATATTGGTATCTACGGTTAGGCTTAATCCCCAGTCTTGATTGAAATAATGCGCGTATTTGAGCCCAACCAGCCAATCAAACTGATGCTCTGTTGATTCAATAGGTGTGATAGGGGAGCTGTTGATATTGATTCCAACATTAAAACTACTGTAAGTATGGCGAACCCCAGTGAGCAGTACTAATCCATTCGTTACCTCATAACCACCAAAAAAGTCATTGAGTGACATTGTTGCATCCACATCAACGTTGGCACTTATTTCTGGAAAGATTGGTAACTTGGGTGTGTAAGTGGCGCTAGTGTCGCTTTTGATATGGAGGTAGTTGGTACGGAACCCAAAAAGCCATCGGTTCTTTTGTGCGTAAAAGTCGCCCATGATGCCAAAGTTTAGGTTACTGACGATATTAGAGAACGGAATATCGATATTAGTGCGACCATCTGTATCACCAGCTGTACCAGAGATACTCGGCATCCAAATCATGGGGAATACGAGTAAGAACTGCCACTCGTCGTCGCTTGTTGTTTTGTTGTTAGCGTCATAGCTGTCCGCGATACTAGCCGACGAAATCAGTGAAGTGAGTATAAAAGTGGTGATTGCCGATGGTTTCATTGCCTATCCTTGTACAAATGAAGCGTTAGCATTAGTGTTGCTAACAACGCTTATCACATAAAGGATAGACTAACAAACTGCGTAAGGTGTTGTAAAAATTAAAAAAACGAGCTCATTTGAGCCCGTTAGTCTTTCCACTATAAAGGTAACTATAAACCCTCACGGGCCAACCGTATTCGGTGTACTCTTTGGCAAGCACTCTAGCCACTTCTGCAGTGACTTTCACTTGTACCCAATCGCCAATCCCTAAAGGTTGAAACTCAACGACGATTTTTTTCATTATTAGCCCGCCTGTTTTATAAATGTTTTCGGCGGGCAATGTACACCCAAGTCTCGTATTTTGCTTGGAATATCAGTTATTCCTAAAGCAAAAGCTGAAATACATATTTCGCTACTCTTTAAGTAAATGAAGTCCAGCAGGTAACGCATCACCAAACAGCTTTTTGGAGTCTGCTTCAGACAACGATTTGACCTCTGAAACTAATTCAAGCCAGCTAGATGGCGCCTTGGAAGATTTCAGCTTGTTTGACACTTGCTCTCGGTAGTCATCAGATATATCCAACGAGCGATCGCCGGTTTTTCGACACATAAGTACACAAGCAAAGGCAACCATCGGCTCTTTGAGCCAGTTTTGCTCTAGTAACTTAGGTAGCCACTGTTCGATTTGCTCGCGAGGAATCACATTGTGCTGGCTGCCGTACAGGGGCGTGCGAGAAGCAAGGCGACCCAATGCCCACCAGTGAGCTTGCTCGAATTGAGATTGGTTGATGGCTTTACTCAGATACCAGTTCGCTAGGAGCACCTTATCGTCGACATACAGGTTTTCCAGACTGGCGGAAAGCCTTACCATGGCTTCATAGCCCTTGTCTTTTGCACCTTGGAAGGTCTTTGCGTTTTTCATTGCGCCAGGATGAAGGTATTTGGCAATGTCACCTAGAATCACTTCTTGCTGCTCTTCATTTAGGCCACCAGAGACACGTCGCCAAAATGTCCACCAGTCACTCCAGCCTTGTGCGTTCTGAAATTGAATACCTTGTTGGTACAAACCCCAAATCTGCTCCATACGCCAAGAGTCTGTTGCATCTCCAAAGCCCGGACGCATACAAAAACCAGTCAGACGCAACCAGTTTTTCTCGTGTTGTTCAGAGCGACGGCGACGTTTTCTACCAAGAGAGAAGCTGTCGACCAAGGAGCGAAGGGTATGAAAGTCCCATTCGTCTTTCTTACCTAGGTTTTTCTCCAGCGTTTTAGACAAGAGTTTTATTTCGTTGCTGTCTGCACTGTTTTTGTTGCCACTGTATAAGCGAGACACCAATTCTTTACTCGAATCTAATCCAGGGTGAGCCTTAACCGTCTCCTGAGCACCTTGCTGATTACGCACTTCAAATTCAAGTTCCCATCGCTGCTGTTCATCTTCTGAGCTGACACATTCGACTTTTAATGTGCCGACTTCAGTGAGCTGACACGCTAACTGCACTTCAACACGCTCTTTTTGATTCGCCTGGAGTTTTGATTCGCTACCCTGTAACGTACTGATGTAGGGCGGCAACGGTGTAAACTGATCCGGATCGATATTGACCATCAGACCATTCTGTACTTTCTGCTGCTCACCGAACACATCATGCGTAGAGGTTAGTAAATTGAACCTTACTGGCTCGCCAAGCGTGAGTGCAAAACGTCGACCTGTTAGACGGATCTCTTGTCCTTCATCGGTTCCTTTCGCCAATAAACACAGCGCTTGACCAAGCTTATTTTTTTCTTGGAGGTGCAAGAAATAGGAGCGGGCACTTCCACCACCAATTTTAAGCTGCGCGCCGCGTCTCGCCTTAGCGAACGCTACAGCACCTAGTGCGACAGACCAATCCGGGTGAGGGTTGGAAAGTAGTGATATTGGCGCACCTTTCCAGTTTTCGACAATATCAACGAGTCGGCGAGTGACTAAGTCACTGTTGAAAACACCACCGTTCAGCAGCAAACCGACCGGGATTGCGGGTTCTGCATCGGTTCCAAGCGCCTCTTTCGCTACTTCTTGGTGAAGGTGGAGAAACTCAGAAACATGCTTACTAACAGCAGGGTCGGCTACATACGGTAGGCCAAACTCAACCACGGCGCTGCGTTTCTTGTCTGGTCGCGTACCAAAATCTGTTTTAGGGAAAAAGCCCTCAAGAGTGATCTGATGAACCTCTTGTTGACTGAGTGCCACACTCTTGGTTCCGCCAATTAGACGCGAGCCACTGCCGAGCATGGTGATCTTCATTTCTGCGGGTGCATTAGAAGAAAGCAATGCCTCTTTGGCTTTGCGAGTCTGTTGAATCAGTTTAGTGAGGCTTGCTGCATTGAGTTTTTTCGACTCATTGAACCGCTGTTCAGCCATGTGGGCGAGTGCTAAATCCAAGTTGTCGCCGCCCAGCATTAGATGTTCACCAACTCCAATTCGGTTAAGCTCTAACTCATCGTCATGGTGTTTAGCTTCAATAAGGCTAAGGTCAGTGGTACCACCACCCACATCACATACGAGTATAAGAGGCACTTGAGCAAGCTCTTGCGATGCACTTTCTTTATGGCGTGCGTACCAGTCGTAACATACGGCTTGTGGCTCTTCGAGTAGATGAACCTTTGGTAAACTAGCAAGCTTCGCCGCTTGCAGCGTCAGCTTGCGAGCTGTTTCATCAAAAGAAGCGGGAACTGTAATGACAACATCTTGGTCTTCTAATTTGTTGTAATGGTGTCTGTGGTTCCAAGCTTGACGGATATGATTGAGATAGCTTGCGCTGGCAATGACTGGCGACACTTTTTCTACATCTTGAGTTCCAGCCCAAGGAAGAATGTCATCTTCTCGGTCTACGGCTGTGTGTGATAGCCAACTTTTTGCACTGGAGACTTGCCGGCCTTCGACTTTAGCGCCGAGCTCACGAGCCCACTCACCAACGATAATGTTACGGATATCGCCTACAACAGGTTGATGCTCCCAAGGGAGGGTTAAGTCAGCCTCAGAAACTTGCTGCTTGGCTGGGTGATAGCGAAAAGAGGGTAGAAGAGGTTTACGAACCACTTCGCCAGGGCCAACTAATTGGTCAATTTCGAACAGTTCAACAGGGGAGTTTGAGAGGTCGTCCTGAATTTCACAGAATGCGACAACCGTGTTGGTTGTACCTAAATCAATGCCGACCAAATATTGTGCGGATGCCATAACACGCTCCATTTAGAATACTTATAAAGCTAATAGCGCAGATACTGGAGATAAAAAACGGCACCAGAGGTGCCGTTTAGTTTTGCGATTACACGTCTTCGCGAACGTCGAACTCTACATGCCACTTTTGACCGTTGTCAGAAGCAATGGCCTCTAGGTAAAGTGTACCAAGTTCTGTGACGCGTGATGATAGGGTAACTGGCACAACGTCTCCGATGCTACGGCCTTCAGAAACTGGCAGTGTTACTTGAATTTCTGGAAGCTCTTCTAGCTCTTCCGGTTTCCAGTAATCTAGGTGAACACCCGCTTCATCTTCACGACGCGTAGTCGAACCAAAGAATTGGAAGTGCACTGGCTGACCGATAACGAGACCAAACTCTTGGCTTGGAACCTGAACACTGCTGCCTTCTTCCATACCAAATTGAGCAACACATAGCGCTTCCATTGGTGGCGCCATGCCTGGAATAGCTGGCATAGCACTTTCAATTCCGATGTAGTAGCTAGAGGCGATGCCGCCTCGAATACGTACACCTTGACCGCGACGAACGCAGCCGTAATAGGCTGCGCCACTGGCAACAGCAAGGTCAAGGTCAAGGCCAGAGAGCATTTTTGCTTTGTCAGCATTCGCTGTTTCTAACCATGCATTGATGGTGTTGAACAGTCGTTCAGAAAGTAGCTTCGATTTAAGTACACCACCGTTAAATAGTAGTGCTGTCGGCTTAATAAACTCGGCAGGCGCTTCCATGCCTGGCATGCCAGAAAATGCGTTGTCTGCTGCGCTGCTTTGACGGCTCAAAAACGCGGCGATGTGGCGTGTAATTGCAGCGTCTTGCGCGTAAGGCAGACCCATTTGAGTCAGAGCGCCGCGAGCACGTTGTACTGGGTGCTCATTGACTGCAACTTGTGGGAAGAAGCCATCAACAAGTGTCTGTTGAACTTCTTGCTGAGTGAGTTCAGTTTTTAGCGTTGCTCCCAACAGTTTTGAACCACGGCTTGGAACGACGATTGGTACCGATTGGAGTTCAGCATCGTTAAGCAGCGCTTCTTTGGCGTCACGACAAGCGTGTGTCATCGCTTGAACTTGCCAAGGCTGAAGCTCTTTGCCATCTTGTGCGAGCTTCATCTTTAAACGGTAGGCAAGGGCAAGATCCATGTTGTCGCCGCCAAGAAGGATATGCTCACCAACAGCAACACGCTCTAGATTAAGATTGCCATCTTGCTCTGTCACTGCAACCAATGAAAGGTCGGTCGTACCTCCGCCCACATCGACCACGAGAACGACGTCGCCGACGTTAACTTCGTCGCGCCATTTGTCATCACTGTTGTCAATCCAGCTGTAAAGTGCTGCCTGCGGTTCTTCCAATAGAGTCAAATGGGCAAGACCGACGTTGCGTGCTGCTTCTGCAGTAAGGTCGCGTGCAGCTGGGTCAAAAGAGGCCGGTACCGTGATGGTCACATCCTGTTGCTCCAGGCTATGCTCTGGGTGCATGTGGTTCCAAGCATCTTTTAAGTGCTCAAGGTACAGCTCAGTTGCACGAAGCGGGGAGACTTTGCTGACCTCTTCTGGGCTGCCTTGTGGTAGGAAGCTGTCACGACGGTTAACGCCGCCGTGGCATAGCCAAGACTTGGCACTTGCCACTAGGCGAATGGGTGTCTTTGAGCCTAGGTTACGAGCCACAGCACCAACTAGCGCTTTCGGTTCACTCGTCCAAGGAAGAGTGCGAGAGCCTTGACCCATTTCATGTTCGTGTGGCTGATACAAAAAAGAGCCAAGTTGTTTGTATGACTCTACGGTACCAGGTGCCGTCAATTGTGGAATAGACACGACTTCAACTTGCGCGTCTTCATTTTGAGTGTCGATAAACGACATAACACAGTGGGTGGTACCAAGGTCGATACCCACACTGTATTCAGCAATCTGCTGATCTTGAGATTTCTGTTGATCTTGAGTGTGCACTGAAGGCTCCATTATAGCTCTACCTCTGCCGGTGCGATGATTGATGCGTTGTAGTTCTCAGACAGTTTTGGAAGGGTCACTTTATCTGCTTTCCAGCCTTTGTGAACAAGAGTACCGTTAAATGGCGCGTTGCCAGTTACATTACCTGTTAGGCGAATAGCTTGTGAGTCAAAGCCTTCTTCGATTGAAATACGGGTCTCTTCTTCTTCATTACGGATAGGAGAAAGCTCAAAGTATTCAGTGATGACTTTTTTACCGCCTGAGTGAACAACACGTGCAGCAGCGCCAACTTCTTCGTCTGAGAATGATGTGAGATCTTCTTGTAGGAAGTCGACCATGCGCGCTTCTTGCTGCATGAGTGATAGCAATTGCATTGCAGAATCGGTAGAGGCTGTTGCTAGCTTCGACTCAACTTCCACAACCTTCTCAACTACTTTTTCTACTTCAACTACTTTTTCAACTTCTACGATTTTTTCTACTGGCTTTTCAACTTCGACAATCTTTTCAACTGGTTTTTCTACTACTTTCTCGACAACTTTGCTCTTACGAGAAACGGCGATCGCGAGTAGTAAAACGCTTGAGGCAGCGAGGCCTGCGTGCAGCATATCGAAAGTCTGTGGGATAGCATTTAGATCGAAGTTCATAGGGGGTTCTCTATGTGTCAGTCGTTAGTCATTAATTTTGGGGCGAAGTCTAGCATAATCAAGGCTCTTAGCGCGACGCTTTCGCAGATTTGTCATTACAAAGTGAGTTTTTTGGACGTTAAATCAGCAGATAATGATGTTTTTCTGAAATATAGTGATCTGTGTTTTATAAATCAACGCATCAACTTCTTGGAAATCGATGGGTGTGTAGAATCGTTTGGGCTATCACTAAAATAATAAAGTAGCAATACATATGATACGTCAGTTGGATATAAGTATCATAAATGAGAAAACTGACAATAATTAGTCAGTCAGGACAAAAAATGGTTGCAGGCTTAAAGAAAGAAGACCGTGGCGTTAAACGCTATGCGGCACTGGTTTTAATAATAGGGTTAATTCTTACAATATTTATCACTCACATCGTGTATCGAGGGCAACAACAGCTTGCCGAGTCAAACTTTGAGTTCTTAACTGATAATCAAGCGGAAAACATCAAAGAACTGGTGATGCTTGATATTAGTTTTATCGGCGCGGGGGCGAGTTTTTATCACGCGACCCAGCCTTCGGCATGGGATAACTTTGCTAGTTTTGCCGCACCTTTGGTCGATGGTTCGCAAAGCTTGATTGCAATGCAGTGGATGAAAAAAGTCTATCCCGAGCAATATGATACTCATACTGCGCGAGTGAGAGAGCGCTTTCCGAGCTATCAAATTTACACGGTACCTAAAGATAAACCTCGCGTTGAGGGCTACATCCTCACTGATGATGAGCCGATGTTCGTCGCGAGTGACATTTACCCTGTGAACGAGGGCAATTTACGAGCTTTGGGTTACTACTCATCTCGTGAAAGAGTTCGAAGAGTGATTCGCAACACTCGTGTGACTGGCGAGCCAAGCCTCTCAGATAAGATTCGCTTATTGCAAGATGGCTTTGACCGCTCAATTCCAAAACAAGGCATGCTGGTTTACGTGCCGGTATTTGAAGCAGGCACAGATTCGCTTCGAGGTGTTGTCATAGGGGTTATCCGTATTACTGCCTATTTCAAACAAATCGTTTCTAGAACCTCGATTGGCAAAGATATTGGTGTACGGGTGGTTGACCTAGGTTTTGATGCAGAAGATGACCCTATCTTGTATCAGAACGAGCAGTGGCGTTTACTGGATACCCCAACAAAAGACATTGTTATCGATCTTTACGACAGACAGTGGAAAATTGAATTTAAACACGACGCTGTGATTTCGAAAACCGACAAGCTAATTTTGTTCTTCGTTGGTACTGGCGGGCTGCTCATTTCAGTTCTTCTTTCGTATGTCGTATACCTGATGCTCCGTGAACAGCGTAGGCTCACCGTTATCGTGAATCGTCGAACGAAAGATCTACAATATTTAGTTGAGCGAGATCCTCTTACCGAAGTCTACAATCGCCGGGCATTTAACCGATTGACTGAATATCATATATCTTGTCACAAGCCTTTTTCCCTGGTGATTATTGATGTCGATAATTTCAAACGTATCAACGATCAATATGGCCATGTGGTGGGTGATGAAATCTTAATGCAGGTAGCGGTTTACATTAAAGAGCAGATGTACCCTGATGACATGCTGTTCCGTCTAGGGGGGGATGAGTTTGCCCTAATAAGTCGATGTATTGACTACGGGACACTGCATCACTATCTGACTCGAATGTGTATGGAAATCGCAACCTTGAGTTGGGATGCTATTGACTCCAATTTCAGATGTTCGCTGAGTGTAGGCGCGGCAGTATATCGTGGTGAGACAATAGAGCAGCTTATCAATCGTGCGGATGAGCAGTTGTACATTAGTAAGGCCAACGGACGAAATAGAGCGAATGTTGCTTGAATAAAGAGCAATCAGTAGATCGATGGTCGAGCTTTTGATTTGAATACGCTACAATTTCGCCGTGTTAATAACTGTTTACTGTGTCGCTATGAATTACAACCGAGTCGTTTGCTTTGATCTTGAAATGTGCTGCTGGAACGTCGATGGCGTTGGCACAACCGGTGAAATCATTGAAGTGGGTTTAGCGGAGATCGATCTGGTCAAACAAGAGGTCGTTAAGCGAGCTCAGTATTATGTAAAGCCAGAGCAGGATGAAGTTTCACTATTTTGTACTGAACTGACGGGTATTACACCGCGCAAAGTAGAGAAACAAGGTCGCCCGTTGGAGTCCGTTATCAAATCGATGGTGAAGAACTTCGGTGGAACCAATAAGATTTACGCTTCTTGGGGGCGTGATGACGAAATCTTGAGGCTTGAATGTGAGTCTAAAGGTATAGACATGCCTTTCAATGAGTTCGTCAATCTAGCCACGTTGTACCGTATTCAAAATCGCTTGAAGGACAAACGTATCGGCCACAAAGCTGCACAAGAGCAGAAGGGGATTGAGTGGGAAGGGCGACAGCACTCAGGTTTTGTTGATGCATACAACTTGGCAAAACTTGCTCTCACTATGCTGTAAGCTGCTGTAAAGTCGTGCCTATAGAGCCCAGATTTTTAGCCCCAAAGATGCTTCATCTTGGGGCTTTTTGTTGCGGGCTTCAGTTTTATTGGTTACTTGTTGATCACTTGAATTTTGGCTCTAATGAACTCACTGTGGTCAACATAGAGAAGCTCTGCGACTTTTCGGATTACGGCATCCTCCAACGGGTCGATAACCCCATCGGCGTTGGCCACTTCCCACATCGCTTTGATAAGCTCGAAGCGTTTTTCCTGGCCAAGTTCGCGCAAGCTAGACGTAAAATCATAAAGCGACGCCGAGTTTTGTGTCTGCTCGGTCGCTTGTGTGAGAAGCCCCTCAGCTTCGCTGTCTTCTATTCCAAGTAAACGAACCACTAGCTGACGTTTAGCAGCTTCTTCCTCTTCATCGACTTGGTAATCTGCTTTTGACACTTCACAAAGCAGTGATGCAATGGCTAAGTTTGGGCTGACACCGTGCGTTTTAGACAGATCGTCTCCTTCGATAAGCTGTTTGAAAAGAGAGGTGATGGCATTAAACATAGGCGTACCTGACTATTGGCTGAATGACGATAATGACTTCAATTCACTAAATGAGTGTAGTCACTTCAGTAATTACATGGTGACCGCAACTACGGATCACAAGTTGGATCATAAGCAAAGTGATAAGTATTTAGAGTTTAGTCTTCAGAATAAGTTTCAGGAAACTCTGTTTGACTGCCGTCACCGTGGAGCACGGAAATGTGAGCGGGCTTGCCAAAAGGGTCGAGTTTAACCAGGCCGATACCACTTCGATTGACTAATCGATTGTGCTCGCTCGGTTGTGGTTTTCGCTTAAACACTTTAAGGCGTTTACGTTTGGTAAACCAGTTGAGTGGTGAACGAGGTGTGTACAGCCACTTATCGAGCCAATCGCATACGGTGAGTAAAGGCTCTGGAAACTCGTTTTTTATGCCACTGCAGGTGATTTGATAGATATGCGAATCACTCTGTTTGAATCGCAGCTTCACGTCATAGACAAACGAATAGTGAACATCGCCGGAGAGAATGACGAAGTTCTCAGGTGTTTTGCTGTGGGTAAAAATTGATAGCAATGTATTGGCGCTTCCTGGGTGCGCCATCCAGTTCTCTGCATCGATGATAAGTGGGTTACCGAGCTTCGTCGCCGCTGCTTGCAAAGTTTCGATGAACTTGACGCCAAACATAGGTGCAGGGGACACCACGACAACGGAGTCCAGTCCTAGTAGCTCTTGCTGAAACTCCACCATTCCCTCCCAGTCCATAAGACCGGATGGCTTATTCATTTTCGATTCTGAGCGCCAGCGACGGGTTCTGGTATCGAGCACCACAACTTTAGGGTGAGAATCCAACGTGTAGTGCCAATTTTCATAGCGCAACAGTGTGGTAATAAGCTCTTTGTGCTGGATTTGGTTAAGATACGATGTATTCGAGTTGTCGCTTGTCGCTTCAGAGAAAAAAGCGTCGAGTTCACCGCTCCAGTCAGCTTCCATCTGTTTTGGATTATTTCCCCATGCCTGACAGAGTAGGTAACTAAACAGCGCGTTACCTATGATTTGTTTGGAAAACGGGTGTTCATAAGCCGCTTTTTCCCATCCCACCGTCAAGTTCCAGTCATCTGTCACATCATGATCGTCAAAAATCATGTAGGTCGGAATGTGCGCGAGCAATCGTCTTACTTTAGGTAAGCCTTGCACAAAATCTCGAAGGGTTTCTTTCTCCTTCGTCCATGTCTCCATGTCTCCATGTGTTCATCGGCGATAACTTCAGGCTCTAGAGTGTCAAAGTCTATCGCTTTCCACAGTTCGGGGGACCAATTGAGAAGATACATCGCAATGAACTCTGAAAAACTGATCAGGTGGTTTTCGCAATCACGCGAGCTGAAGATTGCGGCCTGCTGCTGATTTAGGAATTTTTTAAGGCGGCTTGTTGAATCTTGGTAGTGTGGAAGCAGTCTATCGCGGTCATACAGCCCAATTTCGCCACTGTGAAGCGCACTGCTATCCGCAAGCGAACTTTGCTCGAATAGCTCGTTAGGGAGTGCTAATAGCTCTATGACTTTCTGAATACTTGCTAGGGTGGGGCCTGCAATATGGTCAGCGTATATTTGATCACCAGTGAGTAGCAGTAAATCCGGTGTGTCCGAGTCTTGTTTTTTTGCGATGTCGCAGCTAACTCGATCGTCGAGCATCACTAAGCTATCAGCGCTTTGATGGTGCGGGTTTCGACACGAGCCATGCAAGATATGGTCAGCAGTATCGGTGAGCTGTACCTTGATATGAGGATGTTCCGCGTAGCGAATATCTTCTGGTAGAACAGAAATCCCGGTTTCAGCTTCTACAATATCGTAGCTGATAAGGTCTTGGGTTGGCAGTAGGTGCTGGATAGTAAAGTTGACCAGCCAAAGTTTCGGACTGAGCCGTACACATTGCGTTTTAGGAAACGGATATGAACGACATTGTTCCGCCCATAGATCAAGCCTAAGTGAACTTGGTTCGACCGAGGTGGCAAACCATAGTGTAAATTCTTTTCGGTTAGTGCGGCGTAGAACCGGACCGGCTAATAGAGAGGGCAGTGTCGTCATACAGATCTAATCACCTTTTCAATAATGTCATCAGGCGCTATGAACTAGGGTATCGTCATTCGGCTGCATCTGCTCTAGCATTTCAATGAACTCCGCGCTTGTCGCTTCGTGCCCGACAACAAAAAATCCTGTGAGTGCGTCTAATAATTGAGACGGGTCGTCACTTTGTTCAACGATTTGACCGAGACGCTGGCGAAGCAATTCTACTTCGTGCTCAACGAACCCACGCGCTTCAATCGCTTGTTCCCCTTCATCAGGGGCGTTATCAAACTCTAGAAATAACAGATTGTTATCGAGCTCAGTACTGACCAATTGCTCAGGAAGCCACTTCTCTCCGGTGACAATTTGAATATTTTGGTCTTTTGGTAAATTATTGAGGATATTTTTTAATTTTTCTACTTTCACGATAGGTCTAAATAGTGGAAACTATGCCTTTGATAACTGTTGGTTATTTATTAGTCTATATTCAATAATCACAGTTTAGTGACACATTAAGTGTAATAACAACATAATATAACAACTCTTCACTTTAGAGATAGCGTTGGTCGGCACAGTAGTAAAAAAACTGGCAGAGACTTTACAACGAAGCCAGACATACTGAGTGATTAGTTAGCCAATATACGTACCCTTAATTCGATTTACTGATTGATAACTATTCCAGTTGGAGAAACTGCAAGACATGATTAAGAAAAATCTCGCGTTAGCGATTACGGCAGCATTGATCACATCCCCTGTTGTTCAAGCCGAATCGCAAGCGCAAGAAGCGGAATGGGGTATTGCAGCAATGTGGCGTACAGCCAACGTTCCTTTTGATACAAAAGGGGGCGACACCACTGTTAGCACCTTTATTCCGATGATGTTCTTTAAGAACGACTATGTCTTTCTTGACGGTACCATGGCAGGTGCCCACCTCTATAAAACGGATGATAAACAATTAGAGTTCAATGCGATCACACGTATGCGACATATCGACATACCCGCAGATGAACAAAACGCAGTGGGTGGTGACACAGCAGACTACGGTTTGCAAATGCGTTATAACTTTGATCCAGTTTGGCACTATGATGCTGAGTTGATGACGGATGGAGAAGACCGATTTCACGCCAACTTTAGACTTCAAGGTTTGTTAGATTATGGCGACTTAGAAGTTCGTCCTAACGTAACACTGCGTTTTAAAGATGCGGATTTTAATACGCAATACTACGGTACTTACCGTGACACGGTTGATAACCTAGGCGGTGGCGTGGATTACGCTATGGGTGTGGATGCTCGTTATCACGTTACATCTAACTTGTACTTGTTGGGCTCTACTAATATTCGTATGTTGGATAACCAAGCGTATCACTCATCAGTCATCAAAGAGCGCTTTGAAGGTGAAGTGTTCGTGGGTGTTGGCTTCTTCAATGAGAAGAAAAAGAGTACCTCTAAAGCGAAACAAGTAAGCCGCGACATCAGCACTAAGCCTTATGTTCGAGTTGCTCATGGTTGGGCGTCGCCATCAGACATGGGTGACATCCTGACCTTTAATGGCAAACGTGACCCTTATAACAACCAAGTATCATCGGTGTTCTATGGTCATCCTTTGACAGACGAGTTGTTTGGTTTACCACTGGACATCTATCTAAGCCCAGGTATCGCACATCACTGGAGCTCAGAAGTGCAGAACGGTGCAACAGAGTTTGTCACTCTGATTAAGGCGTACTACACGATTGAATGGCCAATTAAAATGCGCTTAGGTGTGGGTAACGGTCTGTCGTACATCGACAACATTACTCATATCGAGCAGCAAGAGATGGATAAGAAAGAGAAGCGTGCGAGTCATCTAATGAACTATATCGATATCTCTTACGATCTCAGCATTGGTTCTTTAATTCGCAAGCCAGAGCTTGAAGATTTGTGGTTAGGTTATTCTCTACACCACCGCAGTGCTATCTTTGAAGCGTCTTCTCAGTTTGGTCGTATCAAAGGCGGTAGTAACTACAGCACGGTTTACCTGCAATATCACTTCTAAGCTGAATATTGTTGCTAAACTGAACCTTGATACTAAATCAAAAACTGTTACTAAAGCTCCGCGAAAGCGGAGCTTTTTTGTTGGCGCGTCAGTTAACCCAAGGTTGGTAGCTGTGCTACAATCTCGCCAGTTTTAAATAAGAAAAATAGCAGGGAATGTTTTGACTTCCTCACAACAATCAAATCAGCCAGCCAAGGCTCAAGCGAACAACGCTCAGTCACTGAAAAAAGCATTAAAAGACTGCATGATCCGCGACCGTTTTCGCCTGAGTAAACGTATTGCTGGCGCAGCAAAAATTAAGAAGCCTGAGGCTCAAGCCGCCGTATTCGATGAAATCGCCGTAGATATCGCAAAATCGATGATGGAAGGTGAGCAGCGCGCTAATCAATCAAAACACATCGAGTACCCCGAGTTACTTCCGGTCAGTCAAAAGAAAGACGACATTGCCAAAGCAATTGAAGAAAACCAAGTGGTTATCGTTGCTGGTGAAACGGGGTCAGGTAAGACAACTCAGCTGCCAAAAATCTGCTCAGAGCTTGGGCGCGGCAAATTTGGCCTAATTGGCCATACGCAGCCAAGGCGCCTTGCTGCACGCTCGGTAGCGAACCGTATCGCCGAAGAGATGGAAACCTCTTTGGGTGAGTTTGTTGGTTATAAAGTACGATTCAACGATCAGATTTCTGACAACACCCAAATTAAGTTGATGACAGACGGTATCTTACTGGCTGAGATCCAGCACGACCGTTTCTTAAATCAATACGACACCATCATTATCGATGAAGCGCACGAGCGCAGTCTAAACATTGATTTTATTCTTGGTTACTTGCGTGAATTACTACCAAAGCGTCCCGATCTGAAGGTAATCATCACTTCTGCGACCATCGATCCAGAGCGCTTCTCAAAGCACTTTAACAATGCACCAATTATCGAAGTGTCGGGTCGAACCTATCCAGTGGATACCCGCTACCGTCCATTGCGTGGCGATGACGATACCGATCGTGATCAGCTAGAGGGTATTTTTGAAGCGGTTGATGAACTGTGTGATGAAGGGCTGGGTGATATCCTAATCTTCATGAACGGCGAACGTGAAATTCGTGATACCGCGGATGCGCTGAGTAAACGTAATCTTCGTGATACCGAAATCGTGCCTTTGTATGCGCGCCTATCGGCCGGTGAGCAAAATAAAATCTTCCAGCCTCATGCGGGTCGTCGTATTGTTCTCGCCACTAACGTCGCTGAAACGTCATTGACCGTTCCTGGCATCAAATACGTTATTGATCCGGGTACTGCGCGTATCAGTCGCTATAGCTATCGTACTAAGGTTCAGCGTCTACCGATTGAACCAGTGTCGCAAGCGAGTGCGAACCAGCGTAAAGGTCGTTGTGGTCGTGTTGAAGAAGGCATCTGTATTCGTTTGTACTCTGAGGAAGACTTTGAATCGCGTCCAGAGTTTACTGATCCAGAAATCCTACGAACCAACTTGGCATCGGTTATCCTTCAAATGACGGCGTTAGGTCTTGGCGATATTGAAGCGTTCCCATTCGTTGAAGCGCCAGATAAACGCAACATCCAAGACGGTGTGCGTCTTCTTGAAGAGCTAGGTGCTATTAACGATAAAGCCAAAGATCCCAAAAAACGCCTGACAGCAATTGGTCGTCAGCTAGCGCGCTTACCCATTGACCCACGACTTGCTCGTATGGTGATTGAAGCACCGCGTCTTGGTTGTTTGAAAGAAGTGATGGTGATTGCATCGGCGCTATCTATCCAAGACCCACGCGAACGTCCAAGCGATAAACAGCAATCTTCTGATGACAAGCATCGCCGTTTTTTCGACAAGGAGTCTGACTTCTTAACGTTTGTGAATGTATGGGATTACATCCAAAAGCAGCAAAAAACGCTGTCTGGAAACCAGTTCCGCAAGCAATGTAAACAGGATTTTCTGAACTACTTGCGCGTTCGTGAATGGCAGGACGTTTATTTCCAAATTCATCAAGCAATGCGTGAAATGGATGCCAAGCTCAATCAAGAGCCAGGCAACTACCAAGCTGTTCACAGTGCACTTCTTGTTGGATTGTTATCGCATATTGGTGTCAAAGACCAAGAGAAAAACGAGTATCAAGGTGCACGTAACGCTCGTTTCCATATTTTCCCTGCTTCTGGTTTGTTTAAGAAGCAACCGAAATGGATCATGTCGGCAGAGCTGGTGGAAACGTCCAAGCTTTGGGGTCGTATTATTGCCAAGATCCAACCAGAATGGATTGAGCCGGTCGCTAAGCATCTAATCAAGCGTAGTTACAGTGAGCCACATTGGTCTAAAAAACGTGCTGCGGTCATGGCACACGAAAAAGTGATGCTTTATGGGGTACCGATTGTTCCTAAACGCTTGGTCAGCTACGGTGCCATCGATCCAGTAATTAGTCGTGAGTTGTTTGTTCGCAGTGCCTTAGTAGAAGGCGATTGGGAAACCAAGCACGCATTCTTTAAGCAAAATCGAAAACTGCTCCAAGAAGTCGAAGAGTTAGAGCACAAATCACGTCGCCGCGACATCTTGGTCGATGATGATGAACTGTTTGAATTCTACGATCAGCGCGTTGGAACGGAGGTCGTGTCCGGTAAACACTTTGATACTTGGTGGAAGAAAGCAAGTCAGCAAAACAAAGAGCTCCTTAATTTTGAAAAAGAGATGCTGTTTAAGGGCGATGCTAGCCACGTTACGGACTTAGATTATCCGAACTTCTGGCACCAAGGTGGTTTCAAACTGAAGTTAAGCTATCAGTTTGAGCCGGGCGAAGATAACGATGGTGTGACCGTACATATCCCACTTCCAATTTTGAACCAGATTGACCAAGATGGTTTTGATTGGCAGATCCCAGGTTTGCGTCATGAATTGATAGTAAGTCTTATCAAAGCGCTACCAAAAACGCTGCGTAAGAACTTTGTACCGGCACCAAACTATGCCGATGCCTTCCTCGCTCGTGCTACGCCGATGGAAGCTCCGCTACTCGATTCGCTGGAAAAAGAGCTACGTCGAATGACGGGTGTTGAAGTGCTTCGTGATGATTGGAAACTTGACCAGTTACCTGAACACCTGCGCATTACATTCCGCGCAGTGGATCATCGCAATCGTAAGCTGAAAGAGAATCGGAATCTTTATGAGCTGAAAGAAAGCTTGAAAGATAAAGTCCAAGCCACACTGTCTAAAGTGGCTGATGATGATATTGAGCAGCAAGGCCTGCACACGTGGAGTTTTGGTGAACTACCAAAAGTGTATTCTCAGAAACGTGGTGGTTTTGATGTCAAAGCATACCCAGCGCTGGTGGATAACAAAGACAGCGTTGAGATTAAGCTGTTTGAGACCGAGGTAGAACAAGAGCAGGTCATGAAAGAAGGTCAGCGTCGACTTCTGCTGCTTAACGTACCTTCTCCAATTAAATACTTGCACACCAACTTACCGAACAAATCTAAGCTCGGTTTGTATTTTAACCCTTACGGTAAAGTGTTAGACTTAATTGATGACTGTATAGCGTGCGGTATCGACAAGCTCATTGAAGGACAGGGTGGTCTTGTCTGGGATGCTGACAAGTTCGAGCAGTTAAAAGAGCACGTAAGAGCCGAGTTGGGTGACACGGTAGTTGATATTGCCAAGCAGGTTGAAACCATTCTTACTACGGCGTTTAATATCACTAAAAAGCTCAAGGGTCGCGTTGATTTGACAATGGCCTTCGCCCTTTCCGACATTAAAGCTCAGGTTGAGGGTTTGATCTTCAAAGGCTTTGCAACGGAGTGTGGCTGGAAACGTCTGCCAGATATTCTTCGCTACCTTAAAGCCATTGAAAAACGCATGGAAAAGCTACCGATCGATCCAAACCGAGACCGCATGCACATGCTAAAAGTGGAATCAGTAACACAGGATTACAAAGAGCTGCTTAACAAGATCCCGAAAGGCATGAAAATACCGGAAAACGTCAAAGAGATCCGTTGGATGCTCGAAGAGCTGCGTGTCAGTTATTTCGCTCAGCAGCTTGGTACGCCATACCCTGTGTCGGATAAACGAGTGTTAAACGCTATCGATGCCTGTTAATCGCTATTTACTGGGTTAGCTTCAAGAATTTTGATCTATGTCTCTGAGAATCCGTCAGGTTTTACCAAAAATTAAAACGGATGAGTTTCTCAAGAGATATAGTGTGTGATATATAAAGCTCCGCGGTGGCTTTGATTGGATTCGCCGCATTCTATTAAACAAGAAGGTTACAAATGAAAAAGACACTTTTAGCGCTTGCGCTTGTTGGTGCCTCAACATCTGCGTTTGCAGATGCTTGGTTGTATGGTGGTGTTTCTGCAGGTCGTGCAGACTACAATGGTAACAGCGACACACCAATGGGTTTCCATGTGGGTACCGGTATCCTACCTATCATCGGTATTGAAGGTGGTTACTGGAAGCACGGTAACTACGATATGGCTGAAGGTAACAGCACAGGTTACGCGGAGATGGGCTCATGGTATGCGGCACTTAAGCCGAGTATCGATATCGGTCCAATCCAGCTATACGCAAAAGGTGGTTTCCACTACTACAACGCGGATTACAAAGGCAACCTAAACGGCAGCGACAGCGGTACTGACTTCATGTACGGCGTAGGTGCTGAGTACTTCGTAACAGACATGCTTTCTGTGGGTGCGAGCTGGCAGCGTTTTAACGGCATTAAGACATCGTTCTCAAACGATAAAGATCTAGATAGTTTCACCATCAACGCAACGCTTCATATTTTCTAAGCGTTACTAAACGTGGTTAAGATTTACAAAGGCGACAAAAATGTCGCCTTTGTTGTAAATACCGACCTACATGGATAAGGAATGGAAAGGTGTACCAGGATGGTTTCTATAAAGGAGTTTTAGTACGGCCATGGAGGTCGTATTCCAAGAGCCATAGTACTCAAAGTGTTGGAACAGTCCCAAAACGTGCGCCATTTCATGCAGTACAATGGCTTTATCCCAGCTACATTGGCGGTTACCCAGGTTCACCCACAGCAATGTATCTGACTGGTAGGTTTGCGTATTGTAGTCGATGTCGATAGCCATCCCACCATCATAGGGCGCATGACTTGCGTTAGCACACATAGTCGATGGACTGAACGAATATTGGTGAGAATAGAATGCAGTATCGATAGCAAATACGATACCTCCATTGATGCCATGTTTTGATTGAAATGCGCCTTTGCTAAAACGGTAGTTTCCGACGTTTTGGTTTGGATAGTTGTTGTCTCGATACTGACTTAGATCTTCATCAAGAACAACAAACTTTGAAAATCGAACACCAAGTTGATTGCTCATTACGTTAACTGATTCTTGAATAACATCCGGTACCATTCCTCCACCATTGCTGACGAAGTAGACAGGAATATCCGAGCTGGTATCAAAACGCACTGTTGTATTTGCATCGTTACCCCACAACCCCGGATTTCCATTGACTGCTTTATTTGAGCTAGTGAGTAAATTCACCAACTCTTCTGGTTCTACAACGCCTTCTGTCTCTTCAGTAATACCCAAGCATCCAAGCAGCATCGTAGTGGAAAAAGATAATATGATTGCACTATCTAATAGGTGTTTATGATGTGTTTTAATCTTCATCGGACATAAACCCTAAAAATAATAGTTTGCTTTAAAAGTTAAAGCTTCAATATCTGTTGCACCAACATTATAGAAGTTGTATTCAGTGCTCAACGTAAATTGATTTGAGATGGGTAATTCTGCTCCGATACCATAGACAAACTGCGCTTGAAGGTCTGACTCTCCCTCATAAACATGTGTACCCAAATTAGCATATACATTAAACAGAGACAGCCGATAGTTAGGCTGTACGAGAAAAGATAGTGAGTCATAGGAGACCTCAACCCCGGAGGAGTGGTCTTCACCTAGTTTTTTGTAACCAAGCTCAAATCCTAAGTATGGGGAGATGTGAAAGCTACCATGAATACCATAGCCGTGGCTGGCGACACCATTTACATCTGTCATGCTACCATTTAGACCAAGACTCCAAAATCCATGAGACTCAAAACTAGCACACGACGTTGCTAATATAATAAGAAGTTTTCGCAAGGGAATATTTCCATATAACTTAAAGGTTCAGGCAAATAATATACTTATCATCAATTAATCCAACCTTTTAATGGGTCTTATTAATCGATAGCTTAATTGTTGTGCGAAACAATAAATGCCAGAAATACAGAAGCCTTAGTTATTGATGTTGGTAATGCTGGCCGTGGTGTCAAAGAGATTTATACGCAGACGTGTTTCGACACCTGCGTATCGTTTCTACTACAAATATCGATTTACTAAATGAGACTGGAAGTGCTGTGCATTTAACGTCTCACCCGTCGCTTGTTTAACAAGAGCTTCAGTCGACAATGAACTACCTTTTGACCAAATATTGTCACTTAACCAAGTAAAAATTGGGTTTAGGTCACCGCTCTTAATCGCTTCATCGACATTAACGGTTTGCTTCATTGCTGCCATAAACTGAGCCGCATACATAGCGCCAAGCGTGTAGGATGGGAAGTAACCGAAGGCGCCATCTGTCCAGTGAATGTCTTGCATACAGCCATCTTTGAAGTTGCCTTTGGTCGATAAACCAAGGTACTGCTGCATTTTTTGATCCCACAGTTCTGGGATATCTTTGTATGATATCTTACCGTTCATAAGATCACGTTCAATCTCATAGCGTAGGATAACGTGAGCAGGGTAGGTTAGCTCATCGGCGTCGACGCGGATGTAGCCCGGTTGAACTCGAGTGTAGATATTTTGCAGGTTACTTGGTTCAAACACCTTAGCGTCATTGGAAGCGAAATGCTTCTGTGCCAAAGGCGATAGATGGTGAATAAAACCGTCGCTACGACCTAACTGCATTTCAAAAAACAGCGATTGGGATTCATGAATACCCATTGAGCGCGCTTCACCAACGGGTAAGCCTGCGTAGGCGGTTGGTAGGCCTTGTTCATATCGAGCATGACCTGTTTCGTGGACAATACCCATTAAAGATTGAACAAAATCAGACTCATCATATCTGGTAGTTATGCGCACGTCTTGCGGTACCCCGCCGCAGAATGGGTGTGAACTGATATCAAGGCGGCCGTGCTCAAAATCAAAGTTCAGCAGCTTCATTATCTCTAAGCCGAGTGCGTTCTGCTGAGCGGTCGAGTAACTTTCTTGTGTGGTATAAACTGATTCAGACTTTTGCTTTTCAATGATTTGTTGGGTCAGATCTGGCAACCATGAAATAAGGTCGCCAAATAATTCATCGAGCTGAGCAGAGTTCACTCCAGGCTCATAGATGTCGAGCATTGCATCATAAGGTGTTAGGCCGGCTTGTTCTGCGCGAATTTGCGCTTCTTGTTGAGACAGGTTCACAACCTCTTCGAAGTTTGAACAAAAGCCGCTCCAGTCATTCTCGCCGCGCTGAGTGCGCCACGCATGCTCACACTTAGAGCCAGCTAGTGATTTAGCTTTGACAAGATCTTCAGGGACTACTGTCGTTAAACGCCACTGTCGTTGCATTTCAGAAAGGCTGGCCTTTTGCATTGCATCGAGGGAGTCGGATTCAACTCTATCAAACCATTCGCCAAGCTGTGGAGCGGTGGATAGGTGGTGGATGTGTAACGACAGCTGAGCCATCGCTTCTGAGCGAGCTTGGTTACCACCAGAGGGCATCATCGCCGCGGCATCCCAACCACAAATAGCCGAAAGGTGGCCAAAATTAGCAATCGTTTTATAGTGTTCAACCAGTTTATTGTAGTATTCCATGTCTGTGACCTATCGTATGAACGAGGGCTATACGTTAACATTAACAATGAGTTGCGAAAAGGTTAATGCTATATAACGCTTAAAAGACATTCGCTTTTTGCGGTGAGTTGAAGCAGAATCAGGTAATTGTCCTAGAAAACAGTTATTAACTATGCACATTCAAAACTTCGAAGCGTTTATTGTCGCTATCACTATCCTCACATTGACTCCTGGACTGGACACTGCGTTAGTGATTCGAAACACAACACGTGGTGGTTTCCAAGATGGCGCCGTTACGAGCTTAGGGATTTGCCTAGGACTGTTTGTCCATGCGACGTTTTCTGCACTCGGCATTTCGGTTGTTTTGACTCAATCTGCAGAGCTGTTTTTAGTGGTTAAAGCAATCGGTGCGGCCTACCTGATTTGGCTAGGGCTTTCTAGTTTGCGTTCATTTAGACACGGATCGTCTATGGCCGTCGAACAATCGGTAGTGAACAAAGTCTCTGGTAAACGTTCTCTCCGTGAAGGTTTTCTATCTAATGTGCTAAACCCTAAAACCGCCGTGTTTTATCTCGCCTTTCTCCCACAATTTATTAACCCAGAATTTTCTCCATTCGCACAATCGATGTTAATGGCGACGATCCACTTTGTTATTGCTATGCTTTGGCAGTGCGGGTTGTCTGGGATGTTAAATTCGGCTAAATGTCTGCTAAAGAGTTCGAAATTTACGCAATGGATGGAGGCGACTACCGGCGTTGTCTTGATTGGGTTGGGCGTGAAACTGCTGATGGAGGAGCCTGCGGTCTAACGTGGCTCTAAGTATTAACTCGAACGGGTTTCTATCGCTCGTTGCAGTGAGCGCTGGGTGGTATTCAATTTGTGTACGGTGACTGACGATGCTTTTAATATGTATCGATCAAAGCACTGATAATACTCCGCTCCGTCATTAAGCTGTTTGCAAAAATCACGCGCTTGCTGGTTGTGGTAGTGAAGATCTGCTTCCGAAGCGAACTCGTTATGAGTGGCGCAGCCAGACAAAGTTAAAAGTAAACTTGCAGCTAGAGCGAAAGTAACTGGGGTTTTAATCATCGTGATCCGGTAGTCGTTCAACATTTAATGCATAGTAGCGATTCAATGAGAATTTAGTTGCCTTTTTGCGCCACAAGTTCCATTAGAGTTTCAATTTTTTTAGCCATTGATACAAATAGTCGGCAAGTTCGTTGGGTGAATCGGCCGGTAGATCATGAGCATCACTATAAAATGAACGATGGTGGACATTCCAATTACTGGCAACAGCTTGCCCGGCTCGGCTACGCACTAACTTATCATGCTTACTGGTAATAACCTGAGTAGGACAGGATGGAGGTTGATTAGGACCGACAAACTTAGCTGCCGCTATCAACTGACGCAGAGCATTGCTAAAACGAACCGGGTGCTTGCTGTTTAGAGCGAGGTGGTAGGCCAAAATACTTGGGTTTGTGACATGATCAGGAAAGGTGACATCTAGAATCGCTTTTTCAAAGGTATCTCGACCGCGAAGCCTTGCGCTCAACAGTTTTGGAATAGCTCGGAGATTAAAGCGTTCATGGATTGGACTGTATCGGGCAAAGCTTGGATTGATGAGTGTTAAACTGGCAACCTTATCGCTATCTAAATGCGCCCAGTGAGAAGCCAACATGGATCCCATGGATATGGCGACAACGTGATAGCGTTCGAACTGTTTGGGTAGTTGCTCAAGCAAAGGGTCAAGCATCTGCTCTATTTTCATTGGGCTTGTCTGTTGATATAAACAGCCATTTCCCGGTACATTAGGCGTTACGATGAGTAGCTCGTCGTCAAGGCGCTTTAATGCATCCACCATTAAATGCCAGTGGCCTGCTTCACGTAGTAAACCTCTCACTAATACGATGGGTACCATAATTTTTTTGCCTTTTTCGTCAGCATCAGACGGTCATTGTTATTTACCTGTGTTAACAACTCATTATACAAAACTTGCATTAAATAGCTTAGAAGTGTGCTATGTCTTCTTTGTACGCGCTTAATTCGGTGTGGCTTAGTGGGATGAAATAATTGGCTAAAGCTCAGCAATTGCATTGGGTTCTTTTTAACCCAGAGCCAAGACCCCAGCTCTAATGTGAGTGGGACGAACGGCGAAGTCGATTGTTGATAGTGGCGTAAGTACATCCAGTCCCAAAAGTCGCCATGCGTAGTGTATTGGTGCCATTGAGGTTCAAACTGATACAGCTCGTAATGCGGGAAGCTTTTGCGAAACTGTGAGTAAATTAAATAGAACTGATGCAGTGTTTCTGGCGGACGGTTGTGGTGGGCAAATGGAAACCACAATCGATCTCTGGTTCCAAAGCCACTATGTAAATCGAGCACTATAGTTGATGACGCTGACTGTGTGGTCTTTAGAATGCTGTTTGAAACGGCGATTAGCTCTTGCTCCATTTTGGCACTGTTCCCTCGATACCAAGGCAGCTTTGGGCTAATGCTTTGACCTGCATGCAGTTGATAGCGAGGGTTACTGGCAGTGATAGGCGCATTGCGCATTAGATCCACACCACGATGATTGGAGCGCGTTTTTAGTGCGACGCCCCAGGGATTTACTACGGGCACGGTGAGGATACGAATTTTATTGAGTGTATCATTCAACTGGCTGTCCCATTGTCGACGCTTTAGCAGGCTTCTAATGAACGCCAAGATGATTTGGCTACCAATACGCTCGACTCCATGGATCGATCCAGTGAGGATCAAGCATGGTGCAGAGGGGTGACTTGAGCCAAGAGAAAGCTGCTGTATTGGCATCTCAAAACCTTGATGCTCAATGTGAGTTAGAGTTGAGAGTGACAGTTCAGAGTAGCGCTCGGCATACTCATGGATATGACCTAGCTCTCTTGGAGTTGCAGCAAACATGATTCGTTAAATACCACGCATTTCATGACATTAGTTTGAGTTTAGCGTGGCAAAACGAAGAGTGTCGTGAAGGATTTATGACGGATAAAAAAACACCGAGCTTCAGCTCGGTGTTTGGATGTTTTCGAATAGAGTGCTTTTTAGGTGTCTTGTCTTGGCTTTTTGCCTAAACCAAAGTTTTCTTTCTGCATCAGCGTGATCTTACCAAAACCAAGCTTTCTAAAGTGGTTGTCACGATAGTTGCGAACCGCTTTAGTGTCAGAGATGGCTTCAATTTGTTGCTCCATCTTTAGAAACTCTGTCAGGTCGATACCTTCTGCTTCAGCGACAGCCTCATGGATGTTGCGATGTTGCTGGTAAGAAAACAGCAGAGTTTTCTCTTCGTTTTTGTATTCATAAATGATGGTACGAGCCATAAGGTTTACCTATTAAAATTGCTACCTGACAAATCTAAGCGCTAGATTCTGCCTTGAAGCGGGATGATTGTCACGCTTTCGCCCGGTTTTACTGTATCGATATGCGGGGCGATTTCGATCAAACAGTTCGCCTCACTCATTGAACGCAGAATTCCAGAGCCTTGTTTACCGGTTGTTTTAACGCTCAACTGACCTGTAAGACTATCGATTTCGTAAACCCCACGGCTGAACTCTGTGCGACCCTGACGTGAACGCAGAGATTCTGTCGCGATTGCCGGTACCTTAAGAGGTTCAAAGTTCAGTACACCTTGCATTTTCTTAATGGCTGGCTCAACAAAGTTAATGAACGACACCATGACCGCAACAGGATTACCAGGAAGACCGAAGAATGGCACATCACTGATGTCACCAAATGCAAGCGGGCGACCTGGACGCATATTAATACGCCAGAAATCGACACTGCCACGTTTCTCTAAAACATTTTTGATGAAGTCGGCATCACCCACGGAGACGCCACCGGACGTAATAATAAGATCAGCACTCTTGCTCGCTTCAACAATGGCTTGCACCATAACGGCTTCATTATCTTCTAGAATACCTAGGTCAACGATCTCACAACCAAGCTTTTGAAGCATGGCCATAATGGTGTAGCGGTTCGAGTCATAAATCGAGTTGGCGTTAAGGGGCGTACCTGGTGCTTGCACTTCATCCCCAGTCGAGAATACGGCAACGCGCAGTGCACGTTTTACCTTAACGGCATTCATGCCTAAAGACGCAATCATACCCATCTCTGGTGCTTGTACTAATGTCCCGGTGGTAAATACGGATTGACCTACCGCCAAATCTTCACCCGCTTGGCGAACATTTTGTCCCAATTTAATTGAGGCATTAGCAAAACCAACGCGCTCGCCGTCTACAATCGCTTGCTCACGCATGACCACGGTATCAGCGCCTTCCGGCATAGGTGCGCCTGTCATTATTTGGGCAGCTTGGCCTTTAGTCAGAGTTTTGTCGTAACCGTGCCCAGCCATAATGCTCGCTACTACATCAAATTGCTCATGAGCAATGTCTTCGCCCCGAATAGCGTAACCATCCATCGCCGAGTTGGTGTAAGCCGGAACATTGATAGGCGAGCTGATATCTTCGGACAGTATGCGACCGTATGCGCGTTCCAGTGTAATCGTTTCTGTCGCATCAATAGGAGATATGGCTTCTAGTATCTTTTGCTGTCCCTGCACAACAGATAGAAATGCAGGGGAAAGTGTATCGCAACAAGCAGCAGCGACTGGTGAACTTGCATTCCGCGATGTCACATAATCTAAGATGAACTGTTTGATAGCATCGAGATCATTGATGCTCATGGTTGGGATTGCTACATCAAGCTCACTATCAGAAGCGATTGCGATAATATTGTCATCGCTTGGGTGTAGCCAAGGTTTTCCAACTTCTTGGCGGTTCAACTCAATTTTCGGGAAAGCGATATTTTTACAGCCTTCGACCAAAATAAGGTCGAGTGCTTGATGGTCAAATCGCGATAGCAAGTGTTCAAAATCCGCTTCAGCATCGGGTGTTTCAGTCATAAGCGCGTGACGGTTGCGAGATGAAATCAGCATCTGGCTCGCCCCAGCTTTTCTCAAGCGGTAGCTGTCTTTACCTGGCTTATCGACATCAAAATTGTGGTGAGCATGTTTTAATACACCGATGCGCAGGCCAGTTTCTGTTAGCTTTGGCAGCAAGGCTTCAAGTAACGTGGTTTTACCGGTACCACTGTAGGCTGCAAAACCGAGAAGGGGAACATTGTTGGTAGACTTAATGGTCATAGTGCGCTCTTTAATGATGATCGTTTGATGTCGCAAGTTTCGCCAATTCTTCCGGCGTGTTGAGGTTCACAAAACACTCGGGGCTGTCTGAGAAGTCGACATAGTCGGTGTGGCATTCTTTGTAGAGTAAGATGATTTTGCGATCGCCACGTTCCAAAAAGGCTTCTAGTTTTGGAAGCACACGTTTATGGAACATAGTGAATACAGGTTGATGAAAATCGCCGTCGTGAGCGACTAGGATGTCGGATTGCTCCGTCACAGATTGGCAGAATCGCTCTACGACCGCAGCATCAATAAAGGGACTGTCACAAGGTACAAAACCAACCCAATCTGAGTTTGAATTTTTAAGTCCGGCATGTATGCCACCCAACGGACCGGGATAATCAGGATACGAGTCGCTAATGACGGGGGCGTATTGTTGATAACGCTCTTGGTTTCGGTTGGCATTGATAGTGATGTTATTGGTTTGCGCGCTTAGGCGTTCAATCACATGTTCAATAAGCGGCTTCCCATTGAACTCAATTAACCCTTTGTCATTACCTCCCATGCGAGAAGCTTGTCCACCAGCAAGAATAACCCAACTAGTCTGAGTTGGATGCAACATAAATACTCTCTTTATCTTTCTGTTTTTTATCGATGATTTGAAGCAGCGGTGATTCTATCAAGGTGCAGTCTTTAATCCACCATTGTTTTCGACACAAGCGGGTGAGGGCGTTGGTTTGGTGGCTGGTCACCACGATGCTAGAACCATGTTCCAATAGGTCTTGTGCCATAAAGACCAAGCGCTCAATCGACTCTTGATCGAGAGAGGCGCTGGGTTCATCCATCAGCAATATAGACGGTTTTAATACCCACGCTCTTGCCATCGCAACCCGCTGCTTTTCACCACCAGACAATACAGAGACATGCTCATCCGCTAACGTCTCTAAACCAACGAGTCGCAACGCAGAAATCACTTCAGCGCGCTTATCGTGAATGTCGATGCGTTTGTGCTTAATACCATAGACGACGTTCTGATAGACAGTGCCATCAAACAGATAGGGAGACTGATGAAGATAGGTAACATCCTTTCGGCCAGAACCACTAATTAGTCGTGAAACAATTGACTGACTGCGTGGTTCAATAGTGCCGGAAGTCGGCTTAAGAAGTCCGGCAAGAATTTTTAGTAGAGTGGTTTTACCAACGCCGTTATCACCTTTTAGGTACACAGCTTCATTAGGGCCAATAGTGAGACTGGGAATATGAAAAAGGACACGATCTTTAAACCGCATCGAAACCTGCTTTGCTTTTAATTGTATTGTCATTGTTGTCCCTTAAGCAGTGTCTTGGGTTAATTATAGTTTGGGTATCAAAAACTGACGTTTTTCCTGAGAGGCAAAGTCAGGCTTGTATATATAGAGAATTTTCTAGGATCGAAGTACGCCTTTACCTCGCATCGAAGACAGTAGGAAGTTGAGCACTAAAGCCAATACGAGCAGAACGATGCCAAGAGCAACACCTTGAGCAAATGCGCCTTTATGACTTTCCATCGCGATAGCCGTTGGGATGTTTCTTGTGAGCCCCATAATATTGCCACCCACCATCATTGAGCAGCCGACTTCGGTCACTATGCGTGAAAATCCTGCAACGACCGCTGCCATAAGAGGAAATCGCGATTCCCAAATCAAGGTCATGAGGGTGCGAAAACGTGATACGCCAAGCGTGACCGAAGTTTCAAGTGCGCGTTTATCGGTACTTTGCAGTGCGCCGTGCATCATAGAAACCAACACAGGGAAGCAAATTAAGATCTGTCCAACGATCATCGCTCGCTGTGTAAACAACATTTCCCAATCACCCAGTGGTCCAGAACGAGATAGCAGCATATACAGCAGAAGACCGATCACCACCGTTGGGATTGCTTGCATGGTATTTACTAGGGATAACAAAAACCACTTACCCGGAAAGTTGGTGTAAGCCAAAAAGTAGGAAGCGATTATCGCAGGCAACACGACGAGAGAGACCGCAGAGATAGATACACTGAACGAGACAGCCACAATGCGCCACAGGTCTCTGTCTAGGCTAAATAGGAGGCTTAACGCCTCCATTGTTGTTTCAGTAATGCTCATTAACTGTTGTTTTTCTCAGCATCAGCGACAAACAGTTGTTCGCCCATTTTGCGGTAGTTATTGATCATCGATTGTCCCTTCTCTGACACCAGCCAATTGCTGAGTGCGCGAGCACCTTTAGTATTGAGGGTAGGGTAACGCTCTGGGTTGACGACGATAACCTGGTAAGGGTTGAACAATTGCTTATCACCTTGGAAAAGGACGGTTAATTCAAGTTTAGCTTGATAAGCGAGCCAGGTACCACGATCGGTCATGGTGTAGCCTTGCATTTCTGACGCCATATTGAGTGTTGGCCCCATACCTTGGCCTACAGAGCGATAGCCGCCAAAGTCTGGTTCAATCTTGGCTTGTTTCCAAATCTGCAGCTCTTTCTTGTGTGTGCCTGAGTCATCACCGCGTGAAATGAAAATCGCGTTGGTTTTGGCAATATGGTCAAAGACTTCTTCAATGCTTTTTTGGTCGTGAACGTCTGCTGGATCTTTCTCTGGACCCACAATCACAAAATCGTTGTACATGACACTGCGAGGTTCAATGCCAAAGCCTGACTCGACAAAGCTCGCTTCTGCTTTGGGAGCGTGGGTCATCACGACATCTACATCGCCATTTTCACCCATTTTGAGTGATTTCCCTGTACCCGCGGCGATGATATCCACTTGGTAACCGGTCTCTTGGGTAAATTCCGGCAATAGGTAATCGAGCAGTCCTGAGTGATACGTACTCGTGGTGGTAGCAAGGCGGACTCGGGATTGTTCGCCATTGTCTGCATAAGCCGAAACAGACAGTGTTGCCATTGATACTGCAGTCACTATTAATTGAGGAGCCTTCAAACGAGAGGCAATTGATAGAGAGGTGGTCATAGTATTGTCCATTGTTGTTTTTATCGTAAAACCATGTGCTCTTTGCGAGCCCTATCCTTAAGCAAAGACAATGCCACAATTTCCATAGGAAAAAAGAGGCAAAGTGCGACATTTTGCTAAAAATTTCATAGGGTAAACTACAATTAATTTGAGCTGGGACAAAATGTCGCACTTTTACCCATGATGTTTTGCTATAGATTGGTACACTCTGTCTCAAATAGGAACAATAACAACGCTTTATGACTTTATTTCAAACCTCTGATGTCCCCAACCAACAATCTTCGCCTTATTTGGCTTTCTCGGTGCTTGTTGTCGATGATGAAGTCGGCATGCAAACCGTTCTTAAAAAGGCGCTCAGTAAAGGCTTTGGCCATGTTGACACTGCGAATAGTGTAGAGGAAGCAGAAAGCCTTCGTATCCAGAACCACTATGATCTGATCATTCTCGATATCAATCTTCCAGGTCGCTCTGGTATTGAGTGGAAAGAAGCGTTTAACGATCAAGAGCGCAAAGCGGATGTGATATTTATGACGGGCTATGCTGACTTAGAAGTCGCGATTAGTGCGTTAAAACTTGGCGCCTCTGATTTTATTTTAAAGCCTTTTAATCTGGAGCAGATGCTCCAAGCGGTTAAACGCTGTATGGACAAGCGTTTGACCGAAAGAATGAATTTAGCGCTTAGCCATGACATTAGTCGCCGCGTTAGCAAAGACTTAATTGGTAGCTCAGAGAAAACCAAACAGCTGAAGCAACTGATTACTCAATATGCTCCTTCACGTGCATCGGTGTTGATTGAAGGGGAATCGGGTACGGGCAAGGAGCTCGTCGCAAGAGGAATTCATACTGCCAGTCAAAGACAAGGCCCTTTTGTTGCTGTGAACTGTGGCGCTTTGGCTCCTGAGTTATTGGAAAGTGAGCTATTTGGGCATGCCGCGGGTGCTTTTACCGGCGCTAAGAAAAGCCGAGAGGGTCTATTTCGCGTGGCCAGTGGTGGTACTTTGTTCCTTGACGAGATTGGTGAGATGCCTTTAGCAATGCAAGCCTCGTTGTTGAGGGTGTTGGAGCAGCGAACCGTCAGACCTGTTGGTACCGAGAAAGAGATCAGTATCGATGTTCGTGTTGTTGCAGCCACTAACCGAAATTTGCGCGAACAAGTGGCCAGTGGAGAGTTTCGTGAAGATCTTTTCTATCGACTGAATGTACTCAAGATAGATGTACCAGCACTAAGACAGCGTCTTGCTGATCTATCCGATCTTGTCCCATTTTTTACTCGCCAACTGTCGAGAGAGTTGGGTGTTGTGGAGCCCAAATGGGCGCACGAAGACATGCATGCGATGCAAGACTACGATTGGCCTGGCAATGTGCGAGAGCTTAAAAATATGCTTGAGCGCTGCATTTTGCTTAACAAACCACCTGCTCACCATTTCAACGAAATGAAAGGTGGTACGGTGAATACATCCATCACTATGTCGGTAAACGACCTCACCACTATGCCTAGCACCAGCGAAGTGGTTGAGGGAGATTTTGGTTATCCAAATTCTTGGTCATTAAAGGACGTTGAAAAGTCACACATTCAACAAGTAGTGGACTTTCACTCTGGTAATAAATCTGCTGCATCGCGTGATCTTGGTGTTGCACGTAAGACTTTAGAGCGCAAGTTCAAAGAATGGGACGAGAGCGGGTTCGATGAATAGAGAAAATCGCTTTATCAGCAAGTGGCGTTACCGTGTCACCTCGATGGTGCGATATCGCCTGTTGTTTCTCACCTCAGCACCGATATTTTTGACCTTGATTGCTCTATTTGGCATCACTGCATATTGGTCCGTGCATTACACTTGGCAAAGTGCTTTAGTTGATGTGGCAGAGCGCCTCAACATCGTTGAGGACAAGATAGAAAGCTTGCAAACCCGTCAGTACGACCATCTGGATGCATTTGCTTCCTCTTATGAGTTTCGAACCCGTTTAGACCACCTACAAACCCACGATGAATTTGACTCTTGGGTCAGCTCTCAACGTGAGCGTTATAGCCTGGATTACTTACGTTGGATACCTAAGCAAAAAATCAACAATCTGACCGATTATGCGCAGATGGCGAGGCAAAAGAGCTTCTTCGATGTGCTGACGCGTACGCAAGCAGTTGCTATCGACCCTATGCTCTCTGATCATGCAGAAGTATGGCACCAAGCTAAACATATCAATGAAACTCGCGCCCTTGTTAGTCGGACAGTGACCGCAGTGTATGACTTCAATAGCAAGTTACTTGGTTACCTCGATGGTGGCGTGCTGATGAATAATAATTTGGCGCTTGTCGATGAGATAAAGAGCACTATTTATTCAAGCAATAGCTATAAGGGCACGGTGACGCTGTTTCTTGATGACTTGCGGATCGCGACCAACGTTTTTATGGAGGACTCTTACGAAGGTAGGCGAGCCCTTGGTACGGTTGTGTCAGAGCAGGTTAGGGAGTCGGTACTAGAGCGCGGTGAGATTTGGATTGATAAAGCGTTTGTCTATGACTCTTGGTATATCGCAGGTTATAACCCCATTGTGGATTGGCATGGTAATACAGTGGGCATCACCTACACCGGGTACTTAGTCTGGCCTTTGATTAAAACCTATATCACTAACTTAGGCGAAGTCACCGCCATCATTTTGTCGCTATTGCTCATTTCTGGGTTCATTGTGTATCGAGGTGCAAGAGATCTGTTCCGACCTATTGAGCAAATACACCGCGTTGTAAAAATGGTGCAGCTTGGCAAGGATGAAGAACGTATTGGAGAGCTGGGGTTGAACTCTAAGCACGAGCTAAGTCAGCTTGCTACCCAGTTCGACAATATGCTCAATCAGCTCCAATATCGAAACGAACAGATTCAAGAAGCTGCCCATGAACTTGAGGCTAAGGTTCATTCTCGTACTGCTAGTCTCAAAGAGAAAACCGAGCAGCTTGAACTGCACATTCAACTTCTGAATCAGACCCGAGATAAACTCGTTATCAATGAAAAGTTAGCGGCGTTGGGTGAATTGACCGCTGGTATAGCGCATGAGATCAATAACCCGACGGCTGTAATCCTAGGTAACGTTGAGCTGATTAAGTTTGAGCTTGGCTCCGACATCGATCGGGTCGAAGAGGAAGTCGACGCCATTTTGGCGCAGATTGATCGCATCAGAAATATCACAAGAAGCCTTTTGCAATATAGTCGTCAGGGGGGCGTTCAGGATGAAATCACCTGGCAGCACGTGAATCCAATCGTTGATGAGAGCGTCACCTTGGTCCGAACTGGCGCGAAAAAGCGCAATGTTGAGTTTGTGGTGGACTTGCATGCCAAAACGCCAGTAGAGGTGAATCGTCATCAACTGCTGCAAATATTGGTGAACTTACAAATGAACGCTATTCATGCAATGAGTGGTAAAGGGCGCTTGACAGTACTCACTGAAGATTGGATTGAAGGCAAAGAGAGCGTAGGCGCACTGATTCACGTGATTGATGAGGGCTGTGGTATCTCGAAGCGAAATCTTAAGCGTATTTTTGACCCATTCTTTACCACAAAGCGTGACGGCACTGGGCTTGGTCTGTCTGTGTCGCAAAGCATTTTGAGTCAAACCGGCGGTGAGATAAAGGTACAGTCAGTGGAAGGGGAAGGCAGTCAGTTTACTTTGTATTTGCCGAACAAAACTGACCATCATCTGTTGGTGAGTGCATAAAAACGCGAGGTAAGCCTCGCGTTTTTTTATCAGTAGCGATAAGTTTAATACGTGCTTATAGCTTACTGCATACAAATAGCAACGGTGCCAAGCACCATTACTGTAATTAGGGCATACCAAATTTTCTGAGACTTGGTATCGGCGACATTGACGCGAATGTAGTTAATCTCCTCGGTCGCCATGACTTCAAAATCACTGAAGCTCATGGTGAACTCTTTGCGCGCTTGGATAATGTCATTTTGAAGTTTATTGAAGGTTGTTTCGATAAACTGTTTTGCTTCACCAAGTGGTGCGCTTGCTAGAGAAAGCGTATCCCAGATGGCCATTCTAGATTCGAATTCGCGGTCGGTAACACGGTTTAGCATCAACAGATCGTGCTCACGCTTAATACGTTGTTTACCCAGTTTATCGAAATTTATGTGTGATAACTTGTTCAAGTCAACTACTCCAAAGTTTTATAACGACGCTGCATCCAAGGGTAAAGAATGCAGCGTTACGTGCGTGGAATAGTAGGTAGCGCACCACAAGGTATCAACTTGATGTTTTTGTGAAAACGACAAATTTTATTGTTTTTAGCAGGGGTCTGTTGGAACGTGATCACTTCGAGCAATTGCCTTGATAAACGTTCCTTAGTTTTCCATTGACCGTTTTCTATTAGGTAAACCACCCATATCCCAGCATTTAGTGATCAACATATTGCCTTGATAATCCCCATTGACCCAGCAGGGAACGGTTGGGGTACCACCTGTGTTTCCCCCTGCAAATGCAGTGCTCGATATAGTGAGCGCGAGTATATAAAACCACTTCATAACTGCCTCCTGAAACGTGACTTAATAGTACGCAGCGAAACTCCATTGTTGCTGAAAGATAATCCTATCTCGTTCTGTCTACTTATGCTGATACGTATTCAAAACAAGGAGAGCCCATGCCACTATTCAAACTGTTTGCTTCTCTATATCTTTGGCTGGTGTTAGCCGCTAGCGCGTATGCTCTCGAGCCTGTTTATAGCGACTTTTTTGGTAAGGCGATTCGCGGTTATGATCCAGTGGCTTACTTTACACAAGGCAAACCTGTCAAAGGTAATAGTGACTACACCTATGATTGGAATGACGCGACTTGGTACTTCTCATCCAAGCAAAACCAAGACCTGTTCACTGCCAATCCAGACCGCTACTCACCCCAGTACGGTGGTTACTGCGCTTGGGCAGTGAGTAAAGGCTATACGGCAAAAATCGACCCTAATGCGTGGTACATTCACGACGACAAGCTGTATCTAAATTATAGTAAGTCCGTGCAAAGCACATGGCAGCAGAATATTCCGGGCAACATTGCCAGCGCAGATCTAAACTGGCCGAGCCTGTTAAAGCAATAACTAAGTCAAGTTCTCATAAACAAGGAGTTCTAATGATTAGCTGTAGTGATTATGACTATGTAGAAATCGCGTGCATGCATCGATATCCGGTAAGGTTATCTATGAAAAATGGTCAAAAAATTGAAGGTACAGCGCTCGATACCACTCGGAATGACGTTAAAGCCGAGTGTATTAAGCTTAGCCAGCAAAGCGGTGAGCGACTAGTCGAACTCGATCAGATCGCGAGTATAGAAGTATTAACCGCAAACCCTCACTTTGTTACTAAAGTGTTTTCATGAGGGCTAAATGGCCTATGCATTAGGCCCGTGTAGTTATTAGCTATTCTTAACTGCTATCTGTGGTGGATGGATACCATGCTTTTGAAATTCGCTCATGACCCGAAGCGTGATATCCGTTTCGAATAGCTTCTCATACGCGGTATCCACGACGTAGGCTTTACAGGTCAGCTGAATCGCTAGATAGTTATCGGTAATAGTCTGTTTGACGAGCACGGTGACGGGTTTGGGTAAGTGAATATAACGACTCGATGAGGCGGCTTCTTGAATTAAGTTGCGTGCCAATACGATGTCTTCGTTCATTCCTACATAAAATGGAATCACAACCTGCATGTCAAGCGCACCATAGTTACCACTGACAGTGACTTCGTTTAAGAACTTGTTGTTTGGGATGGTGATGATGTCATCATTTAACGTTCGCATTCGAACTGATCGAAGACCTATCGTCAAAATATCACCATAATTGCCTTCAAATGTGACGCGGTCACCAACTTGGAATGGCCTGTCAATCATGACCGTTAATCCGGCAATAAAAGAGGCGGCGAGATCTTTCATCGCGAAACCAACAGACACTGCTAATGTTCCACCAATCAGGGCGAGTATGTGGTCGTTTATCCGAAAGCTGAGCATGAAAACCACGATGCCCGCAGTCATGTAAATAAAGAATTGTAGAAAGGATTGAAGCTTTTGCAGTAGCATTCGATATTGAACAAACTGGCCGCCAATACTGTCTACCATAGAGTTCATGAACTTAATCAGCAGCCACGTCGCCATAATAATAAGAATACTCGCCAGTACACCCGACCAGCGAATGAGTGAGGCAAACTGAGAAATACTGTCCACAGATGGGATTTCCTCACTTGCCCAAGTTATCGATGCGAGCAAAACCAAAGGAAGTAGGAGTAGACGCTTTATCATCATTCTTTTCATCATTGAGCTGCTCACTTAACCAGTAAATGCTGACGGTCTAATACGTTGGTGATATGTCTAAACCAATGATCGGAAATCCTTGCTTTATCTTCGCGCCATTCAATATAGCCTCTGCTCTGGAAATATCTCAGAGAACCGATGACTTCAGATATGGTGAGCTGAGTACAATCAGAGACATCTTCAGGCGAAGCGGATTCAAGCTGGACGATGGAGCGCAATATAGCCAACATTGGTTTGGGCATCTTATCGAGTTCCTCGGATTCAGGAGCGTGGAATAGGCGAACTGCAACTTGCTCCGTTTCTTTGTTTCGATTTAGCGAGAAACGGAAAAATCGTAACGCTACCGTTGGATTGCCGTCTGAGTAATGCCACAAGATTCGATAGAAGCCTTGTTTCGCGCGGTCTTCTTCAGACTCACTGTCGTTGTCCCACTGTTTAGGTACGACAAGCCCTTCGAAGCTTACTGAGTGGCTAATATTAGGATTAATACGGCTGTCGAGAAGCGCCGACATTTGTTCCTCGTTCCACCTTGGCAAAAAGGCCACCCAGTCGAAAAGCAAACGTTCGCCGCGCGCTCTGTCGATAAAGCGCCAACTGGCTTTTTCAATAGAAAATACTGCTCGATGACTTTTCTTGGAACGGCGAAGTAGATTGGTGAATCGGATTAAGTCGTTTAATCCTCCCACCTTTGGTTTTACCATTCGTTGGCAGTTATCAATTGCGATTAGGTAATGTGTGTCGCTCTTTCTTAGGTGGCTGAGAATTTTTACTTCGCTGGTTTCTTCTTCTAGCCCTAGGCTTACCGCCAAGTGGATCAGCAGATCGTTGTAACCGGAGTTAGGGCAGTTTATGTAAATCGGCTCAGCGTTTTTTACTTTGCTAAGAATTTGAGTAAGTAAGCGGGTAGCACCGATACCGCGCTCACCAGTGACGATACAAATCGCTGGGCTATTGGTTAGCAGGTATTTGGAAAGTTGCTGTATTTCCTGTTTTGCAAAGTCGACCAAAGGGCTACTGTCATCACCCGGGAGGATATATTCAAAAGCAGCATCACCTTTAATGCGCACTAGGTTTTCGTCGGCGCTGTTGCTGGTTTGCTTAGCCACTTCAATCTTAAACAGATAGGTGAGCGCTTGATTGAACATAGTGTAACGGGACAAAAGCCCAATGAGACGATTTTTCAAATGATGCAAAGCGATCCATAAAGTCGCAATGGCGGTTGCTATCCATCCGATAATGAATACGTCTTTTTTTGCCGCAGCCCAGACAACAATGATCGGTTTCTCGGAGATCTTGTCTAACGATTCGAACACTACCTGTTTCCACATGATGATGACGCTGAGAGTGATGAGTGCAAACCAGAAAGAAAAGACACTGGTTATCCAATAATAGATAGTGCCTTTGCCAAGCGTCTGTGAGGCAATTTGAAGAACTAGGCCAACAACAATAAAGCTCCATACATAGCGTCTAACCGTAGACAACCTCAGTGCAGCCACGGTTTTATTGGTGGCAAGACTATTGCGCTGTACAAACTCAAGAATAAACGAGATGGCAATTGAGCCACCCAGTATCCACCAAGTAAACAGTTCGATGTAGTAAAGCTGTGAAAGTGCTTCGATACTGCTGAGTACTCGCAAAGAGACGGTAATAGCCATCAACCAAGCGATCGCGTTGCTTGCACGCCCTATATACCAGATCAAGCGTACCCATATAGGAGGTTTGTTCATTGAGGTTGAGACATGGGCCTTGAATTGCTCAAACAACCTACGCTGGTTAGCTAACCACCACATGAGTAATGAATAGATGATAAAGACCTGTACGCCAACCCAAATAACAGGGACAGGAGAGATGAATATCTCTTTAATCAGAGTCTTGAGACTGCGAAGCTGAAAGAACAGGAAGTATTCCGCATTGAGCTGCGTAATTCGCCACTCTTGTTTGAACTGCGTGACACCGTCGGGGCCAAAGCCAGTTAACTGGGCGAAGGTCTTTTCTGAGGCCAGCTCCAATAAAGACTGTTTGCTCAAACTTAAACTGTTTAAAGTTAAATAATCACTTTGAACATCAAACCAATGGTCATCATTTGGTTCATCTTTATACACTGCGAGTGCTTCATTAAACTCAATAATGCTACGATCTTGTTGATCTAAGGTGTAGGAGAGTAGGCGCCGTACTTTGTTGATATCGGAGGGCGTCATAAACAGCGCTTTTGGGAGGGTGGTAATTTCTTGTTGTAAAGAAAGCGCATCTTCCGATGCTGTGGGTAGCGTATCGTCTTGATAATCCCAGCGCGCGTGACAGGGGAAGCTCAGCGTTATCACCATTAACCATAACCAGAATGTCTGTTTTATCATGGTCAGCTTCCCTCCCGTAACTGATTGAGTCTTATTGATTTGTTATTAGTGTAGTTTGACTATAAGCGCTCTGCTCTTGAGAACAGAAAAAACCTCCTGTTTTTATCGTTAAAGCGGTTCTTACTTGCATCTCGGAGCAAGAGACTGTAGGGTTGCGCAGTTTTGTTCATTCACATAGGTAACGCTCGTGCTATCGACCGCAAATATCACTCAACAGTTTGGTGCTAAGCCACTGTTTGAAAACATCTCTATTAAGTTTGGCGAAGGCAACCGTTATGGCCTCATCGGCGCAAACGGCTGTGGCAAATCAACTTTCATGAAGATCTTGAGCGGCGAGTTGGAACCAACGGGCGGAAACGTCTCTTATGATCCGAACGAACGCGTAGCTAAGCTAAACCAGGACCAGTTCGCTTACGAAGAGTTCACGGTTGTCGACACTGTTATCATGGGTCACAAAGAGCTTTGGGCAATCAAACAAGAGCGTGACCGTATTTACTCGCTAGCAGAGATGAGCGAAGAAGATGGTATGAAAGTGGCTGATCTTGAAGTTCAGTTCGCAGAGCTCGATGGTTACATGGCAGAAGCGAAAGCTGGCGAGCTACTATTGGCAGTAGGCATTCCCGAAGAGCAGCACTTTGGCCTAATGAGTGAAGTAGCTCCAGGTTGGAAACTTCGTGTGCTATTGGCTCAGGTTCTTTTTGCTGACCCGCATATCATGCTACTAGACGAACCAACCAACAACCTGGATATGGACACGATTCGTTGGCTAGAAGAAACGCTAAACCAACGCAACTGCACCATGATCATCATCTCGCACGACCGTCACTTCTTAAACTCTGTGTGTACGCACATGGCTGACCTGGATTACGGTGAACTTCGTCTGTTTACAGGTAACTATGATGAATACATGGTTGCGGCTTCACAAGCTCGTGAGCGCTTATTGGCAGACAATGCGAAGAAGAAAGCACAAATCGCTGAGCTAAATACCTTCGTAGCGCGTTTCTCTGCAAACGCATCTAAAGCGAAGCAAGCAACATCTCGTGCTAAGCAGATTGATAAGATCCAACTTGAAGAAGTGAAACCTTCAAGCCGTCAAAACCCGTTTATTCGTTTTGACCAAGAGAAAGAGCTATTCCGTAACGCACTAAACGTTGAAAACCTGAGCCAAGGCTTCGAAAACGATCTATTTACTGGCTTCAATGCTATCTTCGAAGTGGGTGAGCGTGTTGCTATCATCGGTGAGAACGGCGTGGGTAAAACTACGCTACTTAACACACTTGCTGGCGTACTTGAGCCTCGTACTGGTGAGTACAAGTGGTCAGAAAACAGCAACATCGGTTACTACGCACAAGATCACGCACATGACTTCGAAGAAGACATGAACCTAATGGACTGGATGGGTCAATGGCGTCAAGCAGGCGATGACGAGCAAGTTATCCGCAGCTTCCTAGGGCGTATGCTATTTGGTCAAGACGACATTAAGAAGTCTGTAAAAGTACTTTCAGGTGGTGAGCAAGGTCGTATGCTTCTTGGTAAGATCATGATGCACAAACCAAACATGCTTCTGATGGACGAACCAACCAACCACATGGATATGGAATCTATCGAATCGCTGAACAACGCACTTGAGCAGTACAAAGGCACGCTATTCTTCGTATCGCACGACCGTGTGTTTGTAGACTCGCTAGCGACTCGTGTTCTAGAGATCAAAGACGGGAAGATTAATGACTTCCGCGGCACGTATGCTGAGTTCTTGAAATCGAAAGGGATTGATGGGTAATCAGGTAGATTGCTTTGATAGGAGCCTCGCGGATGCGGGGCTTTTTTGTATTTGTTTTAGGGTGTTAGCGTTAAAGATCTTAAGAGCACCCCCCTCTAGCTCCCCCTTATAAAGGGGGAGAACTACTGCTCGTTACTGCGTAATGTAGTGGTTTAATGATCCCGGACACCAAATTAGGTGGTAAAGTCTCCACCGTAAATGAGGTGTTCAATGACAAAACGACAACGACGTACATTTTCTCCTGAGTTCAAAGTAGATGCCGCAAGCTTGGTTCTTGATCAAGGTTACTCAATATCTGAGGCGGCACGATCCTTAGATATCGGCGATACAGCCTTACGACGCTGGGTAGATCAACTAAAGATTGAGCGCGGCGGAGAAACGCCAGCGGTTAAAGCTCTAACGCCAGAACAGCAGAAGATCCAAGAGTTAGAAGCTAGGATTAATCGCTTGGAAAGAGAAAATCCATACTAAAAAAGGCCACAGCTCTCTTAATGTCGGACGAACTCGAACGTTCTCGCTAATTGACCAGTTGAGGGAGCATGAACCGGTCAAAGTTCTTTGTGAGCTGTTCGATGTAGCTTCTTCCTGCTACTACGAGTTTAAACAACGAAAGCCGGATGCCAATCGTATTCGGTTAGTCAGCCGAGTTAAGCAGCTCTTTAACATGAGTCGTGGCTCTGCCGGAAGTCGGACTCTTGCTTCTATGCTGCAGTCTGAAGGCTTCGATGTCGGACGCTTCAAAGTACGCAAGCTTATGCAAGAAGCCGGGCTGATGAGCAAACAACCAGGCTCGCATCGCTATAAGCAAGCTAAGCTAGAGCGACCAGATATCCCCAATCGATTGAAGCGTGAGTTCTCAGTTTCCACTCCAAATGACGTTTGGTGTGGCGATATTACTTACATCTGATCCGGTTCAAAGTGGAGTTATCTGGCTGTTGTACTCGACTTATTTAGTCGCAGAGTAGTGGGTTGGGCGCTATCAGACAAACCCAACGCAGAGTTGACTTGCAAAGCTTTGGATATGGCTTGGGAACAACGAGGACGGCCTAGCAACGTGATGTTCCACTCAGACCAAGGAAGCCAATACAGTAGCCTTAAATACCGTCAAAGGCTTTGGCGATATCGCATAACTCAGAGCATGAGTCGTCGAGGTAACTGCTGGGATAATGCTCCTATGGAGAGGCTATTTAGAAGCTTAAAAACCGAATGGATACCAGCTACTGGATACCTGACCCAAACTCAGGCAAAGAAGGATATCAGCTATTACTTGATGGATTACTACAATAGGCAACGGCCTCATCAAGCAAATGATGGGCTATCGCCAGTTACTGCCGAAAATCGGCTTAAGTTAGTGTCCGGAATTTGTTGACCACTACATAACGTTGCACTAAGAATTAAGGCGATGCGATAGCGAGCCTTCTGTTCCTCCCCTTTATAAGGGGAGGCTAGGAGGGGTGCTCTTTTGTCCTTTCGAGGTCAAAATCAACCCATAACCACACCCCGAACCCAAACCATCAACAACAAATACGCAAACATCACCCAAACCAACACCGCGGACAATAGCGTCCCAACAACAGACAAGTGATAACTAAAGTAATAAACTGCAATCAAATAAGCCGCATAAGGCATAAGCGAATAAAGCCCAAACAGCGCTGTCATACGAAGCGCTTCCATATTACGCTCGGTTGCGACGATGTAGTGGGCGATCAAAGCAAAACTTGGAAATAGTGGCACTAACCCTGCAATAAAGAAGTTCTTACTTTTAGATAGAATGGCAATCAGCATCACAGCCGCTGCGCCAATTAAGCATTTGAGAAATAGAGCGACCATTTTTTGGATTACGCCAAGTTAAACAGCAGTTCATCATCCGTCATGTACTTATGCTTATTGCCGAGATTGCGCACATGCATAAACATAAAACTTGGAAACGCAGGGGCAAGTAGGTTATTGGGTTCCCAAAGTTCACCACCAATAAATACATATCGACCTTGCTTTTCATCATTGTGATGTGGGTTGTTGATCTCTGTAGAAAGTTCTGCGCGCACGCCTTCAATCACACAAACGACTTGTCCTTTGGCAACACCCACAACTCGTGTTACTAGGTTGGCTTTCATGCCGCATTTCCACGCTTGGCGCGTGGCCCATTCAAATCCGAGTTTACGGACACCTTTGTGAACATTGACGATAAGATTCATGCTAACTCTGCAATAGTTGAGTGTTTCGTTACAGAGTAATTTGATTGTATTGGGTAGACGAGTGAAGGCTGCGAGGCGATTCTTATTGGGTGACAAATTCATTAAAAAGGCCCCCTAAATTAGGAGGCTGTTTGGTTCAATTGACTGGCACCAAGCTTAGCTGCTGCCTTTAACATCAAAATCGACTTTTTCACCGCCAGTAAACACTTGGAAGCGCAAGCCTTTAGCTCTTGCAATCGTGGTGATGCCAAACTGTTTAGCGAGATCTAACCCCATTTGAGTCACACCAGAGCGAGACAGCAGCACTGGGATCCCCATCTGCGCTACTTTGATCACCATCTCTGAGGTCAATCGACCCGTAGTGTAGAAGATTTTGTTATCGCCCGTTTCTTCATTGATCCACATTTCACCAGCAAGGGTGTCGACTGCGTTGTGGCGGCTCACATCTTCAACAAACGATAAAACCTCGTCACCTTTACAAATCGCACAGCCATGAACTGCGCCAGCTTTTTTATAGGTATCGTTGTAATGGGTCAGGGCTTCGAGCGTCGCGTAAATCTGAGACTGCTTGAGGGGCGTTTGTGGCACTTGATAGCCTTCAAGTTGCTTCATAACGTTGCCATACATGGTGCCTTGACCACAGCCTGAGGTGACGGTTTTCTTTTTCAAGGCTTCTTCAAGAAAGTCCGTATTTTCTTTGGTGATCACGGCCGCTGAATGCGTTTCCCAGTCGATAATTAATGACTCAATGGCTGCTGGGTCAGACAGAAAACCTTGGTTCTTTAAGTAGCCCAATACAAGAGAGTCAGGCCTTGAGCCGAGCGTCATCAACGTCACGATCTCTTTCCAGTTCAGCATGACAGTAAGAGGGCGTTCGCAGGCGATTTGCTTGGTGAGCTTTTCACCATATTCGTCAAACACGTCGACTTCGATGGTTTGAAGGGGATTTTCGCTTGTTCTAATAATGTTGGGTTTAACCACGCGTATATCCTTTTGGTCTGGCAGTAGCACTTGGCTATTGGCTTGATATTTGCTTAGTTTTCACTAATGCTTAAACGATTATTACCAATAAAGTTTTGGCGCGCAAATAACTTACGCTAATTTAGGGATATGAAATGCAGTCAGAAACTCCTGAATCCATTCCTAACCATTCTTCTACTTTTGATGCTCAGCTTATTGAAAAAAACGAGCATCAATGGCCGATACAAATCGACTTGTCTGTTGTTGAAAAGCAAGTAGGACGCTGGACAAGCACCCAGCGCGAGCTTGAGGGTTTTCAATTAGAAGTCACGGATAACAGCAAGCCTCATGCCATCTTAGAACTCTATCGAGATGAGCGTACCGATTACCGATTTAATCTAAGTTCCCAGAACCCAATGTTGTTCGTTGTTTTGGATAGCCATGATGAGCTCAGCCTAAAGCCGATTGTCGTCACAGCGTCACAAGCTGTAGCCGGCTCTTTTATGGATGGTGACTACTTAGTGCTTTCTAAACCTATTCCGTTGCCTATCCAAGCGTGGATGGAAGCGTTCATCGGTCGGCATGGTGAACTGCTCGAAGTAAGACGGAAAAAACGTAAAGGAGCGGGGCGTTCAAGTGGCAAATAGTTTTCTATCACGTTGGTCTCAGCGTAAATTAGAGGAGCAGTCCGAACAACAGGCTGAGCCTGAAGTATCGACTGTTGAAGGTGAGCAAGCAGAGCTCTCAGCCACTGAAGACGATGTTGTACTGAATGCACCTACTGACTCATTGGAAGCAGAGTCTGAGGTTAAGGCAGAGATAAAAACCACCGTCGATACAGAAGAAGACGAGCTCTCTATATCGCAATTACTTGCTAATACTGAAGTGGACAGGGCGGTTAAAAAAGCCGCGCTTAGAAAGCTCTTTATGCAGCCAGAGTTCAATGTAGTCGATGGTTTAAATGACTATGACCATGACTATTCAGCGGTTAAGCCCCTAGCTTCAGAAGTAGCGGAAACACTTAGGGGTTGGGTAAAAGAGATTGATGAGAAATTAGAAATGGGAGAAGAGTTGCAGGAATCAACAGCACAGGTAGCTAGTGATGCCGAACAAAGTGCTGAAGATGTTGATTTGGAATATAGTGAGTCTGCTCAGAGTGCATCTGTCGAATACCATAAAGCAGATCATGAATCCAAATCGGATGATGACATTTGTTCCGAAACTAAGCCCGGCACAAAACCTACCTAACAAACTGATATTGAGACAAAATTTACCACATAGAAAGTAGGTACATTTTGTCTCATTTTAGTTTCTTAATGAATGAGACAAAATGTCTCACGCGACAAATAGCCTCAACGATCTGAGGGTAAATAAAGGTAATGTATTAATTAATAGCGTTTTTTTATCGTCTTTATAGTTGGAACAGTAATTGCAAACCTGTGTAGTTGGTTCATATGAAACCAAAAAACGGAGCGCAAAGACTCCAACACTGGAAACAAGCGATGATAAAACAACTATTACAACAAGCGACATCTAAAAACGGACGCGCGCGTAGCTTTGCTTTTGAAAACACCGTTGAGTTATCGAACTTAATACCACCAACGGTGAGCTATGAAAGTCATGGTGATACGTTAATCATTGGGCCTACGGCGATTATCACCAGTACAGCAGAGCAGTTGACGACGATGCATTCGGTGACACTACTGTCGACTGATGGCGAGCCCTCTGAGCATAGTAACCTCTACTATGCTGATAGCATCGAAATCTCAGGATTCTTGGGTACGTTTAGCGTTCATATCCAAAATAAACACACGCATAGCAATTTAGCGGAAGTTTCTATCGTTCGAGACTGTTTCGACATTGTTTTGGATCACTCTCTCAACGGCTGTATGTCTGAAGAAGTACCCGTACCTGGTTACTACCCAGTTGGTCGTGGTTACCCAACACTTGCCGATGCACTGGAAGAAATTCCGGGCTTAATGGGGACGTTTGATAAGCCAAAGTATTTTCGACTCGATACGGATTTGTGCGCCCACAGCTCACGAGGTGTAAAAGGTTGTGAGCGATGTGTAGACGCTTGTCCTGCTGGAGCGCTTAGCAGCCAAGGTAACGACAAAATTGGTCATAAGATCGAAATAAACCCTTACCTTTGCCAAGGTGTCGGTACTTGCGCTACAGCATGTCCTACGGAAGCGATCCACTACGCACTTCCTACACCACAAGATACCCAAAAGTTCATTGAACGTACGCTGGCAAATTATCATCATCAGGGTGGTGAGAATGCCATTGTTCTAATCTGTAGCTCACGTCATGAAAGCTATAACGTGATGGCGCTGAAAGTATTGCCAGACAATGTGATTCCATTAGTGGTCGAAGAGCTACCATCGGTAGGAATTGATACTTGGTTCGCTGCGTTGGCCAATGGCGCGACTCAAGTCATGTTTGCTGCAAGTCGTCATATGCCAGAAACCATTCAAACGGTACTTAATCGTGAAGTAGGTATGGCGCAGCAGCTTCTAGAAAACCTAGGTCTAGCACGTGAGACCATCGACATCTTGTACCTTGAGTCATTGCGCGAAGGTATGCCGACATTAGTTGAATTAGACCTTGAGCTTCGTATTGGCGATGTTGAAGGCAACAAACGTCAACGACTATTCCATTCTTTGGATGTGTTGTCTGCCAAACAAGGCGTGACTGACAACATTCAGCCACTCCCGACGACCGCACCTTATGGCACTGTTCAATGTGATACGGACAAATGTACCTTGTGTATGGGCTGTGTAGCGGTTTGCCCAACGAAGGCACTTTACAACAAGGGTGATAGACCTGCGCTAGACTTTGTTGAGCAAGACTGTGTGCAGTGCGGCATGTGTGAAAAAGCGTGTCCAGAATCTGCGTTATCCCTTACTCAGCAAATCAATTGGGACAAAGAAGCGCGCACCAAAGTCGTCGCGCTTCATGAAGAGAAAGCGGCGGAATGTTTAAGTTGTGGTAAGCCATTTGCACCGCAATCCATGATTACGATGCTGCAAGATAAGTTACGCGGTCACTCTCACTTTGACAATGAAGCGGCACTGCGTCGTATTGCGATGTGTGAAGATTGTCGAGTCGTGGATATGTTTGAAAATATGGCTGAAAACCCTGAACAACAACTTAAATACTAGGAACGTATGTCAATGGATAACGAGAATAACCAACTAAGAAGTGACATCTACCTACTCATTTCAACGCTATGCCGTGGGGCGCCCGAGCGTGAGTTACTTGATTTTCTATCAACATTGGAGATCGAGTCGGGCATTAATCAAATGACTAGTGCATGGCAAGGGTTAGCTGAGGCTGCAAAAGTCGCTGAAGTCAGTGCGCTTGAAGATGAGTATCAAGACTTGTTCATAGGTGTCGGAAAAGGTGAGGTGATTCCTTTTGCTTCATGGCATTTGACCGGCTCTCTGATGGATAAGCCGCTGGCGGCGCTTCGCCAAGATCTTAGCCATTTAGGCCTAGAGCGTGAAGAGTCAGTTAAAGAGCCAGAAGATCATATTTCAGCCGTGTGCGAAGTGTTAGCGCACTTGATTGACCAACAGAAAGAGCAAGAAGCGAAAGCCTTCTTTAACCACCATCTTTCTCCTTGGTACACAGATTTATGCCGCCAGATTGAAACTGCGCCGAGTGGTCAGTTTTATCCATCTGTTGCGGTATTAATGCAAGCATTTTTCGATGTAGAGCAGGTGAGCTATGCGCAAAACCCAGGCACTACGCAGGCGAAAATGAAGATAGACGTAAAAAATATAACCACTAAGTAATGTCAGCTAACGAGAGATGCCATCACAACGGATAGGTATCCACTCAGGGAGCAAACTATGAGTAAACAAACCAAACGTGACGATAAAAGTGATTTTAACGAAAATCGTCGAAACCTACTAAAAGGCCTGACTACTGCGGCTGTCGCCGGCGTTGTTATTTCAGGTACTGCACATGCCACGACTAATACTGAGTTAGTTGAAGCAAAGCCCGATAACGAGAAGAAAACCGGTTATCGTGAAACGCAGCACGTTAAAGATTATTACGACACATTGTAGGAGCAAAGCATGAAATTAACGAAACGCTCCGACAATGTGAGCAAAAATGAAAACAAGCTCGGTCTTAGCCGCCGTGCATTTATGCGCAATTCATCTATCGCTGCAGGTGGTTTGGCTGCGGGTGCCTATACGTTCGCACCAGGTATGATCAGAAAAGCACAGGCTGAAACGGTTCCTGTAGATGCTAAGACGGAAGTTAAGCGCACCATCTGTTCTCACTGTTCGGTGGGCTGTGGCGTTTATGCAGAAGTACAAAACGGCGTGTGGACCGGCCAAGAGCCAGCGTTTGACCACCCATTTAATGCTGGTGGTCACTGTGCGAAAGGCGCAGCCTTGCGTGAGCACGGCCATGGTGAGCGCCGCCTTAAGTACCCAATGAAACTCGAAGGCGGCAAGTGGAAAAAACTTAGCTGGGAAGATGCGATTGAAGAGATCGGTAACAAGGTTTTAGAGATCCGCAAAGAATCAGGCCCAGATTCTGTTTACTGGCTGGGTAGTGCGAAGCACAGCAACGAACAAGCGTATATGTTCCGTAAAATGGCATCGCTTTGGGGCACTAACAACGTCGACCATCAAGCGCGTATTTGTCACTCGACCACAGTATCCGGTGTTGCTAACACTTGGGGCTATGGGGCGATGACTAACTCTTTCAATGACATGCATAACTGTAAGTCGATGCTGTTCATTGGTTCAAACCCGGCAGAAGCCCACCCGGTGGCTATGCAGCACATCCTGATTGCAAAAGAGAAAAACCGCTGTCAGATCGTGGTTGCAGATCCTCGTCGTACTCGCACCGCAGCAAAAGCCAACCACTACTGCTCGCTTCGCCCTGGTACCGACGTAGCGTTTATCTGGGGTCTTTTGTGGCATATCTTCGCAAACAAGTGGGAAGATCAAGAGTTCATTCGCCAGCGTGTTTACGGTATGGATGAGATCCGTACTGAAGTAGCGAAATGGAATCCAAAAGAAGTGGAGCGCGTTACTGGCGTTAGCGAAGCGGATGTTTACAAAGCGGCGAAGATCCTTTCTGAAAACCGCCCTGGCAGTATCATTTGGTGTATGGGTGGTACTCAGCACACTACAGGTAATAACAATACACGTGCTTACTGCGTACTCGAGCTTGCTCTGGGAAACATTGGTAAGTCTGGTGGTGGTGCCAACATCTTCCGTGGTCACGACAACGTTCAAGGCGCTACTGACCTTGGCGTTCTCTCTCACACTCTACCTGGATACTATGGTCTAGCAGATGGTTCATGGAAACACTGGGCAAAAGTGTGGGATGTTGACTACGAGTGGATCAAAGAGCGATTTGACCAGAATGAATACCGCGGCAAGAAGCCAATGAACAACATGGGCATTCCAGTGTCCCGTTGGATTGATGGTGTTCTAGAGAACAAAGACAATATCGAGCAGAACGATAACATTCGTGCCATGTTCTATTGGGGTCACGCGGTTAACTCGCAAACCCGTGGCGTAGAGATGCAAAAAGCGATGCAGAAGCTGGATATGATGGTGATCGTTGACCCGTATCCAACACATGCAGCCGTTATGAATAACCGTACTGATGGTGTTTACCTGCTTCCTGCAACCACTCAGTTTGAAACGCATGGCTCTGTTACAGCATCTAACCGTTCACTACAATGGCGCGATCAGGTTATTGAACCACTTTTCGACTCTAAGCCTGACCACGAGATCATGTACCTTCTTACTAAGAAGTTGGGTTTCGAGAATGAGCTATTCAAAAACGTTGCGGTTGAGAACAATCAGCCGAACATCGAAGACATCACGCGTGAATTTAACAAAGGCATGTGGACGATTGGTTACACCGGCCAAAGCCCAGAGCGTATTAAAGCGCACCAACAAAACTGGCATACGTTCCACAAAACTTCACTGGTAGCGGAAGGCGGCCCAATCAATGGCGAAACCTACGGTCTACCTTGGCCATGTTGGGGCACGCCAGAGATGAAACACCCAGGTACCCACATTCTTTATGATACGTCTAAAGCAGTCGCTGACGGTGGTGGTAACTTCCGTGCTCGTTTTGGTGTTGAGTTCGAAGGCAATAGTCTACTCGCTGAAGATAGTTATTCCTTGGGTTGTGAACTTGAAGATGGCTATCCAGAGTTTACGGATAAACTCATCCAACAATTAGGTTGGTGGGATGACTTAACTGCGGAAGAAAAAGCAGCAGCAGAAGGTAAAAACTGGAAGACGGACTTATCTGGTGGTATTCAGCGCGTAGCGATTAAGCATGGCTGTATGCCTTTTGGTAATGCCAAAGCGCGTGCCATTGTTTGGACCTTCCCAGATAGAGTGCCTTTGCACCGTGAGCCACTTTACACGCCAAGACGTGATTTAGTAGCAGATTACCCAACATGGGATGACAGTGAGTCTATCTACCGTCTTCCTACCATGTACAAATCAATTCAAGACAAAGATGTGTCGGGCGAGTATCCAATCGTTCTAACGTCAGGTCGATTGGTTGAGTACGAAGGTGGTGGTGAAGAAACGCGTTCTAACCCATGGCTAGCCGAACTTCAGCGTGAAATGTTTGTTGAGGTGAACCCGAAAGATGCCAATGACATTGGCTTCAAAGATGGTGACATGGTGTGGGTTGAAGGTGCAGAGAAAGGGCGTATTAAGGTGAAAGCGATGGTGACACCTCGTGTGAAACCGGGTCTGGCGTTCATTCCATTCCACTTTGGCGGTAAGTTCCAAGGTGAAGACCTCACTAATAAGTATCCAGAGGGTACCGTGCCTTACGTCATCGGTGAAGCCGCTAACACAGCAACCACCTATGGTTATGACCCAGTGACTCAAATGCAGGAAACCAAAGTCACTCTCTGTAACATTAAGAAAGCGTAAGGAGTCACCTAATGGCTAATATGAAATTCCTATGTGATACCAAACGTTGTATTGAATGCAATGGCTGTGTCACGGCATGTAAAAACGAAAATGATGACGCGCTTCAATGGGGTATCCAGCGTCGTCGTGTTGTTACTTTGAACGATGGTCTTCCCGGTGAAAACTCGATCTCTGTGGCTTGTATGCACTGTACCGACGCACCATGTATGGCTGTGTGTCCTGCAGATTGCTTCGAGCGTACAGAAGATGGCATTGTGCTTCACAACAAAGATCTCTGTATCGGTTGTGGCTACTGCTTGTTTGCCTGTCCATTTGGTGCACCTCAGTTCCCGAAACAAGCTGCGTTTGGTGAACGCGGTAAAATGGACAAATGTACTTTCTGTGCGGGCGGCCCTGAAACTGAAGACAATTCAGAAGAAGAGCGCGCTAAGTACGGCGCAAACCGTATTGCTGAAGGTAAGCTGCCAATGTGTGCCGAGCTTTGTTCAACAAAAGCTCTACTAGCCGGTGACGCTGCGAAAGTATCGGATATCTTTCGTCAACGTGTAGTAGAGCGTGGTGCGAAAGATGCAGGTTGGACCGATGGGAATGACCTCGCTTACGATGCGACTAAAAGCTAATGGAGAGAGCGATGGCTATTTTGTCTAAACAACAAGGTTTGCTTGGCTCTGTCTTCCAATTGCTGCTGCCAGTGTTGGCAGCAGTGGTTCTTGTAATGTCGTTTGGCGTTCATGCTGAAGAAAGTAAGAGCAATAAAGTTGTTCAAGGTGAGGTGACACAGCTTGCTGGTGCTGACTATTGGCGCATGGTGAAAGAAGGGGTAGAGGGGACAACCACCTCGGCGTCTCCTGAGCACGGTGTGTTAATCAGTACGCCTGGTGAAACGTGGTATATCTTGAAAGAAAAGTGGATGTCTCCTGCTGGTGCAGTAGCCATTTTCGGTAGTATTACCCTTGTGATGCTCGCGTATTTCATTGGTGGCCCAATGAAGCTATCTGGCGCGAGAACTGGGCGTAAACTGCAAAGATGGAGCCGTATGGACAGAGCGCTTCACTGGAGTATGGCGTTTGTCTTCTTAACGCTTGCCTTCAGTGGTCTGATGCTGGTCTACGGTAAGCACTTTATGAAGCCTTATGTACCTACAGACTTATGGGGCTGGACCGTTTATTTGGCGAAGCAGTACCATAACTATATGGGGCCAATGTTCTTAGTGCTACTCGTTGCCCTGCTCTTTAAGTGGTGGAGTAAATCTATTTTCACTAAGGTGGATGTACAGTGGTTTATGAAGTTTGGCGGTATGGCAGGCAAGCATAAAGGCAGTCACCCCTCTGCTGGCTTTTCTAATGCGGGTGAGAAGGTTCTGTTTTGGATGCTGATCATTGTTGGTGCTGTTGTCGCCGCCAGTGGCCTTATTCTCGATTTCCCTATTTTTGGTCAAACACGTCGTGATATGGAATGGTCGAACTTAATCCATATGCTGGCTGCACTGATACTGATCTGTGGTTTCATTTTCCATATTTACATCGGCTTGTTCGGGATGGAAGGAGCGTTGGAAGGCATGGTGACGGGTGAAGTTGACGAAACGTGGGCGAAAGAGCATCACGATCTTTGGTATGAGGAAGTCAAACATGAGCTGGACAACCCCAAGCCTAAAGAAGAGTCAGTTTCATCTGGCGTTGATGGCAAGACGCGAAGCGATCTAAGCTAAAGGAGAATACTAAGATATGCACCAACAACACAAAGGTATTTGGATAGCTTACATTCTTAGCCTCTTTACGCCTTTTACGTTATTAATCTCAGGCGTTATTGCTATTGTCTATGCTGGTTATCGTTTGGACAAAGGTGAGGATAGTGATGTGATTAACTCTCATTACTACGGGTTGATTAGAACCTTCTTTCTCAATCTGACCTTCTTTGTTGTGTTAATCGTCACTGTAGCAACCTCTAACGGCTTGCTCAAAGGCGTCACGCACTATTGGTATCAGGCAACGTGGCTCGACCAGATTGCTAACTTCATTCCCTATGTTGGTATGTTGTTTGCCTCGGTCGCAATTGTGGTCTGGATTATTCGTATGTTTGCTGGCATGAACAAACTGAAGCAAAACATACCAATGACGTTTGGTGAAACTGCTGAGCCAATTAAGCATCTACCGTAAATACTGGTAGTCCTATCGAAAAGGAGTTGTAGCTAACTACAACTCCTTTTTTATTGTCTTACCTATTTTTGCAACATAATTGCAACTTATTAGTGCACTCCAAATTGGTGCGTCATCCCTTCCATGGTGCAATAGAAACGTGCTACGTCGTAATTCTTTAAAACCAATGCCATCAAGGTTTACTATTAATCAATAACTTAGATGCGTATCTGTTATTTCTGTCAACTTGGAACGTTCTTTGCTCTAACTGTCGTTCAATAAAAAATCGCTCTCACCAAATTGGTGTAAAGCAAGAAGTTGTGGCACGTTTTTGGTGCGCGTCATAACTAAACGATAAAGGAGTAATCGACTTATGACCCCCTCTGTAGAGCACGTACATGGTGCAGTACAAACACTCACTCAGAGCTCAGATACGCTTTTCTTACTATTGGGTGCCATTATGGTGTTCTTAATGCATGCTGGGTTTGCATTTCTTGAAGTGGGGACGGTAAGGCATAAAAACCAGGTGAATGCTCTAGTGAAAATCTTGGCTGATTTTGGTGTTTCAGCTATTGCTTATTTCTTCATAGGCTACTGGGTAGCTTATGGTGGTACATTTTTCGCGGATGCGGAAACCTTGTCGCAAGGAAATGGCTATGAGCTGGTTAAGTTCTTCTTCCTGTTGACGTTCGCGGCCGCAATTCCAGCCATTGTCTCTGGTGGTATTGCAGAGCGTGCAAGGTTCTACCCTGTGTTGTTAGCGACTTTCTTTACCGTGGGTCTTGTCTACCCGTTGTTTGAAGGGATGATTTGGAATGGTAACTTTGGCTTTCAAAGCCTTTTAGAGTCAAGCTTTGGTGCGGGTTTCCATGACTTTGCTGGCTCAGTGGTGGTGCATGGCGTTGGTGGTTGGATTGCTTTGGTTGCAGTGATCTTCCTTGGTATGCGAAAAGGGCGTATTCGCGCTGGTAAACATACCAACTTTGCTCCGTCAAATATTCCTTTCTTGGCTTTGGGGGCGTGGATCCTAAGTGTTGGTTGGTTTGGCTTTAACGTGATGTCTGCGCAAACGCTCGAAGGAATTAGTGGTCTTGTTGCGATGAACTCACTGATGGCAATGGTAGGCGGCATCTTAGCTTCTCTGTTTGCGGGTAGAAATGACCCTGGTTTTATCCATAATGGACCGTTAGCAGGCTTAGTAGCGGTTTGTGCGGGTTCGGATCTGATGCATCCAATTGGTGCTCTGATTACTGGCGGTGTAGCAGGCGCATTGTTTGTTTGGGTGTTCACTTATCTACAGAATAAAACGCAAATTGATGACGTATTGGGTGTATGGCCGTTACATGGCCTCTGTGGCGCTTGGGGCGGTATCGCGGCAGGTATTTTTGGTCAGCAAGCACTAGGCGGTATGGGTGGTGTAAGCTTCGCCTCCCAATTAGTTGGCACAGCTGCTGGTATCGTTGTTGCCATGATTGGTGCTGGTCTTGTGTACGGCATTCTTGATAAGCTCACTGGCTTGCGTTTATCTGAAGAAGATGAATACAAAGGCGCGGACTTGGCGATTCACAAGATCTCAGCCACAAACGAAGATTAATACTATCCTATTGCTTCTAAGTAACTGAAATCACGTAGGGATTAGACCATGGTCTAATCCCTAATACTATTGATGTTATTCGTTCCATGTTACTCTTGTTGGTACAACAATAAGTCAGCACAAGGAAGGTCTATGAAGTTTCCCTACAAAAATGTCGTTGTTTTGACCGGTGCGGGTATTTCTGCGGAGTCAGGTATTCAAACATTCCGTGCACAAGACGGACTTTGGGAAAACCACCGAATTGAAGACGTGGCCACTCCAGAAGGTTTTGTACGCAATCCAGAACTTGTCCAAAATTTTTATAATCAGCGTCGTAGCAAACTCCAACAGGAGTCTATTTTGCCTAACGCCGCTCATATCGCGTTAGGAAACCTTGAAAAAGAGTTAGACGGCACGGTTACTGTTATTACTCAAAATATCGACAATCTCCACGAGCGCGGCGGAAGCGAAAACATCATTCATATGCATGGTGAACTTCTTAAAGCACGCTGTGAAGAGTCTGGGCAGGTGATCGATACCAAAGACGATATCCTTACTGGAGATTTATGCCACTGCTGCCAAATTCCTTCGCAAATGAGACCACATATCGTCTGGTTTGGTGAGATGCCTCTTCGAATGGGTGATATTTACGCCGCTATTGAGAAAGCTGACCTGTTTGTTTCCATTGGTACTTCAGGCGTAGTGTATCCAGCTGCGGGTTTTGTTCATGATGCTAAAATGCATGGCGCTCACACCATAGAGGTCAATCTAGAGCCAAGCGCAGTACAGAGTGAGTTTGAAGAGAAGCGATATGGAAAGGCGAGTATTGAAGTGCCTAAGTTGGTCAAAGAGATTTTAGAGTTGCAGACTCAAGGTAATACTGCTTAAAACCAAACCTACTACGTATTACCTGTAGTGTATTGTGCTATACCACCATTACGTCATCCTCGAGACATCGAGGATCTCCCGAAGCGTGCAGGGTGGTAACAGTCATTGAAGTTGGCTAAAGCGCGCTATAGAAGATCCCCTTTTTCAAGGGGATGACGACTTTTAGGAAAACTAGATATAACAAAGCCCTCCAGTAGGAGGGCTTTGTCTTTAGTCAATACTAGAAATTAGTTATCGACTTTTAGCTTTTGGAAGTATTCTTCGTAAAGCGCGCCAGCTTCGCCAACTTCATCTTGCCATGTACCCGAGTCCATCACTTTTTGAGGTGGGAACACGTTTGGATCTTCAGCAAATTCTTTTGGTAGTAGCGGATAAGCTGTTTTAACTGGTGTTGGGTAACCAATTTCCACTGCAATTTTTGCAGCATTTTCTGGACGAAGTAGGAAATCAATCATCTTATGTGCGGCTTCTGTATTTTTCGCACCTGATGGGATGGCTAGGCTATCCATCCAGAAAATCGTGCCTTTTTCAGGCCATACGATCTCGATAGAAGCGCCTTCTTGGCGAGCCATATATGCTGAACCATTCCAAAGCATACCCAGTGATACTTCACCTGCAAGGTATGGATTTGCCGGGAAATCTGAGTTGAACACCAATACATTTGGTACCAACTTTCTAAGCTCTTCGTATGCAGCTTTGATTTCATCTGGATTAGTGGTGTTTGGCGAGTAACCAAGTTTCGTTAGTGCGATGTGGAATACTTCACGTGAGTCATCCATCATCATCAGCTGACCGTCCCATTGAGGATCCCATAAATCACCCCAAGAGCTTACCGCTGAACGGTCTAGCATATCTGTATTGATACCGATACCGGTTGCGCCCCAGATATAAGGAATCGAGAATTTGTTATCTGGGTCAAAAGGCTTGTCTAGATAGTTTGGATCCAGATCTTGATAGTGAGCTAGCTTTTCTTTGTCTAACTCTTGAAGCATGCCTTCTTTACGCATCTTAGATACAAAGTAGGTAGAAGGAACCACGAGGTCGTAGCCAGAGCCTTGCGTTTTTAATTTCGCATACATGCTCTCATTGGATTCATAAGTAGAGTAGATGACTTTAATGCCAGTTTCTTTAGTAAAGTCTTCTAGTACTTCGCTAGGAATGTATTCAGACCAGTTGTAGAAGTAAAGTTCTTCGTTGGCTGCAAACGCCGGGGTAGTGAAGAGAGTCGCCGCACATAGTGCGCCTGCATACAATTTGCTTTTCATTACTTTTCCGTTTGTTTTGGTAAACAAAGAGTCTCTAAGAGACATGACGATATGGGAAAGTAGGGCTTCCCACACTACTTTGCACGCCATCATTATTTGATGTGCATCACAACATTATATCAGCCAATGATTGAATACTCTATGTTGGAGTTTACAAAAATTAAACGTTTAGAAGGATATAGAACGTCAGCCATAAAAAAAGGTGGCTACTGCCACCTTTTTACACTGAAGGAGTAAAGATTACTGACCTGCTTTTAGTTTTAGGAAATAATCTTCGTAAACTACCGTGCTGTCACCAACCGCATCTTGCCATTCTACGCGATCCAAATCTTCTTGAGATGGGAATAGAGCAGGGCTGTCTTTAAACTTCTCGTTTGACGCTTTTACTGCTGTTAGGTAGCCAGTGTCGCGAGAAATTTGCTCTGCAATTTCTGGGCGAAGCAAAAAGTCGATCATCTTGTGTGCTGCATCAACGTTTTTCGCACCTGAGCTGATCGCGAAGTTGTCTACCCAACCAATACCGCCTTCTTTCGGGAATACAAGCTTAATTGGTAGACCTTCATTTTGCGCAGCCGCTGCTGAGCCATTCCAAAGCATACCTAGGCCAACTTCACCAGACATGTATGGTGCACCTGGGTTGTCTGAGTTAAACACCAATACGTTTGGCATTAGCTTTTGCAGTTCTGCGTAAGCTTCGTCAATTTGTGCTTTGTCAGTCGTGTTACCAGAGTAGCCCAATTTACGTAGCGCGATGTGGAACACTTCACGAGTGTCATCCATCATCATTAGCTGGCCTTCAAGCTCTGGTTTCCACAAGTCAGCCCAACTTGTAAATTCTTCAGGATCATACATGTCTGTATTTACCGCAAGACCGGTGATCGCGACAACGTGCGGGATAGAGTAGTCGTTGTTTGGATCGTATGGTTTGTCTAGGTAGTTTACATCCAGGTTGCTGAAGTTCGATAGCTTTGACTTATCGATTTTTTGTAGCATACCTTCATCACGCATTTTCGCTACGAAGTAGGTCGATGGAACGACAAGATCATAACCTTTATTGTGCGTTTTTAGCTTTGCATACAAGGTTTCGTTCGACTCATAGGTAGAGTAGATAACCTTGATGCCAGTCTCTTTAGTAAATTGCTCTAGGATATTACTGTTGATGTAAGGCCCCCAGTTCATAAATACCAATTCTTTATCTTCTTTTGCACTAGCTGCTCCAGATAGAAGAGAAAGTGCGCATGCACTACCAGCTAAAAAAGTAGCCCATTTTTTCATTGACGTTAGCTCCAAAACAAACGCTGCCTTTAAGGCATAGATAGAAAAAGAGCAGAATGACAACGCCATTCTGCTCCATTAGTAAAATAGCGGTTTACTTAACCTTTTCTCTTGCCAGTAATTGAGAGGTCACAACCAAGACAAGAGAGACAATTAACATAATGGTCGCAAGGGCGTTCACCTCTGGTGAAATACCGACTTTTACCATTGAATAAATCTTAAGTGGCAAAATCTCGTACGTCGGCCCTGTCACAAACGAACTCACAATCACGTCATCTAGCGATAGTGTAAATGACAATAACCAACCTGCCGCCACTGCCGGTTTAGCGAGTGGCAAGATAATTTGTTTAAGAATAGTCCATTCACCAGCACCAAGATCTTTTGCCGCTTCAAGCATTTTTACATCGAAGCCTTTTAAACGGCTGTAAACAGTCACAACTACGAACGGCAAACAGAATGTAATATGCGCGATCAATAAGCTAAAGAAGCCTAGTTGGGCACCAAGCACCAAGAAAATCGCTAACAACGAAATGGCCATCACAATATCTGGTGACATCATCACAATAAAGAGTAAGCCACTTACTGCGCCTTTACCCTTAAATTGGTAACGGAACAGCGCAACCGCGGTCAAGCTACCAATAATGGTTGCAGCGGTTGCCGAAAAAACAGCGACATTGAGCGAGTGCCAAGCGGCTTGCATCAAGCTGTCGTTGTTAACCAGAGCGTCGTACCACTTGGTCGTAAAGCCCCCCCATTTCATTCCAAATTTGTTGGCATTGAATGAGTTAGCGATCAAAACAATGATCGGTAGATACAAGAACACGTACACTACCGTCATAAAGCTAAATCTTACAGCGCGTCCCATTATTCGAGCTCCACTTTACGGTTTAAGAGCTTGCCTGCACGGTAGTAGGCATACAACATCACTGCCATCGCGGCAGTTAGGGCGATACTCGTCGCCGCGCCAAACGGCCAATCACGAGCATTGAGTATCTGACTCTTAATCACGTTACCAATTAGAAGGTTCTTCGCGCCGCCCAATAGGTCAGCGATGTAGAACATACCTAATGCAGGAAGTAGCACAAGCAGACAGCCGCCGATAATTCCTGGCATAGTTAATGGCAAGATTACTTTCGTTAGTGTTTGCCATTTGTTAGCACCGAGATCGCGCGCTGCTTCAATATAGGTACCGTCCAGTTTCTCAATCGCTGAGTAGAGCGGAAGAATCATGAAAGGCAGCAGAATATAGACCAAGCCGATCATTACAGCGGTCTCGGTGTACATAATGCGCAAAGGTTTATCGATAATATCTAAGGCTATTAAGCTCTTGTTTAAGATGCCTTGAGTACCTAAAACAATCTTCAAACCATAGGTACGGATTAACGAGTTAGTCCAGAACGGAACTATCACCAAAAACAGCATAAACGGACGCCATTTTTCTGGCATCTTCGCTACGATATACGCAAATGGATAACCAACCACCAAACAGATAAAGGTTGCCACGATCGCCATGTAGAACGAGTGGAATAAGACCTTAGCGTATAGAGGGTCAAGTAATCGAGCGTAGTTCTCGAGCGTGAACGTCATTTCAATCAGGTTAGCTTCGTCTCGAGTTAGGAAGCTCGTACCTATGATCATCACATTGGGAATCAGCACAAACAGTACCAACCAACCGACAATCAGAGTGATAATGGCGTTCTGTAGATTAAACTTCTTGCTCATCTTTTAGCACCACTTCCCAGCTTTCAACCCAAGTAACGGCAACCTTTTGACCTAGAGAGTGGTCGACATCTGGATCATCTTCGTTAAAGAATTCACTCACCATTACACGCATACCAGACTCTAGTTCAACGACAGAATCTAGCGTCATACCTTTATAGGTACGTTCTGCTACGTGACCAACGATGCCTCTATTTTCTGACTCTTTGATCTCTTCGATACGCAAATCTTCTGGGCGAAGCAATACTTGAAGCTTTTCACCAGATTCAAACGCTTTGTCGTAGTAAACAATGCTCTTCTGACCTTCTATTTCGGCATTGATACGTTTGTCGTCAATGCGGTCGATGGCCGTTGCGTTAAACACGTTGATCTCGCCAATAAAACGAGCAACGAACAGATTTTTCGGCTCTTCGTAGATTTCGCGAGGGGTACCATCTTGCTCGATCACGCCATCGCGCATTACGATGATACGGTCCGACATCGACAATGCTTCTTCTTGATCGTGAGTAACGAAAATAAAAGTAATACCTAGTTGGCGCTGAAGCTGTTTAAGCTCAATCTGCATTTGCTTACGCAGTTTGTAGTCAAGTGCAGACAGTGATTCATCAAGAAGTAGAACCTTTGGCTTGTTCACGACAGCGCGAGCAATCGCAATACGTTGCTGCTGACCACCAGAAAGCTGGTGCGGTTTACGCTGAGCCATTTTCTCTAGGCGAACCATTTTCAATGCTTCGAGAACGCGAGGTTCAATCTCAGCATTTGGCACTTTTTGCATACGCAAACCAAATGCCACATTTTCGAAAACGGTCATATGAGGAAAGAGGGCATAGCTCTGGAAAACAGTATTGACGTGTCGCTGTTCAGCGGGGACTTCCGTTACATCTTGGCCAGCGAGATTGAGTCTACCACTGTCGACGGTTTCAAAGCCGGCGATCATTCTTAGTACTGTGGTCTTACCGCAGCCCGAAGGACCCAAAATAGTGAGAAACTCACCATGATTAACGTTTAAGTTAAGATTTGCGATGATTTCCTTACCATCGAAACTTTTACTCACACCAGCAAGCTGTACGACTGGTGTTCCTTCTGAATGTTTAGCGTTCAACGTCTGTTTTTCTCCACCTCGGCCGAAAATTTAGCGGCCAGTTGCTATACACATTTAAGGCGCGCATCATAATCACCAATTGGGTGAAATCAAAGCATTTTCTTATCCCGAAACGAAAAAATTTTGCAGGTAAAACTAAACATTATTTACCATACTAGGTTTAGAGCGCGTCGAGTTGAATATTTTGCCTTATCAATTGGTTAATTATCACCCAAAAAGACTGAAAAGCAAGGTGATAACAGTGATAATACAATCTCGTTACCGCTATAATGTCGCAGCCTTTTCAACGAAGAAATGTACTCGTATAGAGTGTCACTTGGAAAACATATGAAAAACGATTTTGAAAGAGACTTCAACTTAGGTGGCTCAATTGAGCGCGCTATCTCAGGGAAATATGACCTCAAGGCTGGGGCTGTGTTCCAAGAAGCGTGGCAGCAAACCATCAAGCATTTTTTGTCTTTCTCTCCTGCAATTATTGCCCTCATTTTTGTGCAAGTGGGTATTTTTTATATCGCACTGCAATTACAACTTGGCGATCCATCCGTTATCTTGCAAGCGTTCCAGGACCCAAGCTTGCTAGATCAGAGCATTTTTCAAGCTATTTTTGTTGCCAACTTTAGTTATGAAGTAGTGAGTGCACCTGTATTTGCAGGTATCTCACTTATGGCAATGAGCCACGCAGCGGGTCTTACAACGAAAACCAGACACATCGGCAAAGGTCTACAGTTTACCGTGCCTGTCATTATCGCTACGCTGTTTAGCTTGATGTTGCAAGGCGTGGTGAGCATGATTTTGCCATTCCTTTCGATGTACCTATCTCTTGCGTTTAGCCAATCTATATTGCTTATCTGCGAGAAAAAGGTTCCGCCACTCCAGTCTTTGCTTTTATCACTGCGTGCGGTAAACAAGAAGATTTTCGTTCTGGCAGGTATCTACACCTTAGTGATGTTGATGTTCATTGTCGGCGCGATGTTCTACGGTATTGGCCTTATCTTTGTATTGCCGTTTTTCTTCCATGTAAAAGGCATTGTTTATCGCGAGATGTTTGGTATCACCCTAAAGATTGTTGCCACTGAAGGTAATGGCTCAAACGACTCTGGTAACGACAGCAACGACGATAACAACGACAATACACCGCCAAGAAACGACGATAAGCCTAATAAGAACCCTGAGGTATTTGATGCGTAGTTCGCATAAATTTCTATCTATAGCTGCGCTCCTGACTGGGAGCGCTTTTTTGTTCCTTTCTGAAAAATCCGCCGATGACCATGAAGATGAAGCCATCACGCTGCCTGCCATCGCGGAAGACAAGCCAGATATCGCGAGCATTACCGATACCAATCAGAAGAAGCAGACTTTTTTTGATTACTTGAGACCCGGAATCGCCATTGAAAACGCGCGAATTGAAAAAGAGCGCAGACGATTACTTGGCATTAAACTAGCGCTGGATGAGCAGTCTCTGACGAGTGAACAACAAGCTACGGCAAAGCGCCTTGGTAAACTCTATTCATTAGAGCCTTCACAGGTGAACTATGATTGGGTCAATGCAATGCTTGAAAGGGTAGATGTTCTTCCTGAAGCACTGGTACTGACGCAAGCGGCTAACGAATCGGCATGGGGAACATCGCGCTTTGCCAACGAAGCCAATAACTATTTTGGTCAATGGTGTTATACGAAGGGATGCGGCCTTGTTCCGTTAAAACGTAGCGAAGGAATGTCGCATGAAGTGGCTAAGTTCAGCTCTCCTCAGCAATCTATCCACGGTTACTTTATGAATGTGAATCGCAACCGCGCTTACCAAGAATTGCGTGATATTCGTGCTGGTATTAGAGATCGAGGTGAAAATTTGTTGTCAGAGACGGCTGCACTGGAACTCACTAATGGATTACTGCGTTATTCGGAGCGGGGTGAGGCATACGTCAAAGACCTGCAAGCCATGATTCGACATAATGACAAGTTCTGGACAACACAATAATAATCAAAGAATTAAACATGAAAGTAGTAAAGTTAGCCCTTTTAGGTTTTGCCGCAGCCACATTTGCGGTTCCCACTCTTGCCCAAGAGTACATGTTCACCTATTCAAAACTGTTTTCACAGATGAAGAACAATGCGAAAGAAGGGCATGAGGATGTGAAGGTAGGTTTCTTCTTTGTCGATGCGGACTCAAAAACCTTGTGTCCTATTGAAAAAGCTTGGATGGAAAAAGAGGAGCATTATGAAGAGTTGCCAGCGAGCCCAATCAATGAACTCGTGGTGCCGCTAGATAACAACCTCAAGTCAGCGAATCCGTTGGTGTTTGTACACACTCCACAAGATCAGCGCTGCGACTTCTCTATGGTGGTGATGACGACCGAACCTATGTCAGGCAAAGTGACTTATGCAGAGGTTGAAAGACTTCTGCCACAAATGCAGGTGATGCTAGAAGATTTAGGAGGCATGTTTGCCAGTTGGTTCACTCCGGATGTTGAAGGTATTACTCTAGAGTTCGCGCCTGATATGGAAGGTGCAATTTCTTATTCTAATGGTGACTCGGTAGCATTAGAAAACGGTAAAGCTCAAGTACGTCTCAGTGATATCGGTGAGGGTGGTTACATGACGCTCCCTGGAGAGACACTTCGTATCCTACCTTACCTTCCTGGCGCTAAATAAGCCTGCGCATCTTTCTAGAATTGTTTGACTCCCAATCGAAAGGGGGTCAAACAACCATTTAATCTTTATCAAAAAGCTCGTATAATCCACGCCCCAGATTATTCCCAGTAGGAAATCCTATCGTCGACATTGTCGGCAATGTGAGAGCACGTGATGAATCAGACAGATACAAGAAAAGAAACCCTAGAGTTCAACAAACTTCAAAAGCGTCTTAGAAGAAATGTTGGCAACGCAATTATCGACTACAACATGATTGAAGAAAATGATGTGGTGATGGCGTGTATCAGTGGTGGTAAAGATTCATTTGCGATGCTGGATATCCTATTGAATCTTCAAAAAGCAGCACCAATCAAGTTTGATGTGGTTGCGGTTAACCTTGATCAGAAACAGCCAGGTTTCCCAGAGCACATCCTGCCAGATTACTTTGAAACACTGAACATTCCTTATTACATCGTTGATAAAGATACGTACTCAGTCGTTAAAGAGAAGATCCCTGAGGGCAAAACGACATGCGGCCTATGCTCGCGTCTTCGTCGTGGAACGCTCTACTCATTTGCTGAGAAAATTGGCGCGACTAAAATTGCACTAGGTCACCACCTTGATGACATTGTGGAAACCATGTTCTTGAACATGTTCCACGGCTCCCGCCTAAAAGCGATGCCTCCTAAGCTTCGTTCTGATGATGGTCGTAACGTGGTGATTCGTCCGCTAACGTACTGCCGTGAAAAAGATCTGATCAAATACGCTGAACATAAAGATTTCCCAATCATTCCTTGTAACCTGTGTGGTTCTCAGGAGAACCTGCAACGTCAGTCGATTAAGGCGATGTTGATTGATTGGGATAAAAAGACCCCGGGTCGCGTTGAAGCTATCTTTAAATCGATTCAAAACGTTAGCCCAAGTCAGTTGGCTGACCGTGAGTTGTTTGATTTCGTAAACCTTCCATTGGATCGTGAAGGCTCACGTGAAGAGTATGAGTTTAGTGAAGCGACGGTTTCGTCGACAAACATCGATGAGTCTATGTTTATTGATGTGACTAATGTTTAGTACACCGCTAGATTGAAGAAAACGCCCCTTATTTGAGGGGCGTTTTTTTATGTTGGTTACATAGAAGTTAAGCTCATTCATCCAAGGCTTGGTGGGTACTCGTGTCATTCCTGTGCAGGCAGGAATCTAATCGAGGCTTGGTGCATGCGTTAAGTAGACCCCTGCCTGCGCAGGGGTGACGAAATACTGGACATGTGATGAGATAATTAAGATTGGCCTGGATCTAGAGGGCTAATATAGCCATCCGGTTTAAGCGCCATGACATCACAATTGATCTTATCAATCACATGCTCTGCTGTATTACCAATAAATACCGCGGACAAACCAGTGCGACCAGTAGTACCAAGAATCACCATGCCAGCATCCAGCTGACGAGCTACATCCGGAATGATGTCTTCTGGCAATCCTTGCTCAACGATCGTTTGGTCTTCGGCATAACCATGTTTTTGACGCAGCGCTTTCATAGCCGTCAAATGGTGACCGCGAACAGCGTCGGTGTAGGTTGCTGGATCGAACTCTGGAAGCTCAATAGTGATGTTTGCAGGTGTAACCGGGTAGGCGTTAACGAGATAGCCCGTTGCGTCGAGACGTTCGGTTAAGCTATCAAGTTGCTTCACCATACAATCATTCAAATCGATGTGGGTTGGGTTTTCTGAGCCAACGTGAACCGATGCAATAATATTGGCTTTCTCTGACCAATCGGCATTCTTAACTAACAAAACAGGTACTGGGCATTTACGAAGTAAGTGCCAATCTGTTGGTGTGAAAATCACCGACTCGAGAATGTCGTGTTTGCGAGTGGCTTTGATGACAATATCTTGCTGTCCCTCAAAAACTTCCTCCACGATCGCTACATAGGGTCTGTTATGCCAAACAACCGTAACGTCGAAATCGAAGCTGTCATCGAGGTGAGGTTTAGCGACACTTCTCATCCATTCTTCACGTTGGTGTATTACACCACGCCTCATTGCGTCACGTTCTTCATGTGACAACATAGAAGTCATGTCGTAAGAGAAATCGTAGATAGATAAGAAGAAACGAATGTGGCTCCTGGATTTGCTCTTCTTAGCAAGCTGAACCGCACGAGCAAGGGCAGGCTGCTCATCGCTATTAAGATTCGCTACGACGAGGATTTTACTGTAGATGCTCATAGATACTCCCTACCTAATTGGGCTATTACCTATAAACACTTTAGCGCAAATCTATGAATTTTTTTAGAAAAATTGAATTTTAAAGGGAAGAAAATTTGAAGTGGCTCATTGTAGAGCCACTTAGGAAAGGTTGCGACAATTAGTGAGCTGACGAGCTTATTCTTTAGAAACGCCGGCCATTTCCATCAGTGCATCATGGTCGATGATAGTGATGTATTTGCCTTTAACACTCAGTACTTCTGCTTTTTGGAAGCGGCCAAGTAGGCGGCTGATGGTCTCAACCGTTAGACCCAAATAGTTACCGATGTCACCGCGAGTCATAGTCAAGCGGAACTCCCTTGGGCTAAATCCACGTTGTGAGAAGCGAGTTGATAGGTTGTATAGGAAAGCAGCAAGACGCTCTTCAGCATTCTTCTTAGAAAGCAGCAAAATCATTTCTTGATCGCCTTTGATTTCATTCGACATCAAACGCATGATTTGCTGGCGAAGTTTCGGCATTTTGCCTGAAAGGTCATCTAGAATTTCGTAAGGAATTTCGCACACCATCGAAGTTTCAAGAGCTTGCGCAAAGCTTGGGTGTTCATCACCGGTGATGGCATCAAAACCCACTAGGTCGCCAGCTAGGTGGAAAGCAGTGATCTGCTCGTCGCCTTGTTCGGTAATGGTGTAACTTTTAATTGTCCCTGAGCGGATAGCATAAAGTGACTTCAATTCGTCACCTGCTTTGAATAGCTCTTGGCCTTTTTGGATCGGCTTTTTACGCTCAATGATTTGGTCTAGTTGATCAAGCTCAGATTCGTTGAGAGTAAAGGGGATGCAGAGCTGACTAATGCTGCAATCTTGGCAATGAATCGCACAGCCGCCAGACTGAACACGTTTTGCTACAGGCTTTTCAGAAATCATAACAACCTTTCACTATTTGATGTACATCAAGATTTTATCATTCATTACCCCCAAAGGGTAGCTAAAAAATCAATGATAAAACAATCATCTATTAGTTTGCGCTAAAAATCATCACCGACTCGTAACCTGTATATAGTCCATAAAAGAGTATCGAAACTGCGGCGATGTTGCGGAAAATAAGTGAATTTTGCAGGGATTTTAATTTTGTAGCGCTCGTGCCTACCAACAACATAGCGGGCAAGGTACCAAGACCAAAAGCTAACATGGTGGCGCCACCGCCCAATGCACTTCCAGATACGGCTGCCCAGGTTAATACCGAGTAGACAAGGCCGCATGGTAACCAGCCCCATAAAAAACCAAACGGTATGGCATGAGAACTGTGTTTTAGTGGCAGTAGTTCATTGGCGAGAGGCGAGATACGCTTCCATAACGACTGACCCAGAGCTTCAACCTTTAGTAGTCCATTCCACCATCGCCCAACATAGAAAGCGAGCAACACCATAAACAAAGCGGCGATGATACGAACAAACGCAAGCGATTGATTGAACTGGGAAAGCGATGCAATCCCTGCAATCGTTCCGCCCACAACACTACCGATCAACGTGTAACTTAGCAAACGGCCAAGGTTGTAATTGATTATAAGTGCGGTGGGGGTTTTATTCGATTGTCCAATGGAAAGAAGGGATGCAATACCACCGCACATTCCCATGCAGTGGCCTGCTCCTAAAAGGCCGATGGTAAAAGCACCAACTAGGTCAAGATTCACGCGAGTCTTCCTGTTTCGGCTTGTGACTCGCTTGTTTTGCTTTAGCTTGTTGGTCGGTGTCTTCGTCAAACAAAATATTGTGGCCTTGACGTTCTAGGTCTTCAAATTGTTCGCTTTTCACCGCCCATAAGAAGATGGCAACAGCCACACACACCAAAACAATGGCGATGGGAATGAGGATATAGATGCTTTCCATGTTACTTACCTTCTTCTTTAAGCAAGCGTAGCGAGTTTGAAACGACAATAATGGAGCTTGCTGACATGCCCACAACCGCAATGTAAGGCGCGACGAGTCCTGCGACTGCTAATGGTAGAATCAAAACATTATACCCTAAAGACCAAGCTAAGTTCTCTCTGATGATCTTGCGAGTTCTTAACGCGAGTTCGCGAGCAGTGAGTATTTTATCCAACCTGTCACCCAATAAAACAAGATCAGCAGAAGCCTTGGCAACATCGGTACCACCACCCATAGCTATAGATAGATGAGCGCCGGCTAGAGTCGGAGCATCATTAATGCCATCACCAATCATCATAGTTATGTCATCAGAATCGAGAGATTTGAGGTAATTCAGTTTATCGCTAGGTGAAGCACTGGCAATGACGTCATCAATACCGACTTCTTTCGCGACGGGCTCGGCGTTGGAGAGTGTATCACCAGTAAGTAGTGTTGTTTTCACACCGGCTTCACGCATCTTGTTGATAAATTCGACCGCTTCTTTACGAATTGGGTCACGATACTCGAATGTTGCTACATGTTGACCATCTATAGACATATAAACGCTGTTTAGAGCAGCATCGTCACGTCCTAATACATAGTGCGCGTTACCAATTTTAACCAGCTTACCATCAATGATACCTTGCAAACCTGAGCCGATAACGTTTTCTACATCTGTCACCAAAACTGAATGGTTCAGGTATGGTTTGAATGCACGAGCAATAGGGTGGTTGGCGTGACTTTCTAGGGATGCAGCAATGCTCAGGAACTCTACTTCAGATTGATCACCAAAAGCGTGCGTACGAGCAATTTCAATGTCCCCATGAGTGAGAGTACCCGTCTTGTCGACAACGAGATGGTTAACTTTGCACAAGGTTTCAAATACGTGTCCGCGTCGAGATAGAATACCTAACGTCCCCATACGCGAACTTGAACAAGTGATTGCGGTCGGCGTAGCTAATGATAGAGCACAAGGGCAGGTTGCTACGAGCACAGACAGCATGATCCAAAACGCATCATCAGGTTCCGTTTGATGCCAGAACAACCATGTGCCTGCAGCAATTACGAGTATGATAGCAACAAAGTAACGTGCCACGATGTCAGCGATTTCGGCAATTTTAGGCTTGCTCAATTGGGCTTCATCTTGCAATCGAACAATGCTAGAAATCATTGAGTCGGCTTTGGTGGAGCGCACTTCAAGATCAAAGGCTTCATCACCATTTAGCGTACCGGCATAGACAAAGTCGTCTTTGCCTTTTACAACCGGTAGTGATTCACCCGTTAGCATTGATTCATCGATGTGAATACGGCCATTAAGTACGACACCATCCGCTGGAATGTGCTCCCCAGGTAATACTTTTATTTGATCGCCAATTTGAAGCGACTTAACCGGGACTTGTTCACCATTGAGTTTATTGGCAATGGCAGGAATGAGCTTTAGAAGGTTCCCACTTGCCGCGGCGGCTTTTCTTCGCGCTCGCATCTCTAAATAACGGCCAATCAGTAAGAAGAACGTAAACATCGAGATAGACTCGAAGAACACTTCCCCTTGTTCTGTGACGGTCGCGACTAAACTCGCTACATAAGCGAATATCAGAGCAATAGAGACAGGGACATCCATGCCAAGGGTTCGCCCTTTGATACTTCGCCAAGCATTGATATAGAACGGAAGAGCAGAGTAGAGGAGAACAGGCGTTGCGAAAATCAAGCTAACCCAACGGAAATAACTTTTGAACTCAGGTTCAAGGTTACCAAATACTTCTAGATACAGGGCTACTGCCAGCATCATCACTTGCATGGTCGCAAGGCCAGCAATACCCAATCGATATAGGTATTGCTTCATTGTGGCATGATAAGCCGCTTCTTGCTTGTCTGCCTCAAACGGTGCAGCTTTGTAGCCGAGGGTATGGATAGAGGAGAGTAACTGACTGAGTTGGGTGGCAGTTTTGTCCCATTTAAGGAGAGCACGGTTTGTCGTGGTGTTAACCCGAATAGAAACAACACCAGGCTCGACGGACATGCGCTTTTCTATTAACCAAGCACAGGCTGCACAGGCAACCCCCTCAAGTGACAATGTCACTTCCTTGGTGTCTTCGTGATTCCTTACAAACTCAGCTTGCACATCTTCATTGTCGTAATGAATGAGTGCTCTTAGCTGCTCGGGCACTAAATCAGCCTTCTCTGCTGTGGTAGTGCGATATTGGTAGTAGGAGACTAAGCCACTATCGACAATCGTTTGAGCCACACTTTCGCAGCCGGGACAACACATCTCCCGGTCTGCACCTAAAATTTCTACGTTGAAGTTCGTGTTGGCTGGTACATCTTCACCGCAGTGATAACACGTCTTACTCATAATTTAATCTAACAACACTACATCAGTTTCAGTTGGGAATGTTACTCGGCCTTGAACCATCCAAGCTTGGTCATGTGGTTGTAGCTCTACAAACCAAGGACCTTGAACATCGTGATCAAGTGTTAGTCGGTAGGTGCCTTTAGCATCTGCAGTGACAAGCTTTTCAAAATCACGGTCCGGCAGTGTGCGATGGGTAAACGTAGCAGTAAGAGCAGGGAAGTGAGGCAATTGACCTTTTTGGAACTTAATCAAAATAGTATCGCCTGCTGACGATACCGCTGCATTGAGTTCAAGCTCTCTAGCAACGTTTATCTTGGTTAAATCAACATTAATCCCTTTTCCTTTTTTATAGTAATCCTCGGCAACTAAGCTGACTTGGTTGTCCATTAACAGCGAGATTCGATAACCAGTTCCGATCACAACAGACAGAGGCAACGCGATTAGAAACCACGGCCAGAATTGTTTATACCAAGGCTTTACCATAAAAAAGTTCTCAACAGCTGACTAAGAAAGAAATTATAATTTATCTAGAAAAGACAGCCCCTTACAAGGGGCTGTTATTGAAATGTTACTTATTTGTCGGAATTACTTAGGCTCCAAACGTACGCTGATACTAGCTGTACTTTTTCTTCACCTAGGATGTCTTTCCATGCTGGCATTACACCCGAGCGACCATTCATAACGGTTTCTGTTACAGCCGCGCGAGAATCGCCAAATAACCATACTTGGTCGGTAAGATCTGGCGCTCCGACAGCAGGGTTGCCCTTACCATCTGTACCATGACACGCTGCACACACGACGAAACGAGCTTTACCCGCTTCTGCTTCACGGGCGTTCACTTTACGACCTGAAAGGCTTAACGTGTAGCTAACGACTTCACGTACGCCATCTTCACCAAGGGCATCTTTCCAACCCGGCATCTGACCAACGCGGCCGTGCAGCAGCGTTGTCACGATTGCCTCAGGCTCACCGCCGTATAGCCATGCATTGTCCGTTAGGTTAGGGAAGCCAGTTTGACCGCGAGCATCCGAACCGTGACATTGTGAACAGTTTTGTAGGAACAAACGTTGACCTACTTTAATTGCTTCACTGTCGGTAGCAATTTCAGGGATAGGGCGTAGCGCACCATCCGATGTTTTTGCTAGGCGGTTAAATGCTTCACCGAAGTAGGCATCTGCGTCATCAAGCTCTTTTGCGTACTGAACAAGAGTTTTGTTTTCTTGAGCAGCGGCAATAGAGGCTTTTGACTCTTCAAGTGAGCGTACGGTTTGATCCGAACTTTGCCAGCCAAGAAGACCCTTGTAGTTACCCAAGCCTGGGTACATAGCAAGGTAAATAGCGGCAAAGATGAACGTACCGACAAACAAATAAGTCCACCACTTAGGCAGTGGGTTGTTCAACTCACGAATACCATCGTATTCGTGACCCATATCTTCGCCTTCTTCGACACCCATTTTGTCGCGAACACACCAATATAGGATCGCTGCACAACCAACCAGCGTACCGACTGTGATGACAATAATCCATAGACTCCAGAATGTAGTCATTACTTAGTCACTCCTTTTTCTTCGGAGGTGGCTTTTTGTTCGTCAGCGAACACTAAGTTTGCATCTTCTTCAAAGCGTGCTTTGCGGCTTTTGCCAAAGGCCCACCACACAACACCAATGAAGCTTGCGAACAACACTATGGTCCAAATACTGTGAATAGTACCGATATCCATAAGCCCCTCCTTATTTCATCGCATGGCCTAAAGATTGAAGATAAGCAATGATGGCATCCATCTCTGTTTTACCTTCTACGTCTTTAGCCGCGTTTGCGATTTGCTCATCCGTGTATGGAACGCCAAACTGGTTACGGAAGATTTCTAGTTTCTTCTGTGTCAATTTGCCATCCAGTACGTTTTCCTCTAGCCAAGGGAAACCTGGCATGTTTGATTCTGGAACCAATTCGCGAGGATCGATTAGGTGAACTCGGTGCCACTCATCAGAGTAACGTCCACCAACACGGGCGAGATCTGGGCCAGTACGCTTAGAACCCCATAGGAATGGGTGTTCCCAAACGCTTTCACCAGCGACAGAGTAGTGACCGTAACGCTCAGTTTCTGAACGGAAAGGACGGATCATTTGGCTGTGACAAACGTTACAACCTTCACGAATGTAGATATCGCGACCTTCCATTTCCAGTGCACTGTACGCACGAAGATTTTTCACAGGTTCAGTAGTTTGCTTTTGGAAAATCAACGGAGTGATTTCAACAAGCGCGCCTAAACTGATTGCGAATACGATTAAAATAGCCAGTAAGCCAACGTTACGTTCAACGACTTCATGGCGATTGTTAGAGTTTGAGCTCATCTTTAATCTCCTTAAGCCGGTTGAGGGGCAGCTTTCAAGCTACCTTTAGCTGCTGTTACTGTCTTGTACGTGTTGTATGCCATTAAGAACATACCCGCTAAGAAGATGAAGCCGCCAACAAAACGAACGAAGTAGAACGGGTACGACGCTTGTACAGATTCAACGAAGCTGTAGGTTAGCGTACCGTCCGAGTTAACTGCACGCCACATCAGACCTTGCATAACACCAGAGATCCACATCGCAACGATGTACAGAACTGTACCGATAGTTGCTAGCCAGAAGTGGGTGTTAATAAGGCCGACAGAGTACATACGCTCTTGACCGAATAGGCGAGGTACTAGGTGGTAAACAGAACCGATGGAAACCATCGCAACCCAACCTAAAGCACCTGAGTGCACGTGACCGATTGTCCAGTCGGTGTAGTGAGACAGAGCGTTAACCGTCTTAATAGACATCATCGGACCTTCAAACGTTGACATACCGTAGAACGATAGGGAAACGATCAAGAAACGAAGAATTGGGTCGTAACGCAGCTTGTGCCAAGCACCTGACAGCGTCATGATACCGTTGATCATACCACCCCAAGACGGAGCAAATAGAACCAAAGACATCACCATACCTAGAGACTGAGTCCAGTCTGGTAGAGCTGTATAGTGTAGGTGGTGAGGACCAGCCCAAATATACAGAGAGACAAGCGCCCAGAAGTGAACGATCGATAGACGGTAAGAGTAAACAGGACGTTCAGCTTGCTTTGGTACGAAGTAGTACATCATACCCAAGAAACCGGCTGTAAGAAGGAAACCTACCGCGTTGTGGCCGTACCACCATTGAACCATCGCATCGACGGCCCCTGAATAGACGGAGTAAGATTTACCCATCGATACAGGAATTGCCATACTGTTCACAATGTGAAGTACTGCAACGGTGATGATGAACGCACCAAAGAACCAGTTCGCTACATAGATATGTGACGTTTTACGCTTGATGAGCGTTCCGAAGAACACAATAGCGTAAGACACCCATACCACTGCAATAGCGATATCGATTGGCCATTCTAATTCTGCATACTCTTTACCTGAGGTAAAACCTAACGGCAGAGTAATTGCAGCGGCTAAAATAATTGCTTGCCATCCCCAAAAGGTGAATGCGACAAGAGGGCCTCCAAATAATCTCGTTTGACAGGTACGCTGCACAACATAATAAGACGTTGCAAACAGAGCACTGGTACCAAACGCAAAGATTACCGCATTAGTATGCAAAGGACGTAAACGACTGTACGTCAACCACGGCGTATCAAAGTTGAGCTGTGGCCAAACTAATTGAGCGGCAATCAAAACACCTACTGCCATACCAACAATACCCCAGAGAATCGTCACTAATGTGAACTGGCGTACTACGGTATAGTTGTAGACTTGTTCAAGCTGCTTTTCTTGGCTCATTAACATGCTTCCAATTTTCTAATTAACTACACTTTACTTCCAACACGACACATGTCGTAATGCTACCCAACCCATCAAAAGAACTAACGTTGAATCAGAACGTTACTTCTCTTGCCGGATTTAACAAAAAGTAGCATTTTCAAGCGACAATAATACTTCAATTAACAAATCAAGAACAGGGTAGTAACCTTACACTTGGTCTGGTTTATGACCATTTATTTCAAAACTTTGAAGTTTGTTACACGGAGAACTCGTCACAATGGCAGCACAGAAGCTAACAAAAGCAAGGTTTGTACAAATAATCATCATGATGTTGGTGCTCATTGCCGCATTTAGTTACCGTACGATGACGCACGATGTGACCAATACGGTAGATTGTTCAGTTAACGAACAGTGCGAGCTGAAAGTGGGAGAGGAAAACATCACATTTTTGTATCATTCTTCGACAAAGGTGCTGAACGTCACAAAATCAGAACTTTTAACATTTAAAGTTCTAAATATGGATGATGTGTTAATGAAATCGGTCAAACAATCAACACTTGAAGGTGTTGAGGCGCCGGTTACTATCACAGTAACTTCGTCATCTGGTGAATCAAGACAAGTCGTTATTCGCTAGTTTCGAAAAGTGCTTACAGCATCACCCCATAGCGTTCATTACTTTATCCGGCAGACCAAAGTACTTCTGGTTGCCATCAGGCTCTAACAATAAGCAATGAGTGGAGCTGGTGATGAGCGCAGGATCCATCGTTGTGTACACCACGGTCTTATCTTTTAACGCTCCGGTGAAGAGTTGATTTAAATACCCAGCGTGCTCTGCCTCACATCCGACAAAAGGCTCATCAATAATGAACAGGTTCTGCGACATGTCGCCAAGACCGATCGCTATTTTCAGCTTTTGAATGACGCCACTGGGGAGATTCTTAAGTACATCGGTATTTAAGTGAGTATCCAGCCCATCACAAAACCATTTAGAAAGCGCGAGAAGGTTAAAGGTGTAGTTCATTTGCGATTCCGAGATCACTCCGTTGTGCAGAACATAGTTCGATCGAATAGACCCCTCAAAAAGGTGCATATCAAACGGAATGAAATTAATCGCCTTTCTGTAGCGATAGTTGTTGAACTGTTTGATATTGTAACCATCGATATAAACCGCACCTTGATAACGCTCTTCTAGGCCAGCAATGATCATCAGCAGCGTTGTTTTACCGCTACCCGCAGGACCAGAAATGGCGGTTTTACTCCCGGGCATGAGCTTAAACCCTAAGTTAGTTAACCCAGTTTGCGCACCTTGATATCGATGTGTGATGCCGCTACCCACCACTTCACCGACGAACTTACGAATAGGCGGACTTTTCTCAAGCGACGTTTTGTCGTCGTTAAGCGACATGAGTGCATTGATCTGAGCTGCTGAAGATTTGATGGTTTGAAACTTGGTAATGGAGTTATATATGCCCATGATCGGACCGAGTGCTTTCCAAACCAAAATGACCGTCGCTAACATAGCGCCGGCATCAGAGTTGCCATCCATCACAGTAATAACGGCGGTAACAATCGAGGCCGTACCAATCGCCTGAATTAGGCCGCCACCAATCGCTTGAATTTTACTGTTAGTCATTGCAACGTGCGCAGCGTCATTTGAACTCTGTTCGTGGGATGCATTGAATCGAGACTGAATAACACGAAGAAGAGGAAGTCCCTGTATTGTATTAATACCGCGAAGTAGTTCGTTCCATTGATAAGAGACCATCGCGTTTGCTCTAGAGCTGTTGGCCGTCGCTTGAGAATAGATATAACGCGAATAGATACAGAACACGATCATTAGGAATATGCCCGCTAAGACCGTAAGTGCAGCGTATCCAGAGAGAATGGTCACCGCTAAAATGAAAATTACGATAAACGGCATATCGAAGTAACTCAGTGTCGCTTCAGCGGTGACGAGCTTTCTGAACTGATCGATATCTTTTAAGCGCGCCAACTGAGACGAAACACCGGCAGAAGAGGTCATAGAGTAGGGAAGCCATAATAATTTTGCGATCACATTGCGGGAGATGTGAACCGCCAAATCTTGTCCTGAGGTGGCGAGAATGTTCATCCTAACTTTTTTTACGGCATATTCAGCAAAACCTAGGAAGACAGCAAACAGGGTCAGCCAATACAATGTAGAAACAGAACTAGAAGCGAGCGCGAAGTTATACACGCTCATGATAAAGAATGGCTGCAAAGCACCGAAAATATTGATAACCAGAGAAAGGAAGATCAGACTTTTAAACTCATCGTTATAGCGATAGAACGCATACTTGATCCAGTTGGACTTATCTTGTGACTCAGGTGGCGGCTCTCGGAACAGCTTAGAATACTCAGAGATAACGGTAATTGAGTATGTTGCATCAACCAATGTCACCGTAACGCTATTATTGTTCTTGTAATCAAACAGCGTAGCAACGCCATCGCGCACAGAAAGAAGTATCGCTTCAAGCTTATCTAGCTCGATAAAGCAGGGTAAATGTAACCCCTGCGTTTGGGCAAGCTCGGCTTTTTCATATTTAGTGGTGCGGCATTGATAGCCGAGTCGTGTTAACGTCGCCTCAAAACCGTCTGAATCTGACTCCCCAGGCATAAACGCATCAGATAAGAGTTCGGGCGTACCTTCCCATTCCATAGCGATAAGCGTATAGGCCAGCCCCCTAAGTAAAGGGGAGCCTTGGTAGCGCTCCTGAAACTGGTCTGACTCAAAATCGGAGAGTCGTTGCCCGATGTTGTTGAAGTCGACAAGAATACTCATGCTGCTACCTCTTCACCGGTTAATCGAATCGACTTGAGGCCATACTTTCTGCTGTCGAGTTTGTTACTTACAATAATTAGGAACTGTTGGTTTGCTTTGGGTATTAGTGTTGAAACCACTCGTTCGCCAAAAGCGGTGTCAAAAACTGCGTCGATATCATCCAGCACAAGTAATTTTTTTTGGCTTAGCATCGCCCGCACTATTAAGAGAGCGTACTGAACCTGCCTCGAAACAGGTGCGTTTTTGTTTCCGGTAAGTTGAGTGTAGAAACCATCGGTAAGCGCATCGATTTCATGTTTGATGCCAAGGTTCTTACAAATGGTAAACGCAGCACTGTTTAAGATCGGCCTGAAACACGTCAGGTTATCGATGATGGTTCCTTCAACAAAGGTACTGTTTCCATCTACTCTATGGACTGCTTCACGCCAAGTATGATAGTGAATATCATGAAGAGGCTTGTGATTAATGTAGATTTCTGATTTTTCACATTCAACATCTCGTGTGAGACAGCGAGTAATGTGACTCTTGCCACTGCCAGAGAGCCCTCGAATAACCGTTGGTCTACCTAGTGTGAACTCGATTCGCTGTCCTGTAGAGAGTTTCACCTCTATGAGATTGCCAATATTTTGATCAACTGGAGCGGGGAGTAACTCATCCTGACTATCAACTTGCGCTATATCTCGTTGCTGTTTGTATTCCAACTCCAATAACTCAGACACTTTCTCTATGTGCAGTTTATTAAGCTTCCAGCGGCCAATCGTACGCATAACTTGTTGATAAGGAGCAAAGTATCGGTTGGTTAGCATGATAATGGCCGCCATTACACCCTGACTTGCTGCCAGGTTAATCACTGACATCGCGAGCAGTACCACAACGCAAGCTATAGACAGTTGCTGAATCAGCGCAAGTACCAAGTTAAACTGAGACTCTAAATTTTCGTACTCAATATTTTTACTCTCTCGCTCTTTGACCATATCGGTCATTAGGCTCTCTAAACGGTACTCCATAGTGCGGCTTTTATTGTCTAGAGGACTTGAAACAATCTCTATGATTTTGGAGTTGGTAAGACCTTCAATTTCAGATTTCTCTTCAAGCGTCACAATCTTTCGATTGGAAATACGCAGCGCGGCGACATAGAGAATGATTGAAGCCACGACCAACGTTAGACCCGCACCAACATTGATAAGGCCAATAATGATGATGGTTATAACACTAACTACCGCGTTGATGGCAGCTCGTACGGTTTCCCCACCGAAGAAGCTTTTAATCTCTGGAATAGTAGAAATACGCTCTAAGTACTGACCTGGCTCGAGTTGATTAAACCTGTTTATTTCAGCCAAACACACAGACTTAAACACACGGTTGGTCAAATCGCTTTCAAAGTCCTTCATCAGTGTCGACGTGATCACTTCTTCTTGTTTCTTGAGTAAGTAGTCCAGATAGATAGCAACAAGAATGATCGCGAATAGTAAGGAGAGGGTATCTTTGGCTTGGTTGGGTAAAACACGGTCAAAGATGATCAAGATAGAAAAGGGTAAGACCAAAGCAAACAGAGTCGACATGACGGTCGAAAAGGTGAGATACACCTTATCGGCAAAAGTGATTCGTTGGGAGAAATGCTCACTACTCATCGACCTGTCCTATTGCTACTCGCTGTTAAAAGAAAAATGCTTTTAAATTTTAGTTTTTTAGATGCTCGGGTATCACGTCCATATCGCGAATGCTCGATTCATTGACCATTAAAGCCATGATTTTTTCTATGCTCAGCGGTGATAAATTCCCCACCGTTTTATCAAGCCGAATCGATTCAATAACATAATTGTATTTTGCGCTTTCATAATCTCGAATGGCACTAAACAACTTGCTCTCTGCGGCAAGTAAGTCGGTGAGGGTGCGCGTGCCCAGATCGTAAGCCCTCTTAATTCCATTGTAGGAAGAATAATTAGCACGAATAATATTTTCGAAGGTGAAAATCGATTGAGAGAAATCGTTGATGTTAAGAATGGAGGTTTCTAAGTCATTTTTGACCGTGTTACGCGTATCAAGAAGCAGTAGCTCATTGCGCTCTATCGTTTTTTCATTTTTCTTATAAGCATAGTAATCAGAGCCACCAGTCGTGATTGGTACGGTCAGCGTAAGCCCAAGAGACTTAGAGTCGCTAATCCCAGTCGCACCGGGTGTGGTAATCGGATCAAAGTTGTTGCTGTCGTCATGACGATAACTGGCGCTCGCAGACAGGCTTGGCGCAAAGTTAGAACCCGTTTCTTTCAGTGTTCTGAAGCTTCGATCTAATGTTTTCTCAGAGACAATGATGTCGTTATTGTACTGCATCGCTTGCTCTAGTAAATCACCACTGCGTTCAAATGTAATTTCTGACAATATGAGGCTACGCTCTAGATCTTGGGTTGGAATGACAGGATATTGTGTGAGTAACTCTAGTGTATTGAGAATTACATCCTTGTCTTTACCAAGGGTTCTCAATCGATTGGCAATCCCTTCTTTTTGCGCCACCACTTCATAAAGCTCACTCGCAGCAACATTGCCAAGCTCCACATTACGTTGCATTTGTTTGAGTCTAGCGAGTGACGAGTCTAGCTCTGCTTTAGTGGCACGAGTTTGAGCGCCGTTTTTTAAATACTCAAAGTACTGAACGGCAATCTCTTGAATGATCTCTTGAGTTTTATTCTCGTTTTTAATCTCTTCAATGTTGAAGTCCAGTTTCGCCGTGCCGTACTTGTAGATATCCGCAAGATTAAACAAACTTTGACTCAGTGAAACGCTATAACCGTGGTCATTGTAGCTATTAGTCGTGTCATCGGTGTGACTAAGAACGGTACGGTTACCACTCCAGGTGCTTGTCGCATTGGCTGAAACGGTAGGGAGAAATTTTGAACGGCTGACATCAATGTTGTAGGCGTTCTCTTCAACACCTTTTCGACTCGCAATAAGCGACACATTGTTGTTCAAACCGATCTGTACCGCCTCCAGCAAGGTTAATGCTTGAGAAGGAAAGCTAACAACGATAAAAGCACAACTAACTAATCTTCTGATAGGCCACATATTTTTTGATCACCTTGAGAATTTCATCGCTTTTGTAAGGCTTGCTAATGACGTAATCCATACCGGCTTCGATACATGCTTTATGTTCCGCAACGCTGGTCAATGCAGTTGCTCCGATGATCGTAGAAGGAATGGAAATATCGTTTTCTTTTTCGTGTTCACGTATCAGGCGAGTTGCCTGTATGCCACCCATGCCCGGCATAATACAGTCCATAAAGATGATGTCAGCGCGCTGTTTCTTAACCCATTCGACCGCTTCTGAGCCATCACCCACGGTATCGGCGTTATATTCTTGTTTCATCAAAATACGCTTGAGTAGGAACTGCTGTACCTTGTCATCTTCAACAATTAAGAATGAGCTGTTTTCTAAGGTCTCTTCAACGGACTCAGCTTCCAATGCTTCGCGTAAGTGAGGAATAAACTCATGTGGCAAGATAGGGCTGAAAAAGACCTTGTCGACGAACTCATGAGTAATTTGAGCCAGTTCGGAGGTGCTCGACATTAAAAACAGCTTAGTTCCGGTAGGTTTTAATCGCTTACTCAACGTTTTACTGAAAGGAGCGATTTGGATACCTTCTATAGCATCGGTGATGATGACGCCATCGACTTTGTTTTCAGAAGAGTTAAGTCGGAAAAGCTCATTAGGATCTTCGCAGACGGTAAACTTGGCACCATTCATTGTCAGCACATTGGTTAATATCTCCAGCGATAACATACCAGAGCTACAAACGATAAGATTCTTACCTTCTAACGTACTTGAATTTGGTGCGAAGTAGCTCTGAGCTTCAAGATCAACTTCTACTTGGAAACGTCGCTGCTTACCAGATTCGAACCATGTAGAATTAAAGTGACCAATATTGCCAAGGATTGATTTTGTCCATTCGTCATTACTTCCCATTGAATCTGCACGCTCAGACCAGTGCAGTGAATCAACCTTTGCCATCTTCACATTCGTGTTGGTGAGAAAGGTAAGTGACAGCGTAACTCTTGAGCGATCGACATCTAGACCGCTACCAGTTTCTACTTTAAACAGCACGTTTCTATCGGTTTGAACTTGTAGAGCATTGGAGAGCTTTAGGAAAAGCATCCAAAACAGGCTAGTTTGGTGACCCAAAACCATAGCAGGCACACTACCAATGAATGCACACTCAAGAGTTAGGTTTTCACGCTGGAGTTTAGACTTCATGTGGATAGTCAGCTCAGAGACCACATCCAAGAAAGAAAACGCGCTGCTGCTTTTGTCGCGACCTTGAGAGAGCAGTCGATTGTAGTTTTCAGCAAGTTCAGAAAGGGTATTAGCAGCAGAAGTTATGTCCTGAGCGAGAACTGCTGTGTTCTCATCTGCATCTTGGACAAGATAATGAATTCCGCCTTTGATGGTGTTGGTTATTCCGCGAATTTCATAACCAATTAGCCCGTAGAGCTGTTGATTCAAGTCTGCATCTTGTTGCTGCTTATCTACCTTTTCATGCAGCAATCTCAACTTGGAATAAATGCTACGCTCAATGGGATCAATCTCTGTAGTGCTAAGGATCTTTTCAATTTTTGATGAGTCTAGTTCGTCCAAGCGCTCAGCGAGAGACTCAAAACTCTGATTTACAGAACGGCGATCACGAACCGTTTTCTTTAGTCGATTCCAGCCTCCAAGAACGACAGCAATGGCAATAATAGCCAGCATCGGAAAAATAACGACAATAATGTTCACAGAAGATCGAATATCCTCAACAACTTTCTTGTGTTCAACAAAGAACAGATCGTCAAACCGGTTACGGATCTCTACGTAATTGTTGCTAAGGGTTGTCCGAAGCAGGTGGTAGTGGTCTCTCTTAGGAGAGTCTTGGGCGAAATATCGATTGATCGCGAGCTGCACGTTACTGTATTCCACAGCACCGACTAAACTGACTTGTTTTTTGTCCAATGCGGCCAACGCTTTGAAGGCGGTCATTTCATTCATTAATGACTGAGCGTGTTGGCTAACGTCATCACATTCAGTATTTTGAAGGCACACATCTAGGGTAAGGATAGTGGATTCGAGTGCTGTGTTTAGCTTCTCGGTTTGAGCAATTAATGGCGTAGTGAATGTGCTTTCTTTGGGAGCGGCTGTGTAGTACTGATACGCAAACCAGAGACCAATAGCCGAAAGGCACAGTAAAACTACTATGCCTAATTTGATCACTGGGAAGCTGTATACTTTGTACCGCGGCTTCATGGTTTAACGCTCGTCAAATGCATCTTCTATTGCCGACATAACTGGCTTTGCAGCGTACTCTATGACTCGCCTATCGCCGGTTTTTATATCTGCCGTAAACTCCATAAATGGTGAGAGACTGTACTTAGTCCCAGAACGTTCAAGAAAATCATGCTCTATCGTAATTTTTGCTAAATAGTACTCCGTTTCTTCTTCCTCATAAGAAGAGCGACTAATAGAGGAAATCTTGCCTGGCATAAAACCGTACTTGGCAAAATTGTAGGTATCGAACTTCAGTTTTACTTCCTGTCCAACTTCAACAAACCCCATCTCTTTACGAGGGATCTTAGCTTCACCGTGTAAGGTATTATTTAACGGTGCAATATCGGCAATACTTTCGCCCGGAGGTACCACCGCAGAGCGAAAATTGAAATGCACTTTATCAACAACACCATCTACGGGAGAATAAACCACGAGACGATTGACTTTATCCGTATGCTGAGGTTGCTGTATTCGTTTAATATCGAGATCTTTATTTGCTTGAATTATTTGTGCTTGATACTCCGCGTTCCTATTTACAATCAGATCGTTAAGCTGTTTTTCTAACCTTAGCAGCTGAAAATCTTCATTCATGAGAGATTCATCGAGGTTTTCGATTTCTCTCACCATATTGGACTCTTGAACCTGCATGTTTAGTACGTCTACGTAAGAGGCCATTTCTTCGTTGTACAGAGTTTGCTTAATTTCAAGCTGTTTACGGATTAACTTAAGCTGGTTAAGAGAGCTGACACGTCTTTTCTTCATTGACGCTATAAGGCGATCTTTGTGTTCGATATCATGTTTGATCAATGCTTCCGCAGAGACATTTTTAGCGTTCTCTTTAAGCCATGTCTCCTGATTCACCCGCACGAGATCGGGAAAATCGGAATAGGGCGTGTAGTCAGGTTCTTTTTGAGCGATTAAGCTTAAGTAGCGAAGCCTATCGAGTTCAAGTTGAGCGATTTCCGCATTCATTGTTGAAAGCTGTGAGTTTCTTTCGATGGCTCTAAGCCTAGCGATTGGCTGGCCTTCGTAAACAATGTCCCCCGGTTTCACGAGCATTGAATCGAGAATTCCTCCTTCAAGATGCTGAACTTTCTCTATATCTGATTCGAGCAAAAGCTCACCCCTTGATGAAACGACAATATCGATACGAGCTTGAGAAGCAATGCCAAGTAGAATCAGAATGATAAAGAAAGTCAAAAGAAGGGTTTTGTGAACGGTTGTCATCGCACTCTTTATTTCAACCGCTTCAACATAATCAGACTCGGATTTATCCGTATTTTGAATCAAGGCATTTCTAATGTGATGCTCGATGTTACTTTTACTCACAACCGCCTCCCGGACAACAACCTAAACTATAGTATTAAATATACGTGATAACAGCGTCTTAGGTTTAGATTGCACAAATATCACCTTAACTAATAGCTAAGTATATTAATGCTCATTTTTCAAAAAAATTCCTTGTTAATCTGTAGTTTGTGTTTAGTTGCTTAGCTAAATATTTCTGGTACGTATAAATTTCAATTATGTCACCTAAACTTTTTGCTTTTTTTTCGCAAAAATTGCCTTGTCTTTCGTGTTTGTTGTCCTTTACTGAGTTTCTAGGAAGTGTCTGATTTTAAAAGCTGACAACGCGACGGAGGCAACATGGCTGACAACAACGAAAACAACCCTCTCAATGATGCGGTCGAACAAGTAGAAACCGGTAATGATGGTACGGAGCAGCAACAGGCTCAGCAAAACCAACAAAACACAATAGCAACAACCATAGCGACTGGGGCAGATGCTGCCGATGCCGCTGACGACGCTAACCAAGCAATGGAAGATGATCCCAGTGGTGCCGGTGCGTCAAGTGAAGGTGATGATTCCGGTGGTGAGCAATCTGCTCAGGCTGTAGATAGTGAAGCAGCTTCGTCCGAGGGTGTTCAGTCAGGTGTTGTTGATAGTCAGATGACAGACGAGGGCGCTAGCGCTGATTCGGGTTCTGGTGGCGCTGGTGGCGCAGGAGCTGGCGCGCAAAGTGTAGGTGGCCAAGATTCCCAAGGCTCAGATGGCGGCAGTGACGCTGAAGGGCAAACTCAGCAAGCTTCTGGCGCACCGCAAGCATCAGCGGCTTCACCTGCTGCTAGGGCTGGCGAAGGTGATGATTTTGACACGCAAACTGACAGTGAAACATTTGAGGTCAACGTTCTTGACGAAGGCGAGCAAGCCAACCTAAATCAAGAGCGATTGGATGACGACTTTGACTCTGAGACAACCGAGCAAACGTTCGAAATCCAGGTCGAAGATGTGAACGATGAGGCAGAAGTTGAAGATGTTGCTTATACCATCCAGGAGGATGGTTCGCTAACATTTACTGATGCGCAGCTGTTAGCGGGTGCAACCGATGTCGACGGCGATGATCTTACCGTAGCCGATGTAACTTACACGGGTGCCGATGGTGTGTTCACCGACAATGGTGATGGCACATACACTTTCTCTCCAAATGAAAACTTTAATGGCGAAGTAGACCTTAGTTTCTCTGTCAGCGATGGAACTACAACTACTGAGGCCAATATTGATGTGACTGTCGAAGCCGTTAATGATTTACCTGTCGCGGGATCAACGACTTACTCAGTTAACGAAGATGGCATTATTACAATTAGCGATGCTCAGTTGTTAGCTAACTCAAGTGATGTAGAAGGAGACGTTTCCGTCAGCGACGTTTCTTACTCAGGTACAGATGGTATTTTCACTGACAATGGTGATGGTACGTACAGCTTTGCACCAAACGAAAACTTCAACGGTAATGTCAGCCTAGATGTCGTTGTTGTAGATGAAGACGGTGCAACCGCAGAAACTACTGCAGGCATTGATGTCATCGCAGTAAATGATGCACCAGTCTCTGGTGACTTAGCTTACTCAGTCGATGAAGACGGCTCAATCACACTGACTCAAGACCAACTGTTATCGCAAGCTTCCGATGTAGACGGCGATGATCTAACAGCGGCCAACTTAAGCGCAGGCGATAACGCAACTGTAACAGCGAACGAAGACGGCTCATTCACCATCACTCCAGATGCTGATTTCAATGGCGACATTGACCTAAGCTTCGACATCTCAGATGGCACCGACACCATCGTAGCTAACGCGGATCTCACTGTGAATCCAGTGAATGACGCTGCAGTTGTGGAAGATGTGGGTTACACCATCCAAGAAGACGGTTCGTTAACCTTCACGGATGAGCAGCTTCTAGCAGGCGCCTCCGATATCGATGGCGATGACTTGTCTGTTGCGGATGTGAGTTACTCAGGCACCGAAGGTGTCTTCACCGACAACGGTGACGGCACGTATACCTTCGCACCAAACGAGAACTTCAATGGTGATGTCGACTTAAGCTTCTCAGTGAGCGACGGTACAACGACCACTGAAGCGAATATCGATGTCACTGTTGAGTCTGTTAATGACATACCAGTAGCAGGCTCTACTACATACTCTGTCAATGAAGATGGCATCATCACCATCTCTGATGAGCAGCTTCTAGCAAACAGCTCTGACGTCGAAGGTGACGTGGCGGTTGAAGATGTGTCTTACTCAGGCACAGACGGTATCTTTACTGACAATGGTGATGGTACTTACAGCTTCGCACCAAACGAAAACTTCAACGGCAATGTAAGTCTTGATGTGATTGTTGTGGATGAAGACGGCGCAACCGCTGAAACTACTGCTGGTATTGATGTCATCGCAGTGAACGATGCACCAGTCTCCGGTGACTTAGCTTACTCGGTTGATGAAGACGGCTCGATTACTCTTACTCAAGAACAACTATTGTCTCAAGCGTCCGATGTGGACGGCGACGATCTAACTGCGGCTAACTTAAGCGTAGGCGATAACGCGACCGTAACAGCCAACGAAGATGGTTCATTCACCATCACACCAGATGCGAACTTCAATGGCGACATTGACCTTAGCTTCGACATCTCTGATGGCACCGACACCATCGTGGCTAATGCAGACCTTACTGTGAATCCAGTGAATGACGCTGCAGTTGTGGAAGATGTGGGTTACACCATCCAAGAAGATGGATCGTTGACCTTTACTGACGAACAACTTCTTGCTGGCGCATCCGATATCGATGGCGATGACCTATCAGTTGCTGATGTCAGCTACTCAGGCACCGAAGGCGTGTTCACCGACAATGGTGACGGCACCTATACCTTCGCACCGAACGAAAACTTTAATGGAGAAGTCGACTTAAGCTTCTCAGTAAGTGATGGCACGACTACGACAGAAGCCAACATTGATGTAACCGTTGAGTCCGTTAATGACATTCCAGTGGCTGGTTCAACCACATATTCAGTTAACGAAGATGGCATCATCACCATCTCTGATGAGCAGCTTCTAGCAAACAGCTCTGACGTCGAAGGTGACGTGGCGGTTGATGATGTGTCTTACTCAGGTACAGACGGCATCTTTACTGACAACGGTGATGGTACTTACAGCTTCGCACCAAATGAAAACTTCAACGGCAATGTAAGTCTTGATGTGACTGTTGTAGATGAAGACGGCGCAACCGCTGAAACGACTGCCGGCATTGATGTCACCGCAGTAAATGATGCTCCAGTCTCTGGTGACTTAGCTTACTCAGTCGATGAAGACGGCTCAATCACACTGACTCAAGAGCAACTATTGTCACAAGCTTCAGATGTAGACGGCGATGATCTAACAGCGGCCAACTTAAGCGCAGGCGATAACGCAACTGTAACAGCGAACGAAGACGGCTCATTCACCATCACTCCAGATGCGGACTTCAATGGCGACATTGACCTTAGCTTCGACATCTCAGATGGCACCGACACCATCGTGGCTAATGCAGATTTGACTGTGAACCCAGTGAATGACGCAGCGGTTGTGGAAGATGTGGGTTATACCATCCAAGAAGATGGTTCGTTAACCTTCACGGATGAGCAGCTTCTCGCTGGCGCATCAGATATTGACGGCGATGACCTATCTGTTGCCGACGTGAGCTACTCAGGTACAGAAGGTGTGTTCACCGACAATGGTGACGGTACGTATACCTTCGCACCAAACGAGAACTTCAATGGTGAAGTCGACCTAAGCTTCTCAGTGAGCGACGGTACAACGACCACTGAAGCCAACATTGATGTGACAGTAGAGTCTGTCAACGACATTCCTGTGGCTGGTTCAACGACATACTCAGTCGATGAAGGTGGCATCATCACCATCTCTGACGACCAATTGCTTGCTAACTCAAGTGATGTTGAAGGTGAAGTAGAGGTTGATGATGTGTCGTACTCTGGCACAGACGGCATCTTTACTGATAACGGTGACGGTACTTACAGCTTCGCACCAAACGAAAACTTCAACGGTAATGTCTCTCTTGATGTGACCGTGGTTGATGAAGACGGCGCTACCGCGGATACCACAGCAGGTATCGAGGTTATTGCTGTTAATGACGCCCCAGTTTCCGGAGACTTGGCTTACTCAGTCGATGAAGACGGCTCAATCACACTGACTCAAGAGCAACTATTGTCACAAGCTTCAGATGTAGACGGCGATGATCTAACAGCGGCCAACTTAAGCGCAGGCGATAACGCAACTGTAACAGCGAACGAAGACGGCTCATTCACCATCACTCCAGATGCGGACTTCAATGGCGACATTGACCTAAGCTTCGACATCTCAGATGGCACCGACACCATCGTAGCTAACGCGGATCTCACTGTGAATCCAGTGAATGATGCAGCAGTCGTGGAAGATGTAGGCTACACCATCCAAGAAGACGGTTCGTTGACCTTCACGGATGAACAGCTTCTAGCGGGAGCCTCCGATATCGATGGTGATGACTTGTCAGTTGCTGATGTCAGCTACTCAGGCACAGAAGGTGTGTTCACAGATAACGGTGACGGCACGTATACCTTCGCACCAAACGAGAACTTCAATGGTGATGTCGACTTAAGCTTCTCAGTGAGCGACGGTACAACGACCACAGAAGCCAACATTGACGTGACCGTTGAGTCTGTCAACGATATCCCAGTAGCCGGTTCAACGACATACTCAGTCGATGAAGATGGCATCATTACAATCTCAGATGAGCAACTTCTAGCGAACAGCTCAGATGTAGAAGGTGACGTGGCGGTTGATGATGTGTCTTACTCAGGTACAGACGGTATCTTTACCGACAATGGTGATGGCACATACAGCTTCGCCCCGAATGAAAACTTCAACGGTAACGTAAGTCTTGATGTGACCGTGGTTGATGAAGACGGCGCTACTGCCGATACCACAGCTGGCATTGATGTTATTGCAGTGAACGATGCGCCAGTCTCAGGAGATTTGGCGTACTCGGTTGATGAAGACGGTTCAATCACACTGACTCAAGAGCAACTATTGTCACAAGCGTCAGATGTAGACGGCGATGATCTGACTGCGGCTAACTTATCAGCAGGTGACAACGCGACAGTGACGGCCAACGAAGATGGCTCGTTCACGATTACTCCAGATGCGGATTTCAATGGTGACATCGACCTTAGCTTCGACATCTCAGATGGCACCGACACCATCGTCGCGAATGCTGACCTCACTGTAAATCCAGTGAATGACGCCGCAGTTGTGGAAGATGTGGGCTACACCATCCAAGAAGACGGTTCGTTGACCTTCACGGATGAACAGCTTCTAGCGGGAGCCTCCGATATCGATGGCGATGACCTATCAGTTGCCGATGTCAGCTACTCAGGCACGGAAGGTGTGTTCACCGACAATGGTGACGGCACCTATACCTTCGCACCAAACGAGAACTTCAATGGTGAAGTGGACTTAAACTTCTCAGTCAGCGACGGTACGACTACTACGGAAGCCAACATTGACGTGACGGTTGAGTCGGTCAACGACATTCCAGTAGCCGGTTCAACCACATATTCAGTACAAGAAGACAACTCAATTACCATTACTGACGAGCAGTTATTGGCTAACAGCTCCGATGTAGAAGGCGACGTTTCTGTTCAGGATATCTCTTACTCTGGAACTGATGGCGTCTTTGCTGATAACGGTGATGGTACGTATACCTTCTCGCCAAATGAGAACTTCTCGGGTGAGGTTAGCTTTGATGTAGTTGTTGCAGATGAAGACGGAGCGACAGCAGAGACGAGCGCTGGTTTAACTGTTATAGAGGTTAACGATCCACCAATTGCAGGACCAACGTCATACACCATTGACGAAGATAGCGTACTGACATTCAGTGAATCTCAAGTCCTCGGCAATGCTTCTGATATAGAAGGCGATGTATCGCTAGTGGGTATCAGCTACGATGGATCACACGGTATCTTCTCAGTCAACGGCGATGGTACTTGTAGCTTTGCGCCAAATGAAAACTTCAATGGCGAAGTTCAATTGAACGTTACCATTCAAGATGAAGATGGTGCCACCGTTGAAACCGTTATTAACGTTGATGTACTTCCTATCAACGATGCTCCGGTATCCGGTGACCTGGCATACAGTGTTGATGAAGATGGAAGTGTGACATTGTCACAAGAGCAGCTTCTATCACAAGCATCAGACGTAGAAGGTGATGACCTAACAGCCGCCAACTTAAGTGCGGGTGACAATGCAACTGTAACAGCGAACGAAGACGGCTCATTCACCATCACTCCAGATGCGGACTTCAATGGCGACATTGACCTTAGCTTCGACATCTCAGATGGCACCGACACCATCGTGGCTAATGCAGATTTGACTGTGAACCCAGTGAATGACGCAGCGGTTGTGGAAGATGTGGGTTATACCATCCAAGAAGATGGTTCGTTAACCTTCACGGATGAGCAGCTTCTCGCTGGCGCATCAGATATTGACGGCGATGACCTATCTGTTGCCGACGTGAGCTACTCAGGTACAGAAGGTGTGTTCACCGACAATGGTGACGGTACGTATACCTTCGCACCAAACGAGAACTTCAATGGTGAAGTCGACCTAAGCTTCTCAGTGAGCGACGGTACAACTACTACGGAAGCCAACATTGATGTGACAGTAGAGTCTGTCAACGACATTCCTGTGGCTGGTTCAACGACATACTCAGTCGATGAAGATGGCATCATCACCATCTCTGATGAGCAGCTTCTAGCAAACAGCTCTGACGTAGAAGGCGAAGTCGCGGTTGATGATGTGTCGTACTCTGGCACAGACGGCATCTTTACTGATAACGGTGACGGTACTTACAGCTTCGCACCAAACGAAAACTTCAACGGTAATGTCTCTCTTGATGTCACCGTGGTAGACGAAGACGGTGCAACTGCTGAAACCACTGCAGGCATTGACGTTATTGCAGTGAACGATGCACCTGTCTCTGGTACCGTCGCGTACTCGGTTGACGAAGACGGCTCAATTACGCTAAACCAAGAACAACTTCTTGCTCAAGCATCAGATGTAGATGGGGACGCTTTAACGGCTTCCAATCTAAGTGTGGGTGGAGATGCTACGGTAATTGATAACGGCGATGGTACCTTTACCATCACGCCAGATGATAACTTCAATGGAGAAATTGACCTCAACTTCGATATCTCAGATGGCACAGAGACTATTGTTGCAACGGGTGGTTTAACCGTTAACCCAGTTAACGATGCTCCGGAAGTATCGGGTATTGTCGCTCAGGTAGATGAAGATAACAGTATCACCATCACTCAAGAACAATTATTGGCGAATGCCTCGGATATAGACGGCGACGATCTAGTTGCAAGTGACTTGCAACTGTTTGGTACTGAAGCAGAAATCGTTCAGAACGAAGATGGCTCGTTCACTATCACTCCAGAAGAAAACTTCAATGGTGAGTTGGACTTCACTTACACCGTTTCTGATGGTGACGAGAATGTTGTAACGTCCTTAGATCTTACTGTCAATCCAGTTAATGACGCACCTGATGCAGGGGATGAAATTTACATTCAAGCGGAAGAAGATCAAACTGTTGGCGTGAGTATGCGCGAAGAGCCAGCGATTCGCCTCGACCAACAACCTGAATTCGGTATTGTTCAAGCAAACATTGAAGATGAGTGGGTCACTCTGGAAGTTGGGCAAGAAGTTTCTCCAGACACTGAGATTCGTTTTGTACCGGATGAAACAGCGGTAGCGGATTCTACATCAACGACGCAGCTAGGTACCTTTGATGACAACGCTAAAGTCAGCGACTGGGGTGATGAAGTTGATTCTCATACTCGCCAATTTACCGATGGTGACTTAACCGTTATCACACAAAGTACCGATGGTCCACTTGGCGCTTGGAACGGCAACACCCATATTGGTCACGGTATTGGGGATACTGACAGACAAGGCCTAAGTGGTGATGAACAACTTGTCGTCACAGTAGAAGGTCAGGACATCAACGAAATCAGTTTCAATCTAGATGGTCTAGGTGGCTGGTTTATGGAAGAGTCTAGACACTTCACAGAGGTTGAGATCCGCGCGTTTGATGCGGATGGAAATCTCATAGACTCTGAAACTTACCACAAAGATGATCGTAATAGTTATGAGCACGAATATACGCTAACGACTGATGAACCTGTGGCTCGTTTCGAACTCGGTACTATTCAAGGTAACGGTACTTACGTTGTTCAAAACATGTCTGTTTCTCAGACACTACCTGACGATGTCGTATTTACGTCTATCGGTATCGACGGTACAGAAGTTACGGAAACTATTAGTCTGAATGTTCGTGAGGGCGATCAAGAGATCGATCTAACTGCTGACTTGCCAGCCGTAACCACGACAGAAGAAGGAGCAGATGGCTTTGCTTCTATCGTCATTACCGAAGAACAGTTATTGGCACAAGCCAGTGATATCGATAGTGATGAACTTGATATCATCAACTTAGCTCTCGAAGATGACAATGCAACCTTAACCGACAACGGTGATGGCACTTGGACAGTTACACCAAACGAAAACTTCTCTGGTGATATTGACCTAACGTATCAAGTCACCGACGGCGAGTTGGTTGACGATAATACTATCCACATCAACTTCGCAGAAGTAAATGATGCGCCAGTGGTATCTGGTCCAGTTATCCTGAGTACCGAAGAAGACAACTCCATCACGTTTACCGATGAAGATCTGCTTGCGAATGCTTCAGATATCGAAGGTGATGAGTTAAGCATCTACAACGTCAGCTACAACGGGGACAGTGGTGAGTTAACCGATAACGGAGATGGTACTTACACATTCGTTCCAAATGAAAACTTTAATGGCGATGTGGACCTCAGCTTTGGTGTGAGTGATGGCGAAGACGTCACTATGAACCAAATTGATTTAGCCGTCATTCCAGTGAACGACGTTCCTGTTCCTGGGGCTCCGCTGAATTTGGATATGCTGAATGATGGCACCATCACAATTAGTACATCGAGTTTGTTAAGCGGTGCGACTGATGTTGATGGAGACATCTTACATGTTGAAAACCTTGTCCTAACCAATCAATTGGATGGCACACTGGTTGATAATGGCGACAATACCTTCAGCTTCACACCATCTGAAGGCTTCACTGGCAATGTCTCATTGTCGTTTGATATCAGTGATGGCCAAGCATCGGCGCCAAGCTCACTGAATATTGATGTCGTTGACTCCAACGTTGGTCCAGAAGTAACAGGACCACTATCTGCTACGGTAGAAGAAGATGGCACCATCACTATCACTCAAGAAGAGTTGCTTGCTAACGCGAGTGATCTTGATGGCGACGATCTCACCGCAGTCAACCTAAGTACGAACGATGAGAACGCCACCATTGTTCAAAATGAGGATGGTAGTTTCACTATCACCCCAAGTGAAGACTTTTATGGCGATATCGACTTCACTTATGATGTTACAGACGGAATCGCTACAGTAGGCACCGAGTTAGACCTAACCGTAACGCCAGTCAACGATACACCAGATGTCCCCGATTTATCATTCAATGTCTTGGAAGATGAATCGATCATTGTGACAGCAGAAGAGTTGCTTGCTCAAGCAACTGACGTTGAGGGTGATGATTTGACTGTCGTCAACGTCAACTCCGATGATCCAAATGTATCAGTAACCGATAATGGTGATGGTACTTATACCTTAACGCCAGCGCCTGATTATAGCGGTAGTGCAGGTCTTACGTTTGATGTTAGTGACGGCACTGATACGGTTACCGCTGACATCGCGTTGAAAGTTCAGTTTGTCAATGATGCGCCAGAAGCAGAACCAGTTGTCGCGGAAATGGATGAAGATGGTGTTATCTTGGTTACACAAGATATGCTGCTTGAAAACGCAACTGATAGAGACGGTGACTTCTTAGTTGCAGAAAACCTTGAGACTAACGACCCGAACGCAACAATCGTCAATAATGGTGATGGTACGTATAGTGTTACGCCGTCACAAGATTTCAATGGCGATATCGTGTTTAGCTACAACGTCTCTGACGGTGAGCTAGATACAACCAGCGAGCTTACACTGACGGTTAATCCAGTCAATGACGCACCGGACGTTGCTCCGCTTAACGTTGATATTCAGGAAGACAATACATTTGTCTTCACGGAAGAGCAGCTTCTAGCTCAAGCGACAGACGTCGAAGGTGATGAGCTGAGTATTACTGATGTGAGTTACAGCGGTGATGAAGGATCTCTCGTCGATAATGGAGATGGCACATATACCTTTACGCCGGAAGAGCACTTTAGCGGCAATCTAGATATTGGCTTTACCGTTTCAGATGGTGAAGCTGAAGTTGCCCAAACTATCGGTGTGAATGTCGAAGCGGTTGCCGATGCACCAGACTTGGAGGTGACCACTGGTGATGGTGACACTGTCACAGATGAGGCTATTGTTGTCGAACCTGGTAGCACCACTGAACTAAACATCGGTGCTGCGCTTGTAGACCAAGATTTGTCTGAGACACTAACACTGGAAGTCGGCGGCTTACCAGAAGGTACTGTGATTCGCTATGACAACGAGGGTGTACTTGATGACCAGTCTGGCGGTATTACGAGTTATGAAACCACGGATATCACTGTCACTTTCGAAGGTGAAGGCGCTGGTTTCCAAAATACGGCTGGTTACTACACTGTCGATGAAGATGGCAATATTACCGACGTAAACATTGGGTTTGAGAACGCATCCCAAGTAGGTTCCGGTGGCGACTTGATTCCTGGTCAATCGTCAATCACGTTTGAAGTAGAAGAAGGCGAAAGCTTTAACCTGTTCGTTATTCCGAATGGCTTCAATCGCAATGACTTCGACTCGATGCAAGATGGAACCTTTATGTTCCGCGATGCAGATGGCAATCCAGCCACCATTGATTCTGTCGACCCGCAACTGGTTCATATTGATCCTGATGGCAATGAAACCGTTATCCAAAGTCAATTTGGAGACTCGGTGTTCCATGGTGGTACGAATACCAACCTGAACCAAGATGGCGTTGAACATACCAGAACAACGTTAAATGATGATGGCGAGATTGTTTATGGTATCGAAGATCTCTATGGCGGTGGTGATCGTGACTATGATGACTTCACCTTTACCGTAGACGTCGGTGAAACCAACAGCCAAATCTTGCAGGGTGAGATCGTTATTGGTGAAGATGGTACAGCCGTGCTTCCAACGCTTGTCATCGATCAAAACATCGAAATTACCTTCCCAGAGGACTATACAGGCTCCACTGCGTTAGAAATCAAAGCGACCGCAACAGAACTTTCTAACGACGATGAAGCGAGTACGATTCAAGTTGTTAACTTTGAAGTTGACCATGCACCTGAATCAGATTCGGTCTCTGCACAAGTCGACGAAGATGGCTCCATTACCATTACTCAAGAGCAGTTACTGGCGAATGCCAACGATCTCGATGGCGATGCTCTAACTGCGCTTAATTTGAGCACAGAAGATGAAAATGTCACAGTCGTGGATAATGGCGATGGTACATTCACTATCACGCCTGACGCAGACTTCAATGGCGATGTCAACTTTAGCTTCGATGTCAGCGATGGCGACCAGATCGTATCAACAAATCTAGACTTAACAGTCAATCCTGTTAACGACGCTGCAGTGGTTGAAGATGTGGGTTATACCATTCAAGAAGATGGTTCATTAACCTTTACTGATGAGCAGCTATTAGCCGGCGCATCGGACATTGATGGCGATGACTTGTCTGTCGCCGATGTCAGTTACTCAGGCACGGAAGGTGTGTTTACCGATAATGGTGATGGCAGCTATACCTTCGCACCAAATGAGAACTTCAATGGTGAAGTGGATTTGAGCTTCTCAGTAAGCGATGGAACTACAACGACTGAAGCGAACGTCGATGTTACCGTAGAGTCTGTCAACGACATTCCAGTTGCAGGTTCAACTACGTACTCGGTTGACGAAGATGGCATTATCACCATCTCCGATGACCAGCTTCTAGCAAACAGCTCAGATGTTGAAGGTGAGGTTGCGGTTGACGATGTTTCTTATTCAGGCACAGATGGTATCTTCACGGATAACGGTGACGGCACCTACAGCTTTGCGCCAAATGAAAACTTCAACGGTAATGTATCGCTAGATGTAACCGTAGTAGATGAAGATGGTGCAACGGCAGAAACAACGGCTGGCATCGAAGTCATCGCTGTTAATGATGCGCCAGTCTCTGGTGACTTGGCATACAGCATTAATGAAGACGGCTCGATCACGCTTACTCAAGAGCAACTATTGTCTCAAGCTTCCGATGTTGAGGGGGACGATCTTACTGCTCTAGATGTCACCGCTGCAAGTAATGCTACCGTTGTCGCCAATGAGGATGGTTCATTCACTATCACACCAGACGCGGACTTCTATGGTGATATCGACCTAACGTTCTCTGTCACTGATGGTACAGACTCAACGGTCGCTAATATCGACTTGACTGTTAATCCAGTTAACGATGCAGCGGCGATTGTTGAAGATGTGGCCTACACCATGGAAGAAGATGGCTCGCTCACCTTTACTGACGAGCAATTACTCGCCAATGCCACCGATGTAGATGGTGATGACCTCAGCGTTGAATCGGTCACATACAATGGCGCAGAAGGGGTATTTACAGATAACGGTGATGGTACTTATACCTTTGCTCCAAACGAGAACTTTAGTGGTGAAGTCGACCTCTTGTTTGAAGTATCTGATGGCACGGAAATCACCCCTGCGAATATTGATATCACAGTAACTGAAGTCAATGATTTACCAGTCGCTGGTTCAACGACTTATAGTGTTGACGAAGATAACATTCTCACGTTCACTAACGAGCAGCTGCTTGCCAACAGCTCTGATGTCGAGGGCGATGTCGCGGTCTCTGATGTTTCGTACTCAGGTACAGACGGTATCTTTACCGACAATGGTGATGGCACATACAGCTTCGCACCTAATGAAAACTTCAACGGTGAGGTCTCGATTGACGTCACTGTTGTGGATGAACAAGGTGCGACAGCAGAGACAACTGCAGGTGTAGAAGTCATTGCAGTTAATGATGCACCAGTCTCTGGTGACTTGGCGTACAGCGTCGACGAAGATGGTTCTATCACACTGACTCAAGAACAACTGCTGTCTCAAGCTTCAGATGTAGACGGCGATGATTTGACTGCGGCTAACTTAAGCGCAGGCGATAATGCGACAGTGACTGCCAACGAAGATGGCTCATTCACCATTACTCCAGATGCTGATTTTAATGGCGACATTGATCTAAGCTTCGACATCTCTGATGGTACCGACACTATTGTTGCTAACGCTGACCTTACGGTGAACCCAGTGAATGACGCTGCGGTTGTGGAAGATGTTGGCTACACCATACAAGAAGATGGCTCACTAACGTTTACTGATGAGCAACTTCTAGCGGGTGCATCTGACATTGATGGCGACGATTTGTCTGTTGCTGATGTCAGCTACTCGGGCACAGAAGGTGTGTTCACTGACAACGGTGATGGCACCTATACCTTCTCACCAAACGAGAACTTCAATGGTGAAGTTGATTTAAGCTTCTCTGTCAGTGATGGCACAACCACCACTGAAGCGAATATTGATGTGACAGTTGAGTCGGTCAATGACATTCCTGTTGCTGGCTCTACCACATACTCAGTCGATGAAGATGGCATTATTACCATCTCAGACGAACAGCTTCTTGCGAACAGTTCTGATGTGGAAGGTGAAGTCAACGTTGATGATGTGTCTTACTCAGGTACAGATGGTATCTTCACTGACAACGGTGATGGCACTTACAGCTTCGCACCAAATGAAAACTTCAACGGCAATGTATCGCTTGATGTAACCGTTGTTGATGAAGATGGCGCAACAGCGGGTACCACTGCGGGTATCGATGTCATCGCGGTTAATGATGCTCCAGTCTCAGGTGATTTAGCTTACTCTGTTGATGAAGACGGTTCGATCACGCTGACTCAAGAGCAATTACTGTCTCAAGCAAGTGATATCGAGGGTGATGACCTTACTGCAGCGAACTTGTCAGCGGGTGATAACGCCACAGTTACGGCCAACGAAGATGGCTCATTCACTATCACACCAGATGCAGACTTCAATGGCGACATTGACCTAAACTTCGATATCTCTGACGGCACCGACACTATAGTGGCTAGTGCCGACCTAACGGTTAACCCAGTGAACGACGCCGCGGTTGTGGAAGATATTGGCTACACCATTCAAGAAGATGGTTCACTGACGTTTACTGACGAGCAACTTCTAGCGGGCGCATCTGATATTGACGGTGATGACCTATCTGTTGCGGATGTTACTTACACAGGTACTGATGGTGTATTCACCGATAACGGTGACGGCACGTATACCTTTGCTCCGAACGAAAACTTCAACGGTGATGTTGATCTTAAGTTCTCTGTTAGTGATGGCACAACGACAACAGAGGCCAACATTGATGTCTCGGTCGAATCTGTTAATGACCTTCCAGTAGCAGGCTCTACCTCGTACTCAGTGAATGAAGATGGCGTGATTACCATTTCAGATGATCAGTTGCTTGCTAATAGCTCTGATGTTGAAGGGGACGTGAGTGTCAGCGATGTGTCTTACTCTGGCACAGATGGTATCTTCACAGACAATGGTGACGGTACTTACAGCTTCGCGCCAAATGAAAACTTCAACGGCAACGTGTCGCTTGATGTCGTAGTTGTTGACGAAGATGGTGCAACCGCCGATACCACAGCAGGTATTGATGTAATTGCGGTTAATGATGCGCCAGTCTCCAGTGACTTGGCGTACAACATCAACGAAGATGGTTCGATTACGTTAACCCAAGAGCAATTGCTGTCTCAGGCTTCAGACGTGGATGGAGATGACCTCACAGCCGCTAACCTGTCTGCTGGCGACAACGCGACCGTGGTTGATAATGGTGATGGTACCTTTACGGTAACACCAGAGGCCAACTTTAACGGCAACATCGACTTGAGCTTTGATATCTCGGATGGCACAGAAACCATTGTTGCTAATGCCGATCTATCGGTCAATCCAGTCAACGATCTTCCAACTACTTCAGATGTTTACGCTAATGTTGATGAAGACAACACCATTACGATTACTCAAGAGCAATTGCTTGCCAATGCGGCTGATATCGAGGGAGATGCACTCACTGCAGACAGCTTGGTAGCTGACAATGCAACCATTGTTGACAATGGCGATGGTACTTTCTCCATCACGCCAGATGAGAACTTCAATGGTTACATCGATGTGGCCTATAGTATCAGTGATGGTGACACTCCAATTGCAGCCAACCTCGGCTTAACAGTTGATCCAGTGAATGATGCGCCAATTGTCTCTGCTGATGTAGCCATTACGATTGAGGAAGATGGCTCTTATACCATCACTCAAGAGGAGCTATTGCAGTTCGCAACTGATATCGAAGATGATGACATGACAGCCATCATTGGAGAGCAGGGCGATAATACAACAGTGACTGGCACCGTGCTGGATGCGGAAACCAGTAATCCAGTGTCCGGCGCTGAAGTTACGCTGAATGACGGTGCGGGTAATAGCTACACCACCGTAACCAATGACTCGGGTAGCTATTCAGTTAGCGGCTCGATTGTTAATGAAGGTACAGTCACTATTGAGCAAGAGGGCTCAATTACGACAAGCTTTGTAGTTCCAGCAGGAGAAGAGACCAACAGTGGTGTAACCGCAATATCTGAAGTCCTAGATGACGCCGATATGCGTGTGGTGGTGACTTGGGGAGATGATCCTCGAGATCTTGACAACCACCTATGGTTGTACGATCAAGATTCAGGGCAAGAGCTAGACCATATCTACTATCGAGATATGAGCTACACCCAAGAGTCAGGTGACCGCGTCGCACAAGATGTCGATGATGTGAATGGCAATGGCCCAGAAACGATTACCATTCCAAACTATGAAGACATGAATATGCACTATTCAGTGCACAACTACAGCGGTCGCAGTTGGGATGTGGACGGCGTAGAAGATGTCCAAGTTCAAATCTTTGTTGGTGATACACTGATTCAGTCCTTCACACCGGATCTGCCAGACAACCCACAAGGTGATCACTGGCATGTGTTTGACATCGTCGATGGCGTGATAGTACCGAGCCAAGACGTAAGCTCAGTCACTAACTTTGAACTACCAACGTCTGAAGAAGCCGCTGCGGCCGACAATGGCATTGATATCTCAGAAGTCGTTGCCGGTGATACCGAAGAAACAGGTTCTGGCGAAGAAACTGACGGTAATGAACCAAGCATCGGTGATATCGCTATTGAAAACGCGATCATCACTGACAACGGTGATGGTACCTATACCATTACGCCGGAAGAAAACTTTAACGGTGAGTTCTCAATCAGCTACAACGTTGACGACGGCAACGGTGGTGTTACCCCAGCGGAACTCGATGTTACGGTGACGGCTGTGAATGACTTGTCTGTCATTTACGACCACGACTACACCATTAATGAAGATGGCTCGCTAACCTTTACTGACGAACAATTACTCGCTGGCGCAACCGACATCGACGGCGACGATTTAACTGTTGAGTCAGTAAACTATGAAGGAGCTGACGGTGTCTTTACTGACAATGGCGATGGCACTTACACCTTCGCGCCAAATGAAAACTTCAATGGTAATGTTGATCTTACCTACGACGTAAGTGATGGAACGGATACGGTCTTGGCCAATATCGATGTCCAAGTCGTGCCAATCAACGATGTTCCAGTAGCCGGTGCAACAAGCTATAGCGTTGATGAGGATGGAAGCATCACCATCAGCGACGCACAGTTGCTTGCCAACAGCTCTGATGTTGAAGGAGATGTCGCTGTAGATAGTGTCACCTATACCGGTACTGATGGTGTGTTCACAGACAATGGTGATGGCACCTATACCTTCTCACCAAATGAGAACTTCAACGGTGACGTAAGCCTAAATGTTACTGTTGTCGATGAAGACGGAGCGACAGCGGATACAACGGCTGGTATCGACGTGATCTCAGTAAACGACTTGCCGGTTGCGGGAGCGACGACTTACAGCGTTGACGAAGATAACATCATCACCATTACCAGTGACCAGCTGCTAGCTAATAGCTCGGATATGGAGGGTGAGGTGGCTGTTGATGATGTCTCTTACTCTGGTACGGACGGCATACTTACCGACAACGGTGATGGCACGTTCAGCTTCGCACCGAATGAGAACTTCAATGGCAATATCAGTCTTGATGTCACTGTTGTAGATGAGGATGGGGCGACAGCGGATACCACGGCAGGCATTGACGTTATTGCAGTCAACGATGCACCAGTATCTGGTGATTTGGCCTATAGCGTCGATGAAGACGGCTCAATTACATTGTCTCAAGAACAACTTCTAGCTCAAGCTAGCGATGTTGAAGGCGATGAGCTTGAAGCAGCAAATCTAACTGCAGGTGATAACGCTACGGTAACGGCTAATGACGATGGTTCATTCACCATCACACCAGATGCGGACTTCAATGGTGACATTGACCTAAGCTTCGATATCTCTGATGGCACCGACACCATCGTGGCTAACGCAGACCTGACTGTTAACCCAGTAAATGATGCGGCAGTCGTGGAAGATTTGGGTTACACCATCCAAGAAGACGGTTCATTGACCTTTACTGACGAACAGCTTCTAGCGGGTGCCTCCGATATCGATGGCGATGACCTGTCTGTTGCAGATGTCAGCTACTCAGGCACGGAAGGTGTGTTCACCGACAATGGTGACGGTACCTATACCTTCGCACCAAACGAGAACTTCAATGGTGAAGTGGACTTAAACTTCTCAGTCAGCGACGGTACGACGACTACTGAAGCCAACATTGACGTGACGGTTGAGTCTGTCAACGATATCCCAGTAGCCGGTTCAACGACGTACTCAGTCAACGAAGACGGCATCATCACCATCTCTGACGACCAATTGCTTGCGAACTCAAGTGATGTTGAAGGCGAGGTGAGTGTTGATGATGTGTCGTACTCAGGCACAGACGGTATCTTTACCGACAATGGTGATGGCACATACAGCTTCGCCCCGAATGAAAACTTCAACGGTAACGTAAGTCTTGATGTGACCGTGGTTGATGAAGACGGCGCTACTGCCGATACGACAGCTGGCATTGATGTCATCGCAGTGAACGATGCGCCAGTCTCTGGTGACTTAGCGTACTCAGTCGATGAAGACGGTTCAATCACTCTAACTCAAGACCAACTGTCTGTCACAAGCGTCAGATGTAGATGGCGATGATCTGACTGCGGCCAACTTAAGCAGCAGGCGACAACGCGACAGTGACAGCCAACGAAGATGGCTCGTTCACGATCACTCCAGATGCTGATTTCAATGGCGACATTGACCTAAGCTTCGACATCTCAGATGGCACCGACACCATCGTCGCGAATGCTGACCTCACTGTAAATCCAGTGAATGACGCAGCGGTTGTGGAAGATGTGGGTTATACCATCCAAGAAGATGGTTCGTTGACCTTCACTGATGAGCAGCTTCTAGCGGGCGCGTCAGACATTGATGGTGATGACCTGTCTGTTGCGGATGTTAGCTACTCTGGTACAGAAGGTGTGTTCACCGACAACGGTGACGGTACGTATACCTTCGCACCAAACGAAAACTTCAATGGTGACGTCGACCTAAGCTTCTCAGTGAGCGACGGTACGACGACTACTGAAGCCAACATTGATGTGACCGTTGAGTCGGTCAATGACATTCCAGTGGCTGGCTCTACAACATACTCCGTCAATGAAGATGGCATCATCACCATCTCTGACGACCAATTACTTGCTAATTCAAGTGATGTCGAAGGCGAGGTGAGTGTCAGCGATGTGTCTTACTCAGGCACAGATGGTATCTTTACTGATAATGGAGACGGCACTTACAGTTTCGCTCCTAATGAGAACTTCAATGGTGATGTGTCACTAGACGTCATTGTCGCTGATGAAGACGGGGCAACCGTAGGTACGACGGCAGGTATTGAAGTTATCGCGATTAATGACGCACCTGTATCCGGCGATCTCGCTTACAGTGTCGATGAAGACGGTTCAATCACTCTGACTCAAGAGCAGTTGCTAGCTCAAGCTGGAGACGTCGATGTTGACGAACTTACTGCATCGAATCTTTCAGCAGGTGACAATGCAACAGTAACAGACAATGGTGATGGCAGCTTTACCATCACGCCAGATGCCAACTTCAACGGAGATATCGATCTGAACTTTGATATCTCTGACGGAACCGAAACGATCGTTGCCAATGCAGATCTTACTGTAAACCCAGTTAACGACCCTGCGACATCGGATCCAGTTGACCTTCAAGGTGTAGAAGATAATGCAATCATCATTTCTCAAGAAGACTTGCTGAAGCATGCTCAAGACATTGATGGCGATGACTTAACCGCCAAAGACCTATCCATCGATGAGTCATTTGGCTCACTGGTTGACAATACCGATGGTACTTGGACCTTCACACCTACAGAAAACTACAACGGCGATGTACCGTTCAACTTTAACGTTGATGATGGTACAGAGCTAACAGCGGTTCAGGGCAATATTGACATCGCTGCTGTTAACGATGAACCTCAGGCACCTTCAATAGAAATGCAGGGAGAAGAAGACCAAGTTATGGTCATCGACCCTGAGTACATCTTGGCACAGGCAAGTGATTTAGATGGTGATGAACTGACACTCGATAGTATTAGTGTTAAGTCGCCACAGAACGCGCAATTGCAACAGCAGCCAGATGGCATGTATCACCTCGTTACATCGCAAGATTTTAACGGCTTAGTAGAATTAGCTTACGAAATTTCAGATGGCGAAGCGACAGCAGAAGGCTCGCTCAATGTTGATGTCATTCCGGTGAATGATGCACCATTTAACGATGGCAATGCCTTCCTAACCACAAACGAGGATGGGGCATTTACCTTCGATTCATCCGATATGCTTGACCTATTTGGCGATATCGATACTGAAAACTTAGTAATTTCTCGCATTATCATGCCAGATGGAGAAGACGCAGGTGACCTGAATGACAATGGTGATGGTACCTGGACATTCACACCAACGGGTGATTTTGCGGGAACTTCAGGGCTACAAGTTGTCGCTTCCGATGGTGAGTTTGAAACTGCACTCGACGTACCAGTGTTTGTTCGTCCTGTCGCTGACGGTGCGGTTATCACCACGGATCACGAAGGGCCATTAGTGTTCTCCGAAGATTCAACGGGTCACTTGGGACTTAACGTTGACCTAATTGATGACTCAGAAATGCTCAGCAACTTGGTCATGACTGGTTTCCCTGTCGGGTTTGAAGTCAGTGATGGTGATAATACTGTTACTATTACTGAGCCTGGACAAATGATCAGTATTACTAATTGGAACATCGATGATCTGCAGTTAACACCGCCAGAAGATTTCTCAGGAAACTTCTTCGTAACCGTCAGCGCAACTACCGTTGACTATGGTGATGAGCCGTTACCAGAACCAGAAGGTAGTGAGATTTCCGGCGACTTTGATACAACGCTGGGCGAACCAATCTTTCTTACTGAAGAGGACTTGATTGGCATGGCGCAAAACATCGATGCTAATGATGACGATGCGATCCAAATGGTTCACTTGGTTGATCCTAACCAAGGCACGATGGTTGACAATGGTGATGGTACATGGACCTTTAGTCCTGCCGATGGCTTTACTGGTGAAGTGGACTTCGCCTATGTAGTAGAGCGTGACGGTATTCTTCATGATGAACAAAGCACAATTGGTGTTCATGAGAATGAAGGACAAATCACCGATGGCCCACAAATCGAGTCTATTGCTTCTGCTACCGTTGAGGAAAGTGAACCACTTAACTTCACCGATAGCGACATGTTGGGTACTTTAAGCTCTGAAACGGGTGAGATGAGTATTGAATCCGTCACACTGCTTGAAGGCGAAGGCCTCATTGAATCTGACGGGCAGGGTGGTTATCAATTCACTCCAGCTGAAGGCTATACTGGCAGCGCACAGATTGGCTTCGTGGCTAGTGATGGCGAAAACTCAGTTGAGAGTCATTTCAATATCACGGTTGATGAACAAACTTCTGGATCAGTTGAACCATTAGCTCAATCCGACGATGGCTCTATCGGCATCAACGGCGAACAGATTCTTCAAAACCTTGATGTTGCGGACGATGCAAGTTTGTCTGAACTCAACTACACAGGTGATGAAGGTGCATTAGTGCCGTCCGGTGATGACCAATGGACATTCTGGCCAGATCCAGAGTTTAGTGGTGACATCCCGTTAGAAGCGACCGTGCAATCAGGAGGCGAAGAGCAAACATTAGAAACAACAATGAACGTTGAAGCTGCACCGGAAGCAACATCTGCATCAAGCACGGAGCCAGAAAGCGCTGCAGCAGATACTGAAACGGTACAAGAAACCGTTGAAGCTACATCGGCAGATGAGACTAACACTGAAGATGAGGGTGCAGATGTTACCGCGGCACCTGGCACAGATGTTAACTTGTCTATCCCAGATGAAGTGACATTAGCTGAAGGCGTAGAACAGGTCGAGCTCTCTGGTATTCCAGAAGGCGCATCAGTTAGCGGTGCACTTGATAATGGTGACGGCACTTACACAGTATCTGGCGATTTGTCGCAACCTGTGACAATGTCACTAGGCGATACCTTTGAAGGTGAAGCATCAATATCATTCCAAGGTGTTGATGAACTTGATACACCAATTGAAGGAGCAACAGCAACTACAACGATTGAAGTTGATGATCAATATGCGATGCAAGCGAGTAGCCAAGCTCCAACAGACACTTCAGGTCTACAAGATGCAGGTGGCAGCGGCGATTGGACATCCGGCGACAATACCGATACTGGTGTCGACTTTACTGATGATTCCGGAAGCTTCGGTCACGAAGACCAATCATCGGGAGGAAGTCAGCACGATATCGACGACAACAACTTCTAGTCACTAACGCGTGGACTAGAATCTTCAAAGCCCGTGCTAGAAAACAAGCACGGGCTTTTTGTTTCTAATAATCACATTACTAATCTGTGATTAAGTAATGTGATTATTAGGTATTTTATGGTAAATCCACATTATCGTTAAATACGGTACATCTGATGAAGGTAGAGCAGCTTTACATAGAAGAATTCAAGCTCACGCACATTATATTTAACATAAGATAGATAATACGTACTTAGATATAAGTTCTCCAGAGCCAAATCCCACCAAGCCAACGCTCGCTAACGCCATGGAAAATCTAGAGATTCCAAGGCTCTCAAACTTTTTTGCTATGTTAGCCCAAGCCTGTTGGCCTTAAATCATTACTATGAGCCGCTGATTACCACATCCACTGTACATTATGCACTGTTCGGCAATTTGCGACTTTTGCCGTCGTAATTCGTCTGGAGTTTTTCGGTTCACTTAAACCGTTTCATACTTTATGGCTTCGTTAACAAAACGCGGCTTTTCTTGGCTCACGCTAAGCGCTTGACTGATAGCACGGCACCGCTATTGATACGAGTTCTGAAAAACTGCTGATTGTGAATAACTAGTCTATTTACCCAGTGGCTCCCTTTAATAACTGCTGTCTTTGGTGCGACTAATACAAACCTAAACAACCACACCTCTGTCTAAGTACCTATGTCTATGCACGTTATCGTTCCCTCATAGACTGATGCTCGGATATAGATAAAAAGCTCTTTACTCACGTATATCCCACAGCTAATGAATCAGATTATTACTAGCCCAAATAAATAATCAGCAATTGAAAAGCGAATTCAATACAAAGGCATTAACCATCAAAATACAACATATAGACCCACTATATAGGCGCCACCCAAACAATTTACCACCAACATAATCAAATCAAAACTTATGAATTAGCCAATATAGGTTTGCATTATATATATTTACGAGACGACGTCGTATAACCAACGAAAGAATTACGATGAATATTAGAAACCACCAACACAAACCCTTTGAATACGGGGCTTCATCACCTATAAAGCATGTGTATATGAAACAAAGATAAGATAAGGCAATCTATCACTAGCGTAAATTACATGAAAATAACCATTCACTAGATGAACTCTAAATTATATTTAGAAATTTTTATTAAGTTTATTTCACCCTGCTCTTTACAAAACCATCCAAATATTCAATTCTAGATTCAACGCAAAGACACAGTGTCTTAAAAATAATGATTAGATATTAGAAAAGGAGATTTCTATGTCACTTCCAATTGAATGGTTCAAAAACAGCTACGTTCGTATCCAAAACTGGGATGTAGAGGGTCTATCTTTAATAGAAGCAGAATCGGCGCTAGGGACTTACCTAACGGATAACAACCCTGTATCGTTAGAAATGGCGGACTATATTGCAGAGAACTGGACATGTAGAAGGATCCAAATGCTCGATTCTGAATCGCGTAGAACGTTAATGAAAATTTGGGATGAGCGAGAAATTGCGGCCAAAGCTTAGTTATTAGCTATCAAACCTGTTAGTTATAGTGCATTAGATTACGATATAAAAGGGCAGAAATACCCTTTTATATCGATACTTAACGGCTCTTTTTCTTGCCTTTAGATTTGAAGCTTTGATGAGGAAAAATGTTTCGTATTCTTTGCTGTATGCTCTTAGAAATTGTCTTGCTAAACTTGAGCTTCATACCGCTACGGGTTTGGTATACCTTAAGGTCTCCCGTCGTTTTATCTCGTTCTACAATATCTTTAAGATTGTGTTTAAACGTTGGTGGCAAATGGCCTTTAGTTTTAGTGATTGCACCTTCTTTCATTTGCACAACTAAAGAAGGTCGATCAATAGCGACTAGCCAAAATACAACGATCGCCCCAAGCAATACGACATACAACATAGCGACTACCTCCCTTCGTCACCTAATAGCTTACTTAAGTCCTCTTTCAAACTGCTTACTTTCTGCGTGGCTTTCTCGCTCCGAGACGCTTCACTTAACAAATACTCGATGGCTTCAGAGAGCGTACAACCGAGATCGCTTGCGCGATGAGATAATTTTTCCCAAACGCGAAAGTCCAAATCAATGGACTTCTTTTTGGTGTGAATTTGCTCGGCATTGTAATGGCGCTTACGCTTAGCCCTAATCGCTTGTTTAAGCTTATTGTCGAGCTCAACTGACATATGTTCATCGATCCACTCAATAACCAGAGTAGGTTCATGCTCTAGCTGCTTTAGCTTTGATACTGCCTGTTCGATCTCACTGGTATCAATGTAACGCGTAATATTATCGCCTTCACGCCACTTCTTTGTTAAATACTGCCACTTCCAACCACATTCTAAGTTTTCAAGTTGTTGGTATTTCATTGGTTTGCATCCCTACTCTGTTTACAGTGACAGCGTAACCCAAGATTCCAAACTTCTCAATAACAATGCTCAGTTAATGGGATTTTGCTCGCTATATGAACAGTTGAAAAGCTAACGTTGAGTGGCGATTCATTGTATACTTCGTGCAAATTAAACTTAAGTTACGACCCAATGAATCAAGTCCCTTGGCAACAAGTCTGCCCCCTTTACAACGATTTCGCCGATCTACTCGATAACGCACCTACTCTCGCCCCATTAGACGCTATTGAACTGCAGCCTCGCCTTAAAGCCGCACTGTCGTTTTTCGTCTCTGATGCGTGTCCTTCAAAAGTACTGATCATTAAAGATGGCGACAACTTGTTTCATCGACAGCTCGTCAGCGATCATATTGAAGCACTAGGTCACAAAACTGTCGTCAGTAAAGATGCTGACCCAAACTTGTTGTTTGACCGATACCAAACATCGCAAAACGAACCTGTTGTTGCTCAAGGTCTAGTATCACAAGCTAATGGTGGTTTTCTCATTTCATCGACGCAAACTGCACTAGCAAGTCTTGGTGTTTGGACAAATTTGAAAGCGTTATTGCAAGGTGCAAAACTCAATGGTGTATCGGTTGACACCAAAACTGCCGCGCTAACACCACCTAGTTTTTCATCGAACTTTAAGCTTATCGTTATTGGTGATCGAGAACAGTTGTCAGATCTAGACTTTATCGACAGTGACTTTCGATCCGGCTTTATGCAGTACACTGAAATAGAGAACGATTTGAAAGTGACGCCTGCAACAGCCAAGCAATACTTATCGTTTGTAAACTCGATGATGTCGCAATTTCTATCAGATAAGCAACTTGATCGTTCGGGCTACTTAAAGCTGCTTCAAGCCGGCGCGCGCGAAACAGAAGACAAACAATACTGGCCACTTTCGGTTGATTGGCATAAAGCTATGCTTTGTGAAGCATCATCGTACAGTCACAATTCAACGATATCTTCTGAACATATAGAAGCGGCAATCGAGGCGAAGCGTAACCGCGAGTCTTATCTGCCGGAACGGGCTATCGATGATATCTTGGAAGGCCAAGTCGTCATTGAAACTCAAGGAAAACAAGTTGGTCAAGTAAACGGTTTAACGGTCATTGATATTCCAGGACACCCTATCAGTTATGGTGAGCCTGCTCGTATCTCGTGTGTGGTGCACTTTGGTGACGGCGATGTATCAGACGTCGAGCGCAAAGTTGACCTCGGTGGCAACATTCACGCCAAAGGCATGATGATCATGCAAGCATTTGTGTCTTCCGAACTCGACCTAGATGCCCCACTACCATATTCCGCGTCTATTGTGTTTGAGCAGTCTTATTGTGAAGTCGACGGTGATAGCGCTTCATTAGCAGAGTTATGTTCTTTAGTGAGTGCGCTATCTGGCTATCCAATTGACCAACAAATTGCGGTTACAGGTGCTGTCGACCAATTTGGCCGCGTTCAAGCTGTAGGTGGTTTAAATGAGAAAGTGGAAGGCTTCTATAACGTATGTAAACACCAAGGTTTAACAGGCAAGCAAGGCGTCATTTTGCCTAAAACCAATGTTCAGCACCTGGCATTGAATAAAGAGCTCGTTGAAAGCATCAAAAATGAAGAATTTCACATTTGGTCTGTGACTCACGTAGACGAAGTGATACCACTTCTATTGGGTCAACCTTTCAAAAGTGACACCGAAGATAGTGTGATCGGCAAGATTGCCGAACGTATTGAAAACTTTGAAAAACATGAAATACCAGAGTCATTTGTGACACGGATTAAAAACTGGTTTGTCTAGTCGTGGTCGGACTTGTCTAGCGTACACCTGTTCACTAAGATGGCCTAACGCAAATTTGGAGTAATAAATAATGCAAAACAGACGTGAATCTTATAGCCGTGAAGACCTTCTAGCCTCTAGCCGCGGAGAATTATTTGGCGAGGGCTACCCTCAACTTCCAGCACCGAACATGCTGATGATGGACCGCGTAGCAAAAATGTCCGAAACTGAAGGTGACTTTGGCAAAGGTTTGATCGTTGCTGAACTGGATATTACTCCTGATCTATGGTTCTTCGACTGCCACTTTATAGGTGACCCAGTAATGCCAGGTTGTCTTGGTTTGGATGCTATGTGGCAGCTTGTTGGTTTCTACCTTGGCTGGATTGGTGGTGAAGGCAAAGGTCGTGCACTAGGTGTAGGTGAGCTGAAGTTTACCGGTCAAGTACTACCTACGGCTAAGAAAGTAACCTACGAACTTCACATGAAGCGTGTTGTAAACCGCAAGCTAGTTATGGGCATTGCTGATGGTCGCGTATTGGTAGATGGTAAAGAGATCTACGTAGCGAAAGATCTTAAAGTAGGTCTATTTAAAGACACCTCTGCTTTCTAAGCTATTTTGTAAATAAACGACTTTCCGGAGTCGTTTATTTTTAGCACATAAATTTAGTTATAGTGCACTAGGTGCGCATTATAAAGGCCTCTCTTGAGGCCTTTGTTACTTCAATTTCGCTCCCGACTACTTGAAGAGTCCTGATTGTTTATCATCTCTCGCGTCACGCCAACCGCCAAGCCAATAAGACTTTGCATCCATTTGTTGATAGGGACAGGCTTCCATCGATCGCCCATTCAATCCAGCTTTGTAACCCTGTGATTGAGCTCGTTCTAGACGATCACGCTTTTGTCTCTTCATAGTACGGTCCTCGCTATACAAAATCGGTTTCCCGACTTTCTATCATTAAAGATTTATGGAGCTTTTGTGACTCCTCTTTAATAATTGCTCATTTTTGGCCCGATCTCAAGACACAAAAAAATCCCAGTTCCACTATTGTGAAGCTGGGATTTTTGTCACTTGTGACTACTTGTTACGGCGTAACCCAAAGAATCCAAGCATAATCAAAGCCATCCAGCCGAGGCTACCGCCACTACGTTTAACTGGTGGTGCTTCTAGACCACGAGTTTGAATGTCGGCTGATGTTGCATTTGCGATCGGGATCAACTTAACTGCGACGAGCTTCTCTTTCTTTTGGCCGTTGCCACAATAGGAGTTATGACTGGTGGTGTCATAGCCGCCATCACATTTAAGCGCGGTTGCTGCAATCACACCATCATCGTTGATGTCAGCAGCATCGACAATACGGTATTGATTATTTTTCGTATTGTAGCTACCGCCATTGGTTAGATCGTCCAGTAACCATGGTTTGCCCTGGAAAACCGCCAAACGCTCAGCATCCGTTCCGGTAGTGTTATAAGGGTAAATAAAGCCGCGTTGGCGTCGTTTTTTACCAAAATACTCTGTTGATTGCTCAGCATCAACTGCACCAACAATTTCGTTGTAGTTGTTAATTGCACCAGGCTCACCACCTACACCACGAAAGAAGATACCGCTGTTGCCATTAAGTTCGTCAAAATAACGCGCAGATGGTGTAGAGAAACTGCCATTCGCATCATTGTTTAGGCTCACTTGACCCAAGAACATACGGTTTGCCGCCGCACCATTTTCTCGCTTATCACCGCGTCGCTTAGACGCACCCAAGAACACGAGGTTCTTGTTGATGTCAGTCGCGTATGAGTTGCTATAAATAAAGTCATCACCTGACTTGATTCGGGCGTTCTCTACAGTCACTGGAGACCACTGGCGTGATGTGTCGATCGCACTTGGATCAAATGTCGTTGAAGGAACAAATACCGTTGCTTGAAGGAAACTATTTGAGCCATCACCGGTTGTGTTGAGACCAACAAGGAATGGTTTTCCATTGCGCGGGTTATCCGAAGCGCTATCTTGCGCAGCAATAACAGCACCACGAGCACTGCCCTGTGACGCTTTTTTATCGTTGTTGGTTGGTACACCATTTTGCCAATCAGACACGATTGAAGCGCCCGCTACAAAATTGGTTGAGTCCCATACAGCAGTTTTAGTCGCAAAAGCAAAATTCTGGCAATCAGATCGCGATGCCGGATCTTCGATCAAGCAGTTATTCAGGTCACCATTCCAGTTCTTATTATCGTCGTTGTAGTCAAACGGAGCGACCGCAGCACTGCCTACGATGTACTCTTTGCCACCATAATTGAAACTGCTCCAACCCATAGTCCGACCCATTTGGTTGGTAATTCGCTGATCGCTGTTTGGTGACTCAACCAAGAGTGGCAGCAACATTTCCGTAGTATCGCCATTTTGCACAAAACCACGATGACGGTATGCCGTTGCTAAGTTGCCTTTCGCACCATCAGAAGCATTGATACGGTAGTAACCCGAGCTGGTGTTACCAATAGCCATACCTTGATCAGACGTCAGGCTATTGATAACGACGTTTTCTGAGTTGGTATCTGGTGTCGCTACACCGCCCGGTTTATAGTCCGAAGTTGGCGTTACGCCCATTCGCGTAGCAGTAGATGCTTGATCCGGATCAGATGAAGGCGTGGTTTCACTAAAGCCATGAGCATTAGAGAAGTAGTTGTCTTCACCGGCAATATTGTTCCAGCCCGTTTGCGACGAGTTATAAAACGCGTCACGCTCACGTAGTAGACCGCCAACGTCGCTAAAGCTGTACCACATTTTATCAGTCCAACCTGGATCACAGGTTTGATAACCTAATTCAGAACGGCAATAATCGCGGTTACGGTTCCAGTCGGTATAGAAGAATGACGAATCGTAGTTAAATGGGATCTCTTGACGATACGAATGGCCTTCAGAACCATTTCGAGAATCACCATACAAACGATACTCGCTACATGTTGTCCCTTCGGCAAAACACCCCATTGGATTGCTCGCATCAGCCTTTTCTATCGCACTACCATAAAACTCAGTGACCACACTTCCGTTGGCTTCAACAAATACACCGGTAGACTTGATACTTCCAGTAGGATCGACCTCAACCACTTTATATAAAGCAGCATGGCTCGATGTCGCTGCAAGTACACTTGCAGCAATCAATGAAAACTTAAAATTATTACGACTCATCAAAACTAACTTTCCTGTTGCATTGCTTCTAGCTCTTCCCATCGCTCAAAAGCAACGTCTAGCTCCTGCTCTTTTGCAGCTAAACTATCTAAAATGGGTTGTGTCTCTTCTACTGGCTTGGCGAAAAACGTAGGGTCATTCACCATTTCCTGTAGTTGTTCAATCTCTTGCTCCAGTTGCTCCAACAGAGCTGGTAGCGCTTCTAATTCCCTCTGTAGCTTATAGGACAGCTTCTTAGGTTTAGAGTTCACTGCTTGTGTCTTGTTATTTTGTTCAACTGGCTGTTTTTTATTCTCTTTTACTGGCTCGTACGCTTTACGTGCGTCCAACACCTGCTGTCTCTGCTGCTGAGCATCATGATAACCACCAACGAACTCTTCGATAACCCCATTTCCTTCAAAAATCCAGCTAGCGGTCACAGTATTATCAACAAACTGACGGTCATGGCTCACTAAAAGCAGTGTGCCTTGATAATTTCCTAGTAACTCTTCTAATAATTCTAAGGTTTCAATGTCCAAATCGTTGGTTGGTTCATCGAGTACCAGTAGGTTATTAGACTTCAGGAAAATACGAGCCAACAACAAGCGGTTCTTCTCACCACCCGACAGTGCTTTCACTGGGGTTCTCGCGCGTTTTGGTGCAAACAAAAAGTCTTGAAGATAACTTAGCGCATGACGCTCACGTCCGCCAACCATCACTTCCTGTTTACCATCGGCAAGGTTATCAATAACGCTCTTTTCTGGATCTAATGCTTCGCGGTACTGGTCAAAATAAGCGACTTCAAGCTTGGTACCACACTTAAGTTTACCTGATGTAGGTGTAAGCTCATCGAGTAACAGCTTGATCAACGTACTCTTACCACATCCATTAGGACCAATAAGCGCAATACGATCACCACGTTGGATATTGAAAGAAAAGTTATTGATGATGGTTTTGCCTTCAATCTCGTAGTTCAGATTGTCAGCTTCAAACACAATCTTGCCAGAACGCGCGGTGTCGTCGAGCTTGAGGTTCACTTTGCCTTGAACGTCTCTGCGGCCTTTACGTTCGTCTCGAAGTTTTTTCAGCGCACGGACACGACCTTCGTTGCGAGTTCTTCGTGCTTTGATGCCCTGTCTTATCCAAACTTCTTCTTGCGCGAGCTTTTTGTCGAACTCTGCATTTTGCATTTCTTCAACACGTAGCGCCTCTTCTTTTTCGACTAGGTATTTTTCGTAGTCGCCAGGGAAAGAGACAAGTTGGCCTCGATCTAGATCGACAATGCGTGTCGCCATAGAGCGAATAAAAGCGCGGTCGTGAGAAATAAAGATGATAGAACCACGGAAGTCTTTTAAGAACGTCTCCAACCACTCAATGGTTGTCACATCCAAATGGTTGGTTGGCTCATCGAGTAATAAGACATCAGGATCGCACACCAGCGCTCTAGCTAATGCCGCCTTTCGCTGCCAACCACCAGACAAATCGCTAAGTAGCGTAGCACCGTCAAGCTTGAGCGCACCAAGAATGTTCTTAATGCGGTCTTCAAAACGCCATGCGCCGGAAACTTCGAGGTTTTCTTGAACTTTGGCTAAGCGATTAATATGAGATTCACTTGGGTCTTGAGCCACCAGCTCAAGTAAAGCGTGATATTGCTTTAGCTGCTCACCGATCTCTGCCAAGCCTTCAGCGACATAGTCTTCGACCGTTCCAACTTGGTCGCGAGGAGGATCTTGTTCTAGACGAGATACTACAACATCTTGAGTAATTTGCAGTTTGCCATCATCCATAATGATGTCGCCTGCCAATACTTTCATTAACGTTGACTTGCCAGCACCGTTTCGACCAACCAGACACACGCGTTCATTCTCTTGAAGCGCAAAGTCCGTCTTATCTAGAAGCGGATGATCACCAAATGCAAGTTGTCCATTATGGATGGTAAGTAATGCCATTGACTGTTAACCATTGTTGAAGTTGTAAGATATCGAAGGGCCAGTTGATCTCAGATTCATCCACTTTGACTACTGGAATAGTGACGCCGTAACGAGAAAACAGCTCATCGTCGAAAGCAATATCGACAATCTCTACCTGTTCCCCGAGCCCTACTTGTTTGATTAGCTCAAGAGCCATCTCACAGAGATGGCAACCTTCAGTGCTGTATAATGTCAGTTCCTTTGTCATGATCCGTCTTAACTTTTGTGAGAGATAACCCAGCAGTTATGAATATGCTTGTTACGAGCAAAGTCGAGGGGCAAGGTCTTATCAGAAATGTTTTTCGCAGTTAAGCCGATCTCTTCCAACGCTTCCAAATCCATTTTGAAGTGGCGTTTGTTGTTTGAGAATACGATAGTACCTTCTGCACTTAGTAGACGTTTCAAATCACGCATTAAAGTGACATGGTCACGTTGTACGTCGAACGATTGCTCCATACGCTTAGAATTTGAAAACGTAGGAGGATCGATAAAGATAAGGTCGTAAATGCCGTTTGCTTTCGCAAGCCATTGTAAGCAATCTGCTTGAATGTATTGGTGCTGACGACCTACTTGACCATTCAGCTTCATGTTATCTTTCGCCCACTCTAAGTATGTATTAGACATATCAACCGTGGTCGTAGACTTTGCTCCACCAAGCGCAGCATGAACAGTCGCAGAACCTGTGTATGCAAACAGGTTCAAGAAATCTCTGCCTTGCGCCAATTCACCCAGTTTACGACGAGTGATTTTATGATCGAGGAACAGGCCAGTATCTAGGTAGTCATGCAAGTTTACGATCAACTGCGCGCCGTACTCATGAACTTTCATGGTTGACGACTTTTGAGCAAGCTTGTTGTATTGTGAGCTGCCTTTCTTCTTCTCGCGAGTTTTCAAAACAACGTTGTTGGTGTCAACACCAGTTACTTTGATCGAAGCACGGATAATATCTGTCAGGCGACGCTTTGCTGTCTCTTCTGGAATACTCTTCGGCGCCGCGTATTCTTGAATAACCAAAGAATCTTGATAAACATCAACCGCAACGTTGTACTCTGGTAAATCAGCATCGTAAATACGGTAGCAGTCTAATCCTTCTTTCTTAGCCCACTTGCCGATTTTGGCCATGTTTTTTTTCAGACGGTTTGAGAAATCTGGTGCAATCACTTGAAGGTCATTATTGCCAGCAATCTGTTCTGCACTGCGCGCTGAAATCGAGTAATTTTTTTGGTGACACTGTAACGCACCGTTATTCAACTTAAATTGCTTATCAGCACGCATGCGTAAGCAACTTAGTAAGTCATCTGAACTTGAGAAAATCGATGCCTGGCAGCCACCGAACTCGGTTTTAAGCTGATTACCAAATTCAGTATACAGTGCTATCAAACCTGGCTCGGTGCCTAGTCGCTCACCATAAGGTGGGTTACAAACAATCACGCCCTCACCAAACTCTGCTGGCTTAGTCACTTTGCTGGCATCGCCAAGCTCAAAGGTAATCAAGTCTTCAACGCCGGCACGCTTAGCATTCTCTTTTGCTGTGCGAAGGACTCTAGGGTCGTTGTCGAAGCCCCAAAACCTGCTGTCAGTCTTTTTGACACCGCGACGAGCTTGTACATTCGCTTCCGATTTCACTTCTGCCCAAACTTCTGGCTCGAAGTCTTCTAGGGCTTCAAAACACCAAGTCTTACGTTTGACGCCTGGTGCCATATTCGCAGCAAGCATAGCTGTTTCAATCAACAACGTACCCGAACCACACATCGGATCAAGCATGTTCTTACCTTGCTCCCACCCACTTCTAGCAACAATAGCAGCTGCGAGTGTTTCTCGAAGAGGAGCACGACCAGATTCAGTACGATAGCCGCGTTGATGCAAGCCAGAGCCCACCATATCCAGACCAATCAGAGCCTTATCACGATGCAAACGCACATGCACACGTACATCGGCTCCATCTTTACTGATGTTTGGTCTTGGTAAGTTCTTCTTATTAAAGCAATCCACTACCGCGTCTTTCACTTTCATTGCGCCATATTGGCTATTACGGATCTCTCGGTTCGTACCGTTGAAATCAACAATGAATTTCTTCGTGCTGTGGAAGTGGTTAACCCAGTTGATGGACGAAGCAGCCAGATAAAGGTCCATATCATCTTGGCAAGTGAATTCCGACAGTACTTTAACAAAGCGAGAAGCATAGCGGCTCCACAAACAAGCGCGATAAATCTGCTCATTAGTCGCTTTAAATTTCACCCCTGCTTGAACAGGCTTTACAGAAGTTAAGCCCATTTGTTCAAGCTCTTGAGCGAGAAGGTTTTCAAGTCCGTTAGAAGTGACGGCAAGATATTGGTTCATAGTGTTCATCTGGCTGTGAAAAATGGTGTTGATTATACCTGACATTACTGCCTGTCACTAAACAAACCTTCAATAACCCGCGTTCAAAGTGTTTGTTCGCACAAGGTTTAACCGGTGTAAGCGCCTAACACATACCGGCACCCTACATTAGCTTGTACTTAATTAATTCACCATAAACCAACGGCTTTCGCGATAGTGAATACTTATTCGCGGCACGATTGGTATATACCAAAGCCCATATTTTCGTGTAACTTAGTTACAGAAAGTACCTAAATGGGGAACTCATTAGTTAATTAGCCCCTATTAAGGGAAATAAAAACGTTACTTTTAGTGGTAAAAAAAAGCGAAATATTTGCTCTGCAACAAGATAGATACGGCAAAACATCGCCGCTTGGATGGTTAAAGAGCTCGCTTGAGGAGTAAAACTGAAGGGGACTTGTAGGTTTTTGGTAAATAGCAGACAAAAAAAATCGGCCAACCAGGCCGATAAATTCTACGAGAAATGAAGGAAACACATATTATTGTTGTTTAAAGCTGCCACTGCTTTTTCTTATAAGGCGCGTTAACGCGCTCTAAGTGCCCCGCTCTAACCTACAAGAGCGATAGGCTGGTTTAATGCGATAAACTGCTGTGCACACGTCATACGGTCGTGCATCACTTTAATGCTTTGGCCAAACGTGACTTGCTTGCTGGCTGTCAAACTGAATGACTCTAAGTCGACTAACGCACACAAACTGGCACTCTCTCCCACTTCCAGAACGATGAAGAAACCTTCTGAATTTGAGTTTACCAATCGAACCAGTTCCCCTTCCTCTGGCTGATAAGAGCCATCTTGGTGGTCGAAGAACCAGCTTTTTGGTTGTACGGGTTTATGAAAGCGCTTGGCTGCCACGCAATACAGCGTTAGTTCAGCCTGTCTAGGCTCTGAGAGCTCAAGTACACTAATTTGGTCTTTAAAGGTTTGAAACGCGGATGCGTCATCGACAGTGAAGTTGTTCTGACCCATCGCGCAGTCGACAAGGAGTTTACGGGAAAGATTGGTTTTAAAAACCATATCGTCTCCCAAGTCCAGCATAAGAGAGTTCTCACTCTCGTCCATATACCAGATCCATGTATCGCTGGGTTTAAGCATCGTTCCGTCTCTATATTTAAAGAATAATCAGACTGTTAGGTAAAACGCTTAATTACCTGTTGGTCAGTTGTTACTAATTCTAAAAACGAATAAACAAAAAAAAAAGGGGAAAACTAATTTCCCCTTTCTCGATTAAAATCTAGTCACTTTGGTAGATGAAAGCGTTTATAGATTCTTAACGATGTCTTTAACAAGTTTTGGACCGTGGTAAATAAAGCCAGAGTAAACTTGCACCAGCGAAGCACCGGCCATCAGTTTCTCTTTTGCAGACACGTACGAGTCAATACCACCAACACCAATGATTGGAAGCTTACCATCAAGGTTTTTCGCTAGAAGGCGCACTACTTCTGTACTGCGAGACTGTACTGGACGGCCGCTCAAGCCACCAGCCTCATTGGCGTGCTTCATACCTTCTACGACAGAGCGATCCAATGTTGTATTGGTGGCGATCACACCGTCAATTTGGTTCTTGATCAATGAATCGCAGATTTGGCTAATCTCGTCATCACTTAGATCCGGCGCGATCTTCAGTGCAAGAGGTACATATTTACCATGCTTTTCAGCCAATTCTGACTGTTTTGTTTTCAGCTCAGCAAGGAGTTCATCCAGTGCTTCACCGTATTGCAAACTACGAAGTCCAGGAGTGTTAGGAGATGAGATGTTTACAGCAATGTAGCCCGCGTGCTCGTAAACCTTCTCCATACAGATAATATAGTCTTCAGCACCCTTCTCGATTGGCGTATCTTTATTTTTACCAATGTTGATACCGATGATTCCGTCATATTTTGCTTTCTTAACGTTCTCTACCAGATTATCAACGCCCAAGTTACTGAAACCCATTCGGTTGATAATACCTTCAGCTTCTACCAAGCGGAACAGGCGTGGTTTGTCATTACCTGACTGTGGGCGTGGTGTTACCGTACCAACTTCAACAAAACCAAAGCCCATAGCGCCGAATGCTTCGATACATTCGCCGTTTTTGTCTAAGCCTGCAGCTAGACCCACAGGGTTTTTAAACGTCAAACCCATGCATTCTACTGGTCGATTTGGTAATTGTTGGCGATAAGCGAGATCAAGTGGTGTGCCGGTGAAGCGCTTGAAGTTTTGAATAGCGAGATCGTGAGCCTTTTCGGCATCAAGTTGGAAAAAGCCAGTTCTGGCAAGACGGTAAAGCATTGTGCCTCCGATAGAAAACCCGTGTAAACGGGGCGGTATTATTTACTGATTCGCCTAAACATGCAATCAAGATTTGTCTTTATCGAAAAAAAGCAAACGTTTCGCATAAGATTCAATCAAATTTACGTTACACCGTCACCAAATTTGATGCTTGATACAAAAAAGCGCCCCTAAGAGCGCTTATCTTTTGATATCAGGCAGTTAACCTATAGATTATTTGCACAGTTCAGGTTCAACAAACTGAGTTCGCGCAGTGCTACCGAGAACTTAGCGAACTCGTGTACATTCCCCACTTTGAACTCATTGAGAATATTTTCCCACCGTTGAAGGCTATGTGTATTGGTATCCATCCAGTTATCAAGTGACAGTATCACGTCTTCTGAATCTCCCCCACAACCACATCGCAATACTTGAGCAGTCAACAAACGCTGCTGCCAATCAAGATCTTCACGGAATGCCGCTCTTGCCAATGCTTGCCAGTTATTATCAACTGCTTGGCCGTTGATTTGATTCAAGAACCAATGCAGTGATAATCGATCACCTAAGTGGAAGTAAAGTTTCGACGCTCGTTCAACTTCAAAGCTCGCTTCAGCTGCAATTTCAGCGATATCTACTGCAGAAAGTAAGCTAGATAAACGCGACACATAGTTCGCAAGTTCGCTACCTACCCCTTGCTCAACCCATACTTGCGCTAATTCATGATGCTCTTCAACTTCTTCGGCCACCAAACATTTCTCAAGAGTTTGCTCAACCTTAATAACGTCTTCACGATAACGGGCAACCAACTCTTCTACCGACTGCTTACCCGGACGGTTACGCAGAATCCAGCGAGCCAATCTACGCAGCGTTCTGCGAACAATAAACAACAATTCATACTGTGCTTCAGAGCTCGCGACATTATCTAACTTTCTAATTTGCTCAAAAGTATAAGCAAAGCCGTAGATTTCTCGAGACGCCGCGTACGCATTCGCAATATCGACCACGGTTGCACCTGTTTCTTCTTGCAATCGAGTCACAAAGTTACAGCCCATCTCGTTAACCATCTGATTTGCAAGCATAGTTGAGATAATTTCTGCGCGCAGTGGATGATTTGGCATACTTTCTAAGTAGTTACGGCGTAACTCTGATGGAAAGTACTGAGTCAGTTGTTGTTGATGATATGGGTCATTCGCGATGTCATCTGTCACCAACTCCTCTTTCAGCACCATCTTACCGTAAGCCACCAGCACGGAAAGCTCAGGACGAGTCATACCAATCCCTTGTTTCTCACGCTCTAGCAGATCTTCATCCGATGGAATGTATTCTAGAGCACGATCCAAATGCCCCGCCTTCTCTAGCGTATGGATAAAGCGGATCTGCTCTTTTACCAGAGAGACACCTTGGAATTCTGTCACCGAAATCGATTCAGATTGGCAGTAAGCATCATCCAACACAATCTCGCCAACTTCATCTTCCATAGATTCCAAGATTTGGTTGCGCTGCTTGACCGTTAGATCGCCATTTGAAACAAGACCATTCAAGAAGATCTTAATGTTGACCTCATTATCCGAGCAATCAACACCGCCAACATTATCGACAAAGTCGGTATTTACACGACCACCCGCCAGTGCGTATTCAATACGACCCAGCTGTGTCATACCTAAGTTACCGCCTTCGCCAACAACTTTAGCTCTAAGCTCGCTACCATTGATACGCAGCACATCATTCGCGCGGTCGCCCACATCGGTGTGCGTTTCAGAACTCGCCTTCACATAAGTACCAATACCACCATTCCATAGCAGATCCACTTCCATGCCCAGAATCATCTTAATAAGATCATTAGGTGCAACAGACGCTTTCTTAGTACCAAGCATTTTTTGGATTTCTGGGGTCAATTTGATCGATTTAGCGCGGCGAGCAAAGACACCACCACCTTTAGAGATCAACTTAGGATCGTAGTCTTCCCAACTAGAGCGTGGAAGATCAAACAGTCGCTTGCGCTCATCCCAACTCTTCGCAGAAGACACCGGATTTGGATCAATAAAGATGTGCATGTGGTTAAAGGCGGCTTTTAGCTTGATATGTTTGGAAAGCAGCATCCCGTTACCAAATACATCCCCTGCCATGTCACCAACACCAATGGCCGTAAAGTCTTCGTTTTGGCAATCGATGCCCATTTCACGGAAATGGCGTTTCACCGACTCCCAACCACCTTTTGCGGTAATACCCATGGCTTTGTGGTCATAGCCATTTGAACCACCGGAAGCAAATGCATCCCCTAGCCAGAAGTTATACTCATCTGATACTGAGTTCGCTAAATCTGAGAAGGTTGCAGTACCTTTGTCGGCAGCAACAACTAAGTATGGGTCGTCCTCATCGTGTCTTACTACACTCTTAGGTGGAACCACTTCCCCTTCAATGATGTTGTCCGACACATCCAATAGTGCTCGAATGAACTGTTTATAGCAGCGCTGGCCTTCAGCAAAGATCTCGTCTCGGCTAGAGAGTTGTGGCTGACGCTTACAAACGAAGCCGCCTTTTGCACCAACTGGAACAATGACAGTGTTTTTAACTTGTTGCGCTTTCACCAAACCAAGAATCTCGGTTCTGAAGTCTTCTTGACGATCTGACCAGCGAAGACCACCACGAGCAACTTTGCCACCACGAAGATGCACACCTTCAATGTCTGGGGCATAAACGAAGATCTCAAACGCTGGCACTGGTGCTGGAATTTCAGGAATTTTCTTGGGCTCTAGTTTGAGCGATAACCATGGCTTATGCTCACCGGCTTTGTCTTTCTGGTAGTAGTTAGTGCGAAGTGTTGCAGAAATCATTTCGACATAACGACGGATAATACGGTCGTCATCCAAGCTATCGACTTTATCGAGCTGCTTATTGATTTTCTCAATCACACGCTGTTGACCTTTCTTACTGCCTTTTAGTGACGGCATGAAACGCTGGGTAAACAGTTCAACAAGATCTTTCGCCAGCTCTGGGTAGTGATTCAGAGTATCTTCAATGTAGTGCTGACTGAATGGGAAGCCAACTTGGCGCATGTAGCGAGCATAAGCACGGAGAATAGAAACTTCTCTACCAGTTAAACCCGAGCCTAGCACAAGTCGGTTAAAGCCATCGCTTTCAAGATCGCCAGACCAAATTGCGGCAAAGGCTTGCTGGAAGCGATCTCTTGCTTCACGAAGATCCACTTCTGCGTCGCTCTTATGAAGCATTGAGAAATCAAGGATCCAATATGTACCGCCGTCAGTTTTAACGATCTCGTATGGCGATTCACCGATCACTCGTAACCCAAGATTCTCCAGCATTGGCATGACATCAGATAGATGGATTGGCTCATCACGGTGGTAAAGTTTAAGGCGCACGGCCTTAGAATTGGCTGACTCTTCTTGAGGGCGGTAGAAAAGCATACCTAATTTGTTGTCTTCATCTAGCGCTTCAAGACGTTCAATGTCTGCCACCGCCGATGTTGGCATCATGTCTTCTTTATATGAACGCGGGAATGCTTTTGAATACACCTTAGAGAGGGGCAACCCTTTACTTTCACCAAAGTTAGCAACGATAGCGTCAGACAAACGGTCATCCCAAGAAGCGGATACCTCCATTAGGTTTCGTTCAATCGCCTTCACATCTACATCCATGTTGTTGTTATCTACCCTAACGATATAGTGGGTTCTTGCCAGTGGACTCTCTGAGAAGTAAGTCGTAAATTCAACCTCTTGCTCAATACCAAAATAGTTTTTCAGGATCCGTTGCGTGTCTTTTCTAAGCTGTGTGTTGTAACGATCTTTACTCACGTAAACCATGCAGCTGAAAAAGCGCCCAAACGGATCTTTACGCACAAACAATCGGATCAAATCACGATCCTGCATTTGCACTACGCCCATACCTATCTCAAGCAGTTCTTCTTCTTTCGCTTGAAGTAGCTCATCACGTGGGTAATTTTCAAGAATGTTTCTCAATGCTTTGTAAGAGTACGAACCATCTCGATAACCGCTTGCCGATAAGATACGTTCTACTTTTTCGCGGATAAGTGGAATAGTTGAAACGCTCTGGTTGTACACGGCAGAGGTATAAAGACCAGTAAATCGATGTTCGCCAATTACCTTGCCGTTAGCGTCGAATTTTTTGATGCCTACATAGTCGGTATAAGCAGGTCTGTGAATGCGGCTTGCTTTGTTACCTTTTGTCAGGATGAGTAGGAACGGCTTTTTCGCTTCTAAGCGCGCCGAATCAGAAAATTCAGAAATCTTCACCGAGCGAACGCGATCTGCTTTCGAGAACAAGCCAAGTCCTGGCTCATCGGTTGGTTTTAATACTGAATCCCCTTCTTCACTAATAAGATCAAATTCTTTGTATCCCATGAATGTGAAGTTGTGATCACCCAGCCACTCTAAGTATGCAATCGTCTCATCAAAACGATCCGCTTCTAATGGCAGCTTGCTTTTGTTTTTTACTAGGTCTTTCGTAATTTGCTTGAGCTTATCTGACATTGACTCCCATTCGTTGACCACCAAACTGGTGTCTTCAAAAATGGCAATCAGTTCATCTTTAAGCGCAGTCATTTCTGATTTTTCACTCAGCCTATCCACCTCGATATGGAAGACTGATTGAAGATGCCCTTTCCCTTCATTGACCGAAGTAATTTGGCCTTGATCATTTCTCTCAAACTGAGTTGGGCCATGCAGCATAATATGACATGTAAGATCGACACGATTGAGTGCCATTTTTACAGAGTCGACTAAGAATGGAGAATCTGGCACTGCAATTTCAACAATAGTATGAGTTGACTGCCAACCGTGACGACTCACCGTCGGGTTGAATACTCGAACAGAAATCTCATCGTATTTTTTCTCGTTGAGATGATGCCAAAGGCTCACAGCGGCACCATACAGGTCTGACTCGTTTCTCTGTAGCAAATCGTCAGGGGAAACGTTGCTAAAAATGTGTTTGGCAAGTTTAGTCACTAATGGCTGATTGACGCCTTCTACTTTAGATTCAATCAGTTGATAAACTTTCTCCAGTAGAACCGGAACAACGGGTTCGCGCGTGGTCATAATAACGCTCCACTTTTTTGTTTTTATGAGGGATGTAGGCTTGTCTTTATTGTAAAAGTTTTATTGAGAAAGGGTTAATAAAAAATATGGTATGTGACAGGAAAATGTTTGATTGTGTGACTGATGCACTTATTCATATCACTAGTAATGGCGGAAGTTACAGTGATTCTAACCGTAAAAACTTGTTGTTTTGGTCAGTTGTCAACCTGAAGCGTCCTTTTAGACCTAATTGTGTTAAAAACGGACGAAATCTTGTCGCTGGTAGCTGTAATCTCAATCCTTGATCGGTACAAACCAAAATACTGTATGCATGACCAGTGTAGTGTGTAACGTACTGTTGATAGCTAATATTTAGACTGAAATAGTAATGTTTCATGACGTGGAGATAGGTTTGTGATTAAAAAATGATCAATTTATCTAAAGTGAAGAAAATACCCATACCTGTATAAATACCCATACCTGTATAAATATACAGGTATGGGTTAAAGATTAAGATTCTAGCGCTTTCGTGACTTTTTCAAACAAGTCTTTAGCTAGGTTATCAAGACCTTTCAACTTCTCGAGCTCTAGCGTTATCAATGCTTGGCGTTCACTATCGTACTTCTTCAGTTTTAGAAGTGGGTCGATTAAGCGCGAGGCCACTTGAGGGTTAGATTCATTCAGTTGCGTTAGAATTTCACCAGCAAACTGATAGCCTTTACCCGATTTATCATGGAAACGGCGTGGGTTCATGTTTAGGAATGAGCCAATTAAGCTGCGAGTGCGGTTAGGATTACTTAAGCTAAATGCTTTATGTGACATACAAGCTTTGACATTTACCAGCGCATCTTTCGACGGATTCGCACCTTGCAAAGCAAACCACTTATCCATAACCAAACCATCGTGGCTCCATTTTTCACTGTAGTCAGACATGATTTCTTCACGGAATGTAAGTGATGCACTGTTTGCAGCGCTCATTGCAGCAATAGTGTCGGTCATGTTGTTCGCCGATTGGTACTGGTCTTTAGCAAGATGTGCGTACTCTGGTACATTCACCAAATATTGAAGACACAGATTACGCAACGAACGCTTACCAATAGCAGCGTGCTCAATAGTGTAATCAGCTTGCGCGAGTGTATGGTAAAGCGCAGACATTTCATCTTGCAGTTCCGATGCTAAAGCAAGTTTGATCCCTTTAAGTACATCACACACTGCATCAACATCTACTGTCTCATACCAACCTGCCACTTCATTGAAGCTCGGTAGCGATAATGCTTCAGCAATAAAGGCTGGCTCAAGTTCACTATTTAGCACTACACCTCTAAAAGCATCTACCACCAATTCTGGAAGTTCAACGTTAGCGCCTTTTTGCACCGCTTCTACATTTGACTTAATGTATTTCGCCAGCAACATTTGACCGGCATCCCACTTAGCAAAGTCATTGCGAGCGTGAATCATCAAGAAAGCCAACTGTTCATCGCTGTACTCAAAGTTCAAGCGCACTGGTGCAGAGAATTCTCGAAGCATTGAAGGAACTGGTTTGCTTGAGATATTTTCGAACACAAAACTTTGCTCAGATTCGGTAATGTTTAGCACATTGCCGCAAAGCTCTCCGTTACGCTGTAACTCGAAAACTTTTCCTTGTTCATCATACAGTTCTACGTCAAATGGAATGTGCAGTGCCTGCTTTTCTGCCTGATCTTGTGTTGCCGGTGTCGTCTGCTTCACGCTTAATGTATAGGTGTATGCAGCTTCATCATATTGTTCAGTAACAGACACCGTTGGTGTACCCGACTGGCTATACCATAAACGGAACTGATTAAGATCGATACCTGATGCATCTTCCATCGCTGCAACAAAGTTTTCACAGGTTGCTGCTGTACCATCATGGCGTTCAAAGTAAAGTTTCATGCCCGCTTGGAACTTATCTTCACCCAACAAGGTATGCATCATTCGAATAACTTCACTGCCCTTTTCGTAAACCGTTAAAGTGTAGAAGTTATTCATTTCAATCACTTTGTCTGGACGAATTGGGTGTGACATTGGACTCGCGTCTTCGGCAAACTGAGGGCCACGAATGATACGTACGTTGTTGATACGATTTACCGAACGTGAACCTAAGTCAGACGAAAACTCTTGATCACGGAATACAGTCAAACCTTCTTTCAGGCTTAGTTGGAACCAGTCACGGCAAGTCACTCGGTTACCAGTCCAGTTGTGAAAATATTCATGACCAATTACTGCTTCGATACCAAGGTAATCGGTATCCGTCGCTGTTTGGTCATTAGCCAAAACAAACTTAGAGTTGAAGACGTTTAGGCCTTTGTTTTCCATCGCACCCATGTTGAAGAAATCGACAGCAACGATCATGTAAATATCAAGATCGTATTCCAGACCAAAACGCTCTTCATCCCATTTCATGGAGTTGATAAGCGAAACCATCGCATGGTTGGCGCGATCTAAGTTGCCTTTATCGACAAAAATCTCTAGTGCTACATCGCGACCAGAGCGCGTGGTGTATTTGTCACGCAATACATCAAAGTCACCCGCAACCAGAGCAAAAAGATAAGATGGCTTCGGATGCGGATCTTCCCATGCCACAAAATGCTTACCATTTTCTAACTGACCTTCCTCGATCTTATTACCGTTGCTTAGCAGGTATGGGAAGCTTTCTTTATCTGCAATCACTTTCGTCGTGTATTTCGCCAGAACATCTGGTCTGTCGAGGAAATAAGTAATACGACGGAAACCTTCTGCTTCACATTGAGTGCAGTACGCGCCGTCTGAAATATACAAACCTTCTAGCGCGGTATTTGTTGAAGGTGAAATGATATTCTCAATCGCGAGTTCAAACTCTTCCGGCAGGTTATGAATCGCTAAGCCGGTATCTGTCTGCGCATAGTCTTGCCAAACTTGTCCGTTGACACTGATTTGTACTAACTCAATACCTTCGCCGTCAAGCGTTAACGTTGTTTCATTTGCCATCTGTTTAACTTGAGAGATAGCTGTAACACGAGTTTGAGTTTCGTGAAGATCGAAAGTAAGGTTTACATCTGTGATAGTGTGCGAAGGTGATTGATAGTCACTTCGGTATTTGGCTTTAGGTGCTGACTCCGTCATCCTTTAGTCCTTGTCTTTATTATTTGTTAGCAGAATATTGAAATATTGCTGAATCGCGTCGATTATACTCCGACAGACAAAGGTTTGCAGACAATGTTTACAAAGCAAGACACAAAAAAAGCGCCAACGTGAGTTGACGCTCAAATGTTTTATAAACTTTTGTTAACGAATACGATTTAACACCGCAAACATATCACCATCTTCAACTTCTAAAGTGAGTTCATCTTGATCTAGTGTATATGTAGCATCGTGTTCACCATCTTGATAAAGAAGTACGATATGATCATCTTCGGTGTAGTAAACACCGCTATGAATGGCTTCGCTACCTTCGCTTGAACTTACACGAAATGTAAACACAAAATCCGGCTGTAGAATTAGATCCATGCGAGCGATATCTTGAGCGTGTTTGTCATCACCCGAGACACTCACCGATGACCAAATTCCAGCAAGCGAGTTAGAGAGCGCTTTGGTAAAGACAACCCCATTAAGGTTGAGCATATTGTGATTACCACTGTAACTGTAGACTTGTGGCTCATCGGAGTTTAAGCCAAGAATGATGGTATCTTCGTTAGCGGTAAACAAACCTTCCCAATGTTCAATACTGTAATCTTGTTTTTGAATATCAATGCTAAACGAATAGTTAGATTGAAGTGTTAGTTTGATGGCCAGAAAGGCATCCGGTGATTCACCTGGACTGGGATTGACTAAATACCAATCTCCAAGCAAAAACGGCTGATCAAATTGTGTTAAGTCATTATTATCTTTGCGTGTTTCCGACAATACTCCAAACGAAAAAACACACAGAATTAGCGTAATCCATCTCATATGTATCCCCCTCACCAGTACTTAAAGCTTAGGAGGCTTAATACGAGATTGCTAAATATTTTGATCTAAATCACGGTTTTTAATTTTAAGTATCAGAATTGAGGCAGCTTTCATGCGGGTGAAAAAAAACGAGCGTTGCCGCTCGTTTCTATTGGTAACCAGCATAAAGCTTACGCTTTACTGTTAACAAGATCGACAGTGATTGCTACCGCCTCATCCAAGTAAGCATCTGGCACTTCGTAGTCTTTTGGAATGTCATCAAGCGTTGCATAAGGTTTTTCACCTGCTGCTTTCTGGCGTTGATTAACGCGTTCCAAACGACGAACGTCTGATTCATCACTTTCTTGTTTACGTGCTGCTTCACTTAAAGACAATGTCTTATCGTCTTTTTCTGCTTTGTACTTGGCAATGTCTTCAGCAATAAAGCCGTATTCCATATCCGTAGCAATGCGTTTTTCGTGAGCAGCCTTTAATGATGCGATTACTTCATCGTTACGTTGTAACTGTGTGTATTTCGCTTTATCAATGCTGTCCCAAGGTAGAGCGTTATCTTCAACACTCTCTCCTGTTTCCGCAGGATCAACCGCCGTCGGGAAAGCTACATCTGGCACTACACCACGGTTTTGAGTACTACCACCGTCGATGCGATAGAACTTCTGGATGGTGTATTGAACATAACCAAGCTCTTTATCGAACAAGTCATAGATATGATTTAGCGAACGATGCTGCTGAACCGTACCTTTACCGAATGAGTTCTCACCCAAAACAATAGCTCGACCGTAATCTTGCAACGCTGCGGCGAAAATCTCAGAGGCTGATGCACTGTAGCGATTGACCAGAACCGTCATTGGACCTTGATAGCTGATTTTGCCATCAGTATCGCTGTTCACATTGACACGACCATAGCTATCGCGAACTTGAACAACTGGACCACTTTCAATGAAAAGACCCGACAGTGCTGTTGCTTCTGTTAACGCGCCGCCTCCGTTGTTTCGAAGATCAACGATGATGCCATCAACGCCTTTTTCTTTGAGCTCAGTAATCAGTTTGTCAGTATCTTTAGAAAGCCCTACGTAAAAGCTAGGGACTTCAATCACACCTATCTTCTTGCCATCTTTCTCAATGATTTCTGACTTAACCGCTCGGTCTTCAAGACGGATCTTGTCACGAACAATCTCTACAACTGACGCCTTAGCATCTTTACCTTCAGGAAGAATTTGCAGTTTAACTTTGGTGCCTTTAGGCCCCTTGATTAGTTGTACAACATCATCCAAACGCCAACCGATAACATCAACAATGTCTTCACCATCTTGTCCGACACCAATGATGCGGTCACCTTCGCCAAGCTGTTTGCTTTTCGATGCAGGACCACCAGCAACCAGAGAGCGGATAACCGTATAGTCGTCCGTCAATTGCAGCACCGCACCAATTCCTTCAAGAGAAAGATTCATCTCTGATTGAAATTGCTCTGCAGAACGTGGTGACAGGTAGCTAGTATGAGGATCCACCTCACGCGCGAAGGCATTCATGTAAATCTGAAACGCATCTTCGTTGTGTGATTGAGTAAGGCGTTTAATCGCATTGTTGTAACGCTTGCCCAATGTCTCTTTGATTTCGTCCCAATCTTTACCAGCAAGTTTGAGGTTCAAAGCATCATATTTGACGCGCTTGCGCCACAACTCATCAAGCTCTGCCTCGTCTTTAGGCCATTCAGCCTCTGAACGATCAAGAGTGATTGCCTCATCAACGTCAAACTTCATCTCTTTGCCTAACAAAGAAAGTGCGTAGACAAAACGGTCATAGCGTTTCTGCATTGAGAGATTGTAAACATCAAACGCAATCTGGTTATTACCAGCCTTCAATTGATCATCGAGCTTTGATGACCAAGCGTCGAACTTATCAATGTCAGATTGGGTAAAAATGTTGCGATTGTAGTCGAGCATTTCCAAATAACGAGCAAATATCGCCTTTGAAAATTCATCATCTAAAGTGAAATGCTTGTAGTGAGAACGAGTGAATCGAGATGTCACACGTTTACTGGCGGTCTCATGCTGAGCTTCTGGAGCTAAAGTAGGAATTTTTGATTTTTCGTACTTTGCTTCAATGGCTTGAGCCGAAGAAGCTGCTAGCCAAAGGCTAGCAGCGATTAAAGATACTTTTGAACGGCACTTCATGCGTAGGAATATCTCCTTTATGCGCGCAGGTGCTCCGCTTTAACAACCATTTGTAGGCCATTTATTAGCTGAACGCGCACATCTTCCTTATTGATTTCAACAATGGTCGCAGCCATGTTCCCTTTGCCCATGTTTACGTTTACTTGCTTACCGATGATCATCTCATCTGCATTCAAAGCGCGCGTTTCAACTGGCTTACTTACTTTCGCTGTTTTCTTTGTAGTCTGTGGCTTACGTGCACCTTGAGGCTTTTTAGCTTTAGGTTTCGCTTTACCTTCTTCACGAGCTTTTTGAGCTTGTTCTTTACGACGAGCAGCAACTTTTGCCTTGCTTTCTGCTAGCGTCGCTTTTGCGTGCTCTACGTGCTCTTCTTCTAATACACCACAATCGTTACCATCAAGATCAACACGCACTGCTCCAGGTTTAACACCGTGTAGGTAACGCCAAGAAGAAGTGTATTGTCTTAACGCTGAACGTAGCTGAGTCTTGCTTACTTTCTCATCATCTTTTAGACGCTCAGCAAGATCTTGAAAGATACCAATTTTAAGTGGTTTCGCTTCACCTTCTACAGTAAAGCATTTAGGGAAACATTCAGCAATATACGCGATAATTTCTTTGCTGTTCTTCAACTTCTCAGTGTTTTCCATGTGGGTTCCTGGTTAATGCGGTTATCCGCGAAGCATTAAGAAAAATATTCTTGGTATTATAGTGACCTGCAATAGAAAAACCACAGGCAAATGTGATTTTAGCCCACGTTTGTATGGGAATTAAGCACCTTTTGTACGGAATCCATGAACTTGGTTAATCCCTCTTCATCAATTTCGTTGAATCGACCAATACTTGGGCTATCAATGTCCAACACCCCGGCAATCTCTCCATTTATAGAAAACGGAATTACGATCTCAGAATTACTCGCAGCGTCACAAGCGATATGACCTTCAAATGCATGAACATCGTATACACGTTGTACCGTATTGGTTGCAGCGGCAGTACCACAAACACCTCGGCCTACTGGAATTCGGACACAAGCCGGTTTCCCTTGGAATGGACCAAGGACGAGTTCGCCTTGTTTCATCAAATAAAAGCCAGCCCAGTTAAGGTCTTCTAACTCCATGAATAGAAGTGCACTAATATTAGAAAGGTTAGCGATGAAGTCGGTTTCCGATTCGATGAGCGCAACCGCCTGTTTTGTAAGACGCTCATAGTTGTCTAAATTCATGATATTTCCATTAATAGCTTTTAAATTCCAACGATAAACGTACAATGCCAACAAAATAGAAATAGGAACCATTCTCAAAAGCATGCCGAATACCAAAGACACTATTAGCCGTTCCTGGTTGATAACTCAAGTAAAAAATCACAAGCCACGTTTAATTGTTGCTAATCTCATCGCGATTATCGCTACGCTGATTAGCGTCCCTATTCCGCTATTGATGCCCTTAATGGTTGATGAAGTTCTTCTAGACCAACCTGCTAGTGGCCTTGCTATGATGAACACCTTCATGCTTGATAGCTGGCAAACTCCTATCGGCTATATAGCAATGACTCTGGTGCTAGTGGTTATGATGCGAACAGTCAGCCAAGGTTTAAACATTCTGCAGGGACGTCAATTCACCTTAGTGTCTAAGACCATTACCTATCAAATCCGCTGCAAAATGATCGATAAGCTCGGACGAATTAGCATCGCTCAGTACGAAACCCGCAGCAGCGGTGGTATTAACGCCCACCTTATTACCGATATCGAAACAATCGACCAATTCATCGGCTCCACACTGAGTAAGTTCATAATTAGTTTTCTCACTGTGATCGGCACTGCTATTGTGTTGCTGTGGTTAGACTGGCGTCTAGGCTTGTTTATTTTGTTGGTTAACCCTGTAGTGGTTTACTTTTCAAAGAAACTTGGCGGTATGGTTAAGCATCTTAAAAAGCGAGAAAACCAAGCATTTGAGAAATTTCAAAATCGTTTAGTCGAAACACTAGATGGCATCTATCAGTTACGCGCAGCCAACCGAGAGCGTGACTTTTTAAATCAATTAAAAGAGCATGCCAATGAAGTAAGATCCAATGCCGACAAATATGCCTGGCAGTCGGAAGCTGCAGGTCGACTCTCTTTCTTGCTGTTCCTGATTGGTTTTGAACTTTTTAGAGCCGTAGCCATGGTGATGGTTCTATTTAGTGATTTGACCATCGGACAGATTTTTGCCGTCTTCGGTTACTTGTGGTTTATGTTGGGGCCTGTTCAAGAGCTGCTGAGCATTCAGTTTTCTTGGTACAGCGCCAAAGCAGCTCTTAACCGCATCAATACGCTGCTCGACCTCGATGAAGAGCCACAAATCGTCAGTAAAATTAATCCATTCGTCGACAACACCCAAGTCGATGTCGCGATTGAAAACGTGGTGTTCTCCTATAACTCAGACAAGGATGTCCTCAAACGGTTGAGCTTGGACATACCCGCAGGAAAGAAAGTAGCCTTAGTTGGAGCCAGTGGTGGCGGCAAGTCAACACTCATCCAGTTACTTATTGGCGTGTATAAGCAAAACCAAGGCATTATCAAGTTCAATGGAGTTGACACAAATGACATAGGTTTTGACATTATTCGAGATAAAATTGCTGTTGTTTTACAGCAACCTATACTCTTTAATGACAGCTTAAGGCATAATTTGACTCTTGGAAAAGAGTACGATGACTTCTCCATATGGAATGCGCTGAAAGTAGCGCAGCTTCAAGATGTCACGGATCAGCTTGTTGATGGGCTAGAAACTCAAATTGGCAAAAATGGCATTCGGCTGTCAGGCGGTCAAAGACAGCGCTTGGCAATCGCTCGCATGATTCTAAGCGATCCGCAGTTTGTGATTTTGGATGAAGCGACATCGGCGCTCGACACAGCAACAGAGGCTGCTCTACATACTGCGCTTAGTGAGTTTTTGAAAGATCGCACAACGCTTATTGTTGCGCACAGACTCTCTGCGGTGAAACAAGCAGACCTCATCTATGTACTCGAAGATGGTCAGGTAACACAATCAGGAACCCATATTGAATTGGTCGAAAAAGAAGGTCTGTACCAAACCTTGTACGGTACTGTGCAGTCAGCAAGCTAACGTTACCCGTACATCACTAGAAGGACAGAACTAGTGGTGATGAAAAGCTGTGCCCACTCATCACCAGCTTCGCAAGTTAGACTCTGTGAGAACTGTGAACTACCTGTCGACACTATTCCTCTGGAACCTGGACAAACTGCTGATTGTCCTCGCTGCGGTACCACTGTGTATCGCAGCGAACACGCATCACTAAATGGCAACCTAGCGCTGGCTATTACCTGTCTGTTGCTGTTTATTCCCTCATACTACTTCGACTTTATTACTATTCGCTTGGTTGGAGTAAATATAGAGGGCACTTTAATGGAAGGCTTTCACGCTCTCGTTAAAGAAGGCTATCTGGGTCTAGCGCTACTCACCATGTTTTGTCACACCATTGCACCACTTGCGATGTGTTTTTCTATCCTAAGCGCTCACTTTTCACTGAGAAGACACTGGTTTATGCCGCTGAAGTGGTCGCTATTCATTCTTGACCACAGTCGCCATTGGGTGATGTTGGATGTATTCCTCATTAGTGTGGCGATATCCTGTTTCAAGCTGCAAGACTATTCCGATATCTTCGTTGGCAATGCCCTCTATAGTTTAGTTATCTTGCAGGTCATTACTATTCTGATTATCAATCGTGTCAGCACTCGCCGCTATTGGGAGTTATGGCATCCGGAAAGTCGCTTGGCGATTACCGAAAAACGTATTCATTGTCATAGCTGCCACCTATCGCAGCAAGAAAACACAGCATGTATACGATGCGGTAGTGCGCTCCACCACCGTAAGCCCAATTCAATGCAGAAAACATGGGCACTACTTATCGCAGCAACCATTGCCATACTCCCTGCAAACTTGATCCCCATCTCGATTCTCATCACCAATGGTCAACTATTGGAAGATACGATCTTCTCTGGTGTGGCATCATTAATTAATAATGACATGCTGGGCATCGCCATCATTATTTTCGTTGCTAGTATCGTGGTTCCCGTCGCTAAAATTGTGGGACTGGCATACCTCCTTATTTGTATTCAATTCAATATGGTCAAAAATCATCGTCATGCGCTGATGATTTACCGAGCCATCAAGTGGATTGGTAAATGGTCGATGACTGACTTGTTCGTCATCGCCATCATGTTAACGCTAGTGGATCGCGGACAAATCCTAAACTTCACTCCAGGTTTTGGCGCGGTTGCATTCGGAATTGTGGTGGTCTTAACTATGTTGGCCGCCGAATCTATTGACCCACGATTGTTATGGGATAAGCATGCGTCCAAAATTCAATCTGAGTCAGACAACACTGTTGAGTAGTAGCATTAATGAGTAATGATAATCAGCCACAGCCCTCTTTTGCGCCAGAGATAAAGAAAACGCGAAGAATATCGCCGCTTTGGATCTTACCTATTTTGACCATTGCCTTAGCAGGCTGGCTTTTGGTAAAAGCAGTGCACGATGCCGGGCAGCGTGTTCAAATCTATTTCTCCGATGCACAAGGCTTGATCGCCGGACGAACCACCATTCGATACCAAGGTCTTGAAGTCGGTATGACCCGAGACATCAATCTATCTGAAGACCTCTCGAACATCTATGTTGATGCAGACATCTACCCAGAAGCAGCAAAACTGCTTGGCGAGAACACTAAGTTTTGGCTGGTAAAACCTTCTGCGTCTTTGTCAGGCATATCTGGTCTCGATGCTCTGGTCTCAGGTAACTACATTGCCATTCACCCGGCAACAGAATCAAGCAGCTCAAAATCCAAATTCATTGCTCTTGAGTCAGTGCCAACAGAGCTTGCGATCAACGATGGCCTTACCGTTACTCTGCGAGCCAAAGATCTAGGAGGCATCTCCGTTGGCTCAAAGATTGTCTACAAAAAAATACCTATTGGCGAAGTCTACAACTTCAAGCTTGATGATGATGCTGAAACGGTCATTATCAAAGCGTCTATTCAAGAAGAGTTCCGTCACATCATTACCAACAAGAGCCGCTTCTGGAACGTGAGCGGCATTGGAGCAAGTGTTGGCTTTCAGGGTGTCGACATTCGCTTAGAAAGCTTAGCCGCAATTTTGGCAGGTGCGATCGCGGTGGACTCTCCTGATGGAGGTGAGCCAGTTAAAGATGGTTCCGATTTTAGACTCTACAAAGACCTCAAAACGGCTGGCCGAGGCATTCCAGTAAAGATCACGCTACCAGACAACAGCAACCTCAAAGGTAATGGCTCTCCAATCATGTACCGCGGGCTTGAAATTGGCCGCATTAATAATTTGTCACTCAATGATGGACGTGATTCGATTGTCGCTTCTGCATCAATCGAACCGGCGTTTAGCGATATGCTCAACCAAGGCACCCTCTTCTTACTCGAAGAAGCGAAAGTGTCCCTTACTGGTGTAGAAAACCTGTCTAACTTACTGACCGGCAATTTCCTAACGTTAGTCCCAGGTGAAGGTCCACAAACTCGTGACTTTATTGCCATTCAGCAAGAAGAACTCGACCAAGTACAAGCAAAATCTATCTCGCTTCGCCTGCTTGCTGATAACTCTTACGGTTTAGAACCAGGAGTTAATGTTCTCTATCGTGGTATCCCTGTTGGCAACTTATCCAGTGTTGAGTTGGTAGATGATCAAGTGGCCATGGATATTGCGATTGATGTGGAATACAAGCATCTCATTCGTTCTCAAAACCGCTTTTTCGTATCGGGTAGCGCAACCGCGGAGCTAACCGAAGCAGGACTTAGCGTAACAGTCCCACCAGCGAAACAGCTTCTGACTGGCTCCATTAGCTTTGTCAGCGAAGGACAAAAAACCGAACGTGCAGAGTTCCCACTATTTCAGACCAAAGCACTGGCAGAGCTCGCTAAGCACAATCAATCTGGCTCTATGACAATGAAGCTATTTGCAGCTGAATTGCCACCGATTAAAAAAGGTAGCCCACTGCTGTATCGCAATATGGAAGTCGGTAGTGTCGCTGATTATGAGCTGACCGATGGCGGCGTCTACATCAATGTGTCTATTGATAATAAATACAATCACCTTGTCACCAAACAAACGGTATTTTGGAATCGCTCTGGCGTTGAAGTAGAGGCTTCACTCTCTGGTATTAACGTTAAAGCGGCACCATTGAAAACTCTTATTGATGGTGGCATTGCCTTCGATAGCCTGCCGGGTATAGAAAATAAGACAGGTAAAAACTGGAAGCTCTATTCTGATTTTAACTCTGCGCGTAAATTCGGACAGTCCATCACCCTATTTACCACTGCTAATGATCAGGCCATCAACAAAGGCATGGCGATTAAGTATCAAGGGGTAAAAGTGGGCGAAGTTATGCTTACTCTTCCTGACTTCGATCGCGATCGTGTTGAGATTGTTGCGCGTATCCTACCGGAGTACGTGAAGCAGCTAACCAATACTGGTGCCTACTATTGGATGGTTAAACCTGAAATTGGCCTCAATGGGGTAAAAAATCTTGGCGCCATTGTGTCGCAATACATTGCTGTTGAGCCGGGTAAAGGTGAACCAAGTAAGCAGTTTGATCTGCACGACTTTGCAAAAGTCGATAATGGCATTCAGTTCGTCTTACAAAGTGAGAACAGAGGCTCTATCAAGCCAGGAACCCCTATCCTCTATCGTGATATTGAAGTTGGCCGTGTAACCATGGTTGAACTGGGCCCATTTGCTGATCGTGTGGTATCTACTATCGAGATTGACCCTAACTACGCGTACCTGGTTCGTGCCAATAGTGTATTTTGGAATGCTTCTGGCCTAAACGTTCAATTTGGCTTGTCTGGTGCAAATATTAAAGCAGGAACTGTGGACAGTTTGCTTCGTGGGGGAATCACTTTCTCAACACCAGAGGGTAACCAACTACAACCACAAGCAAAAGCCGGACAAACCTTCTACCTAAATAAAGAAGGTGATGCCAGCTGGAAACAATGGCGCACAGCCATTCCTGCGCCTTAGTTCAGAGCACGATTTTACGCCTAACGTAGCCCGCATAGCGGGCTATTTTTTTACGTCCTATTTGCTAGAGCGTTTCTCATATCGCTGGTTTCATTCATACCCTGCTATGGTTATAATCCAGCGCAACTAAATACAGTATCAAAAGGCTTCATTTTGCATTCTAACGTCTATCTCCCAGAAGATTTTCTAAATCACGTCGACAGCTTCCTTCCAAAGCATTTATCGATCAGTGATTTCATTGACGCTTGTCGTAGACCACTTAGGAAAAGTATTCGCGTAAACACGCTCAAGACGACCATTGAAGCCTTTCAAAAAATCGCCGAGCAAAAAGGATGGCGCCTACACCCTATCCCTTGGTGCCAAGAAGGTTTTTGGATTGACGCCGACGAGTCTGTTGTACCACTAGGCAATACGGCTGAGCACATGGCTGGGCTGTTTTACATCCAAGAAGCCAGTTCAATGCTACCGCCTAGCGCCCTTTATTCCGACGCTACAGAGACATTCGAGTCTGTATTAGATATGGCAGCGGCACCTGGCTCTAAAACCACGCAGTTAGCAGCGCTGATGAATAACCAAGGCGTTTTAGTGGCCAATGAATTCGCAGCTAGCCGCGTTAAAGTACTGCATGCCAATATTGAACGTTGTGGCGTGCGCAACGCCGCGCTGAGTAACTACGATGCTCGTGTATTTGGTGGTTGGCTTCCAGAGCAGTTCGACGCTATTTTGCTCGATGCGCCTTGTTCGGGTGAAGGCACGGTTCGAAAAGATCCGGACGCGATGAAAAACTGGAGCTTAGATTCTACCGCAGAGATTGCCGCTACACAGAAAGACCTGATTGAGAGTGCTTTCCATGCGCTAAAAGTCGGCGGTACACTGGTGTATTCAACCTGTGCACTTAGCCCAGAAGAAAATCAAAACGTGGCCACACATCTTCTTGATACATTCGGAGACGCAGTTCAAGCCGAGAGCTTGATCAATCTATTTGAAGGCGCTGACAAGGCGACAACTCCGGAAGGCTTCCTACACGTTTTCCCTCAGACCTATGATAGCGAAGGCTTTTTCATTGCTAAGTTTACAAAACACGCTTCTGTCACTTCGCCAGATGTAAAGAAAAAGCTCGGGAAATTCCCTTTTAGTCAACTTACTAACAAGGAATTTAGTGACATTGTCACGCACTTAGATCAAGCATTTTCACTTTCTGTTCCAGAAAGCAGCGTGCTTTGGAAACGCGATAATGACATTTGGTTATTCCCAAAAGCATTAGAGCCAATGCTGGGCGAGTTTCGCTTTTCCCGTATGGGCATCAAAATCGCAGAGCAGCACAAGAAAGGCTACAAATGGCAACATCAAGTGGCCACAGCCCTAGCGACTGCCGACGCTGAAGCTGTGCCTCTGAGTATTGAAGATGCGAGAGAGTGGTTTATGGGGCGTGATGTGCGCCCAGAAGGACTAAGCGGTAAAGGCGAAGTGTTAGTTAGCTACAATGGTTTTATCATTGGTCTTGGTAAATGGGTGGGAAATCGAGTCAAAAATGGATTGCCTAGGGAATTAGTGCGCGACAAAAATCTGTTCTAAGCCAATTGGATAGCGGTTTTAGCTGGTTAAAACCGCTATCAGCATCGCTTTTTTACTGTTCTGTACTACACTTTAAAGGTTATCAAGACACAGGCAGAAAGAGTTTAATGTTTGACAGACTTGCCACAATGCAAGTTTGCAAAGGGCTTACAGGCTCATTGTTACAAGCAGTAGCGTTTGAAACATCGTCCATCTTTACAGTTAGCGTAGGCTCTCCATGAGCCATTCCCCTAGGCCCAAATCAGGATCAGTTTTGGGCCTCTTTTTGGTCTGTTGACCTTGCAACAGCTACTAGCGCATAACTTTATTCAGCGTTAAGATAAATTCCGTCTTTTTCAATACGAATCTTACCTTGCTTGTACAGACCGCCAATGCTCTTCTTGAAGGTACCTTTACTGGTTTTGAACGCAGCAAAGATCGCTTCTGGTGTTGACTTGTCGCTCAATGGCAAGAAGCCACCTTTCTTCTCAAGCAAGCTCAGAATTTTCTCACTCAAGTCATCCATTTTCGCCACACCAATTTTTTGAAGTGACAGATCGATTTTGCCATCTTCACGGATTTGCTTGATAAAGCCTTTAAGCTTCTTACCCACAAACAGTTTTCCGATGACATCAGATGGGAAAATCATTCCCCAATGCTCACCATTAACGATGGCCTTAAAGCCTAGTTCACTACGCTCTGCAATCAGAAGGTCAACCTGTTCGTTTTGCTTATAGCGTGCTGGCGTCTTATCCAATAATTTGTTGAACTTAGTGGTGCCAACAATGCGTCCCGATGCTTTGTCTGTATAAACGTAAACCAAGATAGTTTGTCCTTCTGACAAACGACCGCGCTGTTCACTAAACGGGATCAACAAATCTTTTTCTTTAATGCCCCAGCTTGCAAATGCACCGACACTGTTAATACCTTCAACTTTCATCAGACCCCATTCGCCCACTTGTGCAATAGGCGTATCCGTTGTTGCAACAACTTGGTTATCTGCATCAAAGTAGATAAACACATCGACCGTGTTACCGACAGCGATGTCCTCTGGAGCATGCTTTTTAGAAAGTAGAATAGAGCCGTAGTCCTCTCCATCCAAGAACCAGCCGAAGTCTGCTTCTTTAATTACTTCCAATTGGTTAATACGACCTATGTTAATCATGTTTATTATCTCTAATGGGGTTGTTGGCGCGATTATACCTAACTCCCTTTAAGATGCTAGTTTACCTTGGTTCTGATATGCTTAGCTCAATCTCAGCACATGGAGAGAGTTGGTTGATCACCGTAGACAAACAAGATGCTATTACGCTAAAAATTGCACATGTAATGGCCAACACGAAAAAGCTAGACTTGGATGTATTCTTATTCATTCCCAATGAGTTAGGAATGAAGTCTCATCTCATCTCTGAGTCTGATTTTTATCATGAATCTATTTCACAAAAACGCGCCTACTACAGTAACGAGACACTACTGCCACTCGTCCACTCAAGGCTGGCTAAACGCGGCCGCTTATCAAACACCCAGTATCGTGTGAGTTTGAGCTTGTTTGCTTACCAGTACGTCATCGCGTTGGATAAAGCGGTAGCAACACTGAAAGAAACCGCACAAGACGAAGTGACCGCGGATGAAGTCGACGAAGTTATTGAACTGGTGCTCGATATTCTAAAGAAGATGCGCCGCTCTGTTCCTTATGAAGAGCACCTAAAGCGCCACTACGCCAATATCGACAATTATCTCTCTTGGTATACAGGACAAAAGCTGCTTGAGTTGGTGGTGTATATTCCGAATAGCAAATCTTACACGCCTTTAAAAGATCGTTTGATTACCATTGTTGAGAAGGAACAAGCACATCGTAACTTAAACAACTACAACTCCGACAAAGTGAAGAACGACCCCACTCGCCTTGCCAATAAGATGCGTTTGTTACGTCGCCTGATCGAGCACCCTATCGTTCTGCAATCGAAATCCACCAGCATGGGAAATAACACTAAACGAATCATCAAAGGCTCCGCAACCGGGCTAGTGATGTTATTTGTTACCTCTGCGGTGATTTTGGCTCGGGACTATCTAGGGGAAATCACCGCCTCGTTTATTTTGGTGCTGTCGGTCATCTATGCCTTGAGAGAAGTGTTTAAGGACGATTTACGCGACATCATGTGGCGCTGGATACAACGCGGCAAACCAAAGTGGCGTCGCCGCTTTATTGACGCTACAACAAAAAAAGAGGTGGGCAAAAAGATTGAATGGCTAGATTACAGCACTTTCGAACAACTGCCAGACCGAATTAAGAGTATTCGCAAGAAACGTTCAGTACAAAGAGAAGAAGAGGTGCTGCACTATCGTTCACATACCGAAATGGCAACATCGCGTTTTACAAGCGGCTATGAGCAAACGCGAGAGATCTTAAACATTAACGTTCGAGCTCTGACCCGATTAATGGATAAATCCAATAACCGGATCTACAAATTACAAGAAGGTCAGGTCGTCAAAGAATCGTTAGAGAAACGCCACCTACTCAATCTAATTGTGAGAGAGAGCAACCAAGGCGAAGAAGCCGTTTACTATCGCTGGAAGATTGTTCTCAATCGTTCAAAAATCGTCGATATTGAACAGATACCCGTTTAACGCGGTTTCCTTGCGAAACATCGCTTTAAGAAGCCTTCGCCTTTAGAGACAACACTAAAGAGAATTCGGCCATAGGTTCGTCACCATGCAAACTTGGACAGGTGGCCACAATTCGAACCGGTTTATTGATTCGCTCGCCTGAGCGAATCGTTTCATCGAGCATCTCATCGATAAGCTTGCCGTCTTTACAGGTGAAAATCACATCGGCTTCAGGACGTCTAAGAAACTTGCCCTCCACTTCCTTAAACGCCAATGACACACGCTTACCACGCTGCTGAGCTTTACTCATCGCCATAAAACCGCCTGCAACGTCCGCCCCGACAGCTAGCACACCAAAATACATACTGTTTAAATGATTCTTAGTGCGACGTTTTAAGGGGATCAGCAACTCTACTTCGTCCTCATCGAGCTTCAGTAACTTAGGGCGACAAAGCCAAATTAGGGGCACCTTGAAGAAACCGAATGTATTGAGATAAAAGTTGGCTTTTTGCATCGCGCTAAACATGTTGAGATCCTTCCGAACAACTAGTCAGACCAGTAAGCCAAAATAATCATCAGTTGTCAAAAAAATGTTAACAAAACAAAAGCCAAGCGAGATAACTCTGTAATAAAAAACGGCTGACCCCATAGAACAAGGAGTCAGCCGCTGAAATATCCTGATAATTAGCCTGTTAAGGTGGCTCTACTCACTAACTGGAAAAACCGTTACCTTAGTTTCATCTTGCAGAAGTTCTGCTAACTGAGGCAAGTCTGACAAATTGTCGACTAAGAGACTCGCTGGTTTGTTAACTTGATGGCACGCGGCTATTGCTTGCTTGACTAAAGCCAACACCGCTTCGTTTTGCGGGTCGTACAGGTGAGCTAACTCATCATGCTGCAAATCAACACCGAGCGTCAGCTGAGTTAAGCTTTCTAGCTTAAGCACTAAGCCGTCAAAGTAATGCAGCAAGCGCTCAGATAGCAGAACCGCTGATGGCGTGTCACACGCAAACAATACTTTCAAGCCATTTAGACCGCGTGGTAGTCCACGTTCTGCCAAGCGATCGATGATCTTAGCTGCATCACTTAATGCACGTACGCAGGGTACAACTATAGACACGTCATGCCCCTGGCTTCGTAATGTTTTGATGACTTCGCACTCAAGGGCAAAACAGGCTTGATATGACTCAGAAGAAAAACGAGAAACACCACGTAAACCAAGCTGTGGGTTGATTTCGTCCGCTTCCACTTTACCGCCTAGTAACGCACTCATTTCGTAACTGGTCGCGTCATTGAGTTCAACGCAAATAGTAGAATGTTCAGTCGTAATTGAAGAAGTGATCGCATCAACAAGAGTGGAAACAAAGAAGTCTTCAGCGGTCTGCTCACCAAGCAGCGCTTGAATGGCTTCTGTTTCTACAGGGTCAAGTTCCGATTCAGCTGCGGAAAAACCCGGGTGAAAAAACACCTTCTCCATAATCAGCTCTGAAATGGATACATATAGAGAAGACGCTGGGGCTTGCTCCACAAAACTGGGCAACACATTGCCGACGTTGAGTCCCGATGGCGTGTTTCTTTGAGGCTGTTCTTTTTGGTAACTCATTGTTGCTCCATGCTCTAATTATTACTGCTTTTGGCAAAATACCGACTCACCACATAGAATACAAGGGATTCTGGCAATTTAATGACTAACCGACATTCGTTCAGTAACTTAACAGGAAAATCGCTCTGTTTTTAGGCAAACATAGCGTTAAAATTTAAGTGATCATGGAAATGATTGAGCTATAGCTATATTAGTGGTTTATTCTACTGGACAATTCCGTTATCTTAACCGCTTCATAATAATTTGCAGGCTGCACCATCATGCCATTAAAGACCGATGAACTAAGAACACAGGCATTAGGTCCAATGCCAACTCCATCAGAATTGAGCGCTAACCACCCAATTACTGATGACGTAGCAGAGCGCATTGCGCATTCTCGCCGTCAAATTGAAAATATTCTTACTGGAGACGATAACCGTCTTCTTTGCATTGTCGGCCCTTGTTCGGTACACGATACCGAAGCGGCTTTAGACTATGCTAAGCGCCTCAGCGCTATCCAAGATCAATACAAAGACGAACTGTTTATCGTAATGCGCACTTACTTTGAGAAGCCGCGCACCGTAGTCGGTTGGAAAGGTTTGATTACCGACCCTAACCTAGACGGTTCTTACGCACTTGAAGCGGGCCTTAACAAAGCACGTGGTTTACTTCTTGATATCAACAAACTCGGCCTTGCGACAGCAACTGAGTTTCTCGATATGATTACCGGCCAATACATTGCTGATCTTATCACGTGGGGCGCGATTGGTGCTCGTACTACAGAGTCACAAATCCACCGTGAAATGGCTTCTGCCCTTTCTTGCCCAGTTGGCTTCAAGAATGGCACAAATGGTAGTGTTAAAATTGCTATCGATGCGATTCGTGCATCGAAAGCTTCACACTACTTTTACTCGCCAGATAAACATGGTCGCATGACGGTATATCGCACCAGCGGCAACCCGTTTGGTCACATAATTCTACGTGGTGGTGATACAGGTCCAAACTTTGACGAAGCGTCTATCGATGCGGCGTGCGAACAACTGGCATCATTTGACTTGCCAGCACGACTTGTTGTCGACTTTAGCCACGCTAACTGTCAAAAACAGCACCGCAAACAGATCAATGTTGCTCAAGAAGTGGCGCGCCAAATTATTGCAGGCTCTCAAAAAGTGTCGGGCATTATGGCAGAGAGCTTTATCGAGGAAGGTAATCAAGGTATGGAAGATATCCATAACCTCACTTACGGCAAGTCCATCACCGACCCATGCTTGAGCTGGAGCGACACGGTTCATATGCTCGATATTCTTGCTGACGCCGTTAAACAACGCAACGAAAAGGAAAGTTAACATGCCATCTTTTGATATCGTTTCTGAAATCGATACCGTAGAGCTGCGCAACGCCGTAGACAATGCGAACCGTGAGATCTCTACTCGATTTGATTTTCGCAATGTTGAAGCAACATTCGCTTTAAATGATGAGACCGTCAAACTCTCTTGTGAGGGTGACTTTCAACTTAAGCAAATGCGTGACATTTTACGTGGCAACCTAACGAAACGTGGTGTTGATGTAAACGCAATGGAATCCCAAACTGCAGAACAATCTGGCAAGCTATGGAACCAGACCGTGTTGTTCAAACAAGGCATCGAGACTCCAATTGCGAAGAAAATCGTCAAGCTTGTTAAGGATTCAAAAATCAAAGTACAAGTGTCAATCCAGGGTGACAAAGTTCGAGTAACGGGAAAAAAACGCGACGACTTACAAGCTACTATGCAACTGGTTAAGAACGGCGAGCTTGGCCAACCGTTTCAGTTCAATAACTTCAGAGACTAAGTGAACTCTTTCCGCTTAATCTGTATAAAATAAAAGGGCGTATCGCCCTTTTATTTTACCTTCGCCAACTCAATCACTTCATCTCCTTCTTTTAGCAACTTATAAGAAGACGAGTGCGGCTCTACAAACACTACAATACGTTGTTTGTCCGCTTTTCTTGTCATAATGTCGGAAGAGACCTGAGTAACATCATCGAACGCAATTCGCTCTGCATCTCGCCTTACTAAGTCTACAAAGCCAAACGGACACTGCTTGTCATAAAATACAATTTCCGCTTCCTGCATAATTCGCATCGCTTTGATCGGTAGCAGTTCGGGATCTTCACCAAATTCAATCCAAGTGCAAGAATCAGTAAATTCGGCATCAGCGTGAATTAGCGATTGATAGGCTTTTTCAAGCTCTTGATTATCTTTACAGTTGATAACAAGCGGCTGCTTGAAAAATAGCTCCCAAAACTTTCTTCTCTCATCTACCGTCGCAAAATGGCGCTTGATATCACTTCGTTTACTGGCGGCAAAATCCGCTAACTGAGCAGTATTCATTGGTAAAACGGCTTCTAACTTTTCTCTTATACCTCGGATCAAGACCGGTGAAGAGCCACCACTGGAGATGGCAATTTGGACTCTTCCGCGGTTAATAATCGATGGTGTTATAAAGTCACAGTAAGGTGTGTCGTCCACTACATTGACTAAAATACCGGCATTTTTCGCATCTTTATGCACTCTATGATTCAGCTCAGGGTTGTCTGTCGTTGCCCATACTTGAACAAACTCATCCCGCATCAACTCTTGTTCATAAAAACGTGGGATCCAAACACACTTTCCACTCTCGCTCAGCTCCCTAAGATAAGGTTCAACTTTAGGTGAGACAACCGTAACACTAGCTCCGGCTCGAACAAGAGTTTCGACTTTTCGACAAGCGACTTCACCGCCCCCAACAACCAAGACGGGCCTTTCTAGTAAGTCCATAAACAGTGGAAAGTAACGCATAATTTTCCTTTTCTAAACGATATAACTATTCATTCATGATCACCAAAATGGTGCAAAATTGTCACCGAGATATTGATCACAAAACTATTTCCAACCAAATTTAATGCATTTTATAGATGAAAATACAAACAACTAACAAAATGGTATTTATTTTATTTTGTTTTAACGAAACTTTAACACACCACTCTCTAATTCACTTTTTTAGTGATTAGTTGCACTATTTACAAAGTCATCACACTTAGCCATTCTAACAATTGTTTGGCGTTGAGTGACTACTCAAAAAACCATTTAAATTAATAATTTGAGTATTCACAGTTCATTATCTACGCTTTAAACGGCTGTGACAACTTGCACCAATTCGGTTCAAAAACAACAGCCTCTACCGAAACACAACAATAATTAGCACATGGTATTCAGGCTGGACCTGACTTACACGGAAATAACAGGAAGGATACACAATGGCAAAGAAACTCACTCTTATTGCTTCTTTAGTGGCGGCTTCTGCTGCGATGATGAGTACTTCAGCAATGGCTGCAGACTCAACTCTGGACAAAGTCACTAAAGCTGGCGTTTTAACTTGTGGCGTTAGTACTGGTCTTCCAGGCTTCTCTAACCCTAACTCAAAAGGTGAGTGGGAAGGTATTGACGTAGAATACTGTCAAGCGTTAGCTGCAGCAGTACTGGGCGACAAATCCAAAGTTAAATACGTTCCATTAACAGCAAAAGAACGCTTTACAGCTCTCCAATCAGGTGAAATTGACGTTTTGTCTCGTAACACAACTTGGACTCTACACCGTGACTCAGCTTTAGGTCTGAACTTCGTTGGTGTTAACTACTACGATGGTCAGGGCTTTATGGTCAAAAAAGAACTTGGCCTAACAAGTGCTAAAGAACTGGATGGAGCATCTGTATGTGTTCAATCTGGTACAACAACGGAGCTTAACCTAGCCGATTACTTCCGTAACAACGGTATGGAGTATAAGCCAGTTGTATTCGATACGGCAGCACAAACTTCAAAAGGTTTCGACTCAGGTCGCTGTGACGTTCTTACCACAGACCAATCTGGTCTTTACGCGCTTCGTCTAAACCTTGCAGAACCAAGCTCAGCGGAAGTACTACCAGAAATCATCTCTAAAGAGCCTCTAGGCCCTGTAGTACGTCAAGGTGATGACCAGTGGTTCAACATCGCTAAGTGGACTTTAGCTGCAATGGTGAACGCTGAAGAATACGGCATTACTTCAAAGAATGCTGACGAAATGCTTAAATCTACCGATCCAAACATCAAGCGTATCCTTGGTGTAGACGGTCCGAAAGGTAAAGGTCTAGGCATTGCTGACGATTGGGGTTACCAAGTTATCAAACAAGTAGGTAACTACGGTGAAAGCTTTGAGCGTACAGTAGGTGAAGGCTCTCCTCTGCAAATCTCTCGTGGCGTAAACGCGCTATGGAATGCTGGCGGCTTCATGTACGCGCCACCAATTCGCTAATCGCGTTTTCATGCTCCAATAAGGGCGGTTTTACCGCCCTTTTTCAAAGGATTTGAGGTTAAAGCTGTATGAAACCTACTACGACTCAAGTCGCAGCGCAGGATAAACCTGCGAAAAGCGCAAATCTACTATACAACCCCACCTTTCGCTCCGTTGTATTCCAGGTCTTAGCCGTACTCGCTCTGGTATTTTTCTTCTACACCATCGTTACCAATGCACTGGATAACCTTGCTGCTCGTGGCATCGCTACAGGCTTTGATTTCTTAAGCCAAGAAGCAGGGTTTGGTATTGGTCTGACGCTGATTGAGTACGACGAAACGTTCTCTTACGGGCGCACCTTCTACGTGGGACTTTTAAACACGGCTCTGGTTTCTGTACTGGGCATTGTGTTTGCAACCATTCTCGGTTTTGTCATGGGTATCGCGAGATTGTCATCAAACTGGCTCGTTAGCCGTTTTGCTGCAGTCTATATCGAGATTTTCCGTAACATACCTCTTTTGCTGCAAATTTTCTTTTGGTATTTCGCGGTACTTCAAGCTCTGCCTTCTGCTCGTCAAAGTATGAGTTTAGGCGAAGCGATCTTCTTGAACGTTCGCGGTCTTTACTTCCCTGCCCCAGTATTTGGTGAAGGCAGTGGCGTTGTGATCGGAGCGTTTATTATTGGTATTGTTGCGACAATTATTATCAATATTTGGGCGAACAACCGCCAAAAGCTCACCGGTCAACAAACCCCTATGGGTCGAATTGCCCTTGGTCTTATCGTTGGTATTCCAACGGTTATGTTTTTTATTATGGGTATGCCTATCACGGCTGAGTACCCAGTATTGAAAGGCTTCAACTTCCGCGGTGGTATTAGCATTATCCCAGAACTTGCAGCATTAACCTTGGCGCTGAGTATTTATACCGCCTCGTTTATCGCTGAAATTGTCCGTTCCGGTATTAATGCAGTTAACCATGGTCAAACTGAAGCTGCGATGTCACTTGGGCTGCCACGTTCAAGAACGCTTAAGCTTGTCGTTATCCCTCAAGCTATGCGTATCATCATTCCACCACTCACCAGCCAATATTTGAATCTGACGAAAAACTCGTCGCTTGCTATGGCAATCGGTTATCCCGATTTGGTTTCGGTATTCGCCGGTACCACGCTTAACCAGGTGGGTCAGGCTATCGAAGTTATTGCAATGACGATGGGTGTCTACCTAGCTCTAAGCTTGCTCACGTCTGCACTGATGAACGTTTACAACAAGAAAGTTGCTTTGGTGGAGAGATAATATGAGTCAGCATCAATTTCAACCCGATCTCCCGCCACCAGCAAACACTGTAGGTGTTGTAGGTTGGCTTCGTAAAAACTTATTTAATAGTCCAGCTAACTCAGTATTGACGGTCGTTTTAGGATACTTTGCTCTATCACTACTTTGGTATGTGTTCGACTGGGCAATTCTTAAAGCCGACTGGGTGGGCACAACGCGTGATGCTTGTTCTCGTGAAGGGGCATGTTGGGTATTTATTAGCGTGCGCTGGGAACAGTTCATGTATGGTTTCTATCCGCAGGCTGAACTGTGGAGGCCACGTCTATTTTACGCAACGTTAGCGATATTCGTTGCCCTACTCGCCTACGAACGCACACCTAAGCGCCTTTGGATTTGGTTGTTCTTTGTCAACATCTATCCATTCATTGCTGCTGCACTGCTTTATGGTGGCGTGTTTGGACTAGAAGTCGTTGATACGCACCGTTGGGGTGGTCTACTCGTTACGCTTATTATCGCTTTGGTGGGTATTATCGTATCGCTGCCAATTGGTGTTGCGCTGGCCTTGGGTCGCCGCTCTGAAATGCCAATTATTCGAAGCATATGTACAGTCTACATTGAGGTATGGCGTGGTGTACCGCTTATCACTGTGTTATTTATGGCATCGGTTATGCTACCACTCTTCTTTTCTGAAGGTGTAGAGACAGATAAGCTAATTCGTGCACTCATCGGTGTGGTAATGTTTAGTGCCGCCTACATGGCCGAGGTAATTCGTGGTGGTCTACAAGCGATTCCTAAAGGGCAATACGAAGCCGCAGATGCACTCGGGTTAAGTTATTGGAAAAAGATGGGACTGATTGTGCTGCCTCAAGCGCTGAAAATCACTATTCCATCGATCGTAAACACCTTTATTGGTCTCTTTAAAGATACCAGTCTGGTACTCATCATCGGCATGTTCGATGTACTTGGTATCGGACAAGCTGCGAACACCGACCCTGAGTGGTTAGGTTTTGCTACGGAAAGTTATGTATTTGTCGCGTTAGTGTTCTGGGTGTTCTGTTTTGGCATGTCGAGATACTCGATATGGCTTGAGAACAAACTGCATACCGGTCACAAACGATAAACGGAAATTCGAGGACGTATTATGACGCAACAAGAAGACTACATGATCCAACTAAAGGACATGAATAAGTGGTACGGCGAGTTTCACGTACTAAAAAACATCAATTTAGACGTTAAAAAAGGCGAAAAAATCGTTATCTGTGGCCCATCTGGCTCAGGTAAATCAACTATGATTCGCTGTATCAACCGTCTAGAAGAGCACCAAGCTGGTCACATTTACGTTTCTGGCACTGAGCTCACTGAAGATCTGAAAAACATTGAAGCAGTTCGTCGCGAAGTAGGTATGTGTTTTCAACACTTTAACCTCTTCCCTCACCTAACAGTGCTAGAGAACTGTACTTTAGCTCCAATTTGGGTGAAAAAAATGCCTAAAGAGGAAGCTGAAGCGATTGCAATGAAGTATCTTGAGCGCGTTAAGATCCCAGATCAAGCGGACAAGTATCCGGGTCAGCTTTCAGGTGGCCAGCAGCAACGTGTGGCTATCGCACGTTCTCTATGCATGAACCCTCAGGTAATGCTGTTTGATGAACCCACTTCTGCACTCGACCCAGAAATGGTTCGTGAAGTACTGGATGTAATGGTGGAATTGGCAGAAGAAGGCATGACTATGTTGTGTGTAACGCATGAGATGGGCTTTGCGAAAGAAGTCGCGGATCGCGTTATCTTTATGGATGCTGGGGAAATTATCGAAGAAAACAACCCCGTTGATTTCTTTGAAAACCCTCAATCAGATCGCACGCAGAACTTCCTTAGTCAGATTCTGCACCACTAATCAGCACCAATGTAAAAAAGGCGACCAATGTGTCGCCTTTTTCTTTGTAGGTTATTGATGTACACTGGAAATATTGTGTTACATCTTATTATATCCTTAAGCAGTTATTTTTATTATGATTTTGTTCACTGACTTTTGCTGCGGGACTTGATCTTTTGAACAATCAACCCCATAAATAGTCATATAAACATAAGTCAATCATCTATGAGGAAGATTATGAACGATCCTATGGTATCTCGCAGTTCTGCTCAAGCGAGTGTACTGCAAACAAACAAAGTATTGCGAAATACTTACGCGCTGCTCTCTATGACGCTACTTTGGTCTGCGGTCGTTGCAGCATTCTCTATGGCAATGAACCTACCTCGTCCAGGTCTAATCCTAATGTTGGTTGGTTTCTACGGTCTACTATTCTTGACTGAGAAGAACCGTAACAACAGCATGGGTCTAGTATTCACGTTCTTGTTCACTGGTTTCCTCGGTTATACGACAGGCCCTATCCTAAATGCCTACGTTGGCGCTGGTATGGGTGATGTTATCGTTACAGCACTGGGTGGTACTGCTCTAGCGTTCTTAGGCGCTTCTGCTTACGCACTAACGACTAAGCGTGATTTGTCGTTCCTAGGCGGTGTACTAATGGCTGGTTTTGTTGTTCTTCTGATCGGTATGGTCGCGAACATCTTCCTACAAATGCCAATGATTCACCTAGCAATGAGCGGCATGTTTGTTCTGTTCTCTACTGGCGTAATTTTGCTGACAACTCAGCAAATCGTACGTGGTGGTGAAACAAACTACATCTCTGCAACGGTTAGCTTGTATGTATCTATCTACAACCTATTTATCAGCCTATTGTCTATCCTGGGCATTATGAACAACGATTAATCCTAGTTCGTAAGTTACATAGATTGTATGAAGCCCGAGACAATGTCTCGGGCTTTTTGTTTGCCTATGAACGCTAGAAAATCAAAACGGAATAGAAAACCTAAACATCACACAGCACTTGATAAACAAGATAAACCTAAGCTAACCTTGCGTCGATGATCCTCAACTAGATTGCAAATCATGTTTGAATACAACGGAAAAACCATCGATACCGATGCAGAAGGCTACCTACTCAATCATCAAGATTGGGAGCAAGGTATGATCACTATTTTGGCAGAGCAAGAAGGCATTGAAGTGACAGACGCTCACTTAGAAGTGGTTCTATTTGTTCGCGAGTTCTATGAAGAGTTTAATACCTCTCCAGCAGTAAGAATGTTGGTCAAAGCCATGGAAAAAGCACATGGCCCGGAAAAAGGTAACAGTAAATACCTATTTAAACTGTTCAAGAAAGGCCCAGCAAAACAAGCAACCAAACTTGCCGGCCTTCCTAAACCGGCAAAATGCTTGTAATCAAGCCTTCTATTTAATGACATAGCAGCGCTATGACTACATGATGACAAAGCCAGTGTAGGTTTTTGTTTGCTCACAAGGCTCTCTGGTTACCGAGTCTACGCTCGCCGTCCTAGGGCCTTTTAACAGCCACTCACACAGCGCCTCAACCTTCGATTCGTCTCCGCAAGCCACCACCTCTACCGAACCATCGTGGAGATTTTTAGCATAACCGGTTAGCCCTAGTTTTAATCCTTCATGGCAGGTGTGATAACGAAAACCGACACCTTGAACCATGCCGGTGACAATCAACTTCTGACAATACTGCGTCATAATTACTCTCCTAGATCCATCGCGTGCTATGCTGATTTTAGTTCAGAATGAGGTATTGACGTTTTAACTCATCAAGCCAATTTGCATTTATTTGAAACTTCACACAAAATACCCCACCTTTTCTTCGTTTCAACATCGTAAGGCATACCATGGCATCAGCTATCCACCTTGTAAAAGGCCGTGAAAAATCACTCCGACGCAAACACCCTTGGGTTTTCTCCAGAGGCATCTCTAGTGTCGATGGCACTCCAGAACTTGGCGAGACAGTTGACGTGTATGCGCACAACGGTGAGTGGTTGGCAAAAGCCGCCTACTCTCCAAACTCTCAAATTCGTGCGCGTGTATGGAGCTTCACCAAGCAAAACATCGATGTGGACTTCTTCATTGAGCGTATCCAGCAAGCACAATTGCTGCGCGAAGACATCATTGAGCGTGACGGTCTTACAGGCTATCGCTTAATTGCCGCTGAATCTGATGGTTTGCCAGGTGTAACCATTGACCGTTATGGCGACTTTCTCGTTTGCCAATTACTCAGTGCTGGTGCAGAACACCAGAAAGAAACTCTCGTTAAAGCGTTGAACCACTGCTTCCCGAATTGCTCTATCTATGAGCGCTCTGATGTATCGGTGAGAAAGAAAGAAGGCTTGGAAGAGCGCACTGGCGTACTATTTGGTCAATCACCAGATGAACCGGTTGTTATTGAAGAGAACGGCGTGAAAATTAGTGTCGACATCATCAACGGTCATAAAACTGGCTTCTATCTTGACCAACGTGACAGTCGCTTTCAAACACAGAAGTATGTGAAGAACAAAGAAGTACTCAACTGCTTTAGCTACACAGGTGGATTCGGCCTTTACGCACTTAAAGGTGGCGCTAAACGAGTTATCAACGCCGATGTATCTCAATTGGCACTGGATACAGCAAAACACAACGCTGAACTCAATGGCTTTACTGAAAAGAAAAAAGCCGTATTCCTAAATGCTGATGTGTTCAAACTATTGCGCGAGTATCGTGACCAAGGCACCAAGTTTGATGTTGTCATTATGGATCCGCCAAAGTTTGCCGAGTCAAAAGCGCAGCTCAATGGTGCTTGCCGCGGTTACAAAGACATTAACATGCTCGCGATGCAAATCCTTAAACCTGGCGGAACATTACTCACCTATTCTTGCTCAGGCCTTATGGATGGTAATCTGTTCCAAAAAATCATTGCTGATGCAGCACTAGATGCAAATCGCTCAGTGAAGTTTGTTGAACGCTTTGAGCAAGCAGCAGATCACCCAATCGACACCGCTTATCCAGAAGGTTTCTACCTTAAGGGCTTCGCTTGTAAAGTGCTATAGCAGCCAAACGCTAGATTCAACTCTATTTCTCTCCCAGCCAACCTAACTTAGGTTGGCTTTTTTGTTTCTGCTGTCTCAAAAACAAGAAACCTTTTCATTGTTTTAATTGCATTAGCCAATTTCTTTACTATTTTCAATAATATGTACGGGTAGATCACTGTTGATGCGATGAAATAGGCGCCAGTCTTACATTAGATACATAATCTAGACAAATCGACATTGAAAAGCACCTAGCTCTCGCTATAGTTAGTACTACAGTGGGTAACATTTTGACTTGGCTGAATTTATTCCCAAACTACTGAGTGAAGCAAAGATGCGAACACTTCCAAACATACTTGAGCTCGATGAATTCATGCTAAAGCTCCTCACAGGCAAAGGATCAAGGAGAAAGACTTTGAATAAGCTTACCACGACCGCAGCAGCTTGTTTTATGGCTCTTAGCCTCCCTGTTAGTAGCCAAACTCTTGAGCAGGCCGTTGCTTACACGCTCAAAACCAACCCAGATATTAAAGCTGCGTACAATGAGTATGTCAGTAAGCGATACGATGCAGATGCCGCGGTTGGTGCCTACCGTCCAAAAGTCGATTTAGACGGTGGTATTGGTTACGAGAAAACAGATTTTGACAGAGAAAACTCCATCCCTCGAAACGAAAGTCTCACAAGAAAGGAAGTTGGAATCTCTCTTACTCAGCTCATCTGGGACGGTAACGAAACACTAAACGACATTGACCGTACTGCGGCAGAAGCCGAATCAGTACGCTATCAACTCCTCGCTGATGCCTCAGATATCGCGTTAGAAGTCGCTCAAATCTATTTGGATTCAACCAAAGCTTACGAAGTGCTTGCACTGTCTGAAGCGAATTTGGACGTTCACAAAAAGATTTACTCAGATATTAAGAAGCGCGTTGATTCCGGTATTGGTTCTACGGCTGATCTATCTCAGGTTGAAGCTCGTATCGCGAAGGCTCACGGTAATCTGCTAGCCGCTCAAAACAACCTTTTTGATACTCACACTCAGTTTAAACGCCTTGTAGGACAAGCGCCTCTGGGGCTTAAATACCCAAGAGCCGATGAGGTAGCTATTCCACTTTCAGTCGAAAATGCTCTAAAAACGGCAATGGAGAGACACCCTGTTATCAAGATTTCTCAGGTAGATGTAGACTCAGCGCGTTTCCAATACCAACAAACCAAAGGGGTTAACTACCCTACTTTCTATATCGATGCTGGCCACAACTGGCGCGATGATGCTGGCGGCAACATAGGTACCGATAACGAAACCCGAGCCATGCTGCGTATGCGCTACAACTTGTATAACGGTGGTTCGGATTCAGACCGCAGTGAATCGGCAGCATACCAGCTTAACAAGGCAAAAGACTTCAGAGACAGAACCTATCGTATGGTTGAAGAAGGACTGCGACTGTCTTGGACGGGACTCGAGTTTACCGTTCAGCAACGTGAATTTTTATCCGACCACGTGGATTCAGCATCTGACACCGTGGTTGCCTATCAAAAGCAATACAAGATCGGTAAGCGTACTCTACTTGATGTGCTGAACACCGAGAACGAGTTATTTGAAGCTCGAAAAGGCTATTTAGATGCCAAATACGCTGAGCAATTCGCGCGCTACCGAGTCATGAACGCAACAGGTGCCCTGCTTGATGCGCTGCGCGTCGATACGCCGTCGGAATGGAATGAGAAAGTGGAGTATTAATCATGAAACTACAGAGAAAACTGCTCATCTGTGGGCTAATGGTATTGCCACTTACCGCTGTGGCCTCCAACGAAGAAAACGATAAGTACGAATATATTCCAACACCAGTTGCAGATCAGAAAGCAGATTTAATTGATGACGACGGAGACGGCGTTATCAATGCAAGAGATCTATGTATCACTACGCCGCAGGGCGCAGCACTCGATAACGACGGCTGTGAAGAGTACATCGACGTTTCAAACACACTGGCATTGCGTATCTTGTTTGATAACAACTCAACCTACATCAAGCCGGTGTTCCAAGATCAAATCAGTGAGATGGCGGACTTCCTAAAAGAGTACCCAGAAACCAGCATTGAAATTCAAGGTTTCGCGAGTATCGTCGGCAATACTGACAAGAATATGCTGCTTTCACAAAACCGCGCCGATGTCGTAAGGCAGGCCATAATAAGCAATGGTATCGACCCAAGCAGACTCACTATCGTTGGTTTTGGCGATACGCAACCTGAAGAATTAGGCGACAGTGAATTTGCTCATGCAATGAATCGTAAAGTCGTCGCTTCAGTGGTCGGCTACAAGGGTGAGGTCAAAATTGAATGGACGATATTCACCAAAATCGGCAAGTAGCCTAGTTCTCCATCAATCAGACATAAAGCGCTCTTCTAGAGCGCTTTTTTATTGCCAATTCATTTAGATATTAATGATCTCATGCTAGTCTTGTAAGCAGTTCTTACTATGAGTAGATAACAATGAGCAAATTAACGTCTGATATCGAACAAAACCTAAAGCTGTTTATTGAAGAAACAAGCAAAACCCAACTTGTATGGGGTCTTCGCAACGAAGATGGTTGGTTGGCGTGTGATTCGACCGAGTTCGAAAACAGTGAAGTAATGCCTTTCTGGTCGTCAGAGGAAGACGCAAAAACTCACAACGTTGAAGAGTGGGCGGATTTTGAAGTACTGCACATCCCCCTTGATATCTTCGTTGAAGATTGGCTACTGACATTGGACGAAGACGGCGTATTGATCGGCACGAACTGGAACGCTCAGCTAGACGGTAAGGAAATGGAGCCTTCAGAGGTTGCTAAGCTATATCTAAAACTTAACTAATCAGTCCACTGTCGTTTTGAATAAACGTAGTAGATAATAAAGAGGCGCATCATGCGCCTCTTTTTAGTTTGATTTCTCTTTAAGTGATTGCATCACCGCTTGCTGATTATCGAGATAATGGTTTAGGCCATTTGCTCGCAGCTCACATGATGGGCAATCACCACAACCATCACCAACGATGCCGTTATAACAGGTCAGCGTCTCGTTACGAACAAGCTCTAGCGCATCATATTTGTCTGCCAGTGCCCATGTTTCGGCTTTATCTAGCCACATTAGTGGTGTAACGATATCCAGCTCTCTATCCATACCCTGCACCAAAGCACTGTTCATTGCCTTAATAAAGTCATTGCGACAATCTGGGTAGCCAGAGAAGTCGGTTTCACACACACCCGTGATAACCGCTGAAGCGCCAATTTGATAAGCGTAAATACCAGCTAAGGTTAGAAAAAGAATATTACGACCCGGAACAAACGAGTTTGGTAAGCCATTTTCTTGCAGTTCATGAGAGACAGGAATGTCATCACGTGTCAGTGAGCTGATGGCCAGTTCATTGAGAAGACCTACATCCATCACTTTGTGTGCTTTTACGCCAAGCTTTTCTGTCAAAGCTTGTGCGACTTCGATTTCTAGCTTGTGTCTCTGACCGTAATCAAACGTGATTGCGTGTACTTCATCATACTCTTTTAATGCTTGCACCAAACACGTGGTCGAGTCTTGGCCACCACTAAAAACTACTACTGCCTTCTTCATTACCGTCTCCATATTTAGTGTTATGCAATATTTAAGTATTTATGCGTTTGTACCGACAAACGCCAGTTACGCGCGATACACGTGCTCATACAAAGCTCTGTCGCGCGTGGCTTTTGGCTAATTGGCTGCAGCGCAATCACCACATCCGGTTTTAACGCCACACCGTCAAGCAACGCATCAAGCTGTTCAATGTTGTTATCCGTCGCCACAGGATGTTTAATTTCATTCGCTCGCTCTAGCGCTGAGGTAAGCACTTCGCGTTTGCCTTTCATGGCGATCTTAGGTGACACTGTCACCCAGGTATTCTCAGTGACTCTCACTTCTGACGTGCCGCTGGTTTCGATTTGGCAACGAGCATCGATAGCCTCAAACGCCTCACAAAGGGGCGTTAAGTCATATTCGCAAGGCTCACCACCAGTAATGACAATATGCTTCGCTGTAAAGCCCTGGGCTTGATACATAGCAACGACCTCATCTGCGCTGACATCACTCCAAGTAGGGCTATCACCTTGCTTAGTGATGATTTCGCCGAACGCGCGCTCATCTTCTTGCTTTGCTTCCCAGGTCTGCTTGGTATCACACCACGCACAACCCACATTACAGATCTGTAGACGAATGAATACCGCAGGAACGCCAGTGAACACGCCCTCTCCTTGAATGGTTTCAAACATCTCATTGATCTTGAATTGTTTACCGCTCATTAAATTTTGCCATTTATGTAAGATGAGCAGACCTTAAAGGATGCGCGCTAGAAATTCAACATTAACCGGACGACAAAATCACTGGCAGTCTGCGGCTAATTTCCCTATTCTCATGCGGTTTTGTTTTATTTCTTTTTTAGGTAAGTCACGTGTACAAACTCATCGCTATCGATATGGATGGAACCCTACTCACATCCGACAAAAACATCACCCCTCGTACCAAACAAGCCATCGCTGCTGCTAAAGCCAAAGGCGTTACGGTCGTTCTTGCTTCTGGCCGACCACTTAACGGTATGAAGGATGCACTTGTAGAATTAGGTTTAACAGAGCAAGACGACTTTGTTATTCACTTTAACGGCACCTACGTTGAAAAGGTCAAAAGTGGTGAAAAGCTTCACGAGCAGCCACTAACAGGCAAAGATGCTAAGCGTATTGCACGTCTTGCAAACGAACTAGGGCTACACTGTCACGCGTTCAGCACGCAGATCGGATTGATTACCACAGAAGCTAACCCATACACCGACCACGAAGCAGAAATCAATAAGCTCGACTTCACTGTTTATGACTTTGAACGCTTAGAAGATGACCATGAAATCATCAAAGCGATGATTGTTGGCGAGCCGAGCAAACTCACTAAAGGCATTGCCAAGATTGACGCGTCGTATCACGATGATTACACCATCGTTCAAAGCGCCCCATTCTTCTTAGAGTTCTTAAACCCACTCAGCAACAAAGGTGAAGGGGTTAAAGTCGTTGCCGATCACCTGGGCATTCCTTATGAGCAAACGATGTGCTTTGGTGATGCCGAAAACGACCATCACATGATCAAGTTTGCTGGTAAAGGTGTCGCGATGGCGAATGCGATGGAAGCGACCAAAGCGATTGCCGATTACATCACAGACAGCAATGATGATGACGGCGTAGCAAAAGCGATTGAGAAATTTGTGCTATAGTTTTTCGTAATATCGCTGCACTCAGTGCTAACTCGCTGTTTTAAGGAAAGAACATGACCATCCGCCTACTACTAAACGGTAAAAAAGCTGCTCAAGAAGACATTCGAGAAGCCGTCTATCAACTTCGAGAACAAGGGCACCAACTTGAGGTTCGCGTGACGTGGGAAGGCGGAGATATTGAAAGGTTAGTACAAGAAGCCGGTGCTAATGGTGTCACACGCCTCATCGCAGGCGGTGGTGACGGCACCATCAATGAAGTGGTCGATGCCCTGCTCAAACAAAAACTTTCTCACATCGAGTTAGCTGTCCTACCACTCGGTACGGCTAATGACTTTGCTACAGCCTGCGAAATTCCAACTCTCTCCCCTTATGATGCTCTGCATTTAGCACTGACCGGCCAAGCCACGTTTATCGACGCGGCATCGGCTAATGAAAGACACTTTATCAATATCGCCACGGCCGGATTTGGCGCTCAGGTCACCGCTAATACACCCGTAGCTTTGAAGAACTTCTTAGGTGGCGGTGCTTATACCCTTGCAGGCCTTGTTCAAGCGATTAATTTTCAACCTTTTAGCGGCAGAGTATTGTATGACGGCAAGGAAGTAGACAGTCATGTTGTCGTCGGCGCTGTATGCAACGGCAGAATGGCTGGCGGCGGTCAACCTTTGTCACCCAACGCTATGCTCAATGATGGGCTGCTTGACGTAGTGTCATTGGAAGAGTTTACGCCAGGCGATATTCCCGCAGTGGTCGATGAGCTGCTCCAACAACCCGAGTTTAGTGGCACGTTTGTAAAGCGAAACCAAGTGAAAACATTGGAGTGGATTTCTGATTCAGTGATGCCAGTAAATCTCGATGGCGAACCACTAACATCAAAGCACATCAAGTTCAGTGTCCTGCCAAACGCCATCAAGCTAGTGCTTCCGGCTCACAGCCCTGTCGTTTAACCTTGATTATCTTAACCAAGCAAACGAGGATCCGGCTCAAAGTTGAGCTTAACGACGTTAAGTTTCTCTAAGTCAAAATCAGGATGAGCGAGATTTAGCAGGCAATTGAACTCTCGCGGTACGATAGTCGAAGGGATTTTAAGAAAAAGACTTATGTCACTGCCTATCCATTCATCACCAATTTGTGCGGTCGACGCCGGTGCCGGATCTTCTTGCCAATCATCCGGCAAATAGCTTTGGTCAAGTTCGATGATCGCATTATCGTCCACATCAATACGATACAACTCATAGTCATTGAGCAGCTCAGAATCGTTGAGATGCACCAGCACTTCTAAAATGGCCAATGACTCGGACGTTGCGAGATACACACATCGCATGCCTGCCGAGTTCCATCGCCCACCATAGCGCCGCGCCCCCTCACCATCAAAGACTTGCTCTATGCTTGTGGCGAATTTTCTCTTTACAATTCGATACAACTGCATTAATTGAAAACGCCATGCTCGAGGCGGCCAATTACGCTTAGTACTTCTTCGGTTTCAGCACTGGTTTTCAACATGTCGCTCGGCGCGATGTACCCTAATGCCTTCACTGGGTTGTGCATCCACTGAAACGCTTTGATTTTATTGTTCTCAAACAAACGCAGTGACGCATTGTAGACTTCGGCATATCGGTAAAGCCTGTCACTTTCATCTGAAGAGAATTTACCATCCTTCGCTCGGCGGCTCAGTGTTGCGCTTTTGATGTTGGTGATACGAGCGAGCTCTTTTTTCTCTATCCCCGTCGCTGTCGCGAGCTTTTGGTAGGTTGCAAAGTCGAAGCCTGCTTCAATCGCTTCATAGAGTTTGCGCCCTCTTGGAGGCACGCCAATCTGCGACCAAAAGCTAGCCTTTGAACGAGAAGGAACGAATTTAGTTGAAGCACTCATTTAAACCACCACTTGATATACTCTTAATGTATCAAATGATAGATCACTTTCGCTTTGACGACAACTCCCACCTAAAAACAGAAAAGGCGACCCACTGGGTCGCCTTACTTAAAACGATGGCAATTACTTAATGTTCAAGAATGCTGCGCCGCGAACGCCGCCTGAATCGCCGTGTTTCGCTTTCACAATCTTAGGGCATTTAGCCACAGACATTAAATATTTTGGCACGCGCTTAGGCATTTCTTCGTAAATCAAATCGAAGTTAGACAGACCACCACCAAGTGTCACGACATGTGGATCATTTCCGGTGAAGATGTTCGCAAAGCAGATAGCTAACAGTTCCATGAACATGTCGACAAATTCAGTCGCCTCTGCATCACCAGCTTCACGCGCTTTAATAATATCAATCGCTTTCTTGCTCTCGCCATAATAATTAGCATAAAGAAGCTCAAAGCCACGACCTGACAGGTAATTGTCCAAGCAACCTTTTTTACCGCAACCGCAATCCAGAAGAGGTGCTTTTTCTCCTAGATGGAACCATGCATCAATAGGCAAGCGCATATGGCCTAACTCACCAGCAACGTTGTTACGACCTGAGAATACTTTTCCTTCGTAAATCAAACCGCCACCAAAACCAGTACCCAGGATCAACCCCATCACTGAAGGCGAATCTTTAAGTTCATCATCCCAAGCTTCAGAAAGCGCAAAACAGTTTGCGTCATTTTCTAACTTCACTTCACGACCAATTTTTTGTTGTAGGTCGTGACGTAACGGTTTACCTTTCGCACAGCCGATATTTACTGTCAGTACGGTACCGTCGTCCGCATCTTCCATACCAGGAAGACCGAGACCCACTTTCCCTTCTGTACCCAACTCTGCGTCGTATTTCGCAACTAAACCCGCTAACGTATCGACCAATACTTGATAATCATCAACTGGTGTTGGAACGCGCTCAGTGGCTACACGTTCTAGTTTTTCGTTGAAAGCACCAAACTCAATTTTTGTGCCGCCGACGTCAAAGCCGTAATACATGAAAACTCTCCTTGAAACCTCAATCTGAGGCGAAAAAAATAGAATAACTGATGGCATTATCCATATCCCTACCCCCTCAAACCGTGATGCAGCCCCAATTTATACCTTTGCTTGCACCGCTTGGTTAACAAGTCGTCACCTAAATGGACACTATTAGAGCAACGTCTCGTTTTTTATTAGAGCTATGAAATTATTTAACTCTGGACGAGTGAGATCAGGAGAGAAGCGAGTCTTACTTAACATGTAGCTTTCACGAAAAGCAGCAAACCAAAGAGCGAGTGTATTGGCGGTTTTCTCTTCGCCAAATTGCTCAAATACTAAACTGGCCACTTCTGCGGTCGCTAGGTGGTCTTCATTCTCAGACTTGCGCATTACGTAATTCGACACGGCTTCTGGTTTGATAGAACAAACTGGGAACCTGTCCAAATACGGCGATTTGCGAAACATTCTTCGTGCTTCTCGCCAACTGCCGTCCAAAAAGATAAACAGTGGCTTTTTACCTTCAGATAAAGTCGTATTTAACTCAGATTGCGCACCCATTTCTAGAACACGCGTTTTATCATCTACATAATCTTCTGGAAAGATTATAATCGGCTGTAAGGTCTCATCATTTAACACCGCCAACATGTCTGCATTTGGCTCAGTACGATGCCAAGGAAACGCATAGCCTTGCTCAACCGTATCAAGTATTAAACGCCCAGTATTGCTTGGTTTTAAGATCTCTGCATCAGAGACCAACAGCATGACCGCAATATCAAGGTTCGGTACGGGTTGGTGTTCGCAGATACAGTATTGCTTGGCGATTTGGCAGGTTTTACAACGTTCAACTTTTGCTCCGCGGGCGTTGAATGGTTTAGTGGCTGCGGCAAGTCGCTCGTCATACATGGCGTGGAAGGCGTGGCGTCTCATAATCATGGTACTTTGACAAAAGGTGGCGGGATTCTACTCTGCCAACGTGCGTTAGTAAAAGGAAACTCAATAGCAATGGAAAACAGTGACACTATTCGCCTAGCGATCTTTCTTTCTGTATTAGTGCTCTGCGCTGTCTGGGAGTGGGCAGTCCCAAGAAAGGCGCGAACGCGCAGCCGTTTATTACGTTGGAGTAACAATCTCGCGCTCGTAGGGTTTAACTCTTTAACCTTAGCGGTTGCCATGCCCCTTTTAGCGATTGAAGCATCTTTGCGCGCGGCTCAACTTCAAGTGGGGCTTTTCAACCACCTTGCCTTGCCCTTATGGCTGGTAGTACCAATCAGCGTCATCTTGCTTGATGGCGTTATCTACTTTCAGCATGTCGTGTTCCATCGACTGCCCATACTTTGGCGATTACACCGCATGCATCACGCGGATAGAGATATAGACGTCACCACCGGTGCTCGCTTCCACCCCATTGAAATTGTGCTATCGATGTGGATCAAAATTGGCGTAGTGATGGCGCTTGGGATCCCACCTGTTGCAGTATTGGTGTTTGAGATTGTTCTTAATGCGAGCGCGATGTTTAATCACAGCAATGCCAAGCTGCCTGCACCCGTAGACAAAGCTCTAAGAAAAATCGTGGTGACTCCGGATTTTCATCGCGTTCATCACTCGGTAATACCCAAGGAGACACACTCCAACTTTGGTTTCTTTTTGTCGGTATGGGATCGCTGGTTTGGCACCTATCGCGCTCAGCCAGAGCTTGGACACGATAAGGTGGAGATAGGCATTCCAGAATTTGCGGCTAAAAACGAGCAGAGGCTGGATAAGTTACTTACCCAGCCTTTTAGGAACGATCGCGAGTCTAATTAGGTTAAACCGCTATTCGTTTAAACTGCTGTTCGTTCAAACGGATAGACGATTGAGCTCGTACTTGTGAAGCATTGCTTGCTGGTGGCCTGCGATATCAGCCACCTGCTCAGCACTTTCAACCATAGACTCAAGCTGCATATTTGAATGCTCACCTTGGTCGGTGACATGAACAATGGCGCGCCCTACTTCTGCTGTCGCTCGCTCTTGCTCTTCGGTTGCCACAGATACTTGCTCCGCTCGTTCTCGAATATGATTCACAGACAGCGCAATATCTGAGAACGACGTTTTGACTCGCTCACTAGAATCTAGGGCGTGATTCATTTCAGCTCGAGACTCGATAACAGATTGTCTCGAATCTTGGGCGGCGTCCATCAGCTCAGCCATCATTTGGCGAATATTGGTGGTTTGCTCTGAGGTATCGCTCGCGAGCTTGCGTACTTCATCCGCAACAACGGCAAAGCCGCGTCCCATTTCACCCGCTCGCGCCGCTTCAATGGCAGCGTTGAGCGCTAACAAGTTGGTGTTGTCTGCAATACCACTGATCATATCGACCATTTCTTGGATTTGCTTTACTTTACCATCCAACTCATTCATCGAGGTTTCATTGTTGCCGAGTGTCGTTTCAAGGGTATGCAAACGTTGCTGATTCTCCTCGACCGCTTTTAGCCCCAGAGAAGCAAACTCTTCTGCCTGCTGCGAATCAGAAAATGAGGACGTCGTCACGGTCGCGATTTCTTTGATTGACGCTTCCAACTGAGTCACTGTAGCAACCATGCTATCGAGAGATTCGTTTTGCGCTAGCAAACTGCTTCGCGTCGATTCTGCTGCGCCATGACTGATTTCTGCGGTTTGGTACAAGGTTTCACAGTTACGGGTAACCACTTCGATTGAGTCATGGGTCGACTCAATAACCTGATTCAACTTTCTGGCAATATCACGCATTTCCGAGGGACCTGAAAGCTCTACGACGCCCGTTAAGTCGTGCTCAACCAAACGTTTTAGCTGCCTAGTAATACTCTTAAGTGCGCGATTAACCCAGCGGCGCAGTCCAAAGAACAATCCAAAAACAACCATCACTAACACGGCTGTGGTAATGATTAGAGTGTAAATATTGGTTTGAATGGTGCTGTTTACCACGGATTGGCTCTCATCAATGAGCCCTTCCGCTGTTGTCGAAATGGCTGACAAGATCTGCGTGGTCTCATTTGCCAGCACAGCGGCTTTGGCGAGTTCTTCACGCTGTATAGTCGCAATCTCCAACCGTTCAATGATCTGACGAACCACACCGCTTTGCTTAAACCCTGCTTTCACCATGTCATAGGGCGCAGTAAAACTTGGAAACTCGCTGATTTCTGGATGCCACTCTTCAAACTGATCGTAGGCTAAATTGATGCTTGCATAGCGATTGCGCATCTGCCGATATTCGCCATTAGCCTTTTTCAGATCGGTCTGCATCATCAGCATCAAGAATGCGCTCTCTAGAGAACTAGCAGCCGTCACCACTCGTGTAGCGGCATCGGCCGAAGACGGATTGTTTTGTGTAAACAGCAAGCTGATGCGATTCATTTCTTGACCAAGCGTACTGATGGCATATCGAAAGCCGGCCACTTCTTTATCGATATCTGCACTCATGGCCAGTATTTGCGATTGGTATGCCAGAATCGCTTGAGTGCTTCTTTGAAGTTCAACAATTTTCTGCCCAAGGAGCTCTCGTTGCTCCTGTGTAACGGCATTGCCCAACTCCGAGGCAATGGCGTATAGGTTTTCAACCTTTTGATTACTTTGCTCGACAAGCTGCGTGATGCGTTGGCGGATCTGCTCTAACTCTTCTGTCGACTCAAGCTGTGTACCATAGTTAAGCAGTTTTACTTGTTCCAGTACATCTTGCGTCAATGCGGCATTATTAAGAGACAGTGGAAGGGCTTTTTCTGATAAATTGTCAAACTGTTGCTTAACTTGATTAAGGCCATTGGTGCTCAGTACACTCGCGCCGACAAAAATTAGAATAATTGTTAAGAAGATAGCACTCAAAGAGTGAATCAAAGAGATGGCACGTTTTCCCTTGTCTGGGGTTTTCATAAACAATCCGTCGAGTTGATCCATTAAACGGTAACCAAATAAGTAATAGGTTCGTACTATTTAATAACTTGGTATAGAATTATCAGGATATTAGTAATCCTTAGTGACATTTTTATTACGTTTAGATGTAAGCAGTGTGACAGATGAAATTTGTTAAATCATTGATTTTATACGGTATGGTAGTTTTCGTATCGGCGTGCTCTAATCAGCCAGAGCGAGCGGAACATACAAGGCAACACTACAATACCCCAGATAATGCGCCCTTCCTCGCTGAATATAAAAAATGGCAAGGTGTTCCATATCGTTTGGGCGGCACCAATTATTCCGGCGTTGACTGCTCAGCATTTGTTCAAGCGGTCTATCAAGACGCCTATTCTCTCTCATTACCACGGACTACAGCGCAGCAAGTCAAAGTAGGTGAAAAAATCGCCTACAAGAGTGCGCAAAGTGGAGATTTAGTCTTTTTTAAAACTGGTAGAAAAACCCGTCACGTAGGAATATATTTAGGTGGCAATACGTTTATGCATGCTTCGACATCAAAAGGGGTAGTGCTTTCTCGCTTAGATAACCCATACTGGGCATCGACGTTTTGGCACTTTAGAAGTGTTCAATAACGTTTCTCTCTGTAATTCGATACAGAGAGAAACGCCTAGATTAATCGTATTTTGCCACCGCAGTGTCAAATAGATTTTTTACTAGTGCGATATATTCCTCAAGAAAAGCGACTTGTTCATTGGTCGCCTTTTTGTTCCAAACGCCCGCTAACACTTCTTCCAGATCCTGGATAACTAAATCCACTTCCTTAAGAAGTTTAAAGCGTACACTGGCATGAAGCTCTGGGTTTTGTTCGAAGACCGCCATAATATTTGAGGCAACCATATCCGTTGATACGTCCTCAATGGTCTCTTCTCCTGTATCCCCCAACTCTGAGGTAAACACACTTAGATTGAGCGCAAGGTGTTCAATAAGTGCTTGATAGCCGTCAGTATCTACAACCACGACTGCTCTCCTAGCAATGACAATAATGACAAGATCTTCACCATAGCAAACCTAAGTCACGTTTGTAAGAACACAAAGGAAAATTCGGGTGTCACGTCAATGATTCTGTGCGCTGACAGTATGTTATGTAAGCAATATTGTTCTACACTAGCCATAGTGTTGGCAGGTGGGAGACGTTTATGTGGCAAGCAATTTCAGATCAGCTTTCAGAAACTCTAATGTTTGAGTTCAATATCTCCGAGCGCATTAAAATGAGCGGCGGGGACATTAATCAGTGTTACATGATCAGCGATGGTGATCAGCGTTACTTCGTCAAAATCAATGACAAAGACTTTATCGCGAAATTTGAAATCGAAGCCGACAATCTCACTGCCCTAAGAGAAACCAACACGGTTCATGTACCTGAACTGGTTCACATTGGTAAAACCAAAGAGTGTGCCTTTATCGTACTCAATTACATACCTGTAAAACCCTTAGATACTGGCCCTGCTAGTTACCAGCTTGGAGAGGAACTTGCCAAACTACACAAGTGGGGCGAGCAAAAGGAGTTTGGGTTCGATCAAGACAACTATATTGGCACCACACTGCAACCTAATCAGTGGCACAAAAAGTGGTCACGATTCTTCTCTGAGCAGCGAATTGGCTGGCAACTTCAGCTTCTAAAAGAAAAACAAATCACATTCACAGATATCGATGAATTTGTTGAACTGGTAAACGAACAGCTTTCCGGGCACAATCCCAAACCGTCTTTACTACACGGTGACCTTTGGTATGGCAATGCGGCTAATACCGCGTTTGGACCAATATGCTATGACCCAGCGAGCTATTGGGGTGATAGAGAATGTGATTTAGCAATGACAGAGCTTTTCGGCGGGTTTAGGCAGGAGTTCTACGACGGATACGAAAGTATTTTGGCGATCGAGCCTATGTACGAGTACCGCAAGCACATCTACAACTTGTATCATTTGCTCAATCACTGCAATTTGTTTGGTGGTGAATATTTGGATCAAGCAGAGAAGCTTATCACCACCATCCAATCATCGTAATAGCCACCTTTTAGTCGAGGTCAACCAAAGACATGCGGCTTTGCTCCCGATAGAGAATATCTTCTAATCGAACAAAGCCGTTTTCATTATGTGAAATAGAACTCACATTAAGCCAGTTCGTTCTCAATCCCGCACGCCTTGCTGGCAGTATATCTCGTTCAAGTTGATCTCCAGTCATTACGAGTTGACTGGTATCTGTATTGAGCTTAAAGGCAATGCGTGGGTAAAAATCCTCATCATCTTTGCCGACACCAAGGTTGCTGAAACAGAAGTACCCAGATAAGTATTCAGCAAGCTGCGCTCTTTCAAAGGCTCTTTTTACATCCTCTTCTGCAGAATCTTTGGCATTGGTTGCGACATAAATGGGGCAGTATTTTGCGAGCCCACTTAATAGCGCTTTCGCCCCCTCCACCTGCTGAATTTTTTGCCAATCGCACATCTTGCCACTTTGGCTGGGGTCATCGACCATGAGTGTATCGCCCCAATCAAACAAGTAAATATGATCACGTTGACGCCAAAGCTTTTCTAGTTCACGCCACTCCTCTCGCAGCACGCCATACTTAACGCTGTCGTAATAGTGCCCTTGATAGTAACGAACCTTGCGCAGGCGCGCTTCCTGGGTCATACCAAGTTTTAGCGCACACTTCATCATTCGCGGATTGCCGCTCCATGTAGTCAGCCCTACTCGCTCTATATCTAGAGTATTGAACAGATAACTCACCCATGGGATCAGCGCTTTCATGCCAATGCCACAGCCCCAAAGTCGGGAGTCATAAACCAGTACTCCAACTTCAAGCCAACGGGTTTTTTGGTCTTCCCAGTAACAACTTACCGTTCCGACGACTCTTTGATGATACTCAATAACAAGCGCTTCATTACCCAACATGAGTTTGGAGAAGTAACCCTCGCTAAACTGCTCACGCGTTGGACGCTGATAACCAAAGTAAGGACCATTAAGCTTCGTCCAAGCTTCATCCTCTGTCATAAGTTGATAGAGCGGTTCAAAGTCTTGCTCTGTAGCGACCCGAAGCGTGATATCTTGAAAACTCAACCTCTCTTGATTCATACCTTGCGCACCTCACTTTCATCAAGAAAACACCAAGACTCAGCTCCATCGAAATATTTAACCTGGGTAGATTTAAGGCCATCCGCCATTCTAAAGTTGATGGCCGTTCTCGGGGTCGATGAGCTATCAGCAGACTCATAATGAGTAACGCAACCACACACAGCGCAGTGATGAAAATCGATACAGCCATCCCCCCAGCGATAAGCTACTGTCTCTTTCGCTATTTCAACCATCACGTCTTTTGGTTGAAAATAACCCCAAAGCGCGGCATAGCGTCGACAAATTGAGCAATTACAGCAGGTGACCGATTCAGGCCAATGGTCAAAAGAAAGCTGCACATTTCCACAATGACAACTGAGCGCTTGTTGTTTCATACATTTGTTTCCTTACTTTCCGCCAGATACATCCACGAATGTGCCCGTCACAAAAGAAGCCTCTTCTGATATCAGCCATGAAATTGCATTGGCAACTTCCTCCGCTTCACCTCCCCGGCCGAGTGGGATCTGCGACTCTAATCGTTTAACTCTTTCTGGCTCTCCGCCATCGGCATGCATTTCCGTATTAATCAGTCCCGGGCGCACCCCGTTTACACGAATATTTCTACCGGCTAGTTCGGACGCTAACCCTCTAGTAAGAGTATCCACCGCTCCTTTACTGGCGGCATAATCCAGGTACTCAAATGGTGACCCGGTAACCGATGCGCGAGAAGAAACATTCACTATGCTTCCCCCATTCATGTATTTAATTGCTTCACGGGCGCATAGTAGTGTTCCAGTCACATTAGTCGCTAAGATTTGAGTAATACGCTCCGCGGTAATCTGCTCAAGGGTGCACTGCGTACTTAAGATCCCTGCATTATTCACTAACCCATAAATCTCGCCATGCTCTGCATAGATGGAGTCAAACATGGAAACAACTGAATCCTCACTGGCAATATTCACCTGATAACTACACGCTTCTCCACCATCTCGTCGTATATCACTAACCACCTGCTCTGCTCGCTTGGCGTTTGATAAGAAGTTAACGACCACTCTATAGCCTTTAGCCGCTAACAGTTTGGATGTAGCAGCGCCAATGCCTCTGCTTCCACCGGTAACCACAATTAATTTACTCATTTCCACCTAACCTGAAATCAAAGACAATGCAATCGCGAGCATGATAAAGCCCACTAGCCCCTCCAAAATCTTCCATGAAATAGGCTTATGAAAAATTGGAGTGAGGAGCCTGGCGCCATATCCTAGCGAAAAGAAAAAGACGAATGAGGCCGTTACCGCACCAAGGCCGAACGAGAATTGCTGAGGGGCATATTGCGTTGAGATAGAACCTAGAAGAACGACGGTGTCTAGGTAAACATGAGGGTTGAGCCATGTTAATGCTAAACAAATAAGCACTGTTTTCATCAGACTGGCGTTGCTATCCCCTTCAGGATCTAGCTGATGGTTGCTTGAAATTGCAGAGCGAAAACTCTGAAAGCTGTAGATAAAGAGAAATGCCGCGCCTGCATATCGAGCAACCGTTTCGACAGAAGGATAGGCTTCAATCACTGCTCCAAAGCCACTCACACCGGCGGTAATCAGCAAAGCATCAGAAACCGCACAGACCGCGCAAACTGCAAATACATAATGGCGTTTTAACCCTTGCTTTAAGACAAATGCGTTTTGTGCTCCGATCGCGAGAATTAACGATAAACCTAACGAAAAACCGGTAAAAAAGACCCCAATATCCAAACCAACTCCGAGTTACATCCATATAACAATCTGATGTTTTAGCGCGTAATTAGTTGAATTTCAATCTAAACCTCGTTCTCATGCCGTACAGTCACAAACACGTCTTCACTTTCTAGGGTAACTTCAAACAAAATTGGGCGACAGCAGACATAGCAGTCTTCAATATACTCCTGATTGTCCAACGTGCAATCAATAGAGGTCTCAAACGCCTCCCCGCAATAAGGGCAGTTCACCCGCCATTCTCTGATCGCTTCCATATTCCAATCCTGTTGCTTTTTATCAAGTTTAGAATTTTAACGAGACATTAACAAATCTTGTCCTAGCCTCTATGTGCACAAGCACATATAAGGAGATCACTGTGAATGTTCTAATCGACACCGACGTCGACTTCGATGACTACATGGCAATGCTGTATCTACTGCTACACCCCGAAGTCAATGTGGTTGGGATTTCCGTCACTGGTACAGGTGATGCACACCTCAGTCATGGGCTACACAACGTTAGCAACATGCTCTCGCTAACTGGAAAAGCGGCAGACTTACATATACCAGTCGTCAAAGGGTTTAATGCCCCCATGCGATACAGCAACACCTTTCCCGGAGAAGAACGAGAGGCTGCCGATAACCACTACGACACTCCGTTTCCACATCAAAACATGCATCGTGATTACATAGATGCGATTCCTTTTTTAGAAGAATACATCTTAAGTGCCTCAGAACCCGTTTCGCTACTATGTATCGGTGGTGGAACCACATGGGGGCGATTTCTTGAATACGCAAAAGACAAGCCTAGTTTGTCCAAAGCGTTAAAAGACAAAATCTCTCAAATCATAATGATGGGAGGCAACCTAACGAGTGAGTTCGTCGAGCCTGGTGCTGAAGGGAACATTCAACCAACCTTGTCAGAGCCACCTTGCTATTCCAACAAAGTGGCTGAATGGAACATTTTTGTCGACCCCTTAGGCGCTCAGACAATCATTGAAAGTGATTTGAATCTTACGCTCGTCGCACTCAATGCAACCCAGCAAGTTCCAATTACTCAAACTTTTGTCGATGAGCTGAATCAAATAGAAAACAACAGTGCACGCTTTCTCACTCAGGTACTCAACAGCCAGTCTATTAAAAAAGGCATTGGCAAGTACCTCGACTTTTGGGATCCCCTCGCCGCTTCAGTCATCACTAATCCTCAATTGATTCAAACTCAATCTTTTCGAATTCGAGTCGAGCAAACCTTAAATGAAGAAAACGATACTTCGGGACAGATTTTGGTCGATCACAACAATGGTTCGTCAGTAAACATTGCCCTTTCGGCCGATGCTGACGCTACCTATTGCAATTATCTAAATACTATAAATAGTGACACCGTCACAAAATGAACCACATTTACGTCAGAACACTAGGAAGCATTATGATACAGATAAACATAAATCGCCTATTACTCACTCTGTGGCTAGCGACCACATCTTTCATAGCGTTTGCAGAATCCCCAGCATGGAATAATGCTGTAAACAAACCACCCACAAATTGGCAGGGGCCTACTTTCAAGCTTAGCGATCAATACCCCACTGAAATGCCAGCAGCCTGCACAGATGTCACGTGCCCTTGGCTAAACATCGACCTTTTCTCTGAGTCGAAAGGTGTCGACTTTAGCGACTCTAGTATTCCAGACTGGTCTAAAGAACCCAAATACAAGGATTATATAACCAGCATCCTCGACTACATCAAACAAGGTCAAACCCGCGACCTCAACAATGACCAAGGATTGATCGTCGACGTAGACGGTCAAACACGATGGTTTCACATACCATGGATGGCTTATGCAAAAGAAACCGGACGTGAATTTGTTCATGGACTCACTAATGAGCGTACCGCTCATTTAAGCGACTTTTATGGTGTAGGTGGCCCTAGCGATGGCGAAGGACGTGGCTTTGAAACGTGGGCTGTGGGTATGTACAACGATATCGGTGCGTACACAATTGGCCAAAGTTTTGATAAAAATGGCCAGCCTATCTTAGAGACAGTTAACGGAATCACCTCGACTAAAGGTATGCCGTTCAAAGAAGGCACTGTGGTCGTCAAATTCCTGTTTTCTAGTGTTACGCCTACTGATGTGGAGTACCTCAAAGGCTCTCCTAAATGGCAGGCTAACCGTCATAAAGAAACAAGTGACAATTATGATAAGTGCAGCCGCACAATTCAAGATGTTCACCTCGTTCAGGTTGATGTCGCGGTTGTCGATAGCCGCTCGCCTACCCGATGGGTCTACGGCACATACGCATACATCAACAACGGCGGAACGACGGTTTGGGATAATCTTCAACCAGTTGGGCTCCAATGGGGTATGGATCCTTGGACATTCCCAGCCGTACCAAAATCTGAATCCATTACTGCGCGTCAAAGCGTCCTCAACAAATCCATTGAGAAGTATGAGCACTTTGGTTGCGAAGACCGCTTAGCAGGCCCCGTAGATAACAAACTCAGCTCTTGCTTATCATGTCATGCTGGCGCATTTGCCAATGTAGATGATACCAACCCTCAAATGGGTGTCACTATTCCCCCTATTTTTGGTTTTGACGGTCTATGTAACCAATACAGCCAAGAGAACGTTAACTACTTCCAAACGACACAGTTCCCGCAAGCTTATAGCGGTGGAAACTATCCAAACCTACTTAATCTAGATACGTCTTTGCAAATGCAAATCGCCGTTCAACAGCATGCGATGTTCGCTGCTAACATGCCAAGAGAGTGTGAGGACAAGTAATGAAAGCGAACCTTATTGCATTAACTCTCTTTACATTGTGTGCAAGTCAAGCACTTGCAGAGAGTCAGGACGAGCTATACCACCATCTTGAACCCAAACTCTCTGGGCACTTGCTTGCCGAAGTGCCCTCGCAACCTTTTGCCGCTTCTGGTGTCGTCAAGAGACCATTCTTCGACTACTTCAACTGGCAAAACTTTATTGCGTTAATGTGGCCATCGAAAGCCAACTCCCATGGTGAACCATTTGAACCCAACAATACGGCCGTTTTTGGTCATTACTCTGATGGGAAGCTTCCCGTATGGCTTGGGTGGAAATCCGCATTTAACCTATTTCCACAAAATGGTGATAAGCCCGTAGCGTGGACAGCTCGCAATGGTACGGCTATTTGCAAAAGTGGAGATTACGAAGGACAACCGGTTTTGGTTAGCGGTTCCAAATTCAGTACGGTTGCAGATGAGTTAGACCAAGCCTTTGGAGGGCCTTTGGTCGATCAAACTGGTCTATTTACCCGCTACGAAGTAAGAGTAAACAAAGTTGAATACGACTTTATTCGAGAAAACGGCTATTACAATCGTAGCGAGTGGCCTAACGAGGCCATCATCATGCCATCAGGTAACGGAAAGGATAAAGAGGGTGTTATAGAGGTCAAAGCCGCATGGCGCGATCTCAGCAAAGTAAACCCGAAGTTCCATTCTCGTTTCTTTACGCTTGATAACGCTGTCGTATCCGTACCAGGTACCTGTGATGACGATAAAAATGCGATGATGCGCTGTGATTGTACTACGACCAAGGTTGGTCTTGTTGGTTTTCATATCGCCCAGAAGACGCCCAACTTCCCACAATGGGTCTGGGCGACCTTCGAACAAGTCGATAACCTAGGCGAAGACCCGTCCACACCCGCAGAGATGACGCCATCCTACTACGACCCTACCTTGTATCAGCGTGAAGCCTCAGTTTTAAGAGCCAATCCCGCGCAACACCCCGGAGCAAGCCGAGTACCAGAACCTGGAGACTTTTCTAATACGACACCCATCAATGTGGTTCGCCTTAGCCAAATTCCTGATACTCCTTTGCGCGAAGACCCTAACAAGCTTGGCTATTCGACCACTGATATGAATACTCGATACCGCAACCTGCTAAAAGGCACCGTTTGGGAGCATTATCAACTAATTGGTTCACAATGGCCTCAATTACCCTCTATTTCTGCCAAAACACCCACCGATGGAGACTTTGGATGTGAAGACGGTACACCCGTTCAAGCGGGCGGCATGCCATTTCCTGAGTGCCAATTGGCCAACATTACTATGGAGACGTATCACCAATACGATAGCTGTATGAACTGCCACCAAGGTGCACAAAGAGCTGGAGCTGATTTTAGCTGGATCCTCGCTACTCGAGCCTATGACGACACTAATTCAAAAGGAAATGACAATGACTGACAAGACAAAAACCAATAACCCATCCTTAGCCAGTAGTACCGATTTTAGCCACACCAAAAAGCTAGAAAAGGAACTCATTGTCAGAGGGCAAGGTGTTGTCGCCGTAGCGGCGAGTACTGATTGTGAACTCAACTTCTTAGAATTTTGCTTTGGTGAAGGAAAGCGAGCAATGAAGCTCTCTGTAACCAGTATTTCGACAACGATACAAGGGTTAGATGGTTCTGGAGATTGGGTAATACTGGCTGCGAATCATCATGGCATCGATCGCGATCCGCAATGTCAATATTGGCTCAGTATCGATGGTAACAACGCCGTCGTTCGCTATGGTAAAGGTGAGATACGCGGTAATACCGTCTTGTTGGAATACGGGCTTAAACAAGATGAACAATATCTTCGTGCCAATGATATTGATAGCGAAGCTGAAAGCTGGCTTAAAGAAGTGAAAGACGTCGATATTCTGGCTTCAGATAACCGCCTTACCGATAAGGTTCTCATTGACCCCGTAACCATCGAGCCTCCGCTGTTTGTCGCCAAAACAGACGATATCAGTATGGATGACATCGCCTTCCAGCACAAAACCGTTGCAGAGAACTTAACCCCAGCCTGTCAGCAGCTGTACGCCAACATCTCAGGTAAGCAATTTACCCTCAATACACAAGCCTTCCCGCAGTTTGAGCAGGCTATTAACGAGAGTATCAATGACGTCAATGGATGGTGTTATCAAACGCTAAAAGCCAAGGCAAACGAGTTTGGCTCCGATGCACCGGAAGAAACCTATTTGCGAATCACAATGGGGGTAAACCTCGGAGAATCACCGGGTATCCCTTTCGTTATGGAGATATGGCCAAGCGAGCATTACTCTCCTATCCACAACCACGGTGATGCTAATGCCATTATCAGGGTGCTGTCTGGTGAAATAACAGTGAAATTATTTGCGATGCTGTCTAAATTTCACGACGATCCGACACCGTTTGCCACTCAAGTGTTTAAACAAGGCGAAGTCACTTGGCTATCACCGGGTCTAAACCAAATTCACCAACTTAAAAACAAAGCGAGCGATGGTAAAGCTTGCATTACTATTCAATGCTACCAGTACAATCGTGATAATACTCAGCATTACGAGTATTTTGATTACCTTAACCCAGAAAAACGCACCATCGAGCAGTTTGCGCCTAACAGCGATATGGGTTTCTTAGAGTTTAAAGCGCGTATGTGGCAAGAATGGCGTGAGCGCCATGGAAGTGAGATTGATTAAGATAAACATGGTTAACCAGTGATGTGCAGGCATCACTGGTTCTTTTCCTGTAAACAAATTGAACTAAGAAAAAATCGACAGTGCAATCGCCATCAACATTGGCATCCCACCTGCAATAAACAGCGATAAACCAAAGCTGTAATTTTGACGATAGTGCTGGTGCTTTTCGCCTTGCAAGTCATGCCCAGTGACCATGCCCTTCATTTTATGCGTTACTATGTCTACATCGTAAGTACGACTGACCTTTCCACCATCCCAAACGAGAGCGGTGACACACCATATTGAAGCGGCATTAAAAAACGCCCCATCCATCAAGTTGGTGACTTTAAAAAACGGGATAAACAAACCTAGCCCAAAGACAGCTAACGCAGCAACGATATTAGCAACGACTATAAGACAAATTAGGTTGAGCATCGTTTCTCCTAAAGCTGTTTGGTCATGAACACACTATTGGGATCGAGCACGTAATCAGCAAAAGGGTCGCATTCAACAAAACCATGGCCGGAGTAAAGTGTGCGAGCCGCTGTAAAGTAGTCCTCTGTGCCCGTTTCTAAGCTTAAACGAGAAAAACCCCGCGCAGATGCCTGACTCACAAGATGATTGAGCAGTGTTTTCGCCACCCCTTTGCCTCTCGCATTATGAGCAGTGCGCATCGACTTAATTTCCGCGTGCTCACTGTCCAAAGCTTTCAACGCAATACACCCTAACAACTCTTGCTCGTTCCACGCCGTCCAAAATTCTACGTTAGATTGGCGTAGAGCCTCTATATCAAGAGCGTGAACACTTTCCGCCGGTGACGTGGCATACATATCATCTAAGTGCTCTTGAAGTAGAGCTTTAATTTGGTGGCTTTGCAAATCGTCCTTAACAATATCCAACTATCTTTCCTTCGGTTACTAGCTTCAAGCTAACAATATACGACCCCGTATCATGAAATCCATATCTCGTTGAAAATTAACAGCCTTTGCTATGCTTTGTGAGGTTTAGATCTCAAAACTAGACCAGCATACAATCGTTGAAAGTATTGTAAGTCTTAAATACACCTAGGCAGGGATAAGGAGGGTTACAACATTGAATTTACTGTACTCTTCCTCGAAGCGATTTTGTTTGGCTCTTACGCTTTTTGCTATCAACACGTCGCTTTTGGGATGCTCTTGTCGGCTTAGTCGCTCTCCGCGCTTTTTGAACGACTGTCGCAGAAAGTATTATTTTCTTGAGCCGCTCGAGAGCATCTTCACGATTCTGCTCCTGTGTTCTAAATTGTTGAGCCTTTATGATGATGACGCCTTCTTTTGTAATCCTCGAATCGGTTAACGACAGGAGTCTTTCTTTGTAAAAGTCAGGCAATGTAGAACGTTTAATGTCGAAGCGCAGGTGTATCGCAGAGCTGGTTTTATTAACCTTTTGACCACCAGCGCCCATAGAGCGAATGGCTGTGAGCTCAATCTCCCAATCGGCAATCGTAACGGTATTTGAAATATGTAACATGATAGTTTAAAGAGAGTAGTCAAAGACAATAATGTCTTCGAGTAGTGGTCGAAACACGGCTTTGAGCGCGTCATGCTCTGGGTGCGGTAAGTAGTTTTGACGGCCTTGCTCATCGCGAAACGTCATCAACACAGAGTGAGTATACTGTTTATTTTTTCCTTCAAGGCTATCGTTGATGCCCCACTCCACCGCTTCTACTCCGTCAACTTTTGATGGTATTGCCTCAAATAATGACATAAGTGCCTCAACGTCAGCTTCCGTCGCCGTGGATTTGAATTGGATGAGTAATATGTGACGTATCATACCAAGTCCCTATTAATGAATTAACTTTAACGTAATGAATTCATTAGATAGTAACCAAGAAATGGAACCAGTACCACCTAGCATTACCTCTGACGCATCAGTGCTATGGCGAACCCTGAACCAAGAAAAGTAAGGCCAGCGCCGACATTAAGCCCAGACACCACCTTAGGTTTATTCTTGAGCCAAGTTACCAAACGGGATGCAAATACACCCATCAAAGCAAAGCCGACCGAGGTAAGTAATGCGAACCAGCAGCCATAAACGACCATTTGCCATGTCACTGAACCCAGCAATGGATTTACAAACTGAGGCACAAACGCGAGTACAAATAAGCCTGGCTTTGGATTGAGTGCTGCCGATAGAAAACCAGTCGAGAAAATGGATTTTAACGGTGTTGGCTTGGCCGGTTCTAGAGTAAATAAACTTCGCAATCTAAGCACCTTTATTCCTAACCAAATCAGGTACGTTGCGCCAATCAGTTTCACAGCGTAAAAGACCAACTCCGACGTTTAAATAAGTAAGGTCAGCCCAAATGTTGCCGACATCACATGAAACAAGATCCCACAACCAGAAGCAAGGCCAGACACCAAAGCCGCAAGCTTGCCTTGACTGAGTCCCCTGCCTATAGCAAGCAAGTTGTCTGGACCAGGAGATAACACCAGCAACACACATGCGGTGGTATACGCAATAAAGACTTCTATAGGGAACATCATCAACTCCATTTGTGCATCAGAAGCCCAACCGACAATCGGTTGAGAACTTTAATCATAGTCATCTAGTGAAATGTTGTACTTCGTCAGTACTTCTTGCATTTGCAATTTCTTCTGACCAGCAGCGACGGCCATCACTTTCGCTGTTACATCCGAAATCTCACCTTTGGTAATCCCTGCTTTCTTTGCCTCATGTAAATAGTAACGAGTACAAGGCAAACAGTTCATGCCCATTGCGGCGGATAGCCCAACCAAAAGCTCCGTTCTAGTATCGAGATGTTTGTTGTCGTGAGTGGAGCGATAAAAAGCGCTATAGGGTTCCTGATGTTTACCTAACATAATATGATTCCTTTCTATTGAAAATTTAATTCATTCAATACATTAAGAATGAATAAAGCCCAAGAGACGAGCTAAACATCCAACCGTTATGGTCGCACTTTAGCAGCTCTCTTGGGCTAGAAGTTTTGTGAATACAATCGCAATTCACTGTGTGAGTGAAAATACTAAACTCAGCTTATCAATCCGTTAGCTTGTCTTTAATCATATGCAAATGCACATCTTGTTGTGGGAATGGGATCGAAATACCTTCTTTATCAAAACGAAGCTTCACTTCCTTAGTAATGTCCCAATACACATCCCAATAATCGTCTGTTTTTACCCAAGGTCGGACAATAAAATCGACAGATGAAGTATTCAGCGTGTGCACCTTAATCATTGGTTCCGGTGATTTAAGTGTCGCAGGATGAGCCTGAACAATCTCAGTCAGAACCGCTTCTGCTTTTAGCAAGTCATCCCCATAACCGATACCAAAAACCATATCGACTCGTCGTGTGCGCTCATGGGTCACGTTCTTTATCACATCGCCCCAAATCTTGCTATTCGGCACTATGATAATTTGGTTATCAAACGTTCGAATCGTGGTATTCACCAGACTCATGTGGCTTACTTTGCCGTCTACACCTCCTGCAAATACAAAGTCACCAACATCAAACGGACGATAAATAAGTAGCATCATCCCAGCGGCAAAGTTTGACAGTGTATCTTGCAATGCGAAACCGATGATTACACCCGCAATACCGAAACCGGTTAGGATAGGCGCAAGGTTTAAGCCAATCTGAGACAAGCCAACCATAATACCGATCACCCAGACAATATTGCCTGACATCGATACAAAGAAGTTCTGCATTAGGTGGGACAGTTTGAGGTTTTTATTGATCACCGCTTTAGAAACCACTTTCCTCACTAGTTTAACGATAGCGCGAGTTACAAACAGGATTAATAGGAAAATCAACACTTGGAATAACTGTTGCGGCGCATTGTCAGCAAGCCAATCTACCGCCTGACTCCACCAATGGCTAATGAGTGACAGCATCACTTTTCCATCGAGAATGTCTTGGGTAATGTTCCCCGTTATCGAAAAGACTTGGCGCTTATATTCTGATGTGTCTATCCCGACTGCATCTCCAAGTACAATAAGATTTCGTAGGCTTTTAGTCTCAATGTTCAAACGTTGCTTTAAAATGAGCTGGCTGGTTTGTAAACCCGCTTTATCCGCTTCTGGTGCGGAAGCAATTTGCGCGCTGATCGCTGTGGCTTGTTGACCAAAATATTCAATTGACGCCGAGGTTAGGCGTAATTTATTGCCAATTAGAAGCTTAAACTCTGCTTCCGCCTCTTCGTCTCGCACATCCAGTTTGTCGAGCCACTCCAAATTTTGCCAGCTAGCATCGTAGCTTGAATTCAAATAGTCTTGAAGCTCACTGTAGGAATTCAAAATTGAAAGCTTATTCTCCTCTTTCGCTCCGTTAAACTCCTCAGAGACGGCGTCGATTTTCTTCTCAAGGTACTCTTTTGCCCCAATAGTATATTGCTGTTGGACTCTCACTTGCTCAATCAACATCTCTTTGGGAAGTGATCCTGCATCAATGGCATTGCCTATTACTTCACGCAACTCATTGTTCTTGTTAAACAAACGAAACTGAATGGCATCTTTTTGATCGCCAGTTGTGACTTTTAATTGCTCAGATAAATCACGAATTTCGCCGTTGACACGTGTTAGAGCGGCTTCCGCTCTCGTTGCCGCGGGAGATGTTGTTTGCGCCGATTCACTCTCTGCAAAGAGAGCTCCACTAAAACAAAGCAAAAATAGCGATAGAAAAATGGCTGACCATCTGCTCTGTAAAGACGAGGCAGAAATAACCGAGGAAAAGGAAACACACATTCAAAACTCCTTGATGGTGCTAAGTTTTTTATTCGTTCCCTAATAATAGAACACTATCGCTTACTGCCCACCATCTCTAAATTGAGATTGTCTATAAGATCACCGTCTGCAACCAATAGCCAACCGTTGAAAATCTACCGATCGTCTATGCTTAAGAAAATTCTCACTTCAAAGGAGGTACACATGGGCATTTTCTCGTGGATTATTCTCGGGCTTATTGCAGGTGCTTTAGCGAAATGGCTGATGCCAGGGAATGACGGTGGTGGTTGGATAAAAACAATGCTCCTCGGAATTGCTGGCGCGTTTGTAGGCGGGTTTATCGGTGGTTTTTTGGGATTTGGCGGTGCAAGTGGAGTAAACATCGGCAGTATAATTACAGCGACGCTCGGTGCGTTCATCCTACTGTTCGTATACAACCGCTTCCTTAAAAACTAAACCGACAAAAACGGATATCAAATACTAACGAGGTAACCAACGCTGGCGTTGGTTACCTTTTATATGTTGGTTAAAGCTTCTTGGTGTTCTTAGAACACGTAGTAAGGTTTGTGGTTATTACTTGCCCAGACTCCAACTGACAAATTGTGCCAGGTGCTCCACCATTTTCCGCTAAGCTGGAAAATGTTGCCAACATCAGACCTACAGCGATAAGTAGTGACTTCACTCTTCCTCTCCTTGATCATTAGAATGAATTACGGAAACACCGCTTTACTAGATCCCGCTCGCGTATGCTAGTAAGAGGATTGTCACTTTCAAATATGTTTATCAATAGGAGGAATGAGTTTGGCCGATCACATTCAGCAAAAGAGTGCATTAACTCCTATAGACACAGCCCGTTTATGTGTAGTCTCCAAACCCCTACAAGAATCGGTGCCTAATTAAGTACTCTACGAGAAAACTCAAAGGACTGATATCACGTTAAATATCCAGATTGGCTGATGAGTTAAACGAATACATCTTCACTTCCTGACGCACCTCCCACCCCATGGACTTATAAAACATCTGAGCTTGTTCATTTTCAGTGTTCACGAATAGATGGGTTTTACTGATGCCAATATGAGCGAAGGCGTCGGTTACTTTTTCAACCAACGTTTTTCCAATCCGTTGACCTCGATACCCTTCATCAACTGCGAGATGTTGAAGATAGCCCCGACGACCATCTGTTCCAGCAAGGACTGCCCCAACAACTTTGCTATGAACCGTCGCAACAAAACTCATGTTTGGGTTCTTGTCGAGATAAGCCGTCACATTTTCTCGGCTATCCGCTTCACGGATTAACATATGCTCTGTTTCATTCCACAATGCCATCACAGCATCATAGTCCGCGACCTGCATTTCACGATACGACACGTTCATTTGAGTAACTCCTTTATACCTCAACGACTTCAACGGTGTAATTTACATACCACTTCTCTTTACCTAGCAGTTGATTGGCGATGACATGCTTGCGTGATGCTAGCGTAACCCCTCAGAGTTTAAACGTTTTTGTATCTGTGGTCATAGAAATTAAAGATGTGTTTTAGAGTCCAATCTCGATAACGGTCAGCTTCTATCAAAATATCATGCCGAGCATGAGGGACACTCAATATTCGAGAAGTTAGACAGCGCTCGTTAAACAAGTCCTGAGCAGGATTGGATACTACGTTGTCCGCTTCTGGTTGGATGATGAGTATCGGTGTGGTGATCGATTTGGCGTAGTGCAAACATTGCTTTCCGGCTGCCATCGCTTCAGTGATCCATTTTGGGCTGACTCCGCCTAGCCGCAAGTGTGGATTACTGGTTAACAAGTTGCTGTACGCCTGAAAACGGACTTTACTCGTCGTATGGTCATTGTTTTCAAACGACTTAGTCACAAACGCTGTTTGTGTGGGTGCGTAGTGAGGTGTTTTTTGTAGCTGGCTGATGACTTTAATGGTTGCAGAATGAAGTCCACCAACAACTTTGGGTAACTTTAAACCAAACATAGGGCTTGTTAGCACACATGACTTTACCTTATTTGGTTTTGTAGCTAAGTATTGAGTCGCGACAGCACCGCCCATCGAATGAGCCAACATTTCAATGTCATCATGACCGCCTTGCTTATGAACAACCGTTTCAATGAAGGTCGCTAAGTCTTCTACGTAGCGGCGAAAATCATCAATATGACCAAGCTCTGATTCCTCAACCAAGCGCTCAGACTCACCCTGACCGCGATGATCGTATGTGTACACACTGAAGTACTGGCTAAGCTCGTGAATTAACTCTTGATACTTCCAGAACGTTTCATTTCTCCCTTGTACCAACACAATCGCTCTTTGGTGACGATTGGGGTTGACGTTAATCCACTCTATATTGACACCAACCTCACCCTCAAATTGCCCTGTCGTGCGGGATGCCCATGTTGTTTCTATCCGTTCGCTGTTTTGCGCCTGTGATGCAAACTCTGAGGTCTGTATCTTATAGCGCTGATAAGGTTTGTAAGGGATATCAAGCTTTCTTCCCACGCTTTCAACAAAGAGACGGCCAAGGCGCACGCCATGCATATAATCAGAATCCAATTGCTTTTTGGTGCTACCAATGACAGAGGACTGCAGAGCTCTATCAGGGGAAATCTCATAGATTTCTACATCGTCCGGTGGAGAAGCAAGAAAACGTTGAGTCTGGCGATAGCTCTCTTCATGCTTAATCAGCATTGCCGACAACTCAGTAAGCGTTTTCGATGGTGCTCGTTTCAAAAACGCTTCGACCATGGGGTGATGATCTTCAAAGTCTATCGGCATGGTTCTGACAACGACAATATGCTTATAGCCTCGTCGGTAGGCTTCTTCCACCGGAATGGGCGCAGCGATACCGCCATCAAACCAGCGAGTGTCGTCAAAGACAATGGGGCGTTTGTGAAGCGCAGGGATCGCGCAAGAAGCGCTTAACACATGCTTCCAGTTCTCCCGAGTGACATCAAAACAAGCGCTAGTGAGTTCGGTTCCATGAGTCGCAACTGCAACGACTTGTTTGGTTCTAAGAAAGTCCGCACCTATATCCCAGTTAAGAGGTATTGTTGATTCGGCACTATCGACGAGGTAGTCCAGATCGAGTCCTTCACCGCTCAGCAGATACTTCGCTAAGGTGAAGAACTCTGGGTGGCGAGTGGCTTCTGCGATCATCTTGTAAGCATGACCTTGGTGACCGCAAATATAAGAGGCGAGATTCAACGACCCTGCTGACGTTCCAATAAGTAGGTCGAAAGGATTAAACTCCGCTCGCAAGAAAGCATCCAGCACTCCTGCGGTGAATATTCCGCGCTGTCCACCACCTTCAGTCACCAACGCAATCTTGTCGACGTGACGCTGTGCTAGCATGAAATTGTCATGATGCTTATTGCTTATAATGTATCGCTTGCCCATTTCGTTTCCACTTTCTTGATTCTATCGAGCTTCCCCGATTTCCCCATAAGTCTAAGGATAATATGGGGGCTACGGGGAAATAAATTCAAGAAAATTTAAGGCGCGTTAATGAACTCGAAACAATGAATCGATCGCAGTCATAGGTGGCTAATACGCAGTGGATAGAGAAAAATCGACCGTTTTAAATACTCGAAATTATGTTATAACATAACAATAAATTCAAACAATCCAGGAGCGAAATTTCATGTTACGCGACTCAATTGCCCCACTCACTTCGCCGACAGGCAGTATACAAACTCCCACTACCCAACAAACCACAGTGCGATTAAGTGCTTCTGGCGACCACCCAACCGTGTTAACCGATATCTATAAAGAATCAGTGAATATCGCTATCTGGAAACGTGAACTCGACGCCGATTTACAACATTTAACCAATGAGTTTCTTGCTAATAACCCTAAGTTTCAAAAATCTGTTTCAGTATCACCAAGTGACGCTTTTGCAGCATTGGAATACGCCACCGATGGCTTGGCTCCAAAAGCGCTGCTCCAAAATATCGCTGAACTGGTCGATATGTTTTGCTGCCTGTTTGAGCTTGATTACGCAGGGCTTCGGCTCGCCACACTAGAAAGCGCCATGTGCCCGCGCTTCCATACTGACAAAGTGCCTTGCCGCTTGGTAACCACCTACAGCGGTGTCGCCACTGACTGGTTAGAGCACGATGTCGTAGATCGCTCTAAACTCGGACATGGCAGCAATGGTCTTCCAGATTCAGAATCTGGGCTGCATCAAAGTGAAACGGATATTCAACGTCTGACTTGTGGAGATGTCGCATTACTCAAAGGAGAAAAATGGATCGGCAACGAAGGTGGCGGTCTGGTTCATCGCTCGCCCTCCGTTGCTTCTGGGGAGAACAGACTATTACTGACGTTAGATTTTGGTTAGCAGTAGCCACAGATACTCCTCTGGCTTAGAGTGTTTTCTGCCAATATCCAACATCGAGCCAGCGGTCAAACTTGTAGCCAATTTGTTTGAAATGCCCTACTTGCTCCATGCCCATTTTATGATGGAATCTGGTGCTCTGATCATTCGGCAGTGTAATGACACTCATGACGTTCCTAATTCCATCGTCACGTAATCGGCTAAACAATTGCTCGTAGAGTCTACTGCCCACCCCTTTTAACGGACACTCAGGCGAGAGGTAAACAGAGGACTCGGCCGTAAACCGATAAGCGCTTCTCGCGTTCCATTGCTTAGCATAACAATAACCGACCACTTGCCCTTGATGCTCATACACAAGCCAAGGCATCTTCGAGTCAATCAGCGTCTCAATACGCTCAGCTATTTGCTTCGCTGACACGATCTCTTCTTCAAATGTGCAAGTTGAATGGACTATATAGTGGTTGTATATCGTTGCGATAGCTTCCGCATCCGCTACGGTGACATTACGAATCAAAGGGCACTCCTCGTGACATTATCCACGATGAAAAATATGGTCATCAAATGTTTGACCACCTATTTGGTAGGCGTCTTTCTCTACCTTGGTCAGCACAAAACCGCATTTTTCTAACACACGCTCTGAGCCTATGTTTCCTTTTGTCACAATCGCGGAAAACCTGTTGAGATCGAGATCGCGCTCCGCCCATTTGACTAAACCTTCTAACGACTCAGTGCCAATTCCACAGCCATGGAATTCTGGAAGCAACAAATAGCCAACTTCCGCATAGCCATTTGAGACTTTGAAGCCCGTCACACCAACGGCTTCACCAGTATGCTTGAGTGAAACAACCAAACAGAGCCACTCTTCTGAACCTTTACACCATGTGGGTAGGCGTTCATCAAATCGCATTTGAATGTCTTCATCGCTAGGTTTATCAAAGCAAAGCTCAATAACCTCATGCTCGGTCTGTAAGCGCTTAAACAAGTCAAAATCGACGTGAGTGATCTGCGCCATTGAGAGACGCTCTGTTTGGATTGCGATACTTTTCATTTAGCTTGGATACACCTTTTTAAAACGCTCTAGTACTAATTCACTTTCGGGCGAAAATACCACACCAATCTCATTGGCGTACCATTCGAAAAACTTAATATGTGCTTCTTTCCACCATGCGTATGTGCGATCGCCCTCGCCCTCTGCATAGGCGAACTCGTCACTCACTTGATTGAATGGACATACTTCGACAGACGTTAATTGAATCACGCATACCGGGTTTTGCTGCCAATCTAGGACAAGCGAATAACTGCCAACTTGAGGCAAGGGTTCATCTTCGATATCCCAACCCGCTTTTAATCCGCATGATGCGGTCTTGATACCTTCGTTAATCAGTCTGGCGCACTCGTTGGCATTGTATTCATCGGCGCAATAATGCTCAGCAATGATGTTGTCGATATCGATGCTTTCAGGCGCCGACAACGTATTAAGAAACCGTTGGAAAAACTCTCGTTGGATAGGTGTCATATTATAGTTCCTTGACCATGACTATCACCTCACAGCCTTTATTATTAATTTGATGAAGCTTTCTCCATCCGTGTTCCGCATACAACCCACCAGATAGATCTTCCGTTTGCAAATAAAGCGCCTTAATGCCACGGGACTTTGCTTCTTCAATCACGCTATTAACTACTATTTTGGCGACGCCTTGACCTCTATAATCGGAGTCAACATAAACACCGCCAAGCCACATCTCATAATCCACGTAACTCGGGATTTCATGCTTTCGAATATGCGCGGTGGCAACTAGCCGATCGCCATCACAAATAACAACATGTGCCGGGATAGAGCCATCTTGCAAAAAGTTCTCGAGCTTTTCGGAATAGCTTTCTAGAGTGTTGTTAGGATCGCGCTTGCCCCAAGCATCAAAATACCAATCGATGACTGTGGACTTATGCTGAGGCGCATCTGTCAAAAGTGAATAGCGCCTTTCTTCGCTGCTAAGGCCTTTAAAGTTAGACATAGGCTTCAATTCCCTTTTTCTGCATCAAGAACTCCGGCTGTTGAATCGATTCAAACCCAAATTGCTGGTAGAGCGAATGCGCGTCGACAGTACCCAGCATGGTTCGTCTCAAGCCTTGCAGATCAGGGTGCTTTTCTATGGTGCTTAATATGAGCTTGGCAATGCCTTCACCTTGTTTTTCGTCGATGACAAAGACATCACTCAGATAGGCAAACGTCGCACGGTCAGTAATAATGCGTGCAAAGCCCACTTGGTTACCGCCACTGTCATAGGCGCCGAAACACAAAGAGTGTTCAATCGATTTTTCAACCACAGATAAAGGAACGCCCTTCGCCCAATAGCTGTTTGAGAGATAGCGGTGTATGAGTGTGATATCGAGGTGTTGTTTATCAGTAGAAACTGAATACGGCATAGCAGCTTATCTCCTTCATCCTTGAACTAGTTATAGAGATAAACAATTTAGGCTTTGATATCAATAGTCTATTTACATCGCTACAAACTAGTTGCGGGAATTTCGACGGATAGTCACAACCATCAAACCACCGAGTGATAAGGCGAAGACTATGGGCATTCCCCAAAGGAGAATGTTTTTACCAGTTAATGCGGGTTGATAAAGGACGTGCTCACCATAACGATCGACCATATAGTCTTTCACTTGCTGATTGCTTTTCCCTGATTTGACCAGTTCAAACACTCGTAATCGGATATCCTTTGCGACTGGAGAGTTAGACTCGATCAGGTTTTGGTTTTGGCACATGGGACAACGAAGGGTTTTAGCGAGATCGATAGCTTGCTTCTGCTGTTTGGGAGTATCAAACTCAAACAGGTCAACAGAGTGGGCTTGTGTCGCGAATGCATGACTTGAGCATAGCAAGAGTGCAAACAACAGCTTGATTGGAGAGAAAGCCAAACGCAATTTATCAATCATTCGCAGTCTCCCTCAATGACGATATCAGTGACGCATTTTTTGAAGCTGCCACATTATTGGACGATCTCAGCAATACGGTACATGCAGAGATACACACCAATAGTGCACCGAACCAAATCCAACGAACAAACGCTTTGAATTGAATACGCACGGCGTAATCCGTTGTATCGACTTTATCACCCAAAGAGATATAAATATCACCGTGCCACAGTGGTGTCATGGAAGGCTCTGTCATGGTCATAACTCGCACCGAATAGTGACGTTTTTCGGGCGTGGCGGTTCTAGTATGTGGGTCGTTGTCTTGAACGGTGATCTCAATAACGGCTTGCTCGGCGGTAAAGTTTCGACCTACGTATAAATGGGTATCAACGTAGGTAACTTGGTAATCCCCAAACTCTGCTTGGCTGCCAGGGCCAAGCCTTTTGGTGATTTCATAAGAATACTCAGCATTCATCACACAACCAAACGCCGCGATCGCAATACCAACGTGCGCAATACATGCCGACAGCGATGTCTGCTTAGTTTTGGCGAGGACTGTAGCAATATGTGACATTAGAACCCAAAGGCTTGCCCAAACTGTAAAGAGCGCCCAGTTCGACCACTGCGCGCCGACTGGCTCATAGTGCATGGTGCAATAGATCACGATAACAAAAGCCAACATCAGTGAAACAACCAACAACATAACGGGCAGTCCAATTCTCAACTTCTGGCTGGTACGCGACCAGCTAAGAAACGGTACAGCTCCCATGACAAATAAGCTCACTATCGCGATGGGACCAAACAACAAGTTAAAGTACGGAGCACCAACCGAAATATTCCCAAGTCCTGCAAGTTCGTAAACCATCGGGTAAAAGGTACCAAACACAACCACAGCGGTAGCCAATACAAACAAATTAGCTGAAATCAGAACTAGAAATGGCTTAGTCGCCAAGTTTGTAATACTGAGCGACTTGATAGAATCGACCCTGGCAATTAAAGCGACAAAGGCGAGAACAAACACTAAGGTTAGAATCGCCAGCAGGCTAAAGCCTTTGGTCGGATCGACGGCAAACGCATGCACCGATGTCAGCACCCCAGAGCGTACAATGAAGGTGCCAAGAATACTCAAACAGAAAGTGATAAACGCAAGAGAGTAAGTCCAAAAAACAAGCTGTTTGCTGCGAGCAACCATCATGGTATGCAATAACGCAGTAGAGGTGAGCCATGGAAGCAAAGAGGCATTTTCAACCGGATCCCAAAACCACCACCCTCCCCAGCCTAACTCGTAGTATGCCCACCAAGAACCTAAAGCGATGCCTGCTGTCAAAAACAGCCATGCTACCAGAGTGAAGATGCGTGCACGTGGGATCCAGTCTAGATCAACGTGCTTTGACAGTAGTGCCCCCAAAGCCATCGCGAGTACTGACGCAAATCCAACATAACCGACATACAGTAGTGGTGGATGGATAATAAGCCCAATATCTTGCAACATGGGATTCAAATCACGACCTTGTAATGGCATGACCGTGTTTAACTCGAACGGGTTCGATGCGAGCAGTGTAAACCAAGCGAAGATAGCGACTATAGACTGCATGACCAAGCTTGCATGACTCGTTGAATAGCTCGTTGAACGGTTTTTCGGCTTTGACCAAGCAATAATCGCACCCCAAAGTGACAATGTCACCACCCAAAATAGCATCGAGCCTTGGTGTCCACCCCATGTGGCGGCGAGTTTGTAACCTAAATGGAGTTGTTGATTGGAGTTGTCTGAAACGTAACGAATAGAGAAATCGTCAACTGCGAATGCGTAAGCCAATACTAGAATAGAGCTTAACGAGAACAAGAAAGATATTGTGCTGAAGAATCGGCTTAGGCTAATTTCACTCGCAGCGAAACGCTGAGGCTTAGCGTAACAAATCAGGCCATGCAAAACTGCGCATGAGCTCGTCACTGCAACTGTGATTAATGTAAATAATCCTATGTAGCCGATCATGTAATGATTTGGTTCCTATTAAAAGCGTGCACCAAGCCTCCAGTAGATTCCTGTCTGCACAGGAATGACGGTTGTTGAGAGTCTTGTACTCTCTACTCATTCCTACTAAAGAAGCCGTCACCCCTGCGTAGGCAGGGGTCTACTTAAAGCATGCACCAAGCCTCCGGTAGATTCCTGTCTGCACAGGAATGACGGTTGTTGAGAGTCTTGTACTTTCTACTCATTCCTACTAAAGAAGCCGTCACCCCTGCGTAGGCAGGGGGCTACTCAAAGCGTGCACCAAGCCTCCGGTAGATTCCTGTCTGCACAGGAGTGACGGTTGTTGAGAGTCTTGTGCTCTCTACTCATTCCTATTAAAGAAGCCGTCACCCCTGCGTAGGCAGGGGGCTACTCAAGCGTGCACCAAGCCTCCAGTAGATTCCTGTCTGCACAGGAATGACGGTTGTTGAAAGTCTTGTACTCTCCACTCATTCCCATTAAAGAAGTCGTCACCCCTGCGTAGGCAGGGGTCTACTCAAAGCGTGCACCAAGCCTCCAGAAAATTCCTGTCTGCACAGGAATGACGGTTGTTGAGAGTCTTGTGCTCTCTACTCATTCCTATTAAAGAAGCCGTCACCCCTGCGTAGGCAGGGGGCTACTCAAAGCGTGCACCAAGCCCTCAGAAGATTCCTGTCTGCACAGGAATGACGGTTGTTGAGAGTCATGTGCTCTCTACTCATTCGTATTAAAGAACCCGTCACCCCTGCGTAGGCAGGGGTCTACTTAAAGCATGCACCAAGCCTCCAGTAGATTCCTGTCTGCACAGGAATGACGGTTGTTGAGAGTCTTGTGCTCTCTACTCATTCCTATTAAAGAAGCCGTCACCCCTGCGTAGGCAGGGGTCTACTCAAAGCGTGCACCATGCCTCCAGAAGATTCCTGTCTGCACAGGAATGACGGTTGTTGAGAGTCTTGTGCTCTCTACTCATTCCTATTAAAGAAGCCGTCACCCCTGCGTAGGCAGGGGTCTACTCAAAGCGTGCACCAAGCCTCCAGAAGATTCCTGCCTGCGCAGGAATGACGGGGGTTAGGAGTCCGCATTAAACATCCCCCCCTAAACCACCGTCATCTGCCCCGCATACAAAACAAACGTACGCAGCATCAACACCCCAATCAAACTCAAAGTAGTGACCACAAGAATAAATCCGTGATTCAACTTCACTTCTCCTGGGCTAAAGTAGTTTAGCGCCAATGGCAACAACATCCCGATACCAATCACGCCATACCAGAACCAGCTAGACCAAAAACCACCGCCGATGGCACTCCATGCAGCGACTTCGTTTTGACCACCGCTGAAGATAAGGCCAGTAAAGAAGGTCACTATCACAAACAGCTCAAACAACACCACTGGACGCTCAAAGCTGTGCACCCACTTCACGCTTGGGCTATGTGAATCTTCTTTGAACACTAGAATGCCGAACAGCAAACTCGCTGCAGCACCCGAAGACAAGCTCGAGAACAAGAACAAGATTGGCAGTACTGGGTTATTTAGCATCGGGTACGTTTTTAGTGCGGACAGTAAGAAGCCCGTATACGCCGCCAATACGATAGCCAGAAAACCCAAAAACAGCTCTAGTCCGTTTTCAATTTTCTCAAGCTTGAGCAAAATGGTTTCAACAAAATCGAATTTGCTTCCCAACACATCCATGATTGGCTTTCTGAAGATCATACCAATCCAGACAAACAACACCGCCATATAAACTTGGAATAAGATGACACCCATCGACATCACCGAGGATGGGTTGTAGTAAATCATGATTTTCCAGAACTCTAACGGTTTGGTCAGGTGGAATACCAAAATAAGCAAACCAACAATGATGCCAAAAGGCGCGAGCCAAGCCATCGCCTTCATAATGCCGTTTTGCGCGGGGTCGCCTTCGATAACCTTACGCTTGAGGTAAATGGCAATTAGAGCGGAGCCTGCAGACATGCCTGCCAAGAAAAGATAGATCGCAATGATCCAGTCCCAAACAAGGGAGTCGAAATGAAAGGCTGTTTCCCACGTACTCATACTACACCTCCCTTATGGAATGCGGCTTTGAACAACTTAGGTTTCGTGCCTAGATGCTCCTTATCGCGATAAATCACTTTAATGCTCAGCATTTTGTTGATATCGCTATTGGGATCATTCAAATCACCGAACACCAATGCCTTGGTTGGACAGCTCTCTACACATGCCGGCAGTTTGCCCTGCGCCAAATTAGTATCACGGCAGAAATTACATTTGTCTGCAGAGTGATCCTCAGGGTGGAAAAAGCGCACTTGATAAGGGCAAGCTGCTAAACAGTAACCACAACCCACGCACTTCTCTTTGTGTACGTCGATAATGCCTGTCTTCTCATCTTTGTATGCAGCGCCCGTTGGACACACATAAACACAAGGAGGGTTCTCACAATGCTGGCAGGACTCACGAGTGAATCGGTACTCCACATCAGGGTACTCGCCGATAGGCTCTGAGCGGTGGATTTCCAGTCTGGATACCCCTTCAGGCACTTTATTGACCTCACGACAGGCATCGGTACAAGCAGTACAGCCAATACAAGCATTTTCGTCATGAAGCATGCCATAACGCACTGCTTTCTCAGTTTCTTCACTTGCCACTGAACTACGTGCAGTGATGACTGAAGTTGTTGCCACACCCGTGGTGAATATCACTGCGCCCGTGCCGGCAAGGAAATTTCGTCTTGAACAACTCATATTACTTGCCCTCCTCTTCACGTTTTTCGTTGAAGTCTTTATGGCAATCGACACACATCTTAATTTTTGCTTTGTGGTCGTAAGAGAGCACTTTGGCTTTCTCAGCATGAACTGAATGACAATTGGTACAGGTTAGATTCTTTGCGTGAACGTCATGCGTCCAACTATCTTTTTGTAGATATTGCGGTTGATGACAATCCGTACATCGACTGTTTGCTTTGAGAATGGCTTCTGGATCTAACCAGGTTTTATCTGTGCCAGGTTGAGACTGTGCAGCATGATATTTAATCACCGTCGACGCGCCATCACGATGGTCTGGGCCGATATTACTATGACAGTCTGTACAGCTTGGCGCCGTACCTCTGATCTCGATAACATTCTCTCCATGAGAGCCTGCCAGAGTTTGTTTCGAGTCTTTGTGACATTGGATACATTTGTAATCCTTATCACGTATCAACTCCACCTTATGCCGTGTAGAGTCCCCTTCTTGCACGAGGGCTGCATCGTCGGCAAAGGCATTGAGTGAATAACCACAGAGAGTAAATGCTAGGAGAGCCTGAAGCATTATCACCATGGTCAATTTAACATTGCCCATTTTATCCTTTCCTTAAACCCAATATTGCGAACCTAAACATTCACTTATCGGATTAATAACCAATGACTTTTCCTTTCAATCAGCGAACTATTTAAAATAAGTCCGAAATTACTCAGAAATGAAATCAATTCTTATTTAGGATGAGCCACAACGCTTCACGAATATATAATAGTACGACTATCTGTATTCCCCTAACAGCCAACGTTTAATTAGTGAGCAATATCACTATTATTGCTGTGTGAATTTTTACATAACCCATTGTTTTTAATGGATATGAAATTCATCCCCGAACCAAAAAACACTAACCCTTTAGGGTTAGATGGATATAGATGTGAGCTTCATCACCTAGTTAAATTGATCTAAAACAGTAAATAGGTCGAGCTGTAATAAAATATTTCTATCTATGAGTTAATATGAATACGTCTATCATTAGACATCTCCAAATCTTGTTTAGGAAATTTGCCCCACAACGCATTTCAAAAATTAGAATATGGAGATACCATCGTGAACAAGCACTGGATTATAAGTTCCGTTGCTGCATTAGCAATATTAGGCACCGCAAGTGTGCCCGCTTTTGCTGCCTCTGAAAAAGAGTTAATGGATCCAAGAAATCAGGCCTACGAACAAGACCATCCTGACCAATACCATTCTTGGAAACAAACGAGCGAGAGTGTCGAAATCGAAGACGCCCTTGCCCACGATCCTAACATGGTGATCTTATGGGCAGGCTACGGCTTTGCCAAAGATTACAACAAAGCTCGTGGACACTTCTATGCACTTGATGATGTACGTCAAACACTTAGAACGGGTGGCCCAACCGACCCTAAATCAGGCCCAATGCCAATGGCCTGTTGGAGCTGTAAAAGCCCGGATGTTGCGCGTGTTATCGATGAGCGCGGCGAAGACGGATACTTTGAAGGAAAATGGGCACGTTTAGGCGCTGAAATTTCAAACCCTATCGGCTGTGCAGATTGCCACGACACCCGCAGTGAAAAATTCAAGAACGGCGAACCTGAACTCGCGCTGACCCGCCCTTACGTTGAACGCGCCTTTGAAGCAATTGGTAAAAAATTTGATGAGCAATCGCGTTTAGATAAACAAGCTTCGGTTTGTGCTCAGTGCCACGTTGAGTATTACTTCACAGGGCCAACGAAAGCCGTGAAATTCCCTTGGGATATGGGCACCACCGTTGGAGAGATGGAACAGTACTACGACGCGCTCAACTTTAAAGACTGGCAACACGCCGTCTCTAAAGCGCCTATGCTAAAAGCTCAGCACCCGGGCTATGAAACTTGGCGTGACGGCATCCATGGCAAAAACGGCGTTGTTTGTGTCGACTGCCATATGCCGAAAGTAACCAAAGAAGATGGTACTGTTTATACTGATCATAAAGTTGGTAACCCGTTTGACCGCTTCGAAGACACCTGTGCAAACTGCCATACTCAGAGCAAAGATCAGCTACAAGGCATCGTATCGACTCGCAAAGCACAAGTACTGAACATGAAACTCACAGCAGAAAAGCAAATCGTAGCCGCTCACTTTGAAGCTGGAGCTGCATGGGATGCAGGTGCAACCGAGGAAGAAATGAAGCCAATCCTAACGGATATTCGTCATGCGCAGTGGCGTTGGGACTACGCAATCGCATCTCACGGCGTGCACATGCATGCACCGGAAATGGCGCTAGAAATTCTAGGTACATCAGTCGACAAAGCGGCTGACGCTCGTGCAAAACTGATTCGCTTACTCGCGAAAAAAGGCATCACCGACCCTGTCGAGATCCCAGACATTTCCACTAAAGAGAAAGCGCAAGCGGCGTTAGGGATGGATATGGATAAGATGAACGCAGAGAAAAAGCACTTCTTAGAAACAGTAGTGCCAGAATGGGATAAAGAAGCGGCTGAGCGTGAGGCGAACTACTAGGTTTACTCACTATTGAATGTGTGATCCATTCGAGATTAACGTAAGCCCCAACCCATCGGTTGGGGCTTTTTGCTAGAATCGTAAGTAGCTGAAACTACATTGTGTTTCCAAAAACACAAACGGCACACATACACAAAAGGGATCTCATGAAAAAACGTCTTCTGCTTGGTCTATGTTTAGCCTCTACTTTCTCATTCGCCGGTACCTACAATAGTGTTTCGGTCGGTACCACCAGCGAAGGTGGCTTTGGTGTGGGCCTGTATTACGATAGAAATCTTAGTTATGGTTTCTACGCTAACTTGGCTGGAGGGACTGGGCCGAATAATGATGATTTTGGCCTTAATGTTGGATTGGTTAAATCGCTCAGCGATAACTTTGTTGGTTATGCTGGTATAGGCTTAGCGAATCGAAGTGAAGAAAAAATTACAGACGCGCCATTTAGAACCTATGAATCGGATTTGCGATTCAACGGTAATGTAGGCTTGCTGTTTAAAACTGGCGTTACAGGCTTCACCGCAGATATCGGTTACAACACCGGCTTAGAAGCGGCCTACTTTGGCCTTGGTTATACCTACTAGTTGTCACCAACAATTAATTATCACCAATAGTTTTCACTTGAAAAATGCCCTGGTTTTCTTCGCAAATGTTTTGTTAAACCAAGCTCTGTTAGCGCAGAGCTTGTGTCTTTTACCATGGCAGGGTTACCACACATAAAGACAAAGCTATGAGGTGCATTAAGTTCCATCTCCACATGCTTTTGTAACCTACCTTCCAGCAACAATTGAGGAATGCGCCCAGACAAGCTGGTTTGGTGATTTTCTCTGGAAACTACCGAGACAAACTCAAACTGCTTTCCCATCCGAGCCTGTGCATCTTGAACGGTCTTAGCATAAACAAGCTCTTCCGCTCGTCTCACTGCATGAACCAATACAATCTTATCAAACCGATCTACCAAACTGTCATCATCTAACATCGATAGAAATGGGCCAACGGCAGTGCCCGTCGACAACATCCACAAGTCACGCGCGTGCTCCGGTACCTCTTCGAGTGTCATAAAGCCGGAAGGTTGTTTACCTACATAAATAGTGTCTCCTGAAACAAGCTGATTAAGCTTCGGTGATAACTGACCATCACTATCTGCAATAATCAAAAACTCCAAATGTTGATGACCATAATCATGATTGGGATGATTGACCATCGAATAGGCTCGGCGTACCCACTCCCCGTTAGCATTGAGCAAACCGAGTTTAGTAAATTGCCCAGCCACGTACTCCTCAATTGGAGCGGTTACTTCAAGACTGAACAAGTTCTGAGTCCACTGCTTCTTTGCCAAAACTCGTCCTTCTACCAATCCATTTGGAACGTCTGTCATGTCTCATCTCCGATAAGTAATGCAATTTGACACTTTCAGCATAGAAGTAAATTCATCAGGATATAAACTAAGATTTAGATAAGAAGAATATGAATTTCGTAAAAAACTTTACGTAAAAGAAAGGAATTCGGCTTTACCTCGGTCTTGGTATGGTGTGTGTTGTAAAAGGATTTTGAGAGTGCCCATGAAACCATGTTTTCCCGCTGTTCCTTTTGAAGGTGTCAGTGAAAGTCCGGTTAAATACTGGCTTCACGAATATCGAAATACGATATTCGAATTTACACAGCCACAGAAAATTGCGCTATCTAGACTACTCCCTTTATTGGTGTGTGGAGAACAAAGCTCGCAATGGGTGTTCTACAACGAGTCACAACGTGAACTTCCACAAACACTCTCGTCAGCCCAAAGTGACTTTGAACGCATTGTCGCTGATGAGCAATACCATGAAGATGCACTTGAGTTTGTGCAATCTCAGCTAGAGCAACCTTCTGATGTCGTTGCGATAAAACGCCGCAGTCAGCGCTTTTTTGCTTCACTGGGTTCCAGAAACACTTTCGAAGAGCATTTTGCTCAAATCGCATGTCTTGACGCTTTGGTTTGTAAAATCATGCTGAACCTGGAGAAAGGTCGACTTGACCCGCATCATCCGTTTGTTTTGTTATGCCGCTCCATCAAACAAGACGAAGCACGTCATGTTACTGCCGCAAAAAAGCATGCTCTCGCTCTAGGATACGACCGTGCAAGATGGCAAGCACTCAACACACTGATTTCACAAAAGCTGTTTAAATTACTCAATACTGAACGAGAAGCGTTTGAAACGCTTGGTATTACGCTTGAGCACATCTTTGAAGCCAGGGAGAGCTAATATGAGTGCAACGTTTCTGCCCGGTAGCGTATCACTGCTCGCCGCACACCATTTATTCCCAGAACAACATCTGAACAACGCACAACTGTTAGATGCGTTGGAAAGATTAGCAGGAAAACGCTACGCAAAAATCGCGTCTCGAATCGCACCATTTATAGGTATTGAGGGACGCCATTTCTCGCGCAGCATCTATTCCCATACCAGCGCACCGACGCCAAGTAACTCTGATCTTGTGGTTAGTGTGGCGACACAACTGCTTGAACAATCGAACACTAGTTTAGACGCCGTCGACTACTTAATTGGCCACACCACGACACCGGACACTCAACTCCCCCCTAGCATCGCTTGGGTAGCAGAGAAGCTTCGCTATCACGGTCCTTTCATGGAGTTAAGACAAGCCTGTACTGGGTTTTCAAGCGGCTTACAAATCGCCATCCCACGAATGGCGATGCTAAACAAGCCTGTAATGATTGTCGGCAGTGAAACAGGGTCCGTGTACTTTGATTATCACCCAGAGTTTCTCGACCAATCACAGTTGGTCAATTACATGCAAATGGGTGATGGTGCCGGCGGGGTCATCATCGCTCCAGAAGACGTACCGGGAGTAGGTAAGATTTCAGACTGTTTTACAGGTCAAATTGGGGTTGAACAGTCACCGGGGTTATCGCTAGATGGCGGCTCAATGTCAGTATATACCCAAGACGGTAAAGCACGTTTTCACCATGATGCCAGCAACGTCAGAAAAAGCGGCGAAGCGTTATTTCAAGCCAGTATTCTAACTTTGAGAAGCCGTGGCTATGAGCTCAACGACTTTGACTACATCATTCCCCATCAAGCAAGCGGCCACATCGACACCATGCTGGCCGAAGCACTAGACATTGATCCAGCCAAGATCATTAACGACGCCAAACACTGGGGAAACCTAGGTTCTGCTGCTATTTGGTGCAGTTTTTCTAAACTCGTTAATAGCGGAGCGCTATCAAAAGGAAGCAAGGTGGTAATTCTCGGCGCCGAAGCAACCAAGTACATGTATGGTGGGTTTGTATATACGCACGCTTAAAAACGAAACCAACTTTATTAGCCGCTAGCGCCTTTAGCGGCTGTCGTTTATGGCCTTAAGTGATGAACTATCACATGCCTTTAGCTTGGTTAATTTTTTCAATAATCGCCGCTCTATCTATCCCCACTCTATTCGAATCTAAGATTTGAGTCCAAACGCGAATCGCCTCATCGTATTCTGCATTTAAGAAGTAGTCCGAAGCGATAAGTTGCAATGCCGTGTCATTGTCACTGTCGAGCTCTAGCGCTTTGTCTAGGTAACGCTGAATGTCAGGCGTTATCGTTTGTGAGGATTGATAGTAAAGCGCCGTAGCCAAAGCGGCATACTGCCCAGCATAAGGCATGCTAGAGAGGCGAATCGAGTAATTGAAACACGTTGCGGCGGAATCAAACTCCAGACTCTGCATATACAGCTGACCTAGCTTAAACCAAGACTCGGCATCGTTTGGAGATTCTGCTAGTGAATTTTGAAGATCAAGCATGACGCTTTGATGGTCTTGTACATTACTGAGAGGGGCTGGCTCTGGTAACGGTGTGCGAAACTGGCTCCATAGCAATAATGATATGCCAACAATGCTCGCACTCAACGCCGTGGAGTATCCAACTCTTTTTTTAAGTTCAGATACTTTGTTCAAACTCGCATAAGCGACAACAAAAAAGACAGTGATGCTTAGCAACACGAAAATCAACATAGTAGGGCTGGGTTCTTATTCGAATGAGGTTAAGCACTATTGTAGCGGCTAGCCGCAAACAGCGCTGTGAGTCAGAGCGCTGTTTGAAGTCTTGTCATCGGTAACTTTTGGGGTTGGAAATGGGTCCTCTATTCCTAGAACACCCGGCGCTTCAATCCCGCTCGCTCTAATACCCGTGTTGAGATCTCCTCCACCGACAGTGACGTCGTATTGATATAAGGGATTGCTTCGCGCCTAAACAGCGCTTCTACACTCGCAAGTTCCTGCAAGCACTGTTCAGTACTAGCGTATTCACTGCCTGCTAAACGGTTTTCACGAATCTCAGTTAGGCGCTCAGGGTTGATAGTCAGGCCAAACAACTTATGACGGTGGATTTCAAACTCAGGCATTAGACGCAAGCGTTTAATGTCGTCATCGATAAATGGATAGTTCACGACTCGCAAACCAAACTGCATAGCGAGATATAGGCTGGTTGGTGTTTTACCACTGCGAGACACGCCGAGTAAAATTAGGTCGGCTTCCTCAAGGTTTTTAAGCGAGACGCCATCATCATGCGCAAGGGTATATTCAACCGCCGCGATACGATCAAAGTACTTCGCAGAATCTTTGCCAACACTGTGTGAGCGCTGAAGTTTTGGCTTAGGTTCCAATTGTAAATCCGTTTTAACCTGAGCCACTAAACTTTCTAACACATCGTAACAAAACGCTTGTGACTCCAGTAATCCTGCACGAATTTCAGGCACCACAATGGAGAAAAACACCAAAGGTTTCGCTCCATTACGTTCATAGGATTGATTAATTTCCCTAATGAGTTCATCGAGCTTATGAGCGCTCTCTACAAAGGGAAATGTCTTTTCTTTGGCTTTGAATGGAAATTGACCGAGCACCACGTGCCCCAATGTCTCACAAGTAATCGCTGTACCGTCAGAAACGTAGAATACGTCACGACTTTGACCTAAAATATTCATTTTCTATTTAATTTTTCAAATTAATTTAAGTAGGATGCTTTACATAATATCGATAACAAACCCTAGCATTCAATCACGTTCCCCCACAGTTTGTAAAAATAGTTAAATATTTTTTCACTGAATACGTAATCGTTTGCTATATCCTACAGCTGCAATGTTTCTGGAGAAAGACATGCAAAACAACACCCTTTGGTTCAATGGTCTGTCAATGGACGATGTCGATAAGGTCGGCGGCAAAAATGCTTCGCTTGGCGAGATGGTATCTAATCTTGCTAACGCGGGTGTTTCAGTGCCAAATGGCTTTGCGACAACATCCCATGCCTTCAACCAATTCCTCGATTTCGAAGGATTGGATGAGCGCATTCACGGGCTATTAGACGAACTTGATGTTGATGATGTTGACGCACTGCGTAAGACAGGCGCAACCATCCGTCAATGGGTATTACAAGCCCCCTTCCCTGCTGATTTAGAGCAGGACATTCGAACTAACTATCAAGAACTCATTGAAGACAATGAAGAGCTTTCTGTCGCAGTGCGCTCCTCCGCAACTGCTGAAGATCTTCCTGATGCCTCCTTTGCGGGTCAACAAGAAACCTTTTTGAACGTAAAAGGCATCGATGCGGTTCTAGAAGCCACTAAGCATGTCTACGCGTCTCTGTTCAATGACAGAGCGATTTCCTATCGTGTGCACCAAGGGTTTAACCATCGCGGTATCTCGCTATCTGCGGGCATTCAACGTATGGTTCGATCGGACAAAGCGTCGTCGGGCGTTATGTTTACTCTGGACACGGAATCTGGCTTCGACCAAGTGGTATTTATCACTTCGGCTTGGGGTCTAGGTGAGATGGTAGTGCAAGGTGCTGTGAACCCAGACGAGTTCTATGTTCACAAGCCACTACTAGAGCAAGGTCAAACGCCTATCGTCAAGAAGACGTTTGGTTCTAAGCTCATCAAGATGGTTTACTCTGACAACCAAGAGATTGGCAAACAGGTAGATATCATCGATACGTCTGATGAGGAGCGTAACCAGTTCTCTCTAAATGACGAAGAGATCAAAGAGCTTGCCAAACAGGCGATGATCATCGAGAAGCACTATCAACGTCCAATGGACATTGAGTGGGCAAAAGATGGCATCGACGGCAAGCTATATATCGTTCAGGCTCGTCCTGAAACCGTGTGCTCTCAAAGCGAGCAAAACGTCATTGAACGTTTCCAACTAAACAACAAAGCAGATGTGTTGGTTGAAGGCCGTGCTATCGGTCAGCGCATTGGTACAGGTAAAGTGCGTCTTGTTGATTCATTGGATCAAATGTCGCTTGTTCAAGAAGGTGACGTACTGGTTACTGATATGACTGACCCAGATTGGGAACCAGTAATGAAGAAAGCGGCGGCGATTGTTACCAATCGTGGCGGCCGTACTTGTCACGCAGCGATCATCGCTCGTGAACTTGGTATTCCAGCTATTGTAGGCTGTGGTAACGCAACCGACAGCTTGGAAGATGGCGCTGTTGTTACTGTGTCGTGTTCTGAAGGTGAAACGGGCTATGTGTATCAAGGTGAGTTAGACTTTGAGATCCGCCGCTCTGCTGTCGATGAACTGCCACTGTTACCAACGAAAGTGATGATGAACGTGGGTAACCCAGATCGTGCGTTCGACTTTGCTCAAATTCCTAACGAAGGTGTGGGTCTTGCACGTCTTGAGTTCATCATTAACAAGATGATTGGTATTCACCCGAAAGCGCTACTGAACTTTGACCAGCAGTCTCCGGAGCTGCAAGCCGAAATCACTCAGCGTATTCGTGGCTATAAAGATCCAATCGACTTCTATGTGAGCAAGCTTACTGAAGGTATTTCAACCATCGCTGCAGCATTCTGGCCTAAGCGTGTAATTGTTCGTATGTCGGACTTTAAATCAAACGAGTACAGTAACCTAGTGGGCGGTAAAGAGTTTGAACCACACGAGGAAAACCCAATGCTTGGTTTCCGTGGTGCGTCTCGTTACATCTCACCGGTGTTTGAAGACTGTTTTGAACTTGAAACGCAAGCGATTAAGCGCGTTCGTGATGAAATGGGTCTGAAAAACGTTGAAATTATGATCCCGTTTGTTCGTACGCCAAGCGAAGCGGCACAAGTTATCGACCTACTTGCTAAGTTCGACCTTCGTCGTGGTGAGCAAGGCCTTAAGGTCATCATGATGTGTGAACTGCCATCAAACGCCGTTCTTGCCGAAGAGTTCTTGAAGTACTTCGATGGATTCTCGATTGGCTCAAACGACATGACTCAGCTAACGCTTGGTCTTGACCGTGACTCTGGCGACGTAGCTCACCTATTTGATGAGCGTAACCCTGCTGTGAAAGCGATGCTGAAAATGGCGATAGACGCTGCAACCAAAGCCGGCAAATACGTTGGTATATGTGGTCAAGGACCATCGGATCACGATGATCTAGCAGAATGGCTGATGGAGCAAGGCATTAGCTCTGTATCACTTAACCCAGACACAGTGATCGATACATGGCTGAAGCTTGGTAACGTCGCTAAGTAACGACTGAATATCACCACTGTGGTAAAGAAAATGCCAGAGCGCTCGCTCTGGCATTTTTATATTCATTTATTGGAATGACATCCCGTGTCCACTTTTATTAACCTTTATGGCTAATAAGCCAAGCTTCTTCTGCAAAACGAGTTAACCCTTGCTGAATTCGGCGGTGATTGCTGTCTGCATCATCACGCTCTAACAGGGTTACATCAAAGTCCTCTCCAAAATACTTTATCACTTCTGTGCTCGGAACGCTGTATGGTGGTCCAGTCATCTCACTTTGAACGTAATCCAACGTGATAAGAAGAATACGGCCGCCCGGTTTCAGCGTTTGTTTTAGCTTTTCAACGTAGAGCTCTCTCACCTCTTTAGGCATGGCAATCATCGCCGCGCGATCGTAAATCAACTCTACGGGCTGAATTGGCGCGGTAAAATAGTCACCGACATAAATGTTCAGCTCATCAAATTGATACAACTCAAACTGACCATTGATTGGAGTGACCATTGGCGTGTAAAAATGCTCTGAGAAAAATGAACGCACCGCGATTTGACTAAGCTCGACGCCTTGTACGTCATCGTGACGCTGCGCCAACCAAACTAGATCTTCTGACTTACCACAAAGGGGCACAAAGACCTTCTCGTCACGGCTTGGAGATATTCGCTCCCAATACTTAATAAGCAACGGGTTCACATCTTCCAAGTGAAAACCTATTTTGTTTGCAGCCCACTTATCGTGCCAAAGTTCAAAATCGTTCATTTATCGTTCATATTCGCTGTGGATAATGGTTAACGTAGAGTTTACAGAGTGCAGACAAAATGTCACACCTATTCACGTAGATTTTATTACGCGATAGGTATCACAGTTTACAAACTCTGTTACACAGTTTTTGTTGGGTTTTCCATAAGGAACCCCATATCATTGTTAGCAACACTCCTGCGCGTTAACGCCTTTTTTGTACCCGTTTTTATAACGTAACTAGGAGAGAGAATGAGCACGTTTCTTCGTACTGCAGCACTAATGCTATTGGTACTCAGCCGCGCACCTGCATTTGCGGCCACGCTTAATCAATCCGATTCCACCCCAACAAAAGGAAAGCAAGAGCAAAACGAAGTTTGTCCATCTGTATTCAAACACAGTCTTAGTGGCTTGTACGGTATTGATGCTGTTCAAGGCGCTGCCTTCCAACCCCATAACGATTTTGACATCTTGTACAGCAAAGCCCACCAGGCTCAACATGAGCTAGAAGCGCTTTGTAAAACCACCACCCTACTGACTGACACCGATGCGTACTTTGCAGGCGTAAAATCTGCTGAGCGAGCGAAAGTGAAGATTGACACCGAGCTCAACGGTCAGGTTAATCAGATCACAGACCTAGCTCGAGGCACTATCGTCGCCAAGGACGTAGAGAGCCTTGTAGGCGCTTATGAAGCGCTTAGCCGTGAAGCTCAGGTAGTAAGGGTTAAAAACCGCTTTAAAAGCCCAGCAGCGTCTGGATATCGTGACCTAAACATCTTGGTTAAATTACCTAAGACCGGAATTATCGCTGAAGTACAACTGCACCTTAAAGACATCGCAGATGTTAAGAGTGGACCTGAACACGATTTGTATGAAATTGTTCAGGGAATTGAGCGCAGAGCAGCCGCTGAAAACCGTGCTCTTAACGAGTTTGAGACAGCACAAATTGCCAGTCTGCGACGTCAGTCAATGGAGCTGTATCAAAACGCTTGGCAACCTTACATTACCACCAACATTCGAGCGGCCTAGGTCGCTCTATAAGGGCAATGGCTTAGCATTCGATACCCTCTAACACCTAGCCCCTAAAACACAAAAAGACCACACTAGGTGGTCTTTTTGTTTAACAGTAGGACATTAATCCACTTTGATATTTTCGACTCGAGCCTTCAGTTTCTGACCCGGACGGAATGTCACTACGCGTCGAGCGGAAATGGGAATGTCTTCACCAGTTTTGGGGTTTCGACCCGGGCGTTCATTTTTGTCACGCAAGTCAAAATTACCAAAACCCGACAGTTTTACCTGTTCGCCACTTTCAAGTGATTTTCTAATTTCTTCGAAAAACACTTCTACCGTTTCCTTGGCATCCCTTTTACTGAATCCGAGTTTCTCAAATAGGTTCTCAGCCAGATCGGCTTTTGTGAGCGCCATAAAACTCCCCTCAAAGCTAATTCATACCTTGTTATCACAGTGATAACGCTTAAGATTTCGTTCGACCAATCAACAACATAACAGGCCAACTTTGAAAAGTGTAAGCCAACCTTCTGATTTTCGCCAACTTTTTTATTTCAGAACTATGTCAGGATTTTGCTTTAAGTTTTAGCAAGTTATCGTGTTTTTAGCATAATTTAGAGATATAGATTACCCAAAAACGATCGAGTAGAGTATTATTCTAAAAATCAAAACAAAAGCAGGTTTTAATAAAATTATAAACAAAATTGAAAATAGTGACCTTGATGCAGATGAGTTGTAATTTATTGTGTAAAAACAGAGAGTTGCAATATACATTCGATATGAAACTGGGTTTTTCTTCCCCATTATATCGAGGTATAAAAAAAGCGAGTTACTTTTCAGCAACTCGCTTTTTCAGGTAATTCACGTTGATACGCTAATCGCGATTAGTCACGCAGTGATGCACCAAATTTCTCAGAAATATGAGCAACAATTGCATCTACCGCACCTGCGATATCAGCATCTTCAAGCGTGCGCTCTAGAGACTGTAGAGTCAGAGCAATTGCTAGGCTCTTCTTGCCTTCTTCAACGCCCTTACCAACGTATACGTCGAATAGCTTCGCGTCTTTTAGGAACTCGCCCCCTTGCTCTAGGCAAGCAGCAACGATGTCACCAGAAGCTACCGCTTCATCAACAACAACGGCGATGTCACGACGGTTTGCAGGGAACTTAGAAAGCCCTGCCGCTTCTGGAATCACTTTCGTGTTGATCGCAGACCATTCAACTTCGAATACGATAGTACGACCGTTTAGACCGAACTTACGCTCTAGCTCTGGGTGAATAGTACCAATGACACCAACCTCTTTGCCATCTACAACGATTGCTGCAGATTGACCTGGGTGAAGTGCTGGATGTTTCGCCGCAGCAAATGAGTATGCTTTCTCGTTTGCAGACAGTTCTAGAATTGCTTCTAGGTCGCCTTTAAGGTCAAAGAAGTCAACCGTATTGGTTTCAATATCCCAATGCTCTTCGCTGCGAGTACCCGCAATCACACCAGCAAGCATAGGCTCTTGGCGCATGCCATTTTCAGCGCTCTCGCATGGAATGAAACGCAAACCGTATTCGAATAAACGAACGCGTGGTTGCTGACGCTTCTGGTTGTGAACAACCGTGTTTAGAAGACCTTGGATAAGACCAAGACGCATTGCTGACATGTCCGCAGAGATTGGGAATGGCAGAATCAGCGGCTCAACGTCTGGCACAACAAGCTTTTGCTGTTCTGGCTCAACGAAGCTGTATGTAATCGCTTCATGGTAGCCACGATCAACAAGTAGGTCACGTACGCGTTTAAGCGGAAGATTCGCTTCAACGTGGTTGTGCATCTTAAGTGTTGCGGCAGGGTGTTGATTTGGAATGTTGTCGTAACCGTAGATACGACCCACTTCTTCAATCAGGTCTTGTTCGATTGCGATGTCAAAACGCCATGTTGGTGCAACACCAGTCCAGCCAGTATCAGTCGTCGTTACTGTTAGACCTAAGCGTTCTAGGATCTCAACAACTTCAGCATCAGCGATGTGGTGACCAAGAAGTGAATCTAGCTTAGTACGGCGCAGTTCAACAGTGTTTGGCTTAGGAAGATCAGCGTCAGATTCAACAGCAACAACAGGTGCTACTTCACCGCCACAGATTTCAACCAGAAGCTCCGTTGCACGTTCCATTGCGCTTACTTGCAGTGCATAGTCCACACCACGCTCGAAGCGCATTGAAGAATCAGTGTGCAGACCGTAGCTACGAGCACGACCACGGATATGATCAGGTGCGAAGAACGCACACTCTAGAAGTACATCTTTGGTCTCAGTAGTTACACCAGACTTTTCACCACCAAAGATACCCGCGATAGCGAGTGCTTTGTTGTGGTCTGCAACAACCAGTGTATCTGCGTTTAGTTCAGCTTCAGTACCGTCTAGAAGAGTCAGTTTCTCGCCCTGCTCTGCCATACGAACAACGATGCCACCTTCAATCTTAGCAAGATCGAACGCGTGCATTGGCTGGCCTTGCTCTAGAAGTACATAGTTAGTAATGTCTACAACAGGGTCGATAGAGCGAATTCCACAACGACGCAATTTCTCTTGCATCCATAGTGGCGTTTCCGCTTGAACGTTCACGTTCTTAACGATACGACCTAGGTAACGTGGACACGCTTCCGTTGCTTTAACTTCAATAGAAGCTACATCAGCAATAGATGCTTCAACAGGGTTAACCGCTGGTGCTGTTACATCAGCACGGTTTAGAACGCCAACTTCACGAGCAAGACCACGGATGCTGAAACAGTCAGCGCGGTTTGCTGTTAGGTCTACGTCAACAGTCACGTCATCAAGACCTAGGAAGTCACGGAAATCAGTACCGATTACTGCGTCTTCAGCCAGTTCCATGATGCCGTCAGATTCAACATCGATACCTAGCTCAGTAAATGAGCACAGCATACCGTGTGAAGGTTGACCGCGTAGTTTTGCTTTCTTGATTTTGAAATCGCCCGGAAGAACAGCACCAACTGTTGCTACTGCTACTTTCAAACCTTCACGGCAGTTAGGCGCGCCACAAACGATGTCTAGCAGTTGCTTTTCGCCATTTTCGTCTTGGGCGCCAACATCAACTTTAGTTACGCGTAGTTTGTCTGCGTCTGGGTGCTGACCGCACTCAACCACTTTACCTACTTTAACGCCAGTGAAAGAACCAGCCACAGGTAGTACGTCGTCTACCTCTAGACCAGCCATTGTAATTTGGTGCGTAAGTTCGTCAGTAGATACTGAAGGGTTTACCCACTCACGAAGCCATGATTCGCTGAATTTCATTGTGATGAACCCTCTGGATTACTTGAACTGTTTTAGGAAACGTAGGTCGTTCTCGAAGAACGAACGTAGGTCATTTACGCCGTAACGAAGCATCGCTAGACGCTCGATACCGATGCCGAATGCAAAACCAGAGTATTTTTCAGGGTCGATGCCTACGCTGCGAAGTACATTTGGGTGCACCATGCCACAGCCTAAGATTTCTAACCATTTGCCGTCTTTACGCTTAACGTCCACTTCCATTGAAGGCTCAGTGAATGGGAAATATGACGGACGGTAACGAACTTCAAGATCTTCTTCGAAGAAGTTTGTTAGGAAGTCGTGCAGGATACCTTTCAGCTGTGCGAAGTTAACATTCTCGTCAACAAGCATGCCTTCCACTTGGTGGAACATCGGCGTGTGTGTTTGGTCGTAGTCGTTACGGTATACACGGCCAGGTGCGATGAAACGGAATGGTGGTTTGCCATTTTCCATCGTACGGATCTGTACACCAGACGTGTGGGTACGTAGCATCAGATCTGGATTGAAGAAAAAGGTGTCGTGGTCAGTACGAGCTGGGTGATCTTCTGCAATGTTCAGTGCATCAAAGTTATGAAATGCATCTTCAATTTCAGGACCAGACTCAGTGCTAAAGCCTAACTCACCAAAGAACTTTTCAATACGCTCAACAGTACGAGTAACTGGGTGTAAACCGCCGTTCTCGATACGACGACCTGGTAGGGTTACGTCGATAGTTTCTGCCGCTAGCTTCGCTTCAAGCTCTGCACGTTGTAGTGCATCTTTACGTGCCGCGATAGCTTGCTGAACCACGCCTTTTGCTTTGTTGATCTCTTGACCAGCACTGCGGCGCTCTTCTGGTGGTAGTTTACCTAGGCTTTGAAGTTGAGCCGTTAGCTCACCTTTCTTTCCTAGATACTGAACACGCACTTCGTCAAGTGCGACTAGCGAGTCTGCAGCGTCAATCGCTGTGCCCGCGTTAGCAATGATCTCTTCTAGATGTTGCATCGTTTCCTCGTCTACCGTCCGGTAGTATCCATAAGGGTGTTTTTTGATAGCTGTACATACTAATAAAACCCGCCGCTAATGCCAAATTGATTTGTAAATTGAACGGGTTATTGGGCAAAAAAAACACGTTTTTTGCCCTTTTGATGAAAAACTAGCAGGAAACGATGAGTAATCGCGGTTTTCTAGAGGCGATTATTTGGCTTGAGCTCGGATGAAGATGAAGTTTGGACGACGAGATAGTCGCTCAAATGTCTCAGGTGCCACCGCTTGCATCTCCGGTGCCGGTTTACCTTCAGAAAACTTATCTAAAATAAAACCAGTTTCAGATAAGCTATCAAATAAGTTAGTCAATGAACGTCTAAAAAACGAAACCTCCACTGGCTCACCGACGGTATCCCAGTGCTCAGTAATACGTTCTACATCAAAATAGTTATTGAAGGCATCATCTTCAAAATCAATGATCGGATGGTGAGTTGAAAACACAAAGGTTCCCCCCGTTTTCAGAACACGCTGAACTTCTGTAAACAAAGGTACCAAATCTTCTAAGTAATGAATCATCAGGGGGCAGACAACGATGTCGTACTGATCGCTGGATTCTTTGGGTAAGCCTTCTGTTAAATCTTGCGAATAACATGTGACAGCGTCACCCAGACGACGTTGAGTCAACTCTACCATTTCCTCTGATAGATCAATCGCTGTGACAGTTGCGCCTTGCTTGACGAAGTGTTCCGCGTACACGCCTGGGCCACAGCCTAAGTCAAGCACCCGTTTATTGTTCACATCACCAACGAGCGCAAGCGTAGATGGGCGTTCATAGAGTGCATTATATGCATTGTTTTCAATCGCTTCGGCATATTTGTCCGCATGCTTGGTGTACATTTCACCCATCAGAGCCTCCTACTTTCATATTTATAAACTATGGCAATCGCGGGCAATTTCTGGATCCGCAATCAGAAGCAGATCTAACGGTAACTCATCATGTGTTAGTGATTTAACTTCAAACATTGAGTCCATTATCATCCAATCTCTTTTTCCATCAAAAGGTTTTTTAACCCTACACCACGAACATTTGCTTCATTTTCTCTAACGATATCAAACCCAAAATGAAGATAAAACGGCTTGGCCGTGATGCTTACAAAAGAGTAAAGCTTGGGTAAGGCCATCTCATTTGCCTTTTCATGAATGACATTCATCAAAGCACGGCCAACACCTTGCCCTTGAGATTTATGATGACAATAAAAATGATCAATAAGACCATCCGGCTGTACATCGCTGTAACCAACGATACGTTCACCGTCAGTAGCGACAAATGGCTGCTTTAAATCAATATAGCGCTCAAACACCTCTATTTCCATGTCTAACGGAGCCCAGCAATTAACCTGTATCTTATTGTAATCTTTGCGATTTACAGTGCGAATTGTTTGTTGATAAAGTTTCAGTAGCCACCGAGCATCATGGGTTGTTGCTGGTCGGATAGTAATTTTGCTCAAAACAACTCCTTATCACCTAAACTGTCATGAATACATCCAGCCATTGATAGGTAAAAGTATTACCGTGGTCACTAGATGGTAACCAATTGAAAAATAGCTTGTTGTGTACTAAATATTAAGACTCATAGAAAACGTCAAGCGGAAGCTATTATGCCCGAAGATAACAAAAAAGTTCTTGTGCTTTACGCTCATCCTTCACAACGCCGATCTGAAGTCAACGCTCCCATGTTTCGAGACGCAACATCCGTCAAGGGCGTGACTGCAGTGGATCTCTATTACGAGTACCCTACGTACAACATCAACATTGATAAAGAGCAACAACGACTCATTGATCATGACATCATCATCTTCCAATTTCCTCTCTACTGGTATTCAACACCCTCTATTCTGAAAGAATGGCAAGACTTAGTCCTAGAATATGGATTTGCTTATGGTCAAGACGGTACTGCCCTGCATGGAAAGACATTTTTCTGTGCTATCTCCGCAGGCGGTAGAGCGGAAGCGTATCAAACTGACGGCTATAACCATTTCACAATCAGAGAGTTGCTCCAACCATTAGAACAGACTGCAACGTTGACGGGCATGATCTACCTTCCTCCATTTTGTCTGTTTGGCTCTCGTACGGCACAAGAAGAGCGACGCATACCAGAGCATCGGGAACGCTGGCGTGAGTTACTCACCCTACTCGTCGAAGATAAATTCGATATCCAACAAGCTATGCCAATGGAAAAACTCAATCACTATTGGCCTCAAGAGCAAACCGCTAAATCTGATGAGGGTACATCATGACCGAGTATTTTTTACAAGCATTCGTCTATTTGGTTGCCGCCGTCATTGCCGTACCTATTGCTAAACGACTTGGCCTTGGCTCTGTTCTCGGCTACTTGATTGCAGGCGTTGTCATAGGGCCGATTATCGGACTGGTTGGCGAAGAAACGACGACAATTCAACACTTTGCTGAATTTGGTGTCGTGATGATGCTATTTTTAGTTGGCCTTGAGTTAGAACCCAAAATGCTATGGGGGATGCGCCACAAGCTTATGGGCCTAGGAGGCATTCAAGTGGGTGGTACGGCCGCTGCTGTCATGGGTATTGCATTGGCACTTGGACAAACATGGAGTGTTTCATTAACCATTGGTCTTATTTTTGCGCTCTCTTCCACCGCTATTGTGCTGCAAACCTTTAATGAAAAGGGGTTAGCAAAAACGGAAGGCGGCCAAAGCTCATTTTCTGTGTTGCTGTTCCAAGACATTGCCGTCATTCCAATGCTCGCCTTCATTCCACTTTTAGCTATCCCGGAGTTGGTTGAGCAAGCCCAAAATGCAGTTGATCAAGCCGCAGAACATCATGAGCAGATTAGTTTGGTCGCAGGCTTGCCCGGCTGGGTCTATGGCCTAGTGATTACTGCGTCTATCGCCGTGGTTGTGGTTGGTGGGCACTTCTTAAGTCGGCCGCTATTCCGCTTTGTTGCGTCTTCAGGTCTTAGAGAGATCTTTACCGCTACAGCGTTAATGTTAGTGATTGGGATTGCCGCATTAATGAGCTTAGTGGGGCTATCTCCTGCTCTGGGTACGTTCCTTGCGGGTGTTGTTCTAGCAAACAGTGAGTTCAGGCACGAGCTTGAGTCTAATATCGACCCATTTAAAGGATTATTGTTGGGGCTTTTCTTCATCACTGTTGGTGCAGGCATCAGCTTCGAAATATTGTTTAACGACTTCTTTGTTATCATTGGTTTAACTCTCGGTGTCATGATGTTGAAAGCAGCAGTGCTCTACATTCTGGCCATGATATTCAAAATACAAAACAGCGCTCGCTGGTTATTTACATTAAGTTTGGCGCAGGCGGGGGAGTTTGGTTTTGTACTATTGAGCTTCTCGGTTCAAAACCATGTATTGCCAAATGACATTGCACAAACGCTTTCGCTGGTCGTCGCGCTCTCCATGTTCCTAACACCTGGCCTATTTATCTTATTTGACAAAGTCATCTTACCCCGCTTTGAGAAAGAGAGTAACGATAGAGAAGCAGACACCGTTGACGAACGTGGTAGCGTGTTAATTGCGGGTATGGGTCGCTTCGGACAAATCGTTAACCGACTGCTGGTCGCCAATCATGTAAGGACGGTGGCATTAGATGTCCGAGCTGACCAGGTGGATAACATGCGCCAAATTGGTACCAAAGCCTTCTTTGGTGATGCCTCCAAACCTGACATTCTTCATACCGCGGGGATCGAGGAAGTAAAACTGCTCGTCGTCGCCATTGACAATCAAGAAGCCAGTATCGAGCTTGTAAAGTATGTTAAACATACGTACCCTCACGTGAAAATTCTCGCAAGAGCATTCGACCGTGGACATGGCTACCAGCTCAGACAAGCTGGTGCGGACTACATTGAATCAGAAACCTATCATTCGGCACTAGAGCTTGGTGCTAAAACGATGAATTGTTTAGGCTTCCATCCTTTCTTTGTGGAACAACAAAAGACCACTTACAAAGTTATTGAAGACAAGCAATCAGACCGTCTCTATGAAGGTTGGAAAGGTGGCGCTGAGGGTGAGCGCTTTGATAATAACTACCGTGATCTATTTATAGAACTAGAGGGTTTTATTAAGGACGCGATGCAAATTGATCGCAACGACAAACACTCTCGTGAGCGTGGCTGGACACCACCTCCAAAAGGCTACGCCGACAAGTTTGAAGAATAGTAATTAAAGGTCTGTTCAATACAAAGACGGGCACACTGCCCGTCTTTATTGTTTTATTTGCCCTACCCTTTACTAGCAGCATTAGAAACAAAACAAAGAGAACAACGTGGATAAAGATTCAAAACAGCTAGCTAAACAACTGTTTAATATGACATTACCTATGGTACTAGGTGTCCTATCACTCATGAGCTTTCAACTGGTAGACAGTGCATTTATTGGCCAGCTAGGTGTACTGCCACTCGCGGCACAAGGTTTTACCCTGCCGATGCAAATGGTGATCATTGGTATACAGGTGGGTCTTGGCATTGCAACGACAGCCATCATTTCCAGAGCACTTGGCGGGAACAATGATGAATACGCAAAGCAGTTAGGTGGGTTGATATTGGTGTTTGGCAGTGCTGGCGTGGCAATCATCGGCGTGCTGATCTGGTTTATCCGCCACCCAATTCTTGCCCTGTTAAGCGCCCCTGAAAGCGTTTATCCGGTCATTGATAGCTATTGGCCATATTGGCTATTGAGCTCATGGGTAGGTGCGGTACTTTACTTTTACTACAGTGTCTGCCGCGCCAACGGCAATACTGTGTTGCCGGGAATGATGATGGTCATTACCAGCATTATCAACCTTGCGCTTGACCCTCTATTTATTTTTACTTTTGACATGGGCATCAACGGTGCTGCCATTGCAACTATCGTTGCCTTTGGTATTGGCATTGCAGTCGTCGCCCCGAAAGTAGTGTCAAAAAACTGGGCATCATTTAATTGGTCTAATGTGGATATCGGCGAGAGTTTGCGCTCGATTTGGAAAATCATGGCACCCGCCATGGTCAGCCAACTACTACCACCGCTATCCTCTATGCTGGCAACAAAGTTGCTCGCGACTTTCGGCACTGCAGCCGTTGCAGCTTGGGCTCTTGGCTCACGTTACGAGTTTTTTGCCATTGTGACCGTGCTTGCCTTAACCATGTCGATGCCGCCTATGGTGGGCAAACTGCTTGGCGCAAAAAATCTCGAGGACATCAAAAAGCTGGTTAACATCGCCGTAGGCTACATTTTAGGATTTCAGTTGTTAGTCGCCGTCATTACTTGGCTATTTGCCACTCAGCTTTCCTCTCTCATGACCAGTGAAGACTATGTCTTTCAGATCTTGAACTATCACCTGATATTAGTGCCATTTAGTTTAGGCTCACTTGGCGTATGTATGCTTATGGTGTCTATCTCAAATGCTCTAGGCAAAGCCAAAACCGCTCTAACCATTTCGACTCTTCGATTGTTTGCATTTTTCTTGCCTTGTTTGTGGCTCGGTGCACAGTTTGGGGGAATTCAAGGGCTCTTTTATGGTGCGCTAATTGGCAACGTTCTAGCAGGAATAAGTGCTTGGTTCACATACAGTTATTCGGTTAAGCAGCTAGAGAAAACACTGTCTCAGTAACCCCTTGCACTCAAAGTGGTAACGGTAACGACTTTGTCAAACGCCCTCTCCTTTGCTAGGTTTAAAATACGTAGTGAAAGTAGAGGTGCAATTAATGAAAATAAACATTCAGACCCATCACGTATCGATCGGCGACGACTCAAGAGAAGAAATAGAAAGCAAGTTCGAAAAAATTGCGGATCACTTCCCACAGCTCATTAGTAGCGACATCATCATTAGAAAAGAGCATGACCAACATGAGGTGGAAGTATTCACCAACTACGAAGGCGTACGAGTCTCAGCCAAAGCCACCCACGACATCATGTACCCCGCTATCGCGGCATCGTTAAAAAAATTGGAAGCAGGACTTCGCACCCGCAAGGGTCAGCTTAAATCGGACATCCACTCTTAAATAAATTACCACGACATCATTGACGTGGTTTCTGCCTAACCAAGATTCCAAAGCCGACAAAATGTCGGCTTTTTTTGGTACTAAACCTTCCTACTGAAATCCAAGCTTAGTACTTAATCAGACAATTCCCGTTAACATTCTCTTACTCTGATATTGAGCAATAAAATACCTGCTTTATTGCCTTAACTATCGCTCGTCATTTCCCGCTCAGATAGTCTTTTCGGCTTTTCAAAGCCTGTGGCACAAAATGGCAACTTTACAATTTATATCTCGCTACTATGTGCTCCAGACAACGTGGAGCAGACATGATGACCTATAGAGAATTTCAACATACCGACGCATACAAACTTATGGTGGGCACGGGTGACCTGATCACTTCCATCGCCAACTTTAGCTTTACAGTAATCAAAGCCGTAGCCCAAGCCGGTTATTGGATTGCACGAAAAACTTACTTATGGATCGCCCAGCGATAAATCTGAAACTTATTAACTTCTGAGAAAGCGAATGAAAAGCAAACTAACCCTTGTTTTAGCATTGGTAATTGGAACTGCCCTACCCATTACGACTTTGGCTTCGGATAGCGTATCGTCAACCAACCAGACTTTAATGTCTCAGTCTGAAGCACTTATTCTCGACGTTGAACGTCTCAGTAACTACGCTGAGCTGAATCGATTTGAAGAGAGCATCGTCGATCGCAAGAACGATACCCTTCGACAATCATTGTCCGAGCGCTTAGTGAACAGCAAAGATGCGGAAACTAACAAACAAATTGTCGCTAGCCAGATAACGTTAATGCAAAACCTTCTTGCAGTAAATGAACAAGACCTAGAGCGACTCTTGAAAGAGTCAAAAAAGGCCATAGATGCAGCTAAAGACGAAGTTCAGTTCGCAATGCAAAAACGCATTACAACAATGGACGAATACTATGCGGATCTGTCCACGACTCTAAAATGGGCGTCTGACTTAGGGATAGATACAACTGAAGCACGCAACACATTGGAGCGTGATTTAAAAAAGCGTGCGGATTTTCTCTATAATTCTGTTTTGTATCTAGACAGTCAGTTAAGTGATGTTAATGACAGGCTGGCTTATCTTCCGGAAGAAGAAAAAGCCTCCCTGCAAAAAGATGCGATTCGAATTACAGGTCAAATCAACCTATTGATCTTAAGCCTAGAATCAAGCATTACTTTACTTGAGCAGTATGGTGTTGACACAACCGATTACAAGCAACTGCTGTTTACGATTACCGGAGATATTAGCACTGATATTCTTGATGTCAGCGTGATGATGGGGCTACTCACAGAGTGGCTGGGCGCTTTCAAAGACTGGGCAATGGAACACACTCCGTCACTTATCGTGAAGATCTTTGTCTTTGGTATCATCCTATGGTTATCGCGCTCATTCGCAAAAATTGTCGGTAAAGCAGTACGCAAGAGTGTTAGTCACTCAACCATGAAATTCAGTGTACTGATGCAAGACTTCTTTGTCTCGATGGCACAAAAAGGCGTCACAACCCTTGGTCTGCTTATCGCATTATCACAATTAGGGATAGAGCTCGGCCCGCTACTGACTGGTTTCGGTGTCGCAGGTGTGATCATCGGTTTTGCTCTACAAGATACATTATCTAACTTTGCATCAGGCATGATGATTCTTATCTATCGTCCTTTTGATGTGGGTGACCTTGTTAAAGTGGCTGGGATTTCAGGCACGGTGAATCATATGAGCCTGGTTTCTACCACAATAAGAACCGTTGATAACCAGCGCTTGGTGATCCCAAACAACAAGATTTGGGGTGACACCATTAACAACATTACGGCTGAGAAAACTCGACGTGTAGACATGACGTTTGGTATTGGTTATGGCGATGACATAGACAAGGCAAAACAGGTATTTTCTGACATTCTTGCGGCGCACCCAAAAGTGCTTAAATCACCAGAGCCGATGATCTATGTTCATACCTTAAACGAGAGTTCTGTGGATTTCATTGTAAGGCCATGGGTGAGAACAGAACACTACTGGGACGTTTACTGGGACGTTACTGAAGACGTGAAGAAACAGCTCGATAGTAACGGCATCAGTATTCCATTCCCACAACGCGATGTTCACGTATATCAGCATGCTGCAACATCAGAAGCCGACTTATTGGCTGTTGCTCAAGCCACAGCAAAATAAACAACCCGCGAGTATCCAAGCCCCCGGACACTCGCATTATTTTTTCTAATCAATAGATGAAATATTTATCGTGATTAACATCACGCTTTGTTATTGATGAAAGCCCAAACTGACACTAATATCTGCGCCCTAACACTGACAGGGCAAATCCTAGGCAGGTTTCATCACTCCCTATTGTTCACGAGATATTTGAGAAATGTCATCCAAATTTCCATTAGCAAAGCTGACCTTTTTGATCGCTATTCTGACCGCCGTAGGTCAAATGACTCAAACCATGTATGTCCCATCTATTGGGCAAATGGCGCAAGAGTTTCGCGTTAACCCCGCCATGCTACAAGCTGTAATGGCGTGTTATTTGATCCCTTACGGTTTATCCCAGTTCGTATATGGTCCTGTATCAGATAAATTAGGTCGTAAGCCTATCATTCTAGTTGGATTGGCTATCTACCTTGTCGGTGCTGTTATTAGTCTGTTCGCTCACTCATTCGAGCTATTTTTGTTGGGCAGCTTCATTCAAGGCGCTGGCATCGGTAGCGGCGGAGCGATGTCTCGTACACTCTCTCGTGACTGTTTCTCCGGGGAAGAACTGCACCGCGCAAACAGCATCATTAGTATGTGCGTGATTTTTTCACCACTGCTTGCACCCGTGCTTGGTGGCGTGTTTACAGAAACACTGGGCTGGCGCTCAAGCTACCTGTTCTTAACTTTGTTTGCCGTTGCCGTGGTGATTGTAATGGCATCGAAGCTGATGGAAACGCTACCTCAAGAACTTAGAAGTAAAAGCTCAGCAATGGACAACTACCGCTTTGTGCTGGCCGATCGTCGCTTTCAAGGTTACGTGATTTGTCTTGTAGCGACTTTCGCTGGAGTTGCTGTATTCGAAGCAGCGGCCGGCGTACTGTTTGGTGGTGTACTTAAACTATCCGCGCTGACTGTTAGCATTCTGTTTGTAATGCCAATCCCAGGCTATTTGCTGGGTGCTGGTTTCTCCTCCATGCTGGCCAGACGTTACGGAACACAAGCAGCATTCAAGTTTGGCTTGGCTGCTATTGTACTTGGCTCTGTGGTGGTGTTACTTCCAGGTCTACAAGGCGCAACCGACGCTTGGACACTGACATTTGGATCCACAGTCTATTTTCTAGGTGCTGGTGTCTTATTCCCAGCGGCGACAACAGGCGCGTTAACGCCATTCTCAAATCATGCGGGTACAGGTGGCGCAGTATTGGGTGGCATGCAGAACCTTGGAGCTGGACTTGCCACACTTGGGGCCTCAGTTATCCCTGCTAGCAGCCAACTTCCGCTCGGGGTAATTATGCTTATCATGGCACTGTTGGCGATGTGGGGACTTCATATTGCTAATCGTGATCGAGGTCATGACAACAGCAATGATGCCGTCATGGTCTAAAACAATCATTGACAGAATTACCTCACAAGGCGACGTTTCACGTCGCCTTTTTGCCGCAAAAAATTAGACTCAACTCGACATATCATTGCGTTTCAATACCATTTCTAGACTTCTATTTTGTTTTCAGTTGGTTAACATTGCAATATGGCATACAGCGGCTAGAATAGTGACTTACCTCTACCCAAAAATGCCATGGAAGGAGTCACTGGAGTTGAGAGTTCGCTGTATGCATCACCTTGTTGTCATTGTTTTCTCTACTGCTCTAGTCGTCATTAATGCCTTTCCAAGCGCACATGCCGCCAGCACGGAAAATAAAACCTTTCTAGTCTCCGCCCACGAGCGGGACTTCTTAGCGAGATTTATTTTTTCGACCATTGAGAGTCAATCAAACTTTCATTTTAAATATGTTGCGGTATCAGATTTTACTGAGCGACTAAATGCTGTTGAAAATCGCAAACTCGATTTTATCTCTAACATCACTTTTACTAAAGCTCGCTCCAAGCGATTTATTTTTTCGCCGCCGATCAATATAGAACCCACCTATTTGTTTACCCAATCAGGGCAAAGCTTTGACGAGCTGTCTGTGATTGGCACCACAATGGGGACAGCGTTTAACGATATTATTCAACGCTACTACCCCGAAAAACGGGTCTTAAGCTTTAACGACAATGACGTGGTGTTTGAAAGCATGCGCAGCGGAGATATCGATGGCTTCATTGGTACATTTTTGCAGCTAGAATGGTTTTTGAATGCTGGATTTAAAGCGGCTCTAATTAATGACAGAGTCTCAATACCGCCAGTTTCTATCATTACGAATAAACCAGAAAATGCACCGCTACTAGCGAAGTTCAGTCAAATAATCTCACAAGATACTGTTCAGAAGCAGATACGCAGCTATATCGAAAGCTACATCACCAACATAGCAATCAAACAGCTTAAAAGTGACATTGAATCTTCAGGCCTAGACCTGAGTGCACCGCTTGAGGTTCATCTAAATCACAGAAAGCCCTATGTCTATCAATCCCAAGATGGCCGTGTTCAAGGTGTTGCCGTTGAATTAGTTAAAGAAGTTTGTCGTCTTGGTTCATTACAATGTGAGCTTGTATATGAGCCAAACAAAGCCTGGGCGGCGTCACTGCAAAAACTAATGCTTGCCGAACACGACGTAATGACCCCTATTGCCGATCTCAAGCATCGTAAAAAACATATGATTTTCAGTCGGCCTTTTGCTTCCATCGATGGAGTGATTGCAAAACGTGTTGGGTTTAAAGAAGAAGTCTATAGACATATCTCTGAGCTTTTTGCTGAGCGCGTAGGTGTTGTAGAAAATGATGTTTTTGCCACCATCACCAGACGATTGCTACCAAATAAAGAACTGGTTTATTTCAAAGACACCGAAGCTATGGTGCGAGGTCTAATTGCCGGTACCATTGACTACGCCGTCACTAACCGCGTCACACTCAATACCCTACTCTACGAGCAAGTTCTGTCAGAAATTACCGAAGACCACTACTTCAAACCCTTTTATCAGTCTCAGCTTAGTTTTGGTTTTCCGAAATCAGAGCGTGGTGAAACTCTGGCAAAATTGTTCAACCGTACGTTGGACTTTGTCGATACAGAAGCGATTCACCAGAAATATCAACCACCAGCAAACTGGCGAGAGCTCAATAAAAAAGAGCTAGATAAAAAGCGGCTGAATATAATCAATGTTCTGCTCGGATTGTTTATTTTAGTGACCATCGTGTTTGGCTATCTCACCAACCATAGAGCAAACCACGACGCCCTAACTAAGCTAAAGAATCGCTATGCTTTGAACCGTATTCGTAAACAATCATTGGGCAAAGGAAACGGACTTATTTATATTGACCTTAATGGGTTCAAACAAATAAACGACACTTACGGCCATACTGTCGGCGACCAAGTGCTTAGATGCTACGCCAAGCTACTGCGCCAAACGGTCAAAGGGACGAGCTATCGAATTGGTGGTGATGAGTTTGTTGCTATTACGCCTCTGAATAGAGATAAATTGTCGGAATTGCTACCACGATTAGAGAGTTTTGATTTTAAACTTCGTGGCCAAGATGAAACACTGCAGCTTCACGCAGCGGTAGGCGTGTTCTTACCAGACAGCAGCGAGCTAAGTATTAAGCAGCTACTCATCTATACTGACTTTGCCATGTATGAAGCGAAGAGAAACCAGGATCTTCGAAGTGTTATCGTAGACAAGGCTAAGTTGGCGGAGCTAATAGAAGCTAATGGTATTAATAAAGCGGCTTAAAGAGCGTTAAAACAGAAAGGAGGCTTGCACCTCCTTTGTTGTGGTAACTACACTTCAAATCGGCCAACCAATTGATCTAGCCTTGAGATGGAGTTTTGCATAAGTGATGTACGACGCGCCAACTGCTTAGACTGATATTGCAGTGAACTTGTCGACTCAGCAGCATGCTCCGCCGTCTGCGAGTTGGTGTTACTCATCTCCGCAAGTCCAGTGATTGCAGCAAACAACGAGTTCACAGATTGTTGTAGCTGTTCATTTTGCTTCGATGTATCCGCTAAATACGCATTGCTTTCAACATTTTCAATTCCCGCTCGCATGGTATTCACCGCCTTTTCAGACTGAAGCCTTAATTGCTCCATCAAATCACCAATATCCTTCGCTGCCGCAGCCGTTCTGTCTGCCAACGTTCGCACCTCATCTGCGACCACAGAAAAGCCTCTACCGTGCTCACCTGCCCTCGCCGCTTCAATGGCCGCATTCAGCGCGAGTAAATTGGTCTGTGCAGTAATGTCTGTTATCAATGTGACGATGTCACTTATCTTTTCCATTTCATTATTCACGTCATTTACACTGGTAGACGAGGATTGAACAATATCTTTAATGTTATCGGCGCTACTACGAGCCGTTTCATACTCCTGATGCGCACGTTCAACAGACTCCGTCATCAACACATGCATTTCTCTCGCATTATCATTAGCAGAACGGATTTCTTCAACTTGCTGCTCGGAAAGATCAATAAGCTGAGAGATGGATCCAGACGTATCCTCACTGGACTTGGACAATCGCTGACTACAACGAAACATAGATTCAGAGACATTGTTCACTTCACGACTCGCAAACACCAACTCTGATACAACTGTTTCTAAGTTATCAATGAAGCTGTTTGTCCACCTGCCTAAATCCCCTGTCTCGTCCGCTTTAAACTTGGAGGCATCAAGCCGCTGCTTTAGATTTCCATCTCCTTCGGCCAATACTTTCATCACACCTGTCATCTGTTCAAGGCTTCGCGACAAAGGTTTCGCTGTCCGTGATCGAAACAGTAGCGTTAATGCACCAGCACTTAGCAGTGATATGCCCGCACTCGAATACGGATCCCAACCCAAAAAGTGCTGAAGCGCCACTGGCAATAGTGTGACCAACATGGCTGAAGCCATAAAGCGACGAGTTAAGCGCCCCACCAGCGACCGATGGCGGTGCACTTCTTCCAAATCCGACTCACACATCATGCCCCATCGATCAATGGAGCCAGGCAACTGAAATGTCACGCCCTTACCAATCACCGGAATATGGCGATAGTCCGAGTATCCAGGATAATCAACATATACATTGCTGCCATTTTTGATCGTTTCGCGCACACCCGGGTGGAGTTGATTGGTCGCGGGATCATTAAACACCACTTCAAATTCGGTGTGATGACGAATTTGCACCGTTCCCCAATCCGTTTGAACCCCTTGCTTTAAGTTCTCTCCATGGGAAAAGGTATTATCTTCAAATCTAGAACGCGACAGTGCAACACCTTGTGTGATGGTTAGATCGAACTTCGACTCAACCATAAATAAGTAGTTATCCCCTGACTCACTATAGATATGCCCCGCCTCTCGCTGTATCAAATCTCCTAGTACATCATTTGGCACACGCCCGCAGAGCACTGGAGAGTTGGGTTGACTCGCATCAAGGGGTTGATAGAACATCAGGGTAACAACATCATGAAACTTGGATGATGACGCCCCTATCGTTAGCGTTCTCTGGTCAACGTAAGGGCCATGTAAAAATGGCCTCACTTGACCCAGTTCTAATGCTTTCGGAGCGGTAAGTTTTTGTCCATTATGCTCACGATAACTTGAGCAGGTCGTTACACCGGTGCTATCAACCAAAAAAAGCTCTGTGAAGTCTTTGCTGCGTTTAAGCAATAAATCGAGCGCCTCAGCTTGTTCATCTTGCGTCTTCGAGGAGAGATAGAAAGCGGCATCTTCTAAGAACCGCCATTGATTAAGCGTCCATGTTTCTAAGAGCTTCACCCGAGTTTGAGCAATGCTCTCGAACGTTTGCTCAAGCTCATTAATGCGACTGCGATTGGCAAAACAAGCCAGACGCATCGCGATTTTCCCCGTGCTCCCAAACCATGGTAGCCAGCGTTTTTCTGTTGTTGTTAAGTTCATGTTCAATCCCTTGAATCTAGTTTATTGATAATAAAGCAATTTATATACCCGTATTCTGTAGGGTTTAAACACTCGCAATTACAGGGAATGGGAAAATGAAAACAGTCCTCATCGCACCAAATGGCTTTGATTAGCACCAAGTCTGTGCATTACTAGCACCAAATGAGTGAATTGCCTTTTCGAGGGGCAAGACATATCTACTAACAATAAAGTTGCCAAGTTAACACTATGATCTTGATAACAAATAGCCCATTTCCGGACGTAAATAGTACACTGTAAGCATTACTTCAATGCCTTGTTGGGAGACCACATGACTGAAAATCGTAAAGCCAGCCAAATTGTTTCCATTCTCTCTACTGTCCTTGCCATCGGCTTAGCCATTTATCTTGGGTCACTGATCAAATCAGTCGATACCATTGAAGAAAAGCTGAGCCATCAAGCACAGCAAATCGAACGAACAACCATTGCTGCAAGTGGCAATGCAGATCGCAGTAGTTACGTCCCTGCTTACTCTCATATCTACACCGATGGAGGTAAACCCGTACTGCTAGAGACCACGTTAGTTGTGAGAAACACAGATCCAAAGCAGAGCATTCAAATCCATAGCATTGATTACTTTGACACGGAAGGAAAACTGGTTAGAAAATTCCTAGACAAAGGTTATGTACTCGAACCACTTTCAAGCTCTGAGTATCTAGTAGAAAAACGAGAAGTGAGCGGTGGGGTCGGTGCCAATTTTATTGTTAATTGGTCAAATCCGAATGACGCATCGGAGCCGATATTTGAGGCAGTGATGATAGGCTCCGGCCACGGAAAAGACATCTCGTTTACCAGTCGAGCCACGAACTAATACAAAACGGCCCATTTCAACCAGTGAAATAGGCCGTTTTTAATGCGTAATTAGATACGCTTCAATCAGACTTAATTTGTTTGCTCGTTCAAGTAAGCTTGCAGTGAGATGGTCGTCCATTCACGCATTTTATTTAAATATGACGCTTGTGAATCCAAGATTTCTTTTGCCAGTTCATCGTTCGCCGCTTGTTGCTTAAGCAGTTCACCGTTCGCTTGTTTTAGAGCATTAATCACTTCAGGTGGGAAGCTACGAACTTTAATGTCTGGGTACTCTGAACTCATCTTAGACCAGCTATTCGCATTTTCATGGAGCGCTTGAGTATACATATCAAACGCCGCGACGCGGAACGAGGTTTCTAGAATGATTTTTAGATCGTCAGGTAGCTCTTGCCAGACTTTTTTGTTTACTAGGAACTGTGTCTCGGATCCTGGCTCATGCCATGCGGTGTAGTAATATGGCGCAATTTTCTGAAAGCCCATTCGTAAATCAAACGCAGGTCCAACCCACTCTAGAGCATCAATAGTGCCACGCTCTAACGATGTATAAAGCTCTCCTGGAGCGATGTTCGTAGGTTTAGCACCAACCTGAGCCAACACTTCACCAGCGAAACCCGGGATACGCATTTTTAACCCTTTCAAATCATCGATGGTGTTGATTTCTTTTTTAAACCAACCACCCATCTGGATATCAGAGTTACCGCCCGGAAATGACAATAGGTTATGCGGTGAATACACCTGTTGCATCAACTCTAAACCGCCACCGTGATAAAACCACGAATACTGCTCCATGGTTGTCATACCAAATGGCATCGATGAGAAATACAGCGTGTTTGGAACCTTGCCTTTCCAGTAGTAAGAGCTGGAATGGCCAAGATCGTATTGTCCCGATTTCACCATATCAAAGACGCCAAGTGGTGCTTTGTGCTTGTTGGCCGAATCGATACGAATGATCAAACGTCCGTTCGACATTTCTTTCGCAAGCTTAGCCATATTCTTACTCGCATCCCCTAAGATGGGCGTGTTAGGCCCCCAGGTTTCTGCAAGTTTTAGACGATACACTTTGTCATCTGCTTGAACATGAGTTGCGGCAAGAGTGGTTAGAGATGCGACGATAAGAGTACTGACTCGACGAATGGTTTTTTTGAAGTCCATTTCTTAGATTCCTGTGTACGTTATTGGGTAGCTCACCAACAATGAATGTAAACACCTTGTATGTCAAAGTGTTATCATTTGGCTTCATTCTGATCGTACAGGCAATCTGTCTATTATTTAACCACCGAGCCTTATTTTATCCTTTACGCCGCACTAACCCTTTATTTATCTCCAAGCCGGAGGCCGCTAAAAATATTCCATTCTGTTTAACAAAGTGATAGTTCTGTCACGGATTCTCTGATATTAATAGCCGAATTGTTCAATATTTTGAAAAGTAACACTATGGACTGGGCTACACTGACAATATTCATCCCCACCTTTTTCTTTGTATCTATTACTCCAGGTATGTGCATGACGCTCGCCCTTACTATGGGTATGAGCATCGGTTATCGTCGCACCTTGTGGATGATGATTGGTGAGCTTTTGGGCGTTGCGGTTGTTGCTTTAGCGGCTATTTTAGGTATCGCGGCAGTAATGCTGAGATATCCAGAAGTGTTCACTATTTTCAAAGCAGTAGGTGCGACTTACCTCTTCTATCTAGGCATTCAAATGTGGCGTTCACGCGGCAAACTCGCCATCACATCCGAAGTTGAGCAATCGTCACGTCACAACGATTGGGATCTTGTTGTACAAGGCTTTGTCACGGCCATCGCCAACCCTAAAGGCTGGGCTTTCATGATTTCACTGCTTCCACCCTTTATCGATCAATCCAAGTCAATGTTTGGCCAGGTCTCCATGATGCTTGCGATTATCTTAGTCAGCGAATTCGTTTGCATGACAATATATGCAACCGGAGGCAAAGGTTTAAAACGCACCCTGGGTAACGCCAACAATGTGCGAACCATGAATCGCATCGCAGGCACACTCATGTGTGGCGTTGGTGTTTGGTTGTTTTTTGGCTAAGTTGTTTTTAGATGAAAGAATGGGCTCTTTTTTGGAGCCCATTTAGTTTATTGCGTTAAACCGACACCAACCGCCAGCTCTCTTCTCACTTTGGTAAGCTCTCCCTGCTTCCTCCTTTCACCGCTCAGTCGAAACCAATGACTCTCCAAGTCTCAATAATGTTGGCAATTATTTTACTCAGTGAATTTATTTGTATGACTATTTAAGCAACCAGAGGTAAAGGTCTGAAACGTACACTGGGTCAGGCTTAACATGTCAAAACTATGAATCGTATTGCGGGCACTTTAATGTGTGGCGTAGATATTTAGCTGTTTATTAGTTAATTATATCAATATCAGGCCACTTATCACCATCATCCCCTGCTATTAACATTTATTCATAGTTAGAACACTTCAAGTGGTCTAAACTTTCAATTTCGTAATTAACTTGATTTTGTACTACAAATGAAACGATACACAACAAGTCTAAGTTACAAATCACCTCCTAAAAAATAACCATAATGACACGCGCCATTAACCCATCATTGTATTTTCCGATAGGTCATGTCGGTAAATATATCAACGCACGATATCTAACCACCCTACCTACCCCTTTAGGATAGTTTAATTCTGTAATTGATTTACATCATATTTTAATTTTCTTTCACATTTAACAATGCGCGTAGATTCGATAATAACCCTTAGGTACTAATAATGAGCAAGATGAAGCTTGTGGTTGTAGGAAACGGCATGGTTGGTCATCGCTATCTCGAAGACCTAGTCGAGAAAGCGGATATGGCAAACTATGAAGTGACTGTTTTCTGCGAAGAACCCCGCGTAGCGTACGACCGTGTGCACCTTTCCTCTTATTTTTCGCACCACACTGCTGACGAGCTCTCTCTCGTTAAAGAAGGTTTTTACCAAAAGCACGGCATTAACGTATTGATTGGCGAGCGCGCTATCAATATCAACCGTGAAAACCACATCGTTTACTCCAGCACTGGTCGTGAAATCAAATACGACAAACTCATCCTCGCTACTGGCTCTTTCCCATTTGTTCCGTCTATCAAAGGCAACGAAAGCAAAGACTGCTTTGTTTACCGCACTATCGAAGATCTGAAAGCTATCGAAGCGACCGCGAAGAAAAGCAAGAGCGGTGTTGTCATCGGTGGTGGTCTGCTAGGTCTTGAAGCTGCCGGTGCACTTAAAGCACTAGGTGTAGAAACTCACGTTGTTGAGTTCGCACCAAAGCTAATGGCAGAGCAGCTTGATCAAGCTGGCGGTAATCAGCTTCGTTCAAAAATTGAAAGCATGGGCGTGAATGTACACACCAGCAAGAACACCCTAGAAATCGCTCCTGAAGGCAAAACAGCACGTAACGTGATGCGCTTTGCCGACGGTACTGAGCTAGAAACTGACTTCATCGTGTTCTCTGCAGGTATCCGCCCTCAAGACAAACTTGCGCGTGAAATGAAGCTAGATATTGCACATCGTGGCGGTATTGCTATCAACGACTTCTGCCAAACCTCAGATGAAAACATCTACGCAATTGGTGAGTGTGCGTCTTGGAACGAAACGTTCTACGGCCTAGTAGCGCCTGGCTACAAGATGGCAACGGTTGCGGTTGACCACGTAGTAGGTAACGACAGCAAATTTGAAGGCGCTGATATGTCTGCGAAGCTTAAGCTTCTTGGCGTGAAAGTAGGCTCAATTGGTGACGCTAACGGTCGCACTCCTGGCTGTAAGAGCTACGTTTACCAAAACGAAGAGCAAGAAGTTTACAAGCGTCTTATCGTTTCTGAAGACAACAAGAAACTTCTTGGTGCGGTAATGGTTGGTGATACCTCCGACTACGGCGACCTACTTCAGCTAATGCTGAACGAAATCGACCTACCAGAGCACCCGGATGCACTTATCCTTCCAGCACACGCTGGTGCAGAAAAGCCGACACTAGGTGCAGATTCGCTTCCTGAGTCCGCGGTTATCTGTTCTTGTTTCGACGTAACAAAAGGCAAGATTGCAGAGGCGGTTGCTCAAGGTCACCACACAATTGGCGACATCAAAGCGGTGACTGGTGCAGGCACTGGCTGTGGTGGTTGTATCCCTCTTGTAACTTCGGTTCTGAATGCTGAACTTGCTAAATCTGGTATCGAAGTTAAGAACGATGTATGTGAGCACTTTGCTTATTCTCGTCAAGAGCTGTTCCACCTAGTACGTATTGGCGAGATCAAGACGTTCGAAGAACTACTTGAGAAACACGGTACAGGCTACGGCTGTGAAGTGTGTAAGCCACTAGCAGGCTCTCTCTTAGCGTCTTGCTGGGGTGACCACATTCTTAAGCCTGAGCTAGTGAAGCTGCACGATACCAACGATAACTTCCTAGGTAACATCCAAAAAGACGGTACTTACTCAGTTATCCCACGTATGGCTGGCGGTGAAGTCACACCTCAAGCACTAAAAGTGCTGGCTGAAGTGGCTGCAGAATACAACCTTTACACTAAGGTGACGGGTGCACAACGTATTGGTCTGTTCGGGGCGCAAAAAGACGACCTTCCTGCTATCTGGAAGAAACTGATTGAAGCGGGTTACGAGACAGGTCAAGCGTATGCAAAAGCACTTCGCATGGCGAAAACGTGTGTGGGCTCTACTTGGTGTCGTTACGGCGTTCAAGACTCTGTCGGTTTGGGCTCTCGCATCGAGAACCGTTACAAAGGCATCCGTACTCCTCATAAGATGAAGTTTGGTGTGTCTGGCTGTACTCGTGAGTGTGCGGAAGCGCAAGGTAAAGACCTTGGCATCATCGCGACTGACGCAGGTTGGAACATGTACGTATGTGGTAACGGTGGTATGAAACCTCGTCACGCAGACCTACTGGCTTCTGACCTAGATGAAGCGACACTAATCCAGTACATCGACCGCTTTATGATGTTCTATATCCGTACTGCTGCGCCACTACAACGCACCTCAGTTTGGATGGAAAACATGGAAGGTGGTGTGGACTACCTACGTGAAGTTATCGTGGATAACAAGCTTGGCATCAACGAACAACTTGAGGCTGACGTACAGCGTCTAGTGGGCGATTACAGCTGTGAATGGAAAAACACGATTGAAGACGAGTCTCAGCTTACACGCTTTGCTCACTTCATTAACAGTGACCTGCGTGATGACAATGTGGTTTTCGTTCAAGAGCGTGATCAACACCGTCCAGCGACATTCACAGAGAAACACCCTGAAGCGAAAGGCGACATCCTACACGTTGAGCTGGAGAAGTAATCATGGCATTTCAAAAAGTATGTGACATCCAAGATATCGTCCCTGGCACAGGTGTTTGTGCGTTGATTGACGGTCAGCAGGTCGCGGTTTTCCGCCCAAGTGCTGCAGAAGAAGTTCGCGCTATCAGCAACTTGGATCCGTTCTATCAATCTAACGTGCTATCACGTGGCTTGATTGTTGAACACCAAGGTGAGCTTTGGGTTGCAAGCCCACTCAAGAAGCAGCGCTTTAACCTAGCAACAGGCGCGTGCATGGAAGATGAGCGCTTTAGCGTGAAGGCTTACAAAGCTCGCGTGACTAAAGGTGCGGTAGAGATTTCTGCATAAGCCTACTCTAGGCCAAATATGAACTAGAGAATGAATAGCCTATAGGGGTTAGCCACCCTAGCCTCTATCACTATTCAATCTTAACTTTTTTATTTTTACACTTTGTTGGAGAGACATGATGTCTACTGATTTTAAACCTGCACAATTCGTTCAAACTATGATCGACGTTGGTGAAGCGAAGACCAAAACCAGCACTCGCGATCTACTTTTGCGCGGTACTATGGCAGGTATCATTCTGTCATTGGCGGTTGTTGTAGCGATCACGACCATTGTTCAAACTGGTATGGGCGTTGTGGGCGCGCTCGTGTTCCCTGTTGGTTTCGTTATTCTGAGCGTAATGGGCTATGACCTAGTTACAGGTGTTTTCGGTCTTGCGCCTTTGGCAAAATTTGAAAACCGCCCTGGTATCACTTGGGGTCGTATCATGCGCTGCTGGGGTCTAGTAGGTCTTGGTAACCTTATCGGTTCATTGATTGTTGCTTACCTTGTGGCTGTATCACTAACGGGTAACTTCTCTCTTGAGCTAAACGCGGTAGCGAAGAAGTTTGTTGCGGTTTCTACTGCTCGTAGCCTTGGTTTTGAAAACATGGGCATAGACGGTTGGATCACGTGTTTCGTGCGTGGCATCTTCTGTAACCTAATGGTTTGTCTGGGCGTAATCGGTAACATGACAGCACGTACTGTTGCAGGTCGTGTAGCTATGATGTGGTTCCCAATCTTCATCTTCTTCGCACTTGTGTTTGAACACACAGTCGTAAACATGTTCCTATTCCCACTAGGCATGATTCTAGGTGCTGATTTTGGTATCGCGACTTGGTTGAACTTCAACCTTATCCCAACAATCCTAGGTAACATCGTTGGCGGTCTAATCATGACTTGTATCCCGCTTTACCTAACTCACGCTAAAACTGCACCTTCAATCTCTGCTGAAGCAGAACAACAAGTGCAAGCTGAACCAGCGCTAAGCGCGAAATAATCTCGATAAGACCTCACCTTCGTGGTGAGGTCTTTTCACTCTTTGGTTATAAAAAGTCACATTGCCGAGTGTCACTCTTTATACCCAAATTTTGATTTGATAGGCGTAGCTTATGACCACCAATCACACATCTTTAAATGCCGGCTTTGTTTCATTAGTCGGTGCGGGGCCTGGAGACCCTGATCTTTTGACAGTGAAAGGATATCGCGTGATTCAGTCTGCGGATGTAGTCGTTTTCGATAGACTCGTCTCCAGAGATATCCTTTCGCTGGCAAAACCAGATGCAGAGATGATTTATGTGGGTAAGAAGCTCGACTATCACTGCGTTCCACAAGATCAGATCAACCAAATCTTGGTAGAAAAGGCGAAAGAGGGCCACAAAGTCGTTCGCCTTAAAGGTGGAGATTCATTTATCTTTGGCCGTGGCGGTGAAGAATTAGAAACGCTGGCAGAAAACGGCATCAGCTTTGAGGTTGTACCGGGAATCACAGCAGCCGCAGGAGCGACTGCGTATGCAGGCATTCCTCTTACCCACCGCGACCACGCGCAGAGCGTGCAGTTTATTACCGGTCATGTGCAAAAAGATGGACGTGAGATTGAATGGAGCTCGCTTGCTCAGTCCAACAATACACTCGTGTTCTACATGGGTCTGAAGCAAAGTGGTCGTATTACTGACAAGCTTATTACTCACGGTCTCGATGAAAACACGCCGTGTGCGGTCATAGAGAATGGAACGCGCAAAGAACAACGTGTTTTCCAAGGTGCGCTAAACACGCTACCTCAAATGGCTAGCGAAGCAGAAAGCCCTGCTTTAATTGTTGTTGGTAGCGTCACGCAGTTACACGACAAGCTAAATTGGTTTAGCTAAGCTTCCAACAATATGTTGTTGGGCAAAAGCATCGATGAAACACTCAAGCCAGCAAACGATGCTGGCTTTTTTATGCATCTTATCCCACAAGCCTTCATCCATATTCTGACAGCGTGTCTCACTTCTGCTATCCGCTGACAGAATGCTTTCCAAGCATAGAATAGCTCTGACATATTGTGACTAAACTTAACTAACCTGTACACGCTTGACGTGTCCCTCAACTTGCAAAGGTAGGTTAGTAATGAAAGCACTTATCTCATTAGCTCTTGGAGCTTTGCTTCCCCTTTCTGCGGCACAAGCAGATGTTACAATCAAAGGCGATCGCATGGAAATCAGTGACGATTGCCGAAAAATCGAAGGTGACGTGATGACACTACGTTCAGAGGATTGTGAAGACGGTTCGAAAGGTGGCAATAAAAACAAGGGTGATAACCGCAGCATCCATGGCGACGATAACCCAGGTAAAGGGCACGGCAAGGACAAAAACAACAAAGGTAAAGACCGCGACAAAAATGATGATTGATCACCGCGCTTTGCTAGAAGTGTAAATAAGGATTGAGTTATGAAGTATTTAAAACTTACCGCCGTTGCAGGTGTCGTGTCACTTGCACTCGTTGGGTGTGGTGGAGATTCAAGTTCTCCAGCAGCAACGACGCCTGTTACGCTTAGCGTTACAGACGCTCCAGTAGATGAGGTCAAAGAGGTCGTAGTGACCTTCGGCACAGTGGCGCTATTGCCGCAAGATGGAGGCTCACCACTCATCTATGACGTGTACTTAACGGACGATGAAGGTAACCCGGTTGATGAGAATGGTGACCCTATTCCTGACGGTGAAGACCCAGTACCACTGAGCATCAACCTACTCGACTATCAAGGCAGTAAGGTCATGCCGCTGATTAAAGATGAAGTCGTAACTGTAGGCAACTACAAACTGTGCGTGTTTGCTAACGATGGCGATCACCCGACCCACCCTTCCTACGTTATTGAAGACGACGATACCGAGCGCGAGTTATCAGTTAAAGGTAACGGCGCTTGCCCACAAGGCGTGGGCAAAATAGACAATACGGGCGTCCTGTACTTCAATGATTCGGTTGCGGTAAATCCGCAAAACAACGACTTTGCAGTAGAGTTTGATCTTCGACGAGGTCTAAAAAATACGTCAACATTCCCAGATTACAGCATTCAGCGTACCTCGGTAACTCTGATCAATACAGCTGTGACTGGCAATATCAAAGGCACAGTAGCAACCGCGACGTTCAACGCTTGTAACGACCCAGCGGATGCCAATGTAGCGCAAGCGGTCTACTTGTATGAAACCGGCACTACACAAGAAAACATGGCGCCTATTGGCGGAACCGATACCGTTAAGCCTTTGACCTCTGCTAACGTTAGTTATAATGAAACGCAGCAATTCTACGAGTTCTCATTCGGTTTCCTAGACCCAGGAAACTATAACCTTGGGTACACTTGTACCGCTCAACATGATGATGGCGAAGAAGGCTCAGATCCCGTGGCGGCTGGTTTTAACATCTTCAGTATTCAACCAAATGTATCAGTAGTAGGTGATCAAAACACCAGTGTCGAATTCTAAGTAACACTAGAGTTCTACTTATGTTCGAAACGCCCTTTGATTAAAGGGCGTTTCTTTTTGCCTGTAATTCTTTTTTACTTAAAAGAAAAACGGCCACCCTTCCATGGACGCGCCGCTTTGTGCTACGAGTTATAATTTAAAAGTAAGGCTAGTTGTTGGTAATGATAATTTCTTTGTTGCGTACCTCCGAAAGAGCACGATCAAGATTCTCGTTTGCCAACTTGTAGTAAGACGGTTTCGCGTCTATTGCCTGTTGGAAATAAGGAATAGCGCGCTCGGGTTTGCCTTTCAACATCAAGAAATAGCCCACGTTGTTAAGGGCTTCAGGTCTTTCTAGGTGACGGCTAAACATGTTCAAAGCTCGATTTTCATAACCTTGAGCTAAGTAGATAAGCGCCATGTTGTTTTGTGCTTTTTCACTATCAGGCTCTCGGTTCAGTGCTCGCTGGGTAAACGTACTGGCTTTAGTGTAATCTCCAGACATGTAGTAGGAGTAACCCATATTGAGAAGAACCTTGTTCTCAAACGGCAAGATTGAGCCCGCTTTATCATAAAAGGCACGTGCAATGTCGTATTCATTATCAACATCTGAAAGCACCCCTAACCCCATATATGCATAGCCAGGTGATGTTCGATCTGTGTTTAGCGACTCAATGAGACCGATGCTTACATCCTCTCGCTGAATCGTATGTTGCGACGAGAATCTCAGCTGGTCTGCATTTACCGCTCTTAAGAAGAAACTCTCACTCTCAGACACACGGCCTGTACTAGCGTAAAACATACCTAACTGCTCCAACGACTTACTGTTATTTGGGTTCGCATTTATTGACATATTCAGTGCGCGCTCAGCTAAGTCATTGTTGCCTCGAGACAGATGAATCTTACCGATCGTATATAGGGTCTGATCCTTGTATGCTAGGTTGTCAAAAGAAAGGGAGCGAATATATTCATATAGCGCTAGGTCAATGTTACCCGCATTGAGCGCCGCATCCCCCCTCTGAATTGCCTCAACCTCTGATTGAGGTGGAGGATCTTGAGTCAGGGTGTCAATAGGTCTTCCTTGGTATAAAGAAGTGTCATATTTGGAACCCGTATCGGTAGACGAGCAACCAAAAATAACGAACGTTAAAGCTAACATCAAAAGTGAGGTAAGTCGTTTCATCGTATTTTCCTTATTCGAATGCCGACACTATCGTTATAACCGCAGGTCCTATTGCCACGATAAAGAAGCAAGGCCAGATAAATAGCAACATTGGGAACAGCATTTTAGTCGGTATTTTGGCTGCAATTTCCTCTGCAGCTTGGTTTCTTCTATCTCGATAATCTTCATTATAGTCTCTTAAAGTATCGGATAGGCTGCCACCAATCCTAGAAGCGTGTGACAACATACTCACAAGCCCTTTAAGCTCGCTCAAACCGGTTCTAATTACCAACTCGTCGAAAGCTCTGGGTAACTCAACACCAGCTTTCACTTTGGCACAAATCGTTTCGAGCTCATCAGCTAACTCAGGGTGCGAGATAAATGTCTCACTCGCGACTCGTTTCATCGCAGCCAAAAAACCTAGACCGGACTCTGTACATACCACCAACAAATCCAAAGTGTCGGGTATTCCGGCTCTAATTCTTCTTTGTCTTTTAGATGCTATACGCGCCAATATAAAGTTGGGCGCGAATAATCCAATAAATACCAACAGTGCCGCAAATAGGATGCTTTGACTGCCGTTAGAGCTCAAAACAAACACAGCCACGGCTAAAACTGCACCTATCGTGAATGACAGCATTTTCAACGCGTAGAAGTTAGCAATAGCATTTTTATTGTGGAAACCAGCATGCATCAGCTTTAGCCGAACATTTTGCTGCTCTTTTTCGGAACTTGGTACATAGAAAGGAGCCAAAGACTCGAGTGTATCAATCACTTTGCTCTTTTCCTGTTTTTGCTCAGGAGAGGCAAGGTTATGAACTCTCCTATCTAACGCAGATTTGGCACCAACAAATAAGAAACCGATACCAAACACGAGTATTGTCACCGCCAACATTAGCACGGCTAAAAATACCCATTCACGCGGTATATCTAGAGTTGCAAGCACGTCCATGTTACACCTCGATGTTCACTACTTTCTTAATCCAAATAGCGCCAATCAGTAAACTTACCATTCCAAAAATCACTGATTTTATGCCTCGTGGATCCGTCCACAATGGCTCCACAAACTCTCTATTACCCAAGTAAAGAGCCATAAATAGCACAAACGGAGCCAAGACCAATATCCATGCGCCCATACGACTTTCTGCGGATAGTGTTTTGATTTTCCTTGCGAGTTTAAATCTGGCTCGTAAAACCACTGACACCTTCTGTAAGTTCTCCGCTAAGTTACCACCAGTGTCTTTTTGCAATAACACAGCTGATGAAAAAGCCAACATGGAGACAGTGGGAACTCTATCTGCCATTGAAAGAATGGCAATCTTCAGGTCATAACCAAAATTGAGAAGGTTGAAGGTATGTTTAAACTCTTCCCCTGCTGGGTTTGGCAGTTCATATCCCACCTCTCGAAAAGCCTGAGTCAAAGGTTGCCCTGCTTGCAACATTCGGCGCATGATATCTAGGGCTTCAGGAAGTTGCTCCTCAAATTTCTCTAATCGACTGTTTATCTTCCAGTTTATATAAAAGATCACACCAGAAATAATAATAACACTTGCTACTAGGCCTAAATACCAAGGGTAGTCCATCAACAACAAAGCAACCGTTATCAACAAGCAGATCAATATTGTGCGTGCCAATATATCTCCTAGCCCCATTTTTACACCTGCCAACTCAAGCATTTTCTTCATGTTTGCAAAATACTTGATTGATACTAGCCTTCTATCAATAGGCGATAGGGATTTATTGTAATAATCATTAAGCAGTGTGATGCTTTCACTATCAAGCTGGCCTTTTGCTTTATTTAGCCGCTTCGTGAGCTCTATATGTTTTACTTTTTTACCAGCCGCAGGAAGGATGAGTGCCTGTGAAATAATAAATACAGCCGTAAAAATCAGTACAAAAAACAGTGTCATACTCATCTTCAGTTCTCCCTAACACTCACTTTAAATCATTAAAAAGTTCAAACGGTACATCGATGCCCCGCTTCGTTAGGTGAGAATGGCAATCGGGTACCACTCCTGTCGCTACATACTTCCCTTTTACGTTACCTTCACTATCGACACCCTCTCGCTCAAACCTAAAGATCTCCGACATGGTTATAACTTCTCCCTCCATGCCATTGATTTCTTGAATTGACACCATTCTTCGTTTGCCATCTTCCTGACGTTCCATTTGAACGACAATGTGAATTGCTGAAGCAATTTGTGACCTCAAGTTTTTAGCCGATATCGTCCAACCTGCCATAGCAAACATGTTTTCAACCCGGCTCAATGCATCGCGAGGTGTATTGGCGTGAATAGTAGCGAGTGAGCCATCATGACCTGTGTTCATCGCAGACAACATATCGACCGCCTCACTGCCCCTCACCTCACCAACAACAATACGGTCAGGTCGCATACGTAGTGAGTTTTTAACTAACTCGCGCTGCGTGATTTCACCTTTGCCTTCTAAGTTGGCTGGTCTGGTTTCCAAGCGAATGACATGGGGTTGTTGGAGCTGAAGTTCTGCTGAGTCTTCAATTGTAATAATGCGTTGATCTGATGGGATGAAGCCAGAAAAAATATTAAGAGTCGTTGTCTTACCAGAGCCTGTACCTCCGGAAATCAATACGTTGAGCTCTCCTTTTACTGCTCCTTCTACGAACATTGCCATTTCAGGTGATACCGAATCCAGCTCCAACAAGTTGTCCATGGTGAGCCTATCAACGGCAAATCGACGTATCGACACTGATGGACCATCAATAGCAAGAGGTGGGATAATCGCATTGACCCTCGAACCATCGGTCAATCGAGCGTCGACCATAGGTGACGCTTCATCGATCCTGCGGCCCACAAGGCTTACAATCCGATCAATAATATTACGTAAATGCCGGTCGTCTAGAAACGTATACGGTGTTTTCTCAAGTCGACCGAAGCGTTCGACATAAACATTTTTGGCACCATTGACCAAGATATCCGACACCGAGGTATCTTTTAGCAGTGGTTCTAGGGGACCTAAGCCAAATACTTCATCTTCGATCTGAGATAAGACGCGCTGTCTACCCTCCAAACTCAAGGGATGCTCGTTATCGTCGTCCATCAATTGGCAAACAGCATTTTGAAGCTCAGTTCTCGCCGTTTTCTCTTCCAAAGACGCCAATAAACCCAAGTCCAGCGTGTCCATTAATTTTCTATGGAAGTAGTGCTTAACAGCAAGATCTTGTTCCAACTGCTTTCTTGTGTCTTCAATTGCTTTTTGTTTAAGGCTGACAACATCATGAACATCTTCAGTGTCTGACGTTGTCTCGACCTCGCTGATGGTTTTAACACTATCGATGGATTTAGAGTCTCGACTACCTTTTACATGACTTTCTAACTCATTGTTTGGACTGCTATTCTTCCTAAAAAACATACCATCCCTCCTTGGACTAGCTGAATAAGCGCGCTAGCCACCCTTTCTGTTTAGACTCTTCAGGCATCAGGTCTGAGCAGAGCTTATTTATCGCTTTACCAATAGCACTTTTTCTACGGTATTCGACGACTGGCTTGCCTAAGTTGGCACTCTCATTTGCGTTCTTGAAGTCATTAGGGATAACATCCACTTTAATGTTAGGAACGGTCGCTTCTACATCCTTGATGGAGATAGACTGACCTTGATCAAAACGGTTAATTACAATATTCAAACTATCGGTAACAACACCAAACTCTAGCTTTAGGCTCTTGACAAGATGACTGGTATTTTTAAGTGACATATAGTTTTGCTGCAGTACCAAAAATATCTTAGTTGCAGGCGTTACTAGTGGTGAAAAAATCGGATCAATGCCTCTCGAAAAGTCAATAATCACGTATTTGTAGTACTGCCTAAGCATAGGTATTAACTTTTGAACATCGGTTGATTTCGCGATAGCGATACTACTTTGTCCTCTTGTGAAACCGATGGTGTGCAGCTTACCGCCATACTTAGTCACAAGACTGCTTATAGAGGCTTCATCCATATCCTGGAGTGTCTCAATCGCTTCAACCAAACCATATTTGGGCGAGATATCTAAGTACTCATTGAGTAGCCCAAACTGAGTGTCAATATCGATTAGGAGCACTTGATTAGGAAATTTCTCTGCGAGCGCGACAGCGGAGTTTAATGCTAAAGTAGAAGCCCCATTACCACCTTTCGCATTCATAAACAGAAAAAGCTCTCCCATCTTCCTGTTTGCGATTTTACGCTCTGCTATCTCTCTTAGAAATGGGACGAATACCTCTATCTCAGCATGGCGGGAGTAATAGTCGGCGGCACCGAGCTTGAGTGCTAACTTGAGATTTCCACTGTCATTGTCATCACCGAAGACTAACAACGAGACCTCATTTTCACCGAAAGGTAGATTGTATTTTTGCAGATCCGCAATCTTCTCAGCCCAGTCCTCGCTCGCTTCTACAATGATGATGTCTGGTTCGTGAAAACTAGATAACCCTTCCTCGCTCACAGCTGAAAGTGAAATATACTCAACCACTGTGTTCTTGCTGCGAGCAAGTTCACTACGAATGTGACTTTTGAACTCATTCGAACTGTGTAAAGTCCAAATATGAAGGTTGGTCTTTAATGAAAATTGAACCCCAACACCTATATTGTTTTTGATCGGCACCGCTTCTCCCATGATCGCCTCCTAGCAGTCTTCAGTAGCACCGGATGGGGAGCTTTGGGTTGGTCTCACAACACCAAGGCTTTCCGCCGGTATAACCGTCTGGTAATTAGGTACTTTTATGCTTCCTGCATCCCCTAAAAATGATAGAAATCGGACAAACTGAAATTTATAATCGTCCGATACGAACGCTTGTACATATCTTACTTGTGCGAGCACATCATCTTTGTCATCAGTTGACATCGAACTAAACCCATCAACCGCAACTGCACTTCCATCTCGATCTAGGTAGGCAATTTCCAGATCACTGGCTGTGAAACCATAAGGACGGTTTTCGACAATCTCTGCGAGATCTTTAATATCGTCACGATCACCGATAGAGCACACCGCCGCTAATCGTGCCGCTTTTCTCGTCATTTCGTTTAGCATTTGCATTGAATATACATAGCGTCCAAATTCAAATGCAGAAAGAACCAGAAGCATTGAAACTAACACTGTCAAGGTGAACTCAAGAATCGTTAACCCTCTGGAAGAGTTTCTTCCACGCCCTTTTATATGCCTAGTCATCTCTCTTCTCCATTATTGCAGAAGCTGACATGGTGACGCTCAATGCCTGCGTCAAGAACGGTATCGTCGAATAGAGCGGAGAGTAGGTGTAGTTTGCACTGACCGTGATTAGACTTCCGGCTTCTACGACTGTTACATCGTCCACTGTTACACCATCGAGCAACGATTCCGTTCCGCCTGATCTCACTCCATAAACGACTAAATTCTTTATCTCATCTGTGTCTGCAATACCGCCCCCTACCGTACCGTACACCTCTGTAACCGCATGACGGGCACCATTGCGAACCATCTTATTGAGTGTCTGATGGTCAATAAAGAAGCTACCTACTTCTAAAAACAGAGCCATAAAGATGATGATAAGTGGCGTCACTAACACTAACTCTATGACCGCGAGTCCACGCTGATTATCAGGTGCTTTATATCTCATGATTCACCACTCCCAGGATCTTTATAGAGCTGAATCTTAAACAAACCTTCAGTGCTTGGAACAGACCCAAAGCTACCGTTCTCGACTGTGCAGTCTTCTAAAAACTCACCAAACACCCCTTGTTTTGCCCCATTATTGTTCGGTGCTTTTTGCAGTAAGAAGAAGCAACCAATCGAGGTAATAGGTAGCGTCGTCGCCCCACCACCAGAACCGGTACAATCAACCATAGGTATTGGTAAAATGCGTCTACCTTTGTTTCCTGAGGTACAATCACCACTTGCCGAGCCGTCACATCCGGCCGCGCCTGCTAAATAATCGGAGTATAGGAATGAATTGTCATATACCACGTTACCATCGTTGTCAGTTGTCGCTTCTGTAGTGGGCTCTCTAACGTATACGTCAGGTGGGAAATCTACAGCATTTACCCCGCCACCAGAGTAATCCCCAAATCGCGTATTGAGACCCTGACCTACTGGACCGATGGTGTTACCCGGTTTCGTTGTTGCATTTTCAGTAATATCAATACAACCATCAAAACCACCTGCTAAGGCATCACGCACAGTACTAGCACCTGAACCAAAATCTAATAGTTGAAAGTTACCCGGGCCCATTTGAGATGCGTTGTGGTCTGCGACTTTCAGTTCATACACTTCATGGAAATTAAACCCCAAAAAGTCGTTGCTACCACTTATGGTCGCAGCACAGACAGCAATCGGGACAATGTTACAAGCAAAATTCAGGGATGAACTTGGCCCCGCAACAGCGCTGGCTGCACCCTGTTTGGAAGAACCAAAAAAGCCGATAAAAAAGCTGGTTAGTGGTACGTCCGCTACGGAGACTCTGACAAAGGTCACCAGCGTTGAGTCATAACTTCCCGAAAAATTTTGAGGGTCATTGGAGTATTGAACGGCAATGGACGCATCCGGAACCGTCACTTCGGTGTTTCCTGTAGAAGAAAATAGGGTTGCTATTGCCGTTTTAGCTGCTGCCGTTGCTACCGTCGTGTCAAAGCCATCACTGACCTTGACCGCAGCAGCGAGCGCCGCCGCATCAACACTGTTTTGTAATCGCGTTTTGTTCAAAGTGGCATGATTAAAATCGAATGCCAAACCAGCGAAAAACATAAAAACAATAAACACCAACGTAAAGAGGATCAGAGTTAATCCTTTTTGCCGTTTTGTTGATTTCGTCATTTTCCGAGCGCGATTCATACATCACCTCTATCTAGAACTTCTTCTTTGCTGGACTAAGTCTTTTCCAAGAACTTTTTCCGCTTTGCCATCGTAAGCGGACTGACCTGCGTACTCGTCATAGGCCACTTGCATCCTAGCCCCAGTGCCAGTTGGTACAACGCCTAAGTTGTTGGCTGTAGCGTTGTGATCGTAAGTTTGTTCATACTTGAGCCTGGCTACCGATTGTCCCAGTGGCGCATCATTTGCACATCCGAAAAGAACAAATGTCGCTAGCATAATTCCTAATGTTTGTCTGTTCATTGCATGTCCCTTATAGCGAGTGTCCAAATGAACCTTCAGAGCCACCTTGATTAGATGGAACTGTCGTAGTCGTTTGACTTTGTTGGTTAGGGTTGCTTGCGTCATCCATCTCTGCGATGTATGCCCCTTGCCCAAGCAGATAAAATTCAACATCATTGGGTTTAACAAAAGCATCCGTTGGCAAAAGCAATTTTGAACGATCCACAGGCGTCGCCAGTCTTGGTGTAACAAGGATGACCAACTCAGTTTCACCCGATATAAATTCTTGACTGTTGAAAAGCTGCCCTAGTACGGGTACATCGCCAACTCCCGGTAGCTTGCTAGAGACATCTCTTACGTTTTCACTAAGTAGCCCTGCAATCCCGATCGTTTGCCCGTCAGCCAGTTCCAATGTTGAAGCAGCTGTGCGCTTAGTAATGGGAGGAATAATGTAGGTTGCATTGGTCTCTATGGGGTCTAGAGTGAGTGAACCTGAGTTGGCTATTTCACTAACATCGACAGATAAAACCAGATTGATCTTTTGATCAGAAAGAATGGTTGGGACGAACTTGAGACCGACACCATACTCTTTATACTCGACTGTGATACCATCTCTGTTGGGAACCGGAATAGGAAACTCACCACCAGCCAAAAATTCAGCCTTAGAACCACTCAATGCTGTTAAGTTTGGCTCTGCTAATACCTTGGCCACACCATTCTCTTTCGCGATATCTAGTGCTAGCGTAAACAAAGTATTTCCGTCTAGGAAAGTCGCCAACAAGCCCGTTTCTTCGATACTAGGAACATTAAAGATTGGACCGACACCGCCACCAATTGCATCGATGACACCACCACCACTAGTGGCACCCCAACCGAAGTTGCCATTTTGGTTGAAGAAGTGGAAATCAGAATCAAATCGTCGAACCAAACTGCGTTGCACCTCAGCTACCGTCACTTCGAGCATGACTTGCTGAGCGCCCCCTATCGACATTAAATTAATCACCTTGGTATCAGCTACCGTTTCATCTTTAGATTCCGTACCCTCGTCAGCCGGTGCACCAGCGGTGAAGGTTTCGGCTACTTTAACGGCCATGTTCATAACCGCTTGGTTGCTAACCTGCCCGCTGAGTATCAGCTTGTCTTGCGAACTGTGAACTTCAATGGTTTCGTTTGGTAAGAATTCATAGAGTTTGGACTTCACTCCATTGAGATCGTGAGTCACTTCGATATTGATGGACTCAATCAATCGTCCTCTAGAATCCCATGCCATCAGATTTGTTGAACCAAGCTTTTTGCCGATCAGAAACACTTCATTAGAGCGGAGCATTACAATATCAAGTACATCAGGATCTCCCAGAGAGACACGCTTCGCCTTGCCTGCAAGGATGACGTTCTTAGACTTGTGATGAGGAACACTAACTAACTTTCCAGCTTGAGTTGCTGCCAACGAAACTGTGCTAAAAAGATAAGCGATGAGTATACTGACAATCCATTTCATAGTATTACCTTAATCCCTTACTCTTATATTTGAGGATTGAGTCCCTTTAATGATCGTTACACTTGGTTGTGGAACGTAAGTCCTTTTCGCGACTGGCTTGTCTTTTTGGTGAGGATTTCGCAGCGCGAGTTGTATTTCGCCATTGCTTTTTGCGGTTAAAAGCTTTTCAGCTTCTTTTGGTGTCACTTCCAGCGTCACCGCTCTTACAATGACAGGCTTGTTGTCGTTGGTTCTGGCTGTTTGGTCTACTGCTAACACTTTAATGTTTTTCAACACGGTATTTGTCTTAGACCGAGTTTGATTAAACTTAACAGTGCTAAGAACATCTACTTTGTTCCCCGGAAGCAAAAAGCCTGCTACACCTATGACATCATTGACTCGAATCGTCACGGCTCGCTTATCATCTTCTATCACAGCCGCAAGTGTAGAGCCCTCCCCTGGAACAGAGAGTCGATAAGAATGAACAATTTCACCCGGAAACAACGATGTGCTGGCAACTTTTCCGACAACATCATCGACAGCAGAGAAATGGTCTTCATCGTCGACCCAATCAGTTTCTAATAACTTAACCGACAGATGTTTGCTCTCTATTATCGTACCTGCGATGATCTCCTGTTCGACAAAGACCACTGGCTCTCTTTCAACCGTCTCTGTGACAACCTGCGGCTGGTTCTGTTCTTCCATCCATTGCTTGGCGATATATACAGCAGCCAAGCCTAATACAGCAGATATCAACATCAACAAAAAGACTTGTGATTTACTCATTATTTCCTCCCATTCCATCGGAAGTGCAATATAGTCGCCATGCTGACTCCAATATAGATGGCGTAATTACGTGCGATTCTTGATTAAATTTTATAATATCACTACATATCCCAATAATGTCTTTAGGGATACAAGGGTAAAATGGTGTTCTATCTGTGCTATGTAGTCGCAATACCATTTCCCTAAACTCCGAATTTATAGTTAGCCCTCTACTTTCTGATACTTCTTCTATAAGAGTCATGTAATCTTCTTGGTTTAAAGGGAAGAACTCTATTTTGTATCCTAAACGACGTAAAAAAGCAGGGTCACCTATATCTAGGGGATTTAAATTCGTTGAGAAAGCTAAATTAAGCGTGAACGGAATAGCCGCTTGTTGTCCATTCGGCAACTGCAGATAATCCACGTAATATTCCATCGGCACAATCCAGCGATTGAGCAATGCTCCCACTGATATTTTTTGTCTACCTAAGTCATCAATAATAAGCAGTCCATTATTAGCCAGCATCTGAAGTGGTGCTAACCAAACACGGTTGTGTTGAGAGTGATTTACCTCCAGCATCTCCATCGTAAGTTCGCCACCTACTTGAATATTTGGCCGCTCACACAGCGCCCATCGTTTATCGTACTGCTCATTGAAGTGAATACGATTGGCCGTTGAGTTGTTGTCCAACATCTTATGGTGTGCGTCTGAAAAGACTCTAATAATGCTACCAGATGTGTATACTGCGAATGGTATATAGATCGACGATTCAAATGAGTTAATAAGTTGCGCTGCTACGAAGCTTTTACCTGTACCAGAGTTTCCATACAACAAAAGCGCTCGACCAGAATTGAGCGCCGGCCCGAGGATCTCGATCATTTTGTCTGCGCCAAAAACTCCTCGAAGAGCCCCAGCAATTTGCTCATGTCCGATACTGTTTACTCTAACATCTTGCAGAGCCACAACTCTTCGATAGTCATCCAACGACACTGGAGCTGGACCGACGTAAGCGTCTTTCATAAATGCTAAATCAGCCTCTTGCTCGCCAGAGGCTGACAACCCATAGCGCACATGATTGTTACTATAATCAGCTGAGCCACTAAGTCCCATAGGTTGGAACACTTCCAACAGCGAGCGCTTTCTAAGATAATTGAGTAACTCGTCGACAATATGTGTACTCACTCCCATTGCATCTGCCAGCTCAAGAACCGTAGCTTTGGTAAGGTGTGCAATATGCTTCAATACTAAGTTTTCCAGCACAACCACCGGTATATCAAGCTCCTTCAATGCAGAAGGCATTGGAGGCGGATCAATTTGAGGTGAAAGCAAAGGTTTGTTTGCTAAAGACGTAATGGCATTCATAAACTGTCCTTAAACCCACATCGGGTATAGCGCAAATCCAGTAATGATCGCTGGAGCGAATGGAAGGCGGAGCTTGTTGGAAATTCTGGTCGCTAAATGACGCCTCAAAACGATCTGCTCCCTAACGTACTTAAGAGCTTGATCCTTTACAGTTAGATGAGAACGTGAGATGTAACTGAAAAGATAGAAAAGACCATATACCGCGCCACACAGCACGGTTGCCATTAAAAACGTTGCCAAGTGTTCAAGCCCGGTTCCGAGAGCTAACACGGCCATGAGCTTAACGTCACCGCCAGCCATTACCCTCATACTAAACAAAACAAAACCCAACGCTAACATCAGGAAAAAAGCGATAAGATTAGATGCTGGTATGTTTGTTAACCCGTTATATTTTAAGGCAAGAGCCGCTACCATTGTAATTAGAGAAAGAATTACCCAATTGTTTGGAATTCGATTATCTCTAATATCAAACACTGCTACCGTTAGAAGTGGAAGCCATAACGCATACTCGATAAAATCCATTTTACCCCTCCAAGCCGTATGACCACGACCTAAAAATGAGGTCATGGTCACTCGCTTCAGACTTATAACGCCTCAACTTTGTCAATTTGTGAATCAAGTTCTGTTTTCAAGTCTCCCCAAATACCGCCGCCTGCGATAACGAAGACTGTGATAATTAAAGCTGCGCCAATGACATACTCTAATATTGTTAAACCTTCTTCATCTTTGATGAAATCCTTACACAATTTAGTTAGCGTCGACATAACAATCTCCTTTTGGTCTCTGTTTGCTTAACGCTCTTTCAAATTAGGAGAATATATGCTGTTTAGTTAGGACTTTCTTATTCAATTTGTGTAACTATTTTGACATCTACTACGATAAAACAATTCTGATTTTTAAACATAAGTTAATTCACGGGTAAACTTATGTTTTAGTTATAGCATAAAATAGTCAACTCAGACTTAGAAATTAAAGCAATTGGTTGACTAATAAACATCACTTTCATAGTGTCCTACTGCTAGAACTCTAAATATAGAGGCCGTTTAAAATGCGCCAGTCAAAGAAAAATCATGCCTTTAACTGTATTGAGTGTATTAACAATGAGATTGTTTTAAGTTTAGGTGTCACTTTTATGATGTTTTTTGGTAAAAAAATCCTGTGCTACTAAGCTAATAATATAGTTTAAGCGGATTGTCGCACTTTTGAGAGAGAAAAATGGCGTATTGGATGGGGAAGCCGACTATTTTGCTTCCAAAGGTTATACGAGACTATTTAAGCGAAAAGATCACTGTGATTGAAGTTGGGGACGATGTTTCTGTAATCACCCAGCCCTCTCAACGGGTTTGTTTTTACTTTTCAGAAAGTTATGATAATGACACTACACTATTAACACTTTTGAAAATCTGCCAGAATCTCTCCAAAACCCTCGTACTGTTTCACGACTCGAGTATTCCTGAGGCTTATTTAAAGAGTGGGCTCGTCAAAGCACATGTAGATATCACATCCCCTCATGCACTTAAGAAAACCGCACTCGCGTTTGAACATGTTACGTCTTTGCTGGAAAAAAACGGAGACACCCAACCTACTGTATCAAGCGTAAGTGAAACACAAATAAGAAAGGAAGTTAATCAGCAACAAACGAGACCAGAACTCAACACCATTGATGCAGCGTTAGACTACATAGAGAAGCACTATAACGAAAACCTAAGAGAGGTTGATGTGGCAGCACACTGTCATCTATCTACCCAGCACTTCTCCCGCGTCTTCCATAAAAAAGTCGGTCGAAGCTTCAGAGATCATGTAAGCCAGTTGAGACTCGAACATGCCAAGCGTTTATTGCTCGCAAATGAAGTTAAACAAATCTCTGCTATCGCTTATCAAAGTGGTTTTAAAGATGTCTCTTACTTCTCGAGATTTTTTAAGAAGAAAACAGGCATGAGCCCTGGAACTTTTCGAAATTTTAAAGGGATACTTAAGATTAGCTGAGCGAATGCTAAACAGGCCTACACGAACCAAGAAACACCAATAGAGAAAGCCGTCAACTAAAAAGCCCAACTCCGATGAAATATCGAAATCAGGCCTCGAGAGTCACACAACCGTTGTGACCACTCTTGTGTTCGCTTCTCAAACAGGGAATATCAAGCTCGATAAAAAAACCGCTAATTCATGCTCACCATACAAATAAAGCGGTTAGTATCAAACGTCTTGTCAAATACATCTTTCTTCTGCGAAGAGTAAACGCGCCCTTCTGCTGTCCAATAATCACCCGGCTTTAGATCTGTATACAGCTCTAGGTACTTGTAAGCGGCTTTAGTTGGCAACTTAGACGACAGTTTTTGCTCACAATATTGTGTCGCGTCAGCGCGGCTTAAGAACACTTCTGCTGATTTATTATTACCGCGATACACTGGGTACAAATAGGTAAAGACTTCGTCTTTGTATACGACGGTATTAGAAAACGTGCCAACTTCCTGCTTTGGTAGTTTTTTCATTTCGGCCGATTTAGGATCATTTAGCACTTTCTTCGTGATTTGTGCCGCCTGGTTGTTTTTTGCACTATTGGCAGCAGGAGTAGCCTTTTTTACCGCAGGTGCTGATGATTTAGCGACAGATTTTTTCTGAGTTTTCTTTGCAAACGGGAAGAAATAATCCCCGTCGTTTTTCAAATTCAGACGCAGTGATTGTGTCTTACCATTATTCACGGCTTTGACACTATAAACACCGACGTAGTTACCGGACAGCTCAATCACGTCACCGCTGCCCACTTTTTCATCATTAATGTAATAATCTGTTTTTGCAGAGTTAGAGCGAAATACAAATCTGATTTTATCAAGATTCAGAGCCTTACGAATTTCACCTTCTAAGTTCGAGTTAAAGGCATTCTTATACTCAGCTGAGACAGTATAAGTCAGGTCACCATTCAACTTTTGCGTTGCATCGACCACTTTGTATGACGTCAGGTTAATACGCTCAGAACCGCCCTTTTCAAGTGCAAAAGCGTTTTTCATATAAGGCAGGTTGCGGTTCACACACGCAGACAAACTTTCAGTCACTTTACACTCAAGTTTGCCTGAGTAATTTTCTTGATGAACCACATTGGCTTCTTTTAAATGACGGTCTTTGATACTGCGATAAAGTGCCAATAATTGATCATTTTTATCACGCTCAATTTGCGTCACGCTAGCTTGATTAGAAGCGATGGTTTTATTGAGTTCTTTAAGCTTGGTTTCAGCATCCGCTAGCTCAGTGTTGAGCTTATTGATGGAGGTCGATACGCCACGTAATGCTAAAGCAATACCTTCATCGTATTCACCTTGCAGAAGCTTCTCTTGGAATACTTGAGAGTCCGCTTTGACGATATCAATACTGTTCAGCAGCTTAATTTTATTTGCTTCGATGCTTGAAGAAGTCTTGTTGTAAAGAGAGATGGTATCATCTAGGCCAACTTCGCCGTAACGAGACGAATATTCACTGTTAATAGTGTCTAATTCCGACTGCTCACTGCTATTAACCAGTTCAGAAGCCCAAGCGCCTGACATCATCGTCACGCCTGCTAACGTGATCAATGTTTTCGCTCTAAAATGTGGTAATAATTTTTCTAGATTCACAACAACCTCATAATCCTTCTTAACCGCCTGAACATTTCCATATTCCGCTTATTTTTATAAAATGAAGGGTTTCTTACTGATATAATTTTCTATTCTATCAAAGCCCCAAAGCAGTGTCGCTACAATGAAGCGCAATTGTGTGATCTTATTCATCAATTAAGAGGGGTTTCAAGAATTGCGTGAACACCGTCATTAATTCTCCGATACAGCATAGATCTCAGCGCGGCGATTTTGAGCGCGGTTGTCAGCACTATTATTCGGCACCAATGGCTCTCTTTCGCCTAATGACTTAACAGTAATACTGTCTCGCTCAACACCTTGGAACAGCAATACATCATGTACCGATAAAGCCCGACGCAGTCCCAACCCTTGGTTGTATTGTTCAGACCCTTTACTATCCGTATGCCCTTCTATAATCAGGTCATAGGAAGCCTCTGACAACATCGAGCTTGTTTTGTTGAGTGACGTTCTCGCCATAGGTGTTAACCCATAGCTATCGAAGGCAAAGTTCACACGCACCACTGGGTTATCAGTACCCGCCTGAGCGACTGACATCACCGAGGTACAATCTGAACGGTCGAAAACCGCGCTGTTTTGCTTTGCCAACATTGAGGCAAATTCATCACTAAACCCTGTTTGCTCAATACTCAGCTTACCTTCTCTGTGTTGAGCGATAGCCCTTACATCAGAGACAGATACTGAATACTGCTGTTCGCCAGCACTGTTTTGACAATATGCCTGAAACTGATCTTCACTCGCATGGCTACTCAATGTAATAACGAATAGCGCGGCGGCGCTCATTAAATATCTCATGAATTCTCCTAATACAACTTGGTTACGCCGCTGCTCTTGGAGCCTTTGCGGATTAGCTCTTCTATTTTGTCAATTAACTCGTCCAATCCATCTTTTACATTGATGATATCTTCAGAGGGGTTTTCTACGCAGTCTTGAAAGCCAGTTTCACCTTGGGCATTGTAACCAATCCCGATCACTCCTATGTACAAGCCTGGAATTTTTTCTCTAGCGACACCGCACATATCATAGGTGTCTTCATCTGCTAAAGCACTAAATATTCCATTTTGCGGTGACTCTTGACCATCACTCAGAATTAGGATCATTTTTACTTTGGCGTTGTACTCTGCGATCTCATCTTCATCGTCTGTATCTGGGGCTCCATCGTTCAACATTCTGAACCCTCGCAAAACTCCCTGAAACACAGCTGTACTGCCGTCTTCTTCCATTTCTTTGACTTTATCAACAAATGACGGGTCATTCGTTAGGTCAATATTGTAGAACTGATCTTCATTATCCTGACCAAAGCCTCGATATAGATCCGCATCCTTGATCAAATAAGCACTGCCTGAATGAACCTCTCGGTCATCAAACATTGAGTCAACCGTGGTTTGAAAGTCGACATATTCAAGCGCATCCGGATAACCGTAAGATATGTAAACGGGCTTTCCTTTCTTCTCTCGTTTTGGAACATATTCTTGCTTAGACAATACATCGTCAACTCGCTTCGCTATTTTCTGGTTTGTCTCAGCCAATAAATACTGAGCATCAGTTGGGCATTTCTTTCCTTTGTCCTTACACTTTTTCCAGCTTTTGTGCTCAAGAGGTTCACATTCCCAAAAATCATCGGCACAATCTTCTACATAATCATCATCGAATGTTCGCCATTCGTTCCAGTCAACGTGACTGTATCTGTACTCCGAAACCCAATCCCTGTGATTATCATTAAAGAAAAGTTCGGTGACCGCATATACCTGATTATTGTATTTGGCACGCGTGCGTATGTTATAAGGAACAAAACCAATCTTATTATCTAGCCTAACTGATTGATCTTCATCATCCGCGCAGCTATCTATATCATCACACAACACCTTCTCAGTTATCGCTTGTATTGCAGCCTTCAAGTCATCAATTTTGGTACTTCTGTTACTACCACTACCCCATTCAGACGACATGGAACCAGAAAAATCCGAAACAAAGACGATATCGATATTATTATCACCTAAATACGCCGGATATTTACGAGCCAATGAATAACCCGCTAAGTCTTGTGTCTCATCGAAAGACGGAATAAAAGTGCTCGCAAACCATGAATCATGAGTCGTCGTTACGTTAACGGTATATTGTGTATACTCTTCCTGGTCAATATCCAAGTCTTGCTCTTGGAACGTTCTTATCGTGGTTACTGAGCTTGTCTTTATGTCCCGCACATAGTTTTCCACATAGCGTTTCGCCATCGCTTGTGAGTCGGTCTCTACATCCTCAATCGTCACGGCTATGGCTGCAGCCTCAGCCGCATCACGTAGGCGACTAGTTTCTTGCACGTATCGCGTCCCTTCAACCGCCCAAAAGGTAAAACCCATAATCGGCACTAACGTCAGTCCCATCCATATTGCAGCCGCACCCCTTTGTCGATTCAGGCTAGGTCGAGAGTGAGCCATTTTTCTCTGCTTAACGGTCATACTACCTCCCTGGCATTATCGACGAAGAGGTCAGACGCATGTCGGCATCCTCACCCGATGAAAATGCTTCAAACCAAGAGTGGTGTTCTTCACAGAGAGTAACGCGGTATATCGGATACGATAATCCCTTCTCGATGGGGACTAATGACTGATAATTACTCAACGAATCTGTTCGACATCCAAGTGACGAGAACTTGGGACTCCGATGCGTCACCACGCTTTCACCAATCACGTAAGACTCAATTTGCAGCGCGACATTCTCTACGGAACTATCCAACATTCGACTTGCGACGGCAGTTAAATCAGTCAAGTCTTGCTGTGACAACTGCAAATTCGTTCTACCTGCAATGTCAGCATCAAAATAACGAGAGCGCTCTTTGATAACATTGACTAGTGCAAAGCTTGAACGATCCAACTTTGCTCGTACCAATAATTTATGACTAAGGTCGGTAGCGAACAGATATATGGCGCACAAACCAATCAATACGAACCCAAGTTCAATCGCGAAAGCCCCTTTTTGGCTACGCAGGGAAGTAAAACGGGCAACGTTATTCCGCCTCATCTTTCCACCCCTCGTGTTCTAGGTTCAACACCATGGTGCGTGAAATATCCACTTGCTCAGCACCAAAAACTTGAATAATCGGTGTGTACTCATAACTGACTGTGATTTCGGCTAGATCGTAGTTGAACGTGAGATCTTGCTTTGAATAGCCAACGTTATTGACAAAATCTGAGTAGCTCGGGAAATATTTGCCATCAATCGAAAATTTGTCTTCGTCAATGAGAAAACTCCAAAGATTATCTTGATTCGCAATCAAAGTTTGAAACCGAGTCTCATACTGCTCGTGTACTCCACTTCCCTGATAGATTTTGGTGTTGCGTATCGTTTCACGCAGCGCATACTCGGTCATGTTTATCACGTAGATGCGGTAACACACTTCAAAGATCGCAAACGTCGAGAACATGAGCACAATCGCACCCAAGGAAAATTCTACGGCGGTGGCGCCACGTTGCTTTCTGAATCCAGCCATATATCAGCTCTCTTCGCGATTAAGCTGCTGAGCAATCAGTGTGAGCTCAGCATAACTGTATTCATCACTTAACAACTTTTTGGCCGCCTCAATTTGGTCTGCCTTGATAAGTGCGATAGCAAGATTGGCACGCACGACTTTATTCTCTGGTGCGTCAGCAATGACGGGAGCGAGAGTTTGGATAGCACGTTTATAATCTTGCTGTGCGATGTAAAGCATGGCGATATTATTTTTGACTGCGATATCGTCATAGCCTTTAAGCCTTGCTTGGTTGAACTGAGCTTTAGCACTGTCGAAATCACTCTCTTTGCTGTACGCAACCCCAAGCAGAACATGAATTTTGCCAGAGGTATTCCCCGCTTTCAGAGACGCTAAATACGCTTCAATCGCCTCTGTAGACTTATCTTGAGCAACCAAAACCTGCCCACGTAACTGATACAAGCTTGCGGATTGAGCACCCTGCTCTATCAAATGATCAACGTAAAAACTCGCCGATTCGACATCGCCTTTGTTGAAGTATGCCCACGCCAATTTTTCTACTGTCGAAACAGAATTGTCCCCCGCTTCGAGCTTGGTCTTGTAGTGGTTAATCAAACCGTCATAGTTATCTACTTTTTCCATACTCGTGACGGTGGCCGCTTCACTTTGAGCAAGATCAGCTGAAGATTGGCAACCAACAAGAGTGAGAGTCATCAAGACCAGCAAACCGCATTTTTGTAATCCGTTCACATCAACTCCCTAACGATATCGACATCTGCATAATCCCCGGTGCAAGGATCAGCACAACAATGGGAAACATAATAAATAAGATCAGTGGCACACTCATTTTGGCGGCGAGTTTACCCACCTTCTCTTCAACGGTTAGAATTTGAACCTTGCGAATATCTTCCGCGAGATCACTCATCACTTGGGCAACAGATGTGCCGTATTGCAAGTTTTGAATAACGGTTAATACAAAACTTCGTACTGCAGGTGTAGGTAGTCGTTGACCCAGATCATTGAGCGCTTTTTCTAAGCCGTGGATGCGAGCCGCATCCGAAGTTCGTCTGATTTGGTAACACAGATCTTTATCGAACATCTCTAGTTCGTCCGCCAAATACGCTAAGCTGGCTTCAATCGTCATGCCCGTTTGGACACAAACTGACATCATATCAAGCAAGTAAGGCAATTTGGCCGACGTACGACCAATCAACATTTTGCTTCGCAAAGAGAGTACTAAGTCCGGTACTACGATTACGCCCACTAACGAAAGCAGCGCACTAAGAAGCTTATTGGTGCTGGAGATATCGCTAAACGCCACAAGAGCAAGCAACACAGCCAAAATAAGAAACTTGAGCGGAAAGTAATATTTCGCCCACTCTTTATTGTAGTAACCGGCCTCAATTAATTTCTGCTCAAGCTCTTTTCGGTGCTCCTTACCAAAGCGAACCATAAAGTGTTTGATCTTCGCCGTACCAGATTTGGTTTGAATACCAACCAAACTGTCCATTTTCTGACGGCGTCGCTCCACACGTAGCGATTCAGCGATAACCACAAGAATGCAACCAAAAAATACCGTGACCGCAATGAGTAACATCATGCCCTCACCCCCCGCACTAACAGCCAGATAATAGTCAGTCCAATCATTTCACTGATCAGGACGTAATAGAGAATGACTCTTCCATCTGGGTCATAGAGAACAAAATCAACATTACCTGGATTGATGTAATTGAGTAGCACCGTAAAGGCGACGGGAATCGCTGCTACAATCTTGGCTGAAATCCGAGCTTCCGACGTCATTGCCATCTTTTTCTTTTCAAGCGTTCTTGAATCCACGAGTACACGAATGAGCCTAGCCAATACCCCTTTAAGCTGACCGCCACGTGAAATGTTGGCGCGCAGAGTAATGGTAAAAAACAAAAACTCTGGATACGGATAGTTCTTACAAGAGCGCATCAATACTACTTCCGGTGTTTCCCCCATCTTTAACCGGTCTGCCATCAACTTAAACTCGCGACCAATGGCGTTATCCATGGTGTCACCCACATAACCAATCGCCTGCATCAAACTATCACCCGCTGTGACTGCACTCATCAAGATATTGAGCGCATCTGGGAAGCTGTTTTCAAATTCTGAACGGCGGCGCGAGAGTAAGAAACGGTAGCCAATCACCAAAAATACTGCCACCGCTGCGCTGATTAGCAGTGGATTTTTTTGATGCAAAAAGACCACCAACACATACCAAGACGCGGTCACAGCGCCAATCGTATACAAAGCGATATAAAGCGTCGAACGTGGTCCCAATATCATCAAGGTTGGTGAAATCGATTCTCTTAACTTTTGCAGCTTGTGTTTTTGAGACAGTGAGCGAATATTAATCGCACTAACACTCTCAGCCCCCTGATGATCAACTTGAAAGTACTGATCCAGTTTGCTTTTTTTACTGCTTCGATTGAGCAGTAATGCTAGCGCGAATAATATAAGTGAAATCCAAAGCATATTAGCGCCCCGTAAATGACGCCATTAAGTCTTTGTATAACCCAAAGAACTGTGCTTTCTTTACTAGCTCAGAGCGCTGCATGATGCCATTGGTCACATATTCACCTTTAACCGCTTCACCATATTCACTGTCGTCATAGCGAAAACGATAGATTTCCTCCATCACCACGCTGTCACCTTCCAAGCCAACAATCTCTGAGATACTGGTAATTTTTCGACTACCATCTCGCAGACGGTTAACCTGAACCACCAATTGCACAGCACTTACAATCGTACGACGTATTGCTTCTAACGGCTGATTAAGGTTCGCCATCATCACCATCGATTCCACACGGGCAATAGCATCTCGTGGGGTGTTGGCGTGCAGCGTAGACATGGAGCCATCGTGGCCCGTATTCATTGCCTGAAGCATCTCGAACGCTTCTGCACCGCGACACTCACCAAGAATGATACGATCAGGACGCATACGCAGGGCGTTAATCACCAAATCTCGCTGAGTCACCTCACCCGTCTGTTCGATACTTGAAGTGCGCGTTTCCAACCTCACCAAGTTAGGTTGCTGGAGCCGAAGTTCTGCGGCATCTTCTATGGTAACAATACGTTCATCTTCAGCAATGTACTGTGACAACGCATTCAGTAGTGTCGTTTTACCCGAACCGGTACCGCCTGAGATAAGTACATTCATACGGCAACGAGAGGCGATCATTAGCACTCTCGCCATATCCATCGACATGGAACCAAACTCTATTAAGTCTTCAAACCCGATATTCTGCTCTCGGAACTTACGAATCGAGACCGAGGTGCCATCCAAGGCAATTGGCGGTATGACGATATTGACACGACTGCCATCTTCTAAACGTGCATCTACCGTTGGAGAGAGTTCATCAACACGGCGACCAACACGTGAGGCAATACGTTTTGCAATTGCAAGCAACTGCTCCTCGTTTACAAAGGTCAGATCCGATTTGTGTACTTTACCGTGACGCTCATAAAAGATGTTGTTAGGCCCATTCACCATGATATCGGTGATCGATTGGTCTTCTACCAATGGTTGCAAAGGCCCAAGCCCAAACAGCTCATCAATTAAACTTTTGACGAGACCCGTTTTCATCATAGAGGTGATCGGTCGCTGATAGCCCGTCGCAAGCAAGTCAACGGCACTTTGAATCTGTGACTCAAGCTCTTTGCGGCTCATCTTTTGAACCGCTTCCGGGTCCAGTGCTTCAAAAATCTGCCCGCGGAAGGCTAGATACATCTCTTTGTTGGAACTCATTTCGCGCCTACCTTACCTAACCAACGATTGAATCGCGGTACGGAAATAGGCTGGCCATTAATATGCTTCACTAGGTGGTCGAGTGAACGGCTCATGTGGCGGTCGTGTTTATGGGCACGCTTACCGTCAATGATGATGTGCGACAGATTTTTACAGAATGCGATTTCCAAGCTCGGTTCTTGACCGAGATAGCGTTTAAGATCGCTCTTGTCCATCACATAGGCAGCCTCGGGGCGATGGTAGTTCACGACGGTAATGATGCGCAGTCTCGATGACAACGTTAGCTGTAAGTTCTCCACCTTGTCGATAAGGCGCTTAGCATTGCGCACTGCCGAAACAGAAGCATCCAATACCAATACAACCACGTCGAATCCATCCAATAACATTTGTGGTTCGACTGGGAAGCTAACGCTGCCGGAGTAGTCTTCGATAATAAAGTTCGCGTTGCGCGATAGCAAATCACACAAACTTTGGCTGTAATTCAAGATTTCTGTTTGGCTCATATCGCCATCCAGTGCCAGCAAGCGTAAGTTTTTACGCGCGGTATGAAGGTAACTGAGCGCCCCTTCTTCATCCATCTCATGTAATGGCGCGGTAAACTCATCGATCATTCTTGGCTTAAACTCTTTTAGTGCCAGAAGAACATCGATATCACTGTCTACATATTGATGATCCACGAGAATCGTGTCGGTTCCTTGAGTTGAAAGAAGTGAACTCAGCTCGGTCGCGATAAACGAAGTACCAACCCCGCCTTTGGCTCCAACCACGGCAACCCGTTTGGCTTTACGCGCTTTACTTACGCCGGAGAAGTTTTTGAGGTTATTGTTTACGTGCGTCAAAAAGTCCGCAAACTCTTGCTTATTTACCGGCCAAAAAACGTAGTAAAAACCCATTTCTTTCAATGAGCGTAGTGTGGATATGGCATCCTCTTTACCAATAACCACCACACCTTTATGAGTTGGCAGTTTGCTGGCAAAGTTCTTCGCATCTTCAACCACGTTATCCGATTCATTCAACTCGAGAATAACGATGTGGCTACTCTGCTGTTCTGTCAGTTTGGCATGACCTTTGACCGTTCGAACACAGTGAGGATCATTCCAGCCTTCAAAGCGGAACACTTCTTGGACAAGATTCAGACACTCACTTGATTGATAGAACAAAGTACAACCCGCAACACCGGTTTGATTCTTCGGTTCAGGTTTGACTTTGGTGCTCAGTGCTTTCGTTAAATCAAACACGATTACTCTCCCACCAAGCGCGACTTATACGCGACTTGTTTTAGACGCATGGTTTCCACAAAGCAGTCAGGCTGCGCAATTTCTTGTTCTAGCTGCGCAGGTTGGCAAATTTGGGTTTTAAGTTGACGAACGGCTACTGAGATTCGAACATTGGCAATCATGTCTTGCTCTTGACGATATTGAACGCGAGACGGTGTCACGGCCAACGTTGAAAACTCTTTAAACGCCTTTTCTGCTAGCTGACGATCTGCCGTTGATTTGTAAGCGACCACATATGCGGCTTCTTTATCAAAAGATTCTGAAAGCGCAATCAACTGCTCCATCTTTTTCTGAGACTCGCTGCGATTTTTAATGACGTAATCAACACGGTGCACTTCTTGATACACCAGCGCTTCAGCACCATTGCCGTCGAAGTAACGCTCTGTAGTACATCCCGTAATACCGGTTGATAACAGAAAAAATGCCAAGACCAACAGTTTCAAGTTAACTTGCATCATTGGATAAACCCTCCCTGCTCGACCAGTCGAATTGTCGCATTCGAAGGTTGCATGTACCCTTCTGTATCCGCGAGATTTAACCAGCGCATCAGCGTCGACGTTTTGCGAATATAAGGAAGTTGGACATCGGTCGAACGCATTGGCTCGACAAGGTTGACCGTTGCTACGATGATAAGCTCAGTACGTCGTCTTTCAGTAACGGATTTACGAAACGCAGCCCCTAAGACTGGTATATCACCGACCAATGGAATTTTTTGCATTTGCTCAAAATCAGCGCTGCTCATCAAGCCACCCAAAATGAAGCTATCGCCATCTGCAAGTTCAACTGTGGTCATTGCTCGTCTAGAGGTAAGTTGAGGTACTTCAATGCCTGCTGCTTTTACATATTTTTCGACTTCCGATACTTCTGGAAACAGCTGCATGCGAATTTTATTTTGATTCAGCACTTTTGCGGTCAAATCGAGGCGAATACCAAACTCTTTAAACGTGATGTTAATACTGCTGTTACTTGAAACTACTACCGGCACTTCACCACCAACGAGAAAGCTAGCCGACTCTCCAGATAGAACCGTCAAGTTTGGCTCTGCCAAAATTTGCGCAATATCGTCATTACCAAGCGCGGTAATCAACGTGCCAATATCAGCTGCCTCAAATTGGTTAAAAACAAATTCACCAACACTACTCCCGACTGACCCCCAGTCCACACCGACGGTTTGCGAGAACGACTCGGTGACTTGTGCGACTGAAATTTTCACATTGACCTGCTGAACGGTCGCAACCTCAATGCGCTCGATAATGCCTTCCCAGGTCATGTTTCGCGCGAAGATCATGCTCTCTGGCTCTTCAAGGTCGCCGCCTGTGGTTTTAAACGTTAATTTTTGCGCTTCATCCCAACGCTCCGTCTTTTCTCGGCCAAGTAGCGTTGCGACCATACGGTAAATATCATCGCGCTCCTGTTCTGACTCCACCACACCACTTACAGCAACTTGCGAGCCTATAGATTCAACTTTTACATTGGCATTTGGAAAATGAAACTTAAGTTGGCGACGTACTTCCGATAGATTGAGATCGACAATGATGCGATCGGAAATCAGTACCTCATCTGTTGTGCCATAAACAATTAGGCGTGATTGACCAACTTTGCTAGCGAACACGACCAAGGTGTCGTCACTGATCACTTTGTAGTCGGCAACGGTCGGATCGCTGATAAACACCTTGCCCACTGGCGAATCCAGCTTAATGTGTTCGCCTTCGCCAAGCGTAATATATCGTTCCGCTGCACTCGTTAAAGGTGTCGCAAGTAAGACCATAAGTGAGCTTAGACACCACTGCGCTATCCATTTTTTAGTCTGGCTAAACTTCATTACAGTGCCTCTCCTGGCATCGCAGTTTTACCTCGAAACTCTTCAATTCCCACGTAATTATCCATAATGTTGCGAACCTCGACATAGGTCGACTGGCGATAGGTTTGACTGCGGTAGATTTCAATGTGCATGGTTCGTTGTGCAAGCGCTAACCTAGGTAAATCATCGGGATTAACTTCAATCACCACAGTGGTAAAACCAAGCTCTTTAGTCGGTGCTCTAGCAGTTACTGAATTGTCATCATCGTTGTCAATATTGAGTACCTTGACCTGCTTTAGAAACATATTGGCGTTAACGCCTTTAAAGCTTCTTGGCTTATCTGTGTTGGCCGCTAGATTGTTGTTCGGTGAACTGACCGTCAAAATATCGATATAGGTGCCCGGGCGGATGTAATCGTTGATGAGATTTTTATCACTGACTTGCAGCGGGTATGGCGTCATTCCTTCAGTAACAAGTAAGTCGATGTAACCGGGTTGTCCTGCCTTTACCTGATATTCTGGAAGCACGATAGTGCCTATCTCTAATGCACGATTGGTTAGGGTCGAAGGTGAAAAATCTATATGAGTGTCCTGTTTGACGCCATGTGCCAGCGCCTTACTCATGGGTAATTGTACTTTTACAACTTGTTCAGTTTGAATAGGTGTGCCTTTGGCAATATCGGAACTGACTCGCCATGCTGAGACGTGCTCTTCTACAGGTTGCACTGGGACAACCTCTGCTTGTGCTTGTGGCGTAGATTTCTGGTTCAGCATGTCAAGAAGCCCAAAAGCCCCAATAACTAAAGCCAATACCGCTATCAGCAGCACTAACCGAGAACGCATGTTCGTTTCCCCCGAGGTGTTCTAATTATGATTAAGCCTTTAAAAGCAGAGGCACTTGGTGCACCACAATCACTAAGCAAAATCCTAAACTAATGGCAACGCCATACGGGATGCCAACTTGACGTTTTTTTCTGTTTGGAAACCAATGGTTGAGCATGAGGTAGAACAATGAAACTAACCCTCCAGCCAAGCCCATTAATGTGGCTGCCATTGGTAATTGGCTCAAAGGCAACGCCAAGGCCAGTACACTCGCAAGCTTAATGTCGCCAGCGGCAATCCAACGTCGCCAAAATAGAACAAATCCAACTGTTAGGACTAGCAAAGCGGATTCTAAATAGATCTCACTTTTTATCAGCAGCGAACATTGCAAGGCCATCAAGCCCAAGACACTCATGTTAGTGATGCGTCGAAAACGAGCATCGAGGATAGATATACATGTACAAGCGCATATAAGCGAAATTACATAAAACATTTATAATTATTTGTGAAATACGAGCTTACTTGACAATGATCAGTGCCGGCATTGTGAGAATCGCCGACACTGCTTTACTACACTTGATAGTTTCTGCTCTATTCGCTAGCACCTTCCAACTCAGCACCTATGGAAGTAAACGTAGCCGTCAATTGTGAAATAAAGTCTTTTCCATCTGTACCAGTAGCAAATATCGCTGTCAAAGCAACCGCCATCGCTACACCAATCAAACCATATTCAATTGCTGTAACACCGCGCTCATCACGCTTAAATTCGTTTAGAAGCGTCACTGCGTTTACATAAAGCTTAGTCATCATATTTTTATTCCTTTGAACATTATTCAACAATAAGCATGGTCTATTCTAAATTATGCTCAAAATATCAAAAAAATAGCTTCTATCGATTTTATCGATAGCCTGTTCAAAGAAACCCCTTATTTACAACTCTAACAATCCGCCAACTCTAGTGCCGTGCCTGTTGTTATAAGTGTTTACTTTTTCAACATTAACTTGTGAAATGGACAGTTTCCACTCGTGCGTTGATGCGGATTATGTGGCACAGATCACACTACAAGTTCGATTTATTGCACGGGTTACGGAGCGTTATTCCAATCCCGAATGGTTGAGCGCACGAAATGCCCTGTAAAGCAAAATTCATTGCATTGATTTATGGTTTATCAACACCAAACTAACACTCTTTAAGTATCACTATTGTAAATGACTTAAGAGCAAGCTAATGTATGCTAAAAGCACAACTTACATAACTATAAATAGTCAAACGGCATAAAGGTTAGTCAATTTATGAAGCTGCAATTCGACAATATTGCTTCGTTTGTTGCAGTGGTTGAGGCGGGGTCTTTTAGTTCAGCAGCACGTAAGCTGGGCAAATCTCAATCCACAGTAAGCACCGCAATTCAAAATTTGGAGTCTGATTTGGGGTTTAACCTTTTTATCAGGCAAAACGCTAAAGTGACGTTAACCGACAAAGGCAAACGTTTATTTCACCTTTCTACTCCGGTAGTCAGTAAATATCGAGATTTGCTTACAGCAGTGAGTAAAATGAGCCACTCGGAACAGATCGTTTTTCGCGTCGGCATTGATCCTTTGGTTTATAACAGCAATGTTAAGCAAACCTTGTTTCAATTTTCGGAAGCATTTCCTGAGATCGACCTCGAAGTCGTCACTAAACCGAGTTTTGTTCTGAGCAACTATATTAACCAAGGAAAAGTAGACCTAGCGCTAGGCAATCCCTATCACAAAACCGACAACGATTTTAATATGGACGAGTTATTCAACGTCAATTGTTGGTGGGTGGGACATGCATCACTATTGGAAAACAAACCGAGTTTACCTCGCGTTTTGTTGATGGATGGTTTTGATGAACTGCTTAACCTATCCGATTTGGCAACACATCAGATATGGCGGTTGGATGATCTGTCCACCATTGTCGAACTATGCAAAGCCCAAAAAGGCATAGCGTTTTTACCTGAGCATATTGTGGAACCTTCACTAACAACAAAAGAACTTGCCATTATGACCGACAACTTAGAATTTTTTGGCAAAAAGGTTACCGCATCACTATTTTGGTCGACCCACTCAGACTTTAGTCTCTACAATCAGTGGATACGAAGCCAATTAAAAACCGTCATCGATCAACAAAGTACCTTTGTTGCTGCACTCGCCAACTAACCGTCTTCATCTTTTACAAGTCTCATTCATCACGCTTGGTGCTATCATAATTACACCAAGCGTGATTGCGATCTCTCAGCCTTGTTACTCCTCCCTAACAAATTCATCACATGGATGATTCGCCTAATGCTCACCTAGTAAATAATCAAAGATGCCCTATCGAGCTACAAAAATATAATAAGGACATCGTGTGAAACTGGTTAAATCCCTTATCTCTCTTTCCGTTGGCGCAACCCTACTGTGGGGCTGCTCTGGCGATTCTACCTCGCCAACAGACCAAGGTGGCACCACAACTAGTTATGCGTGCCGCGCTGATAACACTGCGCAAACTGATGACTTACGAATCTATCAAGTGATGGTTGAAAGCTTTGTCGATGGCAATCCTTCTATCGGCCATGGGACTGGTTACGGTACCAGTCACCATATGGGTGACATCCAAGGCATTATTGACTCGCTCGACTATATTCAAGACTTAGGCATGAATGCGGTATGGCTAACACCGATATTCAATTCAGTACCCATTAACGGCCAAGATCATTGGGCAGATAGACTGGATGCGACCGGATACTTCGCTACAGACTACTTTGCCATAGATCCTCGTTTCGGCACCATGGACGATGCTAAAAAGTTAGTTGAAGAGGCGCACAAGCGGGGTCTTTACGTCTTCTTTGATGGTGTGTTCGGTCATCATAAAGACAACGTAATGGCTTCACCCACTGGGAACCAGCCAGTCGGTGCAAGTAACCCTGTAAGCTATCCAGAGAGTCTGCCTTTCTTCAAAGAGGTGGCGGAATATTGGGTTAAAGAACTAAAAATTGATGGTTGGCGACTAGACCAAGCTTACCAAGTTCCAACGGATGCATGGGCGGAAATTCGTAAGGCCGTTGACGATGCGTCGCAGCAAGTCACCTATACCAATGCTGATGGTGAACTCGTTAACCCACTTGGCTACATGGTGGCAGAGATATGGCGTGGTGAGAGTGATATTGCTCGTGATGGCTACGGCAGCAAAGAAAACCCAGCTCTGTGTTCGGCATTTGATTTCCCAATGCGATATCGCTTAGTACAAACCTTTGCCGTTGAAGAATCAGGCTATGGTTCTAATCAAGGTGGGTTGAAGCTCGCTGAAGGTATGCGAACTCATGACGCCTACCCTGCCCACGCCAAGCCTAACTTGATGCTTGGCAACCACGACTTAGTGCGTTTGGGCGATCTTATTCAACGAGGAAACCTGGCTGAGCCAGAGGATGCTGAATATTGGCAACGACATAAAGCCGCCATCTCATTTCTAGGTGCTTATACTGGCCCCATCACGCTGTATTACGGTGAAGAAATTGGTGATGAATTAGAAGGTTTTGCTGATCAAGTAACCAATGACTGCGCGATCGCAGGAAAATGTGATGACCATGTAGCACGTATGAGTGGCAAGATAGAAGGAGTCACAGGCATCACATTAACGACAGAGCAAGCCGATCTTAAGAACTACGTGAAAGAGCTAATGACGCTTCGTTCGCAGTACCCATCGCTCGCTCAAGGTACTCGCAATAACGTTGTCGCAACAACGAATGCCTATGGGGATCTAAAAACATCAGGTGAAGAATCGATTCTATATATCGTGAATACGACAGCATCGAATCAAACCATTGCTATTTCTGCAGATAAACTGTCATTTAGTGGCAACCTTAATGATTTGCAAACGAATGACAACGTAACATTGGCTTCTGGTTTCTATAACATCGACCTAGCTCCGTTCCAAGCTAGGTTCCTATCACTTGAATAATAAACAGCGATAAGCCTAAAAAAACAAGCCGCCTTCAATAAGCATTGAAGGCGGCTTTTACTATCTCATTTCGTTACTATTCCTAGACACTAACAATCGTAAACTCTAACGGCTAGATAGAAACGAGGGATTGTTATGCTAGCGCTGGGTAGGTCTTATATTTCACACCCATCATTTGTTCCATACAGTGTACCACTTGGCAGCTGTAACCAAACTCATTGTCATACCAGATATAAAGTACACAGCGATTGTCTTGTGCGATGGTTGCTTGGCCATCAACAATACCCGGATGACGTGCCCCTACTAGATCGGTAGACACCACTTCCGTCGAATCGGTATAGTCAATCTGAGCTGAAAGTGGAGATGTTAGCGACACTTCGCGAAGGTAAGCATTTAACTCTTCTTTAGTCGTGCTGTTTTCCAGATTCAAATTCGCAACCGCCATTGAAACGTTAGGGGTTGGAACACGAATAGCGTTACCACTCAACTTACCCGCAAGCTCAGGTAGCGCTTTGGCCACTGCTTTTGCTGCCCCTGTTGAGGTCAGTACCATATTGAGTGATGCTGAACGACCGCGGCGATCGCCACTGTGGTAGTTATCGATAAGGTTTTGATCGTTGGTGTAAGAGTGCACCGTTTCGATGTGACCGGACACGATACCATATTTATCGTTGACCGCTTTAAGCGTTGGTGTAATGGCATTTGTGGTGCAGCTCGCCGCTGAAACGATCGTATCTTCAGCTAAGATACTTTCGTGATTGACACCAAACACGATGTTTTTAATGTCTCCTTTGCCCGGTGCAGTCAATAGCACTTTCTCAGCACCATTACACGTAACATGCTGGCTTAGGCCTTCCGCATCTCGCCAAACACCTGTATTGTCGACGACGAGTGCGTTGTCAATTCCGTACTGGGTGTAATCTACATCCTTTGGGCTGTTCGCGTAGATGATTTGAATGTAGTTACCATTCACTATCAAAGCTTTGTTGTCTTCGTCAACTAAGATGCTGCCATTGAACTGACCGTGAACCGAGTCACGACGCAACAAGCTCGCACGTTTTTGAAGGTCACCATCTCGACCGCCTCGCACAACGATGGCGCGCAGACGTAACGGATAACCTGACCCGCTCTTCTCAACCAAAATACGCGTAAGCAAACGGCCAATGCGTCCAAAACCGTACAGCACAACATCACGTGCTTCTAGTGAGCCATTGCTCTCAATGCTTTCGTTCAGAGTCGTCAATAAGAAGTCATCGATGTTTTGATGACTGTCATTGAGAGACCAGTATTGAGTCGCCAACTGACCTACGTCGATACAGCAAGGAGAAAGGTCAAGTTCAATTAGACGTTCAATGATTGGGGCAGTTTGAGAAATAGAGACGGAAGTAGAACTGTAATGGCGGGAAACACGGTGAGTTTTAATAATATCGATGGTGGTTGCGTTAACCAGTGTTTTACCAAATAAAAGCACTTCCACGCCTTTCTCTCGATAGAGTCTGCCAAGTAGCGGCAGAATCGACTCAGCGAGTGTTTGATTTAATTGCCATTGATTTTGGTGGATTTCAGTTTGCGAGATGTTGCTATTACTCATAGTAACCGGGGGCCTCTCTAGGATTAAAGGCTCGCTATGTCTCGTATGTAGGGTACAAGAGATATTGAGCGACACAGGGATGTAATCGTGTTGTTATATTTTATGCCGCGCAGTGTAACAAACAGACACTTAATCTGCTAGTAAAAATAATTCAGCACAAGAGGACGGAAAAGTGTGACTTGAGTAGGATAATTTTTGGTTAAATACTCGACCTTAGTCGTAAGAAATAGTCACCAAGATCGAGGTTATTTTATAGAAACAATCAAGAACGATGACAACTCTCTAATAGAATTATCATCGAATCGAATAAGTATATTAACAATAGTGGCTGCAAGTCACAATTTACTACTGAGATTCAAACTTATCATGGTCTTCTTTTTTAATAGCCTTGTGGCCGTCTTCAGCAACACCGCGTTTCCAATAACTACTGATATAAATCGCTTCTCTTGGAATGGCTTTGTCGTTTCTAAAATACTGCCGCAACGCTCTCATTTCATCGAATTCGCTAGCACACCATACAAAAGGTTCACCCGCAAGCCATGGTAAAGCTTTTGCTTCATTCGATAACGAACCCGTAGTCCAAATAATCTGCATGTCTTCAGGTACGTAAATCTCTTGTTTGTCTGCCATATCTTCTATCTGAACTACGGCATAGCCTTTCGCGCCTTGTGGCAGCATAGTGAGTTTTACTGACAGCGCCGGTAGGGCCGTCATATCTGCCGTAAAGAAGAACCAATCTTTTGTCACATTGACTTCTTGTAGAGCACCTGGACCAACAAGCGATACGTTGTCCCCTACTTCCGCGGCCATTGCCCAGCGAGCACCAAAGCCACAAAGTTTGTCTTCAGTAACGTGAGTCACGAAATCAACATCAATTTCACCACGCAATGTATCGAGGCGACGAATAGTATACGTGCGCATTTTTGGTCGCGCATCAAATGGCTCGTCATCGAGATCAGTACCGCCATGCTCGTTAAAAAGCAGTTTAATGTAACCGCCAAGGCTGTCCATAGGAAACTGTGTAAATGCTTCACTATGTAATGTGATTCGTATCATGTTAGGTGACAGGGTCTGTTTGTGACTAACAGACGCCATTTTAGGAGTTGGCTTTTTCATTGTATCTACTTAATGATTATTGTTTGCATTAAGTCTAACACAAGCGAAGCGAAACGAGATGCTATCCGATGGCAAATTTTTCCGATTTTACATACTTTTACTTTATCGATTCTCAACAAAGTTCGGTCATTTTCTCCCCAATATAAGGCTATGTTGGTTGTACCACGCAAACGCCACCTATCACTCTTTAGTATATTTTTCTACAAAGCACTGTTCATAATTTGACCAGGGTAGGATTGACTTCTATTGTTGATAGACCGCTCACAACAATGGAGGTAAAACATGAAAAAAATGAGTAAGGCATACCGCATGCAAATCATCAAAGAAGTGGCAGAAAGAAAGCGGCGTGATCAGTTCGATGACCCGATGGCTGTTTATATTAATCACCTTTTGGATGAAAGCCCAAGCATCGACAATGTCGTTGAATACAAACAAGAATTTAGCGGAAGCTACTTTGATGAGAATATTGGGGGATGGATCAGTAAAACTTGGCAGAGCAAATAACAATTCAATTTAGTGTGACCACACAATAAAACCCGTCTATATTTTGGGAATGAGCTGCGAGCTCACGATAAGGCGCCGCATTAGAGGCGCCCCCAAACACCAGCTAACCTCTTACAGCAATCACCTCAATTTCCACTTTGGCATCCATTGGCAGCCTTGCTACTTCTACACACGAACGCGCCGGAAATGGAGCATTCTGGCTGACAAAAAACTGCTCATACGCCTCGTTAACCTTAGCGAAATCATTAAGGTCTTTCACAAACACCGTGGTTTTGACAATATTGCTTGCCTCCAAGCCCCATGCAGAAATGATCGCGAGCGCATTTTGAAGAGACTGACTCGTTTGCTCAGCCACATCGTCTGGCATGACTTTAGTTTCAGGATTAATTGGCAACTGACCCGAGGTGATGACCATATCACCAAAGCTCACCCCTTGAACATACGGGCCGATAGCAAGCGGCGCTTTATCTGTAGAAATTGCGTTCATTTTATTTTCCTAGTTGTCTATTGCGCTCAGAGTGAACCAGTAACACCGGGCTACTGGTCACAGTGAACATAAATAATGGCGGGTTTTAAAACTGGGAATAACGTTAGCCAGTAAAGTTAGGCAGCATTCCCAACATAGAAAGCACATGGAAGATTGCGGTCAATACCCCAAACCCGATGACGACAGAAATCATTGCATTGCCCCCAGGAGCCGTGAAGCCTCCTGCGCCTGCATGCACCAGACGTGTTTTGCGAGCTAATAATGCTGGGATAATACATGCCCACACCGTCGCAGCCGCGCCTGCATAACCAATGGCAATAACAAAGCCGAATGGGAACAGCAGTGACAGAACGAGTGGTGGCAAAAAGGTAACTAGCCACGTCTTAGTACGACCTGATTTGTCATCGCTAAACTTGAAGAAGTCAGCTAAGAAATCAAATACACCTAGGCCAACACCAATAAACGATGACAATATCGCCGCCATAGAGAAGGTATTGATGGCGTTTGCAACCTGCTCCGATTCTATGACAGAGCCCAGCGCTTTGAGCAATGCATCAACATTCCCACCTTGTTCTATAACCGGGCCGAAATTCGCGCGCGGTAAGTTGCCGAAGATACTGAAAAGCCATAAGAAATAGAGGGTAAGCGCTATCACCGTGCCGCCCAAAATAGCGTATTTGGCTTTGGTTTCCTCACCGTAATAGGCACGCATAGATGATACCGAATGGTGATAACCAAACGATGTCAACGCGACTGGCAACATAGCCATAGCGTATGGCGCGTATGCATTTTCCTCACCGATGGTGTCAAACAGTACCGACATGTCGACCTTGACCGCCAGTCCCGACACGCCAAACACAAAGCTCAGTATCATGAAGGCGATCAAAACGACGGAGATTCTATCTACCGCTCGAGTGGAGTGCCAAACGAACGCTGAGAAAATGAGTACAAACAGTGCCGATGCCACTTTGGCATTCAGGCCTAACACATCCTGAAGGATTAAACCGGAAGAAGTAATGTAGGCGTACAGTAATATACCGCCAACAAAATAAACGGTAATGTTGTTCAGTAAGTTGACCTTGTTACCTAGTAAATCTTTGGTCACCGTATCGAAAGAGACCTTTAAATCATAATGTCTAAATGCTTCTAACAACATCCATCCCGATATTGTCATAACAATCATGGTAATGGCGATCGCCAGCATTGACCACACGGTCCATGCGCCAGCTCCTGCACTGGGTAGCCCAAGCATGCCAGCGCCGACACAGACGCTAGCAATGATGCACGCGCCACCAATGAGCGACGGATTCTTTTTCATCATTCTGCTCTCTTAAATTCACGTTATTGGATTAGGGTGATCTATCGTTATTATTTTGTTTTTTATTATGTTGTTTTTAGGAAAAAGAACGCAGCTCAAAGGCTGCGTTCTTTAGGTGTGACTAGGCTTCTTCGAGTTGCTTCTCTTCAGCCTTGTGAGCTTCGCCCTTTACGGCCACTTCCACCTCTTTCAGTCTGGCAGTAAAGTGACGCAACACCTCAGGCTCATAAGTAAAGTCGAGCCCTTTCACGTTGTGTGCGTTGGCTTTTACTTTCTCAAACGCTTCGATGACGTAATCCATGTGCGTTTGCGTGTAAGTTGCACGAGGAATCGTTAGTCGAAGTAGCTCTGCTGGACATGGGTGCTGCTTACCCGTTGCTGGATCGCGACCTAGCAATAGTGAACCAATCTCAACCGCGCGAATACCCGCCACTTTATACAGCTCACATGCCAGTGCGTGCGCAGGGAACTGATCCGCTGGGATATGTGGAAGAAGCTTACCGGCATCGACAAACGCTGCGTGACCACCAGCTTGCTGGCAAACCACACCAATCGCTTCCAATCCATCCACCAAGTATTGAACTTGATTGATGCGGTACTCTAGCCAGTCTTGACGCATACCGTCATAAAGACCAACAGCAAGGCGCTCCATCGCACCGCCTTCGAGACCACCATAAGTCGGGAAGCCCTCTTGAACCACACACAAGGTACGACAATCGGTATAGACATCCATAAATGAGTCGTCTTTAAAGCAAAGTAGACCGCCCATCTGCACCATAGCGTCTTTTTTCGCCGACATCGCTAGACCATCAGCATATTTGTACGACTCACGTGTGATTTGCTCGATCGTCCAGTCTTGATAACCAGGCTCACGTTGCTGAACAAAGTACGCATTCTCCGCGTAGCGCGCTGAATCCATAATCACTGGAATGTCATACTTCTGAGCTATCTCATATACCGCTTTCAGGTTAGCGATAGAGACTGGCTGGCCACCCGCAGAGTTACACGTAATAGTACTCACGATGTATGGTACGTTGGCAGGCCCCGCCTCTACAATCGCTTGCTCTAGCTTCTCAAGGTCAAAGTTGCCTTTAAAATCTGCATTCACAGCAGTATCGAACGCATCTTTTGTATAAACGTTTTTCGCCACACAACAGTTCACTTGAGTATGACCTTGAGTGGTATCGAAGAAGTAGTTAGACAACGCCACCATCTTACTGCGATCAAGACCTTTCTCTTTTTCACGCTTTTTAATTAGCACAGGAATATAGATTTGTTCTGCACCACGACCTTGGTGGGTAGGGATAGTGAGTTCATAACCGAAAATGTCTTTCACTGCATTTGACAATGCATAGTAGCTGCGGCTACCGCTATACGCTTCATCACCACGTAACATCGCCGCTTGCATTTCTTGTGTGATAGAACCAGTACCACTGTCGGTCAAAAGATCGATAAATACATCTTCACTATCTAATAAGAATGGGTTCATACCTGCTTTAATAATCGCCTGTTCGCGATATTCACGTGTAGTACGTTTTACAGGCTCAACAACACGAATGCGGAATGGTTCTGGTAGGTGTTTGAAGTTTTCCATTATTAATTACCCTATATATATTTATCTTCAAGCCTTTTATTTATAGTTAAGACTGAGATAAATTTTAATTGCAGATAACCCTATCTAGGAATATATCCAGATACGATTGAATTTGATTGTTTTATTTTATGACGCCGCTAGCACAGGCTACGATCATCAACACGGGTAAACTTTGGTTTGAGTACACAATGGTTTGAGTACACAATGGTTTGAGTACACAATGGTTTGAGTACACAATGGTTTGAGTACACACTGGTGTAAGTATACCTAGTGTTGCAGTCAGCATGTTGCTGTCAGGCAGACGCACTGGACAGTGCGAGAGAGTTATCTCGAAGGGAAGAAGAAAGCGATTTTGTAGTCTAGTGTGAACCAGCTACTGATTGTGTTGAACTTATTCATTTATTTACCTACTTACAATACTCGACTTATCAAGCCTTGTTCGTTTTTTCAAACAAGACATTATCGAACTAACTAAGTGTATTATCTATAAGTTACCGTACATGTCATTACTATAGGATATAATTTGAGAACCTGCTAACAAAAAAGTTGAATGTTCTTTAATTGTAATTTGTTTATAAAAGAATATTTTGAAGCAGATCAATACAGCGTACTAGTTAATAAAGACACCAAGCATTGCCTTTATAAAATAATCAAGAGTTTATGCGGTCATTCAATTGCTAGTTTCTAGTTCGCCGTTTTCATAAACTTAACCACTCTTTCCATCATGGTATCGAAATAGGGATTCCAGCTTAGGCGAGCACTAATGCGATCTTCTTTAAGTAACCCCCAAGCGGTATAGGTCAATGTTGGCATACCAACACAATCTACCGTATAGACTTCTCCTTCCTCCGCTCCCCCACACTGTCGCATTAGCCCTCTTTCCCCATATAAAGGATTGTCGGCGCGATAGAGTACTGAGATATGCGAGCCACTCTCGATATTTTGCTTTGGAAGATCCATACTGCGCTTGATAACCCGTGCATCAGGATAGGACTTTTCGCCATACCACACCAAACGGCTGTTTGGGTTGACGAACTCGGTTCTAAACAGCGAATACACGCCTTCGGTATCAATCAGCTCGTCGTTTTCTGTCACCATCAACAAGGCGGGTACTTCTAGCTGATATTGCTGCAAATCCAACTCTACCTGAGTTGTCGTTTGGTAATAAAGCGCAGCACCATGCATGGCAAGTGAATCATAGCGGGTATAGTTTTGTTCCTTTGCGACGTTCACCCAGTCAACAAAGACGCTCGCTGTTCCAGCAAAACGTACGATGACATCATCAGGACTAAAGGCAGGTGAGAATAAAACCAACCCATTGACCGCTTTTGGATTTTGAGCAGCATAAGAAGTCACCAAATTAGTTCCGGTAGAAAACCCCGCTAACCACACTTCATCAACATCGCGCTTTAACAGCGTAACTTGATTGGCAACTGCTTCGTGCCAGTCTTTCACATTGGGCAGCATTAAATCTGCTGGCCTAGAACCATGTCCAGGCAGCAACATGACGTGCACTAAGTAACCTTGTTCAGCCAAGACAGGTGCAATATCAATAAATGAATAAGGCGAATCACCCAACCCATGTACCAATAGCACCCCCTGCCCGTTGGGATGATTTGGTATTAATCGATAAGGACTTACCGCTTTCATCTCAGCATCGTATCCAGCACCATGAAATACACGAGTCTCATCAAGCCACTTGGTGGTTTGTTCAATATATTGATTGAAGTTGGATTGCGAATAAGGGGCGAGTGAACCAGAGGTGGTATACATCTCTGGTTCTTGTTCAATGATAGGATTGGTGCAGCCTGTCATGCTTATCGTGAAAAAAACACTAACGCTCAGTAAAGCAAGATGGCTTAGGTAGCGACGAACAGCTGAAATTTGACTGTTGATCTTATCCACCAGCGCCACTCATTTGATGGTCACGAAAGTACTCTTCGGCATCCATGACTTTGCCATCTGGCAAAGCACACTGCTTCTTGTCTTCTATATAACCGCCACCCGTCGCTTCACAAAAACGTGCTGCGCTATCAGGGCCTTGCTGATGATGAGCTCGAAAATACTCCCATGCATCCACTTTTTCACCCGATTTTAAAGTACACATACCTGTTTCTAGATCGTAAACACCGTGTTTTTCACAGTAGACAGCGGCGGGATTTGCCATACCTACAGGCTCGGGATCGGATTTTGCGCACCCCATAAGCACTGTTGGCACTATCGCCGCCAAAGCAAAATAACGGATTAGATTTCCACCTTTCATAGGGATTCTCCTTTATTCGCCTCTTTCACCGACGCGCTATCTACACAAAGGGAAAGTGACTCACGTGTGTCTAATAAAGTTAGATGAAACTGTAAAATATGCAACAGATCAGATGGTTATTGTGGCCTGGTTGTTGTCAGCGGATGCTCTAGTTCGAATTTTTAATCCTTCAAGGTAACACGTCTTCGAATGTGAGAAGGTAACTCATAGTATGTTACTTGTATCTTGGTGCGGATACTTGAAAATTCATGAGTAAATTATTAGTAGAAGGTCACAACTTATGAAGGGTGTTCGTTTATGGCATTTTGCCCAAGCTTCACTTGGGATTGTCCAATGGGTAGGCATCGCAATTTTGCTCAATCCTATCATCATTGAAAGAACCGCCAGCGGTGCTTTGCTCGGCCAAGTCATGGCCTTGATTGGCGGAGCTGGATTACTCGCACCATTAATTGGCGGTCTGGCTGACAAACATTCTTGCCATCAGATCTTGCAACGCCTTGCTCTGTTGACTCACTTTATCGCGCTGTTGACCCTCTACTTTGCCGATACCTCAACCACGACTTACTGGATTGTCGGTGCACTCATTGGCGTTGGGAGTGTCGCACTGCTCGTGCTTAATCCTACCTTTGTGATTGCCTCTAGCAAGAATCAAAAAGAAGAAGGTCGCGGATTGGCGAGTCTCTATCAATGTCAATTTTTCGGCATCGTTGTGACCGGACTCCTTGTCGCCCTCGCTGACTGGATGGCCGTTAGTAGCACCAATCAATTGCTGATTTTGATGGGTCTCGTCTTTGTTGTCCTCGTTATGGTAACCATTGCACCGCCTCCTCCAGTTGAAGCCAATCTGCAAGAAGCCCTATCGGGCGAGACACAAGAGCACAGCCCGAAGGCAACCAAAAAAGCAATGCCTTGGTTCCTATTTTTGCTTGCCGTGTTTTTCTCTATGTTTCTTTCCTCCAACCTCATGGAGCTCGGTCCACTGCTTATTAAAGAGGTGTACCACGTAGAGATTGGTAATTCTGCGCTTGGTATGGCGGTGTCTGCCGTGATCAGTATTTTCATGCTCGAATCTGCTGGGCGTTGGATGCAAAAAAGTGGACCATTTATGGTGTGGTATGCTGCTCAGGCAGTGTACTTGGTTGTCGGTTCATTATTCTGGTTAACGGCGGGTCATGATGTAAACACTATCTTACCCATCGCGCTGCTCGTTGTGCTTATGCAGGCTATGTCTTGGAATGACATGATTATTCCAGCAATTGCAGGAAGACTAAGCCCCAACTCGCCAGCCCTTACACAAGGTCTATTAATGCTTTGTATGGCTGGAGGCTTTGGCGTTGGGGCGATGCTAGCGGGTATGTCGATTGACAAGTTCGGTTATGCTTCTGTGTTTACACTGTCATTAGGCGGTATTGTTGTCGCCCTTGTGTGTATTGCCGCACTGGTTATGATTTCCAAGCCTAATACGTCTGAAGCCGCTTCAGCCTAACCCCATAGACTACGAGCACCATGGAGGCGGAACTCTCGCCTCCTTTCCCTTACTGCCACTCAAAATATCAAAATTGAGTACTGTGCCTCAAAGCACAAACGTCAAACCGACAATTCTAAGTAAAATCTACACTGGATGAACCAGTTAAACGATTTCTTAATATATAATCGCCAGCAATTGAGTTAATCCTAAGAGAATTATGTTTCTAACACCTTACGTATCAACAAGCGAAAGCCAATTTGAGTTCACCCGCAAGCAAGCGAGCCATTTCGCTAAAAAAGTCGCGGGCGATTTCAACCCTATCCATGACGAAGACAACAAGCGTTTTTGTGTACCGGGCGATCTGCTATTCGCAGTCCTACTTCAAAAAGAAGGCATTAGCCAAAAGATGCGCTTTAATTTCTCCGGCATGGTAGGTGACGGTGTTGCTCTGAACGTCGTCGAAAAAGGCGAGCACGAGAGTGCTGTTGTTGATACAGCGGGCAAAGAATACTTGCAAATGACTCACCAAGGTGAGGTTAGCCATGACCAAGCGTTCATCGAACATGTCGTGACCAACTATGTTCAATTCTCTGGCATGAACTTCCCTCACATCATGGTTCCATTAATGGAACAAGAGCAGATGATGATCAACTGCCAGCGTCCTCTGGTGATTTATGAGAGTATGGAAGTCGAGTTTGACCGCCTAGATCTTCAGCACCCAGAAGTTGAATTCACTGGAGCGACATTTGATGTTGAAGGCAAACGTGGTGTAGTCACACTTAACTTTGCATTTAAAGAAGACGGTGATGTCGTTGGTAAAGGCGTTAAACGTATGGTTGCAAGTGGTCTTAAGCCCTACGATACCAATGCGGTCGACGATCTTGTAGCTCGCTTCCATGAACGTAAGGATCTGTTTCTTGAGACGCTAAGCCAAAACGCTTAACAACTATCACAAGCCGTGTCACATTAACATGACACGGCTTGCTACTTTCTATTCAAATAAGCATCAAACCCAGCGCCTAACCTTATCTTTATATTGCTTGTAAGGCTCACCAAACATAGCCTCGAGCACTCGTTCTTCAGGTTTTATTTGGAATCGATTCATATAAGGAATAAACAGCCAACATAAGGTGAGCGCTAAGCCGTCTTCAAGCCAAAACCCCCAGCTGAGCAGCAGAACAAACAGTGCGAGATACATCGGATTTCGAGTTTTTGAAAAGATACCGCTATCCACTACGCAGCTGGCTTTGTCTGGCTTGGTCGGGTCGACCGTCGTTTGCGCCTTTCTAAACTCCAGCACACCGGACACACCAATAAAGCCACTAATGATAAACAGCCCCGCTGCCCAAACACTTTTCAGCGGAATATAGGTATACAGCCAACCATTGTCGTATCTAGCCACAAAGTACATCGAAGCGGCAACAAACAAAAAAACCAACACCGGCGGTATCTTCAGCTCTAGTGCTTTCACATCGACTCCTTGATTTTTCGAGAATACACATAATAAAGCGCCCGACTAGGACGCTTTAAAATTAGGTTAATTCAACAACTGCAACACAGCCTGCAATGGATGTTTGGTTGGCGCGTGTTCAAAACGCTTCACCTGGCTTCGGCAAGAGTATCCCGTTACTAAGCAACGCTCTGTCGGAAGCTTATCCAGATTTGGCGCCCAGCTAAGCCCATAAATATCTTTCGACATTTGCAGCTTATCTGATTCGTGACCAAACGTGCCTGCCATACCACAACAACCAACTGGAACTGTTGTGAGGCGTCCACCGAAGTGCTGGAAAATACTACCCCATTCTTTTTCAGCATTTGGCATTTTGGTTTTCTCAGTACAGTGCGCAAACAGATACCAGTCCGCCTCATCAATCACGTTGCTGGGTTCAATATCCTTGAGCATTGGTGTTAACCACTCATGTACTGTAAGGACATCAAAATCACCACGTGACTCAGCAAGAATCTCGGTATATTCATCGCGGTAACAAAGCACTAATGCAGGGTCGACGCCGACTAACGGTATATCAAGTGCCGCGACCTCCGCCAGAAAGTCCGCTGTATTTTGAGCAGACTTCGCAAATTGTGCCAAAAAGCCCTTAATATGGGTTGCTTTACCATTGGGTTTAAACGGCAAGATTACCGGCTTCTTACCCAGCTTCAAAATCAGCTTGGCGAAATCTTCCACCACTTGAGCGTCATAAAAGCTAGTAAACGGGTCTTGAACAATACACACATAGTCTTGACGCTGTGCAGTTGGAATAGCTTGAAGCTGTTCTAAATTGAACTCTGAAACTGGCTGATGTTTAATTCTCGATTTCAGGGTTGGCACCGACAGCAACGGCGCATCAATATAGCCCACCGACTTTTCTGTCAGCTTCTGCACCAAAGGCTGCTTAAGCGCAAAGTTGACCACTTTTGGTACCTTCGCCATATAGGGCAGCATGGTTTCGATATTCGCAACCAAATAGTCTTTTGCTGGACGCTGGTATCGCGTGTAATACAAGTTGAGGAATCGAGATCTAAAACTTGGTACATCGACTTTGATTGGACATTGGCTAGCACACGCTTTACAGGCCAAACAGCCATTCATCGCCTCATACACTTCGTGAGAGAAATCGTACTCGTGGCGCTTGTTGAAGGTATTGCGCCACTTTTCGATCAATCCTTTCGCACTTGGTGATTTCTTGGTCTCATTTTCAAGCTCTATGACATCAAAGCCCTGCTCCGACAGCTGTCTTAGCCACTCACGCACCAAACCGGCACGCCCTTTTGGAGAATGGCGACGATCCGCCGTCACCTTCATCGACGGACACATTGGCGACGCCGTATCGTAGTTAAAACACAAACCATTGCCGTTACATTCCATCGCTTGAGAAAAGCTATCACGTACTTCAACTGGAATTTGACGATCGTAAGTGCCACGTTTAACGTCAGATACTTTCACCAGCTCATCGTCACTCCCTAACGGCGTACAAATCTTACCGGGGTTCATCTTATTGAGAGGATCGCACGCAGATTTAATCCGGCGGAGCTCATTAAACAGCTCATCACCGAAAAACTCAGGGCCGTACTCAGAACGAAAACCTTTACCGTGTTCACCCCACATTAGACCGCCGTATTTCGCCACCAATGCGACAACTTCATCGGAGACCTGGTGCATGAGCGCTTCTTGATTCGGATCGCACATGTCTAGCGCCGGTCTTACATGAAGTACACCGGCATCGACATGGCCAAACATACCGTAATTTAGATTGTGACCATCCAGTAGGACTCGAAACTCTGCGATAAAGTCCGCCAAATTCTCTGGCGGCACACAGGTGTCTTCAGCAAAAGCTATCGGTTTAGCGCTGCCTTTGACTGCGCCAAGCAGGCCAACGGCTTTCTTACGCATGTTATAGATGCGCCCAATGCTCGCCACATCATTGGTAATTTGGTAACCAATAATGCCGTCTTGTTCTGTTTTTAGTTTCTCATCCAAGCTATCGGTGAGTGCTTTTACTGCGCGAGCGACTTCCTGTTCATCTTGCCCTGCATACTCGACCATGTTTAGGCCTTGCATTTCTTTGCCCGGCACGTCACTAATCAAATCACTGACGGTATGCCAAACAATATCTTGTTTCGCAAGATTGAGTACCCTTGAGTCCACGGTTTCAACCGACAATGCATTGGCTTCAACCATAAACGGTGCGTTACGTAGCGCGGAATCAAAGCTGTTGTATTTAACGTTGATTAGAGTTCGCGCCTTAGGGATTGGTGTTAGGTTCAGCTTCGCTTCAGTAATGAAGGCCAGTGAACCTTCGGCGCCACAAAGAATACGAGTGAAGTCAAAGTCATCACTGTCTGGCTGATAAGCATTTTTCAGATCATAGCCTGTTAGAAAGCGATTAAGCGGAGGAAACTTTTCATCGATTAAGGTTCGCTGTGACTGACATACGTTCTTCGATACCGCGAGAGCTTGCTCAGCAAAGCTACCCGATGGAACTCCTGCACCCGAACCATCACTTTCCAGCAGCGAACCATCAGCAAATACTGCTTGTAAAGAAAGTACGTGATCAGAGGTCTTGCCGTACTTTAACGAGCCCTGTCCCGATGCATCGGTGTTAACCATGCCACCTAGAGTAGCGCGATTACTGGTCGATAGATCTGGTGAAAAGAAATACCCATACGGACGAATTGCATCATTTAGGGCGTCTTTAACAATACCAGTTTGTACTCGAACCCAACCTTCATCTTCATTGATTTCCAGTACTCTATTCATATAGCGGGACAAATCCACCACCACACCAGAGGTTAGAGATTGACCGTTGGTACCGGTGCCACCACCACGCGGGGAAAACGTCACTGAGCTGAACTTGTCTTGGCTAGCAAGCTCACCAATCAATTGAACATCTTGGGTGGCTTTCGGGTGCACAACGGCTTGCGGCAATTTTTGATAGACACTGTTGTCGGTCGCAACAGCCAAACGGCTAGAGTACTGAGTCTCTATATCGCCGCTAAAGCCATTCGCTTCTAGCTGCTGGAGAAACACCTGTACAGTGGGATGAATATCGGTTTGAGTATGTAATCTTGGTAACATTTAGCTTCCTGCCCCTTAAGTCTGCTGATCCTCTCAGCAAAGGAGTAAATTGTATGAATGCTCTTACGCGTACATAGAGACGTCACGGCTAACGTTATATACGTCGCTGAAAGCACATCGATTTTACTTATCCCGCCACTTTACAACAATTAAAAGTGTGATCAAATCGGAAACTCGCGGACAACACCTCTGTTTTATGCCTTTTCAACGAGTAAGCTTCGTGACACACTCCCAAACCTATGGAAGACATCATTAGATCAAGCGGTTCGCAATGAAAAAAACAAAAGTAATCACTACAGAAGATATTCTGCTTAAACTATGTCAGTCGGTCTCTACCGTCCTCACTTCAGCAACACAATCGAGCGTCACCTATTCCGCGATGGTGCAGAAGATAACAAAAACCACACTAAAGCCTGACTACGGCTGCTTTGTTTTGTTTGATGGTGGTTTTTCTGGACTGGTGGTGATTAACTTTACCTCTAAAGCAGCACTTGAACTTTATACCAACTACATGCGCAACATGGGTATGCCTGAAGAAGAGCTAGCGATTCACCATAACTCAGACGAAGTGGGCGATGTTCTGGGCGAGCTGATGAACCAACTCGTTGGCGACTTCACCAACAAAGTACGTAAAGAGCTACAAACCAACATTACTCAGAACCAACCGAAAATGCTGTCTATCAATAAACAGGTCGTTTTGTCGGTCGACACCAATCTAGAGCGCCCTCAAGCACGCCGTGTGACGTTCTCCACCGAAGACAACAATATTTTCTATCTTGAGTTTGCAATGGATAAAACCGAATTCATCCAAATGGAAGAGTTTGAAGTTCAGCCGGACGAATGCCCAGACACGATTATTGAACAGGCGCGTTCCAAGCAAGCGGAGAAAGACGCTTCAAAGTCAGAAGCGGTCGACAACAGTCAAGATTTGCTCGACGAACTCGGTATTTAAGCCTCCCATTTCCTTTATCGCATGCCCAAGTGACTCTATAGTCACTTGGGCGACATAGTGACTTTGGCGACAACATAGTGACTTTGGCGACAACATAGTCACTTGGGCGACAACATAGCGACTTTGGCGACTCGCTTCGTACGAATTTCCATCCTTCCTTGTTTCATCAACATACAGTCTGACTGTGACACTCTTCCCCTTTAGCGTAAAAGTCGCTAAAATAAGCGCCCGTTTTTTCTTCCGCGGTATAGAGACTTCAGGTTGTCGATGGATAAACAAAAAGCCCTTAAAAAGATTGCTAAGTGCCTAGAGCTTGGTAACTCTGCAAACGTCAATGAAGCAGCAAACGCCATCAAAATGGCGCATAGACTGATGCTTAAGTATGGCCTCGATAAAGACGATATCGAGTTCATTAAAATGGGCAAAACACAATCGACACATCTACTGCCAACCACCATCAGTTCTACCCTACTTCGCGTCATTCGCGGTATTAACACTAAGTTTGGTGTTGAAGCGGTATTACTGAACCACAAAGGCCTTAAGCGCGTCGAGTTTATTGGTGAGGCAGATCGCGCCATTTTCGCCGCATTCGCGTTTGATATCATCTACCGTGAAATGAATGAGCATACAGGTCAATTCCGCAATAGCTTTGCTGGCTCCGGTACCGCGAATACTGAAGTAACAAGACGCGTGAATTCATTTGTCTCTGGCTGGATTGAAGGCGCGCTTGAAAAGCTTCCTGTTATCGCGCCAGATGATGAGTCCAACAATAAGATCAATAACTACATTGATAAAGAGTTCAAAAATATCGATCGCGAAACGTTCAAGCAGCAGCTCAAAGAAGCGATGAAGAACATCACAGCAGACTACGAAGTCGGCTTGAAAAAAGGTCGCAAGATCTCAGTAAACCGCCCGATTGATGGTGCCCAAGCGCCAAAACTGCTTAAATAAGTCTCCAATTTCACTAGCGCGACCTTCATGCTCGCGCCTACCCGGAGTGTATCTTTGATGCCAAGACGCTTACTTAACGTTGTATGTTATGTGCTGCTTTCCTGTGCTTGGTTTTCCGCTCCGGCGTGGTCTTCGCTTTCTCACCTTGAACAGCAAACTCACCTTGAACAACAGGCCACACTCAACAACGCCGATGCTCAGTATCAGTTGGGACTCGCTTATGAAACGGGTGAAGGAGTCAAACGCGATCTTGGTAAAGCCACGTATTGGTATCAGCAAGCCAGTGAAAACAATCACGTTGCAGCGACCTTCAATTACGCACAAGCATTGGAGTTTGGTCGAGGCGTACAAGCCAATCCCGCCAAAGCGTTACTGCTTTATACTAAGCTGGCGGTAAACGGTGATGTAACCGCACTGGGGAAAGTCGCTAAACTCTACCAGCAAGGTTCACCTGCGATTGCAGACGAAGACCAAGCCGTACTTTGGTACTCACTTGCTAAAGATGCCTCTGATAGCTACCAAAATGCCTACGAAGAGGCTTTGCAGGCACAATACAATGCACAGCAATTGCGGCAAATCGAAGCACTTAAACAGCAAGAGCAAGCAAACCAGAAAAATACCAACTCTACTAATACTGCAACATCGCAAGAAGGTGATTCCGGATTCAGCAGCTGGTTACATCTGGTTTATCTATTCATCATCGCAGCATTGCTCGCTCTACTATTTTATAGACAGCGCCAAGCTCAGACGCTTGAACAAAAGCAAACGCACAGCACTAATCATCGGAACCATACAGACCAGTTGCAAAGCCAACTTACCAAACAGCAGCTTTATATTCAGCAACTGCAGCGCCAACTCAAACTCGCCAACGATCAACTGCGCACGGCTCCGCCTACTGCGCAACCTACATCCCCTCTTAGAGACGCCTATTTGCGCTTTGGACTTGAGCCGAACCAGCCCTTGAACGCGAAACAGCTAAAAACTCGCTACAAACAACTGAGCCGCGTCTATCATCCTGATGCTCAGGGCAGTGAAGAAGAAATGAAGCAGCTTAACCTCGCTTTAAATACACTGACTGCCAACCTTCAGTCTAGGCACTAAAGCTATTAAAAATGTCTAAAATATAACCAAAAACGTCTAAGCACTCTTTTTCTGAAACATTAATTTAACAAAAGCCTTGTTTTTGTGTCATAATAAGCCCCGAAAATAACACCCGTACCGAGTACAACTCCGTACTAACGTACATATAAGGGTGGGGAGTAAACATGTATACATTCACCAAACAAGATATCTGCGATTGGTGCCATGCACCTAGCTTTGTCACCAAGCACGAGTACATTGATGGCAAACACCATCATTCATGTGAAAAGTGTTTGAGTTTCGCCATCATGGACGTCAGACAGTTCAACCAAGCAGAAATCGAATTTAGAAATCGAGCAAACGCTCAGCAATAACCGCAATGCGCCTCTGCCCTCAGAGGCGTTTTAGTTTCCGCCTCCCAAATGCTACGCGCTCAAAGGCTCTCGACTCCTTTCTTATCCTAGTTTCGATTGTATTGCCCTAGCTTCTATTCACAATGAGCCGTGTTTTTATACAGGTAGTTTATACAGTGTTTTTTGGCTAGTACTGGATAACAGGAAACCATTACCAAACCTGCTATTCTGTAGAAAATAAATCCAAATAAAAACAAATACTTAAATTCAATTGAAGAATTAGCGCTCAGAAAGTGCTTGATCTTTACCCTACAAAAAACTACTGTATATACATACAACATGTATAAAGGAACAGGGTTATGTTAATCAACAATTCAATGCAGTCTAGATACAATGTTTCACGCTCATACACCTCATTTGACAGTGCGGCTGCACAACGTGGGATCCAGGATGAGATCCTTGAAAAGTTGTCTCAATTAACATCTAGACCTCAGTGGATTTTGTTAACAGCAGAATGCCCTCGCCCTTCTACTAGCCAAGTTCTGCATTTTCATAAGCTTGGCAATCACATGGTACAAATGAAGCCATCGGCAAGTCTCAACCAGTATCAGGTAGTAGAAAAAGCCATTCGCTCTGGTAATGCCTGCGCCATCATCGCTAATGGCTCATTCACTACTCAGCAGCAAGCCACTTTAAATGCATTGGCGCTAGGCCATCAATGTGAGGTGATTTTCCTCTCTGGTGAGCATTACCTGCACTAATTCTTGGATTCATCGTCCCGCATCTAAGAATTCACTGCCTCTTATTCACTGCTACTTAGGTGCCGGACGATGGACTATCGCTCATCGTTCTTGTTTATCTTAGTCTTCTTGTACTTAGCTCTCTAGAACGTCACTTATTACCACTCTGTTACGTAAAGCCTTTCCCTTATCAAAGAGTACTTTTTCATCGATTAACGTTAGTTTGATAACTAATTGCGCAAACGTTTGCTTTTTCTCTGGCAGGATCAAACAGTTCTGGTATGATGCGTGGCAATTATGAGTGATTCCACTCTTCCACTTGTTGTCGCCCAGTATCGCGACGTAAACCAGATAGGAATGTCTCCATGAGTCTTGCTGATCAAGTTCTAGCCGTAAACGACGATCTCCCAATCCGCACTGATAAGCCTGTTCACAGTGGCAAAGTGCGTTCTGTCTATTGGTTGACTGAAGAAGATAGCCGCCGCCTAATCAAACAAAAAGGCTACGATGTGGCAGAAGATGCCCCACTAGCCATTATGGTTATCAGTGACCGCATTTCTGCGTTTGATTGTATTTGGCACGGTGAAGGCGATCTTCGCGGCGTTCCTGGTAAAGGCGCTGCGCTTAATGCGATCTCTAACCACTGGTTCCAACTGTTCAAAGACAACGGACTCGCTGACAGCCATATTCTTGATATTCCACACCCATTCGTTTGGATCGTTCAAAAAGCCAAACCGGTAATGATTGAAGCTATCTGCCGTCAATATATCACTGGCTCAATGTGGCGTGCGTATGAAAAAGGCGAACGTGAATTCTGCGGCATTACCTTGTCAGAAGGGTTAGAGAAAGACTCTAAACTGGATGAAATCCTCATCACGCCATCTACAAAAGGCATTTTGCACGGCATTCCAGGTGTGCCAGAAGCGGATGATGTGAACATCACGCGTCAAAACATCAGCGACAACTTCGAAGCGTTTAATTTCTCAAGCGCTAACGATATCGACAGCTATGAAAAACTGCTTAAAGACGGCTTTGGTGTGATTAGCCATGCCCTTGAAGCTATTGACCAAACGTTTGTTGATACCAAGTTTGAATTTGGCTATGTGACAGATTCAAAAGGCAACGAAAAGCTCATCTACATGGATGAAGTCGGTACGCCAGATTCATCGCGCATTTGGGACACTAAGGCTTACCAACAAGGTGAGATTGTGGAAAATTCAAAAGAAGGTTTCCGCCAGTTCCTACTTAACCACTTCCCTGATCCAGACATTCTACTAAACAAAGAGCGCATGCCAGAGCGTGAAGCATTGGCAAAAGACAACGCACTACCACTAGAAGCATTGATGGACGTTTCTCGCACATACACGGGTATTGCAGAGAAAATTACTGGACGCCCAATCACATTGAGTGAGAATCCAAAACAAGAAATCATTGATATTCTTCGCGCTGAGTACGACTTAATCGCCGATTAAGTACAGTCAGAATTGAAAAACAAAGAGGGGAGCCAATGGCTCCCCTCTTCTAATATGCGTCTAGCGAAAAGCTATGCCTGAAAAAACTAGGCTTGAATTTCTGCAATCAACACATCGTCATCTGGCAACGTGGTGATCACGGCATTAGCCTTGCTTTGTATCTTGGTGATTTGATCTGGTTCTAGCGAGTACGGCATGATCACTTGCAAACGCTCGATATGCTCATCCCTTGCGATACGGATCAACGACACCAAATTAGATTCATCACTACGGCGGCTAGAAAGAGACTGCAACGCTATTTGCCATAGACGACTGTCTGGATCGCTGTCTTGTTTGGTTGTCTCCTTCCAAGCTTCACCAAACACTGGAGCCACCGAAGCAATAGCTTCGAGGAAAGTCCATTTTTTACTGCACGACTCGCCGAGAAAACTGGTGTAATCAAACTCCACTGGCGATTTTTTATCATCACACATCTTCACTCCCGATTGCAGAATGCTACCTAATCACTATCATTCATACTCGCTTATATAGCAATAGGATATATAAAAACGGTCTTTTATAGCCTTTTTATGCCCACAAAAGTGATATAAAAACCTATCTCGCAACATCTCTTGAACATACACTCATCAAACAGAACTCTGTTGTGTAACTTGTTGTGTATTCTACCGATGCGTATGCTGTTTTATTTCGAAGCGCGAAGCATTTAGCGTAAATCCAGCACTCGGCTGGCTTTGCGATATTTCACTCGCCAACCAGACCATGCCGGCAATTCTTTGCGTTTAGGATCCTCTTTTCGAGAGCCCGATGAATAGCTGACTTCCACCAGCTTGCCTTTGCCAAAATACTGCACGGTAAGTGTTAGGCCACTGAGCTGAACCTCTAGTGGATACTTATCAGCAAAATCTTGGTACTCCCACTCAGGAATGCCGTCAAACACAAAGTCGGAGGCATCGATTAACTCAAGATCGTCTTGGCTTTCAACGCCCAGCTCAACAAGCAGATGATAAAACCATTGAGTTAAATCATCTGCTGAGTTTTGTTCAGGGTTTTGAATGGGCTTCTCGAAGGTGGTGTCAGCAAGCCCCAAATCACAATAGAGCTGAAAGTGCTGCATCTGCTTACCGATTTTTTCAGCAAGCCCCGAGTATAACTTTCCTTCAACTATCGCTTTACTGATCACTTCAAGCGCCGCCTCACCTTGTGGCTGACCAGTACGATGACCAATTTTACGCCCAGCGTATACAAGGTATTGGTGACTCACCAATCCTTGCTTCGTCTGCTCAGTATCACCATTCACCCATTCACCAACGCCCTGTTCACGCAGTAAGTTTAGCTCCACCGGTACCATCAAGGTACCTAAAGTCATGGTTTGCTTTACACCTCTCCCCGGTAAAGAGTGGGTAGAAAGCACCAGCGCCGCCTCAGATTGGTGTTTTAACCGACTCGCACGTCCAAGTAACACTTCTATATGACCATTACCAAACGCATCACGCCTTCGTTCACGGCGTACAAACACTAAGTTTGAGTTGGCTTTAATCATCTCTGCCAACCACTGATTTCTGTTGTAACGAGAAGCGACCTCCAATGAAGGCAGTTCGAACGCGGCGCGCATTTGCTCTGCAAGCCCCTGCGCTTCTCGAAGCGCATCTGGCTCTACTGTTACCCCAGAATATTGATGCCCTCGAACCAAGCCAACCATCAGCTCAGCATCACAGCCATATTTTTCCTCTTGGTCTAACCGCTCCAAAGCTTCTTCGTTACTGGTTAATTGATATAACTTACCTGTGGTACAAATCGCTGCGGTCAGGTCTATCATCACTTCTTTCAATGCCCTTGTCGGCATCTTAGTCACCAAGTCGGCATAGATGGCGTCAATAGGCAGAGGGGCGAGCTTTAAACCGTGCTCTGTAATACCTTCTTGGTCGATAGCTCCGAACTCGAAAAGCTGTGCCTTGGCACTGACCAAAGATTTATCCGGAATATTGTCAATGAAAGACAAAGCGTCGAGCTCATGGCCACACACTGCGGCAGCAAGCATTGGCTCAACGATAGACTCACGCTGCAACTCTGGTGGCGTCACAGCCTCAAGCGCCGCATGTTCTCCATAGAGACGAACACATACGCCATTCATCACCCGCCCAGCACGACCGCAGCGCTGCGCCGCACTGGCTTTGGATATGTGCGTAAGCATCAGCGTCGTTTGGCCGTTACGCTGAACGTTGCGACGCTCAAGTCCTGAGTCAATGACTAATGAAATGTTGGGGATAGTGAGCGATGTTTCCGCCACATTAGTCGCGAGCACGACTTTTCGTTTTGACTGTACGGTCATGGCTCGCGCTCTTTGTTCATCACTCACCGAGGCATGAAGTGGAGTCACCATCAAATCACGGCTTTCTGCTAAGGAAATCAGTGCAGTTTGTACTTGTTGGATCTCTTTTCTGCCAGGAAGAAATACCAACACGTCACCCTCGGTGTCATCCAGCCGCAGCTCAAGTTCTTGTTTGATTCGACTATCAAGATAACGACTATCTGGAAGTTGGCGACTGTCCTCTCGGCGATGCACCACATCGACATTGTAAACACGGCCGCTCGCAACCAGTCTTGTGGCATCGAAATAGCTCGCCAGTTTTTCACCTTCAATGGTTGCCGAAGTGATAATGGTGCGATGACTTTGCTTTTGCTTGAGCAAAGCAACCAACAGATCAGTATCCCAGCGGCGTTCATGAAACTCATCCACCACGACCACGGAAAAATCCGTCAGCTGATTGTCGGCATACCAGCGCAGCGCTACACCTGGTGTCACAAATACGATATTCGACTCATCACAATATCGGTTTTCCAACTTGATGGCATACCCGACCTTTTTACCAACGCGGTCGCCTAGAGACTCGGCGACAAACTCTGCCAACGAGGTACAAGCAATACGTCTGGGTTCAACCACCAGCACTCTGCCCTGCTCCATCGCCCAAATGGGTAGTCTGGTTGACTTGCCGGAGCCTGTCTCTGCTTCAACAATTAGGTGTGAATGAGTGAGTGTATTTTTAACGTCGTGTTCGATGGCGTCGATAGGTAAGATCATGGATATGTCAGCAGTTTCTCATGGGTGTGCCGAGTATACCCTGAACCAAGCTACAGTTGCAGTGACAGTCGCACTGAGCATCCGATTTTTCCTTGATAAATTCTACAATTAGTTAACATTTGCACTTCGCTAACCTACCCTAAATGTGTTAAATTAGCGCCCTAATTGTTCCTACTTCCCGAATGACTGTTCCCATATCAGGTAACCTAATGAACAACAACAAACGACCACTCTATATTCCTTACGCAGGCCCTGCACTGCTTAGTACACCATTGCTTAATAAAGGCAGTGCTTTCACCTCAGAAGAAAGAATGTCCTTCAACCTAGAAGGCCTACTTCCAGAAACCACTGAAACCATTCAAGAGCAAGTGGATCGTGCTTACAAGCAGTACACCAGCTTTGACAATGACATGGATAAGCACATTTACCTGCGTAACATCCAAGACACGAACGAAACCCTTTTTTATCGTTTAGTTCAAAATCACATTTCTGAGATGATGCCGATTATCTATACACCAACGGTTGGTGCAGCGTGTGAGAACTTCTCTAACATTTATCGCCGTGGTCGTGGTCTATTTATCTCGTATCCAAATCGTGATCGCATTGACGATCTGCTAAACAACGCTCGTAACCACAACGTAAAAGTTATCGTCGTGACTGATGGTGAGCGTATTCTTGGTCTAGGCGACCAAGGTATCGGTGGTATGGGTATTCCTATCGGTAAACTGGCTCTCTATACCGCTTGTGGTGGTATCAGCCCGGCTTACACACTACCTATCGTTCTTGATGTGGGCACCAACAACCCACAGCGTCTTGCTGACCCTATGTACATGGGCTGGCGTCACCCACGTATTACCGGTGATGAGTACCGTGCATTTGTTGAAGACTTTATCCAAGCTGTTCAGCGTCGCTGGCCTGATGCCCTCGTTCAGTTTGAAGACTTTGCACAGAAAAATGCGATGCCGCTTCTTGAGCGCTATAAAGACCGTATCTGCTGTTTTAACGATGATATTCAAGGTACGGCAGCCGTTACCGTTGGCTCACTTCTAGCGGCATGTAAGGCAGCAGGCAACAAACTCTCTGAGCAGCGCATCACTTTCTTAGGCGCTGGTTCTGCTGGCTGTGGCATTGCAGAAGCTATCGTCGCACAAATGGTGTCTGAAGGTATCAGTGATGAACAGGCTCGCTCACAGGTCTTCATGGTAGACCGTTGGGGTCTGCTGCAAGAAGGCATGCCAAACCTACTCGACTTCCAGCAGCGTTTGGTGCAAAAGCACAGCCACACGCAAAACTGGGAATCAGATAACTCTGGCTTCTCACTGCATGATGTGATTAAGAACGCAAAGCCAACCGTTCTTATCGGCGTTTCTGGTGCACCTGGTCTGTTTAGCAAAGAGATCATCCAAGAGATGCACCAGCACTGCGAGCGTCCAATCGTGTTCCCACTTTCGAACCCAACAAGCCGTGTTGAAGCGACACCAAACGATATTCTGCGTTGGACTCAAGGCCAAGCGTTGGTGGCAACGGGTAGCCCGTTTGACCCAGTGGTTGTCGAGGGTAAAACCTACCCAATCGCGCAATGTAACAACAGCTACATTTTCCCAGGCATAGGTCTTGGCGTATTGGCCGCACAAGCGTCTCGCGTTACCGATGAGATGCTGATGGAATCAAGCCGTGCACTTGCTGAATGCTCGCCACTGGCACAAAAAGGCTCTGGTCAGCTATTGCCACCTCTAGAAGAGATCCATTTGGTATCAAAACGTATTGCTTACGCTGTTGCTAAGAAAGCGATTGAGCAAGGTGTCGCGAAAGAATGCACTGACGAGACACTACTCAAAGCCATTGAAGAGAACTTCTGGCAGCCTGTGTATCGCAAATATAAGCGCTCGGCGTTCTAACCGGAATCAATGTCACACAAAGGCTCTTGTTATCAAGAGCCTTTTTGTCTAATGAAGCGCTTAGAACACGAAGAGGAACCCTAGTTATGTTTGATATGTTTGCGCCTGGCGGACAGTTTATTTCACCTTACCTTCTTGAAATCGCCACCGCTTTAGTCGCTTGCACGCTAGTCGTGCTCGGCGCCGACATTAATCGTTTGATGCGTAACGCATTACGTGATACTAATTTCGTAATTCGAACAGTCTGTTTTATACTTCTTAACGCATTTGGTTATGGATTGATCATCATTAAAGCCACGCCAGTGTTAAAGAATGCACTTAGTAACATCGACCCGGGTTTGATGTTTTCCATTGTGGTTTTAAGCTTTATAGGTATCGGCATTTGGGCTCAAAGGAATCGACAGATTTAGTGACCTTTAAATTTGATAAGGAAATGTGGCAACGTGGTGCGCTAGTTTCATTGTTGAAACGCAGTGCACGCCTACTCGTTGTCGCTTTGCTTGCTGTCGTTGTAGCTGTGGTCGCTATTGACCGCTGGATCAGTTGGCGAGCAAAAGACCAACTGCTTACCTCTATTTCTGAGATAGACAATGTTCAAGTAGCCGTGGTGCTAGGCACAAGCAAATATCTAGGCCGAACACTCAATGAGTACTATGCTCATCGCATTAATGCAGCTATCGAACTTTACGACGAAGGCAAGGTGTCGCACTTTCTGCTCAGCGGCGACAACGCCCACCGCTCCTACAACGAGCCATGGACAATGAAGCGGGATCTGCTCAGAGCAAATGTACCTGAGCCTGCGATTCATCTCGACTACGCCGGATTTCGCACTCTAGATTCTATCGTTCGTGCCAAAGAAATTTTCGATACAGATAACTTTTTTGATCATCACGCAAAAGTTCCATTGTGAACGCGCTCTGTTTATCGCTCAGTATTATGACATTAATGCACAATGCCTAGCGGTCGCAGGCCCCGTCTCTAAGTCAGGGTATTCGGTAAGATTACGAGAAGTGTTTGCAAGGACTAAAGCGCTGCTCGACTTGTATGTCATGCACACTCAGCCGCGCTTTCTTGGCCCTAAAGAGCCGATTGTGACAGCACCAGAACCTGAAAGTACTCCGCTACAAGAATCCATTGAGCCAGACAAGATAGAGCCGCGAGATAACTTGGAACAATAGAGTTTCAATCATCCAAGATACTCTCGCTCACGGTAATGGCTCCGTAAGCGATTTATTGACTGTAACGCGAATCACCCTTGCAGTGACTGTCGCTGATGCCCCGCCATCGGATAGCACATGTAAAGTGAACTCAGGATTCAAATCACCTGAAGTGCCTTGTGCAGCAGCGCTGCCAGCAGAGGCCTCTGCACCAATGTCAAAATACCACTCACCATCCTTCCAATCAGCCACCAACTCTTGCGTATTCATAAGTATCAACACCTTATAAGAACGCGCACCCCAGCCAGCGCCAAAGTCGAGTCGCTGAACTGTAAAATAGACACGAGGTTCGTCGCCCTTTATCACTAATACGCCTTCCCCACCGCCGACACCCACTACAGGTATTTTAGATACCTTCATGTTTGCTACGCCGTAGGCCAACGCTTCATCCATTTGTGTTTGTAGGTGTGGTTCTTGTTTTAGTAGTTCTGATATGGTGGTTTGAGCAACCGTATCAAGCTCATTTCGCTCAGCTATCTTTTGCTGCTCGCTTAAGGATGTGCATCCACTAACGATCACCAAAGCAGCTAAAAGCAATAAGCGTTGGAGTTTCATGTTATTTCCTCATCGTGTACTGATGAAAGTAGCGACTAAAAACGTCGATTCAATGCAGAAACAAACTGACGTTTCCTATCACTTTTCCAGCCGTATTCCATCATCAAAGACCAATCACGATTAAAGTTGTAATTCGCACCAACAAGGCCAGCCCACTTATCGGTATTACTTTGTTTCACCTTGTAGTCGATACCAACCCCATTAAAGGTGTAGGTGCCTGTCAGAGTTAGCGTGCTATCGAGATATGTTGCACCGGCATATACCGCCACAGATTGCGACCCCACAGTAGGGATCACTTTACCCACACGAGGTGAAACGTTGAGAATCAATCCTTCTGCGTCGTTTTTTCTCATATCGGCGTAGGTAAATGAAATTGGCAGAGTAACGAAATAGTCATTCCATCCCGTTGCCAAAACAGTTCCGAGAGTGTAGTTATTCCCTTCAAGTTGTGCTGGCGCGACAAACTCGGCTTCCGCATCCCTTAACAAGCATACTTTCGGTCTTTGTAGTGGCGGTAGGCTGCAGTTCGCTTCCATTTGATCAATAAGGTCGTTGCCACTGAACTTAATTCCTATATCAGCCGTGCCACTGATTTTCCCCACCGCACCAAATACATTCATAAATGGAAATAGCCAAGCATCGAGCTTAAGCTGAGGTGATTGAGTATTGTTGCTATTATTATCAAACGAAACAAACTCTATTGGGTACTTCTGAGAGCCATTAATGCCAACGTTGAGGTCAGTTATATCCATATACTGAAAAGTATCGGTGTAAATAATACTGATTCCGTAAGGTTTTGGGAGAGAATACCCTCTATCTATCACCTGTTGAGCATAAAACGGCAGCGCTCTATCCCACTTCTTTGCCCCCTTCGCTGGAGCATCGGTATTTAAGTCTCTATTGGCGATACCAATGTCCCCGACTCCCGTTTCTGTTAAATCATAGTTCACAGAACTTGATACCACTCGCACGCTGCCTATCGCTGACGCACCAGATGTTGTGATTAAATAGATGGGAACGTCATCATCACCCACTATCGTGGAACTGACATGAGTACTACTCTCTCCGAAGCTCACATCCGCACCTATAGAAAACCGCCACACACCGGCTCGATAAGATTCTAGCGACTGCTTATCATCGAAAATAAGTAAGGCTTCATTATTGCCCAGTGCTAAACCTGCACCAACATCGTAACGATCCACGTCAATATAGGTTACGCTACCATCGCGGTTATTGTAGATAGCCCCTATACCCGTCCCTCCTCCAACAACCGGTACTTTGACTCCCGACATGCTGATGGCGGCATAACCGTATGCGTTATTAACTAAAGTGGGAATTTCACTGTACTCATCACTCAATTTGCTAACAATTTGACCGGAAGTAGCATCTATCTCATCGCGAGCTGTTTGTCGCTCATTGGGGGGAATATTACCGCTGCATCCAAGTAACACCAGCATTGGTAAAGAGCCGAACCACCGTAGACGTGTCTGCATTACCTAGAACCTCATAATTATTGTCATAGTGCTATCTAGATTTGGGCGGCACATCCTACTAAAACCCGGCCACTAGGAATACCGTCATTTTACTGTTGACAAGATGATCCCTAGTTTTGAAGCCTTAACTTAGCTGAAAATCAAAGTACTAATTTGATATACCTATCGTAACCATATGCCATCACTGACAATTTTTCGCTTCTTCTCTGCAGATTATTCGTTATTTTTTTACCGGGCAGTGTGAGTAGTCCATGTTCAAGCACAATCAAACGCTAATATTAATCGCTCTAACACAATTTCGTCCCTGCCGTTTCGCCTCATAAAGCATATCGTCGGCAAAATTGATGGTCTCATAAACCTGATGATTTTGTCCCAACGCCACTCCAATGCTGCAACTCATCTCGTCACCGTGCACCCATAAATGCGCGTGAACATAGTGACGTATCTGCTCTGCCATCTTCACCAGTTCGCGTTGTGATTTTTGCTGGCAAAATACCACAAACTCTTCGCCGCCCCAGCGCACTACTTTGTCATTGCTACCTACGAGATCAGAAAGCACCATCGCAAACTCGCGCAGCACATCGTCGCCGATACCATGACCGTAGGTGTCATTGATACGCTTAAAATAGTCGATATCGATAAACAGTACACCAATCGACGAGGCCTGAATTTGCAGCTGCTGCCTTTCCAGCCAAGCACGGACGGCATGACGATTACGAATCCCCGTCAACTCATCACGGTGCGCTAACTCAGAGAACTTAATGTTCTCGCTTTCTAAGCGTTGATTAACTTGGGACAAGTAACTGGCTCTGCGTTTCTCGCGTTCCATATCAAGCTGATAGTTTCGCAGTTCCCATAGTAACGCAAACACAGCAACAATAACCCAAACCACCAGCATTAAAAGAAACAGTGTCTCACCAGACATATAGCGGCCGACCAACGTAATACTATGAAGTTTGATCGAGTGTTCACCTAGCGTGGAGTTTGACCCAGTAGCCAGTTCAAACTTGTTGATATTAGTAAACTCAGGCGCTGCGTGCGCGATAGGAATTTTGTTGTCTACCACCCACCAAGTCATGACTTGGAAATTACGCAATGGAATGATCATTTTCCCTGCATCAGCCTGTAGCGTGACGCCGTTATATTTGTGGGTGTACTCATCTTGTGTATTAGAGTAGATAGGATTGTAATTGCGAAAATAGACTCGAAGAGAGCGGTCGTTATTAGGAGGAATATCGTAATCGATATCAAGTTCAAGTGTATGATAATCAGAAAGATCTAACCCATGCTGTGGGTCTGAGTTAAAGTGCACAGAGACGCCACAATAAGGCCATGCGTAATCGCTTTTCTTTAATGTGCAATCGAGCTGAACGCCTTGATCCAACTGACTTAGCGAAGATAGACTCGCGCCACCTTGGAACTGATCATTAGTCGCAAAAAAACCAAATTTGTCACTCAATACTACAAGCCGTTTTTGATCACCCCAAAGTCGATAGCTGCTGATCACTACCAAAGTCACGAGGATAAGTGACAACAATAACTTTACCGAAAACTTCATAAAACCGACTCAACAACACCACAAGTCTTTGACAATACCATCAACAAAACTAGCTTGGCGCTTGAACATTAGCAATAGGTAAATTTGGATTGTATGACTTCCCTCGCCTGCTGAAAATGGGAGCGTTGACTTTTGGGGTGGGTTTATAAAAAAGCGAGAGCTAAAAAATAGCCCTCGCTTGAGTGAAACACGAAATATATGGTCTATTGTGTCGATGTCATTTCTCTACAAATGATTAACTAGTGATGAATTCGTCATAATAAGATACAAGACTTATAGAGTCATCATCCCCTATCTTTATCAACTCAACACCTACGACTGTATCGGTGCCCTCATTCGTCTCAATAGTATAAACATCATCGGCCTTAGTTATTTTAGTGATGCTCGCGTCATTATAAATTACGGTATCTTCCCCCTCGCCGCCATCAATGATGTCGTTCCCTCCGCCACCAACTAGAAGATCGTTTCCAGCGCCACCATTGAGTATGTCATTTCCAGTTCCGCCATTTACACCAGTGTCACCAAATAGTACGTCGCTACCCGAACCACCAGTAAGTATGTCATGGCCACCATCGCCAACTAACAAAGTATCAACCTGATCCTCTGCTGTCATTTTGTTCACATTGCCTGGGTGTCCGTCTTGAGCATTATGACCAGTAATCAATGTGTAAGTCCCTTCCGAAAATGAAACTTTTTCTACCGAACTATCTATCAGCTGATCAGTTCCATCTCGATTGGAGATTGAATCCTTGATATAATTTTTATCCACCCTGTACTCTAGGATTGAGCCACTAAATACTGCCGTATCTTCACCTATACCACCGTCTAGTATGTCATTTCCTCCACCACCAACTAGAAGATCGTTTCCAGCGCCACCATTGAGAGTGTCATTTCCAGAACCTCCATTTACACCAGTGTCACCAAATAGTACGTCGCTACCCGATCCACCAGTAAGTATGTCATGGCCACCATCGCCGACTAACAAAGTATCAACCTGATCCTCTGCAGTCATTTTGTTCACATTGCCTGGGTGTCCGTCTTGAGCATTATGACCAGTAATCAATGTGTAAGTCCCTTCCGAAAATGATACTTTTTCTACCGAACTATCTATCAGCTGATCAGTTCCATCTCGATCGGAGATTAAATCCCTGATGAAATTTTTATCCACTCTGTACTCTAGGATTGAGCCACTAAATACCGCGGTATCTTCACCTAAGCCGCCATCTAGTATGTCGTTTCCAGCCCCACCAATAAGGATGTCGTTACCATCACCGCCGCTTAATTCGTCACCACTACCCTTATAATGAAAGTGGGTACCATTGTCACCGATCAAAACATCGGCACCATCCCCGCCAATCAATTTGTCAACACCATGCATACCAACCATCAACGTGCCATCATTTGATATTGCTGTCATGTTATCACCAGCATTGTGACCACGTTGCCATGTATAAATGTCATCTCCGAACTGAATCTTCTGTCCGTTCTCAATGTAGACTTTCGATTCACCATCTCGACCATCGACTGAATCTACAACCCTGATATATCCATAAGTTTGAAAGCTGTAGTCAGCAGCTGAACCTTCAAAGACAGGGATGTCGCCGGTCAGCACCCCAACAATATTGTCTATCATCAAAGCATCAGCTTTATCAGTTGGGTCTAGTGCAGTTTTATCACCCATAATGCTTTTGATTAGTGCATTATCACCAAGACCTTCCAAGTTGATCGTTGTACCTTTGTTGCCTTCAAAAAAGGTAAGAACCAAGGTACCATTACTATCAAGGCTAATGGTTAGCTTTTCGCCCAATGCTTTTTCAACGAACGTATTTGCATTCTCAAAGCCAAAAGTCTCTTCACTTTCACCCTCGGCTTGTTGAAGGTTTAACTCACCCCCAAAAAACTTGGTATTCAAGCCTTCTAGCTTTCCGTCAAGCTTTTCGTCAACCCTACCCTCATGTTTATCATTTCGCGCTAAGTCGTTGGAAAGAACAAAGTGTTTGCGATCCACTAAAAACTGCAAACTATCAGTACCAACCTCAAAATCCTTGATGGTGTTCACACCACCATGAGTAATGCGCATAGCAAAGGTATCTTCTCCTTCTCCACCAGTAAGCTCATCGTTACCCACACCGCCAAATAGGATATCGTCACCCGCACCTCCATTCAGTTCATCATTACCCTGGTTTCCTTCGATCACATCGTTACCTGCACCGCCAGTAATCGTGTCTGCACCTTTTTGACCTCTCACATATACACTATCGTTGCCTGTATACGTCTCTATTTGTTCACCATCGCCTAATTTTATGACATCCATAATATTGTCCTTTTCCAACGTTGCTCTATATCTCTCTCATCCCCTTCTCCATGCTTTGAATCAATGGAGAGAGGAGATAATCGAGAACTGTGCGTTCCTCTAGTACAATTTGCGCTTCTACCGGCATACCCGGTTTGAGATCTAAGCCAAGATCGAGAAGCTCCGTTGCATCGAGGGCTATCTTTCCTTGATAGAAATGACCACCTAGCCGCTCATCGACGATGCTGTCCGCAGAGAGGTGTATGAGCTCACCTGAGACCGCTGGGACTTGTCGAAAGCTGTATGACGTTAATCGGATATTGGCCGATAACCCCTCATACACCGATTCGATATCTTTGGGTTGAATGTTGACGCTCGCCACCACCCGCGTATTGTTTGGCACAATTTCTAGTATTGTGTTGGCAGGGGCGATGACGCCGCCTTGGGTGTGGATGGTTAAGTTGATCACTTCACCACTCACTGGTGCCCGAACTTCAATACGGTCATTCAGCGTGTTAGAGGCTTTGAGCTGCTTTAGTACTGACTGTTCTTCTGCAACCAACTCCTGCTTTTTTTGCTGCGCCGTGCGTCTGAAATCGATTTTCATTGCATCAAGCTCTGAGCCTAATTCAGTGATTTTACTTTGCGCGTGCTTAATGCGAGTGCGATGTTCGGCAATGCGCGCTTTTAAGCTTGAGTGCTCACGCTTTAGCTCTAAAAACGCCACTTTAGATACATAGCCCTTCTCAAGCAGTGCCGAGTTTGCTTCAATCTCTTCGTTCAATAATGTCAGTGATTGCTTGTCGCTGGATAGCCAAGCTTTGTAGCTGTCGCTATCGTTTTCTGACTGGGTGATTTGTTGATAAATAGACGCAATTTGCTCTTTCAAAATCATTCGGTTTTGACTTAACAATGACTCTTGATCGCGCTGAATTTGAGCCTGAATCGGCGTTAAGCTTTGATTGCTACTCCAGCTGATGGGCTCACCAGAAAGCTCGGCTTCGACTCTCGCGAGTCTGGCTTGAACAATAAACTTGCGCTGATTCAACTGCTCCATTTGACTGACCAATAACGGATCAGACAGCACCAACAATAAGTCGCCCTTTTCAACACTCTGCCCCTCTTTGACAAGTAGCGTTTCCACCACGCCACCGGTGTGGTGCTGGACTTCTTGGTTTTCCAATTCGGTCACGAGTTTCCCTGGAGCAAGGGAGGCCGAGCTAAGTGGGGCTTGGTAACTCCAATAGCCACTTCCTACCACACAAACGAGCAGCACAGCCCAACCGAAAAGAACAAAGCCTCTGAGCGATAAGTTAAACGTGCGCGACGATTCGGTATGTTTCAGTATCATGAGACACTCCCCATTTGGGTAGATTTCGCAGGCAAATTCAGCACCTCCTGTGTTTTACCGTACTGCTGGAGTTGGTTCCCTCCCAAAACCATACAAAGGCTGGAGTGCTGAATCACAGACATACGGTGAGAGATCACGATCGTGGTGATCCTTTGAAGACGTGTATGGGCGAGCAGAGCCACTAATGCGGCTTGGCCGCTGTGATCTAAATTAGTATCCGGTTCATCAAGGATGAGCAAAGATGGCTTGGTATAGAGCGCACGAGCGAGAGCAATACGTTGCTGCTGTCCACCCGATAGCTGCACCCCTAAACTGCCCACCAAGGTTTGGTAGCCATTAGGGAGAGAGAGAATCATTTCGTGTACGCTGGCTAGCTTTGCCGCATCCACAATGTCCTTTGCCTCTGCATTCACATCAAATCGACTGATGTTTTGCGCGATTGTCCCTGAAAGCAATTGACTATTTTGAGAGACATAACCGATTTGCCACCCAAGCTCTGATACATCCCGTTGATTGAGCGTCGCGCCATCAATCCTGACATCACCATTAACAGGTTTCACAATCCCCAAAATGGCTTTGGCCAACGTCGACTTACCGACACCACTGCCACCGACAATCGCCACACACTCACCTTCAGGTATGGTGAATGTCAGATTTTCAAGTAGTGGCTTTTCTGTGCCTTGATGACCGAGCTCGACCTTTTCAAACTGAATTTTCCCTTTGATTTTAGGCAGTTCTACGAGATCTTCGCTTTGTTCAAGGAACGCTTTGCGAAGTCGTTTATGGGCTTTCCATCCCTCGAGCCAGCCCTGCCAGTTATGTATCGCTTGCTCTACGGGCGCCAGCACGCGACTCATAATCATTGAAGCGGCAATTAACACGCCCGCCCCGACTTCATTATCTAAGACCAGCACTACAGACAAACAAAGAACGCCAATTTGAAGCAGCATACGAATGTACTTTGCCAGTGCAAGGATCCCTCTCGATACTCTGTCTGCGTTCGCTTTGTCCACGGTAGGGTTAATGGACTCTTTTTGCCACTTGGCGATAAGGTTACTGTTCATTCCCAATGCTTGAACAATTTCTGCGTTCTTAAGCCAATCCGACGTCAAAGAATTAAAGGTAGAACCATGCTGACTTAAGTGGCGCTGTAAACGCTTAGTGATGATGATACTGGCAATTGAGATAGCGAATAAAACGCCAGCACCAGCTAGGGCAAAATGGCCTAAAAGTGGATGCATTAAATACATCACCGCAAGAAAAATAGGGGCAAAGGGTGCGTCAAATAATGCAAAGATACCGGGAGATGTAATGGTGTCTTTCACCTTCACCAAATCGCTCAAGGGCTGGCTATGGACTCCATTTGAACTCTGTGACTGCAACATTGATAGGCTAAACGCAAAATCGGAAGATTGCTGATTAACGCGATAACCGTAACGCAGCATTATTTGGCCTCTAATCCAGTCTAACATTGCTTGCATTGACAACAGAAACAAAGCAAATATCGCTAGCATAAGCAATGTTTCTCGACTTTCAGAAGATAATACTCTGTCAAAAACTTGCATTGAGAACAGAGGAATAACTAGAAAAAGTACATTTACAACGAGTGACATTATGATAATAAACATAACGACTCGTTTATTTACATCTGAGTATCCTGATGTTTTTATTTTATCTTTAGTAAACATAGAGAACCCTAGCCGGTAAAAATACAAACCACACACATACAAAAAGAAGATTTATAAATTACCAGTTAATATTAGTCACTAATGCTTACGAATTATTTTATATATGTACCACCCGGCCACATACATCATACCGATTCCAACTTTCGAGACAGGTTGCACACCTATTGCATATTTTAAGAGATTCATGCCACACAAATGCCGTGGTTTGTGATGTAAATCCCATTAATGACAAGTATATTAACAAACCATAGTTTATTTTTTCTTTAGTACTTTCGGCTAAAGTTACATTGGTCTAAAAACTATATGGAATCTGTTGTTTTGCTGTAGGTACTCAATGAAAACCTTATTAGTTGCACTATTGTTGTGCATATCAATAACCATTTCACCAAATGTATATTCAAAAAACACATTGAAAGTTTTATCATGGCACGGATATACAGACCAGAATGTGGTAACTGCGTTTAAAACAAAACATCGTATTGATGTGGAAATTACTTACATAAATAATGACCGAGAATTGCGCAATCATATCGAAGATTCAAATAAACAATATGATGTAGTAGCCCTAAACTCAGCAGAATTAAGACGCTACATAAAACTGTTGAAAGTAGACCCCATAAATACCAGTAAGATAAGCAACCTAAAGTGGCTCAGTGACCAGTTCACGCCTCTCTCAAGTAACCCAGAAACTTCATACAGCAGCGATGTTTACGGCATTCCCTATACTTTCTCTTCTATGGGCTTAATTTATAGTAAAGATCGCGTTGACCAGCCACCAAGAACCTGGCGCGCTCTATGGTCTCAGATATATCAGAATAAAGTCCTGGGATATGATGGTGGTACGCATAATGTCAGTCTCGCTGCTATCGCCCTTGGGTTGCCAGATCCTTTTCAGATCCCAAGTCAACATGACAAACAAATTGCCGAACAATTGATAACGCTTCGAGAAAATGCACTGACCTTCTACGACTCAGTCAATGAAGCAACGGAGCTTTTCAACAAGTTTGAGCTATCACTTATGTTTGCCAATTATGGGCACCAGCAACTCAATGCGTTACGTAAAAGTGGGGCGAATGTCGGCTACATTATTCCCGATGAGGGGGCTCTTGCATGGGTAGATTGTTGGGCAATTCTCGCCGACTCTGCTCACACTGACCTTGCTCACCTTTGGATAGACTTTCTCTTGGAGCCCTGGGTTCAGCGTAGTTTGATTGATCGGCACGGTCTGCAAAGCTCCTTGGGGCAATTCTCTCAACAAACAAGCCAGGAGAAGCTCATATGGCTGTCACCTGTAGAATCAGGAAGTAAGCGCGAAGCTATGTGGAATGCAGTCTATAGCGGAAAGTCCCTTTCTACAGTGCTAAAACATATAGAGAGGTTCACTCCATGAGACTCTCCACGAAAATAAGTTTCGCTTTAACCGGTTCTCTGTTGGTATTTTTCTTTGCCATAGCCTGGCTTAGCTATCAAGGCTCACAAACATTACTCATCAAAAATATTGAAGAGAGGATGGCACAAAGTACCAACATTGCGTATCGCTCTTTGCAAGAAAAACTGAAAGACATAGAGCGCGCCAACGAAACGCTCGTTTCTCTCGTTCGAGAACAAGTAAAAACCAATTCCGGCGCTGCACAACTCGCCACTACGGTGCACCCTTTTCTCAATCACAACCCAAGTTTTTCCAGTATTTCGATCGTTAGCCGCATGCCTATCGCTAAAGAACTGGTTCGCGTTGAACGAGACAATACGGGAAACGTTGTGCGGGTAAACAGCAGTCAGCTTAACTCTCTATCGCACATACCGGTGTTTATCGAGGCCACTGCAGCAGCTAAAGGGTCGGTCTATGTGTCGTCAGTTACCACTCACTACGATCGAATTTCCTACCCAGATCCTAAACCATTCATTTTCATTGTTTATCCGTTGATGAAAAACAACGACCAAGGCCTGTCACTTCTCATTGCCATCGATATAGAGAGGCTACTTAAAGGTGCCACACAACTACTTTCCAACCCTACCATGCTGACCATTGCCAATACCGATGGTAGCTACTTGTTGCACCCTAACAGTGAAAAGCAATTTGCTTTTGTAAAAGGGAAAATCGAAAAGCTGCAAATCGATCACCCTGAAGCCAAACCGACTATCGAACAGAATCAAGCCACCTTTTTTGAAATAGATAATGACGCAGATAGCGAGCGACTTCAGTACGCATACTTCTTGCCTGCAATATTTAAGATTCACAACACGTCAACTGAATACATTCTCGGACTACAACAAATAGACACTATTGGTGGAATGTGGATGGACAAAACGGCAAAAGCACTGGGACTCTCCTCCTTATCCTTAATCGCTATTGTCAGTATCCTCTCCTTCTCTCTGTTTCGCTTTATCACTATTCCATTAACTAACATAGCTCAGTTTGCAAAGCGTATTACCCTCGAAAAAAGCACACCATATAAATACGATGCTCAGGATGAAATTGGCGATTTAGCACGCGCTCTCAATTACCTACAAAGTAACTTGAACGCCCACTATGTGAAGTTGAAGAATTCCGAACAGAAGTTTCAAGAAATGGCTCGTCTTGATGACCTAACCAACCTTCCCAACAGGAAAGATTTTTATGAAAAACTTGAAAGTGAAGTCAAGCACCATCGAGTAAATCAACTTCACTTCGCTGTGCTGTTTATCGACATCAACAACTTCAAGCAGTTAAATGACAGCGAAGGGCATGATGTGGGGGACATATTCCTCAAAGGGGTTGCACAGCTACTTTCTAAAAACCTACGTTCAAGTGATCTTGTTTGTCGCTATGGGGGAGATGAATTCATCGTCGTACTATCCAACCTTAAACAGTTGGACGTGATTCACTCTATTTGCAGTAAACTCCATCAATCTACTCATAGTCTAGTGCGGTCGGAAAAGCTCTCTAATTATGACCTGTCATTAAGTATTGGTGTCGCTGTGTACCCAGAATCTTCCACTAACGCTAAGGAGCTTATCAAGGTTGCCGACCAAGCGATGTACTGCGCAAAAGACAAAGGACACGCTACCACCTACTGGCACACACCATTTTGTTAATGTTTACAAAGACCCACAGACTCTCTTTTGTTAAACTGACCAAAACAACGAAAAGAGTAATGTCATGTCACTATTAGCCTCGGGAACGCTATCAAAAATGCGCGCTTCCCTCGACTCAACGGTTCAGTACCGCCTTCCGGTTGGCGATGAAGAAATCGCACTGACGCCTCTGATGGGAAAATCTATTACCCTAACCCATACGGGCAACATCTTTTGTTCATCTTGTGGCAAGAAGACCAAAAAAAGCTATTCGCAAGGTCATTGCTTTGTGTGTATGAAAAAGCTTGCCAGCTGCGACATGTGTATCATGAAACCAGAAACCTGCCATTACGATGCGGGGACATGTCGCGAGCCTGAGTGGGGTGAAGCGAACTGTATGGTTGACCACTTTGTTTACCTATCCAACACATCGAGCCTCAAAGTGGGTATTACCCGTCATACGCAAATCCCAACACGCTGGATTGACCAAGGTGCTACCCAAGGTTTACCTATTCTTAAAGTAAAAACGCGCCACATCTCTGGATTGATTGAAGTTGAACTGGCTAAACACATCGCAGATAAAACCAACTGGCGTACGCTGCTGAAACAAGATGGAGAGCCTATTGATCTAGTTGAGCGTGCTCAGCAACTACTGCCATTGGTAGCGGATAAGATTGACGAAATTCGCGCTCAATATGGTGATGATGCTATCGAAATCCTTGACGAAGCTATCACGCCACTGAGCTACCAAGTTGAGCAACATCCAACGAAAATCACTTCACATAACTTTGATAAAGAGCCAGTTGTCAGCGGCGTTCTTCAAGGCATTAAAGGTCAGTATCTCATTCTAGATACTGGTGTGATTAACATTCGCAAGTTCACTTCTTATGAAGTAGAAGTGAACACCGACGCCTAACAGCCTTGCTCAAATCAAACAGCCCGCATTTAGCGGGCTGTTTTTCTAGAGGTATTTATAGACTTTCAAGTGCATCAAAGAAGTGATCGACTTCTTCTAAGGTGTTGTAGTGCATAAAGCCGACTCTCAACACACCCCCTTTATCTTCTAGATCTAATTGTCTAACAAGGCCTAGGGCATAAAAGTGACCATTCCAGACGCAGATATTCTGTTCACCAAGCGCTCTCGCAAGTTGCTCTGGCGTATATTTGTCGGAACGCAATGCAAAAGTTGGCGTTCTCACTGCATGGCTGATATCTTGACTGCCATAGAGAGTAAGACCTTTGGCTTGAGACAACCGCTTTAAAAAATAGCGGCTCAATAGCTCCTCATGCTTACCAAGGGATTCAAACGCATCCATTAACTGCTCACGAAGTGATGCTCCCTCGCCCCAAGATGCCAAATAATCAACTGCAGCTATAAAGCCTGCTAGCGCTTCAAAACTCTGCGTACCCGTTTCAAACCTTCCGGGACCGATATCTGTTGCCGGTTCAACTTTATAAGGTCTCAGCGTCTGCAGCCAATCAGAGCTGATGTAAGCCACTCCCAAATGTGGACCAAAGAATTTGTAAGCTGAGCAAGCCAAAAAGTCACAGCCTAACGCTTGTACATCAATAAGGCTGTGAGGCGCGTAATGCACAGCATCTACATAAACCGCCGCATCGTATTGCTTCGCCAACTCAACAATGCGCTTGATATCGGTAATCGTACCTGTTGTGTTTGAGGCATAGGTTACAGCTACCAACTTGGTTTTATCTGATAGCAAAGATTCAAAGTGCTCTAAATCGACCGAGCAATCCTGAGTATTTACCTTTACTTGCTTAACAACGGCGCCTCGATCTTCCGCAGCTTGCTGCCAGCTGGACACATTAGAATAATGATCGAGCGCCGTCACAATCACTTCATCACCCTGCTGCCAATCTCTGGCAATCGCACGACTCAATTGAAATGTCAGCGATGTCATATTGGCGCCAAATACAATATTGTCGGCACTTGGCGCGTTTAAAAGATCACGGCCACAATCTCTGGCAAGCCCCACCAACTCCACAGTGCGCTGGCTAGAAAAATAGTGACCACCTAGATTAGAGTTGTAAGCACCGAGATACTCATTCATCGCACTCAGCACACTCTGAGGCACTTGTGAGCCACCCGGCCCGTCCAAAAATACGACCGGCTTATCGTTGTGCATTTGGCTTAAAGCCGCGAACTGACGGCGCGCTTCATCAGGAGTGAAGTGCATGTTTTGCTCCCTTTGCGGTTAATACAAATACATCCATGTAACCTTCGCTTTGCTCATCGACACAACGAATAGGCTTGGCGTTATGCCACAAACGAGCGTCGTCTAAAATAGCCACTTCACCATCAACAAGTACTTTCTTAAAAAACGGCGCTTCATCATGATTGTTGTAGAGCATGATTTCACCACCACTGATGTTCTGACGACCTACCCCCACAAGAGCAATATGGTCAAACCCATCTTGGTGCACGCCTTCCGGTGCGACTTCGGTTTCATCATAAAGCGCCGCGATACGGATCTGGTGAATCTCAATCTCTTGTCCATTAGGCAAGCTATTCGTCGCCGCAAAAAGAGACACTAGCTCGCCCATCGCATCACTTTGTAACGTCGATTCAAGAACAGGTTCAAACTGCCTCACTACATCACCTTGAAAGTGATTGTAGTGCTCTGACTGTACAAAGCTGCTCAACCCCGTATCGACAATCTTGCCATCAAGGTGCTGTATAACCGAATAGCGGCGTAAACGGTATTGTCCGTCCGCATGTTGAGTATTAGGTAGAGTTGAAAATGTTGGTGCAAGCTGCTCAATAGCGCGGCCACTGAGACTAGTAAGATGTAAGGTACTTTCACTGGTGTGTAGCATCATTAACTCCTTTCCTTGTTATGCTGCAACATCTTTTGTTTACATTTTATTTACAAACCATTAAATACCAATCATTCTGCCAGATCAACTTTTTACAGCGCTTAAATCCAATTCAAACAACAATAAGAAATAATAACCCATACAGCTTTAATTTATTAGTGTATAACACCGCTCATTGATATTGAGCACTCCAAAATATAGAACACTTCACTAGGTCAAAATTACCCTCAAAAACAGCAGGCCAGAGTTATGTATCTTTCGATGATCTTTTGCATCAACTTTCAGTACAAAGCACTAATAAAATACAGATTAACAGAGAGTTAAACCACATCAAAAATAAGGCTACTTACAAAACCAGAGACAATCCGCGCCTCTCGACTGCGTTTATCTAACTGAGTGAGCAAAATAACAACAGACAGCACAAATCTAGTGTTGATTCCTGCCCCCTAACCCCAATATATTAGGAAGCAAAGCTACATCCATTACTGATGTTGATAAGAATTGAGAAAGTGAGATAAAACTATGGCTGACACAAAACACTGTAAATTGCTGATCCTAGGTTCAGGCCCTGCTGGTTATACCGCTGCAGTTTATGCGGCTCGCGCTAACCTTGAACCTGTATTAGTTACTGGCATGCAGCAAGGTGGACAGCTTACAACAACGACAGAAGTCGAAAACTGGCCTGGTGATGCGGAAGGCCTGACCGGCCCTCTACTCATGGAGCGCATGCAAGCCCACGCAGAGAAGTTCGACACTGAAATTATCTTCGATCACATCAATAACGTGGACTTTAGCGAACGTCCTTTCAAGCTATTTGGTGACAGCCAAAGCTACACGGCAGATGCAGTTATTATCTCAACGGGTGCATCAGCGAAATATTTGGGTCTGGACTCTGAAGAAGCATTCAAAGGCCGCGGCGTATCGGCTTGCGCAACTTGCGATGGTTTCTTCTACCGCAACCAAAAAGTGGCGGTCGTTGGTGGTGGCAATACAGCCGTTGAAGAAGCTTTATATCTTTCCAATATTGCATCAGAAGTGCACTTAGTGCATCGCCGTGATAGCTTCCGCGCAGAAAAGATTTTGGTGAAGCGTTTAATGGACAAAGTCGAAAATGGCAACATCATCCTTCACACAGACCGTACTCTTGAAGAAGTGGTGGGTGATGATATGGGTGTAACAGGCGTTCGTATTAAAGACACCCAATCCGATCTTGTTGAAAAGGTCGATGTCATGGGCGCATTTATTGCGATTGGTCACCAACCAAACACGGCGCTTTTTGAAGGCCAGCTAGAGATGAACAACGGTTACATCGTGGTACAATCAGGCCTCAATGGCAACGCAACCCAAACCAGTATTCCTGGCATCTATGCCGCAGGTGATGTGATGGATCATAACTACCGCCAAGCAATTACCTCAGCTGGTACTGGCTGTATGGCTGCACTTGATGCAGAGCGATTCCTAGACGCGGAAGAGTCATAAGTCGCTCTCACCTCCTATCAGCATACCAATATCGAAAATTGAAAACCCATAGGTACCCCCTCTGGGTTTCTTTTTGTATAATCGCTGGTTCTACTAATAATAATACTCATTAAGCCTTCTACATGGATAAGAAAAAACAACTGAGCTTGAATAAGTGGCTCAAACAGCAAAGTAAGCTTGCCAAGCGCTGGCTTATGATTGCAATAGGGCTCGGCGTTCTTTCAAGTCTGTTCCTTTTGGCGCAAGCTGCGCTCATCGCCACCATCCTTCATCAACTTATTATCGATCAAGTCGATAAACACGAACTGATCCCACATTTTGCCGGCCTAATGGTCGCCGTTGCTGGCCGCGCGGCTTGTGCTTGGGGCAGAGAAATTGCTGGATTCAGATGTGGTGAACAAATCCGGATTTATATTCGTCAGCTCATACTCGACAAGCTAAGACAGCTTGGTCCTAGCTACATCAAAGGTAAACCTGCAGGAACCTGGGCAACGCTGGTTCTTGAACAAGTAGAAGAAATGCAAGAGTTCTTCTCTAAGTACCTTCCACAGATGTCTCTCGCAGTTGCCGTTCCCTTTATCATTTTGATCGTTGTCTTCCCAATAAACTGGGCAGCGGGGCTTATTTTCTTGGTCACGGCTCCATTAGTTCCTATGTTTATGGCGCTAGTGGGAATGAAAGCAGCGGATGCTAACCGAAAAAACTTCAAGGCTCTGCAACGCCTATCTGGTCACTTTTATGACCGCTTGCAGTCCATGACAACAATCCGCCTATTCAACCGTACTAAAGCAGAAACCGAAGTGCTGCATGGCGCTTCAGAAGTTTTTCGCAAGCGCACTATGGATGTACTGCGTCTCGCGTTCCTCTCTTCTGCCGTTCTTGAATTTTTCACCTCAATCTCTATCGCTATCACCGCTGTGTATTTTGGCTTTAGCTATATCGGTGAACTGAACTTTGGCCACTATGGTTTAGGCGTAACGCTGTTCGCGGGTCTCTTTATCTTGATCCTCGCACCTGAGTTTTATCAACCGCTACGCGATCTTGGCACCTTCTACCACGCTAAAGCCCAAGCAGTTGGTGCAGCAGAAAGCATTGTCGAGTTTCTAGAGCTTGAAGTGCCTGCACTGCCAAATGGCAACACTAAGCTTGATGCTAAACAAGCGGTGACCATTCAAGCTGAACACCTAGAAGTCTTTAGTCCAGATGGCACTAAACTTGTGGGGCCTATTTCGTTTACTCTCAATGCTAATCAGGCAACCGCATTGGTTGGGCCTAGCGGCGCAGGTAAAACTAGCCTAATCAATGCAATTTTAGGATTTTTGCCTTACCAAGGGTCACTAAAAGTCAACAACATTGAGCTTAAAGAGGTAGACCAGTCAACATGGCGTGATGCCATTAGTTGGGTCGGTCAAAACCCTATGCTGCTGCATGGTTCTATCTTAGACAACGTGACTTTGGGTAATCCAAACGTTAGCGATACTCAAGTGAATGATGCGCTTCTGGCCTCTTTCTCTGCTGAGTTTGTCGAAAAGCATGGTCTCAATTATCAGGTAACAGATCGCTCAGGTGGTCTGTCAGTTGGTCAGGCGCAACGATTGGCTCTGGCACGTGCTATGGTTCAAAACGGCCGATTCTGGTTACTTGATGAACCAACAGCAAGTCTAGATGCAAAGAGTGAACGATTAGTGACTCAAGGGCTACATGCTTCCACGGCCGGCAAAACAACCCTAATGGTTACCCACCAGCTTTCTCAACTTAAAGATGTCGATTCCATCTTAGTGATGAATCAAGGTCAAATTGAGCAGCAAGGCAACTATGATGCGCTAGCCAAACAGTCAGGGCTGTTCCAAAGCATGTTGTCGGCACACCACTCCGCCAAATCCCAAGATAAGGGGAATCTAGATGCGTGACCTACTCCCTTATTTGAAATTATATAAAAAGCACTGGTTTGGCCTATCGCTTGGCATGGTATTGGCATTTTGTACCTTGTTTGCCTCCATTGGTCTGCTAACGCTTTCTGGTTGGTTTATTTCGGCATCTGCCGTTGCTGGCCTAACCATAGCAAGAGAAACCTTCAACTACATGTTGCCTGGAGCAGGCGTTCGTGGCGCGGCAATGGCGAGAACAGCTGGTCGCTGGGGAGAGCGTGTGGTTAGCCACAACGCTACCTTTAAGCTGCTTACCGATCTGCGCATCTTTTTCTTTAAGAAACTGGCGCCACTGATCCCTGGAAAAGCGGTCAACATTCGCGACGCGGACATGCTCAACCGTTTGGTTGCCGACGTTGATGCCATGGATCATGTTTATTTGCGACTGATTAGCCCAATGGTGGTTGGCGCATTTGGCATCTTGTGTTTAACCGCAGTCCTTTGCTGGTTTGACGCTGATCTTGGTTTGACGCTGGGCGCAGTTTTGATGCTACTACTGCTCATCTGGCCAACGGTATTCTATCGACTAGGTAAGAAAAACGGTGAAGCACTGACACTAAACAAAGCCGAACTGCGCATCAAAACGCTTGATTGGCTCCAAGGTTACAGTGAGCTGACCTTATTCGGAGCAGAGTCTCGTTACCGCAACGCTATCCTTAGCGCGCAAGATGAGCTGATTAAAAACCAGTTCATTCACGCAAAAATCTCTGGACTCGCACAGGGTCTACTAATTCTAGCGAACGGCTGGCTACTTATTCTTATGTTGTGGCTTGCCGCAGACGGTGTCGGTGGTAACCAGCCAGATCCGCTTATCGCCTTGATGGCATTCGCAACTATGGCAAGTTTTGAGCTACTGATGCCAATTGCGGGTGCATTCCAATACCTAGGACAAACCTTAACCTCGGCGAAGCGCTTGAACGAGGTCATCCTAGCCAAACCTGATGTGATCTTCCCACAGGAAGACACCGCACACAGCGATGCTTACTCAATCAAACTGAACCAAGCAAGCTTTAGCTATCCTGGTGCAAGCCAGATGGCACTGCGAGAAATTGATCTTGACGTCCCTGCGGGTCAGAAGCTTGCTGTCGTTGGACAAACGGGATCAGGCAAATCAACACTATTGCAGCTCATCACACGTTACTGGGATGTCCAAAAAGGTTCGATTGAACTCGCGGGAGAGAACATTCAATCTTGGAGTGAAGCACAGCTTCGTCAATCAACTAGCGTTGTCAGTCAGAAAGTGGACATTCTTAATGGTACGCTACGTGACAACCTCTCAATGGCAAAACCAGATGCCACTGATGAAGAGTTAACCGCTGCGCTCGTCAACGTCGATCTTGGACATCTAACGGAAGAAACAGGCTTAGACGCTTGGCTGGGTGAAGGCGGTCGTCAGCTATCAGGTGGTGAAAAGCGACGTGTCGGTATTGCACGTGCCCTACTGCATGATGCCCCTATACTGCTATTGGATGAGCCAACGGAAGGTCTAGATAAAAAGACCGAGCAACAGATCATGGCACTGTTTGAGACTCAGTTTATCGGCAAAACCGTGGTATTTATCACTCACCGATTAGTGAGCCTAGAGTCATTCGACCAAGTCTGTTTGCTTGAAGATGGCGAGGTACTTGAACTTGGTCATCATGATGAGCTTCTCAGCCGTAAAGGTCGCTATTTCGAGCTGCATCAGACATTGTAATCCTTGAAAACGTAGCAACCCTTTAGGCTCGCTATCTAGCATGAATAAAAAAGCCCTGCACAGTTAGTTGTCCAGGGCTTTTGTTTATCTACCCGATAGAGCCTAATGTTCTCCCTCTTGTTCAAGCACAACTTCGTGAACCTTGACTTGAGTAATTCGGTTATTTTTAACCGACATCACTTCAAACACGAATCGTTGATAGTAAATCGCTTCACCTTCCTCAGGAAGACGACCCGAAAGCCAAGTGAGAAACCCATTTAGTGTCTGGAAGCCTTCACTGCCCTCTCCTTCGAGTTCACTAATGTTCAGCTTGCTTTTGAAAACAGCGATTGGGATGAGGCCGTCTAGTTGCCAACTGCCATCTTTGCATTTTCGTGCCCAAATATGCTGTGTCGTCATGGCTAATTCACCGGCAATCGAGGTGAGCAAATCGTGATGCGTCACAAGCCCCTGAATGTCACCATACTCATCCACAAGGAACGTCATTTCACAGCTCGTCTGCTGCATATAGCTTAGCAGTGACAGCCCTTTCATAGATTCAGGTACAAACCTTGGCTTACGCAATAGTTTGACCAAACGTCCAATCGACAGTTCACTGTACTCATCGAGCAATACTTTTGATGAGATAGTACCAATCAAATTGTCCAAACCACCCCGACAGACAGGCCAAACTGAATGTTTCGTTTGACGAAGATCTTTGAGGATTTCAGCAAGTGGTTGGTCGATGTCTAGATAGTGAATGTCACATCGCGGCGTCATCAATGAGGTTACAAAGCGGTCATTCAGTTGCAGCAAGTTGGCTATCATCTCCTGCTCTTGGTGTTCAATCACCCCGCTTTCAGAGCCTTCTTTGACCAAGGCTACAATGTCTTCCTCTGTGACAGTGTCACTATTATTATTCTTCTGACCCAACAGTTTTAACATCAAATTAGTCGACAGCGTCAACAGCAACACAAATGGTTTGGTCGCTATAGACAACCAATGGATTGGGTACGCAACAACCAACGCAATACGCTCTGCATTATTTTGCGCTATTCGTTTTGGCACCAACTCACCAACGACAATCGCAAAATAGGTGATGACCAATACCACGCCCGTCGTCGCAAGCAAACTTGCTAACTCTGGTTCCACTCCGATACTGACCAACCAATGCATGATGGGTGCAGAAAGCACAGCTTCCCCCCAAATACCGCTGAGAATACCAATGGCAGTAATACCAATTTGTATCGTGGAGAGAAAAATCGTCGGATCATCTTTGAGCTTTAGCGCCACCTGCGCCGCACCATGATGATCGGCTAGCATTCGCAGTCGGCTGCCTTTAGCCGCCACCAGCGCTATTTCCGACATCGCAAACAAACCGTTGAGTGCTATTAAGCCGAAAAGAATTAATATATCCATAATGTGTTATCACTGTGAATGTGTACTAAGAATATGAATAGTCGCATGTTCCGTGACCAAGCGGTTATCGGATATTTTATGGTAAAGATAGAAGAAGATTGTTGAATGAGATCGAAAAAGCCGCGTAATGAACGCGGCTTTTGATTAACAAATGAAGGTAAATACGAGCAATTAAGCGTATTGCTGTTCGAACTCTTTCATAAAGTCGACGAGTGCTTGCACACCTTCTAGCGGCATCGCGTTGTAAATAGATGCACGCATACCACCAACTGCACGGTGCCCTTTGAGCGCACGCAGACCACGTTCATCAGCCAATTCTAGGAACTTTTCGTCAAGCTCAGGTTTCGCCAATTGGAATGGCACATTCATGAGTGAACGGTTGTCGCTGTGTACTTGGTTCTTGTAAAACGGCGACGCATCGATGTAATCGTAAAGAATGGCTGCTTTTTCACGGTTAATACGCTCGATAGCTTGAACACCACCCAGCTCTTTCAACCACTTGAAGACCAAACCAGATAAATACCATGCAAACGTTGGAGGCGTGTTATACATCGACTCTTTTTCAGCGAGAACTTTGTAGTTCAGGAACGTTGGTAGTACGTCGCTTGCAAGCTCAAGCAAATCATCACGTACGATGGCAATACAAATACCGGCAGGACCAATGTTCTTTTGAGCGCCCGCATAAATGACACCATACTGACTCACATCGATTTCGCGCGACAAAATGGTCGAAGACATATCAGCAATGATTGGTAAATCGGTTTGCGGCAGTTCATTAATTTCGATGCCATCGATGGTCTCATTTGGACAGAAATGGACGTAAGCCGATTCCGGGTCAATCACCCATTCACTCACTGGCTGTACTGCGGTTTTACCGTCAATCTCAGTTTTCGCCTGATGTACGATAGGTGTACAGTATTTTTGCGCTTCTTCTACCGCACTTTGTGCCCAGTAGCCTGCGTCGATGTACGTCGCCTTTCGCTTACCGCCAAGCAGGTTGAGTGGTACCGCTGAGAATTGAGCACGAGCACCACCCTGACAGAACAGTACTTTGTAATTTGAAGGGATATTTAGCAGATCTCTTAAATCTTGTTCCGCCTCTTCTGCAACCTGAATAAACGGCTTACTTCGGTGGCTGATCTCCATAACCGACGTACCCAAGTCGTTCCAATCAAGCAGCTCCGATTGCGCTTTTTTTAATACATCTCGCGGCAACCCAGCTGGTCCTGCGCTGAAATTGAATACGTTCTCTGACATCGGCTCCATGACCCCATTACTCCTAACAAAATACTTAATCGAGCCACAAGTAATATCACGTTTTCAAAAAGATAAAAAGCAAGAAAAGAGGCACATGGCCTCTTTTCTTTTGACGGGTGAAAAATTACGCTAATCGCGTTTATTGTCCCATCGGCTGTCCCATGAGCAAGGGCAGGAATAATGCAATCAACGGAATACGTTGACCGTTAGCAAACACCAACTGACCCGCTTCAATATTGGCATCCAACTGGTAGCCCGCTTCTTTTTGCTGAACCATATCCATCACCACCAGCTCATCAACCCCCTGAGCCAACATCGGATGAGCATTAATCATACCTTGTGACATGTACGCATTCATGTTGCCCTGGATAGCCGGCATCACAACACTTGGGTCACGAGACACGTTGTCTGTCCCTTCTGGTACTTCTAATAGCCACTTAGATTTGAACTCTTCTTCTGCTATTTTAAAGTGCATGTCATTCATCGACACTTGGAAGCCACGAGCGAACAGTGTCTCGATTAATGGTGCTAGAACATTGATATCCGCTTGTGCCATTGACGGGTTCGATTGATACACATCCACCAAGCCTTCAAATGACGCTCGATCTAAGGAATTGAGAGCAAAATCGATATTCAGATCGCTGAGCTCTCCACCTTCAGGGTAAGTTAGCTGAGCCAAATCAAAAATATGCTGTGTATCAATGCGATCCGTTTCAGTATTGAGAGACGATTTGAAGGTGTACCCCATAGAATCGATATCAAACAGACTTTGGTGGTTCTGATCCAAAATGGTAAAGTGCTTCATCGATGCACTTTGCTCACCCAGCCAAAAGCCGTTTTCTTTCACTCCCACGCCGTTACCCACAACATCTGTAATGCGTAGCTGCTCTCCATTCTCAAAATCGAGTTGAATCGAAGGAACATTGGCTTGGAAGGTCATCTTGCCAAGTACTGTAGCAGTACCTGTGATCACAGACGGAGAAATCGACATGCTAACCGTTTGCTGCTCGTTGCCTTGGTAACTCCAGCTGTCCAGTGTCATCTCAAACTCGGTGTTGCCATTGAGCTGAGTCACCGTCTTCATTTGTAGCGGAAAATCAGGGAAATTTGCCAATACTGAGTTTGCCGAAAGGCTGAACAAGCCATGGCTAATATCGCTTTTCACAACAAGCTCAGTCGGCAAGCCATCGACTTCTAGCTGCTCCTTTAACACAGGATCTTGTACCTGGTAGCGCGTTTCTACTACTGATGACAAATAGCTGCGATCGTAGGAGACAATCTCGGCGCTCACGCCTTCATTGTTTAGCTGAGTAACGCCGTCTTCAACGACTTTTTGTCCTATGTGCCCGACCGCTAAAGGCCAGCACAATACCAAGGTTACAGCGCCGCCAATAGCGCCATACTTCTTTAGTTGATTCATAGAGATAACTTAAACAGTTTGTGAAGTGTATTTCATTCAGTCTAACTCAACTCGCTAGGATCTCCAATCTCATACCTACTTCTCATAACCCTCTGCTTTTTATTGATATATTAAAATCAATCATGACTGATGAGATAAGCTGAGCAATGACGCAAAACAATCGATACGCAGTACTGTGTTTAGATAGCGATTTCGCTAATCTCGACAAGCTGGATACCGAGCTATCTTTGTACCAATCGCATTTCGACATCCATTTGGCGACCTCGATTTCCGAGGGGCACGATCTCGTGCAGCAAATCGGCCGGCAAGGGCAGCACCTTGCAATGGTCATCGCACGCCACAGTCGTCTTTTTGATGGTGGGGAGTTCCTGATTCAGTTGGAGCAATCCGCTCACGCACAGTCGGCGCGGAAAATACTCATCAGCAAAACCGACTCTATCGATATTCAAGCTATCTTAAACGCAGTGAACGAAGGCCGGCTAGATCACTGCCTAACCTACCCTATCGAACAAGTAAGTTTGCACAAGACGGTGGTCAAAGAGCTCACGCAATATGTCGTACACCATGAGAAAGACCAACTTCTTGATTTTGGAAAAGTCCTTGATCAGCAAAAGATCCTGCGCGCTCATATTGAAAATAAAATGCACTCTTATCGTGCCAGCTTTATTCATGACTTTCATGAGCTGTCTGACAACGAGCTCGCTGTACAAGTCATCGAAGCGCTATTGGCATTTTTTGCTGAAAAAGACGAAACACGCGCGGTTAGGCAATATTCAGCAGAACACCTTCTTACCGCCGAAGGACAATCGAACCAATTCTTGTGGTTTATTGTTGAAGGACACGTTGCTTTATATAAGAAAGACGATATCGGCCAACAGCGAGAGGTGGTAAGACATAGCAGAGGTGGCATAGTTGGCGGAATGTCATTTGTTACTGGCGAGCAATCTTTCTCCACTGCAATGACGTTAACCCCAACTAAAGTAGTGAAGCTCGACCGAACCGTATTCACTCAGGTAATGCACTCTAATACCGACCTATTGCCCCTATTCACCAACTTGTTGCTGCGCCACTTCAACCGCCGCCTACAAAGAAGCATTAATACCAAACTCGAGCTCCAGAAAACGTTGGAGTCATTGGAGTCGGCACACCAGCAACTCATCGAACAAGAGAAAATGGCCATGCTAGGCCAACTCGTCGCAGGCGTTGCCCACGAGCTCAATAACCCTGTGTCTGCAATTTTGCGCGGCGGTGAAACCTTATCAATAAAAGTCGATGAGATACTCAACACCAAACATGAAGACAATACATTTGATATTGGCCTTGAGGTACTCAAACAGTCCAGACACTCTTCACCGCTTTCGACCTCAGAGCTCAGACTGCGCTCAAAAGAGCTAAACGAACGAATTGGCGATAGACGCATAGCAAAGCGTCTTGTGAACCTCGACCTTCACGACAACGATGCGCTGCTCAAGCAAGCCATAACGAACCCAGCGAAACTTGCCGAGACTCTTAGCAAGCTAGAACGTTTTCAAGCTACCGGCACCACGCTGCGATCCATTCAAGTTTGTGCTCAGCGCATCGCTGATATGGTCAAAAGCCTCAAAGGATATTCGAGACAAGATAATGAATCTTACGAGCGAGTCGATTTACATGAAGGCATTGAAGATACGTTAGTTATCTTTGAAAACCGTCTCAAGCGCCACAGCCTAATTAAAGAGTACGGATCGCTACCTGAGATATTTTGTAAGCCCATCACTTTGCAGCAAGTATGGACCAACCTCATATCCAATGCGCTCGATGCTCTACCCGAGAAAGGCGAACTCACGATACGCAGCAGTCAAGTTTCTCGAGATGATGTTTTTTACAACTGCTTTGAGTTCATTGACAACGGCTGCGGGATCCCTCAGGCACAGCTCGAGCGTATTTTTGAACTTAACTACACCACCAAGCGTGAAGGTAACTTCGGTTTAGGGATTGGGCTGTCCATCTGTCAGCAAATATTGGCTCAACATCAAGGATGGATTGAAGCGACATCAGAAGTTGGCAAATACACCAATATGGCCGTGTACATACCTGTCACACAACAGAAACTAACCAAGGAGCACCACTATGACTGAATATCTAATTTTATGTGTCGATGATGAGCGCGAAGTACTCGATAGTGTGTTGCAGGATTTGGATGATTTCGAAGAGCACTTTATCGTTGAAGGCGCTGAATCGGTCGACGAAGCGAGAGAAGTGATCGCCGAACATACTCGTGATGGGGCTAGATTAGCGTTAATTCTTTGCGACCATATCATGCCAGAGCAAACTGGCGTCAGTTTCCTTATTGAACTCAGTGAAGATGAACACGCTAAGTCCTGTAAAAAAGTGCTCCTTACCGGACAGGCTGGCCATGAAGATACTATTGAGGCAGTGAATCATGCTTGTCTGGACTTTTATATCAGTAAACCATGGAAAGGCGATGAACTACGAGCAGTAGTAAAGCAGCAGCTTACGGACTATATGATTGCTAATACTCAAGACTTAATGCCTTGGGCAAGAGTGCTGGATACAGAACAAATATTCAATGCGATCTCAGACAATCGCATCAACTTTGGCGAGTAGAGACTGTTATTGTCACATTAGTCAAATAAATCGCCACGACTTAGGGAGTTATGCGTTTGATAGCTCCCTTTTTTATTACCATTTCCTTACACAAAGCCCCATTATTGGTTGAAATATGTATGACATTGTCAATTTTTGAGGTTTTGCCCCCGTTAGAAGCACTTTTTGTTGGAGCAGTAAGGGGAATTTGATTTATCATAGCGGGATACTTTAAGTTGCCATAAGCATCTAGCGACGTGCACTCTTATGGTCATGGAATTAAGTTCAAACAAAAAGGTTTAGAGACACTATGCGCAAAACTCTATTAGCTGCTCTGATGGTTATCGCTTCGCAGCAAGCATTCGCAAACCAAGAAGAGCAACGAGCTACGATGAGTAACTTCAGCTACGACTACGCAGAAGCTCGAATTGGTGCAAGCCCAATGACGTTTGGTGCGGCTATCAGTAAGTCGATTCACCCAAATGCTCATATCGTTGGTAGCATCGATTCTAAATTTGAAGGCGACTACGACTTCTCTGGTGGTGTTGGTTTCCATGCTCCAGTCAACAACTGGGCGGACTTCACTGGTGAAATGCTAGCGCACATCCACGACAGTGGCGATCACCACAAAACTGACACCGGTATGGAAGTTAACTTGGGTGTACGTCAATGGCTTGGTCCACAGCTGGAAATCGGCGGTAAAGCGGGCTACTTAAACGTTGGTGACAAAGATCGTTGGATGGGTTCTGTATACGGCCGTTTCCACTCTACCGAGCTATTCTCTCTAGGTCTTGAAGGTCGCATTAACCACATCTACGGTGACCAGCTAATGTTTACAGCGCGCTTCGCGTTCTAATATTATTTACTGGCTTAGCGATGAAAAAAGAGGCCGCTGTTTTAACAACACGGCCTCTTTTTGTATCAATCCCTTTCTATTTCAATCATTAGGCTACAGCAATCACTGTTCTATTTGTGAACAATGCTCCAATAAACGTTGCTTCATTGGATCTTGGATTAACTTCCAATGTACCCCATCTACTGCACCGGCGAACTTCCACAACAACTTAACATCGACATCGTTGCCATAAGTGCGCTTCACTCGATTAAACACTCTTGGTGCTCCTAGCTCCAAAAATGTTTTTACATCTTTAATACCCGACTTCTTGACCATGCGCTCTAACGTGAGTTGCATGTTTGGCAAATCTCGCAAACGGCGATTCTCGACCGCGTTCTTACTGCAATGCTGATCAACTGAGTTATCGATTGAGTTTTGAACTAAATCCTTAAGCTCAGGAGCTTGCTGTTCAAATAAGTGGGTTATGTCGTAATAGTTTACCGTCGCAGTTGATTGTTTTTTCACATGACGAAATTTCTCGCATTGTAGACCATGAAGTTTAGAGTCTAAGCCCTTTCCTCCACGGATAAACACTTTACTGTTACTAATCAATGCGTACATGGCGCCGTCCTTGAAGAGCCCAGTGCCACCAAACATCGAACGTTTTTGCGATTCGCCAAATTGAGTCGTGTAGTTGTAAAAAGATTGCTCTATCATTTCCTTTGATCCTTAATCTTTACCCCGATTAATCGATCACCAGAAATAGCAGCTAAAAAAATCAAATTTGTTATCAGCTCGGTCAATCTATAGTGGTATAAAATGCCGGGCTTTTTTATATGTTTTTATAATAGTTCACATTGCAAATTAAGTCTGGCTCAATGTCACAGTTGTGCGAGTTATCCAAAAAACATTTGCGAGTCACTTCACAAAGTAGCACTATACACAACCAATTGCACTAGCGTATGCAATTGAATGATGTTCTAAACAGCAAACGATTCAACTGCACCAATTTAAATCACTAATCTTATTGTCAATTGCAGACCGGCGCAGGTACACTGACTCCATCGCTTAACCTCTCGAATATTTATGAACCACTTATCTTTTTATTGGCTACCAGAGAACCAACAGCTGTTCATCGAAAGCCTCGAAACGGAATTTGCAGACTTAGTCGAGCAATCTATCAATACTGGGAAAATCACTCTCCCACCCATCTCTGAAGTCGTACTAAAGATACAAGCTCTTTGTAACGATGAATCCACAGGTGTTGCTGACATAGCGGAGTGCCTACTAGAAGACCCTGGACTTGCAGCAACCGTTCTTAAAGTTGCCAACTCAGTCATATTTAATCGCCGTAATATCACTTGTAATGACCTCAATACGGCGGTCTCAAGATTGGGTATCTACCGCGTTCGCGATATTGTGACCGCTCAATCCATCGAACTACTTAAGCATTCTGTTCACTTAACAGATGAATGCCACGAAGTATTGGTCAATAGTGCGAAGGTGTCGCGCGAGTTGGCAGCTGTGATGGTGTTGGTAACACGAAAGTTTCATGAGATTTCTAACGAACAGTATACGCACCTAGAGCAAGACAAATCCTTATTGGTCGGCTTCCTCGCGGATATCGGCCTATTTTGCTTAGTCAACGAGTACCACCTCTATATAGAAAAGGGCAACTACTTAAACCCTGATCTTGCTATGCAGATTTTCCAATCACGCTGCTCACTAACAAGTGAACAGGTTCTTGATACTTGGGGATTTGACTGCGATTTTATCGAAGTTGCTTCCAACCGAGTTAAGCAGATAGAGCGCCCAGAAGTGTCGTATCTCGACGTTGCTCGCATTGCCAACCATATTTTACTGTTCCGCAGACAAGATCACGATGCGTTAGAAGAGCACGAAGTGGAGATTAATGTAGATGGTGCAGACGTGATGTATCAATTAACGTCATTAAGCGAGCAAGATTTTCAGGACAAAATTGCTGAAGTCATCCATTCCACTGGTATGTAGTTCAGCCACTCGCCATTTCTACCAATAGGTATGTCAACAATTAGCCAGTAGCGGCGATCATTAAGGATAACAAAAGAGGCTCAACGCGATGTTTTCAGGGATGTTGTTTATTTTTACGCCGCTATGTATTGGCTACCTATTTCCTATTTCTAATACCAAAAAACTCGACGTCATCAACCGAGCCACTTCATGGCTGATTTATGTCATCTTATTTTTAATGGGGCTAAGTCTCGCCGCGCTCGATAACTTTGGTAGTCACTTTAAAACCATCATCACGGTTACCGCGACGTTCTTTATCGTGATTGGTGGTTGTAATCTCCTTTGCCTTCCTCTCATTGACAAACTCATGCCATTGAAAACGGAACAGCTAAAAAATCAACTGCCACTCTCTTCAATGGCAATGGAATCACTCAAGCTAATAGCTGTCGTCGGTTCTGGGTTGGTGCTCGGGCTGCTACTTCCCATTGGGCTTGGCTGGGTAGAGACCGCCAGCGAATGGATATTGATCATCCTTCTATTCTTTATTGGCATTCAACTTCGCAACAGCGGATTGACGCTCAAACAGATTTTGGTCAACAAGCAAGGAATGACCATTGCAGCCGTCATCGTGGCAAGCTCGATGGTTGGCGGCATTATCGGCGCACTTATTCTTGATATCTCTCCATATAAAGGCCTAGCCATCGCATCCGGTTTTGGGTGGTATTCGCTCGCAGGCATATTGATTGGTGATGCATTCGGCCCTGTTTACGGCGGTGCTTCATTTATGATTGAGCTACTACGGGAACTTGTCGCACTGATTATGATACCTATGTTGATAGGCAAACGTCCCTGTACCGCCATTGGTTATGCAGGCGCAACCGCGATGGACTTTACTCTACCCATCATTCAAAGCAGCGGCGGTGTAAGATGTGTACCCGTTGCCATCGTCAGTGGCTTCATTTTGAGCTTATTGGTGCCCGTTTTGATGCTGTTTTTTGTTTCTCTTGCAGGGTAGGTCTCAGGAAAAGCCTATCTATTCCTGTATTCTTGCTTGCAAACATCTCCCAGGCAGCCGCTAATTTTGCCCTGCTTGGGTATAATTATAAGAACCCACGCTCGTTAGCCCACCAAAGGATTAGAATAATGAAAAAATGGCTCACTGCTGCCGCACTGATTAGCACTTCATTTGGCGCAATGTCTGCGGATGCGACACAGTGCTACACCAATAAGTATGATGCTTATATCGACGCTTCCATTCAGTGGTACCAGGACTTAGCACAAATGACCACTAGCGAATACCCTGAGCTTGATGAAGTAAGCCAGTGGTTTTTAGAAGGCCGAAAGCATCACTTTGAACTGAATCGAGAAGCTGTTCACTACTACTTAAGCAATGAACCAGCGAAAGTGGCCACTGAGCAATCTGTAGAAACTTGGCTTCAGCTTGAGCAGCAAGACGTTAAAACACTGTCACAACGTAATGACAAGCTAGGACAGATGGCAGCTAAGAGCTTCGCCGATCGTCAAGCCGCACCTCACCCACAGAATTATGAGCTACGCAGCGCGTTTGCCGATTTGCTTAGCCACCCAAAGAAAATCGAAACTGCGCTTAATCGCTATAATCAATCGATTCAAAAAGTGGAAACGATTGACTGCAAGTAATAAGCTATCAATAGGTCAACGCTATTGATTCATCGATAGCCGAGACAACGTATAACTTTTCGCACCAAGCTGGCTGTTACGCCAGCTTTTTGCATTGTAAGTAACCAAATGGTGTAACAATGCCCTGTGGCACGGCAAAAAATCGGCATAACAGGACTTTTTTGCGAGACATTCACGCCCATTTGGTTTAGATTGTGCCGCTTGCAGTAACGGAATAATAGTAGATAACGATATGGTATCTGAGCAAAAAATTGCTGATGTCAGCTTTGAGAGCCTCCTTCGAATATTCACTATCCCAGAAGGACCTGACTCTACGCTTACCCAAATTGAAGAAAGTTTATCCAAAAACTTGAACCAGTTTTTGCGAGAGCATATTGTTGCTGAAGAAAAACCCCTTCACGAAATAGAAAAAGACTTCTCTAGTGCCGCTATTCCAGAACAACCAGAGTTCGTGTCGGCGCATACTGAACATCTATTAGATACCCTGGTTTCGCACTCAGTACACACCTCTTCTCCAAGCTTCATTGGTCATATGACTTCAGCACTACCCTACTTTTTGATGCCACTATCAAAAATCATGATCGCGCTGAACCAGAACTTGGTGAAAATCGAAACATCAAAAGCTTTCACTCCACTTGAACGTCAAGTCCTCGGTATGCTTCACAAGCTGATCTATTCCGAGTCGGAGCCTTTCTACAATAAGTGGATGCACAGCTCAGAACATTCCTTAGGTGCATTTTGCTCTGGTGGCACCATTGCCAACATAACGGCACTTTGGGTCGCACGTAATCGTGCTCTAAAAGCGGATGGCGATTTCCAAGGGGTAGAGAAACAAGGCCTGTTCAAAGCCATGAAACACTACGGCTATGAAGGACTCGCCATTTTAGTCTCTGAACGTGGTCACTATTCGCTAAAAAAAGCGGCTGATTTGCTCGGCATCGGACAGCAAGGTCTCGTTGCCGTTAAAACTGATGAATACAACCGCATTTGCCCAGAAGATCTCAAGCATAAATTTGCCGAGCTCAAACAGCAAAGCATTCACCCATTTGCTGTTATCGGTGTAGCCGGAACAACAGAAACAGGCAATGTTGACCCACTGCGTGAAATCGCTGCGATTTGCGCTGAAGAATCTTGTCATTTCCATGTTGATGCCGCTTGGGGTGGTGCGACACTTATGTCTGATAGATACCGCACTATATTAGACGGCATTGAACTCGCAGACTCTGTGACTATCGATGCGCACAAGCAGCTCTACATCCCTATGGGTGCGGGCATGGTACTGTTCAAAGATCCACAAGCAATGAAGAGCATTCAACACCATGCTCAGTATATTTTGCGTAAAGGTTCGAAAGACTTAGGGCGTCATACTCTTGAAGGATCACGCTCAGGAATGGCGATGTTGGTGTATGCTGCAATGCACATCATTAGTAGGCCCGGTTATGAGTTATTGATCAACCAAAGTATCGAAAAAGCCCGCTACTTTGCCGAGCTAATCGACAAACAAAGTGATTTTGAACTCGTTAGTAAACCTGAGTTATGTTTGCTTACGTACCGCTATGTTCCGGAAAACGTTAAGCTAGCACTGGAAATGGCTTCAGAACGTGACCGAGATGAGCTGCATGATCTGCTTAACCAACTCACCAAGTTTGTTCAGAAAAAACAACGTGAAACTGGCTTATCTTTCGTTTCTCGTACTCAACTAAACCCGATACGTTGGTCTGGTCGCGATACCATTGTGTTCCGAGTTGTACTGGCAAACCCATTAACCTCGACAGAAGTGCTAAGCAATGTGCTCGACGAGCAGCGAGAAATCGCTCAGTCCGCAACAGCATTAACGTCCGCCCTCAACGCGTTAGCCAATAAAATTTGCGACTAACCTTTCTCGTTCTCGGTTATATGAAATCACTATCACTCTCACACTTATGAAACTTTCTTTCTGTTTTGTGGGAGTGATACGGTAAAATTGCGCTAGAAACTGGCAATAAGTGAGCGTTTTTCACTCAATTGTTTTTTTCTTCCAGTTTTTTGTTTGATGCCTGTCATATTCTAAAGATTTCATGTGAGCTTTTGTTACAGCTAACCGAGTGCTTCGTTTATACTGAGGCTATGGAGTTGGCGCTGATCGACCTATTATAAAAACTCGATATCACGGTAACTTGGTCTTTCGTTTAGACAAATGAGAGAGATAAGCTCCCGGATAATTAGCGTCAGCAAGTTGTTCTCTTTACCCTGTGAACACTATGAATACATTAGAGAAAGTCCAAAAGAATTTAGAAAACTTCAGCAAATCTGAGCGTAAAGTTGCTGAAGTTATTATGGCGTCCCCCCAAACCGCCATTCATTCCAGCATTGCTACGCTTGCCAAAATGGCAGATGTGAGTGAGCCGACGGTAAACCGTTTTTGTCGCCGACTCGACACAAAAGGTTTCCCAGACTTTAAACTGCATTTAGCACAGAGTCTTGCCAACGGCACACCTTACGTGAACCGCAACGTCGAAGAAGACGATGGTCCGGACGCTTACACCCACAAGATTTTCGAATCTACGATGGCGTGTCTTGATGTTGCGAAGAACAGTTTGGACTCAATGCAAATCAACCGAGCTGTTGATTTGCTGACTCAAGCAAAACGCATCTCTTTCTTCGGCTTAGGTGCCTCTTCGTCTGTCGCTCGTGATGCTCAGAATAAGTTTATTCGCTTCAATATCCCAATCTCGTGCTACGAAGATGTGGTCATGCAACGAATGAGCTGCATCAACTGCTCTGATAATGACGTTATCGTCCTTATCTCGCATACCGGTCGTACTAAGAGCCAAGTAGAAATCGCTCACCTAGCCCGTGAAAACGGCGCGACCGTTATTGCGATTACCGCAAAGGATTCGCCGCTGGATAAAGCTAGCTCATTGTCTATTACCGTTGATGTACCAGAAGACACCGACGTCTACATGCCAATGGCAAGTCGCGTAGTACAGATGACGATTATTGACGTGCTTGCGACAGGCTTTACTTTACGTCGTGGTAGCGGGTTTAGAGATAACCTGAAGCGAGTCAAAGAAGCGCTTAAAGATTCTCGCTACAACAAAGCACCAAATTACTAGTGACTATCTATTACTAGTCACTGTCTGCAGATGAGCTCATGCTCCTCTACCGAAACACTCAAAAGGGAGGTCAATTGACCTCCCTTTTTCGTTAATGCCGTTTCTAGCTTACCCAATAGGACTAGTCTGTCTCTACCGGATTATTTCGGTACTCTATATTGGTCGTATCTTCTGAAGACTCAGCATGACCATCACACTGACACTGGCACACTTGATTCAGGATATAGATAAGCCTGTCTTCCGTTAGAGGGATTGGATTACCTTTGATGGCGACAGACTTCATTGCATCTGCAGCCACTTGCTCAAACGAGGTTCCGCACACGCCAAAATCCGAAAGATGCGGCAAGGACAGGCGCTCTAAGATCATGTTGACCCATTGAATGCTATCTTCAATGCTGGCATCGTTTCTACCGGTAAGTAACTGCGCCATGGTTCTATAGCGATTAAGCACATCACTGCGCCCTGCTCGCTTCGCAGCTTTAATATTTTCCATCATGACATGAGGAGCAAGACGAGCAGTAATCACACTGTGCGGTGCAGAAATCTTTCCACCCAATGCCGATGCCAAGCCATGTGCAGCACCGAGTTTTGCGTTAGTAATCGCCATTCCACCTAACATCGCTGCAAAAGACAGATCTGCGCGTGACTTCGGATTATCTTGCTTACAGCCTGGAATAATCGAATAGCTAAGTCTTCGTAGCCCCTCTTCACACACCATATCAGTGAGTGGATTAGGCTCTCCGCAAACATACGCTTCCATTAAATGGGTAAAGGCGTCCATAGCGCCACGGCCAGAGGTGTAGACATCAGTCCCGTAAGTCAGCACAGGATCCACAATGGCTACATCAGGTAACATATCCGGGCTTCGTAAACTGACTTTCACCTTATCTTGACCCGATTTAAGCACGGCATTTTTAGTCACTTCCGCCCCGGTACTCGCTGTCGTAGGAATGGCAATCATAGGAATGGGCTTGGTTTTGAGAGGGACATTGCGTCCAACCACTTCAACGTAATCGTAAACATCTCCTTGGTTAGGAATGATCGCAGCAAGTGCTTTGCCCATATCGAGAACGCTTCCTCCCCCAATGGCAACCACCATGTCAGGTTTAAAACGACGCCCCATAATGGCCGTCTCTTCAACCATAGTAATGTTCGGTTCACCACGAATAGCGACATGCTGATAACGCATGTTTTGATTATGAAGATAATGGATGACTGGCTCAGCACGCTGACGGTCTTGCCCCGTCACGAGAAGTACGCTGTAACCAAATTGATTGATGATAGACAAAGAAGACTGGAGCGCCCCCTCACCAAAGATAATTCGACTCGAAGTCATAAACTGAAACATACCGGATTCCTTTAGGTACACCGTCAACTCACTATTCGAATCATTGCCTATACCGCCAGCAATACGAAAAACAAACCTTAGCGAGTCTTTTCGGTAGAGCAAACATACAAAGCTAACGTCAGCATGCTATGTTCATTGGCGACAGTTTTTGATTTATGCCAAGCAATTAGCGCATGTCACCCGATTAAATACTCAACTTTTGCACAGCATCACACCCTGTTTTCATCCAGCGTCATAGAGATTTGCGCAACTTCTGTGCTGATAGGTTTTACCTATCGCATCAAGAGACAAATGACGCTTTATTTCCTTTTCATCTTGAGGCATAGTGGTTTTCAACAAAATGATGAACCCCTGTTTTTGGTACTGCTGGTTCACGCAAAAAGTTTAGTCTTCAAGGAGAAATTGAATGTTCGTTGTTATTTTTGGTCGCCCTGGTTGTCCTTACTGTGTTCGTGCAAAAGAGCATGCTGAAACGCTAAAAGCTAAACGCGACGATTTTAACTATCGTTACGTTGATATTCATGCAGAAGGCATCTCAAAAGCAGACCTAGAGAAAACGGTTGGTAAGCCAGTAGAAACTGTGCCACAGATTTTCATCGATCAAGACCACATCGGTGGCTGTACTGAATTTGAAGCTTACGCTAAAGCAAACTTGGGTCTATTCGACTAATATGCCCATACAGTCAACTCAAGTATAGTTGACGAAATCATCTTCAAAGCCAGCGCCTTGCGCTGGCTTTCTTTTTTGCGACTCGGAACACCTTTGGTATAAATCAAACAAGACCTATTGGATAACATTATGATTTCTAACTTGTTACCCCCCACAATTGAACTAATGTCAAAACCGAAAAAATTTCACTTATCTTTTTGAAAATTTCCGCTACAATCGCCACACTTTAATCATTCTTTCACACTGTCTGTTTGAGTCGTACTAGTGAACATAGACGTCGTCAACTTGCTTGACCAAAACCCAATTCTCCTGATCTTCGTCGCTCTGGCGATTGGCTTAGCCTTTGGCAAAATTCGCTTTGGCAACCTTCAACTCGGTAACTCTATTGGGGTGCTGATTACCTCCCTTATCATGGGACACCTCGGATTCAGTTTTAACGCTGAAGCGCTGACTATCGGGTTTATGCTGTTCATTTACTGTGTTGGTATTGAGGCCGGTCCAAACTTTTTTGGTATCTTCTTCAGAGATGGCAAACACTACTTGATCTTAAGCTTAACGGTCCTGGTGACCGCGCTCACGGTTACCTACTTCGCCAGCCACTATCTAGGCTTAGATTACGGCTTATCAGCTGGTGTAATGGCAGGGGCATTGACTGCTACACCTGTTCTCGTAGGTGCTCAAGATGCACTGAACTCCGGTTTAGCTACTATCCCACGCGGTATGGATTTCAACCTAGTGATTGAAAACCTCTCGGTCGGTTACGCGATGGCCTATTTGATTGGTCTTATCAGCATGATCATGCTCGCGAAACTGCTGCCAAAGCTTCAAAAGCAAAACCTTCACGACTCAGCGCAGCAAATTGCGCAAGAGCGCGGGCTAGGTGGCAGTGGACAGCGCAAAGTGTACCTGCCGATCATTCGTGCCTACCGCGTTGGTCAGGAGCTGATTGATTGGACAGATGGTAAGAACCTTCGCGAACTGGGTATTTATCGTCAAACTGGTTGCTACATTGAACGTATTCGACGCAACGGTATCCTCGCCCACCCAGATGGTGACGCTATCTTGCAAGAAGGTGATGAAATTGCATTAGTCGGCTTCCCGGACAGTCACGCACGTTTGGATCCAAGCTTTCGTAACGGCAAAGAAGTATTCGACCGCAACTTGCTTGACCTACGTATTGTTGAAGAAGAGATCGTAGTAAAAAGTGACAACATTGCAGGTAAGAGCCTCTCTAGCCTGAATTTGTCAGAGTATGGCTGTTTCTTGAATCGCGTTGTTCGCGCTCAAATTGAAATGCCTATGGACGCTAACATCGTGCTGGCTAAAGGGGATATCCTACAGGTTAGTGGTGAAAAGAGCCGTGTGCATGGCTTAGCAGAGAAAATTGGTTTTATCTCGATCCATAGCCAAATGGCCGATCTGTTGGCGTTTTGTAGCTTCTTTATCCTTGGCATTATGTTTGGCCTAATCACCATGAGTTTTGGCCAAGTATCCTTTGGATTAGGTAATGCTGTTGGCCTACTTTTGTCTGGTATTACCCTAGGCTTTTTGCGTGCCAACCACCCTACTTTCGGCTATGTACCGCAAGGGGCACTGAACATGGTGAAAGATCTCGGTCTTATGTTCTTTATGGTGGGTATCGGATTAAGCGCTGGTGGCAAAATGTTTGAGCACCTAACGCAAGTCGGCCCTCAGGTTATTCTGATTGCTTTTTTAGTCAGTGTACTACCCGTTGTACTCGCCTACTTGGTTGGTAACTATGTGCTTAAGATGAACCGCGCGCTGCTTATTGGTGCCATTGTGGGCGCGAGAACGTGTGCACCAGCAATGGATGTTGTTAACGAGCACGCTCGCTCGACAATTCCTGCTTTGGGTTATGCTGGTACTTATGCAATAGCCAACATCCTGATGACTCTAGCGGGTACTATCCTCATCATTCTTTCCTGATGTTTACTGGCACCTAGACAACGGTTCATTGCAAACAACTGTTCACTAGATACTATAAAGGGCGCATCATGCGCCCCTTATTCATTTTAGTTCAATCGCTTTCGATTATAGGTCGATAACGTCAAACTCTACGAGTGTTGAAACGTCAGCTTCGTAGTCTACGCCTTCAATACCAAAACCGAATAGTTTCAAGAACTCTTCTTTGTACTCAACGTAGTCCGTCAGTTCTTTCAAGTTTTCAGTCGTAATTTGTGGCCATAGTTCAGCACAGTGCTTCTGGATGTCGTCACGAAGTTCCCAGTCATCTAGACGTAGGCGGTTCTTATCGTCAACCTCAGCTGCACTGCCATCTGCTTTGTATAGACGCTGTGAGAACATACGGAAGATCTGTTCCATACAGCCTTCATGAATACCTTCTTCACGCATCTTCTTAAATACCATTGCGATGTACAGTGGCATAACTGGAATTGCTGAGCTTGCTTGAGTTACAACAGACTTAAGTACCGCAACGTTTGCGCTACCGCCAGTTTGAGACAGTTTCGCGTTTAGCTCTGTCGCTGCGCGGTCTAGATCCATTTTCGCTTTACCTAGCGCACCTTCCCAGTAAATTGGCCAAGTTAGCTCGGTACCGATGTACGAGTATGCGACTGTCTTACAACCGTCTGCAAGTACACCAGCGTCAGATAGCGCGTTGACCCAAAGTTCCCAGTCTTCACCACCCATCACAGTAACAGTATCAGCAATTTCTTGCTCTGTTGCTGGCTCAACACTTGCTTCAATGATCTTGTCAGAGTTAGTGTCTACCGCTGTCGATGTGTATGCCTCACCGATAGGCTTTAGAGAAGAACGTACGAGTTCGCCTGTTTCTGGTAGCTTACGAACTGGAGAAGCCAGTGAGTAAACAACCATATCGATTTGGCCTAGATCTTCTTTGATTAGGTCGATAACTTTCTGCTTCGCTTCATGAGAGAAAGCGTCACCGTTTACGCTTTTCGAGTACAAGCCTTCTTCTTTCGCTAGCTTGTCGAAAGCTGCAGAGTTGTAGAAGCCAGCTGTACCAGGCTTTCTTTCTGTCCCTGGTTTTTCGAAAAATACGCCGATTGTTGCTGCACCACCACCGAACGCCGCAGCGATACGAGAAGAAAGGCCGTAACCACTAGAAGAACCAACCACTAGAACGCGCTTTGGAGCGTTTGCAATTGGGCCTTGAGCTTTGGTGTAAGCGATTTGTTCTTTTACGTTAGCTTCACAACCAACTGGGTGTGTAGTAGTACAAATAAATCCACGAATTCTTGGTTTGATGATCATATTCAGTTCCTCAAAAAATCCCTAGTAGGATAAGAGTTTCACTTCCAGTTCGCACCCTATTTCTGTCAATTTCTCTGATTTTGCCAAGTGGTTGGAGCACTTTCATACTCATAGCGCACAAAAAAAGCGCTCTAGAAACTAGAGCGCTTAGACCATTTAGTTCGCGTTAAGTGGCACAGTTCTGATTTATGCCACGCAGTGAACCATTACGCTACGCTGTTCAGCTTGGGCTTATCAACTTTATCCGTTCTCACTTCAGAGAAATCGTGGCTAAAGTGATCAACCTGAATCGCTTTGTAGCGCAGTGCATCAGCAGCAAGGATTTTATCGACCTCTTGCTCTGTTAACACATTCGCTTCAATAGCTTGCTGCAAGCGATCTTTCAGTAGACCTTTTCGAGCAATTTTGCCCTCTTTCACGCCGACAAACAGTTTCTTCTCTAGGTCACGGATGTCGTACATCGCTAGGAACGCGTTTTCCATCAAACCAATCTTGTCGTTTGGCTGCTCACCAATGTAGCAAAGGTGAGTCAAGCGGTCACGATGCGCACCCGGAACCATCATGCTCTTCGCCAATTCAAGCGTTAGATTGTCAGATGGTTTCTCGAAGTGGTTGCCTAGTGGGAACAACAGTCCTTTTAGCGTGACACCTGCCCAACGAGCTGGGAAGTTTTTGTACGCTTCGTTTAGCGACTTAGCCGCGTTGTGGAAACAGTGCTGAACCGCATAATGCACGTAGTCGAGATCCGATGCCTGACGGCCATCATCTTCGTATTTCTTCAGAGCCGCAGAAGCCATAAATAGATACGCTAGACCATCACCTAAACGCGCAGAGATCATTTCTTTACGTTTTAGGTCGCCGCCCAATGTTAGCATCGCGAAGTCTGAACTGACCGCAAGCGCCTTACTTAAACGCGTTAAGTCTTTGTAGTAAACCTTAGTTGGACCGCTCATATGTGCGCCGACAAATTTAGAACCCGTCAGAGCCGCGGCAAAGGCACCAAAGGTATTTTTAGTCGCATGACCAATGTGCTTAAACAGTAACTGATCAAAGTCAGCAGCACCTTGCTTAGCATCTGGATTCGCTGCTGCTTCCATTTCTTGTAGAACGTAAGGGTGACAACGTGTCGCACCTTGACCAAAGATCATCAGGTTACGAGTTAGGATATTCGCACCTTCAACCGTAATCGCGACAGGAATACCAAGGTAGCTCGATGCAAGATAGTTCATTGGGCCATCTTGAATAGCTCGACCGGCATGGATATCCATTGAATCGTTTAGAATCGTACGCGCCATCTCTGTCATGTGATACTTAGCAATCGCTGTCACGATCCCAGGTTTCTCACCCATATCCAGTGATGTTGTTGTTAGCGTTCGTGTTGCCTCAAGCAGGTAAGTAAGACCACCAATGCGACCCATCGCTTCTGCTACGCCTTCAAACTTACCAATCGACATACCAAACTGTTTACGGACATAAGCGTACGCGCCAGTTGTTCTCGTCGTTAGGTGGCCAATTGCTGTACCTAACGCAGGAAGTGAGATACCACGACCAGCAGATAGACATTCAACGAGCATACGCCAGCCGCGCCCTGCGTACTCTTGGCCACCGATCAGCCATTCCATAGGAATGAACACATCTTTGCCGCGTGTTGGACCATTCATAAATGCAAGGTGAAGTGGGTCATGACGCTCACCAATTTCTACACCTTTATGGTCTGCTGGGATAAGTGCACAGGTAATACCAATGTCTTCCTTTTCACCCAGTAACTGATCTGGATCGTGAAGCTTGAATGCCAAGCCCAATACTGTTGCAACCGGTGCAAGGGTAATATAACGTTTGTTCCAGTTTAGACGAATACCGAGCACTTCTTTGCCTTCATGCTCACCGTAACAAACCACACCTTTATCTGGAATACCGCCCGCATCCGAACCCGCTTCCGGCCCTGTTAGAGCGAAACATGGAATGTCTGTACCATCGGCAAGTCTTGGTAGCCAGTAATCTTTTTGCTCTTTTGTACCATAGTGAGACAGCAGCTCACCTGGACCAAGCGAGTTAGGTACCATGACAGATACAGCCGCACTAATACTGCGCGTTGCAATCTTAGTTACGATAGTTGAGTTCGCCAGTGGTGAAAATTCACGGCCGCCAAACTCTTTAGAAATGATCAGAGAGAAGAAACGCTCTTTGCGCAGGTAATCCCAAACCTCTTTAGGTAGGTCGCGATCTTCCTTAACAATCTTGTTATCGTCGAGCATTGCAAGCAACGTTTCTAGCTCGTTGTCCATAAAAGACTGTTCTTCAGCGGTAAGAACTGGCTTTGGATACTGATGCAGCGTTTTGAAATTTGGCTTACCAGAGAAAAGCTCTCCGTCCCACCAAACACTACCCGCTTCCATTGCTTCACGCTCTGTCGCGGACAATGGCGGTAGCACTTTTTTAAACAGTTTAAACGCTGGGTCACTGATCCATTTTCTTCGTAGAGAGCTCATGATACCTATCCTTTTGTTCAGGTGTATTTTTATTATTTCGTTTCTATATACGTTTTGGTTTTAAAGTTTTACTCCGCTGCAACACCGGCTGCGAGGTAAGGAATAATCTGGTCAATAATTGCTTCTGCGCTGACTTCTTTTTCGAATGAGCTCAGCGCAATTTCAGAGAGCGCCCGACTCGACGCCATAGTAAATACGCAGGTGCCAAGCGTAAGGTGCAGACGCCAAAACAGGGTTTCTGCATCTAATTTAGGATTGGCACGCATCACTGAATGAGTGAACATGGCCAATGTTTCTGTGTATCGAGTCGTGATAAACCAGCGTAGGTGACCTTGTACATCGGTATACCCACGGCCTACTAGTGACATAAAGCGGCTCGCACCACCCGGCTTAACATCGTTAAGCGCAAGCAATGGTTCTTTGAGCGACTGGAATACGTCAACCATGTCATAGTCTTCGCGCTCATTAAGTTGGTACAGCGCCGTTTCAACCGCCGGCATAAAGGCTTCCAAGTAACGATTTAGTACCGCGCGAACGAGCGTCTTTTTGTCGCCAAAGTGGTAGTTAACCGATGCTAGATTCACGTTCGCCTTACTGGTGATCGTACGCAGTGATGTGTCGTTGAAGCCGCCGTCTGCAAATAACGCTTCAGCGACGTCCAGAATTTTGTCTTTAGTGGTAAGTCTCGTCGTCATTTCAATCGCCCGTATCAAACATATGTTTGAATATACTCCCGCAACACCAAGATAACAAGTGATTAACATCAAACTTTTCACATACTGGTCGGACATCTTTCTCAAGAGGCTGTTTTAAAGGGGCTTTGAAGTTTTCTTAATTTTTTTGCTTTTTGTGTGAACTAATTTCGATCAGGTGGGTCTATTAAAGTGTAGTCAGCGAAGAATGAGTTTCTGATGCCACTGTTTTTCTCTTTGTTGACTACATGCTGCTTTTTTCTTATTAACTCCTATTTGTATCCGCCCAAACCCTTGTTGGTTTGGGCTTTTTTTTGCTTATCGTTTTTCTAGAGCCATAAAAAAACCCAGCCGAAGCTGGGTTTGTTTTGTTCTCACTGCAATGCCTAAGCACTTAATGCCTGAGTACTTAATACCTAAGTGGCTTAATATTGAATTTTTGGCTCGGGTGCGGCTTCCTTTGGAAGCGATAGGTTCAGTAGGATGTAACCGAGAACCGCAGCGGTTGTTGAGCCCATCAAAATACCCAGTCTTGCATAAGTATCAAACTCTGCGCTCACACCTACAAACGCCAATGACGCGATAAAGATAGACATGGTAAAGCCGATACCACACAACACTGATACTGCAAAGATCTGTTTGAAGTCAACGCCCTCTGGCAGTTTCGCAACACCAAGTTTCACTGCCGCCCAGCTGAAGGTAAAGATACCCAGTGGCTTACCAACTAGAAGACCCATAGCGATGCCCAGCGGTAGCATCGAAGTTAGTCCTGACATTGATACACCCTCTAGCGAGATACCTGCGTTGGCAAATGCAAAGATAGGAAGAATACCAAATGCAACGTATGGGTGAAGAGCATGCTCTAGATGCTTAAGTGGTGAATGTTCACCCGGCTTACCATTAAGCGGGATAGCAAAACCAAGTACCACACCAGCTAGCGTCGCGTGAACACCAGAGGCCAGTACACTTACCCAAAGCACCGCACCAACCGCTAGGTAGGCAGGTATACTAGTCACCTTCTTAGCATTAAGTACGAACAGTATTGCCGTCATTATAAAGCCAAGCGTCAATGCGATAGTGGATAGGTCGCTGCTGTAGAAAAGCGCGATAATAACGATAACGCCCAAGTCATCGATAATAGCAAGCGCCAGTAAGAAGACTTTTAAAGCAACAGGTACACGCTTACCAAGCAGTGCCATGATACCCAAAGCAAAGGCGATATCTGTTGCTGCTGGGATAGCCCAGCCACTCATAGCTTGTGCATCACCCATGTTAAACAAAACATAAATAAGTGCTGGAGCAACCATACCACCGACAGCTGCAATTGCAGGGAAGATGGCTGTCTCTTTTGACTTTAGAGCGCCTTCAAGTAACTCGCGCTTAACTTCCAAGCCAATTAAGAAGAAGAAGATTGCCATCAAACCATCGTTGATCCAGTGTGAAATTGATAGACCGAAAACGTAGGTATGAAGCACGCCTTGATACATTTCATTGAGAGGAGAGTTGGCGATAACCATCGCAATTGCCGCAGCAATAACTAGGATGATGCCCCCTGCAGATTCCATCTTAAAAAAGTTACGAATGACGTCATTCATAATGTAAAGCCCTTAATATTTATTCACATTGTTTGAATGTTAAAAATTGTATATCTAGTTAAATACCATAAAAAATCGATTCTACGGATGTTAAATGTAGGAATAACCGAATAATACTCTTACAAGATTCGAGATATGTATACCAATTCAGCACCATTAGTAACAGTATAGAGCAAAGATTGGCGCGATGAATGAATGACTTAGCTTAGTCTACTCAACGTCAATATCATTCTAGAACAACAATATGACACGATAGCGTAACAAGAAGTGTCAGATGTAACTGAGTAACGCACAAAAAAAGCGGCTTAGTAGCCGCTTAATTGCATGAATCCTTGAGCTTGGTGGGAGCCATTTGCCATGATAGCCCCTTGCCATTGGGGCACAACGAAGTTGACCCAGTTATCACGCTTACGCGCTTTAATGACAACATCTATATCATGGCTAGGTACTCGCAATCGCCAGCTAAGTGGGACGCGCCGTCCTGAGTCAAATTCGGTATAGCTAACGGCTCGAATAGTAATATCGTCTGTAGGAATATTCTTGACGTTGCCTTGGCGATCCAATATCGCAGCGCTAGTGTAAGGCATATTATCTTTGTATCGATAACGACTTACTAGTAATGCTTCATCATCGCTAAGCCAAAGAATAAAGTTATCTTCGCCAACATAGCTCGCACCAACTAACTCACTGCCCCACTCTTTGCTGAGCCAAGCTCGGCCTTTAGCCGTCAGTACCTTTCCATTCGCGAGCACCAGAGTTCCGACGGTTTTCACAAATGGAGCCTCAATGGCATAAGACGCGCGCGGCAGTAAGTCATGCTTCTTGTGGTAACCATTTTCACCAATCAGAGCATAATGACCGGCCGCCATAAGCTGTAGATTCACCGCAAATTGCTCGGTCGCCAATTTTAAATTACCCGGCAGTGGCTCACTCGATAAAGAGCGCCAAGACCAATCATCAATCCACACTCGAAACGGGCGACTTAACCCACCCGCTTGGCCAATACCGCCACGAGCTATGCGTTGATCAGTAAACATACCTAGATGACTATTAAGTACTACGTTAGCAATATAGATTTGAGGATCTTGCCATCCAGTAGCAACGCGATCGTCACTGGCATAACGGAAGAATCGAACTCGCAACCAATAGGTTTGCCCTGCTTCATCTTCTAATTGAGCGACAAACTGCCACCACTCGTGCTGAAACTCTGGATGAAAACGAAAATCTTGCGGTAGCTTGATCTCTCTATCTGGCAAAACTGGCTCAAACACCTTTTTACCTGGGGAACCAAACACCGCATTAATTTGGCTTGTTTTGGTTACTGTAATCGCATCGTGTACCGGCTTGGTCACCCAGATAACCGTTCCTGCGACCACAACAATCAACAAACAAGCTAAAATGAGTTTCTGCATTCGATTCATTTATAGCGCATCCCTGAGTGAATGAATCGGAGTATTGCGAATAAGCTTCAATACAGGAAGCGCACCCGCGATAACCAATGCGGCCAACGACCACAAACACGTTCCTAAGTATTGCCAAGGCACAATCTGCAGCTCAAGTGACCAGCCGAAGGACTGCTTAATCACAATGTCGACAATGAGCTGCGCCAGCGCCACACCCAAAGGCATCGCGATCGCTGCGGAGATCAAACCAAACACCAATAGCTGTAGGCCACCTATCATCACCAACTCTTTACCTGAAACGCCAAGACAGCGCAGTAATGAAGTATGTCGCTGACGAGTAATCTCCCCGGCAATGGTCGCAAAGAAGATACCAAACACGGCAATCACCAATGTGATGTTGCCAAGCGTATCGGCAATAGCAAAGGTGCGATCAAACGTAGTCATCGCTTTATTGTGGATAGAGGTATTATCATAAATACGTTCGCTGCTCAGCCTAAAGCGTGATTGAAGCCTCTGCTCGACAAACAGCGATTGAGTCTTGTCTTTTAACACCGCACCCAGGGCGACATCACCCGAGCCAGCCAAATTCGCAAGCCAACGGTTTTCCGACAGCAATACCTGATGATATGGATTGCCATAGTCATAGTAGACGCCAACAATATGCCAATTACCCCCTAGCGGCGCTCCCAAGTCGACATAGTCTCCCGGGCGCAAATCACGTTTCAGCGCCATAGACTCACTGATCATGATGCTGCGAGAATGGTGAAGGTGATACCAATAGTTTGGCACCGCTATTTTCACCGTTAATGCATCCATCTCGCCAACCGAATTACCAGTACTCACAACTTGCATCAAGCCAGATTCGGTTGGGATTTCTTCTTCCCAGCGCCACCATACGCGTTCGACTTCTGGTTGCTCTTCCAACCAGCGGCTCATGCGATTCGCACTGTTATTGGTCGGATACACATAAATATCCGCCGCTAATCTCTGAGTTAGCCAACGATCCGTGGTATCACGGAAACTGCCAACCATGGTTTCAACACCCATGTTCGCCGCCATTGCCAACATGAACGCCATGTTCGCCACACCGCGATAGCTCATACTCGCCGCTGCATCAGCAAAGAACCAGCGCAGTTTGACCCAGCGAAGTGAGTAGGAGAACAGGGTAAAAATCTTCCAAGTAATAAAGGGGGTAATCAATGCCACGCTAAGTAACATGAGTACGATAATAGCGTAACCTGAGTTTTGAGACTTCGGAGCCTGATAAATCGCGACTGCCGCCACACACAGGCCACAAGCTAAAAATGCCTGCCAAGTAAACTCTGCACCTGTAAAGCGCATTAAAGAAAGTCGCGCAGATAAACGGACTGGCTGCGTCTTCAACAAGCGGAACAAAGGCCAGCCACAAGAAATCACCGCGCCCGACATCGCAAGCACAAAGCTGTACAAGCTCCATTGCCAGCTCCACTCGATACTCAAGCCAATATTGGCGTCATAAAGATCACTCAAGCTTTGCGAAACGGCAGGGATAAGTTGGTTTGCTAACACAAGACCAAACACGTTGCCACATAGCCAGCTTAGGAAGACCAATACCGCGAGCTCCATACAGAGCGCTTGCGCCAATTGCCAACCAGACACTCCGACTTGTCGCAGGCTACCAACAAGCGGTTGACGCTGAGCCAATGACAGTGACATTGCCTGATAAAAGATAAACAGCCCAACCACGAACGACAGCATACTCATCGCTGACAAGTTAGTGTGAAAAGCGGCGGTCAGAGATTCCAGCTCAGATTGAGAACTGCGTGACAGTGTCATCCCATTTGGGATCATTTTGCGAAGTCGTTCTAGTTGACCAGAACTCATTTCACCGCAAGCAATGACAGACAAACCCGCAGAACGTTTAAGCGCACGAACCAAGGACATATCCGCGACAATCTGCATGCCTTTAATGCCGACTTTTCGATCCACTTTCACAGGCCCAAGCACTAAGCCATTGTCTAAAGTAATCGAGTCGCCATTTTTCCAACCCTTTAGTTCAGACAGATCATGGCTAACAAGAATCGTGGTGGGCACCTTAATCAAATCTTGTGATTCAATGTCACTGATAGTGACCTTGTTCTTCAATTGCAGGAGAGAAATAGGATCGGCGCCCACTAAGTTCAGCTCTAAGCCATCTTTAGTGGTCACTTTCTGGATATCAAACGGAACGCATTGCTTGAAGCCATCACGGCGCAATTGAATATAGAAACCTTGCGGGATTTTGGTTTCCGCGTGTTTAGGACGAATGCGATAAGGAACCGGATTGGCAAACAGTCGCTCGCCACTGGCATAGGCTTGCTGAGCATGATGGTTGATTGCGGTAACACCAACAAGCAGTGATACACCCAGTGTTAGACCAAGCCAAACGAGAAGAATTTGTAGAGGATGGCGACGATAATGTCCCAGTAGCGCCTTAACTACGGGCCATAACATGCAATTGCCCTCCTTGAAGGCGAATTGAGCCATCTAGATGCGACGCCACTTTTTCACTGTGAGTCACGACCAGCAAGGTACATTCCAAGTGTCGAGTGAGAGACGTCAACAAGCGCATGACCGCCTCAGCGTTTCGCTCGTCCAAACTTCCGGTTGGCTCATCCGCAAGCAAGATTTTCGGCTCCATATACAACGCTCTAGCGATAGCCGCACGTTGCTGCTGACCACCGGAAATTTCTTCTGGATAACGTCCTAATAACGCCATTAAATCGAGTGCGGAAAGAATTTGACGCCACAACCCACGATCTTCAGGTAAGCCTTTAATTTGGCGGCAGAAGCGAATATTGTCGGCGATGTTTAGCGTTGGCAGCAAATTAAATTGCTGGAAGATATGACCAATATTGTTGCGGCGATAAGCAGTGCGCTTATTCTCTTTCGCTTCATGCATAGCAAAGTCAGGGTACCAAATTTCACCAGAATCTACTTTATCGATCCCTGCGATTAAATTCAGTAAGGTACTCTTTCCAGAGCCACTTTCACCCATTAATGCCAGTTGTTCACCTTGTGCCAGTGTTAACTCTGCACTTTGCAGTACAGGATGGAATTCACCACCGTCAATGTAGCCCTTGCTAAGGTCAGACAACTTAAGCATTGAAACTCTTTACGCAAACGAAAATTTGGACACTGAATCTACACTAAAATCGACCTACAAGGAAGGAAAAACCCCTAGATCACCCGACTATTCTGCGAGTTCGCTATTCTTATAAAATATGCTGTCGCTCAATAATAAAAGAGCACTTCAATAATTTGCTTTTCCGCCAATGAAAAATCAGCGACTATGCAGAATAGCTTTTCTGAAAATTTTCTAAAATGTGTTAAGTTTTAGAGAGATAGTTTTTCTTGTAATAAAATCGAGGGATAGAAATGAAACGAGTTTTGGTTCTCGGCGCATCGGGCTATGTTGGCTCACAACTAATCCCTATTTTACTCGCTCAAGGTTATCAAGTAACCGCTGCAGCGCGGCAAATTGACTACCTTAAAGCTCGGGTTATCCCCCACTCACATTTAACCTTCGAATACCTAGACTTAGCCGATCGTGAAGCCACTCTTGCGCTCGTTCCGCAATTTGATCTGGTCTATTTCCTAGTACATGGAATGGCGCATGGACATGATTTTCTAGAATACGAACTGTCGCTCGCACAAAACTTTCGCGATGCGCTGGAAATCAGCGAGGTAAAGCATGTTATTTATCTCAGCGCCATACAGCCACAAACCGGAAACTCTGCGCACCTAGCCGCTCGTAAAGCAACGGGCAAGTTACTACGCACCAGTACAGTACCCATCACTGAATTACGCGCAGGCGTGATAATAGGCCCAGGCTCCGCCGCGTATGAAATCATGCGCGATTTTGTTTACAACCTCCCCGTGCTTATCGCGCCAAAGTGGGTGGATTCTAAAGCCAACCCTATCGCGCTGGAGAACCTCAACCACTATCTTATTGAACTATCAAAAGAAGCCGAACCAAATAGCGAGATTTATGAGGTCGGTGGACCCGATGTACTCTCCTATCGCCAACAATTTGAGGTCATTTGTCAGCAAATAGGCAAGCCGTTGCGTCTATGGGCAACACCACTTCTCACCCCAAAAATCGCCTCTTACTGGCTCGGCGTGGTCACATCCGTGCCTTCAAGTATCGGCCGTGCTCTACTGGCTGGGCTTGAGCATGATTTTATTGCCAACTCTCAATCGATTAGGCAGCGCTTCCCGCAAGAGCTCATTTCTTACCAGCAATCCGTCGCATCCAGCATTCAGCAGGACGGTGAATTCATTCGCAGCAATGTATGGGGTTTTGAGCCCGCAGCACTTAGCCGTTGGCAAGCTGGGTATGGTTATTATCCTAAAAAAACCGGAGCGAGCTTCACAACGAGTAAAAGCGCTGAGCAGCTATGGGATGTCGTTAAAACCATTGGCGATCCCAAAGACAGCTACTTCTTCGCCAATATACTTTGGCGAACCCGAGAGTGGCTTGACATCTTCTTTGGTGGTGGTCGTCCGGTGAGGCGCTCTCCCGAAGGGCCAGGGCTAAAGGTGGGTGACTTTATCGATTCATGGAAAGTCATTCGCTGCGAGCCGCCTTACTTTCTATCCCTTCTATTTGGGATGAAAGGGCCTGGACTTGGACGGCTAGAGTTCACCATCACAGACCATGGTGACAAACGTGAGATAAACATCAGCGCTTGGTGGCACCCTAAAGGCTTTTTAGGACTACTGTATTGGTTTGCGATGATGCCAGCTCACCTGTTCATTTTTAAAGGCATGGTTCGAGCTATTGTTCGCAAATCTAAATAGTTCGTAAAGCTAAATAGTTGGTAAAGCAAGGCGATTCGCAAAACTAACTAAACAGATAGCAAGCCCAGTTAAACGAGTATGACATTGATTCAGAAACAAAAAAGCGTAGCACCCATTAACTAAGATGGAGCTACGCTTTTCTAAACCAGCTTTTTTGAACCAACTCTTTAAAACCAAATAGCTACGCTTTAAATGAAAGCGGAATTTCCGCTAACTGCGTACCCTGGTTAAGTGGATAAACAAGGTACTCACCGTGGTATTTCACTTTCGACTTATAATCGGTCACTTTGTGAAGCATAAATCCAGCCTCATAAGCTTTCGTGACGAACTCAGCGTGGTTACCACGAACAAACCAGCTCATTGGTTTCACTAGGTTCTCACCATCAAAGCAGTCATCACATTGATTAGCACACACAGCAAACGAGTTGGCGCCATCGGTGAAGAATTGGACTTTGCTGCCATCGGTCAATACTTCCGACGTACACACGCCCCAGCCAGCTTGTTCCATATCATCAATGAACTGCTCGATTTTAGCATCAGTAATCGGGGCTATCTCGCAACCGAAGAAGCCTTCGTAATAGGCAGAGATGCGTTTGAACGTAGGCTCTAGCATCGACTCATTGCCCTTAGAACGCCCAGTCTTTTGCCATTGGATAAGGTTCGCACTCGTCGCTTTACCAAAACGCTGAGTTTTAATCGCACGTGTTACCCACCTCAACAAAAAGTGGTTATTCGATACAGGTGAGTTAATCAACTTCCCTGTTGCGTGCTCTGCCGCCAACTCTTCTAATGCTGAGTTCACGACCTTTTGAATTTCTGAATAATATGCAGACATTACGCTTTCTTTCCAAACGTCCAATACAAGGCGGCGGATAATACCGAACAAATCGCCATTAATGCAATCATTGGCCACGGTGTACCACTCGGTAAAAACGCCACAATAGCGCCGACCACCGATCCTGTGCCAAATCGTAACGTACCCGCTAACGACGAAGCTGTGCCAGCCATTGTCGGGTAACCACTAAGCAGTAAGCCCATAGCATTACTACCAATCGTAGACAGCGTACCAACAAATAGCATCACAAACGGCACAATGCCCCAAATACCAAGATCAAGTACGCCACTCACTAATAGCCCCATGCCAGCAAATAGCTGGACACCGATACCAAAGCGCAGCATACCGTGCAAACCTACTTTCTTAACAAAGCGGCCGTTTAAACTGGTCATGATGATCATAGTCACAATGTTCAGCCCAAACAGGTAACCAAATTGATCAGGCGACACACCATAGATATCAATATAGACAAACGAACCGGCTGTCAGAAAGGCAAACATGCCCGCAAATGAAAATGCACCGGAAAAAATAAGCCCCATCGCAACTGGGTTGTGACAAAGACGCAGGTAATTTTTTATTGTGGTTCTAAATCGCAGCGGTTGTCTGTTTTCTGGAGCCAGCGTCTCTGGAATTTTCCAAAGAACAGCTGCAATAACGATCACCGAAAAGCCGGTCAACACCCAAAAGATTGAGCGCCACCCAAACCAAACGGCAAGATGACCACCAATCATTGGTGCAACCAAAGGTGCCAAGGTAATAACCAAGGTAACAAACGACATCGTGCGCGCGAAGTCTTCTTTATCAAACATGTCACGAACGACAGCTTGGATAATCACCGCGGCAGCAGCACCAGCAAACCCTTGCGCAGTACGAACCAAAGTAAGCGATTCAATACTGGTCGTGGTCGCACACACTGCGGAGGCAACACCGAAAAAGAACACGCCAAATAACAAGATAGGCCTGCGTCCAAAACTGTCCGCAAGCGGGCCATGCAAAAGCTGACCAATAGCAAACCCAGCGGTATACACGGTTAACGTGATTTGCACAGCGCCAGCGGTGACACCCATATCCTGCGCGATCGTTGGCATCGCAGGGAGGTACATGTCAATCGCCAGCGGCGTCAATGCACCAATAGCGCCAAGCACTAAAAACAGTAACAAACCAAGTTGGGGTGTATTGGGCTGCGATGTGGTTTGAGAACTCATATCGCTCCTAAAACGTCGATGAGCCGCATTCCTTGCTTTTATGCTCATGTTTTACTCAACGTCCCGTTGAGTGAGGTTGGTTGTGAAACTGGCTGCGAGAATAGGAAGGTCGTCAGCACAAAGCGCAGTCTGCTATGCACTGATTAGATTAGGGGCTCACAGCCACTGTGTTCACAAAATGAATCTAAACTTATAAATCAAACTATTAGTATTACTTTTTCCAGACTGAGTCAATTTCTTCTTGAGTGAGATAACGATACTCGCCCGGCTCAAGCATCTCATCCAAAACAATTTCACCCACACTCTCACGATGAAGACCTTCAACCTTGTTGCCAAGTGCCGCAAACATGCGCTTAACTTGATGGTATTTGCCTTCATGAATAGTCAATAACACTTCGTTATCATCGATGATTTCAAGCTGCGCTGGAAGGGTTGGCGCTTTTTCGTTTCTAAGCTCGATGCCTTCTTCAAACGCTTGCTGATAGTTTGGCTGAACAGGATCGGCCAACCACACGCGATAAGTCTTAGCACACTTGTGTTTTGGCGATGTAATTCTGTGTGACCACTGACCATCATCGGTAATTAACACCAGGCCGGTAGTATCCACGTCCAATCGACCAGCAAAGTGGAGATTTTCCATTTTCACTTCATCAAGCAGCACAAAGGCCGTGTGGTTAAAACCATCTTCATGAGAGCAAACAAAACCATCAGGCTTAAATAACATGATGTAGCGAGGCCCTTGCATACGCACCTCACGATCTTGCCACTCAACACAGCTCTCTTCTGTTACCTTGATTGCACCACTCTTTTGAATCACGCCATCAACAGTCACGTCACCTGACTTGATGATTCTTGTGGCTTCTTTACGTGTAGCGCCTAACGCGTCACACAAAAACTTATCTAAACGCATGAATACCTCGTTTTCATTTCGTGGGGTATTATAGAGGGGTTTTTCAAAATGTAGAGTAAAACTGAGCCGTATGTACACGCTTCGACCTTATCAAGCCGACTCCGTTAAAGCCGTTATCCATTATTTCCGCAAAAATGACACCCCAGCTGTCATCGTGCTCCCAACAGGCGCCGGTAAAAGCTTGGTCATTGCTGAGCTCGCTCGCCTTGCACGCGGTCGAGTACTCGTGCTCGCCCACGTTAAAGAGTTAGTGGAGCAAAACCACGCAAAATATGAAGGCTACGGCCTGAAAGGGTCGATATTCTCAGCGGGTCTCGGGCGCAAAGAAACCTCCGAACAAGTCGTCTTCGCTTCAGTACAATCTGTGGTGAGAAACCTTGATGCATTCGCCAATCAGTTCTCATTGCTGGTCATCGATGAATGCCACCGCGTGCCAGAGACCAAAACATCGAGCTACCAAAAAGTCATCAGTCATTTATGCGATATTAACCCTGGCATAAAAATACTTGGACTGACCGCGACCCCATATCGCCTTGGTGTCGGCTGGATTTACCAATATCACACCAAAGGCTTGGTGCGTAGCGATGAGCCGCGCTTCTTCAAAGACTGTATTTTTGAACTTCCGATTCAGTACCTTTTGGATGAAGGATTCCTTACCCCTGCAAAACTCATTGATGCTCCAGTACTGAGCTACGACTTCTCTCAGTTAAAGCCCACCAGCATGGGTAAATACAAGGAGTCGGAAATGGACTTGGTGATTGAGCAGTCCAAGCGCGCGACGCCTCAGATTGTGGAGCAGATCATCCGCTACAGTGAAGATAAGCAAGGCGTGATGATTTTTGCCGCAACGGTGCGTCACGCACAAGAGATCCTTTCGCTGCTGCCAGAACAAGCCAGTCAAATCGTCATAGGCGATACACCAACGCCCGAGCGCGACGACATCATAACCCGCTTCAAACAGCGAGAAATCAAATTCTTGGTCAACGTATCCGTACTAACCACAGGCTTTGATGCGCCGCATGTCGATTTAATTGCGATACTGCGTCCAACTGAATCCGTCAGTCTGTATCAGCAAATTGTTGGCCGTGGCCTTCGCCTTTCTGATGGAAAAACGGAATGTTTAGTACTCGATTATGCAGGAAACACATACGATCTCTATCAACCTGAAGTTGGCAACCCAAAACCCGATTCAGACTCGGAAATCATTACCATCCCCTGCCCTGCCTGCGGCTTTAACAATGACTTTTGGGGTAAACTCGATGCCAACGGTTTTTTAATTGAGCACTTTGGCCGCAAATGCCAAGGCTACTTTACCGATGAAGAGACTGGTGAGCGTGAACACTGCGACTATCGATTCAGAGCCAAATACTGCTCTGAATGTGGCGCAGATAACGACATTGCCGCTCGAATTTGTCACGAGTGCGACGCTACCTTGGTCGACCCAGATAAAAAACTCAAAGAGGCGCTCAACCTTAAAGACGCATTAGTCTTCGAGTGCGTCGACATGAACCTGCAAGTTCATAAGGATGACAAAGGCAAAAGCAGTCTGCGTGTTAATTACATTGGCGACAACGATGCTCAGGTGAGTGAGTTCTGGTCTTTGAGCACCAAAAAGCAAAAACAGACCTTTTTATCTAAATTCGTGCGCCCGCATTTGGCGGATAAGCATCGTGAGTTTGACGCCACCTCGCCAACTAAAGTGGTAAACAATCAGCACAGGTTTAGATTGCCCGCTTTTGTCATTGCTCGTAAAAGTGGCCGTTTCTGGAAAATGCGCGATAAAGTATTCGATGATGAATTAAACTGAAAACCTGTTCAGGTTTGATTCATATTTCGCCCTTTATATTAATACCATGTTTGATAACGCTGAGATCTTGCTATGCCTTACCCAGTAAATAAAATCTTTGCCACACTCGCTCTTTCAGCCTCGCTAGTCGTACCTTTAACGGCAAACGCAGGCTTTTTCTCTGACGACCAAGCTGCTAATAAACAGAGCGGTCACGAGTTAGTCCAAGATGTAGAAACGGGTGATACTCGCGTAGAGTTCGATGAAGATCAAGACGAAGTCTTTGATGCCGTTCAACAAGGTCTTATCAAACCTTTCTCAGAGCTATTTGCGACGGTTGAAAACGATCTCAACGGTCGCGTGATAAAAGTCGAGCTTGAAGAAGATGATAACGAATGGATATACGAGCTCAAGCTCTTGCATGATCAAGACGTTATAAAAGTCGAATACAATGCAACGACACTGGAGATGATGGAGATCAAAGGCCATAATCTACAACGAGTTATCAAAAAATAAATCGCAAGCAACTATAAATAAAAGAGAAAGATAATGAAGATTCTTGTTGTTGAAGATGAACCAAGATTGGGTGAACAAATCTTAGAAACTCTTGAAAGCGCAGGCTGGGTACCTGAGCTGGCTCTAGATGGTATTGATGCACTTTATCGCGCTACGTCTGAAGATTGGGATGCGATTGTTCTCGACCTAGGGCTTCCTAAAATCGATGGCCTAACAGTGTTAAAAGGTATTCGAGATGAAGGCATTAACACGCCAGTCGTAATCCTTAGCGCTCGTGACACACTTACACAACGCGTTGAAGGCCTTAACGCAGGTGCAGACGACTACCTCACCAAACCATTTGAAATGATTGAACTCATCGCCCGTATCCGTGCACAGCTGCGCCGCGCCTCGGGTAACGCCTCTCCACTGATGCAAATTGGCGATCTGAGCCTAGATACACGAACGTCTAAAGTCATTTGGCAAGGCAGTGCAGTGAGTCTCACGGCACTTGAGTACAAAGTTGTTGCTTACTTTATGCATAATGCCGACAAAGTCATTTCCCGTACTGAACTGGTCGAGCATATTTACAAACAAGATTTTGATCGCGACTCCAATACGATTGAAGTCTTCATCGGACGCATCCGTAAAAAGATCGCTCCAAATGTCATAAGAACCGTTCGAGGACTCGGGTATCAATTGAATGCCTAATCTTTCCAAAGAGAGACTACGCAAGGGAGCCAAAAAGCTCAGTCTCAAAACTCGTCTATTGCTCGCAGCGACGCTGTGGCTCTCCGCGATGACAATTGCCGCTGGCGTATCCATTCCTGGGTTAGTTCGAGATTACCTAATCAGTGATCTCGAAGTTCAACTTGGTCATGCCATGGATGAAATTGCCGCCAACCTCGAGGTCGACGACAAAGGTCAACTTATTCTTTCGGCTCAACTTTCCGATCCTCGCTTCACTCAGCCATACAGTGGTCTCTACTGGCAAATTGAAACCAAGCAAGACACCCTGCGCTCACGTTCTCTTTGGGATCAAACACTGCGTACCAAAGGTAAAGACAAACAGCCCCATTACTTTGGCGCCAAAGATGAAAAGCTCATCACGATAAGGCGTACTTTGTTTTTGCCAGAGGCAAGTGACGGTGTCACTATTATTATCGGCCAAGATGAAGATCCTATTGATGATACACTAGAGTCTCTTACCGGTGAGCTCTGGCTCATTCTTGGGGTTATGGTCTTCGGTATATTGGCACTCATCATTGGCCAGGTGAGCTGGTCTTTGCGTCCACTAGGGAAAATGCAACGTGAGCTACAAAGTCTAAGGGCTGCCGAACAGCACTCATTAGACGAGCAATACCCTAAAGAGATCGCGCCGCTGGTAAAAGACCTTAATGCCCTACTCTTTCACTATCAGGAGCTTCTTGAACGAGCAAGGCATCATGCAGGCAACCTATCACACGCACTTAAAACGCCGCTATCTGTGCTCAAGAACGAGCTTGAAAGCTTATCTGCTGAAGACCGTGCTAAGTTGGAGCCACAAATCGCTCAAATCCAAGCGCAGATTGATTACCACTTAGGTCGTGCACGTATGGCGGGTGCGATGAACATCCTCGCAGTGAAATCTTCACCTAGCGAGCGCGTCGATGCTATCTCACTCGCCTTTGACAAGGTCTTTGCCGAACGAGAGATTGCTCTTATTAGCGAGCTGGATACCGATTTGGAAGTCGCTGTAGAAAAAGCCGACTTAGATGAGATGCTTGGCAACCTACTAGAGAACGCTTACAAGTGGGGCAACAGTATAATTCGAGTTCACTCAAATGATATTGACGACTCTGAAGTCGAACTCATCATCGAAGACGACGGGCCGGGCATTCCAGCAGAGCAATGCCGAGAAGTCACCAAACGCGGCGTTCGCCTGGATGAAAGCACACCTGGCACGGGTCTTGGACTTAATATTGTCTCTGAAATGGCGCACAGTTATCGTGGCCAACTAGAGCTTGGAGAGAGTAAAATGGGCGGATTGCGCGCAGTTCTTAAGCTAAAGCGCGCAAAGGGCGAAAAATAGTAGAGATATAAGCAATTTGCTATTGCCGAGCCCCAGTATGGATGTTAGTATCCGCGCTCGTTTTGAGAGTATCTTTACGATCCCTTAAAACGATTTAAGTTTTGACTAGGTCGCTATGTCAAAACGTATTTGTTAATTTTACTATTTTGAGAGTAAAAACTATGAAATTCGAAGCAGTAGTACGTACTGAACTAGGTAAGGGTGCGAGCCGCCGCCTACGTCACGCTGGTCAATTCCCAGCAATCGTTTACGGTGGTGAAGCAGCACCTCTATCAGTTGCTCTAAACCACGATGACATCGTAAACCAAATGGACAAGCCAGAATTCTACGAAGGCATCACTCTAGTGGTTGCTGGCGAAGAAGTTAAGGTTAAGCCACAAGACGTTCAACGTCACGCGTTCAAGCCAAAAGTTGAGCACATGGACTTCATCCGTATCTAATTCCCCTACCAAGGAATTAATCGGATTTAATCCAAACCTTATGCATAGAAAGATTCTCGGCCTTACCAACCAAGAATTTTAGAAAATTCGAAACCCCGATGCTACCAACATCGGGGTTTCACCGTTTTAAAAGGGAGCAAAACTCTCTTAACCTCTTGTTACTATATAGAGTGCCGGAAATACAGAATAGCTTTGTGAGGAAACTAGTTCTAGCTGTTCAATCGTATAGTTTCAAACTACCTCTGAATTCGTACAGTTAACGAAAAAGAGCCACACTGGCTCTTTTCTCTCTCATCACTACAGCGTGTTTTTGTATATATCACCGTCTTTCATAATCACTTTCTTAGCCTCATCGCTCATCACACACTCAACACCTTCCAACGGGTTGCCATCGATAATTAAAAGGTCGGCATACGCCCCTTCCACGATTTGTCCCAGCTTACCTTCTTGGTATGGGTGCTGATAGGTAGACATTTCGAACAGTCGTCCACAGTTTGATGTTGCCATGCGTAGAGCTGTAATAGTGTCGAACGTCTTTTCAATTGCTCCTAGCTCTTGCATCTGAGTTTCATGGACATTCGATGCGCCCACACAGTCAGTGCCAAACGCCAAGTTTTCGATTTGGTACTTCTTAATCAAATCGGCTGACTTAAACATCGCCTTGCCAACGCGCTCGGTCTTACGATACGTCTCTTCGTTAGGTAGCGGAATTTTGCGCTCAGCAATCAAAGATGACGTGAAGTAAGACGGTACAACCCAAATCCCTTTCTCTTTGATGATCTGGGCAACTTCGTCATCCATAATCGTGGCGTGCTCAAAGCACTTAACTCCAGCTTCGGCTGCTCTTTTCATTGCCGGAATGGTGTGGATGTGCGCTGCTACATAAGTGCCATAGTCAGATGCCGCTTCTACCGCTGCTTTGAAAGTACCTGTTTTCATCAAAGGCGAGTCTTCATGTCCGTTAGCTAGGCGCTCTTGCGCTTGATTTTGGCGATAGTCTGAATGGCCACAAGTTTGAGAAATTGCCGCTTGAGATGGCAGAATTCGGGGGCCTGTTGCGTATCCGCTATCAATGGCGTTTTTAAGACCAAGCGTATTGCCACCAACATCTCGACAAGTCGTAAACCCTCGCATCAGCATTTCTTGAGATATTTTCGCTGAACGGATAGCAATCTCTTCTCTTGTCATTGCATCAAGCGTTGTAAAGCCCGCAGATAACGTGATGTGAACGTGAGCATCGATTAGCCCAGGCATCACGATCCCGCCCTTCGCATCAATAATTTCGTCAGCGATCGATGGGTCGACGTCGCCAATTTGAGTAATCAGGTTGTCTTCAATAAGAACCGATACGTTCTCGATAAGCTTGTCATCAGTACCATTAAAAACGTTCGCGTTAGTAATTAGCTTTTTCATGTCGTGTTCCTCGTTTCTGTTGAGCATTGTTAGCTGATGCACTCATCATAAACGCACACCGAACACAGAAATGGCCATTTGACGACACCAATAGAGCGCAAACTCGACAGTAACTACTTCTTCGAGGATGTAAAAAAGCCAACTCTTTCCGAGTTGGCTTTAGAATCAGACCTTGTTCTATCTACATACATTATTTGACGAAACAATTGTTGACTGACGAGAGATTTATAACAATTGACCAGCAACCGAGAAACGTCACTAATCAACCCTTATTTATTCGCTGTCACAAGAGCATTAATCGCTGTACGACTGAGACGCTAAACGAATGAACGCATTGGTCTCACCATACTTTTTATACTCATCAACTCTCTGCAGTACTTCGAAGAACAGACCATTCACTTCTTTTGTATAGAAATGGAAAAAGCTGCCCGTTTCATCTTCGGTGTACAGAATGTTGTTGTGTTTCAGCTTCTCAATCAATCCATCATCGAGATCGTATTGTGCTTGTATGTCGAGATAATAGTTGGTGGGGATCTTCAGCTGATAGATAGGCGAAAGGTTCTCTGCTGCTTTGAATATATCTTTACACTCCAAAGCAACTTGATTGATACTCGCTCCATTAGACTCATTAAGAAACCTCTGCGCGGACGTGCGCTTAGCATTGGTTGTGTTTAGTGCAATCTTAATCTTCTCGTTCGGACTTTTGATGGTTCGGCTAGTAATCAATCCGTTAATATCGGGTAGATCAAAGCTCTCTTCAGGAACAAAGCCAAAGATAGATTTGTAGAAAAATAGGTTCGACAATAACGTATCCGTCGACACGACCTGACCAATATGGTCGATACGTAATAAGTTGTCATTGACGGCCAGAGATGGCTCTACAGCGACAAAATCAACGTCGTAGAATTTCTCGGCATGATTTTCATCCAGTAAATGAATCATAAGCTGACTTGAGCTTTTTAACGTTGGAATGTCTAGTTCATTTTCCTGGCGCGCCTGGAATATCGCTGGGCTATTATAGCGTTTTGCCAACTCCGCCAATCGGTCTGAATCTTTGGTCAAGACGCCCAAGGCACATACCGACTCACCATGTCCTTCAAGGTAGCTTTGCGCATTACTGTTCTTCTCGTAATTGAAGATCAGATTGATGTCCCCTATCTGATAAAGGTCAACATTTTTGCTTTTATGGTTGTGCGTTTTTTGGAAACCAAGCGACTCAATTACATCAGTAAACGCGTTATCCTCTCGATCTTTGACAGCAAACTCAATGAAACTCAGGTCAGACACACTCGGCATTTCAAATAAGTTGTCTGTTTGGTCTTCTAGCCATTTCAGAGAACGAATGCCATCAACGGCCTTCTCTTTAGGGGAAGAGGCTCGAAACTCATCATTAAACACTTCGTGTGAGAGATAGTCGTCATACCCTTTGTCCTTCAGCGTCTTCACAAAGTCTATGACCGGAAAGTCTCCTTGTCCTGGGAAGCATCGGTAATGTCGGCTGTATTGCAAGATGTCCATTTGCATTTTTGGCGCATCGGCGACTTGAACCAGAGCAATCTTTTCTACCGGAATATCATTACGTAATGTGTCTAACGTGTTGCCGCGTGCGAACATATGGAAGGTATCAAGCACGACACCAAGATTGGGGTGGTTCACCATGTTCACCAAATTCCATGCGTCATCGTAGTCAGCAATATGACGTCCCCATGCAAGCGCCTCATAACCAAGCTCCAAGTCTTCACGCTTAGCCAGTTCGGCCAACGCGTAAAGATCTTCCGCGCAGCGGTCTAAGTTATTTGTGGAACGCGGGTGTACGTTACTGCACATCATTAGGCGTTTGGTGCCAAGCTGGTGTGCGAGCTCCATTTTGCGCTCCATCATTTTGTATTTCTTCTGGCGCAAACCATCTGGCATCCCTTCCATATCACGGAAAGGCTGAAGCACTAAAATGTCCAAGCCCATACTGTCAGCAATGCGCTTTACATCGGAGGCAGAGCCACGATATTGAGTCAGATCATTTTCAAATATCTCGATAGCATGGAATCCTGCTTTTGCCGCTGCATGCATCTTCTGCTCAAGAGTACCGGATAGACAAACCGTTGCGATTGAGTATTTCATTCTGAGCTCCTATTTATCGATTAACACAGATACATCTTGAACCGACACATACGCTTCTGTTTCGGTCGCCTTAATAATGGCGTCGACAACTAATAAGTTTTGCAAGCCATCATAAACACTCACGCGTGGGGTATTTTCATCGCCACGGATCAACGCACAAAAGTGTTCCAACTGACGTTTTAGTGGGTCTTCTCTTGTTACTTCTTCCTGACGCTCCTCCATTGCATTCCACCATGACGGCGTAACTTCATTTTGGAATGTCTTAATTTGCATGGTTGGGATAGACAACGAACCTTTGGTGCCCGCTACGTGGTAGCAATCTTCGGTCTCGTACGTCGCGTAGGACTTATTCTCTTGTGATGTTTGCTCCCAGCTGCGAGGACTTGCTGAAGAGTCTGACAGTAAAAACGAGCCGAGTGTGCCGTTCGTAAATCGAAGCGAAATAACCGTGGTATCTTCGACTTCAAATTCACGCGTTGCATTAGAGTTGAGCGCTTGAACGCCAACAATGTCACCCACTAAGTGACGGAGATTACCAATTTCATGGATCATATTAATAAGAATTGGGCCGCCGCCTTTTACTTTGCGCCATGGGCCTTCATCGTAGTAATCATCAGGCTTGTAAAACATTGCACAGCCCATAATCGACACGGTTTTACCCAGCTCACCACTGTCAATAATCGATTTGGCCTTCTCAAGTAAAGGGCTATATGCACGGTGATGGCCAACTAGCATTTTGGTTTCTTCACGCTTGGCATGTTTAAACAGCTCAATCGCATCATCAATGGAATCTGTCACCGGCTTCTCGACAATAGCAGGCACCCCAGCTTGGATACATTCATGGGCTTGGATCGCGTGTAGTTTATTGGGAGTGGCAAGAATGACACCATCGGGTTTGTCTTGCGCAAACAGTTCCTCCAAGCTCGAGTAAACTTTCACGCCATATTCATTCGCGATCGCTTGGGCACTCGGAAATGGGTCAACAATGGCCGACAACGTCGATTGATTATTTTCCGACACAAGTTTGATGTGAGTTTTTCCGATCAAACCGGCTCCAGCAACAGCTATTTTAACTTGTTTCATGTTTTAACCTTTTATTTACGTTACGCGCTCTGGCGCGTGTTTATAGTTATGATGTGGTAAGTGAGATAACGACTGACAGCGAAAAACCCGATGCTATTGTGGTGACGATCAACGTATTTAAACAAAAGCGCTGCTGCTGATAACAGCCACCAAGAATTGGATAGATAGATAGCATTGGTGCCGCTGCAAAAATCAGTAGTACGTATTGCATGTCCCCCTCAACTGGCAGTTGCGATAACAGCATCAACGCCACCAAGGGAAAGAAAACCAGCTTCATAGACGACACAAATGCGATGCGTTTATATTGCTCAAACTGCAGTGACTGCCCCAATGCCCCACCTATGGCAAACAGCGCTAATGCCACCGATGTTGTTGCGAAAATGGATACGCTATCAGCAACAAAACTTGGCAACGTGACACCGGTGATATTGACCATAAGTGCAAACAGAATCGCCAAGATAATGGGGTTTTTGGATACGCGCTCCAGCACGCCCATGATCTGAGTTTTCCAACCTGCGCTTTTGCCCTGAGCAAACTCCAATAACACTAAGCTAATGGGAATAAACACTAAGTTCTCCACCAGCACGCACATTAAAAACGCTTCAACGTACTGACCGTTATAAAGCGAGAGAACAATAGGCAAGCCCACAAATGCACTGTTGGGCATTCCGCTACCTAGCCCGTTGATGTAACTCTCAGTCCAGTTAAATTTGAACATGTAACGGCTTATCACTATCGAGGCTATCATCGACACCAAACCAGCAATGGCATAAATCAACATAAAGTTGAGGTCGATGACTTGAGTGAGTTCTATGCTTGTTAAACTGCTGACTATGACCGCAGGCAGTGAGACATACAGCACGAACTTGCTGGTTTCCGCGACAAACTGTTGGCTAAAAAGCCGTTTTTTGATTGAGAGAAACCCTGCCACTACAATCAATATGAGTGGCAGTAATACTTCTAGAACAAACATTATTAGCGTCTAATACCCGAGCAATTGTGGTAAGAAGAGGACGCTTTGGGGCACGAAGGTAATAAAGAACAATACCAACACCTCAAGCAAAAATAATGGCATTACCTGCTTAGATATAGCGGCTATTCCCACCTTAGAAATCGTATTCGACACGAACAAACAGATCCCCATTGGCGGCGTTATCAAACCAATCATCAGATTAAAAATCACCACAATGCCAAAATGGACTGGGTCGATACCGAAGCTCATTGCTATTGGATGGAAGATTGGAATGAGAATCAGCATTGCGGCAATGCCTTCCAAAAATAACCCAACAACCAAGAGGATGACATTAACCATAATGAGGAACATGATTGGGTCAGAAATCGAACTCAATACCTGTTGGCTAATAAACTGAGGAACTCTAGAGAATGTTAATAGCCAGTTCGCGACAGACACAACAGCAATCAAAATCAGCACAATGGATGAGTCACGCATCGATCGCATAAATACTTCTGGTAAGTCTTTAATCGTGATCGATTTATATAAGAACATACCCACAGATAGCGCATAGAAAGCGGCGAAAGCTGCAGCTTCCGTTGGGGTAACCACTCCCAACAAAATAGAGCCGAGAATAAAGATTGGCATACTCAAGGGAACAAATGCTTTGACCAATGCTTTACGGCGACTCGTTCTTTGGGTCGTACCAACAATGTTGTGCTTAGTCGCGTAGAAGAACACGAAAGTAGACAGTGCGATGGCCGACAAAATACCCGGTACAATACCCGCCAGGAATAATGCAGGGACAGAAACACCACTGGCGATCAATGCATAGATTATTACCGGAATACTCGGTGGGATCATAGGACCGATAACCGATGAGGCTGCGGTCAGCGCAGAGGAAAACGCTTTGCTGTAGCCCTCTTTTTCCATTTGAGGAATAAACACACGCCCTAGAGCAGATGTATCAGCGACGGCAGAACCGGAAATACCCGCGAACATAACAGAGGACCAAATATTCACTTGAGCGAGACCGCCACGAAGGTGACCAAACAGCGCATTAGCGAAGTCAATAATGCGATTTGTGATGCCGCTTTTATTCATCAATTCACCAGCCAAAACAAACAGTGGCACAGCAAGAATCGAGAATGAATCTAAGCCGCTAAATATGCGCTGGGCTACCAAGCTGATTGAGATAGGAGTGCTCGCTACGTAAAATGACATTGCCAACATAATGGCAAATACCAGAGGAACACCAAATACGAGCATACCGCCCATTAAAGCTATTGATGGCATAGTAAATCCTTATACGTCGCCTTGAGTTAAACGAGAAGAAGTCTGTTGATTACGCAGTACTTTCACATGTTCGGCCAAGCGCAGTAACGCTGAGACAATCAAACAAATGCCGCCTACCACTAACGCGGCCTGAAAGTAATACATGTTCACGCCAATTCCTGGGGACTCGATGCCACCGCGTTTCATCACAAAAAGGTAGCCGGAATACGTCATGACACCCGCACACACCAGTACTAAAATATCAACGATGACTTCCAGAGCTTTTTGAAACAAGCTTGATTTGATTGAGTCGAGGACTGCAAACTTAATGTGTAGCCCTTCTAAATAACACAGCGACGTACCAAACATAACGCCGTAAATCATCGAGTATTTGCACAGTTCTTCACCCCATAAGATCGACGTATTAAAAAAATAGCGACTGATGGTGGTAATTAACATCACCGAAAACAGTACAAATAGTGATGAACCCGCACAAAACGCTAAGAGTTTTTTATACTGTTCCATCATAATTACCCTTCCCCTAGCAGAGAACCGCGGCACGACATTGCGTTGTGCCGCAGTAAATAGATTTACTTGCTTGCAGCCTCAACAGCCTGAAGCGCCCCATCAATCCATTTAGAGTCAACCGTACCCTCTAGCCATTTGATAACCGCTGGTTGCGTTTGATCGCGGAACTGCTTCTGTTGCTCTGGTGTCAGCGACGTAATCTTCATGCCTTTTTGTGCGAGAACTTCAAGCCCCTCTGCTGAGTTGACTTGCTGAATCGCACGGCCGACGGTTCCTGCTACATTAGACGCGCGATCAATGATGGCTCGGTCAGCATCAGATAGGCTCTGATAGAAGTCCTCATTCATTAACAAGAAATCGGTACCATAGACGTGACCATCAAGTGTGATGTACTTTTGCAGCTCGTAGAACTTGTTCGCACTGATAACACTAACTGGGTTTTCTTGACCGTCTATGACACCCGTAGTCAAAGCCGCTGGCACTTCTGGGAATGCAATTGGCGTTGGTTCCGCTTTTAGCGACTTGAGTAACTCAACGTACAACGGTGTTGTCATTACGCGAATTTTTAGACCTTGTAGATCATCTGGGGATTTGATCTCACGCTTTGAATTAGTGAAGTGACGAAAGCCCGTTTCACCGTACGCTAAGTTACGTAAACCGGTTGTTTTAAGACATTGCTCGCTTAGTTTCTGACCAAATTCACCATCTAGCACTTCCCAGGCAACCGGTGCCGATGGGAAAAGATAAGGAATCTCTAAAACGTTAGCTTCTTTACAGAGCTTAGAGTATGCCCCAGAGACCATCGCCATCGTCAGCATTCCCTCTTGCGCTGACTGTAGTAGCTCGGTCTCACCACCGAGCTGACCAGATGGATAGATGTTAACGGCGATTCGACCACCCGATTCCGCTTCAACGATATTCTTGAATACTTGTGTCGCAGCACCTTTCTTAGAGATAGTCCAATCTTGAGAATCAACATGCCCAATCGAAATATCGATGTCAGCAGCGTGAGTGTTTACAGCGAAAGCCATGGATACGGCAAGGGATACAGTTTTTATAGTTTTCATCGGGTAGAACCTCCTGTTTCATTGCCGATAAAACTAACACTTGGATTTAACAAGTTAAAATTCACTTACTGAAAGCATTATTCAAAATTTAGATAACAATACCGTTTATAAGAACTTAAAGAACAAAAACAATCCTTTTTAAACAGCAACTTAAGATGGAGCAAATAACCTACACACCATCAATAAATAGTCATAAACATCACGAGAATAGCCATTCATTATAGAGAATTAAGTCACACTTTCGAAACATTGTACCGTTATCACCTTCATCAAACGCCTATTTTCCGTTACTAATAGGTCATTCAGTAAAGGCACAGTGTTTGTAAGTGATATCTATATATCATTCTTAGTTTTATCGCTGGTCTCGACATCCTTATCAACACATCTAAGTTAAATTAATCACTTAAGGAAACTGCATGTTTAATATCCCTAATCTACGTCACTTACGAGCTATCTCTGAAGTCGTGCATACGGGAAGTATTAGCAAAGCATCCGATTCTGTATTTCTATCTCAGCCCGCGATAACCCAAGCCATCTCCAAACTTGAGAAAAACATCAATAGCGAGTTGTTCGAGCGCACCAGCGACGGCATGAAACCCACAGAACAAGGAAAAACGTTCGCATTTCGAATTGACCGAGCACTAGAAAACATAAGCCAAGGCATTGCTGACGCACTCAAAGTTGCAACCAAACAACGTAAAAGCAGTGTGCAACGCTACCTCTTCAATATCACGACAACCCAATTAAAAGCATTGATCGCCGTAGCAAATGGACAGAGCTTTACTGAGGCCAGTCGAATCCTGGAAGTATCCCAATCATCTGTATACCGAGCATCGAAAGATCTTGAACATATTCTCGGTTTCACGCTGTTTGAAAAAACCAGCACAGGTGTTACGCTCTCCAAAGCGGGTTCGGTTCTGAACAAAGCAAGTAAGCTTGCTTTTGTTGAAATAAAACAAGGCCTTGATGAAGTTGACCTGTTAAGTAATCGTCACAGTAGTACCATCACTGTCGGCTGCCTACCTCTTGCTCGAACAGGCCTACTACCGAGCACTATCAATGAATTCTCCTTAGCTTACCCAGACTGCCAAATACAGGTTATTGATGGCCCCTATAAAGATCTTCTTAACCACTTAAAGTATGGCGAGATCGACATCTTAATTGGCGCACTACGCTTTCCTATACCAAGCACTGACATCCGCCAAGAAACATTATTCGAGTCCAAAAACACCATACTTTGCCGAGCAAACCACCCTCTAACACAAAAAGACCATGTCAGCTTAGAGGATCTACAGCAATCCAGTTGGGTGGTATCATCAAAAGCAACGCCAACGAGAAAAATGTTCGAAGATCTTTTTACTAAAGGTGATATCGAAGTGCCAAATCGACTGGTAGAAGCCAGCTCACAGATGCTGGTAAAAGAGCTGCTACTAGGCAGTGATCGGTTGACGTTACTTTCCCAACATCAAATTCAACGAGAACTCAAAGAAGGACACCTAACTGCCCTACCTTTTGAAGGCGACGATCAGTCCCGACCTATTGGTTTAACCGTTCGCAAGAACTGGTTTGCTACCTCTGTACAAAAACATTTCCTGCAATTATTAAGAACAAACGGCGTCAAAATGGCGGTCTAATTCGACCGCTTTTTCCCAAAATTGAATACCCTTACTCTTTAATTGATTATCCATACCGAATGGCCAATGGTACTGTTTTGCTGTAACCAAAATAATTAAAGACGACAAGGTGGTTATAGTGAGGGTCACAAGAATTGCATTTATTGGCTTTGGTGAAGCAGCGAAATCTTTTATTTCCGCTTGGAGCAATAAAGCCCCAGAAATAATGAATGCGTTTGACATAAAAACAAATAGATCCATATCTAGGGAAACAAAACTTCTCGAATATATCGATTATGGCGTCCAAGGTACATTTAGAGCGCAAGAGGCTATTCATGGCGCGCAAGTCGTGTTTTCTCTTGTAACAGCAGACCAGGCTGAAACAGCAATAAAAGATATCATCCCGTCACTGGGTCACAAGCAGCTGGTTTTGGATTGTAACTCCTGCTCTCCACAAACAAAAAAAGAGCTTGCAAGGCTAACTGAACAACAAGGCTCAAACTATGTTGATGTTGCTATCATGGCGCCTGTACTTCACAGCGCTCCAGCGATTCCAGTTAACCTTTCAGGTCCTAAAGCAAAACAAGCCGCCAGTTACCTCACCAGTTTGGGGTTTAAGACGCAAGTCATCTCAGAGAGGGTTGGAGATGCATCAAGCATTAAAATACTGCGCTCCATACTCGTCAAAGGCTTTGAAGCACTCACTACCGAATGTCTTGTTGCTGCACGTAAGTCGGGAGTGGAAAAACAAGTGCTTAAGTCCTTGAGCGACACCTACCCTGAGCTGGCACTGGCTAAACTGAGTCGCTACCACATGGAAAGAATGCTAAATCACGGAGAGCGAAGACATTCAGAGCTGAAAGAAGTCGAGGCATTGCTGAAGGATCTCAAGATAAACCACTCTATGGTGACGGGTGCCATGAACTGGCATCAGATGTTGGGCGCTATGCCTATAGAAGAGCAGCAACTGCCCTTGGAAGAACTGTCAGATGAAATAATCAAACACTTGCACGCGCCAAATTAACTCGCGAATGCAAAATATATTACCAATCCAAACCCTACATCGCTTGAATATAAAAGGAATGATTATGAACGTGTGTGTCGTAGGCGCAACCGGCGCTTTTGGTCAAAAACACCTCGAAGCTTTACGTAATATCGAAGACGTCAATGTAACTGCCTTGGTGGCACCAGAGCAGGACAAGCTTGACCAGCTAATTACCGAGAAATATCAAGCAGCACAAGGCTTCAGTTCTCTCGAACAAGCGCTGAAGTCCGACGACTTCCAAGCAGTGATCCTTGCGACGCCAACCCAAATGCACGCTGAACAAGCAATACAGTGTATGGAGGCCGGCAAACACGTTTTGGTTGAAATACCAATGGCTGACAATATCGAGGACAGCTATAAAGTCGTTGAAACACAGAAGAAAACCGGTGTCGTTGCTATGGCTGGACACACACGTCGCTTCAACCCTAGCCATCAGTGGATACACAACAAAATCGCCGCAGGTGAACTGACTATTCAGCAAATGGACGTTCAAACCTATTTCTTCCGCCGCACCAATACCAACGCTAAGGGAGAGCCGCGAACGTGGACTGATCACCTACTTTGGCACCACGCTTGCCATACCGTCGATCTTTTCCAATATCAAACGGGTCAAAAAGCCTCCAAAATTCAAGCAATGCAAGGACCGATTCATCCTGAACTTAACATTGCCATGGACATGAGCATTGGAATGAAAACCCCATCAGGCGCGCTGTGTACACTGTCTTTGTCATTCAACAATGATGGACCGTTTGGCACCTTCTTCCGTTATATCTGCGATGAGGGAACCTACATTGCACGTTATGACGACTTATTTGATGGCAATGAGAACCCTATCTCGCTTGAAGGTGTTGCTGTTTCGAATAATGGTATCGAACTGATCGATAGAGAGTTTATCGACGCTATCCGCACAGGTCGCGAACCTAATTCCAGCGTTGCAAGCTGCTTACCCGCGATGGAAACCCTACATGAACTTGAACAACAACTACAAGAACAGTAGGGACGACGAATGCGAAAGATTGGCGGAACTACGTTAGCTCCAGTGGCATTAGGCTGTATGAACCTGTCCCACGCCTATGGGACACCACCGACTGAGAAACACGGTATTGAACTTCTCAACCAAGCACTAGATCTCGGTTGCAACATGCTAGATACCGCTGCGCTGTATGGGTTCGGAGACAACGAGCAACTGCTAGCTAAAGCGGTGGGACATCGCCGCAATGAATATTTGCTTGCAAGTAAGTGCGGCATGTTCAAAGGAGCGAATGGTAAACGCACCATAGATGGTCGCCCTGAAACCCTTCGCCAGACTTGTGAGCAAGCACTCCGTCGATTAAATACCGATGTGATCGACCTTTATTACCTGCATCGTTGGGACAAATCAGTTCCGATAGAAGAGAGTGTGGGCGAGCTATCAAGACTCGTCGACGAGGGCAAGATTAAACACATTGGCTTATCTGAAGTGTCGGCAACCACACTTGAAAAAGCGCATTGCATCCACCCTATTGCAGCAGTGCAATCGGAGTATTCCCTATGGTCTAGAAATGCTGAAATCGCTGTGATTGATAAGTGTCGTGGGCTTGGCAGTGCGTTTGTTTCATTCAGCCCTGTCGGACGTGGAATTCTCAGTGGTGAATTGCAAAGCAATCAATTTGTCGCAGGAGATATTCGTAATGCTATGCCGCGCTTCAATGACGATCACTTCAGCACTAACTTAGCGACAGTCGATAAGTTTGCTTGCCTGCTTCCAATGTTTGCAGAAGAAAATACTTCTTTGCCATCCCCAACATTGGCGCAATTTGCATTAGCTTGGACACTAGCAAAAGCACCCAACTCGATTGCATTGCCCGGCACCACCAGCATCAAGCACTTAGAAGACAACTGGAATGCTCAGCAATATTCAATCTCAAGCGCTCTATTGGATCAAATTGAACGTACTGTGCCGCAAACAGCGTTTATCGGCAGCAGGTACAACACACAGACACAAGCAGAGATTGATACCGAAGAGTATTAGCCTCAAACCAAACAATGAAAACAAGCTCAAAAAAGAGCGATAAAGAAAGTGAAGGATTAATAACATGACAAAGAAAACAGCTTTAGTAATCAGTGCCCATTCTGCCGATTTCGTATGGCGTTGTGGCGGAGCCATCGCCTTACATCAAAAACTCGGCTATGAAGTGACCATCGCTTGTCTTTCTTATGGCGAGCGTGGCGAGTCAGCAAAGCTATGGAAGCAAGAAGGAATGACAATTGAAGATGTTAAACGCATCCGTCATCAAGAGGCGACCGCTGCCGCTGCTGCCCTGGGCGTTAGCGACATTCGTTTTTTCGACTTCGGGGACTACCCTCTTGAAATCGACAAAGAAGGCAAATACCAAATCGTCGACCTAATTCGTGAAGTTCAACCTGAGTTCATCATGACGCACTCTAAATGGGATCCTTACAACACCGATCACATGTACGCCACTGAGATCGCTCTTCAATGTCGAATGATCGCTCAAGCATGGGGTCATAACCCTGGTGAAAAAGTACTTGGTGCACCACAGGTTTACCTATTCGAACCACATCAAAGTGAGCAAATGGAATGGAAACCTAATACCTTCTTAGACATCTCTGAAGTGTGGGAAAGCAAAAAAGCGGCCATCGAATGCATGCAAGGTCAGGAACATCTATGGACTTTTTATGAAAATCTTGCTGAAAATCGCGGCAATCACTTTAGAAGAAACTCTGGTGGACAAGCAGGTGGCCGAAGCTGTCAACATGCCGAAGGTTTTCAGGCTATCTTCCCGCAATGTGTCGACTCGCTGTAGCACGAATAATTGTGTATGAGTGCATTAAAACACTCAAAACAATAGCAATAAAACTGTACGCATATCTCTATTGCCTCACGATTGAGGCAATAGTGCAACGATCACAAAATCGACCACTTATGTGGGGATTAAATTACAAATAACAAGTTTAAGACATCTGTAAGTCCCACCTTCAATATATTATTGGGCAGGTCAGCTTACACTCGCCACGACTATAAAATTACTACTCCAGGGACGAGACAAACATGAAAAAGAACATCCTAATTGCAGCGCTGCTCACTGCTGTAATGACTTCTAGCGCTTCACTTGCTACTGAGCGCATTTCAATCGGTACGGGCGGCACTGGCGGTCTATTTTACGTTATCGGTGCGGGTATCGCAGAAACCGTAAACAAACATGTTGACGATACAACCGCTCGCGCAGAAGTGACTGGCGCATCTGTCGAAAACAACCACAGAGTCGCTGCTGGCCAAATGACGATCGGCTTCTCTTCTTCCTCCACACTGTTTGAAGCTAAAAATGGACAAGGACCATTTGAAAGAACCGGGGCGTTAGATGTAGCAAGTGTCGCGTATCTTTATCCGGCGGTTTTGCAAGTGGCAACGGTCAAAGGTAAAGGGATTAACTCATTTGACGACTTGAAGGGAAAGCGTGTGAGTGTAGGTCCTCCGGGTAGTAATGCTGCCGTTATCACGCAGCGTTTGCTTGAAGAGTATGGCGTTTTCAAACAGATAACCCCACGCTTTTTATCATACACTGAGGGCGTGAAAGCGCTTGTTAGTGGTCAGGTTGATGCCACAGTTGTTTTAGCCGGTGCGCCAACCTCTTCTCTCATCGATTTAAACTCTCAAGTAGATATGAAGCTACTTTCCGCCGATAAAGAGAAGCTTCAAAGCATGGTCGAAAAGTATCCTTTCTATCAAGTCGCTCAATTGCAGCCAGGGGTTTACTCTGATATTGCAGAGCCAGTTACGGTTATTAATGACCCGGCGATTTTGTTCACCAGTAGTAAAGTAGACAAAAACCAAATCTACAGCATTACCAATGCAATTTTCTCTAATTTGGATGAGCTGGTACAAGTGCATCCCCAAGCTAAAAATATCCAATTAGAAACCGCTCCAACGACCCCTATCGATTTGCACCCGGGTGCGAAACAATACTTCGACGAGTCTAAAACTAACTAAAGGAACTCTCTATGAAGCAGACCTCTTTCTCAAGTCTGCTTCTTCCATCTGAGTCCTTAGGTTGGAAGGAGCAACTTGTCGTATCTATTTTGTTCAGTGTATTAGCCGTTGCGACGGCTGGTCTTGTTCTTTACGGCGCCTATTACGGGGGCATCACTGCCCTACTTTTACGTTCATCATTTTTCTCTTTAGTCGCTTGTGCGGCCATGGTTTTCTACGCCTCCCAAACACAGTCAGTGTTTCTACGGACTGGTCTCTACTTGCTGTCCCTCATCGCGTTAATTCCCGGCCCCTACTTATGGAACTCTTATATTGACATCATCATGCGTGGTGCGATGTCCGTTTCTGAAGACATTTGGGTATTCCTCGCCCTCATCTTAGTCATTTTTGTATTTGTAAGGCAGGCCGTTGGCCGAGCTCTGATCATTTTAATGGCTACTGCTTTTACTTATGTCTATTTTGGTGACTTAATTCCAGGTGAGTACGGACACGGTGGCTATGATCTGCACCGATTAACATCAACACTGCTTCTTTCAACAGAAGGTGTTTATGGTGTGCCTATGGGGGTCGCCGTAGAGTACATTTTCTTGTTCGGTTTATTTGGAACCATACTAACCAAGATAGGAACCGGAGCCGTATTTGTTGATATCGCTAGAGGACTAACAGGACGCGTTCAGGGTGGTCCTGGATTATCCGCTGCACTGTCGAGCGCTTTGCTCGGCTCTCTCAATGGCAGTGCGGTAGCAAATGTGGTCACCACGGGTACATTCACTATCCCCCTAATGAAGCGTGTTGGCTACAGCCCGAAATTAGCAGGCGCAATAGAAGCCGCCGCCTCGTCAGCAGGACAGATCATGCCACCTGTCATGGGGGCTGCTGCCTTCTTAATGGCAGAAATGATCGGTGTTCCTTACGCAGAAATCGCACTGGCTGCCTTAGTTCCTGCACTGCTATATCTACTCGCACTAATGATTTCAGTGCGCTTAGAAGCAGGCCGATTAGGTCTTAAACCCGACTCTGAGGCGGGTTGGGCGCTACTTAAAGCGACCCTGCAGACTAAGATTTACCTGCTATTGCCTCTGGCCGTCCTAGTGGGTCTGATGATCTCCGGACAGTCACCAACCCAAGCGGCGGTCATGGGTATTATTGCCGGCCTGGTTATTAGTCCATGGAAGCCAGAGACTCGTGTTAACTGGGTCGATCTGATTGATTCCTGCAAGGACACCTTGGTCAATACACTGCCCATCGTAGCGGCTGTGGCCTCTGCGGGTATTGTGATTGGTATTTTGAACTTAACGGGCATGGGTCTGATGATTTCTGGCCTTATCATTGACGTTGGTGACGGCAGTCTCTGGACGGTTTTGCTGTTAACGGCACTCGCTTCTTTTGTTCTTGGAATGGGACTGCCAACCTCAGCGGCCTACCTTCTCTTGGCAGTTCTCGTTGCGCCTGCAATGACACAACTGGGCATGGAAACGATTTCCGCCCACATGTTCATTTTCTATTTTGGTTTGGTGTCAGCAATTACGCCACCAGTCGCACTCGCAGCGTATGCCGCAGCCACAATTTCAGGAGCAGACGCCAATGAGACGGCCATCGAATCAATGCGTTTAGGGTTTGTTAAATTACTCATCCCATTCTTATTTGTCACTATGCCAGGCGTGTTACTGATCGGTGATGGTTTAAGTATAGTAGTGGCTATCTCCCTAGCGACTATGGCAACAATATCCATGAGTATTGGTTTCTCTGGCTGGTTAGGTGTTCCATTGACATGGATGAAACGAAGCGGCTTTATCGCTGCTGCGATTTTTATCGCTTGGCCAGAGGCTGCAACTAACTTTAGTACGCCGATAGTGTTAACTAGAGCGTTGGGCTTCATTTTGTTTGTCGCGCTATGCTTCCTTGTACGCGCTAAAACCAAGCAGCAAATGGCTCACATTGTTTAGACACTAACATCGAGGACAATGGAAAGCCCTTTTCCTGAGCTCGAACCTAGAACCTAGAACCTAGAACCTAGAACCTAGAACCTAGAAAACATGTTAGGCCAGTCGTTGAATCGACTGGCCTTTTTTGTGTCGTTAAGTGCGCCAGCACCATGGCTAACCAAGCCTCTTCTCTTCATGGCTTTGGCTCCGGTTCTAGCTCTGACGCCCATTCAACACTCTTGTATTTCGCGGCCTCCTTAGTAACTGGGTTGTTCGCAAAAGACTCTGCCGATAGCTTACGCTGCGCTAAAGCCTCTTATTCGATTGATGCAGTATCAGAGCGTGTCCGGAGTCGTCGCTTTCCCTAGATACTAAAAAACCTCAAGCATCACTGCTTGAGGTTTCAAAAAAGAGAACGGTTAGACGTTTATGCCTAATTGTTCTCAATCAGCATGGTACCTGCACCTGTATTTGAAATAGGCGCATGATAGCTACTTTTAAGAACATTTAACTCACCCGTTAGTGCGCCTCTCATGCCTAACCACATAATCAATTCCGCGCCCTGTGCACCGCCTTGCTCGACCAGATCGTAAATCGACAGTTTGGTTAGTGTTTCGGGATCATCAATGAGTTTTTCCATACAATAAAGATCAAACTCTTTGTTAATAAAGCCAGCGCGTTCGCCATCAAGTTGATGCGACAACCCTCCTGTACCAAGCACAACCACTTTAAGGTTTTGGTCGTAACTTTCGATCGCTTTACCTATCGCCTTACCGAAGTCAAAACAACGTTTCGGCGATGGCATTGGGTGTTGCTCAACGTTGATGCAAACAGGGATCACCTTCATATGACCATAGCTAAAGTTCGGCCACATAAGCTGCATCGGAACCGTTAACCCATGGTCTACTTTCATTTCTTGGCAAATCGTAATGTCGAATTCATCTTCCACCAACTGGTTACAGATATGCCAGGAAAGCTCTGGGTCGCCTTTAATTTCAGGAATAGTCGGAATCCCCCAACCTTCATCGGCATTTTTATAAGAAGGTGCAGCACCGATCGCAAATGTCGGCTTTTTATCCAAGAAAAATTCCAAGCCATGATCATTGTAGAAAACAACGGCTACATCCGGCTTAACCTCATCAAGCCAATGATGGATAGGTGGGTAGGCATCAAACAGTGGCTTCCAATAGTCTGTCTGCTGTAGATTGTTCTCAATAGCCTTACCAATTGAAGGAATGTGAGAGGTAGTAATACCACCAACAACTTTTGCCATAATTATTTCCCCGCCTCTACTAACATTTGTTTGAATTCTTCTACTGTCATACCCGTCTGTAATGCACCAATGTCTTGCATATTTAGACCCAACATTCCGACGAATTTTGCCAGATAGTAAATACTGCCACCTTCGCGGATAAGCCCTAAGACATCACGTTGCTGAATCGCTGTTTTCTGAGCTTCTGTTAAGCCATATTTGTCGCAGTAGTCCATCTCATTAGCAGTGAATTCGTCACGACCACACTGCTCGTTGAGCGAATGACACATCTTATTTAGGCCGTAGCCTTTACAAGCCATCTTGCCGTCAAACATCGTAGTACCAGGGATAGGTTTATTATTTAAGTAAGTCATGTTACACACTCTCCGGCCAGTAGAGTTTCATTGGATTGGTTACTAACAGCATCTGTTGCTGTTGTGCAGTCGTTGCAATTTGAGGGATCACATCCACTAAGTGACCATCATCTGGCGTATGTGACTTCATATTAGGGTGCGGCCAATCCGTCCCCCAAAGCACTCGGCTTGGAAATAAGTCAACCAGGGTCTTAGCAAATGGCACAACATCCGAATAATCTGGTGGAGTATGTGTAAGTCGCTCAGGACAACTTACTTTGCACCAGATGTTTGGATTGCGCTCCATCAAAGAGATAAACTTTCCAAACTCAGGGCTATCGATACCTTTTTCGACATTAGGGCGCCCCATGTGGTCGATCACTACGGTCATGTTGAGTTCTTCAAGGAATGGAATGACATCGTCAATGTCTTGCGACTCAAAGTAGACAACCACGTGCCAACCTAACGGGCGAATTTTATCGGCAATAGCTCTTAGTTTTTCGACTGGCACGGTATCCACCAAGCGCTTCACAAAGTTAAAACGCACTCCGCGAACACCTGCTTTGTCCATTTCAGAGAGCTCTTGTTCGGTAATCGTCTCATCAACAAAGGCGATGCCACGCGCGAGATCACCAGCGGTTTCAAGCGCATCAACCAAAGCTCGATTATCCGTGCTGTGACAAGAAGCTTGTACAATAACGTTACGGCTGAAACCAAGAAAATCACGTAGCGCAAACAGCTGCTCTTTTGATGCATCACAAGGCGTGTACTTGCGTGCAGGTGAGTAGGGAAACTTTGAAGCTGGACCAAACACATGACAGTGAACGTCCACCGCGCCTTCAGGTACGACAAATTTAGGCTGGCTTGGATTAGGGTGGAATGGTAAGTAATCAGCGTCCATTTTTCTTCCTTGTTATATTCAGTAGGTCTGCTGTCCAAATACGGTTCCATCAAACAACTTACGCGCTGTTCGAAGAATGGCCGCGGACTTTACCTGATTGTTTTCAACGTCCAACACCACACTCATCTTTCCTATTGGGTGTTCAACATCCATCTTAATTGGATCTTCTGTAGTGACTTTGGCAATTCGACTTGCTGGGGTTTCTGGCAACATGCATGCCGTTGCTACACTGACGGCACCTAAAACGCCAATGGAAGCATGACAGCGATGTGGTATGAACGTGCGGGTAGATACCGCTCCGCCATACTGTGGAGCACTAACCAGCGCCATCTTCGGCACTGATAACGCTCGCACATCTCCCAAGTTCATCAACGGCCCCGCTTTTAGGCGAATCGACTCCAATCGCCGCTTTAACTCCACATTGTCATCGAGTGCTTCACGTGATTCATCTCCAGTCAGCCCAAAGTCTTTCGCGTCTAGCACCACCACTGGCATGCCACTATCAATCAACGTAACTTCAACCCCTTCAATCACATCAACGTGATTGCCACTTGGAAGTAGTGCGCCACAGCTCGAGCCAGCAGTATCTTCAAAACAGACCGCAATAGGTGCAGACGTATTAGGTACGCCGTCTATGGCGCAGTCACCAACATAGCTGACTCGCTTATTCGGAGTTTGAACCGTCACCGTAGCAATCTGCATCGTGTTCTTCATAAAGATCCGAACAGAGGTTTCTCCCTCTTGCGCTTCCACCAATCCTCGTTCAATGACAAAAGGCGCGACACCTGCTAAAATGTTGCCGCAATTTTGCTTCTCACTGATCAACTTTTTATCCACAAAGACTTGCAAAAATAGGTAATCAATATCGACGCCTTCACGTGTTGAAGGCTCTACGACCGCCACTTTTGAAGTAAGAGGATCAGCGCCTCCAATACCATCAATCTGCCTTACATCTGGCGAACCCATGATTGATAGCAAAAAATCATCTCGTTGCTTGTCATTGCTGGGTAAATCTTGACGGAGAAAGTAAGCACCCTTTGACGTACCCGAACGCATCCACATACAAGGGGCACTCAATACAGGACTAGACATATTTCAGCCCTTTCGCAGCCAGACGGTCACGCATTTGGTAAATATCCAGACCTAGCTCACCATTGGCCAAACGAACCCGTTTGTCTTCTTCACGCTCCATGCGAGCTAATGATTCATGCAGTACTTCTTCAGCTTCTTCGCGTCGAACGACCACTACACCATCATCATCAGCCACTACAATATCGCCAGGATAAACAAGCTCACCGGCACACGTCAGCGGAACATTTACGGAACCAAGAGTTTCTTTGATTGTACCCTCGCTAAATACGGCTTTAGACCAAACTGGAAAGTTCATTTCTCGTAAATCACGAGTATCGCGCACGCCGCCTTCAATCACTAATCCCACCACGCCACGAGCTTGCGCTGATGTAGCCAGAAGATCACCAAAGTAGCCGTGATTCGACGGTGATGTTGGCGCAAAGATTAAGAAGTCACCCTCTTGCGCTTGTTCTATCGCCACATGCATCATCCAGTTATCACCAGCCGCACCCGATATGGTCAACGCAGAGCCTGCTACGGCATCGCCTTGGAAAATCGGGCGCATGTAATGAGCAAGTAACCCCTTGCGGCCCTGCGATTCATGAATCGTGGCGACACCACATTTACGTAAACTCTCAACCACATTTTTATCTGGTCTTTGAATGTGTTGGACTACAAGATTGTTCTGCATGTTAATACCTTATTATCCTTGTAAATATCTGAACATACGGTTTGTTCTTGCTCTTCAAGCCGTAAAGCCCAAAGGCTGAAAAACTGAGTAAAATGAGGCCAAAAGCATCCGTAAATGGCGCGCTGAATGACTAAAGCCACTATAGCGGCCAGGTTGGTAATGCGATATTTCAATTATTTCTCAAGGTATAAGATTTTGAGATAGAAGTGACATTTACTTCGGACAGCGCGAGGGATTAAAACCCCGCTGCAAGTGGTTCTACAAAAATGAATAGGTGTTAATTAAAAGCAATTATCGCAAACGGACAACATTTGATAGCGTGATGAAAACACAACAAGGAATGAACTATGATTCAATGCCGACTTATTGGACAGAACATCCAACGCTCTCAATCCCCTGCTTTTCACAATCAGCTGGCACGCTCACTTAATATAGATTTGAACTATGAGCTGGACGAACTCACAACAAACTGCGCTCATGAGCTACAACAACATACTCTCGAACTGTTTAACGGCAATGTTGATTCTGCCAATGTCACTTACCCATACAAAGAACAAGTACTCATTGCAGCCGATAGCATCGCCCCATGTGCGCAAAGGGTAAATGCAGCCAACACCCTAGTTAAAAGAAATGACAAAATTGTCGCCTTTAACACCGATTACAGTGGGTTTATCACCGCATTTAAGCAATTTCGTTCCAAACAGCCAGGTAATGTGGTTTTACTCGGGTGTGGTGGTGTCGGCAAAGCTATCTGCTTTTCACTTGTCGATTTAGGGGCTACTCAAATTGCCCTTTACGATAAAGAACCGAGCAAAGTCGCTGAGCTTGAACAGGCGCTCTCTAACGAGAGCATCGATACCATTCACTTAGATGAGTCGAACCTCGAACACTACATAAGACGCGCCGACGGGGTTCTAAACTGCACTCCTGTTGGGCATTATTCTACGCCTGGGTGCCCTATCGACTCGTCGTGGCTTGAAGAACAGTCTTGGGTGTTTGATGCCGTCTACACGCCTCACATTACAAAATTTACAATCGCCGCATCGCGCGCGTCTATTGACGTATTAAGTGGCTTCGAGCTCTTTTTCCACCAAGCCAATGATGCCTTCATGCTTTTTACTGGTGAAACCCCCACTAAAGAACAACTCGATTCCATTAAACACTCGCAGCTTTCGAAACTAGATTAAGGACGAACTACCCCATGAAAAAACTACTGATAGTTAACGGCCCCAACTTAAACTTACTTGGCTCCCGTGAACCACAGCAATATGGCTACGAAACACTTGCCGATGTTGAGGAAAACTGCCGTAAAGTGGCTTCAGAGTATGGCTATGAGACAGAGTGCTTACAGAGCAACACCGAAGGCCATTTGATTGATGCTATTCATAAAGCTGGCGCTGAGTTCAAGCAAGGGCATTGTGATGGCGTGGTGTTCAACCCTGGCGCTTATACTCATACGTCAATCGCTCTACACGATGCAATCAAAGGCGTCGATGTTCCTGTAATCGAAGTACACATTTCTAACGTACACGCCCGTGAGACCTTCCGTCATCACTCCTATATCTCTCCCGTTGCTGCGGGCACTATCATTGGCATGGGAACGAAAGGCTATAAATTGGCAATCAACTTCTTATTGGATCGATAGACATTTATTAACGAAAATCGCATCTTACTTAGTCTTCAAAAAGACAAAAATGCAGTAACTAATAACTTAAAAAAAACCTCCAAAGTCTGACTTTGGAGGTTTTCCTGTACCTAGTAGCTATTAGATGTCATTAATGTGCACTACCCACTATTCACCCACCATTGTGATAGTTAACCACCACTGAATAATGCTTACCGGCAGCAATATCCTCGATCAAGTTACTCGATAGCACCACTCCATCAACTTCAATACAAGCCTGGGTTTTATCACTCACCAATTGATATTCAACGTCAAGTATCGCGCCTCTAAATTCACGCTTAACTCTCGCCTTTTGCCACTCAGTAGGCAGTTGAGGGGAAATCACCAGCCCTTCCCGACAGCCCTTAAGGCCGAATAGATTTTCGATAACTAGACGATAGAACCAAGCCCCTGTACCGGTATTGAAGAGGTTACTCGAACGGCCCGCAGTGTCAGGATATTGATAGTACGCACCGCGATAGTAGTTTGGAATGTAAAGTGGCAGCTGTCCTCTTTGAACAAAAGACTCACACTCTGGATCGGCCAGCATTTTACGCAAGGTGCTAAAGGCTCTATCTGACTGATTAATATGGTACATACTTGCTGCATAAAACGCAGCGGCATGGTTGTAGACGGAGCCATTCTCTCCTGAGCCTGGCCATTTTTGTGTTACGCGACCCACATCTTCACGCATTGCAGTAAATGCTGGTGCACACAGCATCACGCCGTATGGGGTATCCAGTTGCTCATCCACCGCCTTTAACATTCTCTCGGTTTGCAGTGCATTGGGCATATTGGCAAGGAATGCCCAGCTTTGGGTATTTAAGAAAATACGCCCTTCTTTATCCTCTGGCACTCCGAATGTTACCCCATCATCGGTAATTCCTCGCGCGTACCAATCTCCCTTCCATAGATACTCATCAGCAATCACAACGAGCTCATCAACGGTGTGTTGGAACCTATCCAACTCGTTAGCGTCATTCACATCTCGAGATAAACGTATCCAAGACTGCAGTGCAAAACTGAGTGCTTGAGTGAGCCAGCCGGAAACGCCTTTACCCTTTGGCCCTACCATATTCATAGGGTCACACCAGTCACCTTGAGCAATATAAGGCAAACCACGTTCGTCACGTGCGCCGCACATATGGCGCATTGCCATGTTCATGTGTTCTAAGACGGTGCTCTTGTCATCAGAATCATGCCACGTCAGTCGTTCATCGAGAATCGCCCAGTCATTACTCTCGTTAATGTAAGACTCAAGGATCAAGGTAAGCCAGACAGAATGATCCGTGTGCGGTATTTGATTGATGTATTTCAGCGTTGCTTCCGGAGTTAACAAAATGCCATCAGGCATTTCACCATCGCGCTTTTGCTGGCTCAGTGACGTAAGGATGACCTGTTTTGTCGCTTCATGATTAACATAGGCCATTCCCATCCCATCTTGCAGGTAGTTACGCGTTTGCGGATCGGTAGTTAGACGATGAGTATCGCCATGGTAGAACACCTGTCTGGGTAGCCAGTTGTTGACGAACTGATCAAAGATCTTATCCGGCGTTGATATGTTTAAAACCCCTTTGCCCGACTCAATGTAGCTAGCGTAATCCGCTGCTGCATGCGCTTTATTGTCGCTTAAGGTGAGGTCAAGCGTTTCGGCAATCTCCTGCTTATCCAGCGCAGGGCCAAAAACAAAGTTGTACTCGCTCTCATCTCCCGGCTGTAGGTCTAGTTCAAACTGCATAATACAGGCTGGCATTTCGTAGTGACTTGGTTGGTCACTTAGACTGCGTTTATCACTCAGTCCTGTTGGGTTGTGAAGGCCACCCTGCCCCTCAAATCGAGGCAAACTGGTCTCAAAATACGTTGGCTTAACATCGGATGCCAAGTACGTGATGTCTTTTAGATGCTTGTTCTTCGCGTAATCTTCAAGTTTTTGGTAGGGAGTAATAGACGTACACACCACGGCGTTAAGCTCATCATCAAAGTGTGCTCCCATGTTCATCCAGGACATGTATCCTACTGGGAAATAAGGAACCAGTGACACCTTTCTTGATTGGCTGTCACTATTACGCACCTTGACATGCCATAGCTCTGCAGCCAAGTCCGGGCTGAGTGTCAGTGTCATATCCAGTTCAAGATCCGAGTGCTTGATCTTCCACTTAATATCACTGAGGCCAGGTTGAAACTCAAAGCTGTCTAGTTCGGCTTTGATAGGCGCAAATGGCGCAGAGAATAGCTCCCCACTTTCGTCATCACGAAGATAGAAAAAACGTCCCGGATGGTGTGCAAAATAAGGTTGCTCCGGCTGCATGAAACTCGTCGCCGCCATGTTCGGATTATGGGCGTATTTTTTCGGCTCTGGATTCATATATTGAGCGACAGCGTAGCCCTGACAATTCATGTGAATCATCATATGTTTGTTCCACAAGTATCCCGCTGAATTTGGCACCAACGTTGGGCTGTCTAGCGAAAATCGTGCGCCAGCTTCAATGTAGTTTGTCATTCTATCTCCCTCTGAAGTACAACTTTATTTGCGATTATTTTACTGAGTGAGTTGATTCTCGAACCGACAGTGTCGGCTCAAAACGTGTTTGGATAGGGAGAGATTCCCCGTAGCATAAGTTAAGGAGCTGGTGACAGGCATTGATAGAGATATCTTCTAAAGGAATGCGCACACTCGTCATGGCTGGCGACGTATATTGAGAGATATCAATGTCATCATAACCGACAACCGACATCTGTTTGCCAACCGCAATACCCTGTTTGTTGAAAGTGGCAATCGCAGCCATTGCGCTGTTGTCATTTCCACAGAAAAGCGCAGTAAATGGGCGCTTTTTGTCTATTAAGCGCTGCGTGGCTTCTTTACCAAGCTCAAAGCTGTAACCACCATGCTCAATGAGGTCGGCATCAACCTCGATACCCTCTTCCGCTAATCGATCAATAAACCCTTGGTGTCGGCTGAGTGCATCTTGGGCATTCATTCGACCTGTCACGATGGCAATCTCTTTGTGCCCTAACTCTATAAGGTGTTCTGCTGCTAATCGGCCTCCTTGGTAGTGATTTACACAAAAGGTCTTATCAATCAGCTCTTCAATGTCTCTGTTTATAAACACCACTTTTGGATAACGCGCCTCAATCCGTGCCAGCTCGACAACAGAAAGCTCCGGACACGACATCAGAATTCCATCACAGTCACGTTCAATTAAGTAATCTAGGCAGCCGATGCGCTCTTTATCCGTTTTCGCATCCTCGGCATTGGCGAGAATAATATGCTTATCGCGTTTTCGTAGCTCTCGCTCGATGGTTTGCAGCATCTTTCGATGAAAGGAGCCCGAAAAAGAAGGCACCCACAGACCAATAATGTTTGAGCGCTTCGACGATAGTGAGCGCGCCATACTGTTTGGCCGATAATTTAACTCCGCCATCGCCGACGCTACTTTTTCCCCAGAAGCGGATGAGACTGACGCGCTCCCAGACAAGTATCTGGAAACAGTTCCAACACCCACACCTGCGAGTTTTGCCACGTCTTTTATTGTTGCCATTAGGTTTTACTCACGTTGGTTAAATTGATGACTTATCGTTAATACTAAAGCGATATCGGGCACTTATACAGCCAATTTTGCTAAAAATTGCGCTTTTTACATGGAATGTGACCGGTAACACATGTTTATAAATCAATCAAAAAACCTCTAGAACAATACGGAAATGAGCGTTATAAAATAAATAATTGGAATCCATTCCATGACGACCAATCCAATTACAAAAACAGGCACAATAACGAAAACAAAAGGTATCCCCATGATGAAGAAACTTACGCTCGCTACGATCATTGGACTTATCGCATCTCCGGTTATTGCCAAGGAAGAAGCCGAAGTTATGCACTGGTGGACTTCCGGCGGCGAATCAGCAGCTATCAAAGTGTTAGCAGAATCATTTGAGGCGCAAGGCGGCACTTGGAAAGACAGTGCGGTTGCTGGAGGTTCTAATGCCCGAAGTGCAGCGATGAACCGTATGCTAGGTGGCTCTCCGACCACAGCGGCGCTATTCAATACCTCTCAGCAATACCATGAAATGATTGCTGAAGGGATGCTGAACAACATCGATGACGTAGCGACGGCCAACAATTGGGAACAGATCCTGCCTGAACCAACTCTAAACGCCATTAAAGTGGACGGACACTTCTATGCCGCTCCGGTCAACATTCATATGCCTGGTTGGTTCTGGTACTCGAAAGATGCATTTGAAAAAGCGGGCATTGATAAAGAACCACAAACGGTGGACGAACTGTTCTCGAGCCTAGATAAACTCAAATCTGCAGGCTACATCCCACTTGCGCTTGGTGGTCAGAATTGGCAAGAGAACCTGCTATTCGCAACGGTTCTAAGTAATGTCGGCGGCAAGCAACTTTACCTAGATGCACTAGGTAAGCGCGACGCAAAAACACTAAATTCCGACGAATTCAAACAGGTGGTCGATACCTTCCTGAAACTTAAGCCTTACGTCGATGCAGGTTCACCAGGTCGTAACTGGAATGACACAACGAGCCTTGTCATCAACGACAAAGCGGGTATGCAGATTATGGGTGACTGGGCAAAAGGTGAGTTCACTCAAGCTAACAAGATCCCTGGTCAAGACTACGGCTGTTTCCCAGGTCTCGGTGACGACTCACTCTATATTGTCGGCGGGGATGTCTTTGTCTTCCCTAAAACGGACGATGGCGCACAAGTCGCAGCTCAGAAAAAACTGGTGGAATCGATGCTGAGCCCAGAAACACAGGTAAAATTCAATAACCTGAAAGGCTCAGTGCCAGTTCGTACCGATATTGATGTGTCTAACATGGATATCTGTGCTCAAAAAGGCGCAGCCATCCTCAAAGTGGCTGAGCGTCAAGTCCCAGATGGCTCAATGCTAATGGAAGAGTACCTGTATGGCTCTTTAAAAGACGCCGTCACTGAGGTGTGGAACACACAGAACATGACGACGGATAAGGCAGTCGCCATCTTCACTCAAGCACTTCGCGATTAATCTCACTGTTGTTAACGGCGCACCTCGGTGCGCCATTCAATGAAATGCTTCCTCATTAAGACTTACTTTGGAGTGCATCCATGAATGTTGCTGCGGTGCAAAGACACCTAAAACGTAACGCCCTAGCCTATGTGGCTGCTCTACCCATGGCATTAACGGTCATGATTGCCTATATGGGTACGATGGTTTGGTCAGTACGTCTTTCGTTTTCTAGCTCAAGAATGTTGCCAAGAAACGATTTCGTTGGCTTTGCTCAATATGAGCGACTCTTTAGCACATCCCGTTGGATCGTCTCGCTAGAAAACCTACTGATCATCGCCTTTCTCTTCTTAGCGATTTGCTTTGTACTCGGATTTCTACTTTCTGTGTTTATTGACCAGAAAATTAAAGCCGAAAGCTTCTTCAGAACCGTTTTTTTATTCCCTTATGCAATGTCGTTTATCGTGACGGGTTTGGTTTGGCAGTGGATATTTAACCCTCAGTTAGGCATTCAAAACACCATGCAATCTCTTGGTTGGGAATCGTTCACATTTGACTGGATTGTCGATCCGAATATGGTGCTGTACACCGTTGTCATTGCCGCAGTGTGGCAAGGTGCCGGACTGGTCATGGCGCTGCTCCTCGCAGGTCTTCGTGGCATTGATGACGATCTCTGGAAAGCGACAAAAATAGACGGTATTCCCACTTGGCGTGTCTACATCAGCATTATTTTACCTATGTTGCGCCCAATGATTATTACAACCGTTGTATTGCTGTCGATTAGCATCATCAAAATGTATGACGTTGTAGTCGCGATGACAGGTGGCGGCCCTGGCGTGGCCAGTGAAGTTCCAGCAAAGTTCATTATGGATAACCTATTCGAGCGCGCCAATATCGGCCTTGCCACCGCAGCTTCAACGGTTATGTTGACCACGGTCTTGTGCTTGATTACGCCATTTATTTACTCGAACTATATCAAGAAACAAGGTAGGTAACTTATGTCTGCGACTCTTTCACCTACAATGGGTGCGACACCCAGCAAACGCGTCATGTCTGTTAAAGCCCGTTGGGGACGCATTGGTGTCTATGGTTTTCTGACCATTACCGCCCTGTTTTTCTTGCTGCCGCTCTACGTCATGCTAGTCACTTCTTTTAAAGAACTCGAAGAGATTCGTCTGTCTTCAATCTTTGCCCTACCACAAAACTTCACGTTGGACGCTTGGAAAGTAGCTTGGAGCAGCGCATGTACTGGCCTTGATTGTAGTGGTCTGCAAGTGGGGTTTTGGAACTCCGTCCGTATCTTAATCCCTAGCGTGGTCATCTCGGTGCTGTTTGGCGCCATCAATGGCTATACCCTTTCGTTTTGGAAAATAAAAGGCGCTAACTTACTGTTTGCGTGTCTTTTGCTTGGGGCATTTATCCCTTATCAGGTGTTTATTTACCCGCTGATTCGCGTTTACGCCGATATCGGGATCTATGGAACGCTTACGGGTGTTGTGGTTTCACACGTTATCTTCGGCATGCCGATCATGACGCTACTATTTAGAAACTACTACAGTACGTTGCCAATGGAGCTGTTTAATGCCGCTCGTATCGACGGCGCCGGATTTTTCAAAGTGTTCTTCACCATCATGCTACCTATGTCAGTGCCCATCATCATCGTTGCGGTGATCATGCAGGTGACTAATATCTGGAACGATTTCTTAATTGGTTTGGTTTTTGCGGGCAACGACAACCTTCCAATGACGGTTCAACTGAACAACATCGTCAACACCACCACTGGTGAGCGCGCCTATAACGTGAACATGGCCGCCACTATTCTTACATCACTCGTACCACTGATCATTTACGTCGCATCAGGACGCTGGTTTGTGCGTGGTATCGCCTCTGGCGCAGTTAAAGGATAACGCTATGGGAATCGTAAATATTAGCAAACTTGATATCAGCTACGACTCAATCAAGATCGTCAACCAACTAGACCTTGCCATCAATGACGGAGAGTTTTTAGTACTCCTTGGTCCTTCCGGTTGTGGCAAATCCACTCTATTGAATGCCATTGGTGGGCTGATTGATACCTCTGGTGGTTCGATACACTTTGATGGCAAAGATGTGACGTGGGCGGATCCTAAAGATCGCGGGATTGGCATGGTGTTTCAGTCCTACGCGCTATACCCAACCATGAGTGTTGAAAAGAACATGTCATTTGGCCTTCGTATTGCGGGTGTCGACAAAGAGACGATCAATAAGAAAGTGGCGTGGGCCGCTAAATTGCTCCAGCTCGAACCACTATTAAAGCGTAAGCCTTCCGCCCTTTCAGGTGGACAACGCCAACGTGTGGCAATTGGTCGTGCCTTGGTTCGTGATGCCGATATCTATCTATTTGATGAACCTCTGTCGAATCTAGATGCAAAGCTTCGAGCTGAGCTAAGACTGGAAATCAAAAAGCTTCACAAAACGCTCCATGCCACCATGATCTATGTCACTCATGACCAAATTGAAGCACTGACGCTGGCGGATCGTATCGCGGTAATGAAAGACGGTATCATCCAACAGCTGGATACCCCGCACAATGTCTACAACAAGCCACAAAACCTGTTTGTTGCTACGTTCCTGGGTTCGCCTGCGATGAACTGCATCGAAGGGCAGTTGGAAGTGACTCAACAGGCAATCACGTTCAACTCTCACGGTTTACTCGTCGATGTCACTGACTATCCATTTTCGCAGCCTCCTGAGGATAAAATGAATGTCACACTTGGTATTAGACCAGAGCACTTAATGGTGAAAGAAAATGCCGCCAATAACGCTCTAGTCGGTCAAGTTGAACTCGTTGAACCAATGGGATCCGATACCTTAGTCTGGACGAAATTTAGCGACCAGCATACGTTGTCTCATCGAATCACCTCGGAAGAGAGCATTGCTGCTGGCGATCAAGTTACGGTCAATGTTGATGCAAACAACTGCTCAATTTTCGATTCACAGACTACGCTTAGGCTTTAGCTTCATTAACGGCTATTCTTGTGGTGTTAATTGGTGGTACTGCGATTGGTGGCGGTGAAGGCCAAGTACTGCGTTCATTTGTAGGTGCGCTGATTATCATGACGCTGACTGTTGGGATGCTTATTCTCGTGCCTGCTTATTACCAAACTTTGGTGATTGGTGGTGCGTTATTGGCTGAGGCAGCATCGAATCACTTGATTAGTAGCAATCGTAGTGAAGAATAGAAAGAGCTAAGTTTACATATGATATCAGGCGCCCCCTGCCTTAATGCTTCTATTTACTGCATTATCTACCTAAATAAGACAACCCAACCACAGATACTATGGTTGGGTTGTTTGTTCTCATTTCTTTTACTGACTGTAAGGAAGCTAATTGCCTACTTCTGCCAATGCGAGATCCCTGCAAATTTATTGTTGTCACTAACGTAGCAACTATTCATGTCACCGGGTAACATCAAAAATGAACTCCGCCCCATAGCTAGTTAACTCTCGCTGGAGCCTGTTTCTTGAAGTGTCTAACGCTTTACACTGGTTGTTGTGTACCTATGTTACTATTGAACTAATGCACAATTAGTATAGATTAACTAGTTGACAATAGTGGCTCGACATATTTACAGGGCATTCAGTAATGGATTATTCGAATAAGGCACATATAAGTGAGTTCTAAACTGATTTTATTTTTGCGTCACCCTGTGATGCTCATGTTAGCAGCAGTTTTTTTGTGGATGCTATACCCACCTGTCGTGAACCACCTAATCGACCTAAGTAATGTTTTTTATGTCGCTGCTGTGGCTCACTCATTTGCTGCGATCTGCATTATTCTTTTTACTGTCTTTCTGTTTTTCGGCAAAAGTAGAGTGGGTTTAAGTGACATATATAACCGTTCAAATATCTCAAAACTACTGGTTCCAACACTTTGTTCTGGTTTTCTGATTTGTACTAACCACCTGTTACTGTACGCAGCTTTAAGTACATCGAAAGAGTTCGATGTGATTGCTATTTTGATATTCGAGACGTGGCCGATTTTATTTTTCCTAATTGATACAGCGTTAAGGCGAGATAAGCGGAAAGTCACTATAAGCGACTACATTTTTCCTGCTACTGCCTTTGGTGGTTTTATAGTCCTGACAGCGCCGAATATGGACTTAGCCGACTGGATTTTGCTTGATAGCCCGATGTTACAGACGATTGGTTTTGCACTAGCTGGTGGCATTGCGATGGCGGTTAACTGTTATTTTCGGATGAAGTGCATGGATGCGTGGAGTGAAATCTCAAGTTGCCAAAAGCTCCGTTTAAGTAGTTTTAAGCGAGGCTTGCTGACAGAAGCTGGAGTAAGAAGTATTGCGGCACCTCTTCTTATCATCGCACTGATGTTCTCAGGAGAAGAAGTGCCTGATCCTGACCCAATAAACTTATTACTTCTTTCGTTTGTTGGTGTGGTTATTTTGGCGGTTGGGAGCCTTATTTACGATTTATCTGTATACAAAGCGGATAACGCTTCGATAAGTGCATTATGGTATTTGATGCCGGTTGGTGCTGTAATTATCCTCGCGATCATGCAAGGCCGTTTGCTTAATCAATACGAAGCTGTAGCGTCTGTTTTGATAGTGGCCTCGAACGTATTCTTGGTCTTGAAATATCCGCTTAAGTCATCGCTACTTATTCTGTTCGCTTCGGTCTGTTTTATCGGAGTTTGGATTCTTTTCGCGCCAGCCGCCTCTATCGACAACTACTACGACCTGCTAGCTGTTTCTACGGTATTCTTTGTGCTACTTGCAACTTTTGCACTTGAGCGAACGACTGCATTAAACAGGGAGCGAGAGAATTTACTAGGTGAGTTTAGCGAATATGCCATGCGTATTGTAGAGCGCCTAAACAACGATAAAAATGTGACAACGACTCAACCCTTTCCTTCTGAACTTAAACAATATACATACACAAATCTTTTTAGCTTCCTGCGTGCCTTTAAGTCGTCAAAAGAACTCCGGTTAATGCAAAAGAGAACCCAAACCCTCAAATACAAACTGCTCTCCTATACTCAGGAAAACTCGGAAACACGTGATGATTTACTCGGCTTATTTAAAGTCGGGGATAAGCTACAAACAATGGAAAGTGATCGCTTACCGACTGAAGAGTTTGTCATCCTGTTTTTGTTGGGAGGCACCAATGTTATCTTCTCACTGTTGTTCCGACCTGAAACACTTTCTTCAAGTCTATTTGCCTTGATTGTCGGTACATCGATGATTTATCTGCTACTCATCATTTTCGAACGTGATAAATTTACTACCCTCCGACCTGACCATGCCATCATGTGTACTAACTTAGTACGGTATGTTCAAGGGAAACTTAGTTTTGGTGTCGATGACAAAAGGAGTTCTGAACTAGAATCCATAATATCTTCGTTGATAAAAGAAAAGTCCATTGCTGGGGCAAACAAACAGGGGGGCTACTGGATATTTAGTATCTTCACTTTCTTAATTGGTGGATTTGGTTATGCATTTCTTTACACTTCTCTTGAACAAACGCGTTCTATAGAAGCATCTCCGTTGGTGTTGGCCAACAACCCTGCTTCTAAAACAAAAGTGAACATAGCTCTACTAGACTGGCCAAGCGCGCAAATAAAGGGGCATATCCTCACTAAAATCATAAACCAGCATACAGAGCTAGATGCCTCACTTCGTTCGGTGTCCAATCAACAAGCATTCCAAGAAATGGACTTGGACAAAGGTTTAGTCGATATCCATCCAGAGTTTTGGGTTGAGAATAATCCAAACCTTGTTCGTCGTTATGTTAAAGCATTCGGTTCTGTATCTTTAGGAGGTGAGTCAACCAATGGTTCTCAAGGATTGTGTTATACGGATTATGGGCACCAATCTAGCCCGCGACTGACTATGGATAATTTGAACGCTCCAGAGATGATTGCTCGCTTCGATCTAACCGGTGATGGTAAAGGTGATATCTGGGTAGGTGCAGACAGCTGGTCGTCGACAGAGATAGAACAGAGGCGCTTAAGTGCTTATGGCCTAGATACCTCTTACAATTACCATATTTTTGATAGCGAAGTGTTCCAAATGTTGCATTCAAGGAACAATCAAAATGAAGTTCCAAGCCTTTTCTTTTGCTACTATCCAGATGCCGTATTTGTGGACCAGCACGTCCACTTTATTGAGTCAAAACCCCACAATAGCGCGCTTTGGCAAGATATAGTTGTTCAACGCGAACAAATCGAACCAAACAGAGGAACCTCTTGGCCAAGGAGTACTATTCAAATCGCTTATCGTAGTGATTTGGTTAAAGAGCAAGCCGCTCTTGAAGTGCTGATGAACAACTTCGTCATCAGTAATAAGTCTTTAGTTAAAATGCTTGCAGAGGTTCAAGAAGGTGGAAGGGTCGATACAGTTGCGGAAAAGTGGATAGAAAAAAACCAAGACACCGTTCTAGAGTGGTTGACAGGGTTCAAGCTTTTGTCAGACAGCAACTAAAAGGCACGTACCAGTTGAATCCGTAGTCGATATTGTAATGACATAGATCCTTCAATGAAGTTTCAGACAGCACACAAAAAAGAGCCCACTTTGCTTGGGGCTCTTTTGTCTGTTGGCTTAATCAACAAGCGTAACTAAAGGTCAAACAGTAATCATCACCACCTTTAGCCACATATTCTTTATCTTCATTACTCGCCGATGGGTGACGTTTTTCGTCCCCTTTTACCAAGCTAACCCAGTGACGTAATCCGATCTCTTTGTATGCACCAAATGTCGTGCATGTTTCGATTTGGATATCATCAATTTCAACCAGTTCAAGACAACCTGTACCTTTGCTGCGGGCGATGGTCATTTCTACATGCGTGCCACTTTCGTCGCGGAACAAGATGTTGTCAGGGTTGCACTCATCACCAGTGTAAGCAACAAAGTGTTTGTTGTGGCGTAAACCGCTGTGCTGGCCGTTTTTGAAGAAGGCTTGTACGTGGCGGTAGTTGATTTCGTAACTCACTACGTCTTCGTGTGAACCGATCTCTAGCGGGAACAGCGTATCAAGGAGCTGCTTGGCCATTTTCTGCTTTTGCGTAGGCTCACCTGCGTCGACCATTTCAACGGCAAACACGGCTTGTGCGATAAAGTTTTGTGGGTTTTGTTGCTCTGTCTTATCGAATGTTTGCATGTTCATAGTCTATTCCTTCAGCTGCTTTGAGTACTGCATTAACCAAGCTCTATTACTTCTTTATGACCGTTTGGTTACCGCTTGATTTTTAGAATAGCGCTTTTTTACACACAATTTCACAACAAAATTTTTACACTGTCAATTTTACAAAAATGTGTTTTTACACACCTCATTTTGCCCTAAAGTCATGCTCAACGAAAAAAGGTTCATCGCTAATTAGCATGAGCCGAAAAGAAAAGTGGCAGTGATGGTTTTTTATAGTCACCAAACAAAAGTAAACTTACAGCCGCTACTTTCATGTAGGTAGCTATTCAAAGATTGCATACTTCGGAGAGGTGATTAGGAGTCAAATGAGCGCCGTGAACGTTTTTTACCGATTCGAACGGACGCTCAGAGAGTGTAAAAGGGTTAGTCGAGTTTGAAATGATGGGATTCTACAACCTGACTTTCAATATGGACGTAACTCGAATTAGTAAGGAAGGTATTTTTGATCTGTTGTAGCTCACTCTTAATATGTTCAAATGCAAATGTTTGTTGATCTGGTAGCACAGATACAGAGAACACCACCAAAGGCTCACTCATTGCGTCGGTAGGATATTCTTCGAGGAACAGATGACTATCTGCAGTCCAATATCCTATCGCTCCCTCAGCGTTATTATAAAAAGTAACTCCTCCGAACAGTCTACTTAAACTGGAGCCTAATTGCTGACAAACGGGTGTAACTTGTTGGCGCGAGTTTACAGTAAAGCAAACATCAAATCGAACTCTGGTATTGGCGACCATTGGCTCAGTTCCTTTGTTTGTACAAGTAGAGAAAGATAAAACTGACGATTGCAATCGACATCCACGCAGAGCCATCATGAGGAATAGAGCTAAATACGTCAAACACACCAGGAATGTCATCTTGTTCTAAGTTGTCAGAGGCTGAAATCAGACTAATGGTGAGGTCGACAATAGCTAAACAGCCAATACCCGATAATAGGTATTCAACAGTTCTATTGATTTTTGCTTGCTGCTCACCAAGTATAGCGTCTATCCGTATACTAATAAGGTTTGCTCTCTGAATTGTGAGCTCCTGAAGTTCTTCTAAGCTCCAGGCTTCACAAAAATGGTTCATTAGTTTGCGACGACTGGACTGAGTGCCAATTCGAGCATCTTTGAACTCAAGGCTACAAAATTCAATATGCTCCAATGAACGCTGAGTTCTACTTAGGGTTGAACTTAACTCTCTGCGGCTTCCTGAACGAAGTTCATCACGCTCAGTTATCTCTGCATAGGTCCGTTTTAGCTTGGTGTTTAGAAGATAGAGTATGGCGTTATAGCATTGGCAAACGAGCTGAACTCGGTACCAGTCTTCGACCGATTTATAATCGAGCACAAGAATGTTTCCGGATCCGAGATAATACCCATCCAACTCATCTGATTCCTCAAGCCCAACCCAAGAGCGAAGTATATTTAGCAAAGAATCCGAATGTTCCAAAGGGCTAAATATCATGCGACCCGTCCACATTACTCCTTGGTGCTCATTTTTGTTGGGCTCAAAACTGATGTCGTTGAATATCCTAAACTTGTCCGGTTGTATAAGATGGTCGTAGCTAGTCAGGTTCAATGTTTTTGCAATCTTGTTGAACGCTGGCCTAAGAGAGTATTGATAGGCAATGTTTGCCAATTCTGACAGATCGCTATCTATCTCTCCACGGGATAAATACTCAGCATCTTCATCGGTTTCGATGTTTAGATCGATTTCCAAATGCAATACGCCTACAGTATCGTCAAAAAAATGAACATCACTACGAATCAGCCGTGCTTTTTTCCACCAAGGGAATAATTTTCTTGATGATATGTATTCATCGGTTCGAATGAGGTCAACACTACCTGAGTACATCGCTTGAAAGAAGTAAGGATGATTGTCACAATCAATGTTGTTGTAGCCGTCATTCCTGACCTGCTGTACGGGCTCAAAGTGTGTATGAAACACTCTTTCTAGTCTGTGTTTGAGACGTAGATGCTCTTTACTACTTAATGAAGAGCGAAGCTCACTGTTAGAGTTGAGCGGAGTTCTAATGGGGGAAAATGTTGATAATCGTATGGTGCCGTAACGATTCATAGGCCATCCTAGCTTACTTACTACGTTGTATATTTAGCCGTCAGTTTGAACTTTTCATGGTACCAAATAGCGTCATTTAAGCTATATTGGAGAGTGAACGTTGATCCATTCGCGCACTGCCAATTAGTCACAGCCTTGTCAGAAATTTGCTCACCAATCTATACTAATTCTTTTAAATTTCAATCATAAACGTATAACGTACATGTATAAAGTGAACCAGCCAGCTTTCTTCACCTTCACTTTTTAACTAAGGAAAACTCAATCAAAGCGGTCTTTGGTGAATGCAAAGAACACCAATGGCCGTTGTGGAATAGCTATTCAAAAAAAGGCCTCCTAGTATCTTGGGAGGCCTTCATGACAATTTGGGGGAGCTTAGTTAGACTAAATCAATTACATTGCTGCTTTTTTCGCTTCTGCTACCCAAGCATCAAACTGTTTTTGATTCGCTTTGATCCAACCGTTTACGTGCGCTTCGATATCAGCAGGGCTGCCCTTACCTTGACTCATCATCATGTTTTGAGCACTCACATCGTTGATGTTGAGCTTGATGATTTCAAATAGCTTAGCTGCCGCCGGGTTGCTCTGTGCGAACTCTTTGTTGGCTACTATGCGCATTGAATTCATTTCAAACCCATAGTTCTTGCCATTTGATAGTGCGGTATCAACGCTTTTACGGTCACCAGGAAGTGCGGAGAATGGCACTTCAAGCCATACTACGTCTCTACCTGGAACTAGCACACCACTCACCCAATATGGAGTCCAAGTGTAGTACAACACTGGGTCACCCTTTTTGTAACGTGAAATAGTATCAGCGATAATAGCGGCATAGTTGCCCTGATTATGTGTCACGGTATCGCTAAGTTTATACGCACTTAACTGTTCTTCAATAACTAACTCACAGCCCCAGCCAGGATTACAGCCTGTCAAATCGGCCTTACCATCACCGTTCGCATCAAATAGTGCAGCAATTTTTGGATCAGATAGCTGAGCAATATTGGTAATGTTGTATTTATCTGCGGTCTTCTTATCGATTAGGTAGCCTTGAGCCGCACCGCTCACGTACACTCCTTCACGGTAAAACTTATCATCACCACCGGACATGTTGTACTTATCAACGTGAAGTGGGAACCAGCCAACAGCAAGAAACGTCGCATCACCTTTAGCAACAGAAGTATAAGCAACGTTGTAGTCCACTTCTTTAGTTAGCTGAACATCGTAGCCAAGCTCTTCAAGAGCCCGGTTTACGATAGAAGTTTGGAACGTTTCTTCTGCCACTGTCGATTGTACAGGCTGAATAGACACACCTTCACCTGGTAACGCTGCAGCAACAGCTTGACCTGCAATAGTAATAGTCGCCAATGTACTCGCAGTCAGCACACTCTTCCATGAATTACTCATTGGTCGTTCTCCTAATAGATTGATTCGATATAACGTTTTTGGTTTTAAGTTTGTAAAAGTATGAGATTGGTCCGCTCTGGTACCATCGTGATTTAGTGTTACCCGCATTGACGCCAAGAACCTGAGTGATACGGTCAAGCAAAATGGCTAGAATAACGATGCCTAAGCCGCCCACAGCAGCTAAGCCCATATCAAGACGGCCGATTCCACGCAGTACCATTTGCCCCAAACCGCCTACTGCAATCATCGAGGCAATGACTACCATGGATAATGATAACATCAGAGTTTGGTTTACACCGGCCATGATAGTTGGCAATGCTAAAGGTAATTGAATGCGATATAACATTTGCTTTTTACTCGCTCCAAACGAGTGACCTGCTTCTATCAGGTCTTCTGGCACTTGTTGGATACCTAGAATGGTTAATCGTATAACAGGTGGTAAAGCGAAGATTATCGTCACCACTACCCCTGGGACGTTACCAATACCAAACAGCATAACGATAGGTACCAAATACACGAATGCTGGCGTGGTTTGCATAGCATCGAGAATCGGTCGAATAAACTTTGCAGCCGTTTCACTGCGCGCTAACCATATCCCGACCGGGAGTCCTATAAGCAAACAGAAGAATACGGAAGTAAGCACTAGAGATAACGTGGTCATAGCTTCAGACCAAGCACCAATTAAGCCGATAAAGATCAGTGATACCAAAGTTGATACACCGAGCTTCAGATTTGAGAACTGCCACGCTAACAAGAATAAAATGAGCAGCATGAATGGCGCGGGTGTTGATACCAGCGCAGTCTCAAATGACATCAAGATAAAGTCGATAGGAACTCGAATGGCTTGAAATACAGGCCTACCATGCTCGACCAGCCAGTTCAAACCAGATTCCACCCAATTATCTAGAGGCAATACCGCATCCTGGAAAGGATTAAGCACATCAAATTGCTTTTCTTCAACAGCTTCTGATGTAAGCCATTCGGTCGCAGGGGCTACTTCGCCGCCTTGCGCCCATGGGTCGCTTTGAGATTGTGAAGTATCGGCCCACGGATCACTTGCTGGCTGTGCTGTCTGCACCCAAGGATCGTTATTGTTTTGTTCAGATGACATATGACTAATCCTTATCCAGTGTTTGTAATAGACGTGACTTGGTTATAACACCAAAATAATTGCCCATATCATCTACCACTGGAACTGGGTATGGAACGCTTGCCACAACGCCTAATACATCATTCACTGGTTGATTCGGCTGAAGAGTTACCGATTCCTCAAGCTGCGCACTCGCCAAAGAGCGCTGCTCTTTGTAGGCTAAGCGCAATGAGTCGAGTGACACTATGCCTGAATAGTTCGACGCTTTATCGACAACAATGCCGAAATCACGATCATGATCCATTAGAAGTTGCATTGCAGAACCAGGCTCATCGTGTTCAGATTTTCTGAACATAGCAGCAGGTTTCTTACGGGCAATGTCTTTGGCGGTCAGGACGCTGGCTACGTTCACACCTCTAAAGAAGGCTTCCACGTAATCATTGGCTGGATTATGAAGGATTTCATCCGGGGTGCCCACTTGTACCACATCACCATTTTGCATGATGGCAATACGATCCCCAATGCGCATAGCTTCATCTAAGTCATGTGAAATAAATACAATGGTGCGTTTGTCATCGTTCTGCAGACGGATAAGTTCGTCTTGCATTTCAGTACGAATAAGAGGGTCGAGAGCGGAAAATGCCTCGTCCATTAGTAGAATATCTGGGTCACACGCCAGTGCACGAGCCAATCCGACACGCTGCTTCATACCTCCAGACAGTTCGTCAGGGTAAGATTCAGCATAAGTATCAAGACCTACGCGTTCAAGCGCTGACAATGCAGAACGATTTCGTTTATCAGACTCGACGCCAGCAAGTTCCAGACCAAACGCCGCATTTTCAATGACGGTCATGTGAGGCATAAGAGCAAAGTTTTGAAAAACCATCGAGATGTTATTGCGGCGAACTTCTCGTAGCTCTTCTTCAGAGATATGCGCTATGTCTTTACCTTTTAGGTAGACACTGCCTTTGGTGGGTTCGATCAAACGGTTAAGAAGTCGAACAAGGGTAGACTTGCCTGAGCCAGAAAGCCCCATGATGACGAAGATCTCACCTTCATTAATCGAAAGAGACACATCATTTACGCCAACGGTTAGACCTGTCTGCTCAAAGATGCTTTCTTTATCAACTTCTTTGTCTATGAGTGAGAATGCCCTTTCCGGGTTCTCCCCAAACACTTTATACAGTCCCTTAACTTCCAGAATGGGATCCATGTTGAGTTGTCCTTAAAGTACTTTGTAATGTAACGTTTAGCACTCTAAGTAAAGCCGACGTTAATTTCAAGGTATAGCATTCTGTTAACAACTAAAAAACATCAATAAATTAGTGATTTAGATATACGATCCACTTCACACAAAGTTAGTTAAACCACTGAATTAATTACAAAACCATACAACTAGTGCGAGATTAAATGTTACCTTTGCAAATAATTTTAAGTTTTTGATAATAAAAACAACAATTGGCAAACCGCTTTCTATGTGCTAGCCACTTCACCAAGCACATAATAATAATTAGAACACTAACCTTTATCCTATCCGTTTCGCCAAAGCTCACGGATAGATACACTCAACACTAAGCATATTTTCATCATTCAAGTGCTTCCACAATGAGACTCAAAGGATGTACACAAGATAACCCAGTATTCTCTTCGATTTGCCAACGACAAGTTTCGCAATCAGAAACCGCCAAATCGGCCTGTGAGTGATCAATTTTCTCAAATAAGCCGTGACCTATCTTCATTGATACATCGTAGTTTTCGCGCTTGTAACCATAAGTTCCGGCCAAGCCGCAGCACTCACTATCTAGCACTTGCACTTCCAGACCTGGGATCATTTTTAGAAGCTCAATAGTAAAGATATGGTCACCGCTACGCTCCAAGTGGCAAGGTGTGTGATACACAATACGCTTATTCAGTGGCTTCATTTTTGGTATGTTGCCCTCACGCCACTCACCGAACATAAAGCGGCTAAATAGATGTACTTTGTCAGCAACCTTCTGGTTATCGACATCGAGTACATGGGGATACTCTTCTTGTAAGGTAAACGCACAGGTCGACGACGTTGAGATCACCGACTCAGAGCGGCTCTCTAACGCTTTCTCCAACTGACTTACATTAAGCTCTGCGTTTTTCTTTGCTTTGGCGTGAAAACCGTTGGCAATCAAGGGCACTCCACAACACTTCTCTCGCTCTAATAGTTGGACACCAATGTTCATCGCGTTCATAACACGGATGAAGTTTTGGCCAACACTATGATCGTTATAGTTAACGTAGCAACCATGAAAATAGCTGATTTGCCGGCGATATTGGCTTTGATCGGCGACGTGTTTTTTGTACCAACGACGGAAAGTACCATGTGAATACTTAGGTAAAGACTTATGATCATGCACTTGAATCGTATGGTGCATGGCCTTTTTCACGAGGCTTTGCTCGGTTAGCTTATTTACAATAGGGGCAAACGGAGTGGCTAAGCTACCAAACAGATCAGTATGGCTCAGGACGAAATCTCTTGCCGTTGTCAGACTCAGCGGTTTGCGTCCATGCTTTCCTCGCGCGGAAGCAATAATGTCGCCAATACGCACCCCAGAGGGACAAGCAGTTTCACAGCGCTTGCAGTTAGTACAGAGCTTAAGTACATCATCAAAAAACTCTGGGCTTTTCAGTCTCAAACGCTCTCCATCAGGGCCACATTGTTTGGATCCAGGGTATTCAGGGTTGGCTTTTGCGACTGGACAATAGACGGTACACACCGTGCACTTAATGCAGTTCTCAAAGGTTTTCGTTTGCTCATCACCATTAAGGCTAGCGACGGCGATTAGTTCAGCTGGGCGTACGGCAGTCATACTAGCGCTCCTTTCTTTGGTGATTGATTGGGCTGCTGTGAATGGCTTAATTTTTGTAAATAACACGCTAACACCTGGCTTTCAGCGATTGCATCGGCAACATGGAAACCAGTGCTTATTGCTACGCCCCCGCCACAGCCATGAGCAATAGGATCATAATGAGCAAGAATAGAGCCTGCACAATAGACATTGTCTATGCACTGATGCGCTTTAAGGGGCTTGAGTTCCCGATTAGTTGACACACCAAAGTTCATAAATGGATGGGATTTGTGTGAGAAAAAGTGCTTTGAATACCATGATTCCCGCCCACCGATGTCTTCAATATCTAAATCAAAGATAGGCTCGCTCACCTTATGATGCTCCGCTTTCAGGCCTTTGCTAAAGAAGCTCCCTGATGCCAGCACCACATGCTTCGTATTGATAGGTACAGTTCGCATTTTTCGAGTATACAAACACGCAAGCGAAAGCTGGTCACCGTTTTGCTTAAACACACCGTGCGTCACCTCGTCGCCAACATGAAGTGCACCACCCGCTTCAATAAATGCTCGTCTTAACGTGTCTTCGATTCGTATACCCAAAAGGGACGGCGGCATAGTGGGCACTTCATGAAACTTCAGATGTGTTTCAGAGGCCAGTTTTTCCATCAGTACTAAGCCATCTCCATTGCCAAGGATTGAAGGCATTAGTACCAAATCGTTCGGCGTGGCAACTTGCCTAAGCTGGGAACAAAAGTTCTTAAAGTCAGCCTCTTGACGCAGCAGCCGAGACACATCAATAGAACGAAATTCGTGGCAATTTCTTTGAGCTATACCTGATGTATCAAGCGTGATTTTTACTGTGAGCAGCTCTTTGTCAGCGAACATTGGTAAACTCGCCAACTTGGCTTTGGCAATCTCCGGCTGGAAATCTCGGAAACCTTCAATCGAGACTAAGATTACTCGTTCAATCTGATTGAGAGCCGCAAATTTCTGATCAAGTTGCCATACGTAAGGTTGAGATAACCATGTGGACTTTAGTGTGCCTAGGCTGCTGATTCGATAGTGATTATCCAATGAATCTTGATGTATCAAAGGCAGCCCATGCTTGCTCATCAACTGTTGAAACCAGCTGAGTGACTCGAAGACCCGTTTCTCACCTAACTTTGCGTAAGGATGTAAAGACGAAGTCTTAGCAAGCTCAGCAATTTCATTAAAAGGATTGCTCACTGCTTCGCCAGTTATTGGCGAATGACTCAGCACATCGATAGAGCCAGATGAAAAATGCATTGCACTTTGACCATGAGAAACCACGGCGGTTTTGAGTCCACGCTCAATGCATCTTAAAGCGCTGCTAAACCCTGCAAGGCCGCCACCAATGACAACCACATCATAATCAATCATTGCTCAGCCTCCACTTCCTTATCTGTCTCTTGTTTCGTTTCGTAGTGATTCACATCATCTTGTTTGAGCTCAAAATCCCCGGCCCCAAATAAGCCTTGATATATCCAGTAGCTAAATTCCGCCTCCCGCAGAGCATCGCCCCAAAGTACAGGTTTGGTGCCCTTCCAGCGCTCTTCAAGAAAGTCATGCAGCATCTCTCCAACTTCGTACCCCGAAAAGTTACCGTAGTCGGCCAATAGACTGGCTGCTCGATAGCTGCACATTTCGCCCTGACATGGCCCCATTCCCAACCTTGTTCTTCGACGTAAATCGACGAGGTTATGCACATCCAACGCTTTTACCGCGTATTCAATTTCACCTGCAGTGACCATCTCACACTCACAAATCACAGACTGGCTGGCTTGGTCATCAGATAAAAACGCCAGTGCCCGCTCTCCATGTCGATCAATCGCAGAGTGATAAACAGGCTTTGCGATACTTGCGGTTTTCTTAGCAGGAGTTGGGGCACTATAAGAGCCAGGCAAAGGTGTGGTGTGCGTGATACAAGGAATGGTGTTGCCAAGCTTTTTCGCGACGCTGTCGGTCGCCATTTGCGCCATGAGCCTATATGTCATTAGCTTGCCGCCAGTAATAGTGGTAAAGCCATGCAGGCCGTCAAACTCCGCGTGATCAACAAGAACGATGCCGCGGCTGATATTACGCCCGCTAGTGTCTTCACTGAGTGAAACTAAAGGTCTGACACCCGCATAAGCACGTAGCACCCGGCTTTGGCTCATAATTGGCGCAAGCTTTGCACCTTCCTCCAGTAGAATATCGACTTCATCGGCACTCACGCGAAGATCGTCTATTTGGTCGTAATCGATATGTTCGGATGTGGTTCCGATGAGAGAAATGGTGTCGCCAGGTACCAAAATATCGGCATCCGCCGGTTTGCGGCAACGATTGATGACTCGGTTATTGATGCGGTAGTCGAGTATCAGAAGAGATCCTTTAGCTGGGAACATTTTTACGCTGAGATCCGCATACTCACATATTGTCTGTCCCCAAATACCAGCAGCATTGATGACCTCTTGCCCAAACACCTCAAACGGTAACTGAGTGCGTGTATTGAAAGCATTAACACCAATGACTCGATCCCCTTCTCGGATGAGAGATGTCACAGCACAATGGCTAAATAGCCTAGCGCCTCTCTCTTTGGCATCGAGTACGTTTGAAGCACACAATCTAAATGGGTCAATGGTGCCGTCTGGTACTTTAATCGCGCCGAGCATTGCTGGATTGGCGTTAGGCTCAAACAGTAACGCTTCTTTGGTTGTCATTCGCTCGGTTTCGATTCCGGCAACATCGCACGCTGCAACGAACTCGTCTTGAAAGGAGAGCTCATCTTCTGGAAGCGTGATGAACATACCACCAGTGTCTTCAATACAGTGTGAGGCAATGGACTTTAAGATGCGATTTTCAGCAATACACTCCATTGCAGAATCAGGATCAGTGACAGCGTAACGAGCACCAGAATGCAATAAACCATGATTTCTGCCAGTTGTACCAGAGGCCAAGTCATCTCGCTCGAGCAAAATACAATCAATGCCCCGCAATGCGCAGTCCCGCATAATGCCAGATCCTGTTGCACCGCCTCCTATGACAATCACCTCTGTTTGATATCGAGCTATTGCTTTCATTGCATCCCACCCATTGAATTAACGCACAATTAGTGTGGCATTAAAACTCAATAAATTTCGGGATTTTGCTCACAAATGTTCGTTCGAACATTTAATCGCGCAATTTGGTTTCGGTAAAAACCTTTAATTTTGATAAATGCCATGACTACAAAACACAGATACAAAAAAACCAGCCATAAAGGCTGGTCTCTCAAGTCACGACTCGTTATCAGACGCTAAGCAATTTCGACGTTAATCTCATTATCTTTCAGAACATTGCAGATCTCTTTTGGTGGTTTCATATCAGAGATGACCAAGTCGACTTCTTCGATACCACCCAGTTTCACCATCGCATTGCGACCAAACTTACTGTGGTCGACTCCCAACAAAACGCTCCGACTGTTTTCAATGATCGCGCGTTTTACTCGAACTTCATGGTAATCGAAATCCAATAGTGAGCCATCATAATCAATGCCACTAATACCTAAAATACCAAAATCGAGTCTAAACTGAGCCACGAAATCAATGGTCGACTCTCCTGTGACGCCGCCATCGCGACCACGAACTTCACCTCCTGCTAAGATGACACGGAAGCTTTCTTTGTGCATCAACATCGATGCAACGTTGATATTGTTGGTCACAATACGCAAGTCACTGTGTTCAACCAATAGCGCTTTAGCAATGGCCTCTGGCGTGGTACCGATATCGATAAACAGTGTGGCACCATTCGGTATGTGTTTGACGAGCTGCGCAGCAATCCGCTCTTTCTCTGCCTGACTGGAGACTTTGCGGCTTTGGTAGGACGAATTTTCAGAGCTGGTCACAATGGTTGCCCCACCGTGATTACGTTTGATTTTGTTCGCATCCGCCAATTCGTTTAAGTCTCGACGAATCGTCTGTGGACTCACATGAAACTTTTCAACCAAATCTTCCGTGCTGACGTAGCCATGCGTGGTCACCAATTCAATGATTTCCTGATGTCTTTTTATCGCTTTCAACCACACTCCCTCGCGTTAAAACCATGGTGAACCTCGAGTTTACTTGGTATTGGTAAGGTTTTAAATAGTCGCTACACCAAATCTGTCCATTACTGTCTTCGATTACAGCTAAAGCAAACGAAGCTCTGCTCTATTTCGCGAAAAATAACCTAAACGAACATAAAATGTGCTTTGGATAACAATTGTGAACATAATACGAACATTTTTAACTTTCGTACGCACATATGAGATCTAAGCCGGATTTCTAACTGGTCTAATCAGCTACAATCCCAGCGCACATTTGATATGCATATGAAACAAGACCAAGGAAAGAACTATGAGTATAAAAAAAGATCCTGCGCTACTCGGCCAGTGTATCGCAGAGTTTATTGGTACTGGCTTGCTTATATTTTGGGGTGTCGGCTGCGTTGCGGCGTTAGTGTTAACCGGTGCTGAGTTCGGCCAATGGGAAGTGAGTATCGTATGGGGCTTAGCCGTAGCGCTTGCTGTGTACTGCACCGCAGGTGTTTCTGGTGCTCACATCAATCCAGCGGTGACCATTGCTCTTGCTGCGTTCCACGGGTTTGAAAAGCATAAGGTACTACCTTATATCGCATCGCAAGTTGCAGGTGCATTCTGCGCTGCGGCGTTGGTATATGGACTGTTCAGCAACTTGTTTGTCGACTGGGAACTTGCCAACGGCGTTGCACGAGATACACCTGAAGCACTCGCAACAGCAGGTATTTTCTCTACCTACCCTCACGCTTCTCTGTCCTTCTTAGGCGCAGCAGCGGTGGAATTTACCATCACAGCAGTTCTCATGTTCGGCATTTTAGCGTTTGGTGATAGCAATAACGGCGGCGAATCTCGCGGTGCGATGGTACCACTGTTGATTGGTTTACTTGTTGCGACAATTGGTGGTTCGCTCGGTGCACTGACCGGCTTTGCGATGAACCCTGCACGTGACTTCGGTCCTAAGCTATTTGCCTACTTTGCTGGTTGGGATTATGCACTGACGGGAGCGAAAGATATCCCATATTTCATTGTTCCTATTTTTGCCACTATCGCAGGCGGCCTATTTGGCGGCTGGCTATATCCAAAAGTGATTGGCGCTTACCTTCCTGCTGCTGGCGGTTGCACTAGCCCTGCGCAGTGCGAGGAAGAAGCTGAAGTCAACGACACGGAAGCACACGTTTAATAAGTTAACTCTATCCCCTACAGATAATTACAACGAAATCAAAAGGACACTACTATGACTAAGAAATACATCGTCGCTCTTGATCAAGGCACCACCAGCTCACGAACGGTCGTACTTGACCATGACGCTAATATTGTCAGTGTCGCCCAAAGAGAATTTACTCAAATCTATCCAGAAGCTGGATGGGTTGAGCATGATCCGCTAGAGATCTATGCCACGCAGAGCTCCACTCTGATTGAAGCACTTGGCCAAAAGGGCATCACTTCAGATGAAGTCGCCGCTATCGGCATTACCAACCAACGTGAAACGACCATCGTTTGGAACAAAGAAACGGGTGTGCCAGTCTACAACGCCATTGTCTGGCAATGTCGCCGCACAGCAGAAATCTGTCAAGAACTTAAACAACGCGACGGCCTTGAAGAATATGTTCGTAAGAACACAGGTCTGGTACTCGACCCATACTTCTCAGGCACGAAAGTTAAATGGATCCTCGATAACGTCGAAGATGCACGCGACCTTGCTGAAGAAGGCAAACTGATGTTTGGTACTGTAGACACATGGCTAGTCTGGAAGATGACTCAAGGCCGCGTCCACGTGACTGACTTCACCAACGCATCACGTACCATGCTTTTCAATATCAATACGCTTGAGTGGGACGAACGCATTCTCAAAGAATTTGATATTCCACTTTCTATGATGCCAGAAGTGAAACCATCTTCAGAAGTTTACGGCCAAACCAACATTGGTGGTAAAGGCGGTACACGTATCCCTATTGCCGGTATTGCAGGTGATCAACAAGCGGCGCTATTCGGCCAAATGTGTGTAGAACCAGGACAAGCGAAAAACACCTACGGCACAGGATGCTTTATGCTGATGAATACCGGTAAAGAGAAAATTAATTCTAAAAACTCTTTGCTAACGACCATCGCATGCGGCCCGAAAGGCGATCTTGCTTATGCGCTTGAAGGCTCTGTATTTATGGGAGGAGCATCTATTCAGTGGCTACGCGATGAAATGAAGCTATTGAGTGATGCGAAAGACTCTGAGTACTTTGCGAACAAAGTAGAGTCGAGTAATGGCGTGTATGTGGTTCCAGCCTTCACTGGCCTTGGCGCACCGTACTGGGATGCTTACGCACGCGGTACCATTATTGGTATGACGCGCGGGACAGGAGCGAATCATATCATCCGAGCGACATTGGAAAGTATTGCTTATCAAAGCCGTGACGTGATTGATGCCATGCAAGCTGACTCCGGCATTGAGCTCGCCTCTTTACGTGTAGACGGCGGTGCAGTTGCGAACAACTTCTTGATGCAGTTCCAAGCGGATCTATTGAACACAGAAGTACACAGACCAAAAGTGGTTGAAGTCACTGCACTCGGTGCAGCTTACCTCGCTGGTATTGCTGTCGGTTTCTGGGAGGGATTGGAGGAAGTATCCGGTAAAGCAGAAATCGACCGTACCTTTATTCCATCTGGTGATGCAGAAAAGCGTGAAACTCGTTATAGCGGTTGGAAACGCGCAGTACAAGGTGTATTGAGCTGGTCTGAGTTTACTCAAGCTGAAAAATAGTCACGATTAGTCATTGGAGCGCATTCGAAGTGTAACTACCTCGGTGCGCTCTTTTCGTTTGTTCACTATTACGTCTCTCCACACCAGACCAGATAGAAGTAGCCCGAGCCAAGCAATAAACACAGCGGTGAATAGAGCACATTCTCAAGCACGGCAAAATCACCCTGTTTGTTTTTTTGGTAAAGCCAACCAAGTTAAAGTCGCCTATCGCTCTTAAAATAAAAATCGTTCCGACAACAATACCTGCCCACTGAACATACTCGAGCAGCTCAGGTTCGATGAATACTAACTCTATTAACCCTAAAGACAGTGAGGCAAACAGCGAAAGGCAAATCGCCACTAAAAATATCACCCCAGCACCCAGCGTAAACGCATTACTCCCTTCTAATTTGGGGATCGCCAATTGAACGCCCTTTTTACGCCCAAACGCCCAATACACGTGAATCAACGCGATGATCGATAGAATCGAAAACATCGATAAAGCTACGAGCGACTGCATGAACCCTCTCCAATTTTAAATACCTAAGTCATCTACAGAGAGGTGTACTATGTTGGAGATTGCAAACCAAGTCGAAGCACGCCAATTACGTGCGTTACATTAAAGTTTGCGTCTCGAACGACATTACAAGGCTTAGTAACCCGTTAGCTCCATATACCCTAGACCTTCATGAGAACCTTTTATGTGCACAGGTCCTTCCCAGTAAGGTACGGTCAAGGGCATTTTAGCGTTGGGATTAATGGCATCTATCGTCAAAAATAGTTCGTGCGTTGGTATGTCGAGTTGCCACGATGTCGGGTGCGGGTGGCCATTGAGGTCTGTGTATGTTTTTACCTTTAGAGAGAGTTCATCTGCGCTAATGGTGATTCCTTCTCGGTCACGATACATCAATCGGCCATAAGCATAGTTAGCTTCCCCTGTTTGGTTATCTCTGAGCTGAAAAACCACCAGGCTAGTGTCTGTGTCTAGCCTCAGTGCGAACCAGTCCCAACCTTGCTGAGAACCGAGCAAAAAACGTGAACTCCATTCTCGATCTATCCAAGCTTGCCCTGTCACTTGATGTGTTTGCCCTTCCACTTGAATTGAGCCCGTGACGTCAATAAACGGCTGGCTGTAATAATGTGAAGCAACTCTACCATCGGCGCTTTTTACACTGTATCCATTATCACCCTGAAGCTGAAAGGCTGACTCGCTAGAGAGTGAAAGCTCATAGCTAAATGTATCTGCAGCAACGGAAAGTGTGGCGGGGAACATGCCGTCGGACTCACTATTCCATTGCCAATCATCCAAGTACACACGAAATGGCCGCTCAGTCACACCTGCCATTTTTGGATGGGCGCGAGACCATTTCTCTTCTGTAAGATGAAGTGTTGGCATGGTGATTGCAATGTGCGCCATGTATATCTGTGTACTGTTCCAATTTGCCTCTTGTTTTTCTATGTTTTGCGGCTCTTCTGGCGCTAAAGCAATTCGAAACTGTGTCCATTGAACGCCAAAAGTATCGCCTGCACTGTTTTCTAAATTTGCAGTGACATACCACCACTCGTAGCGAAAATCTTTATGTGCTTGATGATCTCTAGGAAACTCGATATTTCGATTGGCTGTGACCTTAGTAAAGCCTTGTTCATCTTGACCTAGTAAAGCACCAAACCCTTGAGGCTTTGGCTCCTCGCAACCGCTCAATAGAAGTAAGAGTGGCAATAGTGCCACCAAAATACACGAGGCTCTATTTTTCATTACAGCACCTCGCTCTGAAGACTCGACATTGCTGGACGTTTCACCAAACGCCACAACGGCAATGCCGTCGCCGCTGATGCCGTTACGATACTCACAAGTGATAGCATCGCAATATCGCTCCAACTCCAAACAAATTGCAGGCTCCAACCAAACGCGCGCAGCGTTACCATGTCAGTTAACACGTAACCCACCAAAGCACCAAGTGGCAGTGCAAGACATAAGGTAAAGCAGACCAAAACCACCATTTGCATCACAACCATACCCAGCAGCACGCGACTGCGTACTCCAAGCGCATACAACCTAGCTATTGCAGCTTTGCGCGCTTCTATGAGCATAAAACAAGCACTAAACAACCCGATGACGGCCACCATCAACGTGACGCCGTTCAATGCTTTAGTGACTGCAAATGTCTGTGAGAAAATCTCGAGTGCTATGGTTTTGATTTGTTGTTGATCGTAGAGCTGGTTGTCACTAAACCCAAACTCGTCCATCAATCGCCTGCGCATATCATCGCTATCAAGTTCTGATTCAATACCCAAGCTAGTGGGTACAGGCGAAAATTCAGCGCGCTGCCAAAGTTCGGGAGCGATCAATAGCTCCCCTGTTGGTGAACCGTAATCATAAAATATTGCACCGACTTTTAGTGGTTTTTCAAGCGCAGTGTTTAGCTCCGCCACTTCTAGCTCATCACCAAGGGCTAATCCAAGTTTCACTGCCATTGGTTCACTGATAGCCGCTAGCTCCATTTGATAAAAACGTGGCCAGAAGTCGTCCACCATTTCTTTAACGACCATCGTTTGTTCAAGTGTTAACGTGTTTTTGGTGCCGAGCTTGGTTGGAAGGTTAGAAACCGTCGTATCTAAATAGCTTTGAGTGAAGATGGCACTTACTCCTGGCATAGACTGCAACGTACTTTGAATACTGCTCATCTCACTTTGAGCGGGACTGATATAAATGTCCGCATGAAGGCGCTGCTCTAGCCACTGTTTCAATGTATGCTCAAAACTCACCACTAGGGTATTCATCGCCAGGTTCGCTGTCATGGCCAGCAGCAGTGCCATCATCGCGAGAGATAACGGCGCAACCAACTCTTTAAGCTCAGCGACGAGATAATGCTTCAACCCACTGGTAAACAGCTTTTCAGCCCAAGCGCTCAGCAACAATAAGCCTTTAGGCAGATATAGTGGCGTAGCAACCACCAACACGCCAAGCCAAAGCATAGTGACCCGAAAATGATGACTGAGCACGAGTCCAACTACAGCCAACATCGTTAAACCAATGGCCATAACCAATAGCTGGGTGGTCTTTTGTGGTTCTGGAAGCGCGTAATAGCCACTGTGTATTGATAAAGGTTGCTGAACGCTACCCCGAAAATGTTGCCAACATGCCACCAGTGCAGCGGTCAACGTGATAGAGAGGGCTTGAAACAACCAGCTCCATTGCCAAGAACCTGGCAAGAGCGTGGCGCCGTAAAGCTGCTCCAACGTCAATGCTACCGTTGGATGCAGCCAATGACTCAACTGCATTCCGAATATAAAACCAAGCAAGGATCCAAGCAGAACCATGATGGTCAGCTCAACCAACAAAGCAGTAAAGACGATTGTGGATTGAAGTCCCGCTTGCTGCAGCTGAACCAGCAATCGCCTGCGCTTTAACAAACTGTACTTCACGCCATTGTAGGCAATAAACAGCCCTACCAAAAAAGCCAGCATGCTCATTGCGGTTAGATTTAGGTGGAAACTATCGGTCAGTGAATCGAGATCGCTGCTTTGAGTATTTTCAATCCACTGGCCTTGCGCTGCGACGAGGCTCTTCCATTGCTTCTCCTGCGCGCTGCGACTTCCAAACACCGCTATGTAGCTAAGCTGCCCAGAGCGATTGAGTAAACGCTCCGCGAAGCTAATGTCCACCAGCATTCGATTACCCAGTTGCCATTGATCTGGCACGGCATAAATTTGTGTCTTGGTGTCATCGAGTATCAACTGGCTAGGGCGCCCCATTTGCTCAAACTGTTGTTCACTCACCAAAGCGATGGGTTCACCTTGAAGCATGTCAGTCAATGGCAATTGCTGGTCGAACAGAAAAATCGGTTGTTTACCGTCTTCTCTCCCACGGTTCATCGTCGCGGTGACAGCCGCAACGACGTCACTGCCCTGCACTGAATATCGCCGACCTTCGGATGAGCGAACGCGTCCTTCAAGTACCGCCAGTGATTGGCTCAACCCAGCCTGCCTGAGCTGAAAATAGAGATCGTTTGAGAAGTACTTTTGTCCAGTAGGAGGGATGATAAATTGCGAGGCAGGCAGACTCAGTTGCTCTGCGGCATCAGCGTAGCTGCGCTTTGCATTTAGGTTTATCGCTTGCACCGCAACAAACAGCATCACCGCAAGCACGATACCAATCAGTATAGAGGCGGCTTGCAATGGAGCTTGTAGATAATGACGGGCATAAACACGCAGTGCGAGCACAAGATGCCAAAGCTTAACTCGCGTCATAAAGCTGTCCGTTCACTAAACGTAATCTCGACTGCATAAAAGCTGCACACTCCTCGCTGTGCGTGACCAAAAGCACCGCCGTATTCCCTTGCTGGGTAATGTCGGCCAAAAGCTGCATGACTTCTCTGCCCGATTGCTCATCCAAATTACCCGTTGGTTCATCTGCTAAAAGCAACTTAGGCTGACTAGCAAGCGCTCGAGCGATGGCAACTCTTTGCTGCTGCCCACCGGATAACGCCGCGACATGTCTATCCAGTAGTCCACTTAGCCCTAATGTCTCTACTAAGTAATCACACCAATCATTCCATTGCATTTGAGCAAGAGACAGCGGAAACGCAATGTTTTGACGCACATTGAGTGGCGTCAATAAGTTGAACTGCTGGAACACAACACCTAACTTGTGGATGCGAAAATCGCTCCAGTCACTATCTCGCCATTGACTCGTATCTTGGCCATCAAGAACTAGCTTTCCTGAATTTAAAGGCTCAAAGCCCGCAATGATGTTCATCAACGTACTTTTGCCACTCCCGCTCGCTCCCATTAGAGCAATGCTCGAGCCGGTAGCCATCACCAATTCGCAGTCGCTAAGCACCGCGTGCACTTCATTGCCATCAACAAATTGCTTGTTAACACTGTTTAGAGAAACCAACGCACTGTTGGGCATAGAGGCTCCTTAGGATTTGTTACTAACGCTGAGAACACAATGCTGATACGCATTCAATCTGGCTTCACACCAACCCTCCAGGTGATAATTCAGTTAATAAAATGTAATTAACACAACTAGATAAGACAAGAAAGCACACACTTTTTGATTTTAGTTCACTAAATAAATGGGAAATGTGACATGAAATGCAATTCGGCCGAACAACTAACCCATTGAGTTGCTTGGCAATGGACATCCCACTATGGTGGACAAGATATGCACCTACACACACCGCCGTATTTAAACCGGTAAATGTGAATTTAGGGTGACACGGATGTAACTAACTTCAGGCGTCAGACTTGAAGTCAATAAAATAAGATAAGGAAATCAGATGCCATTTAAAAAAACCGCATTTGCACTCGCCTGTGCTTCTGCATTGCTTTCAACTTCAGCATTCGCGGCAAACGACAAGCTCACCATCGGTATTACGCAATACCCTGCCACTCTGCACCCTGACATCGACAGCATGGTGGCAAAAGCCTACACCAAAGGTTTTGTTAATCGCGAAACCATTGGGTACGACCAAAACTGGGAGCTCGTTTGCTTTTATTGTGAAGAAGTCCCTAGCTTCGAAAATGGTTTAGCGCAAATCGTAGATAGGCCGCATGCCAAAGAAGGTGAGAGCAAACAAGGTGTTAAGATGCGTGTAACACTCAAATCTGATCTCTATTGGGGCGACGGCACTCCGATCACCACGAAAGACATGGTGTTTTGGCATAAAGTAGTCACCTCTCCTGACGTGCAAGGCAACCCTGAGTTGACGACTATGCAGCAGATCGAACAGCTTGAAGTTGTCGATGAGCATACAGTGAATGTCTATGTCGACCGCGTTTCATTCAAATATAACGCTGACTATATCCCAAACATTCTGCCCGCTCACATCGACCAAGCGGTATTTGAAAGCAATTCTAAAAACTATCACCTCAACACCAAGTTCGTGACAGAGCCAACCTTGGCTGGCCTATACAGCGGCCCATATATCATCGAGCAGCTCAAACAAGGTCAGTTCGTTAAAATGACCCGAAACAAACATTGGAAAGGCAAACAACCGCATTTTGATACAGTGACACTCAAAACCGTCTCTGACACTCAAGCCTTGCAAGCCAATCTGCTTTCCGGTGACGTCGACTACATCCCTGGCGAATTGGGTCTGACTCTCGACCAAGCACTACAATTTGAGAAAAAATTTGGCGACAGGTTTAACGTCGATATTCGTCCTGCATCTCTCTACGAGCATTTGGACGTTCAGCTCAACAATCCTCACTTGTCGGAAGTAAAAGTTCGCCAAGCGTTATTATTTGGGCTAGATCGCAAGCTAATTACCGACAAACTATTCGATGGAAAACAGCAAGTTGCTAACTCAGATACAAGTCCACTGGATAGCATCTATACCTCTGAAACACCGACCTACGACTACAATCCAGAAAAAGCGAATCAACTACTGAAAGAAGCAGGCTATGAGCTAGTCAATGGCGTGCAAATGAAAGATGGTGAGCCGCTGGAAATTGAGTTTATGACGACTGCGGGCAACAAAACACGTGAGTTGGTACAGCAATTCGCTCAAGGTCAGTGGAAGAAAATCGGCATCAAAGCAAACATTAATAACCAAACTGCACGCGTGTACTTTGGTACTACCCTGACTGAGCGCAAACACAAAGGTCTAGCTATGTTTGCGTGGAGCTCGTCACCAGAAAACCCCCCGTTAACCATTCTGCACTCTGATTACATCCCAACTAAAGACAATCAATGGGCAGGACAAAACTACGCTGGCTACAGCAATCCAGAAATGGATCGCATTCTAGAAGCCATCGATGGCGAGCTTAACAAAGAGAAGCGCACTGAGCTTTGGAAGCAATTCCAAAATCTGTATGCGACAGAGCTGCCAGCACTGCCTCTCTACTATCGTTCAGACAGTTACATTCTTCCAAAATGGCTGGTTAATGTTGAGCCAACCGGACACCAACATTACTCAAGCTACTGGTCTGAAAACTGGAGTCGAGCAAACTAGATTTCGAATTCTAAAGTTCGAAATGAATAAGCATCGAAACCGCTAAGCGGTGTCCATTTTTAAGAATGAAGTGTCTATGAATGAAGTTATCTTAGACGTCCGCAATATGAGTGTGGCCCTAGGGCCGCATTTTGCTGTTAAGGATGTCAGCTATCAAATCAAGCCAGGAGAGATCCTTGGCGTCGTCGGTGAGTCTGGCTGCGGAAAGTCACTCACCTCTCTTGCCATTATGGGGCTACTCGATAAATCGCTTACCTTGTCTGGTGATATTCGTTTTGGCGGAAGAAATCTTGTCGGCCTGGGTGAAAAGCAGTATCAGCATATCCGTGGCGAAGGCATTGGCATGATCTTCCAAGAGCCAATGACCGCCTTAAACCCAGTAATGAAAGTCGGGGATCAGATCGCCGAAATGTTCATTATTCACGAAAACAGCTCACCCAAAGAAGCACGTGATCGTGCCATCGAAATGCTCAAACAAGTTCACATTCCGTACCCTGAAAAGCGTGCTAATGCCTATCCGCATGAGCTATCAGGGGGAATGAGGCAGAGAGTGATGATCGCCATGGCGCTCGCTTGTAAGCCGAAAGTATTGATTGCCGATGAACCGACAACAGCGCTTGATGTGACGGTTCAGGCGCAAGTGCTCGACCTACTAGAAGAACTGAGAGAAACCACGGGAACGGCGATCCAATTTATCAGTCACTCTCTTGGTGTAGTGTCGCAAATTTCGGATCGTGTCATGGTGATGTACGCGGGACGTGTCGTTGAAATCGCCGATGTAAATGAGATTTTCGATAACCCTCAGCACCCCTACACGCAAGCACTACTCGATACGATCCCACGAGTCGGCGTCGATGTGGACAGGCTACCTGCTATTCCCGGCAGCGTACCACCACTCGATCAACGAAGTGAAGACTACAGCTTTCGTGACCGCTGCCCAGAGCTCTACGATAGCTACTTGCAGAAAGCAGAGAAGCGCAATCATCAAAGACAAGCCACGAAAGCGGCTCAATCAGATTCGGCGCTACAACAGCCCATGTTTCGTCAACAAGGAGGCGCGACCTAATGACTTTGCTCGAAGCCAGTAACCTGCACAAGCACTATCTCCTTGAGGCAGGCTCGATGTTTGGAAGAAAACCGAAAACCCTTCATGTCACCAACAATGTTTCCCTCAAGGTTGAGTCAGGAAAAACCACCGCGATTGTCGGTGAATCAGGCTCTGGAAAATCGACGTTAGGCCGCATGCTCAGCATGTTAGAGCGTCCCGATTCCGGCGATATATTTCTCGCAGGACAAGAGGTGTCTAGATTGCCTAGTCATATGCAGCGTCGATTACGACAACGCATTGGCCTTGTGTTCCAAGACCCCTACTCCGCGTTGAACCCGCGTATGCCGATTCTCTCTTCACTGATTGAACCGATGAAAGTCAACGGCATAGGGAACAAGCAATCACAGCGTGCCCGCGCTATCGAAGTCTTAAGTTGGGTGGGCATGCGAGAAGACGTTCTTACCCGCTATCCTCATGAGTTCTCCGGCGGACAAAGGCAGCGGTTCGCCATTGCCAGAGCATTGATGCTAAGGCCTGAACTTATCATCGCCGATGAACCACTCTCGGCACTAGATGTGTCCGTGCAGTCGCAAATTCTCAATCTATTTAAAGATTTGCAGCAGGAGCACGGTATTGCGTTCTTGTTCATTAGCCACGATATGGCGGTGGTTTACCACCTCGCACACGAAGTGGTGGTAATGAAAAGCGGAACCATTGTCGAGCACGCTTCCAAAGCTGATTTTTTTGCGAACCCCAAACACGCTTACAGCCGTGAGCTACTGAGCGCTGTTCCGGACATTGGCAACACGCGCAGGCGAAATCGCTCTCAGCAAACCGTAACCGCTTAAACAGTTGGCCACTGGTTTAAGCCATTAGATGTAAGGGCTTTATGCCCGTATGGATACACGCATTTTATGAAACGATTTATATTTTCAAGATTGCTGCAAATGCTGCTGGTTCTTCTGCTGGCCTCGTTTGCTGCATACAACTTAATGGGATTAATGCCAGGCGATCCTATCGATCTCATGGTACAAAATAACCCCCATATTACCGCTGAAGACGTCGCAAGACTTAAAGCAGAGCAAGGACTGGATAAACCGGTCTATGTTCGCTACTTCCATTGGCTTGGTGATGCCCTGCAAGGTGAACTAGGTTATTCCCGCATGTTCTCTCAGCCCGCTATATCCGTGCTTTGGGAAGCGATGAAAAACACCCTCATTTTGGTTGGGTGCGGCACGCTTCTCTCTATACTGATTGCGCTACCCGTTGGTGTGCTGTGTGCCGTAAAGCAAAATCGCTTCACCGATTACCTGATTAGTGGCATCACCTATCTATTTCTATCTACACCTGCGGCTTGGCTCGCGCTAATGCTGATCATGCTGTTCTCGGTGGTGTACCCCATCTTCCCCGCAGGAGGAACGGGAGAAGCCGATGGCGCTGAAGGTTTTGATAGGCTGCGTTATATGATCCTACCTATCCTTAGCCTAACCTTACTCAGCATTGCCTCTATTTCACGTTTTATGCGCTCAAGTATGCTGGAAGTGTTTCGCCAAGATTTTGTGCGAACCGCAAAAGCAAAAGGCGCTTCTTCAACACGAGTACTCTTCAGGCATTGCATTAAAAACGGCATGTTACCGATGATCACCGTGCTCGCAATGGATATTGCGGCATTAATGAGCGGCGCGGTACTGACCGAAACCATCTTTAGTTGGCCTGGTATAGGTAAACTCACTGTCGATGCGATTAACGGTAGTGACTACAACGTCGCCATGCTCTGTTTTATGGTCGCCACTACCGCCATTCTAGTGATGAACTTTATCGCCGACATTCTCTACTCCAAAGTGGATCCCCGTATTGATCTGACCAGAGGAAGCCCGTCATGACCGCACTCGCAGCAAGAAGCCAAAACCCTTGGCTGCAAATCGTTCATCGCTTATCTCGTCATAAGTTAGCAATGGCTTCTTTACTAATCCTTACTGTAATGACGATACTGTGCTTCAACGCTACGAGTATTGGTCAATGGCTGGGTGTCGATCCTTTCGAAGACAATCTCTTTAGCCGTTTCGAAGCCCCGAGCGACACGCACAAACTTGGCACTGATGAACTTGGCCGTGATATTTTGATACGCCTCCTTCTGGGTGGTCAGGTATCCCTTACGTTTGCCTTTGTTGCCGCCATTGCAACCTCAGTGATTGGCACAGGGCTGGGCGTTGTTGCTGGTTATCATGGCGGCCGCGTAGATGCCATTATCATGCGCAGTGCTGACTTCATCATTAGCCTGCCTGGCATCATGTTGCTGATTTTGATCCAGAGTATCGACATGACCAAGCTTGGCTTTTCAGAAGAGTTAGTACGTAGTGATAGCTTTAGTGTCTACCGTTTAGTGGTGGTGATTTCACTATTAGGCTGGCCATTTGCTGCACGTTTAGTGCGTTCAAACACCCTATCCGTAAAACACCGAGAATATGTGCAAGCGGCTATCGGTTACGGCGCAAGCCACTGGTTTGTAATGAGGCAGCACATCCTACCTAATGTCATCGCTCCAGTGATTACCGCCACGACACTTGGCATTGGCGGAGCAATCCTGACCGAGAGTGCTTTGAGTTTTCTTGGCTTTGGCATCAATCCACCCACACCATCTTGGGGCAACATGCTACAAAACGCTCGTGAAGCCATGTGGCATTACCCAATGGCGGCAGTATACCCGGGTGTGATGGTGCTCATCACCGTTATTACGATTAACTTCTTGGGGGATGGTTTGCAGGAAGCGATTGATCCGAAAGCTTAGTATTCACTAGCAGGGAAAGTGGCGGTGCTCTTTCCCTGCTTATTATTGCGAGGTACACAAAAACCAATGTCTACATCTTTACTGCTGTGAGTGATAGCGGAATTTATGCAATGTATCGCTACACCAAAAATCTTATTTAGCAGCCAACGCTACCCCATCAAATTTTACGCCTTCCCAGCCATACTTAATAAAGTTACGAATATTGGCATGATCAGTACCTTCAGGATTTTTCAGAACATCTTCGCGATAGTATTGGCCAAAGCACGCCAACGTTGATTGCTCATCCAGCTCTTTGATTTGAGCGAAAGCGAAGATTTTGCACGAGCCATTGTTTTGACCGGCTTGATTCTCCGTGTCCCCGTTTACAAAGCTCACTGGCGTAAAATCAAAGTGCTCGTCAATCACGTGCATCGTTTGCTCAAACATCACTTCGTTTGGTTGTGTAGCCAGCAGTGCTAGAAATTGTTCCATTTTTTAGTATCCCTTACTCGTTTTCTGAGCTCGCACTATATCATTGGCGCAATAAAATGTGGGGCAGTTAGAAAAGAAAAAGGGTTCGAGAGGAAATACGCAAGCCCAACTGATTAAATATCAGCCAACAATCAACATTCCTCTCATATCAGCGACTTTGAATGTCTTTTAAATGAGTTAACAATGCCTTCTCAAAGTCTTTCTTAATAAGGGGCTTAGCAATCACCGTATTGACGCCACTATCTAGAAATTCTTGTCGATTTTCACTGATAACATCCGCTGTCCATCCGAATATTAATACACCATCGCCATATTTTTTCTCGTATCTCTGATGCCGCACTCGGGCCATTCATTACTGGCATGTGATTATCCAATATGATCAGGTTGTATTTATTAGGGTCGAACATTTCCCAAGCACTCTGCGCCGTTGGCGCAGCTTTCGACTTCGATATTTAAAGACTGACAAAATTTGGCGGCAACAATTCGATTGATCGCATTATCATCAACGAGCAGTACCCTGTAGACAGAGAAATCTGCATCAATAGGATCAATACTCAATTCATCATCAACCTTATTCTTAATCGCTGGCAGAGGGATCTGAACCGAAAAAGCGGAACCCACCCCCACTTCACTGTTCACTTTTATTTGTCCGCCCATCAGTAAGGTGAGGCTTTTTACTATCGAGAGCCCTAGCCCAGTACCTCCAAACTGGCGTGTTGTAGAGGTTTCCGCTTGCTCAAATTTCTCGAACACACTGTCTATTCTCTCTGGGGGGATCCCAATGCCCGTGTCTTTGACAACCAACTCGCATTGTCCTTCGCCTCGATTAGACACAGAGACTGAAATCGATCCTTTTTGAGTAAACTTGAGCGCATTGCCAACCAAGTTAAGTAAAATCTGTCTCAGCCTTACCTGGTCGCCAACAAACAGCGTATCCGGATCGGTTTTATCATGAATTTCAAACAGCAGACCTTTTTCAGAACAGAGACTTTGATAGGTATTGTTCACTGGGGCGAGTATTTCTTGCATCTTGAACTGGGTATGTTCTAGCACTAGCGCTTGGTTTTCGATCTTTGAGATATCCAAGATGTCATTGAGAATAGAAATAAGATGGTTGCCAGAGCCTAGTATGAGTTGAAGTGCTTCTCGATGTTTAGGGTCGGTAATTTCTTTTTCTAGGATTTGGGTTAGGCCGAGCACTCCATTCATTGGTGTTCGAATTTCATGACTCATCGTCGCCAAAAATGCGGATTTCGCCTCATTTGCAGCATTCGCTTCTTTGGCTGTGGTGGTTAGTTTACTCTCTAATTTTTTGTACTCAGTAACGTCCCTTTCTATGGCAATATATCGGTCAATGACACCATTCTCATCGCTAATCGGTGTGATATCGATATCCACCCAGTATTCTTTCCCCTGAGAGTCATAATTCAAGATTTCCGTTTTGATTGGCAGCCCTTTAGATAGGGATTCCGCAATGCGTTGTTTCGCTTGCGGGTCAGTATTGTCACCTTGTAAGAAGTGACCAGGTATTTTGCCTTTCACACTCACCAACGCATAGCCAGTCATCTCTTCAAACGCTCGGTTGACCCATTCAATAGCGCCGTGTTTATCTGTAATCACCACAGCATCTCTAGCGGCTTTAACTACCGTTGCTAGTAGCTTACTCTCACGCTCTTGAAGAATGAGTTCGCTGTTTTTCTCCGCTAACTCTTTTTGGGATATTTCGAGTTCTTTATGAGGGTTAACCAGTACTTTGTTTCCAGCAAACAAGACAAGTAGAAAACTGACGCCCATAACAACCGCAATCGCATTGTAAATATGCCCCATGAAACTATCTAATTGCAGCTCTAAAGATTTGGGGTTAACACCTTGCATTAGCGTCAAACCCGCCCTAGCGACAGGTGTAGAGTTCACAAGCCAGGCACCAAGTTCGTTTTGAGTGACGTAATCAGAGACATCCCCTTGTGTTAACGCGTACCAGCGCTCTTTGGGGTCGATCAATTCCCCAAACAGTTCGTCATAATCTACTGGCGTCTCACCAAATACCATTCCGACGAAGTTGCCGTTGCTAATTATTGGCATGAAGATCTTGATGCAAATATGATCGGTATCATTATGGAGAAGGTAAACTGGCGCTGGCGTAATAAGGTTCGACGCCATTTGCTTCATTTCATTAAAAATACGGATTTCATTGGTTCGAGATGGGTGCCTAAACTTGTCTTCAAAAAGGACTTCCCTATCCGCGTTAAACACCGCAAACAAAACGGAACGAGTGTCTCCCTCATAACGGTGTAAAGTCGAATCAAGGTTGACGCTCTGTTTACCTTCAAGAAACCCGATAATGTCTTTATTGCTCGACGCCAGTTTCACGCGCGCCTTTGCATTGTCTAAGTATTCTTCAACAAACAACTTCGCGGCTTGCAGCTCTAAATTCGATCCAGTTGTTTGCAGATAGTCTATCGCGTGCTTAGATTCTCGACCTAAAATAACGACAGAAGCAATAGCGAATACACACATGACGAAAGTCGTGTATATCAATACTAACGTTCTCCCACTTAGCCCTTTTAGTTTCAGCACGTTAAGTCCCTTTTACTGGTCACTTCTATGAATCTAGGAGATTTTGTACAGATATGCAGTACAACTTCACGAAAAAACGAAAGTCCACAAGCTTAGCGCTCTATTTTAAAAGGGTCGTGGCAGTTCACCAAACACACTAAAGTTTTTAGATTTCTTGATGTTAGCCACCCAAATCATTATTTAACGTCTATATTTCTGTTAAGCCCCTCTTCAATTCAAGGATAATGAACAGCAAAGCGCGATTTGCCACTAAGGTGGCGCTAAGTTTGACTCTCGCTTATCTCATACCTTTTGCTATGGGATGGCCTCAAGCTTCCACGGCTGCGACTACCGTTATGCTCATTGCATCGACGGGGAGTCAGCGTGAGTCTTTGAAAAAGGCAGCCTCAGAGTACTTGGCACTATTGCCGGTGCAGTCATCGGTCTTATTTTAGTGGGTGCTTTTGCTCAAGACCGATTTTTGTATATGTTAAGCGTGTCTATTGTGGTGTCGTTTATCTTTTACTTTCGCAACGCCTATCAAAGCGACCCTACTCTACTCATGCTGACGGCTGTCATGACGCTAATGATGTCAAACGGTGGCGATGCCGAAGGTGCATTTCTGTATGGTGTCGACCGTGCTTATATGACGGTATTTGGAGTGACGATATACACCTTGGTTGGCGTCTATTTATTCCCCAGTAAAGCAGAGCAAAACCTCACTGCGCTGCTTCAAGAAACCTTAGACATCCAACAAAAAACCTTCGCCGCAATTTCCTCATCTTTACCAGGTATGGCGACTTCCGCTTCGAATGATGTTCAACCAAATGAGATAAAAGACGAAACTGGTGAACGTGATTATGCCGAAAACACGACTCCATCCATCGACGATCTAGTCGAAAAACTCTTCGCCGCACAAACCACGCTTGAGCAGCGCTTCAACGTCATAAGAAAGGAGAGTAGTGAAGTCGCCGCGTACATGCATGAGTGGAAATTGGTCATCCACCACAGTCAGAAAATTACCCAACTCCTTGCGACTGCGTCAAGCGCGCGCTTCAACCATGAAGACACCAATGATTACTTGGCCGAGTTCCCTGCGTTTGTCGCGCAAATTGAAACGCTGCTCTCGCAAAGTCAGCAGTTTTTAGATTCTCCTGAGGGTGGAGAGTCATTTCGCTTTGAAGAGAAGAAGCTGCAAGTTGATGAAGCAAAATTGGCAGCAAGCGGTCACCTTTCCAGGGCGTCGGTGTTGACCTTGGGCTATCTATTGAATCGGCTTTATGGTAACGCAGGTAAGCTTGCTGAAGCGGTTAGCTGTATTGACTCTATCACTAAAGTGGTGTCGTTTAAAGAAACGCTTCCTCCAATGCCTAGTGCCTTTTTGTGGTGGGATGCAGAAAACTTTAAAACATCGATTAAAGTCTTCGTCACTTACTGGGTCGCAGGTGGTTTATGGATTATGTTTAACCCACCTGGTGGTTACAGCTTTGTGATTTTCTCCACCATATTTATGGCTGTCCTGTCTTTTATGCCGCTTCATCCTAAAGCGCTGGGATTTCTGTTCACATTCGGTTTTTTATTCGCTATCCCCGCCTATGTGTTTATTTTGCCCGCGCTAGAGCTCGGAATTGAACTCGCACTGTTCCTATTTATTTATACCTTTATCGGCTTTTACCTATTTAAAGGGCCTATCACCATCTTCTTTATGTTGGGTATGTTTGTGCTTGGGATAGACAACACTATGACCTATCACTTTGGCATCATTCTTACCGTCATGACCTTATTTTACCTTGTGGTGCTGATGATAGTGTTTTCGCACTACTTTCCTTTTTCCAGCAAAGCGGAGCATCTATTTTTAACCGTTAGGCAGCGACTTTTCTTTCACTTACACCGTTTGCTGCTCGGCATGCAAAATATCAAACCAAACTGGCTAACAAGGCTGCGCCTCGCATTACACGTCAAAACCGCCAATGTCGCCTCTAAAAAGCTGGTGCTTTGGGCAAGTAAGGTCGACGTGAGCTATTTCGATAACAATAGCCAACAACACTTAGTTCACTACGCCAAACGCTGCGGAGTATTAATAGGACATGTGAATAACCTCGTTGCTGCACAAACAATTCTGAAAAATAACTCATTGATTACTAAGCTTAGAGAGACTCACATTGATACTGTTTTACCAAGCCTCGTCAGAGTGCATGGGCTCGAGGTGAATGGTATCGCTCGATCAAATAGCCATGCTTATTTCGAGCAAGCTGAGCAAGACTACACCCAAGCGGAACAAGCTCTCGAAACCTTTTTCGAGTCGCTCGACTTGGACGAGATAGACAAAAATGACATTGCTGGCTTCTACCTATTTCTTCATTTAAAAAGAAACTTGTATGAATCACTGAAAAATGTTGAAGAGGCTGGTCGAGATATCGATTTGAAGAACCTCAAAATGCATCGATTTTAGGGACGAAATAATGATGAGCTATCGGCTATTCATAGCCTTTATTACGACTATGTTGATGACTGCCTGTACCACACTTGGCCCTGAATTTGAGCCGAGCAGCAAGGTGGTGCTTCCTCAGTCATGGAGTGACAGTGAAACAGAATCGAGCACACAATCAACGGCGAACTGGTGGCAACAATTTAACGACCCGACTCTCAATCAACTTGTAGAGAAAGCCGCTAAGCAAAACCTAGATGTCGAGGCCGCTGGACTTCGAATCTTACAGGCCAGAGCCGTATTAGGCATTGCCGATGGTCTGCGTTACCCACAAGCACAGGCAATATCGGGCAACCTGGCTCGAGCCTATGTGAATGAAAGTTCCTTTAACAACGCCGCCATCAGTTTCGATGCAGGTTGGGAAATAGACGTCTGGGGAAAATACGCTCGCGGTATTGAAGCCGCGCAGGCAACCTACTACGCCTCTATTGCCTCTTATAACGATATATTGGTGACCATCACTTCAGAAGTGGCTCGCAACTACATCAATTATCGTTCGTTCCAAGAGCGCATGTTACTTTCGCAGCGAAACATCGAAATTCAAGAGCGTGTTGTCAACATCACTCGAGTACAATTTGAGTCCGGTAACGTCACCGAGCTCGACGTGCAGCAGGCGAGAAACCAACTATTCACCACCAAAGCGGCACTACCCGCGCTTGAAATTGCCATGTTACAGGCACGCAACGCACTTGCTGTTTTGCTCGGTTTGCTGCCAGAACAGGTCGACCCTTTACTTGAAGGAGGGATGAATCAAAGACTCGCTGAATATGAACAACGTTTTCGTTCATCAGGCTCTAAGTCTCTTATATCAGAAGATGACGATGGTTCAATTGTGCCCGAGGCGCCAGCACTTGCCTCCAATATCGACGCAAGCTTGGTCATGAGACGTCCAGATCTGCAAGTCGCAGAACTTCAAGCTCATGCCCAAAGTGCACAAATTGGTGTGGCAGAAACCGCGCTCTATCCTAGCTTTTCCTTATTTGGCTCGATTGGTATCGACAGCTCAGTTCCGTCAGGTTCGAGCTTTAGCTTCAATGACTCACTGACATTAGTTGCAGGCCCTTCCTTTAGCTGGAACATTTTTCAATACGGCCGAGTTAAAAATAACATTCGCCTCGAAGACGCTCGTTTCCAAGAGACCATGACCAACTATAACAAGAAGGTTCTACAAGCGGTGCAAGAAGTCACTAACGCCATGGAAGCCTACGAACTCTATGTCGAGCAAAAAGCACTTCGTCTTCAATCGGTCAACGCATCGGTGCGAGCATTCAATATCTCTCTTACTCAATATGAGAACGGCCAAATCTCGTTTGAACGCCTGCTCAATTCGGTAGAGAAAATGACTCGCAGTGAAGATAGCTACGCACAAATCAAGGGCAACGTCGCCAACCAGGTCGTCGCGCTTTACAAGTCACTCGGGGGCGGTTGGCAAATTCAATCCGGACAGAGCTTTGTGTCTCCAGACAACATTGAGCAGATGCAAAAAAGAACGGATTGGGATAACCAATTAGACCAAGAGAATACCCTTGTACCAGAAATGATGTTTAGAACCGCATCCACCAAGGAGGAGCCGTAAATGCCACACGAACTCGCTTGGGGCGATATCTATTTTTCACCGCTAACTCTCGTCGTGTGTATGGCGATTGTTGCCACATGGATTACGGTGATCATTATGAACAAAACTAAGTTGTCGCGATTTGTCGCATTCCCTTCACTAACGTTCCTCGCCATCGTGGTGATGTACGTTGTTGCCTTCGACCACTTTGTGATTAGGTTTTAGGAGCCTCCGAATGAAGAAATCCATTATTATCGTCCTGAACTTAGTCATACTTGGCGGCGCGGCCTGGTTTGGGTATCAGAAGTACCAAGACTATTTCAATAACCCTTGGACGCGCGATGGCCAAGTAAGGGCGAACATAATCAAAGTCGCGCCACGTGTCTCAGGCCCCATTGTTAACGTTGCTATTACAGATAACCAAAGAGTGCAGAAAGGCGATCTTCTTTTTGAGATTGACCCAGAGACTTACCAGGTTGCATTAGCTCAAGCGGAAGTAGCACTTGAGCAATCCATCATCAGCTCAAAGGGCAAAAAAATCGAATACGACCGCTTGCTCGATATACGTAAAAAAGACAAAGGCGCAGTATCGCACAAAGATCTGATTCGACGTGAAATCGCTTATCAAGAGTCCCTACTCAAAATCAAAGCGTCGGAAGAAAAACTGAAATCCGCCAAGCTTAACCTAAGCTATACCCGTGTCGTGGCTTCTGTCGATGGGTTTGTTTCCAACCTCGACATTCGCACTGGTACGCAAGCGGTGACTAACCAACCGTTATTGGCGCTGATTGACGAAAATAGCTTTTGGGTATTCGGCTTTTTCAGAGAAAACCAACTACCACAAATCAAACCAGGTAGTGATGCTCGGGTGACATTAATGTCGCATCCAGACACGCATTTAGAAGCAACGGTCGACTCCATTGGCTGGGGGATTGCGCCAAAAGATGGCACCGTGGGTTACAACTTGCTGCCTAACGTAAACCCTGTATTCCAATGGATTCGACTCGCGCAGCGTATTCCGGTGCGTATTTCGATTAAGGAATTACCTGAAGGGGTTCATCTAAGATTTGGTCTATCGGCTTCTATTATGGTGATGGAAGACACTGAATAAGGTGCCACACGCTAGTGAACAATATGGAAACGGGTGGCAAAGCAGCAAGGATAGATAACATGAAAGTAGGAAATCGCCTTAAAAACATCAATGAAGAAAACAATTTCTTCTATTTGACTCTCGCCTTAATTGCCTTATTGATTAGCGGTGCTTTGGCAGAAGTTGTGGGTAGTGGTGCTATCGAGCGTGTTCTTCAAGTCACAATTGTCATTACCTTTATCGTCTGCTTTGCGAGCCTTAGGTTTGATAAAAACTGGTCACGACTTCTGAAAACACTCGCTCTATTCTGGGTTGCCGTCATTATTTTCAAACTCATATTCGAGCGGCGTGAAATGGATATCGCCATGCTGGCGCTCACCTTTTGCTTCTTCTTTGGAACATTCAAATCCACAGCAAAGCAGGTACTGTTTCATGGCGAGGTAAATACCAACAAAGTCATCGGCTCAGTCGCATTATTTCTCCTGCTTGGCTTAATGTGGGCTATCGTTTACTTGGTAGTCATTGAATATTCGCCTGGCGCATTTACCGGTATGGAAGCGATTTCTTGGGGAGAGAACTTCTCCAATGCTGCCTATTTTAGTTTCGTTACCTTAACCACTCTCGGTTATGGTGATATAAGTCCAGTGACGCCACTGGCTCAAGTAGTGGTGTATTTAGAGGCGATTGTAGGCGTATTTTATATGGCCATCGTCGTTTCGAGTTTAGTCAGTGCAAACTTGCAACACAGGGAACAACAAAATGGATAGACAAACCGAACAACGTCAAAGCAAGCTCTTTGTTAATAATATGGTGGAGTCGGCTATTCGAATCGGCTTACTCGTACTTTTGCTCAGTTTTACTTACGACATCATTAAGCCGTTCATTATTCCGGTGTTGTGGGGGGCAATCATTGCCGTAGCCTTATTGCCCGTCACTAAAAAGCTTGAACGTTCGCTTGGTGGCAAGCGAGGGTTAGCCTCTACACTAGTTGCTTTGATTGGTATCTCAATTCTAGTTATCCCATTTGTGTTGGTGTCAGGCTCAATTTATGACGGCGTTGCACATACGACGGAGGTACTGCAAAGCGGTGAGATTAAGATCCCAGGTCCAACAAACAAAATCGCCGAAATCCCTATCATCGGTGACAAGCTGTATAGTATCTGGAACTTGTTTGCGACCAACATTGAAAAAGGCATTCAGCAGTTCTTGCCTGAAATTAAAGGCTTCTTAGGCACCATAGCTTCTATCCTTGGTGGCGCACTGACAAGTCTTATCATGTTCATCATCTCACTGGCGATAGCCGGCGGCTTTATGGCTCACGCAGAAAAAATATCTGGTGCACTAGAAACCGTCGCGGTACGAACCGTTGGTAAAAAAGCAGAGCAGTGGGCGAACTTAATGGCCGCAACCATTCGCAGTGTATTGCTGGGCGTTGTCGGTGTTGCCTTTATTCAGTCAGCTATTATTGGCGCTGCGATGTTTGTATTCAAAGTACCAGCCGCTGGTTTACTTACTCTTGCAACCTTGATTTTATGTATCGCTCAGCTTCCCGCGCTTTTGATTGTCGCTCCGGTCATTTTCTACGTTTATTCAACAGGCGACGGCACCAGCACCACAATATTTACGATTTGGGCATTGGCCGGCGGTCTTTCTGATAATTTCCTAAAACCTATGTTAATGGGGCGTGGTGTTGACGTTCCGATGCCTATCATCCTAATCGGTGCTATTGGCGGGATGCTCTTTGCGGGCATCATAGGCTTGTTCTTGGGGGCAATTGTCTTAGCGATTTGGTATGAGTTGTTCTTGTTCTGGATAAACTATGAAACGCAGAGTGAGCTAACCGAGTTAAAGCAAAGTAAGGAAGAGGTCGAAGACTACCGAATATAACTTTTGTCTCTGATTGTTTTTAGAAACTTAATCAAAGATCTGCGAATACATGGCCTTGTTCGTGCGTTACCGCTAACAACAAGGCTATGTTGGTTTTGAAGATGATGAATTATTTTTCCGCAATAACAAGGCCATGATTACTTGCACCCAATAAGCTCGGTTCCTGGCAGGTTGCTAAGTGATAGTTAAGCCAAGACTGGTATTGAGTGGGTGTAAATCGATTAACTCCTTGGTCTAAATATCGGTTAAAGCCATCTGTAGATGCATGAGCTGTGACTTGAAAGTCTGCTCCTTTGACTAGCGACTCCATCTCTGCTGGTGAAGCAAAGTAGCCAACATTGAAAAAACCATCCGCTTCCTGATTTGAAACGGTGCCTTTTGAGTGCAATTCACCAAGTATCTCAGGCGTAATCAGGTGAGGAAAACGTTGAGCAAATAATCCTGCAACAAAAAACTTAGAAATATAAGCTATCGCAAGCACTCCACCAGGCTTCAAAATGCGCTTAGCTTCTTGAATCGCTTGCTGACGCTCGTGCGCAGTCTTCAAGTGGTAAAGCGGCCCCAAGATGACACATAGATCTTGAGATTCATCCTCGATAAAAGGCACATGGCAAGCATTCCCTTCATGGATATCTAGCGCTAAACCTTGTTTCAAAGCATTCTCTTTTAGCAAACGCACTTGATCGGGTACTAACTCAACGGCAGTAACATGACACCCCTGACTAGCAAACTCTAGAGAATAACGACCTGTCGCTGCACCCAGTTCACTAACCTGTTTCCCTTTGCCAAGATAATCACTCAGTAAATGCATAGTCGTATCGTATTCAAGCTGGGTAATATACTGACGAGTCAAGCGAGAATGCTCGTCTGCATCGGTATATTGGGCAATTAATGCATCCATTGCGAAGTCCTTTAATTTTTATGATTGAAGATTTAGCTGTGTGACCAGTTTTGCATTCCAGACCGTTTCCCCGTGGCGAATAAGATGAGCTTGAGGCATAACCTTTCCTTGTAAAACCGTCACTTAGCAACAATATGCCACTAAACCCATAACCAAGTAAACCACATGAACATTCATTGCAATCACACCAAGCCTACATCTGAGTCTCACTTGGGTATATACTCCCTAGCACGCCACACACTCGTGTAAAGACGACTTAAGCAACCTTAGTTCCTATTCTTACCCTATTATGCAGCTGTCCAACTTCAAATATAAAACGCGAAAGGGCCCTGACTATCGTCATGGCGAACAGGTTTCTTTTTTAAATATCAAGCAGACGTTTGGCATTGGCAGCATCCGTGTTGGAAGTTGGGTAAACTCGGAAGAGAAAGATCTCGCCGCTAACCTTATCTTTGATTCATTGGCTGATTTGGCGTTTTTCCTCGCACTTCCAGCCAAGGCTATCGGCCTGCGTGGCAATCTGAATCTTGCTTTTGGCACTGGTGGCCGTAAAGGAGTACAGGCGGACTATGCTCCCAATCAGAGAGAGTTGGCACTTGCTAAAAATGCGGGCGCTGGCGCCCTAGCGCACGAATTCTGGCACGCGTTTGACCATTACATTGCAGAGAAAGCCTTTGATATTGGTGACCGTTCAGGCCCGCAGACAAAAATACTGTTCGCGAGTGATTGTTGGCTTACCAATACTAAACACTTACCTCATCCTTTAAATGAACGGTTACTTAACGTATTTGATACTGTGCTGTTAAGCAGTGATGGTTTGGATCGACACGACTATGTTTCTCGAAGTGTCAAAGCAGATCAAGCCGCAGGTGCCAACTACTTTTCTCAGCCAACTGAAATGATGGCTCGAGCATTTGAGGCTGTCATTGAATCATGCTCAGAGATTGAAAACTCGTACCTCGTTGCAGGTACCGAGAAACAAGATCTTATCGCGTTGTATCCAGATATGCACCATCGCCAAACCATCAGTGATGCACTGCTGGCATACTTTAAACCGCTTGGAGAAGCGCTAAGCCGATAGCTTTTCAACGCTTAAACTGATAGTCACCAAAATAGACATCAGCTTGCTCTACTGACCACAGCGGCTGCTTTGCCATGACTTTGGAAAAAAACGGGCTATTTAGATAACGAGTCAACCAGTCACGTACCTTGGGATAAGGCGCTTCTCGAAACCACTGCTTGTCGATACGAGCGAACTTTCTAATAAATGGCAGTAAGGCGATATCAACGAGGCTTTCGCGCTCTCCAAACAGAAACGGGTGCTCTGAAAGACGAAGTTCGAGCTTGGCCAGCTCACGCTCACATTCTTGCCGCAGAGGGTTCATTGAATTTTCATGGTAGCGTTTAGCGCATCCAAACGCGTTGAGTGCTGGGTCAAAATCTCGTTCAAATTCCTCAATCAATGTCAGCATAATTGGAAGCTGATTGTGACTATCCTCTCCCAATAATCCATGAGGATCATTTTTCGACAACGCCCAAACCATGATATCCAAACTTTGTTCCAGAACGTGCGTCTCATCAGCCAACAGCGATTGCTGATTTTCTGAAACCACGAGTACTGGCACACTGGCCTTTGGAGAGGCTTGCAGGAGTTCGGTGGGCTTATTGTCTAGCTTAATTGAGCGAATACGTACTCGTTGCTGCGCTTTAATCAGCGCCATCCGAGCACGTATTGCAAAAGGGCAATTGTGCAGAGAATAAAGAATGGGCATGGATTCCATTATTAACATCCTCTGAAGCTTTGTGCCTCATAAACCACTATCTTACCACTCGAATTACTCTTGAGGCTTGTTGTTATCTCTATCCACATAGGGCCAGTAATGATGCCCTACTCGAATAAGCAAAGTCGCGGCCGCCAAAACAAATGCCGCTACCGATAGCCAAACGACTATGGTTGCGTCCATTTCTTTCATCCCAAGTGTGATATAGCGAGCAATGGCCATCATGGCAATATAGATTGGATATCTAACTGGAATTTTTCCGTTCACGACGAACTGCTGCACCATAGCGAGAACTTCTAGGTAAATAAACATCAGCAGGATATCAGTGAGCAGCACTCGACGTTCAGTAAAGACGTGCATGAACTCTTCAACCATGGCGTAAATGGTGGCAAGCGTAATCGCCACCAGCAGCACGGCTTCGAGCACATAAAATATTTTTAAAAACGGCTTACTAAACGATTTAGGTAAATGTGAAGGCATAAACTTTCTAAGTTATTGTTAGTTATGTTTTTACTCTAGCACATTTTTATTGCAACAAAGAATACGCATCACCATGCAGTCACGCTTTCTTGGTTTCAATAATTCCTAAACCGCTATAAAGCGAGTTTAAAGCCTTCGTGACTGGCAACAAAACCTAACTTCTCGTAAAAACGTAACGCGTCAGGTCGCTGTTTATCACTAGTCAACTGTACCAGATTACAGCCGCGTTCACGTGCCCTCTCAATCGCATATACGAACATCTTTTCTCCTAACCCCTGCCCTCGAACTTGCTTGACAATTCTGACACCCTCAATCAAGCAGCGCCAACTGCCGATATGAGTCAAGTAAGGGATAAAAGTGAGCTGCAACATACCAACTACCTTGCTCTCTGATTCGACGACCCAGAGTTCATTGTTTGGATCTTGTTCAATTGCGGCCATTGCTTGTAGATACTTAGCATTTATCGGCGAACTAATATCCTCTCGTTTTGCTCCCAATGGGTCATCAGCCAATAGATGTATTAACTCAGCGAGATCAGATGATTGTGCTTGTCGGTAGTGAATCGTCATGCGACTTTCCTTAGTAAATAAAACTAGCAAAGCATCTTAGCAACTATGGAAGCTGATGACCAAATACCAGCTTCACATCAGGGGACTGGGCAGAAAACGTTAAGCCAATCTGCTTACATCGCATTGTAAACATCATTCTTTGATGTTGCATTCGACACTCATTTGGCCAACAAAGTGCGACCTATTTATCATTAATCATGAAAATTGATTGGAAAGGTCGACTAGCACCTAATATCTACTAACTTGTTTTCACATCATTCGCGTTAGGATCGAAAACCATGAGTGAAAATCAAAGGCGTCACTATCGACTTACCTATCCAACTAAAGAGCGACCAACGCTGCATTTAGCCAATCACAGTTACGAGGTATTGCAGATTGCAGAAAGTAATATTGTTATTTCAACAGAGCGGGCTTCGCTGAATGCGGAGTACATATTCCAAGGAGAGATTGCATTTAATGATGGTACCAGCGACAGTGTCGCGGGCGCAGTGCTAAAAAATGATGCGCAGCAAGCGATCATCTCACTCACTGAGACATTATCTTTCAAACGTTTGATGTCTGAACAACGCCGAATTCGAGTGACTTATCCAGCGTTTGATTTTAGTGACTGAGAACTAATTTGGCTCTATATAACAGCGAATAAGCAGTATCGATGATGAAAACCTAACGCACATCGATACTGCATTTAGGGCGAGTGCTTTCGTATCTGCGAGCTTTCTAGCTCAATCCCGCAAACACCACTTTCCGATAACCTTTACTTACCCACTACCAAGGTTACCAAAAAGCAAACACAGGCTATCACTAGTAAGGTGATTTCTTTTCTGCGCATAAACGCTCCTTTTGTTTCACGATTAAAAAACCGATAGTGCACGAGTGCTTATCCAGAGATAGGTAGGCACTCGGCAATTTACTTATCTTTTCGCCACATCTTGTAGCCATTCCAATACATGCTTTTGCTGAGTAGGTGCGCAGCGACTGGCGCCGTCAACAGGATAAACAGCATGGTACCGAGAACTCGGGAGACAACGGTCACGTCTGGCATACCTACTGCCACAGCAGCCAATAATGCGGTCAGCCCCATGGTGTTTGCTTTAGTCGAGGCATGCATTCGCGTATAGAGATCCGGCATACGCAGTACCCCAATACTCGCCACCAGCACAAAAAAAGTGCCTAAACAGAGTAAAAGCCCAGTTAAAAACGTCATGACTTGCCCCCTTGCTCAAGATTCTTCTGATTTTCCGCTTCATTTTGTTGCTGGTTTTGCTTTGCAATAAATCCAGCAAACGCGATAGTGCCTAAAAACGCGACTAGACCTAGAGTTATCGCGACATCAAGTAGTGATTTTTGGCCACTCGCTAGTGTGTGCACAGCAATAAAACCAACCGTGATAAAGGCAATAAGATCCAGTGCAACCACTCGGTCAGCGAGCGTCGGCCCTTTAATCAATCGGATAAACACCAACACCAAACTAAACAGCATGCCTACATAGGCAAAATTGATACTAAATGACAGCCAGCTATCCACGTGTCACCTCCAGAATTCGTTTTTCCATCCCATTCTTGATTGAGCGAATCACATCGTCGTGATCTGGTGCGAACATGGCATGAACAACCAAATGTTTCTTATCTTCAGTCACATCCAGACTCAAGCTGCCTGGGGTAAGTGACACCATGTTTGCCAGCAGCGTGATCTCAAGATCAGAGGTGACATCCAATGGCACATAAATGATGTCTGGATCACTTAGATGGGTGGGCGTGACAACGTCCCACACAACATGAGCGGCGGACACCAGCATCTCGTAGCAAAAATAAAGAAACAGCTTTATCGAAGCACTGAACCGTTTGAAGTAACTCGATTTAAGCCCAAACGGCTGGCTCAACCTAAGAGCGAAATAGCCCACCACAAAACCGGTGACGAAACTCAAGCCGGTATACTCACCATTGAGCATCATCCATGCGCCACCCAAGAAGACATTTAGGAAGAAATAGTTCATGCGCCACCTCCTAAAACGGCGTTGATATAAGCGCTAGGTTCGAGAAGTTGCTCTGCTGCGGTAAAGGCAAACTGAAAGAACGGCTCTGCTGCAAAACCAATAACCAAGGTCATTGAAGTCAACACAACGATTGGCGCGTAATAAAGCGCTCTGGTTTTGTTGCACAGTTTTTCTACCGGCACCTCTCCTTCTTGCTTAGATGGTTTAGCCTTCCAAAACACCTCACTCCAGATCTTGGTCATTGAGAAGATAGTAAGCAGGCCAACAAACAGTGCGACACCAGCTAGCATGTAGTACTCGTTTTGCAGGCTGTCTTTGATGACCAAGAACTTGCCCCAAAACCCTGATAATGGAGGGAAGCCAGCCAGTGAAAACGCTGGTACTAAGAACAAGAACGCAAGCCAAGGCGTCGCTTTGTACATGCCACCCAATTCACTTAGCTCGCTAGTTTGATGCTTACGCTCCACAAGACCGCCTATCAAAAACAGATTCGCTTTGACGATTATGTGGTGCACGATGTAGAAAATAGCGCCCGCCAAAGCAAGCGGTGTATACAGTGCTAGTCCCATCACCATGTAGCCAATTTGGCTGATGATGTGGAAAGAGAGGATTTTCTTTACATTGTATTGGCTCGCGGCTCCCAGTACGCCTGTCAGCATCGTCAGCGCAGCCACCCAAATCATCAGAGGCTGCCAACCACTGTCGGCCAAAGGAAATACCAAGGTAAACACACGCATTAGCGCATAAATACCCACTTTGGTCAGTAGCGCAGCGAATAGAGCCACTACACCACTTGGCAACGTGTGGTATGACGCAGGCAGCCACGCAAACAATGGAAATAACGCCGATTTAACCGCAAAGCCAAACAGGAATAATGCCGCAAGCAATACCTTGGTTTGTGGTGCAATGTCCGCAGCCTTACTGTGTAAATCAGCCAAACTCAGCGTACCGGTTGCGCCGTATAGCAGACCAATCGCCAACAAGAACATCAGCGTCGAGATAAAGTTCAGCATTACATACTTTACCGCGCCATCAACTTGCTTACGATTCGCATCCAGCACCATAAGACCAAATGACGCGATCAGCATAACTTCAAACCAAACGTAAAGGTTGAAGATATCACCGGTTAAGAATGCGCCGTACACACCTGCTAAAAGCACATGAATCAGCGAATGAAATACGCCGTAGGACGGTTTCTGCATTAGATCCGCCATGGCATAAAACACACTTACCACACCGATAATGGCGGTAATGACCACCATCGCTGCCGCTAAAAAATCGGCGACGAACACGATGCCAAATGGCGCTGCCCACTGGCCGAATGCGACTGCTTGAGGGCCGTGGTCTAAAACGCCATTCAGTAACAACACACTGCCTAGCAAAGTAAACAGTGCACTGGTACCACTTACTGCTTCAGCAAGCTTATGGTTATGTCTGGCGAAGAACACTAACACAGCGGTCAAGACAGACATGATAACAGGCAAGGTTAACCACATTGACATTACACCTGCTCCTCTGAGTACTTCATTTCATCAATATCTGCTGACTGCGTTTCTTCATAAGCGCGGTAGAACAGCACCAAAGCAAACACTAAGAGCCCAAAGCCAATCACAATGGCCGTTAAGATCAGCGCTTGTGGTAACGGGTTCGCAGCATCCATATGTGGCACGACAGAATCAGCATCAATGAGCGGCGGATTTCCTAGTGTTAATCGACCTGCATTAAAGATGGCAAGATTGACGGCGCTACTTAGTAAAATCAGGCCAAATAGGACTCTAAGTAGGTGTCTTTCCAGCATCAAATAGATCCCAGATGCGACAAACACTCCAACAACAACACTCCACAACATTTCCATCAGTCCATCTCCTCCGTTACATGGAGGATCATTCCCATCACCCCACCAATGACACCTAGATAAATACCAATATCGAAAATTAATGGCGTACCCAGAGGCAATACATCTTTCCACCACAAACCCGTTAGGAATGGCAGATTAAACACTAAGCTCACAGCACCTGCGGCAAAACTAATAAAGACACCCAGCATAGCGATGCTAAACGGCGCGTAATGCAACCTTTCTCGCACATACTGTGGAGACTCCGCGAACATAAGCAATGACAGGCCAATGACGGCGATCAGCGCGCCGATAAAACCACCTCCTGGCGAGTTATGCCCGCGCATCAATAGGTAGAGTGAGAACACCAGCATGAGTGCAGCAACAATATGCGATGCCGTTCCCAAGATAAGTGATTTCACTTTGGTCGATGGTACACTGCCGGGTTTAAGCAGGCTCACAGCACACAGGCCAGCTAGTGCCACAACCAGTACCTCACCAAAGGTATCGAAGGCGCGGAAATCGACCAGAATGACGTTGACGATGTTGCGACCATGACCGCCCGGCACACTTTGCTCATTAAAGAACTGAGAGACCGACATATCGATAGGATCAGCGGTAATAGAAATCAGCATCATAGTGACAGCAACGCCAATTGAACCCGCAACCAAAGCATGTAGGACGCGGCGACCTTTAGAGTGCTGCTTCACTGTCGATAGCTTTGGCACATGACGCATTAGCAGTACTAAGAAGACCACCATCAAGGTTTCAACCAATAGCTGAGTCTTAGCGACATCGGGTGCGCTATAAATCATGAACACCAAAGTGGTCATGAAGCCAATCATGCCGAGAGCTGCGACCGCTAAGAATTTTGTTCTGGAAATAATCACCACGAAGGACGACGCGATGAGTAGAGCAGCAATCACAAGTTCGTAAAGCTTGATGCCCTCCAATCGACCTGCAAACTGGCTAAGTGACATTGGAGTATGAGTGATGAGCAGCACCGCTAGAGCGCCAAATGAGAGCAACCCATAAACACTCATTCGTTTTGTCTGAAGCAAGTTCGTTTGCCACTTCGCAAAGCTCACCATAGCGTGCAGCAGATTATCGAAGACACGATTTGCACACGGCATTTTTGACAACTGACGATCAAGCAATGTGGTCAGTGACGGATACACTTTATAAAGCAGCACGCCCAGTGCCAAAGTCACAACACTCAAGATGAGCGGCGTGTTGATACCATGCCACATTTTCACTGGCTCAGGCGTCGACACCGGCGCTATCGTGGTCACGCCAGGAATAATCACTTGCTCATTAAGCCACCCTAGACCAATGAGCGTCGCCAAAACGCTGATGATGGCCAGCATAAATGGTGGCATCCACAACCCTTTATTGAGTTCAACAGGCTTAACTTGTGTCGGCTCACCTTGATGACGTGTAGTAAAAGGTTTAATTAACAGCGCCATAACCAGTGTCACGGTAAGCGCATTCACTAATACCATCAGAAAGACTGCCCAATTGCTGACTTCCAACCCCGCTTTGTACATGTACTCCTTACCCAAAAAGCCAGGTAAAGGCGGCACACCAGAGGTCGAAAGCACAGCAACAACCGCGGCGACAAAGCTGATTTTTAGCACAGAACGTAAACCGCGAAGCTGACTGATTTCACGTGTGCCCGCTGCTTTATCAATGTTGCCGACCACCATGAACAGGCCTGCTTTGTACAGGGCATGAGCAACAATCAGCATCAGTGCCGACTTAAGTGCTAAGTCACTTCCAATACCAAGCAAAAAGGTCAGCTTTCCGAGTACTACAGTGGTGCTGTATGCCAACATGAGTTTCAAATCAGTTTGCTTGAGCGCCATCAGCGCGCACCACAACGCAGTAAAACCGCCGAGTAAGGTCAGCGTATAGAACCAGACCTCTGAGTGAGAATAGATGGGTGATACCACTGCCAGCAGGTAGATACCCGCTTTAACCATTGTAGCGGAGTGCAGATAAGCACTCACTGGCGTTGGCGCTGCCATTGCATTAGGCAGCCAGAAGTGAAACGGGAATTGAGCAGACTTGGTTAGCGCGCCCAACAATATAAGAACCAAAGAAGGTAAAAACAGAGCGTGATTTGAGATCTCGCCTACTTGCGCCAAGATACTGGTCAGCTCATAGCTGCCTGCCATGGAGCCAAGCATAATCAGGCCAGCAAGTAGTGCTAAACCACCAGCGCCAGTAATAAGCAGTGATTGCAGCGCATTCTTTCGAGACTTGAGCGCTTCGTGGTTAAAGCCGATGAGCAGATACGAGGTAACCGTCGTCAATTCCCAAAATACAAACAACAGCAACACATTATCGCTGAGAACAACGCCAAGCATGGCGACCATAAACGCGGTCAAGTAACAGTGAAATGCGAGTCTCTGTTTGTGCTCTTTAAGATAAGCCAGCGCATAGATCTGCACCATAGTACCGATACCGCTAATCAAGCAAGCAAACAGAAACGATAGTCCATCCAGCCGGAAACTTAACGCCAGACCTAGGCTCGGAACCCAAGGAAAACTCCAACTGACGCCCTGAGGATCATACAACGACAAGACGGTTGTTAAGATCAAAAACGGAAACAACGCAAAAAGGCCAAATAGCGGAGACGACGAACTCTGGCCTCTACCGCTGCTCTGGCTTTGTATCCCGCTATTTATTACGGCTCTCTCGATACTCAAGTTAACACTCACTTCTCTCTTTCTCTGCACATAGTGAGTTGGTTGTCTTTCTCCCTTCTTGGGCTCCCTGATAAAAACATCGGAAATTCCGAACCAAAAACCACATATGCAATACAAAATTCGAACTTAATTCTATCCTCGAATGGTTACAAGGCTCTAGGTAGGAACTGTAAGATTTGATTGAAGAGTTAAAAGAAGCGTTTCTTTAGATGTAAAAGTTCGACTATTTGCAGCGAAGTATTGCGATCTCAACAAAATTCATGAGCATTTGTAACGAACTGTCACAGCAAGGGAAATCAAGCGGAGGAAGCAATAACGTGAGTATCCCCTGAAGATAGGGATAAACGGCTAAGTGTGGCGTAGTAAAAAGTAAAACGCCCGAAATGATTGACCACATTTCGGGCGAGGAGTGCCAAGCGATAGCTTATTGTGGGGATTCGATGTTTATCTCATTTAACCCACCTGCATTGTGAAGTGCTGTGAAGCCTTTAGACTCCATATAAGCCAATGCTTGCCCAGAGCGATTACCACTGCGGCAGTAAAGCACTATAGGTTGAGACTTATCGAGTGCAGCGATGTGCTTGTCCAACTCAGAAAGTGGATAGTTGACGGCTTGGTCTAAATGCCCAGCGTTAAACTCTTCTGGCGTACGAACGTCGATGACCATTGCGCCTTGCTCAATCATTTGCCAGCCCTGTTTTGCTCGTTCACTGGCATGAGCTGCCCCTAAAACAAACAATAAACTAAGTACAATATAGCGAAACATAACCTTCATTCTTCCCTCCTTGAGCATCACACTGAGCAGCCGTTGTCTAAAACAAGTCTAGCGTAGCCTCTCTAGCACAATGTTTTGGTCTAGATGTTCATGATACGGCTGATAGTCAAAACCGCGATCAAATATATAGGCCGTTACCAATGAACGAACGCAACTCACAAGCTCTTCGGCCTTCCAAGGCTTCTCAAAGTAGTGGCTGACACCCGCAGTGTTAATCGCAGTAATGGTATCTGAGTGCGTCGCTTGACCAGTGAGCAGCACCTTTTTTGTTTCTTTGAATCGACTGTCACCTGAAAGCTCAGTCAACAGCTCTACCCCTGTCATTCCCGGCATCACATGATCCGAGACAATCACCGCGATACTTTCACCTTCCGCATCAAGGTCTTCAATAAGATCCAACACTTCTTCGCCAGACTCACAGTCCTCGATATTTAGCCAGCTCGATAACGGCTCAAGATCTTGAATGACGGCGCTGAGTACTTCTCTCTGGTCATCCACACAAATGACGTTAAGCTTCTCCATATGCTTCTCCTACTGGTAACTTGACGCGAAAGATAGTGCGTGTTTCATCGCTTTTAACAGCAATCGTGCCACCTATCTCGCTGACGATTCTTTTCACAATTGATAGTCCTAACCCCAAGCCAAAAGACAGTCCGCCTTTTTTTGTTGTGAAGTTAGGCTGAAAGATTTTTCGGCGTGTGGACTCATCGATTTCCGGTCCATTATTGGCAATGGTCACCAGAATACGTTGATTCACAAACTTCGTTTGAATATCGATATTGGGCGCATCCGTTTGGGAAAGTGCATCACAAGCATTCTTTAAAATGTTGCTCCAAATCTGCACATACTCCGTCGATGCCCCTTTTATTAACGGCAGAACCGCTGGTTGAACACGAACTGACACCCTTCTCAAATCACTTTGCAACAGTGCCAGTGCTTTATTGATGGTATCGTTAATATCAAGCAGCTCATCGGGCTCACCATCAGTACGCCCGAGTTGCTTCACAGATTTGACGATGCCAACGGTATGCCTCGCAGCAATTTTGAGGTCGTGTAGATCCCGTCCCATCCCCCAGTATTTGAGCGCTTTCTGAGGATCATGCAACCAAGACTCGGGGACTGGGTTATTGCCTAGCGCTCTCGCCAGTTGCTTAGCCGTGTCTCTCTCTAAGCGATAATCACTTTGGTGACGCTTGGCAATTCGGCGTACCTCACTGGAAGAAACCGTTTGACCAAGCATCAGACCGACATCGAAATAGCCACTGACTTCCGGGTGTAGCTCTTCAAGGAGTTGCAACAAATCTTGCTGCATTCGTTCTGTTTTGCTGCTCACCACGCCAATGGCATTATTCAACTCATGTGCAATCCCAGCTGCTAATTGACCCAAGGTGGTCATCTGCTCCGCAGTATGCAGGCGTTGAAGCGCTTTCTCTTTGGCTAGTGCTTCTTGCTTAGCGCGCCTTTGACGTCTTGATAACTCATTGACCATCACCGGCATAAACTGGGCACTCAATGGACCGTATTGCTGCGGTTCGACTGGCTCAGTATGTTTATCTATCCAAGCCAGCGTCACTTTGGTTTTAGCAATCACCGTCGATGAAGCGACCCAGGTGCCAGAAAAGAAACTGTGCACACCAATAAATGCCCCATTCGAGGCATTGAAGAGCTTCGTGAGCTTGCCATCTTGTTCACTTTCAAAGTAGCCCTCAAGCTCTCCTTCTAGCACGTAATACAGACGGTCATTGTGCGCTTCTTGGCGCAGCACCACCTCTTCGGCATCGAAAGTAACTTGACGACTTGGCTCTGAAAAATAATGACGAACCAACAAATCCATTGGCACCTACCCTATATGTCCAACTGCGTGCAGCAGCCACACTAAGACAAAGCTCAGCAATACGCCCACCACACCCAATATCACGCCAACGCGTGCCATCTGACTGCTTTGTACATGGCCTGTCGCATGAGCCAATGCATTTGGCGGCGTACTAATCGGTAGAGACATACCGAGTGATGCAGCAAAGGTAACGACAAGAATGAGTGTCAACTCCCCGCCTAACGGCGTTAAAGAAGTCATTGAGGTACCTAGTGCCGCCATGATAGGCATCAATAGGTTTGCCGTTGCGGTATGGGACATAAAGTTCGCCATAACCAAACATAGGAATGCAGCGCCAAATAACACAACGTAAGGAGAGAATTCATCAAACGGAATGCTGTGAACAACGAGGCGAGCAAGCCCGGTTTTATCAAGCGCTAGACCCAACGCGATACCACCTGATACCAACCATAGTACATCCCACGAGATCTTTTTCAGATCTTCTTTATTGATGATGCCAGTCAGCGAGAAAATGGCGACCGGAATAAGCGCAACTGTGTATGAGTTCATACCGTGTGTTGAGCCCATTAGCCAGAGGATAATGGTCAAAGCAAACGTGATGTACACCATAATGGCTTTTGGAGTTTTAAGGAACTTACCTTTGATCGACAGTTCGATTTTCTTTTGATCAGCACTGTACAGGAAGTTAATCAGCATCCAAGCCAGCGCCATCATGACAACGACGAACGGCACACCAAATGCCATCCACTCACCAAAGCTGATGTAGTTGTCACCCACTAAGTATTTGAGCGCAATTGCGTTCGGTGGCGTACCAATTGGCGTACCAATACCACCAATGTTAGCGGCAACGGGAATACACAGCGCAAACGCGATACGACCCGGATCTTTAGGGCCAAACACTGCAATAACCGGAGTAAGAATCGAGAGCATCATCGCGGTCGTCGCCGTGTTCGACATAAACATCGAGAAGATACCGGTGATCAACATCAAGCCTAACATGACAAACTTCGGGTCGCTTCCAAAAGGTTTAAGCAATACGCGAGCTAAGTTGACGTCAAGACGGTATTTCGTTGCCGCCATAGCAAGGAAGAAGCCCCCCAAAAACAGCATGATGATTGGGCTCGCAAAGGTCGCCATGATCTCGTTGTAATTGAGAAGTTCACCAAAATGTGGCTGCCCTTCTCCCGATCTAAACAAATAAACACCCTTGTTGGACACCAGCAAAAGCTCGAGAACAATAATGACAACGGAGGTGGCGTAGATAGGAATCGGCTCAAAAACCCAGCAAAGCGCGGCCAATAAAAAGATGGCGATGACGCGCTGCTGAACTATGGTCAATCCTTCGAAAGGGAATGCGGATAATGGTAGAAGTAATACGATCAATGGGATCGATATCGGAATGATATACTTCAGATATTTTTGCATGATACTGCTCGTCCTGAGAATAAATTACTGTGAGCAGTATCACGCCACTAAGCCAGTTTGGACTAGCGTAGGATCAAAGTTTCCTCATAAATATCATCAAGTTTCTTGGAATGTGATTTGAGTATCAATTTAGCTCAGTTTGTTTTTGAGGCTTTCAACCACGGACTTTCTAATTGAGCCAAGTCGCGGTATCTGTTCCTGTTTAAATGGAATCGGACGCATTAAATTGATGGTCTTCAATCCTAAACGAGCCGTCACCAAACCTACACCTAAACCTTGCCCTGCGCGTGCAGACAGTTTTTCTGCCAGGTTCATCGACAATATGTCAGCACTCGATTCAATGGCTAGCTCACTTGCACCAGCAATCGCTATGTTCACCAACACCAATTTGAACAGCTTCAATCTCGACCAGTAACCTAGCTCAACACCATAGATTTCAGAGATTTTGTCAATCATACGGAAGTTACGCCAAGCAATTAGAAGCATGTCAGCAATCGCGAGTGGGCTTAACGCCACCAAAATCGCCGCTTCACCAGAAAGCTTAGAGACCGACGCCATTGCTTTCTTGTCCTGCTCTGTCAGCACCATAGATTGATACATATCGAGCACTTCCGCATCGCTATGGGCACTGTGCACACTATTTTGCCAACGATCAAAAGCCGGATGCTCTGCAGGTATAGACGCCTCATGAGCAAGCTTTTGACAGAATTTTTCGCCTTTGCCTACCGCGTCATTGTCTAATAAAGCTTGCGCCTCTTCTTGCACTGAAAAATGATTCTTCAGTTTGCGAAGTTTAAAGAGCTCTTTACCAAAGGCGCCGATACCCATGACAGCAACGCCAGTCACTAGAGCAGACCAGCCAAGTGATAGATAGTCGCCTGTCGTTGCCGCGGTAACCACGTTATCAATAGCTTGCCAGCCAACGAGACCTGCAAACGCAGTCAGAAATGTCGTCGCTATCCAACCTTTCTTGCTGCTACCGCGAATGGTTTTCTCCAACTCGGCATCACCTTCGTCTTCAACAGCAACCTGTTCAACGGGAACGAAAGTTTGCTCAGGCTCAAACAGCTTTTGGCTGTTCATGTCTAATGTTGGCTCTCCATTAGACAAATCTTCATCAAAGACTTTTCTGTTTTTCATATCACTCATCGAAGTTTGTCTCCAATTAAATACTGCATCGCTTTATCAAGGCGAATATGACCGCAAGGTGCATCTTGCGCACTCGCTAGAGGCCTGAATGAGGTAAATTCAAACCCGCTTTGCTGCCAAAAATCAGGCTTCGGTAGTCTTGCAGGTACATCACCGGGATACAGCGTGAATGTTTGGTTATCCAATGTCGTGCCACGCAATGCTGGAGAGCTGTCGCTGCCATTGCCGACAAACCCGGCTTCCGTTGCTTGAATAGATGCTACGCTCATGCAGCTCATCTCAATATTTTCAAACGCCGTTTCTTGCCATGCTGGGTGAACCATCTGTTGCAAAAGGCTGACTAAATTCCCGTGCTGATTCGGTGTTACATGATCTGCCTTTGTCGCAGCGAACAGTATTTTGTCGATGCGCGAAGCAAACAAGCGTCTTAGCAAATTCGATTGCCCATAACGGAAGCTTTTCATGATCTGCTGAAGCGCCTGCTTCATATCATTGAATGCCTCGTCCCCCGCCATCAATGGCTGCAGACAATCCACCAGTACGATTTGACGATCAAAGGTAGCAAAGTGCTCTTTATAGAACTGCTTAACCACTTTAGTTTGATACTCTTCGTAGCGGCGTTTCAGCATGGCGTAACCGCTGTTCTTTTCTGCTTTGTCCGTTAGAGACTTGCATGGGAAGAACTGAAGCACTGGTGCACCCGCAAGCTCACCGGGCAACACAAAGCGACCGGGTTGTACCCAATGGAGGCCACGATCTTTACAAGCAAACAGATAATCCGTGAAGGCCTGAGAGATCTCAGCAATCACTTTCTCGTTAGCTTCTGCTTTTCCATCAAATGTCTCCAGTGCAGCGAGCCAAGCTTGTGCACATTCGCTACGAATACCAGACAAGTTTGCAAACTGCAGCTCGTTCCATTCTTCGAAGGAAAGGTCAAGCAAAGGTAAATCCAGCAGCCACTCTCCTGGATAGTCAATAACATCAATAAATAGAGTCGATGTTTTGCTGATTAAACGCTTCGCTCCTTTCGCTGGCTTATATTTCAGCGCCAAACGAATTTCACTCACATCTCGCGTTGGCTGCGGCCATTCTGGTGGCTCAGCGTGAAGCTGTGCCATGGCATCATCATAGGCAAAGCGCGGTACCATTAAATTAGACTGAGGAACGCGCTTTGCTCCAATGAGTCGCCCATCTCGCGCGCACTCAAGTAATGGCAAGTTGTCGTGAGTGGAAGTATGAAGTAACTGGTTCACCAATGAGGTGATAAAAGCGGTCTTACCCGCTCTGGACAAACCGGTAACAGCAATTCGAACGTGAGAATCTAGGCTTCGATGCAACAAATCTGAGACTTCTTGACCAATGCGGTTCATTCAACTTACTCCAATACAAAAGACGAGGAACAGTGTGCACTATACGAGATTAACCAAATATGAACAAAAAACCCCTGATACAGTTCAGGGGTTTAGAGCGTTTCTAGAGATTTTTAGATAGGCCAATTGGCACTAATCATCCTCAATGAGTTTGTAAATAACAAACAGAGCAATCTCAAGCAGTACAGTCAGCACACACGCCATCGTGACGTACTTTTCATTGAAGATGCTGATGCCGTGTAAAATCAAGTCATAGCCAACAAAGAAACCCACTACTAGTAGTAACGCGATTTGTAATATTTGTATAAATCGAGGCATGTTTGCACTCTCCTTGGTTCTTTTTCTTTGAGTATATACCCTAATTGCCTCAATATGCCAAAAAGCTACTTGGGTATATGTCTGAATTATAGATAAAAAAAAGTGAGTATGTCTTCACACACTCACTTTTTTAAACTCAAATTAGGATGCGCTTTCCGCTTCCGCAATTTTCACTTTCCACGTATCTGGACCAATTTGGTGAGCATTAGCACCACTTGAATCCACCGCAACCGTGACTGGCATGTCTTCGACTTCAAACTCGTAAATCGCTTCCATACCCAAATCTTCAAACGCAACCACTTTCGCTTTCTTAATCGCTTTCGCAACGAGATAAGCCGCGCCGCCTACCGCCATTAGGTAGACTGCTTTGTGCTCTTTGATAGATTCAATCGCCGCAGGGCCGCGCTCGGCTTTACCAATCATGCCCGTTAGGCCTGTTTCAGACAGCATCATGTCGGTGAACTTATCCATACGCGTCGATGTTGTTGGGCCAGCAGGGCCTACAGCTTCATCGCCGACTGCGTCAACAGGACCTACGTAGTAGATAAACTTGCCTTTAAAATCTACACCTTCAGGCAAACCTTCACCGCTCTCTAACATGCCCTGAATGCGCTTATGCGCTGCATCACGACCTGTCAGAATTTTACCGGTAAGCAGTACTGTTTCACCTGTTTTCCACTCTTGAACGTCTTCTTTAGTGATTTCATCAAGGTTCACACGACGTGTGTTCGCGCCTGCTTCCCAAGTGATATCTGGCCACTCTTCAAGCTTAGGTGGCGTAAGCTCGGCAGGTCCCGAGCCATCCAACGTAAAGTGAACGTGGCGCGTTGCTGCACAGTTTGGAATCATACACACTGGCTTTGACGCCGCGTGTGTTGGCGCAGTTTTGATTTTCACATCAACAACCGTCGTTAGGCCGCCAAGACCTTGTGCACCAATACCGAGTTTGTTCACTCGGTTGAAGATGTCGAGACGAAGCTCTTCTTCCGCATTTTGTGGGCCACGGTCGATAAGCTCTTGAATATCGATATGCTCCATTAGCGACTCTTTTGCCAGCACCGCAGCTTTCTCTGCCGTACCGCCAATACCGATGCCAAGCATACCCGGTGGACACCAACCAGCCCCCATCGTTGGCAATGTTTTCTCTACCCATTCAGCAATATCATCTGATGGATTAAGCATCACCATCTTAGTTTTGTTTTCAGAACCGCCGCCTTTAGCCGCAATTTGGATTTCGACCTTATCACCCGGCACCATGTTGATGTGCACAACGGCAGGCGTATTGTCTTTGGTGTTGATGCGCTTGCCCGCAGGTTCTTTAAGAACCGATGCTCGAAGTGGGTTGTCTGGGTTGGTATAACCTTGACGAACACCTTCATCAATCATCTCTTGTACGGTCAGGTCGCTGTCCCATTCAACGTTCATACCAATGTTCACGAAACAAGTCACGATACCTGTATCCTGACAAATAGGTCTGTGACCTTCTGCTGACATGCGAGAGTTAATTAGGATTTGAGCAATCGCGTCTTTCGCCGCTTGGCTCTCTTCCTTTTGATAAGCTTTGTCTAGGGCTTGAACAAAATCGAGGGGATGGTAATACGAGATGTATTGCAATGCATCAGCAACAGAGCTGATCACATCTTCTTTACGAATAACCGCCATTGAATACCTCATTTATAATTTTAGCTTCCAGGAGGCCGAACTGTTTGACCTATCAAACTCATTGATCTGTTAAAAACTATTGGTCTATCAAAAACCATCAGCAAGCGAGTGACTACTTCGAGTAGAGCGCTTAGTACCACTCACTTTAACCATAGTGTTATCAGGGCTAAATGTCCGACTTTTTGTTGTGAAAATATGATACTCTTGCTTTCCACTATGCGCCATGAGTGCGACAACGTTTCTGTCACAGTTTAAGCAAATGAACAAAAAAGAAAGCCAATCTATTCAATTCGTTGACCTGCCTTATCAGCCAGATTTAGCCAAACAATACTTTGCCACTATCGAGCAGCTCCCTTGGGCTATGCTGCTGAAGTCCTCGACTTTAAAACATGAAAACAATCGTTTTGATATTTTGGTCGCTGAGCCAGTTGTGACGGTGCAGACCTATGGTGAGCTATCAAAAATTCACTATGATGGAGCGGAAGAAACGCGTAGCGACGATCCATTCACGCTTATCAATGACCTGATTGCAGAAAAGATTGGGCATACTGACATAGAAACCGAGTGGCCGTTTTTAGGCGGCGCGCTAGGGTACTTTGCCTACGATCTAGGCAGACGAGTAGAACGTATTCCTGAGACCGCAAATCATGACATTGCCGCCCCAGATATGGCGATTGGTATCTACGACTGGGCACTGATGGTCGACCACCAGCAGAAAAAAGCAGTGATTATCGGTATTGAGCCAAATAATAAGCTCATTTGGCTGCAGAGCCAACAGGCCAAAGCACTCTTGCCTTTTCAGCTCACCACACCTTGGCAATCCAACATGAGCCAGACCGGTTATCAACAACGCTTCCACTCAGTAAAAGAGTATCTTTCTGCCGGTGATAGCTATCAGATAAACCTAGCCCAGCGACACTGTGCTCAGTATTCTGGCAGTGAATGGCATGCCTTTGAAGTCTTAGATGAACACAATCAAGCACCATTCAGTGCATTTATCCGTTTGGAAGACAGTGCGATTATAAGCATCTCACCCGAGCGTTTCTTGCAGCTTCATAACCGCGTCATTGAAACTAAACCTATTAAAGGTACCCGACCACGTTTTGTTGACCCCACTGAAGACAAAAATAGTGCAATCGATCTGGCTAACGCGCCAAAAGATCAAGCCGAAAATTTGATGATCGTCGATTTGCTGAGAAACGATATTGGCCGCGTGGCTAAGCCGGGCTCTGTAAAGGTGCCAAAATTATTTGATATTGAAAGTTTCCCTGCTGTTCATCATTTAGTGAGCACGGTAACGGGAGAACTGGATAGCCAATATCAAGCTACTGACCTATTGCGAGCATGCTTCCCTGGCGGCTCAATCACTGGTGCGCCAAAGGTTCGAGCTATGGAGATCATTGAAGAGCTTGAGCCGCACAGACGCAGTGTCTACTGCGGCAGCATTGGCTATATCAGTGCCCATGGCGTAATGGATACCAGCATTACTATTCGTACATTAATTGCGACGCACGGTGAGATTTATGCTTGGGCGGGCGGTGGCATAGTGGCCGACAGTGACTGTGACGATGAGTATCAAGAGACGTACCACAAGCTAGGCAAGATACTGCCTATACTAGACGGCTTATGACACTCGATGGGGTCTAGCACTAAATCGCTTCAAGTCCCCAATTTGGCCCCCACTTGGCCAATGTTTGAGTAAGATCTTTTGCGGTGTAGGGTTTGGACAGTATGTCATCCATCCCTACATCGTAACAATTTTGACGCTCTTCCGTTGTGGTACCAGCGGTCAGAGCCACTATTGGGTTACGATATTCCGCACTGCGCAGTCGTTTGGTCGCCTCAAATCCATCCATGACCGGCATTCGACAATCCATAAAAATAATGTCGTATTGTTGCTGGCTCGCATGCTCAACCGCCTCGAGGCCATTAACCGCCAAGTCAGGCGAGATACCCAATTTACTCAACATCTTAGTAATAATAACTTGGTTCATCTTTATGTCGTCGACCACAAGAACCTTCAACGCTGAAAAGTCTAATGTTTGATTACTATCGGCTTGAACTGCTTCAGTTTTTTCTTCAATCAACTCCGTTTTTAGGGGCAGAAATACATGGAACGTAGTACCGACACCGAGTTCACTTTCCAGCGAAATATTACCCCCCATCAACTCCACCAAGCGGCGACAAATAGCTAACCCCAGCCCAGTTCCTTCATAGTTACGCGAGCTAGAGCGATCGGCCTGAGTAAAGGGCTGAAACAACTTCTTTTGAGCCGATTCACTAATACCGATACCAGTATCTGTCACGGATACCTGAAGGCCATTGGCGCTATTTTCCACATGGACACTAACATCGCCTTTGTCGGTAAACTTAATCGCATTGCCAATCAAATTTACAAATATCTGAGTAATTCTCTCTAAATCACCGTTGATCTGCTGGCTATCCAAATTCTGTGTTTTAATTGTAAATCCAATCTGCTTCTCTTGTGCTTTATGTTCAAAAATACTCTTTAAGGTCGACTCTAAAGTGTTCCAGCTGAACTTTGATTCGATAAGCTCAAGCATACCGGCGTCAATCTTGCTGAAATCTAGTAAGTCGTTGATGATGGATCGCAGTAGTTGACCCGATTGGCTGAGATTATGATGAAGATCTTTTTGTGCATCTGATAATCCCGTATCCGCCAATAGCTCGACACTACCCAACAATCCATTTAAAGGAGTTCTAAGCTCGTGGTTTATCATCGCCAAAAACTCTCTAGTCGAACGTTCCGACGCCTCTGCACGATCCTTTGACTCAACTAAGCGTTGATTGATAACTTGACGGTTAATCGAACTGGCCAGTAACTCACATACCAGTGACATCTGACTGTTAACAAAGTCCATATCAAACGTGGTTTCAATAACGCCTAACTCAAGCTTACCAATCACCTTCTGCTCAAGTTCAATAGAAATACAAGATGTCGTACAGCCCTCGGCGACAATAAGCTGGGCATATTTAGTCGTTTGATAGTGAGATTGGGTAACTGCCGGGAGGAGCTCACTTGGCAAAGCGATGGCACATGCTACATCTTCCGTCACTTCCGAGAGCTGATTAACCAGATCCACGACCAGTACATCATCTAGGTTGGCACGCAAAAAAATCCGACCGAAATGGATAAGGATACGCTCGATTTTCTGCTGAAACTCCAGACGTTTAAAACTTGCTTCGGAGCGTGCTTCCGTTTGCTTGAGTGCAACCTCAAGCTGCTGATTAGCATTAAAAAGCTCTAAACTCTTCTGTTCGAGTAAGGCTTCCGCTGCTTTTCTCGCGGCTATTTCTCGTTTAAGTTTGCGCTCGATCGCCGAACTGCTGGGCATAGTATCTTTACACCAACGTGAGGCTGAATCTGACAGTACTATTATCGTCGGACTGAGGCGTCATCTCAACATTGAGTTTCTCACCAAAATGCTCAGCGCAACCTTCAATCAGCCCCAAGCAAACATGGGACATGCAGCGCGCGCTTTGATAGTCCATCACCATGTCGGTTTCTGACTCACTGATGAAGTAAAATTTGGGAGGTTCAGCGTCTGAATAGAGTTTTTTCACTTCAACATGAATATAGTCCTCTACGTGGCGAATAAACTGGAACGTAGAACGACTCGTCCCAATACTGGCATTTTGCGGGATAGCAGCGAGTAAAGTTTTGAACACAGTTTGTCCAAATACTTGCTGAAGCGTCTCTGGAGCAATGTTGGTTTTTTTACTCAAGTTGACGATAAGCTTAACTAAGTCTCGATGGTCATAACTGCCAACCGCAGTATAAATGCCCTCATCACCAGACATCTCCAACACCTCATCCAGTACGTCCAAGCCAAACTTCTCTTCAACCAACTCCATGAATTCAGTAAAAATAATGCCTTTCATTCATCTTCTCCCTGTTAGTGGAACGCCCGAGGTGGGTGTTTACTGTGACTTATTAAAGTATTAGGACAATTCTTGGTTGTTTTCCATATATTGTTAAATATCAACTAATAAGGAGACGAGATCTTTTCAGCATCGCTATACGGGTACGCACGACCGACTCAAGCTATACCTTCAATACTCAGCATTCGTTTGTCGCCTTTTGGTTGTCACCTGTAACAGCCTTGGCAGATTTGCGACCGCAATGCCTGTCGCAACATGCTCTACGCCATCACAAATCGAGTACACAAAGCGCCTTGGATTGACTGATACCGCTTTCTCCTCTTTATCCACAAACGAACCATCAGCTTGTGGGACTAGGAACTGCTGACCGTCCAAACAGAAAACAGACTCAACAAAAGCAATAGGGCTCGACAATGAAGGGATTACCTGCGTCAGTGCTTTTTGCTCAAAACACTTGGTATCGAGAGACAAGGATAGCCTAGAGGTAAACAAACTAGAGAAACGAGAAAAATCAAAACAGCTCATAACCTTGGTGACCTCATCAGAACCAAAACTCTTGAATAAAAGGCTCAAGTGACACAGCTTTGATTTCGGAGCCAATAGTGTTTGCTTGGGGTAGACTAACAAATAGTGTGGTGTGACACTAAAAGTGTAGCCTCTTTCTATGTCATCGACGCCCAAAAAAGAGACCTTCACTTTATCAGACGATTTTCCGGATGCGTGTCGGCACAAGCTTTCTATGGGAATCATTAAGGTTCCGTCACTGAGCACCGTGTAACCTGAAAGAGACGAGGCTTGTCTGCGCAAAGTTAATTCACTCATATCTGAGCACGGCAAGTCTAGATGTTCAGGTACACTCAACACTTTGTCTGAAGCAATAGGGCAATTAACCCGAAAAGTCACACTGCCCACAGTGCATTTCAATACTAGCGTTTGCTCATCTTTTGACTGTTTACGATACGCGTAAAAACCATTACCAAAGTCCTTAAACACCCCGTTCGGATTTTCACATATCACATACTCTGGCTCTATGAACTCTAACTTTTTGGAGCAGCTTTGTATAAACTCTCGCGTAAACACTAGAGTTTTACAAGCGAGTTGTAGAATAAGTCTTCCGTGCTTTTCTCCGCGTCCCATAATGATCACCTAATACTTGGAGCAAATATAGAGTTAGTCGACATACCCACTGCCGGTAAGGTGCTCTTGAACCTGCTCGGCAGTCATTGGTCTGTAGAAGAAATAACCTTGAATAAAATCCACATCTATTAGCTTGAGCGTTTCTAATTCCTCAGAGTTCTCGACGCCCTCTGCAACCACCTTGATGTTTAAGTCATGGGACAGCTGTCTTAGCATATTAACTGCAAAAAACTTCTGTTTTATCTGATGGATATTAGTAATAAATTTGCGATCAATTTTTAGTTCATCAAAATGAAAATCGCTAAAGTAGGAAAACGAAGAGTTGCCTGTACCAAAATCATCAACCGCAATTTTTACCCCTGAGTCACGAATGTGCTCCAATAGGTTGGAGTTATTAATGTTCTTCTCGAAATAGGACGTTTCTGTAATCTCAATTGTGACATCATCATTCGCAACTGGTGACTCATTTATATAAGTAAACAACTCTTGAAGATGGTGAGACTCAGTATCAGCAATCGAGCAGTTGAGCGACAGCGTTAGCTTTTGCTCCACTGCATCATCGAGCTGAACAAATGCTTTAATGGCCTTCTCAGCAACAATCATATCAATGGCATTGATCATCTTTAGCTCTTCAGCAAGGTGTATCATCTCCTGAACACAATAGTCCACTTCTTCGATTTGGAAGCGGCACAAGGCTTCCAACTTCACGATCTGGTTGGTTTTAGTGTCCACAATCGGCTGAAAATGAACATCTATTTGTTTGTTTTGAACCGCTTCAATGAGTAAATTTTCCAACTTTCTACGACGAATACTTGCTTGCACCAGCACTTCATCATAAAAGTTCACGCTACTAGCTTGAGAGTCATGAACAAACATGGCTTGAACAGACTGAGAAATCACTTCGTCCATCGCACATTGATTGAAGCCATGTAACGCAACCCCAATTTGTCCATCAGAGATATCATTGATCAAATGGTCATCTAGATGCTTGCTCAAACCTGTGAAAAACTGCTTAATACACATATTGATTGTGGTGACGTCTTCAACGTCGTCTTCACGTATTCGAAGCAAGACAACAAATGTATTCCTGCCAATATAGCCAAAACTATCGGCGTCATGAAACGACTGAAGTGCGGCATACACTTTTTGGCGTGACTCCACCTCTAGCTCACTGTAAAAGCGAGGATGTAGACTCACTACGATGAACTTGCCTCCTTGAGAGGAAAGCTGCTTGGCGCTGTTTCTAAACGCCACTTCGTCCATCTCCTCCAAATTAGGGATACTGGCTGCATCTGGCGCGTTGTTTTTTACTAGGTTCCGATGTTCACCTAGAAAGCTGTAAATATAAAAGCAGTGTTCTTGCGCTACCTCAACGCGTTTTATATGAACCATCTCCAACATAGAGCGTGATTCTTTCGCATTAGTAATCATCGCTCCGCGCCATTTCACCTCACGCTCAATACGTTTTTGAAATGCTTCAATATGTCGCTTGTCACTATGGAACAGCCCTCCCTCACTAATACTGCGTCCCAATAACGCAAGTGAGGATGTACCATGATCTCGACACAACTTCTCGTTGGTAAACAGCACTCGGTGTTTATCATCGGTGATCATGACTCCTCTAGCAGGATCGTCCAGCACATGCTCCAAAAGCTCAGTGCAGGCAATCTTTGAAAGCGTGTGTGATAACACTTCTACACTGCCTTTCACCAAATTATCAATGACCAAGTAGATCTCAAATTTCACTACAATCAACTCACCGCCGGTCGTCTCGAGTGGAATAGGTACGGCGGCTGGTGCACCGTCAAATTGGACGTCGCGAATCAAAGTGAGTATGTGGTTAATACTGTCAATCGAAGGTGGATTGACATGAGAATGACGGGTATCAAAGTTCATAACCCTCTGCCAAAACTCGCCTTTTGACACTTCAGTAGTTATGTCATGAAGATGCTCTGACCAGAACAGCTTCTTCACTTCAGCCTGCTTCGCTAGCATGTCGATCTCTCTTTGAATTATTAGCCAACTGAGGTGCTTATGAGTTTCCCTCTCGCACCAAAACAATCTAGAAGAAACAAACTCAAATTCAAGCTGATATTTACTTGAATGCAGTGCAATGCGTTCTAGGTTATTGTCATGTTGTTGCGTAGCGGAGGGGTACGATGGATTACGTGTATGTCGATGACCTATATGACGATGTGTATCGTACCCCTCCACCTGTCGATAAAGTGCTACAGCACGGGGATGTACCCGAAGAAGAGTTCGAAATTCGAGAAGTTCTTGATTGTTGGTATCAAGCTGGCTTTGTTCCATTTATCGAAGATCAACTGGAGCAAATTAACTTTTGGCAACGTGTAGACGAATTTAAGCGGTTAACCAAAACACTCACACTGCTGATGCGATGTCGGGCATACCAAAGCGCAGTGAAACGTATTACGTCGCAATGGCAATCAGAATCACTAGAGTTTCGCTACGTTCACTATTTACTGCATAAAGTGAGCCACCCATAAAACACTATTTTTATTGGGGATTTAATTATCTCTGCAACTAGCACTAATACTCAAAATATCAATAGCGCTTTTAGGGTACGCATGGTAATTTGTTAACGTGTACTTTTTATAAGTTTTACTATGTACAAATACGTCAAGGATAAGCTCGATCACAACTATACTCAGGTGGTACCAATTGGCCAAACTTTGAGTGAGAAAGAGATACCGCAGGAAGAAATTGAGATCAGGGAAATGGTCGAAGCCTGGTATGTCAGTGGCTATAGCCCGTTAATTGGGGAGGATACTCTCTTTGAACAATATTGCTGCGCTCAATCTTTGGCGAATATTAAAGGTGATTGGGAATCACAATCACAGCAACAAAAAACAACCAGACTTCAGCGCCTTGAACAGACGCTGGCTGAAATTTGTCGTAGCCGTGTGTATTTCGCTGCCCTCACTCGCTTTTTATCATGTTTACAGGACTGTTCAGTCAAACAACGTCTAACAGAAGTACTGTCAGTTGCCGAAGCGACACAATCGAAGTCATGGCTGCATCACTAGTGTCACCTACTAGCAACTAGCAACTAGCAACTAGCAACAAAAGTTACTCACCTCATTACCCAGCCATCAAATTTGAGCTTGCCCTGAAGCTTGGTCACACCTTCTTGCTGCAGTTGACGTACTCTCTCTTTAGAAAGCCCATACATTTCACCTAGGCAGTCTAACGTCAGTACTTGTTTACCAAACAGTCCAAAGCGATGAATCACAATATCTCTATACTTGTCCGGTAGTGATAAAACCACTTTTTCCAAACTTTGCAGAAGCTTTTCATCGTGGCAAGTATCGTAAGGTTCGGGAATAGCGTCAGAGCGACACGTATCTAGACTCTGAAACTCCTTATCCGTGATATCTACTGAGGAGCTAGACTCGATAAATCCACTCATATGGATAAGGTCACTCACATGTTGCTGTGAATTCGAAGTTTGCTCGGCAATCTCTTTGACAGACGGCGCTCTTTTCAGAGCTGAGCGCATATCATTAGTTTGACGTGACAATCGATTGATTTCCTTGATCACATGAACTGGCAAGCGTACCGTTCTACCAGTATTCATCAAAGAAGACTCAATGCTTTCGCGTATCCACCATACGGCGTACGTACTGAAGCGGAATCCTTTTTCAGGTTCAAACTTATCGATAGCTTTGATCAAGCCTAAATTTCCTTCTTCGATTAAATCGAGGATGGTGTGATTATTTAAGCCACGTTTTGTATAACCCCTCGCAATCTTGACCACAAGACGAAGATTGGATTCAATGAGTACATCCCTCGCTGCCTTATCCCCGCGCCTGGCTAGCGTAGCATAATGGTATTCTTGTTCCGGTGTCAGCAAATCAATACCTACGACATCTTGAATATACTTGGAGTAGAAATCTACATTGCTGTCTAAGCCGTCAGTTTTTGCGTTTTCGATCCTAGTAGTCATGGCAATCTCCATATCTGTCTGCAACCCCGCCAACTCTATAGATAATTATTAGTTTTGATCTTTTGAGGTGCGTCGCATGATCAAGAGTAGTCTCCTTTATACTATGCATCAAAATTTACTTCATACTGTTTAGTCAATTAATGATCGAATTAGTACCAAAGTCTTAGGTGAGCAGCGATTACAAAGATCAAGTTTAGATCTTCATGATTGGCAGTTTTTCATTTCTAATAAACTATACTATTGTTGTTAAGTAACTGAGTTTGTGACTGAAATGAAACAAACTCAGTCAGGAAAAACGATAAACAGCATAAAAGGACAGCAGGATGATAGATTTCGACGTACTTCGCAGCTACATGGACAATGACGAGGACATCATCGCAGCCGTATTTATGGCATTCATGGAAGAACATGAAAACGGTGCAGACAAAATACAATCGCTTTATAACGAGCAAAATTGGAGCGAACTGTTTATCACTGCCCACTCTTTAAAAGGTATTCTCGCAAGCTTTGGCGAAACCAAAGCCGTCGACAAGTTAGAAGCGATAGAAACTGCGACTCGCGGTGGCGATACACCGCAATTGGCGGATATTCAATTCGTGATTCAAGAATTGGAAGTTATCAAAAACCAAATCAACGAATATTTAGCATCAATGGTGTAGTTGGCGAATAGTAGTATGACGAAATCTGAGTTTTTATCGCGCTTTCAACTGCAACAAACCGAGGACTACCATAAAGAGACTAAACTACGTACCGCAAACATAGACAAAGGTTCTCTGCGTGAAGCCAGTGTGTTAATAGGGTTAGTCGAACGTGAAGCCAAGCTTCATGTCATCCTTACCAAACGAGCCAGTCATTTAAAACACCACCCAGGCCAGATTAGCTTTCCTGGTGGTAAGGTAGAGCCAAGTGATCAAAGCCCTATCATTACAGCACTTCGAGAGACAGAAGAAGAGATAGGTATCAGTAGCAATCATATTTCCGTGATTGGCTACCTTCCCAAGCTCGTAACCGTCACGGCGTTCAACGTGACACCGGTACTCGCGTTTATTGAGCCTAAATATCGACCTAAAATTGACACTAACGAAGTCGACTACTTATTCGAGGTACCACTGGAGTTTCTCGCTTCCCCGACCAATCTTTCGGCTGTAGGTTTTCAAATTCGCGGACAGAACCACCGTGTTTTGTCTATTCCTTATAAAGAACACTTTATTTGGGGCGTAACAGCACAGATCATCGAAAACCTACAGACTCAACTTTTACCAAGTTAAATAAAAGTAAAAAGCCAATCGTTTGCCTAAAATGGCATTAGTTTTACTAATGCCATCCATCAGCCCACCTAATCAGTAGCACGAAAAAAACGTGACTAAACCTGCAAAATATAGCCCCAATGAATAAGCCAACGCAAACCATGACCTAGATCTAATTTTTGGCTGCAATTTACGTGCAATATTGCGGCCGACTTATTTCCTGTTCCCAAAAAATGAGTATTAACTATGACTACCACAACTACTGCGGCAGCGAGTCGCGCTCCGTCTAAGTGGACCTACAAAGATTTCACGTGGGCACTTTCTCTTTTCGGTACAGCCGTTGGTGCTGGCGTACTTTTCCTTCCTATTAAAGCGGGTGCTGGCGGCTTCTGGCCATTAGTAATCCTAGCCCTAATCGCAGCACCAATGACATGGTTTGCGCACAAGAGCTTAGCGCGTTTCGTACTTTCTGCTAAAAACCCAGACGCAGATATCACTGACACCGTTGAAGAGCATTTTGGTAAAACGGGTGCAAACCTTATTACTTTCGCTTACTTCTTCGCCATTTACCCGATTGTTCTAATCTACGGTGTTGGTATCACAAACACAGTAGATTCGTTCTTAGTAAACCAAATGGGCATGGAGTCTATCCCACGCTGGTTGCTATCTGGCTGTCTTATCGCTGCAATGACATGTGGTGTTGTATTCGGCAAAGAACTAATGCTAAAAGCGACGTCTGCAATGGTTTACCCATTGGTATTCATCCTTCTAGCTCTGTCTGTTTACCTAATTCCAGACTGGAATACATCAATGATGAGCGTTAGCCCTGATTGGGGTTCAATGCCTTCAGTTATCTGGCTAGCTATCCCTATCATCGTATTCTCATTCAACCACAGCCCAATCATTTCTCAGTTCTCTAAAGAGCAACGTCGCGTATACGGTGACGACGCTGTGAAGAAAACAGACATGATCACTGGCGGTGCTGCGATGATGTTGATGGGCTTTGTTATGTTCTTCGTATTCTCTGTAGTGCTATCTCTGTCTCCAGAGCAACTATCGATTGCACAAGAGCAAAACATCTCTGTATTGTCTTACCTTGCTAACGTTCACGAGTCGCCATTTATCTCTATCCTTGGCCCTGTTGTTGCTTTCGCAGCGATTACCTCAAGCTACTTTGGTCACTTCCTTGGTGCTCACGAAGGTCTAGTGGGTCTTGGTAAGTCTCGCTCTAAAGCGCCAATCGGTAAAATTGAGAAAGCGTCTCTAGTATTCATCGTAGTTACAACTTGGGTCGTCGCTATCATCAACCCAAGCATCCTTGGCATGATTGAAACCATGGGCGCACCGATGATCGCAGCTATCCTATTCCTGATGCCTGTATACGCAATGAAGAAAGTGCCAGCGATGGCGAAGCTCCAAACTTCAGCGCCTGTACAAATCTTTACAGCAATTTGTGGTGTTGCGGCGATTACTTCGGTAATCTACGGCGCTTTTTAATTGACGCTGTCAATTGAACATCTCGATTAAACCGTATCTCGATACACAATAACGATAATTTGAGCCCCTATTTCGTATAGGGGCTTTTCTAGAGGCAAAACAGTATGATCAGTGTTTTTGATATCTACAAAATTGGTGTTGGTCCTTCAAGCTCACACACCGTCGGTCCGATGAAAGCCGGTAAAGAGTTCATCGATGACCTACGCACTATGGGCAAGCTAAGAGACATCACCAAGATCACTGTAGATGTTTATGGATCACTATCACTGACAGGGAAAGGTCACCACACAGATATCGCTATCATCATGGGTTTGGCAGGTAACTCGCCAGAAAAAGTCGACATCGACTCTATCCCAGGATTTATTGCACGCGTAGAAGAGACAGAACGTCTTCCGGTTGGTATGCATTGCCATACGGTTTCCTTCCCTCGTGAAGGCGGAATGAACTTTCATTCAACCAACCTAGCGCTGCATGAAAACGGTATGCAGATCCACGCGTGGATCGACGAAGAGCTCGCTTACTCGAAAACGTATTACTCAATTGGCGGTGGTTTCATCGTTGACGAGGAAAACTTTGGCAAAGAAGAGGTCTCTGCTCTCAAAGCGCCTTATGAGTTCAACTCTGCTGAAGAGCTTGTTAACCTATGTAAAGACAACGGTCTTTCTATTAGCACACTCGTGATGGCAAATGAGCACGCGGTTCATTCTGATGAAGAGACGCGCACTTACTTTGCGAACATCTGGCGCACCATGCGCGAATGTATGGAACGTGGTATGAATACAGAAGGTATTCTGCCAGGTCCTCTGCGCGTTCCACGCCGTGCTGCAGCGCTTCGTCAGCAATTGATCACATCAGAAAAAACCACAACGGATCCAATGTCCGTCGTTGACTGGGTTAATATGTTTGCGTTTGCGGTCAACGAAGAGAACGCAGCTGGCGGCCGAGTGGTTACAGCACCAACGAACGGTGCATGCGGTATCATTCCAGGTGTTCTGGCTTACTATGACAAGTTCATTCAAACCGTCACCGAGAAAGATTACATCCGCTTCTTTGCTGCGTCTGGCGCAATCGGTGGTTTGTACAAGCAAAATGCATCTATTTCTGGTGCAGAAGTAGGCTGCCAAGGTGAAGTTGGCGTAGCATGTTCAATGGCCGCAGCTGGTCTTGCTGAGCTCATGGGTGGCAGCCCTGAGCAAGTTTGTATGGCTGCTGAAATTGCTATGGAGCATAACCTAGGTTTGACTTGTGACCCAGTTGCAGGCCAAGTACAAGTACCGTGCATCGAGCGCAATGGTATCGCTGCTGTAAAAGCGATTAACTCGACACGTATGGCTCTTCGCCGCGCTTCTGCTCCACGTGTTTCACTCGATAAAGTGATTGAAACCATGCTCGAGACGGGCAAAGACATGAACGCGAAATATCGTGAAACGTCGCAAGGCGGTCTAGCGATTAAAGTGGTTTGTTAATAGGCCTGCAGATCGCTCAATAACATAAATGCCGAAACCTAATCAGTTTTGGCATTTTTGCATCTACACGGTAAAGAATACGTTGGAATAAAAACCAATGACAAAAAAAGTCGAGATAGCCGCACCTGTCAATAAGGTTGGCATTCGCGCTTTTGGATAGCGTTCAAGCAGGAGCATGATTGCTAAGTAGGTTGGATACAAGCCAAAAATATAACGCGGCATTGCATTCACACCCGATGACAGCGGGATCAATAGATTGATGAGCATAAACGTCGCTTCTGCATAACGTTTTTTCACGAAAAGGTAAGCATTAAGTGCGAATCCTATGAGCGATACCAGCACCAAATAGAGCTTTGCTCCTCCGGTTTTCACACCATAAACCAACCACTCAATTGGATTACTGAACTCCCTACCCCAAGCAATCTGGATATGCCCAAAGGCCAGGGCATCCCCCATATGAAAATGCAAGTAAGCCATATAGCTAAAGAAGCCCAGAGGAATCAACCAAATTGCAGCAATTACCGAGAGCGCATTGTTCTTTAACCGATAGAAACTGCTCGCTCCATAAGCCTGAAAGCCCACTATCAATACTGAAAACACCAACATGACACCCAAGTTTCGAGTGATCGCAGCTACCAACCCAAGCATGCCTACTGCCCACCAATTTTGTCGATAGCAGGCAATGAAGACGCCACTGATGAGAGCGATATAAAGCGGCTCGGAGTAGCCAGACATGGCATAAACCGCATAGGGAGAAAAGCACAGTAGCCAAATGGCGATGTCTTGCATCTCCTCACTGAAACTTAACTGCTTTAGCGCTTTCAGGAATACAGCCACACTGAGTACAAATGTCAGGTTGGAAACCAAAACGAGCGCGAGATTGGTGTCTCTGACTAACAGTGCCATCAGCTTGCCCAACAAAGGTGACACCGGCATAAACGCCCAATTGGCCGCATTGCCACCTTTCATATAAGTCGGGAACAATGCATAGCCATCATCGGCAATACGTTGAAACCACATACAATCAAAACGGCATACCTGTTGCCATATATCGATATTAACAACCGTTTCTGGGTTATACGCATGCGTTCCAATCAGTCCTAGCGCATAGAAAACCGTACGACTGAACAGAACTGCAACCACTAGGGTTATCCACTGCTGCTTAGAAATCGTCAAGCTTGGTAAATGCTTATCAACGTACCGTGTTTGTTCTTGCAATAAAGTAGAATCGGCAACGTTTTGTGGATTTGTCATGGTCAGTTTGGTCATACTCATTGCACCGCCTCCGTAATCGTCACCTGTCGGACATTCAAACTGGCGTCAGTTTCAAATCGCAGTTGTTGAATTGGCTGAGCGCGCAAAAATACACTTGCGGGTAACGTCGTTTCTAGTGAATTGAGTTCTAACGGCATCAACATGACCTTTCTGCCTTGGTTTGCTGAAATATAAACAGGCTCAGTAATCGATTGATTAAGCGAAATTTTAATTCGAACAGGGCTATGTGGCGTTTTTTCGAAGTTAAAGTAGAGGCTCGCATCGTGCACTAACTCCCTACCTTCTCTCTGCGGTAAGGATTCCCAACCTTGGCGGCTCAAAAATGGCGATGGTTCTGCGACATTGATAGTCCCCATTTCAGGCCAAATGAGGTCTATATTCTCTTGGCCCCAATAGCGAGTTTTCTTGTCGATGTAATAGGTCTGGTAAGCCGTTGACACATTCGGGTGAACGGCAAGATACAAGACCCACACGTAATACAAAGAAAGCGTGATAAACAACGCGAATACGAATGGTCGAAGTACCTGTGCTTTCACCTTAGCGAAGCTATTGTTTACTGATAATTCAGTGGGTTGTGAAGACATGCTGGATAACGTTCAATAACATCAAACCTCATTTTTACGCCTTACAACACACTACCCTGTCAGATTTGAGTCAAGAACTGATGAAGTTTCGATGACCTCGTGATAGTCAATCGGCATCAATTGATAAGTGTGATGGTACGACCACGTATGAAGGGTGATTTCTCAATTTTGAAGCAGTTTGCACTAAAAACCATGAGCTTTTCGAGGTTTTGCCACAAATCCACTTTTCCATTAAGTATTTATTAACTTAATATTCACCCCGTCAGCCCATACAATTAACATTATAACTATGCGACTCACTATAACAAATAAACTCCTACTCGCACTTATCTTGGTTTTTGGCACCGTCGTTGTCATTTCAACCACTTATCAATACAACCAGCAACGTAACCTTATCTATTCGGTACTCAGTGAGCAGCTAGAGGATAAAGCCAGTAACTATTTTGATAGTTTGAATATGATGATGCTTACCGGCACCATGGCACAAAAAGAAACGTTACGAGGTAAAGCTCTGGCTCAAGAGAATATCGAGAATGTCCGAGTGCTTCGTGGTGATGCTGTGAGCAAACTCTACGGCCCAGGTTTAGACAATCAAGTTGCGCTTGATGATATCGATAAACGTGCCCTACTTGGAGAAACCGTGTTGGAGCCATTTAAGGCAGAATGGGGGCAAGGCCTCGTCGTTGCATTGCCAATGAAAGCCAGCGAGAACTACCGCGGCACCAACTGTATTGCTTGCCACATGTCTCAAGAAGGTGAAGTGCTGGGCGCAATTCGAATTGAGTATAATCTCAGTCATGTAAATAGCATGATCAACAAGCGCACCGCGATTGCCGTCGCCATTATGGCTGCCATAGCGTTTATCGGCTACCTCGCGACCATTTTCATTGCGAGACGCTTTATCGTGGGTCCGGTGCAAACTACATCGAAATTTATGACGCGAGTGAGTGGAAGCAAAGATCTCTCCATCCGATTAGAAGGCAAGCAAAACGACGAAGTTGGCGACCTTACTAATGATATCAATGACTTCCTAGATACTGTTTCACATAGCCTAGTCAAAGTGCAGTCGACCGCTCAAACCGTCAGTGGCAATGCCGACAAACTTACTGACATCGCGCAAAACAATGAATCGACTGCCAAGCGTCAGCTTGATGAAACCGCTGCGGTTGAAGCCAACATGCAGATGCTAAAAGAGCAACAGGCAACGGTCAGCGAAGCAACACAGCGCGCCTCACAATTAATGCAGGAAACCTGTGAGCTCACTCGTCTAAGTAGCGTGGAAGCGAAAAACGCCAGTGATGATATTGAGTCCTTGGTTCAAGATATAACAGAAGTCTCAACGCACATCTCTGAGCTCAATGAGCAGACGGAACAAGTCTCTGCGATCCTATCCACCATTAAAGGCATTGCTGACCAAACGAATCTGTTGGCTCTCAACGCTGCCATTGAAGCAGCACGTGCGGGTGAGCAAGGCCGAGGCTTTGCCGTTGTCGCCGATGAAGTTCGCTCCCTTGCCAGTCGGACTACAGAAGCGACCAACGATATTGAAACCATTATTGCCAAGTTCCAACAAGGCAGTAGTTTCTCAGTTAACGCAGTCAATCAAGTGTCCGACACTGCCCACCAGCGCGCTGATGAAGTGCAAGCCCTCGCTAGCAAAATGCAGACCGTAGTGTCGCAAATTGAATCAACGACAGAGCTTGCTAGTCAAGTGCAGGATCAGATCCAAGCCAACCGCCAAACCAGTGAAAGTGTCGGTGAAAAAACCGCCACAATCACGGAGCATGCAAACGAAACATCCAGCAGCGCGACCCAAACGCATCAAATCAGCATGGACTTACAACAGCTTTCTCATCAGTTGGAGACATTACTTAATCAATTTATGCTTAATAACCACAATAAAGGTTGAACCGTGAAAATTGACAGGTAATATGTCCCTTTGAAAAGAAATTTAGTAGCAACCCAATGAGTTGACTAATTATTGGTCAATAATCATTGGGTTGTATTGTTACCTCCATGGAGATGATTAATAACATGACTTACGCGCCTGTAACTGACGTACTAAGCGGTAAGCTAGCGGTAGACAGTGAAGTAACTGTTCGCGGCTGGATCCGTTCGCGTCGTGATTCCAAAGCTGGAATCTCTTTCCTTGCCATCTACGACGGCTCTTGTTTCGACCCGATTCAGGCCGTGGTCCCAAATAATCTTAATAATTACGAAGAAGAAATCCTAAAACTGACTACTGGCTGTTCCGTGGAAGTAACGGGCAAAATCGTAGAATCTCCAGCGAAAGGTCAAGACTTTGAGCTTGCAGCGACTGACGTTAAAGTAGTTGGTTGGGTTGAAGATGCAGACACTTACCCAATGGCTAAGACTCGTCACTCAATCGAGTACCTACGTGAAGTAGCACACCTTCGTCCACGTACTAACGTGATTGGTGCGGTTGCGCGTGTTCGTAACTGTCTATCTCAAGCGATTCACCGTTTCTACCATGAGCAAGGTTTCTTCTGGACTTCTGCGCCACTTATCACAGCGTCTGACGCTGAAGGTGCTGGTGAGATGTTCCGTGTGTCTACTTTAGACCTTGAGAACCTACCTCGCACTGAAAAAGGCGACGTAGACTTTAACGAAGACTTCTTCGGTAAAGAGACGTTCCTAACCGTATCTGGCCAGTTGAACGCCGAAGCTTACGCGTGTGCACTAAGCAAGGTTTACACGTTTGGTCCTACGTTCCGTGCAGAAAACTCAAACACCAGCCGCCACCTAGCGGAGTTCTGGATGGTTGAGCCTGAAGTTGCATTCGCAGACCTAGAAGACGTGGCTAAGCTTGCTGAAGACATGCTTAAGTACGTGTTTAAAGCGGTACTAGCAGAGCGTCGTGATGATCTTGAGTTCTTTGCTCAGCGCATCGACAAACAAGCAATCACTCGCCTAGAGCAGTTCGTAGATGCTGACTTTGCTCAGGTTGACTACACAGACGCAATCCAAATCCTTCTAGACTCTGGTCGTGAGTTCGAATTCCCAGTTGAATGGGGTATCGACATGTCTTCTGAGCACGAGCGTTTCCTAGCGGAAGAGCACTTCAAAGCGCCAGTCATCGTTAAGAACTACCCGAAAGACATCAAGGCATTCTACATGCGCTTGAACGACGACGGTAAAACGGTTGCAGCGATGGACGTTCTCGCACCAGGTATCGGTGAAATCATCGGTGGTGCACAGCGTGAAGAACGTCTAGACGTTCTAGATGACCGTATGCGTGCAATGAATATCGACCCAGAGCACATGAACTGGTATCGCGATCTACGTCGTTACGGCACAGTACCTCACGCTGGCTTCGGTCTTGGCTTTGAGCGTCTAGTGTCTTACGTAACAGGCATGGGCAACGTTCGTGACGTTATCCCGTTCCCACGTACACCACGTAGCGCGAACTTCTAAGCTGTTTCGTAGAACAGTTAGTCGCACAAATTAGCTATTTCAAAGGCCACCTCAACAGGTGGTCTTTTTTATTACTCGATATACCGTTTTAAAGTCACTATTAATGCGTGTTTAGTTTTCGTTTTCGAAGCACTTTTTACATTGGTAAACCATCAAAATCACACTACATTTAGATTAAAGAAAAACAACAACACGAGGTGTTTTGATGGGCAAGTTTACACAGAACGATATCCAATACTCCGGTGAAAGCAACGGCGTACATAAATGGGAGTCCACAAGCGGCCAGCCTTACTATTGGCACCCAGATTGGCTACATGTCGCAGAAGATGAAACAGGATTACACCCTAAACAAGACCTAGATGTTGGCAGTAGTGAAGAGGCGACGAAAGAGCATGCTGCAAGCGCAATACTGAAGCATCTTAATGATTGGGCGAAAAGTAAGTTCGATAAAAATCCCGATATCGAAACTCAAGCCGTTGAGTCGGAGCACCAATTGAAAGGCCACGACGACTAACCCGCTATCACTAACGTGTCTAGCTATAAGATTGGCAGATACTGCCATTCACATTCATCAGCGCAAAGCACGTTAGTGACACCTTTCTCCCCGTATGTTAGCGATAAACCCATACCTTTTCATACACAAACACCCAATTTGTTCCCTTTTCTGTTTCAAATCAAAATAATTTTCTGTTTTCTTCTTTAATGTGGTTGTCAGGTATAGCCTTGAAAGGTATAAATAGGCTGTTGTCACCAAGTAACCGTTTCGTTACCAATGGTTTTTCGCCCCCTTCAATTAACATGGATGAAGAATATGTTTGAAAAAGTTGTTGCAGCACCCGCTGATCCTATCCTCGGTCTAACAGAAGAGTTTAAAAAAGACGCTCGCGCTGAAAAGATCAATCTAGGTGTTGGTATCTACAAGAATGAGCAAGGTGAAACCCCTGTTCTAGCGACCGTAAAGAAAGCGGAAGCAGCACTTTTAGAAACGGAGAAAACCAAATCTTACCTAACGATTGAAGGTACAGCTGAATACGGTCTAGCGGTACAAAAACTGCTGTTCGGTGCAGATGCTGAAATCGTAACTGAAAAACGCGCAAAAACGGCTCAAGCTCCGGGTGGTACGGGTGCACTGCGAGTTGCTGGTGAATTCATCAAGCGCCAACTTGGCGATGCAAAAATCTGGATCAGTAACCCAACGTGGGCGAACCACAACGGCGTATTCAGCGCAGCAGGTATCGAAACCGCGCAATACCGTTACTACGATGCAGAAAGCAAAGACAAAGATTTCACTGGCATGGTTGCGGACCTAGAGCAGGCATCTGCAGGCGACATCGTTCTGCTACACGGCTGCTGTCACAACCCAACAGGTATCGATCCAACAAGTGACGAGTGGGAGCAACTAGCGAAACTTGTCGCAGACAAAGGTCTTATCCCTCTATTTGACTTCGCTTACCAAGGCTTTGCAAAAGGCGTAGAAGAAGATGCACAAGGCCTACGTACATTTGCTAAGTACAATACAGAAATCCTAGTGGCGAGCTCATTCTCAAAGAACTTCGGTCTCTACAACGAGCGTGTAGGTGCCTTCACACTCGTCGCAGCATCAGAAGAGATCGCAACAACGGCTTTCTCTCAAGTTAAGAGCATCATTCGCTCTATCTACTCTAACCCACCAGCACACGGCTCTGCGGTTGTTACTTACATCCTTAACGATGCTGCACTGCGCGCTGAATGGGAACAAGAAGTCGCTGAGATGCGTGATCGCATCCAAGATATGCGCGAACTGTTTGTTGAGACACTAAAAGCAGAAGGCGTTGACGCAGACTTTAGCTTTATCGAGCGCCAAAACGGCATGTTCTCTTTTTCTGGCCTAAGCAAAGAGCAAGTGAACCGTCTGAAAGAAGAGTTTGCTATCTACATCGTTGGCTCTGGCCGTATCAGTGTTGCTGGCATGACCAAATCAAATATGGGACCACTATGTAAAGGTATCGCTGCGGTACTTTAATGTCCTAATATCAAAATATTAACTCAAAGGTCAGCGTAAGCTGACCTTTTTGGTTTCAGCGTGTAGTATTAACAGATACTCCATTTGATAAGGCTCGTCATGGACGCTGAACTGATTGAAATCCAGAACTTTCTGGCCTCTCATCCCCCTTTCGATGAACTCCCTGAAGAAACGCTGATACACATCTCACAGCAAATCGAGATTGGCTACTATCGTGAAGACACCCCAATCATTCATTTTGGTGACGATATCCAAGATCTGTTTATGGTGCGCAGCGGCGTCGTCGAAATCTACCGCCGTAAAGGTGAGCTATACAACCGAATTGATGAAGGCGATCTGTTCGGTCAAATGGGTCTTCTTACCAACAACAAGGTACGTTTCCCCGCCAAAGCCGTCGAAGATACGTTGGTGTACTGCATTCCCGCTGAAGTGTTTCAGGAGCTATATGATGGCTTTGACTCCTTCGCTGACTTTGTTGAAGTAGAAGATACGGTTCGATTGCGGCAAACCGTCTCGAACAATGAGAACACCAACGACCTTACAACATCAAAAGTTCGAACCCTTTTGACCCGAGATGCACCGACTATTGAACGTAGCAGTAGTATCCAAAATGCCGCGCGCGTTATGGCGGATGAACAAGTGTCATCACTGCTCATTATCGACCCTGAAATCGTCGAAAGTGATGAAGATGACTCCTCTCCCGTCGTCGGTATTATTACCGACAGAGACTTGTGCACACGCGTTCTTGCGGAAAACCTAGATCCACAAGACGAAGTCTCCTCTGTCATGTCTACTGACGTAATTTCACTTGATCACAACGCGTACGTTTACGAAGCCATGCTCACCATGCTTCGTTATAACGTCCATCATCTACCGGTGCTTAAAAACAAAAAACCGTTGGGGATCATCGAAACCACCGATATCGTTCGTTACGAATCGCAGAACTCGCTGCTGCTAGTAAGCAGTATCTTCCAGCAACAGTCCATTGAAGAACTCAAAGCACTGTCTGAACAGGTTCGCGACAGTTTCGTGCGCTTGGTGAATGAAGATGCTAACGCCCACATGGTAGGCACTGCAATGTCGGTGATCGGACGAAGCTTTAAACAGCGTATCATTGAACTCGCAGAAGAAGAATTAGGCCAAGCACCGATCCCATATTGCTTCTTAGCACTGGGTTCTATGGGACGTGATGAGCAGCTCATAGTCACAGATCAAGATAATGCCATTATTCTTGATGACAGCTATGATAAAGCCAAGCACGGTAAGTACTTTGAAGCCTTCTCCAAATTTATCTGCGATGGTTTAGCGGACTGCGGTTACACCTACTGCACCGGCGATATCATGGCAACCAATCCCGAGTGGCGAATGACCCGCAAAGAATGGGAAGCCTGCTTTGCTGATTGGATTGATGACCCCAACCCGAAAGCCCTACTCAATGCCTCTATCTTCTTTGATCTAGATGGCGTATATGGCAAGCTAAAATGGGCTGAGCAACTCAACAGCTTCATTGTCAGACGCGCGAGACGCAACAACCGCTTCCTTGCCTGTTTGGCACGCAATGCGCTTAACCGCAAGCCGCCTCTAGGCTTCTTTAAAGATTTTGTGATGGAAAAGGATGGCCGTCATAACAACTCTATCAACCTTAAACGACGTGGTACGGCACCTTTGGTTGACCTTATCCGTGTGCACGCCCTCGCGGTCGGCTCACGCTCAACTAACTCGTTTGAGCGTCTAGATGACATCCACGAGGCAGGGATTTTACCCAAGGGTCGCGCACGTGATCTTAAAGATGCCCTCGAATTTATCTCAATGGTGCGTATCTCACACCAAGCGCTCGACGTCGAGCAAGGTATCGAGCCAGACAACAACGTCGAGCCAGAGAACCTGTCCGACTTTGAAAGACGCAATCTCAAAGATGCGTTCCAAATCTTGAGCAACGGTCAGAACTTCCTGAAGTTCCGCTATCAAGCCAGTAACAACTTTAAGTAGGTCATATGATAAAGAAGCTCCTTAAAGCTCCGGCAGTGCAATGGAACAGTAAGTTCGAACAACTTAGTGAGCGTGCCAAAGATGACAGGCTCAAAGCCTTTTATGCTGCAGGCTTACCGTCACCAGAAACCCCTTTGAATGAAGTGCCTTTTGTTGCCTTGGATTTCGAGACGACAGGACTTAACCCAGAAAAAGATGGGATTCTGTCGATTGGTTTAGTCCCATTTACACTCTCTCGAGTTAAACTCCGTCAAGCCGCTCATTGGACAGTAAGACCAAAAGCTAAACTCGAAGAAGAGTCTGTGGTCATTCACGGCATCACCCACAATGACTTGATTGATGCGCCTACATTGAATGAGATATTGGCCGACGTGCTCAACGCTTTAGCTGGAAAAATCATCGTAGTGCATTACCGCCCCATTGAACGCGGTTTTTTAAACTGTGCATTGAAGAAAATGCTCGGTGAAGGTATTGAGTTCCCAGTTGTCGACACCATGCAGGTAGAGTCGGACTATCAAGAGAAATTAACGGCGGGCATAGTCAATAAGCTCAAAGGTAAGCGTGCGGATTCGGTGCGTTTAGGTCAAACACGTCGCCGCTATGGGTTGCCAGACTACCCACCTCACCACGCTCTGATGGATGCTGTTGCAACAGCAGAGTTGCTTCAGGCGCAAATGGCCTATCAGGACAATGAAACCAAAGTACTTGGTGACTATTGGCTTTGACACCTCGGTCTTGCCTTAATTCTTGGGTTTAGGTGTTAGTTAAAACAAGTCCTGCTGCGGGCTTGTTTCCTCCTCGAGAACTTTATTTGGCACAGGGACTTTACCCTGTGCTAATTTACGACGATATCGCTGCCGACAAAGTTTGATAATATGCAGCTGCTGTGCCGACGTATAAGAAAGCCAATTAAAACGTTCTTCCCGCTTGCGCATACATCCTTGGCAATACCCCCTTTCATCCACCGTACAAACTCGAACACAAGGACTCGGCACGGTAAAAAACTCAAGCTGTTCCATTCACTTTCCTTGCTATCCAATCATTAATCTGGCTGGCAAATATTGCTCTGCCTCGCTATACCTCTGTTTTCGCCCTTCAATTACTCTAGCACCCACCTTACAAAGCTTAAAATTCAGAAAGTAAGAATAGTCTGAATTATCGGTCAGTAGCCATACCTGCAACATGGATATACAATAACTTCCACATCCTAGGTTGAAATCCCACTATACTAAAGATAACCTACTCCTGACAAAAAACAGTGTTTTATTAGATACGCTAGTCAGCAATTTCATTTAGTTGGAGCAATAAATATGAAGATTTTTTCTAAGAAGGTACTCGCAGCTGTTGCGCTTCCAGTTCTTATGACGGCTTGTGCCGCAAACGATGCTAAGCAGGAGGAGCCAATGAAAGCCGTTACCGCTCAGGATCTTCAGCACCATAACTGGAATCTGGTTCAAATTGATGGCAACCCAATTCAAATCGAAGAGCAAAGCGAAGCGCCACGCCTAGAAATCGGTGAAAAAATGACAGCCAACGGCAACGCAGGTTGTAATAACTTCTTCGGTCAAGGTGAGTTGAAAGACGGTCAGTTCCGCATTGAAAAAATGGGTATGACGATGAAAATGTGCCCAGGCGCGGCAATGGACATCGAAAGAACCGTTTCTCAAACCCTTTCTGACTGGAGTGAAATCACTGTCACTCAGAACGGTTTAGAGCTTAAAGGCCAAGCGCATACGCTAACATTTGAGCTAAAAGACTGGGTAAACTAAGCCAAACACATGATCTAGGAGGCCTCGCTTTATGCGAGGCCTTTTTGTATCCCTTCCCTACCCTCGGCTCTTACCCAACCTTTGCTTTACAACATTGGTTTTACAACATTGGTTTTGCCTATTGGAAGAATAACCACATCCAGTTATCTCTCGCACAGCAAAGCACGTATCTTATCGACATATTGAATTGCTATATTGAACCAAACGAGATTACCCATGACCACCAAAGCACTCATTGTCGAGGGAGGCGCCATGCGCGGCATTTTCGCAGCCGGCGTACTCGATGCATTTTTAGAGCAAGACTATCGCCCTTATGACTTTGTTCTCGGCGTCTCTGCGGGTGCTTCCAACCTACTTAGTTACTTAGGCAATGCACCAACTCGAAGCTATCAAGTCATTACTGAGTTGGCGACCAGCAAACAGTTCTACAACCCACGTCGATTTGTTTCTGGCGGCCATTTGGTCGATGTGAAATGGCTCTATGAAGAATCTAATCGCCGATTTCCTTTGGATCTGGAGCGCGTGTTTACATCGGCTCCTTTTATCGCTGCAGCCACCAATATCGCCACTGGCCGTCCCGATTACTACGAAATCACGCCAGACAATATCGCCAAGGCTATTGAAGCCACCGCTTCGCTGCCCCTTGCCTACAAAGAGACTCCTTGTTTTGATGGCGGCTGCTACACCGATGGCGGCGTGGCTGATTCGATTCCAGTACGTGAAGCTTATCGCCGCGGAGCAAGAGACATCACTGTGATTTTATCGCACCCTTTAAGCTATGAAATGCCAAAGCCTAAAGCAGGTTGGCTAATGAAAAAGTTATTCACGAAGCATCCAAACATTGGGCTAGCGCTGGCAAAACGTGCTGAAAACTACAATGACTCGCTGCTGTTTATTAAAAACCCACCCAAAGATTGCGTGGTTCGAGTCATCACCCCAACCGAGGACTTTCCTGTGCAGCGCTTAACGATGAAAAAAGCTCTACTCGATAAAGGCTATGAAATGGGTATGGAAGAAGGGCGAAGCCATGTCAATCATCTGACAGGTAAACTCGAGTATCGACAGGAAGAGTGTCACTTTTGCTAATAATGGATGAGTAAGTATGCCATCATAGTTACTCACCCACTATAAATAGGAAGTTTTCTTGATGCGTAAATCTGATAAGAAAATTGATAATCTAATCAGAGAAGTGTTGACCGAAGTTTGTGAAGGTACGCTAAAAAACTACGAAGGTTTTCTTTGGGTGACTCACACGGTCAAATTCCAGTCCTTCCCACAGAGCTTACAAATTATCTGTGTATTCGAATCGAACCAAGATAGAACCAACTTTTTGACAAGCGATGGCCAGCAACACGTTTCAACTAGCATCCAAAATGCGTTTAATCAGGTTGGCGTACAAATAAAAAACGTGGGTAAGCAAATCAATTACGAAACACGTTAAAAGTTAAATTACGCGAAAGAGACATACGGTATGAAGAAGCAACAAAGTCCCTGCATTGGCGTCTGTAATTTTTCAAGTTCCAAAGGATGGTGTTTGGGTTGCGGTAGAACTCGGGAAGAGTGCCAAAAATGGAAAAACATGAAGCCTTACGCAACAAAGGCACTTCAGAAGGAACTTAAAAAGAGATTGTTGCAAACGAATGCGAGTAGAGATAATTGAAAACTCCCAACTTAAATCTGCCCACATTCGAGTTCGCCAGCCTAACTCGAAAATGACCCAGCACCAATATTTCCGTCATTCCTGCACAGGCAGGAATCTAGTCACCGCGAGTAATTGCTTCGGAGTTAAACGTGGTTTTGCCCCATTATGTGCAAGCACCAGTCGGGGCTTCTCTTACATGGGCTATCAAATGACTTAGTTTTACTAATAGGTGAAACTTGGAAAGTTAGTGGAGTTTTTGCCGAGCAACGATGTTAATTCAGTCACTTCGTTAATTGACCAACAAGACGAGCGGATTGACTCGCCTTGTTGGGTTGGTGGGTTCAATTGCTTACAATTTTGTAAACTCTAAAGTATAAGAATTAGGCATATCAAGGAAGATGTTTTCACCGTATTTCCAGTGATTTAATGTCGCTGAGAAATTGCCATTCTCATCTAACTGAGTGGTCATTTTTAGCAGATATTGGCTCGGAGATTCAGAAAGAGAACCTTCATTTTCATTGTTCATCCAGTTTCCATTACAGTAAACGGTTAGGATTAGATCACCAGCATTAAGGTACATCAGATCCATATCGACTCGGTCAACGTCGTGATCCCAGCACATAATACGGTTTAGAGCGCTACTATTTATATTGGTTGACTCTGCAAATTCGAAGTTACTACCTCCATTGAATAGAAGTTCCATCAAGTTTTCGGGCAAATCACTACTTGTTACATTCCACGTACTTCCGTAATAACCTTCGGTGAACGCAGGAACAGTATTGCTGAACTCTGTACCATTAGCTTTTATTGATTGTGTGGTGCGGTTTATTCCGTGAACGGCAGTTACAGGATCAACAGAAGCTTCTACATTCATTATCTGTGTAGGGCCAAACGACGCTTCCAAGCTGTGAATATCAGCGACTGGTGTAATTGGCTTAAAGGTTGTTTGTGCTGTTAAAACACCTGTCGACTTGTTTTGTACCAAGCTTTGAAGTATCACTTCTTCAGGTGCACCACTGGCGCTTAGATGAGGAAGGTTTAGTTGAATGTCCGCTTGACGGTTACTGTCATAACGCGCAGATATATCAAGAGGTACAGTGATGGAGCTAAATACCTTTTGAGTATCTGACTCTTGTGCGTCCTCATACACATATGCTTCGCTGAAGTTCCCCCAACTTACAGGGTTTACTTGAGAAAGCAAACGGATGGTTGCTGGTGTGCTTTCTTTCGCTGAAGCTTGATCGCGCCAAATTGGAACCTGGTCAATGATTGAACGATTACCGTCAGCAGCTAAATAACTACTTTGAACTTGGTTGTATGGTGGTTGATCTAATTCAATGCCTGACTTATTAATTGCATTCCAATCTTTGCGAATATCTGTGCCTTGGCCACCATCAAGAGTCCAATAGTGCTCACGTTCTTCGTAGTAAGCCACATAGTCCATAGCTATCGGGAGTGTGATTTCGCCGTTTGGCTTCTTGTACTCAGTCATTAAGTCTTGATTTACAGCCCCTTTGGTCGCGTCCGTATAATTGGTGTACTCACGAACTTGATACATGTCGACACAAACGTCCAAAGCCTCGCTTTGTTCTATTTTGTCGAACTCGCTTTCTAAGTCGCAATATTCATCATACTGCCTTTTTTGACTCCAACCACCTTCAGTGCTAGGGTCACCCTCGTTGTAGAGCTCCTTCATTACGATAGAGTGTCGACCACTCGAAGTTTTTGAGTAGCTACCTTTAGCAAGCTTTTCACCTTTGAAAGCAAAAACGCTATCCTGGTTGTAATCAAATTCCCAGTATGTACGTTCAGTGATCTGGTCATCATTCCAAGCTTTATCTTCGGTATAAGTCTGCAGCAGCGCGTTAAGATCTGGATTGCCTTCAGTGTCAAGTAACCATTGCTTACCCTCATAGCGCTCTACAAGATTGCCTTGGTTGTGCTTAGCAAGGTAAATGTACTCTTCATAACGATTGATGTACTCTCCAGTATGATAAGAATACTGGTATACATTCCAAACAACAGGCTTAATGATTTTCCATTCACTATAGTTAGGATCGCTTTTTAGTTGCTTTTTGATTTCAGTTGCTCGCTGCCTCCACTGCTTAATTTGTGCAGCTTTAGCTCTTATTCTGGAAGTAATATCATCTGAAGCATTGAGATAGTTGCCAAACAAAACTTCATCAGCAACATCTGTCATTTCATTCAGTTCTTTCACTTCTGAAACCGCTCGTTTCAAAACGCTCTCAAGATCTTCAACTTGTTTGTTACCATTCAGGGTTACTTTATCTGCCACTTGAGAAGTTAGTGGAGAAACAATAACGTTGTTTTTATTAGACGTAAGTGCTAGATAGCTTTGATAGTCAATAGTATCTTCCGCGACTTGTATTGCAGTTGAAGCTGAGAATATTACTGGTGTATTTTGGGTCAGGGCACTGGGCGTAATTACGGTAATAACAGCAGTGTCAAGATTCGCACTGTCTTTTTCCGATACGTCGAATGCAAATTTACCACTTGTATCTGTTTGGGTTTGGTAATTAGAACTACAGCTTGTAGTTGCATCGAAATCTAAACAGACCTGCGACAAATTCAACGGAGTAGTACTAATTGCAGTACCAGCCACCTGGGTGGTTGTTGGGGAAGTAATTTCGCCAGCATCACTGCTATCACTACCGCCCCCACAGCCCGTAATAGCACCAGCAAGAATAGACAAAGCAAAAAATTTTGTTGTTTTCATTATATTTCCTTGGTTTTAAAGCTGTCTAGATGGTATTTCCACGGGCTCTCACTTGCATCGCAAATAGTATTATTTGCGTTTTCTATCACACTATGCGCATAGTGGGTATTTTTGCAATGAATGAATCAGCTACTTGCAGGGGTGTCATTATATGCAACGGTGCTGGATTTTGTGACGAATTGTAGATATTAGCGAGTGATTTGTGGCAGTAAAGCCGAAAACTTCACTAAGCGACCAGTTCATACTTAAAGTTATCCGCATTTTCCTAATTTAAATGATAATTCTAAGTAACTTTTGTCCAAAAGTGAGCTAGAAACCATGTGAGGCAATGTGAGGCAATGACAGTCAACGGCAGCACCCAAATAACGTTTCGGTAAGCGTGTTAGGTAGATTCCGCATCGAGTGCGGAATGACGAGAATTTGGGCTGTACCGCCAATGTTAAAACGTTGCTATTCCTATCTCACTATTCGAGACATAGAAGCACAAATCTGAACCAACAATATTGTCCATCAACACCTACCTTCTAGTCTTCAGACCAAAAAATAGCACTCATAGAGTGCTATTTTCACTATTTAAACAGCAACACCTTCAAGGCTGCATCCGGGTCTACATCCGCGAACTCTTTAGGATTTGGTAAACGCTCGACAAAACTCAACTGCGGCGCTTCCTCAGCCATGCCTTCAATCAGAAAATCCGGAGTAACCGCTGGCGAGTTAACACACGCCATCACCTCACCATTAGGTGTCATCAGCTCATTTAAACGTCTTAAGATCTTCTTATAGTCTTTGGTTAGCGCAAAACTGCCCTTTTGAAATGACGGTGGATCAATCACGACAATGTCATACGGGCCATATTTTTTGATTTTCCCCCAAGACTTAAAAATGTCGTGGGCAAGAAAGCTCACTTGGCTAAGATCGTGGTTGTTCAGGCGATGGTTGTCGCGCCCTTTGTTGAGCGATGAACGCGCCATATCGACGTTAACCACATGCTCGGCACCACCAGCTATCGCCGCGACTGAAAAGCCACAAGTGTACGCAAATAAGTTAAGAACACGCTTACCTTCCGCTTTAGACTTCACCCACTCACGACCATTTCTCATATCAAGAAACAGACCGAAGTTTTGGTTGCGACCAATATCGAGTTGATACTGACAACCTAGCTCTTCAACCACAGGTTTGTTATTGAGTTCACCCCAAAGCACCTCTGAAGGCGCGCCATCGCTGTATCGGTGTTGCAGTACTATCGCTTTACCTTGCGCCTTTTCCCAAATAGTTGAAACCGCTAACTCCATTAAACCTTGTTGCAGTGTCGTTAGGAACATCTCATCAACAGGCTTAAACAAGTTCACCAACAACTGATTCGCTGCCCAATCACAAGTCAATTGCTCTAAACCAGGGAAACACTTACCACGGCCGTGAAACAAACGGCGAACCTCAGTTGGCGAAGAAGCTAAAGCGGACTTGACTTGTTCGAAGAACACCCCCAACTTTTCGGCCTGCATCACTTGACCTTGTGGCTCTTGATTGTCTTGTGATGAAATCATTTCTTCGGCCATACTAACTCCCACGGTTTAGACCATTGCTCAATTGCACTATTCAAAGCTGCGCTGTTCCATTTACTACCTAGTTTTGCGTTTCTTGGATCGCTGATAAACTCATACGCTTGATTAAAAAGGGTAAAGCGCAGCGCGTAAGCATGAAGATAGCCGCGATCAACGCCTGTGCTCTGGCCATAAATGGGATCACCCACAATCGCAGAGCCCACTGATTTAAGCGCCACGCGAATTTGATGAGTTTTTCCTGTTAATGGCCGACATAAAAATGCCCGCTCACCTTCTTCGCCTGCTGAGGAGAAGAACTGTGTCACTGCCGGGTTATTCTTACTTGCTACCAACTTCCAAGAAGCACGACGAGAACGTTCCATATCCCCTGAGATTGTACCCTGCTTTTTCTTCGGCTTTTTGCTGCCAATCGCCAGATAGAACTTGTCCATTTGACGTTGCTGGAACAGTTGCGAGAACTCGGCGGCCACCTCGGAGCGTTTGGCTAGGATAAGCAACCCCGAAGTCATTTTGTCGAGGCGATGCACCAAAAATAGAGGCGGACAACCAAGGAAGGTCGCCACTTCTTGCACCAGCATGGTATCCCCGTCATCTTTGTGAACACTAACACCCGGGTGCTTGTTGATGACCACAAAATCATCATTTTCAAACTGAATATCGAACATGAAAGGCGTAACTTTGAATTGTTTGGCTCGGATGATACACAAAAGCTGCCCGAAGAGCAGCTTTTGGTTTTCTGATAATAACTGATCAGAGGAAAGGATAAGCAAACACGATTAAGATTGCCGCCGGGCACACAAACTTCACATACCAAGGCCAAATTTTCCAGAACCAGGTCTGTTCAATTTCTGGGTTGCCTTGTCTGATTTCCTCAAGCAGTGAGTTACGGCTCCAAATCCAACCAAGAACCACAGCCCACACCACGCCAAGAAGCGGCTGCATATAAACCGTAGAGGCGGTCGCTACTAAGTCGAACAAAGCATTAAAGTTAGCAGCAATAATAGCGCTACATAGCAAAATAGTGCCGCCCAAGATCTTGGTTGCTTTGTTGCGAGACATCTTCGCTTCTTCTTGAAGGCAAGACACTGGCACTTCTAACATAGCAATAGAGGATGTTAATGCCGCGATAACCATAAGGGCGAAAAACGCAATACCAATGACTTCACCAGCGAGCCCCATGGAATCAAATAACGCTGGCAGTACCACAAACACCAGGTTACCAGAGCTAATAAGCTCACCAAGCTCATTGAAAATCTGCACGCCATTTTCTTTAGCAACAAACATAGCGGGAAGAATCAGCAAACCCGCCATAAACGCGACACCTGTATCGATGATCGCCACCTGCCCCGCCGTTTTCGGAATATTGATGTCTTTACTTAAGTAAGAGCCGTATACCATCATTGCGCCTACGCCAAGTGACAATGAGAAAAACGCCTGGCCCATTGCGTTAACCACAAGACTAGCATTTAAGTGGTTCCATTTCGGCACGAGATACATTTCCAGTCCGTCCATAGCGCCATCTTGGGTAAAGATGTAGCCAATTAGAGCAATGAAAAGCACAAAAAGAACTGGCATCAAACGAGATGACCACTTTTCGATCCCATCGGAAACGCCGCGTCTAACAACGAACACCGTCATCAACATGAACAGCACAGTTAAGCTTACGTTACGAGCTGTGCCGAACGTCACTAGCCAGTCAGCCACACCATTTAGCCCAATAACATCAGCAATCGGCGCAAGACCAAAACCGATTAGCCAGCCAGCTAGAATGGCGTAAAAGCTAAGAATCATGGAAGCAGTGAGCAGCGCGATAACACCGAACATGGCAGCCACCGGCTTATTTTTCACCCATATTTTGCGAAGCGATGCAATTGGGTTTGATTGACCATAACGACCAATTGTCAGCTCAGCGATCAACATTGGAAACGCCAACAGCGCCATCATAAACAGGTAAACCAGCAAGAATGCCGCTCCACCGTTGGTCGCCGTTTGGGTTGGAAAGCCCCACACATTACCTAAACCTACTGCACTCCCCGCCGCAGCCATTATAAAACCAAAGCGGGAAGTGAATTGTCCTCTATCGGAACTTGTCATTGTTTCGTACCAAACCGTCGCCCAGCGACGTGAAATGTAAAGTTGGCTGTCCTTGATACAAATAGCAACGCAAACCATCACTAACTAGCAATCATTGTTCCTTGTGCGAAGTCTTAGCAGCTCCCAAATTAAGACTGTACAATATAATTTACAGTGCATTTTTTATAGGAGTTTTGCGAATGGGTAGCAAGTAAAACAGGTAATCTTTACAATTGGAAGGCCAAAACTATTATCTGGCTATTTTGCATTCTATTTCACTATAGTTCGGCCACTAAACCATCGAATGTCAACGTAATGACCTCCCTAAGCCATACTTTGCTCTAATCAGTTCCATTGCTATAAACTTTTATCTCACGTTTGTTAACTCTTAGTGCTCACAGCAGTGACTAGTTATATTTGACAGACAGTTAACTATTCCAAATACTTGATTCTGAGATTATTATTTCCAAAACTGTCTTTCTATCGAGGCTAAATGGACAAGGTTTATCACTTTCTAACACTCGCAGGCATTGGCTTGTATTGGATACTCGTTGCCGGTGTGACATTGCGGGTCGTGCTCAAGCGGCGTGCAGTCAGTGTTTCTCTTGCGTGGCTAATGGTGATTTATATCATTCCAGTGGTCGGCGTGATTTGCTATTTCATGTTTGGTGAGCTCAACCTTGGCCGTAAACGCGCTGAACGCGCTCGCGTCATGTTTAAGCCCTTTGAAGAGTGGTTTTTTGAACTAAACCATTGTAATGCTCACGTACCCGACAATATGGGTACGCACATTTCTAAGATCGATAACTTGTGCAACAAGCGCATGGGTATTCCCGCTTTGTGTGGCAATGAACTGCAGTTGCAAACCACCCCACAAGAAATCTTGCTCTCGGTCATTGATGATATCGAGAACGCCAAGCACAGCATTCGAATGGTGTTCTACATCTGGTACCCTGGTGGGTTGGCTGACTCAGTAGCGGCGGCACTTATCCAAGCATCAAAACGAGGCGTAAACGTCAAAGTTTTACTGGATTCGGCAGGCAGTCCAACCTTTTTCCGCAGCCACTGGGCAACCATGATGCGCGATGGCGGCATTGAGTTAGTTGAGGGGCTTGAGGTTTCACCATGGCGTATTTTCTTGCGTCGTTTGGATCTGCGACAGCACCGTAAGATCATCGTTATTGATGATGAAGTCGCCTATACGGGCTCTATGAACATGGTCGATCCCGCATACTTCAAGCAAAGCTCTGGGGTTGGTCAGTGGATTGATATTATGGTTCGTATTGAAGGGCCAACCGTCAATGTGCTCTCTGCTATTCACTGTTGGGACTGGGAAGTAGAAACCGGTGACCGCCAACTACCTGTGCAGCCAGAATGCCAAATCGATATTCCAGAGGATTCGAAACCGGTTCAAGTCGTACCATCGGGACCAGGTATGCCAGATCAGTTGATTGGTCAGGTGCTCACCATTGCTATGCATCAGGCAGAAAAGTCCGTGCGCATCACCACGCCTTATTTTGTACCAAGTGCCGATCTATTAGAAACCATCAAAACCACAGCACAGCGCGGCGTTAATGTTGAACTGGTGATACCGAAAAACAACGATTCCATGATGGTGAAATGGGCATCACGCGCTTTTTACACGGATCTGCTTTCCTCAGGAGTGAAAATCCATGAGTTTGATGGTGGTCTTTTGCATACTAAATCGGTGGTGATTGATGAGCTATTTTGCTTAGTGGGTACCGTCAATATGGATATGCGCAGCCTTTGGCTCAACTTTGAGGTAACACTTGCGGTCGAAGACCCAGCCTTCACACTCGAAATGCATCAGCTGCAAAGCCACTACATCGAGAGCGCTGAGTTAGTCGACTACAACAAGTGGAAACAACGCAGTATCTATCACCGTTTCTTCGAACGACTGTTCTACCTGTTCAACCCACTGCTCTGATCATAAGGACAGAAGAAGGCCAAAGACTTGCAACTCTTTGGCCTTCATGGTTTATTGCTGTTATCTAAGCATTAATCTCAAACACATTGCGGTTTGAATACAGACAGGGATCCTTAATGTCAGAAAGCAAAACCACCAAATTTGTCACCGCTGGCCGCGATAAAAAGTGGACAAATGGCGTCGTGAACCCGCCAGTACAACGTGCCTCTACCGTTGTCTTTGATACTGTCGCTGAAAAGCATCACGCTACGGTGAATCGCGCCAATAAGACCCTGTTTTATGGTCGTCGTGGCACCAATACGCATTTTGCTTTCCAAGATGCGATGACGGAAATCGAAGGCGGTGTTGGCTGTGCGCTCTACCCATGTGGCACAGCGGCTATCTCAAATGCGATTCTTGCCTTTGTCGAGACCGGCGATCATATTCTCATGGTCGACACTTGCTACGAGCCAACTCGTGACTTCTGTGGCAGCATCATGAAGAAAATGGGCGTAGAGACCACTTACTATGACCCAATGATTGGCCAAGGTATTAAAGATCTTATCCAGCCAAACACCAAAATTCTGTTCCTAGAATCCCCAGGCTCTATCACCATGGAAGTGCAAGACGTTCCAGGTATGGCTAAGATCGCTCATGAGCACGACGTGATTGTTATGCTGGATAACACGTGGGGAGCAGGCGTCAACTTTTCTCCATTTGAGCATGGTGTCGACATTTCGATTCAAGCCGCGACCAAGTACATCGTGGGTCACTCAGATGTGATGCTGGGTACCGCTGTTACTCACGAAAAATACTGGGATCAACTACGCGAGCAGAGCTACCTTATGGGTCAGTGTGTTTCTCCTGATGATGCGTATCTTGGCCTGCGTGGCATCCGCACGCTGGATGTGAGACTGCGTCAACACGCTGAAAACAGTTTAAAGGTCGCTGAGTGGTTAGCCACGCGTCCTGAGGTGGATCATGTTCGCCACCCTGCTCTTGATACTTGCCCTGGCAGCGAGTATTTCAAGCGTGACTTTACTGGCGGTAACGGCTTGTTCTCATTCGTGTTGAAATCGAGCTACCCACGAGCGACTACTGCGCTACTGGATGGCATGAAACACTTCAGCATGGGTTATTCCTGGGGTGGTTTCGAAAGCCTTATTCTCGCCAATGAGCCAAAGAGCTTTAACTCACTGCGCACCGTCGCCAACCCGAACTTTGAGGGGACTCTCGTTCGTCTTCATATCGGATTGGAAAGTGTCGAAGATTTAATAGAAGATCTAAAAACCGGTTTTGAGCGCTATAATTCGGTGATTCAAGAGAAAACCGTTACTCAATAATGTTTGTTTAAATGGCTTTCAGATTGAAAGCCATTTTTTTACTAAAGGAAATCCGAATGAGACTCAAAGCCGACGTCGCCATCTTAGATATTCTCGGTCATTTGTTAATTTGGTTGATATTAAGTTTCATCACTTTTGGTATCGCACTGTTCTTTTTCCCTTATTCTTTCTCCAAGTTCATTCTCAACCGCACCTATGTGGTCGATGATATGGGAAGAGAGCGAAAAATGGATTGCGATATCGATCTGTTTAGCGACCTCGGCCACGTGCTATTGTGGTTTGTGATATCGATACTGACGTTAGGCATTGGCTACATTTTCTATTTCTATCGTGTGTGGAATTATGCGCTCAACAACACCCGCGTAGACTAACCTCATTTTGGAAACACAAAAGGCAGGGATTCTCCTGCCTTTTCTCGTTAGTAGTAACTAACAGTTGGATCAACACATTGATAAATTTGACCGATACTTGCATCATTCAACAATAATTGGTGCACTAAGCGTGCAACTTCGCTGCGATGAATCGCACCATGAACTTCCACATGTTGAGACAATTCCCCTCGCTCTGTCACCTCACCATCTTTAAGTCCGCCCGGTCGTAGAATAGTGTAATCGAGTGAACTACTCGCCAGCCACGCTTCCGCTAACGATTTCTCTCGTACTGCAGCTCCAAAGCCTACTCGCGCACGCTCTGAAAGATACTGCCATGAATCTCCGCATCCTAACGAAGTCACTAATAACAGACGATTAATGCCCTGCCTTTCCAGAGCATCTACTAAATACCTGTGTCCAATGTAGTCTACTGGTTTGTCTGACCGAAAACTGCCCATGGTAGACAACACAACAGCGTCCTTTGGCAATTGCGAGACCGCAGCTTCCACTGCGTTAACATCTGTGGCATCACAGGCAATAAGCTGTTGGCAAAGTGAGCCTAGGCTTTCTTCTTTCTGTGGATTTCTCGCTATACCAACAACATTGAAATCCTGACTCGCAAAATAACGCACCGCAGCAAGTCCCAGCCCACTGCTGGCACCAAAAATCACAATTGTTTTCATTTTTCACCCCTTTTGATAATGCGAACAATTTACATCATCATCAGGATAAATCTATAATCTGCATCAAACAACGCGCCTTTGTGCTCAAATCCATCCATGCTAAGGTAAGCACTTAGACATGGACACGTCGATTAGGAAACCCAATATGAACTCCCCTTCTCTCATTCTTTACTACGTTTACGATCCGATGTGTTCATGGTGTTGGGGCTATAAACCTACGTGGGAGGCTATCAAAGCTTCGCTGCACGACGACGTAGAAATCCGCTACGTTTTAGGTGGGCTGGCTGAAGATACTGATACGCCGATGCCCCTTCAGATGCGAACTCAGATAGCTGAGTACTGGCGCAAAATTGAGAGCTACTTGGGAACCGAGTTTAATCATGATTTTTGGACGCTCAACGAACCAAGGCGTGCTACCTATCCAGCTTGCCGAGCGATTATTGCTGCTCGTGCTCAAGATACCGAGTTTGAAATGTACGCGGCGATACAAAGTGCCTACTATCTTGAAGCGAAAAACCCGAGCGATAATTCCGTACTCATCGACATCGCGACCGAAATTGGTCTAGATAGGAACCGCTTTACGCGAGATCTCACCGCTCAAGAAACACAACAAGCTTTGCTCCAAGAGATCGCTTTTGCTCGCAGTATTGGCGGCAACAGCTTCCCTTCGCTATTTCTATCTAAAGGTAACGCAATTGTGGAGCTGCCAGTCGATTACCAACATCCTGAAGTCACTGTGTCACAGGTACGCTCGATAGTAACCTCTCACTAACTTTTTATTGTTTGACCATCAATATTACAGTCTGCTGCTTTTTAGGGGTGTCACGTGTACACTTATTCATGCATGTGATTTGATGAGCCAAATTATTTCTTCACCCAACTGTTTCACCGACAAGAAAGTCTCAAATGACCAAAACCCAGTTTATTGCGTATTTTTTGCGTCTGAATCGCACCTCTTATCTGCTAGCGATTTTTTTCATTTTCCTCGTTAACTGGTTACAAGTAGAGATCCCACGCTACATTCAATTAGCGATCGATCTTCTTGATGGCATCAGCAGCGAAGGCTATGGCCAAATGCAATATTACGTTTCCATCGTCGTCGTTATGGCCATTGCGATGATCATTACGCGCATACTATCGCGTATTTATGGCCTCAACCCTGGGCGTATAACGGAAGCTGAGCTAAAAAACATCCTGCTAAAAAAACTTAATCGCCTCCCAAATGAGTTCCACAGTCAGTTTGCTTCGGGACATCTGATTTCTATTGTTAATAATGACTTAATGGGGATCCGATTGATGTTTGGTGTCGGATTTCTGCAGCTATTTAATACCCTACTGGCCTTGTCATTAACTCCACTATGGATGTGGCGCATTTCACCGGAGCTGACTCTATATTCGGTGATCCCAATTATCATTGCCTTTGTGATTTTTCGCATTGGTTTTACCAAGATGAAAGATCTGCACATGGAGCATATGCGCCGTCTACAAAAGTATTCTGCTGAACTGATGAGCTACCTTTCCGCCATTGATTTAATAAAAAGTCAGCAAATGGGAGCCTGGGTGCAAACCGAAACCGACGCGCTAAATCAAAAGCTACTCAGATGCCAAATGAAGCTGACTCGCATTCAGGTGTTCTACATGCCCGTGTTGGATTACGCCAACAGTGTTATGAAGATTCTCATCTTAGGTCTTGGTGGCTACATGTTGATGCAGCAAGAGCTGACTCTTGGCGAAATCACCGCATTTTTGACCTACTCAGTACTGCTCTCAATACCGCTAATGGCACTTGGGCGAATCGCAACAATCTATCAGCGCGGTATGGTTGGCATCACCAGCTGTCAAACTATCTTGAACGCCGAAGTGCCAGAGATTGACACCCAAGCCTTGCCAGAAGAAACGCTTAATACCCTTAAAGGCGAGGCTTTCTCGGTTCGCAATCTCACCTACCGTTATTCGCAAGACGATGCTCCTATACTTGATGGCATTAGTTTCGATATTCCACCAGGTAAAAAAGTGGGGGTTTTAGGAAGCATTGGCGCCGGAAAAACGACCCTAGTGAACTGTCTTAATCACCATCTCGATGTACCAAGTAATTCAGTTTTTCTAGGCGATCGCGACATCACCAGTTTCTCCCGAAATGATTTGAGACGCTTTGTAAAAACCATTACTCAAGATCCATATTTGTTCTCGGCAACCATCACAGAAAACGTCAAGTTCGGTAGCGGGAGTCGAACGATTGGCGACGACGATGTTCAAGGTGTACTGGATCTGAGTCAACTCGCTGGCGACGTGGAACGCTTTGAGCAAAAAGCGCAAACCGTGGTAGGCGAAAAAGGCGTTATGCTTTCCGGTGGGCAGAAGCAGCGCTTGAGTATTGCAAGGGCGCTGCTTGAGCCTTGCGATCTGCTTATTATGGACAACGTGCTCTCGGCTGTGGATTACGAAACAGAAAGGAAAATACTCGAAGGTCTGTTTGCTCGATTAGATCATCAATCGGTGCTCGTCGTCTCTCATCGCGTCAATGCCTTGGAATATATGGATGAGATTTTAGTGCTTAGCGAAGGCAAAGTACTCGCCAAAGGCGACCATGCGACTCTTTTAAAAACCTGTGATTACTACAAAGAGACCTGGCTACTACAGCAAACTGAAACGGAGGCAAACCCATGTTAAAAGGGTTAGATGTAAAGTACCTCAAACACTTCTTCCAGTTTGCTCAGCCTTATCGACGTACGGCGTGGATAGGTGTCGCCATGTTGCCGCTCTCCATCGCGTGCAGTTTGCTGTTTCCATGGCTGATTATCCAAGTGATCGATGGCTACCTGTCCCACAGTAACGTTGATGGGTTGCTCACGCCTATCCTCTACTTAGTTGCAGTGCTGATTGTCAGTTACATCGTTGATACCACCTATGCCTACAACTTGCGTAAAACTGGTCAACACACCATTGCCGACATGCGCTCTGTGCTGGTGTCACGAGTGCTTAAACTGCCGCGCAGTTACTTCGATAACACACCAATTGGTATCACGTTGTCGCGGTTAACCAGCGATCTAGAAACCATTGGTGATTCGTTTGTTCAAGCCGTTGTGGGACTAGTGAGAGACAGTCTAAATACCATTGCACTTTTGATCATGATGCTGGTTATCGATTGGAAGCTCACTATGGTGGTATTAGTGGTGATGCCACCTGTGATTTATTTAACCGTCTATGTGCGTAATCGCCTACGCCAAATGCATCAAATTACCCGTTCTGCCCTTGCGAGAGGTATTGGGTACCTGCAAGAAGTGCTGCTCGGTGTAAAAACCGTTCAGTTATATCGCGCCGAGCAAGAAGTAGAGGCCAAATACCAAAGCTATACTGATGAGTTTTTAGCTGCGCAGATGAAGGTGAACAAATACGATGCGATTTTGTTCGCGTTTATCTCTGGCGTCACCTCGATCACCATCGCACTAATGATTTGGTTTGGCTCTGGCCAAGTGCTTGAAGCCTCGCTTACGCTAGGTGTATTGATTGCATTTATCAACACACTTGAGAAAGTGTTCATTCCGATCCGAGACTTCACCTCTCAAATTGCGTCTATTCAAAGCTCCTTTGCCGCTTTTGACCATATTGAGGAGCTATTTGTAGAACCGCTTGAGGAAGAAGGACATACACTGCTACCAAGTGATGAGATAAAGCCAAAGCTCGCAGAGTTCCAAAGCTTAGAGTTTCGCAATGTCAGCTTTAGGTATAAACAGGATGGGCCTTATGTGCTCAACAAGGTGTCTTTTACCCTCAATAAAGGCCATCAAGTCGCATTGGTGGGCTCTACGGGCTCTGGAAAGTCAACCATCATGCGTTTGATCACGAAAACCTATCGCGATTATGAAGGCAGTATTTTGCTTAATGGTATTGAGCTGTCACATATCGCGGCAGAAGATTGTGCTCACCTATTCTCTATGATGATGCAGGATGTTCACCTGTTTGAACAAAGCATTGATTTCAATATTGCGCTTGGTAAGCAAAGCGTCGGACGCGAGCAAGTTGTAGAAGCTGCACGCTATGTTTATGCAGATCGCTTTATCGATCAGCTCCCAAATAATTACGACTTTAAACTCGACAAAAATGGCGCAAACCTATCGGTTGGACAAACGCAGTTGATCTCGTTCGCGCGGGCTATCGCTCAAGGCGGGCAAATCATGATGCTGGACGAGGCCACCAGCTCTGTCGATTCCATTACAGAGGATTTAATCCAAAAAGCAATGAGTCGTTTGTATCAAGACAAAACCGTCATTGCCATTGCACATCGCCTAAGTACCATTAAACACTCTGACATTATTCTTGTGCTCGACAAGGGCGAAATTGTCGAACGTGGCAATCATCAGCAACTCGTCGAATTTAATGGACTATACGCAAGTCTGCTAAATGAATCTAAAGGTGGCAGCCTAGATCAAATAAATGTGATTAATATGTAATCCAATTCCGATGATGTCATTAGTTAAAACTACATTTACTAATGACATCATTAATAAAACCCATCATTCTCATGACCGCAATGCCAGCTTTGGTTACTCTGCCTTATATTTTGTTTTAAATATTTTCTGTCTGTGTGAAAATAGCCGCCTATCCACTAGGACACCCAAAAATATACGTGCAATCTTCTAAATTTAAGGAGTATTTATGAGATTGATGGACTCGATCGCTAAGAAGTTAGTGCTAGCGATCGCCGCTATTATGGTAACGATATCGATATTCGCTTCCTATTTTATTGTTAATCAGCGCTCCGCTTCTGTAGAGAGTCAAGTAACTCAGGAAGTTCAGTTAGTTACTGAGAAAACCGTACGCTCCATTCACGAGTTCTTTCGCGAGCGCTCACGTGTGGTCACAACTTTGGCAGAAAACCCGTTTATTAACAACTGGTTTGCCAACTATACTCAGCGGGGTTCTAACATAGATAGCGACCCCAGGGCGGGATTCCACTTTGAATAAATATTAGCCAAAGATTATTTTTGAGCGATATTCACCAGACCAACCTGACTTTCTACGTTTGGCAGCCAAGCTATCTTTGTCACTCTCATCCTGCTTTATCGTGTTCAACGCAGCACGATTAAATGCCGCTAAATGAGCAGCTCCATTTGGGTCTTTTACTTTTAGTTCATCTTCTCTGAATACCACATCAAGAACCCAATGAAGCTGGTTTTCAACCAACCAATGCTCTCTGATTGTCCGAGCAGCCAGTTCAACATCAACCTCTAATGAGCTAACATACCAACGTGAATCTCTTGTTCCTTTTCCATTGCAAGTGCGCTCACTTACCACTTCAATAAAGCTTTTTATATGAGGCCACTTTTCTTTCAACTCAGGTGGAAGATTCGCCTCTATCTGCATGATATTCCGCCATTCTTTGCGACCATGCCCTTCATTTTCTTGGATACATTCCGCCATGTTATCTGGTTGATTATAAACGGCTAAAAAAGCTTCTGTCACATGCTCAAAAAGTGTCGGCTGGTTCTTTTTGAGCTGGATTGTAAAGTCGCCTTTCTTTGCCTTGATTTGTGCCATCGTTGGCGCTAAGCAATGCAGCGAGTCTAAGGTGACTATTGCCTCTTTTAGGACTAAAGCATCTAGAACATCACGAGATAAACTGATTTCTTTACCTTTGCCATGAGTAGATTGTTGATAAAGCATTAGCCCACTTTCAACATCATACGCATTGACAACGTGTAACATGCTTTTTAACCCATTTGTTTTAGTTCCACGTAAAGCTTTACCATCTATTGCTAAAACCGATTTTTCTGTTCGAGTTCGTTCAGAATTCAACCATTCAAACAAGGCTTCGAGTAAAGCATCACTATCTAATGCACTGATAATGTTAGCAATGCAGTGTCGTTTGGGAATACCATTTTCAAATCCTCGATATTGTCTCAACCAGTCAATTTGGCTTTCACCAAATTCTTGAATGGACTTCCATCCTGTAGCACCACTGAGCACAGCAGAAAATACTAGAAAAACGACATCAACTAAGTCGTGTTTAACGTTAATATCATTACGTGGATCAGGTATGCGGTTAAGGCGTTCAAGAAGTGTCATTTTGTAGGTCGAGTAATAAATAGATAATGGTCCGATCAACAAAATCAGGATTAGTTCAGTCGAAAATAAAGAATATTTAATCTTTTGATGCAAGTGAACATAAATTGACCACTCTGTTTGGTATTTAATCAATTAAACCCTATAAATCACGTGAGATCTCGCCCTGATAGCGACCCTACCTATCAGTCGATAGTTGATACCTTTCAATCTATTTCTAAGCACGATCCACTGATCAAGTCGGTCTTCTACGCTCCAGCCAATACTCATGAATATTTCGATCTCAACGGCCGTTATAACAACCTTGACTATTACACTACCAAGCGACCTTGGTGGTTTGAAGCACTAGAAAAAGACCGTCTTTTCATTACAAAACCACAAATTGATGCTAACGATAAGAGTATTGTTACTTCAATTAAAACCACGGTGCAAGATAATAAGCAGCAGCTTATTGGTGTCTTGGGAATTGATATTCTAGGGACAGAGATTAAGCAAGGCTTGATTGATAAGATGCGCTATCAAGGTGTTGGTACTGGCTTTTTAATTGCTTCGGATGGTGACATCATCGCATTTAACGATACTCAAGACCGTATTGACATGTCGACACTGCCGAAGCTCGCCGACATTGACAAAGTGTTTGCCAATACCTCTGGATTTGCCGAGCTTCAAAGTCAAGTCAGCCGCCAGCTACAAACTATAGGTTCTGTATCATTTAACGGTGAGCCGCACCTAGTATTTGTCGAAGCCGTTACTGACCCAACTCTCGAACTTGATTGGCGTGTAGGCTTCATGGTGCCAGAGAGCTTAATTACCGATCCAATTCAAGCTACTTTTTGGGGAACCGTCACGGTAATTCTGTTGGTGCTGATCATCAGTGGCATTGCTATGTTAGTCATTATTAATCGCTTCCTAACTAAACCTTTAAATAATGTTGTCACCGCTATGGACAATATAGCTGTGGGCGAAGGCGATCTAACCCAGCGTTTGGAATACCAACATGATGATGAGCTAGGCAAGCTGAGTCGCTCGTTTAACCTCTTTGTCAACGATATCCAGCAGACCACGCAGCTTAGCCTTCGAACCACTGAGCAAGTCACTAACGACGCGATTGAACTGCATCGTATCGCTGAACACTTTGGCAACACCATCGCTAGTCAAAAAAGCTACATTGAGCAAATCGCCACAGCTTCGACGGAAATGTCACAAACGATCAGTGGTATTGCGGACAATGCACAGACAGCACAACAGCATGCTTCAGATGCGTCAACGAGCTCTCAGCAGAGTCAAACACTGACTCACGACGCAAGCAATCTGATGAATGACATCTACCAAGATGTCTCAAAATCAGAGGAAGTGGTTGCCGTTCTTAATGACAATGCTACCGCCATTACTAGTGTGCTTGAGGTAATTAAAGGCGTCGCCGAGCAGACGAACCTACTCGCGCTCAACGCCGCGATTGAAGCTGCTCGCGCTGGTGAGCAAGGGCGTGGTTTTGCGGTCGTTGCCGATGAAGTTCGTACCCTCGCCCAGCGCACTCAACAGTCTACTGTTGATATTGAAGGCATCATCGCCACGCTACAAAGCTCTGCGGCTAACGCGGTAGATTCACTACGCATTGGCCGCTCTAAAACCGAGCAAGGCGTGGATATGATTGCTGAAGTCGACAATAAGCTACGCGAAATTCATCAAACGATGGAAATGATCGACTCTCAATCTCAAGAGATCGCCTCCATGGTGAATGAGCAAGCTATTGCCTCTGGCGAAATCAGTCAGCAGACCGTCTCTGTGGATCAGCTAGCCGAAGACAGTGTCGCAGACACACGCAAGATGCTAAGCAAAATCGACAAGCAGCTTGAAATGGTGGAAGAGCTTAAAAAGACGATTGGTAAATTTAAAGTAAGCTAAATCCTTTGCGATGAAACATCAAAAGGGCTCATTTGAGCCCTTTTTCTATACAAGAAAGACTCTAACTCTCCTGCTCATTTTCGTGAATCTTTCGAATAAACTTGGCGGGCGTGCCACCGTAAAGCGAGTCTGGTGGTACATCAGAATTAACCACAGAGTTCGCTGCAATCACTGAGCGAGCGCCAATAGTCACACCTTGGTTTATCACCACATTGCCCCCAATCCACACATCATCTTCGACGGCAATGGGGGTGCATTGTGTCGCCCAGCTGCGGCGTTTTAAGTAGTTTAAGTCGTGACTTGCACAGTAGAACTGGGTATTGGGACCAATCAACACGTTGTTGCCAATGGTGATTTTCGCGCCATCGAGTATGGTGATATTCATGTTGAGGAAGGTTTTCTTGCCAATCGAAATCGTTTTACCAAACTCACAGTAAAAAGGTGAACGAATAATGCTAGATCCATCCATACTCCCCATGAGTTGCTGAAACAGCTCACCACGTTGCGCTTCGTTAGTATTTTGATTGATGGCCTGTAGTAAATCCGCTGCATTTTGACGGATTTTATTAATGCTCTCCGAGCCACCATCAAACTCTTCGCCAGCAAGCATCTTTTCAAATTCGGTCATGTTATCTCTTTAGTTCTTAGTGAGTTATTATGAGCGGCATTGTAGCACTCTCCCACATCGCTTTTCATCCATCTCTACACGCGAGTAGAAAGCTAATCAAACCGAGTTTTCAGAAAGACTTTGGCATAAATACATGTAGCGATATAGATAACTAATTGAAGTGATTAGATCAAAAAACCTGCCATAAGGCAGGTTTTCTATCATTCGAGTATCTGATTACTCTTCAGAAGCGTCGTCCGCTGCTGGTGCTTCAGGAGTATCGGTTGCTGCAGCATCTGCTACCGCGCCTTCGGTACCCTCTTCACCTTCAAGTTCCGCTAGCTCTTCCACTTCATCGATGCGTTGTAGACCCACTACAGACTCATCAGAAGCCGTACGGATTAGTGTTACGCCTTGAGTGTTACGACCGACTTGGCTCACCTCTGCAACGCGAGTACGTACTAGCGTACCTGCATCGGTGATCATCATCATTTCGTCGCCTTCTTCAACTTGGACAGCGCCAACCACAGGACCGTTTCGCTCAGAGACTTTGATTGAAACCACACCTTGCGTTGCACGACCCTTAGTTGGGTACTCTTCAAGCTCAGTACGCTTGCCGTAACCGTTTTGTGTCACGGTTAGAATGTCGCCTTCGTTTGAAGGAACAATCAGAGACACAACTTGGTCATCGTCAGCTAGCTTCATACCGCGAACACCTGCCGCTGTACGACCCATTGCACGGACTTTGTCTTCGCTAAAGCGAACCACTTTGCCCTGCTTCGAGAACAGCATCACATCGCTGTCGCCGTTAGTGATATCCACACCAATCAGCGAGTCATCGTCACGCAGGTTCACAGCGATTAGGCCGTTAGCACGTACGTTAGAGAACTGGTCTAGTGATGTCTTCTTCACTGTACCGTCGCCAGTCGCCATGAAGATGAACTTGTCAGCGCTGAATTCAGACACTGGCAGGATAGCCGTGATACGCTCACCTTCTTCTAGTGGAAGAATGTTAACGATAGGCTTACCACGAGCAGTACGGCTCGCTTGTGGCAATTGATATACTTTCAGACGGTAAGTCTTACCGCGAGTTGAGAAGCACAAGATGTTGTCGTGAGTGTTAGCAACAAGCAGACGCTCGATGTAATCCTCTTCCTTCATCTTAGTCGCACTCTTACCTTTACCACCACGACGCTGAGCTTCGTAGTCGCTTAGGTACTGATACTTTACGTAACCTTCATGAGACAGCGTTACTACTACGTCCTCACGAGCGATCAGCTCTTCCATATCAATGTCATGAACGGCAGCCGTAATTTCACTGCGACGCTCGTCACCGTAGGTCGCTTGAACTTCTTCTAGCTCTTCGGTGATCACTTCCATCAAGCGCTCTGTACTAGAAAGGATGTGCATTAATTCTGCAATCTCTTCTAGAAGTGCTTTGTACTCTTCTAGGATCTTCTCATGCTCTAGACCGGTTAGACGGTGTAGGCGAAGTTCTAGAATCGCTTGAGCTTGTTGCTCAGTTAGGTAGTACAGACCATCACGGATGCCGTATTGGTCTTCTAGCCAGTCTGGGCGAGCCGCGTCAGTACCGGCACGCTCTAGCATTGATGCTACGCTACCTAGTTCCCAACCACGAGAAACCAGACCAACTTTTGCTTCTGCAGGTGTTGGTGCGTTTTTAATCAACTCGATAACTTCATCGATATTCGCAAGGGCTAGGGATAGCGCTTCAAGGATATGAGCACGGTCTCTTGCTTTACGAAGTTCGAAGATAGTACGACGAGTCACAACTTCACGGCGGTGATCAACGAAGCACTTCAGCATGTCCTTAAGGTTGAACAGCTGTGGCTGACCATTGTTTAGGGCAACCATGTTGATGCCGAACGTAGTTTGTAGCTGAGTCTGTGAGTACAGGTTGTTTAGAACCACTTCACCTACTGCGTCACGCTTACATTCGATAACAATGCGCATACCGTCTTTATCAGACTCATCACGTAGTGCGCTAATGCCTTCTACTTTCTTATCTTTAACAAGCTCTGCAATCTTTTCGATTAGGCGAGCCTTGTTCACTTGATAAGGGATCTCGGTAACAATGATGGTTTCTCTGCCATTCTTGTCTTCTTCGATCTCTGCTTTAGAACGCATGTAGACTTTACCACGACCCGTCTTGTAAGCATCGATGATGCCTTTACGACCACTGATCAGTGCCGCTGTCGGGAAATCTGGGCCCGGGATGTAATCCATAAGCTCATCAATCGAGATGTCTTCGTTCTTGATGTATGCCAAACAGCCATCGATAACTTCATTGAGGTTATGCGGTGGAATGTTGGTTGCCATACCTACTGCGATACCAGAAGAACCGTTTACTAGTAGGTTTGGAATCTTAGTCGGCAGAACCGCTGGAATTTGCTCTGTTCCATCATAGTTAGGAACATAGTCAACGGTTTCTTTGTCTAGGTCTGCTAATAGCTCATGAGCGATTTTAGCCATGCGGACTTCGGTATAACGCATTGCCGCCGCTGAATCGCCATCAATGGAACCGAAGTTACCTTGACCATCTACCAACATGTAGCGAAGCGAGAACGGCTGAGCCATACGAACAATAGTGTCGTATACAGCACTATCACCGTGTGGGTGATATTTACCGATTACGTCGCCGACAACACGGGCAGACTTTTTATATGGTTTATTCCAATCATTACCTAGCACATTCATCGCGAACAGAACGCGGCGGTGTACTGGTTTTAGGCCATCACGCACATCTGGAAGAGCACGACCCACGATAACTGACATCGCGTAGTCGAGATATGAGCCTCTCAGCTCATCTTCTATGTTTACGGGCGTGATCTCTTTAGCTAGATCGCTCATAGAGCCAATATCCCTCTATATTTTGATCGTATATTGATACGTATAAGGTGACAAAATATAACACAAGAATAGTGGGTTCGGCATCACTTTCCCTTCCCTTTTATTATGTTGTGACCTTGGTTGTGATTCAAACGTCCACAATTTGCACATTTTGAATCTATGGCTCTGAAAAATGGCGAAAAAACACTCAAAATGTTCGAGCTAAGTAGGCCGCAAGCCACAAATGCACCAATTATGCTCACTGGGTAGGTTTTCCCAATTGAAATTGCGGTATACTTCCGCGCCATACCGGTGTGAAAAATGGCCGGAGCTACGTTTGAACAGAACTACGCATGAACGGAGCTAAAGTTAATCGGAACACAGAATTGTCGGAACAGAGAATTGGCACAGATGGATAAGCAACAAAACGTCGATCTAGACGAAATCAGAAAATTTGAAGAGATGGCAAGCCGTTGGTGGGACCTAGAGGGCGAGTTTAAACCTCTGCATCAAATCAACCCACTGCGCCTTAACTATGTGTTAGAAAAAGCCAATGGCCTTTTCGGCAAAACCGTACTCGATGTGGGTTGTGGTGGCGGTATCTTGGCAGAGAGCATGGCCAAGCAAGGTGCTAATGTCACTGGCCTGGATATGGGCAAGGAGCCACTGGAAGTCGCGCGTTTACATGCCCTAGAGACTGGCACTAAGCTCGTCTACGTTCAAAGCACGGTTGAAGAGCATGCTGCCGAAAACGCGGGTAAATACGACGTAGTGACCTGTATGGAAATGCTTGAGCACGTTCCAGATCCAGCATCCGTTATTGCTTCTTGTGCCAAACTCGTCAAGCCTGGTGGTCAAGTGTTCTTCTCTACGCTTAACCGCAACCTACAATCCTACTTGTTTGCCATTGTTGGTGCTGAGAAGCTACTTAAAATTGTTCCAGACGGCACTCATAGCCATGACAAGTTCATCAAGCCTTCTGAGCTTATTAAGATGATTGATGCCACCGAGCTGATTGAAAAAGGCATCACCGGCCTCTCCTACAATCCGCTAACGGATAGCTACAAGTTAGGTAAACGTGTAGACGTTAACTACATCGTCTACACTGAAAAGTCTCTCTAAAGGCTGCAGTGTATTAGTTGGTCATAGACACGAACTAATCAAACACAATATCTAGTACCAGCACCAATTTGGCGAGCGGAAATTGCACGCCAAATTAGTGCTGCAAATCACGTTAACTAGCGGCCACAATTTGTTTACAAAAACAAGACACTTTCGTCGGTTTTGTGTACTGAAATCGCACTTTTAATCTCCTCATCAATAACAGCCAAAACTTGCCAAAGATCAAGGAATTTTTTTTCACATTGTTTAAAACGAAACCGATCTGCTAGCACGTGTTTTTGTACAACTAATACGGGTCTAACTTCCATGGTAAGTATCTACTAACGTATTTTTTTCTTTCCCCTAGTTATCCACAGTTTCCTCAAATCGCCGAACTTGAAAATCTCGCTATATAGCACTATCTTGTAACCCGTAAACCAAATGACCCCTATATCTTGTGTTGGAAGCCAATTTTCATAGGGTGACATTGATCACGAAGCCTTCGCTAAGACTCAACAAAATTTCATAAAAGCAAGGTTTCATATTGTTTTGTTAGGGAACACCTCAGAATGAACCAGCAACTTTCCGTTACTAAACGTAATGGCCGCAAAGAAAGTATTGATCTCGAAAAAATCCACCGCGTTATCGCATGGGCTGCCGAAGGCCTAGACAACGTTTCTGTATCGCAGGTGGAACTTAAGGCTCACATCCAGTTTTACGATGGCATTACAACGTCTGACATCCATGAAACTATCATCAAGTCTGCAGCAGACCTTATCTCTGAAGACGCACCAGACTACCAATACCTAGCAGCTCGCTTGGCTATCTTCCACCTACGTAAAAAAGCGTACGGTCAGTATGAGCCACCAGCGCTGTTCGACCATGTGTCGAAAATGGTTGAAATGGGTAAGTATGACGCGCACCTGCTTGAAGACTACACTAAAGCTGAGCTTGAAGAGCTGGACGATTACATCGACCACACTCGCGATCACGACTTCTCTTACGCTGCGGTCAAACAGCTGGAAGGTAAATACTTCGTACAGAACCGTGTAAGCGGTCAAATCTACGAAAGTGCACAGTTCCTATACATCCTTGTTGCGGCTTGTCTATTTGGCAAGTATCCAAAAGAGACGCGTCTTGACTACATCAAGCGCTTTTATGATGCAACATCGACATTTAAAATTTCTCTACCTACACCAATTATGTCTGGTGTACGTACCCCTACTCGTCAGTTCAGCTCTTGTGTTCTGATTGAGTGTGGTGACAGCCTAGATTCTATTAACGCGACGGCAAGCTCTATCGTACGCTACGTATCACAACGCGCAGGTATCGGTATCAACGCGGGTCGTATTCGTGCTTTGGGTTCTGAAATCCGCGGCGGCGAAGCGTTCCACACTGGCTGTATTCCATTCTACAAATACTTCCAAACAGCGGTTAAGTGCTGTTCTCAAGGTGGTGTGCGTGGCGGTGCGGCGACGGTGTTCTACCCTATGTGGCACGGCGAAGTACAATCACTAATGGTTCTTAAGAACAACCGTGGTGTTGAAGAGAACCGTGTACGTCACATGGACTACGGTGTTCAGTTGAACAAACTGATGTACGCACGTCTTGTTCAAGGCGGCAACATTACGCTGTTCTCGCCATCAGACGTTCCTGGTCTTTACGACGCATTCTTCGAAGACCAAGATGAGTTCGAGCGTCTATACGTTAAGTACGAGAACGATCCGTCAATTAAGAAAGAGACGGTGAAAGCGGTCGAGCTATTCTCGCTACTGATGCAAGAGCGTGCGTCTACCGGTCGTATCTACATCCAAAACGTCGACCACTGTAACACTCACAGCCCGTTTGACTCGAAGGTTGCACCAGTTCGTCAATCTAACCTATGTCTTGAGATTGCACTGCCAACTAAGCCACTGAAAAACGTGGAAGACGAATCAGGTGAGATTGCGCTATGTACGCTATCTGCATTCAACTTGGGTGCGATTAACGAGCTTGACGATCTGAAAGATCTGTCTGACCTAGTGGTTCGTGCACTTGATGCACTGCTCGATTACCAAGACTACCCACTACCAGCGGCATACCGTTCAACCATGAACCGCCGTACTCTGGGTGTTGGTGTGATTAACTACGCTTACTACCTGGCGAAAAATGGTGTTAAGTACTCGGATGGTTCCGCAAACAACCTCACTCACCGCACGTTCGAAGCGATTCAGTACCACCTACTGAAAGCGTCTGTCGAGCTTGCAAAAGAGCAAGGTCGCTGCCCATCGTTCCACGAGACAAACTACGCGAAAGGCTTGATGCCAATCGACACGTACAAGAAAGACATTGATCTCGTGTGTGACGAAGCACTTCATTACGATTGGGATGAGCTACGTGCAGAAATCATGGAGTTCGGTCTACGTAACTCAACACTGACTGCGCTAATGCCTTCAGAGACCTCTTCGCAGATCTCTAACGCAACCAACGGTATTGAGCCACCGCGTGGTTACGTATCAGTGAAAGCGTCGAAAGACGGTATCCTGAAGCAGGTTGTGCCAGATTTTGCCAACCTAAAAGAGAACTACGAGCTACTGTGGAACATCGGTGGTAACGATGGTTACTTGCACCTTGTCGGTATCATGCAGAAGTTTGTTGACCAAGCTATCTCTGCCAACACTAACTACGACCCTAGCGTCTACGATAGTGGCAAAGTGCCAATGAAGAAACTGCTTCAAGACCTGCTAACTGCGTATAAGTTTGGTGTGAAGACACTTTACTACCATAATACTCGTGACGGCGCGAAAGACGACCAGAACGACAAAGCAGCAGTGGTCGAGCAAGACGACGATTGTGCAGGCGGTGGCTGTAAGATCTAATGTGCAAAGCACACATTCAATACAGCATTTAAGATTAGATTTCTCTGCCCTTCCTTGTGAGGGAAGGGCTTAAAAAGGATTGCAGCATCATGGCTTACAGTACTTTTACCCAAACTAAAAATAACGCGCTTAAAGAACCTATGTTCCTGGGTCAACCAGTCAACGTTGCGCGTTACGACCAACAAAAATTCGAAATTTTTGAAAAGCTGATCGAAAAGCAGCTTAGCTTCTTCTGGCGTCCAGAAGAAGTGGACGTTTCAAGCGACCGCATCGACTACAACAAGCTTCCAGAGCATGAAAAGCACATCTTCATCAGTAACCTGAAGTACCAAACGCTTCTAGACTCGATTCAAGGTCGTAGCCCTAACGTCGCTTTGCTACCGCTTGTGTCACTGCCTGAGCTAGAAACGTGGATCGAGACATGGTCGTTCTCTGAGACTATCCACTCTCGTTCATACACGCACATCATTCGTAACATCGTTAACGATCCAGGTGTGGTTTTTGACGATATCGTTGAAAACGAGCACATCCTAAAGCGTGCGAAAGACATCGCACATTACTACGATGACTTGATTCAAGCGACAAACGACTACCACCGTTTCGGTGAAGGTACGCACAACATCAAAGGCGAAGAAGTTAAAGTTAACTTGTACGACCTGAAGAAAAAGCTGTACCTATGCCTGATGTCAGTGAACGCACTAGAAGCGATTCGTTTCTACGTGAGTTTCGCTTGCTCGTTCGCATTTGCAGAGCGTGAGCTGATGGAAGGTAACGCGAAAATCATCAAGCTTATTGCTCGCGATGAAGCGCTGCACCTAACTGGCACTCAGCACATGATTAACCTGCTTCGCAACGGTCAAGACGATTTCTCATTCATGCAAATCGCTGAAGAATGCAAGCAAGACTGTTTCGACCTATTCAAAGAAGCGGCAGAGCAAGAGAAAGAGTGGGCAGAGTACCTGTTCAAAGACGGCTCTATGATTGGTCTAAACAAAGACATCCTATGCCAATACGTTGAATATATCACCAACGTTCGCATGCAGGCCGTTGGTCTTGGTGCCGCTTACCCAGAAGCAACATCGAACCCAATTCCTTGGATCAATGCTTGGCTGTCTTCTGATAACGTACAGGTTGCACCGCAAGAAGCAGAAATCAGTTCTTACCTTGTCGGTCAAATCGACAACGAAGTAAGCGCAGACGACTTTGAGGGCTTCGAACTTTAATGCCAACCATCAAGATAAACTCTATCACCACGATCGAGTCTAACCCTTCCAACACCGTCCTAGAGACAATGGAACAAGCTGGGTTAGAGCCAGAGTATAACTGCCGAGATGGTCACTGCGGTGCCTGTCGCTGCACATTGGTCTCTGGCGAAGTGGAGTACGTAGGGTTTGCGATGGCTTACACACAAGCAAACGAGATTTTGCCTTGTATTTGTCGTGCGAAAACTGACATTCAGCTCGACAATATTGCGCATCAAATAAAGAAGCGTGCTTAGTTCAGCACCTCTCATAAAAGCGGCTCAATCGAGCCGCTTTTTACTTTTAACTACAAATTATTCCTTTACATCCGGTGAAGTAAGCCCCATACTGAGCCCCTTCTGCTGTTTAGCGGTATTAAGTGAAATCTTCAGTTGTAAAAGTAAAACTCTCAGAATCTCTTCGTTATTGTTGTAATCCTCAGTGTTTCCCTATGCTTCATCGATGTATTTAATAAGTCTAAACCCAGCAGTTCATGCAATTTTGCATCAATTTTTTAAGTAATAAGGGACACATCATGTCTAACAAAGTAAACGGCGTAGTAAAATGGTTTAACGAAGAGAAAGGTTTTGGCTTCCTATCTCAAGACGACGGCGGTGCAGACGTATTCGTTCACTTCCGTGCTATCGCATCTGAAGGCTTCAAAACACTTACAGAAGGCCAAAAAGTGTCTTTTGAAGTAGAACAAGGCCAAAAAGGCCTGCAAGCTGCAAACGTTGTAGCTCTGTAATAGTTCAAAAACAAGTGGAGCGGTTGCTGACTGTTCCACTTGTTTGCTTACCGCTCAGTAATTAATCGCTCCCGTACTGCAAGCCTCTCGAAATCTTCTAGCACAGTCCAACCTCTCTAAGTTCTCGCTACACATTTTTCAACAAGCAAGCTCACTGAGTTAATCTATAACACTGAGTGCACTACACCTATATTCAAACCAACTAATAAGGCAAATTATGTCTCGTTCCATCGGCAGAAAGCGCTTCTGGTTTTATCAAAATCGTGAAGCAAGCAAACATACCAGAAATTTAAAATCGGAGATTCATGAAAATAGTATTCAAATCCACCATCGATAACCACATTTGGGAAACCGAAACACATCAACTCAATAGCGATATCTTACTTAGACACTTTCTAAGTAAAGCGAGAACCAAAGACTTACATATAGACTTCAGCTACTGTGAACTTACCCAATGTGGAGTGATCACAGACCGACATGAACAGATTATTGGTCACTTTTCCCTGTTAACCTAGGGCATTCCTCACCCCAGATTCTTTAAGCTTTTCATGTGAATTCACTATAGCCAACTCGTACCGTTAGAAGGTGCCCTCGTTGAGCCGACTTCTATAGTGAGATTCAAACCTTACTTGACTATTTTACCCACATCTCTGTCTGTTGGTGGCGATAAGACAATCGTCATTTTTTGCTTGAAGCTCATGTCTCTTCGAGACAGCGCTCTCACTATTTCATTCCACTCACGAAACGTAACCACAAAAGGGTTAAAACTATTCACCGGCTTACTGATACCATATCGAACCTCTTCAACTTCTGGTTCAAACGTCCCAAAAATACGATCCCAAACAATTAATATGCCAGCATAATTCTTATCGATATACTGAGCATTGACCCCATGATGTACTCGGTGATGGGAGGGCGTGTTAAACACCCATTCTAAAGGGCCAAGTTTACGAATCCACTGGGTATGTACAAAGAATTGAAGCCCCAAGTTAAGCAAAACCACGAACACTACCCATTTAGGTTCGAAGCCAATAATGATGAGGGGCATCCAAAATAACCACATGCCAGCCAGCGGATACATTAAGCTTTGGCGAAACGCGGTGCTGAAATTCATGTTCTCTGAGCTATGATGAACGACATGAGCCGCCCACATCCAACGCACTCGATGACTGGCGCGGTGAAACCAGTAGTAAAAGAAATCTTGTAGCACCATGAGTAACAGGAACATCGTAAGCGACATTTCTATATCAAATAGTTTCCACCCAAACACAAGCAAATAAAGCTTAGCGATGAACAAACCCGCCAATAAGTCAGACAGTTGATGTAGTCCCGCTAGAGAAAAATTACAGACTAACTCTTTAACAGTGTATCGCGCTGATGCTGGTAGTTTGTCGCTTCTTTGCCCAAACCAATACTCCAGTCCCATCATGAGAATAAAAATGGGTGCTAGAGCTATTAATAACAATTCAGGTTTGTCGGCGAGGGTTTCCATACTCATCCTTTTTTCTACTCTCTCGGGTCAACGTTTACCATTTGGCGTAATGATCTTCCGTCAGACCCAATACGTTCTCGATCTGATAGGTCTTTTCGGTTGATAATGAAATAGTCCCAGAAAACATACCTATAAATTGGCGAAAGTTGCTTTTAAGTAACCACAGATTGAGTTGCTCCTTACGCACGGTCTTGGGGCTAAAGCGAAGGTCAATCTGTCCATTAGAATCATAAATTCGCCAGGCAGAATCTGGATTTTGACGGTCAAATTCAAACAGTACAGCAGGAAGAAGTATTCTTTGCCCATCTATCCATAAGGCATTTTCGTTCACTCCAGTTTCATTCACGCCTGCCGCGAGGTTTAACCCTATTCGGGTTCCGTTAGAATCTGCGCTGATACTCGCCCAACGCCAACTTGTCTCACGGCGCATAAACCCCGCAGAAAAGTCATAGCCAGCCCGCGCATTGCTCAGCGACACTGAACTGCCAGCTACACTCAAACTGCCAGAGACATCCAGCGCATTGTGCTTCTGAGTATAGGTCCAGCCTGAGTAACCAGTCGGTGAGCACACCATGATTGGAGCACTGTCATGACTGGGCGGCGTCAGAGTGATGTCCATAGAGAAATGCTTAGACTTAACGACTACACTCCAAACACCTTCTTCGATTTGCAAAGCGAGAACACCACCGTTAAATACGGCTTTCCCTTGCCAAGGCGACGGCGTCATCGTGTAGCCGAGCCCCAAAGGCCGAAGCCAACTTTGTTCAAGCAACTCATCTCGCTTGATGTCATAGAGATAACAGAAGCTGTTGCCTACATAACGTATATCAGCAATGGCAAACCCAATGACATAATCTGGCGTAAACACGCTAATGAACTGGAACTGTTTGTAGTGGAAATACTTAGCGACCGAACTGCGCTGTTTGTCCATGGTAGAGAAATAGCGAAAACTCTCTACGTCCAGCTGCTCTGGTATTGAAGTGAGATATCCCTGCAATGGGCGACCAGTCTCATCGATTAAGGTTTTAATTTGCTGAATTGACGAGAGTTCCATACTCGAACACCTATAGTGTGGTGATAGATTGTACAAGTATGAGTCAAATTCTATGTTCTAGACGAGCGTTAGAGCAAAAGCACCAAAGCGATCACAGTTTCAATAAAATTCGTTAAGAACAACGTGAATAATGTGGCACAAAAAGAAAGGGCTGACGCATAGGTCAGCCCAAAAGGAATGAATTTTTTTAATCGACTGTCGACAAAATTGAATCGGCGGTACCCATAGATACGCTCTTATCGGCGACATGACGACCACCATCGTCATAAAGCGAGATTCGGAAACCATCGTCGGACAGGATTTCTTCCATAGGAGCCTTCAACCACATAGCTGCTATATCACCATACTTTTTACTGAACGCTTCACCAAGCATGATTTGCTCATTAGCTACTTGATAAAACACTCTTATTTTAGATTGTTGGATCATATCTCCCCCCTCCTGCACACCACTATATTTAGGGTGAACATTGATTCTAATCAATTGGAGAAAAACAGCTACTCTCAAAAATGAGAATTTGAAATTCCCTTTAGAGATCAGTTTATTGTGAGCTAGATCCAATTTTCATATATAAATAACTAAATAGCATATTCAACCAATCGCATTTCAGCACCAATGAATCAAGACAGCTTATCAAGCGGCAGGAATATGTCTTGGGTTCTAGTCAAGAACCCATAGTCAGGAAACATCGGTTGATTGTCTAGGTATCGACGTAGCATGTCGCCAGCTACCGTACTGATCACGGTTTTGACACTCTTTTGGTTATAGCTTCTTTGGAGTTTGAGTGTCTGCCCCCACTCTCCTTTTGGTGTTGAGATCGCAACAGAGAACTGCTCATTCTCTAGTTTACCAGTCGAGATGGCGATATCGGCCGAGCAGTTCCCTTTGGTCGCTCCAGCAAGCGCTAACGTTGCGCCCAATTGTTCGCTATCACGATCTAACGGAGACGCGGTTTTTGAACCTAAGATCCACGTCGCCCCGCAACACTGCGATACTTTCTCACTGTCTTGCAACCAAGATGCTAAACAACCCTTGGTGGAGTGTTCCGAGATAGCGATAATCGGTTTATGCAGCTCAACCAGTTGCCCAATACGATCCAACATAGGTTCATCAACACTAACCACATTGCTGTGTAGCAATTTCTCTATCATGGCGAGTACGCGGGCACCCGTTTCTAAATCATCAGACGGTCCAAACAACTTTACTTCAATGAACGGCAAGTAAGAGCGGTAACCAAGCTCATAATCGGCAGGAAGCTGTAAATGCGATAGCGTGTCAGCAATACCAGATTCAGACAGACCAAACGTATAGATACGTCGACATACTCTGCCCTGTTGATTCGGGAACTGAGTTTTTAGATCGGGAATGATCTGCTCGATAGCCATCTTCTTAAACTCGCTCGGCACACCAGGCGTGAAGTAAAACAGACAATCGTTAATCATCATTTTGAAGCCACAAGCGGTGCCGATTGGGTTATCCACTACTGAAGCATTCGCAGGCAACATCGCTTGTTTGATGTTGCTCTCAGGCATCAGTTTACCGCGTTTTACATAGAAGGATTTTAAGTTATCTAGCCACCCTTGATTCAATACCAAAGGCTCATCCGCTGCTTCCGCTGCTACCTCTGCACTCAAGTCATCCGATGTAGGTCCTAAACCGCCATTCACAATGACCACGTCTAAGTTGAGACTCAACATTACCAATTCTTGCAGCAAAGACGCTCGCTGATCGCCTACCGTTGAGCGCTTATACATGGAAAACCCATGCTCATAAAAGACACGACTGAGCCAAGCGGCGTTGGTATCCACAATGTCACCATATAGAACCTCTTCTCCAGTACTCAGCATCGCTATTTTAGGCATGATCTCTCCTTATTTGTTTTTCTTTAAGAATGACATGAGTAAAGGAAATAGCAATAGCGTTGACCAAGCAAATCATTGGATTAGCAGAACATTAACCTAACCATACTGTACGGTCGGTATGGGCATCGTTATAATATTGAATCAACTCGTATGGGAAGTGATACATGGCAGATCTAAAACAGACACTACTTGATGCTGGTTTTGAGCTTATCAGTGAGCATGGATTCGCTGGTATTGGCATCATGAAGATAATCCAACAAGCCAATGCAACCAAAGGCTCGTTCTATCATCACTTCAAATCGAAAGAAGACTTCGGACGCCAACTACTAAAAGACTACTTCGAGGATCATCTCACAACTGTGATCTCATACCTTAGTGATGAAAGTGTGCCGTTTGCAGAGCGAGTTTTAAAATACTTCGAATTTTGGTCCGACTCTAAAGTGACGAGCGAGTTTCAGGTCAAGTGCTTAGTAGTAAAACTCTCAGGTGAGATAGCTGGGACATCATCAAGCATGCAATCTGAGCTCGACAAAGGCGCAGAGAAAGTGATTAATCGTATGGCTGATTACTTTACTGAAGGTAATTCGCTAGGTGTCATGTCAGTCCCTGAGCCCTATGAGGCGTCCCGTTCACTGTATGCTAAATGGTTAGGCGCAACCTTACTTTGTGCAATCCAAAAAGACCGATCGCATCTAGAACAGGCGATGCGTGAAACTGCGCAGTTAGTCGGTAGTAAATAGCTATTCCTAAGCACCATCAAATCTCTATAAGAAAGGGCTGTTTCCAGCCCTTTGTCATTTAACGTCCTATACCTGATGCATCGACGGCCTCAGGCTCAAATGTAAGTGGCGGCCACTCTTTAAAGGTCTCTAAGTGCTGCTTAACCGCAGCTTGAGCAGGCCCAAATGCCCACATTTTTTTACCCATCCAGTTGATGTACATACCCGACTCTTCCGCAGCTCGCTCGTAAGGATCTCGGCGAAGATTAAACAGCAGTGGCGCATTAAGCTCTTCTTTTGGACCGCCCCAACCATGGTTTTGAACGATAAAGTGCGCTTTCCAATCACCGACTCGCACCGCTTGCAACCTATCGCGCTCATAGTAGATGATCTCTTTACGGTTTGAAGATCCTTGCTCTGTTAGCATCGACATTTGGTTGTAACCGTCTAAGTGAGCTTTGTAACCCTCATACCCCGTCAACATCTGCTCTTTAAGATCACTCGGTCCACCAGCAGCGTCAACGAGCGTTGGCAACCAGTCCATACCGTCAAACATACCATTGTGAACTTTTCCAGCTGGAATTTTTCCTGGCCAACTCACAAGCAATGGCGCTCTCACCCCACCTTCCCAAGTAGAGCCTTTTTCACCATGAAATGGTGTCATGCCGCCATCCGGCCAAGTCATAATCTCAGGTCCATTATCCGCGGTAAAGATCACTATGGTATTGTCTGCAACACCCAACTCCTCGAGTTTGGCCAGCATTTCCCCTACATGATCATCAAGGTCTTTCATCACCACTTCTTGAAGTCCCCAGCCGTTTTGGCCAAGCATAGCTTCATACTCTGGTGACAAGTGAGTCCATACGTGACCTCTTGACGGGCAGTACCAGGTAAAGAACGGTTTGTCGTCTTTAACGGCTCGCTCAATAAAGTTGATGGCGTGTTTGTTCACTTCGTCATCTAAGGTTCGCATTCGATCTGTGGTTAATGGGCCATCATCGGTGATGGTTTGCCCTCCTTTACCATCAGATTTCGCATGAATCACATTTCTAGGAGCAAACTTCTGAAAAGCCTCGTCTTTAGGCCAGTCTGGATCTTCGGTGTACTCCATTGCGTTTAGGTGATACAACCATCCCCAATACTCATCAAAGCCATTCATCGTAGGCAGTACCGCATCCAAATCGCCAAGATGGTTTTTACCAAACTGGCCAGTGGTATAGCCGAGCGTTTTGAGTATTTCTGGTAGTGTTGGTGTATCAGGGTTAAGCCCTACCGGACTGCCCGGAAGCCCCACAGTATGCATACCGGTTCTAACAGGAAATTGCCCAGTAATGAATGCCGAACGCCCTGCGGTACAAGATGGCTGGGCATAATAATCGGTAAGTAGCATGCCCTTTTCAGCGATACTATCAATATTTGGCGTCTCACTGCTCATCACACCACGGTGATAAGCACTAAGGTTTGAAATACCGATATCATCAGTAAAAATAACAAAAATATTTGGCGGCTTATCCTCTGCATTTGCTAGCGCGGTAAACCCCAGAAATATGACCAATAGAGATCTAATTATGTGACGATGCATCCTGCCTCCCTTATACATTCATCCTACGTACTGTGTTTCCTGTTTGCTACTTCTAAGAAGAAATAGGCCTACTAAACCAAAGCCAATTTCCAATAATAAATACACCACGAGTAGCCAATGCGGCATACCATCGATAACAATGCTGAAAACTCTCCCAATGCCAAGCCCGAGCATAAAGACAACAAGACTTTGTAGCGCTGACCGAGCCAAAAACAGAGATCCGAATGCGCCCATTAACCAATAAATTACCAAAGCCAAGTACAGTCCCATCACCGCTCGAAATATGTGGCTAACATTGGTTGCACTAGCATCAATGTCGAATAAAAACGGCAATGAAAGGTTAGGCTTCAAGCCATAAGAGAGTGCTATTGGGGTTAAGCCAGCCGCTGCGAGAAGTAAAAACTTTTGTACGTTCGTCATATGTCGCCTCCTCTTTCACAAAAGACTAGAAGTTACATCCAGAAAATCAAATTTCTAACTGCACTCCAATCGGTTATATAAAATTGTGTCGAGAGTGGGTTTGAGATTAGAGACTCACTTTATCAAGTAATCCTTGAAGGTTTAGCTGTTCACCCAGTTCAAAAGCGCTGACCAAACCGTAGCTCAATCCACTCCACCACAATATTGATGCAGCCAGAAGGACAAAGGTTGCGGAATAGGATTGACGCAGACGTTTAGCGATCAATGTATAGAGGGGGATGCCAACCAAAACCGGAGCCAGCATGGCCATAGTGGTGTTGCCATAACGCTTCCATGCCTTAACAAAACGGCGCAACCTAGGCCGAAAAGGTCGCAAGTTTCTGCTCGAGTATAGAAGCAACGAATATCGTCCCACAAACCAACCAAAATAGCCTGCAACCAATGCAGGGAGTGCATTGAACAGCAGCATTTCCGGATAGCTAAACCCAACAAATGCCGCCAAAGCTGGCCCAGAATAGGTTTTCCAAATACTGAGTAATGCCATTGCTAAGCCCAGTAGCAGGTAACTTTCCATCACAATCTCACTCTAGCGGTTGGCAGAAACCTCAAGCCCATTAATGGAAAGTATATGCGTAATAATCGGGGCGATATGATGAAATATTTGTTGCCAGTCTTCACATAGATAATTCAATCCAGGGTTGCGTAAAGATTCACGTTGCCCATCTCAGCCTCCTAGCGTATTGCTATGGAAACGTCTGTTGCCCTTTTTTGCTCCCACCAGTAGTCCAAAGCACCACCACAGTATCCATAACGCCTGCCAATATGAAGCCGTTGATATGTGGATTACCTAGGTTGGTTAGCAGCAAACTCACCATAAACCCCTTCTCAATCGCAGAGTAAAGCATAATGCTTTGACGCCATTGGGGCTTGAAGGCAGCACCTATCATCATGACGCCCATCATGCCGACCATAATTCCCCAGTGCTGATAGAAAATGAAATCTTGCTCGAGATAAGGCAACTGACCAATGTTGTTGACAGCCCATTGTGGGAAGAAAGCATAAGCTAACGCTGCAGAAGTACCGATACCTGTGATAAGCAGCATTTTTTCGACGTATTTTGTAAAAAACATAGTTAATCTCCAAGGTGTGTAAACCTTAGTTAAAGGCGCACGGTTGTAGGACATAGGTAAGAGAACCATCCTTGATACTGTATTGATTTCGAGTTAACAGATTGCCGCCAAGATTTGCTCAATCTTGTGCTTGGGAATCGCATAGAACTGGAAGCTCATGTCTTTCTCGATACCTTGCGCTATCTCGGATTGCGTATCTGTATTCAAACTCCAATTGTTAAAGGTTTGATGAGCCTTCACTTGTACTTGGAAAGCGCGCAAGGACAGTACGACTTCGCGATGCTTTTCCTCTGCAGTAAGCGTTTGAGACAGTCCAAAAATACTCGCGACCTTATCAATACTTGGCAGATAGAATTCCGGTAGAGCCTCGATCACCGCTGGCAATAACACGCTGTTCGCATCACCATGGGGGATGTGAGCGATCGCACCAAACGCGTGCGCACAGTTGTGAATAGGGATGCCGCCTAATGAGGAGTAAAACGCCGAAATAGCCATAGTACTTGCTTGAAGTAGTTCCGTTCTCGCCTCGATATTATTGGGATCAGAGACCACTATTGGCAGGTTATCCAGTATCAGGCGACTCGCTTGTACTGCATACGCATCGGTAAACGCATTACTCATTGGAGATGAAGCCGCTTCAATGGCGTGAGTTAATGCATCCATCGCTGTCGACACCGTTAGCGGGATAGGCAAGCCAAGGGTAAGTTTTGGGTCTAGTACCGCAAGATCACATTCAAGGCCAGACACGACTAAGCTCGCTTTGATTTGCTCAACGTCATTGAAAAACACGGCAATGGGTGAGGCTTCAGCACCAGTTCCCGCTGTAGTCGGTACACCGATGTGTGGAATGGTAAAGGGCTTCACATGTGATCCAACATCAATACGTCCACCACCACGGATAGCTTCACGAATGTCATCAAGTTTGTGCTCTAGCGAGTACTTGATACCTTTAGAAGCATCAATCACGCTGCCACCTCCCAGCGCCACAATACTGTCTGCTTTCACTTTGTTGGCGTACTGAACGGCCTTGTTTATGTCATCACAGCCCGCGTCAGCCTTAATGTCGGTATAGACACCGACTAGCTCTACTTGCATGTTGTTTTCGAAAACGCCAATCAGCTTATTCACTAGACCAACCGTCTCTAATCCAATATCACTCAATAGCAGTACTCGATGAGCACCACGCGCTGCTAGTTGATCAGGAATGTCATTGATTGAGTCTTCACCAGACAAGATCGCAGTTCGCATATTAAACATAAAGTTATTGTTCATAATTTCATCTCCAAACGATTAATTAGGCGCACAGTGAAGCAAGCACTGCACGTTTGAATTCATTGTCTTCTGGGCCAAGCAGCTGGCTAACGTTGTGAGCTTTAACGCCGGTTTTCATGTCAGTTCTCCTCAGGAAGTGATTACACATTAAATAAAACAAACCGGTCGGTCTAGTTAATAAGTGTCAGAGAACTGTCAATTGAAGTTATTTGAAAAATGATCTGCTGAATAACTGATTGTCAGCGCTGCAAAAACCATGAGTTTTGTGGAGTTAATTGCACTTCCCTAAACTCATGGAGGTTTTTTGGTGTGAACCTTGAGGTCAATCATGCGTGGCGAGCGTTTTAGATCTAAACTGGAGTTAACTAATCAATTAGTTATTGGTTTTGTACCTGTGGAGGGAAATGTATGAGCAGTAGTACCTTTATCGTCAACTTTGTTGGCCAAGCGACCCCAGCCACCATTAAAAACCTCGCATCAGTGACCCACGAAAACGGGGGGAAATGGCTGGTGAGTAAAGTGAACTTTATTGAAGACAACGTCGCCGCTGTCATCAAAGTCGAGCTTCCGAGCGACAATGCGCAAGTTGTCAAAGATGCCTTCAACAATCAACAAGGTTTGCTCGTCCAGATTTCAGATACGGATCCGCATCGTCATGAGCAGGAGACAGTTTTCCAACTAAGACTCGACGCCAATGACAGAGCGGGTATCGTCAATGAAATCACTCAATTCTTAGATGGACAAGATATTCGTATTTTAGATATGGATTGTCACCGCGTGTTTCTTGCCGGCGGCGGTGGTATCGGCTCTAGCCTGTTTACCGCCAACATGGCTCTAAAGATCCCGCCTGCGATGCAAATAGAAGATGTAGCGAGTGAACTTGAAGCGTTGAGCGAAGATACTCGTGTGATTCTTGAGTCCTAAAATGATTCGCTATTGGGCTGATTTTTACAGTCAGCCTTAGTGAATTGCATCTACATGTTATCGTCACCCCTGCGCCAGGCAGGGGTCTACTTACAATGTACACCAATCCAATCTAAACGCGATTGTCTCCAAACCCATAGGCAATGATTTGGCTTATCTCAGACAGCGAACGACCTGATTGCTGGTGCCATTCCATGAAGGCTTTGTTTGCAGCAGTCATAGCACGTTTAGTACCTCTTCCAGAATCAATAATGTTGGTATTACGAAGATACCCTTCCACATCATTAGACAAAATGAAGGTATCTACACCCAATTGTCGTAACGCATAAGGTCCGGTGTTTCCCCCCAGACGAGCGCCGTGTTTTTTCAGATGTGCCCATAAATCCGTTATCGACTCCTTTGGCCAATCTGCCACCATTTGGGCGAAAGAATCATGTTCAAAGCGTGCTCGCTGAATCATCGCTGCATTGGCTGGTATGGACATCACCTTGGTCATATGACGAATAATTTTAGGATCTTGCGCTTTTTGTTCCCACTGTTCTTCAGAAAGCATGAGCAATGGGTCAATACGAAATTGGAAAAAGTGCTCTTCGAAGTTAGGCCATTTATTTCTCACTACTTTCCATGAGATGCCACTTTGGAACACCTTCATAGAAAAAGCAGACAACCAACGGTCCTCAGGAATGGCGGCAACTTCGTCTCGCGTAAGAGGCTTGGAAACAATAGACTCAAGTCCCCGCTCTCCCCCTTTTCGCTCTGCTGATCTCGCATAAATCGAATCAAACTTTTCCATAAATTTCCATTACCTACTGCTAAAAATGCAACTTAATCAAATGAACCATAAAAGAGGTATTTCGTAACTATACTCGTTACTGACACTTGGAATCTAGCTAAGGATAGCCCTTATGAGAGCGCTTTTGATTTTTGTTCTACTACCACTAAACGTTATAGCCGCGCAATTTGGTCGAGTTGAATATAAAGGCAGCCAGCATTGGGTCAAAGTCGCTGAAGAAAACCAAAAGCTCTATGACATCTTGTCTGACTCTCCTTTCAATAATCCCAAAACGCTAAAAACCATCAAGGCATCAGAAGCAACACCTCTTACCCCGTTAACGAGTGGCAGCGTTTACGCCGTAGGGCTCAACTTTAGAAGCCATGCCGGCAATTCAGGTGCAGCTAAACCAGAAATTTTCTTTAAATCCATCGATTCAGTAAGAATAAGTGGCGATCTCTCCTTCCCAAAAGGTGCCAACAATGTCCACTTTGAAGGTGAACTCGTTATTGTGATTGGCAAACCGTGCCAAGAGGTCAATAAGACATCTGCATTGGAGTGTGTGTTCGGATATCTAGCGGGTAATGACCTCACTGAGCGCAGTTGGCAAGGACAAGACCTTCAGTGGTGGCGTGCAAAGGGCGCTCGAGGGTTTGGCCCTGTTTCTAGTTTTATCGTTAGCGATGTCGCGATTAAAGACCAAGTCATCACCACCACGCTAAACGGCAAAGTGATGCAGCAAGAAAGCGTTGCCAATATGATTCACGATGTACCTGCAATTATCTCATATATAAGTACCTACATTACACTGAATCCAGGCGACATGATTTTTGCAGGAACGCCGGGGCGCACACGTTCGCTCAATGCTGGAGATGTAGTTAGCGTTTCTATTGACGGTATCGGTACAGTCACCAATACCATTCAAGGCTCAAACTAACTCGTATTCTAAACCTGACGCTTGGTAGCTATCGATGACCTCTTGGCGTCGATAGCAGTCGAGGCTGTGGTCATTGATAAGCCCTGCGGCTTGGAGAAACGCATAGATGATAGTAGAGCCAACAAATTTAAAGCCACGCTTTTTAAGGTCTTTACTGAGCGCGTCCGATACCTTCGAGGTCGCAGGATAGTCCTCAAGTTCCTTATAACTGCTGACTAATACCTTGTGATCGGTAAACGACCACAGATAGTCGCTAAAGCTACCAAACTCTTTTTGAATCTCTATAAAGTATTGAGCGTTGGTAATCGTCGAGCTGATTTTTAGCTTGTTACGAATGATGCCGGTATCTTGCTGTAAGCGCAGCCCATCCTCTTCGGTAAAGGCCGCCACTTTCTCTACATCAAAATTGGCAAACGCACGTCGGTACCCGTCACGCCTTTTGAGAATGGTGTACCAGCTTAATCCTGCCTGAGCAGACTCTAACACCAGAAACTCAAACAAGGTTCTATCATCAAGAACGGGCACGCCCCACTCTTGATCATGATATTCCACATAGTATTGTTTAGTTTCATCCAACCAAGGGCAGCGATTAGCCATGTTCGGTATCTCCGTTACAATCCATTTTCACTAGAGTTCAGCATACTCCTAACAAACGGCCTGTGCCAGTAAGGTACTGACACAGGCCGTGATTTTCTAAAAGCAGTGTTTAGATCTACAGTTGATTAGATCTTGAATCGACCAATCTCACTTTCTAGCTTCTGCGACAAGTCTGAGAGTTCAACCGCTTGCTGAGCCGCTTCTTGCGCTTCTTCTGCCAGCTCATCAGAGACGTCGCGAATGCCTTGCGTATTGCGGGTAATTTCAGACGTAACCGAAGCTTGCTCTTCGGCAGCGGTAGCTATTTGCGCAGCCATATCACTAATTTGCTCAACTGCGGCGTGGATCTGCGTCAAACTTGCTGCTGCGCTATTGGCATCATCAACACTGGTTACTGCCAACGCTTTGCTGTCGCCCATAATACCAACAGCCTTCGCTGTTGTGCCTTGTAAGGTCTCAATCGTGCTTTGGATCTCTTGGGTAGAAGCATGAGTGCGCTGACTCAGCACACGAACTTCATCTGCCACAACCGCAAACCCGCGGCCTTGCTCTCCTGCGCGAGCAGCCTCAATCGCAGCATTCAGTGCTAACAAGTTAGTTTGCTCAGCAATATCCTGAATCGTCGAAAGAATGGTATTGATGCTATTACCATGAACTTCAAGCTCTTGGATAACGGATGTAGCGACATCGACTTCAGCAGCCAAGTTCTGAATAGAGTTTTGAGTTTGCGACACCTGACCCGCACCATGAGTGCTTGCTCCTACCGCCTCAGACGAGTTCGACGCAGTCATGTCTGCGTTGTTCGCAATCTCTTGTGTCGCGGCGGCCATCTCATTGATTGCGGTCGCCACCATGTTAATTTCATCTTGCTGAGTTTGAATACGCTGACTTCGAACACGAGCATGCGTTGCCGTGTCTTTAGCTTGTTCAGACAATGCGATTGAGACATCTTTCAAGTGCATAATAGTCTCGTGCATATAGCTGACGAAGGTATTGAAGTTACGCGCTAGCTGACCCACTTCATCTTTGCTTCTCGGCTCCAATCGCTGAGTTAGGTCACCTTCACCAGACGCAATTTCCTTGAGCGCCTTCGATACGCGAGCCAGATCGTTTACCAAGAAACTCATTAGCCATGAAGCAATAAGCGCGACAAACACCAAAATAATCAATGAAGTGACAACAAGTTGCGTCAATGCCGTCTTATGTCCTGCAAGCTCTGTAGCCTTGTCTAATTCAATAGCAAATACCCAATTGGTACCTGGAACTTGCGAGAACAACATAAGCTTCTCAGAGCCACCTAGGGTTAGTTCCAAGATTGAGCGGTCCGCGACTTTCTGCTCAATAGTACGAGTCGTAAAGTTTTGGCCTAGCGCCGTGACCGGTTTCAGCAGCAGTGACCTTTTTGGGTGCGCGAGAAACGTGCCGTTAGTCAGGTCAATCAGCATAGCACTGGCATTGTCACCCACGTTTAGGCTGATCACATCATCGACTAGCTGATCAATCAGCACGTCAGCGCCCACAATGCCAGCCATTTTGCCATGTGTACGTACAGGTTCAGCAATCGTGACTAGTAACGCATTGGTAATCGCATCTTGATACGCCTCTGTAATAATCTGTTTGTTGGCGGCTTTTGCGTCTTGATACCAAGGGCGGGTTCTTGGATCGTAATCTGCACGGTTGCGCTCTGGATGAGAGCGATACATGTCACCTTCAGGCGTACCAAAGAAAATGTCATCGAATCCACCAGCAATACGCGCTTGTTGCAAGTAAGGTACGTTGTCCTCTTGGTCAGCAAAACCATTAAACGCGCTAGCGATGTCTTTACGAATATCAATCCAATTTTTGATACCTTCAACGGCGGCAAACGATACATTATTTGCACGCGCAGTGATCGCGGCATTGGTTTGAGAAGAGAGTTGATTGGCAGAAAGGATGGTCAAAGCCAAAGCCATAATGATCACTGCGCTCAACGTAGCGGCAATGAGCTTTTGTCTTAATGATAGGTTCATAAGTTATTATTCTGTTATTTATAGGATTTACTGACCATTCACTTAAATTATGAATTGGCAAATGGCGGTCGAATAATATACATATTTAAAGGCAAAATCGAGAGGCAATATATTGACTTAAGATGATGTAACAACGTCATATTCTTGACTACCCGCAAATAACAAACATTTATTCCATTTTTGGTGCGACCAAACACACCTGATAAAAGCTATACTTGCGAGCTCCTACCCTTATTTGGACGCAAACATGCCTGAACACCTTTTTCAGTTGCCTCTGGTTGCTGTCATCATTGCTTACCTCAAACGACCCTTTATCCATTAGCTGAAGGGCTATCTAACACCATTACTCCATTTGGAGTAATCCACTTAGACAACCTAAGGTAAACAATGAAGAATAAACACTGGACACAATTTGAACTTCTCCATCAAACCGTCAAAAACCAGAACATTCATATAAAAGGGTCACATAGCTATTACAGTGATGCTTACGATGATGGTTTTGAAGCATCAGTCGTGCGCTATTTACATGGTGATGAACACACCAAAGACCGCGATCCGCGTTGGCCTATCGACCAGTTATATATTGGAGACTATGTCTGTATCGGTGCGGAAGCCGTCATTCTGATGGGTGGCAATCATACCCATCGCAGCGATTGGTTTTCGCTCTACCCTTTTATGGAATCTATTGATGAGGCCTACCAATCAAAAGGCGATACTTACATTGGAGATGGCGCATGGATAGGTATGAGAGCAATGCTGATGCCGGGAGTGACATTGGGAGAAGGCGCCATCGTCGCGGCAAATAGTATCGTAACCAAAGATGCCCCACCCTATGCGATTGTTGGTGGAAACCCAGCCGCCATTATAAAATATCGGTTCGATGAAACGACAATTCACAGGCTTATAGCGCTCAAGATATACGATTGGAGTCCCGAGAAGTTTGATGCGTTAAAACCATTGATTTGCGCATCCAACATAGACGCACTAGAAGCGGCGAGTCGCGATTTCAAAGCATAAAAAAGAGCGGTCATCGACCGCTCTTTTTAGTTTTATTTGATAGTCAGCTTAGCTGCTTAGTAACGCTCTGTCTTCATACCCATTAGCAAGCTCACACACATCATGAGCAAGATAACAGTAAATGGTAGTGCGGATGAAATAGCACCTGCTTGCAGAGCCGCAATCGCCTCTGTGCCACCAATCCAAAGAAGCGCAACCGCAATAGCACCTTCCATGAACGCCCAGAATACACGTTGAATAACTGGCGCATCGACTTTACCACCCGCTGTGATGCTATCGATAACCAAAGAGCCAGAATCTGACGAAGTAATAAAGAATACCAATACCAAAATCACAGCAATGATCGAAAGCAGCGTGCCCATTGGCAACGCATCGAACATTTCGAACATCGCCAGCGGTACATCACGTAGACCATTAGCACCAAGCGTACCTACTTGATTCACAACTTGATCGATGGCCAAACCACCGAACACAGACATCCAGATCACAGTCACAGTGGTTGGGACAATCAGTACTGCTGTAATAAATTCACGGACAGTACGGCCTTTAGAAACACGTGCGATAAACATACCTACGAATGGGGACCATGAGATCCACCAAGCCCAGTAGAATACAGTCCAACCGTGCATCCAAGCTTCGTCTTCGCGACCGTGTGGGTTACTTAATGGAATGATGTTCTTTAGGTAAGCAAACAGGGTGTCTGGAATAGAGGCGAATGTCACCGCATAGCCAATGAGCGCCACCAAAATCAGCAGCAAGAACGCCACGATCATATTGATGTTACTGATAACTTTCACGCCACCGTCAATGCCACGAAGCACCGATACAACCGCCAGCAGTGTCACAACCGCAATAACGATGACCTGTAGCGTCATGCCCGCTTCAATACCGAATACGTGCTGAATACCACTCGCCGCTTGCTGTGCGCCCAAACCCAGTGACGTTGCAAGGCCGAAGAGTGTTGCAAGTACCGCTAGGATATCAACTACGTGCCCTGCCCAGCCCCAAGCTCTATCACCTAAAATTGGATAGAAGATTGAACGCATCGAAAGAGGCAAGCCTTTGTTGTACGCAAAAAACGCCAGTGATAGCGCTACCACGCCGTAAATCGCCCAAGGGTGTAGACCCCAGTGGAACATCACTGCTCCCAGCGCAAGCTCTTTCGCTTGCTCTGTATTCGCCTCTACGCCAAGCGGAGTCTCGTACCATCCTGTGAAGTAAGCGACTGGCTCAGCCACACTCCAAAACATCAGGCCAATACCCATACCTGCGGCAAACAGCATCGCAAGCCAGGACATGAATGAATAATCGGCGACAGCATCAGTACCGCCTAGGCGGATTTTTCCGAAAGGCGTCACAATCAACACTAAACAGAAAACGACGAAAATATTGCCAGACCACATGAATAGCCAGTCAAATTTGTTGATGATGCTCCACTTAATTCCATCAAGTGCGCTCTTTGCCGTCTCAGCATCAACAATCACGGTCATTACTAGGAGAAGCGCAATAAAACCTGCACTGATCCCAAATACTGGGTTGTGAACATCAAACCCCCACTTTTGGACATTATCCTGTCCTATTGTGTAGTCAGTACTATCAATACTGTACTTATCAATACCCTTTGTCATGAATCCTCTCTATGACCAAATTGCTTTCAACTCAAAGCATTTAACGTTCTATATAACGGCGACATTGGCATACAAAAATCGCTGAGAACATGCATTAATCTACTTTTCAGCGCAGTACTCTACCAAATTATAAGTGTAATTTCACAATATGTGATTTTTATGGCGATATTTTAAGCAAACAGCTTGGAGATAAAAAAGATTAGTACTCAAAAGAGTATGGCGTTTCTAAATACAGAGTAGAGAAATAAAAAACGATATGACGGTGTGAGGAATGAGAAAGCCGGGCTTGATAAGCGAACAAAAAATCATCAGACCCGGATAGTATTTTAGTTTTTCGATATATTACTATCGAGCTGCAGAACGGGGGCTGCATCAAGATCGTCAGCGTTCATCATCAATGAAATACGCTGGATAGACGAGAGAAGCAGCGTCTGCTCCCAGCTCTCCAACGCTTGAAACTTGTTCACGAAATTATCTTGCAGTGGCGGCGGCGAATTTTTCAGCACTTCTTGGCCTTTTTCAGTCAATACCGCGTGGACTTTGCGTTTGTCTTGTTGGCTACGCACACGCTGGACGTATTCCTGCGCTTCTAGACGATCAATAATCGTCGTCGCGGTAGCTTGGCTAATATTAGTGGAATTCGACAACTCACGAATGGTCACATCCCCCATATCTCGAATGGTATTCATGAGGATCAATTGCGGGCCAGTCAAACCACACTCTTTCTTGAGCTTCTTCGAATGTAGATCGATAGCTCGAATGATCTGACGTAACGCTACTAAGACTTCTTCGTGTTTTTCCAAAACTAATTCCAAACGTTCACTGATATTGCGGGCACTTTATAACAGAACTTTGCTGTTGATGTGCGGGAAATTTGATAAAAATTATGTGAGATCACATTAGGGGGATTGGTTGTTGTGATTGCGTCGCATTATACCCCTTTCCTAATCTCCCCTTATCAGAGAAGAACTACTGGCTCGCTTGCGCATCGCTCAATCAAAAGGCGATGCGACGATAGAAGCTAGCCTGTGGTTCTCCCCCTTTATAACGGGGCGCGTAGCCGGGGGAGCTAGAGGGGGTGCTCTTAAGGTCTTTTCTCTTGCATATTAATAAGTTGAAAAACAAAGAGCACCCCTCCCAGCCTCCCCTTATAAAGGGGAGGAGCTACTGGCTCGCTACGCCTCGCTGATATTTTATCTGGCGATGCGACGTTAGTAGCTGCCTATTTTAAAAACAGTGTTCCTGACACTAGGACAAACCATTCTCCAACGCATACTTCGCCAACTCTGCCGTAGAATGCAAGTCCAACTTATGCTTAATATTCTGGCGATGCGTCTCGACCGTTCGATAAGAAATATTCAACAGTTGAGCGATCTTCTTGCTACTGCAACCCTGCGCAACCAAAGTCAAAACCGATTCTTCACGGCGGCTCAGCGGGTTGGACTTTACCGCTGTTGGAGTGATGTCTTGAGAGAATAAGGTTTGGGTTACCGACTCGCAAAAATACGTCGACCCTTGATGAACCGTCTTAATGGCTTGAACCATTTTCTCGGCAGAAATTTCTTTAAGCATGTAGCCGACCGCCCCAGCCTGCATCACCTTCATAATATACTCACGGTTGTCGTGCATGGTCAGCATTAACACGCGAACGTTCGGCAGCTCAGCTTTCAATACTTCCGTTGCCTCAATGCCGTTCATTATTGGCATGCTGACGTCCATCAATACGACGTCTGGCATCGATTGTTTGATAACTTCAACCGCTTCCACACCATTACTGGCTGTTGCCACCACGTCAATATCGGGTTCGCGTTCTAAACGCGCCATAAATCCTTCAAGCACTACTTGATGATCATCGACAATCACTACACTAATTCGGTCGTCCATCACACCGCTCCTTCTACCGTCAACAATACGGTTATTTCTGTTCCTTTGCCATACTCACTAATCAGTTCAAACTCACCACCGATAAATTCGACTCGCTCGCGCATATTACGCAGCCCTATTCCGCGGCTATTCATTGCGCTACTAACATCAAAACCCACACCATTGTCAGACACAATAAGTTGCAGAACTTCACCAAACTGCTTGAGAAACACCGTCACTTCAGTCGCACTGGCATGCTTTTCGATGTTGTTTAACGACTCCTGCACTACTCGATACAGTGTAGTCGCTACTTCAGACTTCAGTTTGGGTGTATTGGCGTCAAGTACCAGATTTGTTTCCGCCATCGAGTAATTTTTAAAGTCTTGCAGCAAGGTGGTAATGGCGGCTTCAAGTCCAATATCATCCAACGCACTTGGTCTTAGATGATGAGATATACGTCTTACTTCCATAATCGCTTCTGACAGCGAGGTTTGTGATTGTTTGAGATGATCCATAGAGCGGTCATCCACACTGCCCGTGTCCATCAGCTCTAAATGACACTTACTCGACACCAGCAACTGATTCACGCCATCGTGAAGTTCCCTCGCCAAATGCTTGCGCTCATCTTCTTGAAACATCACCGTCTTATGTGCCAGCTCTTTAAGGTTCTTATCAGCAAGCTTATGTTCGTGCCAATTGATCGCCAGCGTTAATACAATGATCACCGCAACTGTAACGGCAAAAATGGTGACAATAGAAAACATGGTGGTTTCGATATTATTATCGATGGCCGCGCGCAGCACCGCCACTTCTTGCGCCACATCTTCAATGTACAAACCTGTGCCAATCATCCACTCCCATTTATCAAGCCACGCAGCGTAACTCAACTTGGTGACCGTTTCCCCAGTCGAGGGCTTTTGCCACAAGTACTGATGAAAACCGCCGCCCGCTTGCGCTTGAAACAGCAGAGCTTCTATCAGGTAATCGCCATCTTGGTCTTGAAGTTTAAGTAGATTTCGTCCCACCAACTCGGGAATGATGGGATGGACTAAGTTGGTGCCAATCTTATCGTAAGCAAAGAAATAGCCGTCTGTTCCATAGCGAAGACGGTTCAAAATCGCTTTCACTTCGACCTTCGCTTCTCGCTCCGACAAAGTAGGATCTAGATACGCTTGCTCGATAGCATCAAAAGCGAGCTCAACACTGTCTTTCAATGCGGCTTCTTTAGTGCGGATCAGACTCTCGCGAAAGATGCTGATTTCCTTTTCGCCCAATGCCTTAGCTTGGTAGAGAGTAATCCAACTGACGCTCGCGGTTACAATGACCAGCGGGATCAACGTCAGTAGAATCAGTTTGGCTTTTAACGGCATAGAAATCCTTTCCTAAATTCGCCTTTTGCTATATTCGCCCCTTAACTGCATTCACCTTTGCACTTACGAGTAAAGCTGCACTAAGTGCAGCTTTACTAACCTTACCAACGAGTGGCGGTGAAATGAAACGCTATGCTGAGCTTACGCCAAGGCGATCACATTCCATAGAATTCTGGGAAGATGAGGAGAGAAGCTAGCACCACTATCTGTATCGCGATGAATGGCATCACGCCTCGATAGATATCACGTGTCGTGACTCCATTTGGCGCCACTCCCTTAAGATAAAACAGGCTAAATCCAAATGGTGGTGTTAAGAACGAGGTCTGTAGGTTCATCGCAATCAAGATTGCAAACCACGTCATGTTGATACCCATCAGCTCGGCGACTGGCGCAATCATAGGTACGATGATGAAGCAGATTTCAACGAAGTCGATGAAGAAACCAAGGATCAAGATAACCAGCATAGTGATGATCAAGAAGCCCCATTTTTCACCTGGAATTTCTAGCATCCACTCTTCCACCAGCATATCGCCGCCAGTGTAGGTAAACGCCATTGAGAAAGCGGTCGCACCAAGCAAGATTGCGAACACCATCGCCGTCACTTTTACCGTTTCTTTGGACGCATCGTAAAGCATGCTCCAGCTAAATTGACGATAAAGCACAGCCAACACAATCGCACCAGCGCCGCCCAGTGCTGCAGACTCTGTTGGCGTCGCAATACCGGCGAATATCGAGCCCAGTACGACTACGATCAGCGCCAAAGGTGGAATTATAGCTTTAAGTGCCGTTTTCACCTCTTCTGAGCGTGAAATAGACTCATCACGTGGGATTGGCTGCGCGCTCTCTGGGTTCAGCTTGGCATAGATAAGAATATAGAGTACGTAGGCGCCAACTAGAACAAACCCCGGCCACAGCGCCGCTTGGAATAGATCGCCAACCGGCACACCCAACACATCACCAAGCAAGATGAGTACGATAGAAGGCGGAATGATTTGTCCAAGGGTACCCGATGCGCAAATCGTACCGCAGGCAAGCCCTTTGTCGTAATTGTACTTAAGCATGACAGGCAGAGAGATAAGACCCATTGCTACAACAGAAGCACCAACCACACCCGTTGATGCGGCCAGCAATGCACCCACCAGCACCGTAGAGATAGCAATTCCGCCTCGCACACCACCAAATAAGCGCCCCATTGACTCTAAAAGCTGCTCTGCTAAGCGCGTCTTTTGAAGCACCAACCCCATGAAGACAAACAGAGGCACCGCCATGAGTACCGTATTCTCCATGATGGATTGAATTCGATATGGCATAAAGGCAAACATCTCCATGCCTTCAGCCCAAACACCAAAAATTAATGCAATGCCACCAAAGGTGAAGGCGACAGGGAAACCAAGTAGTAGCGCGAACAAGGCTACAAAAAACATCACAATACCGATCATGAGAACGTCCTTATTCTTTAGCGTCGGAAGACTTTGCGTACATCAAATGCGGATTAAACAACTTGTTCAATGAGTGAAGCACCAATCCGCAGCCAGCAATCGCCATAAATGAGAAGGACAATGGGATCATCGCTTTAATCACCCAACGATAAGGTAAGCCACCTGGGTCACCGGAAGTTTCACCAAGCTCAAAACTTTCTTTCGCAAAGTCGATACCGTACCAAGCGACCAATAGGCAAAATGGGAACAAAAAGATAAAGGTGCCGAGTAAGTCGATAATGGCCTGCGCCTTCATAGATAAGCGCTCATAGAACACATCCACACGAACGTGACCGCCCGCTTTTATGGCATAAGGCACACCTAATAAGAACACCGCTGAAAACAGGTGCCACTCCATTTCTTGGAAGGCAATCGACACATCATTAAAGACGTAGCGCATGACAACGTCATAAACCACGTTTGCTAACAGAAGAAGAAAAAGAATACTGGATAGCCACCCGAGCACATCGGCTATCTTGTTAAACAGTCTTTCGATATAAATTAAACTACGCATACAACTTTCCGCCTATCCGCCGTGATTCGTTAATAGTTATGATTAGGGCGTATGACAATGGGTGTAAAAGAAAGTGGCGCAGGAGCTACGCCACTTGAGTTGGGGGGTTAGTCGTCGAACTTGTTTAGGTAAGCTTTCGACGCGATATCAGTCCAAGAACGCACTTGCTCTAGGTAAGCTGCTTGTGATGCTTGGATCTCTTTCGCCATCTCATCTTTGTCGGCGTGTTGCTTAAGCAGTTTGTCGTTGGCATCACGAAGCGCATCCATAACTTCTTTCGGGAAGTCTTTCACTTTCACGTCAGGGTAATCAGTTTGGATAGTCGCCCAGTTCTTACCACTTTCGTGAGTCGATTGGATGTACATGTCGTACGCGGCTGTCTTCATTGCGATTTGTAGAATCGCTTTCAGGTCATCCGGAAGCTTATTCCAAGTACGTTTGTTAACTAGGAACTGAAGCTCTGTTGCTGGCTCATGCCAACCTGTGTAGTAGTACGGAGCAATTTTGTGAAAGCCCATACGAAGGTCAAGTGAAGGGCCTACCCACTCAAGCGCGTCAATCGTGCGACGCTCTAGAGATGTGTACAATTCACCCGATGCGATGTTCGTTGGTTTAGCGCCAACTTCAGCTAGGATTTCACCCGCGAAGCCTGGGATACGCATTTTCAGACCTTGCAAGTCCTCTACGCTGTTGATCTCTTTCTGGAACCAACCGCCCATCTGTACATCAGTGTTACCACCAGGGAAAGACAGCAAGTTATGTGGGTCATACACTTTTTCCATCAACTGCATACCACCGCCGTGGTAGAACCACGCATACTGCTCAGGTGCCGTCATACCAAAAGGCATCGTTGTAAAGTAGAGGGTATTTGGCACCTTGCCTTTCCAGTAGTATGACGCAGAGTGGCTCATGTCGTACTGACCAGATTTCACCATATCAAACACACCGAACGGCGCTTTGTGTTTGTTAGACGAATCGATGCGAATTTGCAGACGACCGTTCGACATTTCTTCGGCCATTTTCGCCATGTTCTTCGTTGCATCACCGAAAATTGGGAAGTTTGGCCCCCAAGTTTCTGCAAGTTTTAGGCGATAGACTTTATCGTCAGCGCTGGCATTTCCAGCAACAAACGCTAGGCAGGTTGCAGCTACGATAGCCGTGCTCTTCATGACACGTGATACTGATTTCTTGATTAGACTCATTATTCAGTTCCTTGAGTAGGTTCCTTTTTGAAGTCAGTAACTGACTCCAAGTTTCACATTCCAGATAACTATGGATGGAAAACCCAGCAAGGTGTATTAGTGCGAGCACGCAGTAATAAGATTATCAACAGATCGACTTCGACCTTGGTATTACGTATTACTACGTAGGTGATAAACGAGGTAGTTACTCAAGACAAATAAAAATCAACAGGTTAGAGTGTTCAGAAAGAAATCTAGAACGAGACAAACACGTACGCATTTATTATCAGCAAGATATTACAGGATGGCTACTTTTGTGACATCTGTCGCTAACATCTCCCAATTTTCCAAACGACAGGATCAAAAAAACCCCTCGAAAGGGGTCTTTTTGAAATTGGGTAAAGTGAACGCTTATAGCGCTTTGTAGATCACTTTGTTGCCCGCTAGCTGCTCTTTAGCCACCAAACCTTCTTCAAGAAGTTTCTTTAGAGCGCCAGTTGCCCAAGAGGCTGCTTTCGCATCTTCTTGGCCAGCCGCAAGGCCGATACCTTTCGGGTTGATGCCTTCAGCGTTGTTAGCAACGATGTCTAGCACTTGTTGCTGTTTAGGAGTTAGGGCTACATCAACTTTTTTTGTCGCAGTTGCGGTTTCAACTACAGGTGCTTTTGCTACAACAGGCTTTGCTGTTTTTGTTGCAGCGGCTGTGTTGGCAACTACCGCTTTAATGCGCTTTTGCAATTTTGCTTGCACTTTGCGCTTATGAGCAAGTCTCATCGAGTTTTCTCTCCAATTCACTGCATCAAGGCAGTGGTCAAAATTTGAAGCGCGTTTTATACCAAAATTTTGAATGCTTTTGTAGGGTCTTGACACAAACTCGAGACAAAAATGCCGTCCCGAGCCAACAATGACTATTATTTAAACAATAAACTTTGTGGTTGTTTCACCAGTATAAAGTGAGATTAGTATTCATTGATGGCACCGATTATGGACACATTACATCTTAGCAATCACCACTATACTTGGGACTCTCCTACTGTCAGGCTGTTGGCTGGCGTGGGCGCGTTGGTGTGTTTCTGCTTTTTGTTACTCTCACCTTCTTGGGAGCACGCCTGGCTGTTCATTGCCATTTTCGCAAGTGTGTCGGGATTTGCTTACCTTATGCTACAAAAAAGTCGCGTCACGTTTACCCTAACCAACTCTCATCTTCAACAGCATTTGTTTAAGGGTGGCTGGGTTCTTCGTTGGGCGAATGTCGAGAGAATTGGGATCTGTACTCAACACCAAGAGGGCTGGCATAAGCCCCTTCCCTGGATTGGGCTTCGAGTGAAAGAATATGGTCCCTACTTGGATGCCATCTGTCCGCGTATTGCCACCGATATTCTACTTAGCCAACGTGCACTACTTTATATCGGCGTACAGCAAACCTCACCGGCCAAGAGCTTTGAAGACATTGTTCTCGACGCTGAACCCTTTGTCGATGAGCGCGGCATCGAATACAAAGGACTTCTGGCCATGCTTGCCAATCGTATGAAACATCAAAGAGAGTTTTACGGATACGACGTATTTATTGCCGAAGCGGATTTAGATAGAGCAGGAGAAGATTTTGTGGGATTGGCTCGCCGCTATCAAGCAGCGGCAAGCCGGAGTGAGGTTTAGTAAAGAGGCATCTCATCAGCAACGTAGGGATTAGAGACACGCTCACGACCAAACGTAGACTCTGGGCCGTGTCCTGGTACAAATTTCACATCATTACCCAGTGGCCACAACTTGGTTTTTATCGAGTTTATCAGTGTTGCATGATCGCCTTGAGGGAAGTCAGTACGACCGATGCTGCCATTGAACAGAACATCACCGACAAACGCGACCTTAGCGTCTTCATTAAACAAGCACACGTGACCTGGTGTGTGACCCGGCGTGTGGTAAACACTTAGAGATTCATTACCAAAAGTAACCACATCGCCTTCGTCTAGCCACTCAGTTGGCTCAAACGCTTCCGTTAATGGCCAGCCAAACATTTGACTTTGACCTTCCAAACCTTGAAGCCAGAAGTTGTCCGCTTTATGCGGGCCGATAATGTCCACTTTAAGAGACTCGGACATCTCTACCGTACCACCAACATGATCAAGGTGACCGTGAGTCAAAACTAGCTTCTCAATCGTTACGCCAAGCTGTTCAACCAAGGCTAGCAACTGTTTTACGTCACCACCTGGATCAACCACAATACCTTTCATAGTTTCGTCACACCATACAATAGAGCAGTTTTGCGCGAAGGTAGTGACCGGTACGATTTGATACTTAAGACTCATGATAAACCCTATATTTTGTAAACTGAGGCGACTATGACACTGTCATAGAAGAATAACAAGTCTGTGCCGCTGGCCAAACAGTGAAAATCAAGACAGTGATTAGACGATGCCCTACTCGTTACCATTATATTTCAGAGACAACAAAGCCACCGTGGCAAAACTGGCACGATGGCTCTTTATCAAAGTGAGGTTTGTTTGATTATCGATTACTCGATAAGGCAGCCTCTTCTACTGGGTTGCGCTTGTCATCGTAACGGTAGACGTCACCGCGGAAGTGTGCCTTACCGTCTACGAGCCAAGCTGTTTGATAGATAATGTGCACCGGAATTCGCTCCTTAAAGGCAATGGCTTTATTGGGACGCGAGGACGCGACATCTTCTAAACTCTTACCCTGCACCTCTAGCAACACTTCAGCAAATTGGTCTGCATGTTCGACCCGGACACAACCCGAGCTAAACGCACGTAAACTTTCATCAAACAAATGCTTACTTGGCGTGTCGTGCAAGAAAATGGCTTGCGCATTCGGTGTGTTGAACTTGTATTGGCCGAGCGCATTGAGCTCACCGGCTTTCTGGCGCATTCGATATGGAAATCGCCTAGCGTTGACCTCGCTCCAATTGATCATAGTTGGATCAATCCTGTTCTGGTTATTCCAGCCTTCCAAAATTTCGAAGCGCTGAGAAAACAAATAGGTCGGATCACGCTTCACTTTAGGAATAATGTCTTTCACCATGATCTTCCATGGTACATTCCAGGTAGGATTCAAGATCAATGAATCCATTTTGGTTTCAAAGATGGGAGTTTGACGACTGGTTCTACCGACAATGACTCTCGACTCGAATCGCGTTTCACCTTCATCCCAATATTTGAGCTGAAAGCTCGGCACGTTAACCAAAATGATGTTTTGACGCTGCTCTGGCCATAGACGGGAGCGCTCTGAGTTCAACGCTAAGATCCTAAGTTTGTCATCGGAAGACTTATTCAACCATTCGACAGTATTTGGCCCAATAATTCCGTCGTCATTAAGTCCATAGAGACGCTGAAACTCGCGCACTGCAAAATCTAGCGACTCATCAAACATATAATCATCGCGAATCAACACCTCGACGTCCGACGCTTGTAAACGTTCGACCAGCAACTCATATTGTTGCGGCATCAGCACGTCCCCCATGCGCAATAATCCCGTTTGTTCGTACAATGGCGTATCCAGTTGAGACTTAACAACCAGGTCAATATAGGCGTTTTCAAACCCTGGCTGTTTAAGCATTGGTGAGGCGAGACTTAAAACATATTCCGATTCCGTACCAGCCTCAAAGGCAGAGACCAACAAATCTACTTCCGTCGCAGAAGGCCTTGGCATCACCTCATTCAAATCGGTAGTGAAATACCACTCTTTGCCTTTATCCGCCGCAGCAGCGACATAGCTCATGTAAAGCAGAAACGTGTCGGTGGTCAGTCTGTCATATAAAGCAGCATCCTGCTGCTGATAGGCAGCTTGCATTAAAGCGACACGATGTTCGAACACCGGACTAAAACCAGCCAACCGTACGACATCAAGTTGAAGGTTAACTTGAGCATTCAGCTCAACATCCGCCCAAAGCGTTGCTCGTTCTAGGCGAGAATAGACATATTCCACCAGTTGTGGATAAAGGAACTCGCTGTCGATGCTAGGCATCGATTCAATCTTTTCAGAGGCTTCTGCTGAGCTCGATTTCAGAATCGGTTCAATATGTTTAACAGAATAAGAGGTAAGTTCGCTAGAATCAGACACGAGCTGGTCTGGCGCCGCTGTAACGGCGACTGAACTTGACAATGCCGAGATCAATATACTCGGCAAAATTAACCAGTTTCGCATCTACCCACCTCCTTAGACAGAGTCTTAAGTATGGCAGAAATCACACTTTGGAAAGTGCTAATTTATTTTAAACCAGTTAGCGTCTCATTTATGTGATAGCACTCCAATGGTTATCCCATTGAATCCCCGAGACAAAGGCATTCTTGGTGAGATCCGCATTTATTTTTACGACCTTTCCAACGCCAGAACTTACATATAACTGGTCATTTTTAACCACCACGCCAGAGGCATCCGGCAACACATTGATCTCTAAAAGATCGAGAGAGGATTTGTCCCAAATACCATAACAATTGCCCCGTGGCGATGTCGCTAAGATATGAGAATCTGTTGCCGCGATGCTCGCCACATAATGGTTGAAGCGCGCCCACTGCTCTGGTTCACCACCGAGCTCAACCAGAGACTCACCAGTTCGATGCATGGCAACTAATGGAACATAATCATCTGGCTCGCCTCGATACTGCTGACCACACAGCACGGTTTGCTCGCCATCATGAGCCAAATGCCGAATACTCTTATGGTGATCTGGCAGCATCACTTGATCAAGCAACTCCCCATTGCCTGACAAATAGCTAAGGCTTGGCTTCATTGTTGCTAAATTAATCGGTGTTCTCCCTTGAGTATGAACCCCGCCGACACCAACTACCAACCGGCCATCAGACATAATAATGATTTCATGCGGACCGACCCCAAACCCAGAAAACTCGGCAACTTTTTTGTAGCTATTCTCGGCATCGTATACACCAATAATGCCTCGGCTTGTCGCACGCTCTCCTTGAGTAGCGTATAACCAACGACCATCGTTTGAATACACCCCATGACCGTAAAAGTGACGATTGTTTTCCGCAGGAATGAGTGCCTTTTCTTCTCCATCTCGATAGTCAAAAACCATCGCATAACTGCCGGGACGACGAGCAAACATCACAGCGTGATGCTTTGATGGTGCTATCGCTACCCCATGTCCTCTCGCTGGCAAAGGGATATGATGTTGAAACTGCCCCAGTTGAGAGTAAACCACGGCCTCAAATTGACCTTGGCGACGAATCGCTCCACCAATCAATACTTGGTTTGTATTCATGCAGCCTAGTTCAACGTTGCTCTTAGCCGCAGTGCTATTCGTTACACAGCCCGCTAGCAATGAGGGCGAAAGCGTCCCCATTGCCAATGCTTTAGCTAGATTACGCTTAGCTCTATCAATCGCCATCTGTTGCATTGAACCCTATAACAACACCCAGATTTATAGCCGCTTCTTCACCAATCAAATATTTGAGCTGCTCCAGCTTGTTGAACTGCGCCAAAGCGGTTCGGTAACCCGATTTAGTTTGCAACATATCAAATAGACTCGATTCTTGTGGCCATGTTTCTAGCGTATCTTGGAACTGCTGAGCAATATCGTCAGCGAGTGCTTCATCGCCTTTATCTCTCAGAATGGAGTCAAGACCACTTCCTTCGGCCAAATACAAAGCCTGCATTGCCACTAGGTTTTCTTTTAGATTCGACAGCGAAGTTTTAGCGCGCCAAGATTCTGAAAAATACGGACGTGGTGCGCCAATTTTCGCAAGCGGACGAGACAGCTTCTTCATGCTGTAATCAAGCTGATTGGTGAGTAACGCTAAATATTCCGCATGCCATGCTTTGGTATCTAACTCGGCCCATGGGTTTGTGATCCAAGCCTGCAAAACAGTGTTTGAACGATCGACCAGAGAGTCAGTAACCGCTTTAAGCAAGCTACAATCTTCCTTACCACCTTCACTCATGCTTGAGGCACCGTCATATAACAGCCATTCCACAGAGCCAAGCCCTTGAACTGTCACGCTCTGAGATTGAATCGACGTCATATCCCAACTCTTGGTTTTGATCGCCGTAGCCATCTTGCGGCCTGTGGTATTTTTTTTATCGGGCCAAAACTGAATGTTCCAGTTTTGTTCAAGCGCTTCTGAGGGACCTCGCTCCTGCCCTTGAAGATGCATCCAGCTCTCCATCCCCTGCTGCCAAGCAATTTTCACATCTTTTAGGCTGCTTTGAGACTCGCAATAACGCGCAGATTGGTTGCGAAGTTTGAGCATAGAATCATTAAAGCGCAGAGCAGATTCAAACTGGATCTCATACACACCTTGGCTTTGGTGATTGCTCGATTGAGGACGCAGTTTGTCTGTACTGGTTGATGATTGACACCCTGCCAGTAGAACTAAAGCCGCAATGGTCACTGATTTTTGATAATACATCACTGTTCCCTATAGCGAATTTAAGAAAGCAAGCAGCGCTTCACGCTCTTTCTTGCTCATTGCTAGCACCTGATTTCTTGAAGTTTGAGCTTCACCGCCGTGCCATAAAATGGCCTCGGTTAAGTTACGAGCACGGCCATCATGAAGAAAATACGTGTGACCATTCACTTCTTCGGTATACCCAATACCCCATAGTGGTGGCGTTCGCCAATGCGAGCCAGATGCAGCGTATTCCGGACGACCATCAGCAAGCCCCTCCCCCATATCGTGTAATAACATGTCTGTATAAGGATGAATTGTCTGATTCGACAAAGCAGGTAAGCCTTCGCGTTTCGCCGTTTGGATACTGGTTCGATGACAGTTGTCACAACCCACTCTTTTAAACAGTGCTTCTCCAGCTAGCACCTCTGAGTTATCAATATTACGACGCTGTGGAACGGCAAGGTGCTGTGTATAGAACTCAACAAAATCAAGAATGTTGTCGCTTACCTCAGGATCGCCGCCACTTAGGCTCTCGGTGCACAAATCTTGTTTATCAGTGCAGTTTTCTTCTGTAAACAATGCACTTGTTAAGCCAACATCACCGTTGAATGCCGCCGCATTTTGCTGCATTAGGTTCGGCTGTCCCGCTTTCCAGCCAAATCGTCCTAGGCTCATCTCTTTAGTTCGTACATCAAGCACATAGTTAGGAATACCAGCAACAGACGTTGTGTCCTGTTGTTGCTGCTTAGAAAACTCTAGGATGGTCGATTCAGGAATGGATTCAAGCAACCCAAGGCCGATCATAGGTGGAGCGACGCGAGCTGACATCATTACATCTGGATGCATATCTCCATAAGCAAGTTCAACGATCTTTAAGTTTGGCTTACGAAGCATCACCGTGGTGCCATCTTCAAATCGCATCGCGACGTCGTCATAAGTAATGTGTATTTGGCCTTCAGGCGCCATATCAGGAAGAGCAAAGTCTTGAAGCTGACCACCATAAGTTGGCTCAGGAATCACACCTGACATTTTTACTGCTTGTTTTTGTGCTTCCGTCGTTGCAGGAATACTCAGGCGAACTAACATTGACACCGCATGCTGGTCGTTCTGCTCTGGTGGGTGTCCACGACCATCTTTTATGTGGCAGTTTTGACATCCATTAGTATTGAATAAAGGCCCTAGACCATCACGAGCATCCGTCGATGCGGGCGCTTGAACCCAAGGGTTTCGAAAGAAACTGTTTCCGACACTAAAATCGAGACGTTTGCTCATCGGCAAGTTAGCCGCTGGCATTGAAAAGGCGTTGGCACCGTTTTTTTTAACCGTAGTTTTGCCACCAGAAAGACGGCTAGGAGTCGACTCTGCAAAAACGGACGTGGAGATTAGCGCAAAAAGCGCAACCCAGATGATGTTTGATCTAGACATACAGCACTCACAAATAGAACAACAAAGGGGGCAAGCGCCCCCATTTCATAGATTTTTATTATGATTAGAACTCGTGGTCAGCTGTATCTGGGCTAAGGCTATCAATACCTACAATACCCGCAGCACGTTCTATTGAACCTGTTTGAGCAACAAGTGCAATAATCGTCTCATTCACAAGTTGGTTGCCTTGTGGGTTGCTTGAGGCGATCAGTTGGTCAAAGTACTGGTTGTCTTTTTCTGCAGAAGTGACAAGTTTGCCTACTTGAGCGCGAGCCAAATCCAACTGCTTTTGAATCTCTTTCGCTGCGCTCTTATCTTTTTGCTCTACAAGGTTAGCAATGCTTGGACCATCAACTAACGTGCCGTCAGCACGCACATAGGTACCGGTGTAGACGTTGTAGATCCCCTGCTCGTTATAGTAGTGAGAGTTGTGAGTGTTATCAGAGAAACAATCATGCTCATCTTCTGTTGAGTTTGCCTCTAGTGCCACTTTCATACGCTCACCTGCCAGTTCACCCAGCGATAGCGAGCCCATACCAAACAGCATTTTACGTAGACCATTGTCGGCTTTGTCAGCAAGAAGCTCTGTACGGTAGTTCTCTTTCTCTGATGCAGACCATTGCTTTTCCATCCACTGAAGATCTTGAATCAAAAGAACAGAAGCCGCTTTTAGGTACTCAGCACGACGCTCACAATTACCATTTGTACAACCTTCACCTACAACGTAATCCGTGTAAGGACGCTCTCCGGCACCTGCATTAGTGCCGTTCAGGTCTTGACCCCACAAAAGAAACTCAATGGCGTGGTAGCCAGACGCCACGTTAGCCTCTGAGCCACCGACTTCGTTTAGATCTGCAATAGCTTGAGGAGTAATACTCGCAACATCTAATGTAGTTGCACCAATCTTAAGAGTTTTGTTAGCAACAATGTTCGCCTGTGCGCCTTCATTGCCAAGTTCGTACTGATAGTCACTACTTACGTAGTCGATAAGTCCCTCATCAAGAGGCCAAGCATTGAGTTGACCTTCCCAATCATCAACAATCGAGTTTCCAAAGCGGAACACTTCTGTTTGCTGATACGGAACGCGTGAAGCAAGCCAAGCTTGTTTCACATCAGCAAGGCCTTTTTCCGATGGAGAAGCTAAAAATGTGTTAATTGATGTGTCTAACTCTTGCGCTGTAATACGCGCATCAGTAAACACAGCATGAGCAAGATCGGCGTAATGCTCGACAACTTGATCTTTAGTGACTGCTGAAAAAGCAGAGGTAGACGTGATAAGAAACGAGGCGGCAATTGCGCCCTTCACTGCGGTTGTTACATTCATGAAAGCATCCTTGTTGAGCTTAATTCTTATTATTTAGTGCGAATAGTTATCATTAACACTATCAACCGCGATAATACCTAGTTACAATTTATTTTCAACAGTGAATACAAAAAACCTCACATGTGTGAGGTTTTTATTCAAAATGTTAACAAGCTACCCTAGAGCTCGAGATGATGCTTACCGTGTGAGACTTTGGCCTTTAGGTAGCTTTCATTACCATCTTTCACGTGAGCACTGGTGTTAACGACATCTTCGATATTAATACCATGCTCGCGCAGCTCGCGGATTTTCTTGGGATTATTGGTAACTAAGCGAATTGAGTAAATGTCTAATGCTTTGAGCATTTGAGCCGCTTCGGTGAAATCACGTAAATCATCACCAAATCCAAGATGGTTGTTCGCTTCGTATGTGTTCATGCCTTCAGACTGAAGCTTGTAGGCATCTAGCTTGTTGTACAAACCAATACCACGCCCCTCTTGGCGCAAGTATAAGATGATGCCACCTTCACGCCCCATCTTTTGGATGGTCTCTTCGAGCTGTTCACCACAGTCACAACGAGACGAGTGGAATACATCCCCCGTCAAACACTCAGAGTGCATTCGCACTAAAGGTAGCGCTTGGTCTTTGTCTGCTGCTTTAAAGATAATAGCAACGTGTTCTTTGTCGGTCTCTAAGCCGCGAAAAGAGAGCATTTCCGCGTCGATGTCGCTTTTTGCACCGACTTTTAATTCTATTCTGGCACGTACTTCCGCCATCGTATTTCCTACTAGATTTTCTGAGGCTATCAGTGAGCTTATCTCAGCCATAGTCTGTTTCTCCAATATGGGAACTATGGGGGCTAATACCGCACTTTTCAACAATAAGATCACCAAGGAAAATGTTATATTATAACAATTGGTACTTTTGTAAAATGAAAAAAGCCCCGAGTGAATCACTCAGGGCTTAGAATTTGTTGGAGTTAATACGCTGATTAAGCTTGCTTTTGCTTCCATACTGCTAGCTGAACCCAAACGTTTTCCAGCTCTGCCAATTCTTCTTTCGTTAGCAAAGACATAGTTTTCGAGGTACTCGATGCGCTAGCACCATTTGAAGATTGAAGGTGCGCGTAAAAGTCTTTTTTTAATTGGCTGATCACTGCTTCCACTGCTGTTCCACCTTACGTTTAAGACACTCCGATGCTTAGGCATCATACCATTCTGATCAGATCGTACAGCTTTTTTACCAATCTCTGGAACTGCAATCACATTTTGCCTACGTTTTTCATAGTTTTTTCTAAAATTTAACCTTGCCCGGACGATAGCGCTATTTTTGTGCTGAACTTTTTTGATGCCACTGTACAATAACGGCACACCAACTAATAAAGTAAAAGCAATGTTGAAAATCATCAGTAACCAAGACTTCGACACGTTTTCTGAAAACGCGAAACAAGCACCGCGCAAGCGCAGCCATCACAACCTACACGAACAATTGGACGCGGGTGTGCAGCGCCTGTTCATTTCAACTGAGCCAGAAACTTACATGCGCCCTCACCGCCACCGTGAAGAGCACAAATGGGAGCTGTTTTTGGTACTTAAAGGTCAACTTGATCTACTTATTTTCGATGACGAAGGCAACGTAGTTCAGCGTCACAGCCTATCACCAGAAACCAACCGCGCTATCGAAATTCCACCAGGTACATGGCACGGTTATGCATGCATGGAGTCTGGTACTGTCGGTCTAGAAATCAAAGAAGGGGCTTACATCCCAACGCCTCAAGAAGATTTCGCGCCTTGGTCTCCTGCAGAAGGTGAAGACGGCGCTAATGAGTACCGCGACTGGATGAGAACAGCGCTACCAGCGTAACCTTCACAGGTAACCTGATCACTTCGCTGGTTAAATGTCCTCCGTCAGCCATGTTTTTGCTGGTAACATCGACCATAATGTTGATAATACTCGCTCCCTAACGCTGACTGAGGATACCTCGTGACCACTCCGGCATTTTCCACACTAAATCTACCTACTGAATTACTGAGCACTTTGGATAGCCTTGGCTACGCTAAAATGACACCGATTCAAGCAGACTCACTACCAAAAATCCTCGATGGTAAAGACATCATCGGTCAAGGAAAAACCGGTTCAGGTAAAACGGCGGCATTCTCACTTGGCCTACTTGCCAACCTCAACGTAAAGCGTTTTCGTGTGCAATCATTGGTGCTTTGCCCAACGCGTGAACTTGCTGACCAGGTTGCAAAAGAAATCCGTACCCTAGCTCGTGGTATCCACAACATCAAAGTGCTAACGCTATGTGGCGGAATGCCAATGGGGCCGCAAATTGGCTCTCTGGAGCACGGCGCTCATATTCTCGTCGGTACACCAGGTCGTATCCTTGATCACCTTGAAAAAGGTCGTATCAACCTTGAAGAGCTCAATACATTGGTGTTGGATGAAGCCGATCGCATGCTGGAAATGGGCTTTAAAGACGCACTCGATGCCATCATCGGTGAAGCGCCAAGCAATCGTCAAACGCTACTATTCAGTGCAACCTTCCCAGAGCAGATTCAAACCATTGCATCAACGGTAATGAAGCAGCCTGAGGTTGTGAAGGTAGAGAGCAAACACGATCATTCAAGCATCAAGCAGTTCTTCTATCAAACTGATACCACAGAAGAGCGTGACAACGCGTTAGAAACTCTATTACTAACACACCAACCAGAGTCTGCGGTTGTGTTCTGTAACACTAAGAAAGAAGTGCAGAATGTGGCGGATGAGCTTCACCATCGCGGCTTTAGCGTCATTGATATTCATGGTGACCTAGAACAACGTGACCGCGACCAAGCACTGGTTCAGTTTGCTAACAAGAGTGTTTCTATCCTTGTCGCAACCGATGTTGCTGCACGTGGCCTTGATGTCGACAACCTTGACGCTGTATTCAACTACGAGCTATCACGTGACCCTGAAGTGCATGTGCACCGTATCGGTCGTACTGGTCGTGCGGGAAACAAAGGCTTGGCATTTAGCTTCTACAGTGAGAAAGAGTTTTATCGTGTAGCACGCATCGATGAGTACTTAGATTTGCCTATTGAGCCAAGCACGCTACCACCAGCATCATCAAACCGCCCTTATCAGGCAACGATGACCACAATTCAGATTCTAGGTGGCAAAAAGCAGAAGCTACGTCCTGGGGATATTCTAGGTGCGTTGACGGGCGACAAGACTCTATCAGGCAACCAGATCGGTAAGATCAATATGTTCCCTATGAACGCTTACGTTGCGGTAGAAACATCCATTGCGAAGAAAGCGCTGGGTAAAATCACTAACGGCAAGATGAAGGGGCGTAACTTCCGCGCTCGTATCATTAAAGCGTGACGTTAATAGAGGCCGAGCTCTATAGCGTCAATACTTTATAGAGGCTCGGCTTTATAGAGACCCAGCTTTATAGAGATAGAGCGATGGATGAAAATGGACAGCCTTGCTTGCAACGTCCGCATCCATCGCACTTGCTTTCACTTACGGTGGGTAAACTCAAGTCTTCCAGTTCTATGGCGTCTTGAGGACATGCTTCCTGACACAAATAACAATCGCCAAACAGTGCGTTTTGACAGCTTTCTAAAAAGCTTGGTCGCAAGCCGTTATCCATTACACTTCCGTGCAATGCGCCTGTTGGACAGCTTTTACCGCACTCTTCACACTGACTGCAATACCCATAGTCCAGCGTTAGCTGCGCCAACCCACCTTGGATAGAAATAACCTGTTCAGGGCAAACCTTTTGACATTCACCACAGCCGTCGCAGATTTGCTGAAACAGTACCTCGTCAATCGCTTTTGGCGGTCTTGGTAGCACTCTAACTACCTTTTCAGCATTCAACTTTGACGCAAGAGAGTCATCAGTCTCCGTCGGATTACGAGTCGCGCCATTTGTCAGAGCGCGAAACAAACCACGGCGGCTTATCGTCTTGTGCTCCATATAGGCTTTTACGTATTGCTCATCACGACTCATAATATTCTCACCATAGATGGGTGTATTTTTTAACGATACAGCTTCACAGCATTAGGCGTAATGTCGAGCACATCCTGTACCACTTCACACCATAGAGAAACCAAGCCTGCCAACTGTTTGTAGCTTTGGGTTTGGGCATGCTGTTGTACCAATTCAAAGTAGCGGTAACACCACGTTAGCAAGTGCTCGGTCAGTAACGTTTTAACCGTTTCGACATCTTGTTGTTGCTCAATAAGTTGGCTAACCGCAAACAACATCAAACCAATCTGGTCTTCTGGCTCGCGCATGCCTGTATCAAGCTCAATGCCGTACTCACGCAAGAACTGGCGATAGGCAACGGTACTGTCACCAAAAATCACTTCTTCTTTGTCGGTATACACAGAGCCCCAAGGCGGTGCCAACATCACCTCTCCGCCTTCAAACAGCAAGAAGAAGTCTTGATTTAGTGCTTCTGGCAATTCTGTTAGCGCTGTTTTACACCAGGCTTGAATATCGCTGTTCTCCAGCGCTTCATCTTCCGAAAGAGCTTTAATCAAAGTTTGGTTGTTGCTATCAGTAAGCGGGAAGTACAAAAGTGAGCCAAACACCTTGGCCATGGTCTGAAGGCTTTGAAGATCAATAACGTCTGATTGTGACATGAACTGAGATTACCAAGTTATTCTAAACAATAAAGTTGAGTGTAATAGAGGGTAGGCACAAGCGCCTACCCTCTTCACTCATTACATGCCAGCGGTCATGTGAAGACCGAAGAACACGCTGCGACCAATGAGCTCTGCAACCATAACCATTGCAAAACCCACCACCGCGATTGGCATTGAGCGCGATTCAGAGCGCATTGCCCAAACCCAAGCAGCAATACCAGCAAATACCAACACAAAACGTAGGTTCTGAATTTCTGCCATGTTTGGCACAAGCTCAGCGGCTGATACGATTGCTGAATGGATACTAGGTAGTGAACCCATCATAGATATCGTCGTCATCACAAGCGCTAGGCCTGCAACAGATGCAACAATCGCCGTGATCTTACCAAGCTTAGGACACTCAAGTTTCGCGCCACGCATCAGAATAAGTGACAGCATCACGCCGCACACCACTGCCGTTAGTGCGAAGGATTGACCGGTAAACGGCGTATCCCAAGTTGGTACAGTATCAATGATGTATACGTTGGTCATTGCGTACATAAACACAACACCAATCAACATTGCCACGACCAACAAGCCTTTGCGAATCGCTTCGCTGCCCTTGTCGATAACAGACAACAACCAATAGATGCCTCCCAAGCCAAAGAACATTGAACCAAACAAAATCTCGCGCGAAAGCCACGAGGTACCCACTTGATTCAACGCGTTAATGGCACGCATTGGGCTACCCAAGTGCATAGTCGAAGCCATAAAGCCTAGCCCCATAAACACCCAGATAAAGAACATGTTACGAGTAATGCCCGTTTTCACGTGCGCATCTGCTTTGCCAAACAGTGTGATTAGACCCATCACGATAAATGCACCCACCGCGGTTTGTGCAAATACAGTGAAGAAAATCAAAGGCCATTCATGCCATCCCATCTTAGACCTCCTTAGGGTTTGCTAGGTGACCAGTCGTGTCATTAGTTGGACGCGCATGACGGTTTGGCTTGATCACAATATTAGGTTTCGTCAGTGACGAAGACGGAAGCGGTGCCACATCAGCATTAGTACCGTATTTGGCACGAAGCTCAGCAATCGGGCCAAACTCCAACGCTCGCAGCGGGCATGAACCGACACAGATCGGCTCGAAACCCTCTGCCACGCGCTCAAAACAGCCATCACATTTGGTCATGTGACCTTTTTCTTTGCTGTATTGTGGCGCACCGTAAGGGCACGCATTGGCACAGTGTTTACAGCCAATACATACCTTTTCATCTACGATGACAAAGCCATCTTCACGTTTGTGCATCGCACCAGACGGACACACTTTTGCACACGCTGGCTCATCACAATGGTTACATGCGATAGAGGTGTAGTAGGCGAACACATCCTGACGGTAGGTACCGTTCTCTTCTACCCAGTTACCACCAGCGTATTCATACACTCGGCGAAAACTGCGGTCGACACCCAAATCTTTAAAGTCTTTGCAAGACAACTGACAGGTTTTACAGCCAGTGCACTTACTCGAGTCGATATAAAAACCGTATTGTTTCATGAGTTAGTCCTTACGCCTTCTTAACCAGTTGAACTTCGACAAGGTTGGTGTGTTGCGGGTTGCCCTTCGCCAATGGACTTGGCTTTTGAGACGTCAACACGTTGATTGAACCATTGTGGTCCACCTTATTGCCATCTGGTGCGTACCAAGCGCCCTCGCCCAATGCCACAACACCAGGCATCATTCGAGGCGTCACTTTCGCATTGATGCAAACTTCACCACGGTCGTTATAGATCTTGATGCGATCGCCATTCTTGATTCCACGACGCTCTGCATCCATTGGGTTGATCCACATCTCTTGCTGAGCCGCTTGCTTAAGCACATCAACGTTGCCGTAAGTTGAGTGACAGCGAGCTTTAAAGTGGAAACCGGTCAATTGAAGCGGGTACTTGTTACGTAGAGGCGAGTCCCAGCCTTCAGAAGTACTCACATAAATCGGTAGCGGGTGAATCACATCACCTTCTGGCAGTTCCCACTCCGCTGCTAGTCTTGCTAGTTCTTCAGAATAAATCTCAACCTTGCCAGACGGAGTCGTCAGTGGATTGTTCTCTGGATCTTCACGGAATGCTTGGTAAGCCACATAGTGTCCATTCGGGTCACTGCGCTTAACGATGCCTTGCTTGCGAACCGTTTCAAAATCCGGAAGTGTTGAGTCTAGCTTCAAGGTTTCAGCATACAGATGACGCAGCCAACCTTCTTGATCGCGACCTTCGGTAAACTCTTTACCTACACCCATACGCTCAGCAAGATCCGAACAGATTTGGTAGATGCTGCGTGCTTCGAACTGAGGCTCAATCGCTTTGTCTGCAAAGATGAAGTAAGGCATGTTCGCCGCTTTACCATCCATACAGAAATCCGCCTGCTCTGACGTGGTCAGGTCTGGTAGGATGATGTCCGCATATTTAGCCGAAGACGTCATATGGTTGTCAATCACCACAATCATCTCACACGCTTTGTCATCTTGTAGGATGTCGTGGGTACGGTTGATATCAGAGTGCTGGTTGATGATGCAGTTACCTGCGTAGTTCCAGATGAACTTAATTGGCACATCAAGCTTATCTTTACCGCGCACCCCGTCGCGAGTTGCCGTCATTTCTGGGCCACGCACGATCGCATCTGTCCAAAGGAACATAGAGATAGACGTTTGAATAGGGTTTTCAAGGGTCGGGAAACGAACAAACGGAATGTTGTAATCCGACTCACGAGCGCCAGAGCCGCCACCATGAATACCTAAATTGCCCGTTAACAGCGCCAACATAGCGATAGCACGAGAGGCAATCTCACCGTTTTGAGTACGTTGCAGACCCCAACCTTGATAGATGGCACACGGTTTGGTTGAACCGATTTCGCGAGCCGTCTGAATAATGATATCGACAGGAATACCGGTAATCGGTGCAGCCCATTCAGGCGTCTTCTCGATGCCATCTTCACCAAGGCCAAGAATGTATGACTTGTAGTCACTGTTGGCTGGTGCCGACGCTGGCAGGGTCTTCTCGTCGTAGCCGACGCAGTATTTGTCTAGGAACGCTTGGTCAACCAAGTCTTCTTTGATCATCACGTGCGCCATCGCAGCAATAAATGCCGCATCCGTACCTGGTTTAATTGGGATCCACTGATCTTCGTGGCCAGCTGCTGTATCGTTGTAACGCGGATCAATCATGATCATGCGCGCGTTCGATTTCGCTTTGCTCTCAATTAAGTGGTGGATCAAACCGCCGCCAGACATGCGCGTTTCAGCCGGGTTATTACCAAACTGAACAATCAGCTTACTATTTTCTGTATCTGAGAAGGAGTTACCATTCGCCCAACCACCGTAGGTGTAGCTCAAACCTTTAGCAATCTGTGCTGTCGAATAGTCACCATAGTGGTTCAAATAACCGCCGGTTAGATTCATCAAACGAGCAATCAAAGACTTACCTGGAGGCCAAGACTTAGTAACCGTGCCGCCGAGCGTACCCGTACCATAGTTCAAGTAGATCGCTTCATTGCCGTATTCTTTTTTGATGTGATCTAGGCTATTGACGATCTCCGTGTATGCTTCATCCCAAGAGATGCGCTTAAACTTACCTTCACCGCGCTCACCAATGCGTTTCATTGGGTATTTCAGGCGATCCGGATTGTAGACACGGCGACGCATTGAACGACCACGTAAACACGCGCGCACTTGCACATCTTTGTTCACGTAATCATCGGTACCGGTGTTATCGGCGTCGACCCATTTGATCTCGCCATCGACTACGTGCATGCGCAGTGGGCATCGGCTACCACAGTTAACTGTACAAGCGCTCCAAACAACCTTTTCATCACTTGGTGCTGATTGGGTTTCTGCGTGTGCAGATTTGAAGGGGAGAGAGATGGCACTGGTCGCTGCCGCGAGACCACCGATGGCCGACGAGGATTTAATGAACCCTCGACGCGTCAACGACGGCGTCAGTAATTGCTTCAGTTTATTATTCATATAGACATGCTCAGTCATAGTTATGCATCATCACAAGCATGTTACAAACGAAAAAACTGGAAACAATTGACGAAAATCAACTCTACTACTTAATAGGTAATTTCTGACAAAAACTTTTCATTTGGTAGAATATTTTTAGAACAGACGTTTATAAAAACAAATAAATTATAACATTTACGTTTAACCACAGAATATATTGATAATTATTCTAGATATGTAATACGAACAAATCGTATTACATATCCATCTATCTCCCCTAAACAGAGCTAAATTTCAGCAATAAATAACTGTGTTATCAGAGGGTGCGCAGTGGCTCCTGTGAGCAGCACTATGTCGACATTAGGCAGTGGCGGCATATTATCTATAATGACCACATCCTTGTTGACGCTCAGTTGCCCCATCGCCCCGACGCCAAGCCCTGCAGAGACCAACGACCGTTGGGCGGATGCCGTATTGCAGCATGCGATGAGTTGATGGCTAACACTGCGTTTCGCCAAAATATCAATAGCAGCAGCATGGTATTTACAGTCGGTTTGAAACAGCACCAAAGGCAGCGGCCTTTGAGAGACATTAAAATCCTCAGCAGCAATCCACACTCCGCGATCGGACTCAAGCCAATAACCCTCTTCACTGTCTGGTGCTCTTGTCACTATCGCTGCGTCGATTTTCCCTTCATCGAGCCACTCTCTTAGAACGACACTGGGTTGAGAGTAAACTTGAACTGAACAAGTCGGCTCCGTTTGAGTGATGGCACTGATCACTTTTGGAAGAATGGTTTCATTGTAATCTTCGGGGCAGCCGAGCCTCAGTGAGGTTTTATTTTGATACTTCTGAACTTGATGCAACGCTTTATCATGCAGCGCCAAGATTTGCTCCGCATGTGCTTTTAGCGCTAGCCCTGCTTCTGTGAGCATCATATTACGCCCCTGACGCTCAAACAGTGGCGTCCCCGCTTCACTTTCTAACTTCTTCATCTGGGCGCTAAACGCAGACTGCGTTCGATTGATCTGTTTCGCCGCCCGAGTGAAACTGCCCGTTTCCGAAAACGTCAAATAGCTGCGTAGCGCTTCAATATCCATAACCCTCTCCACCCATCGATTCCATTGATGGCACTCATTAAAACTATGCGTTAGTCACCCATCAAACCATTGATTATGATGAAAATCAAACCAAGAAAGGAGGCGACATGAAACTGTATATTGCAAACCAAAACTACTCGAGTTGGTCACTACGAGCCTGGCTTATCTTTGCTCAAAACAATATAAACGTGGAAGTGGAAAAGCTCACTCTATTCACTCCCGAGTTTTATCAAACACTTGCCGAAGTAACACCAACAGCCAAAGTGCCTACCCTAGTCGACTCCGACATTACCACTTGGGATTCACTCGCCATCATGGAATATGTCAACGAGCGATATCTTGATGGTCGCTGCTGGCCAGGGTCTATCATAGAGCGCGCCAAAGCACGTGCCGTAGTCAGTGAAATGCACTCAGGTTTTATGGCGCTTCGTAATGAGCTACCAATGAACTGCCGCGCTCGTCGCAAGGTTGAATTAAGCCAAGCGGCCCGTGCGGATATCAAACGAATCGATGATTTATGGTCAGAGCAAATGAGCCAGTATCGAGAACAATGGCTATTTGGCGACTGGTCCATTGCTGACGCTATGTATGCTCCCGTCGCACTCAGATTTAGAACCTATGGTATTGAGCTATCTGAACCTGCAAAGCACTATCAAGAAAAAGTCCTCTCCAGTGGCGCCATTTTGCGATGGCTTGCAGAGGCAAGCTCTGAGACGGACATCGTGATAGAAGATGAAGCTGGCGAAGAAGTCTGCGCCTAGCGCTTAACATCAACTACAATAAAGCCATGGTAAAACAGGTAAATACTACTTAAAGGAACCTCTTCATGGCTGGCGCAAGTTTACTGACTCTGATTGACGATATTGCCGTACTGATGGACGATGTGGCGGTCATGTCCAAAGTTGCGGTTAAGAAGACCGCTGGTGTGCTCGGTGACGATCTAGCGGTGAACGCAGAGCAAGTCAGCGGCGTCTCTACCGAGCGAGAGCTGCCGGTAGTGTGGGCAGTAGCAAAGGGCTCCCTGCTTAATAAAGTCATTTTAGTCCCCGCTGCACTTTTGATTAGCTTGGTTGCCCCTTGGCTAATAACACCCCTTCTTACTCTTGGTGGCGCCTTTCTCTGCTATGAAGGCTTTGAAAAGGTGCACCATTGGTGGAGCCATCGCGGCGAAACGTCAACAGCAACCAGTAATCATCCAGCTCTAGCCATGAGCGAAGAAGAACTCGCCGATTACGAAAAACAAAAGGTGAAAGGCGCCGTTCGCACCGACTTTATTCTCTCTGCTGAAATTGTGGTCATTGCGCTGGGTACTATGATGGCGCAGTCCCTTACCATGCAAGCGATAGGCTTAAGTGTGGTAGCGGTATTAGTCACCGCAGGTGTTTACGGTTTGGTAGCGATCATCGTCAAACTTGATGATGCAGGGCTATGGCTTATCAATAACAACCCCAACAAGAGTTCGATAAAACAAAAGCTTGGCATGGGTCTGCTACAGTTTGCTCCGTGGTTAATGAAAGCGCTGGGTATTGTTGGCACTATCGCCATGTTCCTAGTTGGCGGTGGTATTATCGCCCACGCCCTGCCCTGGCTGGAACACTTAAGCGCCGCTCAAGCGGACACATTTAATCATATTCCTAGCCTAGATCTATTCTGGGAGAGCATCGGCGCGAGTATGATTCATCTCGCAAGCGGTGCCGTTCTCGGCGCAGTGTGCTTTGCCCTTCACCAAGGTTTTGTGGCATTCAAAAACAAATAAACGACACACTCTTTATGGGAATGTGCCGTTACTAAGTTGCCAGCCCAAAGTTGGACTATCAATATGGTGCTTGAATTAGCCTTTCAGCTCAGACAGCTGATCAGAGAACCAAATCTTGCGCTGGAAACGCGGGTTTTTAGAAGACATGTCGATCTTATATGGATTTTCTTCTTCCAAACGCTGCGGAATATCTAAGATTTTGCTTAGCTCCTGCGCCAAGTACTTCTCAATCTTCAGTACCACCATCTTCTTACGCAGGCGACCTTGTTCGTCACGGTTAAGAATGGTCGGCATGGTATTCAGCGTCAGAATCTCGCCCAATGCAGGGTGCGACATACGCTCACGACCTTCGGTGCTCGCGTAGAAGTGAGAGACGGTAAACACCATGTTCTCAGGTTTAAGCTGCTGCAGGAACTGGCACGATTTCACCACGGTTGACCCAGTACGAACCATGTCGTCGAAGAGTACGATGCTCGACTTTTCCAAACCTTCGAACGTGTCTTCACTCTCTTTGTGTAGAGTGATTTCAACTTTACGTTCAGCGGTGCGCTCTTTATCCAACATGATGAATTTGGCTTTGCTCAAACCAATTCGGTTGTACATCTCTTTAACGAAATCACGTGCCCCCTTGTCTGGCGCACAAAGTACCAAACCTTCGCCATCTGGGCCGTAGTTCAACATATTAGAATTGAGCAGGTAATGCGCGTAAATCTGATAAGGAATGAGATTATAGAAGCGGCCACCAAACACATCGCCAAACATCTTTTGCACTGAGTCTGAGTGATTGTGTACCGTCACTACATCATCAACGCCAGACAGCTTCAACAACTGCGCATAAAGCTGTGCGGTAAACGGCTGACCATCAAACTTCTTGATATCCGACACAGAACGTTCACCGCCCGTATCACCAAGCTCCGGACGCGCACCACGATCTTGCGCAGAAAAGAACAGGTCTGGCTCCACCAGCACCACACGACTCGCACCGTTTTCTTTGGCAGCACGCGCAATAATAAAGTTGTGCATCGCTAGCTCTTGACGACTGGTCACAAGATTCCCAGTGCTGACGATAACGACCGTCTTACCTTCTAAGCTATTGCCGATATTGTCCATGTCATCTTCATCGGAGATAAAGCGCGGGCAAAATTCGGTATTCATGAAGTGCTTCATACTGATGACATCAGAGATGTCCTCATGCTGCCCCATCGCATAAGCGACATCAATGGCAAACGGGTTATCGGAAGAGTTACTGACAATCACTATATCGCTAGATAGTGCGTTTTGGCTGCTCATGGCAATCCTTATTGATTCGGAAAGTGAGTGGGTTGTGATTAGGGTATTCTAGCGGGAAAGGGAGCAAAACGGCAGGGGGAAAGGGTAATTAATGGTAAGTGCGAGTTGGAATGCTAAGTGACCTTTGTACAAAGCACTCTTACTTCGATTGCTGTGAACTAACTTAAGCATCCGTCGCCCTTACTCACGTGCGGATCTTTCAAAGCGAATAATCGGTCTCTAAGTGAACCAATGACAGTCATACTACGAGAGACTCTTTCATTCATAGCTATACCTTTGCAACTACCGCTAAAGGCTTCGTCATTCCGCACTTGATGCGGAATCTACTCAACGCGCACACCAGGTGTTTAAGGAGTTCTTTGTACGACAGAATCGCTTGGTGATCACACATGCCTTACAGGGTATCTAGCTCTTTTTTGGACAATTCTGAGTTACGCTCTTCGGAGCACTCTCTCTTTTCGGATTAGTTCGCGGTATGGAAAGGTGCTTAACTTGGTATCCAATCTATATGATGCAGATATATTGAATAGCGGTCATGCCTCCACTCATTAATAACAAGCTAGTGATATCAAAAATTGCAATTACCCAGCCAATGTGTTGTGAAATCGAAGCATTATCTTCATCCTTTGATATCAGTGTATTGATAACAAGTGTACCCGAACCAAAAGTCGTTATAGGCGGCGTTAATCTTGCGAGAACTAGAACAGTGATCAAGTTAACTATCAATTGAAAAGTCAGCTTGCTGTTCGGTATGTCATCCTAAGCATGAACGAGGTCGATAATATGTAAAGTTACTATGCTGGGTTAAATGAACAACATATCAATGACACTTAACCACTAATAATTACATACCTTTCATAACGTTACACATGTTTCACTCTCGAACTCTGTTGCTACATAACGAGCTGATTATACTAGCAATCCTTACTAACAACGGAAAGTAAAATGAAACTAACTAAACCAACGATCAGTCTATTCTTAGCGGCTTCCTTATACGGTTGTGGTGGGGGTAACAATGAAACACCACCTTCAACTAAAACAATTAAAGTCATCGATGGCTACTTACAGTCGGCTACAGTATGTATAGACACAAGTTTTGATGGCGAATGTAACAAAGTGCTGGGTAAAACTAATGCAAATGGCGAAATCAGCATTGCCCAAAATCATCTTGATTACCCATTAATCGCTACCGTGACTGCGGGTATGAGCCAAGATAAAGACCGCGTTGGTTATAGCACACACTCATACTCTATGACTGCACCAGCGGGGTCTGAATACATTACGCCTTTTACTACTTTAGCGCTTCAAAACAATATGGAGGTACCTGACGTTGCCCTTGCACTAAACCTTGAGCCTTCTGTAATTGCAGGAGACTATATTGCCTTAAAAGAATCAGAGATGAATCAAGAGGCTTATCGCTCACACGCTGCTGCGCGTGGCGTTGCTTTAGAGCTAACAGAAGACCTTGGCTCTGTAGACTACACAACTCTTGAACTCGCACAACATCTAACAGCGGCAATAGACGAATTCCGTGATTCAATCCAAAAACCACAAGAATTGGATAAAGTAGACTTTGTTGTGCGTGGGGATATTATCGAACGAGAAACAGTAATTTCTGATTTACAAGATCATTTAATCGGTGAGCCAGGGTCAACATTTTGGTACGAGGGTTCGCTTCATAATCCACAACAAAATCAGACTGGTATTATGACATCGTATTTCAATGAGACCGAAGTTTGCGACATTACTTGGGGGGATGACGAATTCTGTGACCCTTATAAAGTAGAGCAAAACCGAATGGAGATTTTTAATGGCGACTTCGGTTCACACTCTGCAGAATACTTGTATTTGACGAACGAGTTAAGTCTATTAGTTTATCCCGATTTGAATTGGGGTGACTTAAGTGCACCCAAAATTATTAACTTTTACACCACAACTGATATTACGGATTATGACAACCGCCTCAGCTTTGATGCAGATGAGCTTACTGGACGCACGTTTACCCGTTTGCTCGATGTTGCTAGAGATGAAACAGACTCTGACGTTAGGCTGTCGCACTATACTTTCATTAACTTCAATAGAGAGGAGAACATCGGTTTGGTTGAAGTTGATGGTATATCACACTCTTGGAAACTCGAACAGACTTCCCCACAGCGTTTAACACTAGTCATTCTAAACGATGATAATGTGGTTTATCACTTCAGCAAAGTAGTCGACAATCCATCACTGTTTATAGTGGTAGACGATGAAGTTCGTGATACTAATTTCTCTGTTTTCATCCAAGATGAACAGTTAGCGCAAAACCTGCTGAAACATTGGGAACAAGCATAATTACCCAAACCTAACAGCCTTTAGGTCATATCTACCGTCCGCACTATGTGCGGACGGTAGAGTTTTCGACACTGGCGGATGAGAAAAAGTAGACCGTTTCACTCTTCCACTTATGCTATTGATAGATTTAACTAAAACATAAAGGGGCAGAGATGATTTACGAAACAACTTGTTTCGCAATTGTGCAAGACCCTCTTGCATAATTGAACACTAGAGTTTGTCCAACATCCTGTTGACCAAATTAGTCTTACGAAGACCTACTGCTATCTCAACATGTTTTTGGGAAGTACCTAAGGCTGATTTGTGCAACAAGCTGTTGCACAATTGGATCAGGCGGAAGTTGTTGCATAATCTGCAACAACTGAACGATTTCACAACTCAGGCAACTGTTGCAAATTTGGCAACTGTTCAACTGCGAGGAATACTTGTGGATTGGAAAGCAACTGAGAAGAGATCCTTCCTAGTTGCCAAAACGGAATGGGGCATAAATGCGTTACGGAAAAGCGAGCATTAGCAACAGATCAATACCTACTGGTGTAACAACGTCGGTCAACTCAGCTTTCAAGGTTAAAAGGCGAGTCAATACCCGCTGCGGTTAGATTCCTGCCTGCGCAGGAATGACGCTAACTAAACGTGGGGGATAGTATCTAGTCCGAAGGTAGATAAACACGCCCCTCACTTCCACCCCTGCAACCAACTCTCCCTATCCTTCAACTCACACCAATCCATCTCTATCACTCGCTTCGACATAATCGCCTCTAACTGACAACCAATCACAATGCCCTCTTCATCGCGCTCTACTTCAACCACAATGAAGTGCTTCTCTTTCTGTTTCGGTGTCACTGCTGTCCACTTGCTGTTCAGTAACTTGTTGGGATTAAACTTATTTATTGTCGAATTCATGCTTATCAATACCCATTGTGAATCTCTTCTCTTTCAACGTAGCCCCTGACAATTCGATCATTCTTTGAGAACCATTTATCTCCATCACTAACCGTTTATCTCCAAAAATCACCATTTGTCGCATCACGAAGCGATGCCCTGTCCGACTCAGTAAATTGAACACACACCAATCGAAAAGTATCGCAAGGAGTCGATATGATTACGTTCCATCAACTACATAAACGCTACATCATGGGTGCAAATCATGTAGAAGCGCTCAAACACATTTCTGGCACGATTCAGACTGGCGAGATCGTTGCCTTGTGTGGGCCGTCGGGGTCAGGGAAAAGTACTCTGCTCAATATCTTAGGGCTACTCGACACTGATTATGATGGTGAGATTTCTTTCGCAGGTAACACCATGAGCAAAGACGGCAAGGCATTAACCCGTTTCCGCCGTGAAAATATTGGCTTCGTGTTCCAGCGCTTTAACCTAATTCCAGTAATGACGGCTCTCGAAAATGTCGCCTATCCGCTCATGCTCAACAAAACCTCTTATCAAGAGCGTATGCAAATTGCCGAGCAATGGCTGGAGCGTGTGGGACTTGGAGAGGTCAAACACCATCGTCCCGACCACCTTTCCGGCGGCCAGCAGCAACGTGTTGCCATCGCTAGAGCTTTGATTCACAGCCCGCAATTGGTCATAGCCGATGAGCCAACCGCCAGCTTAGACAGCAAATCTGCAGGGCAAATCGTTGAGTTAATGAAACAGCTTAGTCATGAGCAAGGCACGACTTTCATCGTCGCCACGCATGACAGTCGTATGTCCAGCCGCTGTGACCGCACCATTGAACTGGTCGACGGCACGCTTTCTTCCATGCCACAACATCAGCCGATTGTGCTAAGTAAGGAGATCGCATGATTTCATCACAACTACAGGGCTTTAAAGCCGCGAGCCTATATCTGGTTAGAAACAAGCGCCGCACACTGTTGTCATTGATCATCGTTGCAATTGCCATCTTTGCGCTCACTGCCGCTGCCGGTTTTGGGTTGTTTACCTATCAATCACTCGAGCGCTCCACAGCGAATGATGTTGGCCACATCACCTTAAGCCAGCCTGGCTACTTTGAGCGTGAAGAAGAGATGCCACTGCAAAATGGTATCGCTCAGTATCAAACGCTTAACGGACTACTTAGCCAAACGCTCGAAACTAAGGGCATTCAACCTAGGATCTATTTCTCTGGTTTGATTTCCAATGGTCGAAAATCCTCTATTTTTGTCGGCAATGGTGTTGAGCCCAGTGAGTTTGTTCTGCGTGAAGATTTCATCGGTTTGCAAACCGGCAGCGCACTTACCGAGTCCAGCGAAGACGGCATTATGATTGCCAATGAACTGGCCAATAACCTGTCCGTTCGCGTTGGGGACTGGGTAACGTTGCTTGCCACGACAACCGATGGTGTGCTCAATGCGATGGATTTCCAAGTTGTGGGCACCTACAGCACTGGCGTTCCTGAACTTGATAAACGCCAGATTCATGTTCGCCTATCGAGTGCACAGTCACTACTCGCCAGTGACAAAGTCAGCGCCGTATCTATCTACCTAGACGACACCAAACTGACAGACTCCGCCTCAATGGCAGTGACAAAAGCACTCAACAGCGATCCTGCATTTTCAAACTTGCAACTCACCCCATGGTACGAGCGCGCGTTTTTCTACAACAAGGTTCGCGGCCTTTACAACGGCATCTTTGGTGTCCTCGGTATCGTGCTTGGTCTAGTGGTATTTGTGGCGCTGTTTAACACTATGTCGATGACCGTTTCTGAACGTACCCGCGAAATTGGCGCTTTGTCGGCGATGGGCAGTTACCCACGAGAAATCATCGCGATGTTTGTCCGTGAGTCGATACTCATCGGAATAATTGGCAGCGTTGCGGGCGCCCTGTTTGCCTGGTTCACAACCCTGTTCCTTCAAGTTGCCAACATTCAAATGCCACCTCCACCTGGACGAAGCGAAGGCTATCCACTGGAGCTGGTGTTCTCACTGAACGTTGCTACCTCCGCAGGCATCGCTGTCATCATCATCTGCGTGTTTGCCGCCTTTATTTCCGCACGCAAAGGCACCAAACGACCTATTACGGAGGCACTTGCTTATGTTTAATTGGATTCGAAAACAGCCGCTATTAATAGCATCACTAGTCACAATCTGCGCCAGCTGGCAAGCGCAAGCAATCACTATATCTAAAGATACCAGCGCTGCTGAGATACTTTCGATCGCCGATGACTACCGCCTAGAGGACGCCGCTTCTAAAGTTGTCACCCAAGTAGCGTTGTATCAAGATGGCGAGCTGGATAAGACTCGCCAGTATGAAGTGTATCTGAGGCCAGAACGCGAATCTTTGGTGCTGTTTAAGTCCAAAGTCGAGCAAGGTCAAAAGATGTTGATGCTTGGTGATAATTACTGGTTAGTCATGCCGAAAAGTCGCAGGCCAATCCGCATCACACCGATGCAAAAGCTGTTGGGTGATGCGTCGGTGGGCGATGTCTCCACCCTTACTTGGAGTCAAGATTACACGGGTGAAATCATCTCAGAGCAAAGTGACATTATCGGTGCTGATTCAGAGCCTACGCTGCAGCTATCTCTAAAGGCAAAAACAGCGGGTGCAAGTTATCAGTCCATTGACCTTTGGGTCGAAAAGCAAAGCGGTTTTCCAGTGCGTGCCGACCTCTACCTCACTTCTGGCAAACTGGCCAAAAAGGCGCTGTTTGAATCTGGAGAGCGGGAAGGCCAAAGACGCGTAGTCACTATGGTCTTACTCGACCAAATCCAAACCGACAAAAAGACGGTCATCGACTATCAACAGGTTACGCCGCACCAGCTCGCCGATAAGTACTACAACCCGGCGTACCTATCTAAAAACAAGCGAGTTGAGCTATGAAAACCCAAGTTAGCTCAGCTGCACCCAATCGTATTGCTTGGGTGCCTGCGGCGCTGGTTCTTCTTTTAAACGCAAACATAGCAAACGCAACAGAGTCTTCGTGGGATGAACTCGATATTGAAACCGACTATCAAGTGAACTTACAGTCCATTGGTGGCGGCGACAGTGCATTCTTGCCAGATCAAAGCGATCGCAGCCACGAGCAAGTGAATGCCCTACTCGATATCAATGCGCAGTTTCATTCGGTTAGCGCCAATGTGGCTCTGCTTAGCACATCTCTTTATGACAATGCGCCCAACGGCCATAACCAACGCCAATTCGATGCGGTCATCTCTACGCTGACTTACGAGACCAGCGTAACGCTCGGTGAATCGGAATGGGACTTTCTCATAGGCAAGGCACGTATCGATTGGGGAGTTGGTTATGGCTACCGAGTGCTGGACATTTTTACCCCCTATCGCCGAAATCCAGTAGGAATACAGATAGAAGAAGGTGCGGGCACACTGGCGCTGTCTCACTATGGATTGGAGTCGGAATGGACGCTCATCGCTACCGACTCAAGCTGGAGCCAACTCGACACCTCAGAGTATGGCCGCGCTATCGAACAACAAGGACTGGGTGGCAAATACTACCGCTTACTTGGCGACCTTGAGCTGCAAATGATTGGCTATTACGACAATGTTCGTCAGGGACTGCTTGGGGGGAGTCTGGTTAATGTATTCAACCAAGCATGGTCAGCACACGCATCGGTTTCTTATTCGCGCCGTTATCAAGGCTATGACATCACACCCAATCAACCAGCTAGACTCACCGAGAAAAACAATGCCAACCAAGTATTAGTGGGAAGCACATGGTCGCACGAATCCGGCCTGAGTGTGATTGGTGAGTATTGGTATGACTCGCGAGCTTGGAGTCAATCTGAATGGGATAGCGCGTTTCAATATGCCAGCATCAATGACCCGAAACTTAACCCCATCTCTCAATCATATGCCCTTGGCTACAGCCAGCAAAACATCGTACAGCACAACGTCATGCTGCACGGCCGGCTTGACCCTATTTTCTGGCGTCAGTGGCAATGGAGTAAAGACAGCGACCTACTACGCAGCATGCACCCGCGACTGGATATCATGTTAGCGCCTGAGGATGGCGGCATTATCGCTACTCAGTGGCTCGATTTTGATGTGGTTGATACAGGAGACACCCGTTTTAACCTGGAACTTGCCGCTCGATTCGTGACCGGGGCAACGAATAGCGTGTATGCAAATTTACCTGATACCTATAACATACTAATTAATCTAAAAGGACGTTTCTAATGATGACTATTCCAATGGCAGAGAATGGCTGGGCTCGCTCATTATTGCTCACAACCCTGTTCTGCGCATTAATCGCGGTGATCACCGCTTCCATTTGGTCTGCACCTTATTACGAAAACCTGATGATAAGCTTAGGCTATGGTTACAGCGCCGTGTTCATGTCTTGGGCGCTTGCTCGTTTTGTGCCGACACTGAATCAGCAGCGCACTCTATCACTCGCCATTACTCTATCAGTAGCTGTCGCGCTCGGTACGGTAAATGCTTATTTTTGGGTGAGTAAATATCCGGGATTCGATGTTTGGAACGGCATAAAACCGATCTTTTTCCTTGGCATTATATTTACCTCAATCTGCTTCTACTTTTTTCATGCTCAAGAGCAGAAAATGAGACTGCAACAAGCTCTAGAGCAAAGCAAACGCAACCAAATAGAACAAGAAAAAGCCTTAGTCGAATCAGAGCTTAAGCAATTGCAAAGTCAAATCGAGCCACACTTTCTGTTCAATACCTTAGCTAATGTTGGTGTGCTCGTTGATGCCAATCCCGAGCAGGCCAAAGTAATGCTCGATAAGCTGACCACACTTCTTCGCGCCAGCATGACAGGCCACCGCAGTAGTCATGTCAGCATCGCCTCGGAAATGAAACTATTGGAAGCCTACCTCGCTATCCAAGAAACGCGTTTAGGTGACAGACTAACGGCAACGTTTGATGTTTCAGATGAAGCCAGCCATCTGATGATCCCGCCATATCTACTGCAACCTCTAGTAGAGAATGCTATCAAGCATGGTATTGAGCCTAGTGTCAAAGGAGGCAATATTGCCATTGAGGCACAAAATAAAGGCAATCAATGCGTAATAAAGGTCGTTGATAACGGATTAGGCCTCTCAGCCAACAGCGACAATGCAGGCCACGGTATTGGGATCAAGAATGCTAAATCACGGCTCAATGCCATGTATCAAGGCCGCGCCACGCTGACCATCACGGAAAACGCACAGGGTGGTGTAACCGCCACTATTACTTTACCGCTCGACGCTCAATAATGTTGGATGAACTATGATAAAAGCACTGATTGCTGACGACGAACCGCTGCTCCGATTCCACCTAGACAAACTGCTCGCAGAGGCTTGGCCTGAGCTCGAAGTCGTTGCGAAATGTGAAAACGGCGAACAAGCGCTTTCCGCCATCGAAAAGGAATACATCGATGTCGCGTTTTTGGATATTCAAATGCCGGGAAAAACCGGACTGGATGTGGCGCGCGAGGTCGCTAAACGTTCTTCAAACAGCGATAAACCAGCGCCGCTGATCATCTTTATCACCGCGTTTGATCACTATGCTGTCAGTGCTTTTGAAGCCAATGCTATTGACTACTTACTCAAGCCCATTGATGAAACAAGGCTTATTGATGCATGTGAAAAAGCTAAGTCGCGCTTGTCTTCACATAGCGCAGCCCCAGAGCTTAGCTCGCTCATGGCCAATTTGGAAAAGCTGTCCCTGAATGCAACACCACAGTTCTCAAAGTGGCTTAAAGCCAGTAAGCAGGATGAGATTCATCTGGTGTCGGTCGACGATATCGCCTACTTAAAAGCCGAAGATAAGTACGTGACCTTAATCACCGATGACAAGCGGGAATATGTGCTGCGTAGCAGCATCAAAGAGCTATCAAACCAGCTTGACCCAGACTGTTTTTGGCAAATTCACCGCTCAACGATGATCAATCTTCATAAGCTCGAGAAGGTGAAAAAAGACCTCACCGGAAAAATGAACGCTTATGTGGCTGGAAGCAAACTTCCTGTCAGCCGTGCTTTGCAACACCTTTTCAAGTAGCTGCCTCATTCTTGCCAATCAGCGAAGTAATTCACTAAAAAATCAATCGCCATTCTTGCTCTTACGGGCAAAAATCGGCGATTCTGATAAACAATCCAGCTGCTCGAACCTTTGCCCCAATAGGGCTCTAGAACGGGCGTTAATTTGCCGGTAGATAATGCATCCCCAAAACTGCTTCGAGGCAAATAGGCGATACCCAGCCCCTCTTCACACGCTTGCAGTAATGCGTTTGAGTTGTTGCTTCTCCAACGACCGCTGACTCGAATAGCGCTCATGGGAGTACCTTCTTTCTCAAACTGCCAATGGTCATTATTGGCAATTATGCAGCTATGCTGGGCAAGTTGATTGGGGTGCGTTGGCTCACCGTATTGTGACAAGTACTGCGGACTTGCGGCGGCGGCCATCGGTCTGTCCACCAGCTTTCTTGCCACTAACCCAGAGTCATTCAAACGGCCGTAGCGAATCGCAAAATCAACGCCATCTTCGATGAAGTTCACCATACGGGTATTAAAGTCCATCTCAACCGTGAGTTCTGGATATTGCTTAGCAAACACCATAAGAGCAGGCGCGACATGATTTTCTGCAAATGCACCAGCGGCGCTAACGCGCAACGTGCCACTAAGCTCAATATGTTGAGAAGATAAACGCTCGTTTGCTTGCTGTAAGCCAATGACCAGCTCTTTACATTGCTGGTAATACACCTGTCCGGCATCGGTCAAACTGACCATTCGGGTCGAGCGCGCCAGCAAAGCCACTCCTACCCGCTGTTCCAATCTCGATACTTGGCGACTTACATGGCTAGTGCTGCAACCAAGCTGCTTGGCCGCAGCCGAGAAACCGTGACTTTCCGCAACAGCAACGAACTCATTGATCCCTTCAAAGCTCTCCATAATGACCTCGGCAATGCCTATCTTTGCTATTTAGCAATAATGTTTTTCCTAATTCGCCAATTATCACCCATCTGATTTGCAATTAATATTAATTCGTACAATAAAAAGCCCGTCTGCTCAAAAGGAATGAATCATGAAAAAAGTACTGATCCCAGTGACCAATCACGCAACGCTAGGTGAAACCGAACAAGCCAACGGTACCTACGCGCCAGAATTAACCCATGCGCTCAGTGAAATCCTAGCCGCGGGGTTCGAGTATGACATTGCCTCAATCAAAGGTGGTCAAGCGCCGCTATATGGCACAGATATCGAAGGTGATAGCGTCAATGCCGAACTGCTGGCAAACGATGACTTCCAAAACCGCATTAACAACACGATTCCAGTCTCGCAAGTCAACGTAGAAGACTACGACGCTATTTTCTATCCAGGTGGTTTTGGTTTGCTGTCTGATCTCGCTACAGACGAGTCTTTCGCAGCAATTGCAGCGAAACACTATGAAAGTGGTGGCATTGTGTCTGCGGTATGTCACGGTCCAGGTGCCCTACTGCCAATCACACTGAGCAATGGTGAAAAGCTGTTGGCCTCTAAGTCAGTGACAGGTTTTACTCGTGAAGAAGAAGTCGACTTTGGTACTATCGATGCTATTCCATTCTTGCTAGAAGAGTCTCTTGCACGTACTGCCAGTCGCTACACTAAAGTGCAGCCTTGGCAAGAATTGGTCATCGTTGATGATCGCGTGATCACTGGCCAAAACCCAACAAGCGCCCACGCCGTGGGTAAAGCACTAGTTGAAAACCTCAGCGAATAAGGTGCGCTACATAAAGCAATAAACAACCAGCCCCAAAAGTACCCATGCGTACTAGGGGCTTATTTTTAAGATGCACTAAAGACTTGGGTGTCAGGATAAAAGGCATACCAAGCGAACCAAAATAGCAAAGTTGAGGCTAAGGTCTGTCTGTCTTTGTCGGTTATCCAAGCTGACTGGTTATGACTATCCCAGTGAATGGTATAAGTGTGATTACCAAGCAAATACTCAAAACTCATCTTGTCTTGCTTTTCTAACTCGCTGAATAGAAAAGCAACGGCACTATCACCGAGCAGCACACCCAACACCATTTCTTTTTGGTGGTATTGACTTGGCGCTTGATTCGCCACGGGAAAATAGAGATTAGGATGCTCAGCATAACCGGCATAAGGATCGCGCTCGTAGTCACGCCGATATCCTGTTTCCGTCGACAGTACCTTAGTATCAGGGTAACGTTGCAGCCAACTTGACCAAAGAGACAGAGACATTGGGATTTGTTTAAGTTTGCTGCCAACCAGCGCCCCTGCAACTGCTTCACCATGGATTTGTGACCAAAGCGACTCGGTTTCACGGTCATACATCAGCACGTCCGAGCTATACAACAGACCCGACACACCAAACTCTAGCTCAGGCTTTTCATTCCCTTGTGGCTTGCTACTAAACGCCACTCCACTGCCGCAAAGTGGGCAGTAGCTCACTAGAACTCGCTCTCCGCCCACAGTATCATTGACGATCTCATGCCAGTTCAGAATATTCAGCGGGTAGGCTTTCGCCTCGCCATTAATCATCAAACCCAGCACCACATCACGTGGCTTTACGCTTTTTGCGGTCTTGCCTAATTCAAACTTCGGATCAGTAAGCGCAGGAATACCATCCCGAGGCGGTCCTCCACTTTGAATCAAATTCAGAGGTACGGTGGCGTTGTTTAACTCAAAGCCATTAAGGGATTTCGCAAGTCCAAAGGAAGGGGCAAGCAGAAAGAAAACAAATGAAAGTACAGGAAGAATAGAACGCATGTGGCTCTCCTCACAGCAGCAGATAAATAATCAGACCGCCAGTGAGGAGAATCGCTTTCAGAAATCAGCCGTTAGTCTGCTGAAACGCTTTTACAAACTCATCATAGCGCGCACGGTTCACACCTGCATCGCTGTATCCGGTGCGAGACTGAGAGCGGTAGTGCATTACGCCGTTGTCAGCGTCAAAATACAGCTCTACATCATCATGAAAGCGCATCAAAGGCGTGGTAAACACTGCATGAACGTAGTCGCCATTGTCCGTAACAACTTCATTGCGACCCAAGGTTTTAAGCGCTGCCAATGCGCGAGATTTTGCTGTCGCTAAGTCGTCAAACGCGATAGGTGGCACCTGCTTTTCTGGAATCTTGGTCTGTGAAGAAACCGCATTTGGAGTAGAAGGCATTCTAGCTAGCTGACCATCATCCACACCTAGATATGACGGCATGCTATTATTTTTGTAAAACATGTAGCCGATAAGAACGAGTATCAGAGTGGTGAAAATTTTGCTGATCATGAAGAGTCCTTTTGCTGTTGGCGGAAAGAGTATCCTCGCGCCATTTTTCCAATTAATTGAATAAATTACCCATAATAGTCCATCCTGGTCAAACCAGATCACTTACTGCTTCAAAAACCTCGATTTACTCAAAAAAATCGATAACCAGTTTATTATTCTCCACTTTCACTTCAGGGCTTGAAGATTTAAGCAGTGATTGCTTCACCGTGGTTTCATCAAGCTGATACACCGGATAGCTCGACACGGCATTACCAATCAACGCGACAGCGGGCTTGATTAGCTGCCTGATCTCCGGGGTTAGCACAGAGCCATCTTCATCTAAGCGCTCTAGTCTAAGCGATTTGAGAAACACCTCACCCGTCTCTTTCTTGTAGCTCGGTATGGCACTAAACTCAATATCCAGATCTAAGTTAATCTCTGGTTGGCTCATCATGTGCAGTTCGGCTGTGGTATTGGCGAACACTGCAACTCTGTCTTTATCGCTGCGTCCAATATTCACTTTTAAGTCATCAACTGACACCTTTGCATACAGCATATCCTCAATTCCTACTGCCTGTTCAAGCTTGAGGTTTTGGTTAAGGTAATCGGTCATCTCTTGCTCAGTAATACTGTAGCTAACGCACCCAGACAGACTTAACAGCACTATGAGTAGCCCAAATAACTTGGCAGAGAATGGTTTCTTCATCAGAAAAGGTTCCTTGAGAAAAGTGAAGCGCATACCGCATATCTTGTTAAAAGATAGGGGCTTATAAAAAAACAGGCAAGCCCTAAGTGCTTGCCTGTGCCATTCAAATGTTCACTAAACGACTAGCTCACGGACCACTGAGACAGTGAACGCTTGAAGTCTTCATAGCCAAACTCGTTAAGTTTTTCGATGTTGCCTGAAGAGCGCTCACAGTAGATAGATGGCATCTTCAATCCATTAAACCAGTTCAGTTTCACCATGGTGTAGCCAGCACTATCCATAATGTGTAGCTGCTGACCTACTTTTAGCGGCTCATCAAAATTAGCCACACAGAACTGATCCCCAGCAAGGCAAGAACACGAACCAATCACATACTCATGCTCACCTTCCGGGTTTGCTTCCAAAATGGATGCCGGCTCATCGTAGATTAAGGTATCCAAACGGTGCGCTTCAGTTGCTGAGTTAACAATGGCGGTTTTCTTGTCATTCTCGACAATGTCCACCACAGTCACCACAAGATCGGTAGTCTTGGTGATGATGGCTTCACCCGGCTCCAGATACATCTGAACACCGTGTTTGTCAGAAAATGCTTTTAGCGTCGCGCCAAGCTTTGCAATATCATAGCCAGGCCAAGTAAAGAATACGCCGCCGCCCATACTCACCCAATCGAGTTTGTTGAGATGCTCACCAAACTGCTCTGAAATCGCATCAAGTAAAGCAATAAATGCATCCACATCTTTGTTTTCACAGTTCATGTGGAACATGACGCCATCGATACTTTCAAATACAGATGTATCAATATGGTCAGCTTGCACGCCAAGACGAGAATACTTACGCGCAGGATTTGCCAGATCTTGTCCCGCATAGCTAACGCCCGGATTAAGTCTTAACCCCAAAGACGCTTTGCCTTCCACAATATGACGGTAAGCCGCCAACTGAGACTGAGAGTTAAAGATCATCTTGTCACAGATATCCGCGACTTCACGAACATCGTCTTCGGTGTATCCCACACTGTAGGCGTGCGTTTCACCACCAAAGGTTTCGTGACCAAGTTTTACTTCGAACGGACCACTGCTGGTTGAGCCATCGAGATATGGTTTGATGATGTCGAAAACACCCCATGTTGAGAAACACTTCAGCGCGAGCACCAGTTTGACACCTGAGATCTCTTTGAGGTGTTTGGCTTTCTCTAGGTTTTCGATCAGCTTGGATTCGTTGATCATGAAGTATGGGGTTTTGAGTAGGGATTTGTTCATGGTTTGCGTTCCGGGTGATGGTTGGGGGATTTTAGCAGGTTTTTGGGTTGGTGGATTGACCCCTCCTAGCCTCCCCTTATAAAGGGGAGGAACAGACGGCTCGCTGACGCGTCGCCTAATATACTAGCGATGCGATAGCGAGCCAGTAGTTCTCCCCCTTTATAAGGGGGAGCTAGAGGGGGTGCTCTTAAACCCCTACTTCAAAACCTGAATATCCGGCGCACCTACTTCCAACTCTTGAACATGCCAATCCAAGCCAATCTCTGGCATTGTCTCCAAGAACGGATCTGGGTCTAGCTGTTCCATGTTAAACACGCCAGCCTCTGCCCACTTACCACGGAAATACTGAAGTGCCGCAGTAATAGCCGGAACACCCGTGGTGTAAGAAATTGCTTGGTGTTCAACGTCGTCATACGCCACTTCGTGGTCAGCATTGTTATAGATAAAGACTGAACGCTCTTTACCGTCTTTCTTACCTTGAACCCAAGTACCAATACACGTTTTACCTGTGTAGCCCGGTGCTAGAGAGGTTGGGTCTGGCAGTAGTGCTTTAAGCACGTGCAATGGCTGTACGACTGTACCGTCGTGCAGTGTTAGCGGGTCTGGGCTTAGTAGGCCGATATCGCGCATGCAGTTGAAGTAGTTTAGGTAGCTGTCACCGAAACCCATCCAAAACTCAATACGTTTCGCTGGGATAAACTCTTGCATTGAACGCACTTCATCGTGCGCCATAGAGTAAACCTTGTGTTTACCGACTAGCGGGAAATCAAACTCAAGCATGCGAGAGTGACATTCGACTTGTTTCCACTCACCGTTTTCCCAGTAGAAAGAGTCACCTTGGATTTCAAGCATGTTGGTTTCTGGATCGAAGTTTGTCGCGAACTTCTTACCGTGATCACCTGCGTTGACGTCCATCACATCGATGGTATCAATCTCATCGAACAAGTGCTTAACAGCGTATGCCGCAAAAACACTTACTACACCTGGATCAAACCCCGCACCTAAGATGCCTGTGATACCTGCTTCTTTGAACTTGTCGCGGAAACCCCACTGCCAATCGTACGCTTGTGGTACTTGTTGGCCTTCAGAACAGAGGTCAACCGCAACGGATGTATCTAGGTAAGACACCTTCGCTTGTAGACACGCTTCCATGATGGTGATGTTCACCCAAGGAGGGCCAGCGTTGATCACGAGATCCGGTTTTACTTCATTGATCAAAGCAACAAGCGCTTCAACGTCGTCCGCATTAACGGCACGCGCTTCCAGCTTTTTACCTGGATCTTTAAGGTTATTTTTGCCCTTGATTGACTCGATGATTTTTTCGCATTTCGCTACAGTGCGTGAAGCGATAGTGATATCACCCAATACATCGTTGTTTTGAGCCGCTTTGTGTGCGACTACCCAACCAACACCACCAGCACCAATTTGTAGAATTGCCATTTGTTTTGTTTCCTTTTTCTCTTAGTGAGAGTTAGTTAGCTCAAGGGCTAATTGATGAATATTGTTTAGAAGCGCCTCAAAATCCGATAGCTTCAAGCAAGGGTTTAGAATTGTAAATTTCAGTGCCGAATGACCGTTTACGACGGTTTCCCCTAGTACCGCCACACCGCGAGTTAGCGCTTCGATACGAATCGTTTTATTGAGTTGCTCTAAGTCAGCGGCTTCTGTGTTTGTCGCCCTAAAGAGTACAGTCGATAGAGACGGCTTAGCCAACAGCTCAAACTGAGGGTGAGCTTCGACCAACTGGGCCACTTGCTGAGTTTGATCCATCAGATGATCGTACATCTCACCTAACGCATCTGGGCCGACGTTTTGCATCGTCATAAAGACTTTCAGAGCATCAAAACGCTTGGTTGTTGCGATAGATTTATCAACCAAGTTAGGCAGCTCGTCATGTTCGCGATTGAGGTAATCAGCATGATGAAGCAGGTATTTGAAGTTAGCTTTGTCTTTAACAAGCAGTGAGCCACAGCTGATGGTTTGATAGAACAGCTTATGGAAATCAACACTCACGGAATCGGCTTTTTCGATGCCTTGGAGCTTATCTTTATGACTGCTCAAAATCAGAGCGCCGCCATAAGCACTATCAACATGGAACCAAAGACCAAACTGAGCGGCGATATCGGCAAGGGCAGCTAGGTCATCAATCGCGCCGTGGTCTGTAGTGCCAGCGGTGCCAACCAATGCAAACGGGATGAGTCCTTCTTCCTTAAGTGCTGTGATATCAGCGAGCAAGGCATCTGTCTTAATCGTGCCATTGTCGTGAGTTGCTACGCAGTGCACCGCTTTTTCACCAAGACCAAGCAGTGACGCTGACTTTTGTACCGTGAAGTGTGACTTGTCTGAGCATACGATACGCAGTTTATCGGCGTAGCTTGGCAGACCCAGTTTCTGAATAGAGTGACCGTCAGTGATATCCGCAATACGGTCACGAGCGAGCAGTAAACCCATCAAGTTACTTTGCGTACCACCACTGGTGAAAATGCCATCCGCACTTTCGCCAAGCCCATAACGCTCACACAGCCAATCCAACACCTTTTGCTCAACATACGTTGCTGCAGATGCTTGATCCCAAGAATCCATTGACTGGTTTAGCGCCGCAATCATGGCTTCTGCTGCTACCGCAGGCATCAGCGGAGGCGTGTGCAAATGAGCAATACAGTCTGGGTGTTGAGTGAAGATTGAGTGCTCAGCAACAAGTCCTGCTGTTTCATCCACAACGCTTTGTAGGCTGTTGTTTTGACTATCAAGATTGACGTCATTGATAAGGTGTTCGAGCGTTTTCGGATCCAACCCAGAGTATGGTTTGCTGACCTTCTCAAACACTTCTTTCATCGCTTGAGTGGTGTGATTCATCACCTGGGCAAACTCAGTGGCACCTTGCTCACCAGTATGGATGAAGTGCTTTCGCCAGCTAGATTCCTTCGCCTCTTGCTCGGTTTTCTCGCCGCCGCCAGCAACAATGATCGCCTCTTCGATAGTGCGCAGCGCAAAGTCAATCTGCTCAAAGCTTATGATAAGTGGTGGCAGAAAACGAATGACTGAGCCGTCACGACCACCTTTTTCAACCATTAGACCGCGCTCGAGCGCAGCGCGTTGAATCGCGAGTGTCAGCCCGCCATCAGCAACAGGCTCACCAAACTTGTTGTGTTCGCCGCTTGGTTTAACGATTTCAACGCCTAGCATCAGGCCTTTGCCGCGAACTTCGGCAATGCAGTTCACGCGATCTTTGATTTTGTTTAGACCAAGGCGCAGATATTCGCCTGCAATACTGGCGTGCTCGACAAGGTTATCTCGCTCGATGATCTCAAGCGCTTTCGCACCCGACACCATCGCTAATTGGTTACCACGGAATGTCCCTGTGTGTTCACCAGCATTCCAGGTATCGACACTTTTGTTGAACACCAAGATCGACATTGGCAAACCGCCACCAATCGCTTTGGAAAGACAAAGGATATCTGGGCTGATTCCCGCTTCTTCGAAGGCAAATCGGTAACCCGTTTTACCCACACCGCACTGGATCTCATCCAGAATCAGTAGAATTTCATGTTCATCACAGATCCTGCGCAGCTCTTTGAGCCAAAACGCCGGAGCCGGGATCACGCCACCTTCACCTTGCACTGGCTCAACAATGATTGCCGCAGGTTTCATGATGCCTGCTTCGTCGTCATTGAGAAGACGCTCAATGTAGCGAATGCTTTGCTTAGCGCCCGCATCGCCACCGAGTCCAAACGGACAACGCAGACTGTACGGGAATGGCATAAAGTGCACATCGGACATCAGTCCGGTGCGACGCGCCTTAGTACCAAGATTACCCATCATGCCCATGGTGCCATTCGTCATGCCATGATACGCACCGCGGAAGGCAAACATGGTGTTGCGACCGGTAGTTTGCTTGGCAAGCTTGATGGCCGCCTCCACTGCGTCAGCCCCAGAAGGGCCGCAAAACTGAATCACTGAATCCACAGCAAACTGCTCTGGCAGGAAGCCTTTTACGCGTTTGATAAAGCGGTCTTTAGCTTCTGTAGTGATATCGAGCGTTTGGTATGGCAGACCAGAATCTAGCTGCTCTTTTAGAGCTTGGTTTATTTCAGGGTGGTTATACCCCATCGCCAAGGTGCCTGCACCGGCTAAACAGTCTAAGAAGATTTGACCACGAGTATCTTCCACTAAGGCACCATAAGCGCGCTTAATGGCAATCGGAAGACGTCGCGGATACGAACGTACTTCTGATTCATGCTCAGCTTGGTCTAGTAGAACTTGATCTGGGGTCAGATCGTAGGTGCCTTCGACATGCGGAACTTGCACGGAAATCGAAGACGCGAATTCTTTGGAATCAAATTCGAATGCTGTACTCATTTACTTGTAACCTGATTTTACGCGCACAGAATTAGCTGTTACGCGAACAACAAAACGAGCCCCACCTGAATAACAGATGTGACGAAGCCCAACGCAAACGCGCTAGGAAAATAGATCGATGTTGAGAATCAAGGCTCTGTGATACTACGATTTACGCGTAATACACAGTTTGGAAGTACAAAGCTGATTTTTGAGTGAGAGTTAATGTGTTTCAATGTTGGGTTTCCCATAAATATGCCTGTCCAGGCATCAGTATCCCGTCTACTGATTATTGGCATAACCAGTACCTACCCTACGTCGTATCACAATCAGCTTGAATGGTTACGACGCGTATCCCCCAGATTCATTCCGAGATTGGGCGGGAAAGTAACATAAAACTCATTATCATCGCAACCGTTTTATCAGTGGAAGTATTGCTCAATTTATAAAGCATTTGTTAACGATATCAAACCTATACCATAAAAAAAGCCACCTCGTTGGAGGCGGCTTTTTTTAACATGTTTACTGATCTTTCTTATCGCTCAAGCTCTTAGTAGTCGCATGGCCAATCGCGTCTACATCCACACCATTCTGCTCTAAGAACTTTTCAAACATAGGTAGAAGCGGCCCTAATGTTTCTGCGATAGTGTCTCGCACCGTATCGACGACAACTTGCGTACCCCTTTCAATTTCGATATTAACGTCATCGCCCACACCCTTGCCTTCAAAAGTCGTCATGCGGCGAGTCTCTGGGATAAGCCAAACATCGAACCAGCCCTCTTGTTTATCGACCTCAGACACAGTCAAACTCGCGCCATTGATTGCGATATAACCCTTAGGGAATACATAAGGTTTCCACTCTTTGGGCAGTTGGAATTTGATGCGATAGTTGTCTTCTTGCTGTTCTACGGCCACTAGAGGCGTTTTAAAGTCCACATGCCCCGATAGCGGGTGACCACCAATTTCCGCACCATCTTTAGCCGCACGTTCAACATTGATTACTTGCCCTTGTTCAAATGAACTCAGTGTGGTGATGTTGAGACTCTGCAGCATGACATCGAACGATAAACGCTTGTCGGTTTGGATCTCGGTTACCGTTAGGCAGACACCATCCACAGCAATACTAGCGCCAATTTCGACATCGACACAAAAGCCTTCTTCAAAGTCAATTTCAAAAGTACGGATACCATTAAGATCTGTAATTTTATCAATGGTGGCGACGGATTGAATAATACCGGTAAACATAGAGGCCTCGATTAACGATTAGAGTGCTTTTAGTACGGACATCATTGCAAAAAGAATCAGTAAGATAAAGGCTAAAACAAGAAAGCCTCAGCATTTTTGCTGAGGCTTTAGTGTTTGGAGCGACTCGACCGGATGCGGGCACGAGGTTCACCTCATTCCCAAACCGGGACCTCAGGCGAGACTAATGCACATCGCTAGAAACAAGAAAACCCCAGCATTTCTGCTGGGGTTTTAGTGTTTGGAGCGACACACGAGGTTCGAACTCGTGACCTCAACCTTGGCAAGGTTGCGCTCTACCAACTGAGCTAGTGTCGCATTTGTCTTTTCAGACTAAATTGAGATGGTGCCCCGGGCCGGACTTGAACCGGCACAACGCGAACGTCGAGGGATTTTAAATCCCTTGTGTCTACCAATTCCACCACCAGGGCACGCAAAATCCTTTGCGATGGAGACACCATCTTGATACCGCCTTCAAGGCCATATCACTATATTTGGAGCGACACACGAGGTTCGAACTCGTGACCTCAACCTTGGCAAGGTTGCGCTCTACCAACTGAGCTAGTGTCGCATATTCTCTAAGAGAGAATGGAGGCGCCTCCCGGAGTCGAACCGAGGTCCACGGATTTGCAATCCGCTGCATAGCCACTCTGCCAAGGCGCCTTTTTGTTACTCTTGAAGTTTTGCTCTTCACTTTCGTTTTAAGCAGTTCCTCTTGAGTACGGGAGGCATTTTACGCAATCAGGAAAATGAGTCAACACGTTTTTTGATATTTTGAATCGTTTGACCAAGAAATACCCAAAAACCGCTAATTTGCTCAATTTTCTAGCAAAAACATGCACATTTAGGTCTAGTAAACTTGTCAACTTACCAAAAGACACCTAGCCGAGACGTTTGATTTGAGTCGACTTTTAGTCCTTATGGCACCTACTCCTGCAAATTTCATACTGTGCTAAATACTGTTGAAGTAATCCGCTAACTACTCATCTGCATTAAGCAAATCGTCTTTTGCTGCCGCTAGGTATTGCATCATTGACCAGTAAGTCAAAACAGTCGCGACATACAGCGCCACATAACCTACCCAAATCATCCAATCGTCATAACGCCAAATAAGAACCCAGAGCGCAAACATTTGAGAAACAGTCTTGACCTTGCCCACCCAAGACACTGCCACACTTGCTCGTTTGCCAATCTCGGCCATCCACTCACGCAGTGCTGAAATAATGATTTCTCGGGCAATCATGGTCACAGCAGGAATGGTGACCCAAATGGAATGGTAATGTTCAGTGATGAGAATGAGTGCGGTGGCCACTAGGACTTTATCCGCGACCGGATCAATGAAAGCACCAAAACGGGACGTTTGCCCAAGCTTTCTCGCTAACATCCCATCGAGCCAGTCAGTGAAGCCTGCCACCCAGAAAATCATAGCGGCGGCAAACGGCGCCCAACTATACGGAAGGTAGAAAGCAACGACGAACACGGGGATGAGAAATAATCTCAACAAAGACAAAATGTTAGGGATGTTTAAACGCATATTATTATCGGCTCTATTTTACTGCCTGTTTATGTTGCGGGATTTTCATCACTGTTTCAATGCTTGATAGATGTTTTCTGCCAAAGATTTGCTAATTCCTGGTATTTTGGCGATTTCTTCTACACTTGCACGTTTCAGCTCTTGTAAGCCACCCATGTATTTCAGCAATGACTGGCGACGTTTCGGGACGATACCTTCAATTCCCTCTAACGGACTGGTACGACGAGCTTTCGCACGTTTTGCTCTATGTCCCGCAATCGCATGATTGTGGCTCTCATCACGAATATGCTGTATAAGATGCAGCGCTGGCGCGTCACTCGGTAAATTAAACTCTCGCCCTTCAGGAGTAATTAAAGTCTCCAGACCCGGTTTACGAGTTACACCTTTAGCAATACCCATCATTAGTGGGCGCTTCGGCCAATCGTCCCAGTATTCAGACACAATATCAACAGCGCGATTGAGCTGCCCTTTACCACCATCTATAAAGATAATATCGGGGATTTTGTCGACATCGATTTGCTTCGAATAGCGACGCTCAAGGACTTGCCCCATTGCGGCGTAGTCATCGCCACCGGTTATACCTGTGATGTTGTATCGGCGATACTCTTGTTTCACCGGCCCCTCTTGATTGAATACAACACAAGAGGCAATGGTGTTCTCACCCATGGTATGACTGATATCGAAACATTCCATGCGAGTGATGTTCTCAATGCTCAATGCCTCTTGAAGGGCCTTGAAGCGCTGATTGATCGTCATTTTATGGTTGATCTTAGTGGTGATCGCTGTAAGTGCATTGGTGTTCGATAGCTTAAGGTATCGACCTCGTGCGCCAGTTGGGTTGATATGGAATAAAACCTTGCGACCGGCAATTTCAGTCAGGGCCTTCGACATGTCATTGACGTCTTCAACCAAACCGTCATTCAGAATGATCCGCGTTGGAATCGTTCGTGATTCAGAATGATTAAGGTAATACTGACTCAAGAAGCTGTAAAAGACTTCAGCTTGCTCTGTATTATTTGGGATCTTAGGAAAATGGCTACGGCTGCCTAAGATTTTACCTTGGCGAATCATCAAGATATGGACACAAGCCACACCATTTTCCTGAGCAAAACCCAGTACATCCATGTCATCGTCACTGTCTTCAGAGACAAATTGCTGCTCTTGAACACGTCGGATGGCTTGGATCTGATCACGGTACTTAGCGGCTTGTTCAAAGGCTAGATTGCGACTCGCCTCATCCATCTTCTCCACCAGCATCTGCACTACGTTTTTGTCTTTGCCTTGCAAGAATAAACGCAGTAAACCAACCAATTCATCGTACTCATCATCGGAAATGATAGTGCTGACACAAGGCCCCGCACAGCGACCAATTTGGTACATTAAGCACGGTCGACTTCGATTGGCATAGACAGAGTCTTCACACTGACGAACAGGGAAAATCCTTTGTAGCAAGTGTAGGGTTTGTCTCACGGCTCCAGAGTCTGGATAAGGGCAAAGTACTCGCCTTTTTTCCGTCTTGCCCCTCGATGCATGGAAAGCCTTGGATGTTTATGGCCTGACAGAAAAATATAAGGATACGACTTATCATCTCGAAGCAATACATTGTATTTGGGAAGGTACTGCTTGATGTAGTTGTGTTCGAGGATCAACGCTTCGGTTTCGGTATGTGTAACCGTGACATCGATTTTGTGGATGTTGCTGACCAGCGCGCGGGTTTTTTCGCTATCTACTCGCTTGCGGAAGTAGCTAGAAAGGCGCTTTTTGAGGTCTTTGGCTTTACCAACGTAGATAACGACCGACTCGGCGTCATACATACGGTAGACGCCGGGTTGGTTAGTTACGGTTTTGAGGAATGATGTTGAGTCAAAAATGGGTTCCGACACGATACTGTCTCAACTATAAGGTCTCAGTATCTAGCATTCCATGTCGAATCGCTAAGTGGGTCAGTTCAACATCACCGTTGATATCAAGCTTACTGAACAGTCGATATCTATAGCTATTCACGGTTTTAGGACTCAAGCTCAATTGCTCTGAGATATCCGTTACCTTTTGGCCTTTGGTAATCATCATCATGATCTGAAGTTCACGTTCAGAGAGATCTTTGAACGGGTTTTCTGATGCTGATGAAAATTGGCTAAGCGCCATCTGCTGAGCAATCTCAGGGGAGATATAGCGCTGGCCGCTGTTAACAAGACGAATGGCATTCACCATTTCATCTGGCGCAGCGCCCTTGGTCAGGTAGCCTGCGGCACCTGCCTGCATAACTTTTGTCGGAAATGGGTTTTCCGTATGCACAGTTAACACGATGATCTTAATGTCTGGATTATGGCGAAGGATCTTTTTCGTCGCTTCGAGTCCACCAATACCAGGCATATTCATATCCATTAAAATGACGTCAACATGGTTGCTACGACACCATTTTACGGCTTCTTCACCACTGTCAGCTTCCCCTGCCACATTCATTCCACGGACGTCTTCAATAATACGTCGTATCCCTGTGCGAACCAGTTCGTGATCATCTACAAGGAAAACATTAATCAAACTTGTATCTCCACACTTATCTATTGGCTCTGCGACCACTTGAGGTTAGTGGATAGCAGCATGGCTGACTATCATACCTCATCTTACGTTTAAAAGCTCCCATACAAATCGTGCACGGGCGCATAGTTTGCGAAACACATTACGACGAAGATTCGACGTCGTCAATCATAAAAACTTTAAAATCATTAGGTTACAAATCATACAACCATTAGTTATCTCTAACGTAACCCCCCGATTTATGGGCATAAATCCACTTTAACCCACTATGAAACACCTATCACATTATCCGCTACATAATTGCAAAATATCGATATAAATCACTATTCTAGAAATCTAGTATTGCTACTAAAGTTTAGCCCAATTTGAGAAACTTTGGCTCTAGTGGGACCTTTGTTACACTTGACTATCACTCAGGGCTATCATTGTGTAAGAATTTGCACAAAATTTACTCAAGCTCAGCGCATCATGTAGGAATTTGCTTCATTTGGACATTCATCAAGGTTTTTTATTAACCCGCCAAGCCAGAGATACTCGCTTTGGCTCGCAAATAGAATTGTGGCTATCCACACCTCAAGGGCCCGCGCAGATTCTCATCGAAGGACAAAAACCCGTCTTTTTCGTACCAAATGATGACAGAGGCCATGTTCAAAACGTAGCGCACGATGCAAGGCTCACCGTCAATTTCAAGCAAATAGAGATGTCGAGCTTTGACGGCAAAGACCTGATAGCGGTATACAGCGATTCTATCGCCGCCGCTCGCCAGTTGAATGAAAAACTGATAGCGGCAGATATTCTCGTACTGGAAGCCGACATTAAACTGGCAGACCGCTTTTTGATGGAACGCTATATTCAGGGCAGCTTAGCGGTATCAGGACGTGCAGAAACCATCAATCCAGGTCGGCCGAACCAATTCCTACGTATAACAGAAGCTAAATGTAAGGCTCACGATTACCAACCAGAGCTCAAAGTCGTGTCACTCGACATTGAATGCTCGGAAAAGGGCGTGCTCTATTCCATCGGTCTTGATAGTCCAAGCGACAGCCGCGTTATTATGATTGGCGAACCACAAGCGTGTGAAACGCCTACCCTATGGGTTAATGACGAGAAATCGCTGCTGCTTGCGCTCAATGATTGGTTTCAAACGTTTGACCCCGATGTGGTTGTCGGTTGGAGCGTTATCGATTTCGACTTCAAATTGCTCAACAAGCGAGCTGAGTTCAATAACGTTGTACTCTCACTTGGACGCAATACACAAAAAATCTACTTCCGCACTCTGCCCTCTAGCCAGCAAAGCTTTATCACTATGCCAGGTAGGGTGGTGTTAGATGGGATAGATACCCTTAAAACCGCGACCTATAACTTTCGTTCTTGGTCGCTTGAGTCTGTGTCTCAAGAACTGCTCGGAGAAGGTAAAGCCATCCACAACGTGCATGATCGCATGGATGAAATCAACGCCATGTTCCGCAAAGACAAGCCCTCACTTGCCAAGTACAACTTACAAGACTGCGTGCTGGTGAACCGTATTTTTGAGCACACCCACCTGCTACAGTTTGTCATTGAACGTACCAAGTTGACGGGAGTGGAACTCGACCGCGTCGGGGGCTCAGTGGCAGCTTTTACCAATCTTTACTTACCTAGATTGCACCGCGCTCACTACGCAGCTCCTAATTTGCATCCTGAGAACTGGGTGGCAAGCCCTGGCGGCTATGTGATGGATTCTATTCCCGGCCTGTATGATTCTGTCTTGGTTCTCGACTTTAAGAGCCTATACCCTTCGATTATCCGCTCATTTTTGATTGATCCAATGGGCTTAATAGAAGGCCTGAAGCTTGAAATCGGCAAAGATGACGACCAAGCCGTCGCAGGATTTAGAGGAGGTCAGTTCCATAGAATGCAGCATTTTCTTCCAAATTTAATTCAAGAATTGTGGAAGGCGCGTGATGTCGCAAAAATCAACAATGAAAAGGCGTTTTCCCAGGCCATTAAAATCATCATGAACTCATTCTATGGCGTGCTTGGCTCATCGGGTTGTCGTTTTTTCGATACAAGGCTAGCCTCTTCCATCACGATGCGTGGACACGAAATCATGAAGACCACCAAAAAACTGATTGAAGAGAAAGGCTATCAGGTAATTTATGGTGATACGGACTCTACTTTCGTGTCATTAAACGCTGCCTTTTCACCAGAAGAAGCAGATAAAGTCGGCAACGAACTGGTTGAGGCGATCAACCATTGGTGGACTGAGCATCTCGAGCAAGAGTACAACCTAACTTCGATCTTAGAGCTAGAGTACGAAACACATTATCAACGATTTTTAATGCCAACCATACGCGGCTCAGAAACTGGCTCTAAAAAACGCTACGCAGGCCTAATCGGTGAAGGTGATAATGCACGCCTCATCTTTAAAGGATTGGAAAGTGCGCGTACCGATTGGACGGCGCTGTCACAGGCGTTTCAGCAAACACTTTATATGATGGTGTTTAACCATCAAGATCCTGCTGACTATGTTCGAGAGTTTGTTGAGTCGACGCTACGGGGTGAATATGATACGCAACTGGTGTATAAGAAAAGACTACGTAGAAAGCTGCACGAGTATCAAAAGAATGTTCCGCCACAAGTACGAGCAGCTAGAATGGCGGATGATATCAACCAACAATTAGGACGCTCGTTACAATATCAAAATCGCGGGCGCATCGAGTACGTGATAACTGTTAATGGGCCTGAACCAAAAGAGTATCAACGCTCACCCATCGACTATCAACACTACATTGATAAGCAGTTAAGGCCAGTTGCGGAGGCTATCTTGCCGTTTATTGGCATGAACTTCGATGATTTGAGTGCACCACAAATGGGGCTGTTCTAACTGCTAGGTTTTGTTCAAACAATAGCATTTTGTCGGAGGACAACAAACTTTGATCGGAAACGCGCCTTTTCAAGCAATTATTGGGCTATAAAAAGCTAGAATTTGACCACTTTCTGAAACAGTTTTGGACAAAAATTTGTTTGGGATATCGAAATAAATCTGACATATCCTCTTGTTATGCATTTTTAATTACGCGCCTTACTATTAAAATCTTCATGATATTGCTCCGCCCTTAACCGAGCATTCTCTCTGACATCCATATGAAAAAGAGAGTAATCGTAATTGTGATAGTCATTATCACTAAATACTTTATAACTTTCAGGATTAGGTATATGGACTCGAAGTACTCCTTGATCACAATCTGCATCCGTATACTTTGATATTGGAGGTGATAGTTGAGTAAAGGTATAGTCGGGAACTCGATCATCACCCATGACCTTAAAACTAACTTGGCCAACCTCAGTAACCATACCTAGATGTTCTTCTTTTTCTGCACTACCATCAATAATCCAAGAAATAGGGTTAACACAAACGAACGGATCCCTTAATTCGTCATCATTTGGCTTATAGTCAGCCCCATAAGTTGACCATGCAACGTAGCAGCTGGTTTCTGTACTTTTAGAGCAAAGGGGAGTAATCAACTCTGTGACCATCGATGCTTGTATGCCACCAGGAAAATAGGCTGCAACTAGTCGAGAAGAATAGGAACTTTTTTCAATTTCTTTTAATAATCTAATGCCGTGCGCTGATCCCTGACTGTGCCCTGCGATAATAAATGGCCTACCGTTAGTTTTCTCAAGAAAAGCATAAAAGGCAGCTTTTACATCACTATATGCAAGGTTTAGGGCAGATTGGCCATTCTGGCCTTCCACATCAAAAAAAGCGTAAATTGATGCTTCTCTATATTTTGGTGCATATACAGAAAAGTCACTAAAAACAACAGCCATATTAGCCATCATCCAACTTCTATTATGACTAGCAGCACTCATTTCTAGTAAAGGGCTATTCCAATGCTCACTTCTAAAATATCCTGTTGGGTGAATAAAAAACACATCGACCCCTAAATCTTGAGTAGGCTCTTGTCCATATAACTCCCAATCACTTTCAAGTGCGTAATTTGGTGCATCAGTTATTTTTTTATCGCCAAAATCGTGCATTGGGTAATTTAAAAGCAACAGTATTGTTTTTGGCCCTATGACAAACACTATGAAAGAAACTAATAAAACACTTACTAATAGAATGATTTTTTTCATGATAACTCCACTCAGGTGGATAGACATAACAGCAGACACCGTAACGTACATTGCAAATATAGCAGAGAGCTTATGGATAGTACTGATTAGGTTAACGTTTCTACAGGTCAGGTGTTCCGTTCGGAAGTTCTGAGAAAGTTTGGGGCAAAGGCGTGTTTGCTATAGCCGGTTCACATAAATCTCTGCCAAGTGAACTGACAGAGCAGAAGTGACAAACTTTATTGTCTTCCGATACATTTATCCAAATGATAGTGCTCATTCAACCAATCTTAAACTCGGTCTTCTGATACTCTTTGACAAGCCAGGGAGCGAAGTCATCCACAAGGCCAACAACTGAGCGTTTTGGTATTACCCGTCCGCCAAGCAAAATACCGAGGCGCTCAACGGTTTGCTCGCGCTGTGGGTAGAACTCGAGAAATGCCCTACCACTTTCTAGAGGATCATCTAACCAGCGCTTGGTTCTATGAAGCACCAAACCGTAGGCTGCTCTGAGTAGCTTTTTCGCTAACCTGCGCTGAGCATCGGCTTGCGACTGCGCATCTTCAGCCAAAGCAACTTCTTTTCTAAGCAATGCAGCGCTTTGCTCGATATCCATATTCCACTGCTTGGCAATTTCCCAGCTCGGCACGTAATCACCAAAGCACTCTGACAAATCCTCACCGTACACGTTGGTGCAGCACTGCTTGAGTAAAAAACCCCAAGTAAACAGAGCCGAAAGTGACGCCACTTCACTCACTAGAGCAGTACGAATGGCCAGCCCTTTTACAAAAGGAAAGTCTTTTTGAAACCGCCAATTAATCGAGTTAAACAATGCCTTTTGGCTCGCCGAGAAAGGCGCATGAGTGATCAACACCACATCAAGGTTCGATACGTTTGGTATCGCGGTGCCATTCGCCACGGACCCATAGACATAAACGCTATGCAGGCTCTCTTTCAGTCCCGATTTTAGGCACGCTATTAGGTCTTCAATGACTGGTATATAGCTTGGCTGTGGAATGGCATAGTGAATTAGCGATTGGGTTGATACTTGGGTTTGCACGTCGTTACTTGGTCGATTTGATTGTTCCCCTATTCTACGATTGCCGATTTTGGGATTCAACGTTGAATTGTCGTGCTTGAGACGTCATTCCCTTCTTGAGCAAACCTAGATTTCGAACGTATAATTGACTGTCTAAACAAAAAAACGAAGGAAATATTCCATGCCTAAGGCAAGTGAGCTTAAAAAAGGTTTTGCGATTGAGTCAAATGGCAAAACGTTGCTAATCAAAGATATCGAAGTCACCACTCCTGGTGGCCGTGGCGGCGCAAAGATCTACAAGCTACGTTGTACGGATTTGGCAACAGGCTCTAGAGTTGATGAGCGTTTCAAATCAGATGACACGCTTGAAACGGTAGAAATGAACAAGCGCAACGTGACTTTCTCTTACGTTGATGGTGATGAGTACATCTTCATGGATAACGAAGACTACAGCCAGTTCACGTTCAAGCACGATGACATCGAAGATGACCTGCTGTTCATCAACGAAGACACACAAGGTGTTCAAGTTATCCTAGTGAACGGCAGTGCGGTTGGCCTTGAGCTACCATCGTCTGTTGAGCTAGTGATCGAAGAAACTGACCCTTCAATCAAAGGCGCTTCAGCGTCTGCTCGAACTAAGCCAGCTCGTCTATCAACAGGCCTGACAGTGCAAGTACCTGAGTACATCGCACAGGGTGACCGCGTAGTGATCAACACTGCAGAACGCAAATACATGAACCGAGCGTAAGTTATGTCAGAACTGATTTCATACGATGACGTGATTGAAGCGGCATACGATATCTTCCTAGAGATGGCACCAGATAATCTGGAAGCAGCCGACGTTATCCTTTTCACTGCGCAATTCGATGACCGCGGTGCAGCGGAGATTGTTGAAACTGGCGCAGATTGGGTGGAGCACGTTGGCTTTGACGTTGATGAGAGCTATGCAGAAGTCCGCATTGGTCTTGTGAACGAAGAAAACGATGTCTTAGATGATGTGTTTGCGCGCTTGCTCGTAAGCCGTGATCCTGACAATAAGTTCTGCCATATTCTTTGGAAGCGTGACTAACGCTACCACACATCGCTTAAAGCCCAGCAATGCTGGGCTTTTTATTGGCTGCTATCACAGTGCAGTGTTACCAAACGTACGTCAATGACACTCCTGCCGAACGCGAGCTTGCATAAGGAATCACCTGAAGGTTTTCATCTAACTTGTCGGTGAATACCCAGCCCGTCAAAACGCCAAGGGCAGCACCCGCCGCTACGTCTCGCCAATAGTGTTTGTCTGCTTGCACGCGTCCTACCCCTACCATGGCTGCCATACCATAGGCAGGCAGACCGACTTGCCATCCTTGACGGATATAAAGGGTTGTTGCGGATGCGAAGGCGTTCGCGGTGTGATTCGAAGGGAAGCTTTTGTTGTCGCTGCCGTCTGGACGCGGCGCGTCAATGGTATGTTTGCCAATCAGACCAATCGCAGAAGCGGAACCGATACTCAGGCCAGCTTGCCAAACCCCTTCCCAATCTTTTTGATAGGCGGGCATTGCTGCGGCCAGTCCCACAAGGCCATAAGCCCCAATGTCGCTGAACGTGTCCCACGCTTCTTTGTTGGAAGCATGACTAAAGGAAGTAAATACTAAACTAGAGATAAGTAAAAAAAGTCGCGACATAACAAACAGTAAGCAGAAGTAAAGGGATGATAAGTCTACCTTATGTTTGTTTTTCTGCCTACTGTGTGAAGTGCCTGATTACGCTTTATTGGTGCCAGTTTTCAGCGCGTTTTACTCGCCTGTTTTTTTAACTCAAAGTCAAACTCGTCTGGGAATAGCACCACGCCTTCCTCGTTTTGATTCGGAAATACAACCACGGCAAGCTCATCGTCTTCTAAGCCATACGTCCAGCGACTGTGCCACTTGTTCAGTGAAATCGCTTCGGCTTTGCAGTTATCCCATTCGCCCGTCGCCCATTGCTCCGCAAACTCTTGATTCGGCCATACAGGCACGCAATCTTCATCTTCTGTGTTGAGCATCACGCAGCCGTGTTCGTCAGTCAGGATCCAGATTTGACGTTCTTGCACCATGGTTTTTACACTGTACTTCAGTCTCTTCTCTTCATCGTAACGAGAAATCTCATCAATTTGATGTTGTTCTAATGCCATTGCAGCGCACCTTTTTGATTATTTGTAGCTCTAAAGGTTAAGTTTAACTTTAGAATAGCGGAATTAAAAAGCCCCAGCACCTATGACGTTTAGTCACGGTAACTAGGGCTTTGTAAGACTTAGTGAAAAGTTACACTAGCTCGTTTTGCAGCCAAGGCCAGCCTTGCTTCTTACGGCTTAGTGTATTTTCCATCATAAGCATGCCGTCTTTCTCATGCTTAATCAGTTTCTCAGCCCATTCACCTTTGGAGATTAGACGAGTTTGAGCGGTTGTGATGTCAGTTAGCATCACTGCAGCGAAAGCCAGACCTTCTTCTTCGCAGCGGCGAGCTAGGTCAGCTTCTAGTGCTTCGATCATGCCATCAACTTGCTCAAGTGTCGCAAGCTCAACCTGACCAACAACCACATCACGACCATTGAATGGGTACGCTTTAAGATCTTTTTCTACTAGTTCAGCAGCAGATAGACCTTCAATGTTTGTTTTAGCGATCAGTAGATCTTTGATGAACGCGTCTAGATCTTCAACACCAGCGATTTGTGCTAGCTCTAGAACCGCATCTTTGTCTTTTTGAGTACAAGTTGGAGATGCGAAGCCTACTGTGTCAGATAGGATTGCAGACATCATTAGAACCGCTAGTGGGCGAGTGATTTCTGCTTGCTCCATCTTGAATAGGTTAAATAGGATGGTACAAGTACAACCTACAGGCCAGATCCAAGCTTCAAGAGGGTTTACTGTCATCACATCACCTAGACGGTGGTGGTCAACAATACCTAGGATTTCTGCTTCGTTGATATCGTCTGGTGCTTGCGCTAGATCTGTGTAGTCTACTAGCCAAACTTTTTCACCAGCAACGCTTGTGCGTAGTTCTGGTTGGTCAACGCCTGCTGTTGCAAGAATGTGTTGCGTCTCACGGTTAATCTCGCCTTGACGAACTGGCGTCGCTTCAAGACCACGAGCCTTTAGAAGTTCTGCGGCAACAAGTGCACCACAAATGCTATCACTATCTGGGTTTTTATGACCGACAACTAAAATCATTTTGCTTCCTAACTAATTCTGATCATTCAGGCGAGTTCGCCTGTATTACTCTCACAGGGGCGATACTTTACCTGATTTTCTCGATTTGTCATCGGTTGATGTGCGATTAGCGGGATTCTTTCCCCTTCATAGAAGGTAAATAAAATACACAAATGCCATTGAGAATTACTATCATCAGCATACTATTGAGAATAATTCGCATTTACTATCGGTGAAAGTTATGCTTCACATGACAAACTCTACTGTCGTCAATGGCCTCAGCGTTGACCAATTCAAGCCTAAGTATAAACGCTTGATTCTCCCGATCGCTCTGACACTGTTGCTCATCACAAGCGCAACGCGTGACGTTACGATGAATGCCCTCGCGGATGCATTTTGGGCAGTATCGACGTATGTTGCTTTCACCTTAGTCATCTACCACCAAGTCGCCCGCATGATGTCAAGTCAGCACCGAATGGTGGCGCTTTACCATCAATCACCCACCTACCAGGTATTGATATCTTCAATGCTCGGCGTCCTTCCAGGCTGTGGAGGCGCCATCATCGTCACCACCCAGTTTGTTGCTGGCCGCGTGGGGTTTGGCTCTGTTGTTGCCGTACTGACTGCCACTATGGGTGATGCCGCGTTCTTATTGATAGCCAGTCAGCCAAGTGTTGGACTTGGAATGATGGCGCTTGGCGTTGTTGTCGGAGCCATCACAGGTTTAATCGTCAATCGCATTCACGCCGACGACTTCCTAAGACCTAATCCAGACAGCAAAATGAGTAATATAGTCAATAGTCTGGCAGCAAGCGTTGATTGTTGCTCGCAAAACGCAGCGAACCCTTTGCAGCACAGAGCAATCAATCTACAAGGGCTATTTTGGACTTGGCTCATCGTCCCAACCGTTGCGATTGCCTTCGCTATGTCATTTCAAGTTGACGTCAATGCGGTTTTCAGTCTCCCAGAGGGCACGATTGAATGGATCGGTGCGGTGCTCGCCGTCGTGATGATGTTTCTGTGGGCATTTACCAAAGAGATTAAGGATTATCAAAGTGCTGTAGCTGAAGATGACAAACGCCCTGCCTCACACCCAATGCAAAAAGCAGCGCAAGATACGCACTTTGTCAGCGCTTGGGTGATCGTAGCATTTCTCGCTTTCGAATTATCGATTCACTTCGCCAAGATCGATATGGCGAGTTCGCTATCAGGATACGGCGTTTACATGCCGCTGATCGGTATGCTCGTGGGCTTGCTTCCAGGTTGTGGTCCACAAATACTGGTGACCAGCTTATATCTTGGCGGTGTTGTGCCAATGTCTGCACAGATATCGAATGCACTTTCTAATGATGGAGATGCTTTGTTCCCAGCAATTGCGCTGGCGCCTAAAGCAGCACTGGTAGCGACCTTTTACTCTGCGCTACCAGCGCTCATAGTAGGATATGGGTACTATTGGCTGTTTGAAGTCTAACCGCGCCCTTTACGCCACCGGCAAGTGAACGATTGATACGACCGCTCGACTACTGAGTCCTTGGTTTATAGGGACGATCTGTATCTGAGCAGGCTCTTGGTTGAGCTTCTCACCAGTCCAAAAATCGTACCAATCACTTGGAAACTCGGTAGTTAGGGTGTACTCACTGACCACATCATTGTAATGAAATAGGCTATGCAAGCGTCTTTCTTCGGACAACTTAAGCGTGGCATGATTAAGGGTCAACGAGCTAAAGACTGAGGCGCGACTGGTTTGATGCTGACGAGCGATCAGCCGTGCCAACGTTTCCTCGGCAAAAGGCGTTAGCTCAGGCAGAGGATCACCAGAGAGCAGCAAACCACCCGCCGCTAAAAGCACGTTACGATGAAACTCATACGCGCTGCGGTCTGCTCCTTGATTCGGCAGTGACGTGAACGTAGCGCAATCTGGGTCAATGAGCCACAAGCGCTGATGTTGCCAACTGCGATAGAACGTCTCTTTCGCGATTTGCTCAAAACGCTCTACATGTCGCTCAACATCATCGGACACTCGCATCGCATCGACTAGCCCAAGAGAAGGCCACATTGGCGCGTTACAGCCGAGTACAAGCGCATCGCCAGCCCCTTCGTTGATCGCTGCCATCCCAAGACGATAAGCTTCAATACCCGTCGCCCCTCTTTGATGACGCACGCCTTTTAGAGTGCCCCAGTAGTTTGCATCAAGTTTGAAAAGCTCTACGCCCCATTCTTCGCGCATCACTTTAACAACACGAGTTAAATGTGCTTGCACCTCTGGATGTGTCGCATCCAAAATATACCAAGGTGTGCAGCGCCAACCGCCATAGGTGATGTCTTCCGCTTTCAAAAGCTCACCAGATGGGTGTTTCAAAAACCACTCTGGATGCTGCTGGAAAATCTCTGATTCCGCTTGAGCAATAAACGGCGCTAGCCAAATGGCAGGCTTTCTGCCTTGAGCTCGGATCTCCGCAATGAGCGATTTCACTCCCCCCTCGAACTTATCAGAAGGCGTTAGCCAATCTCCCATAAAAGCTTGATAGCCATCATCGAGCAATACCCACTGTAAGTCATTAAGCTGCTCTGTCATGATTTGCGTGTTGTCGATGACATTTTGTTTAGTGACTTCGGCATAGTAGGCATACCACGAACACCATCCGATTGGGCTCGACTGCGTGACACCACTTCGAGCCGGGTGATGGTTGGCAATGTGCTGAGCATACCGCTCATAGACACTTTCTAAACTGCTCCCATGGATCACAACAAGCGATTCTAGTTGATTGGTCTCCCAAAACTGTGGTTCGCTCTCTTCGCCGTCGATGTAAGCCACCACATCAATGCCGTGATGTGTCTGATCAAGCTCAAAGTAGCCGGCAAAGCGATGGCAGGATGTGAAACCGTACAATTGAAAGCCGGTTGACTGCTCCACAACTAGGTAGTTGTAAAAGCGTTTAGGTGCATCCTGCGGATAGAGCCGATAACTGGCGTTATTGTCAGGACAGCGGCCGACATCCACTAAAGCTGTCGGTGAGCCAGCCGTCTGGCAGAGCATCTGAAACCCATCACCAAGCAGTTGAGCGCCTGTTTCTACTTGGTTTTCAAAACGCAGTAACGCCGTTTGAGAAGGCAAGGCGCGCGGAAAAACGCTGCGATAGTGACACGTTAACTCAGAGCCTTCTAACTTGATCTCAATGTCGGGATTGATCGCCAAAGCATCGAGCTCTGGTAAAACAGAAATATACTCAGTCATTGTTACTCAACAATTAAATAGGTTACCTAATGAGTATATTGTCAGGTATAAAAAAACCCATCGTTTCCGATGGGTTTTGTGTACTAGTTAGCACTTACCTGCATTATACCACTTCGATCGGGCCGCCGAACGAGGTCACTGGTGGAAGTTTGCCTACAAACTTCTCAAAGTCCACCAAACAAGTGTTCGCTGACGTTGCCTGCGCAAGCTCCGACGATGGGATATCTTGCGTCAGGGTGTTTGGATCGCCATAGGTATCCAATGCGCCAATTTTCTCGTTAAGTGGACCATACCATGCGCCCTCTTCAATACGAACCACGCCTGAAGCAAAGCTGTCTGTTACAACCGCACCTGCCAGTAGTTGACCGCGGTCGTTAAATACGCGAACCACATCGCCATCTTTGATGCCTTTGGCTTTAGCATCTGTTGGGTTGATGTAAATCGGCTCGCGACCTTGTACAGTGTAAGTCGCACGGAACTCTTCTGATTCACACATCTGTGAGTGCAGACGCTTGTCCGGGTGGCAAGATTGTAGCCAGTACGGGTGTTTTTCAGAGCCAGGACCGCCATGCGAACGTTCTGACTTTTCAAACCACATTGGGTGCTCTTGGCAGTGTTCGTAGTTCATGTTGCCGATAGTACGGCTCGTGATCTCGATAAAGCCAGATGGTGTACCCAATGCATTGATCTCTGGATCTTCACGGAAATCTGCGTGACGAACCCAAGGTTTACCTGTACCGAAGTCTAGGAAGCCTTTTTCCCAGAACTCAGCAAACTCTGGAAGTTCAAACTTACCTTTGTTGGCTTCTTTACAGTTGTCGTAAAGTGATTTCACCCACTCCATTTCTGTCATGCCACGCGTGTAGTCTTCAGAGCGCCCCCAACGACGAGTAAGTTCCGTCATGATTTGGAAGTCAGTCTTAGACTGGAATAGCGGGTCGACAAGCTTATGCATCGCAATCAGACCACGGCCTGAGTACGCACCGTAACCGTCAATATCGTTACGTTCCCACTGAGTACATGCTGGTAGCACGATGTCAGAGTGGCGGCACGTTGCAGTCCAAGCAAAATCAATCGCCACAACAGTATGAAGGCTGCGGAACGCTTTCTTCATGCGGTTGCGATCTTGGTGGTGATGCCAAGGGTTATTACCACTAAATACCATCATCTTGATGTCAGGCAGGGTCACAACCGAACCATTTGAGTTGATCTTCTTACCTGGCTCTAAAAGGCTGTCCACCCAACGAGCAACTGGGATTACGCGGCTGTAGCCTTTGTAATCTTGGTTGGTGTACTTAGGTGTTTGGCCTTGATCGATGTTCAACGGGAACGAGCCTGGAGCCGCAAACCCTGTTGAAGGAACACCAATACCTGAATAGTGGTGGCCATAAGACACACCGCCACCTGGCAGACCGATTTGACCAATCATTGAAGCCAGTACTGCACCCATCCAGTATGGTTGCTCACCGTGTTCTTGACGCTGAACACACCAGCCGAACAGGATTTGCGTACGACCGTTAACCAGCATACGAGCAAACTCGCGGATCTTGTCAGCGGGTACACCACAAATCTCAGCAGCCCATTCAGGCGTCTTCTCCACGCGATCTTTGGTTTCACCTTGAACATACTTAATGAAATCATCAAAACCTAGGCAATACGTTTCGATGAATTTCTTATCGTATAGATCTTCGTTGTACAGCACGTGAGCCAGACCTAGCATAAAGGCTACGTCAGTTTGTGGGTTTACATACATGTGGTCGTTTTCTAGGTAACGCTGCGTTTTATTTTTAACAGGGTCAACCGAGATAACGTTGATTTCTTTTTTAGCGACTTTCTCTTTAAGCTGCTCTAGGTATGCAAACGACTCATGCGTTTCACATGTCCAACCAACTTGAAGGTTTTTCACTGGGTCGTTTGCCCAAAGAATGATGTTGTCACTGTTCTTTAGGATAAGCTCCCAAGATGTACCTTGAGCGTAAACTTCCGTCGAGCCTAACACGTATGGCAGGATGGTTTGACCCGCACCTGTTGAGTAGTCACCTACTTTCTTAACTGAGTAACCGTGTAGACCCATTGCACGCATCATATGGTTAGTACAGCTGTGCATTTGGCCGGTTTGACGCCAACCTGTTTGACCTGTGTGCAGAGCATAAGGACCGTAGTCTTTTTGCACGCGCTCAAGTTCACGGTAGAACAAATCTAGCGCTTCATCCCAAGTCACACGCACAAAACGGTTGTTACCGCGCGTCTCAGGTGCGTACTTGTGCTTCTTCAGCCAATCAAGGCGAACCATTGGGTAACGAACACGAGATGGGCTGTAAATAATGCCTTTAATACCGTTCAACATGTCTGTTGGGTATTTATCCACTTCTAGCGGTTTGATCTCTTGAACTTTGCCGCCCCACACTCGGGCGCGAAACGCGCCCCAGTGTGAACCAGATACTTTCCAAGTGCCGTCTGTTTCTGCAGCGCTTGCAGTCGCTGACGCCAGTAGGCTCGGACCTATCAGTGTTGCTGCACTCGAACCCGCCACGCCTTTAAGGAAGCTTCTTCTTGTAATTGCCATTTTTTAACTCCAATTGACGTTTATTAGTGGTGGCCTTCAGAGTAATCTGAAGAGTGCTTCTGTAGATACTTCAGAACAAGTGCTTCTGTATCAGTGTCGAAGTTCACAAACGCGATCATACCGTCTAGCATGCCTACCCAGCCGTTTGCACTGAAGTGCGCAACGTCAGGTTGTGTATGACAAGTAGAACAGTTGGTTTGATACGCTTCACCAGCTGCGTTCCAAATTGGAGTGAAGTCAGTCACCATAGACTCTTGTTTCATCCATAAGTCAACGGCAACTTCTTCCCAAGGAAGACCCGTTAGCTCGTCTTCTTTCTTCTCGCCCACATTCACGTCAGCGCCTTGTGACACTTCACGAGAAAGAATGGCTGTTGAGATGTTCTTACCAAAGTCTTCTTGAATCACGCGGCCAAAGCCTTTCGCTTTACGCCAGCCATCGATTTCAACTTTGATCATGTCACCTTTAACATCCAAGATTTCAACTTTACTTGCAGGGCTAAGTAGACCCGCTTCCGTTGAACCTGTTTCATCGGTGTAAAGTGGTAGGTGACGAATAGACACTACGCTCTGACCTTTCGAGTAAGACGTGCTGCTTGCTACTTGCTCTAGGTCACCAACAATACCACTTGCCGCTGCCATATCTTTAGGCAGGTTGTGTGCAATACCTTTATGGCAGTCTACACAGCTTTGATCACGCTCAGCCGCTGACTTCATTTGAATGCGAGCAGTCGGAGACATTTGCTCAAAGTCCATAGACTCATAGTTGTGACAGTTTTTACACTCTAGAGATTTGTTGGCAGAGAAACGGTCCCATTCATGGCGCGCTAGCTCTAGACGACGCGCTTCGAATTTTTCTGGGGTATCTAAATCGCCAAAAACCTGTGCAAATACTTCTTTTGAAGCCTGCATTTTACGTGCAATTTTATCTGTCCAGTTATGTGGAACGTGGCAATCAGGACAAGTGGCACGAACACCTGAGTGGTTTTTCCAGTGAACGGTTTCTTGAAGCTCGACGTATACATTATCACGCATGGTGTGACAGCTGATACAGAACTCTTCTGTGTTAGTTGCTTCAAGCGCGGTGTTAAAACCACCCCAGAAAACCACACCAGCAACGAAACCACCCGCGGTTAGCACACCAAGGCTGATGTGAACTGCAGGGCGGCTGATGGTGCGCCAAAGTTTAATTAAAAAGGATTTCATGACTAACTCTCTTGAAACTTGTTGAACGGGTTTGGCTACAAATTAGCCATGCACGCCTGGAGGGCCGAAAACGAACATTTGGAGCATCCAAACGATAAATCCGTAGCCACCAACGATAGCCACACTCAACAGAGGGAAAAATACGGCACAGATAAAGAAAAACGACTTCCACTCCATCCCGTGCTTTTCCGCACTTTCTACTTTGTTAACATCACTCATACATTTGCCTATCTTGTATGTTGTCCAGTCCACGAGTATTCCACGAAGGACACTCAATTATTTAAAACATCTATGGGAAAATGCTAAACCATACTAGGAGTAAGGTTCAATCAATTCCGTCCTCTCATCCCTTGTTAATCAACAGTTTTTTGAGTTCATCCCGAGTTGTATTTAATTAAAGATTGATGTGTAAAGTTATGAACAGATATGACAGATTAATACTGTTACCCACATGTAAATATAGCTACATAACCACAACATTTACACATTCTTACCAATAACTCCACCAACTTTTTTAGCCTGTCCCCCTCCCCAACAGCACGTCGTTTGTTGTTTTTTTGTTACTCCAGGCGTATTTAAACCACGTGAATGATGAGGCCAATTTGGGTACACTTTTGACACTAACTTCCCCAGATACAGAGCATGACATGCAGCAAGTTATTGATATCAGTTGGTGGCAGATCGCGCTATTCGCTACCACCTTGCTCATCCCCTACGCCATCAACAACTACTACAAGCTAGAAATAGGAAAAGATGCCACTGTTGGGCTTATTCGAATGGCAATCCAGTTAGCTCTGGTGGGGCTCTATCTTGAATATTTGTTTTACTTAGATAGCTTTGCCGTCAACTTGGTGTGGTTGCTGGTGATGATTATCGTCGGTGCTAACGCGATAGCCGCAAAGTCAAAACTACCAAAACGGCCGGTTGTCAGCTTTTTGGTATTTGCACTGTGTATTGGGCTGTTCCCAATTCTGGCATTGCTTTGCCTTGTCACTGTACAACCAGACCCATTCTATAGCGCGCAATACGCGATACCTTTATCCGGCATGCTGCTTGGTAATAGCTTAGGAGGGAACATTGTTGCGCTTCAGAACTTCTACAGCGCGTTAGAAAACCGTTGGAGCGAGTATCAAGCCTCCATCGCACTTGGGGCGCCGATTTCTATCGCCACATTGCCTTTTGTCCGAGTTTCGCTTCAGAAATCCCTAGCGCCTATTCTGGCTACAATGGCCACAACTGGACTGGTCTCACTGCCAGGGATGATGACTGGTCAAATTTTAGGCGGTGCGAGTCCGGTCGTAGCTGTGAAGTATCAGCTGGTCATTATGATGGCTATTTGGGTCATGATGAGTATTTCTATCGTCGTCTGCTTAAACCTTGTGGTCTATCGAGGATTCGATGCCTCTGGGAAGCCAAAAATTCGTCCTCAAACAAGTGGCTAATTCAGCACTTTTCGCGGTTACTCACTAAGTTTGAACCAGGTTATCCACAGGATATGTGGATAACCAAGTCTCTGAAGTTACGCTATTTATCAATATACATGCCTGTAAACGGCCAAAAGATCCCCAGCGTCATGTTCTTGTCATCAATTATGGTTAGTTTATCAGCAAAACAAGGGGCAAATAGCAAAGTTGCCTCGTCGCACAGGATTCTGAAAGCTAAGCAACTCAAGGATGAAGAAGATGTTGGATGAATTATGTACAAGGCCGAGTCAAGACGATGTCGCTCGCAATTGGCTTATCGACACACCCGACGCACTCAATGATGCCGATGATCATGGCTATGGCCTCTCTTCACCTTTCAACCTCTCAAAAGGTTGGCTTGCACAGGATGGCTCACTAATAACTGACAGGCATTAAAAAAGGGCGTAGACGCCCTTTTTGCTCTGTATCCAACTGCTTTTTGCATACAACTACTTTCTACATAGAACTAGGCATCTGTTGGATCGTAGTGGATCTAATCGCAGTGGATTTAGTCGCGTAAGTAGATCAACCAATACAACATGCCAACAAACACGCCACCGCCGATGATGTTACCTAACGTCACTGGGATTAGGTTATTCACAACAAACGTCATTAGGTTTAGATCCGCAAACTCTGCCGGTGTCGCACCTATAGCTTGCCAAAACTCAGGTGATGCGAGATTTTTGATGCCAATCGCCATCGGTACTTGAAACATGTTCGCTATGCAGTGTTCAAAACCTGCTGAGACAAACATCGCCACCGGCAATACCATCACGATGATCTTATCAGTCAAAGTACGACCACTAAACGTCATCCATACCGCAACACAGACCAATACGTTACACATGATGCCAAGTGCTACCGCTTGCCAAAAATCGTGATGAAGCTTGTGCTGGGCAATATGCATGGTGTTAAGGCCTACCTGACCGCCATCAAACATGTATTGCTTTGCCGTCAACATAATACCTACAAGGAACAATGCACCTAGCATGTTACCAACGTAAACCACCATCCAGTTTTTAAACAGGGCACGCCAGGTAATTTTGCCACTCGCTCTTGCCACAAGGGTCAACACGGAGCTGGTAAACAGTTCACCACCGGTAATAATGACCAGAACCAAACCCAAACTGAACGCCAGGCCACCAAGAAAACGAGTCAGTCCCCAGGGTAGGTCTCCGGCTCCTGTCGTGATGGTGGTGTAAAAAATAAACGCAATACCAATGTGCAGACCTGCCGTGATTGCTAACAGGAAAGACTTCATCGGATCTTTTGTCGCTTTACCTACGCCAGCTTCTGCTGCACGCTCTGCCATTTGTGGTGGCAACAGCGCATCAAATTGATTGATTTCCATTTTTCTCTTACATATTTTGTGACAATTAAAACGGGCGCGGATAATCACTCCAATCCATCAATAAAGCAAGATTTATTTGGCGGTAAAATGTTATTTACCAAATATGGTGGTTACGACAAATAAGCGCGTAGGAAAAAGCGGCGCTCAATCATTGAGTCAATGAAGCGAGCGCTTGGAGATAAGATTGGGAGTCAGTTCAAATCGCGGCGTTTTGGAAAGCTTACTCAGCTTGTTCCTGAAGGGCGCTGACCAGCTTTTTCAACGTCTCTATTTCAGCTCTATTTTGCGCGGCAACATCTTGGGCTACCTGCGCCTCATCAGGAGAGACAACACTGTCACTGCGCTTCTGAAGCAATGTAATTTGCTGTTTCAGCAATGCATTTTCCTTCTTGAGCGCTCGGGTGTTGTCAGCCGCCTTCAAGCGCTCCACATCATGAGCAATGCGACTCGACTGCGCTGATAACGACTGATCACGATAGTCATTGCCTTTCGCGGCAGAGGAAATGTGGTGCATTCGAGATTCTGCCTCAAGCACAAACGGCTCAAACTGAGACTTCTCTACATTGATAAGTTTCGTCACTTCTTGCACAACAGACTCTAAACGTCGAAATTGAAAGTCGATTCGTTCCACTTGTTCATCAATCTCGACAAACGCGCGTGGTGATTGTGTGACAAACTCAGACAGTTCCTGAATGCCCTGCTCCACATAACCAAAACTCACCGGCGCCAAAACGTTGTAACGAGCACTCGCTAATGTCGCAAGCTTTTGCTCTAGTGGTTTCACGTACTTCGCATCAATCACGCGTATCTCAAGGGCTTTGGCATGATTAAGAAAACGCTCTTGATAGCTCGTCGCGAGATCCACTTCCGATACCACCAAGTGCTCAAACAGGCGCTGATAGTCACGGCTTAACGTATTCATCGCATGCTTAAAGTAACGACCTGTCTCTATTTTTTGGAGGTAAGCCATTTCTGTCATAGCCGGCGCTAAAAGTTCATCTGCTTGCTTCTTCAAGCCTTGAATCGCTCGGTAGTTATACTCAACGGTATTAATGCGATCTCGAAACCCGACGGCGTATGTTTCACTGGAAAATACCGAGTGCTTGTTGTCAATTTGATTGGGATCTTTGCGGATCTCAATAAAAAGGTCATGAGCGCTCTTCCAAGACGACATCATTTCTCGGTAATTCTCTGGGGCATAGATGCGCAGCGACTCTGCACCTTCCAACGCTTTCGACCAGTACGTATAAGTTGCCGTCAGCTGTTCAAATTCTTTATTCCGCGTCAACTCCAGCTCTTTGGGGCTTAAATTCGCCCTAGCATCGTTAACTGGCGGCGTACTCGCACAAGAGGCCACGCCCAAAACACACAGCAATACCACAATTAATTTGCGCGTAGACATCTACTCTCCTAATCTGGGACAACGCATCCCGTAAGCCTGCTCCCAAGCGTGCAGCAAGCAAAAACAACTCACTATATTCAAATTCAACACTAAATACATCTCGGCGCATTCTAATCGGTTATAATTCATCCACTTAGTGCGAAATTTTTACCAATTCTTACTAGAAGGCGGTGCAAGCTAACACTTTCCTCACTCGGCGATTGTCAATGTGCTGTTTCCCCACTATGTTGATGGAAGAAACGCAACCAAGAGGCAAATCTATGAAATTCACGCCTGAGCATCTCGCAGAGATGAACCTACTGCTTAAATTTGATATCAGCAGTTCGGCAACCGGTATAAAAGTGCACCATGATGCTAATGAAGATATGCAAAAAGCAGTCCAACGACTGTATGAAAAAGGGCTTTGTACTCTACCGGACGGTGGATACCTGACAGATGAAGGGATTGAGACCGCTGAGCACGCGGATAAAATCCTACGCGTATTGAGCTCATAAATGTTGGCTCACTGAAACTTCAAGTGGCAACGGTAATCCGTTGCCACTTCCTATTTATACTAACTACCTTAGAAACAACTCCACTCACTCAGAGTTTTTATTCTCGTTCTAACGTATTTGATAATCGGTACCAGCGTTCCACCAAGATACTAGCCGCTGATAAGGCGCCCACTTGTCATACGCCCAATTAAATGCAGCGGTAAAGAAGAAAAAGAACACTAAGAAACCAGCTTCAATCATAAGTGCTGTCCAAAGCGTCACACCCAATGCCCATGCGATAGCGGGAATCGTGAAGAAAATCAGCCCACCTTCAAAGCCCAGTGCATGCCCAACTCTTACTGCCAACGTTCTTTGCGTTCGACACCCTGGAACTAACTTGTCAAAAAGTACGTTATAGAAATAATTCCAAATAACGGTAAACACGCTCATTCCAATACCCACGGCCATCATTGACGTTGACTTAACACCCGCCAGCATCGAAGCAGCAGAAATAATGATGGTTAAAGCCGTAACTTCAAATAGCATCGCGTGAAAAATTCTTTCTTTTACATTCATATAATTACACCCTAACTTTGCTATCAGCACTAGCAATAGATGTATTATCAATTATGCTTAGTGTCATAGACAGTTAGGTAACATCAGGATAACTGATATGTTGAGTGTGGAACAAATCGAAGCCTTCATCACTACAGTGGAAACTGGGTCGTTCTCGAGTGCAGCGCGAAAATTAGGCAAGGTACAATCTGCCGTGAGTCAAAATATTATGAACCTGGAAATTGACTGTGGGGTTGAGTTGTTTGATAGAAGAGGTCGCTACCCGGTTCTTACTGAAGAGGGAGAAAAGCTGCTACCCTACGCGAGAGCCGCCATGGTCCAGCATGGTCGACTTGCCGAACGCGTCGATAGTTTGACGCAAAAGGAGATCCAACCTATCGTTCTGACCATTGACGAGGGCATTTCTTTTGGCTGGGTTACGCCTATCATTCGAGCGCTATCAGATGAGTTTCCAAGACTCGAGTTAGAGCTATTGTTTGCTTCAAGCTGTGATGCGGTCGAAATGGTACAAACCGGAAGAGCCACTTCCGCTATCATTCATGAAGATCTTTCCGTGCCCTTTTCGCTCGATTTCGAGAGTATCGGGTCACTTCAGTTCGACGTTTATGTCTCAGCGTCTCATCCGCTAGCGCAAACCGTCGCCCCTCATCTTGAGATTTTGAGCTTGCATCGCCAATTGTCGATCAGCTCTCGCAATAACAAAACAAGTAGCTTACATCATGCGTTGAGTCCAGATATTTGGTATTCGGACAGCTACCAAATGCTACTTGAGTGGTGTATTGCTGGGTTTGGCTGGACATACATACCCACTTACCTTGCAAAGTCGGCGCTTGAGCAAGGAGTCATCGTCCCTGTTCCGGTAGAGTTTGAGAAAATCTCTGCCATGATTAACGTCAGTATTATTCAGCATTCAAGCAAAAGTAATGATCTTGGCCATCGCCGTTTAAGGGAATTGCTGAAACAGAACTTCAAAGAGGGTTAACATGAACCAGAATAATGTCGTCATCGTTGGTGCTGGTTGGCTTGGTTTGCCCCTAGCAAAAGCGCTCAATAACAAAAACTATCGGGTCACCGCAACACGTACCACAGAGCAAGGAGTCAGCGAGCTCGCTCACCATGGTATTGACGGCTTTGTGCTCGATTTGGCCAAGCTTACCAATGACGATAAAAAGCTCGCCACCTTAGACCACTTAAGAGGGTTGAATGCCGATACGCTGATTGGCTGCTTCCCGCCGGGCTTTCGAACAGGTGGCGGCGCACTTTACGCTTCACAATGGGATACGTTATGCCAACTTGCTAAAGATGCCGACATCAGCAAGATTATTATGGTGAGCTCAACATCTGTTTACCCTGACCGAGCAGAGTTAATGACTGAAGACATGGCTCGCCTACCGATTGCCAAAGGCCGCGACGATTTTAGCGCTAAAGCTATAATCATGTTAACGGCCGAAGAGTACGTTCGTAACTCGACACTCGACTACGCCATCGTGCGCTGCAGCGGATTATTTGGCCCAAACCGCCACCCGTCGCGCTTCGCTTCCAAGCTCAAAAGCGTCAGCGATCAAGCGACCGCCAATATGCTCCATCTTGATGATGCCATCGGCTCGATCATTTTCGCGCTTGAAAACATCAGCTCGAGTGTCGTAAATGCCACCACACCTGCATCCTGTGACAAGGTGACGTTTTACCGAGCGGCATTAAGAGCTGCGGGGTTGGACACATCGCTTAATTTAGTGAACTCAACGCCGGATAAAACCATCTCCAGCGAGAAGCTACAAAACCTTGGTTATCATTTCAAATATCAAAGTACACTAGACGCATTGTAATCACTAGAAGCATTGTAATTACTCAGTCCAAAAAAAGAGAGCCACATAAAGTGGCTCTCTTTCATACAATAAAGCAATAACTTACATTACTTCCCAAGCGCTTCTTTGTAGTGCTGACGGCAAACAGACACATACTTATCGTTGCCACCAATAGAAACCTGGTCACCTTCTGCAATCGCGTTACCGTGCTCATCCGTTCGGATCACCATGTTCGCTTTACGGCCACAGTGACAAATCGTTTTTAGCTCAACGAGCTTGTCCGCCCATGCCAGAAGGTGTTTACTGCCTTCAAAAAGCTCACCCAAGAAGTCGGTGCGCAAACCATAGCAAAGCACAGGAATATTCAGTTTATCCACTACTTCGGTAAGTTGGTACACCTGCTGCTTGGATAAGAACTGGCACTCATCGATCAAAATACAGTGTCTTGGGGTTTCAGCATTGATCGCCGCAATCTCATCAAAAAGATTCGTCTCAGCGCGAAACAGCTGAGCTTCCGACTGCAGACCAATACGAGAGCTGACTTTACCGGCACCATAGCGATCATCCAACGCTGCGGTATAGATAAGTGGCGTCATACCACGTTCTTGATAGTTAAAAGAAGATTGAAGAAGAGTCGTCGATTTACCCGCATTCATTGCTGAGTAATAGAAGTACATCTGAGCCAAAACGTATCACCAAAATTAGAAACTAAAAAGAAGCCCTAGCAAGCTAGGGCTATCAAAACGGTTATTTACGACGCCACGTCGTGCCTTCTGAGCCATCTTCTAGGATGATACCCAGTTCGTTCAGCTTATCGCGAGCCAGATCGGCATTCGCCCAATCTTTCGATGCACGAGAGTCGTTACGAAGTTTGATCAGCGCTTCAATTTCCGCCACTTCGTCATCATCGCCCGCATCGCCTTTAAGGAAAGCTTCTGGATCTTGATGCAAAATACCAATGATATCAGCCAGTTCGCGCATTAGCGCACCAAGCTGGCTCGCTTCTGCCATATCAACTGTTTTCAGACGGTTAATCTCACGCGCCATATCAAACAGCACTGAGTACGCTTCTGGAGTATTGAAGTCATCGTTCATCGCTGTCGTAAAGCGAGTCACATAGTCTTCACCGCCTGTAGGCTCTGCATTAACATCCAAACCACGTAGTGACGTGTATAGACGCTCAAGTGCTGAACGTGCTTGGTTTAGGTTATCTTCACTGTAGTTAAGTTGGCTTCGGTAGTGACCAGACATTAGGAAGTAACGAACCGTTTCTGCATCGTAGTGACCAAGAACGTCTCGGATCGTAAAGAAGTTACCTAGTGACTTAGACATTTTTTCTTTATCTACCATCACCATGCCACTGTGCATCCAAGTGTTCACGTACTGGGTATCGTGAGCACAGCAAGACTGAGCAATTTCATTCTCGTGGTGTGGGAACTGAAGATCCGAACCGCCACCGTGGATATCAAAGTGGTCACCGAGAATCGATGAGTTCATTGCCGAACACTCGATGTGCCAACCAGGACGACCTGCGCCCCATGGTGATTCCCATGTAGGTTCACCTGGTTTAGACATTTTCCAAAGTACAAAATCAAGCGGACTGCGTTTTGCGCTTTCTACATCTACGCGCGCTCCTGCTTGGAGTTGATCAAGATCTTGCTTAGACAGCTTGCCGTATTCGTCAAACTTACCGACTTCGAACATCACGTCGCCATTATCAGCGACGTAGGCAAAACCGCGCTCAATTAGCTTTTCAACCAGCGCAATGATCTCTGCGATGAATTCAGTCGCGCGAGGCTCAATGTCTGGGCGCTTCATGTTCAATGCATCGAAGTCTGCGTGCATTTCGCCAATTAAGCGCTCTGTTAGCGACTCACAAGACTCACCATTTTCGTTAGCACGCTTGATGATTTTGTCATCGATATCCGTGATGTTACGTACAAATGTTAGGTCATAACCGACGTAACGAAGATAACGGGATACCACATCGAATGAAACAAAAGTACGACCGTGACCAATGTGACAGAGATCGTAAATAGTGACCCCACAGACATACATGCCGACTTTGCCTGCATGAATAGGTTTAAATTCCTCTTTTTGTCGTGTCAGTGTGTTGTATATTTTTAACATGATCTCTATCTGAACTATTACGTTTGAAATGTATCGGCGATTATAACCATAAAGCTACGTAGAATGGAGTCAATTAGCGAAGAAATCTCGGCTTTTTGCGGCAGTTTTTGCAGCTAACACTATCCATTGTATAAAAAGCGTTCCTTTTATTGCAGATATCCCGCTTTCTGCTATTGCTTGTGCAGGGAGTTAAGCTAGAATCATGGCTTCAAAATAGAAAAATGGAATAGGTATTCATCATGATCACCCTTCACACTAATTTCGGCGACATCAAAATTCAATTGAACGAAGAGAAAGCACCAGAAACAAGTGCAAACTTCCTACAATACTGCCGCGATGGTTTCTACGACAACACGCTTTTCCACCGTGTTATCGACGGTTTCATGATCCAAGGTGGTGGCATGACGTCTGGTCTTAAAGAGAAGACGACTCGTGCTCCAATTAAAAACGAAGCAAACAACGGCCTTAGCAACAAAGTAGGTACTTTGGCTATGGCACGTACTATGGAACCGCATTCTGCGAGCTCTCAGTTCTTCATCAACGTAAACGACAACACGTTCCTAGACTTCCGCTCTGAGAGCCTAGACGGTTGGGGTTACTGTGTATTCGCAGAAGTTGTTGAAGGCATGGACATCGTTAACAAGATCAAAGGTGTGAGCACTGGCTCTATGGGTATGCACCAAGACGTACCTCTAGAAGAAGTGATCATCACTGGTTCTACGATTCAAGAGTAATCGTTAAAAGGGAGGGCTTGCCCTCCCTTGCTGTATATTATGACAACATTATTCATTTCTGACTTACACCTTTCCCCTCAGTTACCCCAAACCACGGATTGCTTTGTTAAGTTTATGCGCGAAGAAGCCATTCACGCAGATGCATTGTATGTACTCGGTGATCTGTTCGAATTTTGGATTGGCGACGATGACCCTTCTCCTTTTGCCGCTATGATTAAGCAAGAGTTTCTTACTCTGACTCAGCACGGCGTCGATACCTACTTTATTCAAGGTAATCGCGACTTTTTGTTGGGAAAGCGTTTTTGCAAAGCAACCGGTATTACCCTTCTCGATGAACACAGTGTCATCGACCTATACGGTAAGAAAGCGGTGATATTACATGGGGATACGCTATGTACTGATGATGTGCGATATCAGAAGTTTCGCGCCAAAGTACATATGCCTTGGCTGCAATGGCTATTTAATCGCCTTCCGTTCTTTACAAGACGCCGTATTGCAAATAAAATCCAGGGCGATATCAAAGAGGTCAAGTCCAGTAAGTCACTCGACATTATGGACGTTAACCAAAACGAAGTAGAAGCGCTGCTTCGTGAGACTGGCACTGATCTTATGATCCATGGGCACACGCACAGGCCAGGAACACATGAGTTCACCGTCCAAGGCCACCCCGCAACACGAATCGTGCTCGGCGATTGGTATCAACAAGGCTCGGTATTAGTGTGTGAGCCAGAATCGCAGTGTCTTGAGCGCCGTTTTTTTAACAAACCATGAACTACCCCTCGAAATTCCAATAGTTTCATAGTCAAAGAAAGTAATAAAACGTTACTATGAGTCAACGTTTTTGAGATAACCATGCAGAATTTGAAATACTCGTACATCGCTAGACAACCTATCTTGGATAGCGAACAAAAAACTGTTGGCTATGAGCTGCTATTTCGGGACGGTCCTAACAATACCTTTCCAGATATTGACCCAGAACTGGCCACCAACCGACTTCTCTCCGAGCATTTCTTGGCAACACATTACAGTACGATAGGCGATAAACTGGGTTTCGTGAACTTCCCTTACCAAAGCTTGGTGAACTTAGTCCCGACCCTATTCCCTAAAGAAAATCTGGTTATCGAAATCTTAGAAAGTTGTGAGCCGACTGCTGAGCTGCTTGCTGCGATTAAGAAAATGTCCCAAGCGGGTTACACCATCGCCCTTGATGATTTTGTTCCACGCAAAGAGTGGCTACCTTTCTTGCCGTATACATCGATTATCAAAATTGATATTCGCCAGTACTCGTTGAAAAAGGCTCAAGCACTTATCGAAAGACTGCGACCTCACAATATTACTTTCCTGGCTGAGAAAGTGGAAACCTACGAAGAGTTTGAGCTTGCCAAGCAAGTCGGCTTTGATCAGTTTCAAGGCTATTTCTTTAGTCGTCCGCAGTTGATTCGCCGTAAGCAAATCAAACCTTCTTTCCTGACGGTCGTTCAGCTTTGTAAAGAGATAGCTAACCAAGACATCAACTACGATGAGCTAGAACGACTCATTTCTCTTGATGTCACCTTGTCGTACAAGCTACTAACGTTTGTGAATGCCTCGTATCTGATCCGCTCAGAAATCAAATCGTTCAAGCAAGCCTTAGTTTACCTAGGTGAAGAGCGTCTTAGAAAATTCATCTCCTTGGTGGCGATTACGTCAACCCAAGACGACAAGCCAGATAGCCTGTATAGCCTATCAATTCAACGCGCTCGTTTCTGTGAGCTGCTGCTTAGCGACATGAATACTAATCTCGACGAAGGCCTTGGCTTTCTCACTGGTATGTTCTCATTGTTAGACTCGCTGTTTGACCAGCCTTTAGAAGAGTTGGTAGAAAAAATGCCTATCGACCATATGGTTAAATCAGCGTTGGTGACGAAACAAGGCACACTTGGCAACATTCTGTCCTTGGTCAAAGCGTACGAGAATGCCGATTGGATGACGGTGATAGCTTATCGCGACAAACTAGAAGTCAGTGACGAAAAGCTCGCGAAGCATTATGATGACGCTATTAAATGGACTGAAGACCTACTGGCAATTGAGTCCGAGTACCACGTTCACGTTTGAACGTTAAACACCAAATCAAAGATTAATCATGAAACCATGCTACTGCGGCAGTAATCAAAGCTACGAAACATGCTGCCACCCCATCCACCAAGATGTCACCCTAGCGAAACAGCCTGAGCAGCTGATGCGCGCGCGCTATAGCGCCCACTTAACCAAGGATGTTGACTTTGTTGTCGCGACCTATCATCCAAGTTGTCATGCAGAGAATGAGCGAGAAGCAATCGCTGACTCTATAAACAGTGATTGGCTCAAGCTTGAAGTCATTGGCAGCGAGAGTGGCAACCATGAAAACGAAGGCTATGTAAGCTTTCGCGCTTTTCTTAAAGACAACGGTTATGAGTACTGCTTGGCAGAGCGTTCGCGCTTTCTATTCGAACAAGGCCAGTGGTTTTACGTCGATGGTGAAATCGATGACAGCATTCCACCTAAACCGCTAACCGTTGAATCGGTGAAAGTAGGTCGCAATGACCCTTGCCCGTGTGGCAGCGGTAAAAAGCACAAAAAATGCTGCGGCTAATGAGCCCGAATAGATAAAGAGTTCTATAATAAACAGGCTCTATAAAAACGAAAAGGTCGCATTATGCGACCTTTTTCTATGGTTAGCGATTTAGCGATGGTACGCTTTGAACTGATTGGTCAAAGGGTCATACTGGTAACCGAGCATATCCAATTTACCTACCACGCCTTCTACGTCCATTTCATACATGCTCACCAACTCATCAAACGAGTCGCACTCTAAGCGCAATTTTTCGTTGACGATACCAAGCAAGATAATACTGTCAAAACCGCTCACATTACTTAGATCCATAACCGCACTCCATAAAAAAGCTTGCCCTTAAAGACTAGCTGTTTATTACGGAATAGAAAGTGACTTGGTTTACAGATCAAGCAAGCCAATAAAGCTGCAACAGCCCAATGTTGGTCACCAAAAGGCTCAAAAACGCGACGGCAAGCTGACCTTTCGCTGGTGCTCGGTGACGAATAATGTGCCAGCTCCAAATCACGATGCCAGCCATTAGCATAAGCAAAGAGATAATCACCGCTGGAGTATAGTTAGCAACAACCTCAGGCTCCCACTGATAAGCATTAAACACAAAACTCAATGCCAATAGCATCGCAAACACAACGCCTGACACCGGTAAGATGCGATGAAAGGCCTGAAGTCGTGTCTTAGCCATTGTCAGCAGTAAATGGGCAAACGCCGCACCTAGCAATAATCCTGCACTGGCAAGCGACATAGATTGAGCGAGATTTGGCTGCTGAGCGATCAAAATCACTGAGAAGGTCATCCCCATACCGTTAGCAAGATGCAGAGCCCAGAAAGGCCCTTTCTCTCGGGTTTTACCTGTTTGAACTTTGGAATAGAAATAGAACAGCGCAAACACCACTAAAAAAGCTTCAATCTTCAAAGAAGCGATGGCAAGCCAAAGTATGCCTATAGCTGGCAATAACTTGTGAATACGGCCTCTTTGTCCGGGGCAAATGTCGCCCTTTGCTAAAATAAGAGTTAGTACGAGCATCGCAACGGAAAGTGCCGGCGCAAGTAATGTCAAAACAGCAGTAATCATGGGTATGAGTTCAAAGCAAAAATCATTGGCGCTGATGATATATCAGCTTGAGGACGAATACCATTGACTCGTCATACAGCAAAATAACCACACTTTGTTTGGGCTTTGAAGTCACTGGGATTGAAGTATATAATGCCCGCCTTCAAAACTAGAGGTTAAAATATGCACAACGACATCACCCCAATCCATGAGCACAAAAAATACTGGGCGGAATGCTTTGGTATTGCTCCTTTTTTGCCCACCAGCAGAAAAGAGATGAACGCCCTTGGATGGGACAGCTGTGACATCATTATTGTCACGGGGGATGCGTATGTTGATCATCCTAGTTTTGGTATGGCTATCATTGGTCGCCTGCTTGAAGCACAAGGCTTCCGCGTTGGTATTATTGCTCAGCCAGATTGGAGCAATAAGAATGACTTCATGAGCCTAGGTAAGCCGAATCTCTTCTTCGGTATCACTGCTGGCAACATGGACTCAATGATCAACCGTTACACCGCGGATAAAAAACTGCGCCACGACGATGCTTACACACCAAACAACGAAGGTGGTAAACGACCAGACCGCGCAACACTGGTGTATTCTCAGCGCTGCCGAGAAGCCTACAAAGAAACTCCTATCGTACTGGGTGGTATTGAAGCCAGCTTGCGCCGTATTGCTCACTACGACTATTGGTCAGATAAAGTTCGTCGCTCAGTGCTATTTGACGCCAAAGCCGACATTCTACTGTTTGGTAACGCAGAACGTGCACTGGTAGAAGTTGCGCACCGACTAGCTGATGGTGAAAGCGTGGCTGACATGACCAATATTCGCGGCACAGCAGTGAATTTGGCGGTTGAACCAGAGCAATACACCATCATTGACTCATCGCGTATTGAAAAGCCGGGTAAAGCATTCGTGCCACAAAACCCATATCAGGTGGAATCAAACTGCGACACCAACAAATCAGAGACTGAAGCTGAAGCTGAAGCGAAACCGATTACCATTCGCCCATCTCGTCATGATGCAGTCTCGACGGCTGTGCGCTTGCCACCCTTCGAGAAGCTCAACAATGACCGTATCCTTTACGCTCATGCCAGCCGTGTGATGCACCTTGAGACCAACCCATATTCGGGTCGTGCGCTGATTCAGCGCCATGGCAACCGCGAGCTCTGGGTAAACCAAGCACCGATTCCGCTCACCACAGAGGAGATGGACTACGTGTTTGGCCTGCCATATGCGCGTGTACCTCACCCTAAATACGGTAAAGCCAAGATCCCTGCCTACGACATGATCAAAACCTCGGTTAATATTATGCGTGGCTGTTTTGGAGGTTGCTCGTTCTGCTCGATCACTGAACACGAAGGACGAATTATTCAAAACCGCTCTCAAGAATCAATCATTGGGGAACTAGAAGAGATCCGCGACAAAGTACCGGGTTTTACTGGTACCATCTCTGATTTGGGCGGCCCAACAGCCAACATGTATCGCTTAGGCTGCTCTGATCCAAAAGCGGAAGCAAACTGTCGACGTCCTTCTTGCGTGTTCCCAGGCATCTGTAACAAGCTCAACACGGATCATAAACACACTATCGACCTATACCGCGCAGCGCGTAAAGTTGATGGAGTGAAAAAGGTCATGATCGCCTCTGGTGTTCGTTATGACTTGGCCATTGAATCCCCAGAGTACGTTCGTGAACTCGTGACACACCACGTAGGTGGCTACCTAAAGATCGCACCAGAGCATACGGAAAAAGGCCCGTTGGATCTGATGATGAAACCAGGTATGGGTACCTATGACCGCTTCAAAGAGATGTTTGAAAAATACAGCGCTGAAGCAGGTAAGAAACAGTACTTGATCCCATACTTCATCTCGGCACACCCAGGCACAGAAGACGAAGACATGCTTAACCTGGCACTGTGGCTGAAAAAGAACAACTTTGAATGTGACCAAGTTCAGAACTTCTATCCGTCGCCAATGTGTAATGCAACATCCATGTATTACTCAGAAACGAACCCGCTGAAACGCGTCAAATACAAAAAACGTGAAGACTTGCCAGTGGCGAAGGGCGAACGTCAGCGTCGCTTGCACAAAGCCTTGCTACGTTATCACGATCCAGACAACTGGCCGCAGATCCGTGAAGCCTTAGTCAGCATGGGTAAGCAATATCTAATTGGCGACAAACCAAGCTGCCTAGTACCTGCTGAAGATATCGACTCACGTACGCCAGCACAGCGCCGTAAATCCGGCCGTCATGGTGCCAATCGATTTGCTACCAAGCACACGAAGGGACAACCGGACATCCGAACGGATGGTCAGCGACGTAAGAAGCCGGGTCAACGCCCAGCAGCTGGTCAGAATCAAGGTCATGGCACTCAAGGTAATGGTGCTCAAGGCCCTGGTAAGCAAGGCAACGGTAAACCAAACAGCAAACCAAATGGTCAACAAAGATCAGGTGGCAAGCCTGCAGGTAAACCAAACGGTAAAGGCGCTCCTAAACGCCGAGCTCGCGCTTAACGCCATCGATTCCAACATTTAGCGAATCGTAGCTTCATGAAAGAGAGTCACTTGTGGCTCTCTTTTTGTTTACCCGCTCTTAACCCCATCTCAGTGCAAATTCTCAATCTGATTTTGATTGTCAAAATGAAAAAACACCATTACCACTTCAAGATCAAAACGTAACCAACTGTATTTATTATATTTAAATTTGGGCACGGCTGTTGCAATACAGAGGTATCAATAGAACTTCTGAGGCAGGGTTATGGCACATTATCTAATTACAATTCCTAAAGCGACCAACAAAGCAGTCGAAATTACTAACACGGCCAATGATGGCGAACTGGATAGCGCGACCATTTGGGAGCTTGGCCATAAAACCGTGATTTGTTGGGGTGACCCTGCCAGCGCTGCCAGCGATGCTGATATTATCGCCGATGTGAGCTTAAACCGCAGTCAGTCTTATTGGGGTCGAAGTTGGATTGTAGTCGATAGCAATGAGCAAACCGTACAAGCATGCACAGATCGTCTTGGCATCTTCCCTGTTTGGATTGGCGAACATCAACACAACACCGCGGTTTATACCAGTCGTCAAGCGCTGAGCACCTTTACACATCACCAACCGAAAACGTCTAGCGCTCAACGCACTTTGGTAGCGTTCGGCCAGTTGTTTGATGAGCAGACATTGTGGAATGAGATCCGCTGCCTCAATGGGCGTACAACAGTCACTATCGATTCTGAGCGCACTAACATCCAATCTCATCAAGACATCCCGATTTTAGATAACGACATCACCCGTTTTGACGATGCGTTGGAGGCTTTTGTCGAAGCCGTTCGCGAAGCGTTTAACTACGGCAGTGAGCCAATGGTGTCATTAAGTGGCGGGCTTGACTCTCGCTTGATTCTTTCCGCAGCCACAGCGCTTGGCAAAAAACCAACCACGCTAACCTACGGCTCACCTCTCTCTAGTGACCATCAAATTGCCAAAAACCTTGCCGAGTGCGCAGGGCTTCGTTTGATTACTGGAAACGAGTTCGCGACGCCAACTGACCCTAGCAACATTCAACGTGTCGCGGATCTAGGAAATGGAGAAGTCCCTCTCCATCATGCTCATTCGATTCTTGATTCCTCACTTTTAGCACAAACCTCTGGACGCATGCTTCTCACCGGCACCGGTGCTGAAGTGGCAAGAGCGTTTTACTACGACCGGGGTTTTCCAGGTTTCAGTATCTTTGGTCAAGGCATGGTAGGTCACACGTCGCTGATGGAGCGAGCGAAGCGTTACATTCGAGAAGAGTATTCGAAATCAGCCACACCGTTCTTCAACTATGCACCACAATACAAAGAAACCATGCTCAATGACCTAAATAGAATCATTGAACGCCACGCCCATGATTTCGATACGGCAGCACGTTTTTTGGACAATTTCTATCTACAAAATCGAGTGGTTCGCTTTGTCGCCTGCGGCCAGCAAATGTTAGATTCGCACTACCTTCGCAGCCATCCATTTCTCAACAAAGATGCTCTGTATCAAATTGCTCACTTGCCAGTGCGCTATAAGCTCGCGAGTCGGTTCCATCGAAAAGCGATACAGAAACTATCTCCAAAACTTGCCAATATTCGCTGGGACAAAACAGATCAGCCGCTTAGCCACGGATTACCACTCAGCTACCGCTACCCTGCATTGACGAGCCGACTAGGCATTGAAAACTGGGGCAAAAACAGCACGCCGATGTACAACTATAGCGAGCTAGCAAAGCACTTGTCTCGCGGTACCATCGAGCGCAGCTTGCGACAGATGAACTGCCTGAGCAACATCAATGATGATCAGTCATGGCAATGCGTTCAGCAGCATTTACCGACTCTAGGCTTTAGCGCGGTTTGGTCGCAATCGAAGCCGCTAACTGCTATTCAGTCCATCACTGGCGCATAGGAGAGAGCAATGAAAACCTTAGGTTACGTACTCAGTGATTTCCCTGTTCTATCAGAAACCTTCGTCGGCACAGAGATACGTGCGATGGAAGCTCTGGGATATCAGGTGAAGCCCTTTGCCTTCAATATCCATCAAGATGGTGGTCAGCCTGTTGATAGGCCGCTGCTTGATAAGGCTATTGCTCTTTCTAGCGTTAGCAATTTTTCGGCACTCGCCATTTGGCTTCGCAACCCACTTAGAAGCGTCAAAGCACTGTCCTTCATTCTTCGTCAAAACGGCCTTCCAAAGAAGTCATTGATCCGCAGTGCAGGACAGCTAGCACGAGTGGCACTGGACAATGAATGTAACCACCTGCACGCGCATTTTGCTCTGCATACCGCAGCGACGGCGATTGCGGCCAGTCAGCTTTCAGGTTGCCAGGTCTCTTTTGTCGGTCACGGTTACGATGTTTATGCGCGCCCGACCGATTTGGCTCTCAAGCTCGAGTCTTCCAGCTTTTCAGTCTGCGTTTGTGAAGATATGTGTGACCAGTTTCTAAAGCTTGCACCTAACCACCCAGTTCATTTGGTTGAATGTGGGATCGAACTTAGCCGCTATCCATTTCATCCTCGTCAACATCACAATGGGCGTTTACTTTTTGTCGGCCGCCTAACCGAGAAAAAAGGGCTGATTGATCTTCTTCAAGCCATGTCGCTACTTCCGGATGATGAACGTCCGATGTTGGATCTTGTGGGGGATGGTGAACAGAAGTCCCTGCTTGTCGCGCTAGCCCATCAGTTGGGCATTGCTGAGCAAGTACACTTTCTTGGTAGCCGTCCTTCCGAATGGATTATTGATAACGCCGCACACTACTTAGCACTTTGCACCCCTTTTTGTGAAGCTCGTGACGGCGATAGAGACACAGGACCAGTCGTGGTAAAAGAAGCGATGGCACTCGGACTGCCGGTGATTTGCAGTAACTTCATGGGCTGCAAAGAGATGATCGTTGAAGGTACCGGACTCTTAGTACCACCAAAAGACCCACAAAGTTTGGCAGCCGCCATCGTCAAAACGTATTCACTGACCACTTCGCAGCGAATGAGCCAACTAGACAAGGCGCGAACTCGTGTGACTCGACTTTATAGTGCTCGCAACTCAGCGAAAAAACTGGCCACCGCTATTGAAAGCAACTACCAGTTACAAGGAGCCACGCTATGAGCCGCGCTATCCAACAGTCGCTCTACTACGCCGCAGGGCTAGTTTTGATGAAAGGCGTATCGTTTATCATGCTGCCGATTGTTGCAGGTGCGCTGTCTACCACGGACTACGGTCAGCTTGATCTATGGCTGTCCATATTAAACGTTGGTGGCATTATTCTTGGTTTTGGTTTGATAGAAGCGCTGTACAAGCAAGCAGGAGAGGCAAAAGGCAACGCGTTTGACACGTTAAACAGCACCGCCACGATTCAACAGCTCACTATCGCAGTCATGGCGCTCATCGCTGCCGTACCAATTGGTCTTTTTGTGCTGTCCACATGGACACAAATCAGCAGCACAGATTTTATTTTGGTCACGTTGACCCTCATTATCAGCAGTGCCATCAACATGCCGCTAACATGGCTAAGATTAGTCGACAATGCTCGCTTGTTCTTTTTGCTAACAAGTAGCAAAGCTATGATTCAAGCCGTTTTAACCTTTGCTTTCTTACATTACGGTTTAGGATTGACTGGCGTGTTGCTCTCCGGTCTACTCTCGTCTCTGTACTTAGCAACCCTTCTATTAGTCAAACAATGGTGTTCACTTTCATTTAGCTGGGACGCTCACGTCGCAAAGCAAATGAGGCACTATGGGCTACCTCTTATCTTCTCTGGATCGCTATTATTTGTCGCAGCAGGTGCTGAACGCTGGATCTTAGCAGCGACGGTGGGGTTAGAATCATTGGCTCAATACGCTATCGCGATGCAATTTGCCCTTATTGTTGCCTTTCTGTGCGAACCCCTAACCCTATGGTGGTTTCCAAAACGCTTTCAAATACTTAATGAAGATAACGGCAAAGTCAAAACAGTCCAAATCGCTGAAACCCTTTGCCACACCACCATTTGGTTCGCGATGAGTATTGCTCTGTTCGCACCGGTTATTATTGAAAACTGGTTTCCAGCACGCTATCACGAAGCATCACAATGGATCCCGTGGCTAGCGCTAGGCATCGCATTTAAGCAAATTTCCCATACCTTGACCACAGGTTGCTACATTGATAAACAGCCGAAAATTGTTCTAAAAATCAACACTATTATGGCAGTAGCAGCACTCACTGTGTTTACCTTGTCAAGTTGGCTATTTGGAATACAAGGCGTTGTGTTTGCCTTTGTCGTGCTCTATGCGCTTCGTGCCTATCTCTTTGACCGCGCCAGCCAAAAGCGCCTGGTGCTGAATCATCACTACATACAACTTGCTACTCACTTAGCTTGGGCAACAGGTTTTATCGCTCTCAACCAATTCTCACCAATCTATCTGGTAGCAGGCTGGCTAGTACAAACGGCTCTATTCAGCTTTTGGCTGATGCAGAACTGGCGACCTAAAGCAAAACCAGCCGACAACTCAATCCGCACTGATACGTTCGCTAAACGTTTATAAGGAATTCCAACATGACTTCACATTCAACTCCTATCGTCAGTATTGTCATTCCAAACTTCAACTGTTTGGCGTACCTTCCTCAGTGTTTACAAAGCATTGAGCAGCAGACTTATACCCATTACGAAATCCTGTTCGTTGACGATGGTTCCACGGACGGTTCGCGTGAGTACTTAACTGAGTTAAGTAAGACCCATCCACATATCTCACTCATTCTAAGTGAGCGTGGAGGGCCTGGCGCCGCTCGCAATCTTGGCGTAGCGCAAGCCAAAGGTGAGTGGATAGCATTTTTAGATGCTGATGATTTGTGGACACACAGTAAACTCGCCGAACAGGTGGCTTTTATGAGTGAGCACCCAAATTGCGTACTCAGCTTTACCAATTACGAGCATATCAATGAAGCTAACGAGTTTATCATTCCGTGCTTTCAATACTGGCCCGAGTTTCAACGCCACATTGAATCGCAATCTGCCACTACCGGCTATCAAATGCTAAACCATGCAACCGCGATGCTTTTTAAAGAGAATATTGTCGGCACTTCTTCGGTCATGTGTCGACGTGATGCTTACCTTCAAGTACAAGGGTTTGACTGTGAATTGCCAAGTGCCAGTGATTGGGATCTGTGGTTAAAGCTCAGTGAAGCTGGCGACGTGTCGTTTACCAACGAAATTCGTATGCACTACCTGATGCGCCAAGGCAGCGTCTCTTCCAATGTGCCAAAACGCATTGAGGCGATGAAGACGATTGCTCAGCGTCACGTCAGCTTTGCTCAAGCTCAGTGCTCTAAAGCAAAGCGCTTTGTTGATGAGCGTTTGATGGACGCCTATTGTGAGTATGCTTCGCAGCACAAAGGTTATTTCCATCGCACAGCAAAACATGTGCAAACTTTCATCACCTACCCTAGCGTTCGCCGCTTCAAGGCTATGGTGAAAACGGCCATCATCTATTAAATGAATCTTGCTCTGCCGCTTAGCCTGCCCTGCCAACGGCCTGAGTGGTAGAGCAAGCTAAACATACTTGTGGCTGTAATCAACTCACTTCTTTAACGCATTCCGCTAAATTTCTCTCACTTCTCACCCTGCAATTTCGATTTTCAATTTGAGAATCACGAGTTCAATTTGATAAACACACACCAGAACACACCTAAGCCATTGAATGTAAACAGCTAAATAATTGGCACACTCCATGCAATCTAATCAGTGTAGAAACAATTTGGCCATTCAGGACGAGGACAAGACCATGGAACTACTAAAAGCAGAAACCAACACTCAAACCCTTCAAGTAAAAGTTTTAGGCGATTTTGATGCTCGAGGCAGCCGATCGGCTCAAGCTCAAATTGATGACATCATTCACAATGATGGACACCAAGAAGTGGAAATCGACCTAGAACAAGTGCGCTTTATGGATTCTTCTGGCATCGGTGCTATTGTTTATTTGTATAAGCGACTCGTTGAACGTGAACGAAAAATGCGTCTGGAAAATGTCACAGGACAGCCCCTGCAAATCATAAAGTTACTTCGAATTGGTCAGGCGATTCCAGTCAATACTCACGCCAGCAACGAGTACTTATAGCCTCAAAATATTAGACTAAAAAGTTGGCAAAATAGGTGGTCACTACATGGAAGTAAACACGGGTATTAAACAAGCATTAACCTGTATTTTGGCAAGTCTTCTGGTTGCATGTACCAGTTATCCTGATGATGGAACCGGAGGCATTGCTGAACAATATGTAGGATCCGACTTTTCACCTGTCATGCCTGATGAACCACTCGGTCCGGAGCATGGGCTACGCTTCGATTGGAAACTGACCAAACTCCACTTAGATTCTCTCATCCAAGAAGGCGCTCAATGGTGCTTTCCTGCCGCAGTATTGCAAGCTCAGGAGAAGCAAAACCGTATCGCACGAGAGCTTGAGGGCGGTCTATGGATTGACGCCGCCAACGACATCGTTATTCAGCGAAAAAAATTGAACGACCTAGAGCTACGACTAGACTACGTATTAAGTCAAGCAACCTGCGCACCACCAGCGAAAGGAGCGGCATTTGATGACCAAATGTCGGTGGTAAGACGCATATACAACCTTTTAAACGTCGACAACCAGTTTGCCTATGACTCGATTGAAGTTAACCCTAAATATATGGGTCACTTAGCAGAGGCAGCTAACATTTTAAAACAGTATCCGAACATTCGACTGTCGGTCACAGGCCACGCCGATGCGACCGGGACTAAAGAATACAACGAGCGAATCGCCAAAGGACGTGCGCAACAAGTAAAACGTTACCTTACTATCTTTGGATTAGCGCCTAATCGAATCGATACACATTCTTTAGGTGAAGAGCTGCCCTTGTATCAAGGAAACACACCGGGCGTCATGCTCACCAACCGACGCGTAAGCGTTGATGTCATTGCTGATAACTATAACGCTACAGAAAGTTATAGCACAACAGAAAGTAGCCGTACTGGAAATGGAGCTGCTAACAAAGGAGCACAATGATGAAGCTTCTCAATACCCTAGCAACACTGCTATTGGCAATGATCGTCGTTGTGCTCAGCCCTGCTGCACTCGCCGACGAAAAAAATGTTCAAGTTGGCGACCTTATCCAAGTTGATCTACCCGGAGAGTCGAGCCTTAACCGAGCATTTCAAGTCGACAAACGCGGTCGTATCAATCTTCCTGAAGTCGGGCGAGTCTTCGTCGCCGGATTTGATGAAACCCAGCTTGAGTCTGTCGTAGTTGATGCCCTTGGCACGATCTTTCGCGATACCAGCAACGTCAAAGTGTTCATCGCCCAGCGTCAGATCCTGATTTCCGTACAGGGTTATGTTGAGGCGCCCGGGGAGTACACCATCCCTTACAACTCAAACGTACAAATGGCTCTGCAAGCCGCTGGCGGCCTGAGAGCCGGGGCGCAGCTCAATAAAATGATTCACCGCCGCGGCGCAGATCGCATTGAGTTTGATTACAAACAGTTCCTTGATACTGGTGATGACAGCGACCTACCCGCACTGGAGTCCTTAGATATCCTTTTTGTCCCTGCTTCACCGCTTGTTGGTAATGTTGAGCAAGAGTTTGACGCAGCAAAGCTCGCCGACTCTGGAGACAGTGCAGACTCACGTCAAGCGATCAAGGTGTTTGGTGAGGTCAACGCACCGGGCTCTTTTTCTTACAAAGCCAATACCGATCTTGTCGATGTACTCATGCGTGCAGGCGGTGTCACACGTTATGCCAGCGTCGAGCAAATTCGAGTTATCAGCAATAACTCCCCTATTCTTTTCAACTTAAAACGCTACTTAGACAGTGGTGACACCTCACTACTCCCGCCATTGCAGCCAGGCGCAACCATCTTTGTACCTAAGCAGGAAGAGGAAATTAAATCCGGCTCGAACACCGTTTATGTCATGGGTGAAGTTGCAGCACCAGGTGCGTTCGAGGGTAAGCCCGGCGCGACATTTATGGATATTCTGGCCAATGCCGGCGGCCCAACGCGTTTTGCAGAATCTCGTCAAATGCGTGTGATTAAATCTGACGGTTCAATTATACCTTTTGATCTGACAGCTTACACCGAAGGTCTAAGCACTGCTCAAGCGCCCCTTATTGAAGCTGGTGATGCGATTTTTGTACCAGAGAAAACAGATATCAATGAAAAGTCATGGTTAAAAATCTCACCTGACCGCGCTGTTAATGTCATTGGCGAAGTAGTAAGACCCGGTCGCATCGAATGGTCAGATGAAATGGATCTGATGGATTTGTTGGCACACGTTGGAGGTCCGAAAGGGCGAGCAGACACCTCTAAAATCGAAGTGGCAAACGGCGGAAAAACCGTTGTGTTTAACCTCGATGAGTTTATTAAAAAAGGCGCTCCACAATCTGAGCTGCCTTTTATTGGCGCGGGCGCGGTAGTAAGGGTACACGATCTTCCGCAAGACCCTTCTGACAACAAAGCTCAGTGGGTAAGACAAAGCTCTGACGCCTCCATCTACGTATTTGGTCAAGTCAATGCGCCTGGCCGCTATCGCTTTACCAATGAGATGCATTTCCTCGATATTCTCTCAGCTGCAGATGGACCAACCAAAGACGCCGACATTCACAACATTCGTGTGACACATCGCGACAAGCCTTATGCAAAAGTAAGTAGGCTCAATTTGTCGACTTACTTTGAAACAGGTGATGAGTCCATTTTACCGCTAGTGAAACCGGGTGACACCATCTATGTCCCGGAGAAAAACAAGAACTGGCTTGATAAACCGAAAGAAAAAACGGTTCGAGTACTTGGTGCAGTGAAAAGCCCAGGCCGTTATGTGTTTAATGACAACATGACAATTTTAGATATCTTAGCCGAAGCTGGCGGGCCGGATGAGCGTGCTTATGTCAGTAAAATCAGCATCGTCAATATGTCGTGCTGCCAAGGGCAAGCTCGCTCATTTGATTTAGTTGAGTTTAGTAAAACAGCAGACATTCGAATGCTACCTGTACTTCGCGCTGGCGATACCGTTTATGTACCCGATCGCCGCAACAGCTTTGCTGAGCAAGCACGCCTAGGTCTCACCGATATTTTCCGAATCGTTTCGACAATTGCTATTATCGGAGCCCTGTGATGACGATACCTGCCACTCATGCTGAGATTGAAGAGCTGTATCTAAATGCCGAGTTAAAGCAGTGCCGCTCTATTTGCCTGACCGCTTGTAATAGTGGAGAAGGTACGACAACACTAGCAAAAGCGCTAACCGAACGTTATCTGCTGGCTGGCTACAAAACACTGCTCGTCGATTTAAATGTGTTTCGACCTAGTTTAGTACCACTCGATTTTAATATACCTTCGGAAAACAGTGATACCTCTAGTCAATTACTTCAGGAGCAAAACAGTGACTCCTCGTCTCCCAAAGTATTTTTGGGTGTCAGTGTACCAAGCGACCCGAAAACACGTTTGCAGTTTAAAGACCCAATTCAGCTTCGCAAGCAAACAGAGCGTTGGTTGGAAGAATATGACCGCGTCGTGTTTGATACTTCCCCCATTCTCAACGTTAATCAAAACAATATACCGGCTCAAGTCGTAGCCAATGCCTGCGACGGCACCTATTTAGTGGTACTAAGCGGCGTCACTATGACCAATCAGGTGACTGAAGCGACACAAATATTAAATGACGCCACGTCAGTTCAACTGCTGGGTTCCGTGCTCAACTATCGAGATCAACCTTCTCTTGCCAGTGAGATTTGTAGAGAAATCGATCGCTTGAGCTGGCTACCCAATCGTGTAACCAACTGGATGAAAACCAAAGTTCGTAATAACCGCTTCCTATCTCAATCGATTTGAGCACTCATTTTGAGAAACTCCTGGTCAAATTGTTATTATTCAGTACCTTAACAGACGATACTTTGTTGCAATTTGACAATATGTACTATCATTAAAAGAACAGCGCCTAATCAAACAAAGGATTGTAAGTATGACACCCAAGGTACTCTTGGTAGAGGACTCGTCTTCTCTCGCCGTTCTCTACAAACAATACTTAAAGAATGAACCTTTCGACTTACTTCATGCCGCAACAGGCGGTGAAGCAAAGCGCATACTTGAACGTACGATCCCTTCTCTTATCATCCTCGATCTTCAGCTACCCGATATGCAAGGGGACGAGATTTTGGAGTGGCTTGAAGAGAAGAATATTAGCATTCCCGTTGTGGTCGTTACCGCGCACGGTAGCGTAGACACGGCAGTGAAGTTAATTCAAAAAGGCGCGAAAGATTTCCTAGAGAAACCCATCCGCGCTGACAGACTCAAAACCTCGATCCAGATCCACCTTAAGCAAGCTGAGCTTGAAACCATGCTGGATGATATTCAGCAAAAAATGGATCGCGAACGCTTCCACGATTTTATTGGTGCCAGTATCCCAATGCAGGGGGTATATAAAATCATTGATGCGGTCTCCGACACTAACGCCAGTGTATTTATCATTGGTGAAAGTGGCACAGGTAAGGAGGTTTGCGCCAATGCCATTCACAATGAAAGTAACCGCAAAGACAAGGCATTTGTTGCTATCAACTGCGGTGCTATTCCCAAAGATCTGATGGAAAGCGAAGTGTTTGGTCATGTTAAAGGCGCCTTTACTGGTGCAGCAACTGACCGTAAAGGCGCCGCCTCGCTCGCTGACGGTGGCACTTTATTCTTGGATGAGCTTTGTGAAATGGATTTAGAAATGCAGAAAAAACTGCTGCGCTTTCTACAAACAGGCACTTTCACACCTCTGGGAGCGACCAAAGAGCACAAAGTAGATGTCCGCATTATCTGCGCGACCAATCGTGACCCACTTTTAGAGGTTCAAGAAGGCCGCTTTAGAGAAGATCTTTACTATCGCGTCCACGTTGTTCCCATCCATATGCCGCCACTTCGAGAGCGTGACCGTGACATCGTCACGCTAGCCGAACATTTCCTACGTATCTATTCTAAGCAAGATGGACGCAAGTTTGAAACCATAGCGAAGGAAGCACAGCGCTATCTGAAACGCTATACTTGGCCGGGCAACGTGCGTCAGCTGCAAAATATTATCCGTAATATTGTGGTGCTTAATGATGAAAAGTCTCTCGGAGTATCACATCTACCACCCGAAGTCATGGCTTCAACTGCAACTAAACCATCGGCCTCGCACGCACCCAATAGCCGACTTTCTGTCGTACAGCAGACCAGCCCAGCGCCTAGCCCGATAGTAGAAGCAGCTCCTGAAATGGCCTCTACTTCTATGTCAATGGAGAGCGCAGTTAGTAACACCCCGCCAAATGCAGAACTAAGCAACGCTCAGGGGGTGACCATTCGTCCGATGTGGCAAATAGAGCGTGAGACCATTCAGCAAGCCATTGACTACTGCGATGGTAATGTACTCAATGCAGCGGTGTTACTAGAACTCAGCCCTTCCACCGTATATCGTAAAAAACAAGCATGGGAAGCCGAAGACAGTGCCTCTTAATCCGGTGATTTGGTTACTGCTCGATAGCCGCTCATTTGGCGGCATAGAGACTCATGTCTTGGAGCTCGCCAAGGGACTGCTCGCCCATAACTACCAGGTAAAAGTGGTATTTTCCAACGAATACCACCCAGTTCCTCCGCTAGAAACGGCGCTAAACCAGAGTTCAATTCCTACCATGACCCTGAGCCGTGAGTATCCCAACACTCACCCTCTGTTGCGTCTGAAAGAGGCCATTTCTAGCGCTGAGCAGCACAATCAACGCCCAGCGGTCATTCATACGCATGGTTATAAAGGCAGCCTTTTAGCGAGAGTCACTCGCCTTATTGGCTATACCAACTCAATTCGTATTGTTTCAAGCTTTCACGCTGGAGAAACCCCAAAAGGTCGCGTCAAACTTTATGATGCTCTCGATAGATTCAGTGCTTTCCTCAGCGAACAACGTATCTGCGTTAGTCGTACTATTCAATCGAAGCTTCCTTACAGAAGCATACTAGTAAAAAACTTTGTTCCCAAAGCGCCGCTTGTGTCACTTGCGTCGCGCAGTGTCGCATTTGTCGGCAGGCTAAGTGAAGAAAAAGGTCCGGATACCTTTATTGAAATGGCCACACACTTTCCAAGCCAGGATTTTCATATCTATGGTTCAGGACCGATGGAAACGCTATTAAAAGAGATTGCTCCGCCAAACGTGCAGTTTCACGGGCACCAATCCAATATGAATGAGGTTTGGCAAAGCGTCGACCTTCTTCTGATCACGTCTCGCTATGAAGGGTTACCGATGGCAGCACTAGAAGCCATGTCTAGAGGAATACCAGTGATAAGTTTCGAGCTTGGTGAGCTCCCTAGTGTTATTGATACTGGTAGCAATGGCTGGATTACCTCATCTCCCGAAGATATGAGAGCCACACTAAACACTTGGTTTTCACTTTCAGACGCAAAACGCTCGCAAATCAAGTATCACGCCCAGCAAACCATTGAACTCAATTACTCTACCGATGTAGTAATACCGACGATGCTCGGGGTGTATGGGCTCAAAGCGTAAATCTCACCACTCAATTTGATTCCCAAAATGAGAAACACTCTGTTTCTTTAATTAGAACTTATTCCACTCCCTCCAGAAATCCCACTACACAAGGCCTGCGGTGCATTCCGATGTTTGGCACTCTATTTGCCTAGTTAGTAGCTAACAACTGACACAATGCTAGGTAACTATGACTCAATCAACCGCCACACCTTCAACCGACCATGCTAAACACAGCAAACACATTGTGCTGAGTTTGGTTTTGTGTGGTTTGGTTGGGGCAGCGTGGGTGTTGGCACCACATCCTGTGATTGGCCTAGTGGTCGCGCTGTTACCGATTGGAATCTTGGTGGTACTTAGTCAAACATTTTGGCTAGTGACTTTGTTTATCGTGTTTTCGTTTTTCCGCATTCATGAAGTATTCCCAGTACTATACCCTCTTAAGATTCCATTGATGTTGTCTGCTGGAGCACTAGCCGCACTCATCTGGCATACAGTATTTAGCCAAAAACTAAGACTCTATTGGCATCCCACCTACTTTTGGTTGCTGGTATTTTGGGGGCTCGTGATCATAGGAATCCCTTTTGCGTCAAACAAAGGCGTGGCCATCTCAATGTTCACCGGCAACTATGTAAAAATCATCATTATGACGCTTGCGGTATCTTGGCTAATCACGTCATCAAAAGAACTGTCGCGATTCTCTTTCGCCATTGTTATTGCAGGGCTCATTGTCGGCTGTAAAGCGCTATCCAACTCGATAAACGGTATAGGTCTGGTTGAAGGCTCACGAGTCACAATCGGACGCAGCTTTGGCTCTATGCTTGGCGACCCGAATGATTTAGCACTCGTGTTAATGTTCCCATTGGCCTTTACCGTTGCCACCGCCACTACCCGAGGCGTCGGCATACCGATGAGATTGCTCGCAGCCACCACTTCCATCGTTCTATTTTTCGCAGTTCTTGCCACCCAAAGTCGAGGCGGCCTGCTTGGCTCGCTCGCTGTATTCGGCGTGTTCGGTTGGCGATTTATCCAATCGAAAGTGCTGTTCTGTTCGCTGGGCTTTTTTGGCGCGGTGATACTCTATGCTGTTGCCGGTATTTCAAGCCGCTCCTCAGGGGGCGCTGCCGAGTCGGGTATCGACGAGTCAGCTATGGGGCGCGTCTATGCTTGGGAAGCGGCATTTAAAATGGCCGTCGATAATCCCCTTCTCGGGGTTGGCTTAGACAACTTCTACTACAACTACTTCTTTTATAGTCCTCATTGGGATGGACTCAACCACGCCGTGCACAGTACCTGGTTCGGCGTACTCGCAGAGTCTGGCTTTCTCGGCCTAACGGTCTTTTTACTGTTTATTACCAGTTTGATTAAGTGCGCTAGGCAAACTCTTAGAAACCTTGATAGTGGTGAAAATATCCCTCCTTACCTTCATTCAATGGCCATGGCCGTTTACAGCGGGCTTGTTGGCACTTTTGTATCCGGAACCTTCTTAACACAAGGGTTCGTATGGCCGATTTATATTCTCGCTGCACTCACCATAGCCGTCTCACAAATCGCTTCTCAATTTGAGAAAAGCCAAACCTCTGACTCAGAACAAAAGTAATCATCTGTTTTTATTACAAAAAATTATTGGCTCAGTTCTTGAATTGAACAAAGGACACAGTTGGAAATGACTACATCTCGCTAGTTCATGGAAAGTACAAGGAACATGATTATGGCTACAGCAACTTCATTTGATTTCAAAACTTGGCTTCGCAGCCACCCAAATCCTAAAATGCGTCGCCTGTTTACCATGTTGAAACGAGCGCGCGCAGCAGGGATCCCAACCCCAAGTGTTTACAACAAAGTCATGTACCGTCTCATCACGATGTTAAAAGGCGGCTTCGATACGATAACTCGCCTTTTTATTTACACGCCAGCATTTAAAGGACGCCTTGCTCGCTGCGGTCATTCACTCTATCTCTACAGCGGTCTTCCTTTGGTGACCGGCCCACTAAAAATTGAGCTTGGCAATGAGTGCCGTGTATCCGGTCACACCACATTGAGTGGCCGCACCACCCCTCATCCAGACCGATCAGTCATTCCAACCCTCAAAGTTGGCAGTAATGTCGATATCGGCTGGCAAGTGTCCATTGCCGTAGCAGGAAAAGTGGAAATTCAAGACAACGTGCGTATTGCTGGCCGTTGTCAGCTGTTTGGCTATTCAGGGCACCCTTTAAATGCCGAGCAGCGTGCTTTGGGAGCTCCAGATGAAGACCATAGGCTGGGTGACATTGTTTTAGAACAAGATGTATGGCTAGCAACAGGGGTCACCGTTCAGCCTGGCGTGACGATTGGTAGAGGGACTATCGTCGCTGCGGGGAGCGTGGTAACTCACGATTTACCGGCTAATGTGATCGCCGCTGGCTCACCGGCCAAAGCAGTCAAACAAATCACCCAATAAGAGGATAGAGCAATGCGAGATCTGATTGTTTTCGGTGAAGATTACGGAGCGCTACCTTCCAGTACGCAGCATTTGATAAAGCGCTTAGCGAGCAAAAGAAAAGTATTATGGGTCAATTCGATTGGCCTTAGGCAGCCGCGCTTAACGACAAATGATATGAAACGCGCACTTGGCAAAGTACTTGGTAAGGGTAAAGCTAGCCAGTTTCAGCCCACGCGCTTAAATAAGCCCGCTAGCATGACTATCGCTAATATTCACACCTTGCCAGCACCGCGAGCGGCTTGGAGCCGTAAGCTAGCAGCAAAAGCGATGGCGCACCAACTCAAGCCGATGATCGATGAGCTGCAGCTTAACGATCCTATTGTTTGGACATCACTACCCACCGCATCCGATGTATGTGCGCTCCTTGGCCAGCGTTCAATTGTTTATTACTGCGGTGATGACTTTGGCGCTCTGGCCGGCGTGGATCACGAAACCGTTCTCGAACATGAAAACGGACTAGTCGAACAGGCAGATTTAGTGATCACCGCCAGCGAAAAGCTATGCACAAAGTTCCCGAGCCATAAAACCCGTTTACTCAGCCATGGCGTAGATAGCGAGCAGTTTTCTAAACCAGCCCAGCGCGCGCTAGATTTACCCAATAGAGGCAGACCGATTGCAGGGTTTTACGGCAGTCTATCAAATTGGCTCGACTATGAACTGCTCAACCAAACCATTGCTGCTTTGCCAGAGTGGGACTTCGTCTTTATCGGCCAAATTGAGCTTAGTAAGCTGCCTATTGCCGCAGCAGATAACGTGTTTTATCTCGGAGCAAAGCCTCATCATGAGCTGCCAAGCTACAGTCAGCATTGGACCGTTAGCCTGCTGCCATTTGTACTCAATGAGCAAATCAAGGCGTGCAATCCGTTAAAACTAAAAGAGTACCTAGCGGCAAGAAGGCCTGTAGTCAGTACCGACTTTCCAGCTCTTACAGGCTACCGCGAACACGTGAATGTGGTTAACAATGTCGAAGACATGGTGGTTACACTAAATCGAATCGCCAACGAGAGTTACTCCCTACCCAAAGGGTTAGTCGACTGCGACAGCTGGGACAATAGAGCAAGCACACTCGAGCTGTATTTGGAGGCACTATGAGCGAGCTTAAAATACGTCTATTGGTAATGCTTACGGCGGCTTGGCGTCGCCGTTACGCGATTGTCATCCCTATTCTAGTGATGCCTATCATTGCTTATGCAATTGGCGCGATGACGCCACCTAAATACAAATCCCACACCAGCATGTTGATTCAAGAAACTGCGAAAATGAACCCTTTTCTTGAAGATATTGCGGTATCTACCATGCTCAAAGAACGTCTATCGGCACTAAAAACCCTGCTCAACAGTCGTCATGTGTTGCTCTCGGTCGCAAGCGACTTGAATCTTATTAACGACACCATGAGTCCCTACGAGCAAGATCAAATCATTGCTAATATCTCGTCCAACTTAACGGTCAACCAGCTGGGTAAAGACTTTATCAAAATTGAGCACTCTGCCTCTTCACCCGATGGCATGAAAGCTTTGCTTGAGTCAGTTAGTGTGCATTTTATTGAAGAGCTGCTTGCCCCTGAGCGGTCATCTATACGCGATTCGAGCGAATTCCTAACCATTCATATTGAGAAGCGCAAACAAGCCTTAGAAAAGGCGGAGCAAGCATTGGCGGAGTATTATAATGCGCACTCAGCTGCCACGCCTGAGATGCAAAGTGAGAATTTAAGCCGCCTGGCTAAACTCAAACAAAAGCTTGCAGAGAAACAGGCTGAGCTTGCGGGTATTGAGAAAAGTCTCGGAACCCTAGATCAGCAGCTTTCAAAAACCAATCCAATCGTTGGCCGTTTAGAAGAACAAATCATTGAAATACGTAGCGAATTGACTCTGCTCAAAGCCAAGTACACCGCCTCTCATAGCGCCGTACAGGCCAAGATCCGTGAATTGCAAAGGCTAGAGCAAGAGCGCTCTATATTGCTAAGCAGTGAACAAACTGGATTAGACTCCGACCAGCTATGGGACATTGCCAGCGCTGTAGGTACCGGCAGTAGCCGCGAGTTTCAACCCTTGTTGATTACCCAGCTTCAAAACCTTCAAATGGTGCGCGGACGATACGAGTCGTTGAAACAAGAGACCTCAAGCCTAGAGTCGATGATTGCCGAGCTTACCGAAAATGCGAAAAACTATGGTAGCAACGCCAAGCAGTTGCTGCGCCTGCAACGTGACGTCACGCTAAAGCGCGAACTGTATGATGAACTGGTCGAGCGCTACGAAATGGCTGAGCTTACCGGCTCATTGGGTATATTCGAGCAGAATAAACGCGTAAAAGTGATTGACTTACCCTACACACCCAGCAGCTCCACCAATTTGCCAGCTATCGTTTTCGCAATATTAGGGGTTATTGCAGGGATCGCACTTGGGATTGGCACCGCGATCTTCCTCGAGCTATTTGATACGACCATTCGCCGTCGCCAGCAACTCGAAGACGCCAAGCTGTTGGTCATCACAGCTATTCCCAAAATCAGTTTCTAGTTTTGCTAAATTGCATGTCATTTCGAGAAATGACATGCAACCTTCCATAAGCCTATGTTTTAGCTGTTATTAAATTCTTGGCACACTAAGTGCAATTCTTCTAGCAACCAGCGCTGCCATCGTTAATTTGCAACACAACGAGAACGGCGAATTATACAAGTAAGGAGACGAGAATGATGGCAACTCAGCACAATCAATCCACAAGGATTCAAGGCAGAAAAGCAACACTGACCACAGTGCATATTGTTCAGCATTTAGCACCAGGCGGCCTTGAAACCATGGTCATTGAGCTCCTAAAACAAACCCCCGCTCACGAGCGCTGCTACATCATTAGCTTGGAAGGTACTCAGCAACAAGCGATTCAACACTGGCCTATATTGAGACATTTCCAGTCGCAGTTAGTGTTCTTAGACAAAGCAGAAGGCCTTCAGCTATCACTCATCAAACAGCTTAGCTCCGAGTTCAAAAGGCTAAATGCCGACGTAGTTCACACTCATCATATAGGCTCACTTCTTTACGGCGGCATCGCCGCGAGAATGGCGCGCATCACAACTTGTATTCATACTGAACACGACATGTGGCACCTGCAAAACACCAAACGTCGCCACGTTGAAACGATAGCGTTAAAATTAGTGAACCCTATATTAGTGGCAGACGCGGACGAAGTTAGCAAACAGTTGAATGAGCTGTTTCCATTTACAGAGTCAAAGGTGATTAAAAATGGAATCGACTGCAATCGCTTTGTTCCTGCTAACCAAGCTGCCGCGAGACGCATTCTAGGGCTACCAGCAAACACTCTACTTATTGGTACTGCTGGCCGATTGGTTCCGGTTAAGTCCCATACTACGCTCATTAAAGCAGTATCACGACTACCTGAGAACACGCACTTAGCGATTGCCGGCGCCGGGCCTTTAGAGCAAGAGTTAAAGCAGCTTTGCGAGCATCTAAACATCAGCCATCGCGTTCACTTCTTGGGATTAGTGAGCGATATGCCAAGTTTTTATCAGTCACTGGACTTATTCTGCTTACCATCAAGCTGTGAAGGATTTCCACTGTCTCCACTTGAAGCTCAGGCGTGCAATATCCCTGTTGTGGTAACCGATGTCGGTGCAGCGCGAGAAACTTTGTGTCCTCTTTCCGGTCTCACGACGAAATCGAAACGCGTCTTTTCACTATTGGCCACACTCGAGAAAGCTATTGCGACTCGCCACTTATTTACACCGAGAGATTTTGTGGTCGAGCACAACGATGTTCGCACCATGAGCCAAGCTTACCGCGCACTGGCGGTTAAGGCATAACTGATGACTGACGCTACTCAAGGAATAGATATGCAAACACTACTTATCAGCTTATTTTGGACAAGTGCTTTTTTTATTGTCTACCACCATGCTATATACCCTTTGTTACTGAAATGGTGGGCATCACGTCATCCGCTACCTAAAGCAAAGCGGGTGCCGCTTTATAAAGTAGACAAAAATGCGGCGTTACCATCGATCACTATCGTCATCCCTGCTTACAACGAGGATAAATGGATAGCCGATAAGATCCGCAACTGCGCAGTACTCGATTATCCACGCGATAAACTAGAAGTCATCATTATCAACGACGGCAGTACTGACAACACCATCACTGTTGCGGAAGAAACCATACAAGAGGCCATCTGCTGCGATACTCTGTTTAGGATCATCGACAATGCGGATAACCAAGGAAAGGTGTTCCGACTTAATCAACAGTTGTCAGCGATTGAAACTGACATCACATGTATCTCCGATGTGTCGGCATTGATTTCAATCGATGCTCTAAAGCTCGCCGCCCATCACTTTCAGGACAGCAGTGTTGGTGTGGTTAACTCAACTTATCAGCTACTAGAGCAAGATGAGCGCAGTGAGTCCCTTTACTGGCGCTACCAGAATCAGGTGAAATACAGCGAGTCTACTCTGGGCTCTACGATTGGTGCTCATGGTGCGCTCTACTTCATTAGAGCAAACTTATTTGAAGCACTGCCTTACAACACCATCAATGATGATTTCATTATTCCGATGAACATCGTTCGTCGTGGCTATCGTGCTGTGTACGAGCCGCATATGAACGCCATTGAGATGGAAAGTAGTAGCACTAGCCAAGACTTTAAACGTCGATTACGAATCTCTGCTGGTAACATGCAGCAAATTATCGCCTTACTGCCACTGTTTGCACCGCACCACAAGGGCACGGCCCTCACCTTCTTTTCTGGAAAAGGACTAAGAGTGCTAACCCCTTACTTGATGATCATCTGCCTGATTACCTCAGCCATATTGGCACCGAGCAGTGCACTATTTACCAGCTTTCTATTACTACAAGTGGCGCTCTATGGCTCAGTAGCCATCAGCGTACTTATCCCAAAACTACAGTCCGTTAAGCTAGTACGTGCATTTACGTACCTAGTCGTTGGACATACTGCAAACTTAATTGGTGGTCTTCGCTATCTGATCGGCTTAGAGAACGGTGCATGGAAACGTCTACCACAACAGGAGAGTGAACATGAAAAAGGTTAATATGGAAAAAACTCTGATTCGTACCTCAAAGCGTATCTTTGACTTGGTCGGCGCGAGTGTAGGCATGCTCATTCTCGGTATCTGCTTTATCCCAGTTGCATTAGCGATCAAGCTGACGTCAAAAGGTCCAATTTTTTATCAGCAGCTTCGCGTTGGTAAATGGAGCCCAACAAAAATGGACTTTATCCACGTGCTGAAGTTCAGAACCATGTACATCGATGCAGAATCACGGACAGGGGCGACTTGGGCAACAGAAAACGACCCTCGTATTACACCCGTTGGCCGCTTCTTGCGTAAAACGCGTCTCGATGAACTGCCACAGTTTATTAACGTACTTCGTGGAGATATGTCGCTCATTGGTCCACGTCCAGAGCGCCCGGACTTCTATCAAAGACTAGAAAACGATATTCCATTCTTTGTTGAACGCACTTATGACGTACTCCCAGGCATCACCGGACTTGCTCAAGTTAACCAAGGTTATGACACATGCATTGAGGATGTGCGCAGCAAAGTAGGATTCGACCACAGTTATGCGCTGTCCCTATCATCGTATAAATCGTGGCTAATGACGGATGTGCATATTGTGTTTAAGACGCTGAAAATCATGGTTGATGGACGCGGTCGTTAACACGTAACCTCAGACCAATATCTAAAAAACCCAGCTCAAGAGCTGGATTTTTTTGCAGTAAAGATGAGAATGAGGCCAAGGAGAATACAGCCGATGCCAGAAAGCTTCACCCAGCTAAATGGCTCATCAAGCCAAGGAAGTGTAACCGCTAAAGCGTAAACTATGACATAGCTAAGACTGAGCAACGGGTAAGCAACACCAAGTGGTAAGTGCTTCAATGCCATAACCCAGCATCCCATAGACAGCGCGTAACAACCAAGACCGAAAGCGACGCAAAGTAACGCAGGCCAAAACTCAGCCACAACCGTTATCACATCGATTGCCATCAGAGCTGGTTGTAGAGTTGACCACCCTGCGGACAATCCACCCATTCCCCATTTCATTGCTAGTTGTGCGACCGAAATAAGCAGCACACTAACCAGCGCAATAGGAAGCCCAGTTTTGAGATCTTTCAATACCATCAGTGCGCGCCCCCAATGATACCGATACCAATCATGATCATCATGACACCAAGCCACTGTCTTGGCACAATCACTTCACCAAAAGCAAATTTAGACACCAATAACATGATGACAAAGTTGACACTGAGCAGAGGGTAAGCGACTGACACGTCCCACTGGCTCAACACGCCAAGCCAAGTAATCGCACTGGTACCCAAAAAGCCGATGCCCAAGATCATTGGAAAACTAAATAGCTTACCCATCATCGTCAGCTGTGGGTTCTCTTCAAAATACATAGCAGCTCGCTTTTGCCAATATTGACTGAGCGAGCTAGCCAGAACGGAAATGATGTACAGCAGTACCGTCATTACTCAGCCGGTACTTTATTGAAGATCAGAGCATGGTAGCGACCACGATCAACGTGATCATCTGCGACAGGGAAGTCAGCTGGCAATGCAGGCAAGTTCCTAAAGTGAAGTAGCACTGGTGCCGTCTTTTGCTTCTCTTTAATAAAGTCACCAAGATCTGCAAATGGTACCCAACGATGATTCGCATCATCGTAAGCCAAACCATAATCAACTTCACCCATACCTTTCGTTAGGTAGACATCGGTGCGCTTTAGATACCAGTTCAGTGCAGACATGGTATCTGGATAATCAGCAATCAGCACCATTTCATCGGTAACTTTCGGTGCTAACTCTTCCATAAAGCGACCTGGCATTTTTGAGTCAATGGTCGTGTTTGGTACCACGGTTGAGAACAACGCAAACAGCGCCAATGGAGAGAGCATATAAGCTGCAAACTTGTGCTCAAATGCCTTAGCTTTAGCGGCATAAAATGCACACGCTGCCCAGAAACCTAGAATAAACAGAGCAATCCATGGACGGTACGACTCGCTCTCATCTAGTGGCAGTTTACCCATAAAGAACATAACCATCAGAGCGATCGCCACAATCGCGAAGAACGCACCATTAACTAGCGAGCCAATCGTTAAGCCTTTCGCTTTCTTGCTATACGCTTTAAGAATGCCGTGCGTCAGCAGAATCGCAAGAGGTGCCATACACGGCAGAATATAGGTTGCTAACTTACCACTCGCGTAAGAGAACAGCAGAAATGGCATCAACGCCCACAAAATTGAGTAACGGATCAGTGGCTTGCTAAGCTCGCCTTTCAACTGAATTGTGGCTGATGGCGCCCAAAATACCCAAGGAAGCGTACCCAAGAATAAGAAAGGAACGTAATACCAAATCGGTGCTGCGTGTTGTGCGTCTTCTGCAGAGAAGCGGTGAATGTGTTCTTCCCAGAAGAAGTAATTCCAGTAGTCAGGTTCGGCAGCATGTACTGCAAGTGACCAAGGCAGGCAGGTAATAAATGCCACTAGCATCACCCACCAGCCCCAACGAAGGATCTCAAGGAACTGCTTTTGCAAAATCATATATGGCACAACCACAATCACGGGTAGTGCGAGAGCAAGGAAACCCTTGGTAAGAACGGCACAACCACAGAAGAAACCTGCGAGGCCATAGTGCAGCCAACGCTGCTTGGTACTCGTTGCTTCTGTCGCAAAATAGAACGACGCGTAACAAGCCGTTAGCCAAAATGCGAGCATGCCATCGAGCACGCTGTAGGTACCAATTGCGGCAACCATAAACATGCTCAAGAACACGCCTGCAGTTAACCAACCTTGACGACGATCAGCCATACGGCTTACCAGCGACACTAGGAATAGTGCACCACCTAAGGTTGCCAATGCTGACGCAATACGCACTGCGAAATTGGTATCACCAAACACAACTTGAGCAATAGCATTGAACCAGTAGCCCATGATCGGCTTTTCAAAATAGCGCAAGTCGTTGAAGGTAGGAACAATCCAGTTTCCTGACGCGACCATCTCACGAGAGATCTCACCATAACGAAGTTCATCCGGAGACCACAGTGGACGTAAGTCGAGCGGTAATATGTAAAGCGCGATAAAAAACAGCGGTACCCAGACCGCCCAGTTAATTCGTGATTGTTGCATTCTTCATCCAATTGAATAAAAGCCCATGAAATCATGGGCTCTGATTGATGGCACTTGATAATGTTGTTGTGTTGTTTATTTACGCGCTGTTTACCCCTCCCAGCCTCCCCTTATTAAGGGGAGGAGCAAAAGCTACAGGCTTTGCCTGTCCGGTTCTCCCCCTTGATAAGGGGGAGTTAGAGGGGTTAAAAACAGCGCACACGAAACTAAAACCCAACTCGCCGTAACTAAAGCCCCATGCGCTCAACAAAAGACGCTTGGTGCGTTAGCCACCCTTCTCGCCCTTCCATCTCGATGTTTTTTATCGAATCTTTTGGAAGTGGCATCTCTGCTTCTTGAAGCAGATCTATCATGGGCACGAATTCTATATTCTGTTGCTTAGCTCTGACAATCAATTCTTCAAACATGTCAGCGCAAACTATCCCTTCAACTTCCGCATGAATGGTGTAAACATTTAGAGCATCACGCTTGATGAGCTTAAGAATAGCGTCGTTATAGTTGCTATTGTCGACGCCGTCTTGGCCGACTAACTCATCATAAGTAGGAAGTGTAACAGGAATTTGCGGCGCCATACCCTCACCTGGAGAGAAGATAGAATCACCACGACAGTCACTGTTATATTGGAAAGGAAATGCGTTTTTTTCGACCAAAGTTTGATCTGTACAGCGCCAACCGGCAACCGCACTGCAAGGCAGGTCACGACCAGTGATTGCCTTTAGTATATCGTAGCCCTTGGTGATCTCACTGCGCAGTTGCTCTGCTGACATAGTGTCAGTTTTCATCTGCCATTTGTGGTGATCCCAAGCATGTAGGCCAATCTCGTGACCCGCAGTATCGGTCGCTTCAATGATGTGACGGAGCTTCTTACCAATGACAGGTCCTGGCCAAATAGTGCCACGGATCAGAATGTCGTAGCCGTATAAGCTCGCAGCTTTTGAGCGAAGCATCTTCTTCAAAAATGCAGGACGCAAAAGGCGCCATATATGGCGCCCCATGTTATCAGGTCCAACAGTAAAGAAGAATGAAGCCTTCACTCCGTGCTTCTCGAATATTTCGAGTAGCTTAGGTACACCAAGTTTGGTGCCTCTAAAAGTGTCTACATCGATACGAAGACCGACTTTAGTGACTTCATTCTGTTCCATTACTTCTCTTCTGCTACTGCACCTTTAAGGAAGAAATCTAGCGTCTCTTCGATTGTGTCGTTCATGTGAACTTTTGGTTCCCAATCAAGCAGCTTCTTCGCGTTTGCGATGCTTGGTTTACGGTGTTGAACGTCTTGGTAGCCGTCACCGTAGAACGCTTTGCTTTCTACTAGGTTGTAGCCAGCAAATGGAGGGAATTGATCACGCAGTGGGTGGTTCTCAAACTTCTCAACCAATGTCTCAGCAAGCTCTTTGATGCTCGCTTCGTTTTCTGGTGCACCGATGTTGATGATTTGACCGTCACACAGACCTTCTTTGTTCTCGATGATGCGGAATAGCGCTTCAATCGCTTCAGAGATGTCAGTGAAGCAACGCTTCTGTTCACCACCGTCGATCAGTTTGATCGGCGTACCTTCAACTAGGTTCAGGATAAGCTGAGTGATCGCACGGCTAGAACCGATACGTGCAGAGTTCAAGCTATCTAGACGTGGACCCATCCAGTTAAACGGACGGAATAGTGTGAACTTAAGGCCATCTTTCTTACCGTAAGCCCAGATAACACGGTCAAGTAGCTGTTTAGATACTGAGTAGATCCAACGCTGACGGTTGATAGGACCAACGATCAGTGGTGATGTATCTTCGTTGAACTCAGGATCCGTCGACATGCCGTACACTTCTGACGTCGATGGGAAGATGATGCGCTTGTTGTATTTCACACACGCACGAACGATCTTCAGGTTCTCTTCGAAGTCGAGTTCGAATACGCGAAGCGGGTTACGCGTGTATTCGATTGGTGTTGCGATAGCCACTAGTGGAAGAATAATGTCACACTTCTTGACGTGGTATTCGATCCATTCGTTGTGAATAGTGATATCACCTTCAACGAAGTGGAAATCTGGGTGGCTTAGGTGCTCTTCGATTTGGTTCGAATTCATGTCCATTGCATAAACTTCGTAACCACCGTCGTCTAGTAGACGCTTAGTTAGGTGAGTACCGATGAAGCCGTTTGCACCAAGGATAAGTACCTTTTGACGCTTCTTAGCGTTAATAAGAGCACTTGCTTGAGGACCAAAGCGCATGCCTTCAACAAGGTGAAGCTCAGCAGCTAGCTGCTCGCCACCTAGGTAAAGACCGTTTTCCGCTTCACCAGACTTAACAATCAATGAACCTTGAGCACAAGCGATAGTCAGTGGTGATGTAGCTACGATAGTACCTGGAGTCACGTCGTAAGTTTTGTCGCTTGCTTCTGCGTTCCAGATAATAAGCTTACGCTCACCTAGGAAAGTGAATGCACCTGGGAATGGTTCAGTCACAGCTCGTACTAGGTTAAATACGGTGCGAGAATCGTTTGACCACTTAATCTCACCGTCAGCAGGAGTGCGACGACCAAAGTAAGTTGCTTTGCTTTCGTCTTGAGCAGTTGCTTTGAAAGAACCATCAACGATTGTTGGTAATACTTTGCTTAGCAGGTCGCTAGATGCAACGTTCATGCGCTTATGAAGCGTTTCAGCAGTATCTTCGTCAGTGATCGCGATCTTCTCTTGACCTACGATATCACCAGCGTCCGCTTTCTGAACCATTTTGTGTAGCGTTACACCTGTCTCTGTCTCATCGTTTACTAGTGCCCAGTTGATTGGGGCACGGCCGCGATAAGTAGGAAGCAGAGAACCGTGTAGGTTAAAGCCACCTTTTGGTGCAATATCCAGCACTTCTTGGCTGATCATGTTGCGATAGTAGAATGAGAACAATGCATCTGGCTTCATTGCACGGATCTTTTCAACCCATAGTGGGTGGTTCACGTCTTCTGGTGCGTAAACTGGAATACCGTTTTTGGCTGCAAGTTTTGCTACAGATTCAAAAAATACATTCTCGTTGCTGTCATCAACATGGGTGAATACCGCTTCGATTTCTACACCTGCTTCAAGCAAGCTACGAACACCAGTACAACCGATATTGTGGTAGGCAAACACGACTACTTTCATGGAATATTCCTCTGGATATAAATCTTATTCTTTATTCTTTAATTCATCAGTTTCACGCGCTTGCTTAGTGGCTTCACCCACCAGCACGTCTTGCACGTAGAAACGAGGGCGCGCTCTAACATCAGAGTATATGCGGCCTATGTACTCACCGAGTAAACCAAGACCGATAAACTGCGCACCCACAAACACAAATAGGATAGCAAATAACGTAAACAGACCATCGCCTGCCCACTCAGAACCAAACATAATGCGCATCAGCATCAAGATAATGCCAAATGCGATACCCGCCGCAGCGATACCACCACCAACAATGCTTAGCAAACGCAATGGCGCGGTTGTCATACTGGTGATCAAGTCAAACATTAGGCTAATAAGCTTCATAAAGCTATATTTTGACTCGCCATCTGCACGCTCATCGTGGTGAACGTCGATTTCTGTCGTGTGACGAGAAAAGCCGTTTGCTAGAACTGGAATGAAGGTGCTGCGTTCATGACACTCAAGCATCGCATCAACAACGTGACGACGGTATGCACGAAGCATACAGCCATAGTCATTCATCTCAACGCCAGTAGAGCGTTTCACCAACTTGTTGATAAGCTTCGATGGGTAACGACGAAGCGCGCTGTCTTGACGGTTTTTACGTACCGTACCGACAGAATCAAAACCTTCTTCAGCCTTAGCAACTAGGTTTGGGATCTCTTCTGGTGGGTTTTGAAGATCTGCGTCGAGAGTAATAATCAAATCACCACGAACCTGCTCGAAACCCGCCATGATCGCGTTGTGCTGACCATAGTTGCGGTTAAGGATAACGCCAACAACGTGGCTCCCCTCTTGTTCCGATGCTTGCTCAATGATTTCTGCGCTGCGGTCACGACTGCCGTCATCGACTAGGATCAGCTCATAGTCTTTACCTAGGCTATCACTGGCTTTCGTTGTGCGTTCTATCAGTTCTTGTAGACAGTTTTCTTCGTTGTATACCGGTATAACGATAGACACGAAGTTAATGGCTTCAGTGTGTTTCATGGTTTATCCAATTATCTCTGACACGGCGCTCACTACACGCTCTACATCATCCTGAGTCATATCAGGGAAAAGCGGCAACGAGCAGATTTGATTACTGTTACGTTCGGTATTATGAAGATTTGGGTTAATGTCCCCAAACAGCTCCGCGTAATTCTCGCGGTAGTATTTTTGAGTATGGCAAGCTTTAAAGTGAATTCCGGCACCAATGCCTTTCTCTTTTAATGCTGCAATAAGATCGTCACGAGTCAAACCAGCAACCGCAGGATCCACTCTGACAATCATTAGGTGCCAGCAGTGCTTGTGATCGTGGGAAGCCAAACCAAGAGGGGTAACACCTTTGATTGACTCAAGCTTACCGCGGTAAGAGAGTGCAAGCTCGGTGCGTTTGGCGGTGATTTCAGCGATACGGTCCATCTGACCAAGGGCAAGCACGGCACAGATGTCTGGCATGTTGTACTTAAAACCAGGTTCAACCACTTCAGCTTGCGGTGCACGACCTTGTGTTTCGCGGTCAAAGGCATCTACGCCTAAACCATGGAATTTAAGGCGGCGTACTTTATCAGCCAACTCAGCATCGTGAGTAGTAAAAATGCCGCCTTCTGCTGTCGTCACATTCTTAATAGCATGCGTTGAGAACAAGCAAGAACCGCGGTGACCAATTGGCTGCCCTTTATATTCCGTGCCGAGTGCATGCGCTGCATCTTCAATCACTGGAATATTGTACTTCTCACCAAGAGCATAAATAGGGTCAAGATCCAGCGCAGCACCTGCATAGTGAACAGGAATGATCAGCTTCGTCTTATCAGTAATAAGTGGCTCGATCTTCGCTGCGTCTGTCATTAAGGTATCAGCATCCACATCAACAAAGACAGGTTTGGCACCTACCAAGGTAATCATGTTGACCGTTGAAACCCAAGTTAGTGAAGGCGTGATAACCTCATCGCCTGGTCCAATACCCATAGCAAGAAGAACAAGATGCATGCCTGCCGTCGCACTACTTAGCGCTACGCTGTGTGATGCGCCGGTATGCTGAGAGATCTTGGATTCTAATTCTGCGTTTTTAGGACCGGTGGTGATCCAACCTGAACGAAGGACATCCACAACAGACTGAATGTCTTGCTCGTCGACAGCAGGTCGACATAATGGAAGAAAGGACTGGCTCATTTTTTAAACTCACAGTTAGTTCGTGACGCTGTGCACGAAAATTTGACACTAAAGTTTACTAGGGCGTTCAAAGAATTAAAAGGCTTGATATCGACTTACCACACAAAATATTGACATTCTGTACATATAGTCGACAACCATTAGCAAAACAAATCGTTGTTCACCCATTTTCATTAGCAAAATAGCGCTAATTACGCGTTTCGTCCAAGAAAGCCTCACAACTGAACGTTTGCCCCGCAATTTTTCACTAAAAAACCGGCAAAATGGCGCAACGTCAAGTTTGTGTCAATTTAGCGAGCAGACAAGCTATCCCTATACTGGCTATTCTGGCACAGCAACTGGTTTAACTATGTAACGATTTGTCGTCTCTTCGTTTGTAACTATCAACATCAAAGAGTACACTTCGCTGCCCATATACTGCCCAGTGTCACATAAAGGTAGCGCTCATGAAACTCAATGGCAGCCCAGTCACCGAACACCACTTTCAGGGGCATCATTTTTTCCTCAAAAGAGATGATTTGCTTCACGGACACTTTAATGGCAACAAAGCTCGAAAATTTATGGCTACGCTTGAGCAGCCACTGAAAGGAAAAACTCGACTCATTGGTTGGGGTTCCGCTCAAGCAAACTCGCTCACGTCGCTCGCTGCCTTAGCCAAAATAAAAGGGCTCAAACTGACCTATTATGTGGCTCATAAACCAGCTTGGTTGGACGAAAAACCAATGGGAAATTATCGCACCGCCTTAGAGCTGGGAGCTGAAGTGATTTCGCTTCGAGACATGTTTGGTGAAAAAGCGCCACATCCTTCTGCGTTTATCGCGCAGCAGCATGAAAATGACCCAGAGTGCTTAATCATTCCCGAAGGGGGGCATTTTCAAGATGCTAAGCTAGGAATCAGCAAACTCGCCGATGAGATTTTGTCTTGGTCAAGATTTGAAAAGGGTCGCAACATCAAAGTTGCGCTGCCATCTGGAACGGGCACCACTGCACTCTACCTTAGCCAGCAGTTAAAACCACAAGGTATAGAGGTGCTAACCTGCCCTTGCGTATCAGGAAAAGACTATCTACTGTCCCAGTTTCTAGAACTTGGCGAGACTGAGTACTACCCGACAATACTCGGACTGCCATCTAAACATCACTTTGGAAAACTATACCAAGAAGACTATGAACTTTGGCAAGCATTGCAGGAAGAGACACATATCGAGTTCGATCTACTTTATGACCCAATGATGTGGCGCTGTTTACTTCCTTGGCTAGAAGAGAGTATCGACACCACCATCCTCTATGTCCACCAAGGAGGCCTGCTTGGCAATGAAACCATGTTAGCTCGCTATCGACGCAAATACGGCGACCATCAAGCCGGCTGGTAAATCATCTTTCGACTACTCAGTCATAAAACCACTCAACTGAAAGTAAAAAGGAAGCACTTGGCCTGTCTCTTATACACAAATCCTCGAACTTAGTTCGGGGATTTTTTTTGAACTCTTTTCCAAGGCTGCGATCTGATCACTTAAGCAATATTGATTAGGTAGCTAATATGGAAAACTTAACACCAATGAAGTGGGCACAAGTACAGTTTGGTCTGGCAAAGCTTAACGACCCTAGACGAACTCAACGATTGATATCAATGGCTGCTTCACTTGCTAATCAACCAGGCGTTGCCGTGTCTAAGCTTGCTATTTCACCCGCAGATATGGAAGGCGCTTACCGCTTTATCCGTAATGACCAAATCCAACCGAACGATATCGCTGAATCAGGCTTTCAAGTCACCGCTCAGCATGCGCAAGACCACTCGTTACTATTGGCACTAGAAGATACGACCTCACTTACTTACCAACACAAAAGTGTACGAGATACTCTTGGACATACGAATTAAGGCAACCGAAGTCGTGCTCTTCTTGCTCACTCTATCTTACTTTTCGCACCTAATACTCATCAGGTAGTCGGTCTTATTGAGCAACAACGCTGGAGCCGAGACATCTCTAAACGAGGGCAAGGTCATCAACATGCGTCTCGCCCCTACAAAGAGAAAGAAAGTTACAAGTGGGGAAAAAGCCTCACAAAATATGTCAACTCGCCTAGGTGAGCACCTATCTTCGGTTATCTCCGTTTGTGACAGAGAGGCTGACATCTATGAATACCTGACCTATAAGACAGAACAGCAGCAACGCTTTGTCGTGCGTTCGATGCAAAGTCGATGTATTAAAGAACATGACCAGAAGCTTTACGACTACTCAAACAAACTGCCAGTAGTAGACCTTAAAACGCTGAATATTCCTCAACGAGGTGGTCGTAAGGCCAGAGATGTTGAGCTGGAAATTCGATATGCTCCAGTCACTCTTAAAGCACCCGCTAACAAAGTGTCTGAACCGGATATCCCACTTTACTATGTGAGTTGCATTGAGCGTGGAGAGGATAAAGATAAATTGGCGTGGCACCTGCTGACGTCTGAAGTAATAAACTCGTATGATGACGCTATAGCGGTCATCAGCTATTACGAGCATCGGTGGCTTGTCGAAGACTATCACAAAGTCTGGAAAACCGGTGGTACAGACGTAGAGGCGTTAAGGATGCAGTGTGGTGAAAACCTTGAGCGAATGAGCGTCATACTCGCCTTTGTTGCCACAAGATTACTTCAACTACGCTTTATGAAATATGTTGAGCCAAAAGGTGATGTGATGAGTTGTGAAGTGGTGTTAGGTCATAAAGCGTGGAAGCTATTATGGTTCAAAACCGTAGGGAAGCCACTGCCAACCCAAGTACCAGATACCCATTGGGCTTATGAAAGCCTTGCTAGGTTGGGAGGGTGGAAAAACACCAAGCGAACAGGGCGAGCATCAGTCCAAGTGTTATGGGAAGGATGGTTCAAATTACAAACCATCCTTGAAGGCTATGAACTAGCGATGTCTCTTGAACGAGCAGACTTGTGATCAAGAGACAGGCACTTGGCTTCCTTTCTTAATTGTTTGGCGACTATTGATGAGAGGAGTGCTCTGCTAAGTACTTTGTCGCTTTTTGCTGCGCAACCGCAAGTTCAGCTTCACTCAGCTTTTGGGCTAAATCATCACGAAGTTTTTCAGCAGTCTTATAGCCATTTGTTGAAGCGACCGATGCCCAAGCATAGGCTTCAACATTATCAAGCCCTACTCCTTCACCAAGTGAGTATTTATAGGCGAGGTTTCGTTGTCCATAAGCGTAGCCATTTTCAGCCGAACGGCGATACCATTTTACCGCTTCCTCATCGTTCTTCTCAATGCCGAGCCCTTTTGCGTACATCACACCTAGGCTGTTTTGAGCAACATCAAAACCCTTCTCTGCCGCTAAGCGATAGTACTCGACTGCTTTTTCATTACTTTTGGGAACACCACGTCCCCATTTGTACATACCAGCCAAGTAGTACTGCGCTGTTACGCTGCCTTTTTGCGACGCTTTTTCGAACCAAGTTGCTGCTTCTTTCGCATCATAAGGAACACCGTGACCGTTATCGTACATCATGCCAAGCTTGTACATCGCCGTTTCGCTTTTTTGCGCTGCGGCCTTTCGGTACCATTCAACCGCAGTGATGTCGTCTTCTTCTACGCCATTGCCGGTCGCATAGCGGTCGCCCAACTCGATCTGAGCAAACAGGTCGCCGCGCTTGGCTTCCGTTGTCACTTCTTGGTTGCTTCGCTTTGACCAATCCTGAACAAACGCAAAGCTGCTTGCACTAAAACACAGACCACATAGTGAAACCGCTAACAGTGTTTTTCGCATTATCTTTTCCCATCCTTAAAGAATTCGTCAAATTCTGCCATATGATTATTAATGATCTCAGCAAATTATTGATAATTGTCGTTACTCTGACACAGAATCCCGACCAGATCACAAAATCTCTCCCTAAAGGTTACATTATAGACAGCACAATATGTCTCTATTGATTGTAAATCTTAGTAACACGAACACCGCATCTAAAACTGTAATCGTTTACAAATAGCACTCGTTTTCATTGTCGTTATTTTGTAGACTTAAACGCAATAACAACACGACCAAGCACACAACAAACACTGGAGTAATTATGGCGTCTAAATGGGCAAAACGATTTATTCAAATGGCTGAATTAGTTGGCTCATGGAGTAAAGATCCATCAACACAAGTAGGCGCAGTCATTACCAAGCAAAACCGTATCGTTTCTGTTGGCTTTAATGGCTATCCACATGGTATTTCCGATAGTGCTGAAGTGGACGAGCGAGAGACTAAATACCTGAAGACATTGCACGCTGAAGAAAATGCGATTCTATTTGCAAAGCGAGATCTTGGCGGTTGTGAGATTTGGGTAACACATTTTCCGTGCCCAAATTGTGCCGCAAAAATCATTCAAACAGGCATTTCTGTTGTCCACTGCCCTGCGCAAACTGACGATTTTCTATCACGTTGGGGCGAAAAAATTTCACTAAGCCAAGATATGTTCGATCAAGCTGGAGTAACCGTGGACTGGTTACCAATAGAAGATTAGCATTACCTCATTTATGAAACTGCATGCTTTACCAATAGTTTATTTTACCATCAACTTTGAACTTATTTGATTTTGGTGCCGTAAGCCTCTTTGCGAATAACATGAGCATAGAGGCTTACCATGAATATTATAAAAACATCCGTTATCGCAGCCGCAGCAATCACCATCGTCGGCTGTGGCAGCGATTCCGATCACCCTTCTAACCCAACCACTCAAGTTCGCGTGACACACGCCAGCGCTGATGCACCACTGGTAAACATCAAAGCGAATGGCGCTATTTTGAGTGGGTTAACAGACGTCGACTACCAGCAGGGTAGCGGATTGATAACTGTCGACTCAGGTACGTATGACCTGTCAGTCGAGGCTATCGGCACCGACGGTAGCGCTAGCGAAGTGCTTCCCGTACCTGGCGTAAACTTTGCTCCTGACATGCAGTATGATGTTTTTGCTCTCAACAAAACATCGGCACTGCAGGGAGTTATATTGGCACGTTCTGGAATCAAACCCGATAGTAATTCAGTCCGCATTGATGTTTTACATGCACACCCTGACGTTGGTGCGGTTGATATTCACCTGACCACCGATGCCAGTATCAGTACTGCTACAGTTGGCGTTTCGGGTTTAGCATTTGCGATAGATTCGGCCGACCTACCGATTACAGTCCCAGCCAGCACCTATCGAATACGCATAACTCCGACCGGCCAAAATACTGATGCAGACGTCGTATTCGACAGTGGTGAGTTAGATTTACCCGGCGGCACAGATTTGATGGTCACCGCTGTACCCAACGTAGTGAACAGTGCTATGGGTGACTCACCTGTGAATCTGTTAGTCGCAGACGGAAGTTCTGTCACAGTACTCAGAGACACTGATGAAAAAGCCATCGTGCGTGCCGGCCATGCCATTGAAGACGCGCCACCTGTAGATATTCTAGCAAATGGCGCAGCCGTTGCCGGACTGACCAATCTGACGTATGAGAACGTTGCTGGGACAGCGATTGCACCTGGAACGGTCGATGTTGCCGTTGCACCTACTGGTACAACTTCACCACAAGTCATCACCGTCCCGGGCGCCACCTTCTCCGCAGGTTCGGAAACTACCATTTTCGCCGTGGGACGTTTAAATGACAGCTCTCAAGAAGCTTTAATTATTGAAGACGACCTTCGCGGCATTGCAACCTATGCGAAAATCCGAGTAGTGCATGCTAACCCGACTGCAGCGGCAGCGCTCGTGGACATCCATGCGGTTGCTGACGGCGGTGCATTTTCAGCGGATACAGCAGTCCTTAAAGGCGTATCATTTAAAGATACTGCCGTTCTCAAAGTCGCGGCAGGAACTTATGATTTAGCGGTGGCAGAGGCAGGTACAACCAACATACTGCTTACCAACACAAACGTTCCGGCGCTAGCCAACGGTAATGTTGTTACGGCGTTCGCCACAGAAGATTCTATTGCGTTGAACATCGATAAATAACAGACGCCCTATGGTCAAAAGGTCGTGGTTTTAACCACGACCTTTTTTATGGTTAAAACTTCTTTCCATCAAGACTTTGCTCATCTACAATCCGCCAACCTATAATCTTGATGTATATCTTCAACCATTTTAAGTAGACACCCCTATGACATTTAATGCCAAATTTTCCCTAAAAGCGCTCTCATTGGCGGCGCTGTTGCTACCTAGCCTAGCTTCAGCGATAGAGCTACCACTATTCAAGAAAGAAGCTGAAGAACGAGGCTACACCCTGCCTGAAGCTTTTGGGTTAAGTCTTGGTTATATGAATGTGTCTCAAGGTATCAATGTCAACTCGATTGCTCTTACCGGTTTGCCTTCCCAAGTACAAAATTTGGAAATAGGCACACAAGGAGGTTATCAAGAATCCGAAGTTCTGACATTGAAAGCCGACGTTTGGGTTCTACCGTTTCTGAATTTCTACGCTATTGGCGGTAAACTCAATGGTTATTCAGAAACGACTATCACCTCCGTTAAAGGTGAGCTCGACCTCTTGCCTCCTCTGCCTGCTATCCCGATTGAAGTCGATAATTTGAACGAACCGTTTCGATTGGATCTTGACGGTTATACCTATGGTATAGGTACTGTGATTGCAGGTGGGTACGAAAGCTTTTTCGCGCTTGTAGATGCAAGTTACACGAAAACCAGTCTCACCGTAATTGATGGTGAAATTGACTCGATAGTTGTGTCACCGCGAATCGGATGGGATTTCTCCCGAAACAGTGATTGGCCAATTAGAGCTTGGGTAGGTGCGCAGTACCAAAACATAGAACAAACCCTAACAGGTAATGTCAAAGACTTACCGCTAGGCTCTATCGGTGCCTTGCCTATGTTAGATGACGCGAAGTTCACTGTGACGCAAAGCCTCGCCAACAACTGGAATAGTCTAGTCGGCGCGCAATATGAGTTCACCCCAAACTGGGTATTAATAAGTGAGCTTGGCTTCGGTCAACGTAAGAGCTTCTTCGTCACCCTAGATGCTCGTTTCTAACCCTTAAAGAGTTATCAAGCCCATTATTCAATGGGCTTTTTCTTTGTCACTTCTAGCAATAGTGGCAATAGCGTTAAACTAAACACCAAAATACAGCTTAATGCGATAGTAAGTACCAGCCCGATGGAATGCATCCCTTGGTGATCAGCAACGATCAAAGCACCAAATGTTGCTAGCGTGGTTAAACAACTTACTAGTGACGCCTTCGGTGTCGAGGTTTTAAAGAATGCCGCCAAGCTTCTCACCGCACGAAAACGCTTCACGATGTGTATGCCATTATCCACACCCAGACCAAAGATCAGCGGGATCACTATGATGTTGGCCATGTTCATCGATAACCCGAGCCAGTGCATCAACCCTAAAGTCGATAGTGACGCCAACGTCAGTGGAATAAAGATAAGTAACACATCACGTTTTTTCTCAACCGACCAAATGAGAATCAGTGCAATCCCAAACACCGACATCATGATTGCCGCTTGAAACGCATTCACAATAATGCTGCCCACTTCTTTTTCAGCAACAGCTCTACCTGTAGCATTCGGTGCGATTTGCTTAGACTCGGTAATAAACTTATCCAAAGCATCGACATTAGTCATATCTTCACTTGGAGAGATCACCACTAGCCACTCACCCTGCTGACTGATATAGCGCTCACTTAAATCGGTTGGCAGCGACTCAATAGTCACGGGTTCAAACTGCGTCAGTGTATTCAAGCTAGTTGATAGACCAGCAAATAGAAGCTCCGAGACAGAAGCGCTATCTATCGTATCAGGTAAGCGCTCGCTATCCTGCCAACGTTGAGTTTTCGCCATCTCCACAAATTCTGGATAGCTCATTGGCGTCGCTATGTCTGACTGCGTGAACAACGCTTGCAGCTGCTCGGTTCTCTTCTCAAGATCTTTAGGCAAAAAATCACTCACGACCCTAACCGAAGCCACCGAAGGTTGCTTTATCAAACTAGCCTGCCACTGCTCAGCTTGCTGCTGGTTTTTAGCAATGGCAAACAGCTGATAGCTTGAGCCCAATCCCTCTTGTTGCAATTGATTTAGAGCCAACACAGACTCTGACTGAGGGTTTTTCAAAACCAACGTTGAGAAATCAAACTTAAACTGTGTCGCGCCGTATCCCATGACGACCGTCAATGCTATCGCTAAGCTAAACACCGTGCCTTTAAAGCGCATCAGTTGCTCTCCGAACCAAGCGAAACGGTGCGTATCTCGTTGATGACGAACTTTCGGATAGCCAAACAAAATAAAGAACAGTGGGATAATGATAAAGGTTGCAGCAAGGCCAAGCACCATACCTAGAGCAGACACAACGCCCAATTCACCAAGCCCTGTATAAGCGGTTGGATAGAAACTTAAAAAGCCCAGTGCCGAAGAAAGCGCACACAGTGACAAAGGTCGAACCGAATGAGAAATCGCATCGCGCATCGCTAACGAGTCATTCTCTCCTTTTACCCTAAGCTCTTGAATATGAAGACATAAGTGAATGGAAAAATCGACTGCAAGGCCAATAAACATCACCATAAATACAATAGAGATCGTGTTGTAGTGCCCAATAACAGCCAGACCTGCCGCAAATGTCCAAGCTAGACCAACTAATACCGTCAAGTAACATGCGACTATCACTCGAAGTGAGCGGATACCAATCGCCAAAATCAAAATAAGACCGACTAATGAAGCACTACCGGCTATAGCGATGCTGTTGTTGGCATCAGCAATTTCATCAAAATCGAGTGCCGCCTGACCAGTAACTTTAATGTCGACGTTTGATGGTAAATCCGCCGCTATAATGCTCTGGTGAATGGCCTCCATAATAGCGCGATTCGGTTCCGTCGCTGATGCGTCTGGTTCTGCAACTAACGTGATGGCATACGCCGTGGGCTTTGTCAGATTTTTCTGAGCCAGTTTTGCCCAGTCAACTGATTGGTTGTTTATTGCCTCTAAAAGCGGTGTTAAGTTCGGTTGTTCGCTTTGGGCGAGTTCGGCCAAATAAAGATCAAGACTGCCTGATTGAGCAGCAAGTGCAGCAGGCTTGATTGTGTCGCGGGTAAAGGCTTCGATACGTTCAAACTCGTCTTGAGTCACAAACCCTAACGGGTGCTCTTCAAACCAAGCCAATAATTGCGGAGCAAAGATCTCTTTAAAGATCTTTTGGTTACGCAGTTGTTTTTCTATTGAGACGACGTGCTCTTTTAGGTCTGAACCATCGGTAATAGTGACCAATACAGTGACATTACCGGATTCAGGAAACGTGTCGTTTAAATAGTTAAGATCGTCAACCCAAGCTCCATTTTGTTCTACTAATGAAGATAAATCGGCATTCATCCTAAAATGCTGCTGCCCATACCAGATAGCTACACTGGTAATGAGAGTGACAAAAAGAAGGACAAGCTTAGGAAAGCGCTGAATAAGAGAGAATAGACGGTTCACGAGGTTGATGTTAGATACAGAACAATAAAGTAATCATAACCTAATTTTGGGGTAACTATAGTTAGATTCCTGTTAGCAAGACATAAAAAAGGGGCATTTAGCCCCCTAATTGCAAAGCTGGATAGACTGAGTCAATTACTCTTGGTCAATCATCCACTTGCGAAATTCCTTGCGTTCAGTTTTCGACGCCTTTAAGTACAACGCTTGTAACTGTTCCATATTGCTGGATCTAGCATCACCCTTCACTGCTTGAGGTTTTTCAACCGCCTTCGGAGTAGATGCTGCAACAGCCGTTGTTGCTGTCGCCGCCACAGTAGCGGTTACTGAAGCCACTTCAGAAGCAGACTCACCGCCGAAAGTAATACCACGCTGCTCGTTGTAATCGGCAATCAGCTCATTCATACCAGAGTAAGGAAGTACACCTTCGCGTCCTTTCAGTTTTTCTGTCGTATAAGGTAGTGAATTACCATCTTGAGTGATACGCCACTCTGGCTCTGGTAAACGAAATGCAGCGCTCGCTTCTTGCTTGCTTCGAGCGACTGGGTGGTTAATCTTCACCTCATCACCGGTGATATTAAATGTGATGACATAAGGTGCAGAAGTATAAACCGACTGGCTGCTGCCACGGCCTACTTTTTTATCCATGCGTACCACAACCTGAGTGGTTCCGGATTCGACATCGTTGGAACGTATTTTTGATTCAGACTCTTGGCCATTCACATACAGCAATGACACACCATTCATTGGCGTTAACGTGGCAGCACTTGCAGCGAAAGCAGAACTTGCTGCCAATAAAATCGTGATAACAGACTTCTTCACGTTATTAACTCTCCTTAATTAGGCCTTTACACCTATAAACACTCGGTACGCGTTCAATCATGCCACAGCAATTAGTTAACAAAAGCTTTTTTTACTTTTATTGAGACATAATTTGATCGAACGATCAAAAAAGCCACCCGATTGGGTGGCTTAAATAACCTATATCAAAGCTAGATTAGAATTCAGCTTTAAGGCCTACAGCAAAACCAGTTTGAGAGTCATCACCGTTGTTACCACCAACTTCAGCGTAAGCTGTTGTAGATGGAGCCAATGCGTAACCCGCATTTAGGAACCAGTTAACAACCTTGTCGCCTTCGTCTGGGTTAGTTTGGCTAACACCAGTTGCGAACTTCCAAGAGTTTAGAGTGTAATCTGCCGCAGCTGCAATAGAGCCGTCAGTTTGAGAATCAGCATCTTTAGGGTCAGCACCTAAGCTGTAGTAACCTAGTTCTAGGTTTAGGTTCTCTACGCCAGCGTAACGAGCTTCAAGAGCCCAGATAGTTTCTTTCAAACCATCGATAGCAACACCATCAGCGTCTGTTAGGCCTGCTTCTTTAAACTCTGCTTGACCAACAAAACCAGTGAAGTCAAAGTCAGCAACGCGAGCGCCAAGTTTAGCATCAAAGAAATTGCCGTTTTTGCCTAGGCCGTTATAACCTTGCTTGTCTTGCATGTAAGCTACAGTACCGTAGAAGTTACCTTTGTCTAACTCATACTTAACTACTTCGTGACCTGCGAAAGGAGTACCGTTGCTGAAGAAAGAAGAAACACCAAATTGGTAATCAGAACCGATACCAGCATCATCAAGAGCAGTAGCTGTCTTACCGAACTTGATTGAACCTACAGATTGAGAATAAAGACCCATGTATACGTCGCCAACAGATGCATCAGCATTTGTGTCAGCACCTGAGAATTCCCAAAACGCACCAACTTGTACGTCATCGTTCACTGCATAACGAGTGTCGAAGCCGAAGTCAGCATCTTGAATTTCTTGTTGGAACTCATCACCGTCAGTTGTACCTTTAACATAAACGATTTCTACGTCGCCAGTCATGTTAACAGTAACTTTGTCTTGGTTGTATAGTTCGATTGCTTGCGCAGAACCAGCTGCCGCTAGTACTGATAGCGCTACTAGAGTTTTTTTCATGATAATCCACTGCCTTTTCTTAGATGGGAATTCCTTTTCGGTTCCCTTTTTTAATATATGTGACGTCTAAATCTTCCAGAAGAACGACAACCTTTTGTCCTTTGGGTGACTTAGCGTCTTTAAATCTCGAAACCAAGAATGCAAAAGTTATAAGGACTTGTCAAACACTCTAAATAAAAAACTCAAAATTATATAAATACAACAAAATCAACAAGTTAAGGAAATGCGCGTGATGGAGTGCAAGTTTTTCGAACAGCATTCAATTGTAACTACAGAATCCTTTTCCAAGCCCAAACCTACACAAACCACCCCTAAATACACAATAACCAACCAATAAACAGAACAAATAACTAGCAACATATATTTTTTGGAGTTTTATATTTTTTACAAAATAAAAAATATCCACTTAAGTAAAAGTTCACTCGGATTTTGTGATTTTGATCTAAATAACAGCTGTAAACGTGCGCTTATTTGCCGATATTTTTCACACCTTGAAGTGTGGTACACTCCCCGCTCGTCTAAGTAGGGCCCATCATGCTGACCAGTAAAATCCAAAAATCCATTCGCCAGAGTTATCAAAACCTTCAAACCCAACTCGATAACTTTGTTCCTAGGCGTGCTCAGAACTACCTTGTTTCAGAGATTGCTAAAACTCTGTGTGGTCAATATCACAAGTCAACACGCATGATCGTGGCAGAAGCAGGAACCGGAATTGGCAAAAGTCTTTCTTATTTAATGGCAACCATTCCTGTGGCGGTGCAAAACAATCGCAAAGTGGTGATTTCAACCGCAACCGTTGCCCTTCAAGAGCAGCTATTGAATAAAGATTTGCCGCTATTTAGGCGTATCACGGACCAAAGCTTCTCTTTTATCATTGCAAAAGGCAGACAGCGTTACTGCTGCACCGAAAAACTGGCCGTCGCTTGCGGCGCAGACGGCGGGCAAATGGCGATGTTTGAAACCAAGCCAAAAGCAGCGGATATCGCTCAATTGCAACTGATGTACGAGAAATTGGCTCAGGGTAAATGGGATGGTGATAGAGATTCTTGGCCAAAGCCTATTGATGACGCTATCTGGCAAACCATTGTCAGTGAAAAGCATAGTTGTAATAACAGTTTGCCTGCTCACAGGGGATGCCCATTTTCTAAGGCACGTTCAGAGCTGGATAAAAACGACGTCATTATTGCCAATCACAGCTTAGTAATGGCAGATGCCGATCTTGGTGGTGGCGTCATTCTTCCCGAACCAGAAAATACCATCTTTATCTTTGATGAAGCGCATCACCTTCCACATGTCGCTAGAGACCATGCCTCTGCTTCAGCGACATTAAAAGGTGCGGGTACTTGGCTAGAAAGGCTCAACCAATCAGCAAGTAAATTCTCAGGGTTAGCCGATGAAAAGCGTGTCGGTCGTTTTCGAAATGAACTACAAGACGCTATCCAGCAATTAATCCCCCTGCTTGGAGAGGTAAACACCTATTGCACAGGCCTCGCCTTTGAAGAAGATAGCTGTCGATTCGAAAACGGAGAGCTCCCTTCATGGCTGGAAGAGCAAGCTAAGGTACTCAAGCAATACTCACAGAAAGGAGCTCAGGCATCGGCAAAGATTGCAGACCTCATCTCTGAGCGATTAAAAGATGGTGAAATCGGTGCCAAGCTCGCAGAGCCTGCTTTGGCCGAGCTGGGCTTTTATATCCAGAGATTCGACAATCTAGCGGCCGTTTGGCGTCTAATGGCAGAGCCGCAAAAAGAGAAAGGTGCACCCCTCGCCAGATGGATTGAGAAAAGCAAAGAGCGTGAAGGTGACCACTTGGTCAGTGTTGCCCCTCTAGAAGTGGGCTGGCAGTTAGATCAACAGCTTTGGTCACGTTGTGTCGGTGCCGTACTCGTTTCAGCAACCATGCGCGCGCTCAACTCTTTCTCTTTTTTCTGCCACCAATCGGGGATCAGCCAAAAAGAGGATGATGGAGTTCAGTTCTTAGCACTCGCTTCACCATTTAATTACGCGGAACAAGCAGAACTAATCGTGCCAAAGATGAAAAACGAGCCACAAGCCCCGCAATTTACTGATGAGCTTATCGAAAAAATTCCAAACATTATCGAACAGGATAAAAGCAATCTGGTACTTTTCTCTTCCTATTGGCAAATGAACAAAGTGGCCGATGAACTGAGAACAAAATTTGCACTCAAAGGCTGGCACTTGCAGATTCAAGGCGAAAAATCACGCTCAGAAATTCTAAATAAACATAAAACCTTGACTCAAGGTGGAAAAACTAGCGTTCTTTTTGGTACAGGCAGCTTTTCTGAAGGATTGGATTTGCCAGGTGAACTGCTTGAAAACTTAGTGATTACCAAAATCCCTTTCGCAGTTCCAACATCGCCGATTGAGCAAGCGCATGCAGAATACATCGAGAGTAAAGGTGGCAATGCATTTCTCCAGATTACAGTTCCAGAAGCCAGTAAAAAGCTGATACAATCGGCTGGCCGTTTGCTGAGGAAAGAAAGGGACTGTGGCACCCTCTATATTCTGGATAGGCGAATCGTCACTAAAAGGTATGGCAAATCTTTGCTTGATTCCCTACCCCCATTTAAAAGAAAAATAGAATACTAAGGGTCATTCGTCTCGATGGAATTTATCGAACCAAGTATGTTGGTTATCTTGGCAATCGTGGCTTTTGCTGCGGGCTTTATTGATGCTGTTGCCGGCGGTGGTGGCATGTTGACCGTGCCAGCACTACTGTCATTAGGGCTTCCTCCTCATATTGCTCTTGGCACCAATAAACTTGCTGCGACCTTTGCTTCGTCGACGGCGGCTTTTACCTATTATCGAAAAAGACTGTTTAAGCCTGAATGTTGGCGCCGAGCTTTCGTAGCGACGTTATTTGGAGCGACACTCGGCACACTAGTTGTCGATATGATCAGCACCGAGTGGCTAGAAAAAGTGCTACCGCTGGTGATTCTAGCCGCGGCGCTTTACACCGTATTCCATCGCTCTCCTCAAGGAGAGCACAGCAAAGTTAACGTTGGCTGTCCTAAATTCAACCGCAAGCAGTATCTTCAAGGATTATCGCTTGGCTTTTACGACGGGGTAGCGGGACCTGGTACTGGTGCGTTTTGGACAGTAAGCTCAATGGCACTGTATCGCTTAAACATCTTGTTTGCTTCTGGCCTATCCAAAGCGATGAACTTCACCAGTAACTTTACCTCGCTGATAACCTTTGCGGTGCTCGGCCATATTAACTGGGTACTTGGTTTGACCATGGGCGTCTGTTTGATGGCTGGTGCGTATATTGGAGCGCATTCGGCAATTCGATTTGGTGCTAAGTTTATTAGACCTATCTTTGTAACGGTAGTGAGTATCCTAGCAATCAAACTTGCCTATGACGCATGGCTATAGGCCACGGCATTAGAGTATACGGCTGATGAAACTCGAGCAACTCAAGTCACGATTACGAATTCTCAAGCAAAAAGCCAAAGCGTTTGATGATTCAAATAAGCAGGAAAAAGTACGACTGTTTGATGAGCATCTGTTTCAATCAGGCGGCTTTCGTACCCTGCCTTGTGTCATTGAAACGACGTCCTTGCTCAACAAAATCGTAACACTCAGTCAGCACTCAACAAACCAAGGTACGTCTGAAGCACTGGTAGAGAAGTTTTCATGTCAGTTGGAAGCGCTCGAGAGAGTGCTCGCAGCGCCTCTCAACATTAAACAAGATCCCACTCAGCAGAAATCACTGGCTGAACTTAAAGCGTCACTTGCTCAGCATAAGGTTTGGGAGCAAAAACTGTGTCAGTTAGTTCGCGACAAAGAACAAAACCCGCATGATGAGCAATCACTCATAGAAACAGAGCAAAGATTGCAACGGTGCCGCAGCGCTATGAACCAGATTCAATACACGATCAATCAAAGGATGAAATTTATCTAATGTCGAATGAAACAGGCTTAGACAGTGCTCCAGAGGAAATCAAACTCGCCGTGGATCTGATTTTCTTATTCGAGAGCAATGAGATCGACCCAAAAGTCGCCTTAGAGGCACTTGAAATTGTGAAAGGCGATCTCCTCAAAAAGATCGACAGTGAGTAGGCCTCTAGGTAAAAACCGAAGCACCTTCGCTTCGGTTTTTCTTTATCACACCTTAGTGATTGGGAAACGCTCCATTGGATCCACCAACTCTTCCTGCGCCGCAATGGTTTGCAGCTCCCATTCATCTCTTTGCTGCGTTTCCTTAAGTACCGCATAACTCGCGTTATTGGCATGCTCAAATGCCCGCTCGGCCGACCAGCCTTTCAAAAGTCCGGCGGTGAATAGCGCAGAAATCAGATCCCCTACTCCCACTGGCTGCTTAGCAAACTTAAGATGAGGACGCTGCGCAATAAAGCACCCCGCTTCTGTCGCCAGCATCATGGTAAACTGGTCATCAGAAACACTATGTAGATGTTTTACCAACACCATTTTCGGCTCACGCGATAAAGCCTCATGGCAGGCAGCTACCGCAGTCTCTAAGTCAGTGATGTCCATATTGGTAAACTGAGCCAGCTCGAATTGATTCGGCACAATGACATCAGCGCTTGGCATCACATCGTTGACCAAGTATTCAGTTGTACCTTGCGGAACAATACAACCCTTCTCTGGATCGCCCATGACAGGATCACACACATAAATCGCATTAGGGTTTTGAGCTTTGACCTGGCGAACTGCATCAAGAACTGCGAGGCATTGATCCGCACTTCCCTGATAACCAGATAATATCGCTTGGCAGTTTTTAAGCTGCTCTATATTGGTAATGCCTGAGACTAACTCAGATATATCATCTGCGGAGAATGCCTTACCCTTCCAGCCTTGCTGATATTGAGTGTGATTCGAAAATTGAACCGTATGAATAGGCCAAACCTCAAACCCCATTCGTTGCATTGGGAAAACGGCCGAACTGTTGCCTGCATGCCCATACACGACATGAGACTGGATAGAGATGATACCTTTCATGAATGCTCCTCACAGCAGGATAAAATATTCTTATCACCCCTTAAATATGGGGTGGGTCTGACATGCAGACAAGTTTCAGATTAAAAACAAATTGAGTACTACAGATCCAAAAAATCCGATATTGGACACCAATATCGGATTTTGCTTACTGAATTAGAATCTAATCACTAAACCGTTGCTTGCTCAACGAGCTGTTCAGCATCTTCTAATCGCTTGTTCTCACCAAAGCCACGCAGACCCACTACATGTACATGCTCATGGTCTTTAAACACTTTACGCACAAGCTTATAGGTGGTGCCTTTTTCTGGGCTGATGTTTTCTGGCGCTGCAATCAATAGCTGCATACCCTGACGGTCACATAGCTCAAACAACGTCGCAATCGACTTAGCATCCAGACGCGCGGCCTCATCTAGGAACAGCAGGCGACACGGCAGAATGTCCTTGCTACGCAGACGACGAGACTCTTCTTCCCAGCTCTGCACTACCATCAACAGAATTGACTGGCCGGTACCGATCGCTTCACCTGTTGATAACGCGCCAGATTCCGCTTGCAGCCAACCGTCAGAGCCACGATTTACTTCAACGCTTAGCTCTAAGTAGTTACGATAATCAAGCAGCTCTTCACCCAATATTTGCGGCGAGCGCTGACCCATATCGATATGCGGGTTGACGCGTTGGAATAGCTTAGCCATCGCTTCCGAGAAGGTATAACGCGAGGTTTCAAACAGATCTTTGTGCTCACCCGTTAGCGCCACCAGCAACTGCTCATGACTTTCGCGGATCTTCACATTCAAACGAACGCCTTTAACCTGACCAAAGTGAATGTTCGACAAGCCTTGGTTTAGCATACGAATACGGTTCTGTTCACGCTGAATCGTCTTCTTAATGATGCTCGACACTGACTCAGAACTGATCGCAAGACGGTTTTCACGCTGAGTTAGCTCTTCTGTTAGGCGCGCTAGCTCCACTTCCATCTCTTCAATTGCTTCTACCGGATCGTCAGTACGGATGATGTCTTGACGAATACGCTCGCGAAGGTGTTGATAGACGGCAATGTAGAACAGAACTTTACGCTCTGGCTTCGAAGTATCTTCAGACTGACGAAGTGAATCGCGAAGATCTTCGTTATCTGCGACAGCAAGACGCAATGCACCCAAAGACTTATCCGACATAGAGCGAAGCTCGCCCGCGCTCATGTACGCCAGTTCGCGCTTATGCAGGCGGCGCTCAACATCGTTCGCTTTCGCCAGACGAAGTACGCTACACCAACCCGCTTTTGCGGCAACCACGTAGGTGCGCAGTTCAATGTATTCTTTCTGAACCTTCTTAAGACGCTTAGCCAGACCCTTCATCTCAAGCTCTGTCGACGTCATCGTCTTCTCATACTCAGACTTGCGAGTGCGAGAAGTTTGCAGTGCTAGGTGTAGCTCATCACGACGCTTCTCGGCACGTTCAAGCGCTGATTCGTCAGGGACAATGCCATACTCTTGAAGCTCAGCTTTGAACTCTTGAACCGTCTCTAACTTAGCTTGGTGCGAGCTCTTAAGTGACGCCAATACTTGGTTGTACTGGTTCGCTTGTTCTTGAACCTGCTTTAGCCCTTCACGTAGACGTGCACGACTAGCTTCCGCTTGCACCAGTTTCGCTTTGAGCTGCTCGCTCAATTCACTGCTTTGGTTGAGCATGTCCATTGAGTCTGCATAAGCAAAGTAAGGACGACGCTCAGCAAGATCCGCAACGGCAAAGATCTGTGCTTTTAGCGTTTGCAGGGCTTTATCGGCATTTTGATATTGGCTAGTCAGCGCATCAAATTGCTCTGGATCGCTGTCGAGAACATTGACTACCGCAGCCAGTTTTTCAGCCGCCGCGCCATGTTGCTGAATGTAGCTCTTAGCGCCATTGAGATCTTCAATTTGAGCTTGAAGCTCTTGATGACGCTCAACCAGAGTCTCATCAAATAGCACGTTCGCGCTGATAGATAGACGATCCAGCAAGGTCACACACTGCTTCGATTTCGACAGCTGCGCACTCGCTTGTTGCTCACGCTGTTTGTTGTCATTCAGCTCTCGTGCTACCTGACTGCGAAGCTCGCGTAAACGTGCCAGTTCCACTTCAGGATCCGCTTCAAACGCCAGCTGCATGTGCTCTGCTGCGAACGCATTGAACGCTTGGTATAGGCGCTGCATTTTTTGTGCATCAAACGCCGCTTTTGCGTGTTTTTCTACCGTTTCTTCACGTTGTTCACGTAGTAGCTCTAAGCGCTGTTCACGTGCTGCACGGCCAAACAATGGGATCTTAGGGAAGCGTGAATAACGTAGTTGACGTTCGTTAAGCTGAACACACACCGCACCATCAAGCTCATCCGCATCGAAAGAGCTGTCATCAAAGGCATCGATGTCACCTTCAATGATGTAAAGATCTTCTGGGCAATCATCAAGCTCAACCAGCTTTTCTTTGATGCCGTCGAGATTTGATACCACGATGGCATGACGCGCAGGGCCGTACATCGCGCTGAAGTAAGGTGCATCACCGATAGTGATATCATCATAAATCTCAGACAGCAGAACGCCACCAAGCGTGTCGGCAAGACCTTTCAAGCGAGGATCGTTCGAACCACCAGGGGAGGCAAGGCGTTCAATCTCAAGTTCTAGCTCTTCACGGCGTTTCGCCAGCGAGTCACGTTCGAAAGAGGTCTTACGCTCATTGTCATTAGTGGTTTGCATTGAGCTGATGACATCTGCACGATCCACCAGCTCCATGCCGCTTTGCTCGCAAAGATCTTCAAGCGCATTAAAAGACTTGATCCATTTCGGCGCATAACCTTCTAGCTTGCTGATCTCAGACACAAACTCTTGTTCGCGCTGCTTTGTTTCGCCAGATGCTCCACGAATCGCTTCAAGCTGCTGTTCACACTCAAGCACGCGCTCGCGTTGGCTCTCCGCTTCCATTTCGAGATCCGCTTCGCTATCAACACGGATTCCTGCATCACCAAGTTCGCTTGCAAGCTTCTGCGCTTGCTGCTGACGCTCAATGTTTTTCTCAAGTTCACGATATTGCGCGCGAAGCTGAGATTCACTTTTCAGTAGCTGACGATGCTCATCCGCTTGCTTGATCGCCGATTTCGCAACTTGGCTCGCTTCACTGCGCCCTACATCGCCCGCAATCTGCTTAACAAGCGACAGTGCTTGTTCAAACTGCTGTGCAGCGGCCGATGACATGTCAAGGCGGTGTTTAAGCTCAAGAAGCTCAGTAGTACTTTGTGATTCTTGCGATTTTAGTTGGCTCAGTGTTTCTGCTGCGCCATCTTGATTCAATGATTCGTTCTCAAGCAGGTTACGTGCTTTCTCAAGGGCTTGTACCGCTTGCTGATATTGCAGTGCACGCGTCTGCTGAACATCCAGCGCTTGCTGATAATCAGCGAGCTGAGTCTTAAGGCTATCCACCTCTTCTTCAGCAAATGTCGCTTGCTCTTCAGCGGTAAGCTTACGCTCAGTCGCTTCTTCTACGACCATCATCTGCTCTTCAAGACGCTCATTCAGCTCTTCAAGATCTTCTTGGTAGCGTTCAATCTTCTCTTGCTGACGAAGCGCGTTTTGTACCAACAATAGGTGGTCTTGCGCCGCTTGATGATCTTGCTCTAGACCCGATTCATTCTCAACTAACAGCGTCAGCTCTTGCTGAACTTTGTTGAGCAATTCGTTTTGCGCGATAAGCGTTTGACGAGAACCAAACAGCTCGCCACGAAGCTTCATCGTTGTCTCAAGCTTGTTACGACGCTCGTTAGCATGGCGCATATAGTCAGCTGCCACGTAATTGGTCGACTCGGTGATCAGATGCTTAAACAGATCACGGTCAGCTTGGGTGGTCTTGATCGCTTCTAGCGTTAAACGGTTTTCACGAAGCGCAGATTCCATATCTTGGAACGCTTTCTTCACGCCGCCGTTTTGTGGCAGTAGGTAGTCACGAAGTGAACGAGTAATTGCACTCGAGATACCACCGTAGAGCGAGGCTTCAATCAGACGATAGAACTTAGAACGATCGCTGCTGTTACGCAGTTTCTTTGGCAGCACACCAAACTCAAACATCTGCGCGTGGTAATCCACAATCGAGTTAAAGGCTTTAAAATGCACGCCTTCCATTGCGCTTACAGCGTCTTTGACTTCATTGATTGGACGCACGCGAGCGTGATTATCCGATACCGCTTCAATCAGAATGTCGGTCGGTTTTACGCTACTCGGCAAACCTTGAACAATAAATGGCTTAATATCCACTTTCTTATCACGACCTGCGACTTGTTGTAGCTTAACCACGAACAAAACGCGTTGGTTGCGTGAGTTCACCACATCCAGCGCAGAATAACAGGTACCAGGCTGAAGCTTACCGTACAAGCCCTTGTCGCGAGACGCCTGAGAGCTACCCGCTTCCGTGGTATTTCTAAAGTGCAGAAGGCTTTGGTCTGGAATCAGCGCCGTAATGAACGATGCCATAGTGGTGGATTTACCCGCACCATTACCACCAGAAAGCGTGGTGACTAGAGTGTCGATGTCAAAGGTACGCGCAAAGAAGCCGTTCCAGTTGACCATCGTCATCGATTGATACTTACCTCTTTCAATCATGCGTCCGCCTCCTGTTGATTGTTCTCTGTATCGTTGTCATTTGACTCAACCGAGTCGCTGCTTTCATCCGTTGGGATCAAGCTGCCTTGCGATGGTGCTTGTGTATGCACCACGGCTTCACCATCACGGATGAGACGAAGCTGCGCATCACGCATATCGTCACCAACACGAACGTCAGCGCCAAAGCGGAATACCGCTTCGCTGATACGGAATTTATCGGTATCACCAATGGAAATGGTCATCCCTAGACGACGTAAACGACGCAGTGAGGTACGTACTTTGTCAAACAGTTTCTCTTTGTCGAGATCCGAACCAGTCGCACGGTTAGTCACTAGGCGCATCAGCTTCTTTTCATCCGCAAGCGCTAGGATTTCTTCATAAAGCTCTTGGTTAGTAAAGATACCTTCATGCGCAAGACGTTCAGGGCTTAGGTAAAGGAAACACAGTACCTTACCTACCAGCATATCAAGTTCTGAAAGAACGCTTCGACCGATCAATGTCGTCGAGCGTGGGCGCAGATAGAAAAAGCCTTCCGGCGCTTTCACTAACTCGGTGTTGTAGCGCTGATAGAAACTGGCCAGCTCAACCTCAAAATCACAAAGCAGTGCGTGATTATCTAGGTCTTCAGATGAAATGTGTCGACCCGCACGCAATGCACTATCCAATGCAGGGAACAGCGGGTTGGTGATCGCTTTTGCCAGCTTCTCTGGCATGTATTCGTCAATATTTGTCGATAACATTTGCTTGTACCTTTGCGCCAAAATCGTTAATAGCTTGCCAATCTGGCTGAATAGCCGAGTAATCAGACTGGGAGTAACCCAATCGAACGGCTTGGTCTACAACAATTCTTGCGAGATCAAAATGATGAGTATGTGGATGTGACGCGAGGTAGTCGCGTAGCACCAAGCTAAGATCGATTGGAGAGCCTTGTTCTTTATGCACTTTAAGCATGTCTCCAATTCGCTCAGCGAGCTCATCATTTACTTGTTCAAATTCTTCGTATTCCACTTCAAGTGGCACGGCACCCGTCACTTCTGCATTGCGAAGTACAAGGGCTTCGTCACGAAGATCGGTGAGCTTCTCGGCATCTGCATAAGTGAGATACCAAGGTGAGTCAAAATAGTCTGTGACCGATTGGCGCAACCTTTGGCTAAAGGCGCGGTTTTGATCCATATCGATCGCAGTACGGATAAACTTGTGCACATGGCGGTCATAGCCGATCCACAAATCAATCGCTTGTTGACCCCAGCTAATGATGCGGTCGAGTTTCATCTGCAAGCCGAACAAAGCTTCACCAACGAACTCGAGCTCATCATCGCCATAGACGATTTCTTGAATGTCTAAAATCTGGGTTTGCAGCTCATCGCCCGCCGCTTGCAACGTATCTTGCAGCTCACGTAGCGTTGCTGAAGTTTCCGAAAGCAGAGTCTCACAGTTGTTGATCGCTTCGCGCCAATCTTTGTTAAGCAGCTCTGCAATCTGAAGTTTCACCGACTGCTGCTGTTCATCCATTACGCGTTGGTTAAGATCGATTTGATCGAAAATCTCGCCAACCGAGTATTTCAACACGCCAAATACATTCTTACGCCAATGAGCAACCGTCCCGCCTTCTTGTGCGGCTTCAATGGCTTTTGCCATCTCACCTGCCACCATTGAAAGCTGGATTGAGAGTCGTAACTTGGAGAATTCGCGATGTCTGACGTAATAATCGGTGATACCGATGGCAAGAGGGCTGAGCCTGTAAATGCTCGCCCCATCGTTGACTTCACTGGTAAAGCGGCTTAATAGGCGCTGCTTGACCAGTTCATTAATCGCATTGTTCGCACGAAACGCGGTGGCTTCGCCTGTTTGCTCAAACTGCCCGGTGACGATCTTAAATGCATCATGCAACTCGCCCTCGCCCAGCTCTTCATCAAATCTTTCATTACTCAACACCGCGATGGAGATGAGAAATGCCAACCGTTCAGTGGAAAGATTCAACGCAAAATCATGCTGTTTGACCCATCCGACTAGCTCGTCTATCGGTCGGTCATCAGCATTTAGAGTGTTATCACTCATGGTCTTTCCTGTTATTGTTTTTTCCTAGCCCATACATGTATGTATCGACCCATGGAGAGATAAGGCTCTTGGCGACACAGCTGTTGTTCCAGTTTTAGAACATCTTCAGCGGTGTAATCTCCCATGTATTGCATATTGCCAATATAATCACTGAATGAACGAATGCCAGATTTGCCACATATTTCAAACCCGGCTTCTTCAACCCACTGATACACGTCCTCAGGCTTCAACCCTTTTTGTGGCTGAAGCTTAAATCTTTTTCTATGCGGCATTCCATCTAATACATGAGGAATATTGCCACAAATGACATTCTTAAATACCAATCCATGATGATTGTAAAACATGACAGAAGCGATACCGCCAGGTTTCACTTGTTGTAATACCGCTTCGAGGGCCGGCCTTGGGTCAGCCAACCACTCCATCACTGCATGGAACAAAGTTAGGTCAACTTGCTGTTCCATGTGCTCAGCAATACGCTGTACTGGACTGTGGATCCAGTGATATTGCGAGAGTAACCCGTTTTTTTCAACCTCTGCTTTGGCTAACTTAAGCATTTCCGAAGAAAGGTCACACAAGGTGATATGGTGTCCGCGCTCAGCGATACGCTGCGAAACTTGACCTAATCCACCCCCCGCATCTAATACTTTGAGTGTTTTTTTAGTATCATCCAGCACGGCAAGAGCCTGGGTTAAATCTTCCCAAACAATAGTTTGGCGGATTTCTCCCTTCTCGGAGCCGTAAATATTTTTTGCAAATTTGTGGGCGATATCGTCGAAATTACGGTCTTGCATCACGGTTTATTGAGTTAAGATAACCAGTCGTACAGCTATTCTGTCATATAAGTGACAGGAATAAAGGGGCAAGTCCCTTTTTTAGCGTTAAGTGGTGTTTTTTCGGACTATTATTCTATGTTTGAGCTGAAAAAGCTGGTGTCTGCATTACTAATGCCTTTACCTGCTATGCTAATCCTTGGTTTCTTGGGATTGCTTCTTATCATGTTTACCGCAAGACGTAAGTTTGGAAGCTTGCTGGTTCTCGTATCGCTGTGTGGGACATTTCTTATTGCATTCCAGCCCCTCTCTAGCCGTTTATTGATGCCGCTTGAGCGTGAATACAGCGCTTTTTTACCCATTAATGAATCTATTGACTATGTGATGGTGCTTGGCGGTGGTCACGTGGTGGATGACGATATTCCTCCAACGTCAGCGTTATCTCGCACTTCTTTGATGCGCTTAACCGAAGGCATTCGCGTCATGCGCATGTATCCTGGAAGCAAACTGATTTTGTCCGGCTATGCCGGTGGCACTGATGTCAGTCATGCCAGAGTCATGGCGAAAGTAGCGCTCGCACTTGGCGTAGCAAAGCCCGATATTATTTTGCTTGAAGCTGCCAAAGACACGTGGGAAGAAGCAAGACAAGCATCGGCGTTTGTACAAAGCAAAAAGCTGGTCTTAGTAACATCAGCCAGTCATATGCAGCGAGCAATGTATGAGTTTGAGGCCGCCGGCCTTAACCCATATCCTGCGCCTACAAACTTTTTGGCTCAAGAGAACGTAGAGCAGGCTTGGAGTCGCTACACACCTCAAGCTCGTTATCTTGAACAGACTGAGCGCTATTGGCATGAAACCTTAGGTCAACTATGGCAGCGCCTACGAGATTGGGTTGCTAATGAGAGCATGCAAGATTTGTCATTTTCGGTCTCTGAGTTTGAAACCGAATCAGCAGAACCCGCGCAATTAGAACAGCAAGAAATTGAACAACAGCTTGCGCCAAATGACGAGTCCGAGAGCGATGAAGCAGCGGCTACCAGTCAGTAAGTTTTAAAAGTTCCCCTAAAATAAAGAGCCTCATTGCGAGGCTCTTTTACTATGTCAAACTCACATATGTAGCCACCATTGGTGATTATCGTGCGTTCAATTGATCCAACTTCGCCTTCACCGGAACAGAGAAGTTGAAACCGTCGTGCTGATCCCAGTTGATCGACCAAGTCATAACACCGCCAAAGTTAGGCGAGGTTTTTGTAGGTACTATCGTTCCACAGCGATTCAGCGAGATCATACAGTCGAGCGCCGCTTCGATATTGGCAATTGGCGCTTGCCCTGAATTCGCACTGCTCGGTCCAGACGGCAATCCAATAGCGACTTGATCATCTCGAAGTGGCAGGAATTGGCTGCCATCTGCAAGCTCAAAACCTTCGGTGAGCATTCTCGATGCTGCTACCATCATATCTACAGACCCTTCAGGTGCGGCTCCTGTCGTATAAGGGTTAGCAAGCCCACCGTTATTGTAAAGTTGAACATGTAATAGATCGAGCGTGTCACGCACTTCATTGATAAGCGGAATATACGCGCCCCATATCCCTGAGTAAGCAACCATTCCACCTTGCACATAAGGATGCTCTGGCGCCATTGTCAGATACATATCACCGCCAATGTTCGTCTCAATCGCTTTTAATGCACGCGGCAAGCGAGTTTGGATCTGGCTACCATGAACAAGGTTCGAGCCACTTTCATAATCGACATCTAAACCATCAAACCCCCACTCTTTGATAATGGCCGTTAGACTCTCCACAAACGCTGCTTCATCAGTATCTGTATTTAGTGTAATAGTCCCCTCAGCCCCGCCAAGTGACAGAACAAAGATCTTACCCTCTGCTTGTAGCACCTTGATGTCTTGCTTGAACTGAACAGGATCTATTGGTGCACAACTCGAGCGAATATCGCCATTGTATAGGTTGAAATGGACTCTGCCGGTACTGTTGCGATCGTTGTCAGCAAACGCGATATCAATGATGTCCCAATCTTTCGACATTTGATTCAGTGGGATCGGACAGCCCGCGCCATTAACAAAGTTATGCCAGTAGCCAATCAGTTTGTGCCTAGGCTGCACCACGGATTTAGCTGATACCGTTACACTGGTTGAAGATGCTGAGTTATCCTGTGTATCTTTACCTGTCACACTGAGCTGATAAGAGCCTATAGCTGCTGGTGTCCAGCTAAATTGATAAGGAGCCGTATTATCCGTTGCAACTAACAAGCCATTGACGAAGAGCTCAGCACTGGAGACATCACTTTGTAGCGCGCTGACATCAGCAGTCACCGTGACCGCTTTGCCTACCGCGACAACGTCGCCTGAAGCCGGTGAAGTGATCTCGGTAACCAAAGGCTGGTCTGTTATTGACACAGTACGGTTAACTTGGCTGGTATTGCCTTCATCATCTGTCGCCACAACCGTAACGGTTGTTTCTCCAGAGCCGATTGCATTCCACGTCCATTGATAAGGCGCAGCGGAAAGTAGCCCTAATGAAGCGCCATTAACGCTCGCTTCGGCACTGACTACAGTACCATCAGCATCATTTATGCTAGCTTGAATGTTTACATCTGCACCTAGCAATAATGTTTGACCTTCACTTGGCGAGACAAGCGTAATTTCTGGAGCGGTTGCACAAGCCCCAAGGCTGTTCCACGCATCTTCCCAGTACAGGCCAGTTCCAGGCTCATACGCCCATGCCGAGTCGGATGAACACCATCCAGCCACCGAACATTGATACAAGCTGCCGTTATTAGTGACATTCTGTCCACTCTGATAACTAGTGCCAGCAATATAGGCCGCGGCATCAGCACATTTACCACCAGCAAATTCAATGGCTGATACGGTGACTGACGATGACTGAGAGCGAGCTCCGGCATTGTCGGTCGCGACAGCCTCGATAACATAGTCGCCGGCAGAAGCTGCACTCCAAACCGTTTGCCATGGTGGTGTGGTGACAGAATCAACGACGGCTCCACTTACCACAAAATCGACCTGAGTAATGGTGCCATCACTATCCGAAGGTGAAGCGGTCAAAGTCACTTGATCGCCTACGTTGACCTGAGAGTTAGAGGTTTGAAGCGTTACGCTTGGTGGCTGGTTAGTGGCATCAGCAACACTAAATGACTGAGAAGCTGCAGTCGTTGCGCCTTTATCGTCTGTTGCCGTTACCGTTAACTGGTAACTACCCAATTCTGTCAGCCAGTCAGTCGTATAAGGGGCACTTGTTAGCGTTGCCAAAGCAACCCCACCTAAAGCAAACACGACCTCAGTTACCGTGCCATCAGTATCCCCTGCCGTGGCAGAGAAGGTCACGACATTACCAACCGCTAGCTGTGCATTATTTTCTGGTGAGAGAATTGAAACAGACGGAGCGATATTCGCGCCGCCGCTGGAGCAATCACCAAGCTTCGACCACTCTTGGTAAGGCGCTGAATTTTGCTCGGGATCGACATTCACATTCCACCAATTGGCCTTATAAGCCGCAGACTGCCATTGAACCTCGTTGCCACCGTTGTACGTCGCAGAGGGATCCCAAACCGCCAACGCGCTGCATTGAAAAGCCATTGCAGGGGCTGTGTAAAGTGAACTTGCAGCTAACAAGGCCACTGCGGGTAATGCTGCAAACCTAAATCCCGCCGCTGGTTTGTGCGCAGCAGTAAGCTTGGGTTGAGAAATCACATTGGTCATAGAACATCCTTTTATTGAACCAAGTTTTAATGAAGTTGAGTTAGGTTCGATAAGACGCGCCAACCGTACACCAGCCCGACATTATCAAAGCAACCCTCTTCAAATTAGTTCAACAAATCCGTCAACTCGGGTTGCGAAAAAGGAAGAGAAACACTACGCGAGTCATCTAACAAAAAAAATCGGTAACGGAGCAACATATCGCGGCAGAAGGCAAACTTGCTCCCATAAAAAAAGCTCCAGTTACCTTTTTGGTAACTGGAGCTAATACAAGGTGTTAACTGTCTATTAATGTTAATCGCCAGCGAACATGTACCCTTCACCATGAACGGTAATAAAAATCTGTGGATTCTTAGGATCCATTTCCATTTTCGCTCTCATGCGACGAATTAACACATCAATCGTTCGATCGTTTGGCGCATCTACTCGGTGGCTGATCATATTTAAAATCCGCTCACGGCTCAGCACTTGATTCGGATACGTCGAGAGTGCGACCAGAAGCTCATATTCCGCCTTCGTCAATTTAACCGGATCACCGTTATTGCTTAAAGAACGACGCTGCTTATCAAACGCCCATTCACCAAAGTGAATGACATGCTCATTTTGAGTGGATGACTCCAACACCGGCTGCTTACGCGCTAGCGCAATGCGCCACAGCAGGTTCTTCACTCGTACCAGCAGCTCACGCAGCTCAAACGGTTTGGTGACGTAATCATCCGCGCCCATTTCAAGACCAACGATTCTATCAATGCTGTCAGTGCGACCGGTCACCAAAATAATACCAATATCAGACTGACTTCTCAGTTCTCTAGTCAGCATTAAGCCATCTTCTTTCGGAAGATTGATATCAAGCATCACCAAGTCGATGCTCGACTCTTGCAGAACCTGACGCATTTCATTGCCATCTTGGGCTTCACTGACCAAATAGCCTTCATTTTCGAAATAGCCAGCGAGCTTACTGCGAGTGACTACGTCATCTTCTACAACCAAAACGTGATATTTCATATCTGTACTATCTCAATCTGTAATGACCGTGTCATTCTATTCATAACCATTCACAATTCTAGTCTACTACAGCATCGAACAGCACAAACCTACTTTTTTTTGATTCAAGACAACCAAAACCGTCGAATAGCATATGCAACAAAAACCAAATCGCACAAACATCTGACAAAGCACTATTTTTCATATTTTTTAATAAATTAACTTATTTATTCACACAACACGTTATTGCTATTCATCTTTATTAGCTAAAATAGAAGTATCATTTTTGGAGACAATACAAATGCAAGAAATCAAAGCATTTAATGAGCAACGTGCGGAAATCTATTGGTGGCTATCAAGCTTGTTTGCTTCTGAGCTGACCGACGATGAGCTAAGCAAATACCACAGCCCAGAAATACGTTCGTTTCTAACCGGACTTGGTGAAAACCCATCGCTGTCGGAGCCAATCAAAACCTTCACTGATTCGCTCAATAGATTGCAAGTACGTGAAGATGCTCAATTGGAGCTCTCTGCCGATTTTTGTGATCTGTTTTTAAAGACCGACAAGCATGGCGCACTGCCTTATGCCTCAATGTACATTGGTACTTCTGGCCTACTCAACGACCAACCTGCGCAAGAAATGGCAGATCTACTCGCCAAGTACGGTATTGCAGTAAATAAAGATCTCAATGAGCCAGCGGATCACCTTGCCATCGAACTCGATTTTCTAGGTAACCTTATCATCCGTTCGAACGAACTGGAGAACGACGCACTGCACGAACAAGCGGACTTCATCAATACTCATCTCATGAGTTGGTTGCCTCAGTTTGTTAAAAAGTGCCAACAGTTTGATGAATTTGGCTTCTACTCTGCTGCTGCAAGCCTCTTGCACGCCTTCTGTCTGTTAGACCTGACCTACCTTGCGGATGAAAACGACTAACTCCGATTTCAACTGATAGGTGCGACACATACTAAAGGCGCAAACGTGGTTTTCAGTCATCTGAGTCAATTTTGCGCCTTAGTTATAAATTTGTGGGATAAATGATTGCCAGCTCACTAAGCTGCGACTACAATTCGCCGTTTAAATGCAATCGCCCATTGGTATTACAGAAAATCATCTCCACTTAGGTGGCAATATCGAGCTTTGAGCTCAATTTGTTGATTCTGCCTAGGCTTGCATACACTTGCCGGTTTCCGCTTTTACATCCGTTTATTCACAAAAGCGCTGGAACCACTAAAATTAAAGCGGCACAAACGTTTACTCACTAATTCAATAAGCCGCGACTAATAGGATATCACTATGGCAACCATTAAAGATGTCGCCCGACTTGCTGGCGTTTCCACGACCACAGTATCCCATGTAATTAATAAAACTCGTTTTGTTGCAGAAGCAACGCAAGAAAAAGTGATGGCGGCGGTCGATGAACTCAACTACGCGCCTAGTGCTGTTGCTCGTAGCCTGAAGTGCAATTCGACTAAAACCATTGGTATGTTGGTCACCCAATCGACCAACTTATTTTTCTCAGAAGTTATCGATGGCGTTGAAAGTTACTGCTATCGCCAAGGCTATACACTGATTTTGTGTAACACAGGTGGTGTTTACGAGAAGCAGCGTGACTACATTCGCATGCTGGCAGAAAAACGCGTCGATGGTATTTTGGTGATGTGTTCCGACTTGACTGAAGAGCTTCTTGAGATGCTTGACCGTCACGCAGACATTCCAAAAGTGATCATGGATTGGGGTCCAGAGAGCTCTCAAGCCGATAAGATCATCGATAATTCAGAGGAAGGTGGCTATCTAGCGACTAAGTTTTTGATTGAGAAAGGTCATACCGATATTGCCTGTCTAAGTGGTCACCTAGAAAAAGCGGTATGCCAAGAACGCATCATCGGCTATAAACGTGCACTGGCGGAAGCCGGCATTGAGATGAAAGAAGATCGTATTCTTGAAGGTAACTTTGAATGTGATACTGCGGTAATCGCCGCTAACCGCATCGCCGCAATGGAAGAGAGACCAACGGCCGTGTTCTGTTTTAATGACACAATGGCATTTGGACTTATGAGTCGCCTTCAACAGCTTGGTGTAAACGTACCTGAAGATATCTCTGTTATCGGTTATGACAATATTGAACTGGCTGAATACTTTTCGCCACCGCTGACAACGGTTCACCAACCGAAGCGACGTGTTGGTAAAAATGCCTTTGAGATTCTACTAGAACGAATCAAAGATAAAGGTCACGAAAAACGCATTTTTGAAATGCACCCAGAAATTGTAGAACGTGACTCTGTCAAAGCCCTAACCTAACGCTGACAAAAGTGCCGATTTCGGCACTTTTTGATCTCTATTCAAAATTCCCCCCTACTGCTGTCAATTTTTTATTCACCTTGAGGCACAAACAACCAAACATTATTTGAACTAAGATCACATTTCCAAAGATCACATATCAATAACTTACGTAGTTTTCCTATATGCTATATGTGTCACGCACAGGGCAAACCATCTGAAAGGGTGGGACGCAAAGCCACCGGCCTAAACCAATTTTTATTGATAGGTAGCGGGGTTGCCGATGGCAAGGGCAAAGACTCAGTTATAGCAGTGGCTTAACAGAGCTCTGACACCCGTTTGCTATACTCTCGGACCTGATTTTGGTGACACAATCAATAACACCGAGAAAAGAATAAGCATGGATAATCCTATACTAAAAGATTCAATGCAGTTATTCGCTCAGCTTGGAAGAGTAAAGTCTCGATCCATGTTCGGCGGATTTGGCATCTTCGTAGACGATACGATGTTTGCATTAGCAGTGAATAACAAATTACATATCAGAACTGACCGTCAGACCATTTCCACCTTTAAAAAGCTAGGTTACAAACCATACGTTTATAAAAAGCGTGGATTTCCCGTGGTAACCAAGTACTTCGCACTACCAGACGATTGTTGGCAAGATCAAGACGCTATCTTGACTCATGCTAAACAGGCGCTCGCGTTTGCAAAAACTGAAAAAGAGCAGCAGTCTGAAGCGAAGCCAAACCGATTAAAGGATCTTCCTAATTTACGACTGGCAACTGAGCGTATGCTTAAAAAAGCCGGTATCGAATCTGTGGGCGATCTACAGCAGCACGGCGCTGTTGAGGCATTTAAAGCCATCCAAAGAACCCACTCTAGCTCAGTTGGGCTCGAGTTACTATGGGCACTAGAAGGCGCCATCAACGGCACTCACTGGTCTGTGATACCACAAACCAAACGAGAAGAGCTTGCTAGCTTAATCAACTAACCCTTGGTTTTCCCAATAAAAAATCAGCCTTATGGCTGATTTTTTTCGTATTAGATGAAAGGAAAAGGTCACACTCCCTTTCTACTACACTAATACTAAGACATTACAAAGGATATCGTCATGAGCAAGAAGCTAATACTTGGATTAGTACTGGTTGCCATCATCGTATTTTTAGGCGTTAATTTTGGTCAACATCTTACGCTCGAAAACGCCAAAGCGCAGCAAGCCGCACTGGCTGAGTACATCGATGCCAATTTTGTTACTGCGGCACTCACTTACTTTTTTGCCTACATCGCGATTACTGCGTTTTCGATTCCAGGCGCTGCAGTGGTTACCTTGCTAGGTGCTGCATTGTTTGGTTTTTGGACAAGTCTATTACTGGTTTCTTTCGCGAGCACTATTGGCGCGACATTGGCGTTTTTGAGCAGTCGATTCCTACTTCGCGACTGGGTGCAGAGTAAATTTGGTTCTAAACTCGATACCATTAATAAAGGGGTCGAAAAAGACGGTGCCTTTTACCTGTTCTCACTTAGGCTCATCCCAGTATTCCCGTTCTTTTTGATTAACCTATTGATGGGTCTGACGCCAATCCGCGCATCAAAATACTACTTGGTGAGTCAACTTGGTATGCTGCCTGGTACGGCCGTGTACTTAAACGCAGGTACGCAACTTGCCAACATTGATAGCCTGTCTGGCATTGTATCACCGACAGTATTGGCTTCCTTTGCACTACTTGGTTTGTTCCCGCTCATCGCTAAATGGATCATGGCGCGACTGTCTCGCTCACCGCAGGTACAAGAATAGATGAAGATTTTTATCGGCAACAACCCACCAGAAACTCACATCGTGCAGCAGCAACTGGCTTCAGAGGGCATACATTGCGAAGTGCGCGGAGAGGGAGTATTTGGGCTAAGAGGTGAAGTGCCTTTTGACGAAAGCTCACTGCCTTATGTTTGGCTGTTCGATACTGAGCAATCAATGATGGCAAAAGCCATTATCAAGCAGTGGCAGTTAAAAACCCAATATGCCAATCACGCAGATTGGCATTGCTTTGCATGTAATGAGCTCAATGAGGGACAGTTTGAGGTTTGCTGGAACTGTCAAACCCCAAAACAAGTTAAGATGCCACTGACTTGATGAAATCTATCGAGTGCTTATTGAACTCGTCTGGCCTTTCAACATTGCACACATGACCACAATCTTTAATCTCTAAAAGTCGGCTGGACTTGTGTTCAGCCACCATCTCTTTGACCGGCTTGATAAACATATAATCTTTATCACCCATCAAATACAAAGTTGGGATCGGCAACTCTCGATCTTTGAAGTAACGGTTAAGCGGATTCACTTCTGTTGTCAGTTGATACCAGCGCTTAAACTCTTTCTGACACAACTTCTTCGCTTCACGTACGAATAAGTGACGAGATTCTTTTTGACCCGGCTGTGGCATCACAATGTAAGCAAATAGGCTGTATAACCACATGTAAGGGATCATGTGCTTACTCCAGTTGCCTATCTTCACCAAGATCTGCGAACGCGTGTTAAAACGCGTTACAGCGCCACCTAGCACCATAGAGCGAACTCTTGAGTGCGCGAGCTCCGCAATATTGCGAACGATGATAGTTCCTAGAGACATGCCAACGAAATGTGCTGACTGAATTTTCAAATGATCCAATACGCGCACAATGTCCATTGTCACCTCTTTAAAGGTGTACTTATTGGACATGATGTCTTTTAGAAACTGATTCGACTTACCGTGGCCACGAAGGTCTATAAACAACAGATTGAAATGTTCACGATAAGCACGGATTTGTTTGAACCAGATATTTGAACTACCGCCGGCGCCATGCACAAAAACCACCCACTCGTTACTGGTAGGGTGTTGATACGTTTTATGAAACAGCAAACTCTCTGACATAGTACTCAATATTCTTGATGCAATTGGAAGTAAGTTACCATAATTCGCCTAACGACAGGCAAAAACTATCGATGAATTTGGTAAAAATGATTAATAAGTGTAGCTAAAAAATGAAAAAAAGCGGCGATTGCCGCTTTTTTAAAGTGAGCTTACTGCTGACTGAGTGCCAAGTCATACATCTTAATGTATTCCTTCGCTGATTCAGTCCAGCTAAAGTCCTTACGCATTGAACGTAGCTGCATTTCATGCATTTGTTCAGGGTGCTGCAGATAAAATAGCAGTGCACGTTGCAGAACAATCAGCAATGCATCATGGCAGGGTTCATCAAAACCAAAACCCGTTGCATTCACTGGATCGTCATCAAAATCAATCACTGTATCTTTAAGCCCGCCCACCTTACGTACGATAGGCAAAGTGCCATAAGCCATACTGTAGATCTGATTAAGACCGCACGCTTCAAACTCCGAAGGCATCAAGAAGAAATCCGAGGCAGCCTCAACTAAGTGAGCAAAGCGGTTGCTATAAGCTTCAACAAACTTGAGCTTGTCTGAAAACTCTTCAGCAAGGTCGTTCAAATGAGACGCGATTTGTGGCTCACCGGTACCGATAATCACTACCTGAACATCATTCTTTAGGAACTTGTCCAAAATTGGCAAGATATAGTGGAAACCTTTTTGGTGCGTTAATCGGCATACCATGCCCACCATAGGAACGTTGCGTTCAGGCAGTCCTAACTCTTGCTGAAGTGCTGTCTTAGAAGCGAGCTTCCCAGACAACATGCTTTCTAGCTCATCACCGTAGTTGGCAGGCAAGAACGCATCATGTTTTGGGTTCCACTCAGAGTAGTCACACCCGTTCACTATGCCATGCAAATCTTTAGAGCGATGAACAAAATCGTCAACAAGGCCATGAGAGCCTAGCGGCGTCACTAGCTCAGCGGCATAGTTTGGGCTAACCGCATTGATTTTGTCCGCAAAGGCAATACCCGCACGCAGCGTACTCACCCAACCTTCACCATATTGCAGAAACTCCATTCCAGAGAGATGGAGCTCTGGAATGATTTCCAGCTGGCTGTATGAAAAGATGCCTTTAAAGATGGCATTGTGAACCGTCAGTACCGATTTCGTACCATCAAAGCGCGTGTCTTCGCCATAACGCGTTCTTAGCAGAAATGGGATGAGGGCTGTATGCCAGTCGTTAGCATGCACAACTGCAGGTTTGATACCAAGCTTTGGTAGAACGTCTAAACTCGCAGCCGCGAAAAAACCAAAGCGCTCGCCGTTATCTGCGTATGCTCGGTTGTGCTCAGCGTAAAGCTCTGGGCGGTCGAAATAGCGATCGCACTCGATCACGTATACTTCTACCCCATCGAGATAGGTTTTTTTAACTTGATAAGGCGTATGAGGCCAATGCTCCAGCTCAGTGGCAAGCACAAACTCATACTGATCCTTATTAGGTAATTTCTGATAGCCAGGTAGCGTAATCGCTACCTCCTTGCCAAGTTCTTGAAGCGCTTTCGGCAGAGCCTTGGCGACATCCGCCAAGCCTCCACTTTTAATCAGCCCTTGAACTTCTGAAACTGGAAACCATACGTCTATGTTTCTCATTCTAGAATCCAACTTTTGTCCCTTTTTTGATGACAACAATGCCACCTGGAGACACATGGAAACGCTTCGCGTCTAGCTCGAGATCCTCGCCGATCACAGTTCCAGGGGCAATTTCAACATTTTTGTCTATGATTGCGCGCTTGATTGTACAACCCACACCAATCTTAACGTCACCTAGAATAACAGATTCACTCACTACAGAACCAGCAGCAATATTACTTCTAAAACCCAGTACCGATTTGTAGATAGAAGAACCACGAACGTAACTACCACCAGCAATTAAGCTGTCCGTCACTTTGATTTTTTGGTGCTCAGCATCGACAAACGTCGCAGGTGGCAAAGGCGGGTAATAAGTATGTAGAGGCCACTTACGGTTATAAAGCGAGAACTCCGGGTCTTCGTGGAGTAGATCCATGTGAGCTGCCCAGTAAGAGTCGATGGTACCTACATCGCGCCAATAAGTAGTATCCTTCTCACCACTAATTTTATTCGTAGAGAAATCATACACATAAACACTGCCTTCAGGGAACATCTTAGGAATGATGTCTTTACCGAAGTCATGACTTGAGTTTTCATTCTCCGCATCAATGCGAAGCTCATTACACAAACTCTCTGCTTCGAAAATGTAGTTACCCATAGACACAAGCGCCATGTCAGGGTGACCTGGTATCGATTTAGGGTTCTCTGGTTTCTCTTCAAAGCCGATCATTTTGCCATTTTCGTCCACTTCGATAACGCCAAACTCAGAGGCCTCGGCGAGTGGCATACGCAGAGCAGAAACGGTCAGCTTAGCTTCGGTACGTTTGTGGAAGTCCAACATCTGACGAATATCCATTTTATAGATATGATCAGAGCCGAAGATGCAGACATGCTCAGGGTTAGCCAGTTCAATGAATCGAACGTTTTGGTAGATAGCGTCGGCAGTCCCTTCGTACCAGCGCTTTCCGTCACGCATTTGCGCTGGGATTGGGTCAATAAATCTGTCGGTAATCCCCGTCAGATTCCAGCCTTTACGCATGTGTTGATAGAGAGATTGGGATTTAAATTGGGTAAGAACATAAATTCTCATCAAGTCCGCGTTAATGAAATTATTGAGCGCAAAGTCGATAAGACGGTAACTGCCTCCAAAAGGTACTGCAGGCTTACTGCGAGATTCCGTAAGAGGACGAAGGCGAGAACCCTCGCCACCAGCAAGGATCATTCCTAAAACACCAGCCATTGATTTCTCCGTTTTTATTTCAGCTTTCCATGTTGCTAGATACTTAGGTTATATATTGGGGGGTATCTAGCGTCGTTTTTAACGGATGACAATGTCGATTACTACACCGATCATTCAAACGTTGAATCTTGTATACAATTCGTTTGAGAGGCCTTATTTTGCTTGTTTTTTGGCCTTATTAGCTCCATAACTTTCGTATGGTTTTTCACTAAATTATCGTTTTGCGGCGAGATTACAATGGACTATCGCTCAATATTAAGCATTGAACCCAATTGCATTGAAACTCTTGTGCTTCGTCACAGAATGCCATACCGAGATTACCCGTTCAACACATAGAGTTAACATTGATTTTACCAAATCGCGTAAATTGATAAAACTTAATAAAAATCAGAGGGCTAAAGTGATATGACCAGTTAAAAAGTTTGAAAAGTGTTACATTTGATTAAAAAGCGGACTGGAGTTAATAAATTATGTATGAAATCAATACAAAAAAGCCCCAAGCGTTAATTGATACGCAAGGGGCTTTTTAAAGCGCAAAGCGCTTAATTTGTTACTCGTTGATTAACGAATGACTTCAAGATTAATGTACTTACCTAAATCTCGTTTCTTGCAGCCAGGTACATAAGGAATTTCACCCAGTTTCGGTGCGCCCATCGAGCTTTCCAGCATCTCAATGATCTCAGCATAATGCTCAACGCCTGGGTTAACACGATTCGCAACCCAACCAACCAGCTCAAGTCCATCCGCTTTGATGGCTTCAGCAGTTAACATCGCGTGGCTCAAGCAACCCAGCTTGATACCCACAACAAGCACGACTGGTAACTTCTCTTGCTTAACCCAAGTCGACAAGCAATCGTCTTTTGATACCGGTACGCGCCAACCACCTGCGCCTTCTACCAGCACAAAATCACTGTTTTGTTTATGTTGCTCTAGCACGTTAGAGAGTACTTGGTAATCCACTTCAACGTCATCAGCAATCGCCGCGATATGAGGTGATGCTGGTAGAGACAATGCATACGGGTTGACGAGATCGTAATCAACATTCAGATTCGCTGCCTGCTGGAGATGCAACGCATCCGAGTTACGTAACCCCTGCTCGGTCTTCTCACACCCTGCTGCTAACGGCTTATACCCTATCGTCGTTTTTCCTTGTGCACCAACAGCACTTAATATCGCTTTTGATACAACGGTTTTCCCAACTTCAGTATCCGTACCTGCAATAAATAGTGCTTTCATCATAATGCAACTGATCCTAAACAAATTTGATAACTGGCGGGTAATAGGCCGTTTTGATTTGCGTACTGCTTGTATTCCAGTTCGAGCATCTTCAATGCACCTCGACTGGTAAACCCTTTGGAGCGACCTTCAACATGCGTTGCTCCAATTCCTTTTAGGTCTTTCATCAAACCAAAAGCGGTTTCATACCACATAACTATTTTCGGCAAGTCTAGTTGATGGTGGATGCACTCAGATTGCGCTAACGCAATTTTTACCTGATTGAGAGAGGTAAAGTCGTTGACATGTTGATATGCATCAATTTTGCCCCATGAACGCTTCAGCTCCAGTAAAGAGCCATCAAGAAGCGTTGAAAAATGTAGGCTTCCACCGGGTTTTGTCACTCGCTTCATCTCACTAAGCGGCACAGCTAAATCACTGCACCACTGTAATGCAAGGCTTGATATCACGATATCAAAACGATTGTCTTCAAATGGCAGCGCCTCTGCGTCAGCGACTTGGTAGTGAACTCGCTCGACACCGCAGCGCTGTTCGGCAACAGCAAGCATCTCACTGGACAAGTCAGCACATACAACGTTCGCTCCCCGCTCCAACAACGCTTTAGAACAATACCCAGTACCACAGCCTAAATCGAGAACACGATATCTTGTCAAATCGTTTGGTAGCAAAGCCAATAAACGATCAGCGACCAAACGCTGAAGCTCGGCGTGCTGGTCATAAAATCTAGCAGCGCGGCTAAACGACTCCGATATCGCAGCTTTATTGGTCTGATAATTCACAAGATTTGCTAATACCTCTGACATTTAGCATCCCTCCGAATGTCGTTTTAAATTGAAAGCAAGTTTTTGAACGGCCTTCGCTTCATGGGCGGCTGATAGCGTAATCCTGAGTCGCGCCGAGCCTTTGGGTACCGTTGGCGGTCGAATGGCCGTCGTCCAACTCTGCTCACGCTTTAACGCAGCGCAAAGTGCTAAAACATCACTTTCTTCGCCAACCAGCCAAGGTTTAATTGGCGTTTTAGTGGCAACAAAACCTGCCGTTCCATTTAACGTTTCATCATAGATAGCGCCGAGTTCAATCAGCATTTCTCGACGCCATTGCTGCGTTTGAATCATCGCGACTGCTCTGGTAATCGCCACAGCATGGGCGGCTGAAAACGCTGTTGAGTAAACGTAGTGACGCGCAAATTGAGTTAGGTAATCTTTCATTTCTCGTGAGCACAATACAGCGGCACCATTAAGGCCAAATGCCTTACCAAATGTCACGACCAGAATATCTGCGCGTTTACTTGTCATTCCGACTGCGCCATTGCCCTGCTCGCCAATCACGCCGATACCATGAGCATCATCAATCATGGACAACGCACCCGCTTGCTTGCACAGAGAGACAAAGCCATCAAGATCGGCAATATCGCCATCCATACTAAACACACTTTCTGTTACTGCCATCATGGGCTTATCGGCCTGCAGCAACTGAGCAAGGTGCCCTTGATTGCAGTGACGATAGCGTTTCATTTCAGCGTCACACAGCATCCCTGCTTCCATCAATGATGCATGGTTTAGTTTATCTTGAAGCAGCAAATCGCCCTTTTGCAGCAATGCAAAAACAACGGCTTGATTAGCGGCAAATCCGGAAGAAAAGAACAGCGCACTGTCATACCCTAGCCATTCCGTTAATGCAGACTCGAGGCTTTGATGCTGATTTGAGTAACCCGTCACCAGCGGTGATGCTGCGCTGCCAACGCCATAGTCACTTACGGCTTGCTGATAGCAAAGTTTGAGCTCATCACTCGCCGCTAAACCGAGGTAGTCATTGGACGAGAAATTATCAAACCACTTACCATTGTTTTGAAAAACCGCTTGGTTACCCCTTTCTAAGGCGATGACAGAGCGTAATAAGTCGCTCTGCTTTCTCTCTTCCAGCGCCTTATGAATGCGCTGATTAAACGCTAGCGTCATAAAATAGGTCGTCTTTGGTAGGACGCGCAGCGACTCGGCTCACTACTTGGTCAAGAAGATCGTTTTCTTGCACCTCATCCGGTTTTTGTGAGGTTTCTTCACGGTTGATCCCGAGCTTTTTAAACAGCTGAAGATCTTTATCTTCATCTGGGTTTGGTGTGGTAAGTAGCTTACAACCATAGAACACAGAATTAGCGCCAGCCAAAAAGCATAACGCCTGCATTTGCTCGTTCATGTCTTCACGTCCTGCAGAGAGACGAACCGCTGAGTTCGGCATCATGATTCGTGCAATCGCGATAAGACGAATAAAGTCAAAAGGCTCGACATCATCCACTTCTTCAAGCGGTGTTCCCTTAACTTTAACCAGCATGTTGATTGGAACACTTTCTGGCTGAACAGGAAGGTTGGCAAGTTCCATAAGCAAGCCCGCGCGGTCATTGGCGCTCTCACCCATGCCAATAATTCCGCCTGAGCAGATTTTCATACCGGCATCACGCACGTGGCTGAGCGTATCTAAACGGTCTTGGTAAGTTCGGGTCGTGATGATATTGCCGTAAAACTCAGGAGAAGTGTCAAGGTTGTGGTTGTAGTAATCAAGACCAGCATCTGCAAGGTGCGTTGCCTGATCGGGCGTCAACATGCCTAGCGTCATACAGGTTTCTAGACCCATCTCTTTGACGCCTTTAATCATATCGGTGAGCAAAGGCATATCACGCTCTTTGGGGTTCTTCCACGCCGCCCCCATACAGAAACGTGTCGAGCCTGCATTTTTGGCTTTTTGCGCAGCATCAAGTACGCGCTCAACTTCCATCAAACGCTCTGCTTCAACATCGGTTTTGTAGCGTGCGCTTTGTGGGCAGTACTTACAATCTTCAGGGCAAGCACCGGTTTTAATCGATAACAGGGTGCTAACTTGAACATGGTTGGTTTGCTGATGTTGACGGTGTACAGTTTGCGCTTCGAACAATAGATCCATAAATGGCTTGCTCATCAGCTCTTGCACTTCGGCATGCGTCCAATCGTGTCGTACTTCCACAGTTAAATCCTTTGCTCTCATTGTTTTTAGTCTTGGCTAGTGTACCGACAAGCGATACACTGTCAACACCGACCACAAGCACAAGTTTACACTTGGTTAAAAGTTAAGCGACCGAATTTCATGGATTTAGATTTCGACAAAAAACACATTTGGCACCCCTACACTTCCACACTCAATCCCCTTAGTTGTTATCCCGTAGTATCCGCTAAAGGCGTTCATCTGACTTTGGAGGATGGAACAGAGCTCGTCGATGGGATGTCATCTTGGTGGTCGACCATTCATGGCTACAATCACCCTAAGCTCAATGCAGCACTGCAATCTCAGAGTGAACAAATGTCCCACGTGATGTTTGGCGGTATCACCCACCAGCCTGCCATTGACGTCAGTAAGAAGCTGCTTCAGCTTGCACCCGATAATATGGAGCACATCTTCTTGGCCGATTCGGGTTCGGTAGCGGTTGAAGTGTCACTGAAGATGGCGCTGCAATATTGGCACGCTCGTGGTGAGCGCAGGCCAAAGTTCCTCACTCTCTCCCACGGCTACCATGGCGACACGTTTGCTGCCATGTCAGTGACCGATCCGAATAATTCCATGCATAGCTTGTACAAAGGATTTTTGCCTGAGCATATCTTCGCTGACTCTCCAGAGATTGGTTTTTGGGACGAATGGATAGAAGCGGACATCAGTGATTTCAAATGCAAAATGGATACTCATCACTCTGAAGTCGCTGCGGTGATCCTTGAACCTATTGTGCAAGGGGCTGGCGGAATGCGTTTGTACCACCCTACTTTCCTGCAGCGTGTGAGAGAGCTCTGCGATAAGCATGGTGTCCTACTTATTCTTGATGAGATCGCGACTGGCTTTGGCCGCACCGGGAAACTGTTTGCCAGCGAACACGCCAACATCCAGCCAGACATCATGTGCGTCGGCAAGGCTCTCACCGGCGGTTACATGACACTGTCAGCCACGTTAACCAGTAAACACGTAGCAGACACAGTATGTGGCGGCGAAGCTGGCTGCTTTATGCACGGCCCGACCTTCATGGGTAACCCGCTGGCTTGCGCCGTGGCAAGCGCGAGTTTAGATATTGTTGCGAGCAATGAATGGCAGTCTCAAGTGAGCAGTATTGAATCCCTGTTTGCAGAATTACTGCCTAAACTAACACGCTATTCGAATGTAAAAGATGTGCGTTGGTTGGGCGCAATCGGTGTGGTCGAAACCCATAAAGCGGTGAATATGGAAGTGATTCAGAAACACTTTGTTGAGCAAGGAGTTTGGATACGACCATTTGGTAAGCTCATTTACATGATGCCTCCCTACATTAGTCAGCCAGAGCATATTGAAAGGTTGGTGGCAGCAATCGAGACGGCTCTTAAGAATGAAGAGTGTTTCAACTAACAGCAAAAAAGCGGCTGCTAACGCAACCGCTTTTCAATGCTTCTCCCAGACAAGCACTACCTGAGCTGGCTGTCCTTGCTTCCTCTACGATTAAACAGAGCCTGTCGGTAACGATGATGTTCTTGGTTTGACTGACACTCAATACAGAGTCTCACACCTTTGATAGCGGTTCGCCTTGCTAGTGGAATAGGTTCCCCACATTCATCACAAAACTCGGCACTCACACCCTGGCTTGAAAGACTGCGAACCCTTGAAATTTCATCGTCTATGGTATTTTGAATTTGTTGGCTGACACTATCGTCATTTGCCCACCCTACGGCCATAACATCCCCTCCTCATTATGTGAGAAACAAACACGCTCCGCAGCAGAGGTGGGTATTATAGTTGTTTAAGCTGACTTGATAATCACATCAAATACATAAAGACTATTACAAATTGGTAATAATCCTATTGGTGATAGTCGAGAGATAAGAATCACAAGGCAAAAAAAAGCTCGGCAATGCCGAGCTTAGAAACTTGTGTATCGCTAACATTAGCCGATGTGCGTAGCGCCGCCCATGTACTTCTGTAGCGCAGTTGGGATAGCAATACGGCCGTCCGCTTCTTGGTTATTCTCAAGAATAGCTACCATAGTACGACCCACTGCAAGACCAGAGCCGTTTAGTGTGTGAACAAGCTCAGGCTTCTTCTCACCTTTACGACGGAAGCGAGCTTGCATACGACGTGCTTGGAAATCCCACATGTTTGAGCAAGAAGAGATCTCACGGTATGTCTCTTGCGCTGGAACCCAAACTTCTAGGTCGTAAGTTTTACGAGCACCGAAGCCCATGTCACCAGTACAAAGAACCACTTTACGGTATGGAAGCTCTAGCAGTTGTAGAACTTTCTCTGCGTGACCGGTTAGCTCTTCAAGCGCATTCATTGAATCTTCTGGCTTAGTGATTTGAACCAGTTCAACTTTGTCGAACTGGTGCATACGGATAAGACCACGAGTGTCACGACCATAAGAGCCTGCTTCAGAGCGGAAACATGGTGTGTGAGCAGTCATCTTAAGTGGCAGATCAGCCTCTTCAGAGATGGTATCGCGTACTAGGTTAGTTACCGGCACTTCAGCAGTTGGGATTAGAGACAGTTTACGTGGCTCTTCATCGCTTGCTTTTTCAGTCAGTGGCTCTGTATGGAACAGATCTTTACCAAACTTAGGTAGCTGACCTGTGCCAAATAGGCTGTCAGCGTTTACTAGATACGGTACGTACATCTCTGTGTAGCCGTGCTCTTCAGTATGAAGATCAAGCATGAACTGTGCGATAGCACGGTGCAGACGAGCGAACTGACCTTTCATGACGATAAAGCGAGCACCAGTGATCTTCGTTGCGCTGGCAAAATCTAGACCGCCACCCATTTCACCTAGGTCAACGTGGTCCTTTACTTCAAAGTCGTAAGTCTTAGGCTCACCCCAACGAGAAATTTCTACGTTGTCGTTTTCATCTTTACCTTGTGGTACATCGTCCGCTGGCAAGTTAGGCACAGAAAGTGTGATGTCTTCAAGTTGAGCCATTACCGCTGCTAGCTCTTCTTTCTTCGCTTCAAGATCGCTACCTAGTGTACCGATCTGCTTTTTGATCTCTTCAGCGCCTTCTTTGTCGCCAGCAGCCATCTTCTGACCGATCTGCTTAGAAATGGAGTTACGCGTGGATTGTAAATTCTCAACTTCTACTTGAATCGACTTACGTTGATCTTCAAGTTTACGGATAGTTTCTACGTCTAGCGCGAAGCCGCGACGTGCTAATTTTTCAGCTGTTTCATCCAGCTCTGTACGAAGTAATTTAGAATCCAGCATTGCCAATCCTATGCTTTATAGTTGTGAAGAACTCTGTCCCTGGTCAATTCCTAACCAAGGACAGATATTGATTTGTTAACCGAGTAAAGATAACGAAAAGCCACTACTTTTCATAGCGCTTTTGTGGGCTTTTTGCGTCTAAATCCGCCAGATAATCTAACTTTTCGCCAATTTTGGTTTCGAGCCCGCGATTTGTAGGCTCATAGTAACAGGTACCCGCCATTTCAGGAGGCAAGTAACGCTCTCCAGCGGCATACGCACCCGGCTCATCGTGTGCATAACGATACTCTGCACCATAGCCCATGTCTTTCATCAAAGACGTAGGGGCGTTTCTTAAGTGATGTGGTACTTCATACTCTGGGAGATTGTGGGCATCTCGCAGTGCTTGCTTCCACGCAGTGTAAACTGCATTACTCTTTGGTGCGCACGCAAGATAGACAATCGCTTGTGCAATCGCCCGCTCACCTTCAGCAGGACCTACACGAGTGAAACAGTCCCATGCGGATAAAGCAACTTGCATCGCTCTTGGGTCAGCATTTCCGACATCCTCTGACGCTATCGCCAATAAACGCCTCGCGATGTACAAAGGATCGCAACCTGCTGCTATCAATCTTGCTGACCAATACAGAGCGGCATCTGGGTTGGAGCCACGAATCGATTTGTGCACAGCAGAAATCAGGTCGTACCAAATGTCACCTTTGTTATCGAAACGATTAACCTTCTCTCCGGCGACTTCAGCAAGTAACGGCAGTGTAATGTCTTTCTCACCAGCCTCGTTCTCCTCCGCCATATCGTACAGAAGTTCAAGGTAGTTCAATGACATCCTTGCATCACCGTTTACCAACTCGGCAAGGCGATCAAGCACATTGTCATGGAACTTCGCGGCGATTGCGCCTAGGCCACGCCGCTCATCATTTTTTGCTTGTTCAAGTACCAGCAAAATATCAGCAGTATCGAGCGAGGTGAGCTTATACACCCTTGCGCGTGAAAGCAGTGCGTTATTGAGTTCAAATGACGGGTTTTCAGTGGTGGCACCAATAAAGGTGACCGTGCCGTCTTCGATGTGTGGCAAGAAAGCATCTTGCTGGCTTTTATTGAAGCGATGTACCTCATCGACGAACAAAATGGTGCGTTTGCCAGCGAGTTTGTTTTCTCGAGCACGCTCGATTGCCGCACGGATCTCTTTAACGCCGGAAGTCACCGCAGACACACGTTCCACTTCTGCGTTGGCATAATTAGCAGCAACCTCCGCGAGCGTTGTCTTACCGGTGCCAGGTCGTCCCCACAAAATCATTGAGTGCAGTTGCCCAGCCTCAAGCGCTCGTCTTAGCGGTTTCCCCACACTCAAAATATGCTGCTGACCAATATATTGCTCAACGGTTTCTGGGCGCATTCTAGCAGCAAGGGGACGAAAATCTTCGTCCCCTGAAAAATCAAAACTGAAATTACTCACGATAACGTCCTAGCTACCTAGTTCCGTTGGTCATCAATTTCGACACCATCCGGAACTACAAAGGTAAATCGGTCTGAGGCAGGTTTGCCCACTTTTATGTTATCGAAAACAAAGCGGCCTTTTTGGCCATCTTGCTCAATCACATTAAAGCCATGAACAATGCCTTTGCTATCGATATTGATTTGAAATTGGCCTTGCGTTGAGTCGACGGCCGTTGGGACTAAAGTAAATACATCGCCTTTTTGGTTGACGCTGTAGTTGTCCCAATCGCTATCACGATTACGTGTCAGTAACACGAATGGCGTCTGCTCTGTTGCTTGCTCTTGATTGTAAATACTGACCTGCTCGATAAATGGGCTGTAGTACCACAGGTTTTGTCCATCGGATACCAGAACGTTTTCATCAGGCAGTGTCGTCACCCAGCGAAACATGCTTGGGCGTAAAATATCGACATTGCCTTCCCCTTCCATAACAACATCCCCATCAGGACTGGTCACTTCTTGAGTAAAAGTCGCGCTAAAACCATCATTCAATTGAAGCCTTTCACTAAGCTCCTTTTGCGGCGTTGCAAAAGCCAGGGCTGAAAAACCTATTGCTGAAGCACTTAACATCGCGGCATTAAACCATTTCTTCATTTGATTTCCTCTTACCTCTTAAGGCGAATCGAAATTATTCTTTTGGTGGCGCTGGCGCGAGGACTTCGCGGTTACCGTTATGACCCGGTGCGCTTACGATACCTTGAGCCTCTAGCTGCTCGACAATACGCGCAGCGCGGTTATAACCAATCTTAAATCGGCGCTGCACACCTGAGACAGAACCTCGACGTGACTGAACAACATGTTCGACAACTTGATCGAACAGTGGATCCATGTCTTCGTCACCTTCCATCTTTTCACCTGGTAGCAACGTCTCTGGAGACTGCTCGCCATTGGTGATTTCATCAATATAGTTCGGCTTACCGCGTGCTTTCCAGTTATTCACCACGGCATGCACATCATCATCAGACGCAAATGCACCGTGTACACGAGTTGTATGACTAGAGCCCGGTGGCAGATACAACATATCACCCATACCAAGCAGGGATTCTGCGCCGCCTTGGTCGAGAATAGTGCGTGAATCGGTCTTGGTCGAAACCGTAAAGGCGACACGAGTCGGAATGTTGGCTTTAATCAAACCGGTGATCACGTCTACCGACGGTCGCTGAGTTGCGAGTATCAAGTGAATACCAGCAGCACGTGCTTTTTGTGCCAAACGCGCAATGAGCTCTTCTACTTTCTTACCCACGACCATCATTAGGTCGGCAAACTCATCGACAACAACAATGATGTATGGCAGTTTCTCAAGCAATGGCGGCTCTGGATCCATGCTGTCGCCTTCTTGCCACAAAGGATCATGAATAGGATGACCTGCGTCTGCTGCCATTTTCAATTTGTCATTGAAGCCCTTGATGTTACGAACGCCAAGCGCTGACATCAACTTGTAACGGCGCTCCATCTCACCCACACACCAACGAAGTGCATTCGAGGCATCTTTCATGTCGGTTACCACCTCAGAAAGAAGATGAGGAATACCTTCGTAGATGGAAAGCTCCAACATTTTCGGGTCAATCATGATAAAGCGTACGTCTTCAGGCGTTGCCTTATAAAGCATACTCAAGATCATGACGTTAACACCCACGGACTTACCTGAACCGGTTGTACCCGCGACAAGCACGTGTGGCATTTTCGATAGATCCGCCACCACTGCTTCACCTGCAATATCTTGACCGAGTACTACGGTAGTTGGTGATTTGGAATCGATAAACGCTTGGCTACCAACCACATCTGAGAAGAAAACGGTTTGACGTGTCATGTTTGGCAGCTCAAGACCAACATACGGCTTGCCCGGAATGACTTCCACTACACGAACCGCCATCGCCGACAGTGAGCGTGCTAAGTCCATTGAAAGGCCAGAAATTCGACTTACCTTTACACCAGGAGCAAGATCCAGCTCAAAGCGGGTAATCACTGGGCCTGGGAAAATATCCACCACTTCCGCTTTGATTTTGTAATCCGCCAACTTAGATTCAACCAAGCGAGCAATGTTTTCCAGCGCTTCTCGGTCAATAAAGTTCTCTCGCTTCTCTGGGTGGTAGAGAAGTTCTAGCGTTGGCATCGGCTCTACTGGTCTAGGTAAATTCTGATCCCGCTGAACCAAGAATGGATTCATTTTTGCCACTTGCGCTTTTTGCGCCTCGGCCACTATGTTTTGGAACGCCTCGACATCTTGATCAACAGGTTCGTTTTCGGCTTCTGCATCGATAGCATCGAAATCTACTGTCGGTTCAATATGTGATGTTGAAGACTCAACATCTATATCAGCAGTATCAACCCATGGAGGCGTAAAATCCTCTACCTCTTCAACTTCTTCATATATCGAAGGCTGAGGGTGCACCTGCTGCGTGGCTTCATCCATTGCATAGGCTGATGACTCTACTTGTTGGTTAATTGGCTGTTCACTAGCCAAAGGTTCAGGTTGAGGCTCATGAGCAAACATGGTCTGGTGATTACCTGGCTCTTCAAATGTTGGAGCCGCTGTTTGTTCTGCATTTGCCATTGCCGCAGCTGGAGCTGTTGCCGCCACTGACGCAGTAACACTCGACGCTGGCGACTCAGGCTCTTCTCCCTGATTCGCATAGTCATCACTAGAGCGAGCAGCATTTTCCAACTCTTCAATAGTCGCACCAAGCTGACGAGTGCGTTCTACCTGAGGTGGCTGAGATTGAAGAGAACCCGACACTACCGGTTCAACAGGTTGTACTGTTTCAACCGCGCTCACTTCTGATGGCGCTGACGTTACTTGCGGTGCGATTGATTCTTGTGAAGCAGTGTCGTCTTCTGGTTTTGCAAACAGTGGGTCATAGGCTGGTTCAGGCTCTGTCGCAACCGAAGGCGTCGACTCTGGAACATGAATATTGTATTGCTTCTTGCTGGTAGCCGGAGCCTCTTGTACTGCACTGTCTGCGCTAAAGCGTGGGAGCTCCTCTGTGTCATCGGACTCTTGGTCGTCAAGCACAGGCTCATATACTTCTTCTTTGGTACCACGAACCTTGTTGACCAATGCGGCACTCATCGATAGCACGCTATCACCGATCCACTCGACGACTCTTAGCCAAGAGATGCCAGTAAGTAGTGTAAAGCCCGCTCCCCAAAGAAATAGCAGCACCAAAGTCGTACCAAGCACATTCAGCGTTGGTAAAGACAGGCTGGTTAAAACATCTCCAATTACGCCACCTGAGGAGAAGTACCAGATATCATCAAAGTTGATGTCAGCAAGGCCACAGCTCGTCAGAATAAGAACGGTTAGTCCAAGTAAACGCGTACCCCAGATCATCAAATCAATCGGATCATCTTCGTCACGATTGCGGAAAAAGACCCAAGCACTCAACGCTATGATGAAAGGGATTGGGTATGCCAAAGAGCCGAAAACAAAAAATAGAGTATCCGCTAGCCACGCACCAACAAAGCCGCCAGCGTTTTGAATGTCACCACCCCATGCAGTCTGTGACCATGAGGGATCCGCCGGACTAAAGGTGAATAAGGCTACAGCGAGTAGAATAGAGGTAAGTACAGCTAAGATGAAACAGCATTCTCTTAACCGCTGAAATCCGTTTAGACGAGTCGCCTGAGGCTCTTCACTCGTCTTGATAATCGTTTCGACTCTTTTTTTGTCCTGTTTGAACATAACCAACATCTAATTATTGAAAACAGTCCGAGCGGCAAAAGCCGCTCGGTGTATTCATTGATTTAACCACAATGAGGATTAAAACCCAATCTGACTCGAGAATAAAGCATGCTTTATCATAACTTTAGTCAACTTCTTGTCAGACTTGGAAACGCCGTCTCTAGCGCGTTTTAATCACAAGCTGGTTAGTTTGTTTCACTTCTTCCATAACCACATAGGTTCGCGTGTCATTCACACCAGGAAGGCGAAGCAAAGTATCCCCTAAGAGTTTACGATATGCGCCCATATCCGACACCCTTGTTTTCAAAAGATAGTCGAAATCACCTGATACTAGGTGACATTCTTGAATATCGTCTAACTTCTGTACCGCTGTATTGAACTGTTCAAATACATCTGGCGCTCCACGGTTCAATGTAATCTCTACGAATACAAGTAGTGAAGCATCTAAGTACTGCGGATTTAAGAGTGCGGTGTAGCCCGTAATATAACCCTGTCTCTCCAAACGACGTACACGCTCTAGACATGGTGTAGGCGATAACCCTACACGTTTTGAGAGTTCGACGTTTGAAATACGACCATCTTTTTGCAACTCATTGAGGATGTTGCGATCGATACGGTCTAGTTCCTTGGACGGCTTCTTATAGTTGTCTGCCATTTTTTATTCCACCTTGTTACTTCCTTGCAAAAAAATATACTACAACTCTGTAATATACAGTATCAAATTTTGTGTATTAGCTTCTATACTAGACATTAATTCGACAATAACACCCTACAAACAGTTAATACAACCACATTATAATGAGGAGTCAGGATGATAATTGGCGTACCTAAAGAGATTAAAAACCACGAGTACCGAGTTGGTATGGTTCCGGCGAGCGTTAGAGAACTAATCTCACACGGCCACGAAGTTTACATTGAAACTCAAGCTGGCACCGGTATCGGTTTTTCAGACGATGATTACATCGCTGTAGGCGCATCCATTCTTCCTACCGCTGCAGACGTCTTCGCGAAAGCAGAGATGATTGTAAAGGTCAAAGAACCCCAAGCTGTCGAGCGTGCTATGCTACGTGAAGGACAAATTTTATTCACGTATCTCCATCTAGCACCAGATTTTCCACAAACTGAAGAGCTAATCAAAAGCAAAGCTGTCTGCATTGCCTATGAGACTGTAACAGATAATATGGGTCGTTTGCCACTACTAGCACCAATGTCAGAGGTCGCTGGGCGAATGTCTATACAGGCTGGTGCACAAACACTCGAAAAGTCCAATGGTGGACGTGGTCTACTACTTGGTGGTGTACCAGGTGTTGAACCGGCGAAAGTCGTCGTCGTTGGTGGCGGTGTAGTTGGCTCTAACGCTGCTCGCATGGCTGTTGGTATGCGTGCAGACGTCACAATCCTCGACCGCAATATTGATACATTACGCGTTTTGGATGAAGAATTCCAGGGTCGCGCAAAAGTTGTTTATTCTACAGAAGACGCACTTGAGAAGCATGTTCTAGAAGCAGATCTCGTAATCGGCGCTGTTTTAGTCCCAGGTGCTGCTGCACCTAAGCTCGTCACCAAAGAACACATCGCGAAGATGAAGCCAGGTGCGGCAGTGGTTGACGTTGCTATCGACCAAGGCGGTTGCTTCGAAACTTCTCACGCGACAACTCACGCAGAGCCAACTTACATTGTTGATGAAGTGGTTCACTACTGTGTCGCTAACATGCCTGGTGCGGTTGCTCGTACTTCTACGTTTGCACTGAACAACGCGACGCTACCTTACATCATCAAGCTCGCGAACAAAGGCTACCAGCAAGCACTTACTGAAGATAAAGGCTTCCTAGATGGTCTAAACGTGATTCACGGTAAAGTAACGTGTAAAGAAGTGGCTGAAAGCTTTGACCTTGAATACGTTGAGCCAGCAACGGCTATTGCGATGTTCAACTAATAGGTCTTTAACCACAAAGAACGACATCCAAATTGAAAAACGGGCTTATTGCCCGTTTTTTTGTGCCTGCGTTTTACGCTTAACTTATCTGACGCTATGACTTAAACGCGTGCAGCAGTATGTTACGCGGAGTAGTGGCAGTATCGCAAAAAGTCGACAAGCTCACCTGATAGCCGTGAGACTTCAAATACAAGGCTTTGTCCAGCGCTAGCCACACCTCAAGCGGACGACGAAACACACTTTGCACCAAGCTCAGCGCTTCCATCTTCCAAAAACGCGCCTGCCCAACCCGCTCAAAATGCTCGAAATCAACCTGGGGTATAGTGAGTGACTTCTGCGCTGCTGCCCAATGACAAAAATGCTCAAATCCATCAGAAAGCTGCGACTTTTTGATACTCGGTACCGGCTCATATCCCTCAGTAACCTGATTTTGCTGACAGAGCGCATCAAAGCCAAGCCTAAACACCATCTCTTGCTCTCTGTGACGTTTCACGCGTTCACCACCTGTGACGGTTTCCTGAAGGGGAATACGTAGCTCTTGCTTTGTTAATGACAGTTCGGCTTGCCTACCTAGCTCAGATAGAGGTTGGTATTGTTCGTCTTGAATTAAGTGATAGCAACAAGGTGACAAAGTGAGTGCTGGAAGCCTAGCACCTATAGCATGATGAATCAGCGTGACATGCAGATCACCACACGCATGCAATGCAACCGCATGTTGATTGGCATTGAATACCTGCTTAGAACTCTCATCAAATGCATCACCTTGTACGAACTGCATGCTTAAACCACGTCTGTTAGCTTCATGCTGCCCAGCGTCACAAAGGGCTTGCTGATATTCAAAGCTCGTCACCTTCTGCTCAGTTTGAGAGGAAAGAATACGCCCAAGAAAACCTTTACCAGAGCACCACTCTAACCACTCGCTACCATGATGGTTATGGATGCATGCAGAACCCATTTGGCGAATTTGTTCAAGCTTGCGCCCTGGTACGCCAGAATCGAGGCCACGGGGAAGAGTTAAATGGGAAGCTTCGCCGATCGAATCAATCACGGCAGCCTGTTGAAGCGCATGTAACTCGGGTATGAACGGGCTAAGCGCCTCTGCGCACTGTAACGGAGACTGCTTCAAGGTTTGGATGTGTTCTGGGGAGCATTCAGAAAGCCACTCAGATAAAGCTGGATGCTGTGATTGCCAAGGAAGCTGACCACTGACTATTTGAATAAAGGGATCATGCCGCCAATAATCTTGGTAGGCTTTGAGTATGGCGGTAAGTTGGTCAAATTGCTGGCGCACATTTCCCCCTATTCTTCAGGCAATGCGAAACTGCATGGATTGTAGGGGGAAGTGAGTACTAACAAAAGTACTTTGTGTTATCGAATCGGCAATTCGATATCTCTGAACATCTCTTCAATTTCGGTGTTCGACTTAAGTGATATCGCCTGTTCCACCACTGGACGGGTTAAATGAGGCGCAAATCGCTCCATAAAGTCGTACATGTACGAGCGCAAGAAGGTGCCTTTTCTAAACCCAATGCTAGTGGTGCTCGCTCCAAAGATATGGCTAGCGTCAATAGCAACAAGGTCCGTATCTTGAGAGTCATCCATCGCCATACTGGCAATAACGCCAACACCGATACCCATACGTACATACGTCTTGATTACATCGGCATCCGTTGCTGTAAAGACAACTTTTGGTGTCAGTCCTACTTTGTTAAATGCCGTATCTAGCTCTGAACGTCCAGTAAAGCCAAACACGTAGGTCACCAAAGAATAGGCCGCGAGATCTTCAATCGTTACGCGGTCTTTTAGTGCAAGTGGATGGTCTTTGGGTACCACAATAGAGCGGTTCCAGTGATAACAGGGTAGCATGATCGCGTCTTGGTAAAGGTGCAGCGCTTCCGTTGCGATAGCAAAGTTTGCAGTGCCTTTCGCAATGGCTTCTGACATTTGCGATGGCGTGCCCTGATGCATGTGCAGCGATACTTTCGGGTAACGAGCTGTAAACCCTTTGATGACTTCAGGGAGCGCGTAGCGCGCCTGCGTGTGCGTGGTTGAAATGTTCAATGTACCCATTTCAGGATGAGTATGTTCCCCTGCTACGGCTTTGATACTTTCAACTCGAGACAGAATTTCTTGAGAGATTCGAACGATATCTTCGCCGGCATTGGTCACCTGAGTTAAATGCTTACCGCTGCGCTCAAAGATTTGGATCCCTAATTCGTCCTCCAACAAGCGGACTTGTTTACTGATACCAGGCTGAGAGGTATAGAGACTTTCTGCGGTCGCGGACACATTTAGATTATGGTTCACCACCTCGACAATGTACTTTAACTGCTGTAACTTCATCTGCTCGTCTTCATCCTTGTCAAAATTCGGCTCAGCTCACCACCGCCAGCCTAAGCATATAATCAATAGTTATAACGAATTACTAAACAGATTAACAGTTTTTTTGGATAGGAATTGTTCTACCTCTCAAACCCGCTCAGAAAGTTTCCACGTTTTCCTCGGATTATGACCAATTCAACAACTTTGCAGTGTTGGTCAGTTAGCCTTTGGTGTATCCTGTCCCATTAGACTGTAGGGAAACTCACTGTAGATACAAAACGTTATGAATATTGGTTTAATTATTGCGCTCGTCGCCCTTTTGCTGGTTTTGGTACTGGGCTACAACATCATGCTGCAATACAAACTAAAAGCCGAAGCCACTAGAAGGCAAGAGTCGGCCAGATATGTTGCCTTGATTGATGCCACTGAAGAACTGATCAGTGGTGCGAGCTACTTGCCATACAGCAAAGAACTAATGCTATGTCTTCATAACCGCATTTTAGATGCCGTTACGAATATGCATGAGTTGGATCCTAAGAACAAACACTTAGTGCAACGCGTCGAGGCCGCAAAGACACAAATTCAGCAACTGCAAGAAAACTACGAAGGCAGTGAAGCCACATCGTTCAAAGTGCCAACCAGCGACAAGCAAGCGATCATTATGTTGAAACTGGTCAAACGCCTGCGCGATACCGTTCGCACTGAACACAACAAAGGACGTATGGATACCCAATCTTATATGGTTGAAAATGCGCGCCTTGAAACGATCCAGATCCGCATCAACATTGAGAACGTCGTCAAACGTGCTCATGATTCTATGGCCAAAGGACAGCCTGGTACGGCGGCACAGCTGCTGAAAAAAGGGATCGATGCGCTAAGCTCGAAGAACGACAACTACTCCATTCAAGCCAAAGAGAAGCTCACCGAGATGCTCGACAAGCTGCAAAACTCTCGCCAAGCCAAGGCTGAGGAGAAACAGCAACAAGCCAACAGCGAGCGAGACGACGACATCAATGCTCTGTTTGGTGAGAAGAAAAAGTGGTAGAGTTAACCAAGGTCGCAAGCGCGGCCTTTTTTAATTCAACAACAACGAAATTAGCCATGATCAGTCCCTCTCAAATCGACACCATTTTAGAACCCATCAATCAATTTCTGCACTGCTCGACTCCAGATGCTTGGGTGCAAGAGGCTAAACGCCCAGAAAACCTACCAGTGATCCTTATTGATCACCTATTGTGTGAGCTTAAAGCCGGCCAATCCGCAATGTACTTAATTCGCAAGTATGCCGTTGATAAACAGAGCAGCTCAGCACTGTTTGAATGGTTCAAGCCCTATGAAGACTTTGCGTATCGCCGTATTGGTGACATGGCTTCTTTGAAGGGCAAAAGTAATATTTCTAAGTCGATCATTGCTAAGTCTGATTCACCTTATAGCCAAGATTTGATCGACAAAATGGTTCTACTGATCAAAGAAGAGTTGCATCACTTCTATCAAGTGTTGGAAATCATGGAAAGAAAGGTATTGCCTATGAGCCAATACCGGCAAGTCGCTATGCTAAGGGGCTGCTTAGCCACATGATAACGCATGAACCCAACACACTTATCGACAAACTGATCATTGGGGCTTATATCGAAGCACGCTCTTGTGAGCGTTTTGCCAAACTTGCGCCGTTTATGGACGATGATATCGCGAAGTTTTACGTGTCCCTGCTTCGCTCTGAAGCTCGTCACTATCAAGACTACTTGACGTTGGCAGAGCAAGTGGCAGGCAAAGACATCAGTGAAAGAGTTGCTTACTTAGGTAAGGTGGAAGCTGAGCTGATTTCCTCGCCAGATACCGACTTTAAGTTTCACAGCGGTATACCCGCTTAATACAACAATGCCAGAGCTGTTAAGCTCTGGCATTTTTAGTTTTACTCTATCGATTAACGTAGAGAGGCATTTAACCTAGAGAGGCGATTAGCTTAAAGAAGCATTGATCTCAGCAAGAACCTTAGCAGGATCCTCAGCTTGAGTGATTGGGCGGCCAATCACGAGATAGTCAGAACCGGCTTGGATTGCCATATCTGGCGTCATGATACGCTTTTGATCGCCCACTGCAGCGCCTGCAGGGCGAATACCTGGCGTCACCAACTTGAACTCTGTACCTAGCTCTGTTTTAAGCATGCTTGCTTCTTGCGCCGAACAAACCACACCATCAAGGCCGGCATTCTTTGTTAGATTCGCTAAGCGAAGTACTTGTTCTTGAGGTGCTACATCAATACCGATACCCGCTAGATCAGACTGCTCCATGCTAGTCAGCACCGTTACACCAATCAGTAACGGACGATCTTTACCGTAAGGCTCTAAGATCTCGCGAGATGCTGTCATCATGCGCTCGCCGCCACCAGCGTGAACGTTTACCATCCAAACACCCATTTCCGCTGCAGCGCGAACGGCTTTCGAGCAGGTGTTAGGAATGTCATGAAACTTAAGATCTAGAAATACTGAGAAGCCACGCTTGTGTAGCTCTCGAACGAACTCAGGACCAAATAGTGTGAACATCTCTTTGCCCACCTTCAGTCGGCAAGAACTTGGGTCAATTCTATCGACAAAAGCTAATGCATCGGCTTGGTTATCATAATCCAGTGCAACAATCACTTTTTGGTCAATCATTTTCGCTCCTCGTTTTACTCAAAAAAAGCAGCACCTAAGTGCTGCATTACAAATCTGTTTTGGTCTTGGCTACTCGCCGTCCAACCCTCGAATGGGCTTGATCGTACCCCATCCCTTACATGAAGGACAATGCCAATATAATGAATGCGTCGAGAAACCACATTTACGACATCGATAATGCGGCTTTGTCTTTAGCTGCTCACCTACCAGAGATTGCAACGTCGTCAAACTCTCTTTCGCTCTGCCTTCTTCAGCGTTGGCAAGGTGATAATCCATCAAACGATAGAAGCCCTTCATTGTAGGGCTGCGCACCAACTGCCTCGTTAATAGCGCTTGTGCGGCCTCTGTGCCGTCATGCTGGGCAACAAGCTGAGCAAGCATCAATTCTGCAGAGACCCCTGCCCCTTTATCGATGCTGGCTCTTAGAAACTCGACCAAACCTTGTTCTTGGCCAAGGTGGTGATAACACTCTGCTAAAGTAGGTAAAACTTCACTAATAAAATCTTTATCTTGCTCGAGCACCGACTCCATGTAGGAAATGGTTTTTGGATAATCTTCGTCTTCAAGACAGAGTTTACCCAATGAAATACTCGCTCGAGTACAACGAGGATCCACGGCCAGTGCTTTCTTAAAGTTCTGAATAGCCTTGTTGGTATTGCCATCGGCCTTCTCGATCATGGCAAGCTCACACCAAAAGTGGGCGATACTGTTTCTAATACGCTTTTTGCCCATTTTCAGCAGCGCATTCGCAACCTCGATCGCCTTATGCCACTCACTCGTTTGCTGATAGATAGCAAGCAGCTGAGTTAATGCTGCTTCGCGATGTTCGGGCTCATCGACCAGTTGAACAAAGATCTTCTCTGCTCGGTCTAGAAAACCAGACACCATGTAGTCTTTTGCTAGCTGCTGCAAAGCGAGGTTTTTCTGATCGATGGTAAGTCCTGATCGAGAAATGAGGTTTTGGTGAATACGGATAGCACGGTCAACTTCACCGCGAGAACGGAATAGGTTGCCGAGAGCAAGGTGGGTATCAATCGTTTCGTTGTCGACCTGAAGAAGCTCAATAAAGTGATCGACCGCTTTGTCTGACTGATCTGACAACAATAGGTTAAGGCCCGTCATGTATTGACGAGAGATCTGATGCGATTGCTCTTGGCGATCATGCTTAGCACTGCGCTGGCCCATGTACCAACCGTAGGCCGCCGCGATAGGCAAAAGCAAGAATAATAGCTCAAGCATTAATTAAATCGACCTTAACCCTTTATCTCATTAATTGCTGGTAGTCGCGACTTCTTTTGATTCAGAAGGCGTCTGTTTAGCCAGCTGCTTCTTTAGCTTACGCACTGTCATTTGAGACTTCAGGTGTAAGCTACCAAAAATTAACCAAGCAACCACGAAGCCAACCACGAATACACTGCCTAGCAGCGTCGAGAGATGGAAGTCACCTTGCGCTAACAAGTAGTTGAAGGTTACCACTTCCTGGTTTTGAGAACCCAGAGCTAGGGTTACCAGGAACAATGCGATGAGTACAATTATTTTTAGAATCTTCATATGCTCGTGCCATAGTTATTGGATAGCTCGATTATGCAGGAATTTGCCTCAGCGCACCATGGTCTAAGGCAATTATCTTGATAATCTAAGTGATATTTAGAGCAACTAGCCTATTCTTTATCCAAGCAATTGAAGCTCATCAAAGCCGCTCGCCTAAACGTAAAACGGCACACTAAAAAGTATGCCGTTTCATCAAGATAGAAGCTCTATAGACTTTCGTTCACACGCTCACGAAGCTCTTTACCTGGCTTAAAGTGTGGTACGTACTTACCTTCTAGCTCCACTTTATCGCCTGTTTTAGGATTACGCCCAACTCGTGGCTCACGGTAGTGAAGCGAGAAACTACCAAAACCGCGGATCTCAATACGATCCCCACTTTCCAGTGTAGAGGCCATATGTTCCAAAATATCTTTTACCGCATCTTCAATTTCCTTTGCGGATAAGTGAGTTTGCTCCGCGCAGAGTCTTTCTATCAGTTCAGACTTAGTCATAGGTAGTTACCCTCGTTACTCTTAATCTTTAGTGTCTCTATCTTCGATGTCTCATACTACAGCGGACAGCGGTCTACATATATTCTACATCAACAATGCACTAACTGCCTGTATAAATTGATAATAGTCTAAATTTCGCAAAGATAAAAACAAAAAAAAGGAGCCTTACGGCTCCTTTTTCACTAATGGCGTAAATTATTCGCCTTTAGCAGCTTTGAATGCATCAGCCATAGCATTACCGAACGCGCCTTCTTCTTGCTTGTTCAGTGAAGCCATTGCTTCTTGCTCGTCAGCTTCATCTTTAGCTTTGATAGATAGGTTGATTACGCGGTTCTTACGGTCAACACCGGTGAACTTCGCTTCAACGCTGTCGCCAACGCTTAGGATTAGAGACGCATCTTCGATACGGTCACGTGATACTTCAGAAGCGCGGATGTAACCTTCTACACCTTCTTCTAGCTCGATAGTAGCACCTTTAGCATCAACTGCAGTAACAGTACCGTTTACTAGAGTACCTTTCTTAGTGTCTGCAACGTAAGCATTGAATGGGTCATTTTCCATTTGCTTAACGCCTAGAGAGATACGCTCACGCTCAGCGTCTACTGCTAGAACAACTGCAGAGATCTCGTCACCTTTCTTGTACTCACGAACTGCTTCTTCACCAGCAACATTCCAAGAAATGTCAGATAGGTGAACTAGACCGTCGATGCCGCCTTCTAGACCGATGAAGATACCAAAGTCAGTGATAGACTTGATCTTACCAGTAACTTTGTCGCCCTTAGCTTGCATTTCAGCGAATGACTGCCATGGGTTAGCTTTACACTGTTTCAGACCTAGAGAGATACGACGACGTTCTTCGTCGATATCAAGAACCATAACCTCAACTTCGTCGCCAACATTAACAACTTTAGATGGGTGGATGTTCTTGTTAGTCCAATCCATTTCTGAAACGTGTACTAGACCTTCAACGCCTTCTTCGATTTCAACGAAGCAGCCGTAGTCAGTTAGGTTAGTAACACGACCAGTTAGCTTGTGACCTTCTGGGTAACGCTTAGCAATTGCTACCCATGGATCTTCGCCTAGTTGCTTAAGACCTAGTGATACGCGAGTACGCTCACGGTCGAACTTAAGAACTTTAACTAGGATCTCGTCACCAACGTTAACGATCTCAGATGGGTGCTTAACGCGCTTCCACGCCATGTCAGTGATGTGTAGAAGACCATCAACACCGCCAAGGTCAACGAATGCACCGTAGTCAGTAAGGTTCTTAACGATACCTTTAACTTCAGTACCTTCTTGTAGAGTTTCAAGAAGTTCGTCACGCTCAACACTGTTTTCAGATTCGATAACAGCACGACGAGAAACAACAACGTTGTTACGCTTCTGGTCTAGCTTGATAACTTTGAACTCTAGCTCTTTGTTTTCTAGGTGAGCAGTGTCACGGATAGGACGTACGTCAACAAGAGAACCAGGAAGGAAAGCACGGATACCGTTTAGTTCAACAGTGAAACCGCCTTTAACTTTACCGTTGATGATACCAACAACAGTTTCAGCTTCTTCGTAAGCTTTCTCAAGAACGATCCAAGCTTCGTGACGCTTCGCTTTCTCACGAGAAAGTTGAGTTTCACCGAAACCGTCTTCAACAGCGTCTAGAGCTACGTCAACTTCAGCGCCAACTTCAACTTCAAGTTCGCCAGCAGCGTTCTTGAACTGTTCAGCAGGGATAGCAGACTCAGACTTAAGACCAGCGTCAACAAGAACGTAACCGTTCTCGATAGCTACTACAGTACCTTTAACGATGCTGCCTTGTTGGAATTCTGTTTCGTTTAGAAACTCTTCAAAGAGTTGAGCAAAAGATTCAGTCATTATTTAATCTTCAATAAGTAAACGTCCATGGGCATCCTACCGCATGGGGTTGATAATTTAGTCGGTCATCATCCTTGCGACCAACAGCTCAAAGCCCACCAAGTCAGTGCCTATTAAAGGCTACTTAGTGAGTTTAGATTCGATATATTGTAGCGCTTTTTCCAACACTTGCTCGATGTTTAGCGAGGTTGAATCTAGCACAAGAGCGTCATCAGCCGGACGAAGAGGGGCAACCGCTCGGTTGCGATCTCGGTAGTCTCGTTCTTCGATCTCGCTCAAAAGGTCGTCAAATCTAACATCTAAACCCTTTAGTTGCAACTGCTTAAAACGCCTTTGCGCTCTTTCCTGCGCACTTGCGTCTAAGAAGATTTTTACAGGTGCTTCAGGAAAAACCACTGTGCCCATATCACGGCCATCAGCAACCAATCCAGGTTCAATGTTAAATGCACGTTGACGACGCAATAATGCTTCACGTACGCGTGGCAGTGCCGCTATTTTGGAAGCTGCATTGCCGGTTTCTTCTTTACGAAGCTCGCCAGACACATCTTCCCCTTCCAGAATCACTTTTACCAGTTCGCCTTCAGCAACAAACTGTACATCTAAATGCATCGCTAGCGGTACCAAAGCATCTTCTGATTCTAGATCTACTCCGTGGTGAATCGCCGCTAATGCTAAAACGCGGTAAATAGCCCCTGAATCCAGCAAGTGATAGCCTAATTTTTCAGCCAACAGCATACACAGTGTGCCTTTACCAGCACCACTTGGTCCATCCACAGTAATCACTGGTGTGTTTAAGGACATGTTCTACTCCACGTTGTCACATTATTGTTGTTAATTTTACGGCGCAGAATTATATACCCTATAGCCTTAAGTTGCTATGTCTTTGCTAGTTTGACTCTATGTTCTCATGCAATCTATTGATTACTGAGACCATCCTATAAGCAAAACACTTCGGTAGCGCCGCTCAGCCACGTCGAGCTGCAAAGTGTACCCACTATAGTCACCTTTTTGGTACTGCTCCGACAAATGACACAAACTATAGAGTCCCCCACAAGCGCCTAGATTGCCTAGCAACATATCGAGAAACACAAATTCCGTTTTTGAGCTGATGATGGATGAGGGCTGGTGAATATTGCTGTAAGAAGGTCATGAAGGTTGGTCATTTTCGGATGAGTCAGGTCTGAAAGGGACTGAATCGCTAACTGATTTTTGCCCCTTTACGAGCTAGCAATGCTTTTGATGGTTAGTGTTGTTGTCATATAGGTCTCGTTGAAGCATTTCTTAAAGCTTACAGCGCAGATGGAGTGCCCGGCAGATACGCCTTCCACCAACGCTGTGTAAATTCATTCATCGTACTCAGTGTCATCACTTCGCCGAACATGGGAGTGACGAGTTCTACCTGATGAGACCGTGCCTCTTGTTCCATCTTCTCGAGTGGTTCAAACCACGCATGATTGCTTAAGTTAAATGTAGTGTTATGTATTGGGACTAAATAATGCCCCTGAAGATCGCGATGGGCTTGCACAGTCTGTTTCGGGAACAAGTGTACAAACTGCCATAAACTATTGTAAGCACCGTTTTCCATTAACGTCACATCAAAAGGGCCGTATTTGTCACCAATATCTTTAAAACCCGAAAAGTAGCCAGAGTCACCGCTAAAATATAAACGTAAATCGTCATGTATAATCACCCAAGACACCCACAGTGTTTCGTTTCTATCGGTGAGTGAGCGGCCAGAAAAATGTTGTGAAGGCGTAGCGACGATAAGAGTATTGTCATGTTGAGCTTCTTGCCACCAACCGAGTTCGGTTACTTTTTCCGCAGGTACGCCCCACTGAATCATTAGAGGTTTAATGCCAAGCGGCACATAGTAATGTCTTGTACGTTCAATCAAAGCCTTTATAGTCTGCTCATCTAGGTGATCAAAGTGGTTGTGTGAGATCACTATCGCATCGAGCTGTGGAAGAGCGTCTAAAGAAAGTGCTGGCGGGGTATAGCGTTTAGGCCCAGCCCAGCTCACAGGTGAAGCGCGCTCAGAAAACATTGGGTCAAACAAAATATACTTTTCATCAAGGCGAAGTAAGACGCTGGAGTGCCCCAACTTGACCATCGAAGGTTCAGTACTCGCCTCCATGTTGCTTATTAATATAGGCTTAACGGGCAGAGGCTCAGAAGGAAGAGGGTACTCACTACTATTGAAGTAGATGGAATTGATTGCGTCAAACAATCCAACCTCACTGGGTTGTTGCTCTGGGTTGTAGAACTTGCCAGACTGGTAATTTGCTTCGGAGTTATAGTTTGCCTGAGTGCTGCAAGCAATTAGGGCAAAACAGGTTAACATCAACAAGCTAAACTTCATGTTTTTCCTTATCTGAAGGATCGGCACTTATTACTCCAGAACAACAGGTTAATTGGGAAATTCAAGCAGAAACATCAATCTGTTTGTGCTCACTAACGACCCAACTATCAATCATTGAGGCGAACATTTTCGGTTGATCTGCCCATGAAAAGTGACCTGCTTCAGGAAGAATATGTAGTTTACTTTTCGGTAGTGCTGCATGGATACGTTCAGCATTACTGACATCAAATAGCACATCTAATTCCCCCCAAAATACTAATGTTGGGAGCTGAATTTCACTTAGGCGTGCCGCAATTGCTTCTGACTTTGCATGAAAATCTTTAAACCAATGTATTACTTCAGGCGCCCTACCCGCATAGGATCTCTTATAATCATCGATTTCAACGGCGTTGGCTTGATGCCGCACAGCCCCAATCTTGGCAGAATACGCAATCAGTGGACCTGCACCTAGTAGGGAGGTAGTGGCTCGCATGAAACCAAACTTGGCCAGCATATCGATCATAAAACCAAGCTCTACGGGGTTGGGATTACCTATACTGTGGCCTATCACCATACTGGTTAATCTGTGTTCGTGGTCGAGCACATAACTAAGGGCAGAGGCCATTCCTACATCAGGAGCGACAAGGTGAATGTCGTTCAGTTCAAGAGCGTCAAAGATTGCAGCGAGATGATTTCCTTGTGCGGTTGGCGTCATATCATGACGATCACCTTCAGAGCCACCAAAACCGGGTAAATCTATTGCGATTACTCTGAAATTGGCAGTGAGCGATTCCCAAGAACCGGAAAAATTGAGGATACTAGCCGGAAATGGGCTAAGTAGAACAACTGTTGGTGCGTCAACGGGACCTGCTTCTGCCAAGCGAATTTTTCGCCCAGCAATATTTCGTATTTCCAGTTGTATATTGACAACAGGGTTTTCAAACGATTGCGCTCGCTTTTGAGCTGCTTTCACTTTAGGCCATTCCGGAGAGACGAGCAGTAGTGAGGCAGCATTGAGCGTATCAAATAGATTTAGTTTCTTCATTTCTCATCCTTGAGTAACGGGTAATTTGACCTTCAACATGAATTTTGAGCGCAGTGTTAGGCGGTTTTTCTTTATTTCAGTCCATCCATTAGATACTAAAAGTCTAATTGCCGAAACTCATTTATGTCCAAATATGAGTTACACCTGTTAGGGAATAAAAATCACCGATAACCAATTTTTAACTCTAGGTGTGCGCGTTCAGTAGATTCCGCATCGAGTGCGGAATGACGACAAATTCGGCAAATGTGCTACTAATGTCCAAAAGTTTGCTAGAAAACTGTCTGGCAACGTGTGAACACCGTAATCCAAGATTCTCACTGCTACTTAACAGTGACAGCGCCTCTATAAACTTTAGAGCACGCTTTGGGTAGATTCCGCATCAAGTGCGGAATGACGGTGTACTAGCAAGCTGAAGCAATATAAAGGTGGCTAACCGAGCCCACTTTAGCGCTCAACCAATGTCCCTCCGATTAAACACAAAACTTCCTACCAAATCACAGTTTGCGGCTTTATCTCACCTAGCAAATACCAAAGTACTCAATATTTCGTCCCAATCACACTTTTGTAATACAATAATATAGTAACATCCTAAGCATACCCATTAATGATTGCTTACCAAAGGAACGATAATGAAATCATTGCCCCTCACTCTACTTGCCACCAGTATTATTGCGGGTTCTGCTATTGCGGCTACTGAGTCTCCACTTGCAGCCCAATACAACCTTGACCCTAACAAAGCACCGTCACAAAACTTCGATATGACTAACTGGAAAATTAATTTACCAGTACTCACTACCGAAGGACCACGCAAAGGTAAGACACTTGAGATAGCAAAAGAGCAACTTGGTGATACTAAGACACCTTATGTACATCCGGAGTGGTTCTATACGGACAAAGAGTCTGGCGCGGTTGTTTTTGTGGCACCGAACGATGCACCAACCACACCCAACAGTAAAAATACACGAAGTGAGTTGCGCGCTATGCTTGCAACTGATTACGGAGAGCCAAGCAATAACTTTGTTATCGCCTCACATCCAAATGCCTCTGAATATGGTGCGATTGGCGGTGAGTTAAAGGCGACACTGTCTGTTGATCAAGTAAGTGAAAGCGGTAAATACAGTCATAACGGTGCATTTGGTGTTGTGATTGGCCAGATCCATGCGGCTAAAAATGAGCCTCTTAAAATTGTCTATCGTAAGCTCCCTGAACATGAACACGGTTCATTGGTATGGAACTACGAGTTGAACCCAACCAAAGATCTTCAAAACGCGAAAGATGAGAACGGCAAAAAGCTGAGAAAAGACATTCGCCACAACGTATTCGGTGAATACAACTTGCGACAAGGATCTGTCGATCCAAAAGAGGGTATCAAACTTGGTGAAATCTTCTCATACAGTGTGAACGTTGAAGGCGATATGATGCACCTTACGTTTACCAAGAACCCGGGCACGGATAACGAAATCGTCAAAACTTTCGATGTTGATCTAAAAGCGGGTAACTACCAAGGCCACGACGTTGACCAAGGTTACGGAAATACGTGGATGTATTTCAAAGCGGGCGCATACAACCAGTGTAATACGAAGAAAAGCAGCGCCTCTTGTGAGTGGCGCGGAATGGATGCAGGTGACTATGTTAAAGCAAGCTTCTACCAGTTAGAGCTAAATCAATAAACCCTAGCCGTTAAACAAACAAAGGGAGCTCAGTTGAGCTCCCTTTGTTTTTATCTGATCGGGCATTTAGAAGCTGTAGCGAACGCCAATGCCTGCGCCAATGCCTAACTTAAGGTCACTATTGTCAAACATCAGGCTCGGGGTTAACTGTGCGTAGCCATCCCAGTTTCTTGCGAACGGAAGTTCAACGCCAAGCGCAATGCGTGGACCAAATTTGTCAGAGCGTTTGATTTGACCACCAACACCTGCATACCAATTAAAAGGCACATCGCCACCAAAGCTGCCACGATTAAAGATGTAATCTGCAGCAATGCCATCGTTACCAACCGCAAAGTTAATCGTATTGTTGATCTGACCAACAATGCTTAGCCCTTGATCTAGACCCATACCAAGTTTGAATCCTGAATTACCACCACGGCGAGATGACGAGCCAGAACTTGACTTAGATTTTTGCGTAGATGCAGTCTGTTTCGTTGCAGGCTGCTTTGATGTTGATGCGGAAGATGGCGCTGCTGCTTGATCCTCTTCTACAATTTGCCACTGCTCTTCGCCACCAGCGGTCGTGTTTGCAAAAGAAGGGCTCATAAATAACGCTGCAACAAGGGCAACGATAAACGGTGTGTTTTTCATACTGGTGTTCTTGTGTTTGCTGCTCTTGCTTAATGCAAAGAGCTTATGAATGTAATGTTGGGCGCATTCTAGAAGCTCACGCTTTTACAATGTCATCATAGAGCAAAAATAGAGCAAGAATGGCTTCAGGAATCGTTGGGTGTGGTAAACACCCAACGACGCGAACAGATAAGACAGATAAGACAGATAAGACAGATAAGACAGATATGAAAGAATGGTACAGCTAGTGACTAATTTACGGAGTCTTGATCAGTTTTGTTGAAAATTAACGACACAGAGTTGACGCAAAAGCGCTGCCCTGTAGTTTGAGGCCCGTCTTCAAATACATGGCCTAAATGACTGTCGCAAGCACTGCAGCGTATTTCAACACGTGTCATACCGTGACTGTGATCGTCTATATAACGAATCGCGGACTCACTGACAGGCTCATCAAAGCTTGGCCACCCACACCCTGAGTCATACTTGTTTTCTGACCGAAACAGTTCGGCCTGACAACAGGTACAGTGGTATAGCCCTGTGTCCTTATTATGAAGCAGTGTCCCGGTAAATGGAGCCTCGGTACCTTGTTGGCGACAAACACGATACTGCTCATCGGTTAGCGTCTCACGCCAGTGTTGGTCTGGCTTGGCTCTATTTTTGTTTTCCCCAGTCATCTCCTTTACACCCTCTTTTTTATTGTCTACATTTTAATCAGCGCACACTTATTACGTGTAATAAACTTGGTTGTAGCACATTGTTGTCAATTACCCACCAAAGTGTGTCTAACATGTTAACTCACCTTGTCCCCAAGGTTAAATACATCAAGCAAATCATTACAGAGTCACGAGCTAAGTTCAAAAAAACGTCATTTAATACCGAATGTTAAGAAAAGCGACACTTTTTTTTGACTTTAGACAAATTAATTCCGATTATCTATTGAAGTTAGTGACTGGATTCTGTAATTTTACTACCAGTTATCTTTAAACAGAAATTAAGTTGTGGAGCAACTATAATGACTATCAAAGTAGGTATTAACGGTTTTGGCCGTATCGGTCGTTTCGTATTTCGTGCAGCGCAAGAGCGCAACGACATCGAAGTAGTAGGTATTAACGATCTAATCGACGTTGAGTACATGGCATACATGCTTAAGTACGATTCAACTCACGGCCGTTTCAACGGTACTGTTGAAGTTGAAGGCGGTAACCTAATCGTTAACGGCAAAACTGTACGTGTAACTGCAGAGCGCAACCCAGAAGACCTAAAATGGGACGCAATCGGTGTTGACGTAGTTGCTGAAGCAACAGGTCTTTTCCTAACAGACGAGACTGCACGTAAGCACATCACTGCTGGTGCTAAGAAAGTTGTTCTAACTGGCCCTTCTAAAGACGCAACTCCAATGTTCGTTATGGGTGTGAACGATTCAACTTACGCGGGTCAAGACATCGTTTCTAACGCTTCTTGTACTACTAACTGTCTAGCTCCTGTAGCTAAAGTTCTTAACGACAAGTTCGGTATCGAATCTGGTCTTATGACAACAGTTCACGCTACTACAGCAACTCAAAAAACTGTAGATGGCCCTTCTGCTAAAGACTGGCGCGGTGGTCGTGGTGCTTCTCAAAACATCATCCCATCTTCAACTGGTGCTGCTAAAGCAGTAGGCGTTGTTCTTCCTGAACTAAACGGCCTTCTAACTGGTATGGCTTTCCGTGTACCAACTGCTAACGTATCTGTAGTTGACCTAACTGTTAACCTTAAGACTGCTGCATCTTACGAAGCAATCTGTGCTGCTATGAAAGAAGCATCTGAAGGCGAGCTTAAAGGCGTTCTAGGTTACACTGAAGACCAAGTAGTATCACAAGATTTCATCGGTGAAGTTCAAACTTCAGTATTCGATGCTAAAGCTGGTGTTGCTCTAACTGACAAATTCGTTAAAGTTGTATCTTGGTACGACAACGAAATCGGTTACTCAAACAAAGTTCTAGACCTAGTAGCTCACATCTCTAAGTAATGTAAGCTTTTAGCTGAATATTTGTAATAAAGGCGACTCATAGGGTCGCCTTTTTAGTATCTGTTTCTGGGTCCAATCGACACCTGGGAGCTATCCCCTCGCCCTAGGAACCAGAGACTTAACCTAGGAAGTTACACTATGGATTTGTCTGTTTTACCTACCCTGACCGCTCTCTCTGACTATGTCACTATCGCTCAAATTGGTGACAATAAAGTGGTTCGCGTTCTTCACCCTAAAGCTTCAGCTGCCATCTCTCTACACGGTGGCCATGTCATTTCATTTAAGCCAGCAGGCCAAGAAGATCTGATTTGGATGAGCAAAGACGCCATCTTTGACAACAAAGCGGCACTGCGCGGTGGTATTCCAATTTGTTGGCCTTGGTTTGGCCGAGTAGCAGCACCGGCTCACGGTTTTGCGCGCAACAGTACTTGGGAGCTCATTGAGCACCGCGAAAATGAACAAGGTGTAATTGTTAGCCTTGGCCTGACCGACACTGACGCTACCCGTGATATCTGGCCACATAAATTCCAATTGGTCTTAAACGTGGAAGTGAGCGATTCATTAAATGTATCGCTAAACATCACCAACACTGACACCACTTCGTGGCGTTTCTCTGGCGCTCTGCACACCTACCTCAATCTAGGTGACATCGAGAAGATGGAAGTGACTGGCATGGGCTCTAGCTACATTGATGGCTTACTTGATGGCAAAATGTGTGAAGGCCAAGAGGTGCTTACCCTTTCCGATACCATCGACCGCGTTTACACAGCTCCATCTGATGAAATCGTACTGCATGACAATGCATTCGATCGCAAGCTGGCAGTATGCAATAGCGGCGACAACTCAGCAGTACTTTGGAACCCTTGGAAACAAGGTGCGGAATCTATGGGTGACATGAACAATGACGGCTACCTCAGCATGTTCTGTATTGAGTCAACACTTCATGCTGACTCACTGGAAGCTGGCAAAGAGCTTGCACCCGGTGAAAGCCACCAATTAGCGACACAGATTTTCATCAAGTAATCTGCCAACCTGAAGGAATTCAGCCGACTGAATTGCTTCCCTTCCTTGATATGGTTAGACTTACGAAAATTTTCGTCGAGTCTAACCTATGTCTTATCAATGCCCTCTGTGTCAGCAGCCACTCGCTCTAGACGAGCGCAGTTATCGCTGTAGCAATAATCACCAGTTCGACAAAGCCAAAGAAGGTTATGTCAATCTTATGCCTGTGCAACACAAGCGCTCAAAAGATCCAGGTGACAACAAAGAGATGATGCAGGCAAGGCGCACATTCCTAGCACACGACTTCTACGCTCCCATGAGAGATAAAGTCGCCGACATATTGGGTTCATCTTTAACCGTAACTAAAGGCAATATCCTTGATATCGGTTGTGGCGAAGGGTACTACACCAGCTACTTTGCCGACGAGCTGACAGGCGATAATCCCGACTTTGCCGTCTATGGCCTCGATATTTCCAAAGTCGCGGTTCGCTACGGTTCTAAGCGCTACGACAAGGTTAATTTTTGCGTTGCCTCTAGTCATAAGCTACCTTTTTCTGAAGAGAGTCTTGCCGCGGTGATTCGTATTTATGCGCCGTGCAAACATGACGAGCTGAGCCGCTGTATCGAAGCTAACGGACTGATGATTACGGTCACGCCAGGCAGTCATCACTTATATGAGCTTCGCGAACTTATCTATCAAGATGTGAGACTTCACGATGAAGCTGCTGAAGTGATTGAAGGTTTCGACCTAGTTTCTGAGGCTAAGCTCGACTACACAATGAACCTTAACGGCCAGCAAGCGTATGACCTTTTGCAAATGACACCATTTGCTTGGAAAGCTAGCCAAGAGCTAAGAGAGAAGCTGCAACAGACCGAGCACTTCGACTGTCGTGCCGATTTTATGGTAAGAGTATATCGCAAGAGTTAAAACCAAAACTCCAATTGGTAATGATATTAATTTTCAATTGCGTTGAGTCACGCGCGGTTCTCGTTTACCATAGTACTTTCAAGATAGCCTTCCATTGAAGGCTATTTTTTATTAAAGAGAGTCCCTATGAAAGCTTACCCTATCGCCCTGTCACTCGCTCTGCTCGCCGGTTGTAGCAGCGCACCTTCAAATGACCTGTCCAAGCCAGCTCAATCCGTTAATTCCTTCTACGATTATCAGCTGTATTCTCCACAAGGCTTAGCGGTTTCGCTTTCATCATTACCGGTCGACCTAAAAAGTGCCGATGTTATCCTCATTGGAGAGTGGCATACGCACAGTGGCGTGCATCGCTTTCAGACCAATCTTCTAAAACAGCTTGTAAACAACAACGCCAAGCTTGCGCTTTCGATGGAACAGTTCACTCGAGATAAGCAGCCTATTGTCGATCAATATTTGAAATCAGAAATTGGCGAACAAATGCTGATACGCGAAGGAAACGCGTGGCCAAACTATGAAAGCGATTATCGACCGCTTGTGGAACTTGCTAAGCAAAACCAACTCGATATCATTGCCAGTAATGCACCTAAGAGCTTTGTTCGCTGTATAGGGCGTGAAGGACTTAACTACTTAGAAAAGTTGGACAGTAATGAGCGAACTTTAGTTGCAAAGCGCATTGATACCTCCTCTTCAGCCTACAAAGACAAGTTCATGGCCTCAATGCACCATGGCGATAGTGAGCAAACTGAGCGCCAATATGCCGCTCAGTTGACGTGGGACGCTACCATGGCAGAGAGCATCGTTGACTACATCAACCAGCACCCAGGTACGCAAGTCATGCACATTGCTGGTAAGTTTCACACCGAAAACGCTCTCGGAACAGCAGCGCAAATACAAGCTCTAGCACCTAACCTTAACATCGCCGTCATTACTCCGGTCACAGATATAACCAGTGACTCAAGAGATTTTCAACTCTCGGTTCTCGCGCCACCGGTTCGATATGTGCAAAAAGAGAACCAAATGCAAGCCTATAAGCACCTACATAAACGTAGTGACACGCTCACCTGTGACTAGCGCGTTTGAAGCAATAAGTCCGCTTTTTGGCGTACTTATTGCTTAGCTATCAATGATAAACAGGTTCTATGTCTCACCTAGAGAAATTTTTATAAAGATTTTGCCATAAATGACGACATAGTAATTGATAGCACAAATGGAGATAGCTATGCAGAGCGTCAATTCCGGCATGTCTGCGCCAACCAATCAACTTGGCAGTGCCGCAGCAAACACCATCAAACAGGCAGAATCTAGTGGCAATACTTTGCCGACACCGCAAGGTGAACGTGGTGGCGACAGTGTCTCTATCTCACCGCAAGCAAAAGCGCTATTTGAACAAGAAGAGTCAGCAACACCAAAGCCTAACAATACCGATAAAGCAACGGATAAAGATGAAGACGATGGCATGGGTAAGACGGTAACCTCTTTTGCACATGGTGCACTAGGCATGGATCACCCTGACGATCTCGAAGAGCAAAAAGATTCGTCCTACTCGGCGGGTCAGTATGCATCTGCAGCCATCACCGTTGGGGCGTTAATACTCGCCTTGGTATAAAACAACGCTCTTTTGTTGTCACGATAGATAACCAGATTTGAGCGTGTGATGTTATTCAAATGATAATGATGTTATTTGACTTAGAAAACATCGCATGGAACGTTATTTTAAACTCATCGATAAGCCAACCTTTTTTGGCGCTATCGCACTTTTACTCGCTGTTATCATTCCGCTGATCCTGTTCCCAGAGCAAGGCGCTGATATCATTGCGCAAGCAAAACTGATTATGACCGACAAGTTCGGTTTCCTTTATCTAGCACTTGGCCTCGCTGCCCTCTTCTTCATGATATTCATCATTTTTAGCGATATTGGCCAAATCAAACTAGGTGACCCTGACGAAGCGCCGGAGTTTAAGACCTCATCTTGGGCTGCCATGCTGTTTTGTGGCGGTATCGGTGCCAGTATTCTTTATTGGGGCTGTATTGAATGGGCGTATTACTACCAATCACCACCATTTCAACTAGAGCCAGGCAGTGAAGAAGCTATCCGCTGGGCAGCAACCTACGGCATCTTCCACTGGGGACCGATTGCTTGGGCAATTTACCTGATCCCAGCACTGCCTATTGCTTACTTCTTCTATGTTCGTAAGCAACCTGCCCTTAAGGTATCGAGCGCATTGATTCCAGTCATTGGCGAAAAGCATACCAATGGCGCACTGGGTAAGCTTATTGATGTTCTGTTTATTTTTGGTCTTCTTGGCGGAGCAGCAACAACTTTAGGTCTGGCGGCACCGCTTATCAGTGAAGGTCTGAGTGTTCTGTTTGGCTTACCACAAACGACTTATACCCAAATTGGTGTGTTAGCTATCTGTACTGCGATTTTTGCTTACTCTTCTTTCGCAGGTATGGAAAAAGGCATCAAGATCCTCAGCAACATCAACTTCTGGGGTGCGATGCTACTGCTCGCTATCGTTTTGCTGCTGGGTCCAACCATTTTCATTCTAGAGACTGGCCTAGACTCAATCGGCCGCATGATGTCAAACTTCTTTGTAATGGCAACATGGGCAGAGCCCTTCGGTGGCTACGGCAGCTTCGATGACACCCATTTCCCACAAGACTGGACTATTTTCTATTGGGCTTGGTGGTTAGTATTTGCACCAAGTATGGGACTGTTTGTAGCCAGAATTTCAAGAGGACGCACTATCAAGCAAATGGTCGCAGGTTCACTATTCTTTGGTTCATGTGGCTGCTTCTTGTTCTTTATTATCCTGGGCAACTACGGCTTATCGCTACAGCTTTCTGGGCAACTCGACATTGTCAGTATTTTGAATGAACACGGCGCGACCAAAGCGATCTTCTCGATGCTTTCAGAGCTGCCATTCTCTTGGTTCATCATTCTGCTGTTCACGCTACTTTGCATTATCTTTACCGCAACCACGTTCGACTCCATCTCTTATATTCTGGCGTCTGTGGTGCAAAAAGATGTGACTCAAGAACCTATGCGTTGGAACCGTCTATTCTGGGCATTCACGCTAAGCTTTATGCCTGCGGTACTGATGTTCCTAGGTGGACTAAGTACACTACAAACTGCTGCCATTGTTGGTGGTCTGCCACTACTTGGTATTGCTGTAATGCTGATGATTTCCGCTGTGAAAGCAACGACGCTGGATATTCGTCACCAAGAAGATTACGTCGAACCAACCATCAATATTGAAGACCTACCTGAGTTTGATCCTTGGTCTCATGAAGGCGTTGCGCTTGCGAACTTTGAGAAGTGCCGAGACGTTGCACAAGTCGCTGCCGATGAAGAGCGCGCGGCAATGCAGACGCTGTTTAAAGTGAAAAAACGCATCCGCGCCTACGCTCTTGAACATTCTGGGGACGAAAGCAAGGCGATCCCTGAAGAGCTTCAACAGCTGCTTGAAGAAGCACTAAGTGCTCTCACTGAAGCACAAGAACACAAAGAGCAATCATCGCTAGCGGCACAAGACGCTCGCTCACGCTTTACCGAAGTGTGTGCTGGCGCTTAAATTGCGGATAACTAAAAACCAAAAAAGCAGGCTGTCTCAGCCTGCTTTTTTATTGGATGAAGCCTTACCGCCTGTAATTAGCGTGAAGGGTGATTGAGGATGTGGTCTTCCCAATCAACAACATCAATTTCATACACGACTTTGTTGCGAACACTTTCGCCTGCTGCGTGCATCGCTGACTTGGAGCCAGTAATTAGAGGATGCCACTCTGGGATCGATTTACCTTCTGAAAGCAAACGGTAAGAGCAAGTTTCTGGTAACCAATTGAACTCGCTAATTTTATCGCGTGTTAGCTTCAAGCACTCTTCGCCTGATTCAAAACGATTCGGGTAGTCTTTGCACGAGCACGTTTTGCTGTTGAGCCAACTGCAAGCTACGTTGGTGTAGTAGACTTCATCGCTATCTTCATCCATGAGTTTATGCAGGCAACATTTACCGCAACCGTCACATAGAGATTCCCATTGTGATTCGCTCATTTCTTCAAGTGGCGTGGTTTCCCAAAACGCATTGCTCATTCGTGTTACCCTTTTCATCATTGGAGGCGTTTTATACCTCTAGAGGCTAAAAACTGCAAGCATTGATGGATGATTCACATATGTACAATTCTAGCGCATCTGGTAAACTCGCCGCCTTCATTATCGAGGGTGTTAAGATGGATTGTCGATTAGGCTGCGGTGCGTGTTGTATCGCCCCAAGTATTTCTTCTGCTATTCCAGGCATGCCAAAAGGCAAGCCAAGCGGCGAGCGCTGCGTTCAACTTGATGACAACAACCTTTGCAAACTGTTTGGAAAACCCGAGCGCCCTAAAGTTTGTCTGAGTTTCAAAGCTTGTCCAGACGTCTGTGGTGACAGTGATCGTGCCGCTATGGACAATATCTTTGAGCTCGAAAGGCTCACATAACCGTTTTTATCCGTTGTTTTAAAGCTAATTTCCATCCGAGATTCGCGATTTTCACCAAATAGACTATTGTCAGATAAACCTCCCATGCACAAGGTATCTGAAATGAACAAGTATTTGGCAGAGTTGTTTGGCACATTTTGGTTAGTACTTGGCGGCTGTGGCAGTGCAGTATTAGCGGCAGCCTTCCCCGATGTTGGTATTGGCTTACTCGGCGTATCCTTCGCCTTCGGTTTAACCGTCTTAACCATGGCCTTTGCCATCGGACACATTTCTGGTTGCCACCTAAATCCCGCAGTGAGTATTGGTTTATGGGCTGGCGGGCGTTTCGAAACGAAAGAGCTAGTGCCGTACATCGTGGCTCAAGTTATTGGTGGCGTTTTGGCTGGCGGCGTGCTTTATGTTATCGCTTCCGGGCAAGCCGGCTTTGATGCGGTAAGCTCAGGTTTTGCTTCCAATGGCTATGGCGCACACTCTCCAGGACAATACTCTCTCACCTCAGCACTGGTCACCGAAGTAGTGATGACAGCCATGTTCCTGCTGGTCATTATGGGGGCGACCGACAGTAGAGCACCACAAGGTTTCGCTCCGATTGCCATTGGTCTTTGTTTAACCCTTATCCACCTCATTAGTATTCCGGTCACCAATACCTCTGTTAACCCAGCAAGAAGTACCGGTGTTGCGCTGTATGTTGGGGATTGGGCAGTTGCCCAGCTTTGGCTATTTTGGGTCGCGCCTATCATAGGGGCCATCATAGGTGCCTGGATCTATCGCTCACTTATCAGTAATAACAGTGAATAGACCGGCATACAGAATCAACAACAGATTAAGGTTACCTAGATAACCGATACAGAAAAGGCGCGATAATTCGCGCCTTTTTATATAGAGTCGTTTGCACAATTGCTTAGATCTTTTGAATTGCTTAGATCTTTTGTCGTCCCATAAGAGAGTGCGACAGGGTTGTGCCATCAACAAGTTCAAGCTCACCACCTACCGGAACGCCATGAGCGATGCGGCTAGCTGACACTTGGTGTTCATGACAAAGCTCTGCAATGTAGTGTGCAGTGGCTTCACCTTCTACTGTCGGGTTAGTTGCAAGAATCACTTCTCCAATATCACCCTGTCGTAAACGGTAATCCAATACATCTAATCCAATATCGCTTGGTCCAATACCGTCTAATGGCGACAAGTGCCCCATCAGAACAAAGTAACGACCAGAAAACTGTCCGGTTGCTTCCACTGCTGCGATATCCGCAGGGCTTTCTACAACACACATTTGACCATTTTCTTTGCGTTTTGGGTTACTGCAAATATGGCAAACTTCTTCTTCAGTAAAGGTTCTACATTGCTGGCAGTGACCGATTTCAGTCATGGCACTTGAGAGTGCGTCCGCCAACTGTAAGCCACCTTTTCGGTCACGCTGTAACAAATGAAAGGCCATGCGTTGTGCAGACTTGGGACCAACCCCAGGTAAGCATCGCAAGGCCTCCATCAAATGCTCCAGCATATGGCTAGTTCGCATTAATTACGTCTCTAATCTTCCAATTAGAACGGCATTTTCATGCCAGGTGGAAGTTGCATACCACCCGTTACTGACGCCATTTTTTCCTTTTGAGTTTCCTCAACACGACGAGCTGCGTCGTTGAATGCTGCTGCAATCAAGTCTTCTAGCATCTCTTTGTCGTCTTCCATTAGACTTTCGTCAATTTCAACACGACGTGTGCTGTGGCTACCAGTGATAGTCACCTTAACAAGGCCAGCACCAGACTCGCCAGTTACTTCCATGTTCGCGATTTCTTCTTGAAGCTTTTGCATGCGGTCTTGCATTTGCTGGGCTTGCTTCATCAGGTTGCCCATACCACCTTTACCAAACATAGGTTTCTCTCGGTTTATTCATGTTTCAATTAATAACATGGGGTCTCATTCATCAAATGCAACCCCTGCTCACCGACAATCCCTGTACCCATTGAGTACAAATCACGTCGCCAAGCGACTTATAACGGTCGAATGCTTTCTTCGTCCAGCTGCGCGGAAAAACGCGTCAACATGAACTGCACATTGGGATCCGTTTGTAGGCTTTGCGCTGCATCCGAGAGTTTTTGCTGATACAAATTCTCACGAAGCTCAAGCGGCGTTATGCCTTGCTCAGAGATCTCAATGGACAAATGACACTCTTGTTGTAGTAAGACATTTAACCCAGCAAGTAGTTCGGATTGGTTTTTATCCGAGTTCAAGTGCGCGTGGGTGGGTCTTAATCCAAGCTGAATCGAAGTACCATCGATAGCGTAAACTGAGTTGAGTGCGAGTTGCTGAACTAACTTACCTACTTCCAGCTTCTCAATCATCTCCGCCCACTTATCTTGGACAGCGGCCTCTTCGGTCAAACGCTTTGCCATCTCAGGCGTTTTCTCGTGCTCAAGTGCTTTCTTTAGCGTCGACGGTTTAATCGTCGGCTCACTCTTTTGCAAAGTTGCATTATTCGAAGGTCGCCACTGATAGGGCTCATTCGAAGTCGGTTGTTGCACTTGTGGCGCTGCGACATCTGACACCGGAGCCGAGCTTTGGACACGACCCTGAGTACGCATTGCAACTCGCTCTAGTACGGAGCTTGGTTCAGATGACGCTTTAGGCTTTTTTGCAGGAGTCGCTCCTGAGCTTTGCGGATTCTGCCCACCAGCCTGTCTACGAGAGCGAAGCTGATGACGTAGACCACCTGCAGCAGGACGAGCACTGGTATTTTGCGAACCACCACTTGGTGCTGGCGCGCTTGCTGATTGCCCTTGCGGTGGTACTGGCTGATTCTGCGAGGGATGAGCCACAGGCGATGATTGCTGTGGATACCCTTGCGGTGCACTTGGCGGCTGAGAAGAACTCATTTGCGAGGTATCAATGTACGGCTCAGGCCCTTCATCATACTGAGGAATAGAACCCGCATACTGTGGCGCGCTTTGAGTATGTGACATTGGTGGTGTCGACATGGTTTCTACCGGTGCAGTCTGAGGTGGCGCCAGATTGACATTCGTAGCAGGTTGCACAGATTGTGGCTGCATTGGTTGTGACGGCACGTGTTTTGAAGACACTGCTTTTGAAGATTCTTCTTTTGAAGACAAGGTCGCTGCGGTTATTTCACTCGCTTGCAATTCAGTCACGGGTCTAAAGGCCAGCATTCTTAGCAAGGTCATTTCCACCGCAACACGCTGCGACGGTGAGAATGGCAGATCTTGGCGGCCTTTAAGGGCAATCTGGTAGTAAAGCTGCACATCTGTGGCAGGCAACACTGTCGCAAGATGACGAACTTTGTCTCCGTCAGCGACTTCTCCATCCACACTGGTTGGTAGTGCTTGAGCCATAGCGATACGATGCAGCTGTGTCGCTAACTCAGAAAGCAGAATGTCCCAATCAACGCCGTTGTCGGCTAGAACTGATAACGTCGCCATCACTTGCTGTGCATCGCCTGTGACAATTGAGTCAAGCAGTTGCAGAGCTTGTGCGGTGTCCAAAGTGCCGAGCATTTGGCTCACCACTTCTGTAGTAACATGGCCATTACCAAGCGCAATGGCTTGATCGGTCAGACTCAACGCATCACGCATACTGCCATCAGCGGCATGAGCAAGCAGCGACAAGGCTCTGTGCTCCTGCTCAACTTGTTCATGGCTCAGCACATGCTCTAGCTGTTGGTGAATGTTATCAACGGTAATCGGCTTTAGATGGAACTGCAGACAGCGTGACAAAATGGTCATCGGCAGTTTCTGAGGATCCGTCGTCGCCAGAAGGAACTTCACGTACTCTGGTGGCTCTTCAAGCGTTTTCAAAAGCGCGTTAAAGCTATGACGAGACAGCATATGCACTTCGTCAATTAAGTAAACCTTGAAACGGGAGCGTGCTGGCTTGTACTGAACGTTGTCCAGTAATTCACGAGTATCTTCTACCTTAGTGCGAGATGCGGCATCGATTTCTAATAAATCAACGCTGCGACCTTCATCGATCTCTTTACAGCTCGAACATTCACCACAAGGCGTTGCCGTAATGCCAGTTTCACAGTTCAAACCTTTGGCAAACAAACGACCAATCGTCGTCTTACCCACACCACGCGTGCCGCTAAACAGGTAAGCGTGATGAAGTCGGTTCTGGTCTAGCGCATTCTCAAGAGCAGTCAGGACATGAGTCTGTCCTACTACTTCAGAAAACTTCTTTGGTCGCCATTTTCTGGCTAACGCGAGATAACTCATGAGGCGTCCTAATTAGTGGCCTTCAAATTCACACAGACTGTATACGTCGATACCCAGCGCTTCAAGACGTTTGTCACCACCAATTTCTGGTAAGTTGATAACAAAAGCAGCGTGTGCAACTTCACCACCTAATTGGCGAATAAGTTTTGTTGTTGCTTCGATTGTGCCGCCGGTTGCCAGTAGATCGTCTACCATCAACACTTTGTCACCTTCAACAATAGCATCTGTATGAATTTCTAGTGTGTCCATGCCGTACTCTAGCTCATATGACTGCGCCACAGTTTCGCGAGGCAATTTACCTGGCTTGCGAACAGGAACAAAACCTAACCCTAGTTCAAGTGCTAGTGGCGCACCAAACAGAAAGCCGCGAGCTTCTGTACCAACAATTTTAGTAAAGCCTTGGTCTTTGTACTTCTCTACCAATAGCTCAATTGTCGCTTTGTAGGCTGCTGCATCTTCCATCAGACTGGTTACATCACGGAACAGGATCCCTGGTTTTGGGTAATCTGGAATACTTTTGATGCTTGCTTTAATAAGGGAAATTTTGTCGATAGTCATAGTATTGATCTCTGGAAAGGTCTTTGGGTGCCTGTCGTTCAGAGTACGGGTCTTGGCATGTCACCGCCGAAAAATGGCAACAACAAGCTAGATACGTTCATTCTGTAAGGTATTAAGTAAAACGCCCACATTTAAAGTGGGCACACAACCTTCTAATGTTAGTGATTTTCGTGGTGTTCAGCAACGGGCGGTTTCACAGGAATCCGCAAAAAGAAGACAAAAGTGACCACAAACACCGTCAACAGCATAAGTTTTAACCAAAGCGGTTTAACGACAAAGATAGATATTGAGAAGCTAGCAACAATAAGCATTGCACCTCGGCGCTTAACAGTTTTCGTTACGCAGCGATCTTGTTCCCAATCGGTGATGATAGGGCCTAATTTGGGATGCGATTGCAGCCATTGATGGAAGGCAGGACTACCACGAAAAAAACACGCACTAGCCAAAAGGAGAAAGGGGGTCGTTGGTAATAGAGGAAGGGCTATTCCAACCACACCCAAAACTACAGAAATAGTACCCACTGTGTTCCACATTAAGCGCTTTACAGTGGTCAAATTTTTTATGGTCAAAAACCTGCGTATCCGTTCATTACTCTGATCCAAGTCAGAGTAGCGGGAAGTGTTGGGATTAGCAATGCGGCGATAAAGCCTAGAAAGTAAAAAATGTTGTAAGGTTCTTTGAATTCTTGATCTGACATGACTCTTGCTCTTAGATTGGGCTAAAATTCAGCTCTTGAACTGGGCTAAAACGTGTACGAAAAAGGGAGGCAATTGCCTCCCGAAGCGTTAACATTTTTACTATAACTCAATTACAACCCGTCAAAAACCGAGTAATTGTAGGGGTATTGTTGCCCCTTAAAACGAGCGATTACACCATCAAACCAATATCCCAACTAAAGCTGCTGGATCCAACTCGACTCATCGTCAACTTACCCGATTCTTGAAGCGCGAGATCTTTGGTCATGAAATTACTCAAGCAATTATCGCCCAATCGTCGCCCTCCTGCGATGTTAAACTGTGCCTGGCCGTTATCCCATCGACAACCTAGACCCGCTGGCAATATAGACACCGAGCCTTCAGCAAGATCGATGGTGCCAAACAAGGCTTCTACAGTACTGGCTCCTCTGGCGCATGCCATGCCTTTTTCTAAATTACGTGCCAAACCTTTCAAATCAATGGAGTTATGCTGTAAGCGACGTACATAATCATCAAACAAAGTCCGAACCAGCAAGGTACTTGCCACGCCTCCTTGGTCGGCGGAATCGGCATCGACTAAATAGAAAGCGAGCTGCCCACTCATCAACCAACTGTAATCAAACACCAATGGCAAACTGGTCGTGGACTGCAGCAAGCGATAGCTACTACGCCAAGCTCCCAGCGATGAGTCTTTCTCCGGAAGCAGCGCTGTAAGTAACTCTCTTGCTGCATTTGGATTTTGCTGTAAGTAATCCAAGTGCCAATGAAGCTCTTGTTCCTGCTGCTCACTATCACTGCCATCCTCGTCCAACCGGAACCAACGGCTGACAAAGTCGGATTGCTCGGCAGTACTTGAGCTCTCTTCTAGTACAACCTCTATAGCTTCAGCGAGATAGCGATAATCGCTGAGCGGTTTGGTTAGAAAATCTTTCACTCCCATTCTCAGCGCTTTGGCTACATCGCCCATATCCCCTGTAGCGGAAATCACGATCACTGGCAGTGACGGATACTCCACTCTCACCTCTTCGGTGAACTCCATGCCTGTCAAAAGCGGCATAGCTAAGTCGCAAAGAACAAGATCAGGCTGAACCTCACCTAGCATTTTGAGGGCTTCGAGGCCATCTCCAGCCTCAACAACTTGGTGACCAATCGCTTCCAGGAACTTTCTGGTTACACTTCTAAATACTGGGTCATCGTCAACGACCATCACCCTAGCACTGTGTTGCTGCTCGATAGCCACAGCAACTTGACTGTCAGTTTTAGACATAAGACTACGCCTCACAAATTCCATTGAGCGTGTAATTGTTATTATTTTTGGTTTACATCAAACGTCGTATCGTAAGGAAACGCTACAATGATGCAATTCATTGACTATTGAAAACAGGACATACTCCGTTCCTGAGTACTTTAACTGTAGGCAGAAATCCACTTTTATACAAATGCCCCCAATTGTGGCATTATCTTGTGTTCTCGGTTTTGCTATAAAAGTGTCCAATTCGCTGATTTCCCCGTACTTAATATCTAAATACGCGAAATTTCTTGAGAGGGTCTGACTGAAAACCCGGTGGCTTTTCCAAGTTTTGGACTATATTAAAAACCAATAATTACAAATAGTTGAATATATGAAACTCGATGATCTAAATCTGTTCCGACTTGTTGTGGAAAATGGGAGTTATACAGCAACTTCTCGTAAGACCATGATACCTGTTGCAACAATCACTCGACGCATTCAGGCACTAGAGGATTCGTTGAACCTTCGCTTGCTCAATCGTCATGCGCGAAAACTGTCACTGACTGAAGCGGGCGAACGCTTTTACAATGAGTGCTCACCTTTACTGCAACGACTAACCTCTGCGTCAGAAGAAATTGCCGACGAGTGTAAAGGGGCATCGGGTAAACTGAAGATTTCCTCACCATCGAACCTCACTAAGCGTTTGATGATGCCTATGTTCAATGACTTTATGGCTCAGTACCCAGACATCAGCCTTGATTTGACCATGAGCAATCACGCAGATCAACTTGACCCGACTGAGTGGGATGTCATTTTCCGCGTTGGACCGCAGCGCGACTCTAGCCTCATCGCTCGCAAACTCAGCACAGTCAAAGATGTCTTAATCGCAACGCCTGAGTACTTAGCCAAATATGGCGAGCCTAAGCACGCTGAAGAGCTCTCATCTCATCGACTACTCAAAGGTGCACCACTGATTAAATGGCAACTTAAGAACGTCAGTGGCGAGTCCATCATCAACAATACTAAAGCTCGATTTGAAGCTAACAGCCTCAATGTAGTGCGTCGTGCCTGCTCCGCTGGACTGGGTATTACCTTGATGCCAGATGTGATGATTCAAGAGCACATCGACAACGGTGATTTGGTGCGAATTTTGCCAGAGTGGAGCTCCAACCCGCGTGACATCTACATGCTCTACAACCACAAAGATCATTTACCCGAAAAAGTGCGTTTGTTTATCGATTTCGTCATCGATTACTCTCTTCACTAAGTTTCTAGACCATAATCGCTAGACAATAAAAAACCAGAGCCAAGGCTCTGGTTTTTTTGTGCTTCTTTTAGATAAGAGCGTCTTAGATGCCTTCGTTATGAAGCTCTAAGTTAGCTAAATCTTGCTGAATATCGCGCTGGACTTTTGTATCATCGTTACGCAATGAGTCAACGTAATCCAAGTACGACTGATCGATATCACCCGTCACGTATTCACCATTAAATACTGAGGCTTCGAACTGCTTAACATCTGGGTTACCTAGGCCTACCGCTTCCAAAAGATCTGGAACCGTTTGGTAGATTAGCGCATCGGCACCTATTTGCTTACAGATTGCATCATTATCACGGCCGTGAGCAATAAGCTCATTAGCACTTGGCATATCGATACCGTATACGTTCGGGAAACGAACTTCTGGCGCAGCCGAGACCATGTACACTTTGTTAGCACCAGAGTCACGAGCCATCTCAATGATCTGTTCTGATGTTGTGCCACGAACGATAGAATCATCGACTAACAGTACGTTCTTACCTTTAAACTCAGAACGGATAGCATTGAGTTTACGGCGCACTGATTTCTTACGCTGCTGTTGACCAGGCATGATGAAGGTACGACCGACGTAGCGGTTCTTAACGAAGCCTTGACGGTATGGTTTATCAATCGCTTGAGCGATTTGCAGTGCGATATCGCATGAAGTCTCAGGGATTGGGATAACAACATCGATATCAAGGTCAGCAAACTCATCTTTGATGCGCTCACCAAGCTTCTTACCCATTTCAACGCGCGCGCTGTATACCGAGATTTTATCGATAAATGAATCCGGACGAGCAAAGTAAACAAACTCAAAGATACATGGGTTTAGTTTAGGATTGTCTGCACATTGACGGGTGAATAGCTCACCATCAAATGTGGCGTAAATCGCTTCACCTGGCGCAACGTCACGGACAAAATCAAAGCCTACTGCATCCAGAGCAACCGACTCAGACGCGACCATGTATTCGGTTTTACCTTCAACTTCACGCTTACCTAAACATAGAGGACGGATACCGTTTGGATCGCGGAATGCAATCATACCGTGACCGATGATCATCGCCGCAACCGCATAAGCACCTTTAATGGCACGGTGAACATTAGTCACTGCGCGGAAAACGTCATCCGACGTCACGTTGCCTTTTACGGTATCAATTTCGTGAGCAAGAACGTTAAGCAGAACTTCAGAGTCCGATGTCGTGTTTACGTGACGACGGTCTTTTTCGAACAACTTTTCACGAACTTCGTGTGCGTTGGTGAGGTTACCGTTGTGTGCCAGGGTAATACCAAACGGAGAGTTTACGTAGAACGGTTGTGCTTCAGAAGCGCTAGAGCTACCAGCGGTAGGGTAACGAACATGTCCAATACCTACGTTACCTTGAAGGCGCTGCATGTGCTTCGCTTCAAAAACGTCTTTAACTAGACCATTCGCCTTACGCAGACGAAAACGATTGCTTTCTATGGTAACAATACCAGCGGCATCTTGGCCACGATGCTGTAAAACGGTCAAAGCGTCATAGATAGACTGATTCACAGGCGTTGAGCCAACGATTCCAACAATACCACACATGTCCTAATCCTCGATTTGCGACATTAGCTGACGCCGCTAAGCGCCAGACAAGAAACTAGAAGTTGCTTCGATGTGTTCAAAAAACGGCTCAATGACCAATTTAAAGTGTGGAACCAGTTCTGAGGTTTCCCACCACTCGCTGTTATTCAGCGTGGTAAAGGTATCAACAAAGAACAGTACCGCTGAGACGATAAGCACACCGCGCAAACCGCCAAATACGATACCAAGTACTCTGTCTGTACCCGAGAGTCCCGTTTTCTGAACCAACTGCCCTATGACATAGTTAATGAGAGCTCCGACAATCAAGGTCGCAACAAACAAGGCAGCGATAGCGGCGCCATTACGAAACATGTCGTCTTCGATATTAGAAAAGTACACCGCTAATTTTGCGTAGTACTGACTGGCGATAAAAAACGCGCCAAACCATATCAAAAGCGACATTGCCTCTTTGGCAAAACCGCGAACTAAACTGATCAAGGCCGATAGCCCAATCACACCCAAAATGACAAAATCTAACCAATTCATGAATTCTTCATCTCAAGTTGGCGCGCATTTTAACAGAAAAATGAGCGACGCAAACGTTTTCTTATGGATTTAGTGGCTTAAATTTGAGCAGTTGACCTCTAGAGCCGGTAATTTCCTCTAATTCAATCAACTGCTTCTCTAATTTACTTTTTGAAACATCTGGACCGATAATCACGCGAGTAAAGGCCTCTTCTTGCTTCACGTGAGCTTGATAACCGCGCTTCTGCAGATCTTTCACAAGTGCCGCAGCATTATCGGCATTTTTCAGTGCCATCAGCTGAATAATCCAAGCACTATCAGCGTAATCGTTACGCTCTGGTACCTCTTGCGCTGACACATTGACAATATCCGCTTCAGGCTCTTGAATGATCTCTTCGCCGACAGTAGCCTGTACAGGCGCTTCTGGAAGTACCGAAATGTCCTCTTCTGGCTCCAACACTTCAAACGATTCCACGTCAGCGTTAATTTCTGGCTTAAGTGGAATGCTGGCAAATTCTTCTTTGTAGTGAAGCTTCTTACCGTCAAGCAGGTCTGGCAGGATAATCACCCCGACTGCCACCAGTACGATGGTGCCCACTAAGCGGCTTTGGAATTTACTCGCCATGATTTCTCCTAGATTCGATTTTACTCTGCGGTTTTACCGCCGCAGTGCTCCAACACCTCACCAACCGTATGGAATGAACCCACGACCAAAATCAGATCGTCTTGTTTCGCATCTGATTTCGCCGCTTCAAATGCCGCCACAGGCGAATCATAGCGAGTCAGAGTTTGGTTGGAATCAAGATGAGCACATAGCTCGTCCGCAGATGCAGCTCTTGGACCACTCAATGATGCAGGATACCAATGCTCTGTCAGAGGATTCAAAACTCGGATAGTTTCGGCGATATCTTTATCATGCAACATACCCATCACCACTTTAAATCGAGTGTTGGGATACAAGCGATTAAGCTGAGTGACTAAATACTCTGCTGAGTGAGGGTTGTGCGCGACATCGAGAATGGTGGTTGGCGTGCCTGCGATTACCTGCATTCGTCCGGCCAGACGAGCGTCTTTAAGACCGTTAACAATGTTTAGGTCGGTAATGTCCAAATTGGCAGCACCCAGCGCCATCAGCGCTGTGTTGGCATTCATCAGCGGAAGAACCGGCATAGGTAAATCTTCTAGCGCGAAGGTGCCGTGGTGCCAGCTCCAAGTCGTGTCTGAGGTTTGCTTATAGTCGAACTGAATACCCGTTTGATAGAACTCTGCACCAATGTCATCGGCATGAGCAGGTACTGTTGCAGGCGGTTTCGGCTGACCACAAATAGCCGGCTTTCCGGAACGATAAATGCCCGCTTTTTCAAAACCGATAACGTTGATGTCATCACCCAGCCAGTCGACGTGATCCACTGCAAGGCTGGTAATCACCGACACATCATGATCAACCACGTTCGTCGCATCCAGCCTACCGCCTAGACCAACTTCAAGCAGCACAACTTCCACCTTGTGCTGTTGGAACTGCTTAAGAGCCGCTAATGTCGCGTACTCGAAAAAGCTCAGGCTGACATCACCACGCAGCTTTTCGATATAGTCGAAAGCTTGGGTGTGTGACTCGTCAGGCAGTTCTTGGCCGTTGATACGTACACGTTCATTGTAACGAATTAGGTGGGGAGAACTGTAGACACCAACAGAGTAGCCCGCATCTAATAAGATGGCTTCCATTAATGCACAAGTCGACCCCTTGCCATTGGTACCGGCAACGGTGATAACGGTTGGGGCTGGTTTGGTAAGTTGACCTTTTTGTGCCACGACGGACACTCGGTCTAGGCCAAGATCAATGGCACTGGTATGAATACTGGTTAAGTAATCAAGCCACATCTGTAGTGTCGATGTGGCTTGTGGAATGGATTGTGAACTCATTTAGCCGTCAATATCTTAACGTTTGATAACTTAGTGAGTACTTTACCCTTTTTCGTCCGCTTCTGGTACTTCATATGCAGGTTCTTGTGGAGAATCTTCCACAGAAACCACAAGCGGTGACGCTTGGTTAGTCATTTTCGCAAGCAGACTACCTACGCGCTGACGCATTTCACGGCGATCAACAATCATATCAATCGCACCATGCTCAAGTAGGAACTCACTGCGTTGGAAGCCTTCAGGAAGGTCTTCACGTACTGTCTGCTCGATAACACGACGGCCAGCAAAACCGATAAGCGCTTTTGGCTCACCGATATTGATGTCACCCAGCATAGCAAGACTTGCTGAAACGCCGCCCATGGTTGGGTCAGTCATTACAGAAACAAATGGAAGCCCTTTTTTAGACAGACGCTCAAGTGCAGCACTGGTTTTTGCCATCTGCATTAGCGACATTAGCGCTTCTTGCATACGTGCGCCGCCACTTGCTGAGAAACAAACAAGACCGCAATTGTTTTCCATTGCAGCTTCGACTGCGCGTACAAAGCGAGCACCAACAACAGAGCCCATTGAGCCACCCATAAATGAGAACTCAAATGCACACGCTACTACTGGCTGACCAAGCAATTCACCTTGCATAACAACCAAGGCATCTTTCTCACCACTGTTTTTCTGTGCTGCAGAAAGGCGCTCTTTGTAACGCTTTGAATCTTTGAACTTAAGCTTGTCTTGAGGCTCAAACTCAGTCGCGAGTTCAACACGGTTACCTTCGTCTAAGAACGTTTCTAGACGACGACGTGCTTTCATTCGCATGTGGTGATTACACTTAGGGCAAACCTCAAGGTTACGCTCTAGTTCTGCGTGATAAAGTACTTGCTCACATGATGTACATTTAGTCCAGATACCTTCTGGGATAGATGCTTTGCGCGAGCTAACGATGTTGCTTTTTTCTAAAATCTTTTCAAGCCAACTCATGGAAGACCTTTTCTCTTGTTACCCCCGCCAAAATGGCGAAAGTGTGAAATTCTAATTAATGCCGTGGGATTAAACCATATTAGAGCCAAACTGTAGATAAAAAACTGGTTGTACCTATCCTTGTGACCAAGCCATAACTCCTGATCACGGTAACTTTTCACTGTTTGGAGCCTAGTTACCAACCAGAGTTCAAATCATTCGGCAAAAATAGCGGACCAATTGGCATTTCTGGGAGCTGGTACTCATCTGGATAATCGACGTCGACCAAATACAGACCGTCAGCTTTCGCCGTAGCGCCAGCCAATTTGCGATCTTTTTGCGCCAGTAACCACTCTATCCACTCAGGTGGCTGCTCACCTCTACCGACCACAATCAAGCTACCGGTAATGTTTCGCACCATATGATGAACAAAGGCGTTCGCTTTAATATCAATCACCACGTAAGGCCCGTGGCGAGTCACGTTTAAGTGCATGATATTGCGCCAAGGGCTACGAGATTGACACTGCACTGCACGAAAGGACGTGAAATCATTTTCACCAAGTAGGTACTGCCCTGCTTGATGCATTTTTTCTACATCCAAGTTGCCATGATAATGACTGATACCAGAAGATAAAATTCCAGGACGTAAATCGTGATTGAAGATCACATAACGATAGCGACGAGCGGTTGCAGAAAAGCGCGCATGGAACGCTTCTGGAACTTCTTTTGCCCAGCGCACCGCTATGTCTTTGGGTAGGTTTGCATTAACGCCCATCGTCCAAGCAACAGGCTTACGTATCGCAGATGTCTCAAAGTGCACCACTTGCCCTGTACCGTGTACACCGGCGTCAGTACGCCCTGCACACTGAACCTCGATCGGTTCGTTGGCAACAATAGATAGCGCCTTTTCCAGTTTTTCTTGAACACTGGTAACTTCGCGCTGTCTTTGCCAGCCAAAGTATTTTTCACCGTTATATTCAATACCTAATGCAACTTTCATAGTTAACTCTGCATCTGTGATTTGTCAAAGGGGGCAAAGTATATACGCAACTCTACTTGGTATAAAGCCACAGCCTGTGAAAGCTCGGTCATTAATTACTAGTCATCGACGAAAGGTCATAACCAAAACCTGACCTAATGGCGACACTCAGTTTTTGAATATCGTCGAATCTAGGTTTACCCAAAAAAGAAAAACGGTGGCAAGCCACCGTTTTTTTGGATTTTACTGATGCTCAGAGAGCTTACTAAGTAACCGTTTCGCCTCTTGCTCAACTTGTCCTGAGCCTTCTAGCAAGACTTTTTCGAGTAGCTTTACCGCGCCTTCGAAATCATTCATCTCAATGTAGATTTTCGCCATATCAAGATTACCTGCAGCCTCAGAATCTGAGTCTACATCGACCTCAGAAATCGGTCCAATGACATCTGGGAATTCATCTAACCCAACATCGAGCTTAAGTTCTTCCTCTTCTTGCTCAGACGTCTCTCCGTCATCGACTTGAGCCATGAGCTCATCAATCGTCATAAATTGCTTTTCTTGAGCATCAAAATCAGCGACAGGATCTTGTGAAGACCAATCTTCATCGGACGCTTTCGCAAGAGCTCCTACATCGTTGCCACTCCAAATCGCTTGCTCTTCATCTGGAATGTCATGGTTAATGGCAGCTCTCTGCTCATCGGTAAGGGTAAAGCCATTCCAGTCTTCACCAGCCTCAGACCCTGCTGTCTCTTGCAACATGGCATCGATATCAAGACCAGCGCTGTCCGCTGTCGTTTGATCCACAGGTGAGATGTTTGAGAATGTCGCCCCTTCACTGTCTTGCAAAAGTTCGTCGAGATTGCCTTCTTGTTCAATCGCTGACATATCGACCATGCTAAACGCATCTGCAAGTGCATCAATTTCCGAATGATCTAGCGTTTCACCCACCATTTCTGGTGCAGACGCCAAAGGTTGATCCTCTGGTTCGAGATCCACAGCTGCTTGTTGCTCATCATATTCTGGGAGTGATTCAAGCGAGAAATCATCCTCAAAGTCATGATTATCCGCTTGCTGCACATCCGGGCTCTCAGCTGTCAGAGGCTCACTTTCATCCATATCAAGCAAGGCGTCTTGCTCTGTAAATTCTGGGAACTCAAAATCATCAAATGCGTCTTGTTTGGATGCTAATGATGGCTCACTAACTGGGTTTTCTGCTACTTGCTGTTCTGCTTCTGCCTGTTCTGGCACTTGTAGGTCGGCGACTTCATCACTAGCAACATCTCCGAGCTCATGGTCATCACTCTCAGCAGCATTCTCAACCAAACTGTCGGCATCTAGTTCTGCGACAGGTTCAGAGAATGAGTCCGTCTCAAGCTCACTCGCAGCATCACTTTGTGGTTCTTGTTCTGTAAAGGAGTCTAGTGGCTCAGACGCAGGTTCTGGCAATACCTCTTCTTTGCTGAGATTGGCATCAGCAAACGCGTCATCTTCGCTATACTCTGGCAGCTCATCGTCACTGAAAGCCAATTCTGCATCAGAAGAGTCTTCAGGCACTGGCTCATCATCTGAGTCACCCTCTGCATCGGCAAACGCTTGTTCTTCGCCGTATTCACTTTGCAGGGCATTAGCGAGGAAATCTGCATCGTCCTCTTGCGCCGTGTTAGCAAGCGGATCTTGTTGAGGCTCTTCCTCCACCCAATCATCATCTTGAGGTAACCCAAATTCATTGGCTACCAATGCGTCCAGTTCTTTTCGAGACTGCTCACTGTCATCTTCATGGTGAGAAAGGTTGCTACCGCTCTCAATTTCTGGTGCAAAGTCAAAGTCCGTATCAGAAGCAACCTGAGGAGTGAGCTCTGGCGATTCAACGGCTTCTGGCTCTGCACTATCATCGGCTATTGAGCTAACGTTTGAATCTTGTGACGATACTTCAAAAGCATCATCAGTTTCCGATGTTTCAAGTTGCTCAAACGATTCGTGATCGGTTGAAGTTGACTCAGAGGCTATAGACTCTTGAGCTAAAGAGTCGTCTGCTTGATGGGAGATTTGTTGCGCTAGAGTGCTCTCTACTTCCTCATCAAACACGTCCGATTCAGTATTAGCGTCAAAAGCTTCTTCAGTACGCTCATCTGCTGACAAGTCGGCTCTAGGCGGATCGACATCGGCAGCGTCAACCATTGGCTCATCACCTTGATGAAGCTCAGCCTCGGCGACTGACGCCTCAGTGAGATCAAGCTCATTGGCACCAAGCTGCTCATCTTCCAATGACAGTGACTCTGTAGTGCCTTCATCATCCAACTCTGCTGCTAACTCGACGTCATCACTCAATGAGTCTTGTGGTAGCTGCTCAGAGCTTGGGTCTTGGTGGGACATAGGCTCTGGCACGTTGGCAGCAAACAACGCATCCATTTCTTCATCGCTAATGTCTGATCCAAGTAGATCATCAGAGCCAAATGGATCCAGGTCGAAGTCATCTTCAACAGTGTCATCTTTAGCATCTGATAGGCTGCTCTCAAATAGCACTTCATCTAATAACTCAGTGCTATTCTCATCCAGCTCCGTTTCTTCATCAGCAAGAAGCTGCACATCCTCATCTTCATCTACCGACGCAGACTCTTCTGACAGTACTTCATCAAGAGTTAAGTCTGAGTCATCCAGATCCGAGAGCTCAAAGTCACCGGTAAGCATGTCGTCAAGCAAGTCGACATCGCCATTATCTAACTCACCCTGAGGCTCAGGCACAGCGTCAGGAGTCGCATCAATTTGCGAGAACTGAGCAAAGAGATCGTCAATATCGTCGTTATCTACACTCTCCGACAAGTTATCTGAAGATTGAGGCTCGTCATCGGCGTCACTTTCCTCTGCAATGATTTGTTCCAGAGACGCCAATGGAGAGTCGGCGGAAAGATCATCCAAATCGATATCGCCTTCATCGAGGTCAAAGTCGTCGCCAGCGAGCAGTTCGTCCATTTGCGCTTGGTTTAACGCGCTGTCTTCCTCCAGAAGCTCTTCAGCATCAACCTGTGCGTTACTTTCTTGCTCGGTATCACCTTGAGTATCTAAGCTAAAGTCTGCAAACAGGCTATCTAAGTCATCTTGTGAAACGACATTATTGCTGTCGTCTCCATCTTCGTCAGAAAGGTTGAAATCCAACTCTTCATCATCACTTGGCACTGCAACGTCGTTGAGCGCACGTTCCATTTCCTCGAGGCCCAGCGCTTTCTCACCATCTTTAACACTGATGCCGTTGTTGCTAGTATCAAGGTCGACTACGCCAATATCGAGCTCTCCATCGTCATCAATGCTGGCAAATGGGTCATCTTCATCATCTAGATTGAAATCAAAATCCGCCTCATCAAGGTCGGCGAACACATCATTCTCATCATTTTCTTGGCTTACATCACTCTCTTCAGCTTCATCATCCAAGCCTGCTAATAGGTCATCGGAGAACAGCTCATCATCGTCGTCACTGGCAACCGCAGCAGTGGCGACTCCCGCACCAGCACCTGCTGCTGCGGCCATAGCCGGTTTATCCGAGCTTTCAGTTTGAGCCTCATTAAGCTGCGCAGTTGGCTCATCATTTCGACGTTTACGAGAGCGTAATATTGCCATCACCAAAAGGCCAAGAAGCAGCGCTGGTACAAATGCTAGCAGAGCAACAAACCACGGTTTAGAGAGCCAAACATCGAGCTGGCTTGGCGCCAATCGAGCCATTTCAGCCTGTTTACGCTTTTCTTCACTAAGCTGACGTTCGACTTCAGTACGGATACGCTCTTCGTTATCCACTTCCGTTTTTAGTTCTTCCACTTCGTGTTGAACTTCAGAAAGCATCAACCTCAGTTGGTGATTTCGCTCTTCTAAAGACAAAAGTTCGCTTTCCGAGCGACTAAGTTCTTCTCGTAACGCTTCAGTTACATCAGGCGCTTTCGGAACATCCGGCGCTTTGGTAATCACTTCCGATTCGGCTTTAGGTGTTGCTTCAACTGGCTTAACTGGCTCGGGTTTTGCTGCAGTTGGCGTTGTGACTGCTTCTGGCTTGACTTGAAGCTTTTGTGGCTCAGGTTTCGGCTGCATGGGCGCTCGTGGAGACGCAACGACAGATGCAGGTTGGTTTAGTTTGGCCTGATGCGCAGCTAGAACCGCTAGCGCTTCTTGCAGATCAACACGATTTATCAACGCACTAGATGGGATACGAAGTTCACTGCCTGGCGACAACTGATGAATATTACCCTTTTCGAATTGGCCTGGGTTTAGTTCATAGAATGCATAAATGGTTTGCTGAACACTGGCACCAGATGGCTTAAAACGTGAAGCAATCGACCACAAGGTTTCATTTTGGGCAGTAGGACCATAGTAGCGCGCAGGTGCACCGCTTTCTTGATTGGCAAGTTGACGAACAGGTTGCGAATATTGCGGAGTCGAGATGACCTCACCGTTAGGCCCGGTTAATCGAATAGTATCAGCGCTGATAGATAAAGAAGTTGTCGCTCCTGCTAGTGCTAACGTCACTAACAAAGGCTTTAAAATTTGATGCATGGAAGGCTCAGCTGTCTGCGATATAAATTACAAAAATTATCTCGTTACTATATCGGATATTAGCTCCAAAACTATAGGTCAGCCTTTAAAAAAACTTGATTCAAGCATGATATCGGTACCAATTTCACATTGGTTAACAGTATAAAGGCCCCTAAAAAGGAGCCTTTGATTAAAAAAGTAACAGCAATGGTGCATAAAGCACCACTCAGTGCCTCGCAGACAGCGCAGAACAAGAGAGGGGCGTTCGACCTATTAGAAGTAGTCGCGAATCAGTACTTCTGCAATTTGCACCGCGTTAGTCGCTGCGCCTTTACGGACGTTGTCTGCTACAACCCACAAGTTCACACCACTGTGGTGGCTTATATCATTGCGAATACGACCGACCATCACATGATCTTTGCCGCCCGCATCACGAACTTGAGTTGGCATATCTTCACCATGGAAGACTTCAACACCTTCAGCTTGCTCTAGTAATTGCACCACTTCCTCTGCAGAAATAGGCGCGCTCGTTTCTAGATGCACGGCTTCTGCATGTCCATAGAATACTGGCACACGAACACAGGTTGGGTTAACCATTAGGTTTGGATCGTTGAAGATCTTTTGCGTTTCCCACACCATTTTCATTTCTTCTTTGGTGTAGCCGTTATCCATGAACTGGTCAATTTGTGGAATACAGTTGAACGCAATTTGTTGGCTAAATGCTTTGGGTTCAACAGGTTTGCCGTTTAGTAGCATTGCTGTTTGACCTGCCAGCTCATCAACACCGCTCTTACCTGCACCAGAAACCGATTGGTAGGTGGTTACGTTGATGCGCTCGATACCAACCGCATCGTGAATCGGTTTAAGCGCAACCAGCATTTGAATTGTTGAACAGTTAGGGTTCGCAATAATGTTGCGGTTTCTAAACTCAGCAATTGCTTCTGGGTTCACTTCCGGTACCACAAGCGGTACGTCGTAGTCGTAGCGGAAGTTCGAAGAGTTATCGATTACGACCACACCTTCATCTGCCGCGATAGGCGCCCATTTTGCTGATTGCTCACCGCCTGCAGAAAACAGTGCGATATGGACTTGTGACCAATCGAAGTTCTCTACGTTCTCAACTTTCACTGTTTTACCGTTGATACGATAAGTCTTACCTTCACTGCGCTCACTCGCAAGTAGGTAGATGTCACCCATCGGGAACTCACGTTCTTGTAGCACTTCGACCATAGTTTCACCTACAGCACCTGTTGCTCCAAATACAGCGATATTAAATTGTTGGCTCATTTAGTTACCTCGATTTGAAATCCTAGTTCTGCTAATGGAGCGAGATTACAAGACTCGTCACCCTTAACAAGGACAGCGCCATACTCGCGTCTATCCCAATAAAGTTTACGCATTTTATCGAAGCCATTTTCGCTGTGAATTTCACGGCGGAAAATCGCATCGTCCTTGCGTACATCATAGATTATCTGCGTCATACTGTGCAGCGTTGCTTCATCCCACGCACGATCTAGCGTCAATTCTGGGATTGGAGCAACGGGTAAAAGTGCATCAGGGTTTGCACGTTCAGATACTCCCAAAAACTCACAGTAGCTGTTAAAGATCATGGTCGTACCACGTGCTTTGCCTTCAAGACCGTAGCCCGCTATGTGAGGGGTCGCGAACGTTAACAGAGGTAGTAGCTCAAAATCAACCACTGGTTCAAACTCAAATACATCAAGAACGGCAGTAAATCCATCTTGCTTGAGTAAGCGCTGTTTGAGTGCCTGGTTATCTACAACAGGACCACGCGCAGCATTGATTAAAATTTGGTCTGCACGAAAATTATCAAGACGCGCCTGGTTGATTAAGTGATGCGTTGGATATTCACCCTCTCGAGTGATCGGCGTGTGCATAGTGACGACATCTGCCTGCTCTAACAGAGTATCAAGCTCAGTAAAGACTCTTTGGTCGCCTTGCTGCTCATTGAGTGGGTCATTAAGTAGAACCTTGATTCCAATGCCTTGTAAGCACTTTTGCAGGTAGCTACCTACCTGGCCACAACCAATGATACCCACTGTTTTATCAAAGATAGAGAAACCTTGCTGCTGAGCAATAACCATCAAACTACTGATAACATACTCGGCCACGCCCACTTTGTTGCAACCTGGAGCGGCAGTAAAGAAAATACCTCGCTGCTCTAGAAGCGCTTGGTCAACATGATCCATTCCCGCGGTTGCGGTGCCAACGAATTTAAGCTTATTGGCCTTTTCTAAAAGCGCTTCATTAACCTTAGTGATCGAGCGAATCATAAGCGCATCAACATCAACAAGATCGTCAGCCGTTAACTCGCGGCCAGGTTTGGCGATCACTTCTCCGAGTTGGCTAAACAGCTCAACGGCATAAGGCATTGCCTCATCAACAATAATCTTCATGGGAAGTTCCAAAGGGGTTGTCCTTACAATAGGCTGAATTGTGCAAGATATAGCAGCATGTGTCGAGTAGGTGGGAAAGAAAGATAGTGCATAGCAAAATTCAGGTACAAAAATGCCCAGCCATTTGGCTGGGCAAGATCCAGAACAAAAGGATTTTAACCCGCTCTCCAGGGATTAAAACTTGCGTCTGCGACTGGTTTTCACCAGTCAGCTCTGGAAATCATAGAACTGATTAGCCAGGGTTAACCTTGGTACTTCTTCAGTACTAGTGTTGCGTTCGTGCCACCGAAACCAAAGCTGTTAGACATCACCGTGTTTAGCTCTTGCTCACGAGTTTCAGTGACGATATCTAGGCCTTCTGCCGCTTCGTCTAGCTCATCAACGTTGATGCTTGGTGCAATAAAGCTATGGTGTAGCATCAGCGCTGAGTAAATCGCTTCGTGTACACCTGCCGCACCTAGCGCGTGACCAGTCATTGCTTTCGTTGCTGAGATAGCAGGACTGTTGCCGCCAAAGACTTCTTGGATAGCGCCAAGCTCTTTAACATCACCTACTGGCGTAGATGTGCCGTGAGTGTTCACGTAATCAATCACCTCAACATCTTGCATTGCCATCTTCATACAACGCACTGCGCCTTCACCAGATGGTGCTACCATGTCGTAGCCGTCTGATGTTGCACCGTAACCCACAACCTCACCGTAGATTTTTGCGCCACGTGCAAGAGCGTGCTCGAGTTCTTCAACAACAACCATGCCGCCGCCACCAGAGATAACAAAACCGTCACGGTTCGCATCGTAAGTACGTGATGCTTTTTCTGGGGTTTCGTTGTATTTAGTAGACAGTGCACCCATGGCATCAAACATCATAGTTTGTGACCAATCTAGCTCTTCACCACCACCAGCAAATACGATGTCTTGCTTACCAAGTTGGATAAGCTCCATCGCGTGACCGATACAGTGAGCTGACGTTGCACATGCTGAGCTCATTGTGTAGTTCACACCACGGATTTTAAATGGTGTTGCCAGACACGCTGACACAGTTGATGACATAGTACGAGGTACCATGTAAGGACCAACACGCTTCACGCCTTTGGCGCGTAGTGTATCCACTGCAAGTGTTTGGTTAAGTGCAGACGCACCACCAGAACCTGCAACGATACCTGTGCGGTCATTTGAAACTTGATCGTCTGTCAGACCTGCGTCTTCGATCGCTTGCTCCATTGAAAGATATGCGTACGCCGCTGCGTCGCCCATGAAGCGCATTTTTTTACGGTCGATATGCTCAGCAGGGTTAATTTTCAAATCACCCCAAACTTGAGAACGAAGGCCCATCTCTTTGAATTGCTCAGAGGCGTTAATACCAGAACGGCCTGCTTTAAGAGACGCTAAAACTTCTTCAACGTTGTTACCGATGCTCGAAACAATACCCATACCGGTAATTACGACTCGTTTCATGTGACATTCCTATAAATTCATAAACGGCTAAATGATAACGAAGATACAGGATAAAAGTGGTCAGCTTTCCCATAAATTCGTACAATTCGCATCAATAAATGCTATCGATGCCCCACTAAATGTAGTTGTGATAACTTTCTACCTAGGGGTATAACACGAGATAAGTGTCAAAATTATGACTTCCATCACTCATGCGCAACTCGACTGGAATGAGTCGGGCACCCCGGTATCCGATCAATTTGACGATGTTTACTTCTCCAATGTCAATGGTTTAGAAGAAACTCGTTACGTATTCTTGAAGCAAAACCGACTTCCAGAGCGTTGGCACGATTTCGAGCAGCCGCGTTTTGTCATTGCGGAAACAGGATTTGGCACCGGACTGAACTTTCTCGCAGTATGGCAGTGGTTTGAACAATTCAGACAACAAAACCCAAACGCGGCGTTGCAAGAGCTGCACTTTATCAGCTTTGAAAAATACCCATTATCTCAGCAAGATCTGATCAAAGCACATGAATCTTGGCCGGAGCTGGCAACCTATGCCAAGCAGCTGCAAGCCCACTACCCTATCGCCGTGCCAGAATGCCACCGAATTGTGCTCGCTGATGGCGCCATCACACTCGATCTCTGGTTTGGTGACATTAAAGACTGCCTACCAAGCGTGCCAACCCCATCACAAGGCGTTGTCGACTGTTGGTTCCTTGATGGTTTCGCGCCTAGCAAAAACCCAGAGATGTGGAATCAAGACCTCTTCAATGGCATGGTGAAACTTGCCAAACAAGATTGCACCTGCGCCACGTTCACCGCTGCCGGATTTGTCCGACGCGGTTTGATTGAAGCGGGCTTTGAGATGAAAAAAGCCAAAGGCTTTGGCACCAAACGCGACATGATTGTTGGTCACATCGCACAAAAGCAGCCTTATAGTAACTATGAACCTCTTTACTATCGCAGTGAAAAACCGCGTCCACAACACGTCGCCATCATCGGTGGTGGTGTTGCCAGCGCAACCTTAATCGCCGCATTAGAGAAGCGTGGCATTCAAACCAGCCTGTTTTGCAAAGATTCACAACCGGCAGAAGGTGCGTCTGGCAATCGACAAGGCGCCGTCTACCCACTCCTCAATGGCGAACATCGTGGCGTGTCACGCGTCTTCGCACCCGCGTTTTTATATGCGAGACAATTCGCCGAACAAGCGGCAAACCAATTTGATTTTGACCATGATTGGTGCGGTGTCACGCAGCTCATGTGGGATGAGAAATCAGAGCAAAAGCTTACACGTATGCTCGAAGGCAATTTCCCAAGCGAGCTCATTCATCAACTCGATGCAAAGCAAACCAGCCAAGCGATTGGCGTAGCCTCGCCGCACGCTAGCGTTCATTACCCGCTAGGGGGATGGCTTTGCCCGGCTGAGTTAACTCAAGGCCTTATTCGCCACTACGCAAACAGTGGCAAACTTAGCGCGCATTTCAACGCTGAAATTGATTCGATTGAGCAAGTCGATAACGGTCACTGGCAAGTTAATGGTTCTAACTTGCCAGTGAGCCCAAATTTTGATGCCGTCATTATTGCCAATGGTCACGAGTTTAGCCATCTTGCTCAAACCAAAGCGCTGCATCTGACCGCAGTAAAAGGACAAGTCAGCCACATTCCAACCACAAAAACACTCGAAGCGATTAAGTCGGTTTTGTGTTACGACGGCTATATGACACCTCACAATCCAAACACCATGACGCACTGTATAGGCGCCAGTTACGATCGTAAGCACATCAATACCGACTTTGATTCGACAGCCCAGCAAGAAAATGGCGACAAACTGAAAGCGTGCGTACCTAATGTAGATTGGGTGAACGAGGTCGACACCAGCGACAAGCAATCGCGCCAAGGGATCCGTACGGTCAGCCGAGATCATTTGCCGTTTGTCGGCCAAGTGGCCAATTTTGAAGCGCTCAGCCATGCTTACGATGAGCAAGGCAGTCAGCTCCTTCAATTAGCTCAGCACCCTGAACTTTACTGCATGTTAGGTCTTGGCTCACGTGGGCTCAGCTCAGCGCCACTATTGGCCGAACTGCTAGCTTCCGAGGTTTGTGGCGACCCACTGCCACTGCCAGTCGATGTGCTCAATGAGCTTCATCCTTCAAGAACCTGGATAAAACGCATTAATAAGGCTAAGCCACTAAGCTAAGTTTCAAAGCGAATATAGAGGGTGCCCGGCACCCTCTAATTTCTTACCAGTTAGGCACCAAACTGCATATTACCCATTTACTTTCCCCCTGATATCCAACGTTTTATAATTGAGACTCCTGCCTCATTCATGTGATTTCACTCACAACTATTCGACGTTTTAACAAATCACTTCCATAATTTTCTCTAACACAGGGAGTGTTGTTATGAGAGCGATTTGGGCGCTTTGCGTCTACTGTTTATTATCAGGCACAGCCATTGCAGCAAAAGGCGACAATACGCCGCATCAAGCTGATAGCCGAGTGTTGTTCGTAAACCCCGGGTTTGCGCAAGAGAGCTTTTGGCATGATGTCGACCTCTATGCACAAGCGGCGGCAGATGCTTTGGGCTTACAGCTCGAGATCATCCATGGTAAACGTGACCGACTTCTCACCCGTCAAGAGCTTGTCGAAAGATTGCAGCAAAGTCCCACTCCGGATTTTGTCATTCTCGTGAACGAAAAAGGGGCAGGACTCGCCTTGCTGGAGTCCATAACGTCGCCACAAATCAAAGTTACTTTTGCACTCAATGACTTATCATCCAATGACAAACGACTTGTCTCCAACATACCTGACTGGTCCAAGCGTCTACTACCTGGGGTATTTCCAGACAACTATCATATCGGGTTTGTCAGTGCACAGGATCTGTTTGTTAAAGGCAGAGGACAGCCGGGTGACTTTCTACTCATCTCTGGTGATAAAACCACTCCTGCATCCAACAATCGAGAGGCAGGGGCAACATCATTTATCATGCAAAATGAGAATACTTCCTTAGCCCAACGCGTGCACGGAGACTGGTCGGAATCCATTGCCTATGAACAGACCAAAATCTTGTTGAATAGACATGACAACGTACGCTACCTATGGACAGCCAACGATCACATGGCGTTTGGCGCGATTAAGGCCATCGAAGAAGCCAATATCCCAATCGGCAGTGACATCTTTGTTGGGACAATCAACACATCCAACCAAGTGTTAAACGCATTGGCACAGGGCGAAGTCTCCTCTCTGGCGGGAGGCCATTTCACCGCGGTGGGTCTGTCGTTAGTCAAAATCCATCACTATTTGCACAATGAACCTTGGCCACAGCGCACCAAATACAATTTGTTCCAACCGGTACTTTATCCCTCTGAGTTCTACAACATATTAAAAGATAAAGACTGGCAGCGGATAGATTTCCGAAAAATCGACATTCAACAAAACCCTATCGATCCATTTGTACCCAAGTCTGAGGAGCTCAAGTGACATCGCTCCCTATGAAAACACTCAGACACAAAATCATCGCCATCATGGTGGTGGCGACCGGTTTATTGGCGTTATTAAACATTTCAATCCAAGCCTACGTCGACTATCAACAAGAAATGAAGCAGGCCGAAGATAATACCCTGCGCCATGTACGCTCCCTGTATTACCCGATTTCAGAGGCGCTTTGGGATCTGGATCTTCGTCAACTGGAGCAACTGCTAATAAGCGTCAGTAAAGACAGCAACATCCAGAATATTCAGCTCAAAAGTACCGATGGCACCATGCTCGATGCCAACGTATCCGAACCGTTAACTTCGACGACTCACAGCTATGATCTACGCCACCACGGTAGAATGCTCGGTACCTTGTCCTATCAAATTGACGACTCAAAGATTCAAGAAGAAGTATTATCTCGGTTAGCATTAGGATTTCTTTTAAACACCCTAGAAGCCTTAGTGATCATCGCCATTGTTGTGGTGGTGGTTTACTCGCTAGTCACTAAACCGCTTAACGAGCTTTATACGATATCAAAAACCATCAACCCTCAAACGTCGAGTAAATTAAAGCTGCCCAACAGTCTGACTCAGCGTCAAGATGAGCTCTCCTACGTTGCGAAAGCACTGCAAAACCTCAATAACGCTTCAAGGCGCGCGATAGCGGCACAAAGACGTACAGAGCGACAACTGCTTCATCATCAGAATCAACTCGAGCAGAGCATCGAGATTCAAACCAAAGCCTACAAAACCCAAAGTAAGCTGCATCGTATCCTCGCCGATATGTCACTCAATATTCTGACCTGCAGCGAGGACAACATGGCGACAGTTATGTACCGTGCATTTGAGCCCATAGGCCGTTTGCTCGACATCGACAGACTCAGCGTACTCACTATTGACGACAATATTGCGCACTATCGCTATTCATGGCGAGCAGATGGGAGTAAAAACCCTTACCTCGAGGGGTTCAATATCGGCTCGATGGCATTGCTGCAACGTCGTCTACTTTCTCTAGAACCTATTGTGATTAATGACATTGAGTTTCTAAAGAGCCAAGCGGATTCTGAGTACAGCATGATGAAGAAGCTAGGAATCGATTCGGTAGCCATTTTTCCCCTGATCGATGGTAAAGCGATATTTGGCCTTCTTATTGCTTCCAATATCCATGGCGCACATGACTGGAGTGACACGCAGCGAGCCATTTTAAGTCGGCTTTCAACCACAGTCAGTGAAATGCATCTGCGGCTACGCAGCCAAAAAGAAATGACCGCGCTGCAAGAGGAACTTATAGAGGCCAATCAACGTTTACACATCGCCGCAGAAACTGACGAGCTAACTGGGTTGCCGAATCGCCGCCCATTCATGAGCGAGCTTGAACATCATACTCATAGCCTCTTTGTCAGTAGTATTACTACCATGATGATTGATGTCGATCACTTCAAACAATACAACGACCTGTACGGTCACGTTCAAGGTGATTTTGCGCTGCGTTATGTGGCCAACACTTTAAAGCAAGTGCTTGTACCTTGTGGTCATATGGTCGCGCGTATTGGCGGCGAGGAGTTTTGTGCCCTGCTGGTCAATGTCTCAGCTCAAGAAGCCATGACCTTGGCGGAAAAAATGCGCCAAGAAATAATATCACTCAACATTCCACATTCAGGAAACAATCCGTTCAACGTGCTATCGATTTCTGTTGGCGTTGCTCATCAGCTCGCCGAAGAACAGCTAACAACGCAGCAATTATTGGAAAGCGCCGATGCTGCTTTATACAGAGCAAAACAAAACGGGCGAAACCAGGTTCAATCTGAGCCGTCAAACCTTGATTAGCGAATTGGCAGCAAATGGTAAATACTATTTATTCAAACGGTTATTATCCTCACGACAAATTATTGCATTTTTTTGACAAACAGCAGGTGCGTACACTGCACAATCTTGCGCTTTTTTGTTCCACTCACTGATTTGGTTCACCTATGACAAAAATACTATTGCTACTGAGTCTTACTCTGACCGCTGCAGCGCCAAGCTTCGCGGATTCCGAGACCGTACCAGTAGGGATCAGACCATGCTGCGCCTTTGGAACTGGCCTTAAAGCAGAGCTAGGAAGCGTCCCGGTTCCTTTCTACTCGATCAAGAACGTTCTTAATACCGAAGATGTCGATGCGCACGTATTCAACGATGGGTCAGCCAGTGTTGTCGGCAGCCTATTTGGCGCATCTGACGAAGTGAATGGACTCATTTTCACCAATAAAGGCGGCTTTATTGATACCGCACACGTCAGAGATACCGCGGATTTTGCCTTCTATTTATATCGTTCTCTTAAGCAGCGCAACAGCGACAACTATCAAGTGAACCTTACGCCTGAACTGCGTGACCGTCACATCGTATTTAATAACCTAGACCAACTAGACACAGAACAAGACGATGAAGCCAAACTAGCCGCACTGCTCGCGTTTCGTCTTGCTCAATGGCATGAAATTGCACAATGGTACGGCCTAGTTTCTGTGGGCGGTTTTAAAGAGTATCCATCGGCGTTTTCGCCAGAAGATCTCTACTCGAACATGCTCGGTGCACTCATCGCCTATGAGATTTTGCGAATTAATCCAGACATTACCCAAGATGCGTTCATCGTTCTGATGCCGGAGTATTTCCGTAAGCACCTTAAGATGCTTGACGCTCAAGATGAAGACACCAGTATCGAAAAGCTTAAAGAGATCGATGGCATCTGGTGGGACAGCAGCAAACGTCTGCCAAACAAATGGGTGGTGAAAACGCGAGATTATCACTTTAGTTTGAATTTGATTCCAAACGTGGTTTCTAACGGCACACCGCTGAGCTTATCTGAGTTTGCTAAGCTTGAGCAATACGGACAATTGCAGTTGGTAAAAGCTGACAATATTCAATCGTTTGATATACTGCCGGCGTCATTGAAAGATAAAACCGTTTGGACTCACGAAGAGTTCCAAGCAATTGGCGACATTTCTAAATCTGTTGATGATAAGCACGAGAACAATCGTAACGACGCACTTACTTTAAAGTTGAACTAAACCATGACTGAGATTCAAAAAAATACTGGCATTAAGCGCGTTATTTACGCCGCTCGTTACTCTTGGTACGGCCTCATTGCTGCTTGGAAAAACGAAGCGGCATTTCGCCAGGAATGTGCAGCGCTGATCTTTGCAGTCATCATCGCAGCTGTGTTAGATGTCTCTTTGTTCGCTAAAGCCGCCCTCGTGGGCAGTGTTATCTTTGTCATGATTGTTGAATTGATGAACTCTGCGGTGGAAGCCGTGGTAGACCGTGTCGGGCTTGAACGTCACGAGCTATCGGGGCGTGCAAAAGATCTCGGCTCAGCGGCCGTGTTTCTAGCCATTGGCCTCGCCATGATGGTGTGGGGCTCAATTCTCTGGACTCATTTCAGCTAACACTCACTTCCCAATAGCAAATACCATTGGGTAGAAGAAACAGATAGGCTTGATCATGTCGCGATCAAGCCTTTTTTCGTTCTGTTGTTTGCATTACAGTGATTGTTAATGAGTTAGCGCCTTTGGAGCCACTGTGAATCTTCGACAATTGGAAGTCTTCTACGCCATCATGCAAGCCGGAACGGTATCGGGAGCTGCCAGAAATCTGCATGTTTCCCAGCCCAACGTGACGCGCGTATTGGCTCACACCGAACAGCAACTTGGCTTTTCACTGTTTGAACGCATTAAAGGACGGCTAGTTCCGACTCAAGAAGCGCAGACACTGCTACCTGAAGTGGAAAAGATCTATCGACAGCTTGGTCAGTTCCAAACTCTGACCAACAAAGTTAAAGCTGGACATCAACATATCCGTATTGGTGCACCGCCGGTGCTAGCCACTAAGCTGCTCACCCCTTTAGTGTCTGAGTTTGCCCAGAAAAACGCCTGCTCTATTGACCTCACTACGGGTAATCACGCCGAACTATGTCAGGCGCTGCTCGACAATGAGCTCGATCTTGCCATCACGTTTGGCCGCGAAACACCTGCGGGCATATCACATCGCCTTTTACTGCAGCAATCTATGACCGTGCTCCTTAGTCGTGAGCATCATAAAGCGCTGAGTCCCGAGCTCTCATCACTCTCACTTTCAACATTGCTTCATAGTGACATCGGCATAATTGCACTCGATGAACGCGATCCACTAGGCATGCGCTTGCACGATTCGATAACCGCTCACAAAGCAAATTTTACGCCGACATTTCGCGTCAGAAGCTACAGTGCAGGCGCAGAGCTTGCCAAACTCGGCAGCGGTATCGCCATTGTCGACCCTTGGACTGCGCAGCAATATGCGCTTGAACCCAATCTCATGCGTGTCGCGTTAACTGACAACATTGATTGCTCCGTATCCCTTCTTTCCAGTGATGTTCACCCTATGTCGATTGCCAGTAGGCAGTTTCTAGAAACGCTTTCGGAGATCACCAGCCCATAACTTAATGTTATAGAGGACACACATTAGAGTATTCGATTGTGCTCCTCGTCCTCGCTATCTTGATAGCTCTGATTCACCAATCATTTATCAAGATTCATGAGGGACGATATGAACATTGCTCAACCTTACCTACTTTTCCTTGGGGACGTGACCGACCCTCTAGCAGCAAAAACAGCGCGCGGCATCGTTAAATGGCGACCAGATGCCTGTTTGGGTGAGTTACGACTGACTGAGCAAACAGTATCACTCGGCCTTGAGCCTCTATCATTGGCAGACGCAAAAGCGATGGGTGCTAAGACACTGGTTATTGGCACAGCGAATGCCGGTGGTGTTATCCCGCCAAGTTGGGTCGAAACGCTTGTACAAGCGGCGCAGCTTGGGTTTGATATTGCCTCTGGCATGCATCAACGCCTTGGTGATATTCCCGAGCTCGCGTCACTTGCTACCCAAAACGCCATACAACTGTTTGACGTTCGGCATTACGATGCTCAGCTTGATGTTGGCACAGGCAAAAAGCGCCAAGGAAAACGCCTCTTGACCGTCGGCACAGATTGTTCGGTTGGCAAAATGTTCTCCGCTCTCGCAATTGAAAAAGCCCTTGTCGATCAAGGCTGCCAAGCGCGCTTTAAAGCAACCGGGCAAACCGGCATTCTAATTGAAGGCCAGGGCATTTCGGTCGATGCTGTGGTCGCAGACTTTATTTCTGGTGCGGTTGAAAAGCTGAGCCCGAGCTTTACCGAACATGAGTGGGACATTATTGAAGGCCAAGGTTCGCTGTTTAACCCTTCTTTCGCTGGCGTAAGCTTAGGTTTACTCCATGGTGCTCAACCCGATGCGCTGGTACTGTGCCATGAAGTCGGACGCGAGCACATTCGTCACTTACCTCACGCGGCTCTACCAAGCATCGAGCAAACCATCGAGGCCAACTTAATGGCAGCGCGAGTTACTAACCCTGCAGTGCAGTTTGTTGGCATTTGTCTCAACACCTCAAACATTTCTGGCAAAGAAGCGAAAGCGCTGTGTCTAGAATGGAGCGAAGAATTCGGCATGCCCGTCACCGACCCTGTTCGATTTGGTGTCGATGCAATCGCAGATCGTGTTCGCTCACTTTAACCCTGACTACAGTAAGGAAGCTCATTACATGCTGTCTATTAGCGCTCATCATCACTCTATTAAACTGGCAAAACCGTTTAGCATCTCTCGCGGTACGAGGACGCATGCAGAGCTAGTTCGTGTCACCTTGCGCTATCAAGACTTTGAAGCAGAGGGGGAATGTACTCCTTATCCAAGGTATGGTGAGTCTGTCGAATCTGTCATCGATCAAATAACCGAATTTGCTAAAGCGCTCACAGCAATGACGCCAAATGAAGCAAGGCTTAGTCTGCAATCTTTCCCAGCCGGTGCCGCGCGAAATGCTGTAGATTGTGCATTATGGGCTTTGGAAGCTCAACTTGCTGACAGTCACTTCCCTTCCCCATTATTTAGTATTGCACCAAGCATAGAAACAGCTATGACGGTATCGGTAGCAGAACTGACCAGCATGGCTGAGCAAGCGAAGGACTATGTGAGCCAAGGGGCAACTCTGCTCAAAGTGAAACTCGACGATCAAGCCGTCGTCGACAAGATCGCTGCGATCCGCGCAGTAGCACCAAACTCGAAGATAATCATAGACGCCAACGAAGCTTGGTCTCAGCTTGACCTTAGTACATTGTTTGCATCACTTAAGCCATTCAATATCACCATGATTGAACAACCGGTGCCAAGTGGCCAAGACCATCTACTCAAAGGGATTGAGCATCCTATTCCTTTGTGCGCCGATGAAAGCTGTCATACCCGAGAACAACTTTCCAACCTGGTTGATTGCTATGAAATGATCAATATTAAGCTCGATAAAACCGGCGGCCTTACCGAAGCGTTAGCACTCGAAAAAGATGCGCGTTTAGTAGGACTTAGTATTATGAGTGGCTGTATGCTTGGCTCGTCACTCGCCATGAAGGCCGCATTACCGATAGCGACCAATGCTGAAGTTGTTGACTTAGATGGTCCGGTGCTACTTGGGAGTGATGTGGAGAATGGTTTGACCTTTCGAGAAGGTCAGTTGAAGTTATGATTAAATAACAAAGCTGGAAACATAGTGTATCTATTAGAGTCGGTAGGTACATTATTTGAGCTTTACTTGCATACTAATTAAGAGACACATTCACTTGTTTGCAAGAGGTTATTCGGCACGCTTAGAAAGCATAACGGACTGCAATAGCAGTCCATTCCTGATTTTATACATCGCATAGAATAAGTGCCAAAGTAGTCCGAGTTCACACCTGCTTCCTTCAATCGCGCTTTAGGACTGATCGCTCTTTAGGACAGATTAAAAGAGAGCGATTTAATTTGCATTGATAAACCGTTCAGCACTAGCAAACAACTTATCGCAGATTCTTTTTTGCTTGTTATACTCAGGTGTACCTTCAACCAAAGAATCTAAAACTTCTTTCGCTGTTTGATATTCAGCGACCATATTGGAAAACTTCTCTTCAAAGCTGCTCTTGCGGTTTCTGTTACTTGATTTCTTTGCAGGTTTTCTCATTTTATAGATCCCATAATTTTTTTCGCTCACGTTCTATTAGAATACTCTCGATCTTTTTTCTTACTTCATGAATAGTATCTTTGCGAACTTCATTTTCATTATCATCGACAATTTCTTTTTTGACTTTACGAGCTGTTGTTTTTTTCAATGACTAATCTCCTTGATTTAAGAAATATAAAAATTCCCTAAGACCATATTTTGGGAGTTTAGTATTTTTCCTGTTTGTTCCAACTCACTACAAAAGAAATGCAAGTTTAAGTAATTGACATTCCCTCTGTGAGGAATATGACGTGTCAGAACGTCGTTATTAAGCTGACTATTGGTCGCAGACCAGGGTATGTTGTTGTGATAAAGATAGTAATTAACTTGATACTACTAGATTTTGCTCTTAAGTTGATTCTTATCGCGCAAAACATAGTACTAAGATAGAGATCTTTCCGTTACTAGAAAGTCGAAAAGATCTCATCAGAATTCTTACAGTGCAGTAACGTCTGCTGCCTGTGGACCTTTAGAACCCTGCTCAACGTTAAAGGAAACTTTTTGACCTTCCGTTAGTGTTTTAAAGCCGTCACTGGTAATTGCTCTAAAATGAACAAATACATCAGCACTGCCATTATCTGGTGCGATAAAGCCAAAGCCTTTTGTTTCGTTGAACCATTTTACTGAACCAGTTGTTTTATTTGACATGTATATCTCGATAGTTTAATTATTTTAGAAAGAGAGCTACTAAATAAGGAATGAAGAAAAAGGTATCGCAGGGCAGGATAGAGATGATGAATCAAATCGATAGAGAACTGAGAAAAGCTTGAACTAAATAAGTTATCAATAGCTCACTGTTTGAGCTGAGCTACACTATACACTGTATCAACCAAATAGATATACATTTCTTTGTATATTTTTTATTCTTTATAAATTATACAGTTAAATGCAAACACTCTATACCTTTATTGGGACATTCAACAATCTATCGGTACTGGAAGTCACAAAATGCTAACGATAGCGGGTTGGAACAGAAGCCTTCTTACAGAAAGTCGAACTCCTTACTATATAATGAAAGCCCTTGGTACGAAAAAGGCGCGATAAATAACTCTATCTATCGCGCCCAATTTCATTCTAGGTACAATCGTTTAAACACCATTTACCAACAGCGCATCACGCCGCTTTATCACCGTTCGTAAACGCAGCAACATGAGTAACGCAGCAAACGTCAATCCACTAAGTATACCCACCCAAAAGCCTTTCTCGCCCATGGCAGGTACTATGTGATCCGTCAGTCCTAACACTACACCGAGCGGCAGAGCTAAGCCCCAATAAGAAGCAATCGCCAAAATCATCGGAACCTTGGTATCTTTATAGCCACGCAGTGCTCCGTTGGCAGAGGTCTGCAGCGCATCACTAAACTGATACATAGCAGTGAATACTAGCAAGGTAGCCGCCGTCGCGCTCACCGCTGGGTCAGTGGTATAAAGACGAATAATCCAATCCGGGAACAGCAAGAACATCGCCACCGAACACAGTGACAACATTGCCGCGACCACGATACCGATTTTGCTTCGCTCCACTGCGCCAGCGTCATCTTTTGCACCTAAAGCGTGGCCAACACGAATGGTAATACCAAAAGAGATACTCATTGGAATCACATAGGTCATACTTGAAATGTTAAGCGCAATCTGTGCTGCTGCGACGTTTTCTGCGCCAATTCTACCAATCAAAAGTGCAATCACTGCGAAGATGCTGCCGCACACCGCAATGTTCATCCCAATAGGCAAACCTAGCTTTAATAGGTTGAAGATCTCAGCAAGCCTTAGCTTTACATCGCTAAAGCGAATGATGGTTTTAAAATGGTGATGACCACGAATGTATGAGTACAGCAGCGCAGACATCAACCAATACACCAAACTGGTCGCCCAGCCACAACCTACAGCGCCCAGTTCAGGGAAGCCAAACTTACCGTAAATAAGCACATAGTTAACAGGAATGTTTACTAATAGGCCAATCACAGAAATGATCATTGGCGCCTTGGTATTGTTCATACCTTCACAAAAGCCGTTTAAGGTATAAAACAGCGCAATCCCGGGCACGCCGAACGCCAATGCGTAAGCGTAATCACTGGCAATAGGAATGATTTCCGATGCCACACCAATCCACTCTAGGATCGGTTTTGCGCTAACCAAATAGGCAATCAACAAAGCACTTGAAGTGAGCGCCAGCCATACCATTTGGAAGAACTCGATAGAGATACTATCAAAATCACGAGCACCTCGATGAAACGCCACCACTGGCGTTAAAGCCATAATAACGCCGCGTAGCAGAAGAAGTACCGGGATCCACAAGCTTGCTCCCAGAGCAATCGCGGCAAGATCAGCCGCACTGACTTGGCCAGCCATGGTTGTATCAACAAAACCCATTGCCTGAGTAGCAAGCTGGGTAAGAATAATAGGAACCGACAGGTTCATAAGAGCACCCGATTCACGGGTAAAGCGATTTAAAGGACGCATTGTCGTTTGCATGGGAAAGTTCTAACACCAATATAAATGCACCAATGGAGGCGGGATGGCGAGTGTGCATTTTAGGGTGTGCCTGTCTAAGGCGGCGACAATATAAACACCTTAGCGGGTAAATTCAATACTGCTTTGGGCCTAAATCGCTGAAATAATGCAACCAAAATTGTATTGAACTTCATCACAAAACCACGCAGAATAGCCCGCCTTGCCCTATTCTTGGGTTTACGGCACGTCACGGCGATCTGCCCTCCTCTTTTCTTAAACTGAGTATCACTATGAGTTTTGATTCTTTAGGTCTTTCCCAACCTATTCTGCGCGCGATTAAAGAATTAGGTTACGAGAAAGCATCGCCCATCCAAGAGCAAGCTATTCCTGCCGTCATTGAAGGCAAAGATGTCATGGCAGCCGCTCAAACGGGCACTGGCAAAACCGCTGGCTTTGCTCTACCACTGATTCAAAATCTCGACAACGGTACTCGCGTCATGAGTAACCACATTCGCGCGCTGATTTTAACGCCGACTCGCGAGCTGGCAGCACAGGTTCACGAGAGCGTATTCAAATACAGCGTTCATCTACCACTGACTTCTCAGTGTGTATACGGTGGCGTAAAAATTAACCCACAGATGATGAAGCTCCGCAAAGGTTGCGATGTTATGGTGGCAACACCAGGTCGCCTGTTGGATTTGTATCAGCAAAACGCCATCAAGTTTTCTCAATTGGAAGTACTGGTACTCGATGAAGCCGATAGAATGCTGGACATGGGGTTTTATCGTGACATTAAAAAGATTCTCGACCTATTACCTGAAAAGCGTCAGAACCTACTATTCTCAGCCACCTTCTCAAACGAGATCCGTGACCTAGCCAAAGGCCTAGTCAACGATCCGGTAGAAGTGTCAGTGACGCCACCAAACTCAACCACAGCATTAGTTGAGCAAAGTATTTACCTTGCTGATAAAAAGCAAAAGCCCGCGATGCTTGCCAAGCTTATCCACGATGGTGACTGGAAGCAGGTGCTGGTATTTAGCCGAACTAAGCATGGTGCCAACCGTCTTGCTCGTTACCTAGAAGGCCAAGACATTACAGCTATGGCAATACACGGGAACAAGAGCCAAAGTGCTCGCACGACCGCGCTGGCTAACTTTAAAAGTGGTGAAGTCCGCGTATTGGTCGCCACCGATATCGCCGCGCGCGGTCTGGACATCCCTCAGCTGCCACAGGTGGTCAACTTCGACTTGCCAAACGTATCTGAAGACTACGTGCACCGTATCGGTCGTACTGGCCGTGCTGGTGAAACGGGTAACGCTTACTCACTGGTTTGTGCAGACGAAGCGAAAGAGCTGTTTTCTATCGAGCGTTTGATTGGTAAGTTGCTGCCAAGACATGAACTGGAGGGCTTCAAACCCGTTCATGAGCTGCCGGAATCAAAACTCGATACTCGCCCAATCAAAGCGAAAAAACCTAAGAAGCCGAAAAAGCCACAGCCGCAGAAGGCACAAGGTCAGCAAAAGCAAGGCAACGGCGCAGCTTCAAAGGAAAACAAAGGTTCAGACAAGCCACGCAAGCCAAGAAGTTTCAAGCGCAAGCCAAATAGTGGTGGTGAACAAGCAGCGAACAAGTCTCGCAAACCAAGACCAAATCGCTCCCGCCCTAATAAAGCGAAACCAAGTTAATTTACCAAATACAAAAAAGGCTCACGATATATGTGAGCCTTTTTCTTACTAATCAATTAACTAAGCTATTCAAACTCAGCTATTTATTATATTAAGCACTCGCGTAAATAACGCTTCCGCCTTTGATAGTATCGATAATTTGTCGCGACAAATGCTCAGGCAATGCCGGGCAGCCCCAACTGCGCCCTAGATAGCCATTCTGCTTAAGAAACGACTCATTCGCGTAATCTGCGCCATGAACAACAATGTAACGCTCTCGAGCATTATCGTTGATACCTTTCGTCAATCCATCCAAGCGTAAAGAGTAGCCGTTCGAGCCATAGTAAGTCGAATCGGTTAAAAAGGTGCCTAAAGATGTCTTGCGAGAGTTAATAATATTAGAGAACTTAGTCGCTGTTTTCTCACCACTGTTCACGCCATGAGAGACATAAGTGTTAAACACTAACGATTTCTTATCCATATCAATGACAAAAAAGCGTTTTTCCGTCGATGGTTTTGAATAGTCGATGATGGTCAACAACGACTTACTGCGGTTGGTGGTTTTCTCATAAGCAAGGTACGCATCCTTAAATAATTGAAAATCAACCACTCCGTCGAGTTGTGCACTGCTATAAATACGTTTAATCGTACCTGATTCTAATTTTACTTCGCTACGTGCGCTGTGGGAAAACAGTACAACGGCCGTCAATGCCAACACCCACAACGGCGAAAAAATACTTTTTACCATTATTACAACAAGTTAAGCTAAGTTAAATTTAAATACTGGACGTCACTGTCCTGACAAGTTGCCAATAATAGCCTAACTATTCGGCAATTAGAATCGTATTTACCGATTTTTACATCATTATTTGAATACGATCGTGAAATAAACAAACTCTATAAAACCAATGCTTTTAACATCAATAAGTTGCCACAACCAAATAAACAACTTTGCTTAGTGAACACAGTTAAATACTCACTCAGTTTCATTTTTACTTACTATCGAATAAACGCCAAAAACTATGTGATGCACTCAATGCCGAGTCTTCAATAACTTCTGCAACTCACTCAATGGCATAGGTTTATAGTGTAGAAAGCCTTGTGATAAATCACAGCCATTACTCTTAAGCCATTCAAACTGCTCATTATTTTCAACCCCTTCAGCCACACATCGACAGCCTAACGAGTTTGAGAGCTGGATCAAAGCATGATAAATATCCTGCGAGCGCTTACTTTGTAGCAAAGTATCGGCAAAGGTTTTGTCTATTTTAATCTCATCTATTGGGAAATCAGTAAGATAGCTCATTGAAGAAAAGCCCGTTCCAAAATCATCTAATGAAATACTGACACCGATATCTTTTAACTTCAGCAACTTATTTAATGTTTCTTCTCTATCTTCAACTAATAATGTTTCCGTGATCTCCAGTGTTATATGTTGCGGGTGACTATTTTTTATCAATTCAGTCAATGAGTTAAAAAATGTTGCGCTAGCAAAATCCGCTGGCGAGATATTAATTGAGCATGGGATCATCTCTAGTCCACTTTGTGACAAGGTGTCTAAAGATTGCGTCACGTTTTCTATTACCCAGCGGGTAAAATGGTGAATCATCCCACTACGCTCGGCGATAGGAATAAATTCTGCCGGTGAAAGTTGCCCAAATTCCTTATTCGTCCAACGCATAAGTGCCTCAACACTCACCACTTCTCCGGTACTCATTGAGACCTGCGGCATAAAGTATAGCTGTAGCTCCTGATTCTGGAGTGCCATATAGAGCTGCTTCTTGATGCGAAACTCGCGACTAAACTTGTTCAATAGCTCAGGATCACAGTACTCAAATGTTCCTTTACCCACGGCTTTTGCTTTGTACATCGCTGCATCCGCGTGTTTGAGCAAACTATTCAGCTCTTGACCGTCTTCTGGGTAGTTGACAATGCCGATAGAAATTGAGGTCGCAATGGCATTTCGATCAAGCTGAAAAGGACGCGTAATCACATCGATAACTTGCTGTGCTTTACTTTGTGTCAGGCTGGCATCCGCATCGATTAAAAACAAGATAAACTCATCACCACCAATACGAAACAGGCGATCGCTACGACGAGTAATCCCATTAATTCGACGTGTGAGGTACTTGAGAATTTTGTCGCCGGCATCATGGCCATAGGTGTCATTGATAAGCTTAAAGCCATCAATATCAATAAACAGCAGTGCAAAGCTACTTGGAGTGCCTTTACTTTGACTGTCTTGAATCAACTGACTTGAGAATTTTCGCATCGCTAAGCGGTTGCCGCATCCGGTTAATGTGTCGTAATACGCAAGTTTCTCGATGCGCTTTTCTCGGCGTCTGGATTCTGTCATATCTTGAAATACAACAATATAGTTACTTGGTTTGTCCGCATGCTTTGGATACGCACTGATGTTTACCCATTGAAGATAGCGCACCCTTTCTTTTGACATTGACTGGAGCTCGCCTTCCCAATAATGATCCCTAGCAAGATGTTTGAGCTGTTCTCGACCAAAATAGCTTTTCTCATCAGAGTCAAAAAACAAGCTCACATGCTGGCCTATGACCTCGGCAGATTGGTAACCGGAAATGTCGCTAAAAGCTCGGTTAACAAAAGTGATCACGTGCTCTTTGTCGGTAATAATAATGGCTTGGTTACCCTCACTAAATACCTGCATCGCAAGCTCAATGTCACGACGATTCGCGATTTTTTGGGTTTCATCGGAAACAATAAAGCCGCTGCCATACAGCTCGCCTCCCACTGTTAATGGAAAGCGGCACACCCGCACATTTCCCGAGCCACTAAGACCTTTTGCCAAATTGTAGGCAGAGCTTGGGGTTCGCAAATCAAAGTTACGCACGCCAAAGCCATCTGCTTGTCTAACTGAAACACTGTAGTCTCGAATAAACTTTTCTATTGGGGCTGGTAACGAGGAAAGGATCTGTTCGAAAGCAAGATCGCTAGAAAGTGCGAACAAGCTAGCAAGGTGATCCGAGTACCACACCAACTCGCCACTTTTATCCATCACGATAAGGCCATCGCTACAGTGGTTGAGCAGAGGTTGAACGATGTCATCGAGATATGCCGGACATCGTCGTTGAAACGCGCTATTCAAGTTCGCTTGTACTTTGCAACTCTCATCTTCGCTATCCAAGTGCTGCTCTAACTGCTGCTTTAGATGGAGCGCGTGCCCATGGTGACCGGCTTTCATCACTGACATCCCCTATCCGATGGTAAAACTCTTGTATCTATAGGTAGTTAACAAAGACGGACTTAGTTATCTGTGGCACCTTTAGTAGACACTATTCGAGTTCACTTTCGAATCAGTATAGGAGTCTTGTTGTAAGAGCCCAGTCGAGACTAATACTCAAGGTTTAAAGTAGCAAAATTGAGACATACCCTTAGGTATTAGCTAGGCTCATTCCCTCGATCATGAAAAGATCCGAAATTAGTCGCCACATAGCGCGAGATTTCCCTTATAATCAGCGGCCATCTTGACCATGACGCTCTAAACTTACTCTGTTGTGGTCAAGAGAACACGGTCATCTGCTTTTAGGAACATAGAATGTCATTTTCATCACAAGGTTTTTCACCAGAGATAGCACAAGCCCTCACTGAGTGCGGCTATGAAAAACTCACCCCTGTTCAGCAACAGGCGATCCCTCATGCACGTCGCGGACACGATATCCTTGCTCATGCACAAACGGGAACGGGTAAAACGGCTGCATTCTCTTTGCCAATCATCCAGCAATTGCTGGATGCACCAAAGCAAGTTGGCCGTGCGACTACTCGCGCACTGATTCTGGCGCCAACGCGCGAGCTTGTTGATCAGATTGCCAACAATATTGCTGACTATACTAAGTATGTTGACCTAAAGGTCACTGCTGTTTACGGCGGTGCAAAAATGTCATCTCAAGAGCGCAAGCTTGAGAACGGTACTGATGTGTTGGTAGCAACCCCAGGCCGCCTGATTGAGCACATTGAACTTGGTAATCTCAACCTCGCAAACCTTGAGTTCCTCGTTTTCGATGAAGCAGACCGCATGCTGGATATGGGCTTCATCGGCGCTATCCGCACTATCATGAGCGGCATCGCGGAGCATCCGCAAACCATGCTGTTCTCTGCAACCTCTTCAGCGCAAATGAATGCGTTAGCACAAGATCTTCTTCGCAAGCCGAAGCGCATTATTGTAAACGAAGAAAACTCAACCGCAGCGACGGTTTTCCACGTGGTTTACCCTGTTGATGAAGAGCGCAAGCTAGAGCTACTTTCGGAACTTATTGGCCGTAAAAACTGGCAGCAAGTTTTAGTATTCGTAAACTACAAAGAAACCGCAAACGACGTCGTTAAGGAGCTTAAGCTTGATGGCATCAAGGCGGTTCTTTGCCACGGTGATAAAGCACAAAGCTCACGCCGCCGTGCACTAGAAGAATTTAAGTCGGGCAAAGCACGTGTCATGGTCGCGACAGAAGTTGCAGCGCGCGGTCTTGATATCCAAGGTCTACCGCACGTAGTGAACTACGACATGCCATTCCTTGCCGAAGATTACGTTCACCGCATCGGTCGTACTGGCCGTGCTGGACAACAAGGCCATGCTGTTTCTTTTGTAAGTCGTGATGAAGAGCTAACGCTGGTTCAGGTTGAAAACCTCATTCAGCAGCGTATCAAACGTATCCAACTTGCTGGCTACGAGCCAAAAAGCCGTGATGCCCTGCTGACAAAGATGCACAGCAAGCCTGCTTATAAAGATCGCCAAGGTCGTAAGAACAATCCTCAGCAAGAGCAAAGCTCTGCAGAGCGCCGTCTCAAGATGATGCGTGCAATCCGCAATAAATCTAAAGGCGAGTAAAAACGCTAAACTGTTCTAAGAACGCCGCTTACGTGTACGTCAGCGGCGTTTTTTTATTATTACTAAGCCAACTCTAGATTTTATTTAAAATGTTATGTTATAACAATTCAAATATTCAAATTTGGTAGATCTAAATATGGCTCCCCCCTCAATTAATCAGGTACTACTTGTTGCTGGCACACATGGCAACGAGCTTTCAGGTCTTTACTTACAAAAACTCATTCGGGATGGCGTATATCAAGCCGACCGATCAACATTTCAGGTCAAAAGCACGGTCGCTAACCCTCTTGCAGTGAAGAAAAATACTCGCTTTGTCGACATAGACTTGAATCGTGCCTTCTCTGCTGCGGATTTAACATCGGATGCCAACGAAAAACGATTGGCCGCTGAGTTTGTTAAGCAACACGCTGGCAATGAAAATCAATTGATTATTGACCTACACAACACCACCAGCAATATGGGCGCAACCCTGATTCTACTTTCCAGCGACCCTTACTACACAAAGATGGGCGCCTACATCAAACAGCGCATGCCTGAAGCGAATATCCTGTTTGAAGATCGTAAGTCTTGGCAAGACCAGCCTTATTTGTGTACGACTGGTCAGCATGGATTAATGCTTGAAGTCGGCGCGCAAGCTCATGGCTCCCTCAAGTACGAAACGCTTGAGCTAATGAAGAATTTACTCACCGCAGTACTCGACTACATAGAAAACACAAACTTAAACCATACAGTTAAGCTCAGCGACTATGAGGCTTATGGATATATTGAAGAGGTCATGTTTCCACTCGATATCGATGGAATGCGCCTTGCGACCGTCCACCCAACGCTTTGTGGCCGTGACTTTGTCGCCGTCGAACCGGGCGAACCTATTCTAGCAACCTTCCTTGGCTACGATATGCACTGGCAAGGTGAAGAAACCGTCTATCCCCACTTCATCAATGAGAGTGCTTATTGTCAGAGCAATATTGCGATGGCGATGGCAGAGAAACGCATCGTCCGTGTGAGCTAGAGATCAAACAGGCGGGACTAAAGTCCCGCCTGTTTACTTAAGTACAGAGTGATTGAGATATAAGACTGCTAAACACTGGTGACACAAGCAAGGAGTCGCTGTTCGATGCTCTCATCAAGCTTATGAGCAATGAACTCAATTCGACTTTCGGCACAATCATCCAGCTCCATTTCGGTTATCCCGTCTGATGTCAGGTTGTAACCAAAAATTCCCATATTGGTAATAAACACCGCCTTCATACGCTCGACATCCAAGTCTAAGAGCAGCAGCGCTAGTTTTTGGCGGTCAAACACTTTGTCTGGTGCAAATCGCCAGCCAACACTCTTAAATCCTTCCCCTTCATTCTCTGCCTTGATCAGACCGCTCTCCGGCATCGGCAATTCAGACGCAAGCGGTTTTGAAGAATGATGATGATGGTGATGATGGTGATGCTGATCGTTCGCGAGTGTTGCTCCTTCAAAGGCCGAAAACGGAATATTGCCATGTTCTGCAAATATCAGTTGAGCCTCAGGATGGCCTACCTTCTCTACATAGTTTTTCAGTGATTGCTTCTCGTCGGCTTGGTACAAGTCAATTTTGCTACCTACGACGATATCCGCAATGGCTATTTGCTGATTGAATGTTGCGTGGTCTGTGTAGCGCGTATCAGAAAGCTTTCTAGCATCAACCAACGTCAGTGTCTTTTGCAGCGATAACACTTTTCGGTAATGTTCAGAGGACAGCACTTCGAGTACTTCTTTGGGATGCCCAAGCCCTGTCGGCTCAATAAGTAAACGATCAGGTTTGGCCTCGTGCAATAGCTGGTTAAGCGCAATTTGCATTGGAAGTCCCGCTGCACAGCACATACAGCCGCCAGGCACTTCGCGAATAAAGACCTGCTCGGCCTCACCAGATTGTCCTTGCACTAAGCTGCCATCGACACCGATCTCTCCAAACTCATTCACAAGGACAGCCCAGCGCTCATCTGCAGGTTTATTCTTGAGTAGATGTAAGATTGCCGATGTTTTGCCGACACCAAGAAAGCCGGTGATGATGTTCGTTGGTACGCTTTCAATAACCGTGCTCTCAGAGCTCATTTGCGATTCTCCTATAACCTTGCACTAACGTGTGGTTCGCTGACACAACAGACTCTGAAAAAGCGGAGTACTTTGGTGGTACTTTTGAAATGCTGTTGAGATCAAAGTCAGCGCCAATGTTCGTCATTGGCGGAACATGGAAGTCGTTAGGCAAGTCTAGTCCATCAATAACGCAGTTGTGGCGAATGACGCAGCCTTTACCAATCACGGTATCAAATACGACGGAGTTGAAGCCGATAAACACATTGTCCTCTATGACAACTTTCCCACAGATGATCGCGGTAGGATCAACAAAGGCATTTTCGGATACGACAGGCATATGACCAGTTGGGTTTTTTCTTAACATTTTGGTGCCTCTACAACTTCAGGATTAGCGGCTAAACGACAGCGGCATAGCATTGGAATCTACGAGCAGTGGTTGGGTGTCGTCAAATACTATTTGACCATTTACCCAGGTACGCTTAATGCGAGATGCGAAAGAGTGCCCAGCAAAGGGTGACCAGCCACAATGGTAGAAGCTGTTTTCGTGTGTCACTGGTGTGACTGAATCACAATCAATCAAGACAAGGTCAGCGTAGTAACCTTCACGAATAAACCCTCGGTTCTCGACTCCGTAACGAATGGCAGGGTTATGCGCCGTCTTTTCGACCACGTCACTCACACTCAATCGACCGTAATGGACGTGATCCATAAGTGTAAGCAGTGCGTGCTGCATCAATGGCAAACCCGCTGGTGCTTTGTCGTATTCAACTTGCTTCTCTTCAAACGTATGTGGGGCATGGTCAGTTGCAATAATATCGATTTGACCCGCCTTAATCGCTTCAATAATCGCATCACGATCACTTTGATATTTGACCGCTGGATTACACTTAATGAGGTTACCCTTCTCAGCATAGTCTAGATTGGTAAACCACAAATGATGCACACAAGCCTCAGCGGTAATGTTCTTTCCGGCAACAGGACCAGCCTCAAACAAGCTCAACTCTTTTTCTGTCGTGATATGCAGAACATGCAGCTGACTTTGATGTTTCTTCGCCAGATCGACCGCATAAGATGAAGAGGCATAACATGCTTTGTCATCACGCAGTAAAGGATGATCGTCAATGGTGAATTCAGAGTGAGTCTTAAGCAAACGAGCTTTGTTCTCAGCGATCACTGCGCCACTTTCACAGTGCGTTACGATCAATACAGGAGAATCACGAAAAATCTTGTCTAACGCTTCCGGATGCTCCACTAAGAGATCACCTGTTGATGCCCCCATAAAGACTTTCACGCCGCAGCGTTTGCTAGGATCCAGTCTTTTGATTTGCTCCAAATTATCTTCTGTCGCACCAAGATAGAAGGCATAGTTGGCGGCAGAATTTTTTGCAGCGATAGCGTATTTCTGCTCAAGCGCTTCAATGGTTGTAGTCGAAGGGCTAACGTTGGGCATCTCCATATAACTTGTGATACCACCAGCGACTGCAGCCAATGACTCCGTTGCAATCGAGCCTTTATGAGTGAGCCCTGGCTCTCTAAAATGTACCTGGTCATCAATCATGCCAGGCATCAAGTAGGCCCCTTTTGCGTCAATCACTAGCTCGTTAGGCAGAGCACTAAGATTTGCTGCAACCTGCTCGATGCGTTGTCCTTTGATACGCACGTACGTCTCTCGAACTTCGCCTTCGTTGACGACTTTTGCGTTGATGATTAGCGTTGATGACATGGGGTTACTTAATCTCCTTTGTAAGTTCTATTTATCTCACTCGAGATAATTTAGGGAAATGTTATAACATAACATTTTTGCTGCGCAATCTTTACTAAAGGAGAGTTAGCACTACCCTAGTCACTCAAGCGTAACATTGGTCGCGTACGATTCTTTGATTATCAAGGAAGGACTATGCTCAACAACTCCCGTTTTATAATAGTGCTATGGACAGCCCTAATCGCATTATCATCGATTGGCATTTTGCTGGTCATGCCATATTCACTTGTGACAAGCGCACCACTTAATCTCAATCAACTCAGCTGTAATGTCATCAAGCCAATAGGCGACCAAACGTTTCGCATCTACACACCGTCAGACTGGCAAGCCAACGAACTGACGACTTTTTTTTGCGAATCTGTGCTTATAGGCAGCGACTATGCTCATGTAGAACTATCCTGGAAACCACGCGAGAATATTTCCTCTGACGACATCCTCTCTCAGCAGTTTGATATGTTATTTAGTCGACCGCGAGTACTAAACGGCTTGCTACCTGATCATGAAACATTTTATCAGCAAGGTTTAATTCTCCCCCCATACACCGTCTATCTATACGCTCATATCCCCATCAATAGATTGTCGGCGGCCACCTTATACAAAAGAAACATAGGTCTTCTCGATGATAAGCGCAGCCAGTCTGGATTTTTGATTCCGGAAGTAGAACTCAGAAAACGCGGCGTCACATTAGATAACACCAACACACACTGGTTTCATCACCGCAATGATCTTATCAACGCGTTCACCTCAAAGAGCGTCGATTTTATCCCAGCGATCGGTATTGAGCCTGAACTTACGGGATGGCCTGAAGGACAACGTATAGAATTGAAGACCATCCCTTCAGCGGGCAGTTGGTACATTTCCAACGCGGTTCCTAACTCCATCAAATGTGCTGCCAGCGTATCCCTACTCACGAAGATGAGGCAATCAAAGCCAATGCACCAGCTGTTAGATAACACCCACATCAACATTGACAACTGCACCCAATAAAAAGAAGACCTAAAGATCATGTCCTTTGCCTCCGTCTCCCAAAAGCAAAAAGCGCTAGTACTATCGACTTGTCTCGGCGTAGCTGTTTTGGGTGCTTTGATGTACCTATATGACTTCGCGTTACATTTTGCTATCCAAACCTTGCTTGCTCAGCATTTACCAGTTGCTCTAAATGATGCGCTTGTGAACAGCTACGACGTCACACAGCTGTTAGTGCATTCTGAATCCGTATTGAAGCGTTGGATTGAGTCTTTTCGTTTATTTTCAGTGTTTGGTTCGCCTATTATTAACAACATCGAAATTTTAGAGATATCTCTAACTGCAGCCACGTCGCAATATTCGGCGGATCTTCTCTTTAAACTGGGGGATGAGCATTACGCTTTGAATTGGATAATCTCCTCGCCAATCTCAAACCTATCTTTATCCATAATGATTGCTATCAGCGCACTGTGTACAGCTAGTACCTATTGCGTTTTGCATTCATCAGCAACCAAGCGCACCAAACTAGATCCTGCTACAACGGGGCATGAATATGATGTCGAGTTGGAGCCATTGCCAAGCCAAAAAGATTCGCTCTCGATAGAGACTGCAGCCGATAGTCAGTCTGAACCCAGTAACACGCAATCGGTGCCTACTTCGTTACTAACCATCAACTTGCTCGAACGGTCAATCAGTTTAGATGGCCACACACTGCTGATGCCTAAAACACCTTTTTTCTATTACTACTGGTATGTAAAAAGGAGCATCGACGACCTTCCTGCCTACATCAATCCTTCAATCTCAAAGCCCGATATTGACAAGGGTCGAGAACTGGCGCAAATCATGCGCTGTTTTGGTGGGCATGCCAGAGCAATTAATGAGCTTGAGCTGCACGGATTAAAAGCTAAAACGCTCGATCAAAACCGAAACAAAATTAAAGATGAGATGTTGGCGTACTTTGGTGAATTAGCGAATCCCTATCTGTTCCAAAAGAGCCGTGACCCAAAGACAGGTCGCTATCAACATCAACTAAACAAGGATATTTTTATCATAAAAACAAATACTTAAACTTAGAGACATCTCTAACCACTAAGCAATCTCGTTTTAACATAACCGTCATCAATCCCTTCTAGCTTAACTATCAACTTTTCAAGCACACAAAGGGAAATACTATGAACACCAAGTTTGCTGCGTTGACATTGGCAATCGGTTTAGGGATCTGTGCTCAAGCAAACGCACTGAATATTGTTTTAACTAACGATGACAGCTGGTCCACGACCAATATTCAGACTCTTCATACGACACTTAAAGCAGCGGGACACGACGTGATTATGTCGGCGCCATGCACAGGACAAAGTGGCAAAGGTGGAGCTATCCACTTTATGAAAGAAGTATCGGTTGACCGAACTCAACTCGACAAAGACCAAGTTTGTGTGGGTGATACTGACACAACCGTCGCTTTCGAAGACTACACAGAAGGCACACCAACAATGGCTGCGCTGTATGGTATCGATGTCTACGCTATGGAGCGTTGGGGCAAGCAGCCTGACCTCGTTATCTCTGGCCCTAATGAAGGCAACAACGTGGGTTACTCAACCAACATGTCGGGTACGCTTGGTGCAACTAATGCCTCTATTGCACGTGGCATCCCTGCGATTGCTGTAAGCGCTTACGATGGCGAAGCCAGCAAAGCACAAGACGTTGCAAACATCGTTGTTGAGCTTCTTGATCAACTTGTTGAAAAGACAGCAGACGGCGCACCACTATTGCCTAAGTTCACTGGTCTCAACGTTAACATTCCTGAAGATCCAGCGAATCATCGCGGATTCAAACACACCCAAGTGGGTTGGAACGCAGGCCACGACAACATGATTGTCAAGTTCACCGACGACCTAGCCTCAAGCGACATGTTTATGGGTTACGTCGCAATAGAAATGATGAAACATGACCCAAGTCTGACGATGGACGAAGCCATGGCTATCGCCAGAAGCATGTATAAAGACAAAGCAGGCATCAGCATGGATTCAGACGCGAACTACGCTGATCAGTCAGAAAACAGTGAAGGTATTGCTGTTGGCCAAGGATATGTCACCATCAGTGCGATTCAAGCTAACGTTCAGGGTTCTGTAGCTAAGTCAGAGTGGGTTCGCTACAAGCTAAACGAACTGTTTTAAGGAGTCGGCATGAAAAAGCTATTACTACTGAGTGCTGCGACCGCGGTTTTAGCAGGCTGTAACGACAGTTCAGATTCAAGCTCTGCAATGAGCCAAGGTGACTTTGTTTCTACCTACCAGGGTCAATACGTAGGTAGCCAACTGATAGATTCAGAGCCAATGCACTTGGGGCTTACTGTCAACGAAGGCGCATTTTACCTGACCGTGACCGACGCTAATGAATCATCAACCGTCTACACCGGCGACTACAGTGAACAGTCTGGTAAGCTAAGCTTCAATCAAGGTGAGATCCAATGTGAGTTAAACGGTGTGTATCACTGTGAATCGGGATCAGATAGTGTTGAGTTACGAACTCACGCTCCAACTGATTGGATCGCTATTGAAGAGCTAAGTGGCACATACCGCAATTCAGAAGAGTCTAGGCTCACAATTGTGCAATCTGGTGAGCAGATTTATGTTGAGCTAGCGAATTGCATGCAAGCCGGCCAGAAAATGGGTGCCAACGAGGTCAAATTTGAAGCTGGTTTTTGTTTTGACCAAGAGGTATTAGTCATGATTGAACCTCAGACGCTTGAAACGGATGGCGACACACTCAAAGTAACCTCATCCAACCCACTTTTAGGCGGCTACTGGTTTAAAGGTTAGTCGCCCCCCTAACATACTGAGTACCATCGCAAATACCGTCTCAGGTCGACATCTGGGGCGGTATTCTCTTTGCTGGCTTTCTAACCTTTCAATCAATATCCACAATTCTTTTGGTGACACTGCTCACGGAACCGACTATCATCCTCTAACGCAAATCATTCTCATTGCCATCAATAAGTGCTATCGCTGGCCACTCGCTACTATCTATTATGACTATCTCTCACAAAGACTATTACAAGATTGCCCTGCCCTTTATTATCTCTACCGTCACTCAGCCACTGCTTGGCGCGGTAGACACTGCCGTCATCGGCCAGTTAGGCATTGCTGAGCTTATTGCCGGCGTTGCCGTCGGTACGGTAATTATGAATACCTTGTATTGGTTGTTTGGCTTCTTTCGCGTCAGCACGACGGGTCAAAGTGCGATGGCTCTTGGAAGAGGTGATCAAAGTCTTCTGGCAAGCAGCCTGATGAGACCGTTTGTACTCGCAGCCTCAGTTGGCCTGGTGTTTATTGTCCTGCAATCTTTGCTCTGGCAAGGTGCTCTCTGGATTATTGAACCCGAAGCCGATGTGGCGCAGCAAGCTGAGATCTACTTTTCTATTCTTATCTTTGGCGCCCCGTTTGTCCTGCTCAACTACACGGTGATCGGTTGGTTGATGGGTCAAGCGAAAGCGAAAGAAACACTTTATACCCAAGTCTTTGGCAACGTTCTTAATATCGTGCTTGATGCTGTATTTGTATTGCATTTTGACCTTGGCGTCGCCGGGGTTGCCTATGCAAGTTTAATCGCTCAAATAGTGATGTTTGCCATCGGTATGAGTTTGGTTCTGAGAACTTCAGGGGTATCGTTGTCATCGCTCATGTCAGCATCAAAGATGAGCAAAAGCGATCTTGCGACCATCGTCTCATCAAATACAGATCTACTGCTGCGCACGATTTGCTTGCTCACCTTCTTCAACATGATGGCACGAACGGGCGCTCAGCATGGTACCGACACTCTCGCGACTAACGCCATCCTGATGCAGATAACCTTTATCGTCAGCTACCTTTTTGACGGCGTGGCGAATGCATCGAGTGTCTTCGCAGGAAAAGCAGTCGGTGAAAAAAATCCATCCATGCTTGATCGCGTTTTGAGGCTCAACTTTCAATGGACTGCTGGCTTAATTATTCTGCTCACACTCGTCATCGCTCTATTTCAGACTCAATGGGTTTACCTATTTACAAGCCTAGAGACCATCGTCGACTTGTATCAGGAAATGACGCCATGGCTACTAATGTTCCCTCTAGTGGCAGGTTTCGGCTTGACCGTGTACGGCATCTTTACGGGTACAGGAACGACAAGGCCTGTCAGAGACTCAAGTATCGCGACACTAATTGTGTTTCTTGTCGTGCAAGCACTTAGCGTGGATTTATGGGGAAATCATGGACTTTGGCTCGCCTTTACCCTGTTCTATTGTGGTCGTATTGCTTTCTTGTATCCGTTCATAGCTCAAGTCAAAAAGAAGTGTATATAGGTAGAGACAGACAACGCTATCCATACACTAAAAAAATAACTAAAACACATTGATAAAAGCGCTCATTAAGAGCGCTTTTAAATTAGTCATTTGAGCTAATTAATATCGATAAGATACAAAATTGGCGCTCTTTCACACTTCTCAGTGAACGAGGGGAATGATACCATTGTTACGTTATAACATAAGCTATCAGAGCCATTCCGTGACCCCCTCAATCCTTACTGTCAATCAGCTTTCAATCCAGTCAAAAGAACGTGTCTTGTTCCAAGACATTCAGTTCGACATCAACGCGGGAGAAATGCTTGCAGTAATGGGACCATCTGGTATCGGTAAGTCAATGTTATCAAAGGCAATTGCTGGCTTTACTCCAGACTCGATGTCGGTTTCAGGCGATATCTTCTTAGCGGGTACCAACGTCAGTAATGTGTCCCTGATAGAGCGAGCACCAGAGCAGCGTCCAGCGTTTATTTTTCAAGATGCTCTGCAGGCTCTAAACCCTTTGGTGGCGGTCGAGGCTCAGCTGACACTGGCACATACAGGTTGGCGTACCAAGCCTAAAGCAAACGAGCTAAGCTCTATCGTCGCGCTACTTAAGCGACTTGGCTTTTCTGATCCTTCTGCAATCCTCAAGCTTTACCCAAGCCAGTTATCCGGAGGTCAGAGACAACGAATCTGCATCGCGATCGGACTGCTAAGTAAAGCATCTCTATTAATTGCAGACGAACCAACCAGTGCGCTTGATCCGGTTACGGAACAAGAGATCCTAACTCTAATCCGCGAAAGTGTTCGAAATGCCAACATGGCAGGTATCCTGATCACCCACGATCTCCACAGTGCATTAGAGTGCGACAAAATGGTGGTTATTGATGAAGGCCGAGTTATCGCTTACGGCGAACCCCGCCACGCACTTGAATGTAGTTCACATGATTTTTGCAAAGCTTTAAGGGGATTGATCTGATGCAAGCCATTTCTTCTCAGCAAACCTTTCGAGCAGAAAACGCAGAAGCATCAGGCGTGCTGTTTAAGCATGTAGGCGTGCATCATTACTCAGTGCCTAGGTGGTTGGGCGGTAAGCCTTTTAGAGCACTAGATCAGGTTTCGCTAAAGATTGCTGAGCGCAGCGTTGCGATTGTCGGCCCTTCTGGTGCGGGCAAGTCCACTATGATTGAACTCTTATTTGGGTTACGCGCTCCACAAGAAGGTCGCATCACGGTGTTGGGACACACTCTGCCTATCGCCTCTAGCAATGAGCGGCTTGCGCTTTGTAAGCAAATCCAGCTGATCCCGCAGGAGCCACATACTAGCCTCAACCCTTATTACACCGTTGCTCAAGTGTTGATTGAACCGCTGGAAAGTCTGGGTATTGAGGGCAATCATCAGCAAAAAGCACAGAGAGCACTGGAAGAGGTTGGGCTTCGACCTGAACTAATCGCTCTAACACCAAGCCAGCTCTCCACAGGTCAGGCACAGCGTGTCGCGATTGCTAGAGCGCTTATTGTAGAGCCAGAGGTGCTGGTTGCCGATGAACCTACCAGCAGCCTTGATCCCGTTAACCGCCAGCGACTTATTGATCTACTCAACACGCTCAAACAACAAAGAGCACTCAAACTCATTTTAGTCACACACGACCTCGACGCAGCCAATGCATTGTGCGATGACATAGTCGTCTTAGATCAAGGGAAAATCGTGGAACATGATGAGGCAGCTCGCATCATGACCTCCCCGACTCACCCAACAACCAAGGCGTTAATCCACGCCCAATCGCTATCTTCAGCGATAAATAAACACAACACTAACTCACAAACACAATAGAGAACACTCACCATGCGTTTCCATTCCATTAAACTAGCATGTGCGCTTGCTTTAGCTTTGCCATTGACAGGCTGTTTTGATTCTAAAGAAGAAGCTCAAAATACAGCAGCCGACACAGCGGCAAAATCAGAGATTCGTGTTGCTATGATGCAGCCACCGCGTACTGGTCTATCGCCACTTTCAGACGATGCTTTCAAGCTATCTCGCTGGAGCACGGCGGAAACGCTTATCAACCTAACGCCGAAATCAGAAGCAGAGCCAATGCTCGCTACGGTATGGGAACAAGTCGATCCATTAACTTGGCACTTTACCATTCGTGAAGGCGTTAAATTCCACGACGGTTCAACGCTAGATGCTAATGCAGTCGTAAACTCACTTCAAAAGGCGCTCGATGCTGCGCCCAAGCCGCGTATTCTTGACGGTATCGACCTTGAAGTGACCGCATTGGATGCAAGCCACGTTGAGATCAAAACGACCTTCAACGACCCACTGCTCCCAAGCCGACTATCCAGCCCTCAGTTGGCGATTCTGGCTACCAGCGCATATCAAGATAACGGCCGCGTCATCCCAACAGGTGCAGGTACTGGTCCATTCGAACTAGTAGAAATCAACGGCACCACCAGCGCAAAACTAGAGCGTTTTGATGGCTACTGGGGTGAGAAAGCTAAGATTGAAACCGTTATCGCAGAATACGTACCAAACGGCTTTGCTCGCGCAGCAGCACTTCGCACAGGTACAGCTGATGTTGTAGAAGCCGTACCCGTTTCCCAAATCGCGACACTAGATGAAAACCTGTTGCACGAAGTAGCGATGCCGCGCACCAACACGCTTTACCTCAACAACAAGTCTGAGGTATTTAGCCAGCTTGAGCTTCGTAAGGTGGCAGCTTCAGCGGTTGATCGTGAACAGATCATTCGTACCGTTTACGAAAACCACGCTGATATCGCAGAAGGCTTGCTAGGTCCTGCTCTCGCTTGGGCTGCACCAATCCGTCCAGAAGCAGCAGCTCTAGAAGAAGGTAAAAAAGCCAACGGTGAGAAAATCGTTATCGGTACCTTTACCGACCGTGCAGAGCTACCAGAAGTTGCAGCACTACTTAAGCAGCAACTAGAAGTAGCAGGCTTCCAGGTTGAGCTTGATATCCGTGAATACGCACAAATTGAAAACGATGCACTTTCTGGCAAGTTTGATGCGTTCATCCTGTCACGTGCGACCGTACTAGATTCGGGTGACCCAGTGGCATACATGCAGAGCGATTTCGGCTGTGAAGGCTCATTCAACCTAGGTCAATTCTGTTCAGAGACCGTAGATGAAGCACTGACTCACGCAGACCTTCAGCCTCTTGGTGAACAGCGTCAAAAGGCGATCATTACTGCTGAGCAAAAAATTCTTGGTGAGTTCGCTGCGATCCCACTGCTGCACGAGCGTGTGGTTCAAGGTGAAAGTGAGCGTGTAACGGATGCGGTTCGCGATCCAAGCGAGCGTCGTCTAATCAACGCACAAACCAAGGTTAACTAAACCCAATGATGCCTGCTGGTGCCCATAGACTATCGTTAAACGCAATCGCCCCATGGCTATCGCGTTTGGCGTCACTTATTGTCGTTGTTATTCTTGTCGGTTTAATGCCGGATATTGCCGGCATCGACCCAAGCCAATCTATCCTTCGAGCACGTGCTGGTCAGCAACATATGCTGACGCCTGAAGCACTTGCGGCGGTTAGAGAGGACCTTCAACTCGATCGTTCTGCCACAGAAAGGCTAATTGATTGGTTGGGTGATGCCCTTCAGGGCGACTTAGGTGTGTCTTGGATAGATGGCACATCAGTGTCAGATGGCATTCAGCAGACATTGTCTACCTCACTTTTCCTAATGTCACTCGCACTCGGGCTGACATTTTTTCTGTGCGGACTTGGTTTACTGCATACGCTCTATCGATGGAAGGCCAACAAACTCGCTCAAACTCACAACAGTTTGAGTACGGTACTGATATCGCTGCCAGAGTATGTCATCGCCTCGGTACTAATACTGGTTTTCTCCATCTGGCTGGGTCTATTTCCACCTTATGGTTGGCAGAGCTGGCAAGATATCTGGCTGCCAAGCCTCGCTCTGGCATTGCCTGCCAGTGGTTTGTTTAGCCGACTCCTCAGAGACAGCTTGCAACGCGTTCTTAACGAGCCTTGGGTCATTACTTGGCTGAGTGCGAATGTGAGCCCAAACCAAATCCTAAGATTTGCCGTTAAACGCGCCATTAGCAGCCTCATTCCTCAGATTTCGATGATCATGATAGGTCTAACTGGCGGCGCGGTAGCGGTAGAACAGATTTTTTCGATTCCAGGTATTGGCCGACTCATTCTTGGCGCAGCTAAGGCGCAAGATTTACCGATGCTACAAGGTGGGCTTCTAGTACTGCTACTGATCTCCATCTTTATTAGTAGTGTTGGGCTACTCATACAACAATGGATTCTTGGGCAGAGTTTAAAAAGTGGCAAATTGATCAGCAGCCACACAACATTTTCGTTTACTTCGAGTAAGGGCAAACGCCTCACAGCCTACTCTATTTTTGCCGTTCTATTTCTGGTTGTCTTTTGGTCGCTAATTCACGACCCATATACTAGCCAATACGTTAGATTGGCAGCACCAAGCCTTGAAGCGCCGCTCGGCGCCGACGGTATCGGCCGAGACTTAATGGCTCGCATTGGTGCAGGCATGCTATCGACATTCAAAGAAGGTTTTATCGCGACCTTACTCAGCTTATTTGTTGGCATCATCCTGGGTTTCAACACCAGAATAAGCCAAGGTCTTATCGAGATTACTAAGGGCGTCCCTTACATTATTGCCGGTCTGTTGGTTGCGGGTGTAACCGGGATGCACCCGAGTAGCGCAATGATCGCCATCGTCTTTGTTTCTTGGGCACCGCTCGCTGCACATTGCTCAAGCCTAATTGCGGAGGCCAGAGCCCAGCCCTATACCCACTTAGCCCCAATCTGGGGAACGGGTTCCGTCAAGGTGCTAAGGCATTACATTCTGCCTTACGTTATGCCACCACTACTAAGGCACGCATTACTAAGATTGCCAGTGATTACCTTAAGCCTTACGGCGCTGAGCTTTATTGGTCTGGGTGCCAAGCCCCCTTCACCAGAGTGGGGCTTGATGATTGCCGAGAACTTACCCTATATCGAGCGAGCACCAATGGGTGTGATGGGACCCATAGCGGGTCTTGTTATGATGGGTGTTGCCATCAATTTGTTGTTTGATGATTAAGCTGTCCATGATCCGAATCAAGGTAAAACGCGTGCAACAAGATTAACATCTCGCAACACGAAATTTTGAGATCATTAAGATCTAACATCGCTCTCAATATAAAAGCCTAATAATGAACAATAACAACACTCACCTTACCCTCGAAATGATCGACGGTGCGATCGCTAAAGTCGAATCAGCAAACCACGTTTCCCTAGAAGGTTTGAAAACGCTTCTCAGCCTGCAGCCGGAGCAAACTGTGGAAATGTTTGGAGCGATGCGTGCTCTTGAGTCAATCGACGATAGATATAAGCAGTTGATGACCAAGTATCCGCAGCTACTGGACAATGCCCAGCACGTTTTGGAAACCTCCATTCTGCTTGGATAAGTTGACCAAAATATAGATTCAGCGCGCCACACTCTCTTAATTGGCGCGCTCAATTACCTGCATTCCGCCGCTATAACTCGCGCAACTCCAACACCCTCGCCTACCCCTTGATAATGAACGCAATTGAACATATCCCTATTGCCAACCATACTGATATGTAACCTTTTTCCTTTTCGCTGAAGACTGTTCTTCATTATTTGGAACGCTCACAGACTCTCAGAATGCAGGAAGCAATGTGCGATGTCGGAATCTAACCAACAATTCGAACTCATTTTCTTTGAAGAAATGGCTGAACATCTTGAAGAGATGGAATCCCTATTACTTGAAATGAACCAAAATGATGACGAGCCTGACTTGGCAGATAAGCTTGACGCTATTTTTCGAGCAGTTCACTCGATAAAAGGCGGCTCTGGCATTTTTGGTTTTGACGATATTACTCACGTCAGCCACGTTCTCGAGAGCTTGCTCGATAAGATGCGCAATCATCAAATTACCCTCACCCAAGCCGTTGTCGATGCGCTACTTAATGCCCGTGACTTACTCGACGTACTCAAAGGCTCATATCAAGCCGATCACGACTCAGCGTCATTCAAATCGCAAATCGATACGCTGTGTGATGAGCTGCAGCGCGCAACAGTGTCACCAGATTCTCCACCAACAAATTCAGAGGCCGCCCCTTTCTCTACCAGCGCACCCTTGTCCGCGGCGGAGAAATCAACCATCAAAATCCTGTTGGTTGAGGACAGTAAGGTTATACAAAAAGTCGCCAGTTTCACTTTAAACAAGATTGGTTTTAGTTCAGTAGAGGTTGCAGAGAATGGCAAGCATGCACTAGAAATCTTAGAGGCCTCGCAAGACGAACCTTTCCAACTGATTCTCCTCGATTGCCAAATGCCGGTGATGGATGGATATCAAGCAACTGAAAAGATACGACAAGGCGCGGCGGGAGAGAGTCACAAGAGCGTCACCATTATCGCCATGACCGCAATGACAGGAGATGAAGAGCAGCAAAGGTGTATAGAAACGGGAATGGATGATTACCTGTTAAAGCCAATGAAAGCCGAGCTAGTAGAGAAAAAAATAAACCAGTGGCGCGGCAAAATACTCCCCAATTCTGAGCCAGCACCGCCCTCTAGCCCCATATCACAGCCGAAAAAAGCCGACAGTAGTCAACGCGCGATCCCAGCGACCAAGTCTCTGGAGTCGTCCTCAATTCGAGTGAGCACGCAAAAAGTTGACCTGCTTATCAACCAAGTGGGTGAGCTCATCATCACTCAATCTATGTTGCAAAAACTCACCTTCGATTTAGGGCTAAACAGCAACGAACTGCTTGCCGGTAGACTCAACCAGCTAGAGGCGAATACCAGAGATCTTCAAGCCACCGTCATGTCGGTACGCATGATGCCCATCGGCACCGTTTTTGGTCGTTTTCCACGTATCGTACGAGATCTTTCCCACGCCCTGAAAAAAGAGATTCAGCTCAACATCGAGGGTGAGCAAACACAGCTCGACAAAGGACTGCTCGAAATGTTGGTCGATCCGCTCACACACTTGGTTCGCAATAGTATTGACCATGGTATCGAGGCGCCAGAGCAAAGAGCGAAACTCAACAAAGCCTCCCACGGCACGATCACATTGTCTGCGGTGTATCGCGGAGGTGACGTCATTGTTCATGTCGATGATGACGGTGCAGGCATCGATCCACAAAAAATCCTCACCAAAGCCAAAAATAACGGGCTGACACTGCCTCAAAACATGAGCGAGCAGGACATATTTCAATTGATCTTTTCTGCCGGTTTCTCAACAGCAGAACAAGTCACCGAAGTCTCTGGTCGAGGTGTGGGTATGGACGTAGTCAAACGTAATATCGCGAGTATGGGAGGCACAGTAGAAATAAGTTCTACTCTTGGCATCGGAACCAGAATGTCGATCCGACTGCCGCTTACCCTTGCCATACTCGAAGGGATGTCGATCAGTGTCGGTGAGCATGTCTACATCATTCCATTGTCTAATATTGTTGAATCGCTGCAACCAAAACAGCACGACCTCAAAAAACTCAACAGCGGCGAGACCATGATAAAAGTACACGATGACTACATCCCAGTGCTTCGATTGCATAACTTCTTCAATCTAGACACCGACATCACCGACCTTAGCAATGGCATTATGGTGCTACTCGAACACGGCAGCAAAACCATTGCTCTATTTGTTGATAGCTTGCTTGGACAGCAACAAGTGGTGGTCAAAAACCTAGAAAACAACTTTCGCAAAATCCCTTGTGTTTCCGGAGCCACCATCATGGGAGATGGGCGAGTCTCGCTGATCTTAGATGTCGCCGATTTGGTTCGCCAGCCAGATACCTTGCACTGCAAATAACCGCTATCAACAAGTTAACTTGGTATAAGCCAACTATTTCCTAGACTATTTTCAACTCTATCAGTTTATTGCTCATAATGTGCTCACCTTAAGAGTGACATTAACCCAATGCAAAGGATAACCACTTTGGAAATAGGAGCGAAAATAGTGAACAGCGCCTCCGACAACGACAGCCAATCCGACGCAAAAGGCTACTTAACCTTTTGGCTTGGTGAAGAATATTACGGCATCGATATTCTCACGGTTCAAGAGATCATTACTTACAGTCAAGTGACTGCCATCGCCAACATGCCACCCTACATCAAAGGGGTCATGAACCTTCGTGGCGTAGTGATACCCATTGTAGATATGCGGCTCAAGTTTCAGCTAGAAGATGTACGCTATCACGACATGACCGTCGTCATTATTCTCAATATTGGTGAGCGTATCGTTGGCATTGTGGTCGATAGCGTCGCCGATGTGGTTGCCATCGACGCCAACGACATACAGCCCGCCCCCGACTTTGCTGGCGCCCTTGATACCAAATACATTCAAGGGCTCGCTTCGCAAAGCGAGCTCATGCTTATTCTAATTCACATCCAAAAACTTATGACCAGCCGTGACATGGCACTGTTCGAACAACTCGATAGTGACGCTTCGCTTGTCCACGACAATCAGTAAGGTTATGCCCATGAGTAACAATGACCAAGAATACCTTATCAAAGAGAACGAGATACTGGTGTCAACCACGGACATGTCTGGGCGCATTACCTTTGCCGATGACAATTTTGTCCGCGTCAGCGGTTTCTCCAAAGAAGAGTTAATCGGAAGTCCGCACAACATTGTTCGCCATCCAGACATGCCGAAAGAAGTGTTTGAAGATCTCTGGCGCGAAATCAAAGCCGGCAACTGCTGGTCTGGGATCCTCAAAAACAAACAAAAAAATGGCGGCTTCTACTGGGTAAAATCTGATGTCACACCCCTGTATAAAGACGGGAATCAACTTGGTTTCATGTCTGTTCGCTCCATGCCCGATAAAGCCGAACTCGATAATGTCAAAGCGCAATATGCGAAGTTCAAAGACGGCGAACAAGATGACCACACCATACAAAGTGGTAAGGTGGTGAAAAAACATCGAACAAACCCGCTGCGTGCACTCACCATTAAACAACGCCTGTTTGGCTTAGTGGCCATGGCCACTGTCGCCCTGCTTACTGTCCTCGGTATCGGCATACACAGCTCGTACACTGAAAAAGAAGCTGTCGAGCATCTTTACAATAATCATATCGAGTCCTACAGCCGACTGCACAGCATAGACAAACTCTGGATAGAGAATCGTTTATTGTTGCAATCTCTACTGCTACCCAACAGCTTCGACTATCGCATCACCGCGGGACAACAGCTCAAGCAAAACACGACAGAGTTAGAGCAGCTCAGCGAAGCACTGATCAATAAGTTTGATACCGAACACGCCTCCATCATCGAAAAGTATCGAGTCATCGCCAACCAAAGCACTCTGCTTGCAACCACGACTCTGCCTGAAATTTACAGCATACTGATGTCAAGCGATGCCAGCCTTCACGACAGTGAACTGTTTAGAACTCGCGTTTCTGTCGCCATTTCAGAAATCACCAGCTACGAAGACAATCTCGGCGCTTTGATTAGCGAGAACCGAGTTCAATCTGCGGAAATCTACGATCAAAGTAAGCAGGTATTCTGGTTTGAAGTCGCCTTGGCCTCGGCTATCACTCTGTTGTTTATCGGCATCTACTTGGTGTTTGCGTATCTGTTTAGCCACGACATCAATCGTCGACTCAAAGATATCCGCCGTTACTTTAAACGACTGGTCAAACAGGACTATCTGTTTGACATTGATATCAAAAACAACGACGAAATTGGCCAAGTTCTCCAGTCACTCAAAGTCATGAAAGTTCAATTAGCCTATAGCATGGAAAGCGTACGCCAAAAAGCAGTCTCGGCGACGCGAATCAAAATCGCGTTAGACAACGTGAGTACCAACATGATGATTGAAGACAGTGACCACGCCATTATCTACGTCAATCCAGCCATCGAAGGTATGTTTGAGCAAGCCCAGCAAGAATTCCAAACCTTAGCTCCTGATTTTGATGCCACAAAGCTTGTGGGATCCAAAATCAAAGATCTAAATATTCCTGGGCTCTGCCCTCCACCCCACCAGCTCAGCCCTGCGAGTGGATTCGAGCAAGAGCCACATTCAGCCAATAAAGAGCAGGTGCAGGAAGTGGATATCAACGGCCGCATTTTCCGCATCGTCAGTAATCCTGTTATCGACGCATCAGGCCAGCACATTGGTTATGTGACCGAATGGTCAGATCGCACCACAGAGATCGCGGTCGAGAAAGAAATTGAGCACGTGATCGCCTCAGCCGTTGATGGTGACTTCACAAAACGCATGGCGCTTGATGGCAAGACCCCATTTTTCACCATGCTGTGTGGCAACATGAATCGCTTGCTAGAGATAAGCGAAGTGAGTTTGGCTGACATTGTTTCCGTGCTGTCTGCGTTAGCCAAAGGCGATCTTACCGCACAGATTGGCGCCGATTATTCTGGTGCGTTTGGCGAGCTTAAAACCAGCTCGAACCTTACTGTCAGCAAGCTTAAAGAGATGATTCAGCACATCAAAATCTCGGCAGATACCATCAATACTGCGACCAAAGAAATTGCCATTGGTAACATCGATCTCGCACAGCGCACAGAAAAGCAAGCGCGCAGCCTAGAAGTGACCTCATCCAGCATGGAAGAGCTGACGATTACCGTAAAACAAAACTCCGAGCACTCCAAACAAGCCAACCTACTCGCAAAACAAACCTCAGACAATGCACGTAAGGGCGGCGAAGTGGTTAAGCAGGTGGTTGATAACATGTCAGAAATCCATACCAGCTCACGAGAGATCATGAACATTATCTCCGTCATTAACAGCATTGCTTTTCAGACCAATATTCTCGCTCTCAATGCCGCCGTCGAGGCCGCTCGAGCAGGAGAGCAAGGACGTGGGTTTGCTGTTGTTGCTACCGAAGTTCGTAACTTAGCGCAGCGCTCTGCTGCAGCGGCCAAAGAAGTAGAGAGCCTGATTAACTCCTCAGTGAATAAGATTGAGACCGGTTCGAAACTGGCCTCACAAGCCGGTGATTCTATTTCTGGTGTGGTTAATTCCATTCAAGATGTGGCGCAGCTGATAGAAGAGATCACCCAAGCCTCAGTTGAGCAAAGCACGGGGATCGATCAGGTGACACAAGCAATACTAGAAGTCGATGATGTGACCCAGCAAAACTCTGCTTTGGTGGAAGAAGGCTCAGCAGCTGCAAGCTCACTCGAAGAACAGGTGGCTAACTTAGCACTCTATGTCTCGGTGTTTGATACCGGAGATCAAAATGTCAGTGACATTGGCGAGGTGCAACTTCCGACTCAGGAGAGCCATTTAAGACCCGTCAGTCCACGCTTACTTTCAAATAGTGACAACGAGGACTGGGCTGAGTTTTGATGATTGTACATACTCATTTTGAATATACCGATGACGACTTTTCTGCGATCGCCTCCCTTATCTACAAAAGAGTGGGCATTGACCTTCACAGCAACAAAAAAAAACTGGTCTACAATCGGCTAGTCGGAAGATTAAGAGCACATCAACTGAGCCGTTTTGCTCAGTATATTGCCTTACTTAACGACCAGTACCACGCTGAGTGGGAGTACTTTGTCAACGCGCTCACCACCAACTTGACCTATTTTTTCCGCGAACCTTATCACTTCACGCTCCTCAAGCAGCATGTTCGCGACCATTATGTTGGCAATAGAGTCATTGAGCCGATTCGGATCTGGTGCAGTGCCTGCTCAACCGGTGAAGAGGCGTATAGCATCGCCATCACCATGGCTGAGGCGTTTGAAAGCTATCAGCCTCCGGTCAAGATACTGGCAACCGATCTCAACACGCAAGTGCTCGCGACCGCCAAGCATGGACGCTATACATTGGAGCAATTAGGCAGCGCGTGTGAGGAGCAAAAAACGCTTCTTTCACTTTAATAAAGCGGCGAAAATGTACGAAGTAAAGCCAGAGATACAAGCGTTGGTGCACTTTAAGCGACTGAATCTTATGGATCATCAATGGCCAATGCAAAAGCAGTTTCACACCATTTTTTGTCGTAACGTACTGATCTATTTCAACAGAGAGACCCAGTACTCGATCCTGACTAAGTTCGCGAATTATTTGCCGAAAGACGCCTTACTGTTTCTCGGTCACTCTGAAAGCTGCCCTGCGGAGCAAACGCCGTTCAAGCTGCTAAAACAAACCGCTTACCGACGAGTATAACAACGATGCTAAAAGTACTGATCACCGATTCTAATAATGGTACCTGCCAACATCTAAAAAGCATCATCAGTAGTCAGACCAACATGACGGTAGTTGGCATCGCCCATGACGCTCACCAAGCCAGAGCGTTGATTAAAGAAGTCGAGCCCGATGTAGTTACGCTTGCTATCGAACTTGTTGGTATGAATGGTCTTGCGTTTCTCGGCAAAATTATGACCCTGCGTCCTATGCCAGTTGTCGTCATTTCTCAGCTTTTCTCCAATAACCCACTACTCGCCAAACAAGCCATCAAACTGGGCGCAGCGTCCTACATTCAAAAGCCAAATTTATCCGCAGTGTCAGCAAGCCATATTGATTCCTTCGCACGAGAGGTGATCAAAAAACTAAGAGAAGCGAAGTCTCAGTTCAAACGCGCGCAGCAAACCATGCATAATCAAAGCTACTCATCACCACTAAGACCGACATTGCAACAAGAGTCAGCACCAGTGTCGACAGGGCAAGTATCCCATCGACTCATTGCCATTGGCGCTTCAACTGGGGGAACCGAAGCCATTACCACACTACTTCGATGCCTGCCGGAAAATAGCCCCGGTATTGTCATTGCTCAGCACATGCCTTCAGGCTTTACCAGTTCATTTGCCTCACGGCTACAAGGTCTATGCTCGGTTCAAGTACAAGAAGCGCGCCATGATGAAGTGATCAAATCTGGCCACGTCTACATTGCGCCCGGCGGCTACCATCTAAAAATACAAAAACGCGCCGGCTGTTTTTACACACAGCTCAACGATGACGAACCAGTCAATCTCCATAAACCTTCGGTTGACGTTCTATTTGAGTCCGTCGCTGAGCAAGCAGAAAAAAGGGGCATCGGTATCATTCTTACCGGGATGGGAAAAGACGGTGCGCGCGGCCTATTAAAAATGAAGCAAGCAGGCGCTATGACCTACGCGCAAGATGAGCAAAGCTGTGTGGTGTACGGCATGCCAAGAGCGGCGAACAACTTAGGGGCAGTGTCTAAAGAAGTACCCCTTGAGGATATAGCGGAAGAACTGCTTCAACTTAACTCTTATACCGTTACTCCTGATGTTTGACAGAGTTAATACTTGTTCACATGCTGTTAATATGTGTTTGCCCTACTAAAAGTAATCCCTTGTCTGTTGGATATTTGCAAGGCAAACTGCTGGGCAAAAGTTCGAAAACACTCTGAATGTCTAAAAATCGCCATATTTTTCGAAACGAGGGATTTTATATCATTGGCTTTTCGGTTTCGGTGGCTGAAAGTTTGGGATAATTTGGAAACCATTTGGAAATAGCTATGCCTGTACTCTTACCAGAGTAATAGCGACAGAAAATTCATTATTTCTGTTGCGCTGTACTTACGAACCGATAAGAACATAAATCGATATCTACTTAGCTATCTTTACACTCCTTTACATCACATGACGTTACCTTACCTTACCTTACCTATATTAGTATATTCTTAAATAATGATATAAAGAGAAGGAAAACGTCATGAAAATCAAAAGCACGATCATTGCATTACTCGGTATTGTTATCGCCTTCGGAGCAGTGGCAGGTGGAATGAATAAAGGCATAAACAACAATATGCCACGTCCAGCATTTTCACAGTTTGACCTGGATGGTGATGGCAAGATAACCGAAGCCGAGTTCAATCAAGCACGCTCAGAGCGTATCGCACAGCGAGCGGAAGAGGGGCGTACGTTAAAAAATATCAATCAAAGCCAAAGTTTTGCTTCGTTAGATAGCAACGCGGATGGCGCTATCTCTCAACAAGAGTTTAACGCTCATCAAGGCTTGGCGAACCCCCAAAATATTATGGGCAAAGGCAAAAACAATCAATAGCTCAATTCAAGCAGGCCTCCATTTGTGAGGCCTGACTTATTTTGAGATCAAGGAAGAAAGCATGCTTATGTTGGTGTGCTAATTTTACTTAAGGTAAAGCTAATGTATATGGTAAGGGAATCGCTATGACTAGGTATAGCTGGTTACAAAGGGCTCTGTTAATTCCACCTGTCTTGTTGGGCATCGCGCTATTGGTGGTGGCACCGGGCATGAAAGCCGAACCGCCTAAAGCGAGCAGTGCTGCCACTAAAAAGGTGGTACGGGTGCTGAAAGTTGAGCCACGAAACATCCAACCTTCAGCCATCGGATATGGGCATACCGAACCTGCTCAAGATTGGCAGGCGCAGTCCGAACTCGACGGTGCAGTTGTATGGGTTTCGGAGCAATACAAAACTGGTGCCATTATTCATAAAGACAGCGAAATCCTCAGAATCGATCCTGCCTCTTATCAACTCACCATTGCCCGCTTGCAGGCAGAGCTTGAAGTACTAATGCTAACGAATCAAACCATTATCGATTCTCTTAAGATCGCAGAGAAAGAGTTTCAGGTACAACAGTCTGAATATGCCCGATCAATCAAACTGAGTGAGACAGGGCATATATCCAAAACAGAGAAAGACCGCGCGACTAAAGACTTGCTCAGTAGCCAGCAACAACTTCAGACTCAAAAAAACCAGCTGGCGATTAATCAAGCGCAGCAGAAGGTATTACAAACGGAACTTGCGCTTGCAAACCGTGATCTTGAACAAACCGTGATTAAAGCTCCGTTTGATATTCGCATTGTCGAAACCTTGGTTGGGCTTGCTGAGTATGTCAACAAGGGGGAGTTGCTGTTCAAAGCGGATGGTATCGATGCCGTCGAGGTACGTGCGCAGTTTCCGCTTGGTAAAATGCGCCCACTGAGAAATTCCAATCGCTTAGACTCGCTTGACGAAGATGTGCATAGCAACTTGAGCGCGACAGTCGAGCTCCAAGCTGGCGATAAAGTGATCACTTGGCCTGCCGAGGTCAGCCGTTCCGGCGGTGAAATTGATGCTCAGACTCAAAGTCAAAGTCTAGTCGCGCAAATCAATCAGCCTTATCAGCAAGCCATTCCCGGGAAGAAGCCACCACTTATTCGTGGGACTTTCGTTAAAGTCACGATTAAAGCACCGATGATGGAGCAACAAGTCTTGCTACCGATAAACGCCATTCATGACGGTAAAGTTTACACTGTCTCTGAAGGTAAACTGAAAAGCAAACCTGTCAGGATTGATTTCGTCCAAGGGCAGGTAGCGGTGATCAAATCTGGCGTGGAATTCGGTGATGTGGTTGTACTAAGTAAACTTTCACCTGCCGTTGAGGGGATGGCTTTACAACCGCAACCGGATGAGAAAATCGGCCTTTGGTTGGATACGCAGAGCGGATTTAAAACCGCAAATGCGATTCAGAAAGAGGGCAAGCTATGATCGCTTTTTTCGCCCGCCACGCTACTGGCGCCAACGTCCTGATGATAGCGGTACTGCTGTTAGGTTTTTTTGCCTTGCCCAAACTGCAGAAAGACACTTTTCCGTTGACGCCGACCAAAAATATTGAGGTTCGGATCGTTTATCCGGGTGCGTCGCCATTTGATATGATGGAAGAAGTGTGTTATCCGTTGGAAGATTCACTCGATAAGCTGAGTGGAATGAAAGAGTTAAGCTGTGATGCCAGAGAGAATTTGGTCATCGCCAATGTGGAAATTGGTGATGATGAAGACATCGACGCCTTAACCAGTGATATTCAACAGCAGGTTAACGCAATCAATGATTTTCCGGATCGAGTTGAGCAGATTACGGTGTCGAAACTAGACCGGGTGGCAACGGTGGCCAGTGTCGCTATTACCGGCAATATGTCAGATAGGGACTTATATCTCTATGCCCAACAAATTAAGCACAAACTAAAAGAGAGCCCTCTTATCGCGCAGGTGACCGTGAGTGGTTTTGCGGATCAAGAAATAGAAATTCGCGTATCGCAGTGGAAGTTGCAACAGTACGGCCTGAGTATGTCTGACTTGTCCAATCTGGTACAACAGCAAAGTATCAGCACTCCTGCTGGTGTATTTAGTAATGACTTGGAAGAGATCAGTGTCCGCTTCGACCACTTAGGCAGCAACGTCAGAGACTTCGAAAATATCGTGATTAAATCCAGTGAGGCGGGGACTCAGGTTCGCCTCGGTGATGTCGCCGTTATTCAACAGAAGTTCACTACCGATGAAAATCAAATCCTGTTCAATGGTCAGCGTGCTGCTTTGCTCCAGGTGTCCAAAACACAATTTCAAGATACCTTGACGGTTAAGGATGCGATCGTCAGCATCGTTGAAAAAGAACAGGCGAAAGCCCCTCAAGGCGTCGCTTTAACCATCACCCAAGATTCCAGCACCAATATTATTGAGCGTCTGAGAATCCTCACCAGCAATGGCGTGCAGGGATTAGCACTGGCATTTTTGATGTTGTGGGCGTTCTTTAATATTCGCTTTAGCTTTTGGGTCACCATGGGGCTGCCGGTTTCATTCCTTGGCGCCATTTTTGCGATACAACTTCTCGGTTATACCCTGAATATGATGACGTTGGTTGGGCTGATTGTTGCCATTGGTTTGTTAATGGATGACTCGTTGATCATTGCAGAAAACATCGCCGCCAAGAGGCAACAAGGACTCCCCGCGTTTGACGCTGCAGTTGAAGGTACCAAGCAAGTCTTGCCAGGTGTGATTGCATCGTTTGCTACCACCATCATGGTGATAGGGCCGCTGATGTTTCTCACAGGCAATATGGGCGAAGTACTACGCTACATTCCCATCGTGTTATTGATTACGTTACTCGTCAGTCTGATAGAAGCTTTCTTGATCTTGCCGTCTCATTTGGCACACAGCCATACTGAATTGCGCTCTAATCCAATACGGGACAAGTTCATTGCCGGTTTTGAAAACATCAGAGACAGATTCTTTATGCCAGTGAGTGTCAAGGCGATGAATGCACCTTATCTTTCACTAGGGATATTGGTGATGGTAGTGATGATTTCAACCGCTTCCATTTCGTCAGGTTGGCTGAAATTCAAAGCCATGCCGGCCTTAGAAAGTGACGTACTGCAAGCGCGTATCTTACTCCCTCAAGGCAGTTTACTTAGCCAGACAGAGGCGGTGGTGGAGAAGGTGGCTAGCGCGCTTGATGAACTCAACCAAGAATACGCAGAGAAATACCCAAGCTCACAACCTTTGGTCGCGAGCACCACCATCATGTTCAACTCAAATGCTGATGCCAATGAATCGGGGCCGCATATGGCAACCGTCAGTGCCGATCTACTGCCAGCGCAGTTTAGGCAACAGAGCATTAAAGAGCTGATCCAAGATTGGAAACAAAAAGTAGGCCCTACTGCCGATGTGGTTTCACTCAAGTTTACCGACAAAGAACGCGGTATCGCTGGCAATGGCATTGATATTCGGGTTCAGGGTGAGTCGTTTGAACAGCTCAATCAAGTCAGCCGCTCGCTTGTGAAATGGTTGAAAGGATTTGACGGTGTTTATAACCTCTCCACCGATCTGCGTGAGGGTAGAACCGAATTTCATGTCAACCTTAAAGATGAAGCTGGTGTGATGGGGGTGAATGCTTCCAACATTGCTCAAACGCTGCGCAGCGCGGTAAAAGGCAGTACTGATCTGACGGTTTTCCAACAAGGTGAGCTGGTGGATATTAGTGTGAGATTGGATGAGTTTACGCACCAAGCTAGCCTGAATGAGTTGAATAATTTGATGGTGACGGCAGGCAATGGAACCCTTGTTCCGCTATCAAGTGTGGCGACATTTGACAGAAAGCAAGCCTTCTCGCGAATTCACCGTATTAATGGGATGAACACTGTGGTTGTACAAGGCAATATCGATACCCGTGTTGCCAATGCGCGTGAAATCATGCTGCAGTTCAATAGTGAATTTGTTCCGCAAATTCAACAGAAATTCCCAGAGGTCAGTTTTGCCTCTCAAGGTCAGGACAAAGAAAGCTCAGATACGGGCTCCTCACTAGCGACCTTCTTTGCGCTTGGCGTGGTGGGTATCTATCTTATCTTGGTGTTCTTGTTCCAAAGTTACACTCAACCTATCGCTGTGCTATTGGCGATACCGATGGGCTGGATTGGTGTGGTATGGGGGCACTTGGGCATGGGGTTCGATTTAACCATTCCAAGTTTGGTGGGCTTCGCAACCTTGGCGGGGATCGTCGTCAACGACAACATTTTGTTGGTCAATTTTATTAAGCAGAACATCGCTCAAGGCGAGCGTTTGATCGATGCGTGTAAAGTGGCAGTGCGTGACCGATTCAGAGCAATATTTATTACCTCGTTAACCACATTCGCAGGCTTGCTTCCACTGTTAACCGAAACCAGTACACAGGCTCAATTTTTGATCCCGTTAGTTGCCAGTATTGCGTTTGGCTTAGTATCGACGACGTTACTCGCGTCAATTGTTGTGCCTTGCGTGCTGCTTATTTTGGACGATTTAAAGCTGACCAAATGGGCACAAGATGCTCAATCTGCCCTTTGAGGCCCTTGAGAGTACATGCTGAATCGAGTCATTCAGCCCGGCATGAAAACGGTAGTTTGTGTAGGATTTATTTGTCAATTAAACCCTATCACTGACTGCTGTTTTTTTGCTTACCGTTAATCTGACTTTTGCTACATCTCGGCCAATCGATCAATTTGGGCTGTAAAACTTGGATTGAATGCGGACTACTATGGTACTCATTCCATACGCCGCACCAAAGCTACTTTGATCTATGCTAGAACAAAAAAACATTAGGGCGGTACAGATCTTACTTGGGCATTCGAAGCTAGATAACACTATTCGTTGATCTAGAAGACGCTCTGAGAAAACAGACTGCTGATAAGCGCTGATACAGGCTTTTCTTTTCTTCTGAAAAGCCTGTGCCCCATTGTAAGCTTTGGGTAGGAAGAGCCCTATCGAAAGTGACTAGATTTACACCTAGGCATACTAATGTTGGCCTGTATAAGCTCATGCATTTAATTAGACGTTCTATTCATCGTAATCTGAACTAGGCTTACGCGCAGGAAAGTTCTTGTCACAATGAAATGAGCGCATCACAATCTCCGCTTATCTCTCACACATGGTCGCGGCTTTGTTGCGTAATTCGATGGAACTAAATCAGGAAGTTACGATCTGATCGGCTACATCAGTTAATCATCGTAGCCTTATGCCGAAACCTCATTACAAAACAACTAACTGGAAACAGTACAACAAAGCCCTAATCAACCGTGGTTCACTCACTTTCTGGATTGATGAAGAAGCAATACGCGAGTGGAAGCAAAGCAAACAGAGTAAGCGCGGCAGGCCTCGTCGATTCAGCGATCTCAGCCATTACTACCGCATTGATGGTAAAACGTGTTTTCTCTATGCCATTGAGAGCGCTGCAAGGCTTTCTAGACTCTGTATTTAAGCTGGCTAACATACCGCTTGTTTGTCCACATTACACCTGTATAAGCCGTCGAGCTAAGGAAGTTGAGGTTTCATTTAAAACTAAAACCAGAGGTGCGATACAGCATCTGGCCATCGATGCTACTGGTCTCAAGGTTTATGGCGAAGGTGAATGGAAGGTCAAAAAGCATGGTACTGACGGGAAGCGTAGAGTCTGGAGAAAACTGCATTTAGCAGTTGACACAAGCACTCACGAGATAGTAGCAGAGCTGAGCTTATCTAATGTCACTGATGCAGAAGTCCTTCCTAATTTGCTCAAGCAAACACGTCGACGAATCGTCGAGATATCTGGAGATGGTGCTTACGACACAAGGAGTTGCCATGATGCTATACGGATTAAGCGAGCTGTTCCGCTTATCCCACCAAGAGAAGGGGCTGCCTTCTGGGAACAAGGACATCCTCGCAATTTAGCCGTGGGTTGCCAAAAACTCTACGGCTCCAACAAGAAGTGGAAAAAGCGGTATGGTTATCATAAGCGTTCGCTCTCTGAAACAGCCATGTATCGTGTGAAGCAGTTGCTAGGTGGAAGGTTAAGCCTAAGAAACTACAATGCTCAGGTTGGTGAAACCTACGCCATGATTAAAGCGCTGAACAAGCTGACAGGGCTTGGTATGCCTGAAACTCAGTATGTTGTTTAATAATCACTCAATTTCAGGCGGTTAAGTTTTCTGTCCGAATTACGCAACAAGGCCTCGTTGTATGTATCGTGCCGTCGTAACGTCAAGAATGGTTAGTAGACCAAACTCTTTATTTCTTTCAATGGCTTCAAGTACCGTCATTCCACCAAAGTATTTTCTATTTCTTGGATTATTTAGATCTTTCGGAAGGGAACGTAAAAGCTCAATGGCATCCATCACATCATCACGGGTTACTTCGCAAAGATTTGTAGTGCCAATGAGGGCATGTACTAATCTCACGTTTGAAGCTACATCTTTAATACTGGACTCACCAACATTTTTGGCACGCTTTTCCTTTGCATAGCTAGCTAAGGCATCTTCTAACTCAATGCTTGGCTTTTTAGCCTCTTCATAGGTAAACCCTTTTAGATCACCTGTAGAGCTCTTCGATTCTTGTAATCTACATTGAGTCGTAGCAGATTCTAAGACAGGTTCGACATTGGTATGTGTGGAGTCAAATTGATTTTCGGGATCAGCAATCTTTTGCCTAAGTTCAAGTTCTAGCTTCAGAGCAAGTAAAACAGCACGCTGGTAATCTCTGGTGTGCAAGGATCTTTTGAATTCAGTTCGATTAGAGAATTGAGTTTGAAAGGCTTTGGGTATTTGATAACGAAAGTACCAAATTCCGGATGATTTACGGCTGAGATAGCGCATGTTTAGTACCAGTGTTTAGTACCAATTTGCTTTCTAGCGATATGGAGGAAATTAAGTTGTTGAAAATAAAGAATAAAGTAGTAGAAGGGTGGAAGCCCCAGCCACATGACCAAATGGCAATTTTAGTCTTTTATTTTCATGCAGTTAGAAAATCGACATAGGTATATAAATGTTGCTTCAGTACCCCATCCTAGTACCTTTATTTGTTGGATTCAAGAGTTAAAAAATGCCTCACCCGAGGCATCTGTTTTTTCTAACATTCACTCACTTCAACCTTTAATAAAGAGTCGATCCCACGGCCAAAGCTCTCGAAGGTGTTCTTCTTTAAGCACTAAACCTCTGTGACCATCAGAGTCTAGAGAATCTTCCATTTCATAATCTTCTACCATGATGTGTGTACGGAACACACTCAAAGCGAATGAAAAAAGAACAAGATCATTCAACGCAAGTTTGGTTTCTCCACACGAAGAAAACACTATTGCGTTGACGATTTCCTCTGCCTGTTCCGGCGTTAGTAGTCTTAGATCAAACTGAGCTCCATGAGCATCTTTTCCGATAACCCAGAACTTAGTCGCTATCCGCTCGATAGTTTCTCTAGCTCGGTAGTCTGCATCACGACCATTGTCGATAATCCAATCGAACACACCGTATGCCTCATCCATTTGCTCAATTATCAATGAGTAACGATTGTTTTCTGAGCCGATATTTTCATACATAACTTTACCTCCACGTTTTAGTTATGCATGTCGTATGGTCAACTATCGAATTGCGTAAGTGTGTTGAGCCATTTTTCTGCTTTACTTACGAATCCAACTTAGGAAATGGCACTCTACCCCTTAGGTGTGCTTGCTCAAAGAACAGCTTTAGAATTGCATACTTTTCTTTTCGGGTTTGGTTTGATTCATGTTTAGTCCTCTCCCAGTACCCAATTATTTGACGCCTCCCAACTTTGTGGATTTGCTCGCTTAAGTACTTCTCGTGCTGAAAAATATCCTCCAGTATCGAAATTAATCTTTTGATTTGTTTCTGGCGGAAAGGGATGCCTTTTTTACGATACGGAGCCATGACCGTCATTACTTGTTTAAAAGTGTGTTTGTTCACGGCATTATCCTAGATAGGCGTTTGTAATCTCAACGCGATGATGCCCAAGGAGTTCTGACAACTCTAACCGAACTATACGGTCTAAGCTCTGCGCATGCTCGATTGGAATACCAAGTTCTTTGGCTATGAAGGCAAAGTGCTCTTTACCATGTGATATCCCTGATTGCACTGGACATCGAACCCCAATTTTTCTTGCGTAAAATTCAGTGGCGAAGAATTTCCTTTCTCCATGAGTAAGGTACAGAGCATCTATTGCTTTTGTTTCACGCCACGCATAACTTTGGAAGCTTTTAAAACCGCGGCCGTCAGGAATCAGAGTGTGTGTCTTATGCTCTTTTTGGTAAGCTGCCACTCGGACTAATAGGCTGTATTGCTCGGTGTTTTCAACAGGCATCGACCTAGACTGGCCTCCTTTCGTGCCCCTAGAGATAGTGGGTATTTCGTTCTTTGCTAACGCTCGTAACGATTGCTGGGCATCGTGCAGGCAAGCCTCTCGAAATCGCATGCCGAATTTTCGTTGCAACCGAATAATTAAGCCTAATTCTTCACTAACACCATGGAGTATGCGCTGATGGATACGTTCAGCTATGGAACCATCTGTTTGCGCAACCCCTGATTTGGGCACGAATCCTAAATCTGCAGTAGCTCTAACAACGCAAGTTTCATCACCTCTCGCCTGCGCTAGGGTTCTATTTATATGACTGAGATAGTCTCTTGCCGTCACAGGGCTAAGAGTACCAACTTCATAACGTTCCTGAAGCTGCTCTCCATATTGAAGCACGGTTGTTTTGTCTATGTGATTCAACCTCTTAATTCTTGTATTAACCTTCAAAAAAACTGAAAAATCACGAATTGCCGCCAACCTGGACCTGTGGGTATTATTCTTAACTCCTCCTTGCTGTTCTAGTGAAGCATTGATCAGTGCTTTCTCCATGTCTCGAGATCCCAACGAAAAGTTGGGTTTTGTAAAATCTCGCACTCGGTTCAGAGTATGCCCTGAGTATTTCCTGTTCATTTGTATTTTTCTCCTGTATTCCGTTGATATTCTCCTATGTATGACATAGCTGATTGCGCAGCCATTCGGCTGTAGCGATAAATGATATACGTCGGTAGTTATTTGATGCTCTTCCATGTGCGGAATCGAGGGCTTTTTGCATCCTCACCAAATAAGAGGTGACGACATTTTCTATTCTAAAAATGACGTCTCTGATGGCTCAGTCGACAGCTGAATTAGGCGTTGATTCCACCATCAGGGGCTATGTTTTAAGTTTGTGCTTGTCACGTTATGTATCGAGTTGGCAGTCTGAGTGATAACGCCAATAAAAATATGCTTACCACCGTTTCTCGATCACCTAATAACGCTGAACTTCCAGCTACTTCTATAAGTAATGTTCTGCACTGCCCGTTCTCCTTGTACGAGCGGTCGATTTTATCTCTTCGTCTAATTTCTATAGTGAAATTAGACGAAGTCATTTTGGTATCGGTTTCTCCATTGAAGCCTGGGTAGGCAAAAGCTAAACCCTGCATTGGGCTACCGTATATGTGTATGCTAGAAACTTAACTTCATTGACGGTGTTGTGAATTCTTTTTGGCTCGCTTAGTAGCTTGTGGGCATGTAGAGTCGGGCTAACATTCACATGTTCAACCAAGCACGATGTTGTTGTCACAATGCGCTCAACTTTAATAATGTTAGTACTGGTCGTGGCTTTAGCCGTAACGCTGTTAACCGTCACTCAAGTCATAGATGCAATTTTGCTTTACGTGGAAATAAGGAATGAAAATTATGAGGTGTTCTTATCCGAAACCACTGACTGCCACCTGACTGAAAAAATACAAAGCGGTAGTGCTGTCCCAGAAAAATTAGTCTATAACTGCAATGGAGCAATTCTCATATGGCAAAAGTAGTGAAAGACTTCGGGGGGACTAGTGAGAGTCTTGATGCTGCCACCAAAGAGCCGCTTATCGCAGCGGTCTCTAGGGTGCACTATATTGATAGTCTTACTATATTGATCACACTCACTATGTTGATAGCGTAAAGCGCTTTTGTCGGGTGGACGACACTTGTTATCAAGTGCCGTCTCCCTAAGAACCGTACATACAACTTTCACTGCATACCGTACGCCGAGACGATCGAAGATATAGAAGCGCTTCTACCATGGAATCTAACCAAGGCCTAATAGCTTTGGTTTACCCCTCAATACGCTGAGTAACTGGCGCTTACGGGGTGTGGAATGAGCAACCCCACGATCGCTACTTCGAGTTCACATTATTGCAGGGAAGCTCTGGAAGCATATCGGGGCACCCATATTTAGATACTCCCATTTGGGAAAATGGCCCAGCTTAAAAGCTAGACCTTTGTCAAAAGCCCCCACAAAGAGGGCTTGGTATTAGTTATTTCTTGCGGAACAAGCCAAGAAGACCCAGGGCAAATAAACCAAAGATGCCAAATGAGCCGCCATTTGAACCTGAGTTTGTGTTGCCATCAGTGCCAGGATCGGTGATGAAGCTAATAGTAGTTTCAACGATCGCTGTTTCTTGGTCGCCAAGTTTGAAGGTAAACATCGAATCACTGTGAGTGAACGCAGAGATTGCGATGTTGCATTGAACAAGATCACTGTTCTTGTGGCTGGTTTCACAAGTGTTAAGCATATTGCCATTGAAGTCGTAAATACCACCCGCATCTTGTAGAGAAACGCTCACGCTGTCCATGTCGACCACCTCGGATAGATAGAACTGAACGACCATGTCATTTTCAGCTTTTACCATCTCGACTTTACTGTTAATGCTTTGGAAGGTCACTTCCATACCATCTTTAGTAAATTTGTCACCTTCAACAATTGGTGTTACGTCTGAAACTGGAATATCAAGGCTGATAGTTCTAGCTTCGCCGTTGATTTCTGCCACTTCGAACGAATATTCGCCGTTGTAGTTGAAATAACCGTCTTGCGCCGAAAGTAATTCAATGTCAATAACACAATTGTCAAATGAACTCAGTGTGTTTTGACAGGCGTGTATAATACGAGCGTAGCCATCAGCAATGATAGTGCCGCTCTCAACTAGGTTGAGTCTGGCGTCATTGTGCGTTAGGTTTTGGATGTTGTAATGAATAGTTTCACCAAAGCCTGTTGCAGGTACTTCGATAACCGGTAGATTTGGGGTAACAATCGTGTTGATCGTATCCAAAATAAAGTCTTTATGCGGGCCAAACTCAAAAAAGTTTGAATCTGCAGTTTGGACTGAGCTACCAAGGCTTACGAATGATGCTACTCCGTAGAACGTGTGATCACGCTTGAGGGGTGTACCAGAGTCACCTGGTAGCACGCTCATAAGGTTATCGCCATTATTTTGCAATGAGAAAGTTGGTTCGTAAGTAATGTAACAGTGTGTGACATTATCTTCATCACAACGATCACGGAAATAATGAGCTTGAAGATCACTTCGATAGAATGTGAAGTCACCTTGCTGGATGTATCGAGGCGTGCGTCTGTCGCTGTCCTGTCCCCATCCTTGAAAGGTAAACTCACTGCCTTTTACGATTGTTTCGTTGAAATCGGTATCACGTAAAAAACCTATAGCTGATGGGTTTTTGTGTGTGATTGGTGTTTCCAATTCTAAAATCGCAAAGTCTGCCCAATTGTCAACATGTTGACCGCGGTGGTTTGTTTCACCATGAAGATTGCTACCAATGATAGTATCCGAAGGTAATGCTAGTACCTCTTGAATGTAGTCATCAGTGATCTGTTCTTCATTGTCTCTGTAAAGCGGTTTACCATACGTGTCATCGGTAGGTGTATAATGTTGGTAATACGCCTTTAAGTACTCTAGTCGTTCAGCGTAACGCTGAGGATTTCGAGTGGTGTGGTGTGTTACGTTCATTGTTGACTGTTTGTCGTAATCATTACGGTCATTACTCTGAGTAAGAGTGATGGTTCCGTCAAGATCGTCTAGACAGTGTTCCGCAGTAAGTAACCATTTACCGCCGATAACGCCTGCACCGCAAGAGACGGTGTTAGGGTAACCATTTTTTTGACCATGCACACGAAGGTGCAGAATCGAATCGTCGTACAAGTGCCCAGGAACGGTTTCCACAAACTCGCCGCCAATCATAGGGGCTACGTCTGCTGCGGTAACAGAAACTGAAGTGGTTAGAGTTAGAGCTAGTGCAATTGCCATTGAAAGGGTTTTCATAATATACCTCTGTATGTGCTGCTAAGCGTTTAATAAAGAAGAAACGCCACTAGAACTAGAACCACCACCGCAAGCTGCTCCCTCTGGCAGGATTGTTGTTACTGTTAAAATTGCTATTGCTACTATATTATTTTTTCTAAATTCATTCATTCTGACACCAATAAAACAGAAGTTTTAAAATCATAGCGAAGTCTATGATAAGAATGAATTTATACAAATTTGCATCATTCACACAACCATAATAATATTCACGAAACAAATGAGTGGTGACGCATTTAACTTTGAAATATATCAGCCATTGCAATTACGAGATCGTGATACATCACCTAAATAAATAATCACGCATAAATAGAAAAGACATTTATTTGAACTTGATCACTTCATCCTATTTTGCCGTAAACAACCGTTTAAATAGTGAACACCAACGCGCAAACTCTAACCACCTCTCTTCATATTAACTATCGACAAACATACAGCCAATAGCACATGGAAATGGTATTAACAAAAATCAAACAACCTTCTTTGTAAGCGCCACAACATCGCCCAAGAAAGAAACAGTAACTTCAACAATTCTAAAGAGTATTTATCGCCTTCGAACAAACTTAAAAGGAAACATACCAACAGTATAAAATTAGTATGATGTTGCACAACCTGAAGAACCAGCGACACCGGAAGCATCTGACTTCACCTCGATTAAAGCGAGGCTCAATGCACTAACGACCCAGCGCTCCCTGTGATTCAGATGGTCTAAATTAATCACATCAACGCGCCTAGGGCGCATCAGACTACTTTCTCATAATATTTGCCTATGACCCTCGGTTAGGGAAAGGTCTTACCTGACACCATTACTCTCTTAATGATGAGGTTACTGCGCAATCCATCGGCAGCGGTTCCATGACGTGATCACGAATTTTGAATAGCATGATCGTAAACGCCCAATGTTACCTGCGAAACAACTGGCAATATCGATTAAGCCAGCTGTTCCAAAGTTGTCACCAATTTTGGCAGCACCGAATATAGATTGAATCTAATCCAATCGGTCGTACTAAGAAAAAGAGAAAGCATAATTCTAGAACAGTTGTGCTTGATAATTACCTATGCCCTCTCAAATCGATGTGATATTGGTCTTTAACAGCCGGTTTTGGGGCATTCCTGTGTTTATCACTACACCGACACTTCTGCTGCTTCGAAACGTCCATACTAGTCAACTAACAAACCCTACTTTCACCTCCGAACCAGGAGCGGGCAATAGTTAACACCCTAGTGATTCTATATTCTCTGGAGCTATCTCGCAGAATGCTCGCACACTAATCCCCCTCACACTTCCCTACGATATCTTTCGGCTTGAGTTTCCCTGACCTAGGCATGTGAACAAGGAATTGTTCAATGCTGGTTAGATTATAGATTGACACTTGCGTACCCAACTGGGCTGCAAAACAATGACTTGGAGAGGTAATTAATGGTCGTTGGCGTTATAGAGCACAACAAGAGCGAATCAAAGATAGAAGCTTCAGATTTAATGTCGGACTTATCGTCCATTCAGACACAGATCATAATGCTGGCTAATCAAGATTCGAGCGACGTTCTTCATGCATATAGTAAGCTGAGTGAGTCAAGTGAGGTGCATGATATGCTCAAAGAGTGTACTAAACGCCGTACCCCAGAGCCAAGTATTGGGATTTCAAACTTAGCCGGTTTCAAAACGCTACAGTTCATCCATGATTTATACCCAGAGCAAGAGTCTCCGTTAGTTCGAGCTTTAAAACGAATGGAGATGATTCAGCATAGCTACCCCAACTTAGGAGATACTACACACGATACAATTTTGTGTTATTTAGAAGACCACTACAAGCTAATGCTGCAAGCTCGTCACGCTATCGAGACTACTCAATACGAGAAAATCAATCTTGTTGTAGCATCCATGCTTAATAACCCTCTCTCACAATCAGCTCAAAGTACACAGATCCCAACTGTAGAAGGCGAACATATCCATGAACTGGAAACCGTTAAGCACACGTCTCAGAGCAGTACCACGCCATTAATAGATTACAACGTTGATGCTAACGACATTAAAGCTCTCTGTGAAAAATATTTAAGGAGAAAAAACAACGACATAAGACTTAAAAAAGATAAGGATGGTAACTCTATTGAAGCGCTATCGACAATTAGGATGTGTTTGTTAGTTCATGAGCTAATAGGCAAGTTTGATGTAACTAGTTTGACTGTAGACGATGGAGATTTAGCTTTGGAAAAGCTAAGAATGCTACCTAAAATTCGAAGTTCAAAGCATGACGAGGAGGTATTCCGTCCGTACCCTGTTTCCGAGTGGATAAAAATCAATGAAAATGTGGGAAGAGAAGTTATCTCGGAAAGCACTGTTGGCCGTTATTTAGAAAAGGCGGCTACTATCTACAAGTGGATAGATAAACACATAGTCAAAACACAAAGCCCTTTCAGTGGATTAGGAACGAAAAAGGAGAACTACTATGAATGTGATGACGTAAACCCCTTTGAGAAAAAGGATCTACTGACTATTTTCTCTCAGCCTATTTTTACATCACATACGATAAAGCGACACAAAACAAAGAAAATTTATAACTACAGTCAGTTCTGGCTGCCGCTTATTGCGCTACTTTCAGGTATGCGCCCAAATGAAATAGCGCAACTAAAAGCGAAGAACATTCATTGCAAACATGGAATTTTGCATTTTGCTCTATCAAACTCAGATGAAGATCAATCGTTGAAAAATAGAAGAGCTAAGCGTTTAGTACCAGTGCATTCAACACTATTGTCACTAGGGTTCGAAAAGTATCTTCAACGTTTTCATTCAGATGATCTACTCTTTCCTGAACTAACGTATAGCAAAAAAGGCGGTTATTATAAAAATCATGGCGAGTGGTTTAGTCGATACTTCTCTAAGCTAATTAATCTCTCAGCAGAGAAGAAAAGATTTTCTAGCTTCCGACACAATTTTATCAACCATTTTAAACAGTCTGGTGTACTCGCTGCGGTGCCCGCTGCTTTGGTTGGGCACGAAAACGGCACAATTACGTATGACCGTTACGGTAGCAAAGCTGAACTTGAGAAACTCAAGGAGGCTGTCGAAACAATCAAATTTGATCACTACCTTGAACAAGTAAAGCCATTCGAGTGGCTAGAGTAACCCACTTCAAGGAAACTAGTTCATATAAGTCTACCCTAGTTCACCATGAACCCATCGCGTTCATATAGGTTGCTAGGGTAGCTAAATGAACCATAGTGCTTAAAGGTATCTAAAAGACTCATTAAGGGTAGTGATGAAAATTAGAGCTTACTTAAGAGCATCGACTAGCGAACAGAATGCTGAGCGAGCTAAAGAATATGTGCGCAACTTTGCAGAATCACAAGGCCACGTTATCGAACAATTTTACGTAGAACAGGCTAGTGGTCGAATTTACGAAAGACCTGAACTCAACCGGCTAATTGAAGACTCTTTCGCAGGTGACGTTCTTCTAGTGGAGCAAGTCGATCGTTTAACACGAATGAAAACTGAAGATTGGGAAAAGCTTAAAGATAAATTGAAATTCAATGGGTTGAGAGTGGTCGCAATTGACTTACCAACGAGTTATCAAATATTAACTCCGTCAGTAGACCAATTAACCAGCGAAGTGATGAGCGCCGTCCTGAAAGGGATAAATAACTTGATGCTCGATGTTCTTGCAGCAATGGCCTCAAAAGACTACATCGACCGACGTAGGCGACAAGCTGAAGGCATAGCTCAGAACAAGGCGAACTTTAAGGGTAAACAACAAGTTCAAGAAACAGTGGACAAGTGTTTAGAAGTAGACAAGTACATTGAGGTAAACCAACTATCACAAGTTAAAGCATGCGAACTCGCTGGCGTTTCAATCTCAACTTGGAGACGATTTAAAAACCGTTCCGCATCTTCTTCATAGACCGCATCTAAAATCAAGCATGCTGACTAGCGCTGACATAGTGTGAGTGATGCTCGTAGCTTGCCAGCATGCTTGACCTATCGTAAGCAAAACAAACAGTATTGAGAAAGTCTTGGGATCTCAATTTGGATAAAGATGGAATTGGGAAACAAGCTGTTTCGCATTCTAGTTCATTTACAGATATTGCATCGGCGCTGCTGTTAGCAAGTCCAATACCGCATGGTAACGTAATAATCGCCCTCTTTCTGAAACGCTGGCGAAGAACCTTGGTAGTCGGCGCTTCATAACTCATAATTGCCCCAAACCTTCACAGAACCTGCAAACGGAACACCTGAGCAGTACACCAATAAAACAAGTTAATCTAATCCGTGCTTTGTTCTGTTCTACGGGTTTTTAAGTAGTTCGCCCCCATAACTCTAGATCTAGTCACATAACAAGTTGATACCAGTTGAGTTTCATAATGGACGCCAGCAATATAGACGGAATGCAAATACGGAAGAAATCCGTCTAAAAAGCGTCAGTTTTCTGAGTACTTAGTGAGGTTAATAGGTAGCGTTTATGAGCAAGATATACAAATACTTTGGAAGTTCAGTTTTTGAGTTGGTTTTTGATAAAGAAGGTTTTTGTGGTGTTAAATGTTCTTTGCCTAAGGACTACAATGACCCTTACGAGTTATTCCTAGCAATGGATTTGAATATTCCAACTGAATATTTAGCGTTCTATAGTGACGTCATTCAGGAGATGCCTCAGTTTCCTACCTCATGCTTTTCCAAGTCCCCTATTGTATCTCCGATGTGGGCTCACTATGCTAATAATCATACAGGTTTCGCAATTGAGTTTGATTTAGAAAAACTCCAACAACATTTTGACGGAAATCCGTTTTGGGACGTCGACTATCGTGAAGGTCCTCATAAATCGCTTGGGGACATTGTTCAGCGAGCTGCAGAACTAAAAAAACCACGATACACATATGACCTCCAGCGTTTTGCCTTTTCCGAAGCATACTTTTCTAAATACGCTCAATGGAGCTATGAAGAAGAGTTAAGATTTGTGGATACAACAGGTGTTATCGAGAAAGTGGCTGGTAACGATATATTGTATATTCCAATGGACTGCTTAGTATCAGTTATTATAGGTCCTAAATCTGATGAAAATTTGATTACTTTAAGTCAAGAAGCGGTAGAAGAATGGGGGCTTGATTGGTATCAACTGGTCATTGGTAAAAGCCATCCTCAGCCGTATTTCAGATCATATGACGGGACTATATGCACTTTTAAGGATGGAGACATTCTTGCCCATGACGAACTATGTGATAATTGTGAAGAGCCAGTTAGTGGTGGTAATGAAATGTGTCCTTGGTGCAGCATTACGGAAGCTCATGAGATTGATGCAGCAGCAGGTAATCCATTCCGGTTATTAAGTGAAGCAGGGCAGCTCGAAGATTATATGCGTTCAATGGATGCAATACACCGAGAGTAAGAAAACTTACAAAGCATTTAAGAGTGATTCGCAACGCTTGGCACTTTTTGTGCCATCGTTGGGTTTTGTGTTTATGGTGGTTTGTTTAAGTTTCGTGGTAGCGTTGCTCACACGTTAATGCGGCGTATATGCTTCCTGTGTAAAGATATAAAAACGGAGTTTTCATGATTGATTCATTGCTGAAATATGCTCCACTAATTTCTGCATTTATGCCGCTATTAGTGATCGTTTTGACAGGCTTTTGGGTTCATAAACGTTTGGAGAAGATAAAGAGTCGCCTGCAACTTGATCATGCGATTATCGAAAAACGTGCGGCGATATACGCTTCGGTACAAGATGAAATTAATACTATATATTCATACATACTTCGAGTGGGTGATTGGAAAGAGTACACACCTACAGACATCTTAGAGTGCAAACGAAAAGTGGATAAGACTTTTCATTCAACACAGCCCTATTGGTCTAAGGAAGCTTTTGAAGCATATCAACAGTTTATCAAGGTGTCTTTTAAGGCATATCGAGGTCATGGTAAAGACGCTGGTATTATCGCTAAAGTTGAACGCTATCAACGGCTTGATAATTGGAAGCCTAGTTTTTTTGAATCATTTGAAAGTGGTTATGACAAAGAAAGATTGATTGCAGCAAATCAATCACTAATGAGTTCTTTGTCCAAAGATTTTGGTATCAATTAGCACGCATATTGCAAACGACTATGGCGTCAATAGCTAAATTTTGGCTATATTTTCATCCAACATGACGCCATCTCGTAACATTGAATTCAGTATTACAATCATCTTGCGAACGCAGGCAATGATAGCCAATTCATTGGGTTTCCCAGCTTCTAAAAGTCGTGAATAAGTGGTTTTGAAAACAGGGTTAAATTGCATGGCTGACATCATCGTCATGTATAAAACGGTTCGTACTTGCGCTCGACCGCCTTGGATTATGCGCTTACCTTTGTAGCGTCTACTTTCGCGTGTGATTGGAGCGACACCTATCAGTGACACCGCTTGTTTATTCGTGATGTAGCCAAGTTTTGGTACGTTGCCAATTATAGATTCCGCGACGATGTTTCCTATCCCTAGAACGTTCTGCAATATTGTGTTTTTAGTCTGGTATTCATGGCTATATAGAACGAAAGCATCGGTCTCAGCGGGGGAGCTTTGCGTTTTGATGCATATTAAGTTATGTTTCTGTAATTAAGAAAGAAATTTGAGCTGGGAAGTTTCATGTCGATTATTCGTCACATCGGTATACGTAATTTTAGAGGTATTCAATCTCTAGACTGGTATCCAACAGAAGGTGTCAATTGCATCATTGGTCCAGGTGACTCAGGAAAGTCTTCCATCCTTGATGCAATTGACTTTTGTCTAGGTGCTAGGCGAAATATCAGTTTTACAGATGCTGATTTTTATAACGCCAATGTTGATAATCGAATTGAAATTTATGTCACTTTAGGATGCTTAAATGACGAACTTCTAAGCATTGAGCGCTATGGTAGTTTCCTCCGTTCCTACAACCTTGCTACTCAGGAATTCTACGACGAACCTCAGGCAGGCGCGGAAACTGTTATTACAGTTAGTTTAGTCGTGGATAAAGGTTTAGACCCAGACTGGGGCTTATATTCGCATCGCGCTGCTCAGGAAGGACTAGAGAAGAGGCTTCCTTGGAGTCACAGGGAGCTAATATCACCCACCAGATTAGGGGAAGGGTCTTCGCGCCATTTTACGTGGGGGCGTAACTCACTTCTAAACAAGCTATTAGACGATAGATTTGATGTAAGTGAAGTACTCACCGAAGTTTCTCGCAATGCCAGACAAGCCTTTGCACAGCAAAATGTGGATGGGATTAACAATGCACTCGCAAGTGTTCAAGGTGTAGCATCTTCACTCGGCGTAAATTTAGGTGAGCTACAAGCTTTACTTGATGTGTCGAGTGTTTCAGTTTCGCATGGCGCAGTGAGCTTACATGATGCTAATGCAACGCCAGTTAGGCAAATGGGTACAGGCTCTACTAGATTGCTTTTAGCGGGAATTCAAAAATTGGTTTCCACCTCAAAACTGTTGATCATTGATGAGGTAGAGTTTGGCCTTGAGCCATTTAGAATCAGTCGTTTGTTAAAAGAAATCGGTGCAAAAGAACAGCAACCAATACAACAAGTATTTATCACAACACATTCCCCATTTGTTCTCCGAGAATTAAAATCGTCACAGCTACATATTCTGAGGAAGTTTTCAGTAGCCGGGCAACCTCAAATAAATCACCTTATGTATTCGATGAATGGTAGTGACGAGCATCAATCAACTTTGCGAGTATGTGCAGAGGCATTTTTGAGTAATAAAGTAATAGTCTGCGAAGGAAAAACAGAAATTGGACTTTTAAATGGTATTGATGCTGTTGAGCAAGTACAGGGGCAGCATAGCATCCAATCGCTTGGTGTTATGCACACAGATGGCGGCGGTAGTCATATGTTTAAGCGAGCTAAAGTCTTTAATGAGTTAGGTTACCCTGTTGCAATATTTAAAGATTCAGATATCAATGATCAGCAGGAAGCATCCATTAACGAAGCAATACAACTGGGCATACCTATGTTTGAATGGGGTGATAGCCAAGCTACTGAGCAGGCAATATTTAATAATTGCCACGTTAATCTAATTCCGCAATTGTTAAATATTGCAGTTGAGAGAAAAACTAATAACGCGGTAAATGCACACATTACAAATGCATCTGAAAATCAGTTTAACCTCTCAATTTGTACTCAGACTCCTCATGATGCTCACCGACTGTATCTTGGTCTAGCAGCAAAGAAAAAAGAATGGTTCAAAGACATTGAGCCTATGGGAAATGTTGCAGAAACAGTTCTTTGGCCCAACAAACTATCCATACAACCTGAATTTACTCAAGTGTTAGATAACCTTCTTGTGTGGGCACGACAATAGGGAATACAAGTGTCAGCAGAAATCATATTAGAAAATGAAATTGGAGCTATTGAAGCTCCAGCAGGATGCGGAAAAACTCAATTAATTGTTGAAGCTTTGGCTATTCCACCTGTTAAGCCATATCTGGTTTTAACCCACACAACTGCTGGCGTTGCAGCTCTTCGAAAGAGACTTACTAGGGCAAATGTTCCAGCAAAGAACTATGTATTGTCGACTATTGATGGCTGGTCGGTGAGAATAGCGAGTAGTTTTAGCCAAAATTGTCAAATAGCCTCACCCGTTGAAAACTCTCGAACGTATTACCCTGAGTTAAGAAATGCAGTAAGTCGCTACTTGGCTACTGGAAGTCTGCATGAAGTGATCAGAGCATCATACTCACGGCTGATTGTTGATGAATACCAAGACTGTAACCAAGAGCAACACAATATTGTTTGCTCTATTTCACAGTGTATCCCAACTACAGTCTTAGGGGATCCTATGCAGTTGATTTTCAATTTTCGAGGTACACAGATTCCCAGTTGGCAAGCAGAGGTCTTAAGTTATTTCCCGTTGCTAACCGAATTGAATACACCTTGGCGCTGGATAAATGCACAAAACCAAGAACTGGGTGAGTGGGTGTTGGAATGCCGTAGGAGGTTGGTAGCCGGAAACAATATTGATTTAACACATAGCCCTAACTCAGTATCGCATATTCAACTGAGTCAAAATCATCAAGAAAATATGCGTCTGAAAAGTACGGCACAATACCAGCTTAGAAACGCTTATCCCCAAGATTCTTTACTTGTTATTGGTAACTCAATCAACGCAAGTTCACGACATTTATATGCGAGCCAAAATAACGGGATTGATGTGGTTGAGCCCGTTGACTTAAGAGATTTAGTTACTTTTTCTGAGCGACTAGACGTTGAACTGGGTGAGCAATTAGCGACTTGCGTAATCAGTATTTTTGGTTCACTGGCTACTGGAATGGGAAATTCACATTGGGTTCCAAGAATAAGGACAATATTAGCTGGTAGAAACAGGAACGCACCAAGTCTAACCGAAGCTGCAATAGTCGTATTTATTCAATCGAAAACAGCAGCTAACTTTCTGGCAATTATGAATGCTGTTGAAGCTGATGATAATATTAGAGTTTATCGACGTGCTGCATTCAGTGCATTAAAGAGTGCCATAAATAGCGTTGTTTGTGAGCCATCCTTGAGCTTCAAACAGGGCATGGAAAGAGCCAGAGAAAGTCTACGTCAACGAGGTGATACCCGTATTCCAAATTTGGCTATAGGCAGTACTTTATTGCTTAAAGGCTTGGAAGCAGATCACAGCTTAATCATTGATGTAAGTAACATGAATAGCCAAAATTTGTATGTTGCCTTATCAAGAGGCGCTAAAACCATATCTATTGCAAGCTCAGCTACAGCACTCCCATGAATGCTTTATTGCAGGTGTTAAGCTAACTCATTTTTGTCCAAAAATGAGCTGTTGAGTCCGCAAGACCGGTGTGAGCCCGCAAGACTGGCCACACCATCACGCTTGCACCAGGGTGTTCCACTTATAATTCTATCTCCAGAGGTACATTGGCCGCTCTACTTCAAAGGCTTCACCTTTTTAAGGACTTCATCAAATTTCACCGTCTCAATGTAGTTCCTCAAAGTAGCCAAATCTGCTTTACTGCCATAGGTATCGTAAGTGATGCTTCCATTCTTATGGCCAACAATCGAAGCGGGTACCGCTGCTATAGAGCCTCGCTGCTTGAACTGATCGATAAACGTATGGCGGAAACTGTAAAACCGCTTCCCTTCGCCAGTTAAGTCAATGTAGTTAGAAAAATATCTCTTGAACCACTCGCCAAACGATTTGTAATAGCCTTCCTTTTTGCTGTAGGACAGCTCAGGGAACAGCCGCTCTTCAGAAGCAAGTGGTTCAATGAATCGCTCAAAGCCCAACTCGATCAGTTTGCTGTGCACTGGCACTGCTCGTTGTGCGCGTTTGTTCTTTAGAGATTGGTCTTCATCTTGATTTGATAGCTGGAAGAACAGTATGTCGTCTCTGAGAACGCAATCCTTGCGTTTGAGCTGAGCAATCTCGTTAGGTCTCATTCCGCTGAGAAGCGCGATGAGAGGCATCCAGTATTGTGAATATTTGGGAATCCGCTTGGTGTAATGTCTTTTGATTTTATGTTCGGTGAAAATGGGTTGACTGAATATTTTTACAAGGTCGTTTTTGCTAAACGATGCAACATTGTCCTCTTCATCTAGCACTGGTCCACCGCTTTTAGATGCCAAACCGCAGAAGGGGTTGATAGATTGAACAGGAAAATTGTCTCGTATCCAACTGTAGATCGTTGAGGTTTTCTCAATGTATCTGCCCACTGTCGATTCTGAAATCACCTCAAGTCCGGCACCTTGATTGATTTTAACCCATTGATGCTTTGGAAAAGCATGGAAGCGTTTCTTGTTAATTTTAGAGTTGGAAACTTTAGGAAACGCTCGTAGCTGTGAGAGCGCATGATCTGCATGGGTGACGTTGATTTGAGTAATATCGTGAACCCCAATAAGCTCATGAACAAGAAGGCACATCTCAACCGTTTTCTGTGCTTCTAGCGCCACACCTTCACTATTTTTTCTTACCCCTAATTTGTTGTTTCGGTGTGTCTGGTATTGTTCGCAATACCACCGGATATCCACCTCACTCGCGCTCACTGCACCAGTGTTACCTTCTCTTTCATGCGCTTTCGAAGCAGTTATGTCAGCAGGGGTATCAACTGCAATGTTTTTTAATGGGGGATGTTGCTCAAACTCCTCGAAACATTCACCTGGAGCAGCTTCCGTTGAACTCTCGACAGCGTTTTGCCTTAGTGCTTTCAGTACTCTCGAAAATCGTGAAAAGTCGAAATATTCCAAACTGTTACGAGCTTCCAGCATTAATTTATAGTGACGAACAAGCATCTTTTGTGCTTTATTCTTGAAGGGTTCCTGACAGGTCAAACATTCGTCGGAAATCAGTGCCCACATTTGCTGGGCTCTTGTATCTGGTGATGTGGTGCTTGGATACAGCTTATGGATGCATTGTAGGTCTCTAAAAGCGGATAAGGAGAGGGTCTGCTTGTCCTTACCTGACATTAACCTTCGTAGTGCGCCTTGAAGCCTTGGCGAAGCTGAAATCCTTTTGTATGCGTCTACAGCTAGGAACATATCCACTTTCATTCTGGCAACCAGTTGGCAAGTGACAAGCTCTATTCCTTCACAAGACGACGGTCGATCTATCGCGTCTTCTACCCTGCAAATGACGTCAACAAGCCGTTTTTCAAGCTCTAGAGCTTTCGAACGAGCCTCTCTTGGCGTCACTTTACCCAACGAATATTTATATTCAAATTGACCATAAAAATAGTCACGAACACGCCGAGGAAATTGGAAACGGAAAGTCCAAGAATGATTACTAGATTGAGTGAGATAGCGCATAGCTCAGTACCTAAGTTCAGTACCAGTCGCGTTTTCTATGCTATTTGAAAGGTGTGGTGCGTTATAACTCGTTGATTACAAATTACTAAACGCTAGTGTCGTTAATACCATAAGGCGTCCAATCAAACACATTAAAATCAATAAGTTAGAATCAAGTTAAAACTATAAAATGTCCCAAATTAAAACCATAAAGCGTCCCAATTTTAAACGTACACGAAACTGAGCACCACACTGAAAGAAAGTTACATAATAAAGCCACTGCTGCTCTATTGCATTCGTTGCATTACCGATACCACAAAATCGATTGGTGATCACACTCAATCGCTTAGCAGTCAATCGTTTAGCTGTCTAAATCGTTTTTGGACAATTATGTGTTAGTAAATTGTTTAAATTGATCATCAATGAATTAATATAAGTATTGGAAAGCTTTTAGCTCAGTCACATTAAGGATTAAGCGCTGATTGCACAACGATAATCCCCACGTGTTAGACTAGCTCCCTATTAGAGACTCTAAGCATTCTACTAATGCATCAATCGAGTTTCGTTTATGCGCATTTAAAGCATCATTAGGCGCTTTCTTAACCGCATTCGCAACTACGTATTTTACGTCCGATTCGACTTTGTCATTCCAAGGCTTACCATTAGTAAGAAAAACTTTTCTTACCCTATCTGACCACTTTTGGTTTCCCTTGAAAGCATTTGTTGTTAAATCAACTCCAAATTCATCCAAAACAGCTTTAGCATAAGAGCTGACATTCAGGCAATCCTCAAACTCTGAGTTGGGTGAGCCATTACATGTAATAAAGGTGTTACTTTTAATAGATATTAGCTTTTCATTTTCCGCTTTTTCGAAAGCTTCTCTTCCTGCATCATCGTTATCAAGTAAGCAATGATAAACACAAAGTGAATTACTTAATAAGGTTAATTTGTAGGGTAAGTTACCTGCACCACCGATCTGCTCAATTACAAGTAAGTTACTTTTGATACTTTTACCAATTACGTCACTAAGTGTGGGCAAAATGGCTTTCAGAGCAATAACATCGTCCTCACCTTCTACGACCAAAACATAACTAGCATTAGTCAAATTATCAGAAGCTTTAATACCTAGAATATCTCTTATTTGCTTGGTGCTTTTTGCTGGTGTCGCTTTTCCTGAATCAACTATGATGTTGGATTTGATCTCATTTCTATCAACAAATAATGGATTATGCGTCGTTAACACAACTTGGTTATTGTTCCCTAATGACGTAACAACGGAATTTAGTTGATGTATTGCCGCTGGGTGCAAGTGAGACTCAGGTTCTTCAATCGCGATTATTGATGCCCCTGTAGTAGAAGCTCGATCTTTGAGCAAGCCTAAAGCCGCTAGACTCTTAACTCCGTCCCCCTTATAAGCTAGACTCGTTGGGGTTCCATCATCAACAATAATTTCAAAATCGCTACGTAGGGAAACTCTCCGAGCATCTTCAGGGATTTCAATAGTCACATCTTTAACTGATGGCAAGAACTCTTGAAGAGGAAGTTTTATTTTATTTCCTAGCTCTTTCAAAACAGGTTCTTGGATTTTCCGTATAGTGTCAAGTGCATTCTTATAAGCTTCCTGTTTTTCTAACATGCGCATCTCTCTAGATAGCATCTTTCGTACAACATCCATAGCTTCAGCATCTGTTCGTACGGCTGGAATGTAGTTAAAAACGATATTTCTAGCTATGAAATCAGCAATTTTAGAAGACTTGGAGTTTAGCGTTTTACCACCTTTACCTCTTTTTTCTACAACACGAATATTTGGCTCATCATCTTTACCAATTTTTATTTCTAAACACAAAGAACCATTAATTTTTGAGTTCACACTTTCTCTAAACAAATCAATATCTTCATCATTTAAAGTAAATTCCAGTTTGAATATGGTCTGTAGTCCCGACTTCCTGCCTTGAAGGCTAATCGGAAAATCTCTACTCCAGCAATAGCTTTCATCTCTACTACGAGCAAATGGTACGCGCCCAATTCTTGCCTTGATCGCATGGGTCTGCAATATTGTCATGGCAGTATCCAAGCCCTTTAGGATGTTTGACTTTCCTTCATTGTTTCGACCGATAAGAACAGTTGTCTCATGAAGGGAAATCTTATGAGCTGCGGTAATGCTTCGAAAGTTTGTAACTGAAAAATAAATAAGCTGCATATGTTAGTTAATATCCCGATGTCCGTTGAGAGAAGCAATAATTATTGGATGGTTACTTGGGCATGATTTTGTTTCTGTGCCACATAACTTCTAGATAAAATTGTTCTCTTGAAACTATTGATACATAGAGAAAATACTTTATCACTTTAGCCAGATTGCCACCAGTGGCACTGCACGTAAGTTAGTATTGAGCATTAGAAAATCTAGCCCAACTCGGACTAGCATGGAGTTTACAAAAATCTATACTTAAAACGTAATGGGGCAAAAGTGTGCCAGAGCCTCAACCAGCAAGCCTCTGGACAGAAACGTGTTAGTGAGTTTGCTAAATTAGAGAGCCATGAATTAACTCAGGTATGCCTAAGCTTATTTTTTATGGAGCCAATAGAGAAATAACTCACCATGAAAAAGTGGCCAAATTCACCTTTCTACTACATATCTATTCACTGCCCCCTTAAAAAAACTATTCACCTAAATGAAGGTTAACTGGGTGCATAAGGGCATAAGGGCATAAGGGCATAAGGGCATAAGGGCATAAGGGCATAAGGGCATAAAATTATGCTATATGGGTACGAACTGTGTACAGTCTTCTTTTGAACTGTTCTTCACTCACCTCTTTGTAAGTTGACGATAGCGTAATCGCCCCATCCATTGCTTTAGGTTGCAAATTATCGAGCATCTCTTTAGCCAGTCGGCGTTCTTCTTTACTCGCTAGGTAAATGGTGTTCCCGAATTGGTTCTGCAAATAATCTATCGTGATCCCTGTTGCTCGGCAGAACGAAGGAAGTATCTTCTTGTCGCCGAATTTTATTAACACTTTAGCAATAGCATACCTTAACTGATCTAGCTCTTCACGAGTAAATCTTGATGAGTCAGATATGACAATTTTCAACCCGCGAAGAGTACTCTTTGGCTTGCTTTTTTTTGCTACTTCCTTCATCGCTTTTCGTTTAGTAGGTCTGTTGATCCCCATCCCAATCCTCTCTTAACTATACAGTCTTCAATATTTTCCCAATTGTCGATTTTATACCTGCCGCATCAACCGCCATTTACTTATCGGCTTCCGCGAGAATCTCACACATGCGGTCGCCGCTAATTTTGCGCCAGCCCTCAGCCTTGTCGGACTTGATAAAGCAGTATGAAGTATGTGATACAGGAAACATGCACCACCCCCTACTGAACATCTCTGATGCCAATGCGGCCAAAAAGGAGCTGTCAACACAAGGGCGCTCAGCCATTGTAGAAACCCCTTTCACCGACATCTGAAACCTGTAGAAAGGCTGCTCATCAAACCTCTTCTCAATCGCTTCGATTAATCTCACGGACGTCTCTGGCGGGGTGTACATTGACATTACTTTAGCTCCTTATCGTTCAGCTTCTACCTTAAGGTAAATTACGAGGAATGGTCAAGCGAAAAAATTCCGAGATCGGAATACTTTAATGCAAGAAATTATGCATTCACTTAAATTCATACTATTTTACCATTGTCAATGTGAAATTTTTTTGCGTGTTAACAACCTGTGAGGCTTAGATCGGTTAAGCATGATAAGAAGACGTAAGGGAAACTAAGATGAACGAACTATGAACAAGCATTTACTCTAAGCAGGAATGGGGCACAAACGTGCCAGCGACGATCATGATGACACGCCTCTGGACAGAAACGCGTTAGTGCACATGCTCTAAAGTGCTTGCGTCAGGTTAGAAAAAGTATCTTGATACCATAGTCGTTTTTTATGAGCCAGACAGAAGGTCTAGTAGTGGTTCTGCTGCATTTTGTCCTTTTTCGTATAAACCTAGTAATGCATTAGCCATTTTGTCTGCTTCAGCTATACCTTTAGCTGCCGTTCTCAAGTTACCCCATACTTTAGCTACATTTGAAGCTTTTTCATGATCATTTTCAGCCCCGTCAGAGATATCATCGACTCTCGATGCTAGGTCAGTAAAGCCCTCAGAAAATGCTTTTTTTAAGGCTGCCCCACCGACGATTGGATAACTTTGAATAGCACTTTCAATGATATTGAGCTGACTCATCAAGAAATCGTACATACCAGATGAGATAGAGCTATTTTCGATATCCTGCCTTAAAGTCTGAATAGAACTTAAAATTGCCTCTAACTCTTCTTTATCTACAGGATCTTCGTCTTCTAGTATCTCACTACAGTATCCTAATGCTAAGATCGTATCCGTACTCAATTTATTTTTGTAATTATTCCATGAAGCTGAAACATTAGTTAATGAGATAGTACTTTTAACTCGGTCCAAATATGGCTGGTAAAGGTTGCTACTAAATGTTGTTTGTTTCATTAAGCGCTCAACCAGTTCTACTTCTTTTCGAACTAACATTAGTTTGTCATACACTTCATGTGGATCTCTTTTGACAAGCTCAGTATCAAGCCCAAAAACCTCACCCCATGCAACCGACATAGGAACATTATCTTTCTTAGTTTTCACCTGATTAACAAGATGCAAAACTCGCTTTGCTGGGTTATTTAAATTTTCCATAGTAATTCCTTTGTACCGATGGCTCATTACGCTTTATAGATAGGCCTTTTCCATCTTTACATCCCGTCTATGTTGATGCTATTTACTATGAAACTCAACCAGTATCAACTTGTTGTGTGAATCTACATAGCCTTCTCAACATACACTTAACCCAAGATCTTCATGCATCTTCCCAAGATCTCATCATTATCTATAACGATGAGTTTTAGCTTTTTCCTAGTTCGAGTGATGTTCTGGAAGAGCATTTTTACTGGGTTGTAATAGGCATAAGCACTATAGTCTAGGTTATCACTGTCATTGTAATGAAAGAACTTATCCAATACGATGACTACATTATCAAATTCCTGACCTATGATTTCATGAGATGTTTGACAATTACAATCTGAATATTTTTTGTGATGTTCTCTATTATATTGCGAAGGTGTAAACCTAACGACTACCCAATCTCCTTCTCTTAATGAAGATATATATTCACGAGCATCATCTATCTCACCATAGTATTCGAAATCAATGTCACCTGAATAGGTGAAATCTATATATCGCTTCTTATCGAAAAGACATTTTATGAAGTTAGAGATCTCTTTATTTGTCCTAATCTTTTCAGACAGCTTATGAGAAACCAATCCCTTTATCTTACTTATCTTCCCATGAATATTCGCTCTAGCTTCGGAATTTGACAGAGTTTGCAATTGATCATATGAAAAAACACAGTTAATTTTTTCAGCTTTCACTTCATCAACAATTTTTTCAAATTGTTTCTTGTAAACTCGTTGCGCTTCATCTACGAATATTGCGTCGTAATCCGAGAGCTTTCTGGAATCGAGGTGTCTAATCGATATGATATCCCACCCTGCATCGATAAGAGCCCGATGACCATCATTAAGTTGTCCACAATGAACAATGAGGGCAGAGTTACCATCAACATAGTCTTTCACAATGTCGTATGCTAACAGAGTCTTACCTGTACCAGCACTTCCAATCAGTGAAATAAAGCTTGTTTTATTCTTATCAAGCTCTTTCAATATTTGATTTTTAATGTTCTCTTGTTGACTTGTTAGGAAATAGTTTTCATTTAAGAACTTATCAGTAGAATTGAATGGTGACACCAAATAGTCAGACGGGTCAAACTCTTGGTCTAAATTTCTTATTTCTAGAGATTCCTGACCACCAAGAACTTCAGCTAACTCTTCAACCGAGCTTGCTTCTAGCTCGTCATCATCATTTAGAGTGAAGAACTCGCCAGTAGTAGAGACAAAAGTAACACTATATATTTCACGCTGTAAGTAACTCAAATAATATTTATTTCTTAGCAACTGCTTTTTAATTTTCTCTTCTGTACTTTCTCGTTTAAGCTCTATATTGACCACAAGGTCATCACTAAACCTAAGTAAATCAAATTCCTTCCCAATCTGTGGGATAGTATAACCAACGAAGAAATTATTTAGATGAATTGGGTTTTCTAGCTCACCCCAAACAGTTTCAACCAACTGTTTAAGATCCTCAATTTCGGCATCGTTGATACCGATTTTATGGAAAGTTACCAAATCATCAAAGACGTTATCATCCAGAGATGCTTTAGCTTGAACTAACGATAAGATGTTTATACTTTTCACTAAATGTCTGCCAATCAGTTGTAAACGTTTAAGCACATAATTTTCATGAAACAAGTGCCTTATGGCAAGCCACCTGCAAAAAATCTGAGATATAGGCAGTACTACTGTGAAAATAAAGTACGGTTAAGACAATCACGTACAACCTAACCACAGTTCAGGGCTATCTGTTTGTCGCAGATACCATTAACGAGGTATTCTGTCTTTAGCTTTTAACTTACTTTTCAGTGTGTCAGGTAGTCGATCCTTGTACTTGCATGACTCTTCATCCTATTCCCCCTTGTAAAACACTGCACTGTAGTGGATGAGGAAATTTGGCCACATAATTATATGAAAAAAAGTAGGTCAAACTGCGCTTTGGTGCAGTGTATATTGAATCAGTTGAAACACGTAATGGGGCAGATCTGCGTTACGATGATCTACCCCGTCAGCACGCAGTTGGGCAAAAATGAGCCAGCCAGGTATGGGCTGACTCGAAAATGGACAGAATGTCAGCACCATCTCTAATTTAACATTCAATGAATTAATTCAAGTATGGCAAAAGTCGCTTAACTAAGTGTTCAGTATTACTGGAGTAGAACCTTAATTAATTCACTATATTTCTAAATATTTATCGCATTCTATCCTGACATACTCAGGTATGAGGTCGAACTCACTGGGATCAAGCTGACAGATGTACTCATTCTCAATATGGTAAGTCTCATTAATAAATTTACGTATGACAGAGTTTTTAACATCCATATTAAACAGCCTAAATACTTGCAGCTTTTCATAACCGTTGCCACATCCTTCATAAATTTCTTTTAAAGCAACTTGATTTTTCAAACGTTCCAATGTCGCAGCATAGTCAAAATCGGTGATTCTACTTGCAATAGTTGAGCAGCCTAAATCAAACTTCTCTTCATCCATTTCAGGATACTCTTCACCAACGATAGATTCCCTTTTATCAACAGGAACTTCTCTTAGATGGAACAAGTTCGAAAGCACTTGATAAGCATCTTCTTTGTCATCCAAGATTTCATAATTTCTTCGAAGATAAATGAGCTTGAGGATTACATCACACTCTTTATCTATTACTCCACTACAGATCTGAGAAAAAGTCTTGATATCAGCCTTTGTTATTGACTGCTCGTATAATTCCCCTTGAGTAAACTTTAAGAAAGATGCCCTCACTGTATTATTAAACTGATCAGAAACAGCTTTGACGGTATCAATAATTGGCTCAACATCATGCGTTAGCATCAGGACTGTGTCACCTTGTAAGCACTCTTTTGACTTCCTACGGAACAACATCTCTAATATTGCGTACTTCTTATTTTTATCAAAAGATGAAATGGGGTCATCCAATACAATTAAGTCTGGCTTTTTAGCTAAACATTCATACATAAATAAGACGATTGCAAAGGCATTCCTTTCACCAAAGCTTAGGTGTTGATCACCTCCACTAACAAAATCATTGTAATCTATATGTCGAAGCTTTAACTGCGATTGGTCATCCTCACCAGAAATTTCGACTGCATACTTATACCCAGCGTAAGACAAGAAGTTGTTTATATCTGTTTGATGCTTACTAATGAGCTTTTGCATTCCTGCCCGCTGCATACTGATTTTACCTTGAAGCTTGCCCGCCTGTTTACTGACGTCATCAATTGAATCATTAATTGAGACAATTGCTGCTTGCGTCTTTTCTGAGTCGATAATGGCGAAAAATTGCAAATCCAACTTGTAACTAATTAACTTTTCATTAACTTTTTCACCTTGTTTGAAATCGAACCCATTGAGTTTTTTAAGTAGTTCAAGCTTCTCAAGGAGGTTATCAATTTGGTTTTTTATATCACTTAAGAATTGTTCGTGTTCCTTACCTAAACCATTGGGTAGAGAGGTTATTACCGTTAGCTTTTCTTTAGTATCATCTGAAAGATAATCTCCTAGCTTTTCTATGACAGCGATTATGCCAACAAGGTTTTTGATGACTGTTTTATCATATTCCTTCCCAACTTTTTCTATCTGCTCTTTTTTTTCCTGCGTGTCACTAGAGCAAAACGGGCAACAATTTGATATCTCAGAAAACTCTTTTTGTCCCTTGGTCTGCCAATCTATCCAGTTTACGTTGCTAGAACTTCTAATAAACGGCTGATATACCTCTAAACCAGCAGGAATATGTTCAATTTTATTTCCTGAAGACAAGCCTTTCATACCAGTCGAGGCCTTTGAAATTCCTTTTTTTGTAAGCTTGAAAGCGGCTCCTAACTCCTTCAGGTTTGCAATTAACGTGTCTAACTCAACGTTATCCAAGAACAACGTCTTGATATTATTAACAATTTCTTCAATCTCTTTCTCAGTCTCAACATATGCTTCATTGCGAATAAATATATCGAAGCTATTACTCAAGAGTTCATCTGACTGGAATGTAAACTGACTAACATAATCTTCGTTAAAACACATTACCGTGTTCAACTCTTCTGTAACTGTCACCTGAGGCTTTAGCTCATCTGGATTATCAGTTCTTAGTTTAAAGGGCATCAGCTCAGAAAGCTTGTCTTCATCATTATTAGAGATTAAAGCTTTGGCTATAGTGCTCTTGCCTGTGCCGTTCGGGGCAAATTTTATGTTCAGTTTGCCTTTTTCAATTTCTAAGCTGGCACTGTCAATGTTATTGCAGTTAGTTATGTCTATTAGCATATTAAATCCCATACAAAGCTCAGTATCTAAGCTCGCCACAATAGCAGCAAGTTGCATAAAGTGCGATTCTATGGGGGATATCCTGACAAAACTGTGCTTTTTCTCCAATATCCCAAACTTTTTTGCATTTAAGTCAGCCATTTGCTGCGTTACGTACTATTAGGAAAATTAGGGCTATTTACTGATAAGGAAGATTGCAAGATTGTTGTGGAAACTCGAAATGGGGCAAAACTGATTTAGAGCTTCCTGTAAGGCATGGTCACATCGAGTAAACGATAGTGACAGATTACGTTTAGACCCATTTATCTAAAGTGATTGGCATTAAATAGACTTCTGGGGCTTTTACCTTCCTAATCAACCCTAACCCCATTTCGTCTCATTAGGTATTCATAAGTTTCGTTTCGTAAGCAAATTTAAGGCCTCGAAAAGCAAAGCTCAACTCCTTTGTATGTTGCCTTTTTGGAGCTTTTTAGCTCAGCGTGGAATGAAAGTGGCATTTATGACAACTAAATAAGTAATTTAACATAATGGGCATAATAAACACCAAGTAACCCCTCCCTACTCTAAACTTTAACACCATTCTCCATAGCGAATCTAGGAACGTTACTGTATATTTATACAGCCATGTTATCTCGGAGATAGAACTATGGAGCAATACATTTTGGCAGCAAAAGCGAAGGCACTAGGTGTCACTGTTGAACGGATATATCAGGTGTTGGAAGAGGATGGGAGCCAATACGAGCCATCATCAATTATATCTGGCTCGGAAATCCCGGCACTGAGGAAAAATGGAGAACGAGAGTTCTACAGGTTCTGTGGCTATGTAAATCGTTCCGATATCGACATATCCCATTGCACCCTAGTGAAGCTCATCGGCATTGTGGCCTATTTTAATTCGCACAATCAATGGACAGAGTTCGGTAGCGACACATATATCGTGGGCATCTATCAGCATGGAACCTACAGGATTGTGCTATCGGACGATGCTCCAATCGTCCACAATCTTTCTAAAAACGGCGACTCTCAGATTTGAGGGCGCATTACGCCCAAAATGTGTCTACACAAAAACGGCGATTCATAGCCTTGTTGGGGCCGTTACGCCCATTTTGTGTATACACGAAAACGGCGATTCGAAGTTTGAGGTGGATAATGAATACAAAAAAACTCTCGGTGCATGAGTACAAGGATCTTTTTGATGCCCTGAATAGGGTTGCGGTCAACTATCCAGATAGTGTCGCAAAACTCAGGCATTTTACGTCCCAACCTATTGAAACGGAATCATAAATCCTCGAACGGGCAGAGATGATGGGTCTCATCATGGATATGGCCAGTGACCATGATGACATTATTTTAATATTCGCTCATGTTATCGGGGAGCATATTGAATTATTTGAACGTGAGATGAATCGATAACGTAATGCCAAATGGCTGTGGTGTAAAGTGTTCGGTTGACTCGAACGAATCTAGTATTAGCACTCGCGCCATGTCATCACGGCATGTCTCCATAGTCGCCTCCAACCAGCCCTCATAGGGAGCACACATAGCACAAACCACAGTTGCCCCACTTAACTCACTGGGTAGAATCGCCCTTAACCTGACATCACCTGTTAGCATTATGGCTGCCTCTAATGAGCTACCTGCCTCTACTATTTCGTCGTTAGACCAATCACTAACGCAAAATAACATTCATACCCCCTGTGTTTTGGAAGGAGCAGCCTACTAGTGAATTAATTGGGTTGTAGGGGCTACTAACTCTTTTGCGACTCAGGGCACAAACAATCATACATTATTGACAATGAACCGCACCCACTACGTTATAGTCACTATCATATAGTGGGTTGGTTAAGTTGTTGTTTTATAGGCTGTATCTATAAATGCGTATTGATATTTTGTTGATACAGACAAGTGGGTAAATATTGACTTATTGCGTGGAGAATCTGCTCAATGGTGGTTGGGATGGTGTGAAACACGTTTCGAGGCAAAAGCGTGCCAGTGACTTTAACAGACGACTTTATGGAGCCATTGTTCTTCATTGTCCACTGTTGTCCACGCATGGACAATGATGGACAATGGCGGACAACAGTGAACCATGTGGTTTACTCAATTGCGCATTTTCATACCTAAGGTGTGAGTTTATGCACTCTAGTGAACTATCAGCGTACGATTCGTAGTATGTTTCAGGGAGTAGGCCTGAGCAGGCAAATCCGTTTATCCAAAAAAGGCTAATTTGGTAAAACCCATCTTTTGTTCATTCAGGTATTAGCAAAACTAAATCATGCGGCAAATCGCAGGAGAACGAGTTCGACAAGTGTAAACTCATAATGTGGCATAAATGCGTCAGCACATTGGCCAAAGAACATCCACATTCACTGTTCGGTCAGCAACACTCAATACGCCTCACTCTTCATGGAATTGCGCCACTACCTAACAAAAAACCATCGAGCCGAAACTCAATGGTTTTGATTATCTACTGCTTGTTCAGCAGGTAGGTTGCTTTCTTCCTGACCTATTCTTAGCTGCCTATGCGGCAGATCACAATGAGGCGCGTTCGGCGTCAATTGAACATCCTTTCTTAGCTGCCTATGCGGCAGATCACTGTAAACTTTAGACCATAACCGCCTGATAGTCCTATATTTACGTCACAGAAATCCAAAAATACCCTTTTTTACACCACCTTTGTAACTCTCTGTTTTCATTAGAGATAAAATACTTGTCTTAAAAAAGGGTCAAAAGTGAATATCAGGTACGGTTCCTCGTTTATCTTGGTTGGTGGCGAAGCCATAACTGTTAAAACTAGCACGGACGCGCTCGCCAACATGTTCTTTTTGAACATGTAAAATGAAGTCCTGCATAGATGAGCCACTAGAAATTGGAATTCGATGAAAATGTTCAACCTCGCGCTCTTCATCTGCTTCGGGTAATGGCTCAGCACCTGTTTGTTCTGCTCTAATCATACTGCGTTTCATTCTTCGCTTTTTAGAGCCAATGAAGCTTTTACCTATCGTCTGGTTTCTGACAAACCTCACTTCAGCAGCTCCTTCTGGAGCCTCGCTAACAGCTGATAGTTCAAATAGCTCTTCTTCTTTCATAACAGAAAAGTAAGGTTGAAAAGACAATCCAATCAAAAGCTCTTTATCTTCGGAAACAAAAGCAATGGTATGACCGATGGAATCGACTCTCCAGCTCGGGAAATTCACTCCTATTTGGTTCATGGCCTGTTTATTATTGACCATAAACTTGTGCATTTGACTGATACACCGCCCTGCAAGTAGGCCACAGTCTGCCTCTGATGGAAGGTAGCGTATATAGAAGTAATACCGTTGCTTCATACTCGTCCTCACTTAGCCTTACTACTTGAACCATTGAATAGACCTCCCTTGACCAATACGGACATAATGAAGTGAACCTCATTAGAAATAACTTGGGTTTCGTTCATTTTTTGGTCCAAGCCTCCGTGTCTTTGATCAAATGATAGAAGTCATTTTCTAACGCAACATGCCTTCTCGCAATCACATACTCTCGATCAGCACCATACTCATTCACCCGTAGAGGTTTGTCTGCATCTTCATGCCACCAATCATCGATTGATTGCAGTGCAGCACCAATTTTCTGTCCGTGAAACGCAACGGTTTCTTTACCATTTTGCAGTTCTATCGTTGCTAATTTTTTAGTCGGCACCCCATCTTCTTTGCTGTCTAGAAATTCTTGGCTCGGGTATATTTCATCTCCCCATCCAACAGACAGTTTGGCTCGAATATCCATGTAGAAATACTCAGAACGCTCTGACAACGCACGAGTCAGATAAGCCGTCAACAGCTCAAGGCTTTGCGCAGATGGTTCATCCCATTTACCATACCAAGAGAGCCTAGTGACATCCTCCACCACTATGTTTCCTTTGTCGCTCGTCGTCACCTCAATAGACAAACCTCGACATTCTTTATTTCGCCACAGCCATTTACCTGACAAAATATTTTTGGCGTAACGGTGCGCCAGCTCTTGGTAGCCATTAAGCTCTTTATAGGTAGCGGCCAGCGACAGCAACGCATCGCGAACACCATTGTCATTGCAAACCTCAGGGCTTAGGGAATTGGCTCGAATACGAAGAGAAAAAGCGCAATAAATATCATCTACCCCGGGTGTAACGTAGCACTCTTCAATATACTGGGGGTTAGCGTAAGCTAAATCTTGAGGTGCCACGTTTCTAGGAGAGAAATTACTGCCTTTGTACGCTTCAGCATATCCTCCTTTTGGTGCTCGTAATCGTGTTCTATCAACACCAATAGGACACATCTCATCATTCTTTGATAAGTAGTAAAAATACGCCTTCCCTGAGGACAGAGAACGAACATAATTAAGCTGGCTACACAAATCCATAAGCATCTAATTCCTATAGTTTTTTATAAGAATAGTTTCGCCACTGGATTCTATCGACCAAAACGCTCGCTCAAAATAGTGACCTTGCCCACTAAATCGAACTTCAATCGGATTTACTCGCTTCGCAATCCCTAACGCATTCTCAGCATAGGCATGATGTTCCATTATAGAGTTCGCACGGACTGCCGGTTTCTCTAACAAATGATAACCAAGGGAAGCAGGGATGTTATCGCTATCATCGACAATCATTTCCTCAAGTTCATCAAAGTTAATCGGTTGCTGCTCAATAGGGTACAGCCAACGCCCGTAAGCCGGATTGCCCTTGATAATATGAAACAGTTCAGATTGGCTGCTAAACGTTGTCAACCAATTAACTTCAGCTGAAATCTGCGGCTGAAATAAATATCCTCCCGCAAATGCCGTTGGTAACGTTGCTTTTAACTCAGATACGTAGTCCGACAATCGCTCGCTACCATGGACTCGAATCACCATATCTATCTCTAAATCGACTAACCTCTCACTGCGAATCGTTGAGCGTTTGGCGTTAGAAACCGTTCGTTTGGTTGCCACTGAGTTCGGCTCGGTCAGTTTTGCAGTAGACCGTATACCTTCACTTCGAACGAAAAATGAGAAGCTTGAAAACTCAAACGATGAGTCGCTTCCAATCAACCGATTAAACTCTCTTTGATAGTGGTGCATGAAGCCCCAAATGGCCGTAAGTGATGGTGCGCCACACAAATATGGGCAGCTCATCGCCACGGCATCTTGAACTCGCATGGAAGAAAGATAAATGTATTGCTCGCTTTGGACCATCTCATTACTAGTGCTTGGTTTGCTCAATTGGCTAAGTACCCACACTATCTGAGCTTTAACAACTTGTAGCAGCCTTGGGTGGTAGGCGAACTTATGAGTAAATTTATTCTCCTGAAACGCATAGTGAAGCCGATGGTTGAATTGCGTTGCGAGTGATTTCAGCTCTACTTCTGGCAGCGTCAAAAAATCATAGGCTAAAGGATCGTCATGTTTTAAAAGGCGTTCGCTTGGGGTTAAATCGGCTCGGTCTCGCAGTTCAATCAATGGCAGCATCCATAGCGCTATCTGCTTTCTTAGGATCTTGCTTTGAACGTTACGCGCTTTGTCTCTTTGCTTTTTGGTTTTAAGGGGTTCGGCGCCAATCATCCTATTGAGCACCTGACAAATCTGATAATTCGTCACCTGATAGTCATCAAGGTAACGCCCACTTTTGCTGCGGCTTGCTGCCAACGTAGCTTGCTGTGTTGGTTTAATCTCAAGCGGATAGTTCATCACTTTCATAAAGCCGCCAAGGCTCCCACACAAGCTACCAATACTGGCAGAATTAGGCAGTGATGACGTCACAAAACTAAGCTTACGGTTTTTATCACGAGCCCGAACTTCTAACTCTCGCTGTATTGAATTATTCACGACTGGCGTGATAGAAACATAATCATCACCGCACGGAAATCGCATTTGCTTACTATACGGACTGACTGATGTTGGAAAGGTTGAATCTGGAACTTGTGCGTTAATCGCCTTTTGCAAAGCGACGAGCGATTTGACCTCTAATCCAAATTCTTGCAACAACGCCAACCAAATCGGCTGTCCTTCTCGCACCAACGTGAGAACATTGGTTGATTTGGATTGCCAACGAAAAGGATTCAATAACCACAATACATGTCGGTAGTATGCTGAGTTGTGTGCCCAGCCTAAACTCGGTTCAAGACTTCTTCCCGAAATAAACACTTCTTCCGTTGGAAGCGGTTTTGCGATGAGCCTTTGCTCTCTTACGCGGCAGTCCGGAAACTTCAGATTATGCGAGTGAAGCCATTTCAATTCAGCCAGTGATGACTCTATGTTATCCGAGTCGTTTAAATGCTGCTTCGCACGGACTTTATCTAACCAATCATTGCATTTATCACCTTTTTGATGAGAGCTTAAGTTAACTAGTACCGTTAACGCCGCTTCCTCAAACCCATCAACTTCCACATCTGCGGTGTACGGCATAAACCATTTTTTCATTGCCGCTTGTTTTACCGCAACATCTTCGATTACCAGCAAATCTGCTAGTTTAGTCATGCTTACCACTCCGGTAGATAAACGCTAAGCCCATCGGTTTCCGAGCACATTCGAGTTAACTTTGTTTCTACAATGCTTCTTAGAGAGAAGGCGGACTCATGGCTGGCTATTTTGGTGTGCATACGCGGCCTGATAGCCGCCTTGATTTCACCGAACTCATACAACCGATACACCTCATCCGTTGTGCAAGAAAGCAATGTAGATGCCTCTAAAGGGCTTAATAGCACATCTGCAATGTTTCCCTTCGATGACACAGGATTGTCCGCAACAAGCTTAGAAAGGTGATTGAGCACTTCCGTCAAAACTACATTTTTACCTAACTCTCGGCTTGGTAGATGACGACAACCCTTCAGTACACTACCGAACGCTTCTGAGAAAAAAACGTTACTCCAGTCTTTAATTCTAATAACATCCGCTTTTTCAACCAACGCATCGAGCTCTTGTTCAAGACCAGTAGGCCAAGCCGAGCAATAATCAACAAATGAGTCAAAGCTAATATCATCTGTGTCACCGTACCGATTTAAATACCAAAGTAGAATACCGAATCGCTCTGATATGGTCATTGCTTTGCTCATCAAACCTGCTTCTAAGCTATTCTCTCCACTTAGCCACTTTGCCGTCATTAATTCCGCGTTCGGTGCTGCTTTAACCTCGCTTTCTAGCAGGTCGAAACCACACTCACATTGTGTAATGCTCTCGGTATTTTGATATTCGAGTAACGATTTGCACTCAGGACAGCGATCAATCAATTCACATTGGTGCTTTTCACAAGCTTTAATAGGAACGAAGTGCCAAATTTGTCGAATGTAAGGTGCTTCAGCCAAGCAACGTGGACAAATCGGCGTAAAACGTTTTCGAAGAAAACAGAAAGGGTAATCGATTCCAAAACGGTGAACAGCTTTATAATCAGGAGAGAACCCAGATTTAGAGTGGTTTAACGCAAGCCTAAGAATGCCATAATTATTAAGCTGAAGTCGCTTTTCAAGTTGGATAAGCACTCTAACCCGCATTTGACTTGTGGTTTGAGCGTGATAGATATTTACGCGATTGAGGTCTAGTGGGAAAGCACCGGGGATGGCTTCATTTGAGTTTAGCGTCTCATGCCAAATATCTTCTGCGAAGTGAGAGTAACTCTCATAACCTTGATGCTGACTCAAGCGCAACAGAGAGCTTTCAAGCGATTCATCAGGGTAAAGCTCAATGTTCGTATCCATACACCACCACTAAAACTTAGAATATCTAAGTTTTAGTGTTAGATTCCTTGGCACAAAAAGCAAATTAAAGTCTGCAAATCTGTTAACCTGATCTGGTGCGTCACACTAAGCTGTAACAATCTTCATGACTATCATAATCTGGTTGCTAAATGCTATTGACACACAAGCTTAGCTTGCTTTTATCTATAAGAGTACAATGTTGGCTGGAACCTTTAACACGACATCGCCCTATTATCAGCTTCGACAATCAAACTCACATTTTCAATGAATCGTGATTTCCCCAAATTTAACTCATGTGACGTTGGTAATATCTATGCATTAGTAGTGAGCATTTAGAAATAAATGCTAGGTCGCTTCGGGACAAAAGCAATTTTCGATTCTCTCTTCATTTGTTACGGGACGATGGTAAGATGAATTTGAACTTTGAGTGTGAGGTAAAAATCGATGAATCATAAGAACCAAATTGACCGCTTGATGAGTGATATGAATGATGTAGTTGTTTCTTTTATCGAACTACATTCATCGTCTTTTCAAGATGGTTGGATTCCAATCACTTTTATCAAAGACAATCTAGATCTAAACAAGGATAGCTACCCTCAGGGCAGTAAAACACAAGGCAAACGTGGTTGGTTTTTTGCTGTTTTAGCTCGTTCATTGGAAGATCAAGGTCGGATTGAATATAAAAATGATGGGAAAAACTCATTCTGTCGACTTGCTCGAAAGTAATCTAATGCAGAACAACATGGGAATCCCTTCCCTTGAGAGTCTAATCTAAATTGTTATCTTTATTGGGGTCTGGGTTTGATACTGGGGTTTTTACCCCATTGATTTTTCTAATGTGGTAGTTAGCGTAATTTCCACCTTCTATCTTCTTAACAAACTGGTTTCTCGTCATATCTTCACCAGTGTAATTATCATGAAAGTTAGTGTTACGACCTGAGCTGGATTCTTGTGTTACTTTTACGCGCTTTCTTCCCATAATGTCACCTCTGGATGTTAAGTGCAAAGTTGCACATTTATTATACCAGTGGTTATGCATGCAGTACAAATATCAAACAACAACTCGAATTGTTCGTCTCTGTGGGACAAAAGCGCCTTAGAGTAGTTAACCTTTTAAATTTATTATAAGGGTACATCTTTAGCGCTAAGTGAGAGGTATGATTAGTCTCGGTTTTGCCATTCTTCTGCAATGAGCTGCCAGTTTACCTCACGAGGTTCCGCTGTTGAATTAGACCATACGTTCCAGAAATCAGGATCATCAGACTGTGGCCTTTGCTCTTCAGTCAGTTCTTTCATTCGAACTAGAACGGGTAACTCCGAAGCCCATCCTAGTAAAATTGCATGGCGTGATGGCAACGAAGGAAGCTCCCTTAATAAGCCCCTCATGTTATCGGGAACAAGTCTATGGACTTGTTCTTGGTCTCTATCATTGCTGATTCTGTGCAATAGAAAAGTATTGCATTGAGATAAAACCGTCGGGGATAGTTCAGAAGGTCGCTGGGATGATACTACTAGCCCTAAGCCAAATTTACGCCCTTCACGAGCGATTTTTTCAAATACTTTGCAGCACACATCGGAGACAGATTGGCTCTCACTTTCTTCCTTATAGCGTTTGATGAATGTATGGGCTTCTTCTGCAACCATTACTGTTGGAAGTGGTTTTCCATTCATTTTCCGGTAACGTTGAAGGGCTTCAAATGTTACTCTAGAGATAACTGCTGTTACGAGGTGAATAATTTCATTTGGAACGAGAGAGAGATCGATCACGGTTATTGCACCATGCGTGTCTTTCCCAAGAAAAGTGTCTAACCAGTTTGTTAGGCTAATAGGTTGATCCGAATCTTTAGTGACAGCACTAATTCGAGTATCACCTAACATTGTACGAATTCGAGTTAAAAGAAATTCTACGAACTGCTCTGTTCCTGTTTCTTGTGCTAAAGCTTCTAGGTATGCGACAAAGTCATCCCCTTCAAAACGAACGGGTGTATCTTCACTTTTAGGAAGTAGTTCTTGTTCATCACCACCAAGAGCGACATGAGATTCTTTTAAATCAGCGATCAACCTGTCTGTATCACTGACTTCTGGCTTAGCAGGCCACTGTATTCCTCTTCTAGAGGACAGAAAAGTGTTTATAGTGCTTAGTAAGCTGTTGAAAGGTTGGCTGGCAATTTTCTCGTTTAACGTGGACAGACTACTTTCCCATGACATCAAGCTCTCAACCAAGCCCTTGGCATGACCGCCACTTACATATATCTGACCTTGACTTGCTAGTTGCCTCATAGCAACGAGAAGTATCCCGCAAAAGTGTTTTGCTTGAATTGTTATGTCATCTGCAGACAAAACATCATTTCTCATGGCTCTCAAAGCACGACGTAGTAAAGGGAGCTGCACTTTTGAACTTGCTTGAGTGAAAGCTCCCCATTCGGAGCTGTTCCATAGCCATGAAGGTACTTTTAAATCTAGTTCTCCTGCCTCAGAGTTAGCCTCAACGCGTAGTAAATGTCCTTTATATTTTGATAGTGGGCCAAATGCTCGATTGTATTCACCATTAGGATCCAAAATTATAAATCGCGCATTCGGAGTCTGCTCCTGTCGTAATACAGCGTCTAACGACCATTGGATCAACCCGGCAACAGAGCACGATTTCCCACTTCCGGTGTTACCCAAAACAGCTACGTGTCGCCCAAAAAGTCTGTCGGGATCAATTTTAATTTCTGCATTATTGGCTAAAGGACTATCACCTATCTTAACTCTTCTATTCTCACCTGATTCGATTATCGATCTTAATTGTTGGTCAGTTGGCAGGAGGACTGAATCACCAACAGAGGGAAATGCATCAGTGCCTCTAGAAAACTTGAATCCATCACTTTTTCTATCGATTCTCAATGTGCCCACAGGATTGATACTCAGCTTTTTGAGTGGGAAAGGTAGATCGATCAAGCCAAAATCTTGCAAGCCTTTTCTTTTAGGATAAGGCGAATGTTCGACCGCAATCCATTCAACTTGTCCAACAAGAAATCCCTCATCGCTGCTTATCAGGACATAGCTGTTTATTCTCGGGAAATTGCGAGGAGAACCTCCTTGGAGAGACACAGAATCTGGGGAGTCTATTTCTAAGGATACTCTAATTTCGCTCGGTGATACAAAACCAACAGTTCCGATTCGTAGCTGCTCTAATCTTTCAATTGGTAGGTAACTCATAGTGTTACCTCAGGGGTAGTTGTATTATTTGAGGATTCTGACTGGACGAAACCTCTCTGTTTTAGAAGCTCAGCCATCTTTATTGATGCTTTATCTATGGCTGGTTTGGGTAGATAGTTGTCAACTAAAGTTTTGAGGTCTCCTAAGTGATCGCCCATCAGTAACGTGATTTGCGCTTTTCTTCCACTTTTTCTGATGAAACTCATAATTCTTCCAAGTGGGTCACCGAAAGCGATAATTACTAGGTGGGTAGATGGAACTGTTAGCATATCCTCAATTACGCGGTTTATGTGCTCATCACCAAAGCTATAGCCATACGTGACCAACGTGCTGTTTGGACGACTAGTTGCGGCTGCTAAATCTCTAAATAGCTCAACATAGGGGTACTCTGCGGTTTCTCTGTCTTTGACTGAATTAGGGTATATCATTAGTTGTTCATAGCTACTGCTTTCGTGACCTTCAGCTTCTAGAAACGGCTCAACAGAGCGTGCTCCAAAAGGTAGACCAAAACGCCTTATCGCACCCTCTTGCTCGTGCCAGTCAAGAGACCCATGAAGCTTAGTAAAACGGGCTACACCCTCTAAATATCTTGGTTCCCCACGTATTCCCGGAGGGTTATAGTGATAATCAACTTCTAACCTTGATGATCTAAAAACGGGAGCGATACTTCCAACAAAACGATCTATGAGTCTTAAACCAGCAAGTTCAGCACCAACTTCGATAATTCGATCGTAATTCGTTGTGAAAATATGCAACCTATCGCGTGTGGCGGTTCTACTCGCAAAGCTCATTAAGAAGCTCACAAGATAATTGAAAGTTTCTTCTTTCCGTTCTGGTTCAGCACTTTTAATTAAGTATTCTCCGGTACTGACAGATTTTGAGAACTCACCTAGGCATCGAGACAACTCCCCCTTAATCGAATCTAAATCAGCTTTTAGGTCTCTATAGGCTGCAAATGGAGCTGGAGGGTTTACAGGTTGCGGGGTATTCAATACCGTCAGAATCTCAAGTCCTTTGATAAGTTCATTAATAGCTCTAATTTGATCTTCTATATTTCCCTGTGCGCGCCCAGCCGCAGTGGCAGCGTTTGTAGCGGATCTATTTATTTCGCTTTGACAGACAGTTAGATCACTGATCCATCCCATTCCTGCGGGTGGTGCACCCGTAGCCGACATTTGAATAGACGTACTTAAACCTGCACCGATCAATAGATTTAAATGTTCGGATTGGAAAAGAGCAGTTAACCAAGGCTCGATATTTTGGCGTAATTTCTCTATTGATACTTCAGAGCCCTGTTCTCCCCATGTGCTATTCGTTGATAGGGTAAAAGGATGAAAGTCACTTTCCTGATTGGGGTTTGGTGTTAGCTCAATAATATCGGGAACACTGCCAACTTTAATGTGCTGAATAGTCATAAATATACTTCTTATACTTGTGTGAAAGATTTAGCGTTGGGGGACACAAACGACGACCATTTTGTTTACAACTTAAGCCATTGGCCTTGACTCTTACGTCTCACAACTCTCCGAAATCCTCAGCGCATCTTCAATCTCAACACCAAGGTATTCAATCGTGCTTTCTAACTTAGCATGACCAAGAAGTAACTGGATAGCACGTAAGCTCTTGGTTTTGGAGTAGATCAAAGAAGCTTTAGTTCGTCGCAATGAGTGCGTCCCGTATTGCGTTTTGTCTAAGCCGATATCGGTCACCCATTTGTTTACTAATGTGGTTTAGTAGTGATAGGAGATGGGCTGCCCCCCATCTCTTTAATACCAAGTGCGACGATGAAAGATGGAGAGAAACATAGAACAAGGTCAATTTTGTCCTCTCGAATTAGGCACTTCGTCAGTTCAGCTGCCATCGCCGTTTTACCGCCACCGAGCGTCACTTGACAAAAAGTACCTTGTTGAAGTCTTATACTTTTCGATTGCAGCGACAACATCCCCTTCCTGCCATAACCTCAACATGAGAGTGAGTCTTCTGTTTTGGACACCAATAGAGCCTTAGATAAGGCAATAATCTTGCCCAACAACGTAGCGGAATACTCCTTACTTTCAGTAAACATGGTCAGAAACATATCTTTTTTCTTCAGAAATCGTTCCATCAAAGATTGATACTCTTCGACGTCACTGAGCACAATAGCAAGCACACCTTCTTACTTGCTTTTCTCCTTTTTAATCATGAGGTTAAACATGTAGACATTGATTTTTTGGGGCTGTGTCATTTGATCATTCATACGCATCAAAACTTAGGATTGCTAAGTATACAAAAATCAGTAAAACTTAGACAATCTAAGTTATCGAAAAGTTGATAAGAAATGTCTAAGTGCAAAAAGACAACCCAATCCCAGCGAGGCTCAAAGCTGCGCGTAAAAAAGCCAAGATCACCCAAAAAGATTTAGGGGTGAAAATTGGTATGGAACCAAGCTCTGCTAGCGGGCGAATGAACCATTATGAGAAAGGTAGGCACGTGCCAGACATTGGTACGCTTGAACGCATGGCTGAAGAGTTAGATGTGCCGCTGAATTACTTTTTCTGTAGGAATGAGTTGAGTGCTGAGTTGGCGTGTGCGATTGATAAGCTGAGTGATGAAGAGAAGGCGACCCTATTAGAAAAACTGACACAACCTAGTTAACTCTAAGCAAGATGGCTCACTAACCAACAAGTTGCTGTATCGATAATTTGCTAAACACCTGCTTTACAAAACAAAGTTCACCAGTCTCGGCATCGGTGACATAATTTTCATAAGAAGCTATTTGCTCAATAGTTAGAGCATCTATCTGCACAGTGAAAGGATTTGTATCATTGGGATCGTTAATTTTCTCGTAAACAGCAGCAAAGTCCTCCTCGTCAATACAGTCCTTCTTTTTCTCCAAAGCGACCTCTAGTGCGGCTGCAATTAACTCTTTAATCTCACCAAGTACACCTTTGCTTGCCGATAACAATCTCATTGCGAAATCAACGTCTGTCAACGGCACCTTGAATCTTAAAGGCACTGCCTTTTCGAGAGCATCTAAAACATCTAAATAATTGTCAATTGCAGGCTCATCTGTGATCTTAATGTAAGGGAGTGTGCGTCGAACCATAATTCGCCTATTCCACTGAGAGTCTTCTAAAATTAGTCCAGCACTATGAAGTCCTACAAACACAATCGGCAAATGACACTCATCACTAATCATTTTGAGACGGTCTCTAATATCCTGCCTCTGGTTATGACTGGTTCGTTCAAACAACTCTTGGCACTCCTCAATCACTAATAATTTAAGCCCAACTCTTTTCGATGTTTCAATCACACAATCCGTTAACCCGATCTCTGAAGGCTTAGCTCTGCTATTTCTATAAGCTCCAAGTTCTTTGGCCATCCATAGTAAAGTCTCAAGTAACGTGGGTCTTACACGAGTAATAAGAACTTCATTCCTTGATAAGTTTTTCTCGATAAAATGATTAATTGTGGCTGTCTTTCCTGCACCGGTGCCAGCTGTCAGAAGCATTGATGGCGCAAAAGTGCCAAACTTCCTGCGTCTCATTATCCACTCGAGTCCAGAGAGGACTTTTTCAACCTCTGGGTAAATTGAAAAAGAGTCATGATAGTTTGCTAAAACTTCATCCCGCTCCAAATTCCTTCTCACTGTGGTCACAACTATTCCCTCCGGTTTTTGCGCTCGTTCCATTTAGACCTAAAGTTCTCTAGCGGAATTGTTTGAGAATTGGTTTCCTGCTCTGAGATACCAAAGCTTGATTTTGACGCTCTATCACTCAGCTTGGAGTGAGGGGTATCGCTGTTAACACTGGATATCTCTGCAACTTTCTTAGTCGATTTCACTTTTCGCTTGCGTTCAGAATGCGTTAACTGCATTAAGTCTGCTTGTTCTGACTCAATTCGGTCATGCAGAGCTAGTCGAGCTTTTGCTAATGACAGTACATCCATTTCGCCTTTTATATAGGTTCTATGAGCCGCCAAAATCTTTTCATGCTCGCAAACGCTCAATCTAACGGTGTAACCAATTGGATCCTTACTTGGAACCTTCACATATCCTTTAAGCTCCTCGAGGTATACGTAGATAGCGGATAAATCATCTGGGTCTACTTTTATTTTCTTTTTCAACGACTCTTTTGTTTGGGGGTACGTCTTCCTATAATCAGACAACGCTACACAGTCATAGTCTATATGCATGAACTTAATGCCTTTATCTGTCAGTTTTCGATACTGAAGAATCCCCATAACGACACTAAATGCTTGCTCCTGATCGGGTAAGAGTTTTAATGGTGGTAAAACGTCATAGCTTTTCTCCCAGTAAAGGTTTGGTATTCTTTTATGACGACTATCAGCATTAACATTGTGCACGTCTACTATCCAACGGTGAAACTCTTCTACGAAGGTACTAAAACGCATGACTGCATCTTTTTCTGGTTTGTAGTCTTCTTTTTCCAGCACGTTAGAGAATGTTTTACCCGGCACCCAGCCAACAATCCCTTGAACAATTTCACCAAATTTACGTTCAACAAATGGCTTTAACCATGGTTTGCGAACCTTGTTATAAACGACATTTATCCCAACCTCCAAGCATGCATCCTCCCAGCTTTTTGACCAAAACTCCGCACCGTTGTCGACCACCAAGTTCTCTATTTTCCCCTCGCAAAGCCATTCATTGTTGAATGAAATAGGCATTTCAGAAATGTAGCTCTTACTTTTTGTCGCATGAATAACGGCTCTGGATGCCGACACATAACTAGGAGCTTTAAAGCCTAGATGAAAGCCGATTATGCACCCACTAAAAACATCTACGAGCAGTGTCAAATGTGCTCTACCCAACGGCACCATGAGGTCATCATGCAATAGAATCAAATCCAAGGGGGTATGATCCATTTCGACTCGTTCCAAAATTCGAGTCGGCATATCCACAGATTGATAATAGTTATAGAGCTTATCTGCGTAGTATTTCCCATGCCGAGCGAGCGCGACGCTGTATGGCTCCTCTTTGCGAATACGTTTCTTAAACGCTTCATATGAGACTTTGGGTATTTTTCCGGCGACTATCTTATCGTTAGCTACTGTTATCCTGTCGCTGTAAAAGATGAATGCCGCTCTAATCGACTGTCGCCTTGCGTCTAAGAACATCTTCAGAGCTTCATCATAATATTTTTCATCGCCAATAACTCTGGCTTCTCGATTACCTTTAAGGTGGTTTTTATCGACCAAGCTAGTAAAACTTCCATTCGAGTCAACAAATGAATTGTGCCAACGTTGCAGTGATTTATAGCTAGGTTTCTTGGTAAGACGTGTTTTGGAGAAGTGTTTTTCAATTAGGGGGTTGAGGTTTTTAGGAGTCCAACCTCCGCTCAGTTCATTCGCAACTAAGGATAGCAATTTATACCTTTCGAGCGCTTTGCTCTTCTGCTCCTCAGGATATGAAGAGAGATCTCGCTCAATAATCTGTGTCGACTGTAATCTCGAGTATTTAAGACGTTCGGTCTGAGTTTCAGGCAAAAGCTCATGTTCTGTTTCAGAATCTTCGTTGTACTCTGGCTCGAACTCATCATGGAATCGACCAACCATTTCATCTCACCGAAACAGTTGTACTTTCACTCAACATAGCGATATCTAAATCAACACCGGCTTTTCCTACTGCAATCAGTTTTAAAACAGAAGCGAACACCCGACCGACGGACTCTCCAATTGAGACGGCTAGATCACTGATTTTCATTGTTTCCTGTGAAATCAGATACGAATGCACTTTGAATGCAAGCTCATCGCCTTCGATACATCCACTATACCGATGTACCAACTCTGAGTTTTTGAGAAAGTACCCATCTCTGATTTGCTTATCAGTCACCAAAACAAGACCAAATCCTCTTCGATTGGCAGCCTCTTTACGAGCAGCAAATTCTTGTTTAAACGTCTTAGATAACGTTTTCGAGTGTGGTTTGACTTCCACATACTTGAATGTACCGTCAACATAGGTAGCTAGGAAATCAGGAGTGTAAGGGCGCTTTTTCCCATGGAAGTCATAGTAGAAACCCTCTGGCTGAGATTCGTAGTGAACTACATCTGGATCATATTCGAAATGATAGCAGCAGTCTCTCTCCAGACTACCCTCACACATGACAGCATCTCGGTTTTTGAGACTCGAGAATTTGTAGATGTTCTTATTAGGCGATGGCTTGCGAAGATTACGAATATACATATGCGTCCCTTTTGTTGTAGCAAAACAACCAAAATAAGCTTAGGACACTTTAAGGGTTTTAAAAGGACAAGTTATGGTTTTATTGGGACAGGTTATGCTTTTAACAACAGCTAGATGGGTGGAAGCCCCAGCCACATCCCGGCACACAAGTCACTCGCTGCGGCTGCTTCCTTCCGGACCTGACCGAGTTCACGAGCTATTGTTGCGGGAGGACCAGGGCCTCCATAGATTTTGTTGCTGTTGCGCTGTGAAGGTTCACTGCTGCAAAGCGTGGGAGGATTATCTGGTATCGGGGCGATGATTGCAAGGGCTTGCGAGCAAAACTGTTTGCTTTATCTGTTAAGTGCTTACAGATTAAACAAAGCGCCCAACATTGCTTCGTTTGTGAAGCTGCTGAGCGCAGGTTATCCCCATCGATGTCCCTTGCTTAACACGATTATGTCCCTTGGTGCTCTTCATCAATGTTGATGATGTAGTCAGTCATCCACGCAGTGCCAAGCAGACACAGCCAAACAACGAAGACAGGTTTAGGAACATCAATCGTTGGAACCACAACTATCGCCGCGAAACCAACCGTTGGTAGCGTCCAGCAAAGTAGCTTATTCCACTTAAAGGTTTTTAGCCTGCCTAGGCTTTCCATTGATGCGAGCATACCCGTCATACATAGCGAGATTAATGCCGCATAAGGCAAACCCGCAGCCCACATGGGTAAGATTAGGAGCAGTGACCACCAGCTGTGTTCCGTTGAGCCCTTCCAGTTTCTCGCCGCGAACCAAGCAACAAAAACCGAGAACCCCTGTACAAGTGTCACCATCGGAGTTCCGCCTAGTTTGCCTGCTGACTGCGTCAGCATAATACCGACATTCAGAGTGAGGACGATAAGCCCAACAATACTGACTACCCAAACATTACTGCGCTTAGAGAACGCAACCATAAAGACCGGGAGTAATATCCACACCGCCACTGACATCGCAATAGATTGCAGTGGAAGCGTGAGGCCATAAACAATCATAGATGCGAGCAGCATTAGACCAGCGACACCGCCTTGAGGCAGTAACCATAGAGCAGGAATCATCACCGCAAGGACGGGGATATCCCCTTCAGTAACACCAATGGTTCTAGCACAAATCATCGCCAGCACACTTGTGATTACGAATTGAAACACCGAAAATACCATAGCTCCCCCCTCATACCTTTCCATGGCAAATAAATCTGGGACAGTTTCAGTATGGATCAATTCAAGGCGCAAATCTTTGCAGTAATTCACCAAATTCCATTTGGGAAAGTAGCAACTTACGGTCAGATTGCAAAAATGGCGGGCTATCCGGGCTACGCAAGGCATGTTGGCAAGGCGCTTGGTAGCTTGCCTGAAGGTAGCCGCTTACCTTGGTACCGTGTCATCAACGGCAAGGGAGAAATCTCTCTAAAGGGAGATTCGTTTTTGAGACAGAGATCGATATTAATGGAAGAAGGCGTGGAGTTTTCAGTGAAGGGGCGAGTGCGCTTAAAAGAATTTGGTTGGCAGCCCTAAGACTGCCAACGCATGTTCGTTATCTCACACCCACCAGCAACAAGTTCACTTGCTCAGTGCTATTCGCATCGGTAATAACCGGGTAAGAGGTGTCAGAGATGAAACGCAGCTTACCTTCCACTTCGATACGTGCGCTCACACTGTAGGTATGCTTTGGATTGATCTCTTGAGTGTCGTAGCTTAATTCAAAATCGAACGGCACTTGCGCACCATCCGTTGTGAAGGTTTGCTCACTGATCACTTTCGCCGCCACATCTTGTAGCGATACGTCTTGAAGTTTCACCGTTACAACAGCATCAGCCGGTAGCGCAATTCTTTCTCGGTAAGCGATGGTGCCTTTTACTGATGCCATTGTTTCTTGCTCTGAGACAGTAGTTTCTTGCTCCGCAGAGGTTGGTTTTTCGACTTCCGTTTGCGGGTTTGATTGAGGTGCAGTTTGGCAGCCAGCTAGGCCAAGGATAAGCGCCAATGCGCCAAATTTTATTAGTTTCATGAAACCTCACTTGATGGGGCGATTAACTCTGTTAGCGATAGTTTTATTAGAAACACATCGCTACGTTATGCAATAAAGATAACAGAATTCTACAGTTGCGACGCTCAAGCTCGGTCATTTTGCGGAAAAAACCACTCTATTCCTACAAACCTCCGTATCCCTTGACGAATCCATCAGTAAAATCCACACTTTGCCCATTACGTACAAGAAAAAGACCTATCTATGAGCAAACCATTAACTGAATTACTCGAACTGTTGCAATTGGAACAATTAGAGCAAGGGCTATTTCGAGGTCAAAGCCAGCACTTAGGCTTACCTCAAGTGTACGGCGGCCAAGTCATTGGTCAGGCACTGTCTGCTGCGCGCTATACAGTGGCAGAAGATCGCACCGTGCACTCATTCCACAGCTACTTTCTTTACCCGGGCGATCCGCTAAAACCGATTATCTACGATGTTGAGAATCTTCGAGATGGCCGCAGTTTTAGTACCCGTCGCGTAAAAGCGATTCAAAATGGTCGCCCTATTTTCTATCTTACGGCTAGCTATCACTGTGAGGCGCCAGGCTTTGAACACCAAAGCACAATGCCAGAAGTAGCAGGACCTGAGAACTTTGCCTCTGAATCAGAGCTGGCGATGCGCATTGCCGATTTCTTGCCAGAGCAAATCCGTGAAGTGTTCTGCAGCGAAGAAGCGATAGAAGTGCGTCCGGTACACGTTGTTAACCCGTTGAAACCTGAGAAGATTGAAGCCAAGCAATATCTTTGGATCCGTGCTAACGGTGAGGTTCCAAACAATGAGCTCATTCACCAGTATGTGCTCGGTTACGCTTCTGACTGGCGCTTCCTCACTACCGCTCTGCACCCTCACGGCGTCTCTATCTTCGCGCCTAAATTCCAGATGGCAACCATTGACCACTCCATGTGGTTCCACCGTCCAGTGAACACTAACGAGTGGTTGCTGTATGCCATTGATAGTCCTAACGCGAGCAATTCCCGTGGGTTAGTACGAGGCGAGATCTTTAACCAGAAAGGTGAACTGGTTGCCTCGACGATTCAAGAAGGTGTGCTTCGATTTAACGAGTAAAACGAAAACGCGCCTTATCAAATCGATAAGGCGCGTTTTTTAGTTTACCGTGATTCGCGTTACTGTTTCGGATTTGGATATTTACCAAACTTTCGATTAATCAGATAGTTAATAACGCGTCTTGCAAACCCAGAATACGGAGAATACAAAAAGCCTGTCGACGCCCACTTACCTTGCTGCATCACTGGGCGCATTTTTGAAAAAGTCTCAAACCCTTCTTTACCGTGATAATGTCCCATCCCACTTGGTCCTACACCACCGAACGGCAAGTCATGCTGAGCCACATGCATCATCACCTCATTAATGGTCAACGCGCCAGACATGGTGTTTTCCATCACTGCATGTTGCAGCTCTTTGTCATCAGAAAATAGGTACAGTGCCAATGGTCTATCACGCTCTCCAATGAAGTGATAAACATCGTCCATCGACTTGTAAGTGATCACCGGTAATATCGGTCCAAAGATTTCACGCGTCATCACAGCTTCATCGGTGCTTGGTGAAACAACCAGATGAAGAGGAAAACGGCGCGTCTCAGGATCCGGCTCACTCGCTGGGATAAGGTTAATCACCTCCCCCTGCCCCTCTTTTGCAAGCGTTAGAGTTTCCTGTAAACGGTCAAAAGAGACAGTATCAATCACTGCGGTGTAATCAGGATGGTCGATGGTTTTAAAGCGGCTTTTCATCACCGATTTCGCGGCTTTCACTACCTGGTTCAGTTTTTCTTCTGGCACCAACAAATAGTCGGGGGCGACACAGGTTTGCCCTGCGTTATAAACTTTCCCCCCTAAAATCCGTTTGATGGCTTTTTTAACATCGTAATCGGGACCAATGATAGTCGGCGATTTACCGCCAAGCTCTAAAGTCACTGGTGTTAGGTTTTCGGCGGCGGCAGCCATTACCTTACGCCCCGTACCACCAGAGCCGGTAAAAATCAGATGGTCAAAAGGAAGCTTAGCGAACGCTTGTCCGGTACCGCCCGTTTCAGCAATAAAGCAAATCTCATCTTGGGTAAACGCGCTCGAAAAGATTTTGGCTAGCGTTTCGCAAAGGTGCTGGGAATTTTCTGACATTTTGACCATCACACGGTTGCCCGCAGCTAGCGCTGCCGTCATTGGCCCAATCGCTAGAAAGAGTGGGTAATTCCATGGCACGATGATCCCCACGACCCCCAGAGGCTGAGGAACCACTTTGTTTTTTGCCGGCCAGAACCAAATCGAGGTATGACGTTTTTTGTCACGCATCCACTTCTTAAGCTGCTTACGAGAATCGACGATACCTTCAATGGAGGAAAACAGTTCGAGCAACGCCGTCTCAGTTGACGAGCGGTGACCAAAATCTTTGCCAATCGCCCCACAAATGGCTTCTTGGTTATCTCGCAATACTTTTTCGAGCTTGAGTAAGTTCGCCCTTCTTAGCTCACGACTGATAAACGGCGCTTCTTTAAACGCAGCTTGCTGCTCTTGCAGTCGCGTCATCATTTGCTGTTCATTTAGGGTAACCATACTCATTTATTGTGCTCCTTTAACAAGTAACGCTGCTAATAATTGTTGGCATTGGTGAACGTTCATCTCTTCGGGAACCGGATATTCTCCGAAGGCTTCTTTAATTGCTTGCTGGGCAAGCGCCGGGATGTCCTCTGCTCTTAACTCAGCAATGTGTTTTGGGATGTTCAGTAAATCCAAAAGCTGCTCGACATCCTGTATCAACGCCTGACTGTTGTTATAACCGAGGCTATGCGCCAGCGTTGTCAGCCTCTGGTTATCTCTTTGTACAATAAACTTGAGAACATGTGGCAGCACCATGGCATTCGCTCTACCATGAGGCACGTGATAAAACGCGCCAAGCTGATGGGCGATGGCATGGACGTAACCGATGTAGGTGCGAGTAAACGCCAAACCCGCTTCAAAACTGGCCACGGCCATTTTCTCTCTTGCTTCGCTGTCTTGACCATTTTGGTACGCCCGAGGCAAGTATTCAAAAATCGCGGTAATCGCGTTTAGCGACAAGGTTTCGGTTTTGGCGTTGGCGTATTGGCTTAGATAGGATTCAATCGCATGCGTGAGTGCGTCGATACCGGTTTCTGCAGTGATTTTCGGCGGAAGACCTAGCATGATCTGTGAATCAAGCACAGCTGCCTTAGGAACTAAAAATGGATCGGTTATGGCGCGTTTGGCCTTGGACTCTATATCACTGACAACCGCAGCAACCGTCCCTTCAGAGCCAGTACCTGAGGTTGTCGGGATGGCAATTAACGGCATAATTGGGCGATGCACTTTCAGTAAGCCAGGAAGCTTTGCGACATCTTTCTTGGTTCTTACACTTGCCGCAATGGCTTTCGCGCAATCAATGGGAGAACCACCACCAAACGCTATAATCCCATCACAGCCAGAATGACGATAACGTTCTGCCCCAGCGCGAACCGTCGCGTAGTCAGGATCGGGCTTTACTTCATCAAACACGGTAAAGGGCATATCGGCGTGCTTTAATGCTTCTAGCATACCATCAAGCAATCCTAGGCCACGTAGGACGCTGTCTGTAACGATAAAGGGGTTGGTCACAGAAAAATCACGGCAATAGCTCGCTATATCAAGCACTTTACCATTACCAACTATACACTGAGGCTCGGGAACAGGCACCATTTTGATAAACGGTTTTTTCACCGAGACCAACATCTGATGCAGCATAAAAACACTCCTTTGTCTTTACCAATCAACCTATATTTGAGCCGCTACTATCAACTGATAGGTAGAACTGTTTATAGGTTATAGAGTGATTACTCAGAGCTGGCAAGGCTGCCGAGTCTAAGTTGAGAACTATTACCAAATCAATATATTGGCAAAGTGACGTATTGGCGAATCAACGTATTGGCAGCGCCGTCGTGTATTTCAATGGCTCCATCGCAAAGGTTGATGTGACATTAGACAATCCATCTATGCTGTTGACCAATTTCTTATAGAACTCATCAAAGCACTTCATGTCTTTTACCAATACTTTCATCATATAGTCATACTCCCCCGCCATCCGGTAGAACTCCATTACTTCTGGGAACAATGACACCGTTTCGACAAACGCTCGATACCATTCATGAGAGTGATTTGTGGTCTTTATTTGCACGAACGCGGTAAACGACAACCCCAGTTTCTCAGGATCTACAAGCGCGACGCGTTTATCAATCACACCACTCTCTTCAAGCTTCTTGAGGCGCTTCCAGCACGGCGTTGTCGTGAGGTTTACGGCTTCAGCAAGATCGTTCAATGACAACGTGCCATCTTGCTGGAGCAGCGACAACAGCTTCTTATCTGTACTATCTATATCCAAAATAGCTCCAATGTAGAAAATTTTTCTACCAATTAGCGAAAACAAAGTAAATATAGCAAAGTTTTTCTCCCAGTTAGTAGGTAAATTATCATCATCGAAATCGTGAAGCAGGAAACCGCCGCCATGTGTACTGACCATCAATGGATTAACAACTCTGTTCGTAAACTTGAAGCTGACTTTCAACGCTCAGCTGACACACATCTAATCAAACTGGATTTGCCTAGCATTGATGGGATTGATGTTTATCTAAAAGACGAGAGCACACATCCGACGGGCTCACTGAAACACCGTTTAGCACGTTCCCTGTTTCTGTACGCGATTTGTAATGGTTGGATTGGCCCTGAGACAACAGTCATTGAATCTTCTTCTGGCAGTACCGCTGTATCAGAAGCGTACTTTGCGCGTCTACTTGGGCTGCCATTTATTGCTGTGATGCCAAAGTGCACTGCACGCAAAAAGATCGAACAAATTGAGTTTTACGGTGGTAAAGCACACCTGGTTGATCGTTCAGATCAAATCTATGCTGAGTCACGCCGACTTGCTGAAGAGTTAGACGGTCACTACATGGACCAGTTTACTTATGCTGAGCGTGCGACTGACTGGCGTGGTAACAACAACATTGCTAACTCTATTTTCAGCCAAATGAAGATGGAAGATCATCCGGTACCGAGCTGGATTGTGATGAGCCCAGGTACAGGTGGCACGTCTGCAACCATTGGACGCTTTATCCGTTATCAGCAGCACGACACCAAACTGTGTGTGGTTGATCCTGAGAACTCAGTGTTCCATGACTACTTCAAAACAGGCAATGCCAACATCACTGGCGACTGTGGCAGCAAGATTGAAGGCATTGGTCGTCCACGTGTTGAACCAAGCTTTATCCCTAGTGTAGTAGACGAAATGCGCACCATTCCGGATGCGGCAAGTATTGCAACGATTCATTGGCTAGAGAAAACCTTAGGTCGTAAAGTCGGCGCGTCTACTGGTACTAACCTTTATGGCGTACTGCAACTGGCGAGTGAAATGAAAAAGCGTGGTGAAACGGGATCAATTGTGACTCTACTGTGTGACAGTGGCGAGCGCTATCTGGATACTTACTACAACCACGAGTGGATTAATAACAATATTGGCGATCTGCGACCTTACCTGGATAAGCTCGAGACATTCGAAGCGACCGGTGAGTTGGCTTAACAGCGGTCTTTAACTAAATAAAAACCATCAGTTGGCAGGGAGTGATTCGTCACTCCCTTTTTTCCATGCGTTATTTATGTTCGTAAGACGCTTTCACTTTATCCTGCGCTAGAGCGATGTAAGAAACTAAATCGCGATACGCAATATCCATTTGCTCCACAATACCTACATCATGACTGCCATCGGCAACCATTCTCAGCCCATCGTGAAGCGCGGTTGCCTTAATATGGAAGTACTCTAATGGATCACCAACCGATGCCAACTGCTGTGTTTCCTCATGGCCAGCAATCATTTGACCAAAAATCGTGTCGTGTTCACCTAACGTCAGCAGTGATGCATCAAAGTCAGCGCCAATCAGTTTAGAATGCGCAGTCGCCCACATGTTGGTGTATTGCGCGATGGCGCTTGAGGCATAAATGTCCACTGTGGTGGTGTAAATCACATCAACAGTGTCAGAAGAAAGCGACAGAATCGATTGAGTATCGCTTACGATATCAGCGGCTCCCGTAGAGGCATCCGCCACCTGAGCCGACACGAGTTCGATATTTTCACCCGCTTTGTTGGTGCTGCTTTCAATTCGCTCGACCAAACCCGAGATCTCGCTGGCAGCTTCATTCGCTCTACCCGCCAATGAGCGCACTTCATCTGCAACCACGGCAAATCCGCGGCCATGTTCACCCGCTCGAGCCGCTTCAATAGCAGCATTAAGCGCAAGCAAGTTAGTTTGTTCAGAGATCTGGTGAATGATGCTAATAAATTGCGTGATATCACCAGTAAGCACTTGAAGCGCAGCGACGGTTTCTTTGCTCGCCATTGCCGATTGCGACACTTGATCCAAAGATTGATACATCTCTTCCAACTGCTGTTGAGTGCTATCAAACACACCCAGATTGGCCTGCAATTGATCGCTTTGGTTGATCAGTTGATTATTAGCCTGCTCGATATTGGCTGTGGCGCCAACAAGCTGTGAAGTCACACTACTTAAAAACAGTCGCGAGCGCTGTTTTTGCTTCTCTAGCTGGGATTCTAATTTGTGTATCTGCTGCTCTTTGTCAGCTAACTCTTGTTGCAATTGCGCCAGTTGGCAAGCGAAGGCATCTTTCTGTTCGGTTTCAGACTGCAACTGCTGCTGGAGTTGTTGTACTTGTTTTTTTGATGCAAACATAAGACCACTTTTCGGTTCGTGCTTTATTTATCGTTATTGTCTTATAACGGTAGCATTGATGCGGGAAATGAAAATGGCTGGAAGAGTAAGTTGTGATTGGGGGACGGTGGTATCACCCGAATAGGGTATGGACTTGAGGGGTGTTGGGTGAGTGTTTTCTTTGGCGATGCGGCGGTAGCCGCTAGCCTGCTATTCTCCCCCTTTACAAGGGGGAGTTAGAGGGGGTGCTCTTAGGTTTTTCACTTGCGTTTCAGTAAGTTAAAAAACAAAAGCACCCCTCCCAACCTCCCGGCTACGCGCCCCGCTTTTAAGGGGAGGAGCTACTGGCTCGCTGCGCCTCACTTATGTTTTCGCTGGCGATGCGGCGGTAGCCGGAATACTTAAAAGCCTAAAGGAATTAAGCGTCCCCTTCCTCAGCATTACGCGCTGCAGCTTCTTTAATGATCGGCTGAAGTTCACCCTTCTGGAACATCTCCATAATGATGTCACAGCCGCCAATTAGCTCACCTTCAACCCATAGTTGTGGGAAAGTTGGCCATTGTGCGTATTTTGGAAGTTCAGCACGGATATCTGGATTTTGTAGGATATCTACATAAGCGAATTTTTCGCCACAACCCATCAATGCCTGAGCCGCTTGAGAAGAGAAACCACAGCTTGGTAGCTTAGGTGAACCTTTCATGTAAAGAAGAATCGTGTTCTCTTCGATTTGCTGCTTAATTTTGTCGATCGTTTCCATTACGTCCTCGAAATACTTGTACTGCGAATGTGTTCACATTCTAGCGAATCGCCGCAGAATAAAAAGCACATTAATAGTGTGGTTATATCTTTGTTACTAGGTTGTGATGTAGTATACCCAAATACCTTGCAAACAAAGGTGATGTAAACAAATCATCACAATTATTTTATCACGGACTCTTTTAATAAAGTAAAAACTTGCTAAAATAGCAAGCAGTCGGTCATCACATGACTCAACAATAAATATACTTGGAAGCAATCAGGGTAAAAACCCTCTAATAATCAATGGAGAAGCGAGCAATGGCATTCGAACTACCAGCACTTCCTTATGCAAAAGATGCTCTAGAACCACACATCTCAGCAGAGACTCTAGATTTCCACCACGGCAAGCACCACAACACTTACGTGGTTAAGCTAAACGGCCTAATTCCTGGTACTGAGTTTGAAGGTAAAACTCTAGAAGAGATCGTGAAAACCTCTTCTGGTGGCGTATTCAACAACGCAGCTCAAATCTGGAACCACACGTTCTACTGGCACTGCCTAGCGCCAAACGCGGGCGGCGAACCAACAGGTGCAGTAGCAGACGCAATCAACGCAGCATTCGGTTCTTTCGAAGAGTTCAAAGCGAAGTTCACTGATTCAGCAATCAACAACTTCGGTTCTTCTTGGACTTGGCTAGTGAAGAAAGCTGACGGTTCTCTAGACATCGTTAACACGTCTAACGCAGCGACTCCACTAACAGAAGAAGGCGTAACTCCACTACTAACAGTAGATCTATGGGAACACGCTTACTACATCGATTACCGTAACGTTCGTCCAGACTACATGAATGGTTTCTGGGCACTCGTTAACTGGGCATTCGTAGAAGAAAACCTAGCTAAGTAATCAGCTCTTCCTAAGTTTCTTTTAAAGACCTGTCTCGACAGGTCTTTTTTTATTTCTAGGCTAAAGCTCCCTCCCCTCTTGCCGATAAAGTCATTGTAACGAGAGGGCTTTATGCAAATTCATCACTTAGACAAAGCAAATTTAATTAACGAACTGCAATGTGGTACGTCGCTGAATCGCGCCGTAGAACAAGGCAGACGTGCCGACTTTGCTCTAATGCTCTCTATGTTTTCTCAAGACTCGCGTGAGACGGCAGTCACCGAGGATGTCGATACCAACGTCACCGATGAAGCAATATTAAGAAAACGCTTTGACGTACCCACAGCTCAGAAACTGCAAGGTGAGCTAGATGACTACGCAGTGTCTGCCTCTATCGCTAAACAATTTCATGATGGCGGCCTCTCTAGTGCGAAGCTTCAGCACTACAGCACACCAGAGCCTTTGAACTATAGTCCAACTGATACCCATGGTCTTGCGGAAGAGGTGTATCACAACCTATCAGGTCATACACGACGTCAACTGGGTCAGAAATCATTGCCAAAACCGACCGTTGATGTGCTATACAACCAATTGACCACGGCTAATCGAAAAGACGCGCTATCCATTCAACTTTAGTTCCCTCACTACAACCCTCTCTTAAAACCACATTTCTTTAGTGGCTTCTAATGTAACGCTGACCACTCTTTCTGTTCAGAGTGTGATTCAATGCAAAGTTACCAAACCTTTCTGCTTTCTATACACAAAAACTTGAAGTTATTCACATTTGAATCACAGTTTTTCTACCAAGTTATTACCTAAGGAATGGCATACGTAATTAGTAGCCTACTTTTTGGGGATAAACATGATCATTAAAAATTCAGTCGTGTTAGTGACATCTGCTGGTACCAGCTTAGGTGCGATGATCGCTCTGCATTTCGCTAGGCTTGGCGCTTATGTCGTCTTATGCGATATCGATGAAAGCAATTTGACCTCAGCCTACCGACGCTGCTTAGAGGTCACTGAGCAAGTGGAAAAGGCACACGTGAGTGACCTATCGCTTCAAACCATCGAGACATTATTTTCCTCTATCGAATCCAGACTAGGCCGAGCCCCGAACGTTCTAGTTAACCATTGGACTTCCCTACCGAAACAGACCCTGACCGGTGGGCACTCGGGCGGTAAATTCATTACCCAGTTCTCCTTACTGGCATCCAACCTATTCTTGTTTGGCCAAGTCGCCGCAGAGCGAATGTCACAAAGCCAATCAGGCGTGATTGTCAATGTGGTCGCCCAGGAGCCCGATCAGTATTACAGTGATTTAGACAATACCACATCGATGGTGACTGGATTTACTAAGAGCTGGGCGAAAGAGCTGAAGCAGCACAACATTCGAGTGGGTGGTGTGATACCTGTAAGTAGCCATAGCCATCATGCCAATGGCAACTGGTCTCAGATCCAAGATGAATTGACACGGACTACAGAATACATAGTCAGCAACGACTACTTTAGCGGACGTGTAGTGAGCGCAGAAACTTAGATAAACCAACGCAAATAATACGGCTGTACTCCTACTCTCCTTAAACGTAAAAAGCCCCTTCATTTCTGAAGGGGCTTTGTCATTTTTCCCGTAAATTTCGTGCTAGCGAAAATCTACTACTGAATTAAGCTTCAGCTTTCTCTTTTTTAGCTTTAGCAGCTGGCTTCGCTTCTTGGTCTGCTTTCTTCTTGATAACAGTTGTACCTTCGAAAGTTTCGCCTTCAACGAATGCGCTACCGTAGTAAGCCGCTTTCAGAACTTCTTTAAGCTCAGAAATTAGTGGGTAACGTGGGTTCGCACCAGTACATTGGTCATCGAACGCTTCAACCGCTAGCTCATCAAGCTTAGCTAGGAAGTCAGACTCAGCAACACCTGCAGCTTGGATAGAAGTTGGGATGTCTAGGTCTTTCTTAAGCTCTTCCAACCATGCTAGTAGACGTTCAATCTTCTGAGCAGTACGGTCACCAGCTTGGCTTAGGCCTAGGTGGTCAGCTACTTCAGCGTAACGACGACGTGCTTGTGGACGGTCGTATTGAGAGAACGCAGTTTGCTTAGTTGGGTTGTCGTTCGCGTTGTAACGAACAACGTTAGAGATTAGTAGTGCGTTCGCCAAACCGTGTGGTAGGTGGAACTCAGCACCAATCTTGTGAGCCATTGAGTGACAAACACCTAGGAATGCGTTCGCAAATGCTACACCAGCGATAGTTGCCGCGTTGTGTACTTTTTCACGAGCGATAGGGTCGTTTGCACCGTTCGCGTAGCTTGAAGGTAGGTACTCTTTAAGCATCTTAAGTGCTTGTAGAGCCTGACCGTCAGAGTATTCGTTCGCTAGAACTGATACGTAAGCTTCTAGAGCGTGAGTTACTGCATCGTAACCACCGAATGCTGTTAGAGACTTAGGCATGTTCATAACAAGGTTCGCGTCAACGATAGCCATGTTAGGAGTTAGTTCGTAGTCAGCTAGTGGGTACTTAGCACCAGTCTCGTCGTCTGTAACAACTGCGAATGGAGTAACTTCAGAACCAGTACCAGATGTTGTAGTGATACATACAAGCTCAGCTTTTTGACCCATTTTAGGGAACTTGTAGATACGTTTACGGATGTCCATAAAGCGCATTGCAAGCTCTTCGAAGTGAGTTTCTGGGTGCTCGTACATTACCCACATGATCTTAGCAGCATCCATCGGAGAACCACCACCTAGAGCGATGATTACGTCTGGTTGGAAGCTTTGCATTGCTTCTGCACCTTTCTTAACTACAGATAGCGTTGGATCCGCTTCTACGTCGAAGAAAGTTTGAACTTCCATGCCTTGAGCTTTAAGCAGCTTCACTACTTCATCACTGTAGCCGTTGTTGAATAGGAAACGGTCAGTTACTAGGAATACGCGCTTCTTACCTTCTAGGTCGCTCATTGCGATTGGAAGGCTACCACGACGGAAGTAGATAGACTTAGGTAGTTTGTGCCACAACATGTTTTCAGCTCGCTTCGCTACAGTTTTCTTGTTGATTAGGTGCTTAGGACCTACGTTCTCAGAGATAGAGTTACCACCCCAAGAACCACAACCTAGAGTTAGAGAAGGCGCTACGTTGAAGTTGTAAAGGTCACCGATACCACCGTGAGTAGTTGGGATGTTTACAAGGATACGTGCAGTCTTCATCTTGTCACCGAAGTAACGGATGCGGTCAGCGTTTACGTCTTGGTTAGTGTACAGACCAGATGTGTGACCGATACCACCGATTTCAACCATAGTTACCGCTTGAGCAACTGCGTCTTCGAAGTCGTCAGCGCGGAATAGACCTAGAGTTGGAGATAGTTTCTCGTGAGCAAATGCGTCGTCGTAAGAAACTTTACCTAGACCTTCACCAACTAGAACTTTAGTGTCAGCTGGAACTTTAACGCCTGCCATCTCAGCGATTGCTGGAGCTGGTTGACCTACGATCTTAGCGTTTAGGTTGCCGTCGATTAGAAGAACTTTACGTACTTTCTCAGCTTCAGCTTTGTTTAGAACGTATGCTTTGTGTGAAGCGAAACGCTCTTTAACTTCGTCGTATACAGAGTCAACAACGATTGCAGCCTGCTCAGAAGCACAAACTACGCCGTTATCGAACGTTTTAGACATAAGGATAGAAGCCACTGCACGTTTGATGTCAGCAGTTTCATCGATAACTACAGGAACGTTACCTGCACCTACACCGATTGCTGGCTTACCAGAAGAGTATGCTGCTTTAACCATGCCTGGACCGCCAGTTGCAAGGATAAGAGCGATGTCGTCGTGCTTCATAAGAGCGTTAGAAAGCTCTACAGATGGTTGGTCGATCCAACCGATGATGTCTTTTGGAGCACCTGCTGCTACTGCTGCGTCTAGTACTAGTTTCGCTGCGTCGTTAGTAGAGTTCTTCGCACGTGGGTGTGGCGAGAAGATGATACCGTTACGAGTCTTCAAAGAGATTAGAGATTTGAAGATTGCAGTAGAAGTTGGGTTAGTTGTTGGAACGATACCACAGATGATGCCTACAGGCTCTGCGATAGTCATAGTACCTAGGTTGTCGTCTTCGTCAAGGATGCCACACGTCTTTTCATCTTTGTATTTGTTGTAAATGAACTCAGATGCAAAGTGGTTCTTGATAACTTTATCTTCAACGATACCCATACCAGACTCTTCAACCGCTTGCTGTGCAAGAGGGATACGAGCTTGGTTAGCTGCTAGAGACGCTGCGCGGAAAATCTTGTCAACTTGCTCTTGAGAGTAAGTTGCAAATTCTGCTTGTGCCGCTTTAACGCGTGCAACCATTGCATCTAGTTCAGCCATATTTGTTACAGGCATAAGGAATCTCCTAAAATAAAAAAACTAAAAACTTTTTAGTAAGTTAGCTACTTCTGCTAATGAAACTCTTAACTACAGAACAACTCTACTTAGTAAACTGCTTTCAGAGCTGAGTATAATCTTTCACGCTTTGAAAAAAATTGACTCAGATCAGTTCTGAAAAGTAATTTACCTACATAGTAGTAACCCCAAAGGGTTTCGTGACGTAAGACATTGTTTTTTAAGGTGTTACCCGGGTAAAATACCAAGAACAAAAAAACACCGATCAGTATTTTTTTTTCATAACCCTAGCAAATTGTGTAAAAAATTTTCACTTTCGTACCAGAAAAACAAGTAAAACGTCGCCATCGTGCTACTAAGTATATGTAGATGACATTGGTTCCTTTCAACCCATGACGCAAAAATAATCAAAATTAGACAAGCGCAACACTTTGGCAACAAAAAGGTATGTTACCTCAGTTGTGGCACGAACTTTTCCTTCATATTCCATTCATATTTTCACATCACTCCGAAGGGCTGATTCATTGGTGTTATACGTTAAAAATAGTCATCAAGTTTTAGTCGATTCTCTGCCCACAATGTCGTACATTAGCCGCACTTTTTACCCGGGCATAGATGCCTTGCATTGTGTCCCTCTTCTATCATCGAGATTCGTCTATGAGTAGCATCGAATTTGCAATCTATTTGCAGTTTTTCTTAGGTTTGGTCGCTGCGGTAAACCCTGTTGGGATCATGCCAATTTTTGTGTCTTTAACCAGCCACATGTCTCCAGAAGACAAGAACAAAACGGCTGCGACGGCCAATATTGCCGTTGCCGTTATTCTGATCACCTCGTTACTGGCAGGTCAGATACTTTTGGATATGTTCAGTATTTCTCTCGATTCGTTCCGAGTTGCGGGCGGCTTGCTACTTCTCAGCATCGCTTTTTCGATGATGTCGGGTAAGCTCGGTGAAGATAAACAGAATAAACAAGAAAAGTCGGAGTACGTCAGTAAAGAGCAGATTGGTGTTGTGCCCCTAGCCATGCCTTTGATGGCGGGTCCTGGTGCAATCAGTTCGACCATTGTTTATGGTGCTCGGTATCCAGACATGGTGGAAACGGTTGGCATCATTATCAGTATCATCGTCTTTGCTCTTTGCTCATGGTTACTGTATCGCTCGGCTCCGCTCATTGTTCGCTTCTTGGGACAAACAGGTATCAACGTGATCACGCGTATCATGGGTCTGATCCTCGGTGCGCTGGGCATTGAATTTATGGCCAACGGGCTAAAAGCTCTTTTCCCTGGCCTCGCTTAACCTACCCTTCAATTTCATCACTTGTTTAAATTCTTCAAGCATTCTTTTCCAAGGATGCTTGATTTGCCTCTATACACCGTATGGCTGCATCTGACATACCGACAGAGCACCAGACGTAGCACTAGATATAGCAAAACTGCCCCTTCGCGCTACTTGGGTATATACTAGCCATATTGAAGGCTTATAGACTCTTGCTATGGAAAACAACCGCTTAAAGCACAAGCTTTACATCATTATCTTTGGTCATCACACCCGAGCGGGTCGAATTTTTGATATTGCCCTTATCATTGCCATTCTGATTTCGCTAACGGTGTTAGTGCTGCACTCTATCGAAGGGTTAGCTACAGAGTGGGATCAGACCTTTGTGATGCTTGAATATTTCTTCACCGCGATATTTACCGTTGAGTATTTATTGCGCTTATATTGCTCACCAAAACCTAAGGCCTACGCCACCAGCTTCTATGGTGTAGTCGACTTACTATCGATTCTCCCAACCTACTTGGCACTGCTTTTCCCATCGGCCACCTTTATGGGGGTGATACGTCTACTTCGTGTCATGCGAATATTCCGTATCCTCAAGTTGGTTCGCTACCTGCAAGACTCCAATATTCTGCTGCGTTCACTGTTAATGTCACGCCGTAAGATCCTCGTTTTCTTCAGTACCGTCGCGATATTGGTGACAATTTTTGGTGCTTTGATCTTTGTCATAGAAGGACCTGAGAACGGATTTACCAGCATTCCACAAAGTATCTATTGGGCGATTGTGACCATTACGACTGTTGGCTATGGAGACTTGGTGCCAAGTACACCACTTGGCAAAGGGCTAGCTTCACTGACTATGCTGCTTGGTTACTCCATTCTGGCCGTTCCTACCGGGATAATTACCGCAGAGCTCAACCAGGAAATGAAAACTCACCGAAACTTAGTGAAATGCCCAAACTGCTCGAAATCCGGCCATGAGAGTGATGCGCTGCACTGCAAGCACTGTGGGAGTGAGTTAGCAACACCAGAAAAGAGAGTGGTTGAAGTAGACTCCGAAGATTTAAAATAGCAGACACTAAAAAGCCCTCAGAAGAGGGCTTTTTCAAACTTAGGTTCAACCAAGCTATGACGCTTAACTGGCCTTCTCAGCCAAGACAATGCGCAATGTACGACGTAACGGCTCTGCCGCGCCCCACAATAGTTGGTCACCCACAGTGAATGCGTTTAGGAAGTCGTTACCCATTGCCATTTTTCTTAGGCGGCCAACAGGGATAGACATCGTACCCGTCACTTTCGCAGGTGTAAGCTCTTGTGCAGTGATGTCGCGATCGTTTGGAATCACTTTCACCCAATCGTTGTGCGTAGCGATGATTTCTTCAATCTCATCCATCGGTACATCTTGCTTAAGCTTAATAGTAAGCGCCTGTGCGTGACAACGCATTGCACCAATACGCACACATGTGCCATCAATTGGAACTGGGCTGTCTTGCAAGCCTAGGATCTTGTTCGCTTCAACGCCGGCTTTCCACTCTTCTTTACTTTGGCCGTTTTCACGCTTCACATCGATCCATGGGATCAACGAGCCTGCTAGTGGCACACCGAACTGATCCGTTGGGAACGAAGAAGAGCGGATAGTCTCAGCCACTTTACGGTCAATATCAAGAATAGAGCTTGCAGGATTGGCGAGTTCAGAAGTCACACAGTCATTTACTACACCCATTTGAGAGATAAGCTCACGCATGTTCTTAGCACCTGCGCCAGAGGCTGCTTGGTAAGTCATCGCGCTCATCCACTCAACCATGCCTTTCTCATAAAGACCGCCAAGACCAAGAAGCATCAAGCTAACCGTACAGTTACCGCCAACAAAGGTGTTGGTACCTTTAATAAGGCCATCTTGGATTTGACCAAGGTTCACTGGATCTAGGGTAATGATTGAATCTTTGTCCATACGGAGAGTAGAAGCAGCATCAATCCAGTACCCTTTCCAACCAGCTTGACGAAGCGCTGGGTAGACTTTCTCAGTGTAGCTACCACCCTGACAGGTAATCACAGCGTCCAGTTGTTTTAGGCTTTCAATATCAAAAGCGTCTTGCAGAAGACCAGCATCTTTACCAAAGTTTGGTGCAGGGATGCCAATTTGAGATGTGCTGTAGAATACGGGCTCGATGACATCAAAGTCTTTTTCTTCGACCATGCGCTGCATTAGTACCGAACCCACCATGCCACGCCAACCGACTAAACCTACTCTCATTGAATTACTCTCCGTGTGAATTGAAATAAAGGCTCCCCCATCTATAAAATTTTCCGAGCCATAACACAAGAGCTAATTCACAAATTAAAGTAACTTTTTTCACAAACCCAACCAGTTAGTACTCCATAACCGTTTAGTAATTAGTAAAAAGGCTCCTTTCGGAGCCCTTTTACTACTAGCTTGTTATTTTGGTTTCTTTTCTCAACTGAGCCCTTTTACCTAGGGCATAACCAAGTCCTAAGGGAGCAAAGAAGATCACTAAAATAAACAGAATGAAATAGACTATAGTGCTCTTAATCAACTGAATGAGCTTTTCGACAGCAAGAGTTAAGACATCTTGAGATATTTTATCGAGATCTTGAGCAAACAACTCTCGCTCGCTGTTTACGATGACCGCTATTTCTTTACGCTCACGCTCAATCATCTTGATAAGCTCTTCACGTTCACGCGCCACCATGTCATCCAGTGCTTGTCGCTCTGCACTGAGCTGTGTGAGCTTATCTTGGGTCTTAACGTCTAAATCGTTGAGTAGCGGCTGAAGCTCAATCGCCATTTTTTGAGCTAAATCGCGCATGTATTCAGGGTTATTTTCAACAAAGTCTTTAAACGCATCGGCACTGATTTGGAAGCTCTTAATCGCGCCGTGGATATCATCGCCACTGACATTGCTATTGAGTGCGATAAGCTGGGCTTTCCACGTCATCAGCTTAGGTGTTTGCTCCGACATCAACGACAATCTATCAGACACATCGGAAAGCGCTTCTGGCATGGTGCCAAGGGTTGTCGTCACTTCACTTTCATCAATACCCTGAGCTTTTAACCACTCGCGATAAGCCGGCACACGAGCAAAGCTCAAGTTTTCAAACGGATGCAGCGCCGCAAATTGGTCAACAAAGACTTTGGTTGTGCCATAACTATCCGATTTAAATAACGACTTTGCCAACTGATCGATTTCTTGACTCAACTTAGTCGCCGTTTGTGTAGCCTCTTCAGTGACAAACAGTGTTTTGCCGTTACCTTTCGTGAAAAACTGCTCCATCTGAACCGTGAATACCCAAGTATCAATTAGGCCAGCGGTAGGAGACACTTGATAGGCTGACTGCCCTAACCCTTCTTCAGCATGAATCTTCCATAGTAAAATATGAGATTGATTCACAATGTCAGTTTCATCGTACTTGGCGGCTAAAGAATCGGATGTCGCTTCAACTTGAGTGAAGAACTCACGACTAAACTCGCGCGTCATTAAGCGCATATTGAGTTCTTGTTTCGTCAGTGGCGTAGTTTGGCTATCGAGCTGAACTTCTAGCAATGAACAGCCAGAAATTAGAGAAATAAACAGCATTAGAAGTGCGCAGCACAAGCGGTGCATTGGTTTCATCGTAAGCCTCAACGTTGAAAAGTAGCGATTGTCTAGTCACTTCACCTGTATGGTGAAGTCACTTAGCCATATATTATCGCCACTATAAATAACCCAGGTAAAATTCACGTTAACTATTGATATTTATAGTCTAAATTTCGCGATTTACTAGACGTTATTGTTGACTTTGGTTGGAGATGTAGTCTTCAGCCGACACAATCGCTTGTTTAAGACGCAGCTCTAGTTTCTCTATCGCCTCAGAGTCTATGGATTGGGTTTGCTTTAGTTGCAGCTCAGCGGTGATTGCGGTTTGACGGAGCTGCTCTGCGAAGATGCTGCCAGAGACCCCTTTTAGGGTATGTGCGACGCGGGTCGCTTGGTCAATATCGCTATCAGCAAGACTGCGTAGTTTATCTGCATCTTGACTGTGCTCGGAAACAAAAACGCCTAGCAGTAGCAGCATCGACTCTTTGTCTCCATCCAAGGTATTGAGCATTTCAGAAAACTGGATCGGCGCGCCCTCTTCAGCCGCCTCTGATGGTGCGGAGATACCCTCGTCACGAACGACTTCTAGCTCTACTTGTTCTGTTTCATTCACCGGCTCTATCTTTGAAAAAGACGGCGTCACGTCATGCGGTTGTGTGACTTCTTCGGCTTGTCCCTTTGATGTTTCATTCGCGCTATTTGCCCGTGCATATTGTGGCTCGCGAGTCACCGAAACAGGTTCATAGCCATCCAAGTCATCACGGCCACTTGCCAGCAGTGGTTCAGACTGTTTTTTGAAACTGCACAGCAATAAACAAACAATCGCCACAAGGCTGACCAATACGACGATCAGTACTTGTTCATTCACTATGCGTTCAGATTGCAGTTCGCGCAGCGATAGCTCTGTCATAACAGGGTGGTTAACCACACGCTCGACCAGAAACTCAGTATTCGCCGCTTGTGACAACAGCACCGATGCTTGAGAGTTAAGCTCCAAAACGTGTACGCGGTCACCACCAGAAAGCCCATAAGCTTCGCGCTGAATATCTTCAAGCTTCAAATACACCTGACGCGGTTCAACCGTGTCATTGAATAAGGTATCCAGCACCACCGCAGAGAGTCGGTCACTAAGCGAAATCGCCGCTTGGCTTAACCGTGTTGGTTTGGCATTAATGCTGGAAACAAAAGTATCCATACGCGCTTCATCTTGCGCTAGAAGCTGAGCCTGCTCTACAAATCGTTCGAGTAGATAGACGGTATGAGAAACATCCGAGAGCAAATCCGATTGAGTCAATGATTTGAGCTGCACGGTTTGGGCATGTATAAGCTGTATTTCAAGCTCGAGTTGCTCAGAGAAACGTGAGCGATAAGGTTGGGCTAAGAAAAGGGTTTGTCTTAGCTTGTCGATGCTAAACGAGATCTCGTCAATGAGATGAGTAATTTTCTCTTCTTGCGACGAAATATACACCACTGTAGTCACGGCAATAGACCATAGCAGCACGATGGTTACGGCAAAGCCATTAAGACGTTTTAATACATTCAACCGTCGTTCCCTCTCAACAACAATAAGGCTTATCCCTGGCCTTTCTTGACCCTGCAAAAAAGCGCTACAAAGTAGCGCTTTTTATCTGCTTAACGATTTCGAGTCAGTTGATCTCTTAGGTTTGGCGGTGTGCCTTTGATAGTAAGAGTATCGGTATCTGGATCGTAAAACACGCGCTCACCTAGAAGCAGGCTATCAAAACTAAGATTCAATCCGCCACCGGCACCAACAAACTTTGTGAGCTTGCGTACAGTCGAGCGATCAGCTGGAAAACTCTCTTCCAATTCATAGCCTTGTTCTTGAGTGTAATCTAAAAAGCTCGAACCTTCATTGCTTGGAAGCTCACCAGATAACTCTTTGATTTGCACTTCGTCGCCTGTTTTTAGCTGATCATTACAGTAATCGTAGACCTGCTTTTTGTAGTTGACGGTTTCATCTTTATCAAGCTGAGCGTCGGCACAGTAATCTTCTACCGCTTGCATCAACAAAGAGTTCTGCTGCTTAGTATCAAGCCCTACTTCGGCTTGTAAAAAGTCTAGGAAGAAGTCCGCTACTTTGCGTCCAACGCGACCCTTAATGTAAGTGAGGTAACGATTTGAGCCTTTGTCCAAATCGTAGCTGGTTAGATCGATACGTGCCGCGATATCCATTTTTGCGATATCAAGGTAGTCGATTGAACCGATGTTTAAGCCTTCCGTCACTTGCAAGCTGTTGTACGATGGCAGCAAACCGATAAACAAGTAATCCGTTGCTAACGATTGATACTGAGCCATAACCAGTGTGCCCGCTTCCGCAAATGGGTATTTTGCTAGTTCGGTTTTAAGGCGCTCGGCACTTTGCTGAGAGAAGCTGTAAAAGTCTTTCTCACCTTTAAGTAGCTCACTTAGCCAAATCTGAAAATCACTCTCACTGGTAAAGGAACCAAATCCTTTTCCCGCTTTCGAATTAAACACACGATGCAGTTCAGCCACTAAGGTTTCGGTTGAATTGTCGTTGTGCAACATCTCTTCGCGATACTGAACGACAAGCTCTTCCTGCTCATTTATCGCTAACTGGTGTAAAATAACGTTAGATAGGTTCAAACTCATTGTGAATTTATCATGGTTGCTGTTTCGTTTGTGATGCAGAGTAGGGTATCATAAGCCGCTTTCATTATCATTAGCAGAGTCTTTATGCCAATTACATCTAAATATACCGATCAACAAGTTGAAGACATCCTTGCCGAAGTTGCCGCTGTTCTAGACAAGCACGGTGCAAGCGCGGAACTTTCACTTATGATTGCAGGTAATATCGCAACCAATGTCTTAAATCAAAACGTTGCTCCTTCACAACGCCAAGCAATTGCGGAAAAATTCTCTAAAGCTTTGATTTCATCATTAGAAACTAAAGATCAACACTAATCTCGACAACGGATAGATTACACGGCAGATGGTAGATAGCGAAAATTCATACGGAGAAAAGGTCTCCCGCCTAGTGGGCTGGGGTCACTGGTTTGCGTTCTTTAATATAATTGCGGCAATGCTGGTCGGTACCCGCTATATCGCCTCTTCTCCGTGGCCTGATACGTTGCTGGGACAGTTTTACTTGTTCGCATCGTGGATCGGCCACTTTGGCTTTTTGGTATTTGCCCTCTATCTGTTAGTGCTGTTTCCGCTGACCTTTATTGTTCCCTCGCGAAAACTGTTTCGATTGATTGCGGTGTGTTTTGCTACATTTGGCCTCACTGTCCTATTAATTGATACCCAGGCTTATCAAACCATCAATTTGCACTTGTCTCCGGTGGTTTGGGATCTGCTATTTAGCGACGAAAACAGCACCATTAGCTCCGATTTACAGCACCTGTTCATTGTCCTGCCACCGATTTTCTTAGCTGAGCTTGCGCTCGCGGAATGGGTATGGCGCAAACAGCGCAAACTGTCTCATAAGCATGTCGGCCGCCCATTGGCTGCGCTGTTTTTCGTGTGCTTTATCGCTAGCCACCTAATTTTCATTTGGGCGGACGCGTTTTTCTATAACCCTGTCACCGTGCAAAAAGCCAATTTCCCTCTCTCCTACCCGATGACAGCGAAGTCATTTATGGAGAAACATGGCTTACTGGACAGAGAAGAATACCTGCAGAAACTTAAAGATAACGAAGGCGCTGCGGATTTGGTTCGCTACCCGCTAACAGAAATTGAGTTCAATCGCCGCTCTGAGAATTTGAATGTACTGATTGTCAGTATCAATAACCTTCGCAGTGACATGCTGAATCCAGAGACCATGCCTGTCGCGTACGGATTTGCTCTCAACAATCAAAACTTCATTAACCACTACAGCTCAAGCAATGACGACTTTGGCGCTTTCGGCTTGCTTTATGGTCTTCCAAGCAGCTACGCCAGCAGCATTAAGTCTCAGGGAACTGAACCCTTGCTGATGTCTGTACTTGCTAATCAAGGTTACCGATTTGAGCTTTATAGTGGTGATAACTTTGAAGACGACCTCTACAGCGAGACCATCTTCAGAAAATTCCCAATGGTTGATTTAACCGCAACCAAGTCGGAAACGCTGGATAAAACCATCTCTGACAATGCGGCCATTGAGCAGTGGAGCGATGCCATTATTAATGGTTCAAACAAACCATGGTTTGGCTTTATTGAGTTGTCCACTGTTGATAACTTTAGCGACTACCAATCACAAAGTAATGCGCAAACAGCCGAAGAGCGCTTTGTGAGTGCTTACTCAGCCGCAGCTACCGCTGCTGATGCCGAGTTTGGCAAAATTCTGCAAGCGTTAGTTGATCAAGACTTGCTAGAAAGTACCATCGTGATTTTGACGTCAAACCACGGTACCGAGTTCAACGAAACGAAGACTCGAAGTTGGGGTTCGAATACCAACTACAGTCAATATCAGTTGCGTGTGCCTATGGTTATTCATTGGCCAGGTAAACTTGCTGCCGACTACGGACATATGACCAGTCACCTCGATCTTGCTGCGACCATATTGGAAGATCTTAGCGGTGTGTCCACCAATGTGAAGAACTTCAGCAGCGGACGCAACCTGTTTGATGAAAGAAAACGTAAGTGGATCATCGCAGGTGATACAAGAGAGCTCGCTTTGGTGACTGCAAATGACACCACGGTAGTCGACAAGTTTGGTAACTACAGCCTGTATGATAAAGATTACAACAAGCTTGATAACACGAATCCGAAGCTTCCTATCTTGATGCAAGGCTTCACGGAACTGCAACGTTTCTACGCTAAAAGTCAGTAAATCAAGCAGTTAATCACATGAATTGCCCTTGACCAGTAAAACACTCTGGTTTAGATTAAACCCATCGGACTGTAGCGCAGCTTGGTAGCGCACCGTCATGGGGTGTCGGGGGTCGCAAGTTCAAATCTTGTCAGTCCGACCATATTCAAGCCCTAAGACTCGTCTTAGGGCTTTTTACTACTTAAATGTGTAGTTTTTAGACACCCAAACCATTATTTTGAATCAGTTGCTTATAAATAGAGCAAACAGTAAAAATAAGGGTTTACAAACAGTAAGATGCCCATTATTATGCGCATCAACACGGAGAGATGGCTGAGTGGTCGAAAGCACCGGTCTTGAAAACCGGCAACCGTTAATAGCGGTTCTAGGGTTCAAATCCCTATCTCTCCGCCACATTCTAAAAAGCCGCTGATAATTCAGCGGCTTTTTTCGTTTTAGCAATCCAGGCCCACGAAGTGTTGCAGCTAAATGCTGAAACTAAAAAGGACTGCGCCTGACAGCCCTTTTATCGCTAACCGCAAAACCTACGATAAATCGCTGCCGTTGCTGGCGATAACCTGCTTGTACCAATAAAACGACTTTTTAGGAATTCGGTTCAAACTGCCGTTACCTAGATTGTCTCTATCAACATAGATAAAGCCATAGCGTTTACTCATTTCACCTGTCGAGGCTGCCACAAGGTCAATACACCCCCAAGGTGTGTATCCCATTAGTGGAACGCCATCTTCCATTGCTTCATGCATGGCGATGATATGCTCGCGTAGATAGTCAATTCGGTAGTCATCGTTCACTTGACCATCTTCAGTTAATTGATCGTGTGCGCCCAATCCGTTTTCAACCAAAAACAGCGGTTTTTGGTAGCGGTCATATAGGGTATTCATAGTGATTCGCAGACCCGTAGGGTCTATCACCCATCCCCAGTCACTAGCCGGTAGGTGTGGATTTTTGATCGACTTCACTACGTTCGCTTCACTGGTATTTCCAGCGTTCATGTCAGCGGAAGCGCAGCGAGAGGCATAATAACTAAACGAGATGAAATCGACAGTGTTCTTTAAGATCTCAAAGTCTTCTTCTTCCGTCTCTAGCACCACACCCTTTTGGTCAAAGACTTTTTGAGCGTAAGACGGATAATAACCGCGAGACTGAACATCAATAAAAAACAGGTTCTCACGATCCTTTTCCATCGCCATCAGAACATCTTCTGGCTTACAAGAATATGGATAGAAATTGCCACCAGCCAGCATGCAGCCGACTTGGTTTTGCTCATCAACTTCATGCGCTATTTTTGTTACAAGCGCACTAGCAACGAGTTCATGGTGAGCCGCTTGATACTTCACTTGATCATGATTCTCACCTTCTTGAAACAGCAGTCCTGCACCAGAAAACGGACTCGCCAAAAGAATATTGATCTCGTTAAAAGTCAGCCAATACTTCACCAGCCCTTTGTACTGCTCAAAACACGTTCTTGCATAGCGAGTGAAGAACTCGATCATTTTTCGATTGCGCCATGAACCGTAGGTGTTAACCAAATGCATTGGAACGTCGAAATGACAAAGCGTGACTAAAGGCTCAATACCGTTTTTTTGGCACTCTTCAAACACACTTCGATAAAAGTCCAACCCAGCCTGATTCGGCTCTAACTCATCACCTTTAGGAAAGATGCGACTCCAGGCGATAGAGACGCGAAACACTTTAAAGCCCATCTCAGCCAATAAAGCGATATCCTCTTTGTAACGGTGGTAAAAGTCGATGGCGTTATGACTTGGGTAAAACTCATTTTCAGATAGAGCGGCCCTATCTACTTGGCCAAGCTTGATTGGCATACGGTTGTCACCATAGGGGATCATATCGACCGTTGTGAGCCCCTTACCACCAGCTAAATGAGCACCTTCTGACTGGTTTGCGGCGATCGCCCCGCCCCATAGAAAATCTTTTGGAAATTGGATATTTGACATTGAGTACCTCGAAAACAACAAAAACCACCTCACTCGAAAGAGATGCAATTATTCTAAATACAACCCATTAGTTCGAATCTGAAACCTGCTACAATCAACGTTAATTCAACCGATCATAACTTCAACCAGCTAGAGTACCACCATGATTATCTTAACGACGACCTATGGCGACATTGAAATTGAACTTAACATGGACAAAGCGCCTGTCAGTTCAAAAAACTTTCTGCGCTATTGCCAAGAAGGCTTCTATGAAGACACCATTTTCCATCGTGTTATTGACGGTTTTATGATCCAAGGTGGTGGTCATACCGAAGACATGACCGAAAAAGAGACTCACGCACCTATCGTTAATGAAGCAAACCGTGGTCTTAAAAACCTAACCGGCACCATTGCCTTTGCTCGCACCGATGCGCCGCACTCGGCGACAGCTCAGTTTTTTATCAACTTAGATAATAATGACTTTTTGGATCACACCGGTAAGACAAACTCCGGTTGGGGCTATGCGGTGTTTGGCAAAGTGACGGCGGGAATGGACGTGGTCAGCAACATTGGTAAAGCCATGACTGGCATAAAAAAAGGTCATGATGATGTGCCGCTAGACACGATTAAAATCAACAAAGTCACCATCGTTGACTAACCCCAAAACACATCACGTTGGCCTACAGTAACTCTTCAGCTGTAGGCCAACGTGATGAGTATTGTTGCGTGTAACTAACACTCATTGACTGACTGTTAACGTTGTTACCTAATGAACTTTCCCCTCCTCTAATCCGCTGATTTCATGCAACTCCAGTATGCAACAGGGCACATTTCAACAAAATACAATGTGATGCCTCGAAAAACGAATGTAAACACAATGTGAACGGTTTTCGCAGCCATGTTTCCTCGTTAATTTAGTCTCGCCTGTCTTAAGGAGTATCAGACAGGAACATTCTAAATAAAGACATGAGGTCACAAATGAAAATTCGCATTAGTCGTTTATTTGCGGCGATGCTGACCGTAGGGATTGTCCCTACAGCATCCGCATACGATCCACTCTATTCTGAACAATGGCATTTAAATAACACCGGGCAAACCTCCTTTGCTGCCAATCCTGGTGTTGTCGGCAATGACCTAAATACACAGCTCACCCAAGCGATGGGAATTGCTGGTGTTGGTGTGAAGGTCGCCGTGATTGATACCGGGGTGCAAATTGATCACCCAGATCTAGCTGCCAACGTGGTTGCCGGTAGCCGAAACCTAGTCGAGGACTCCGAATTTCCAATTGACTACCCTATTGATGAAAATGGTCACGGCACCGCTGTTGCTGGTTTGATAAGCGCTGTGGGCAATAATGGTGAAGGCGGCCGTGGCGTTGCTTCTCGCTCTTCATTAGTGAGCTTTAACTGGCTTGATAGCCAAACCGTCGAGGGCTGGCTGATATCTCACGGTGCAGACCCGTCTACCAGCGATGTTCGCGTGTTTAACCAAAGCTATGGCTTTAGCCCTACCACACCGATTCCATTTGATGAGACTGATCCTGAGTTCAAGCTTGAACTGGACGTGATGAAAGATGTCAGCAGCTATAACGCATGGGGACGCGGGGCAATATTCGTTAAATCAGCGGGCAATGGTTATCGCTACTTCAATACCGGTCGCTTCTTTGTTCTGCCTAAAGATTTCTTTGCCGGAGGCAATAATCTGGGACTGCCAATGCACAACTCTCAGCAGTCTTACGACAACGCCAACTACTACAACCTCGTTACCAGTGCGCTCAGAGCCGATGGCACTCGCACTAGCTACTCTTCTGTCGGTACGAACGTCTGGGTAGCGGCACCTGCCGGTGAATACGGTCAAGATTACCCTGCAATGGTCACCACAGACCTAATGGGCTGTGAGCAAGGACAAAACACCAGCAGCGACTTAGGTATCAATGGCCTGCATGGTGGCACTGAGTTCGATCCAAACTGTAACTACACCAGCACCATGAACGGTACCTCTTCTGCGGCGCCGAATACTTCCGGTGCGATTGCAACAATCATGTCAACCAACCACGCGTTAACCGCGCGCGATGTCCGTGCTTTACTCGCAGAGACCGCAAGTGTTACCGATGCAGACGATCCCGGCGTGTCACTGGACTTTGTGAACAGCGAAGGTCAACTGGTGAGCTACCAAGCGATCTCCCCGTGGCAGAAAAACGCGGCTGGTGTTGATTTTCATGCCTTCTATGGGTTTGGTGCGGTTAACCTAGATGAAGCGATGAAACGCGCTCGTATGACTAACAATGTCCTACCACCGCAGATCATCACGCCATGGGTTAACAATGCCTCTAAAGTCACAGTGCCAGATGCGAGCCTAGCAGGAGGCGAGTCATCAATTAGCGTTTCCGATGAACTCACGGTCGAGTCAGTACAGGTCAAGCTAACACTCGATCATACTCGCCTACCAGACCTAGCCATTGAGCTTATCTCCCCTTCCGGTACTCGCTCAGTACTGCAAACCCCTCGTAATGGCTTAGTTGGCCAATCGCTTGAGCCAGGCGTAGCGGGTTACGAGAATCAGCTCATGTTATCGAACCAATTCTATGGTGAAAGTGCGAAAGGCGAATGGACACTGCGCGCTATCGATACCAACGGTGATGAAGTGTTCTCATACTTAGCTTACTTCAACTCGTCCACTATTTTTGAAGTGCCAATGGCCAACAACACACAACCAGGCGTTCTCAAAAACTGGTCTATGCGTATCTTCGGTCATTAAGGAGCCCACCTCATGAAAACAATTACATTCTCAATTCTTGCGCTAACGATGGCAGTCTCCAGTGCGAATGCAAAACAGCTAGCCGAACAAGCAACACCCGATCTCTTTGCTCCTTCTAATGCGCTAGAAGTCAATGGCGAACCGTATCGCACGCTATCCGTCGACGAAATTGCTAACGTGGCTGAACTCCACGTGGGTGATGAAGTGTTTAAAAACCCATTCAGTAACGTCTCCAAGGCGACTGGGCTGGTGTTTATTACCGTCGACAATGCCAAAGATGCCAAAGCAGTTGCTACCGAGCTAAAGCTTGAAGTGGTCTTCGCACAAGGTGAGTCAGCAGTGCTTCGTGCATCACAAGGCCAAGATCTACTCGCGATCAGCGATTACCTCAATGCGGATAGTCGCGTGAAAGCATCAAAGATTGAGCTCAATAGTAGTAAATATTTGCAGCAGTAGCGCTTAATGACTAAAAAATGCCTTACAAACGTGAGGCATTTAAACGAGCATTAGCATCTCTACTATTGTCAGACATACTGCAATTTTCAGCTTCTATCTACTGACAAGCCCCGACCAACGTCCACACATCCCACTGCGCTGAGATATCAGCAGGGTTATCACCGCGTGTCCACCATTTAGCTTGATATTTAGAGCCTTGATGTTGCACGTTATCACCGCCTAAATAAGTTTGAGAAGCCGACCACGAAGTGAGCGCACCACAAGTGCCATTGGAACTGTCTTGTACGCTGACCACCTGAGTTGTAGAGTCTGACAGGCCTTGATTGTCGGTAACAGTTAGTGCCACTGTGTATTGCCCCGATGATACGTAGCTATGGCTGACGCTTACGCCTTGACTGCTCGCCCCATCACCAAATCGCCAGCTGTAATTGGCAATGTTGCCATCAGAGTCGCTAGATTGATTGGCGTTAAACTGGCAAGAGAGTGCGGTGCAATTCACATCCATTTGAGCGATAGGAGCCTGATTACCACCCGATGGGCTGCCGACATTGCTAGTAGGGACACCAGCCGGAAAGTGCGAGGAAACTAAAGGCCAAATTTTGCTGATGTGGGCGCCTTTGTTGTAGCAGCCGCCCAAATGGTGCAAGGCAACAACACGATGGCTGCTCGCGGCCAGTACCGGAGAGCCCGACGAGCCGCCTTCGGTATCACAAAGATAGCCAGAATCCGTATTACTGCCGCGACCGTTGGTTACCGGTCGGTCTACCACACAACGTGCACCGCTGTCTGTTTCTACGCCAAGCTCTTTCAAACGACCACCTGGGTGCTGAGGTATGTAAATGGTCTCTAACAAGCTTGGAATACGTGGGTCGAGGCCAAGATAACCGAAGGATTGAATGGTCGAAAAGTTTTTAACAGTAAACAGACTAAAGTCCAAGTCGTAGCCCGTTTCCAGCAGCTTGTCGGCTTGCACCTTCACTACCGTGCCTCGGCTGCCACCACATTGACTGAGCTGATAGTTAAACCATACTTCAGTGTTTGCAGCTTCACTCGCCGACTCAATACAGTGATTGTTGGTCATCATATGGTTGTTGGGACCAACACGCCACGCGGTACATAGACTTCTACCACCAATGAGAATGCGCGCAACAGGTTTACTGTGCTCCACCTCTTTCCCATATTTATCATCAAAACACGCTACAGCTTGCTTGTTATCCGAGCCACAGATTGACTCCTCTCCGGAAGGACTCGCGTTGATCACTTGCTCAAGCTGGCCTTGAGGTAAGCCAACTTGAATATAGTCAACGACCGCACTGCCCTCGCCTATCAGTGCCACTTCAACCGCATCACCGGCTATCGACATGGCAGCGAACTGCGTTACGCCGTCATCACCTTGACTACTATCAATTGTCATCGGGGTGTTGTGCTTCGCGCTATAGACATAACGCTCACTCCCGTCACTGCTCACGACTTCAATCGCTGCGCCTTCAGCCAATACCACATCGCGAAAATGCACTTTGATAAAGCTCGCACCTGGCTCAGAAAAACCAAACACTTCTGAGGTAACAAGAGCCGATTCCGTTTGTTCAGAGCTCACGCTTAGGGTGTGATTGGTTGTACTTATGCTAGAAACGCTAGGCAGCTCAGTTTGGCCATTAACCAGTGCGTGGGAAGAAAAACTCAAGCTAGACACGGCTAGCGCTAAGCTCAACCCTTGCCAAATAGTCAAGCGTGAGCCAGATAGTGGTCGATCCATGAAAAGGTTCCTTACTGTGAATGAGTTAAACACCTAGGTGTTACACATTCACAGTAGTCAGGCTTATTGGAACCTAACGGATGATTTGGTGGTGAGTATGAGGTTTTACGAGTTGATATAGGCTCAACCGTAACTGATATGTTACTCGAATTACAGGCTCTGTGATTTGAATCTAGCTACGTTCAGCCAAAGTGACGATGACGAGGTGAAGTTAGGACGTCGGGATAGCTTGAGAAAAGTAGGATGATTGAAACACCTACGAATCTGCAGTTCCTTCCGTAGCTTCTACCGTTTCAACCACTTCAGCTTGCTCTGAATTCGCCGCTTGCTCCGCTTCCATTTTGGCGCGCTCAGCTTTTGAGATATAGCGCGGCTTGTTGCTTTTCTGATTTTTAGCGTTGCCTTTTTTCGCTTTCGCTTTCAGGATCTGGATGACCTTCTTCTTTCTGTTCATAAACGGCTCTATTCTCTAGCGGGTTTTCATGGGCTGCGCATGATAGCGCTCTCTTGGGTGTTAATCCACTGCTAAGCACTATTACTCGCCATCGAGAACATTAATCTCATCCCCTTTACCTTGTACGTAGCTGCCAAGGTGCGTTGCAAAACGCTGATCTTCAATTATCGGCAGCACATCTTGCGCCAAGTTTGCTGGGAAAACTTTTAAGGTCGACAGTTCATCAATAGCAAGCCACTTCACTTCTTGAATATAGCTTTCATCATTAAGCCCCACGAGATTTCCAAGGCCAGGCTCACCTTGCCAATCAGGAATGTGATAAAACAGCTCAACATGGTAGCGCTCTGCCGAAGTCTCATAAAACTCACGCACGCAAATGAGCTCGCCAACATCGACATCCAGGTTCGTTTCCTCTTTGAACTCACGTACCAAACTCTGCTTAGTACTGATATCTCCTGCTTCAAAGCCGCCACCTGGTGGGATCCAGTATTCGCCAGAGTAGGGATCTTTTACGCGCAGCATCAAAATGCGATTGTCGTTAACCGCTATCCCTGCGGCGCGAATGCGATGTTTCATGTTAACTCCTTTAACTTAGCCGCAGCTTCTATGAGCGACATATGAATCGGCACTAAATCTGCGTGATTACTGCGATAACCACCACCAATCACACACGCAATCGGAATGTTACGCTTCTGACAAGTAGCGAGCATCCAGCGGTCTCGCTCACGTATGCCATCAAGGGTGACATTTAAGAAACCAAGTTCGTCGTCTTGGTGGATATCAACGCCAGCATCAAAGATCACCAAGTCAGGCTGATGAATATCGAGAGCAAATTGCACCACTTGCTTAAAGCTCTGCAAAAAATCGTCATCCTCAGCACCTTTAATAAATGGCACGTCGAAATCAGAATCGGGTTTTCTCGCAGGGAAGTTTTTATCACAGTGCAGTGAGAGTGTGATGATTTGGTAGTTTTGTGCCATCAACGATGCGGTGCCGTCACCATGGTGAACGTCACTGTCTATAATCAGTACCTTATCGATGCCCTGCGATATCGCGTGCTGCGCCGAAACGGCTAAATCATTAAACAGACAAAAACCGCTACCATAATCAAAATGGGCATGATGATACCCGCCACTTAAGTGAATGGCTAAGCCATTTTCGAGTGCTTCTTTAACGGCGAGTACCGTGCCACCCGTTGAAATCAGCGTGCGCTCGATAAGCTTCTCACTCCAAGGAAAGCCAATACGGCGCATGTTCGCAGCTGGCAGGAGTCCAGACACTAAATTATCGGTGTAGGTATGACAATGGGTCTGTTTAATATCAGCCACGCTAAGCGCTTGGGGTTCGACAAATCGAAATAGCGACGAGTTGGAATAGCGCTCTGCGACCGCCTCATAAAGCAGCTGATATTTACGAATTGGATAACGATGCCCATCAGGCAATGGCAGCGCAGAGTAAATAGGGTGATAGATGAGTGGAATCAAAGTATTCTATTCTCAATTAAATCAAAGACACAAAAACATAGTAGCGTTAGGAGAGCAACATGAAAACCGTCTTCATAACCGGAGCCAATCGAGGTATCGGCCTCGCTTTGACGAAAAAGTACTTAGAGTCCGGCTTTAAGGTTCATGCCACCTACCGCAGCGCCAGTTCCGCTCACGAGCTGCTTTCTCTGGAAGTGAGCGAATCGAACCTAGCCACGCACACGCTGGATGTGACTGATTACGGCGCGGTAGCGAAATTAGTGCAAACGTTGCCGGACATCGACATCTTCATCAATAACGCAGGCTACTACGGTCCGAAAGGCTACGGCTTCGGTAATACCGATGTCGAAGAATGGCGCAAAGTATTTGAAATCAACAGTATCGCACCGCTTAAACTTACTGAATTGCTGTATCCAAAACTCATCAATTCGTCGGTGAAAATCATTGCCTGCTTGTCATCGAAGGTTGGCAGCATGACAGAAAATACCTCCGGTGGCGGTTATGTCTATCGCTCATCAAAAGCAGCGCTTAACTCTGTCGTGAAAAGCTTGAGTAACGATCTCACCTCGCAAGGCTTTACCGTACTGGCGCTCCACCCTGGCTGGGTGCAAACCGAGATGGGCGGACCACATGCGCTTATTTCCACCTCAGCATCAGCAAGCGGTTTGTACAAGGTGATCCGCAATGCTTCTCTGGATGATTCTGGTAAGTTTTTGAACTTTGAAGGTGAAGAGCTACCCTGGTAACTCTCCACTTTGGTAGCGCTATTAATAACTAAAAATACTAGCAGCGGGCGATCAATTAGCTCGCTTTAGGTTTACTGCGGCGCTTTCCTGTTGAGCTACCTGCGGCGCGGCGCTTTTTGTACTTTTTGAAAGCTGGCTTTTCCACTTTCGGTAGATTACGCAGCGAGTCTGGAATCGGGCCAGTTTTCACTTGCCCCATCAACTGATCCAGCTTTACATTCAAATCCGACATAAAAGGCCCATACGACTGGGTCTTTTCCGTCATACCTTGTAGCTGAAACTCCCAATGCGCCGTCATATCTGGATAGGTTGATTCATCAGGCAGCGCATGGATAAGACCTCGACCTGCGGGTGTCGACATCACAGACTTGCCCTGACGGCTTAGTAGCTGGCGTTTAAATAGCGTATCTAGAATGCCTGCGCGAGTCGCTTCTGTGCCGATACCATCGGTATCACGCAAGATCTTTTTCAGTGATTTATCTTCAACGAAACGGCTGATGCCGGTCATCGCTTGCAGCAAAGTGGCTTCAGTAAAGTGGCGCGGTGGCTCGGTTTTCTTCTCACCAATTTGCCCCTCACGACACGTGAGAACGGTGCCGACCTCAAGCGGTGGAACGGCATCCACACCTTCTTCTTGATCATTAGCGCTATTACCTAGCAATACTCGCCACCCAGGCTCTTGCAGACGCTTGCCCTTTGCGACGAACTGACCACCCTGAATATCGAACTCCAACATGGCTTCGGCATACACGGCGGCCGGATAAAACTGCATCACATACTGTCGTGCAATTAAGCCATAGACTTTCTCTTCAAATCCAGAGAGCACCATGCTTGTCTTTTTAGGCGTTGGGATAATCGCGTGGTGGGCATCCACTTTACTGTCATTCCAAGCTTTAGACTTGCGACTGCTGTCTGCACCATCAACCGCTGCGGAATACTCTTGGCTGTTGTTTTTGATCGCCGCGAGTACGTCCTTGGCTTGATAGAAGTGATCTTTTGGCAAGTAGCGGTTGTCTGAGCGCGGATAAGTAATCAGCTTGTGCTTCTCATACAACGCCTGACACACATCCAGCACTTGTTGCGCACTCATGTTGTAGCGTTTCGCGGCGTCAATTTGCAGCGCTGACAGAGAATAAGGCAGCGGCGCGTTTTGTTTGGTTGACTTATGCTCGGACTTAATAACTTTAGCGGGCTGACCTTGAATACGCTGTGCCACGTTCTCGACCAGTTTACGATTAAGAACACGCCCTTCTTCATCTTGCCATGGCTTACACGCTTCACTCGGTCGCCATTTGGCGCGAATATCGAATGCGGGGCCATTGTCTTGGTATGGGATCAAGGCGTGCAAAGTAAAATAATCACGAGGTACAAAGTTCTCAATCTCTTCATCTCGGCGAACGACCAATCCCAATACCGGCGTTTGCACACGTCCAACTGACAGTACGCCCTGATAACCAGCCTTTTGACCAAGCAAAGTATAAGCGCGGGACATGTTCATGCCATAGAGCCAATCAGCACGTGAACGCGCCAATGCAGAAACTGACAAAGGCACAAACTCGCGGTTCATGCGCATATTATTGAGCGCTTTTTTTACCGCAGGTAAGTTAAGGTCGCTGATCAGCAGGCGCTGAGCGGTCTCCTTCTTAGACTTAGGGACTTTGCAGTAATCGATGACTTCATCCACCAGCAGTTGCCCTTCTCTATCTGGGTCACCGGCGTTGACGATTTGCGTCGCGGTTTTAAGTAACTTCTTAACCGCTGTAAGCTGCTTGGAGGCGCTTTTTCTCGGTCTTAACTGCCACTGGTCGGGCACAATCGGAAGATCGGCGAGATTCCATTTTTTGTAGCGCTCGTCATAAACGTCTGGCTCAACTTGCTCCAACAAGTGTCCAATACACCAAGTAACGACATCGCCGTTCCCACATTGAATAAACCCATCCCCTTTTTTCTGAGGGTTAGGTAAGGCGGCGGCAATCGCTCTGCCAAGGCTGGGTTTTTCTGCAATGAAGAGACGCGTCATAAAATGAAATGAGTCGAAAAAATAAAGGTAAGCTTAACTAAGCTTACCTTTGCGAATCAAGAAAAAACTGTATAAATAGCCAGTTAATCCATCTCGGTTACAAAAAACGGCTGCTATAAAAAGCCGCTGTTATAAAAACTGCACAAATTTGCCAAGCTCTCGCTCTGGCACTTTCATTGGCGTGCATCCAGGGGTGCCGACATAGAGAAAACCAACAATTTGATCGTCACCTTCAAGCTCAAACGCCTGGCGGACAGTGTCATCAAACATCCATTTTCCTGAACGCCAAAACGCTTGAAAACCTTGTGCTACCGCGGCCATTTGCATCGCTTGTACCGCGCAGCCTGCTGATAGGTGTTGCTCAAACGCAGGCACTTTCTCATGCGGCGTCACCTTGGCGATAACCGTGATCACCAGTGGGGCGCGAAACGGCGCTTTCTGTGCTTTTTCTATAACAGCGGTGTCACTTCCCGCAAGAGTAGCGGCGTTAGCAAGTATATCAGCGAGTTTCTGGCGACCGTCTCCTTGAGCGAGAACAAATCTCCAAGGCGTCAATCCAGCATGATCGGGAGCTCGTAGTCCCGCTTTAATGATATTTTCTAGTGCAACCCCTTCTGGTGCGGGGTCGGAAAGTTTGGCTATTGAGCGTCGGTTAAGCAACAGGTCTAAAGCATCCATAACACATACCTCTTATTATCGTTTCGCCATAATAACAAAACGTTAACCTTTACGCACCAACAATGAGAACCGATCTCATTTAGTGGCTCTGGATTGACGTGCCAGTTGTGCAGCAGCAAGCACGTCAGCCCAGAAGTTTTGGTTCGGACTGTGTTAGTTTGCTTATAGCTTGGCGGCTAGCTCAACACCTTGTCGAATCGCTCGCACGGCATCAAGTTCACCCGCATAGTCCGCACCGCCAATGACATGCAGCTTGTCACCAAACTCCGGCCATTGATTTTCAAACGGCTTCACCTGTTCCTGTCCGGCACAAATCACCACTTTGTCGGCAGGGATGAGTTTTGATTCGCCCTTCACCGTGATGTGAAGACCTTCTGCATCAATCTTGTCGTAAGTGACACCGCCAAGTAGATGGACGCCGCGCTTCTCAAGGGTCTTTTTGTGGATCCAACCTGTGGTTTTACCTGGACCTTTGCCGACGCGGCCTTCTTTACGCTGCATCACCCATACATTGGTGTCCGTCGTCGAATCTGGGAACGGGTACAAACCGCCAGGATGATCGATATTCTTATCAATGCCCCAATCGTGTAGCCAATCATCCAGCGTTTGACCATGCGGCTCAGTAATCATACTTGCGATATCAATACCGATGCCGCCAGCGCCCATGATCGCAACGTTTTCACCAAGGTAAGTCTTATCGCGAATTACCGTTTGGTAATCAATGACCTTGTCTTTGTTGTCGATGCCTTCTAGCTTCGGCATGCGAGGCTTAACGCCTGTTGCCATTACAACTTCATCGTATTCTTTTAATAGATCAGCCGTCGCTTCGGTTTCGAGATGCAGCTTAACGCCAGTCTGAGCAATACGGTTGGCAAAATAGCGGATCGTTTCTCTAAACTCTTCTTTGCCTGGGATCTGCATAGCAAGTCGGAACTGGCCACCGATACGATCGCTCTTCTCAAACAAATCAACCGAGTGCCCTTTTTCGGCCAACATGGTTGCACAAGCCAGTCCAGCAGGCCCTGCGCCAACAACCGCGATGTTTTTGCTGTTCACCGTTTTCTTGATGATCAAATCCGTTTCATAACACGCCTGCGGGTTCACCAAGCATGTCGCTCGCTTACCTTTAAATGCATTATCTAGGCATGCTTGATTACAACCGATACAAGTATTTATGAAGTGAGCTTCACCTTGCTCGGCTTTGGCTACAAAGTTGGGATCGGCGAGGAAAGGTCGCGCCATAGAGACCATATCGGCGTGCCCAGATGAAAGAATGCGTTCTGCCTCATCCGGGGTATTAATTCGGTTGGTCGTGATTACCGGAATAGAAAGGTGTGGACGAATTTTCTCGGTTACCCAAGTAAAAGCACCGCGTGGCACTTGCGTCGCGATAGTCGGTACTTTTGCTTCGTGCCAACCAATACCGGTATTAATGATGGTTACGCCCGCTTGCTCAAGCGCTTTACCCAGTTGAATGACTTCTTCAAAGGTGCTGCCCTGCTCAACGAGATCCAGCATAGAAAGACGGAAGATGATAATGAAATCCTCTCCGACAGCCGCGCGAACCGCTTTGACAATTTCTAACGGCAAACGAATGCGATTGTCATAACTGCCACCCCACTCATCATATCGTACATTGGTACGCTTACAGATGAACTGGTTAATGAAGTAACCTTCTGAGCCCATGATCTCAACGCCGTCGTAACCCGCTTCTCGCGCCAAAGAGGCACTGTTGGCGTAGGCGTCGATGGTTTTCCAAATCTGACGACTGCTCATTTCACTCGGAGCAAATGGCGTGATCGGTGATTTAATTTTGGAGGCACTTTGAGAGAATGGATGATAGCCGTATCGTCCTGCGTGGAGGATTTGCAGTGCTATTTTACCGCCATGTTTATGAACTGCTTCAGTGACCACTTTGTGTGCTTTAACATGCTTCGGTTTACTAAACTCTGCAGCAAATGGGGCGAGGCGACCACGAAGGTTAGGCGCGAAACCGCCTGTTACTATTAACCCAACCCCACCTTTTGCACGCTCCTCGTAGAACGCAGCAAGCTTGTGTAGACCTTCTTTATGCTCTTCAAGACCAGTGTGCATTGATCCCATCAGCACTCGGTTTCTAAGTTGAGTAAATCCTAAATCCAGTGGCTTAAGTAAATTCGGGTACATGGCAGATCCATTTATTGTTGTTGTGGTCTGACCAGAATATTATGTAAAGGTTAAAAAATCAAACTAGCGTTTACATTCTTACAACATAAACAGAAAAACTTTCTGATTCTTTGAACTTCATCTAGTATGGTAAGTCTCTAATTTATATTCAGTTAACCCTCAAGCTGATAGAAGTCAGCGTCACATACGTACAATTACATAATTGATACTGCGAATTGTTAACCTCAGCGCTACACTAGTAATTGATGTTAAAGGACATAAACACTCACATTTGTGATGTGGAGAGATGATGAAAAAAGTATTTCGTTTTATAGGTATGATTTTCAAAGGCATTTGGAAGCTGATTAACTTCACTCGCCTCGCCATAGTGAATCTATTTTTCTTTGCTGTGATCGCCATGGTGTATTTTGCCTTCACCCAAAGTGATGCACCACCAGCGGTCGAGAAGAAAGACACCGCATTGGTCATGAACCTTTCAGGCCCCATTGTCGAACAAAGCACTTACGTCAACCCGATGGACTCGTTCACTGGCTCACTGTTTGGCCAAGAGCTTCCAAAAGAGAACGTTGTTTTTGATATTGTCGACACCATTCGCCATGCCTCTCAAGATGACAAAGTCACAGGACTGGTTCTCTCGCTGCGAGAAATGCCGGAAACCAGCTTAACCAAACTGCGTTACATCGCGAAAGCCATCAACGAGTTCAAAGCAACAGGCAAACCGGTTTATGCCTATGGCGCGTTTTACAATCAAAGCCAATACTACCTCGCCAGCTACGCCGACAAAGTCTACCTTGCCCCTGATGGTGCAGTGTTGATCCGTGGCTACAGTGCCTACTCAATGTACTTCAAAACCTTGCTTGAAAAACTCGACGTCACTACACACGTGTTCCGCGTGGGTACCTACAAATCCGCGGTCGAGCCATTCCTTCGTGACGACATGTCAGAAGACGCAAAAGCCAACGCAACTCGCTGGGTGACTCAGTTGTGGGGCGCTTATGTTGATGATGTTGCAACAAACCGCGAAATCGAGCCAAGCGTGCTCACGCCAAGTATGGATGATTTCTTAGCGTCGCTGAAAAACGTCGATGGTGACCTTGCCGCTCTATCTAAAAAGCTAGGGTTAGTTGACGAACTGGTGACTAAACCGCAAGTCAATGAAGCCATGATCGAAGCCTTTGGCAGCGATGGTGACGGTGGCTTTAATGCCGTGAGCTACTACGAGTATCTAGCAAGCGTGCCGTTTGATTTGCCAACAGAGCCTGACAACCAAATTGCCGTTGTTGTGGCAAGCGGATCAATCATGGATGGCGAACAGCCACGAGGCACGATTGGTGGTGACACCATTGCATCGCTGCTTAAACAAGCTCGCGAAGATGACAGCGTAAAATCGGTTGTGCTACGTGTAGACAGCCCGGGCGGTAGCGCTTTTGCTTCGGAAGTTATTCGCAATGAAGTTCAAGCACTGAAAGATGCAGGCAAGCCTGTTGTGGTATCTATGTCGAGCGTTGCTGCATCTGGCGGCTATTGGATTTCAATGAGCGCGAATGAGATCATGGCTCAGCCAACAACCATCACCGGCTCAATTGGTATCTTTAGCGTTATCACTACATTTGAAAAAGGGCTCAACAACATTGGCGTCAACACAGATGGCGTTGGCACTTCACCGTTCTCGGGTGTGGGTGTGACGCGTGGCCTCAACGAAGGCGCATCGGCTGCATTCCAGATGGGTATTGAGCACGGTTATAAACGCTTTATCACTCTAGTGTCTGATAACCGTAATATGAGCCAGACAGAAGTAGACAGCGTCGCTCAAGGTCGTGTATGGACAGGCCAAGATGCGCTAGACCACGGCCTTGTTGACCGAATTGGTGACTTTGATGATGCTATCGCTCGCGCCGCAGAGCTGGCTAACTTAGAAGCATATGACGTGTACTGGGTAGAAGAGCCACTGAGTCCTGCACAGCAGTTTGTACAGGATCTCATGAAGCAGGTGAAAGTCAGCTTAGGGCTTGATATTTCAGCTTGGGTTCCACAAAGCCTATTGCCAGTTGCAACAGAGCTTCAGCAGCACGCAAGTCTCATGGAAAGCTTTAACGATCCAAAAGGCTACTACGTTCTCTGTTTGACCTGTAATGTCCAATAGCGGATAACTCTGCTAAACCTTACTTTAGAGCCACCAATCGGTGGCTCTTTTGTTTGATTTGGTTATAATCGCCCCACCTGTTCCCAGTTTCAAAGTAATGTCTGTCATGACGCGTAAACACATCTACATCGCCTATACTGGCGGCACTATCGGCATGCAAAAGTCCGATCATGGTTACATTCCTGTCGCGGGCTTTATGGAAAAGCAACTGGCGAGCATGCCAGAATTCCATCGTCCAGAGATGCCAGAGTTCACTATTCATGAATATGAGCCGCTCATCGACTCTTCAGACATGACGCCTGCTGACTGGCAACAGATCGCCGACGACATTCGTGACAACTACGACAACTACGATGGCTTTGTGATCCTCCACGGCACCGACACCATGGCGTACACCGCTTCGGCATTGTCGTTCATGCTGGAAAATCTTGGCAAGCCTGTGATAGTTACTGGCTCGCAGATCCCACTGGCAGAGCTTCGCTCAGATGGCCAAGCAAACCTGCTGAACGCGCTTCACATCGCAGCCAATTATCCAATCAACGAAGTGACGCTGTTTTTCAATAACCAGCTGATGCGCGGTAACCGCAGCACAAAATCACACGCTGATGGCTTTAATGCCTTTACCTCACCAAACCTGCAACCTCTTTTAGAAGCAGGGATTAATATCCAGCTAAGCAGTGGTGTGGAAATCAACAAACAGCCGGAAGGTAAATTCAAGGTACATGACATCACGCCACAGCCTATTGGCGTTATCACTATGTACCCGGGTATTTCACACGAAGTGATCCGCAATACCTTGCTGCAACCTGTTAATGCAATGATTTTGCTGACGTTTGGAGTGGGCAATGCACCGCAAAATCCAGAGCTTTTGGCGCACCTGAAAGAAGCGTCAGAGCGTGGCGTATTGGTAGTCAACTTAACTCAGTGTTTGGCGGGTAAAGTGAACATGGGCGGTTATGCGACAGGCTGTGCTCTGGCTGATGCCGGCGTTATCAGCGGTTTCGATATGACGCCAGAAGCAGCGCTTGCCAAGCTTCACTATCTGCTTAGTCAAAACCTGAGTTATGAGCAGATTAAAGCGCAAATGCTGGAAGTACTGCGCGGTGAAATGAGTAAGTAATCTCTCTTTCGCCCATCTTTATAGCCGCAGTGAAGTATCACTGCGGCTTTTTTATATACTCTTAATCATAGCCTAACCGTTACTAAAAGCCGGCGAACTGGTGGCCTTTTAGTCAAACAGACATACAACTCACGCTTAGCACGTGCATTCTTCATTTATTTCTATATACTCCCGCGCCGTTTGTCAGGTGAAAGCCTGAACACAACCAATACAAGCCGTCACCACGGATCTGTGAATGACCCCAAGGAATCGGACCAGCTTATTTCACAGCTTGTAAAGGTTACTCAATGACAACTTTATTCAATTCCTACCACACTATGTGGTTTCCGCGTCCATCACTGGCGGCTTCTTGGTATCACTTTGGCACATCGACCATTCAACTGTTTGGAGGTGCTGCTCAATGATCGCTATTCTTTCTAGCCTCCTTGGCATCGTTTCGCTTATTGCTATCGCGTACCTATTCTCTGAAAAACGTTCAGCAATCAATTGGAACACCGTACTTCGCGCCCTACTTCTACAATCGCTAGTCGCAGCGTTTGTCCTCGCATTTCCACTTGGCAAAGATATTCTCGGCGCCATGAGCAGCGGCGTAGCCACCATTCTTAGCTTCTCAGACCGTGGTATTCAGTTCTTGTTTGGCGACTTAGCTACAAACGGCTTCGTGTTTGCCATTCGCGTACTGCCAATTATCGTGGTCATCAGTGCACTGATTGCGGCGCTCTATCACCTTGGCATCATGCAACTGGCCATTCGCATTATCGGTGGCGGCCTGCAAAGATTCCTTGGCACCAGCAAAGCTGAATCGCTGGTAGCTACTGGCAACATTTTCTTATCGCAAAGTGAATCACCGCTACTTATTCGCCCATTTCTAGGCACAATGACACGCTCAGAGCTATTTGCCGTAATGGCCGGCGGTATGGCATCGGTCGCGGGAAGCGTGCTTGGCGGTTATGCAGGACTTGGTGTTGAACTCAAGTACCTCATCGCCGCAAGCTTCATGGCCGCGCCAGGCTCGTTGATGATGGCTAAGCTGCTTGTACCAGAGCAACAAACTCCGTCTGACTATAGCAATATTGAACTCGATGACAGCAAACAAAGCAACATCATTGACGCGCTCGCTGCTGGCGCAATGAACGGCATGAGAGTCGCTGTTGCGGTTGGTACGATGCTTGTTGCTTTCATCAGTGTGATTGCAATGCTAAACGCTGCTATTGAATCTATCACTGGCTGGTTTGGTGGCAAAGGTATGACATTGGAGCTGCTGTTTGGCTTCGTGTTTGCGCCTGTTGCTTGGCTAATCGGTGTGGACTCTAGTGAAGTACTGACAGCAGGTTCATTTATCGGTCAGAAAGTGATTTTAAATGAGTTTGTTGCCTTCATCGACTTTGTGGAAGCAAAAGCCATGCTGTCTGACAAAACTCAGGTCATCATCACCTTTGCTCTTTGTGGCTTTGCCAACATCGCCTCTATCGCAATTCAAATTGGCGCGATCGCGTCCATGGCACCAGAACGCCGCTCTGATGTTGCAAGCCTTGGCATTAAAGCCGTTCTAGCCGGCACACTCGCTAACCTAATGAGTGCTTGCCTTGCTGGTCTATTCTTTGTGCTGTAAAGCTTAGCTAACGTACAACCAGGGGAGCTGATACCTCAAGCTCAAATAAGGTGTCAGTTCCCCGCTTGGTAATGCGTGGCGCGTCAAACGCTATGCAAACTTCGCCAATACGCTATCCGATGCGTCCTCAATCAAATCCAACACCAGTTCAAACCCTTGGTCACCACCATAATAGGGATCGGGTATCTCAGTATGACTCGATGAACCATAGCTCAGAAACAGCGATAACTTATATTGCAAATGCGCCGGGCAAAGCTGTTTAAGATCCGCCAAGTTATCTCTATCCGCCGCCAAAATCATATCAAACGCTTCAAAGTCATCATCCGTGACCTGCCGTGCTCGAATACCAGCAAACGAGTAGCCCCTCGCCTCCCCCGCTTGTCTAGACCTTGGGTCTGGCGTATTTCCTTGGTGATACCCAATCGTACCTGCTGAATCTATTGTCACAGCTACGCCACTTTGCTCAGCGCGCGCACGAAGAACTGCTTCACCAGTAGGAGAGCGGCAAATGTTGCCCATGCATACTACTAGGATTGATGGTTTCTTTTTATTATTCATAGAGTTAACACCTAATTTCGGCCAATTTTCACGTCAAAGATACAAAAAATTTTAGTTGATAAATCAGGTGCTTGTGAATAGTTTTGGAGGGATTTTGCCCTCAAAACTACCACTTCGTATCAAAGTAAAAGTTATCCCCGTAAACTCAATTTCAAATAACCAATTGAAAAATAGATATATTATAACTTTCGATGCGTTCAAAGGCTGCTTGTCAGTTTTATTTATCATAAAGAGCAAAAAGCAATCACCAAACGGAATGCGACAAGTTAATAAACATTAAGTAATGTCTACTTCCACCAGAACCCCAAAGTGATCCGATACAACCGGATAAAAGTCATTATTAAAAATCACCTGATGCTGCCTTACCACCACTGGTTGATTACTAAAAACCAGATCAATCCGAAGCGCTTGGATATTTTGTTCCCAACCATCAATATTTTTAATTACAGTGGTTCCAGTATCTTTTATTTCTGCTATTTCATAACAATCTATCAAACCGCGCTGTAAAACATAATCATAACCTTCATTACGCATATGGCTTGGGTTGTTGAAATCGCCTAATAGAAAGTTCAATTCCGTTGATAATGTCGCACTTATTTGGTTGAACTGATCCTCAAATGAGTTCTCTGAGTCATTCCACCAGCCGCAATGACAATTATAAAGATTGAAATCGCCTTGTTGAGAAGTAACCTTAATACGCACTGCTCGCCTATGTTTCCAGTAGTTCACATCATAATTATCACTTAGGTCAATGACCTCATGTTCGATAATCGGCAGTCGCGTCAAGAATGCCAGTCCCTCTTGATATACGTCATAACTTTGATGAACGAAATCCCATGTAAGTTGGTAGTGACAACCGTATTCCATGAGCTTTTTCTGTAACAAATAACCATAGTTATCAGCGAACACAGTGTGATTCGTTAATATATTGGCATCAACAGCCGGGCTGTCTTGATGTTGATTCACTTCCTGTAATGCAACGACATCGCACCCTTGCTCGATTATGGCTTGCGCTACCACATCCAACTTTTCTAGCTGTTTCTCTTCTTGCCAACTATGGGTATTTAACGTCATTAACTTCATTTATTATTCACTTATTGATTGTCGTGAGTTAAACGCAGCGCAAGGCTGCGTTTTTCGATGTTACTCTATCTAAATAGAGAAATAATTACGCTGGTTGTGCTGAAAACTTCGCAACTAATCTAGATTTAATGACATCCACTCCAGGACCATAAATAACTTGTACTCCTTGCTCTTTAATCACAGCGCCAAGTGCTCCTGTTGGCTTCCATAACTCATATTCGGCAACCAACTGCGGATCATTAACTGTAACGCGCAAGCGTGTCATACAAGCATCAATTTCAGCAATATTGGTACGGCCACCTAAATTCTTAATAATAGTTTCCATCTTCTCATCTTCTGACATGGATTCCGAACTGTCATCGAGGTAGTTACCCATGCGTCCCGGTGTTGGCAATTTAAATTTGACAATAAGCACACGGAATAATCCATAGTTAACACCAAAGAAAACAATAGAGACTAATGCGAAGCGAACCAAATCACCACCGATGCCCGCTGAAGCCATCATAGGTATACGAGTGACTAATTCTATCAAGCCAAAGGCATGTACACGTAGGTCCATAACATCGACCAACGCAAATGCAACCCCTGTTAACACCGCATGCGCAACATACAAAACAGGAGCAATAAACATAAACATGAATTCAATAGGCTCTGTTACACCTGTTAATAACACTGCAAGACACGCAGATAAAAACATTGGCTTGTATTGTGCGCGCTTGTCACCATCAACACAGTGATACATGGCAAGCCCAATACCAATCAATGAAGACGCTGCGATAATAACTTGACCTGCCTTAAAACGTGCAGGATGTACTGTATCTAGTAGATGTTGGTAAGCTGTCGGATCGCTTAATTTAAGATTATTTAGATCGCTAACCCAAGCAAGCCATAATGGATCTTGACCATAAACACTAGAGCCCGCATTCGTACCAGTCAAAAGCTCATAAGTACCACCCAACTCAGTGTAATTCATCGGAATAGTTAAAGTGTGGTGTAAGCCAAATGGCAGTAATAAACGCTCTAACGTACCATATAGGAAAGGAGCAGTGATCGGTGCTGTGTCTTTAGAGGTTGCAATCCATTGACCAAAATCATTAAGTGCACCTTGAATTAAAGGCCATACGATTGATAAAGCAAACGCAATAATCATCGAATAGAAAATAACTACAAAAGGTACAAAACGCTTACCGTTGAAAAATGCTAATGCTTGAGGTAAGCGAGAGAAGTCATGATAGCGGTTAAATAAGTTGGCACCTAAATAACCAGACATAATACCGATAAACACACCCATATTTAGAGCAGGAGCACCCAAAATATTAGTGAAGAATTGAGAGACAGGTAACTCAGAACCAAATAGGCTCATCACAACCGCCTCTGGATCACTGAGCATAGCGTTGTCCACGCCCAATATAACCCCGGTGATGCGGTTGATTAAGATGAAGGCAATCAGAGCAGCAAATGCGCCTCCTGCTCTTTCTTTAGCCCATGAACCACCGATAGCGACAGCAAATAATAGGTGAAGGTTAACTATAACCCCCCAACCTATGTTTTCCATAATAGCGCCTAGTGTTTCAATAGCGCCAATACCACCGGCATACATTGCGACAACTTTACCGAGTGATATCATGATACCCGCGGCTGGCATCACCGCGATAACAACGATAAGGGATTTCCCAAATCGTTGCCAAAAATCAAACGACAGTAACTTACTCATAAATGATTCCTTGTTTTAAATACAGGGTAGCTTTATAAATGCCCTGCGATAAATATAAATTAGTGTTTTCTTGCAAATATATACGCTGCATAAGCCGGGACAATTTGCGTCGCTATAAAATCAGAGCGAACGTGTTCGTTTTTGATATTCTGATTATCAAGCACTAATTCGCCTAATTGCGTGCAGTCGATATCAACGATGCTCTCTTGTGGACTTAAATTGGTAATAATGGTCCATGTCATATCTTGACCAACACGTTGATAAGCATAGATATTGGGATCGCTAGCTAGCAGCAATTGATAGCGGCCAACCACTAAACTTACATTTGACTTACGCAGAGCGATCAGTTTCTTATAGAAACTCAAAATCGAATTTGGATCTTTCTGTTGTTGCTCAACATTGATATCTGCGTGCTGTTGATTGACCCAGAACCAAGGTTGCACCTCAGAAAAACCGCCAAAATTCTGGTCATTCCATTGCATTGGCAAGCGACTGTGGTCGCGAGATACCTGATTTAACAAAGCTAAGATGTCTGCGTCACTTTGACCTTGTTGAGATAGTTTTTGAATTAAATTTCTAGCAGACACATCATTAAATTCGTCAAGAGACGTAAACTGATGATTTACCATACCAATCTCTTGGCCCTGATAAATAAACGGAGTCCCTTTCATCAAGAAATAACAACTCGCTAATGCGGTAGCACTGGCATACCTAGAATTAGGGTCGGCAAAAGTATCAATACTACGTGCTTGATCATGGTTTTCTAAATAAAGCGCATTCCAACCTTTACCTTCTAATGCATCTTGCCAACGCGATAAAATGCGTTTGAACTCCACCAAATCTAAACGCTCGTTGCTTTGTTCTTCCGACCATAGCTTCATGTGTTCAAACTGAAAAATCATGTTGAAAACGCCACCTTGATCCTGCTCGGTCGCTTCGGCAACCCACGGTAATGCGTTATCGGCAGTAACCCCATTGGCCTCACCAACTGTCACAATGCCAAAGGGATCAAACGCCTGCAGTTTTAACTCATGCAGATGCTTTTCAATACCTGCCACATTCATATGATAATCAAACGAGGAGACATACTTTTCACCCTTTGGATTGGGTAAAGACGGTAAATCTGGTTGTTTCTGAATATGGCTAATTGCATCAACACGGAAACCATCAATACCGCGCTCCAACCACCAATGAATCATTTTAAATAGTGCTTGCTTAACTTCAGGGTTTTCCCAATTCAGATCCGGTTGTTTTTTGGAAAATAGGTGCAAGTAGTACTGCGCCGTTTTTTTATCATATTCCCATACACTGCCATGAAAGATACTTTCCCAGTTGTTTGGATCGCAAGTCAGTTTTTCATCGGTAGGCTCACAACCATCACGCCAAATATACCAATCACGCTTAGGGCTATTTTTGTTATCTCGAGATTCGATGAACCATGGATGTTCATCACTAGTATGGTTGATCACCAAATCCATAATGATGCGAATGCCACGCGTATGAGCAGCAGCGATCAGTGTATCCACATCCTCCAGGGTTCCAAAGTCAGGATGAATCGCTTGGTAGTCGCTAATATCGTAACCGTTATCATCATTCGGTGATGCATAGAATGGGCAAATCCATATTAAATCAATGCCCAAATCAGCTAGGTAATCCAGCTTAGTAATGATTCCATTGATATCACCAATACCGTCTTGGTTCGTATCATAAAAGCTACGGGGATAAATTTGGTAGGCGGTCGCTTTTTTCCACCACTCGAGTGGGCTTGAATGTCTGTTATTGGCGCAAATCATCAATGTTATGCTTTGTGTTATGCTATGTGTTATCGATAACACATGAGGTTAAATGGATTGCGTTTAGACTCAATATAATTTCAGACAAACTGTGAGGTAGCCCTCATAACCTCAAGAGAACTGTGAGCTTTCTCTCATTTTTAGGTCAAATGTGCCTTCGACGGAACTGAAATCGCGCTTTATCAATTTTTTGACAGCTTGATAGCCCACTTGATAGTAGTTAAAAGCCACAGTAGTCAGACTCGGGACTAACAGATCGCTGTAATCATAGTCGCCCATGCCTACAATCCATACGTTATGACCAATCTTGAGTTGCTGTTCTTTGGCGCGACGATATAAACGAATGGCAATATTATCGGTGGCGCAAAAGTAGACATGATTGGGCTGTAATTGAACTGCCTGGTAGTCGGTTTTTTCCTCAGAGTTGGCTAAGGCTTGCAGTGAAAAATTTAACTCGGGTACGGTATCGGTAATGGTGGTTTGCATCAACTTAGTTCGGCTAGAAAGCATACGCTCATCGTAAATATAATTTACGGCTACCAGCGGTGCTTGCTGCTGTTTTAGTTGAGTAATGGTTTGGGAGACGAGTGCTTTAATAGCAGCGTGATCGGGGTAATATAAACAACAATGATGGGGAGAGTTTTTGCCAATAAATAACACATTATCTAAGGTTCGATAAAAAGTCTCTTCAACACTGTGTTTTGAAGCGATAATAATCGTGCCAAGTGCATTTAAGCCGTTAAACTCTCTCACAGCTTGGCATTCTGACTCATGATTAAACCCTGTGGAATGAAACAGCATTCGTACTTGTGATTCGTTGGCAGCAGCCAGCGCCCCTTTAATCACTAAACTCGTCGTATATGACTCGATACGAGGCGCGACGAAACCAATAATATTGGATTGGCTACGAATAGAGCGAGCAAATATATTAGGTGTGTAATGACTATCTTTGACGATAGCTTCAATTTTAAGGCGGTTCTCAGCCGAAACATAACCGCCATTAAAGTAACGTGACACAGTCATTGTTGAAATTCCAAGCTGTCTTGAAATCGCAGCCATTGTCATCTTTTTACTCATTACATACTTCCTTCAATAATGCACTATTGTCATACACCAAAGTGACTTCAAGATGCAGGGTTATGTTGAGTCACTTCGGTATAGTATCCAATATATTGACTTACAATACAGTAAATACAACTGGGTGTGAGCATGAGTGCTCGATTTTTACTCACAAGATTCGGATCTACACGCAAGACCAGAGAGGGAGCATACCTTGAACAAGCCAGCCCCCCAATACTGACGGATAGAATATGGTGTGCCAACAATGATTAAAGGAATATGACTTTTCTCTTAAAAATTAGGCACATCAACCCCATAACTCACGCTCTAGTACGCAAGTTCATTGAGATAGGGACTGAAACGAAACAAAAGCTTCACGTAATTTGAGTCATTAATTAATAAAACTCATGAATGATTGTCATCAAACGGAATTATGGTGACATGGCATGAGCCTTTCGATTAAAAACCTCAATAAAAGCTTCGGTGACGTTAGTGCGCTTCGCGACATCAATCTATCTTTAAATCAAGGTGAATTGGCCGCACTCGTTGGGCCGTCTGGATGCGGAAAAACGACATTACTCCGATCCATAGCAGGATTAGAGCACCCTTCTTCAGGACAAATTAAAATCAATGAGCGTAGTGTTTTCGACGGTGAGTTGAATGAATCTATCGCTATTCAAGATCGAAAGCTTGGAATGGTGTTTCAAGACTTCGCGCTTTGGCCACACCTTACTGTCTATGAGAATATTGCATTTGGCCTACGTGCACGAAAAGACACCAAAGATCTGGATAAGCGAGTAAACGATGCACTGGCACAAGTTCAGTTAGCCTCGTTCGCTAAACGATTTCCAAGCCAGCTCTCTGGCGGTCAGCAACAGCGCGTTTCTATCGCGAGAGCCATAGTTACCAAACCACAACTGATTCTGCTTGATGAACCACTTTCAGCGCTTGATGCAGTTCTTAAAGATCAGATTCAGCACCTATTGCTACAAATCCTCAAAGATAACCAATTGACCGCTGTCTATGTCACACACGACCAGGCAGAGGCTATGTCTATGGCAGATAAAGTGGTCATCATGAATGCTGGTCAAGTTGAACAGTTCGACTCACCGGAGGCGATTTATCACCATCCTAAGTCAGAATTTGTCGCTCAGTTTATAGGGAAGAGCAATCGTCTTCCTAGCCCTCAAGGCCATGCCTTTATCCGCATGGAAAAGCTGAAACCTCATGCTGCTGCCAATGACAATGATTTGCAGTTTGAAGGTTCGATTATCAACGCTCGATTCCAAGGGCAGCACTATCTCGTTGAGGCCAATGTTGCAGGAGAGAAGTGGCACTTCTTCGCATCACAGCGACCGACCCCTGGAGAAGTAATATCTCTTTATTGCGCCCCTGAAGATATTCAAAGAATTCACTTATAAGGAAATGATGATGAAAAACCTATCCGTACTAGCTCTCGCCCTTGGACTTGTGTCGGGCGCGGTTGCCGCTGCAGATCTCACGCTCTATACCGCAGGCCCTAAAGGACTAGCAAACCAGCTAATAAAAGACTTTGAAAAAGTCTCGGGCAACAAAGTTCAAGTCTACCAAGCAACGACTGGACGAATCTTGGGACGATTAAAAGCGGAAGAAGCTCGCCCGGTCGCAGATGTGGTTATTTTAGCCTCTTGGCCAGCGGCAATGGGTCTTCAGAGCGAAGGGCTTTTACATACCTTTACTCCAGAAAACGCAGATAAACTGCATGATGGATGGAATGGTAACAATCAGCTGTTCGCGTATTCAGGCTCGGCTTTAGGGATTACCTACAATACCCGTCTGGTGAAAGATGCCCCAGCATCACTCACAACTTACACTGAAGACAACTGGGCAGGACAAGTCGTTATTCCTGACCCAACTGAATCAGGCTCTGCTTTGGATTTTATCTCTGGTGTCATAGCTAATGATGCGGACAAAGCATGGACACTATTCAATGCATGGCAAGAAAACGATATCGATGTTAATGGTGCAAACCGTCCGGCACTGAACCAAGTGGTTAATGGCTCGAAAAGTGTCGTACTGGCTGGCGTCGATTACATGGGATACGGCGAAAAGGCCAAAGGAAATCCAATCCAGGTTATCTACCCGGCTGAGGGCACTGTAATCGCACCAAGACCAGTCATGGTGCTTGAATCTAGCGAAAATAAACCACAAGCAGAGGTATTTGTTAACTACCTGCTGACTGAACGTGCACAGAACATTGTTGCTAAGAACTTGCTGCTACCTGGTCGTAGTGATGTAAAAGCGGATCCATCTCGCCCAGACTACGCTGAGATTAAGCAACTGGATTATGACTGGAATTGGATGTTTGAAAATCAAGCAAACGTCACTAAGAAGTTTAGCGCGATGTTTCGCTAACCCACCTCAAGGAGAGGGTTAACCTCTCCTCTTTTACCGCCGCCTCGCTTTATATCAGATCTCTATGAACACACTCCAATCCCAAGATACATTCAATAAACCCACGTTATTGGCGTTGCTAAGCCTCATTATCTTAGTGCTAATGCCAATGGGTACGATTCTTATCAATAGCGCCTACCAAGATGGGCATTGGCACCTGACATCTTTATTTCGACAACTTGTTGATAGCTACACACTCGGTGTGCTTTGGAACTCTATTCAACTCGCTTTTTTAGTCACCATCGTTGCAACATTGTTTGCAGCCCCTTTGGCATGGATTACAGCTAAAACAGAGATCGGTCACCATAAATGGCTAGATATCGTCATCTTGATCCCATTCATGACTCCACCGTTTATCGACTCTATGGGGTGGATGATTTTTATGCGCCCGAGGGGTTATCTAGAGCAGTTATTACCTGGCTTGGCGGGATTACAGACTGGCTTCTTCTCATTGGCTGGCATGGTGTTAATAATGAGCCTGTCGCTTTTCCCATTCATGTACTTAGTTATCAAAAATAGCTTGTTGAGAATCAATGCTAGTGTTGAAGAAGCGGCAATCATATATGGTGCATCCAAGCTAAGAATCCTGGTCAAAGTTTTCTTGCCGCTGTTGATTTCAGGCTACCTAATGGGGGCATTACTGGTATTCGTCAAAACAATTTCAGAATTCGGCACGCCAGCAACTTTGGGTAAGCAGATAGGCTATTACGTGCTGACAACGGAAATCCACCGCTTTACCTCGACTTGGCCGATAGATTTCGTAAAAGCATCGGTGCTCTCTTTGGTCTTGCTAACAACAAGTATGTTGATGTGGATGGGACAGCTCTATATCTCGAACAATTACCAATACCAGCTCATTTCGGGCAAGGGGAACAAACTAAGAATTATTGCGTTATCGCCTTGGCAACGCAGCGCTTGTTGGTTGGTCATCGCTTTTATACTTGCGTTATCAATTGGTATTCCCTATTTCTCAATAACCGCCACCGCACTCATCGATTTAGCGGGATTTGGACTTAGCTGGGATAACTTAACCTTTAGACACTTCGCGCAAGTCTTTAGCTTCGACAGCGAGGCGTTTTCCGCGTTGCTAAATAGTATTCAGCTTAGTCTATATGCCGCGACCATCTGTACTGCACTCGGGATTTGGTATGGATTGACGGTGGTGTGTGGACAATCCCACCTAACGAAAGTCATCGACTTTGCGAGCTTATTGTCCAATACGGTGCCGGGGATCGTTGTTGTCTTTGGTTTGATTCTATTCTGGAACTCACCAAGTAACCCCTTTCCTCTTTACAACACCAAAGGGATGCTGATCATCACGTATGTTGTTCTGTTCCTTCCCTATACAGTGCAGTATGTAAAGTCGGCTGCAGAGCAAATCAGCAGCAGTCTTGACGATGCTGCTAAGGTATCAGGTGCTTCTGAATTCTATCGATTTAGTCGAGTTACACTGCCACTAATTCTACCCGGGGTAATAGCAGGCTGGGCAATGAGTTTTATCATCGGTCAACGTGAATTGGTTGGCTCTCTCATGGTGAAACCGCCCGGCTTTGAAACCAGCGCAACCTTTATTTTTAGTGAGTTTGACCAGGGCAACACCAGCTTAGCAATGGCGATGGCATTAGTGGTCGTTTCTGTAACGGTATCCATGCTGGCTGGCTTAAAGGTAATAGAATCTCGACACAGAGAGCGATAATTCTTTGCATCTACCATGAAATGTGTGCAGTTAATTTTGATAAGAGTCTGATTTAGAATTCAACGTCTACTAAAAGAACAGTCACAGTATAAATTTTTACTTTAAGGGAACACGTTCAAATATGCCCAAGGGGCATATTTGAACGTCTCAACAGATTATTGGCACTTTTGTTTTACTTGATTCATATATGGATAGAGAAAAATGAAGCGTCCCAAATAAAACAGTGTAAAAGCCAGCCATAGTCCGTGATTGCCCCAGTACCGAACACCAACAAACTGAACAATTAAAAAGACCAACAGTGTCGCGAAAGTTGAATTGCGCACCGGTCTAGTCGTCCCTGTTCCAGTGAAAATGCCATAAAAAGTCAGTCCGTAGCCTGCCACCAGCGGGAACACAATGAGCCACGGGCTCATTGTTGAATAGATCTCAACTAGTTCTGGTAGAGTGGTGAAGAGCATCACCAACTGCTGTTTAAACACGACCAAAAGTAGCGATAATACAATGACAAAGCCAGTAGTCCACTGGACATTCAGTTTGATAACACGGCTAAGCAGTTGGGGATTTTTTTGTCCCACAGACTTGCCGGCAAAAACACTGGATGCATTCGCCACGCCGTCAAACAAGTAGCTGGCAATGAAGGTGACTTGCATCAATATTGCATTCGCTGCCAGTACATCGGCTCCCAACTGTGAACCAACACGAGCCATCATGTTAAAAAACACCAGTATGCAGACCGTGCGGAGCAACAAATCAAGGTTTGAGAAAACAATGACACTCAGATCCTTACGCGACATTTTTGTGGTGCGAACGTAGTCAAGCAGCGAGAACTGGCACGTTTTGAGAACGAGGACAGCACCAATAACAAAGGTGGTGATTTGAGCAATAAGAGTGGCAATAGCGACTCCCGCTATCCCCATATCAAAGTAGAGTACAAACACCAGATCTAAAATAATGTTTAGCACGTTGCCAAATACTTGGGTGAACAAGGTCTCCTTCGCTTTCGCCTGACCCATTAACCATCCGATGATGGTGTAGTTAAGCAGAACGAAAGGAGCGCCGTAGATCATAATGTCAAAATAGATCTTGGCATTCTCTCCAACGACCGGCTCTGGGGAAATGACCCACTCAGCCCCGAGCCAAATCAAAGACTGCATAAAAACAAAGCTCAAACCCACAAATAATGCGAGCACCAAGGGACGTAATAAACTGCTAGCTTGCTCTGTTTGATTGTTTTTGCCCAGAGCAATAGCGCTTTGACCTGTCGTACTCACTCGGAAAAAACCAAACAACCAATATAACGTGTTCATGATGACCGTTCCGATGGCTACGCCACCAATAAGCTCTGCAACACCTAACTTACCAATGACCGCTGTATCAACCGCTCCCAATAGAGGCTGGGTGACCGTCGACACAATAAATGGGAATGCAATCTTAAAATAGTCTTTATGTGTCAAATTCATTGTTGATTCATCTCAGCTTCAAAAGGGATCTCTAGATATCCTGCCGCTTCCAGTAATTCTTTGGTGTAGGGGTCTCGAACGTGTTTTAAGTCACGCATGTCCTCAACATGCTCAACAATTCGTCCACCTTTAAAAAACATCAGGCGATCACATAGAAAGCTCGCGACAGCAATATCGTGGGTAATAAACAAATAGGAAATATTGCGTTGTTTCTTTAGCTTCTGTAGAAGATCGAGTATTTGAACCTGGACGGAAACGTCAAGCGAACTTACCGCCTCATCGAGTAAGATAAACTTTGGATTGGGTGCAATAGCGCGAGCAATACACACTCGTTGCAGTTGCCCGCCACTAAGCTGATGAGGATAACGGTCTAGCATTTCAGGCTTAAGCCCGACTTCTTCGAGGAGTTCCACGAGCATAGCTTCGCGCTGTGCTTTGCTTATGCTCTCTGTTATTAGGGGTTCATTAATGATTTCCCGAACCGTCAAGCGCGGATTCACTGACGTATTGTAATCTTGAAAAACCACACTGATGGCTTTGTGGGTTGGCAAGCCTTCAATGGCTTGCCCCAACACTACCTCACCACTGTCCGCTATTTCCAAGCCCAGAAGGACTTTACCTAGCGTACTTTTCCCACTGCCCGACTCACCGACTATACCAACACATTCCCCTTCATTCACCGTGATCGAGACGCCGTTAAGCACCTGCTGATAACTCGAGAACAACCAACTATCATCGCTTTTAAAAGCCTTGGTGACATTTTGAACATCAATCAACATGGCTGACTCTCCATTACTGACTTAAAGCGATTAATTAATGCCATGCGCGTATCAACTAAGTAACGAGTATGCTCACTTTGTGGGTGAGTAAATACTTGCTTAGTATCACCATACTCCACCACTCTTCCTTGATTCATCACCATAACGTTATCAGCGATGTGCGACACTAAACTCAAATCATGACTGACAAAAATGAGGCTGGTACCAAATTGTTCACGAACAAATTGCAACTCTTTGATCACTTCACGTTGAGAAATGTAGTCAATGGCCGTTGTCGGTTCATCGGCAATGATCAACTTAGGTTTTAACACTAAGGCAAGCGCTACCATGATACGTTGCAACATTCCGCCACTGAGCTCATGGGGATACTTTTTCAGCAAAGATTGAACAGACTTTAGGTTCACTCGAGTTAACACATCGCAGAACAACTCCGTAGCTTCTTTACGACTCATAGCCGAATGCTGCTGAATCGTCTCAATCGCCTGATTGCCGATGGTGAATAGTGGATTGAAGGCCGTCATTGGACTTTGCATGATCATCGAAATTGTCTCTCCACGCATTTGACGACGCTGTTTTGGTGTCATGGTGAATAGATCTTGGTCATCAAATTTTGCTTCACCAGCAATAGAGAACTGCTCACCCAACAAGCCGTTAATCGCGTTGCAGGTTAGACTCTTGCCACTACCTGACTCACCTAAAATACCTAAGCACTGATCTTCTTTGAGGGTAAAACTCACATTGGAAACCAACTCTCGATGTACTGGTCTCTCAATTGCGACGGTAAGATTGTTTAGTTCTAACATCAACGCTGCTCCGTTTTTGGGTCTAACACGTCTCTAAGCGAGTCCCCCAGCAAGTTACAACACGCAACCACCACCATAATCGCTGCGCCGGGAATCAGCATTTGCTCGGGGTTTGAGAACAAAACCTCTTTTGCATCACTAAGCATCGCTCCCCATTCTGGTGTTGGTGGCTGAATACCAAGCCCCAAGAAAGACAGGGTTGAAATACTTAAAATGATCCACCCTAGATCCAAGGTTGCAAGAATGATGACTTCAGCAGCAACGTTAGGTGCTAAGTGCTTACGGAAAACAAAGCTTTGCGGTGTTTTTACCGTTCTCGAATACAGAATGTAATTTTGATGGTTGAATGAGATGACTGAGCTGCGAACGATGCGCACATACCATGCAATTTTGGCAATGAAGTTCGCTACAATGATGTTGGTAATGCCGGGTCCCATAATACCAACAATGCTCAATACGATAATTTCATACGGAAACGACAGCATAACTTCACAGCCGCGCATGATGACTGCATCGACCTTTCCTCGAACATACCCCGAAACAACGCCAATGAAACCACCGACAAATGCCGTGATAATCATGGTTAATAAGGAGTAATAAAGGGTCGTACGCACACCAAACAGTAGACGTGAGTAAACACAGCGACCTAGATGGTCGGTACCAAGCGGATACTCTGCCGACATAGGCATGAGTGTATTAATGACATCCGCTAAGTTTGGGTCATGCGGTGCAATAAACGGCGCAAATGCCCCCATCAAACAAATGACGGAGAGAATAAGCAAACAAACGATCACCGTCTTGTTGCCCAAGAGACGTTGCATCATTGGTGTTTACCTCCTGACTTCAAACGAGGGTCTACGACGGTATGTAATATATCGATGAGCAAATTAGAGACAACAAATAAGCTACCCATCGCTAATATGTACGCCTGAATAATTGGATAATCACGATTAAAAATGGCGGCTAACGCAAGCCTGCCCAAGCCGGGAATCGCAAAAATACTCTCTATCACCACTGTCCCGGCGATAAGTCGTACGACTCCGATACCCAGTGCCGTCATAGAGGTTTGCAAAGAATTTTTGAGAAGATGCTTCCAAACTACACGATACTCAGCAATCCCTCGGGCTCGTGCGTAGACCACATAGTTGTGATTCATTGAATCCAACATTGAATTTCGGATTAGGCGGATATACGTCGCCACATACGCCATACACAAGGTAATCGAAGGTAAAATAAAATGACTAAATGTCGACGCACCGCTACTGGGTAGCCAGTACATGTAAATCGAGAACAACCAAATCAAAATGAATGCAAGCCAAAAGTTTGGCATTGCTGTGCTGGCAAAAATGAACACACGTACAATACGATCAAACCAATGGTCTTTGTAAACAGCACTTAGCACACCCATTGGAATACTCACACACACCAACAAGATCAATGACAGTCCAGCTAGCTTTAACGTGTGTGGAAAGCTACGAGCGAGTTCGTCAGAAACTAAACGGTTAGTATTGGTGTAGGATGCGCCAAAATCGCCTTGTAATGATGCCCCTAACCAATTTACATAACGAACTAGAAAGGGTTTATCCAAGCCAAGCTCTAAGCGAATTTCTTCAATCGCTTCAGGACTTGGTGTCGTATCATTCACTCGCAATGCGACTTCCGCAGGGTCTGCGGGGATGATATTGACTAAAGCAAACGCGATAAACGAGACAAAGAAAAGTGTCACAATTGCACTTAGTAGCCGCTTTAATATGTATTTTGCCATGCAGATACTTTCTCGACTTTGGTTAATCAGAAAACAAAAAGACTGACACTCAAATCTGAGTGTCAGTCGTCACAGGTGTAACGGGTTAAGTCGCTTTAGCAATAAGGTTACTTAACAGACATGCGTTGTAACGGAATCTCAAACTGAGACGGATTAAAGCTGACGCCTTCTACACGTTTGTTGAAAATGGTGCGGTTTTGTTCATAACTGATTGGAATGTAGATTGCTTGCTCATGCAGCGTTTTTAGTACGTAGCTGTAATGGGATTGACGTTCTGTCTCGTCAATTGACTCTAGTGCTTCAAGGATGCGACTATCGATCTCTTGTTTCTCAGGGATACCTTGTTGCGCTTCATAGTCACCGTAAACGGGTTTACGCATACCGCCAAGAAAAGACTGCGGATCATAAGGGGTACCCCAAGAGATATTGAACGAAAGATCAAAGTCACCATGTTTCAAACGATCACGGTGAGCCTGCTCTTCCTCACCAACGAGTTTCATTTTCAAGCCCACTTTAGACCATTCACTTTGCAAATACTGTGCAATCGTGCGTTCCACAACTTTGTCACTGTCGTAGGAAAGTGTAATCTCGAAAGGCTTGCCGTTTAGCTTGCGTACTTTGCCATCTTTCTTCCAACCAGCTTCATCCAACAGCTTCTCGGCTTGTGCAACGTCATACTGATACGGTGTCAAGTCGATATCTGCGTAAGGAACGTTGTTTGCCAATAGCGTGTCGGCCGGCTTTTCCAAACCTAGCATGATACGTTCGGCAATGATCGCTTTGTTGGTTAGATGAGTAAGCGCTTGACGTACTCGGGTATCACTTAGATTTTCTCTGGTCGAATTCAGAATCAGCATTCGGGTCGAAACAGGCTCTGAAAGCGTCGTACCAAAGCGCGGATCTTTCTCAAATTGCTTGAATGATTGCGCGCTGATTAATTGCAGGCCGTAAACCATATCCACTTCCCCACTGCGCAGTGACAGCAAGCGTGATTGGTTGTCAGGAATCACTTTCGCGATGATCTTGTCAACTTGAGGTATCTGACCCCAGTAATTTGCGTTGCGTTCAAACGTCGCACGCTGATCGACCACGTTATCTGTTAGGACGTAGCTACCTGTTCCCACATAACAGCTAGTTCCGTTTTTCGTCGCGCCATCTTTGAAGCATTTCGGAGAAAGAAAACGGAACGGACGTGTCACACCGAGTTCAACGAGAAATGGGTAGTAGGACTCAGCAAACTCAACTTCAACCGTGTTGCTGTCAACGATGCGAACACTCTCTTTACCAGACTTTTCAACTTCTACCATCAGGCGGATAGATTCCAACCAAGTGTGACGGTTTGCGTTATCCAGCAAAGCATCAAAGTTTGCTTTAACAACACTAGCATCAAACTTAGTACCGTCAGAAAACGTCACGTCGTCTCGTAGTTTAAAGGTATAGATTTTGCCGTCTTCGGACGTACTCCAGCTTGTCGCCAACCATGGCTCTAAGACACCATTTTCACCGAGGTGAACCAAACCCTCAAAAATCAGGTTTTGCGCGAAAATCTCACCACCGTACAGATGTGGGTTAAGGTCACGAATATCTCGATAGTTTGCCAGCGTCAGAGTGCTTTCCTGAGCATGCGTACTTTGAATCGGGAGAATGGCGGATATGACGACCGCGCTAACGGTGATAAATTTTTTTAATGGCATAAACGAAACCTTAAGTCCTAATGTTGTAACAGGGCTATCTTGTCGCATCCAAGAGATTTGAAATGACGGTATTCTCGGCGTTCTAAGATGCAAAGTATTGGCGACACGATGTGTCTACTTACATACAAATTTTACAGCACGCTTAGTCTAATTTTTTAATCTGGATCAAGTTAACCTTAATGAGAAGGTAATTGAAAACGATTTGCATCTGCAATACATAACTTGCGCTTAGCAGTCACAACTGCAACATTTTTTTTATCGATAAATCAGAAATCAATGATGCGAAAGAGCTCATCACCATAAAGTCATGCAAGCACTCAGCAGCAATAATTGCTCACAATTAAATTGTTCACAATTTAACTTCCAGATTGCTAGTGTGCTACGTAAACAAACGGATACACAAACTCATAACGCAAGAGGTTAGCGACTCATGATTACTCTCCATCACCTCAACAAATCACGCTCTAAACGTATTATCTGGCTACTTGAAGAACTTAATGTTCCTTACCAAGTAAAAGCGTACCAACGTGACGCGGTGACCAATTTAGCACCAGCAGAGCTCAAAGCGATTCATCCGCTGGGTAAGTCACCGGTTATCGAAGAAAATGGCCAAGTGTTGGCGGAATCCGGTGCCATTACCGAGTATTTGGCGCAGCGTTTTTCTTCCGCCTCTCTTGCACCAGCGCAAGATTCAGCGGAGTATCCGCTTTACTTACAGTGGCTGCACTTCGCAGAAAGCTCAGCTGCGTTGCCGCTTTTACTCCACTACTTCCTAAAGATTGACGGCACTGAAACACGCTTTCTCGATGGCTACAGTAAACAAGAGTTGGCGCTGATCTTGAGGTACCTCAACGATCACCTAACAGCCAATACTTGGTTGGTTGGCAGGCAATTTACCGCAGCTGATATTCTGTTGTCTTGGATTGTCGAGGTGGCTGCTCAGCTAGAGCTTCTTGGCGACTATCCTGCATTGGCCGCTTATCTCGCGACGCTTCAACAGCGTCCTGCCGCGCAAAAAGCCGCAGAGCTTGAAGCTCAATACGACAAATCAAGCGCTTAAACGCATTAATGGTCGATATAGTGAATATTCTAAACCGAGTTATTTATTGACCAACATCAACAAATTAACAATTTGCATAAATATCGATTTCTTGCATAAATATCCGTATTAATGGGTGACGTAATAGTCTATCAACTACGTCACCCCATATTTTTTCATCCCTTCGAATTTAATATCCCCACAAAAACTGTCGTTATTTTTACCGATGGTTTTTTGTGAGCAAGTCTAAAGTTATTTCCGCCTATCCATAGTACTTTTTAGCCACTACTTAGATTAGTAATTCTTATAGCTTCAATGTGGTAATTGAACGTTAAACGTACAGCTAAGCGGGAAGAAAGCACTTCCTGCTAAGGAGAATGCTATGACCGCCCACGTCGTCCAAGAACCGAAAAAGTCTGGCGGCTTTTTTACTCGTTTCAAGTTCCCTTCTGCCTACACCATATTATTTGCGCTGATCGCCATCGTGGCACTGATGACCTGGATCATTCCTGCCGGCCAATATGAGCGGGAAATGAATGAAGACCTAGGTCGAGAAGTCCCAGTTGCTGGCACCTACGCCAGTGTAGAAAGCAATCCACAAACCCCTATTGATGTGCTACTTGCACCGATTGACGGCTTTTACGACCACAACAGCTATGAAGCTGGTGCTATCGATGTATCGCTATTTGTGCTCGTCATTGGTGGTTTCTTAGGTCTTGTCACCGCAACCGGCGCGATTGATGCCGGTATCGAACGCGTTACTCGCCGCCTTGAAGGGCGAGAAGAGTTAATGATCCCCATCCTCATGGCGCTGTTTGCCGCTGGCGGTACTGTGTATGGCATGGCGGAAGAGTCGCTGCCATTTTATACCTTGCTGGTGCCGGTCATGATGGCTGCGCGATTTGACCCCTTAGTAGCCGCAGCGACTATTTTGCTTGGCGCTGGTATCGGCGTTCTGGGCTCAACCATTAATCCATTCGCAACGGTCATCGCAGCTAACGCCTCCGGCATACCTTTTACTGAGGGCATTATGTTGCGTCTGGCGATGTTGGTTGTTGGCTGGGTAATTTGCGTTGCTTATGTGATGCGCTATGCCAAGATGGTCAAAGCCGATCCAACCAAATCGATTGTTTACGATAAGTACGAAGAAAATAAAGCACACTTCCTTGGCAATAAAGGCGATGAATCGCTAGAGTTCACCGCTACCCGTAAAGTCATTCTCACCATTTTCGGTGGCTCATTTGCTGTGATGATTTATGGCGTATCGGTTGCTGGATGGTGGATGGCCGAAATTTCAGCCATGTTCCTGGCCGCATCAATTTTGGTGGGTCTCGTCGCTAAGATGAGTGAAGAATCCTTTATCGATAACTTCATTGAAGGAGCACGCGATTTGTTGGGCGTGGCACTGATTATCGGTATTGCGCGAGGTATTGTAGTGGTGATGGATAGAGGCATGATCACCGATACCATACTGAACTCCGCCGAACATATCGTTACCGGGCTCTCATCCGTGGTGTTTATTAACGTCATGTTCTTCTTAGAAATTCTATTGTCCTTCTTGGTGCCGTCAACGTCAGGGCTTGCGGTACTCACCATGCCAATTATGGCGCCACTGGGTGACTTTGCAGGTGTTGGACGAGATCTGGTTATTACTGCCTATCAATCGGCGTCTGGGCTGGTCAATCTCATCACCCCAACCTCGGCAGTGGTCATGGGAGGCCTCGCGATAGCGCGAGTTCCTTATGCGCGATGGCTCAAGTGGGTCGCACCGCTTATGGCAATTCTAACCGTGTTCTGCGTCGTCATGTTAAGCCTAGGTACCCTACTCGGCTAACTAAACTCAATTACCCCAATGTGTTGCCCGCTGCCTGTCAGCGGGCTTTTTTGTATTAAACCCGGCTCAAGGTTCTAGGCTCTGGGGTCTTGGGTCTTGGGTCTTGGGTCTTGGGTTGAGACTAAACAGTGATATGAATCACATATTTGATTGAAATCCTGTTAACAAATGGCGTTTTGACGTGAGAAAAACCACTAACTAGTAGAGGGCGATGCATATTTTGTCGCATTAGCCACCACCATTAAATAAACTAATGCGAATTGAATTTCTTCCATCCTTGAACAATTCACTATCTTGGCAAGAAAGCCTGCATATTATTCCCATAAAAGTCCTATTTTAACCCATTGTCTATTCAACTTATTCCGAATAGATATTGTTAACAGCACCCTCAAATAACAATAGTTTGCAGCGATAATATGTGTGATCGTGATCTAATACGGCTTGAATATTTTGCTTCATATTATAACCACCACAGCGAAGCTAATAATAAATACCCTACATAAAACTCGATGAGTTTTAATAAATATTAGAGAGACTTGATTATGAATAAACTCTATGTTGGTTCTGAAGTTGGTCAGCTACGTCGCGTGTTAATTCACCGTCCACGCCGTGCTCTCACACACTTAACTCCATCAAACTGCCACCAGCTCCTTTTCGATGATGTGCTTGCTGTCGAGAAAGCCGGCGAAGAACATGACGTGTTTGCAAAAACGCTAGAATCCCAGGGCGTTGAGGTCTTACTACTGACTCACTTGCTCGCAGAAACACTAGCGATTCCAGAGGCGAAAGATTGGCTGCTAAACACCCAAGTATCCGATTTTCGCTATGGCGCAACCTTCGCGAATGATGTGAGATGCTACTTAGGCGACCTGCCAAACCTTGAGCTCGCGAAAGTGCTTACTGGCGGTCTGTCTTTCGGTGAAATGTCACTTGAATCATCTTCAATGCTGCAATCACTGTACAAAAAGAACGACTTCATTATCGACCCACTACCGAACCATCTGTTTACCCGCGATACCTCATGCTGGGTATATGGCGGCGTGTCAATTAACCCGATGGCGAAAGTCGCCCGTCAACGCGAAACCAACCATCTTCGTGCAATTTACCGCTGGCATCCAACGTTCGCTTGTCAAGATTTTATTAAGTACTTCGGTGATGAACCTTTGGCGTATGACCACTCGACTATCGAAGGAGGTGATGTGCTGGTCATTGGTAAAGGCGCCGTTCTGATTGGTATGTCTGAACGCACCACTCCGCAGGGCGTTGAGCACTTAGCGTCTAGTCTGTTTAGACATGGCGAGGCAAAACAAGTGATCGCATTAGAGCTTCCAAAAGATCGCTCTTGCATGCATCTCGATACCGTGATGACACACATGCGTGAAGATACTTTCTCGGTCTATCCGAATGTGATTCCAGATGATGTGAAGTGCTGGAGTTTAACCGGTGATGAATCTGGTCGCGTCAAAGCCGCTCAGCAAAGCTCGTACATCTCAACTATCGAAAAAGCGCTGCAAGTCGACAAGCTCAATCTTATTACTACCGGTGGCGATAACTTTGAAGCCGAACGGGAGCAGTGGAACGATGCCAACAATGTACTTACCGTGAAGCCAGGTGTGGTCATTGGCTACGAGCGCAATACCTACACCAATGAGAAATACGACAAAGCCGGTATCACTGTACTGCCCATCCCAGGTGATGAACTTGGCCGTGGCCGTGGCGGCGCTCGCTGCATGAGCTGTCCTATTGAACGTGATGGTATTTAACCATTCCCAAAGACTCAAATGCTCTGGATAAAGACTATGAAAAAACAAACCATTGTCGTCGCTCTTGGCGGTAACGCACTGCTAAAAAGAGGCGAGCCACTCGAAGCGGAAGTACAAAGACACAATATTGAAGTCGCGGTTAACACCATCGCTAAAATTGCTGAGCAATATAATGTCGTATTGGTGCATGGAAATGGCCCTCAAGTTGGTTTACTGGCGCTGCAAGGACTGGAGTACAAAAAGGTCAACCCGTACCCACTCGACGTACTTGGCAGCGAAACGCAAGGCATGATCGGCTACATGTTGATGCAAGAGTTCAAAAACCAAATGCCGGATAGAAACGTCACCTGCATGCTGACTCAAATGACGGTCGATCCGAAAGACCCCGCGTTTCAAAATCCGACTAAGCCGATTGGTCCGATCTATGAGAAGCAAGAAGCTTGCGAACTCGCTGAGAAATATCACTGGACGATTAAACCAGACGGACAGCATTTCCGACGTGTGGTACCAAGCCCTCAGCCAACAGGCATTATTGAACATGAAGCGATTACTTCGTTGATAGAACAAGGTCACTTAGTAATCTGTACTGGCGGCGGCGGTATTCCGGTTACGCGCAAAGAGGGCAAGTTGGTTGGCGTAGAAGCGGTGATAGACAAGGACATGTCAGCTGCCTTCCTAGCGAAGCAGCTCAACGCAGATCGTCTGTTGATTTTGACTGACGCCGATGCGGTGTACCTCGATTGGGGTCAACCAACGCAGCGTCCACTGCACGCCACGACACCAGCAGAGCTTTCCCAGTATCAGTTTGATGCTGGCTCAATGGGGCCAAAAATTGACGCCTCTTGTGAGTTCATTCAGCAAGGCGGAAAAATGGTTGGCATTGGCTCATTAGAAGACGGCCTTCGCATCCTAGAAGGCAATGCAGGCACAGTTATTACCAAACGTTAATTCACATTCCATCACAATGATATGACGCGCTGGCTCAATTTAAGCGGTATGAGCCACCGCTAAGACAGAAAAGGACACTATTATGGCTTTCAATCTTCGTAATCGTAACTTCCTAAAACTCCTTGATTTCACGCCTCGCGAAATCGGTCATTTGTTAGAGCTGTCCATTGAGCTAAAAAAAGCCAAGTACAACGGATATGAGCAGCCACGCCTTAAAGGTAAAAACATCGCGCTTATCTTCGAAAAAACGTCGACTCGCACCCGCTGCGCGTTTGAAGTTGCAGCATTCGATCAAGGCGCGCAAGTCTCCTATCTTGGTCCTACCGGTTCTCAGATTGGCCACAAAGAATCGATGAAAGATACCGCTCGTGTATTGGGCAGAATGTACGACGGCATCGAGTATCGCGGGTATGGTCAATCAATCGTTGAAGAATTAGGTCAGTACGCTGGCGTGCCTGTTTGGAATGGCCTAACCGATGAGTTCCACCCAACTCAAATTCTGGCTGACTTTATGACTATGATGGAGCATTCTCCGAACAAACCACTAAGTGCGATTACCTTCGCGTACCTTGGTGATGCGCGCAATAACATGGGTAACTCACTCATGGTAGGTGCGGCAAAAATGGGTATGGAAATCCGCCTTGTAGCGCCAAAAGCATTCTGGCCTGAAGCGTCTCTGATTGAGCAATGCCAAACCATCGCAGCAGACACAGGGGCGAAGATTGTCCTAACCGAAGACGTGCAAGAAGGCGTGCAAGGCTGTGACTTCCTGTACACCGACGTATGGGTGTCCATGGGTGAAGCCAAAGAGGCTTGGGCAGAGCGCATCAAGCTAATGCTGCCTTACCAAGTCAATATGGATGTGATTAAGGCGACGGGCAATCCAAACGTGAAGTTTATGCACTGTCTACCAGCCTTCCATGGTGAAGATACCATCGTGGGTAAAGGCCTAGCCGCTGACTACCCAGAGCTATCACAAGGGTGTGAAGTGACCGATGAAGTGGTTGAGTCTCCATACTCTATCGTGTTTGATGAAGCAGAGAATCGAATGCACACCATCAAAGCCGTTATGGTGGCGACATTAGGTCAATAATCCACTTATTCTATAGCACGAACAAAAGCGAGGGGTTTCTCTCGCTTTTGAGTGATTAAACAATAACCTGCAGTCAAAATGAGAAATGGGCATATATTTTACTTTTTCACAATTTGATAGTGTATGAGTTGCTATTAATAATAAATAACAACACATAAAACCACCTCAAGGATGAGTTTTACTATTTAGTAGGTGAAACATGTACGACACTCCTGATTTAGACAACCCTACTGTCGATGAGAAAAAACTCACCGAAGTGTGCAAAAATCTGCTGCAACAACAAAGCTTCACAACCCAGAACAAACTTAGGCAAGCCCTTGTCGCTCTTGGCTACCATGGGATCAGCCAATCTACAGTCTCACGCCTTCTTGCCCAGCTTGGCGTTGTCAAAATGCAAAATGCTTGTGGCAAAAAAGCGTACTGCTTAACCTCAGAAAGCAGCTCGGTTCGCGTTGATTCTTCTATCTCTTCTCAAATCGAACTCATCACTAACAATCAATCGTTGGTGGTGATCAAGACCCACCCTGGTAGTGCACAATTGATAGCGAGACTCATCGATATCGACCCACACGCCGACATCCTCGCAACTATCGGAGGCAACGACACCATTTTAGTGGTGCCAAAACATGTCAAAGATGTCGATCGCTGTGAGCAAGTCGTGCGAGCGCGATTAGGTGCATAGCACCTTTACTAAGAAGCAAAGGGGAAAAGACAAAGGATAAAAGGCAAAACGCAAAATCAAACCAGTACATAAAACGGGATAATCCCTTAGGATTTATCCCGTTTTTTTTTGGGTTTGCTTTATGATGGAGCTTAGACACAACAAATTTGAGGAACCCCTATGTCAATGTCGGAAGAGTCTAAGCAGCAGCGTCATAAAGAGCGCCAACAGAAAGTCAAAGAGAATGTCGATCAGAAAATCGCCAATGCTCAAATTGAGAAAGGCCTGCTACTGATCATCACCGGAAACGGTAAAGGAAAATCGACATCAGGGTTTGGCACAGTCGCACGCGCCGTTGGACACGGCAAAAAGTGTGCAGTGGCACAGTTTATCAAAGGGACATGGGACAACGGTGAGCGTAACCTACTCGAAAAGCTTGGTGTTGAATTTCAGGTGATGGCGACGGGCTTTACTTGGGAAACCCAAAACAAAGCTGCGGATACTGAAGCGGCTCAAGGCGTCTGGCAAGAGTGCAAGCGTATGCTGCAAGATGAGTCTATTGATGTCGTCCTATTTGACGAACTGACCTACATGGTGAGTTATGGTTATATTGAGCTTGATGAAGTCGTCGAGGCACTTAATAAGCGCCCTGCTATGCAGTCAGTCATTATCACCGGACGCGCCGCGCATCGAACACTGATTGAAATGGCGGACACCGTTTCCGAAGTGAAAAACGTTAAACACGCCTTTGAATCTGGTGTGAAAGCACTTAAAGGTGTTGATTGGTAACTCATATGGGGTACAAAATAGGATAATTCGTGCATGACAATGGTTTGCATTTCGTTTAAATTAAACACAAATGCAACATAACATTAACACGGAGAGTTTTATGGAAAGTTGTACTCTGACCCTTTGGATGCATACGAGCGAGCATCAGTTTGTCCTAGGATGGGGACCAATACAAAGCATGCAGGACTCCACAGAGTGTTGGGACGACGTTGAACCCAGCACAGAGCCATCAAGCATATCGCTAACCATTCGCAGACCCGATGGTGCGATCGATAGCAAAATGGTCGACATGGCAACAGTTGCTGAGTTGATTACCCAATGGGAAACCATCGTCGAGACAGAACAAGATCTCGACCTACACTGGTAACCACATACCGATAAGAAAAATGCCAGCCTCGAAAGGCTGGCATTTTTTGTTTAAAAAGATAGGTTAGTTAAAGAGACCTTTCAGCAGGCTATCTACTGCTTTTTTCGTCTTTTCATCTTTAATGCCTAATCGCTCAGTGGCACGCTCGACTTCTTTTTTAGCTTTCTCTTTGAGCACATCGTCAAACACCAACGCAAATTTCGGATCCGTCCACGCACCGGTGATTCGAATTGGAATCGTGACATCTCTCAGCTCATCGATATTCTGGCCGCCCTGCCCTTCAAGGGTACCAACAACCGAAGTGCTCACGACAAAGTCAGCCGTCTCATTAATATAATTAGCAGAGCCATCACCTTTCACACGCAGTAGCGGCGATTCCGCCGTCATATCATTAGTCGACACCACACCATTGGCGAGCTTGAGTGTTGCTTTCATCGCACTAAAGTCGGTTTTCTTAGGGCCTTTTTCTCCATCCAAAGACTGGCCTTTAAAGCGAGCGTAGTTTTCACGAATAAGCTGCGCCACATTGATACCATTAACTGCGCCATCGGCAAAGTTGATTTTCACCGTACCCGACAAGTTCTTCTTCATCGCAGTGGGTGCAAGACCTTTACCTTTGACATTAACATCAATATTGCCCGTGCCTTCCAACATATCGTTGTTTGCCACATCAACCAGCAATGGCTGCACTTTGACGCCTTTGATACGTTTCACTGCGCTGTATGATGCTGGTGACTTGCGCGCATCCAGCTTGCCAGTTGCCGTAATGGAACCACCGTAAAGCTGCGAGCTGAAAGAGTTCAGCGTAGCCACGCCGCGATTCACAGCAAAATCGGTCTTCACTTGCTGCATATGAGCATTGCCCGCTTTGAATTTATCGATAGTGATCTTACCTTGAACATCCAAACCGCTAAGCGCCGTTAAATCAGGTTCAACCTCTTGTGCAGGCGCACTCGTTCCCGAATCACCCGTTCCAGATTCACCACCTTTAGAGTCAGTGCTAGCAGCTGTTTGGTTCAAGCCCAAAAACTCATCTAAATCGATATTTGGGCTATGCAGTGAGAAGCGCACTTTAGGGATGTCCGCCAACTGCACCGTTGCTTTACCATCCAGCTCAATCTTATTGACGGTCAATTTCTGCAATACAAAATCAAGGAAGCTTTTATTCAAGTCAAAGCTGAGATCCGAAGCCATGGTGATTTTCATAGGCGACTGCGGCAACGCAGCACCGTTTAAGGTCGAATCCAATGATAAACCGCTCAGCTTAACCAGTGAGATGGCTTTATCAACGGTAAACGTAGTACCGCCTTTCGCATCAAAGGTGAGATCAGCAGCATTGCCTTTCATTGAGAAATCGATGGCATTTGGCTTATCAAATTCAAACGTCGCCAGTTTTAACTGCGCTTGCTGAATCTGGTTTGCCGCATCCTTGTAGGTTGCATCAAACTCAATATTCTTAAGTGCATACTCAGCAAAGCCCTGCGCCAATTTAAAGTCAGCGATACCTTTTGCTGTGAACTGCTGATCGTTATTTTGGCCTTTAAGCTCAAAGTTCGCCGTCGTCCATTGGTCGACTGCGAACTCGGTCACATTCAAGCCCACATCATAAAGCTTAGTGAAAGTCCCTGTTTGCGCGTTTGATACCTCAAGCAGCGCATTTGACACTGTGACACCAGATAGAGAAATCTGCCATCCATCGGCGGCTGATGTGGACGCTTCCGCTGGCGCATCGCTGGTCGCAGCAGGATCTGCAACCGTCTCTGTTTGCGGCGCTGCCGTCAAGGCATCAAGATTTGAGCTGCCATCTTTAAGGGTTTCTAAATAAACCTGCGCGCCATCTAACGTTATCGAGCCAATCTCCAACGTTTTATCGAGTAGCGGCATCACAGCCACACTGACGCCGACTTGGCTTACACTAAATAGATTTGGGTTTTGAAAACCTTGTGGGTTTTTAAGGCTAGTTTGGCCGAGCTCTAGGCCTACCGACGGAAAGAACTGCCAGCTGATGTCACCGCTGATTTCAAGCTCTAGACCGGTTTGGTTTTTCACTTGCTCAGCGAGCATAGGTTTGAACTGATTAGGGTTGACGAACATCACCAGTGCGGCGACACCCAACACGATCACCAGCACTGGGATGGCGAGAATGAGGAGGAGTTTTTTCATTAGCAACTTCCTTGCAAGGCTGAAAACCTAAAAACAAAAAGTGGCACATAAAGTGCCACTAATTAGTTAAAAAATAAAGCAATTTAAACGCCGTTCAAGCACCCATTTATTATAGGACATTCTCACCGCGTTCATTGTGCGTTTTCAATCCGAACTGAGTCAGGATTATGCACGAAGTAGTTTAGCGATGTGCGCTTTTAACACGTCGATTGCAATACGGTTTTTACCGCCACGTGGAACAATAATGTCCGCGTGTTGCTTTGACGGTTCAATAAACTGCATAAACATAGGACGAACTGTCGATTGGTACTGTTTTAAAACAGATTCCATTGTACGACCACGTTCTTCAACGTCACGTTTAACGCGGCGCAGTAGACAGATATCAAGTGGTGTATCCATGAACACTGTCGCGTGCATGAGTTTACGTAGACGAGGATCTGTCAGCAGTAGAATACCTTCAAGGATGATCACTTTCTTTGGTGTCATAGAGGTGCTATTTTCAGTGCGTGTGTGCTCAGTGTAGCTGTACTCTGGTACTTCAACCGCTTCACCATTGATCAACTGCTCTAGGTGATCACAAAGTAGATCGTGGTCAAGAGCATTTGGGTGGTCGTAGTTGGTTTTAACACGCTCTTCCATGCTCAAGTGACTTTGATCGTTGTAGTAACAATCTTCCGTGATGACACCGATTTGATGATCGCCAACCTTCTCGCGAAGTTCATTATAGATAGTGCTCGCGATGAGGCTTTTTCCAGAAGCAGAAGCGCCAGCGATACCGACGATGACACATTGATTATTATCAGACATTCTTTGCACCTAGTACATATATGGTGGTGAGGACAAAACCGCGTAATTATATGGACATCATTCAATAGATACTAGTCGATATCTCACTTATTTGACGTTCAATTTTGTCTCAGATCGAAGAATGAAAAAATGCAATCGATTACCCACCAACGCACTGTTTGCTTAATAACCAATCAAATTCATATCGAGTTATTCGACCATCTTAAACAAGATTGAGTCTGGTTTCGGTTTGCCACTCCAAAATAGATCCGAGCAGACTCTTTCAGCAAGCTCTCGATAGATGGTTGCATGCTCACTTTCTGGCTGTGAAACTACCGTTGGCGCACCATTATCAATCGACTCGCGAATATCGATATGAAGTGGTACCTGACCAAGAAGATTCAAACCGAATTTAGCCGCCATCCACTCTGCACCGCCAGCCCCAAAAATGTGCTCTTTAGAGCCACATTGGCTACAGATGTGATAGCTCATGTTCTCTACAATACCGACCACAGGTACCGAAACCTTCTCGAACATAGCTGCGCCTTTAATCGCGTCCGCCAAAGCAAGATCTTGCGGCGTAGTAACGATAAGTGCGCCCGTTACCGGTATTTGCTGAGATAAGGTCAGCTGAATATCCCCTGTGCCCGGTGGCATATCGATAACCAAGTAATCCAAATCTGGCCACTCCGTTTCATTAAGAAGCTGAGCTAATGCTTTAGACGCCATAGGGCCACGCCAAATTGCTGCATCGTCAGTGCTCATCAGGTACCCAATAGATTGCGTGTAAATACCATGTGCCGGCACTGGTTGCATCCATTTGCCTTCACGCACCTCTGGATGCGCATCGATTTGACCAAGCATGATAGGGATAGAAGGGACGTATACATCGGCATCTAAAATACCGACTTTTGCTCCCAACTGACTGATTGCCAATGCTAGATTGACCGCCGTCGTCGATTTACCCACGCCACCTTTTGCCGAAGTTACCGCAATGACGTTTTTCACGCCTTTGATTTCCGTCGCGACCGTGGTTTCTAGTGCTTTGGTACTGGCGGATACGGAGAAAGGAAACTTAGCAACTTTGCCAGAGGCTTGCTTGCCCTCAATCCAGCGAGCTAACGCCTCTCGCGCAGAGAGGTTGGCAAACGGCAGAGCAATTTGAAACTCACCCGAGGCTGCAACCTTAACCACATCAGGGACTTCACTCCATCCCAGCTTGAGGTTTGAGTGGCTGAACTCCCCTAGCCATTGGCAAAAATCTTGTTTCGATTCGAACGTGCGCATCATGCATTCCTTATTATTGTTAGTCTTTTGCTAATCTTCCTAAGATTAGCACTCACTTGGCCGAACCAGAACCCTAAAAAAGTTGGGGAGATTGATGTCGGATACCTTGGAGTCATGCCACGCATCATGTAGTATTAGCCAATATTTTTACTCTGAATAAAGAAAGCGAAACTAAGTATGGCAACCGATCCAAGAAAACTGTTGGTCACTTGTGCACTTCCGTACGCTAACGGCTCTATCCACCTAGGTCATATGCTTGAGCATATCCAAGCGGATATTTGGGTGCGCTACCAACGTCTACGTGGCAACGTAGTAAACTTCATTTGTGCTGATGACGCTCACGGCACACCAATCATGCTGAAAGCTCAGCAGATGGGGATCACGCCGGAAGAAATGATCGCAGCAGTTAGTGAAGAGCACCAGAAAGACTTCGCTGGCTTTGATATCAGTTTTGACAACTACCACAGCACGCACTCAGACGAGAACCGCGAGTTGGCATCTCATATTTACCTTGAGCTGAAGAAGAATGGCTTCATTTCTAGCCGCACTATTTCTCAGCTGTTTGACCCAGAAAAAGAGATGTTCCTACCGGATCGCTTCGTTAAAGGTACTTGCCCGAAATGTAAGTCGGAAGATCAATACGGCGACAACTGTGATAACTGTGGCGAAACCTACAGCCCAACTGAACTGATTAATCCTAAATCAGCCGTGTCTGGCGCGACACCAGTCATGAAAGACTCTGAGCACTTCTTCTTCGACCTGCCTCAGTTTGAAAGCATGTTAAAAGAGTGGACTCGCTCTGGCTCGCTTCAATCTGAAACAGCGAACAAGATGCAAGAGTGGTTCGAGTCAGGTCTGCAGCAGTGGGATATTTCTCGCGATGCACCTTACTTCGGTTTCGAAATCCCAGGCGAAAAGAACAAGTTCTTCTACGTTTGGCTAGATGCCCCTGTTGGCTACATGGCGTCATTCAAAAACCTTTGTGGCAAACGTGACGACCTCGATTTCGATGAGTACTGGAAAAAAGACAGCTCGACTGAGCTCTACCACTTCATCGGTAAAGACATTGTTTACTTCCACAGCCTATTCTGGCCAGCAATGCTCGAAGGCAGTGGCTTCCGTAAGCCAAATAACGTTTTCGTTCACGGCTACGTGACGGTAAACGGCGCTAAGATGTCTAAGTCGAAAGGCACCTTCATCAAGGCGGCAACGTACCTAAACCACTTGGATCCTGAGTGTCTACGTTACTACTACGCTGCTAAGCTAAACAGCCGTATTGACGATCTAGACCTTAACCTGGAAGACTTCACGCAACGTGTTAACGCTGACGTCGTCAACAAGATTGTTAACCTAGCTTCTCGTAACGCTGGCTTCATCAGCAAACGTTTCGAAGGCAAGCTTTCTGACAACTTTGCTGAGCCTGAGCTATACAACGAATTCGTTGCAGCCGCTGACCGCATCGCAGAGCTTTACGAGTCTCGCGAGTTTGGTCGTGCAATCCGTGAAATCACGGCATTAGCTGACAAAGCAAACCAGTACGTTGACGAGAAAGCACCTTGGGTTGTTGCTAAAGAAGAAGGCAAAGACCAAGAGCTTCAAGACATCTGTTCAGTGGGTATTAACCTATTCCGCGTTCTGATGACGTACCTGAAGCCAGTTATGCCAGATTTGGCAGCGCGTACAGAAGCATTCCTAAACGAAACGCTAACATGGGAAGGTATTGCCGCGCCGCTTACTGGTCACGAAATCACTAAGTTCAAAGCCCTGTTTAACCGCATCGATCCTAAGAAAGTAGAAGCGATGATTGAAGCTTCTAAAGAAGACGCGGCAGCAGAAGTTGCGGCGAAAGAAAAAGCGGAAGCAGAGAAGAACAAAGCAAGCCAAACTGAGCTTGATAAAGATCCTATCGCTGATGAGATCGAGTTTGACGACTTTGCCAAAGTGGACATGCGTATTGCTCGCATCATTTCTTGTGAAGAAGTGCCAAAAGCGAACAAGCTACTTAAGTTCCAGCTAGATATTGGCGGAGAAACTCGCCAAGTATTCTCTGGTATTAAGTCGGCATACAAACCAGAAGAACTAGAAGGCAAGCTAACTGTTATGGTAGCAAACCTGAAGCCTCGCAAGATGAAGTTTGGTATGTCTGAAGGCATGATCCTAGCCGCAGGCCCTGGTGGTAGCGACTTATGGATCCTTGAGCCACACGAAGGTGCTCAGCCAGGCATGCGTGTGATGTAACACGTTAATATCGCTAGACTAAAGCCAGCATTCTTGCTGGCTTTTTTTGTGACTTAATTCACAGATAATGTGCAATTGCACCAAAACGCAGCACCTCTCCCTACCCCAAAAGTATTAAGTTACTGTTTTATATCAATATTCCATCTTGGCACTCCCTTTGCTCTATATCTCTTGAAGACATTAGACGACATAAAGGAGGTCGTTATGTTTGTATTGATATCTCTAGTCTTATCCGTGGCTATTTTGGCTGCGATTTATCGCTATGCAAAAATCACCGAGGCCAAGGTAGAGCGTAAATATCAATTGGTCGTGCAACTGCGTGATCTCATCACCCTAATTCGCCAGCATCGCACCGCGACTCACTATCAATTAATGTTTGATCAGAAGAAGATCAAACACCTGGAAAAAATTGAAATGGCGATGGAAGAATGCTGTCTCAAACTGATCAACATTGCCCACTTTGACAACAAACCGCTCTATCGAGTGCTACACAGCAACGTCAAACTGCTTTCTCGCTCATGGAAGAAACACACTGTCAGTAAGAACCAAATTGTCCACGGCAAACTGATCCGTCAAACCCTTTTCTTGGTTGACGAAATTTTCACCGCTTGGCTAATAGATTCAGAGCGAGAGGAACTAGAACAGGAATATCGTAATGTTTGGCAAGGCGTGATCGATTCATTGGACTGTTTGACTCAGCTACGTATTTGTATTGATGGCACAGACTCTGAACTCGGCAGGCAGCGCATTCTTCACTACTGTAAGCAAATGCACCGCAAAGTAAATCACCTTAGCCTTGTTGGACCATTGAGCGTTCCATCACCTATGTACAGCACCACGGTCAGTAAAATTGAAGCCTTAATTGAAAATCCAGATACGCCACTGGACAAAGAATTTATGTACCAACTTACAGCCGAGTTGTCAGAGCTCATCTTCTCTAGTTATGACGGACTGGTCAGTGAAATTGCGAGTGATCTCTATCAACCAGTGCCGAACATAATGACGGTCTGAGTTTGTCACTTACCTTTCATAATCAAGAAGTAGGCTATTAAGGATATAACCCAAGGCACCATTTCAATAGGTCTCGATGAAAGCACAACCTTGGGTTAACCCCGTTCGCATGGAGGCGACAATGACATATTCTCTAGGAAAAACATCCAGCGCGGTTCGCCGCATGTTCAGCTTGACGCCAGAAGGTGGCGTGAGTCACGAATGCTACTATCGACGTTTAGCAGATCTGAGAAAGCTAATCGCCTTACTGAGAATGCACCGAGAAGCGACCCATTACAGCTTATTGTTCGGACACAATAACCAAAGGCAGCAAACTAGTGCACGTGTCCAACTTCAGCTACTGCTAGAGAGCCGTGCTCTGCATCACCTAGATGGATTTAGCGACATTAAGGCGTGTGTCACGCAGCAACTTCAACACTGGCAACAGCAAACTGTGCGAGACAATCAACTGGTGCATAGTCAATTGATTCGAGATGCGCTGATTTTGGTTCAAAGTACCATCTCCACTTGGGCAAAAGCAGATGGCCAAACTCACCTGCTGCCTACTCAGCGCAAAAGCTGGCAGGCCATTGTGCCCTACATGGACACGCTCACCACATTACGGTTGCACATTGAAACGCTGGGAAAAAAAGACAGTCAGAACGCAATCCGTAGTCTGATTAAGCAATTAAGCCACCAGCTCAGTGCGCTGCACATCAGCCAAGATTTAAGCTTGCAGCAGCATCTGCATGAGGATTTACTGGCGCGCATTGCCGATGTCGACGCAGACAGCTCAGCTGATGAGTTTAAGCAGCGTCTATACCGCATAACTTCACAATTGTCGGAGCTTATTTTTCACTGCTATGACCGCTCGGTCACGACGGTGGCACAGTCGATTTACTCAACACTGCCGAAAATTGCAGTGGCATAAAAAAACCGCCAATCGGCGGTTTTTTCTATTCGTAATCAACGTCTATTAACTGTCGTCTTCTGTAAAGTTGCTCGGCAGTGTGGTCTTCATCTGAGTCCAGATTTGGCCACTTTCCATACCGTATTGACGAATAGCGTTAGGCAGTCTGTCACGATCTCCCGTGCGGCATACCTCTAACAGCTCTTTATAGAAATTAAGTGCCAAAGTACGTGCTTCTGGGTTTGAAAAGTAGTACGAGCCAACACGGTCATACAGCTTCTTAAGACCATTGAAGATCAAACCATAGATTTGGTTTCCAGAATGGAACGCCAAACGCTGGAACAACGAGTAGTCGTAGAAATTAAAGGTTTGAGCGATGAGCGATGCCTGGCGTGCCGCTTCATCTTTATCGCCGTCATCTTTTACGTGCGCCTTGAGTTTATCGGCATACGGTGACGACGCAATGAACGCGTCCCAAGACTCTGCATTCAGCAAGCTTTCGCAAGACTCAATGATACCTTCGATAGTGCGTTCAGCATTTTCTTTGTTCGCTTTAAATGCATAGCGCATGAAAATTGGGCTGATGTTAGTGCGAGCCGCAAGCAGGTCTTCAACGATCGATGTCGCATTATCCGCATCAAGCGTCATGAGCGTATCAAGAATATGCAGACCCGAGGTCTCCATGAATTGGTTTACTTTGGTTGGCTTACCATGTTGGATAGTTAGCCAGCCATCACGGGCTAGTCGCTGCAACACTTCACGCAGCGTAGTTCGTGTGACCCCAATTAGTTCTGACAGCTCTCGCTCAGCTGGGAGAATTGAGCCTGGTGGGAAACGGCCGTTCCAGATACTCTCAATAATATACTTTTCAGCGAACCCTGCTGGGCTCTTCGCCTTAATTACCATTATGGGGTGTTTCCAATCTATTGTATTTATCGTTACATGAAACTCATCATACCACTACTTCCAGATTTTGGTAAACCTACACTACTTATCTATGTAACAATAACAAAATGGAGTAATAACTCTATTTTGACATTTAGACAGCTATATCCATTTATGGGTACGAAGCATGAATATTACATGAGTATTTACTTTTTATTAATATTACAAACTCCTGAATTGCATGATGTTAGTGAACTTCATTCGCCTGATCAATCAATAAGATATTTCCGATGAATTGGTAAGAATTCGCCTAAAAAACATGCTTTTTTGACAGCTGTGATTGTCATATCATCCTAGAGCAGTGTTTCATTCAGAACACGGTCAACAAAGAAAAAAATCAACCATTGACTGCAGCTATACCTAGCTTATTTCGTATAGATCGCGTTTTTGGCAAAAAGTGCCTTTTTCATTATGTCTAAAGGTAATTTTTGTTGACTAAATCTTACCGAGGAGTATCTTTTCGGGCGAAGCAAGGAGTGCTTAGCAGCTGAGGGACTTGGCAAGTGAACATACTCCCCACTCCGTTTATGCAGTGCGTGATTTTTGTTCGTTTTCTAAGTTTTTTAATTCTGCCGATTTATTTGGAAGCCCACTCAAATACTCTTCGTACCCTTTGCTACTGTCGATTAATAACAACATAAGAGTATTCCCATGCCGATGTCCCTTGGAAATGCATTTATCAAGAACTTTCTTGGTAAGGCACCCGATTGGTATAAACTAGCGATCATCGCTTTCCTAATCATCAACCCTATTGTTTTCTTCCTCGTTGACCCGTTCGTTGCAGGTTGGCTGCTTGTTGTGGAATTCATTTTCACTCTTGCTATGGCACTTAAGTGCTACCCGCTACAACCTGGTGGTTTACTCGCCATAGAAGCTGTCGCAATTGGCATGACAAGCTCCGACATGGTTATGCATGAACTGATCAACAACATAGAAGTATTATTGCTTCTGGTCTTCATGGTTGCTGGTATCTACTTTATGAAACAGCTCCTGCTGTTCATCTTTACTAAGATATTGCTTGGCATTCGCTCGAAGGCTGTGTTGTCTTTGGCCTTCTGTTTTGCTGCGGCTTTCCTATCTGCATTCCTAGATGCACTAACGGTCATTGCGGTTGTTATCAGCGTGTCAGTTGGTTTCTACTCCATCTACCATAAAGTGGCTTCAGGTAAGAACTACGGCTCGTCTCACGACCACACTCATGACGGTGAAATCACCGATCTGACTCGTGACGATCTAGAAGATTACCGTGCATTCCTACGTTCACTATTGATGCATGCCGGTGTGGGTACAGCACTAGGTGGCGTTATGACTATGGTTGGTGAGCCTCAAAACCTTATCATTGCCGGTCAAGCAGGCTGGGAGTTTGGTGAGTTCATTATTCGCATGCTACCTGTTACGGGGCCTGTACTTATCTGTGGCCTTGCTACCTGTTTCATTGTAGAGAAAATCGGTGTGTTTGGTTACGGCGCAGAATTGCCTGATAACGTGCGTAACATCTTAGTTGAATTCGATCGTGAAGAACGTAAATCGCGTACCAAGCAAGATGTGGCGAAACTTTGGATCCAAGGCGCAATTGCAGTATGGCTGATTGTCGCTCTGGCAATGCACCTAGCAGCAGTTGGTCTTATCGGTCTATCAGTTATCGTTCTAGCAACGGCGTTTACCGGCGTGATTGAAGAGCACTCAATGGGTAAAGCCTTTGAAGAGGCGCTGCCGTTTACTGCACTACTTGCTGTATTCTTCTCCATCGTTGCTGTGATTGTTGACCAAGGTCTATTTAAACCAATCATTGACGCCGTTCTTCACATCGAAGACAAAGGCACTCAGCTTGCACTGTTCTATGTTGCTAACGGTTTATTGTCGATGGTATCCGATAACGTATTCGTCGGTACTGTTTACATCAACGAAGTGAAAACAGCGCTGATTGATGGCGTGATCACTCGTGACCAGTTCGACCTACTGGGTGTTGCAATCAACACAGGTACGAACCTACCATCTGTTGCAACGCCAAACGGTCAAGCAGCGTTCCTATTCCTACTTACTTCAGCGTTAGCACCGCTTATCCGCCTTTCTTACGGTCGTATGGTTATCATGGCACTGCCATACACCATCGTCCTATCGATTGTGGGTCTTCTTGGCATCATCTACCTGGTTGAGCCAATGACTGCATGGTTCTATGAAGCAGGTTGGATTGTTGAGCACACTGGTGCAGTAGTTGAGAGCGCTATCTCATCTGGACACTAATTTTTAGTTGATTGTGAAACTATTCCACGTTAAAAAGCTCTGAGTATTCAGAGCTTTTTTTATTTATCAAGGACGTGACAGTGACACTTCTAGCGAACATTAAGGCATTTTCAAAGACGCGATGGTCTTGGGGATTGCTGCTTCTAGCGATTATCTTTTTCGAAATCTGCGCTCTTTTCTTCCAGCATGTAATGCAACTCGCCCCTTGTGTCATGTGTATCTACGAACGCGTTGCGATGTTTGGCATCGGCGGTGCTGCGTTAATTGGCCTGATTAACCCCAATAATACCTTGCTGAGATGGCTTGGGTTAGGCGCGTGGGGAGCATCTTCTATCAAAGGTCTAACACTATCACTTGAGCACGTGGACTATCAGTTCAACCCTTCCCCATTTAAGACCTGTGATTTGTTTGTGACGTTCCCAGATTGGGCACCATTAAACGAATGGGCACCATGGTTGTTTGAAGCTTATGGCGATTGTTCAAAAGTGGTGTGGCAGTTCTTGTCGCTCTCTATGCCTCAGTGGCTGGTTGTTATCTTTGCGGGTAACTTGGTTGCGTTGGCGATTGTTGTAATTTCGCAGGGTGCGAAAGTGCCATCGGCTAGACATCGTGGGTTTCAATAAAACGGCGATGCGACGATAGGAGCTAGCCTATGGTTCTCCCCCTAATATAGGGGGGAGCTAGAGGGGGTATCTGCGGTGAAGTTACGACAAGTAAAAATTCAAAGTTGTCACCTGAGTTTTTTACCCAATCTGATCCTCTGAACGCTTCTAGGCCTGCGTATTTACCCCTCCTAGCCTCCCCTTATAAAAGGGAGGAACCAAGGCTCGCTTGCGCGTCGCTTAATCAAAAGGCGGTGCGACGATAGGAGCTAGCCCATGGTTCTCCCCCTAATATAGGGGGAGCTAGAGGGGGTCTCTGCGGCGGAGTCGCGACAAGTAACAATTCAGATTTGTCACCTGAGCTCTTTACCCAAGCTGACCCTCTGAACGCTTCGAATCCTACGCATTTACCCCTCCTAGCCTCCCCTTATAAAAGGGAGGAACCAAGGCTCGCTTGCGCGTCGCTTAATCAAAAGGCGGTGCGACGATAGGAGCTAGCCTGCGGTTCTCCCCCTAAGATAGGGGGAGCTAGAGGGGGTCTCTGCGGCGGAGTCGCGACAAGTAACAATTCAGATTTGTCACCTGTGCTCTTTACCCAAGCTGACCCTCTGAACGCTTCGAATCCTACGCATTTACCCCTCCTAGCCTCCCCTTATTAAAGGGAGGAACTACTGGCTCGCTGCGCATCGCTTAATTACTTACCGCAACACTTCTTAAACTTGTTGCCACTACCACAAGGACAAGCATCATTGCGCCCAACCCCTTTAAACGGGTTCACCGTTTGAGACTGATGCCCAACCATCATCTCATCCGCCGCCATTGCGACTTCATTCACCATCGCATCCAGTTGCGGCGCCAAGTCTGCATAGGTTGGCAGTTGCTCAAAGCCCGCTTCACGCATTTGAGCATGCGTTTGCTCTTCGTCCATTGCTAACATCAAAGTCGTCAACAGAGCTTGAAGCATGCGCTCTGTGCCATCAGATAGCGTTTTACCTTGCCATTGCGTCTCAACAACCGGCCAAACCGTCATGAAGCCCTCAGCAAAGTCTGCCGCTTGCTCTTGGTTGTCATCAAGCAAAGCCAGCAATGCGTATTGATTGGTTTTTAGAAGCGCATATTGAGCATGCAGGTGTTCAACGACCCAAGTCTCTTGCTCTGATGTAAAATCGCCGATGACTGAAGATAACCAAGCCTCTGGTTTTAGCGGCTCAGCAGCAAAGTTAGCGGCTAGGATTGCGCCTTCAATAAACGCGCTAGATTCGCCTGTCCAGTCGACAGGAAGCTCGATGAATTTCATTTGTTCACTACACCAATCAAAATTTTCGGCAAGTATATTTACCTCGCCCTAGAAACACAATGGTCGATTCTTTGTTCTATAACGGGTAGAATCCCCGCTCCCTGAATATGATGAGAACTGGTATGCGTGTTGTTTTGGGCCCGATGGAGGGTGTGTTAGATCATTTAATGCGAGAAATTCTTACCGAGATCAACGACTACGATCTTTGTGTGACTGAATTTGTTCGCGTTGTTGACCAAGCTTTGCCTGATCACGTGTTCTATCGCCTGTGTCCTGAACTGGCTCAAGGTTCCATGACCAAATCCGGTACACCTGTTCATATTCAGCTTCTCGGCCAAGATCCCCGTTGGATGGCGGAAAACGCCGTTAAAGCAGCGTCACTTGGCGCGAAAGGGATTGATCTCAACTTTGGCTGCCCTGCAAAACTGGTCAACAAGAGCAAAGGCGGCGCGGCGTTACTGCAGCACCCAGAGCTTATCCATAGCGTAGTTAAAGCATGCCGAGATGCGGTAGACCCCTCTATTCCCGTTACTGCTAAGATTCGCTTAGGCTGGGAAAATCCAGATGACTGCTTTGAGATTGTTGATGCGATTGAACAAGCAGGCGCCAATGAACTTACCGTACATGCACGCACCAAAACTGGCGGATATAAAGCTAGCGAGATCAAATGGGAATACATCAACGCGATTCGCAGCAAAACCAACTTGCCTCTTATCGCGAATGGTGAGATTTGGAACTACGCCGATGGACAGCGATGCATTGAAACTACAGGCGTGGATTCTTTGATGGTCTGCCGCGGCGCGTTCAATGTGCCGAACCTCGGTAACGTGGTCAAACACAACCATACAGTGATGCCTTGGCATGAAGTGGTTGAGCTGCTTTTGGTCTATTCAACCTATGAAATCAAAGGCGATAAAGGGCTTTACTATCCAAACCGCGTTAAGCAGTGGTTCTCGTATCTTCGTCAGCAATACCCAGAAGCCGCTGAGCTATTTCGTGAGATCCGCACCTTTAACAAAGCGGCACCGATTGTCGAGCACATCCAGCAATACCGCGACAAGATGCTTGCGGCCTTATCGCAGTAATCACCTTGCCGCAGTCAATCTAGTTAGTGTGTCAGCAGCAGAGAGCCCTCTGCTGCGATAGTGACGTCTAACACACCATCAATTGATTCAGATTTGCTGCCCGTCGATGCACATTCAAAACGGGCACTCTCAAGCCCTAGCTTCCAAACCGGCAGCGAAAACTGCACAGCGTCTGTCCCTAGATTAAAGCCACTAATCACCACTTCATCGTCCAGTTGACGGGCGAACACCAAGCTAAACTCATCAACATAAAGCGGGACAAAACTACCTCGCTGCAGTGCTTTTGATGCTTTACGAAGCGAAATCAATTGCTTGCAATACGGTAGCCACGAACTTGTCTCCACTCGCTCCCATGGGAAGCAGCGACGATTATCGGGATCATGCGTCCCCTCAAGCCCGACTTCCACACCGTAGTATAAGCACGGAGTGCCTACGTAGGTCATCAGAAGCTGTAAGGCGATGGCAAGACGATTGTCATTGCCAGCCAAGGTAGTAATAAAACGTTCCGTATCATGACTATCGAGTTGGTTTAACTGAGATAGCTGGTTGCTCCATGGCACTTTAGCACTTGCCTCTTGAAGCCAGCTTAAAAACTCGTGGCAGTCGATGTTGATAGGATCAAACGCAATATCTTTGCCAGCGAGAAGCGCGCGCAGTGGATGGGCAAAACCATAGTAGTTCATGGCGCCATCTTCTTGATCGCCCTGTAGCCACTGAGTTGCTTCAAAGAAATGCTCACCCAGCATGTAGGAGTCAGGATTCACCGACTTCATCGATTCACGAAACGCCCTCACATAATGGGCGTTGTTTGCTGCGCCCTCGCCCTCACCCAGCATATGAATCACATCAAAACGCCAGCCGTCTATATTGTACGGTGGTTTCAACCAATGTTTGATCACAGAGTCTTTACTACGATAGATATGATCGCGTACTTCTTCATTGTGGAAGTTTAGAACCGGTAGCGTATCGATTCCTTTCCAACCCACATACTGTTTAGAGTCACCATTAAAGAAGTAGTAGTCTCGGTAGGGACTGTCTGCAGAGGTGTAAGCACCGTTACTCGCCTCTAACACGTCAAACCATGGGTGAGCGACCGAGGTGTGATTGAGAACTGCATCGAGCACCACTTTCATGCCTCTTTGATGCAAATTGTCTGCAAGTTCGGCAAATTGTTGATTAGTACCAAACTTAGGATCGATCGAATAGTAGTCCACCGTGTCGTACTTATGGTTACTGTATGAGGTGAAAATCGGATTGAGGTACAAGGTGGTTATCCCGAGATCTTGCAGATAGTCCAACTTAGATTCGATACCAGCTAGGTCGCCACCATAAAACTCAACCGCGCCCGAACTGCCATGATTGCCTACTGGCTCTCCCCACTGTTTCTTCACTGACTCACGATTGCGATTTGGGTATTGGTACTCGCCAGTCTCAACGCCAATACTCGGGTCGCCATTACAGAAGCGATCTGGGAAGATCTGGTAGAACACCTGCTCTGCAACCCAACTTGGTGGCTGATCTGCGCGGTTATATTTGAAATGATACTCTCGCCCCGGCATACGGCTGTGAGTGCCGCGCGCATCGAGCCAATATTGGCCCGTCGCAGTCAGTGCCTTAAACACATAGTAAGTCACATCTTTATCGGCACTCAGAGGCAATGCTGCTTGCCAGATGTCTAGCTGACCTTTGGTACCAACTTTACTAAGCTCGACTAGATATTCTTCATTGTCCGGCTCATGACGAAGCTTTATTGACTCAAATTTATCTTGCTCAGCAAATAGACGAATAGTGAGTTTATCACCTTCTCGCACTAACCCATCTTGGGTTTGCGGATGATATAAAAATGGCTGATTCATTATGATTCTTCTGTTATAGGGAACGAGGTAGGATAATTGTAGAAGAATCGGCTGAAGAAAAATTCCCCCTTCAAATTGAAGAGGGATCACAGATTGTAGGCTTAGCTCGGGAGGCTGAGACCTTTAAACAATGATGATTAGCTGAGCAACAAACTGTCGTCAGCGAGCTCTTCACCACGTACTTTGGAGAACATTTCCAATAAGTCTGGCACTTGCATATTGGCACGCTGATCGCCTTCTACATCGAGGACAATTTCGCCTTGGTGCAGCATCACGGTTCGATCGCCACAAGCGAGTGCATCTTTCATTGAGTGCGTCACCATCATTACCGTGAGGTTAAACTCTTGAATAACCTTTTTGGTGAGATCAATAACGAACGCCGCCATGCGTGGATCGAGTGCCGCAGTGTGTTCATCCAATAGCAGCAACTTACTGTCTGACAATGTTGCCATAACTAGGCTTACCGCCTGACGCTGACCACCAGATAGCAATCCAATGTTGTCCCCGAGCCTGTCTTCAAGTCCAAGTCCTAGAATGCTGATGCGCTCTTGGAACAGCTTGCGACGTTTACTCGACAGCGACAAGCTCCAGCCACGCTTTTTGCCACGCATGTAGGCCAGTGCCATGTTCTCTTCGATAGAGAGATCACCACAAGTACCGGCTAAAGGATCTTGAAACACTCGTGCACATTGATTAGCACGTTGATCGACGGTTTGGCGAGTCACATCCATATCATCAATGAGAACACGCCCACCGACCATCGGCGTTTCACCCGTAACCGCACCTAGCAAGGTTGATTTACCAGCACCGTTAGAGCCAATGACCGTCAAAAACTGGTGCTCTGGCACCTCTAGGTTCACCCCTTTCAGTGCACGATTTTCCAAAACCGTCCCTGGATTAAAGGTAACTTGAATATCTTCTAGTCGAATCATGCTGCATTCCCCGTGTTGCCTGGTTGAGAGACCGCTTTACTCTTAGCAGGCTTTACGACCTTTTTTGCTTTTAGGTTTCCTTTTATCTTTGGCGCAATCAGCGCAGCTGCCACCAGCACGGCGGTGACCAAGTTTAGGTCGGATGCTTGCAGGCCAAACATGCCCGAACTCAAGGCAAAGGCGACGGCCAAACGATACAGAACAGAGCCAACAATGACTGCAGTTACAGCAACCCAAATCTTACGACCAGGAATAAGCGTTTGACCTAAAATGACCGCAGCCAGACCCACAACAATAGTACCCACGCCGGATGTGACATCAGCGAAACTGTTGGTTTGTGCGAAAAGTGCACCAGCAAAGCCGACAAAGCCGTTTGATAGTGCTAAGCAGAAATAGGTGTAAAATGAGGTACTTGCCCCTTGAGCCTTAACCATGCGTGCATTTACGCCTGTGGCACGAAGACCCAAACCAAAGTCGCTGTTCAGCAGTCGTACCACAAACCAAGCTGAAATCAGCACTAACACGCCAACCACCAGCGGGCGAACATATATGGCATCACCCATCATTTCGAACGGAGTCAAAATGGTGTCTTCGCCAAGCAAGGCCATGTTTGGTCGACCCATGATACGAATATTGATCGAGAATGCCGCAATCATCGTGAGGATAGACGCAAGCAAGTGAAGGATACCGCAGCGCACTGCAAGAAAGGCGGTCACCCAGCCCGTTGCAGCTCCGGCAATAATCGCCATCCCTGTTGCTACCCAAGGGTTAATACCGGCAACAATCGCGGTAGCTGCCACAGCGGCTCCCATAGGAAAGCTGCCATCAACACTCAGATCAGGAAAGTCGAGAACGCGAAAAGTAAGATAGACACCCAGTGCAACCAGTCCGTAAATAAGACCAATTTCAAGAGCTCCAAAAAATGCAAAAGCAGACATAACTACTCCACTGCTGTTTAACAACTGCTGTTTAAAAAAGAAGACTTAACAAAAAAGCTGGATCCGAAGATCCAGCTTCATCTCAATGCAAGACTTACTTAACGCTTGTTGCTCGATCCATCACCGTTTGAGGGATAGAAAGACCCAATTTTTTCGCAGCCGTTGCGTTGATCACCAAATCCGAACCTTTTGCCACTTTGACATCGATTTTACCTGGCTCAGTACCTTCAAGAATTTGCGCTACGTAGTCTGCTGTCTGCACGCCGATTTGGTAGTAATCAAAACCAAGACTCGCCACAGCGCCACGCTCAACATACGACGTTGCCGCACCAAAAACCGGCGTCTTCGCTTGGTTAGCCGATACAATCATGCCTTCGATAGCACTCGCTACCGTGTTATCGATAAGCGCGTAGATGATGTCTGATTTCGCTGAAATAGCTTGAGTCGCGGTTTGGACATCGGCACTTTTAAGCGCTGTAGCTTCCACTAGCTCAATACCACGTTTGTCTGTGCTCTCTTTCAATAGCTTCATTAAGCTCACTGCGTTCGCTTCGCCTGGGTTGTAAACCACACCAATGCTCTTCACATTTGGCATGATCTCTTGGATAAGCTCAACGTGCTGATCGACGGGTGATAGATCCGATAGACCTGTCACGTTCTTACCTGGCTGTTCAAGCTTTTTCACCAGTTTCGCACCCACAGGATCAGTAACGGCGGTAAACACTACTGGAATATCACGTGTCGCAGAAACCAATGCTTGAGCTGTTGGTGTCGCGATACCCACTAACACGTCTGGGCGCTCACCCACGTATTGGCGAGCAATTTGCACTGCAATCGCTGGGTTACCTTGCGCAGTTTTATAATCAAACTCGAGGTTTTTACCTTGCTCGTAGCCTTTTTCTTTAAGACCGTCGACCAAACCTTGGCGTGTCGCATCGAGCGCAGGGTGTTCAACAATTTGCGATACCGCGACTTTTGCTGTTTTTGCCATGATGCTGGCTGAAGACAGCAACGCCACACCTGTTAATGCTGCAGTGACAATGATCTTGCTTGCTTTCATCTTAACTCCTTGATTAAGCAACCCAGAATGAGCAGAGGCACTCTACTCACTAATGGGGAATGAGTGTGTATTATTTAATTTACACTTCGTGAATTATTTTTTGACTCCCTGCTACTTCTACCAGCAAGACAACCAAATTGAAAGGTATTATTAACATTCACATTAGATAAACGTGCTATCCATGTGCTTTCGCAACCAACATTTAAACAAATGCGTACATACAGCGATACATGCGACTAATATTTACTCAAAAATCAGCGTAATCCATTTTTGACAAAAGTGAAGCTTTGTGAATGCAATTCTGTGAAAGATGTCTATATTCATACAGATAGCGTAATCGTCAACGAGTTGTTCACACCCAGTCGCGAGGGAACTTTTAGCATGCGTCCATTACTTCTTTTACCTCTGATTTTTCTATTGGCAATGCCCTCGATAGCCCGAGAGTTTGAAGGCAGTCAGTTAGAAAAAGTGACCACAGTGAATGGGGTTCCTTGGTCAATTCTGACTGTAGGTGACTCGGAACTATTGGTGACGTTAAGGGAAGGTCAAATGCTGCTTGTCGATACAAAAAGTAGCAAGCAAACATCGATAAGTGGGCTACCTGCGATTTATGCCTCTGGCCAAGGTGGCCTGATGGACATTCACCCAAGCCCATCCGAAGCCAACGTTTATTATTTCACCTACGCGAAACCTGTCGATAAAGGGGGAGCCCCCACTCTTGCGAAAGCGACTCTCAATGGCAACAAACTCACAAACTGGCAAGATCTATTCACCAGTAATGTGCCGGTCACCTCTGGTCGCCACTTTGGCAGCCGAATCGCTTTTGATGAGGAAGGTTTGGTCTATATGACCATAGGTGATGCAGGTGACAGGGATAATGCTCAGCAGACCGATAACCACGCCGGTAGCATCGTTCGCCTCAATCAAGATGGATCAATTCCAAAAGACAATCCGTTTGTCGACAACCAAGATTTTGCTCCAGAGATATACTCTTACGGCCACCGCAATCCACAAGGGTTGGTGTTTGATAGCAAACGAGCTCAATTGTGGACGATAGAGCACGGCCCAAGAGGCGGTGATGAGCTCAACTTAGTTAAAGCGGGTCTTAACTATGGCTGGCCAATTACTTCACACGGTAAAGAGTATTGGGAGCCCATCAATGCTGGAGAGGCGCAAGAAAAAGAAGGCATTGAACCACCAAGCAAAGTTTACATTCCTTCCATTGCACCAGGGTCGCTGCATTTGTATGAGGGCGAGGAGTTTCCAAGGCTCAATGGCATCTTGCTAATAGGAGCGCTGAAACTCACGCACATCAACATCCTAGATATCAACGAAGCAGGCCAAGTATTAGAAGAAAGACGCTACTACGAAGAGCTTGGAGAGAGAGTACGAGATATCACCACCGATTCGGCCGGTCACGTATGGTTTAGCACTGATAGTGGCGCGATTTATAGGATTAGTCGCCAGTTCCAATAACGACAGTCCAATAACGGCTAAATGACCGCGATAGTAGTGACAACATTAAGCCAACACTCTATACAAAGGTGTTACAACTGCACGACCATCGTTGCTAAAACGAACAAGCCCCACTCGTTTGCGAGCGGGGCTTGTGTTTACATATTAATCAATTGTTACTAAAACCAGCGATCGAAGTCGCTTCTGTCAAGCTGCCTAAAAGCACGGTTCAACGTAATGGCAAGCTCTTTGTATTTAGGTTTCGCTTTTACTGGTTCCATCGCACCGCCCGATTCAATAATCTTTTGGTGCAGCTCACGGTACCAAGACGCCAAAGCTGGAGGCAACTGTGTGTTGTAGCGATTTCCCAACCACCACATCCCCTGTAGAGGCATACTAATCGCAAACAACGCAATCACAATCGACTGTGGCAACGCATGAGCGTTGTTAAAGGCCATTTGCGTTAACACACTAATGGCTGCAACCGCAGGCATCACTTTAATGCCAAATCGCGTCGCTTTAATGATGCGCTGCTCTGGAAACAGGGGCGTTAGCTCCTTACGCATCGGCCAAAGTTCCATGTACTTTTGACCATTTTTTAAACTCTGAGTCAGACTTGCTCTCTCGCTCATAGCTAACCTCACTAAAAAAAAGTTGAACTATTCAACTAAATCAGCAAAATATTGACGGAAGTTAAGATTCTTTCAAATTTATTTTGTTATCTTCTGCCATTATCGTTATTCTTTGCGAATCCTCAATCTCATTGTTGTCTTTATTTACAAAATAGGCAACCGTCGAGATGACCGTCGCAAGGACGCTAATGTGGTTTTCTTGGAAAAATCGCATATTATTATACGGCAATTGATGATTTTATGACCAAGAGTGATAGGCATTTTTTGCTGCCTCTCAGTCTTGAGATACGTTTACATCCTTGATCCCCGATCAGATAAAATACAGGTAACCTCTAATGTCTAAGCTGGTTTTAGTTTTAAACTGCGGCAGTTCTTCTCTTAAGTTCGCCATCGTTGATGCAGAAAACGGTGATGAGCACCTAACAGGTCTTGCAGAATGTCTTCACCTTCCAGAAGCTCGTATCAAGTGGAAACTTGATGGTAAACACGAAGCTCAACTAGGTAACGGCGCTGCTCACGAAGAAGCATTAGCGTTCATGGTAGAGACTATCCTTGCTTCTAAGCCTGAGCTAAAAGCAAACCTAGGCGCTATCGGTCACCGTATCGTTCACGGTGGCGAGCAATTCACATCTTCTGCGCTAATCACAGACGATGTACTTAAAGGTATCGAAGACTCTGCAACATTTGCACCTCTTCACAACCCTGCTCACATCATCGGCATCGAAGCGGCGAAGCACAACTTCCCAGAGCTTAAGAACGTAGCGGTATTTGACACTGCGTTCCACCAAACTATGCCTCAAGAGTCTTACCTATACGCTCTACCGTACAACCTGTACAAAGAGCACGGCATCCGTCGCTACGGCATGCACGGTACTTCTCACCTATTCATCGCACGTGAAGCAGCTGAGCTACTTGGTAAGCCAGCTAACGAACTGAACATCATCAACTGCCACCTAGGCAACGGTGCTTCTGTTTGTGCTATCAAAAACGGTGAATCTGTAGATACTTCAATGGGTCTAACTCCTCTTGAAGGTCTTGTAATGGGTACTCGTTGTGGTGACATCGATCCTGCGATCATCTTCCACCTGCACGACGCACTAGGTTACTCTGTTGAGCAAATCAACAACATGCTAACTAAAGAGTCTGGCCTTCTGGGTCTAACTGAAGTGACTTCTGACTGCCGTTTCGTTGAAGACAACTACGGTGAGAAAGAAGAAGCAACACGTGCAATGGACGTGTTCTGCCACCGCCTAGCGAAATACGTAGCTGGCTACACTGCGTCTCTTGACGGTCGTCTAGATGCTATCGTGTTCACTGGTGGTATCGGTGAAAACTCTGCACCAATCCGTGAAATGGTTCTAAACCGTCTAGGCGTATTCGGCATCGAAGTTGACGGTGAAGCTAACCTTAAAGCTCGTTTCGGCGGCGAAGGTACTATCACTGCAGCAAGCAGCCGTATCCCGGCAATGGTTATCTCTACTAACGAAGAGCTAGTCATCGCTGAAGACACTGCACGCCTAGCAGGTCTTTAATGTTCAAACTGGCTAACCTAGGTTAGCCAGTTTTCTTATAGGGCTCAGTGAAACACTTGCTTGCGCTTGTTTGCAACTCATCGAATCACAGAGTTTCTTCCCCCATATATATAGTTTGAGGTACTCAAAGAATGTCCCGTACTATTATGCTTGTACCTACTAGCGCTGGTGTCGGTCTTACCAGTGTTAGCATGGGTGTCCTGCGTGCAATGGAGCGTAAGGGTGTAAACGTATCGTTCTACAAACCTGTTGCTCAACCTCGCCACGGTGGCGATCAGCCAGATCTAACTTCTTCTATCGTAGGTAACAGCAGCGACATGAAAGTGGGTCAACCACTTCCTATGTCAGAAGCAGAAGCCCTGATTGGTAACGAGAAGCTAGACGTGCTTCTAGAAACAATCGTTGAGCGCTACAACCAAATCAACAAAGATGCGGACGTAACACTTATCGAAGGTCTTGTACCAACTCGTAAGCACCCGTTTGCAAACGCAATCAACGAAGAAATCGCGAAGACACTTGGCGCTGAAATCGTATTCGTTGCGACTCCAGGTACAGACAACCCGAGCCAGCTTAAAGAGCGTATCGAAGTTGCATGTTCTAACTATGGTGGCACCAAGAACAAGAAGATCTCTGGTGTTATCATCAACAAGCTAAATGCACCGGTTGATGAAGCAGGTCGTACACGTCCAGATCTTTCTGAAATCTTCGACGATGCAGACACAGCGCAGCAAGCTAACCTTGAAGTGATGCAAATCTTCAACACTAGCCCAATTCGTGTTCTAGGTTGTGTGCCTTGGAAGATCGACTTGATCGCAACACGTGCAGTCGACATGGCTGAGCACCTAAACGCTGAAATCATCAACGAAGGTGACATCGCAAAACGTCGTGTCAAGAGCATTACGTTCTGTGCACGTTCACTGCCAAACATGATTGAGCACTTCAAACCAGGCTCTCTACTTGTGACTTCTGCTGACCGACCAGACGTAATCGTTGCAGCGGCGCTAGCAGCAATGAACGGTGTGGAAATCGGCGCTATCCTACTAACAGGCGGCTACGACGTTCCTGCTGAGATTGCTGACCTTATCAAGCCTGCGCTTGAGACTGGTCTTCCAATCTTTAAAGCACAAGGTAACACTTGGCAGACTTCTCTGAACCTACAGAGCTTCAGCTTAGAAGTTCCTGCAGATGATAAAGAGCGTATCGAGTTCGTAAACGAGCACGTTGCTGGTCATATTGACGGCCCTTGGATCGACTCTCTACTAGAGGGTACTGTTGGTACTCGTAAGCTAAGTCCACCAGCATTCCGTTACCAGCTAACTGAACTTGCTCGCCGTGCTGGCAAGCGTATTGTTCTTCCTGAAGGTGACGAGCCACGTACAGTTAAAGCTGCGGCTATCTGTGCTGAGCGCGGTATCGCGGAATGTGTACTTCTTGGTAACCCAGAAGAGATCAAACGTGTTGCAGCACAGCAAGGCGTTGAGCTAGGTGCTGGCGTAACTATCATCGATTCTGATGCTGTACGTGAAGACTACGTTGCTCGCTTGGTTGAACTGCGTGGCGCGAAAGGTATGACTGAAGTTGTGGCTCGTGAGAAGCTACAAGATTCTGTATACCTAGGCACTATGATGCTTGAAGCGAACGAAGTTGACGGCCTAGTATCTGGCGCTGTTCACACAACAGCGAACACTATCGTTCCTCCGTTCCAAATCATCAAGACTGCTCCTGGTACGTCTATCGTATCGTCAATCTTCTTCATGCTTCTGCCTGATCAAGTATTGGTATACGGTGACTGTGCGATCAACCCAGATCCAACAGCTGAGCAACTTGCTGAAATCGCTATCCAATCTGCAGATTCTGCTGCAGCATTCGGTATCGAACCTCGCGTTGCAATGATCTCTTACTCGACTGGTGAGTCTGGTAAAGGTGCTGACGTAGATAAAGTACGTGAAGCAACGAAACTGGCTCAAGAGAAGCGTCCTGATCTCATCATCGACGGTCCTCTACAGTACGATGCGGCAATCATGGAGAACGTAGCAGCTTCTAAAGCACCTAACTCTCCAGTCGCTGGTAAAGCGACAGTATTTGTATTCCCAGATCTAAACACGGGTAACACAACATACAAAGCGGTACAGCGCTCGGCAGATCTAGTGTCTATCGGTCCAATGCTGCAAGGTATGCGCAAGCCAGTTAACGACCTATCTCGTGGCGCGCTAGTAGACGACATCGTTTACACAGTTGCACTTACTGCGATTCAATCGGGTCAAGAGCAAGAGTAATTTTGTTCTAGCTGAATGAAAAAAGCCTCCGAATGGAGGCTTTTTAGTATTTGAGGTTTGATGAGAGCAAACTAGAACACTTCATTGACGTGGAAGTAGAAGGTGCCACCATGCTCACCGTAACCGATATCCGCGCGCACATTGACCTTGTCTTTGATTTTGAATCGAAAGCCAGTACCAGCACTCGCTAACGTTTTATCCCACAGCCCGGATACATTTTCTGATACCGTACCCGCCGCGCCCCAGAAAACGACACCGACTCGCCAGTACACTGGTAAACGGTATTCTACCTGTCCCATCATCATTTGGTTATCACGATAGCGACCAAGGATATAGCCTCGCATCGCATCTGCACCGCCAAGATCTGGCAGTTGATTCCAAGGGACGTTGCCTGAGGTTAAGTTAGCTTGCACTTGCCATGCAAATAATCCCGGCACCGGCGCCAACGAGTGATATTGAGAAGCCTTAAGCGAATACTTACCAAAGTTCTCTGAGTTAGTGGCATCGTGATACAAACCCAAATCGGCTTGCAATAAGGTACCTTTAGTCGCGTTGGTTACGTTATCTCGGGTATCAAACACGTTAGAGACAAACACACCATAGCTGGTGTTATCGGTGAGCTCATTAGCAATGGTATCAAGGTTTTGATTTTCAAACGTCTTATCGTGAGGGCGCACCGATTTCACATTGGCACCCAAGCCCAAGAAGTAGTCACCAGAAACTCGAGTCAGCCACGTTGGTTTTACATCGATCACTTGCTCTTTGAAATCAACCTTATTGCCGTCTTGCTGCCCGTTTTCGTAGCCCTGACCATAATAAACCGCTGCGTCATCAAACACTTTAATATCGGTGTAAACGCGGTTATCACCGCCATTGTAAAAGTGCTTATTACTGAACGTAATACCCATAGAGCCATTCGATGACGCATACGGGTTGATCACCATAGAAGAAGGCTGACCAGCACCATCACTCGGGTCACCATATAACCCCACATACAAGAGTCCAAGCCCCAAGCCTTGCTCTGGCTTGTAAAACACCGCAGGAATATAACTTGAGTTGAGACCTTTATCTGCATCGTATTCCGACTCCGCACCAAACACACCTAAAAAGCGATCAAGCTTCTCTGTGGTTGGGTTTGGAGTGTGCTCAACAAGGGGCACAATATGATCGTCAGCCAACGAAAGAGAGGTAGCTGCACTGCATGTCAGCAACAATGTAGTTTGAGCAAATAAGGTTCGCATGATTGGGAATAATGGGGTTGATAGCAAAGGCAGGATTATAGAGGAAAAACGCCAGATTGCGGCGATTCAAATGTAAAAAAACTGCAGATTTTACTCTGCAGTTTTTTAATCGTAACTCGCCTTTTGTATCATTCGTCATTCCACTGGCCGTGCGCCTACGCAGGCAGGAATCTAGGTTAAGGCTTGGTGTGCGCTATGAGTAGATCCCTGCCTTCGCAGGGATGACGAAACTTTTCTGTTGGCACATACCAAATATGCGGCCCATTATAACCTGCCGCCATAACAGCAAAGCCTTAACCTTGAATACCAACGATTAGCCATGGCGCATTTGGCTGGGTCAAATCACGCTCAAGGTGCCAGATATCTTCGATGTCTTCTTCGATGTTTTCAACTGTATCGCGGTAACGACCAGAGAATTGAAGACTCAACTGTGCTTTGTTGGCGTCGTAATCGGCACGAACAACCTCAGCGTCAACATACATCACGTCAGTGTGCTGCTCGCCTTCAAGCTTAGCTCGTTCGCTGATAAGATCTTGCAGCAAGCTTGCTGATACATACTCTTCGATCGTGTGTAGTTCGTTATGATTCCACGCACCTTGAAGAATACGGTAGTGCTCGCGAGCACCATTTAGGAATGCAGCTTGATCAAAGCCCGGTGGGTAGTTATGAGGCACTTCGCTGTGTCCAGCTGCACCAAAGCCACCTGTTGAAGCCGTTGATGCTGGCTGTTCAAAGTTCTGGAAGTTTGAAGGCTGCTCGAACTGTTGACGAGAGTGACCGCCAAACGCCGGCTGCTGCCCCTGCTGATTCATACTACCCTGCTTTGCCCCCAGCATACCGCGCATCAGTTTGAAGATCACAAAAGCAATCAAACCAAAAATCAAGATATCCATGAAGTTGATGCCTTCGAAAGCACCACCAAAGAAGGCAGCTAAAAGGCCACCAGCAAGCAAACCACCTAAAATACCGCCCATCAGACCTTTCTTGCTGCTTCCAGCTTTATTCTGATCTTGGCGACTGATGTTATTGGTATTTTGTTGTTGCTGCTTTGGAGCCGGAGCCGTTTTAAAGCTCTTACCAAATGATTTACCGCCACCGAATTTCTTTGCTTCGGCTACCGGATTCACCGCCACTGCCAGTACTAGCAGTGCGACGAAAGAAAATAAACGTTTCATTCTCAACCTTTCGTTATTGTCACATTACATCGTAAGTCCTATTACGACTTACTACGCATCATATACTGAGCTTAGCATTAAAGAAACGCTTTAGATGCTCGGACTTGTTTCAGAATATTGCACGTTTGTTACGGTATACACACCAACAATGACATTGTTTCAAGAACACACTGTGATACCGACAACTATCTCAAAAGTGCGTTGCAACCTTGCAATCACTGGCTTCATTTGTTGACGCTAACCTGTCTCAACACTAAAATAACGAACCGTGTTCAATTAAGAATCCATCACAATGGCTCGCAGAAACGATCATACCCGGGAAGAACTTATCGACCTGACGCTGACTACTGTCAGGGATTACCTCAACGAGAACTCCTATCACTCGCTGAGTCTTCGCAAGATAGCCACGCTTATAGGGTATGTTCCTAGCACCTTGGTGAATATTTTCGGCAGTTACAATTTACTGTTACTTCATGCCGTTGCTCGCACCGTAGACGAGTTGTCCCAAGAATCGAAACTAGTCATCGAAAAAACGGACAACGCTGAGCAAGCCTTGTATGCGCTGGCTATTTGCTATCATGATTTTGCAAAGAAGTACCCGTATCGTTGGCAATTAATATTTGAGCACAACATGAATGGTGACCAACTTCCAGAGTGGCAGTCGCAGCGCATCGACGGTATGACTGGTATGTTGGAGCATTTATTGTCTGAGCTTCGCCCAGAACGTTTACCGACTGACGTCATGAAGGCTAGTCGTGTACTTTGGGCTGGCGTGCACGGTATCACGCTACTCAGTGTCGATGACAAGTTTTTCACCTCAGAACCTATTGATGGCAGTGTGCTCATCAAAGATCTCATCTCAAATTACCTCAAAAGCTGGTAATTAAAAGGAAAGGTAATGCCTAACACCAAAACTGCGTCTTTACTTACCGAAAGACGCTTTATGCCCTACTTTGTTACTCAGTTTTTCGGCGCATTCAACGACAACATTTTTAAAAACGTTCTACTCCTTTTTGTTGCGTTCGCTGGCCCACAAGTACTACCTATTTCGAGCAACTTGTTCATCAACCTTGCTGCAGGGTTGTTTATTCTGCCTTTCTTCTTGTTCTCTGCTTCCGCAGGTGTCCTGGCTGACAAATACGAGAAGTCGTGGTTCATCCGCAAAGTTAAGCTAGCGGAGATTGGTATCATGTGCCTTGGCGCCATTGGTTTTGTCACCGAAAGCTATGGTATTCTGCTACTGTTGCTATTTTTGATGGGTACCCAGTCTGCTTTTTTTGGCCCGGTAAAATACGCGCTACTGCCACAGCAACTCAAACCAAACGAACTCCTATCGGGCAACGCGTTGGTAGAAACAGGGACTTTTCTCGCGATTCTATTGGGTACTTTGGGTGCGGGCATTATTGCCTCCTCTGAGAGCGCTAAATATGTGGCGGCAGCCAGTGTGATTGTGTTCGCATTGGCTGGCTATATATCGAGTCGTTCAATCCCCAATGCACCCGCGGCGGATCCAGATCTTAAATTCCGCTGGCAACCAGTTAAGCAAACCAAAGAAACGCTCAAGATCGCTCACCAAGATCGAGTGGTGTTCCAATGCATCATGGCGATTAGCTGGTTTTGGTTTTTGGGCGCGGCTTACTTAACGCAATTCCCGAACTTCACTAAGATCCATTTGATGGGCAATGAGGCCGCAGTCTCTTTCCTATTGGCGTTATTCTCTGTCGGTATTGCCCTTGGCTCTATGCTCTGTGACAAAATGTCGAAAAACCGTATTGATGTCGGCATTGTGCCAATTGGTAGCATTGGTATCACTATCTTTGGTGCATTGATGGCGTTTGCCGTACCCGAAGAGCTTCCGCAGTTTGCATCGTTTAGCGAGTTTGTTTCGCACACAGCACTGTGGCCCGTGTTCGGCTATCTGCTTGCTCTTGGTGCCTCCGGTGGTCTGTTTATCGTTCCTTTGTATGCGTTAATGCAGCAGCAGGCGAAACCGACAGAGCGCGCCCGTGTCATTGCCGCTCTCAATATCTACAACTCTTTATTTATGGTTGGTAGTGCAGTACTGGGTATTGTTGGCCTTTCAGTGCTGGGACTTTCTATTGTTGAGCTGTTTATCCTGCTTTCAGCACTTAACTTTTTGATGGCTACTTACCTGTTTTTGCAAGCACCAGTCTTCGTAGTGCGTTTTCTGATTTGGATTCTTACGAACATCATGTATCGCATCAGCCACAAAAACCTGCATCACCTTCCAGAGAAAGGCGGCGCGCTGATTGTCTGTAATCATGTGAGTTACATGGATGCGTTGGTCATGAGTGCGGCAAGTCCGCGCTTAATCCGCTTTGTTATGGAAGAGGACTACGCAAACTTCAAACCAGTGCGTCGCTTCCTAAAACGTGCAGGCGTGATCCCAATTTCAGCCAAACGCAAAGGCACGATTCGCCGCGCCTTTGTGGAGATTGAGCAAGCACTCGCGGCTGGCGAAATTGTTTGTATCTTCCCTGAAGGCCGTTTGACTGCCGATGGTGAGATGAATGAGTTTATGCGCGGTATTGATATTGTGCTAAAGCGCTCGCCAGTTCCTGTCATCCCGATGGCGCTTAAGGGTTTGTGGGGAAGCTACTTCAGTCGTCACAAAGGACGTGCATGTAAAGGACTACCAACTCGATTTAGAGCGAAACTGGAGCTAGAAGCGGGCACGCCCGTACTTCCCGAAGAAGCATCAAGCCAAACCATGTTCGAGAAAGTGTCTGAACTGCGTGGTGACTACCGCTAGCCGGAGCAATACTATTAACCTATTTAACGGGCGTTTAGTTTTACTGAACGCCCGTTAAATTTTATTTAGTTTTACTTACCTTAAACTCTCGCTACACTTCGCTAACTATTGATTGGCATTTCAACTGCTATTAGCTAGCGCTTTTGCTGTTTGTAAGGATTTTGATGATATCCCAACTACGCTCTTACCCTCTGTTCTTCCTCGGGATTATTGCTTGTTTGACCCCTTGGGTAAGCTCACCAATGGCGCTGATTTTTGGCTTTCTTCTCACCACTTTTAGCTTAGTGCCGCACGATATTCCTATCGCCAAATACACCAAAAAGTTACTTGCTTACTCGATTGTTGGTTTGGGTTTTGGTATCCACCTTGACCAAGCTCTGCAAGCAACCAGTGACGGTATCGGCCTTATTATCGCCACCATCATTGGTACGCTGGTGATTGGTTGGGCTCTAGCAAGGCAAATGGGATTGGATAAACACACTGGCTATTTGATCTCGTCAGGTACTGCGATTTGCGGTGGCAGTGCCATTGCCGCGGTTGCCCCTGCTATTGATGCCGATGACGAAAGTATTGCCATTGCGCTCGCGACCGTATTTGTATTGAACTCGCTTGCGCTGTTTGTCTTTCCGGTTATTGGCCATGCGTTATCAATCGATCAGCATACCTTTGGTACATGGGCTGCTATCGCCATCCACGATACCTCATCGGTCGTGGGCGCGGCATCTGCGTATGGTGAGCAAGCACTTACCACAGCAACGACATTGAAACTTGCCAGAGCGTTATGGATAATTCCTGTTGCGCTAGTGAGTGCGATGCTGTTTCGCAACAAAAACAGCAAGCTAACGATCCCTTACTTTATCTTCTTTTACTGCGGCGCCATTTTGGTTAGTGACTACTTACCTCAATTTGAATGGGCGTATAACGGCATTTTCGATGTATCGAAAAAGTTGTTGGTGGTGTGTCTATTCTTGATTGGAACCAGCATATCCATCCAAAGGCTCAAACAAGCGGGCAGTAAGCCTATGTTATTTGGGATCACGATGTGGCTACTAATTTCGATAACGTCTCTTAGCTGGCTTTTGTTCGCTTAAGCAGGCTGTTAATTAGGTACTGATGTTGTTTATATCAGTGGAAGGCGATAGAGCATTCTTGTTCGAAGCAGACTTTGATTTCTTGTGGTTTAAGTAAAGGATCGCTGTGAGCAAAAAAGCAGTTAACTCTGCAAGCGCTTGCGACAATCCCTCAGAGGTTAATGCAAGACCTATCTGCAATCCTATCGCAATCATTAATAGCTTGTTCATTCCCTTCCGTCTCGCTTAGCCAATTCAATAATGGATATTATGGTGAGCCTTGCTTGGAATGAACAATGCCGATTTGGACTATGAAATAACAATAAAATCCGACTGAGAAGCAGCGAGCCACTGCTTGACGTCTCGACGAGCGACTTTGATCCCTGACGAGGTCAGTTGATTTGGCATTAAGAAGTAGCCAATTGGGTGTTTGAATTTAGCCAGCAGAGGGGTGAGTAAATCACGCATTTTGCTAAGCTCAGGTTGACTCTTTGCCTGCACCAAAGCCACACACCGCGCACCAAACTCTTCATCCTCAACAGGCACTACTATTGCTTGACTGATAAAGCTCAAACTATTCAGCGCTGCTTCGACCTCTTCACAGTGAACATTTTCACCACCGGAAATAAACAGGTTGTCAGCGCGGCCGATGACGCACAGCTCTCGTTGTGTATTCCAGCAGCCAAGATCTTTGGTATCAAACCAGCCAGACTCCAGCGCAAGCGGGCTAATCTTTCCTTGCACAAAATAGCCACGAGCGAGAGTGTCACCTGCAACATAGATACGCTCGTTCTCCACTTTTAATGCTCGGTGTGGCAACAATGTACCTGAAGAAGCAATCGCATCGACACGCTTTGCTGTCACCGTTGATGCGGTTTCTGTCATGCCATAGCCCATCCAAGACTCAATCCCACGAGCCTCTGCGCTTTCCACTAATGTCTGCGCAATCTGACTGCCACCAAGCAACACGCGTTCTAGCGAGGTTGGCCATTGATTATCGATGATTCGCTTGAGCTGAGTGGCAACGAGCGATGCATGAGTGACATTCGCAATATCTGCGGCAAAGTTTCCAGAAGCAATGTTGAGCGTTGCCCCCACAGTTAGCCAGCGCCAAACTATGGCAAGCCCAGAGACATGAAACATAGGTAGACTAAGCAGCCAAGAGTCATCAGCGGTAAAGCGAAAGCGCTGCAATAAGCCCGCTGCCGATGCGAGATGATTAGATGCACTGTGAGCGACAGCTTTAGGTAGCCCCGTAGAGCCAGAGGTAAAAACAATCGAGACAACGGGTTCGGTCATCTCAATGGCATTTGTTAGCTGTGAGTTCGCTTTAGAGCTGTCATCATCGGATCTTTCGATGCGATAAAGCTCATGCTCATGCTCATCACGCTGAGCCGTTAACTCATCCCATTGACAGTTACCCCAGACATTCGCCGGCTCATCAGTGCGATACAAGGTATCAAATTTAGTGATAAGCTGAGACTTGGGTTGGTCATTGAGCAAGGCAGGAATAACGCCGTGAGCGAGGCAGGCAAGATATCGAAGTACCAAGCTCTGCTCAGCTCTGCCAACAAGACATACGACATCACCAGGTGCTAAATCTTGTTCAACTAAGTACTGGCCGAGTGATTGAATTTGCTCACAAAGCTCATGCCACGTCATAGCGTGAGCTTGATTTTTAATCGCAATCTTGTTCGGAGTGAGCTGCGCCCAATGCTCCCAAAGAGGGAGCGGTGGATTAACGGACGTCATTAAGCCTCATTATCGCCATGTGACTGCCAATACACGGTTTGCTCTGCCAGCGTTTGTACTGGCAGCAAACATCCAGGCCATGGCGTTTCAAGCTGAGCGCCAAATAGCTGCATCGTATCCAGCCCTGGTGTTTCTTCTGGATTGAGCCAATTTGTCAATCGTGCAAGCTGCCCAAGTCCGACACTCGACTCAAGGCTAGAACTTATCACCACTTGAATGGCGTGCGCTTTTGCTTCTTCGACCAGCGCCATGCACTTGTCGATACTACCAACTAAGGTCGGTTTTATAATCAGTGCTTTCACGCCTGTAAGGTGTTTGACCGCAAAATCACTCTGGTGAACCGCGGCTTGCAAGGTCTCATCCCAAGCGATAGCAATACCAGTATCTATCGCGAACGACACACTGTCGCCGGGCTGCTGGCAAGGCTCCTCTATAAAGGCAATACGCTGCCTTAGCGATGGCGCGACATACTTAGCGAACTGTTTAGCTTTTTCTAGCGTCCAAGAGCGGTTCGCATCGAGCCTTAATGTGAGGTCTGGTATGGATTCTAGCAACAGGCTAACAATCATCCCATCACGAATAGCTTCGTAAAGGCCAACCTTAATCTTGGCGACTTTCTTGCCTTGCATGTTATTGAGCTTAGGGATCAGCTCATCTGGGTCACCACTGCACAGTGGCGCTGCTCGATAGTTACCTTCCGCAGGTAGCTTACCGCCGAGCTCTAGCAATGCTGCCGAGAGACCAAACGCCACCGATGGGTAACAGCTTTCGATATCGGTAGGTTGATTGTGTACCCATAATTCGAGTTGGGCTTGAGCTTGAACGCCAGCCGCTTCTAGCGACTCTTGACTGAATCCAGGTAACGGGGCGATTTCACCCAATGCAACGCGGCCGTTGTCACTGAGTTCTACAACCCACCCTTCCCTTGCAGTGAGCTTTTGCTCGCGAAGAATAACACCGCTGTCCATAGGCAGACAGTAGCGATAGAGTTTTGCTTGTCTCATGGTCGTTCCCACTTCATAAGAAGTCATCACAGCCACCTTGAGAAGAACGGTGACTATGAACAATACACCGGGTTAGGCCGCGGCATGGGCTAAGAGTTCCCCAAAAATGGTATTCATGCACTATATTGAGCGCTCTCTCAACCAACCGCTACCAAACGTAAATAGGCTGCCAAAAGGCAGCCATTACAATTGTGTTATGGGTTTCTTGGGAACTTGTCAAAGTCAGGGCGACGTTTTTCGTTAAACGCGTTGCGACCTTCCTGACCTTCTTCTGTCATGTAGAACATCATGGTTGCGTTACCCGCAAGCTCCTGAAGACCAGCTTGTCCATCACAGTCAGCATTCAATGCCGCTTTCAGACAGCGAAGCGCCATTGGGCTGTGCTGAAGTACTTCACGACACCAGCGTACGGTTTCCTTCTCAAGATCAGCAATTGGCACAACGGTGTTAACCAGTCCCATGTCCACGGCTTCTTGTGCGTCGTAGAAACGACATAGGAACCAAATCTCACGCGCTTTCTTCTGGCCAACGATACGTGCCATGTATGACGCGCCCCAACCACCATCAAACGAGCCAACTTTTGGTCCAGTTTGACCAAATTGCGCATTGTCTGCAGCAATCGTTAGATCACACATCATGTGCAGTACGTGACCACCACCAACGGCCCAACCCGCTACCGATGCAATGACAGGTTTTGGACAAGTACGGATCTGACGCTGGAAATCCAATACATTCAAGTGGTGAGTGCCTGAATCATCTTGGTAGCCGCCGTAGTCACCACGAACGCTTTGGTCACCACCAGAGCAGAACGCCTTCTCACCAAGGCCAGTTAGGATAATAACGCCGACACCTTCATCGTAGCGTGCATCCGCTAACGCTTTGATCATTTCATTGACGGTACGTGGCGTGAACGCATTGTGTACTTGCGGGCGAGCTATGGTGATTTTTGCAATGCCATCTTTTGACTTGTGATAGGTGATCTCTTCAAAGTCACCCGTTACATCAGCCCAATCAACGGGTGCGTATAGCTCTTCTTCTGTTAATCCAACGGTTTTAGCCATGATCTATTCCAATTATTTTACTGAGCCTAAGCTCATTTGTTCTAGATAAGTGCGCAGCCGCAAGACAAAAGCCCGTGGCTGCTCTTTGTGTACGTTGTGGCCTGCACTGGCAATAGGTTCGTAATCAAGCCCACTGCCAATGGCAAGCTGAGTAAATTTGTTATCGAACTCACCACAGATATAGAGTGGTTTGCGATGTTCTGAGAACGACAATGCTTTCACGCTCGGGAGTAAGTCAGGCTGCTTCGCCAATGACGTGGCCAGCAACATGTCGCTCAATGCACTCCCAAGGTTAACACTGCGCTTAGCAATCAAAAGTTGTCTTTGCTCATGATTTAGTGAGGAAAACACCGCTTGCTGATACCAATCGGCCAAAACCGCGCCAATCTCTTCCTGCTTGAAGCGCTGAGCCCATAGGCTATCGCTACGCCAACGCGCGTTTTTTTGTTCATCGTCAGGCAAGCCAAAATTGCCTCCTTCAATCACTAAGCCATTAACATTTAGTTCATTAATTGTTTCGTGTATCGCGCGGTGCTTGGTCATCAAATACATCAAAAGGCGTGCACCAAGTGAGTAACCAACCAAACAAACCGGCATTGTTGCACTCAATTTATGTGCTTGAATACAGTCTAGTATTGTCGCAGTAATCATTCTGCAAACTTGATCAAAACTTACGCCTTGAACTGGGCAACTTTTTCCGTGACCAGGAAGGTCGATCGTCAGCCGATGATACTCAGGTAACACTTGATTGACCGCATCCCAGTCATCACCTGCCCCTAAAAAACCATGAACAAACACCACCAAAGGCGCTTCGGGCGATGAGTGGGCGGGTGTATAGCGATACGCTAACCGTTCAGGTGTAGGCATAACGGATGTCATTGGGCATAACTAACATCATTAGCCACACTTCTCCCAAGCTGGCGAATCATCTCTCCAACTTCGTTAGGTTGAGTGGTCACTTCTAATAACAAAGTACCTTCACCCTGAGAGAGATGGTGAGCCACAGCAGACTCTAATTCAGATTTGTCTTGTGGCGCATGATAGCGCAGACCAAATTGCGCCGCTGCATGATGAAATTGGTAACCATGAGGCATTTGATAATACTGTGACTTCTGCTCTGATGGCGTGGGAAGCATGTCAAAAATAGCGCCGCCATCATTGTTGGTCACGACAATCACACATGGTTTATTAGAGCGTGAGAACAGAGCTAACGAATTCAAATCGTAAAGTAGTGAAGTATCACCGATGTACAACACTAACGAGCGTTCACTCCCCTTTTGCACTCCAGCTGCCGTTGCCACCAGACCATCGATGCCGGAAGCTCCGCGATTACTGTAGGTTTCAATCGCAGGCAGAGACGTCAGCATATCAACCAAGCGTACAATCAAACTGTTACCGATAAACAAATCCACACTGTCTGGCAGCGCCTCAACACTTCTCGCCACATCAAATTCAGTTAAATGTGGCGTGCTAAGGAATTTCGACCTCACCGCTTCTGAAGCATCAATGAGCGACTCTGCCCAGCCTGAATGTTGAGCTTGTGAAAGCACCTTTAATGCCGCACTGAGCCAATCCTTAACGTTGACACAAAGCTGCTTTTGTCTGAGGTGACTTGGATTTAGCCGATCAAGCACAGGGGTAAGTAGTACGTACTCGCACCCTGCTTCGGCTTGATGATCAATCCAGCTCAATAATCGCTTTGACACCAGTCTTGACCCGACTTGCAAGATAAAATCAGCCTGCGCCAGCTCAGCATTGGCCGCTTTATTTTGCAGCCAAATATCATAGCGCTGCCAACGCTCGCTCACACCCGATTGAGGATCGCAAAGCACCGGCCAACCAAGCTGATTAGCAAGCGCTAGCGCCTGTTTTGCCTCAGCAAGGCGAACGCTGCCAACAACGATAACGCCTTTACGCGAAACAAGGTCGAGTGACTCAGCGTCTTGGGCGATATTATGCAGCCTGTTTTCGGTGTAACCAGAGAAGCAATCACTGCTTGCTTGCCATGCACTAACGCTGGCTAGGTAGTCAGCAAATACTGTTTTATCTTCCCCGCCATAAAGAGGCTCAGGGAATGGGCAGTTAATATGAATGCTACCGCCACGCAGTCTTTGCTCAGCAAAAGCATAATCGATGGAGGTGAGAAGCCATGGCAAAGGCACTTGTGTCGATGGCGAAGGCAAATCAAGCGCGTAACTCACATGCGAAGAGAATATGCCTGTTTGCTCGATAGCTTGGTTAGCACCGCAGCCGACAAGCTCTACAGGTCTATCGGACGTAAGTAATATCAATGGTTCTTTGGTGAGCTTGGACTCTGCCACTGCCGGCAATAAATTCGCAACAGCGGTACCAGAAGTGACGATAACGGCCACTGGGCTTTGCGTACGTTTAGCCAGCCCCAACGCAAAGAAACCGAGGCCGCGCTCATCAAAATGAGTGTGAAGAGTGAGCCCTGAATGTTCAACCGCCTCTAAAGTAAGCGGCGTTGAACGTGAGCCTGGAGCAATACAAACATGTCTTACGCCTTGGCGATAACACTCTTCCAGTAATGTTTGTGTCCAAACACGATTGAGCGCGGCTTGATGGTTGCTCATGAAGCCACTCCAAGAGACGGGTTATCAGAGATAAGGCTGAGCAATGTCGACATTTTCTTGTCTAACTCTTGCCATTCGTGTTCGGCAACTGAACCAGGAACAATGCCCGCACCGGCAAACAATTGAACCTCATCTTTCATTAGTAAAGCGCTGCGAATGGCAACGCAAAACTCAGCGCGCTCATGGCTTAAATAACCCACAGAGCCTGCGTACCAGCCCCGAGCAAACGGCTCTCTTTGTTCAATAAACGCCATCGCTTCTTTGCGAGGCAAACCGGCGACCGCCGCTGTCGGCTGAAGTGCTTGCAGTAGCTGTACCGCATTTATGCCTTTGTTTAACTGAGCAACAATATTGCGCTTTAAATGCTGCACCTTTCGAAGACGTACTAAACGAAGCTCTTGTTCTAAATGAACCTCGTCGGAATGAGGTGCTAAGCTTTGCAAAATGTCATCAACCACGTATTGGTTTTCGTTGATGTTTTTCACATCTTGTGTCAGCCAGTTAGCCAGCTTCATATCATCCGCCGCATTATCACCGCGACCGATCGTGCCCGCTAAGGCTTCCGTCTCAAGCTGTTGACCCACTCGGCGATAGAGCCGCTCTGGTGTCGAGCCAACAAATGCCAACTCTTTGGAAAGCACCATCATAAAATGGAAGCTATGATGATTTTCTCGATAACTGGCTTTGAGCAATTGTGCTGGTGAAATAGGCTGTTTGACATCAACCGTGGTTTTGCGCGCGAGTACAACCTTCTTGAACTGATTATTTTCAATGCCCGTTAGCACGTCACCAACGAGTCGGTGCCACTGCTGCTCATTAGGAGTATGAGTTAGGCTCGAAATGGATGTGGCAAGCGGTGGCAACTCGGCAACATCTATTACCAACTGCTTGAGCGCTGCTATTGCTTTCTCGACGCTCATACTGATATTAACGGCAATACGCCAGTTTTGATCGAAGCGTATCAGTTCAATTTGCGGCAAGAAGAAAAAGGCTGACATGCAACGGCGATTTTTGTCTGTATGGCCATCGAAGGAACGCCCACCCCATACACGCTGGTTTTCTGCCAAGATAGTGTAAGCGGGAGCGGCTTCAGAGAATGTGTGTAATTGACCTAGCGCCACTACCTCTTCGCGAGTGTCGCGGGATTGCCAATAAAACTTCGGATAATGAGGTTGCGCTTCCAGCCAGTCGATGCAGTGAGACTTGGGACGTCCCTTGATGCCTTGCTCCAGTCGTTTACAACCTTGTGGGGCATTTTCAAGTTTGCTGACAAGTTGAGCGATAGCTGTTGTTAACTGAGACAAATCAACCTCATAACCTTAAAATTTGTTCCTATATACACGAAATACTCTATTTCTACCAACCCTATAGATCAAGCCACAAGGCGATTAATTGCTCATGATGTCAACCTGCTCACATCTCCGCCTTTTGGCAGCGTGCTTTATTTTCCACTTTGATCAGATTTTTATTCTTTCAAAAGCCATTTTGGTGTAATTTAGTAAAGAAATTATCGAATTTTTAGGAATTAAACAATGAAAAATATCGGGATGTCGTCAAAACTCGATAATGTCTGCTACGACATTAGGGGTCCTGTACTCAAACATGCTAAGCGCATGGAAGAAGAGGGACATAAAATACTGAAACTCAATATCGGTAACCCAGCCCCGTTTGGTTTTGACGCCCCTGATGAAATTCTAGTCGATGTCATCAGAAACCTGCCTACTTCACAAGGTTACTGTGACTCTAAAGGTATATACTCCGCTCGCAAAGCTGTAGTTCAACACTACCAACGCAAGGGCATTCACAGCCTCGACGTTGAAGACGTTTACATTGGCAACGGCGTTTCTGAGCTTATTGTAATGGCGATGCAAGCGTTGTTAAACAACGGCGATGAAATGTTAGTTCCCGCTCCTGACTACCCACTGTGGACTGCAGCGGTGTCACTTTCTGGTGGCAACCCGGTGCACTACCTATGTGACGAAGAAGCGGACTGGTATCCGGATCTTGATGACATCAAGAAGAAAATCACGCCAAAAACGCGCGGCATTGTTCTTATCAACCCGAACAACCCTACCGGCGCAGTCTACAGTCGTGATTTCCTGCTAGAAGTCATCGAAATTGCACGCCAGCATAAACTGATTATCTTTGCTGACGAGATTTACGACAAAGTTCTTTATGACGGTGCCACTCACACTTCAGTCGCAACATTAACAGAAGATGTACTTGTGATGACCTTCAACGGCCTATCCAAGTCTTATCGCGTTTGTGGCTTTCGCGGCGGCTGGATGTTCATGACCGGACCAAAGGAAATGGCAACAGGCTACGTCGCTGGCCTTGAAATGCTGGCTTCGATGCGTCTTTGCGCCAACGTACCTATGCAGCATGCTATTCAAACCGCGCTAGGGGGTTATCAGAGTATCAATGAGCTTATCTTACCGGGTGGCCGCTTACTTGAGCAGCGCGATAAAGCGTATGAGTTGATCACTCAGATCCCTGGTGTATCGTGCGTCAAACCAAAAGGCGCAATGTACCTTTTCCCGAAAATCGACACTAAGATGTACAACATCAAAGACGATCAAAAGATGGTACTCGACTTCCTCAAGCAGGAAAAAGTGTTGCTGGTACAAGGCACTGGCTTTAACTGGCCGAAGCCGGATCACTTTAGAATTGTTACTCTTCCACATGTGGAAGACTTGGAAATGGCGATTGGCCGATTTGAGAAGTTCCTGTCTACCTACAGTCAGTAACTCTTTCATATTGATACAATAAAGCCTATTCTTAATACGCGCCCAACCTTTACTGGGCGCGGATTAAGGGGAAAACGTTGTATGAAAGAAAGTCACTTTTTCGCTCACCTCGCTCGCATGAAACTGATCCAACGTTGGCCTCTCATGCGCTCAGTCTCTACCGAAAATATCTCCGAACACAGCCTGCAAGTCGCGTTTGTCGCTCATGCCCTTGCCATCATCAAAAACAAGAAGTTCGGTGGCAATACCAATCCAGAACGCATTGCGATTTTAGCGATGTACCACGACACCAGCGAAGTATTGACCGGTGATTTACCTACGCCAGTTAAATACTACAACCCAGAAATCGCCAAAGAATACAAAAAGATAGAAGCCGCTGCCGAGCACAAACTTTTGTCACTTCTGCCGGATGAGTTTCAAGAAGACTTTAAGCCATTTTTGCTCTCCAACGCCGCTCACGAAGAGGACTCACAAATAGTGAAGCAGGCGGACTCTATCTGTGCGTATCTCAAATGCCTTGAAGAACTCAGCGCAGGCAATCATGAGTACGCGCTCGCCAAGAAACGCTTGGATGAAACGCTGCAACAACGAAAAACACCGGAGATGGATTACTTCCTTCACACTTTCGCCCCAAGCTTCGAACTGTCACTCGACGAAATTAGCTAGCACCAGGAGAGATAATGACATTAGGTAACTGCACTCCAAACGCCATTTCTCTTGATCCATTAGACATCTGGCAAGTCAGGCACAGTGACGAGCACAAACTTCGCCGCAACGATCATCGCGACCCTTACCAGCGCGACCGAGCACGCATTCTTCACTCTGCTGCATTTCGCCGCTTACAAGCAAAAACGCAGGTTCATGGCACGGGCGTGAATGACTTTCATCGCACCCGATTGACACACTCTCTGGAAGCCGCGCAAATCGGCTCTGGCATTGTGGCCCAGCTCAAGCAAAAGCAGCCACAATTCGCAGAGTTAATGCCAAGTGATGCGTTAATCGAGGCATTGTGTCTGGCGCACGACATTGGCCACCCGCCCTATGGCCATGGTGGTGAAGTAGCACTGAACTATATGATGCGAGAGTATGGTGGCTTTGAAGGTAACGCCCAAACGTTTCGTATCGTGACCCAGTTAGAGCCTTATACTGAAGCCCACGGGATGAACTTGACTAGAAGAGCCTTGTTAGGGCTTTTGAAATACCCTGCATTTATTAGCCAAACGCGCACGGACAAGCAGCCTCATGCTGTGGCCAATCAGCGTCAGTTGAAAGCCAAAGACTGGTCGCCAGCAAAGGGTATCTACGATAAAGACTCGGTGCAGTTCGATTGGGTACTGCAGCCGTTAACCCCGCCCGACAAGGCGCTATTTCAGACCATGCGCGCACAGCAAACATCACCTCTAGGACATCGCAAAACTCGATTTAAATCGCTCGATTGCTCCATTATGGAGCTTGCTGATGACATCGCTTATGGCGTCCATGATTTGGAAGATGCGATTGTGCTGGAGCTTATTGATGAGCAGCGATGGCAGCAAAGTGCGGCAGAAGCGTTAAGAAATCTAGAACCAAACTGGTTAACCCAAAATATTGATTCTATCTCTGAGCTGTTATTCTCCGGTAAGCACTATGAACGCAAGGACGCCATTGGCGGTATCGTCAATGCGCTATTGACCAGTATTAGAGTCGAGCCAATACCAGACAGCCAATTTGAGAGTCCGCTACTGGCATATAACGCCTACCTTGAAGAAGGGATGGCTGCAGTGCTTGATGTGCTCAAACAGTTCGTTAGTCAGTATGTGATTCAAGTGCCAAGGGTTCAAATTTTTGAGTATAAGGGGCAGCAAATCATTATGGATCTGTTTGAAGCCTTTAGCGCCGATCCTGAGAGACTGTTGCCTGAGTCGACGTGTCAGCTGTGGAGAAAAGCCTGTGGCCAGCATGACGATGGCATGCGCGTCATCGCCGACTACATCTCGGCCATGACCGATGGCTATGCGCAGAAGATGCATCAGCAATTATTTGCGGCAAGCTAAGATAAGCCAGGGAAGCGTTAAGTCGCCACTAACGCTTCCCTGAACTAACGCTTCCCTGAATAATTTCGCTCAAACACACCTTTTGGCATATTGTCGATTTGAAAGCCGATCATCTCATTGAACGCTGTAATTAACGGCGTAAAGTCGACATTAGGTTCAATCGACTCAAGCAGATGAAAGCCTGCTTCAACCGTCGACAGCGCATTACTTGATGGGGCTTTTCGAATACGGTAGTCACCTATCAAATCATCGGCAAGTTTTACAAGAGCTAGCGAATGTAAGTTGGTCGATAGCTTCCACATTTTAAAGGCTTTCTTCCACGTACCATCAAGCAGTATGACGCGGAGCGGTTTATGCCCCGCCTTAGTTTTCACCTCAGACACTGTTCGCGCACCCTCTCCCGGATAGAGAACCACACTTTGATAGCGCTTATCGTCCAGTAACGTATTGAGCTCGTCATGCAGACTAAAATCTTCGCCAATAAACAAACGTGCATTCTTAAGGGAAAGCGACAGAATGCGTGCCGTACCCAGTGGCCGCTTTTCTTCACTGCTATGCTGCAAAATGATCAATTGTGTGTCACAGTGGATGCGTTCTATCCACTGACAAATACATGCCCGCTTAGCTTTGAGGCATTTTGGACAATAACGAGACATGGACACTTCTTTCGTCATAAGGCTATCGCTGTTTAGTTTACTGTGCGCATTACTGCAAATCCCTGCGCTACAGAACTGGGTTGAATGGAACAAACTGGCTATATACTCCGGCCAGTGGTGGCGGATAGTAACAGGAAATTTCTCACACACCAACTTAGCACACCTTGGCATGAACCTAGCCGCTCTCTGGGTGATCTGTTATCTGTTTCGTCCCAACTGGCGCCTCCTAATGTCAGTCACCCTTTTCAGCGCCGCTGTAATTGGCACTGGTCTGCTCCTTAGTTCACTCAGCTACTATTTGGGACTCTCTGGCATTTTGCACGCTATCTTCGCGTTTTGGGCGCTTAAAGAGTCTCTTGAGAGTCGAAAATCAAGCTGGCTGTTGGTGATTGGTGGGGGGGTGAAAGTAGGATGGGAGCTGTATTTTGGTGGGTCGGCGGCAACATCAGCGTTAATTGAAGCTAATGTGGCAGTACAAGCCCACGCTATTGGATTAGCCGCGGGCTTTGGATTGGCACTACTCTACCACTATCGCAGCGCAGCCGTTAAAGGGTAATTCGGTCGCGGTTTTTTTCTACCGTCGCTGCGCCGATGCCTTTGACCTGGGTTAAATCATCAGCAGACGTGAACTTACCGTGCTGCTTGCGATAATCAACAATCTTTTGCGCCTTCTCAATACCGACTCCTTTTAAGAGCTCTGCCAGCTCCTCTGGCTCGGCTTGGTTAATATTTACCGTAATGTCTATACCTTCCAGTTTGTCACCGTCAGCGGCCCATACAGTGGCGGTAGGCGCCGCTAGCAACATAACTGCAAGCCAAAGTGTTGTTAGTAATTTCATGATTGTCCCTATTTGTAGTTGGTTTAGGAGTGAGCCAACATAATGGAAGCGAATTTGGATGGAAGTCTGACAGGGTGAAACTATAACGGACTGCATAAGCAGTCCGTTATTATTGAACTATCAGTTACATTCAAGTGTGAATGAACTAATACTGTCTCAGCTTACCGAGCTGGTAATAGCTGAGCACCTGATTATTGAGCGTCTAGGAAGTACTCAATTTCAGTGTTACTGCGTAGGATAGCAATCACAGAGCTGATGTCTTGCTGAGTCGCCTCACGAATCATCTGTGCACCAATTTGCTCGTTGTAAGCACTGTTGTAATCTGACATCACTTTGTTCAGTTCAACGACAACAACATTGCCTTGCATGTCTTTAGTTTGAGCGAAGCTTGCTGCACCTTCTTCTGGTTTAGACATTGCGAACACAGTACCTGCTAGAGGTGAACTGCGATCGATAGTTTCTAGCTCACCAAAGGTTAGACCGTTTGCGTTAAGCGCATCCGATATGCCTTCTTTAAGCTCATTAACCAGTTGAACACCAAGTTCCATTGCCGCTTGCTCACCTTTCACTTTCGCTAGCTGAGTTTCAACTTGCTCTTGCACCTCTTCGATAGGAAGTACAGTTTGCTCGCGAAGGTCGTCAACACGAACCACAATGATGTGCTCAGGAGCCACTTCCATCACTTCAGAGTTCAGGCCATCTTCTTTCACTTCTGGTGATTGAATAGCTTGCATCACTGTCGCTGACTTCAAGATTTCAGGTGCATCGATTTGCGAGATAAAGTCAGTCGTTACCACCTTCTGGTTAACGGCCTCTGCTGCGTCATCCAATGAATCTGGGTATTCGAACGCGACTTTCTCTAGCTCATTTTGCAGGCTGTAGAACTCATCAATCGCAACTTGGTCTTTAAGCTCAGCAACAATCTCAGCTTTCACTTCAGCAAGTGGCTTAGATTCTGATGCTTTAACCGCGTCCAATTGAATGATGTGGTAACCGAAGTCAGATTTAACCAGACCAGTGCGATCGCCAACGTTAACCAGTGCAAATGCGGCTTCTTCGAACGCAGTATCCATAACGTCACGTTCAATCCAACCTAGTGAACCGCCTTCTTCAGCACTGCCGATATCTTCAGACTTTTCTTGCGCTAACGTTGCAAAGTCTGCGCCTGCATTTAGCTCATCAAGGATAGCTTGTGCTTTCGCTTCATCATCACCTTGAACAAGAATGTGGCTAACTTCACGTTGCTCATCCGTCGAGTACTTATCTAGGTGCTCATCGTAGTATTGCGTAACATCTTCATCTGTCACTGTTACGCTGTCTTTAAGCGCTTGTGCTGATAGCTCGATGTAAGATACTTTTACTTGCTCTGGGCGAGTAAATTGAGCAGGGTTTTCTTGGTAGTACTGCTGGACTTCTTCGTCTGTAATCACGGCTTTGTTAGCAAACTCTTCAAGCGATAGCGTAAGAGTTTTAATGTCACGTGTTTGAGTCAGCAGTTTGCCTTGTGTTTCAATTTCACTTGGCAATGTGAATTCGCTGCCTTGAAGTGCGCTTAGCAATTGGCTACGCACTAGGTCACGACGAAGGTATTCTGCAAAGCTGTCAGCAGTGAAACCGGCACGACGTAGCGTTGCTTGGTAAAGTTCTGAGTCAAATTTGCCGTCGTTTTGAAACTGCGGCATTTCAAGCATCATAGTACGAATTTGAGAATCGCTGATGCGAAGACCTAGAGATTCCGCGTGTTGCTCAATGAGCACATCGTCGATCATGCGATCGAGTACCGATTTACGGAAAGAAGCGACATAGCTTGGGTCGCCAAGTAGAGTCGAGAAGTACTCGCCCATTTGCGACTGCATACGATTACGCTCGTTTTGATACGCCTGCTCAAACTCGCCACGACCGATCTCAACATTACCCACTTTGGCAGCTGTGTTACCGATACCGCCAGCGATATAGCTGCCAACACCTGCAAACACAAAAGACAAAATAATGAGTCCTAAGATAATTTTAACCGCGATGCTATTCACGCCCTCGCGAATTCGCTCCATCATAATTTTATTACTCTCCAGAAAGGAAGGGTTATCTTCAACTGCATGGGATAATATCAGAAAAAGAAATGCGCATCAGTAAGATGCGCATATTTAAAAAAGGTTCGACTTTATTTGTCGATCAAGCTTGTTGAAAGCTTAATTTTTGTGCAGTCAATCCAAGATTTACAACCAACTGCAACAAAAGATTAGTTACAAGCGTCTTTAAGCGCTTTACCCGCCTTGAATGCAGGAACTTTAGCTTCAGAGATTTGGATCTCTTCGCCAGTTTTTGGGTTACGACCAGTACGAGCAGCACGAGTACGTACGCTGAATGTACCAAAGCCAACTAGAGCCACTTGATCACCTTCTTCTAGAGTAGTGCTAACTGCTTCGATGAAAGCGTCTAGTGCACGACCAGCTGAAGCTTTAGATAGATCTGCGTTTTCTGCGATTTTTTCCACTAATTGTGTTTTGTTCACTGTGTTTCCCCTTTCTGTTACCCAATTATTATTTTTAAAGGTAACGTTAGTTCCATTCTCGTAGTTAAAGACTCCAAGCCTTGTCCATCAAGGGCTTCAGAGTTACATAGCTAAAGTTAGTGCCACAAAAAAACGCTGACAAGCTTTTTTTACTTATCAGCGTATTTCTTTTAGCTAAATTTGGGGCACATCACTATTTTACAGGCTCAAACGCCGCTCCAAGCGGTGCTCGCTCAAGTGCTACCTCAAGAACTTCGTCGATCCATTGAACAGGAATTACCTTCAAATCAGCAATTACGTTGTCAGGAATTTCTTCTAGATCACGTTCATTGTCCTTTGGAATCAACACGGTTTTGATACCACCGCGGTGTGCAGCAAGCAGCTTCTCTTTCAAGCCACCAATTGGCAGTACTTCGCCGCGCAAGGTGATTTCACCTGTCATCGCCACTTCTGCTTTCACTGGATTACCCGTCAAGCTTGAAACCAGCGCGGTACACATAGCGATACCCGCACTTGGGCCATCTTTAGGTGTTGCACCCTCTGGTACGTGTACGTGGATATCACGCTTCTCGTAAAAGTCAGTGTTGATACCTAGCTTTTCAGCGCGAGAACGAACGACCGTCATCGCAGCCTGAATAGACTCTTGCATCACGTCGCCAAGTGAGCCCGTTTGCGTTAGCTTGCCTTTACCAACCATCGATTCTGTTTCGATAGTCAGTAAGTCGCCGCCTACTTCTGTCCAGGCGAGGCCAGTCACCTGACCAATACGATTGCTGTCATCAGCTTTGCCGTAGTCGAAGCGCTGTACGCCAAGATATTCTTTCAGATTGTCTTGGTTGACCGTCTCTTTCTTCAGTGCTGGGTCAAGCAGGATGTTCTTCACCGCTTTACGACAGATCTTCGAGATTTCACGCTCTAGGCTACGTACGCCCGCTTCGCGAGTGTAGTAACGGATGATGCCGATGATCGCAGAGTCTTCAATTTCAATCTCGTGCGGCTTCAGACCATTGCGTTGTACCTGTTTCGATACAAGGTGACGCGTTGCAATGTTAAGCTTCTCGTCTTCGGTATAACCTGACAGACGAATCACTTCCATACGGTCTAGAAGAGGGCCAGGGATGTTCATCGAGTTCGACGTCGCCACAAACATGACGTCAGACAGATCGTAATCCACCTCAAGGTAGTGATCGTTAAAGGCATTGTTTTGTTCTGGATCTAGAACCTCAAGCAGAGCAGATGAAGGGTCGCCACGCATATCCGATGACATCTTATCGATTTCATCAAGCAGGAACAGCGGGTTCTTAACACCCACTTTCGACATTTTCTGAATCAGCTTACCGGGCATAGAGCCGATATAGGTACGACGGTGACCACGGATTTCCGCTTCATCACGCACGCCGCCAAGCGCCATACGAACGTACTTACGACCTGTTGCGGCTGCAATAGAGCGACCTAGAGAAGTCTTACCTACACCTGGAGGACCAACAAGACAAAGGATTGGGCCTTTAAGCTTGTTAATGCGGTTTTGAACCGCTAAGTACTCAAGGATGCGCTCTTTCACGCGCTCTAGACCGTAGTGGTCTTCATTCAGTACTTCTTCTGCTTTAGCGAGGTTTTTCTTAACCTTAGAGCGCTTCGCCCACGGTACGCCTACCATCCAATCGATGTAACTGCGAACCACGGTTGCTTCCGCTGACATAGGAGACATCATCTTAAGCTTCTGCAGCTCTTGTTCTGTCTTCTCTTTTGCTTCCGCCGGCATTTTTGATTCTTCGATTTTCGCTTTTAGCGTCTCGAACTCATCTGGCGCATCATCAAGGTCACCCAGCTCTTTCTGGATAGCCTTCATTTGCTCATTCAAGTAGTACTCGCGCTGAGATTTCTCCATCTGCTTCTTAACGCGGCCGCGGATTCTCTTTTCAACTTGAAGTAAGTCGATTTCAGATTCCATTTGCCCCATCAAGAACTCGAGACGCTCAGTCACATCAAGTAGCTCAAGCACTTGCTGTTTGTCAGCAAGTTTTAATGGCATATGTGCTGCGATGGTGTCTGCAAGACGCGCTGCTTCATCAATTCCACCCAGAGAGGTGAGCACTTCTGGTGGGATTTTTTTGTTGAGCTTGATAAAGCCTTCGAATTGGTCAATCGCGCTGCGCACAATGACTTCTTCTTCACGCTCTTCAAGTTCAGGAGTAATTAGGAATTCTGCATCCGCAACAAAAAAGTCTTCGTCACGGTAGCTGCTGATGTTCGCTCGTTGTTGACCCTCAACCAGTACCTTCACTGTACCGTCAGGCAACTTGAGCAGCTGTAGAATCGTCGCCACTGTACCTGTAGTGTACAGGTCATCAATTTTTGGCTCTTCAGTATCTGCTTCTTTTTGAGCTACTAGGAGTACTTGCTTGTCATTGTCCATCGCAGCTTCTAAACAGCTGATCGACTTTTCGCGGCCAACAAACAAAGGAATCACCATGTGTGGGTAAACCACAACGTCGCGCAGAGGCAATACCGGGATTTCTATACGCTCGGAACGTTCCAAGTTCATATTATTCTCTCTTCCGCTTAGTATTATTTTCAGTATATGGGGGCGTAATCGTTGGATTCAATAAAGAAAATAAAAAAAGGAGGTAATCAATACCTCCTTTTTGAGTGAACTTGGCAAATTACTCTGCGCTTGCCACTTGATTGTCGTTGTTGGTGTAGATAAGTAGCGGTTCTGACTCGCCATTTATCACGCTTTCATCGATAACCACTTTGCTCACATCGGTTGCCGATGGTAGCTCATACATGGTTTCTAGAAGCACGCCTTCAAGGATTGAACGAAGGCCACGAGCACCTGTTTTACGCTCCATTGCCTTGGCAGCAATAGCACGCAGTGCATCTTCGCGGAACTCAAGTTCAACACCTTCAAGCTCGAACAACGCGCCATACTGCTTAGTCAGGGCGTTCTTAGGCTCGTTTAGGATTTGGATAAGTGCATCTTCATCAAGTTCAGTCAGGGTCGTTGTGACCGGAAGACGTCCAATGAACTCAGGGATAAGGCCGTATTTCACCAAATCTTCTGGCTCTACTTGAGTGAATAGCTCACCAACGGTTTTGGTTTCGTCTTTAGAGCGAACTTCCGCGCCAAAGCCAATACCCGTACCTGTCGCTACACGTTGGTCAATCACTTTATCTAGGCCGGCAAACGCACCGCCACAGATAAATAAGATTTTAGACGTGTCCACTTGCAAGAACTCTTGCTGTGGATGCTTACGACCACCTTGAGGTGGTACAGAAGCGATAGTACCTTCAACCAGTTTAAGTAGTGCTTGCTGAACACCTTCGCCAGACACATCACGTGTGATTGACGGGTTTTCAGCCTTACGTGAGATCTTATCGATTTCATCGATATAAACGATGCCACGCTCTGCTTTTGCTACGTCGTAGTCGCACTTTTGCAGTAGTTTCTGAATGATGTTTTCTACGTCTTCACCAACATAACCGGCTTCGGTTAGTGTTGTTGCGTCGGCCATAGTGAATGGAACATCAAGGAAACGTGCAAGCGTCTCAGCAAGTAGCGTTTTACCACTACCCGTTGGACCGATAAGAAGGATGTTACTCTTACCGAGTTCAACACCGTCAGCCGTTGTATCACCATTGCGCAAGCGCTTGTAATGGTTGTACACGGCAACAGAGAGAACTTTCTTCGCATAGTCTTGACCGATTACGTAATCGTCTAGGTGCGCGCGAATGTCTCTTGGCGTTGGCAACGCTTCAGATTCCTTCTTCGGCAGCACATCTTTGATTTCTTCACGGATAATGTCGTTGCATAAATCAACGCATTCATCGCAAATGTAAACAGACGGACCTGCGATTAGCTTGCGAACTTCGTGCTGACTTTTACCACAGAAAGAGCAGTACAACAGTTTACCGCTACCGCCCTCTTTGCTTTTATCTGTCATTCGCTAACCTCTTAGCCTTTACTTTCTATGTTTTGAGTGTATATCAATTTAGACTATATTGCGCCCGAGAATTCATTTTTCAAGGGCAGCAATCCAGTCTTATTTCACTCAAACGATGACGGGTTAACCGCGATGGGTTAAAACTTCGTCGATAATACCGTATTCAGCTGCTTGAGCCGCTGACATGAAGTTGTCACGGTCAGTATCTTTTTCAACCACTTCGATTGGTTGACCCGAGTGCTCAGCAAGAAGTTTGTTTAGCTTCTCTTTGATTGTCAGGATCTCTTGCGCGTGGATCTGAATGTCTGACGCCTGACCTTGGAAACCACCAAGTGGTTGGTGAATCATTACGCGAGAGTTTGGTAGCGCAAAGCGTTTACCTGGCGCACCACCAGCAAGTAGGAAAGCACCCATCGAGCATGCTTGACCAGTACATAGCGTGCTGACGTTAGGCTTGATGAACTGCATGGTGTCGTAGATAGACATACCCGCAGTAACACTGCCGCCTGGTGAGTTGATGTAAAGGAAAATATCTTTGTCAGGATTTTCTGATTCTAGGAAAAGCATTTGGGCGACGATGAGGTTCGCCATGTTGTCTTCCACTTGACCAGTCAAGAAAATGATTCGTTCTTTTAGTAGTCGCGAATAAATATCGTAAGAGCGTTCGCCACGGGAAGTTTGTTCAACCACCATAGGTACTAGCGCGTTCATAATTGGCGACATTGCATTTTTTTCTTGGTAGCTCATATTCTTATGTCCCTAAAATAAATGGCCCGGATGATAAACATCATACGGACCATTGTTAGCAGAGAAGTCGACTCTAAGTCAACCTTCTATACAAGATATTGCTTATTACGCTGCAGGCTGTTGGTTCATTAGCTCGTTGAAGCTAACTTCTTTGTCAGAAACCTGTGCTTTAGCTAGGATCGCGTCGATCGCTTGCTCTTCTAGTGCAACGTTGCGCATGTTGTTCATCATTTGCTCGTTTTGCTCGTAGTAAGCGATAACTTCTGATGGATCTTCGTATGCCGTTGCCATTTCAGAGATAAGCTCTTTCACTTTCTCATCGCTAGCTTCTAGCCCTTCAGACTTGATCACTTCACCTAGAAGAAGACCAACCACTACGCGGCGCTTAGCTTGCTCTTCGAATAGCTCACGTGGAAGCTGTGCAGCTGCTTCTGGGTTGCCGCCGAAGCGTTGTGCAGCTTGCTGACGTAGTGCACCGATTTCTTGATCGATTAGCGCAGCAGGAACGTCGATGTCGTTCTCTTTAACTAGACCGTCAAGAGCTTGCTCTTTGATGCGGTTCTTGATTGCTTGCTTAAGCTCGCGCTCCATGTTCTTGCGAACTTCTGCTTTAAGAGCGTCAACGCCACCTTCAACAACACCGAACTTAGCAACGAACTCGTCGTTGATTTCTGGTAGTTCTTGAGCTTCAACCTTGATCACTTTGATTAGGAACTTAGCCGCTTTACCTTTTAGGTTTTCAGCGTGGTAATCTTCTGGGAAGTTTACGTCGATTTCGAATTCCATACCCGCAGTCTTACCTTGGATACCGTCTTCGAAACCTGGGATCATGCGACCAGCGCCCATCTCTAGTGGGAAGTTCTCAGCTTTACCGCCTTCGAACTCTTCACCGTCGATAGAGCCAGTGAAGTCGATAGTTACACGCTTGCCGTCTTCAGCAGCTTCTTCAACGTCAGTCCAAGATGCTTGTTGCTTACGTAGAGTTTCGATCATCTCTTCAACGTCTGCGTCTTGTACTTCAGTCGTTGGTTTTTCAACAACAACGCTCTCTAGACCCTTAAGTTCTACTTCTGGGTACACTTCGAAAGTTGCAGTGAATACTAGATCTTTACCAGCTTCGTTCTCAACAGGAGCGAAAGTTGGTGCACCTGCTGGATTGATTTTTTCAGAAACGATTGCTTCGATGAAGTGACGTTGCATAACTTCACCCATCACGTCTTGACGTACTGCTTGGCCGTACATTTTAGCAACCATCTTCATTGGCACTTTGCCTTTACGGAAACCATCGAAACGACGGTTTTTCGCGATGTTGCGTAGTTCAGCTGTCACTGCGTCTTCGATGTTAGCAGCAGGAACAGTAATGTTTAGACGGCGCTCTAGGCCCTCTAGAGTTTCAACAGTAACTTGCATTGTATAAACCTCAGTTTGGCTCAGTGTTGGCTGAGCGTATGAGCGTCAATATCTCTAAGATATTTCCGCTTCATCCTTGTTAGTACCCAAAGGTACTTCTTTAAAATGAGCATCGATAACCAGTCAGCGGCACTTTATAGAGCACCTTGCTTTGGTTATCGGACTAATGAGTGACGTCTTCGTCATGCTGAACGGGTCAACTTAAAGGCATCTCTGATTAGTCTCAGGACAAAATTTCAGACGCGACATTCTAGCGATCTCCACCTACCCTGTCGAGTCGAAGTCGGGTCAATCGACGCTTTTGTCGCTAATTACTCAAAGAATTGGGAAATCATTGCTGTTTTCTCCCAAGTCCACATTGAAATGGGGACAATATCGTCTTTTTCAAGAGATTGAAGGGCTTTTTTTAGTGAAAGACTAAAAAAGAGATCTTGCTCCTGTTTTGCAGCTTTTCCACCTCTCAGAATTCATAACTTTTTCGCCACAAGTTAGTCATATTCGTTAACCTATAGGTGTTAGGCTGTAGAGGTAGTTTCATGCGATTAAAACGAATTTTAGTGAGCTTTATAGCGCTGTTTGTTTTTATCTCCACTGCAGCGGGGCATTGGTACTGGCATCACAGCTTAGAGACGATGCAATTACAGCATCAAAACTGGCTCAATCGCTTTGTTGAAACAATAGATAGCAAGCTCGACAAATACCGTCATATTCCCCAACTTTTGTCTCAAGACAAAGAGTTAGTCGATGCATTGCAAGCACCCAATAACTCGGCTCAAATTGAAGTGACCAATCGTTACCTGCAGCAAGCGAACAAAATCATTCTTGCCTCCGACACATACCTGCTAGACCGCTACGGTAACACTATCGCTTCGAGTAACTGGAACCTTCCCCATTCCTTTGTCGGCAAGAACTTTGCTTTTCGCCCTTATTTTCAATATGCGATTGAAGGCAAACAGAGCGCCTACTTTGCGCTGGGTTCTACTTCAGGACAGAGAGGATACTATTACTCGTTTCCCGTAACTTATGCCGCAGACCACATCGGCGTGGTCGTGGTGAAAATGGATCTCTCTTCCATTGAGCGAAGTTGGCAAAGCGACACCAGCATTTACGTGGCCACCGATAGCAACAACATTGTGTTTATGTCTAGCGACTCTGAGTGGCTATTTAACAGCCTAACGAATATTGACGAAGACACACTCACCACCGTCCGAGACTCTAGACAATATCTGCAAACCCATATCAAAAGCCTCGGCTTTCAAGGTGACCTGTTGGCAAGCACTACCTTGCTTACCAATCCCAAAGGGAACCTCTTTACTAAGCACTACTTAGCCACTCAACGGGAGTCTGGGATTCCCAATCTGATACTGCGCGTGCTGACGCCACTATCTGCGCTCTACGTCGACCTGTTCGGTTTTATCAGCGTGCTGGCTTTGGTGTTTATTTCAATCTATCTGTTCGTCGCCCTTGCCGAAAATCGCCGCTACCGCCACAGGCAAATCGAGCAACTGCAAGCAGAAGCGAAGCAAAAACTTGAATTTCAAGTGATGGAAAGAACAGCGAAGTTACATGTAGAAATTGATGAGCGTGTCAAAACCGAAAAAGCGCTTCGACAAGCTCAAGATGAGTTGGTTCAAGCAGCCAAACTGGCGGTGCTAGGGCAGATGTCGGCCAGCATTAGCCATGAGCTTAACAATCCACTCGCCGCTATCCGCAGCTTTGCTGAAAATGGTCAGCGCTTTATCGACAAACACAAAGTCGATCGAGCTAAAGATAACCTTAGCCGTATTGTTGCCCTTACCGAGCGAATGGCCAAGATCAGTCAGCAGCTCAAATCCTTTGCCAGACGCAGTGATGCCAATGAACTTAGTGAAGTGAAATTGGCGCCCGTGGTGTTTTCGACTATTGAGCTTATCCAACCGCAGCTTAAGAGCCATCAGGTTAAACTGGATTGCGTCGTCGATCAGCAAGATATCCTAGTCCTCATCAACCCAATTCAACTTGAACAAGTGCTGATCAATCTAATGACCAATGCCATGCAAGCGATGGAGAATTGCACCGAAAAGCGGTTAAATTTAACTATAGAGCTCACCGATTCGGCAGTCATGATCCATGTTGACGATTCTGGCTCGGGACTGGCCGATTACTCCTCGCCAACCCTGTTTGAGCCTTTTTACACCACCAAAGAAAACGGCTTAGGGCTTGGGCTTTCGATCTCACAGCAAATTATTCACAACCTCGATGGACACATCCATGTGAGCGAGTCCGCTCTTGGTGGCGCGCGCTTTAGCGTCGAGCTACCGTTTCTACAATCTATAAAAGCATCCAATCAACCCGCCAAAACATCCACAAGGAAGCCTGTATGAGCCAAGTGTTTTTTATTGATGATGAATCTGATATTCGAATCGCCTTGGAACAAAGCTTCGAGCTTTCCGATATCGACGCAAGGTGTTTTGCCAGTGTTGAGGATGCCCTACTCGCTCTCAAGCAAGAAACGCCCTTGGCCATAATTTCCGATATTCGCTTACCAGGTTTGTCAGGTTTAGATCTACTCAACACCATCAGTCATCATTACGATGGTATTCCTGTAATTTTGATTACTGGGCATGGCGATATTTCCATGGCCGTTCAGGCAATCCAAGATGGTGCTTACGATTTCATTGAAAAACCGTTTTCCGCTGAACGCTTGATTGAGACTACCCAAAGAGCAATTGAAAAGCGTCACCTTACTTTAGAGAACGAACAGCTAAAACGTTCTCTAAAGGCAAGCCAAACGCTAGGTCCGAGGATCATTGGCGACACCCCTGTAATTCAAACTCTGCGTGAGACGATTGGGATGATTGCCGATACTGATGCCGATATTCTGCTCTTTGGTGAAACGGGAACAGGGAAAGAGTTGGTCGCCCGTTCGCTGCACGAGCAAAGCAGTAGGCGCGATGCTAACTTTGTCGCCGTCAACTGTGGTGCAGTGCCTGAAAACTTAATTGAAAGCGAACTGTACGGTCATGAGAAAGGCGCATTTACTGGTGCAGATAATACTCGGATTGGTAAGTTTGAACATGCCCAAGGGGGCACACTATTTCTTGATGAAATTGAGTCAATGCCAATGCAGGCACAGATCCGCTTGCTACGTGTATTACAAGAGCGCGCTATCGAGCGAGTAGGCTCCAATACCCTCATCCCACTAAATATTCGCGTCATCGCAGCAACCAAAGCAGATCTCAACCAAGCGTCATTGGCGGGTGATTTTCGCCAAGATCTCTATTACCGCCTCAACATCGTCACGCTTGACCTCCCCCCGCTTCGAGACCGAAAAGATGATATCGCAGCGCTTTTTCACCACTTTCAACTGGTCGCAGCATCGCGTTATGGCAAAACCGCCAACGCACTCTCCGTGGCAGAACTCAGCCAATTAATCAGCCATGATTGGCCTGGTAATGTTAGAGAGCTGAGAAACTGTGCCGAGCGTTTTGTCCTGCTTGGTAAAATTCAAGCCGGTAATGCCCAAAATGATGACCAAGAGCGTGGCCAAAGCCTCGCTGAACAGGTGGGATTATTTGAAAAAAGTGTCATTGAGCAGGCTCTCATCGACACCCATGGCAGCATCAAGCAAACCATGGAAAAGCTCAATGTCCCGAGAAAAACATTGTACGATAAAATGCAGAAATATCAGCTTATTAAAGAGTCCTACAAAAGCGACAGCTAAAATAAGGTAGAACTGTGATACATATCTCCTATACTTGAAAGTGTAGCCAAAGAGTTGCATACAAGATTATTAATAAGGAGTCGTTATGGGGGAAAAAACCAAAGTGCCCTTCATTTCTGACACAGTTGAGATAGATGGCATTTTTTACGTTGAGCAACGTGTCGCTGCTGAGGAAAGACGCAAGGTAAAGTCAAAACGTGTTCTGTATGAAAGACGTTTTCAATCCGATCCGCGCGAGAATTATGGTAAGCATATTGATGAGGAGGTCTAACGACCTCCTTTTGCTTTTTTGGTTCTAACTTACTTGGTGATGATTTCCGGGCCCATCAAGGTCGTTGGTAACCAAGTTGACACCCAAGGCACGTAAGTCACGATAATCAGGAACAAGAACATCACGGCCACCCATGGCAGTGCGGCTTTCACTACGCCCATCATCGACATCTTCGCCACGCCCGCCGTCACAAACAAGTTGAGCCCAACAGGTGGCGTTATCATGCCTATTTCCATATTCACTACCATCATAATCCCTAGATGAATAGGATCGATGCCAAGCGCGATAGCAATTGGGAACACCAAGGGTGCCACAATAATCAGTAGGCCTGACGGTTCCATAAACTGACCACCAATAAGCAACAGAACGTTCACCACAATCAGGAAGGTAATAGGTCCCAAGCCCGCAGATAACATGGATTCGGTTATCATCTGTGGAATACGTTCTTCAGTCAGCACGTGCTTAAGGATCAGTGCGTTAGCGATGATAAACAGCAGCATGATGGTGAGCTTACCCGCTTCAAAAAGCGTGTGCTTGGTGTCTTTGTGCACAAAGGTCTCAAACACTTTAATAAGCACTGGCTTAGTATTTTCTTTATCCGCAAACGGCCCCATATCTTTGTAGATAAAATTGGCAATCAGGAACGAGTAAACCGCTGCCACTGCCGCTGCTTCCGTAGGGGTGAATACCCCGCCGTAGATACCACCAAGAATGATGACTACCAGCAACAAACCCCAACTCGCCTCACGGGCAGAATCAAACACCTCTTTCCAGCCCACAAATGGTTGCTTGGGAAGCCCTTTTACTTTTGCGGCAATGTAGATGGCGATCATCAACATGAGACCCGCTAGTAGCCCAGGAATAACGCCGCCAAGGAACATACGGCCTACTGACACATCGGTTGCAGCCGCATAGACCACCATAACAATGGAAGGTGGAATAAGGATACCTAAAGTGCCCGCGTTACAGATAACCCCTGCGGCAAACTCCTTGGTGTAGCCGTTTTTGATCATACCTGCGATTACGATACTACCGATGGCGACCACCGTCGCTGGCGACGAGCCAGACAGAGCCGCAAACATCATACAAGCCACCACCGATGCCATCGCAAGACCACCACGGAACCAGCCTACCATTGCAATCGCAAAGCGGATAATTCGTTTCGCCACACCGCCCGTGGACATAAAACTGGATGCCAAAATAAAGAAGGGAATCGCCAGTAGTGTGTAGTGACCGGCAAATGCATTAAACAGGGTTTGCGCCACCGACGCCAATGATGCGTCTGAATGCATCAAAAGAAATAGAATACTCGATAGGCCAAGTGATACCGCGATCGGCACCCCGATAAGCATAAAGCCTATCACCATCAAAAAGAGTAATAGAATGTCCATGCTTATTTATCCTTGTCCTTGACGTTATCAAACGCGTTATCTTGCATCTCAGCTTTTAGTGCTTCTAAATCCTCTTCCACTTCATGGCCTGCGATTAGTCGATCCAGTTTTCCACTAAAGATTTGGTAGGCCGCCTGAGCAAATCGGAAAGTCAGCAATGCCATGCCAATAGGAAGCGCCATATAGGGGATAAATCGAGGCATTTTTTCATAACGCTCACCTTCATTAAGCCAATCAGCTAAGAACTGGAACATTTCAGGCATAGGGATATCGTCTGTTTCATACCAAGCTCTCTCGGTGACAAACGGATACCAATAGTTCCATGAGCCGATGAGAAGTAGGACAGAGAATGTTAGACAAGCCAAAACAGACAAGATAGCAAACAGCTTACGGTGCTTCTCCGACACCATATTGATCACCACATCTACACCGATATGGAAGTGTTTCTTCACACCGTAGGACGCACCAACCAGCACCATCCAGGCGAACATAAAGACGGTCAGTTCAAGTGCCCACAAAATGTTGTCGTTAAACACATAACGAGAAATAACATTGGCAAAGGTCAACAGCGTCATCGCACCAAGAAAGAACGCGATCAGCGTTTCTTCAAAGGCATCGGTGACCTTACCAATACGAGAAATAAGAGACTGTTCCATGTGATACATCGCTTTTGTAATAATTGGGACAGGGAGATGGCCTCACATCCGGTGAGGCCATGTACGACTTAATGTTTATTGTTGGTTAGACGCTAGCGCCGCTTCGATAAGATCAGAGCCGATGTCTTTCTCAAACTTCTGCCATACTGGTTGAAGCGCTTCTACCCATTGCTGACGTTGCTCTGGCGTTAGAGTACGCACCACACCGCCCGACTCAACAATGTTATTCTTGTTGGCTAGGTTTACCTTGGTTGACTCAGCATTACGGGTGTCCGTCACTTCTTTTAGGATTTGTGCAAACTGCTTACGGGTGTCTTCTGGCATGCCATCCCAGAATTCACGAGAAGTCACGACTAGGTAATCAAGAATGCCGTGGTTGGTTTCTGTAACACCGTCCTGTACTTCGAAGAATTTCTTACCGTATATGTTTGACCAAGTATTCTCCTGACCATCAATAACCTTAGTTTGCAGGCCGCCATACACTTCTTTGAACGACATTTTCTGAGGGTTAGCACCCAACTGCTCAAACTGCGCAACCAGTACGTCTGATGCCTGAACACGGAACTTCAGATCTTTCGCATCACTCGGTACCAAAAGCGGCTTGTTCGCCGACATCTGTTTCATGCCGTTATGCCAAAACGCAAGTCCTTGTAGGCCGCGACGTTTCATCGCATTTTTCAGTTGTTCACCCGATTCTGAGTTTTGGAAACGATCCACCGCTTCCACGTTTTCAAACAAGAATGGCAAATCGAAGATGCGGTATTTCTTAGTAAACTTCTCGAATTTAGAAAGTGAAGGAGCGGCAAGTTGAACATCGCCGTTCAAAAGGGCTTCGAGAACTTTGTTGTCATCGTACAGTGTCGAGTTAGGGAATACCTGCATACACGCTTTGCCGTTCATCTCAGTATTCACACGCTCTTCGAGCAATGACGCAGCGATACCTTTCGGGTGCTTGTCCGTATTGGTTACATGACTGAACTTGATGACAATTTCACCCGGATCACAGTTCGCAGCGGCATTGAAGCTAACAAGTGCAAGAGCAGAGGCAGACAGTAGGGATAGAGGCTTTAACATTATTATTCTCCTTTGGATTGATGCAGTCCCGTCTATGGGTACTGATGGGTATTAAGGAGCAATAAGGGTGCCAGGGTTGGATAGTTTTTGTTTTTCAGATAGATAGAGAGCAATCGCTTAACTGAAAGCGATTCTGGGGTTGGAGAATGGGTGGAAAGTGACACATGAGGAGTTGCGGGATTGGTGGGAAATGGCCGAAAAGTTTTGTTGGGGAGTAGAGGAAAAAGAAGAGCACCCCTCCTAGCCTCCCCTTATTAAGGGGAGGAACAGACGGCTCGCTGCCGCATCGCCTGAACTGAATAATTAGCGATGCGACGATAGAAGCTAGCCTATTGTTCTCCCCCTTTATAAGGGGGAGTTAGAGGGGGTGCTCTTCTTGCTTTTAACTGATTTAAAACGCGAAGCATCAAGCCCCACAGCCCTACACCAACAACCTCTCCTCAGTCACAGCATCAAAAAACACCGCCTTAGACATATCAAAGTACAACGGAGCCACCTGCCCCACACTGGCATCAAACTCAGGAGACAAACGACACGCGACTTCTTGGTCATTAACCTTAACCATAGCAATGACATCAGGCCCCGTTGGCTCAAGAACTTCCAATTTAAGGCTGACTTGAGTCGCAACGACTGCCTCGTCTTCAAGCTTCTCAGTAATGTGTTCAGGACGCAGACCAATCACAATCTCATTGCCGTCTTGTGGACGCAAAGATTCTGGTAGTGCGACGACGTGCTGCTCATTGTCACCCGAGAACACACGAATAATCGGCTTATCATTCTCATCCAAATCAACACGTGTCTTGATGAAGTTCATCGATGGTGAACCCATAAATCCTGCGACAAACATATTGTTTGGCTCGTTATAGATCTCTTTGGGTGTGCCCAGTTGCTGCAACTCACCGTCTTTCATGACTGCGATGCGATCAGCGAGCGTCATCGCTTCGATTTGGTCATGCGTTACATACACAATCGTCGTATTTAACTGCTGATGGAGACGTTTAATCTGATGGCGCATCTCAACACGCAGCTTCGCATCTAGGTTAGACAGCGGCTCATCAAACAAGTAAAGCTTAGGACGTCGCGCCAGCGCTCGGCCCATTGCTACCCTTTGTCTCTGCCCGCCAGAAAGTTGTGATGGTTTGCGGTCAAGAAGATGGTCGATTTGTAGCATCTCAGCAACGCGATTAACTTCGGCATCAATTTGCTCTTGGGGCATCTTGCGAATTTTTAGACCGAAGGCGATGTTGCCACGTACCGTCATGTTTGGATAAAGGGCGTAAGATTGAAACACCATAGCAATATCACGATCTTTTGGCTGCACCTGAGCGACATCGCGACCATCAATCACAATTTCTCCTGCGCTGATATCCTCAAGACCCGCAATGGTGTTCATCAAGGTCGATTTGCCGCAGCCCGATGGCCCTACAAGGATAAGGAACTCACCGGAGTCGATACTGATATCGATACCTTTAAGGGTTTCGTTGTCCGCATTGCGATAGGTTTTGCGGATCTGTTTAAGTTCTAATGTTGCCATGTTGATTATCCTTTTACTGAACCCGCAGTGAGACCGCGAACAAAATACTTCCCTGCCAGTACGTAGACCACCAGCGTTGGCAACGCAGCGATGATCGCAGCGGCCATATCAACGTTGTACTCTTTGACACCCGTACTCGTGTTGACCAAGTTGTTGAGTGCCACCGTTATCGGTTGCGTCTCTGAGCCTGAATAGACGACCCCGAATAAGAAGTCATTCCAAATTGAGGTGAACTGCCAAATCACTGTCACCATGATGATAGGTGTCGAAAGTGGCAGCAGGATTTTAAAGAAGATAGTGAAGAAGCCCGCACCATCCAGTTTGGCCGCCTTGACAAGCTCATCTGGCACCGCAATGTAGAAGTTACGGAAGAACAGTGTCGTAAAGGCCATGCCATAGATAACGTGTACCGCTACCAAACCCGCAGTTGTGTTCGCGAGACCTAGCTTTCCAAGTAGCGCCGCCATTGGTAGCAAGATTACTTGGAATGGAATAAAGCACCCGAACAGTAGCAAGCTGAAAAACAGATCAGAGCCTCGAAACTTCCACTTAGTGATCACGTAACCGTTGAACGCACCAAGCAAGGTTGATATTGCCACGGCCGGGATCACCATTTGGAATGAGTTCCAGAAATAGCTCTTCACCCCTTCACATTTCACGCCAGTACAAGCGCTACTCCATGCTTTACTCCATGCGTCAAATACCCACTCTGTTGGTAGCGACATCAGGTTGCCGGCTTTAATATCAGGCAGCGTCTTAAATGACGTAATGGCCATGACAAACAATGGCATCAAGTATACTAAGCAGAAGAAAGTCAACGCCGAGTAGATAAAAAGTCTTGAGAGATTCATCGACGTATTCATGATTTCTTCTCCCTAAGCTCTGAGTACAAGTACGGAACCAAAATCGCCAATATCCCTGCGAGCATCATCATGGCACTCGCTGCGCCGAGACCAACCTGACCACGAGTAAATGAGTGTGCGTACATGAAGAGCGCTGGTAAGTCAGAGGAGTAACCAGGGCCGCCTGCGGTCATCGCAGTCACCAAGTCGAAGCTCTTGATGGCGATGTGAGACGTAATGATGACTGCACTAAAGAACACCGGGCGCAGACAAGGCAAAATGATTTTCCAATAGATAGTTGGCAAATTTGCACCATCGATTTGCGCCGCTTTAATGATCGACGAATCAATACCGCGAAGCCCGGCTAGAAACATCGCCATCACAAAGCCAGATGATTGCCAAACCGCCGCTATCACTAGGGTATAAACCGCCATATCGGAGTTGACCAGCCAATCAAACTTAAAGTTTTCGAAACCCCAGTCATGCATGAGTTTTTCGATGCCGAGACCTGGGTTTAAGATCCATTTCCACGCCGTACCTGTGACAATGAAAGAGAGTGCCATCGGGTAGAGGTAGATAGTACGAATTGCGCCTTCTTGGCGGATATTTTGGTCAAGCAATATTGCGAGTCCCACACCGAGGACAATCGCAATTAGCATGAACAACACGCCAAAAATACCAAGATTGGTAATAGAAGTGATCCAACGGTCGTTCTCCATCAGCTTCTCATACTGAGTAAAGCCGACAAAGTTAAACGAGGGGAGAAAACGCGAGTTGGTTAATGAGATCGCCGCGGTCCAAAAGATGAACCCGTAGATACACACTACGGTAACCAGCATGGTGGGTGCCATGACTATTTTGGGTAGCCAATTTTGAAGGCGATCTACCAAGCTGAGTTTTGGCGCGGACTGCTTATTCGAGTCTTGTGCATTCAAAGCCTGCTCCATAACTTTTCCTTACTGATAACTGCTTTCGGAATTGAGCAAGCGCTAAAGGTGCAAGGCACCGCTCTCTCCCTAATTCAAGGGAGAGAGTCAGCTTTAACGCTTAGTTTAGGAGGAAGTGACTAGATAGCCGCTTTAACTGCTTTCGCTAGCTTTTGTGCTGCTTCTTTTGGATCCGCTTTTGGATCATTAAAGAAGTTTGTGACTACGTCGTAGATAGCACCTTGAGCGTAACTGGTCGTCGACATGCCATGAGCCATACTCGGTACAAGATCACCGGTTTTCGCCGTTGCTTTGAAGCTCGCCATTGAGTCCAGAGCACATTGGTCAAACGCGCTCATGTCCATATCGGTACGAACTGGGATGGAACCCTTGTTGAGGTTGAACACTTCTTGGAACTTCTTATCCAAGATTGTTGCTGCTAGAGCTTTTTGCGCCGCTACATTGCTTTCATCTTTGATTTCAAAGAATGCGAAGCTATCGACGTTGTGTGTGAACTGGCCATCTGTACCCGGAGCTGGAGCACAGATATAGTCTTTACCCGGTACCTTGCCAGCAGCAGTGAACTCACCTTTCGCCCAGTCACCCATGATCTGCATTGCCGCTTCACCATTGATAACCATCGAGGTTGCAACGTTCCAGTCACGACCTGGAGAGTTCGCATCGATGTAGTCATGCACTTTTTGGAACTTGGTGAAGACTTCTACCATCTTGTCACCCGATAGCGTGTCCATGTCTAGGTCAACGAACGCTTTACGATAGCCATCGGAACCTAGTACATCTAGCGCAACCGCTTCAAATACGGTTGCGTCTTGCCATGGCTGGCCACCGTGTGCGAGAGGGATAAAACCTGCGGCTTTGATTTTCTCTGCTGCAGCAAAAAAGTCATCCAGCGTTTTCGGCACTTCAACACCAGCTTTTTGCAGAACTTCTGGGTTAGCCCAAAGCCAGTTAACACGGTGGACGTTGACAGGCACTGCTACGTACTCACCATTGAATTTCATGATGTCAGTCACCATGCTAGGAACACTTTGATCCCAGCCGCCAGATTGTGCCACGCTGTCAAGGTTAGTTAGGAAGCCCAAGCCGCCCCACTCCTGAATGTCATGACCTTTGATTTGTGCCGCTGAAGGTGGGTTACCAGACACTGCGCGAGTCTTAAGTACCGTCATTGCACTTTCACCGCCACCGCCTGCAACAGCAAAGTCTTTCCAAGAGTGACCTTGCTCTTCTAGCATCGCTTTCAGCTCTTGTACGGATTTCGCCTCACCACCAGAGGTCCACCAGTGAAGGACTTCCACTTCACCAGCACTAGACAGCGAAGGTAGGGTGGCAGCAGCGAGGGATAGAGTCAGTAGGGTTTTATTCATTTTCATTGTTATCTTCCATGTATTGGATTAGACAAAGGGCTATTCTTGCCCCTGTTCGATACACAGTGTAGAAAAAACCAGCAATCCTCATTGCAACAAACTGTTAACCCAAAGTAACAGAGGTGTTACACTGTGAAATCTATCACTAAGCTTCTAAATTAGGTGGAATATAGACTTTCACCTCTAAACCACCTTGCTCTGAATTTTGTAGCACAAGGTCTCCGCCCAGACCGTGCAAGATGTTGCGGCAAATTCCAAGACCTAAACCGTGCCCATCTTTATCATTCGCGAGACGAGTATAAGGCTCAAAAACCGCTTCTAATTGCGCTTCTGGAATGCCGTTACCTTTGTCTAGAATTGTGATAACGATCCATGTCGGATTCTCTTCGATGGATACAAAAGCATGCTTACCGTACTTCACTGCATTGTCGATGAGGTTGGTTAACACACGCTTAATCGCCAAAGGTTTAAGTACCACTGGCTCCATTTGCAGCGCCGTAAAACTCACTTGCGTGTGCACCTGATTGTAGGTTTCCGAGACGTTTCTGATCATCTCATTGAGATCGACAAAGTCATTGTTCTCATGCAAGTCCGTATCGCGCACACACTGCAAAGCACCTTTAACCATCATCTCTAAATCATCAAGATCTTGGTTGAACTTGTGACGCTTGGCATCATCATCAAGCAGTTCAGCGCGAAGCCTCAAGCGGGTAATAGGCGTTTTTAAGTCATGGGAGATGGAAGAAAATAAATGCTCTCTGTCAGATACATATTTTCTAATCCGGGTTTGCATGCGATTAAATGCCCGGGTTGCGGTAACCAGCTCTGTTGCACCCTCTTCTTTGAGTGGCGACTGATCAATATCCATGCTCATTTCATTGGCGGCTTTCGCCAAACGTTTCAGTGGTTTCACTTGCGCTCGCACGAGCAAAAATGTCAGAAGCAGCATCAGTGAGGTAAAAATAACCAAAAACACCAACTGATCTTTAGAGAAAAACTGATCATCGAGCTGCATGTAAGGGGAAGGCAGCAAAGCCGCAATATAAATCCACTCACCTTTCTTAAGCTTGAGCTGTACTACCAAAATCGGTGGATCTAGCGGTCCCAAGGTCAACGTATGGTGAGCCCACGACCTCGGTAAATCATTAAGAAAAATATCGTTTTTAAGTAACCTGAGATTCTCAGCCTTTGAGAAATCCACTTTGACCGCTTCGATGGTTGGAAGCTTATCAATCAGCACCCTTTTCACCGACATCATCGCCGCTTCTTTTAGCGGCGTATCTGGAATGGGCTCAACCAACAGCTCTTCATGGTTAAAGGAAACAAAGAAACGAGTTCCCCCCATATTGCGGATTTGATCCAGCACGATATGACGGTACTTAATCGGTAACTTTTGAAAAAAGGTCACGGTAGAAGCAAACATAGTCGCCATGCTGGCTGACGTATCGCGAATACCAGAGAGTTCATCCTGCTTGGTTTTCTGATACCAAATGGCAGTCAGTACACTCTGAGAGCAAAAAACTGCAAGCAGAGTCAGCAGTAGCGTTCGAGCGACCAGAGAGTTCGGGCTCAATCGCTTGAACCAGCGTGTTCTAGACATGAATTATTGACCGTATTCCACAGGCACTGAAAGGATGTAACCATTACCACGCATGGTTTTGATATAGTGAGGAAACGCTTTGCTGGTTCCAAGACGATTACGAATACGGCTCAATTGAACATCAATCCCACGTTCATAAGGCAGCGCTTCACGGCCGCGCGTGGCAAAAGAGATGGTATCTCGGTCAAGAATTTCATTCGGACGCGATAGAAACAGCATCAACAGCGCAAAATCACTACCGGAAAGATCGTGGCTGCGCCCATTAGCTCTATTCGTCATTCGGTGAGCAATAGTGTCGAGGTGCCAATCACCAAAGTCTATGGTTCTTGGCGGCGTATCATCATGCTTATCTTCATGAATATGCGCGCGACGTAACAAAGCTTTAATGCGAGCCATTAACTGTCTTGGGCTGAACGGCTTGGCGATGTAGTCATCAGCACCAATCTCAAGGCCAATGATCTGATCGGTTTCATCGGATACTGCGGTCAACATGATGATAGGCACTTGGGACTCGCGTCTCACTCGCTGACATAGGGTGAAACCATCATCACCAGGTAACATCACATCTAGCAAAATGAGATCAGGATACCCCTTGGCTTTGATGAACAGCTCCATCTCAACGCCATCTTCCGCCCCTGAAACTTGAAAGCCTGCTTTAGTCAGATACTCTTCAAGTAATAGACGGATTTCCTCGTCATCATCCACAACTAAAATGTGCGTCTTAGCCTGCATTATGTTCCCTTAAGTCTGCACTGCGATCTATACAGTGTAAGGGTTTTAGCTAGGAGTTATTATTGATTCGTTTATAAATTTTGCTACTTAGTTTTGCTCAAGTTCACAAAAATGACATGGAAGTACCCAATTTGAACGTTTACCTACATTAAGAAGAGCAGCTAATCGCCATTCTCTTGCCCCATTCAGGCGGAAGTTTTGCCAAATGGTTGTACTCGGGCTGTTCATCATAAGGCGTTTTTAACACATCTGCGAGTGTATGAACGAGTGAAAAGTCCCCCTGTTCGGCTTTATCGATGGCCTGCTGAGCCAAGTAATTCCGCAGGATGTACTTCGGGTTTGCTTTACGCATCTGCTCACAGCGCTCAGGTGTTTTGAGAGCCTCTTTTTCACAGCGCAATAAGTACTCACTGAGCCATTTCTCTGCCTTGGTTCTATCTACAAACAAATCAATGATCGAAGCGCTATCATGGCTATCTAAACAAGATAAAGCTCTAAAAAAACGAGTGTAATCGACACCTTCCGACTCCATGAACGCGAAGCTATCATTAAAAAATGCACCATCCTCTGGGTATTTTTCAACTAAGCCAAACTTAGCGCGCATATAGGTGCTGTATTGGCTTTGAAGCCTTGGAGTGAACTGCTCAAGTGCCCGCTCTAAATCTGCACGCACGATAAAAGGAGTGAGCGCCTGCGCTAAAGCGGTCAAATTCCACAGTGCGATAGAGGGCTGATTATTGAACGCATAACGCCCTTGATAGTCTGAATGATTACAAATATAGCCTGGCTCATAATCGTCCATAAATCCGAATGGGCCATAATCAAAGGTTTGGCCGAGTATCGACATGTTATCGGTATTCATCACCCCATGAGCAAATCCTTTTGCTTGCCAATGGGCAATCATGTCGGCTGTTAATGCAACGATACATTCGAACATCGCAAGATATGGCTGCTTCGTGTGCTGGCATTGAGGGAAGTGCCACTCAATCACTTTATCTGCTAAATGCTGTAAGTGATCGTGCTGCTCGGTATAAAAGAAGTGTTCAAAATGGCCAAAACGAATATGGGTCTCGGCCAGACGAAGTAGTAACGCGCCTGATTCAACCTTCTCTCGATACACAGGCGTATCTGTGACCATCATGCCAAGGGCACGAGTGGTTGGAATGCCCAATCCTGCCATGGCCTCGCTACACAAATACTCACGAATGGTTGAACGCAGCACTGCGCGTCCGTCTCCCGAGCGTGAGTAAGGCGTTTGCCCTGCCCCTTTTAAATGTAGATCGAATACGCTGCCAGAGTCCGAGATCAACTCCCCAAGCAATAGTCCTCGTCCATCACCTAAATCTGGATTGTAGATGCCAAACTGATGCCCAGCGTATTTCATCGCTAATGGTTTAAATTGTTCAGCGAAGGAGGTGCCAGACAAAATTTTTAAAAGCTCAGAAGATTGATTAGCGTTACCGGGAAAGCCAAACCGTTCAGCAAGTGGTTGATTCCAAATCACCCATCTTGGATTGTCGAGGGGAGTGGGCAAAACATAGCGATAGAAGCCGGAAGGCAACGTTGTGTATCGGTGAGTAATCGCGATTCGATCTAGCAGCGGCATATCGGTCTCATTACGAGATATCAAAGACAATTGATATGAGTATAGCGACTAGAAGGGTTTAAAAAAGAAACGAAAAGTGTGGGTATTGTGTGTGGTTTCGCCTAGAGGAACGCCCATTTGCGAAGATTGCTGTCTGCGGTAACTGCTAAATACAGAGAATGCAGTGAATCGAAGCGTTTGGGCTGTCCCCTAAGAAGTATTGTTATTAGAGCATCGCAAGAATTGCGATCACTGTACCTAGAGAGAAAAGGCAAGTGCGACTAATAACGCCAAGGTTGGTAGGTTGAATCATTTCTTGATGCATAGGCAATATCTCCTTTTTATTACACTACGATTACAATATAGGCCGAGACGGGCATTTTTACAACATACGTCGCACAATTATTTGAAATTGAGCCAACTTTTTTCACCAAAACACCGTCAAGACCACAATCACTGATCCTAAGAATGCGGCAAAGCAAATCGGTAATACTAGGTGTTTGTCACGGGATAACGTAATAAACCCCGCCGGTTGTTTCACCACAAAAGTGACCATAAGAAGGTTGTAGACCGCAATCAGCACGCCAATCAAGAAAACATCGAAATAGAGTAAGCTGGTCGCCAGATAGACATAAAAGGCGATCAACAGATAATCAACAACAATGAGCCACGCAAGGCACTTACGCATGTTGGTACTGGGGATCACTAGGTTAGTCATAGCGTTTCATTACCTCGAAAGGCGTGATTGGCTGATTCCTTGTCGCTTCTCGAATCGCCTGCTGCTTTGAACTGTCTATCAGAGAATCGAGCTTTTGCTCATTAAAACTGAACGCGGCAAACTCTTTATAAACTTTGTTGAGCTGACGTAGAGTTTCAGCGGTCAAAATATACAACTCGATACGCCGGTTGATGCCAGACTTAGGGTTATCGAGATCAATCGGCGCCGTATCGCTCATTCCGGATACCTGAAAGATGTGTCGTTCTTGTAGCCCTCCTTTGTCGAGATAATAACGAGCACTGTTCGCTCGATTGCTCGATAGCTCCCAGTTGGTCGTGCGTCCACCTTTAAAGCGGCTTGCATCGGTGTGACCTGTGATGATCATTTTGTTCTCAATGCTGGAAAGTAGCCGAGCCAAGCTGAGTAACAAGTCTTGATAAAACGGTGTGACTTTAGCGCCTCCGCGATAAAACATTGGCCCTTTTTCAGAATCAGCAATCACCAGTTTTAGACCTTGCGGCGTGATGACAACCGCAACGCTACCCAGCGCATCAATACCGCTTAGCTGCTGTTTAACCCGCTCGGCGAGCACTTCAAGTTCTTGTTGACTGTTAAACTCACCGGACAATACCGATGTATCATTAATTCGATGCAGATCGGCATCGTAATGAGAAGTGGCGACCGAAGGCAGTGGCAGCGGATTCACCGAGTTACCGCCGGTTTCCGTTGTGCCATGATGCTGAATCGGATCGTTACCATAAGCAAAGTAGTTAAGCAGCTTCTTCTGATCTTCCACATCGACAACTTGTAAAATCCACAGCACCAAGAACAAGCACATTAGAGAGATCATCAAATCGGCCATCGCAACCTTCCAGCCACCATGTTGCAGAGGATCACGTTTTTTGCGGCCTTTTCTGGCAAAAACAATGGGCTGCTCCATAGCGGCTCCTCCCTTGGTTGGGATTAGGTTGTGAGCGGTTCTGTTGCATTAAGACGGCTGAGAACGCAACACTTCTACGGCTTTTTCCAGCTCAACAAACGACGGTTTATAGCGGGTTTCAATATTTTTCCTACCGGCGTTAGCACACATGTGCGCCGACTGACCTTGAGAGTAAGCAGACAATATCGATTTCACGCACTGCAGTGGCGCAACCTGACTTTCTGACACATCCTTGATGCTGCTCGACATTGGCCCTAAAACACAGTAACAACCAAATACACCAGTAAAGGTTCCCACCAATGCCGCTGCAATGTTTTTACCGATTTCAGAAATCTCACCATCTAAGCCTTGCATGGTTAAAATGATCCCCATCACCGCCGCTAAGATGCCGAGCCCAGGCATTGCCTCAGCGGTAGCATGCAGCTTTTCAGACGGCTTGGTGTATTCGTCTTCAAGGTGTTCAATTTCTTCTTCTAAAAACGCCTCAAGTAGATGGTGTGACTTCTTACCGGTGATCACCTGCCTGAACGAATCGATAATAAAATTAGTGGTCAAGGTATCCTTAGTCACCATAGGATACTTAGCAAAAATCTTACTGGAGTCCGGATTCTCTACGTGGATATCAAGAGCCTTAATGTTTTGCACCCGCGCAATATTGATAAGCTCAAACATCAAAGAGAGTAGCTCTTGGTAGTAGTCTTTATTGTGAGGTGTGGCTCGGAAAGCCAACCCAAGTTGCTGCGTCATTAACTTGAGCGTGCCCGATGTTGTCGACATTAATAAGCTCGCAAAGGCAGCACCAAAAATAATAATGATTTCAGACCACTTAAAGATGAACTCAAATTTACCACCTAGGAAAATAAAGCCACCAAAAATGACGCTGAGTACGACGACAACACCTATCAACTTTTGCATGCGTCACTCTCCCTCATTCTGCTTTTCAGAATGTCCAACCCTCGATGCTTTAATCTATGCACCTTGGTTTCATTGACATCGAGTACCAATGCCACCTCTTTGGTGTTGAGACTTTTGACATACACCAGATACAGAATTCGTTTTTCCATTTCCGGCAAGGTCTCTAGCACCTCTCTGACTTCCTCAAACAGCAACTGTCGGTCTGTTTCCGGCACTGCCGTGACCACATTTTCCAGCTCAATATCATCAAATACATCCACCAGACTCATGGCCTTTTGAAAGTCACTGTCCTCGATACCGAGAAAGTGACAAACTTCAACGGTGGTAGGCTCTCGGTTAAGCTGCTGGACTAGCTTCTGCTGGGCAAACTTAATACGGTTGACGAGCTGACGCTTGTCACGCTCCATATAATCACGCCGCCGAAGTTCATCCACCAACTCACCTCGGATCCTCACTGCGACCGCGCGTCTAAAATCATCATTCGCAACGTGATCAAACTTTCGCAGCTCAATGACCAAGGTCATCATGGCGGTCTGGCGTAAGTCTTCAAACGTCCCTTCGTCGACGGCGTAACGGTATTGGTACAAGAGCCTATTAATGAGCTTTAAGTTTTTCTGCAACACCAACTTCTCAAGCTCTTGAATGCTTGATTCCTCTTCGGTTTGAGTGTGTTGATACTTAGGTTGCAGTAACATCATGCCACCTACTGAAACACAGCCTTAGTCACGAGCACATCGCCCACCTGCAAAGACGCTACCTCGGATAGGTCATCTTTGAGGTCGTCTTGTATCACATAGATAAACTCTTTATTGAAAAAGTACTCCCTGTCTTTCACGCTGAATTTCTTAATGATTCGATTTTTGATTCGACTGCGCTGCTCATTCAAGTAGATCTCATTGCTACTGGGCGTGAACAGTGACACATCCAGCAGCAATAAACTTTGGCGGTTACCCAGATTGATGGGTACCAGCACGTTATCCACCTGAACTTCAACCTGCTCTAAAGGTACATCCAATGGCACTTGCCAACATCATGACGGCTGACGCCAAACACTACCTACTCGACAACACTGAACACGAGCCGTCCAACGTTGGGGTCAACATTGTTTTTCGTGTCGATCATCAAGAGATAGCGATCACCATCATGATCGACGATCGCTATGTGAAGAAGCTACGGGAAATGCTCGGCAACAATGAAACCTTCGATAGAGACGAGATCCTCAACACCCTGCGCTATCAACCTGTTGAGCTAGGTTGTGTGCTGTTAACGGGTCAGTGCACCTTGCACGAGCTGTCAAAATTGGCACCGGGTGATGTACTGCCTTTGACGCTATGTAAAAACCTCACCATCAAGGTCAACGGACATCCGACCTTTTTTGGCAAACTGCAAACCATAGACTCAGAGCTGGGAGTGAAGATCGATGGCTGAAAACAAACCAACGCGAGACCTCGACGTCTCCATCGAAGACATGAACCTACAAGATGAACTGCCTGATCTCGACGATTTAGATTTGGATCTTGACGATCTCGAAGACGAAGAACTGCATACCAGCGAGAGTTCGCCGGCAAGCAGTGTGAACCTGCTAAAAAGTATTCCGGTCGATATCACCGTTGAGGTTGCTCGTAAGACTCTGATCTTGGATGAGCTGCTCAACCTCAAATCAGGCAGTGTTGTTATGCTAGAGAAACACGAAGGCGATCCTGTGGATATTAAAATTAACGGCACCTCTTTTGGCACTGGTGAGATCGTGTCTAAAAATGGCCAGTATGGTGTCAGGCTGCTTAGCATCATTAAAAAGCCAAGTCAGTAGGTAAGCGCTCATGACACGATCATTGCGAATCGCACTAAGGTTGGTTGGTTGTTCAATGCTTCTAATGCCCTACCTCGCGAACGCCGAGGGGCTGACCATTTTAACCGAGACTCAAGGTGACAATGGCACAGAATACAGCGTAAAACTGCAAATTCTGATCTTGATGACGCTGCTCAGCTTTGTACCTGCGTTTGTCATCATGTGTACCAGCTTCACTCGCATCGTGATTGTGCTTGCCATTCTTCGTCAAGCTCTGGGCTTGCAGCAAACCCCGCCCAATCAAGTGCTGGTCGGCATTGCGCTCATTTTTACCCTGCTCATCATGCGCCCAGTATGGACAAAAATCTACGACGACGCCTACGTGCCCTATAGCAATGGCGAAGCTACCTTGATTCAAGCACTCAAAACCGCCGAGAAGCCGCTGCGGCGCTATATGCTCGACCAAACTCAGCGCAAAGCGCTAGAGCAAGTCACCAAGATCGCTGGTGAAACCAAAATCGCTGACGAGGAAGCCATCCCTTTTCTTATTCTTTTGCCTGCCTATTTGCTCAGCGAACTCAAAGTGGCCTTTCAGATAGGCTTTATGTTGTTTTTGCCATTCCTACTGAGGTAGGGTGATGCCATGGTCATCACGTTTACCGAAATCACGCAATGGCTTGGGTTGATTTGGTGGCCATTTGTGCGCTTAACGGGTCTGTTTGTGATTGCACCCTTTTTCGTCGACAAAGCGATACCGATGCGAGTGAAAATTTTGTTCGCATTTGTATTCTCATTGCTACTCGCTCCCATGATCGACACGGTTCCCCCTTTCAACCCATTCTCCATTGACGCGATTATCTTCACGCTTTACCAATTGATCTTTGGGTTTCTCATCGGCTTTGCGGTGATGATTTTCTTCACCATCTTCTCAATAGCTGGGCAAGCGATATCCATGCAAATGGGGCTGGCAATGGCGATTATGAACGACCCAGCCAATGGGGTAAGCATCGCGATTATCGGTCGAATTATGTTTATCACTGCGATGCTGCTATTTCTATCCATCGATGGTCATCTTATTGTGTTGCTGCAACTTAAAAACAGCTTCACCCACTGGCCACTCGACTCTCTGTTTCCCTTTACCAGCATCGACTATGTTCTCAAAATGGTGTCGTGGATGTTCGCAACCGGGCTGCTAGTGGCCGCCCCAGCGATTGTTGTCATGCTACTCAGTAACATCACCTTTGGATTAATGAATAAGGCAGCACCAGCGCTTAACGTCTTCGCCCTTGGCTTTCCGATGACTATGTTACTGGGGCTCTTTGCCATGATGGCGTCGCTGACTGGGATTGGCGATCATTACTTTGAATTGGCACTGGAGCTTAATCGACACCTCAATTACATCTTGAGGCTTCCGAATGGCTGATAATCAGGACAGCGGTGACAAAAGTGAACTGCCCAGCCAGCACAAGTTGGCTAAGGCACGTCGGGAAGGTCAGATCCCCAGAGCTAAAGACTTTGTCTCCTCACTCACGCTAGTTGTCGTTGTCGCCTATTACGTATTGAACATAGATAGACTTGGGCAAACTTTGATTGAGCTGTTTTTGATTTGCTATGAATTCGATATCAGTATCATTGGCCAGTTTCATCTGCTTATTGAGCTAGTCGGCAAAGCACTGTTTGCGATGATCATGCTGTTCTTTCCTCTGTTGATCTACCAGCTCATTAGCGCAATTTTAGGCTCAACACTATTGGGAGGCTGGGTGTACAGTCCGACTCTGCTGGCACCGAAGCTTGAGCGCATCAGCCCGCTCAAAGGACTGAAACGCATCTTCTCGACCCAGTCTGTGGTCGAGCTGATAAAAAATACGGTAAAGGTGTCGCTGTTTTTCGCCATCCTCTATTGGGTCATCAATCAGTACATGGCTGTGATTACCGGCCTTGTTAGCGCGCCGTTTGATAATGTGCTCGCGACTGTAAGCTCAATTACTGTCGAGTATTTGGGCTATTTACTGTTTGGACTGATTGATTTTCCCTATCAACGCCATGAGTTCACCAAGCAAATGAAAATGACTAAGCAAGAGGTAAAAGATGAGCACAAAGAGCAAGAAGGGCGACCCGAGGTAAAAGCGCGTATTCGGCAGATCCAAACACAGAATGCCAAACGAGGTGCCAACGAGCGAGTGCCGAACGCCAGTGTCGTACTGACTAACCCAACCCACTATAGCGTGGCACTTGTCTACGACCTCTCCCAAGCCGAAGCACCCTTTGTCGTTGCGAAAGGAAAAAACGATGTAGCAGTATACATACGTGAACTCGCGGCAAAGCATCAAGTTGAAGTCGTGCAAAGCCCAGAACTGACCCGAGCTATCTATCACACCACGCAAATCGATCAAATGGTGCCCAATCAACTGTTCGTTGCCGTGGCGCACATTCTTACCTACGTCAATCAGCTAAAAGCATGGCGCCAAGGGCAAAGAAGCAAGCCCAATGGCTTGCCTCCTTTCGATATCCTAAAAACTTGGAGTGATACTACATCGCCGCCTGAGTGACCCGCTCCAATCTGACTGCCGATACCTTAAACTCGGGTATTTTGGCGTGAGGATCGGTTGCCGTATTAGTGAGTTTATTAGCCGCCGATTCTGCAAAATGGAAGGGGACAAACACTACCCCTTGCTGCATACGTTTAGTAACAAACGCTGGCGCGGAGATCTCACCACGGCGTGACACTAGCTTAACTGGCTGGCCATTCGCGACGCCCATCGCCTCGGCATCTTCTACACTCATCATAATGCGCGGCCCCGCAAGGTTATCTAACCCTTTGGTTTTACGCGTCATGGTTCCAGTGTGGAACTGCTCAAGCAAGCGACCTGTGGTGAGGACCATAGGGAACTCTTTATCCGGAAGCTCAGCCGCATACTCAAATGGAATCGCTGCCATTGCACCTTTACCACGAATAAACTGGTCTTGGTGCATAATGCGAGTACCAAATGGCTTAACGTTATTACACGGCCACTGCAATCCATTTTTACCCACCGACTGCCAGCGAATACCGTGGTATTGCGGCGTCACATCAGCGATCTCTTCGGTGATGTCCTGAACCGACTCATATTGCCAATCGCTACCCATCGCATTAGCGATAGATTGGATAATTTGCCAATCTTCACGCGCCTCGCCCGGGGCTTGTACAGCCGGTACCAAACGTTGTACTCGTCGTTCGGTATTGGTGAAGTGCCCCGCTTTTTCGGCAAAGGAATAGGAAGGCAATACGACATCGGCTAGCTGCGCGGTCTCGGTGAGGAAGATATCTTGCACTATCAAGAAGTCCAAAGATTTTAAACCATGCACCGCGTGTGCTTGATCTGGGTCGCTCAATACTGGGTTCTCACCCATCACGTACAAGGCTTTGATGTCGCCATCACAGGCTCCGTCGATGATCTCTGTCAGCGTCTTACCGCGCTCGGTTGGCAGGTTGTCACTGTTCCATACTTTGGCAAACTTCGCTTGCACCTCTGGATCGGTGACTTTTTGATAGCCTGGGAAATCGGTTGGCAGCGCCCCCATATCACAAGAGCCTTGTACGTTTGATTGACCACGAAGCGGGTTAATACCGCCACCTTCAACACCAACATTGCCACAGAGCATTTGCAAGTTAGCAATGGAACGTACATTGTCATGACCCGTTGTGTGCTGAGTGATGCCCATCGAATAAAACACAGATGTTACTTTAGCAGTACCGATAAGTTCGGCAACACGCTCAATATCAAACGCGGCCACACCGGTAATGAGCGCCGCATTTTCTGGGCTGTAGTCTGGTTTTCGGATTTCAGTGACAAACGATTCATACCCCTCGGTGCGTTCATCGATAAACGCTTGATCGTGCCAGCCATTTTTGTCGATAACATGCATGATGGCATTGAGTAGCATCACATCTGTTCCGGGACGATGGCGTACATAGAGCTCTGCGTGGTCAGCCATATCAATGCGTTTCGGATCCGCGACAAGAAGGCGAGCGCCACCAGCAATCGCCTGTTTGATATGTGACGCAATGATTGGGTGCGCTGCACTGGTATCAGAGCCGATGATAAAAATGACGTCAGAGTGCGCAATACTTGGAATATCATTGGTCATTGCACCACTACCAAATGAGGCTTCAAGGCCGGTCACCGTCGATGAGTGACAAAGCCTTGCACAGTGGTCAATGTTGTTGGTACCCAGCTCTCGTCTAAACAGTTTTTGAAACGCGTAGTTATCTTCATTGGTGGTTTTAGCTGATGAGAACCCGGCTAGACTATCACTGCCATACATCGACTTAATCTTGGTCAGTTTGTCCGCCACGTAACTAATGGTTTCATCCCAAGACGCTGGCACAAGCTCACCAGCTTTTCTGATCAGAGGCGTGGTTAATCTTTCATCGCTATGAATGAAATCAAAACCAAATCGACCTTTCACGCATAGCATACCTTGATTGACCGGCGACGTAGGGTCACCTTTCACATAGCGAATTTTGTTGTTGGCCGCATCAACATACATTTCAACGCGGCAACCCACGCCGCAATAGGTACAGATGGTTTTGACTGGCGTCAGCATTTCTACACGGCTGTGAGATTTATCTCGTTTATCCACCAGCGCCCCTGTTGGACATACCTGAACACAAGCACCGCATTGAATGCAGTTGCTGTCCCCCATTGTGGCGCCATCTGGGAAGGAGGGTCTATGTGCGGATTCAGAGAAGTTTAAAATGCCATGTACTGATTCAGTCTGACAAGCATGCACACACGAACCACAACTAATACAGCGGTTAGCATCGAACACAATAAACTCACTGGATTTGTCCACCGGGAACATCTTGCGATCTTCGGTATCAATTTCTCGATAATCCACCTGATATTCACTGGCATAATCGCGTAAATCACATTGAGTGTTCGCCTGACAGCCACATTCTAAGCAGCGAGCAGCTTCTGCGATTGCGTCCGCATCGGTCATTCCCAGTTCCACTTCTTGATAACTGGTTTGGCACAGTTCAACATCGAGATGAGTCGCTTTGGCTCTCGACTTGGCGCGCTCTTGCAAATACTCCGCTTGGCGAACTTCGGTTAATCGCTCAGCTTTTCGGCTATTAAACGGCGCAGGTTCCGGTTTAAAATGCCCTTCGAGAATGTAGCGCTCAATGGCGTCGGCGGCTTTTTTACCATCGGCAATGGCTTCAATGGCCGTCGCAGGGCCGCGCCTAAAATCACCGATGCTATAGACGTTGTAGCCATGGTGCATGGAATCACCATCGGCGGATGCCGTTCCCCAATCGGTCAACGGGAGAGATTGGCGGGCAGTTTTTAGGAACTCCACATCCGGCTTTTGTGATAAAGCAGAAATAACGGTATCAAACTCAAGAGTCTGGGTTTCACCAGTAGACACTGGGCGACGGCGCCCTGAACTATCAGGTTCGCCCAACGCCATAACTTCCAGCTCAATGGCCTTAACTCTACCCTTTTCATCAGCCACGTTGCTCTTGGGGTTGGTTAGGAACTTGAACTTCACGCCTTCAAGTTCAGCCGCTTCAATTTCATGCAGCTCGGCAGGCATTTCATTGCGAGTACGACGATAAATAATCGTGGTGTCTGCCCCCTCACGGATAGCGGTACGCGCACAGTCTATCGCAGTATTGCCGCCACCAATCACCGCCACTTTACGACCCATGGTAAAGTGCTTGTCGGTCATATGATCTTTAAGATAATCAACACCAAGAATACAGCCATCCAAATCTGAGCCTGGATAAGGCATGTTCACCGCTTTGGTTGCGCCAACAGCAAGGCAAACCGCTTCATAATTGGCGGTCAGATCATCAAGAGTGACATCTTTGCCAAGCACAGTGTTGGTTCGAATTTGCATCCCACCTCGACACATCAGCTCAATTTCTTTGTCTAGGATATCTTTAGGCAGACGGTATTCTGGGATCCCGTAACGCAGCCAACCGCCCGCTTGCGGCATAGATTCAAACACATCGACAGCGAAACCTTGGTAACTGAGATAGTAACCACAAGCTAGACCACCAGGGCCAGCACCAACGATGGCGACTCGATGGCCGTTGTAAGGCAGCTTTGATGGCTCGAACTGTTCCGCAAGGGATAAGTCAATATCGGCAGCGTGGCGCTTAAGCTGACGAATGGCCAGCGGCTCATCGACTAAGCTTCGGCGACATTCGTGCTCACAAAACGCAGGGCAGACTCGGCCTATGGAGATGGGCATAGGCAGTGTGTCTTTGATGACTTTCACTGCTTGATGATGATCGGCCTCGGCGATGTGATAGAGGTAAGTTTGAATATCAACATTCGCAGGACAAGCGACTTTGCATGGCGCTTCACAATCGGCGTTGTGATCCGCGAATATTTTATTGAGCGCTTGACGGCGCAATGTGTTGAGTTGGGTGGATTCGGTAACGATGGTCATCCCATCTTGCACTTGGGTTTCACAAGCTTTAACCACCCCTTGGCCGACAACTTCGACCACACACATGTCGCACGATTGTTTCTCTGCATGCTTGCTGATTGAGCACAGTGACGGAACATCCACTTTGATATCTTTGGCCACATCAAGAATGCTCTTGCTGTCACGCAGTAGGTAAGACTGACCATTGATAATTACATTCATAGAGCTATCTCTTTTTAGACAGATGGTTATTAGCCCACTGTGAATGCCGAGTGGCATCAAGACGGATCGCACCCAAAATCAACACCAATAAGTTTGCCGCGATCCATCTAGCGGGCAAATCGATAAAGATGTGGCAGGTACAGCAAATCGTCAGCAACCAAGCTGATTGTGATCGTCGTCACAGTGGTAGAACAAATCTAAAATGAGAATTTTTTTCGCTCTCAGGGGGTCCACCGCAAAGGGGGATTTACAAATAGGAGCATAACTGCCTTTAGTATAACCACACACTTTTAAAGGTCAAAATAAACCCAACAAATGTGTGACAATAACACTTAATCAGCATCCGCTGATGGCGTAAAATGGTAAAAGTAGTCCTCCTGTAATTGGTACTTTAAGCACGTCAGCAAGAACTACTCCAAGAGGAATCAATCAATGAAAATGCTTAAAGATATCGCCATCAGCTCTGTTATCACCACTATCGTTATGTTGGTCTTAAACGCATCTTGGGACTGGGTATTTATTGCTAGCCTAGAAGTAGCGGTACTGGCTTCGGTCATACTGGCAGGAATGCTAAAAGGAGCTATTTCTTTGGAGAAAGTGATGGCGGCCTATTTCCTGACGCACAAAACGATGCCAAAGCTCAAACGCGGCGTGTCTTCATACATTATTTTGGTTGGCTCTAAGTTTGTGGCCATGGGTGTAATTGCGATGCTATTTGGTCAGCATGTTGCATTTACTGGTGCGTTTGGTGGCGTTGTGGCGTTTTTTGCGATTATTTTTGCAGTGTTGGGTATTGAAGGGGTTATTGGTAAGGTAATAGCGCGCCGTGAAGTTGTTGCGGTTTAAAGTAGACGATCTTTTGCTCCTCCCCTTAATAAGGGGAGGCTGGGAGGGGTGCTCTTATATCTTTAACACTCTAAAATTAAAGATAAAAAACCAAGAGCACCCCCTCTAACTCCCCCAGCTACGCGCCCCGTTATCAAGGGGGAGAACCAAGACTAGCTCCTACGTCGCATCGCCTGCTCACTGCGATCTTGTACAAACCGGGCACATCGTTTACAAAATTGCTTTCGCCAAAACGCAAAAAGCCTCGCTAAATAGCGAGGCTTTTCTAAAAATGGTCGGTGAAGAGGGATTCGAACCCCCGACCCTCTGGTCCCAAACCAGATGCGCTACCAAGCTGCGCTATTCACCGAGATTGCTGAGTGGCTTATTGCCTGTCAACGGATGCGTATATTACTGATAATTCTGAGGCGTGCAAGGCTTTTATGGCATCTTTTTACTAAAACCGAGTTGTTTGGTCAGCAACTAGCCAGAAGCACGAAAAATGTGACCAAATACACACACTAACATACAGGCCATTAACAGTCTGGGTACAATTGATCCAGATCAGTGTTCATTTTTGCACCAAACGTTAACGTAACTCTGTCTTCACTACTTTTTGGAGGAAACATGGACTTTTGGCTTGATCTCCTATTTGGTAATGCAGTGGGCTTGTCTTCGATGATTGTCATCTTTGGGGCGTTTGGTCTGATGCTGTTTTACGGTGCTTTCTTCATATATAAAGTAATGAATGACAAATCTCCTCACTAGAATCGCTTAGCGTCTATGTAAATAGATAACTGCTATGCACCGGAGTGGATCGCCTGTTCACTCCGGTTTTTATGCTCTCACTTTTGTGCTGACTTCGTATATACTGCCATTAAATTGGCTTATTTCGAGATGCAGTTATGTCTCAAGACGATGACCTAGACCTATTTCAACAAATGATGGGCGATGTAAAGCCTATCCAGCACGACACCGTCGAACTGAAAAAGTCCCACCAGGTTTCTGACGCGCAAATAGCAAAGCGCCAAGCCGCACTTTGGCTATCTGAGCAAGACCCTGAATATCTCTCCATCGACTATGCACCTATGGTCAAGCCTGACGACATTATCGAGTTCAAGCGTGATGGTGTGCAGGAGGGGGTGTATCGCAAGCTCAGACTAGGCAAGTACCCACTTCAAGCTAAACTCGACTTACACAGGCGAACACTGAAAGAAGCTCGTGATGAGGTGATTAAGTTCTTGCAGCAATGTATGCGCATGGATATTCGCACCGTGATTATTGTCCATGGCCGCGGGGAGCGTTCAAACCCGCCCGCTCTTATGAAAAGCTACTTGGCAAACTGGCTAACGCAAATCAAAGATGTCCAGTGTGTTCATAGCGCCCAACGCTTTCATGGTGGTAGTGGTGCAGTGTATGTCATGCTTCGAAAGAGCCAAGAAAAGAAGCTTGAGAATCGCGAACGCCATCAAAAACGCACGAGTTAAGTGACTTAACGCTGGGTTGGGTATAAAATACGCGACCTTTAAAACTGACCAACATAGAGTGATAACCTCGCATGTCGAACCCTGCTGACGGAAAACGTCTCAACAAATACATCAGTGAAACGGGCTTTTGCTCGCGTCGTGAAGCGGATAGGCTCATTGAGCAGCAACGCGTAACGATCAATGGCAAGGTGCCGGAAATGGGCACAAAGGTGCTACCTGGCGATGATGTTGAGATTGATGGTAAACCTGTTCGTAGCAAGGAAAAGCCGATCTACATCGCCCTAAACAAGCCGACAGGTATCACCTGTACTACCGAGCGTGATGTACCTGGAAACATTGTCGACTTTGTTGGTCACCACAAGCGTATCTTCCCTATTGGCCGATTAGATAAACCTTCCGATGGTCTTATCTTCTTAACCAATGACGGTGACATCGTGAATAAGATCCTTCGTGCTGGCAACAACCACGAAAAAGAGTACGTCGTCCGCGTCGATAAGCCGATCACCAAAGACTTCATCAAAAAGATGGGCGCAGGTGTCGCTATCCTTGATACCGTCACTTTGCCGTGTAAAGTTGAGCAAGAGACCAAGTTCTCGTTCCGTATTACGCTGACACAAGGCCTCAACCGTCAGATCCGCCGTATGTGTGAAGCGCTAGGCTATGACGTTCTAAAGCTGCGTCGCGTGCGCATTATGAACATCTCTATCGATGGCATTCCTAACGGTAAATGGCGTTACCTAAGCGATGAAGAAGTGGCAGAAATTCTGCGCATGTGTGAGGGCTCTGTCAGTACAGAAGAGGCTTCACGCAAAGACGCTAAGGGTCGCCGTATCACTAAGGCTACCGATGCTAAGTTGCACGATGCGCGTCGAGAAGCTGAGTTTGAGAAGAACCAGCGTGACGGCAGAAACCCGCGCTCAGCGAGTCGCAACAACCGTGACAACATGAAAACGTATTCTGGTCACGGTGCCGATGAGTACCGCCGTAGCCCAAGCAAGCGTCGTCATTCTGATTCAGACAACCAACGCAGTGATGAAGGTGGTCGTGGAGGCAAACCTAGCCAGCGTAAACCGAGTCATTCTGGTAATAAATCTCGCCCAGCCAAACCTGTAGCTAAAAAGCCCGTCAGCCCGAAATCCAGTCAGTCAGATTCGGGACAACGTAAGCCTCGTGTCGGTGGGACTTTGTCGCTGAAAAAGTAGTAAATCCTAAGTAACGATATTACTACTTTGATTGATACGCCTCGCAGCGTTCAATTTGACAAATAGGTTAGCAAGGTAACTATAAGTTGTAATTGAGCCCTAAACTTCGATTAGGGCTCAATATGAAAAGCGACTTTCTAGCTAGATATAATCTTCCCAAAAACAACACAGAAGCGGTTCGATATCTAAGCAGCATACTCAATATTCCTCTTCATCTAGCACAAGGCGACGCATCAAAAATATCCTTGGCTATGGCTGGTACTATCATGTATCGACAGCTTGACAGGCAATCTCGCCAACAAGCTATGCTTTCCATCCACCAGCTAGAACACAATCAATTGAAAAGCTCTCTGATCTCTAAATGCACAGACGCGTTGATAAACCCACAATGGGCTGAATGGTCACTAACAAATGAAGAACTGGCAGAGCTTCTAAAGTTTCACAATCAATTCAATCGATGGTCTAGCATTGTAGGCGCAAACCCAGGTCTATACGGTACCGCAGGCTCCGCTTGGATGATCATAAAAAACGGCGCAAGTTCTGGAAACTTAGCGACATTAATCGCTTCCATTGCGTTGATAGGTGTACATGAGTTTTCATATTACGAAACCCAAAAATACTCTAATGAGCTCGAGAGACGTATTTAATGACTAAGTACATTTCAGTAATTGCGTTTAGCTATCTTATCTTAGTTACCTTCTCGGTAATATTGGGGGATGTACTCTCGCTCTCTATGCTCCAAGGAAACAATATTGCCGCCCTAGTTTTAGCCTTTATCATCGCGAAGCAATGTACATCTATTAATGTCGGCATTACACGTTCAAAATCTGCTGTAGCGGCGTTTACGTCTCTAATTTACTGCCTGACCTCTAACTATATTTCTTACCTTCAATGGGAAAGCCTACTTACTCTAAGAGAAAATCTTGTCGTACTGGCTATCTCGCAGCTAACCATTTACGTGCTAATGAAAGTGAAGGCTATTTAAGTAACTTAAGCTTCACATAAGTTCACAAATTTCGCTCGAGTTAGTGCCGCCAAATCAGTCGGTGCTAACTCAATCTCCAACCCGCGTTTTCCTGCACTCACACACATCGCTTCTAGGCTCTCGGCGGAGCTGTGAATAAACGTCGGTAATGCTTTCTTTTGGCCTAAAGGGCTAATACCACCAAGTACATAACCTGTTGTTTTCTGGGCAATGTCTTTATCTGCCATGTCGGCCTTTTTACCACCAGCGGCTTTCGCTGCCAACTTCAAATTGAGCTTTTCTGCCACAGGAATAACGGCAACGGCTAAATTCTTCGGTTCACCGTTGATAGCAAACAGTAAGGTTTTAAATACAGTGGCGGGATCTTGCCCTAGTGCTTCTACCGCTTCCAAACCATAACTCTCATGGCGAGGATCGTGATCGTATTGATGAACGGTGTGAGTGATTTTCTTCTTTTTTGCTAGGTTGATTGCCGGGGTCATTGCTTACTCCAAAACTCGCAGACCAAAAAAACGGCGCCTTTCGGCACCGTTCTATTTATTGAATAAAAACCAGTTAAAGTCTAGTTTTTATAAACAATTTCGCCTTTTGGCTGATACTTGTTCACATCAATTGGGCTGTTCGCTTCTAGGTACTCTTTTAGTACTTCTGCATCAACAAAGCCTGTGTTGACGTGACCTGCGTGACCTGTCAGTTTTGGATAGCCATCGCCACCTGCCGCATTAAAGCTTGGAACGGTAAAGCGGTAAGTCGCTTTAGGATCCAGCGCTTTGCCATTAATAACAACGTTAGAAACCGACTCTTTACCCACTGTCATTTCAATGCCAGCGAACTGAGCATAAGCACCTGAGTCGACTGGTTTTGTCGCAACAACATTTAGGTAATCAAGAACTTCTGCACCTGTCATGTCTGTATAAGTGATGATGTTGCCAAATGGCTGAACGATCAGTACATCTTTATAAGTGACATCACCTTCAGCGATAGAATCACGGACACCACCAGAGTTCATCACAGCAAAGTCCGCTTTTGCGCGTTCCATGTGTGCAGTACCAATCAAACGACCTAGGTTAGTTTGGCTAAAGCGAACGACATTACGGTCACCTTCAAGCTTGCCGTTTGTGTCAGCAATTTTAGCCCCTAGCTGCTCTTGGCCTTTTTCTTGGAATGGTGATAGGAAAGCGAGTAGCTCTGCATCTTGCTTGATTTCATCTTCAACCAATACGCGCTGCTTCTTACCATCAACTTTGACTTTTTTCTTCAAGTTCACAGGAATAAGATCGTAGCTCACCATGTTCAGCTCGCCGTTTTTGAACTCATAGTCCGCACGGCCGACGTATTTACCCCACTCGTACGCTTGAACAATCCAAGTACCGTTTTGAATATCAGGCTTACATTCATCGCTCGGCTTGAAGTTCTTCTTAACGACATTTGGTCCTTCCATACATACAGGCTCTTGTGAGTGACCACCCACAATCATGTCTAATTCGCCTTCATTCAAGTAACGTGCTAGTGCTACGTCACCTGGTGCGTTAACACCGCGTTGACCATTTTCATAGTGACCCATGTGAGTAACGGCGAAAATAAGATCAGGTTTTTCTGTCTCTTTTAGTTCAGCGATAAGCTTTTTCGCTTCTACTTTTGGATCGCGGAATTCAATGCCACCGATGTACTCAGGGTTACCAATTTTTGCCGTATCTTCTGTCGTTAGACCGATAACCGCGATCTTGATGCCTTGCTTATCAAACATGTGGTAAGCATCAAACAGGCGCTCGCCGGTTTCTTTGTCGTAGATGTTGGCAGACAACATTGGGAAGTTTGCCCACTCTTTCTGTTTAAACAGAACCTCAAGTGGGTTATCAAATTCGTGGTTACCTAGCGCCATCGCATCGTAACCAATCATGCTCATGCCTTTGAAGTCTGGCTCAGCGTCTTGAAGATCAGACTCTGGCACACCCGTGTTGATATCACCACCAGAAAGTAGCAATACGCTACCGCCTTCTGCTTCCACGTCTGAACGAATTTGGTCGATTAGCGTCTTACGCGCTGCCATGCCATATTCGCCATATTTGTTTTGCCAGAAGCGACCGTGATGGTCATTGGTATGCAGGATGGTTAGCTTATACGTTTCATCAGCATTCCATTCTTGCTCGGGTTGAGTTGCGCATCCTGCTAGTGACGCGATAATAGCCGCACTGAGTACGGACTTAAACATAAGGCTTTTTTTCATTGTCATACCTTTTGAACTTTGGGGATCCACTGCCTAGAGCATATTGAAATAACTCACTTTTTGCCGATAAGCATTTTAAAATGCCAAGAAAAACATCGACAAAATTTGCGTTAGTTTAAAGTAAGCTATCAAACATAACATTCTGATTTCACTTTTATGTAATCTATATCACAAGTTGATATAAACTCGTTGGCATAATAGTCAGTAATATATGTTGCTGCTCGGAAACTGTACTGGATAGAGACGCTACAGAGCGAGCTATTCAACCAGTTAAGATCAATTTTTCTGCGAAGAAACGATTGCCCAACAGGATTAGTTAACATGAAAAAGCCAGCTTGATAACAAGCTGGCTTTTTGTTTTCTATTGAATCGCTAGAGACTATTTGATGTCGATATGATCGAATCCTTTAATCAAATCATCCAGCGCTTTCATTTGAGCTAAGAACGGCTCTAGTTTGTCGAGTGGCAAAGCCGATGGGCCGTCACAACGTGCTTTGTCTGGGTCTGGATGCGCCTCGATAAATAGACCAGCAATGCCCGTCGCAAGGCCTGCTTTCGCAAGTTCAACCGTCTGCTCACGTCGACCGCCAGAAGCCGCGCCAGATGGATCACGCATTTGCAGTGAGTGCGTTACATCAAAAATGATTGGACTACCATTTGAGGCTTTTTTCATTACACCAAAACCAAGCATATCAACCACCAGGTTGTCGTAACCGTGGCAAGAGCCGCGCTCACAAAGGATGATATTTTCATTACCACACTCAGCAAACTTATCCACGATGTTACCAACTTGACCTGGGCTCATGAACTGAGGTTTCTTCACGTTGATCACAGCACCTGTCTTAGCCATCGCTTCCACAAGATCCGTTTGACGAGCTAGGAATGCTGGTAACTGAATCACATCCACTACGTCTGCGACAGGTTGAGCTTGCGCTTCTGTATGAACGTCAGTAATGATTTTCACGCCAAAGGTGTCTTTCAGCTCTTGGAAGATTTTCATTCCTTCTTCAAGACCTGGACCACGATAAGAGTGCACAGAGCTGCGGTTTGCTTTATCAAATGAAGCTTTGAATACGTAAGGAATGCCCAGCTTCTCTGTTACCTTCACATAGTACTCACAGATCTGCATCGCAAGATCACGTGATTCCAATACGTTCATACCCGCGAATAGCGTGAAAGGCTTGTCATTCGCAACTGGGATATCGCCTACGTGTACGGTTTTCATTTCCATGTTGTTATTCTCTGAGTTTAGTGAAGGGTCACAGGGGTGCGGCTAATCGCAGTCACCTGTGTTTTCAGTAATTCGATTGCAGGGTCATCTGGGCATTGGTCAATAAAGTATTGAAAGTCACTTGCCGCAATTTGATGACAATCTAGCTGTTGATAAATATAGCCGCGATCGCGAATTTCGTATGGATCGTCCGGTACAAACGTCAGAGCCAAATCGGTACATTGTAGAGCTAATGTGTATTTCTCTTCACGTAGCAGCGCACTTTTCAGTAGTGCTAACCAGCGACCAATCACGGTTGGATTATCAACTGTGTCAAGGTGCTTAGCTTCGAGCTTGGCAAGTGGTCCTTCATGACCGATAAGCCATGCCTGTAAACGTTTTTTGCTAACGTACTCACCATCGTAGGGGTTGATGTAAACTGGCGCTTCATTCGGCCAACACACTTTCACCAAAAACTGAGTCGGGAAAGTGACCGCTTCCATGGGTAAGCCAAGCTTACTGCCAAGGTAGAGCAAAATAGAACCAAGGCTCACTGGCACACCTTTACGGCGCTCTAATACCTTGTCTATGAAGGCATTGTCCGATGAGAAATACTCATCGTCATCACCTTTAAATTGCCATTCAGCATAAAACAGGCGAAGCAGCGCATCTAAACGCTGCTTATCATCAACTTCGTGAAACAGTTGCTGCTCAGCCTCTTTGGCTAAGCGCGCGAGTTCAAGTCCAGCCCAATGCTGCTGCGTCTCAGGATCCACTGCTTTGTTTAAGATCAGTGCACCTTCTGCTAACTCTATCGCATCAAAATCTTCGTCAAACAGTTCAATCATGGTTTACCCCATTAGGAATGGCGTTTTTAACATGGCAATCTTCGCTGCCATCAATAGCCACCCTAGCGCACCAAAAAAGGCGCATGTTCTTAATAAATTGTTCTTTGCCAGCTTTAACGTGAAAAAGGCCAATGCAAAATAGGCCATAATGCAGGTTACTTTCTCTGTCATCCACGGCGCTGCATCAGTAAAAGGGACAAAGCCGGTGTAAGCAATAAGGCCAAAACCAGAAAGCAATAAAAGAGAGTCGTTGATGTGTGGGAAGCGTTTTAGGAACGGTAAATTCACTTTTGGAGAATTCATCATCATCAGTCCGTATCGAACCGACAATAAGGCCACTGAAATCGCAATCGTCAACAAGTGAAAATGCTTTAATCCTTCATACATATGAGCGTCTCTCTTACTTTCTTTTGGTTGTTATGGGTGCCACTTTCCGAGTGTCACTCTATCATTGTTGGCGTAGTCTTTCTCTGTAGTAACTTCGGTAAAACCATGGAGCTCCATGATGCGTCTTACCGCGTCTCCCTGCTCAAAGCCGTGTTCGAACAGAAGCCAGCCACCATCAAGCAAATAACTTGGCGCAGCCGCTGTAATCGTTTCTATATCGGCCAGACCGTTGTTTTCTGCAACTAATGCCGACGATGGTTCAAAACGCACATCCCCTTGAGAAAGATGGGGGTCGTTTTCATCGATATAAGGTGGGTTGGAGACAATAATCGCAAACTTGTGACCCTGGTCAATCGGCGCAAACCAACTGCCTTGAGCAAAGCGAACATTACCAATATTCAGTTTGTCGGCGTTACTTTTGGCAAGCTCAACCGCCTCATGCTGAAAATCTACCCCCTGAAGCTGACGTTTTGGAAGCTCCGATGCCAAAGCAAGCGCAATTGCGCCAGTGCCCGTGCCCAAATCAAGCAAATCACCATCGATAAGCATCGCTTTATCTAGGGCAAGCTCAACCAAACGCTCGGTATCGGGTCTTGGAATCAGCGTGCTAGGTGCAACATTGAGTGGCAATGACCAAAACTCTCGCTCGCCAAGAATATACGCGACTGGCTCACCTGCGGTGCGTCTTGCCATTAGCGCATCTAACTGAGTCGCCTGCTCTGGGGTTAGCTCTTTTTCTGGCCAAGTAAGCAAGTAGCTTCGCGGCTTTTCAAGGGCGTGACAGAGCAATACTGCCGCATCTAGACTTGGCGAGTCACTACCTGACTCAGAAAGAACAAGCGATGCTCGTTTGAGCACCGCTTCTATAGACATATCTAGCGACATGAATTAGTGGTTCTCTGCAAGCGCAGCCAGCTGATCCGCTTGGTGTTCTTGAAGTACTGGATCGATAAGGCTTGCCATTTCACCTTCCATTACTTCATTCAAACGGTACAGTGTTAGGTTGATGCGGTGATCAGACACACGGCCTTGTGGGTAGTTGTAAGTACGGATACGGTCACTACGGTCACCAGAACCTAGTAGGTTACGACGAGCATCAGAAACCTCTGCCGCACGGCGAGCTTCTTCAGCTTGAACGATACGTGCTGCTAGTACAGCCATCGCTTTCGCTTTGTTCTTATGCTGTGAACGCTCATCCTGACACTCTACCACTGTACCTGTTGGTAAGTGGGTAATACGAATAGCAGAGTCAGTGGTGTTAACGTGCTGACCACCAGCGCCGGATGCACGGAAGGTATCAATCTTAAGATCCGCTGCTTTGATTTCTGGCAGATCCGCTTCTGGGATCTCAGGCATTACCGCAACAGTACATGCTGACGTGTGAACACGACCTTGCGATTCTGTTTCTGGAACACGCTGTACACGGTGACCACCAGATTCAAACTTCATTGTGCCGTAAACTGCGTCACCAGACACTTTAGCGATCATCTCTTTATAACCGCCCTGCTCTGACTCATTGCAGCTCATCACCTCAATACGCCAACCTTTTTTCTCTGCAAACTTAGAGTACATACGGAATAGGTTGCCCGCGAAGATACCCGCTTCATCACCACCCGCGCCAGCACGGATTTCTAGGAAACAGTTGCGCTCATCGTTTGGATCTTTTGGAAGAAGAAGAATTTGCAGCTCGTCCGCTAGCGTTTCGATCGATGCTTTTGCTTCTTTGATCTCTTCTTGAGCCATTTCGCGCATTTCTGCATCGTCTTCTTTTGCCATCTCTTCAGCCGCTTCAAGATCGTCTTGCGCTTGCTGGTAGGCTTGGAAACACTTGGTCACTTCTTCAAGCTGAGAGTACTCTTTCGATAGAGCACGGAACTTGTCTTGATCACCGATAACACCAGGGTCACCAAGTAAATGTTGAACTTCTTCATAGCGTTCAACCAGAGTTTCCAATTTTACTAGAATGGAGGCTTTCATAATTGCGTCTTTTCTCGGGGTGAGGCTTATTTCGTTTGGTCTAAACCCAAACTCTGTCGGATAACTGCCAGTTTTGCAGGTTCACCCTGCTCAGCAGCATCTTGCAGCGCTTTGGTCGGCGCGTGAATAAGCTTGTTTGTTAATTTATTACTGAGCTCTAACAGCACTTTTTCTGGGTCTCCCCCTGCTGCTAATGCTTGTAAGCTTTTTGAAAGTATATCTTGTCTAGTGTCATTCGCTTGTTTGCGATACTGCCTAATACTATCCACTGCCTGCAATGAGCGCATCCAAGACATAAACTGCGCGCTCTCTTCGCTGACAATCGCTTCAGCTTGAATGGCTTCTACTTTACGCTGCTCGATATTGCTATCGACAATAGACTGTAGGTCATCAACGGTGTAAAGGTAAGCATCATTTAGCTCGCCGACTTGTGACTCAATGTCACGCGGTACAGCAATATCGATGAGCAGCATTGGTTGAAAACGGCGCTTCTTAATCGCGGTCTCTACCATGCCTTTACCAATAATAGGCAATGGACTCGCTGTTGAACTGATTACGATATCGGCTTGTGGCAATACCTCGGGAATATCATTCAGCGCAATAACCTGCGCACCGAACTGGGTGGCGAGCACTTCTGCGCGCTCTTTGGTTCGGTTGGCGACGATCATCTTTTTACAGCCTTGTCCTTCGAGGTGCTTAGCAACCAATTCGATGGTTTCACCAGCGCCTACCAGCAACACGGTTGAGTCCGCCAAAGATTCAAAGATCTGTCTTGCCAGTGTCGTTGCCGCATAAGCGACAGAAACCGCACTGCCACCAATTTCGGTTTCAGTGCGAACACGTTTCGCAACAGAGAAGGTCTTTTGGAACAGCTTCTCTATACCGCCTTCAACCGATTGGTGGTCACGAGCGTCGCTATAGGCTTGTTTAACTTGACCAAGAATTTGTGGCTCACCCAGTACCAATGAATCTAGGCCACAAGACACACGCATTAAGTGTTTGATCGCCGCTTGCTCTTCGTACACATACAAAGAAGGCTTTAACTCCTCTGCTGGCACGTCGTGAAAGCGCACCAACCAATCAATAAGTTGTGCTTTATTGGTATCACCGGTGTCGCAGTAGATTTCTGTGCGGTTACAGGTCGACAAAATTACCGAGCCATTGACTTTGGCATTGTCTCTCAGCTCATTCAATGCTCGGTCGAGTTTTTCCGGTGGGAACGCCACCTTTTCTCTCAGATCCACTGACGCTGTATTGTGGTTAATACCAATAGCAAGCAATGACATGTAACGCGAATTCTCTGATACAGATTTGACAAATAGGGCAGAATTTTACTTGATGGCACCACTTATTGAAAGACTCTGACCAATATGTTTTCCTGAGTTTGTGGGATTGATGCTATAGTCTGTCAATATTGTATTGAATTTGCACAATAATCCATCACGTAAGTAGTTTCCTATGCACAGACTTTTTCGTCGCCTGTTTTACACATTGACGGCACTGTTTTTGTTTGGCTGTAGCACAATGCCACCCGAGCCACAAAGTGTCGAATGGCAAGCTCACCGAGCTGAGCTCAACGCCCTTACCCAATATAAGGCCAGTGGCAAACTTGGCTACATTTCGCCAGAGCAGCGCCAAACCTTGAACTTCTATTGGACATACTCTGCGAATTTGACTCAAGTTCGCCTAACCACCTTTCTCGGCCAAACGGTCTTCAACCTTACGTCGACACCCAATGGCGCGTTTATTGAAACCTATGACGACCAAAAGCTATCAGGCCAAGATGCTAACCTGCTTATCTACCAGTTAACAGGGCTCAACATTCCAATTGAGCAGTTGGCAGATTGGCTTATTGGTCAACCAAACTCCGCTGATAGCTATCAGCTCAATGAGTTCAACACAGTAGCAAGCCTGACCAAACAGCTAAATAGGAAGGCTTGGCAGCTTAACTATACCGAGTATCGCAGTTTCACACTCGAAGATGAGACCCGCACACTGCCGATGCCAACTCGAATGCAGCTAGTGCAAGATGACACCAAGCTCAACCTCGTTGTTTCCAAATGGACTATCAAACAGTGACCAAACGTACCATGATCACCAACACTACCACATGGCCAAGCCCGGCTAAGCTCAATCTGTTTCTCTACATCACAGGGCGACAGGCCAATGGCTATCATGAATTACAAACTCTGTTCCAATTCATTGATCTTTGCGACTCACTAGAAATCACCGCCAACAACAGCGGTGACATTACCCTGTCGCCAGAAATCGAAGGGGTAGCCACACAAGATAACCTCATTTGGAAAGCGGCTAGCGCGCTTCAAGCGAAAGCCCAATGCTCTTATGGCGCCCATATTAGACTCGATAAAATACTTCCAATGGGCGGTGGTATTGGCGGCGGCTCATCGAATGCAGCAACGGCATTGGTTGCGCTAAACTTCTTATGGCAAACCCAATTTAGTGTTGATGAACTGGCGGAAATCGGTCTCGCACTCGGTGCTGATGTACCGGTATTTGTACGTGGTTTCGCCGCATTTGCAGAAGGCGTTGGTGAAAAACTCAGCGCGGCAGAACCCGAAGAGCTTTGGTATTTGGTTGTCAAACCAAAAGTGAGCATTGCGACCGTGGATATCTTTACGCATCCTGACCTGACGCGAAATACGCCGAAGCAAGAGCTGACAACGCTTTTAGACAGCCCCTACGGAAACGATTGCGAAAAAATTGTCCGAATGCTGTATCCAGAGGTTGATAACCAACTTTCATGGCTGCTACAATACGCGCCGTCAAGATTGACGGGTACTGGATCGTGCGTGTTTTCCGAGTTTAAAACTCAGGAAAATGCACAAAAAGTCCTAGAACTGCTTCCTGACACCGTCTCCGCTTATGTGGCGAAAGGGTGCAACCGCTCTCCTTTACTAGAGACCCTGGCTAACTATGAGTTAGCCCTATTACAATCTGTTTAAACTGGACGCAACCCTGAGGTTTCCACCGTGCCTGATATGAAGCTATTTGCTGGTAACGCAACACCTGAACTAGCCCAACGTATTGCTGACCGTCTATACATCTCTCTAGGAGATGCTACTGTTGACCGTTTCTCTGACGGCGAAGTCGCTGTTCAAATCAACGAAAACGTTCGTGGTAGTGATGTATTCATCATTCAGTCAACTTGTGCGCCAACTAACGACAACCTAATGGAGTTAGTGGTAATGATTGATGCAATGCGCCGCGCTTCAGCAGGCCGTATTACTGCTGTTATTCCTTACTTTGGTTACGCTCGTCAAGACCGTCGTGTGCGCTCTGCACGTGTGCCAATCACTGCAAAAGTTGTTGCAGACTTCCTTTCAAACGTTGGTGTTGACCGCGTTCTTACAATCGACCTACACGCAGAGCAGATTCAAGGCTTCTTCGATGTACCTGTAGATAACATCTTCGGTACACCAGTCCTTCTTGAAGACATGGCTGAGCGTGGTCTAGAAGATCCAGTGGTTGTTTCACCTGACCTAGGCGGTGTTGTGCGTGCTCGTGCAACAGCTAAAGCACTAGGCGACATCGATATCGCGATCGTCGACAAGCGTCGTCCACGCGCTAACGTATCTGAAGTGATGAACCTAATCGGTGATGTTGAAGGTCGCGACTGTGTGATCGTTGATGACATGATCGATACTGGCGGTACGCTATGTAAAGCAGCAGAAGCGCTTAAAGAGCGCGGTGCTAAGCGTGTATTCGCTTACGCTACTCACGCTGTATTCTCTGGCAACGCTGCTAAGAACATCAAGAACTCTGTTCTAGACCAAGTTATCGTGACTGACTCTATCACGCTAACAAAAGAGATGGCTGCGACTGGTAAAGTAACTCAGCTAACTCTATCTAGCATGCTTGCTGAAGCTATTCGTCGCATCAGCAACGAAGAATCAATCTCTGCGATGTTTACTTCAAAGTAATTCTCGCCTAGAAATGAAAAAACCACTTCCCTTCGAAGTGGTTTTTTTGTATTCACATTTTTTGTGCCAATTTAGTGTGCTATTATACCGCGCTTTTGAGATTCAAGAGAGATCTTAACGTTGACTCAGCAGATAAAATTGCTTGTAGGCCTTGCCAATCCTGGACCTGAATACGCTCGTACGCGTCACAATGCCGGTGCTTGGGTGGTAGAGGAACTCGCTCGTATCCATAACGTCACTTTGAAAAACGAACCAAAGTTCTACGGTCTCACGGGTCGAATTCTGGTGAATGGCAGTGACTTACGACTGTTAATCCCCACCACATTTATGAACCTGTCTGGAAAAGCTATTGCTGCACTTGCGAAGTTTTATCAGATCAAACCTGAAGAGATCATGGTCGCTCACGATGAGCTAGACTTACCTCCAGGCGTTGCCAAGTTCAAAAAAGGTGGCGGTCATGGCGGGCACAATGGTTTAAAAGACACCATTAGCAAGCTGGGCAACAATAAAGAATTTTATCGTCTAAGGATTGGTATTGGCCATCCTGGGCACAAAGACAAAGTAGCAGGTTATGTACTCGGTAAAGCGCCAGCAAAAGAGCAAGAATGCCTTGATGCTGTTGTCGATGAATCCGTTCGCAGTCTCGACATCTTACTGAAAGATGGCCTGACAAAAGCACAAAATCGCTTACACACCTTCAAAGCTGAATAAGGTTTACAATCATGGGTTTTAAATGTGGCATCGTTGGTCTACCAAACGTAGGTAAGTCAACTCTGTTTAACGCACTGACTAAAGCTGGTATCGAAGCAGCAAACTTCCCGTTCTGTACTATCGAACCAAACACAGGCGTGGTACCTGTGCCAGATCTACGTCTAGACGCGCTGGCGAAAATTGTTAATCCACAAAAGATCCTTCCAACAACAATGGAGTTTGTGGACATCGCAGGTCTTGTTGCTGGTGCTTCTAAAGGTGAAGGTCTGGGTAACAAATTCCTAGCGAACATCCGTGAAACTGACGCGATCGGTCACGTAGTTCGCTGTTTTGAGAACGAAAACATCGTTCACGTTGCAGGCAAAGTGTCACCAATCGAAGACATCGAAGTGATCAACCTTGAACTAGCTCTTGCTGACTTAGACTCTTGTGAGCGCGCAATTCAGCGTAATGCTAAGAAAGCAAAAGGCGGCGACAAAGACGCGAAATTCGAGCTCACCGTACTTGAAAAGCTACTACCAGTGCTTACTGAAGGTGGCATGGCGCGTACTGTTGATCTTGCAAAAGAAGAGCTAGCAGCCGTTGGTTACCTAAACTTCCTAACGCTAAAACCAACCATGTACATCGCAAACGTGAATGAAGATGGTTTTGAGAACAACCCGTATCTTGATGCAGTACGCGAGTACGCAGAAAAAGAAAACAACGTAGTTGTTGCGGTGTGTGCATCTATCGAATCTGAGCTTTCTGAGCTAGACGACGAAGATCGCGAAGAGTTCCTAGCTGATATGGGTATTGAAGAGCCTGGTCTTAACCGAGTGATCCGCTCTGGTTACGAACTACTGACTCTGCAAACCTACTTCACTGCTGGCGTTAAAGAAGTTCGCGCTTGGACTATCCCTATTGGTGCAACTGCGCCGCAAGCCGCAGGTAAGATCCACACTGACTTCGAAAAAGGCTTCATCCGTGCAGAAGTTGTTGGTTATGACGACTTCATTCAATACAACGGTGAGTCTGGTGCAAAAGATGCAGGTAAATGGCGTCTAGAAGGTAAAGAATACATCGTTAAAGATGGTGATGTAGTTCACTTCCGCTTCAACGTGTAATTTCTTCACACTCGTTATTGTTTAAAAAGCCAGCAACTGCTGGCTTTTGTTGTTTTACAAGGTCTATCAACTCACAATAAGACTCCATATCGAAACCAATAGCACCTTAGAAAATCGACAATTATCTAGCTGATTTAGATCAGAAACAGAGCGGTTTGATTAAAAAAGGTTCGAACGGCACTTTTTGGCGAATTTCTTCACAAAAAAAGTTGACGCATCACACTCAACTCCGCATAATGCGCCCCGTTCTCAGCGATAAGGCAACTTTCGAAGAGAATCAACAATATGGAAATGGCTACGTAGCTCAGCTGGTTAGAGCACATCACTCATAATGATGGGGTCACAGGTTCGAATCCCGTCGTAGCCACCATTTCCTAAGCACTCTTTTTAGAGTTTTTAGGAAATAATGCGGAAGTGGCGGAATTGGTAGACGCACCAGATTTAGGTTCTGGCGCCGCAAGGTGTGAGAGTTCAAGTCTCTCCTTCCGCACCATTATTCTTTAGAAATAAAGAGCCATGTGATTGACATAGTAAACAATCCTGTTGGGCTATCGCCAAGCGGTAAGGCACCGGCTTTTGATGCCGGCATTCCCTGGTTCGAATCCAGGTAGCCCAGCCATTTTTAAAGTGGCAAGTTTTTGGAAAAAAACCTTGGCACATGAGACGAGTTTGTATTATATTCTCTCGCTCTCAAGAGTGGCTACGTAGCTCAGCTGGTTAGAGCACATCACTCATAATGATGGGGTCACAGGTTCGAATCCCGTCGTAGCCACCATTTATTGAAACTTGTAGGTTTACCTTCAAGTACAACGTTAAGATTGAGTTATACCAATTACTCTCTTAACTACAAAGTTTGTTGCGGAAGTGGCGGAATTGGTAGACGCACCAGATTTAGGTTCTGGCGCCGCAAGGTGTGAGAGTTCAAGTCTCTCCTTCCGCACCATCTTTCTTTTGAAAGAACAGTAAGGCGAGAGCCTCGAGTGGCTACGTAGCTCAGCTGGTTAGAGCACATCACTCATAATGATGGGGTCACAGGTTCGAATCCCGTCGTAGCCACCATTTATTGAAACTTGTAGGTTTACCTTCAAGTACAACGTTAAGATTGAGTTATACCAATTACTCTCTTAACTACAAAGTTTGTTGCGGAAGTGGCGGAATTGGTAGACGCACCAGATTTAGGTTCTGGCGCCGCAAGGTGTGAGAGTTCAAGTCTCTCCTTCCGCACCATTATTTCTCTTGAAATATAGAGTGATGTGATTGACATCTGAAACAATCTGTTGGGCTATCGCCAAGCGGTAAGGCACCGGCTTTTGATGCCGGCATTCCCTGGTTCGAATCCAGGTAGCCCAGCCACTAATACAACGTCTAGTTGATTCACCAATCGTCAGCTAAGACTACAAAATTGATGCGGAAGTGGCGGAATTGGTAGACGCACCAGATTTAGGTTCTGGCGCCGCAAGGTGTGAGAGTTCAAGTCTCTCCTTCCGCACCATCTTTCTTTAGAAATAAAGAGCTATGTGATTGACATATCAAACAATCCAGTTGGGCTATCGCCAAGCGGTAAGGCACCGGCTTTTGATGCCGGCATTCCCTGGTTCGAATCCAGGTAGCCCAGCCACTAATACAACGTCTAGTTGATTCACCAATCGTCGACTATGACTACAAAATTGATGCGGAAGTGGCGGAATTGGTAGACGCACCAGATTTAGGTTCTGGCGCCGCAAGGTGTGAGAGTTCAAGTCTCTCCTTCCGCACCATTATTTCTCTTGAAATATAGAGTGATGTGATTGACATCTGAAACAATCTGTTGGGCTATCGCCAAGCGGTAAGGCACCGGCTTTTGATGCCGGCATTCCCTGGTTCGAATCCAGGTAGCCCAGCCACTATTACAACGTCTAGTTGATTCACCAATCGTCAGCTAAGACTACAAAATTGATGCGGAAGTGGCGGAATTGGTAGACGCACCAGATTTAGGTTCTGGCGCCGCAAGGTGTGAGAGTTCAAGTCTCTCCTTCCGCACCATCTTTCTTTAGAAATAAAGAGCCTTTAGAAATAAAGAGCTATGTGATTGACATATCAAACAATCCAGTTGGGCTATCGCCAAGCGGTAAGGCACCGGCTTTTGATGCCGGCATTCCCTGGTTCGAATCCAGGTAGCCCAGCCACTAATACAACGTCTAGTTGATTCACCAATCGTCGACTATGACTACAAAATTGATGCGGAAGTGGCGGAATTGGTAGACGCACCAGATTTAGGTTCTGGCGCCGCAAGGTGTGAGAGTTCAAGTCTCTCCTTCCGCACCATTATTTCTCTTGAAACATAGAGTGATGTGATTGACATCTGAAACAATCTGTTGGGCTATCGCCAAGCGGTAAGGCACCGGCTTTTGATGCCGGCATTCCCTGGTTCGAATCCAGGTAGCCCAGCCACTATTACAACGTCTAGCTGATTCACCAATCATCAGCTAAGACTACAGAATTGATGCGGAAGTGGCGGAATTGGTAGACGCACCAGATTTAGGTTCTGGCGCCGCAAGGTGTGAGAGTTCAAGTCTCTCCTTCCGCACCATCTTTCTTTGAAAGACAAAGAAGTTCGAAAGAACTCAGAGTGGCTACGTAGCTCAGCTGGTTAGAGCACATCACTCATAATGATGGGGTCACAGGTTCGAATCCCGTCGTAGCCACCATTTATATTGTAAGTTATACTTACCAGACAACGTTGAGATTGAGTTTTACCAATTACTCTCTTAGCTATAAAGATTTGTTGCGGAAGTGGCGGAATTGGTAGACGCACCAGATTTAGGTTCTGGCGCCGCAAGGTGTGAGAGTTCAAGTCTCTCCTTCCGCACCATCATTAAGAAGGCTCGTCATTTGACGAGCCTTTTTTCCTTCTATGTCTTTGTCACTTACTCTTTGATACAGTGAGTGAAAACTCAATACCCTGCTAAAAGTAACTAACTCGCATTATCTTTCGCAACACTCATCACAGATTTTCCCATTGCCCCTATCCAAATTGCATCGTCACGCAGATTCTTGTTCCATATGGTTATTTATTGAAGTGGTTCGCAGCGATATGCAGTCTAACGTATATATTGGTCAATATTCACAACAAGGCCATCTTGGCTTTTCTCAAGTCAAATTCGGAACAAACGGTGCAGTAAGTTCACCCTCCGTCAAAACTGATGTCGTTAATCCCTCTTACCTTACCCATTCTCAACATGGCCTTTATGTAGTGTCTGAGGTTTTTCAAGCGGAAGGGGCTGCTTTGCACTTTCTTGCAGGCGATGAGCAATATTCTCAAAAAGTGATGCTAGACGGGGATGCGCCCTGTCATGTCGCAATTTCCGATACTGTTGATAGAGTCGCTGTTGCCTACTACGGAACTGGAGACTTCGAACTGTTTGCTTTGGAGCCTGCAGGAAAGATAGGGCAACGGATAGCCAAGCTATCCAACTATGGCCAAGGTCCTCACGCTACTCGCCAACTATCACCCCATGGACATCAAGTGATGTTTATTCCTAACACGACTCAATTGGTCACGGTCGATCTTGGTATCGATTTGCTTACCTTCTACCACTGTGAAGGCAAACAAGTTCAACAGCCTCAACGTTTGGAATTACCACCAGGAAGCGGACCAAGACATGTCAGCTTTACCCAAGATGGCCTATTCGGTTTTGTATTGTGTGAACTCGACGAGTCTCTGACAGTGATTGCCCTAACAAAACAACAGTGGCAAATAGTCACTACTATCACTGCATTTCCAGAGCATTCATGCCACGAAGCGGCAGCGGCCATTAAACTCTCGGTCGATGAACGTTATGTGTACTTAACCAGTCGTGGGGAGTCTGTGATAAGTTGGTTTGATGTGAGTGAGCCGGAGCATCCTGCATATCAAGGCTATGTAAAGACGCATGGGGCATTTCCTAGAGATATCAGTATCACGCCAGATGGCAAATGGTTGCTCGCGGCCAATCAGCATTCAAATAACGTTTCAATATTCGAGCTCGACCCTAAAACAGGTAAGCCCAATTGGCATTCAAGCCTACCTGATGTTATTGCCCCGACGTGCTTAGTGATTGGGAATTAGTGCTTAGTTGATTACTTTAAGCCAATGGCGTATTTCAACACTTGTTGTTTAATTGGCCCAGAGTGCTCCGCCAACTTAAGTATGGCGTTACGTGCAAACATCAAAGGCGGCAACGTATTACTAAAGCCTTTGTAGAACACATCCATGCCTGTTTGCATAAGTAGGTTGTCTGGGCGACGTAAACGCTCATATTGAACCAGCGCCTGTTGTGTCACCCCTTTAGACTCAAAACATTCGAGCAGTGTTTCTACATCTTTAAAGCCTAAGTTGACCCCTTGTCCCGCTAGAGGATTAATCGTGTGTGCAGCGTCACCAACGATAACACAACCCTGCTTATGGTAACTTTGAGCATGACGACGGGTCAGTGGAAATGAACCATGTTGTAGCACTTTCACTTTCCCGAGTTCCGCCGGAAAATAAGTAGCGATCTCCAACTCTAGCTGAGCGGGATTCATATTCTTCAACTGTCGAATACGCTTAGGAGCATCATACCAAACCAGCGAGCCTTGATTACCACACAGAGGCAAAAACGAACGAGGACCGCTTGGTGTAAACCACTGCCATGTAATATCTTGTTGTGGTAGCTCAGTTTCAACATTGATTAGCATACATTCCTGGCGATAGTCCCAGGCGGTAATACCAATGCCCGCAGATTGTCTCACTCTCGAGTTAGCACCATCGGCGCCCACTACCAAACGCGCCTTAAGCACCCTACCCGATTCAAGCGTGATGCTGGAGTCATTTGGAGCAAGTTCTAAGCTCTCAACACCATCACCTTCAATGACTTTGAGGTTCTCAAAACGTGCGAACTGAGCCCAAAGGCCTAGTTGAATCATGCGATTCTCAACGATATAACCCAACTGCGGGAGTGCGAGTTCGTCGGCATTAAATCGAATTCGACAATTGTCTGCCTCCCATGTTTCAAGCCTTGCGTACGGACAGACTCGGGTGTCTTGAATCGCGTCCCAAGCATTTAAAGATTGCAGAAGATCAACAGAACGATGTGAAATAGCAGACACACGCAAATCCATCGCCTGGGCTTGTTCAAATGGCTTCGGTGTGAACTTCTCAATAACGGCAACTGAACGCCCCTGCTTTGCAAGACCGAGAGCAAGAGCTGCTCCTACCATTCCACCGCCTACGACGACTATTTCATACTGTTCCATAGTGCTAATACTGTCTTAAAATCAATGTGTTCTCATTGTACGTAGCGACTTGCTAAAGCGCGAGTTTTTTCCCGTCAAAATCCTTGCTTTTGTGAGGGCTAATTTCGACGTGTACCAATTGAAATATAAGCTCTCAAAGAGATTTTACCCTACCCCTAGTCAGGCGGTTTTTAAAGCAGTACAATACGCCGCTTACCGCCGAGATGGTGGCTATAAATTGAACAATAGTTCAGCATAAGATTTACATAACTGACGAGCGATAGTGATGAGTAAGAAACTGCTAATTAAAACCTGGGGTTGCCAGATGAACGAATACGATTCATCAAAAATGGCCGATCTGCTTAATGCTGCAAATGGCTACGAGCTAACTGAAGTGCCAGAGGAAGCAGACGTACTACTGTTGAACACTTGTTCGATCCGTGAAAAAGCGCAAGAAAAAGTTTTCCACCAACTTGGTCGTTGGAAAACACTGAAAGATAAGAAAGAAGGCGTTGTGATCGGTGTTGGTGGCTGCGTAGCGACACAAGAAGGTGACCACATCCGCGAACGAGCGCCATACGTAGACGTAATTTTTAGCCCGCAAACTCTGCACCGCCTACCTGAAATGATCAAACAATCGCAAAACGACGAAGTACCTGTTATGGATATCTCGTTCCCAGAGATCGAGAAATTCGACCGTCTACCTGAGCCTCGCGCTGAAGGTGCAACTGCGTTCGTTTCTATTATGGAAGGCTGCTCAAAATACTGTACTTACTGTGTAGTACCATACACACGTGGCGAAGAAGTTAGCCGTCCAATGGATGACGTTTTATACGAAATCGCACAGCTTGCAGAGCAAGGCGTTCGTGAAGTGAACCTTCTAGGTCAAAACGTTAACGCTTACCGCGGCCCAATGCACGATGGCGACATCTGTTCATTCGCGGAACTGCTGCGCCTAGTCGCGTCAATCGATGGCATTGACCGTATTCGATTCACGACTAGCCACCCGCTAGAGTTTACCGATGACATCATCGCAGTATACGAAGACACGCCTGAGCTTGTGAGCTTCCTGCACCTTCCGGTGCAAAGCGGTTCAGATCGCATCCTTACGATGATGAAACGTCCTCATACGGCGATTGAGTACAAATCTATCATTCGTAAGCTACGTAAAGCGCGTCCTGATATTCAAATCAGTTCTGACTTTATCGTTGGCTTCCCTGGTGAGACAGACAAAGACTTCCAAGACACCATGAAGCTTATCAAAGACGTTGATTTCGATATGAGCTTTAGCTTCATCTTCTCACCACGTCCTGGTACGCCGGCAGCTGACTACCCTTGTGATTTGCCTGAGCAAACTAAGAAAGATCGTTTGTACGAGTTACAGCAAACCGTTAACACACAAGCGATGCGCTACTCTCGTCTAATGCTAGACACTGAGCAACGCGTTCTTGTTGAAGGTCCATCAAAGAAAAACCTAATGGAACTACGAGCACGTACTGAAAACAACCGTGTTGTAAACTTCGAAGGTGGCGCTGAGCTAATCGGCCAATTTGTTGATGTGAAAATTACCGATGTGTTTGCGAACTCTCTTCGTGGTGAGCTCGTAAGAACTGAAAAAGATATGGATCTTCGCTCTGTGATTTCACCAATGCAAATGATGGCGAAAACCAAACGCGAAGATGAGCTAGGTGTGGCTACCTTTACGCCTTAATGCCTATACCCAAAGCGCTCCATTGTGCTATTTTGGAGTGATATGGGAAAAAATGTGGAGTCCGGTCAAAATCGGGCTCCGTTCATCGCCCTTAAGGGGCAACATGCGAGGCAACATTGAGTAATCAAATCGTAACTCTAGAAATCAATCTAGAACCTTCAGACAACCGCCGTCTGTCCAGCTTGTGCGGTCCTTTCGATGACAACATCAAACACTTAGAACGCCGTTTAGGTGTCGAAATAAACCACAGAAGCAACTACTTCACTATCGTTGGTAAGCCACATACTAGTGCTGCTGCACTCGACATCATTAAATCACTCTACGTAGACACTGCACCTGTTCGTGGTCAGACTCCAGATATTGAACCTGAGCAGATTCACTTAGCAGTCAAAGAGTCCGGCGTACTTGAGCAAAATACCGAATCGGAAATTGCTCACGGTAAAGAAGTCTTTGTTAAGACCAAAAAAGGCATCATCAAGCCACGCACACCAAACCAAGCACAGTACTTGGTAAACATGGTCACTCATGACATCAGCTTTGGCATTGGCCCTGCCGGTACAGGTAAAACATACCTTGCCGTTGCCGCCGCTGTTGATGCGCTGGAGCGCCAAGAGATCCGCCGTATTCTATTAACTCGACCAGCGGTTGAAGCCGGTGAGAAACTGGGATTCCTACCTGGAGACCTTAGCCAAAAAGTCGACCCATATTTGCGCCCACTTTATGACGCACTGTTCGAGATGCTTGGCTTTGAGCGTGTTGAAAAACTGATTGAGCGAAACGTAATTGAAGTTGCACCGCTTGCTTACATGCGCGGCCGTACTCTAAACGATGCGTTTATTATTCTCGACGAGAGTCAGAACACGACGGTTGAACAAATGAAGATGTTCTTGACCCGTATTGGCTTTAACTCGCGCGCAGTCATCACCGGTGACGTGACTCAGATTGACTTGCCACGCGGCGCGAAGTCTGGTCTTCGTCATGCTATCGAAGTGCTTAACGAAGTCGATGAAATCAGCTTTAATTTCTTCCAATCAGACGACGTAGTGCGCCACCCTGTTGTCGCTCGTATCGTGAACGCTTACGAAAAGTGGGAAGCGGAAGATTCAAAAGCTCGCAAAGAGATAGAGCGCAAACGTCGTGAAGAGCGAGAAGCAGCACAAGCGTTACTCGACAAAGCCGCGGCGACAAGCACACCTTCGGAAAGTAAATAATGAGCATTGAACTGGATTTACAACTTGCTGTCGAATCAGAACAAGGCCTGCCAAGCGCTGATGAGTTTCAGCGCTGGTTAGATAAAACCATTATTCCGTTTCAAAAAGAAGCGGAACTCACCATCCGAATCGTTGACGAGCAAGAAAGCCACCAACTCAATCACGAGTATCGTGGTAAAGACAAGCCGACTAACGTGCTTTCATTCCCATTCGAAGCGCCTCCAGGCGTAGAGATAGACCTCCTTGGCGATATGATTATCTGCCGCCAAGTGGTGGAAAAAGAGGCCATTGAGCAGTCAAAGCCCTTGAACGCACACTGGGCACATATGGTTGTACATGGCAGTCTTCATCTGCTAGGTTATGATCATATTGAAGATGAAGAAGCCGAAGAAATGGAAGCTTTGGAAACTGAAATTATGCTTGAAATGGGCTTTGAAGACCCATATCTTGCAGAAAAGGAGTAGAGGCAAAAACTCGCCTTTACACATGTGCGCTATCACACATCTGGTAGCATTCTGAATTGAGAAGTCATGAACGAAGAGTCTTCTCCCTCTCAGCCAGAGGGAAAAAGTAAAAAATCTGAAGGTCCGAGTAGGAAGTCCTTCTTTGAGCGCCTAGGTCAAATTTTTCAAGGAGAGCCAAAAGATCGCCAAGAGCTCGTGGATGTTATCCGCGACTCTGAAGAAAACGACCTAATTGACCACGACACCCGCGACATGCTTGAGGGTGTTATGGAAATTTCTGAAATGCGAGTACGCGACATTATGTTGCCACGTTCGCAAATGGTCACTATCGAACGTTCCGATAACCTCGATAAACTGATCGCACTAATGACCGACGCACAGCACTCACGCTACCCAGTCATCAGTGAAGATAAAGACCATGTAGAAGGCATCCTCTTAGCTAAGGACCTCCTCCGTTACTTGGGCTCTGACAGCGCCCCATTTGATATTGAAGAAGTGATCCGCCCTGCTGTAGTGGTTCCTGAAAGTAAGCGTGTAGACCGCCTACTGAAAGAGTTCCGTGAAGAGCGTTATCACATGGCCATTGTTGTTGACGAATTCGGCGGAGTATCGGGTCTGGTGACCATCGAAGATATTCTCGAAGAAATCGTTGGTGAAATCGAAGATGAGTTCGATGACGACGATGAGCTAGATATCAGAAAACTGAGTAAGCACACGTTCGCTGTGAAAGCGCTCACCACCATTGAAGAGTTTAACGACACGTTTGGCTCTAGCTTTAGTGATGAAGAAGTGGATACCGTCGGTGGCTTAGTCATGACTGCATTTGGTCACTTACCGATTCGCGGTGAAGTGGTTGAAATAGAAAATTACAACTTTAAGGTGACAGCGGCGGATAACCGTCGTGTGGTTCAAGTCCAAGTGACTATCCCGGACCAAGAAACTGCTTCAAGCGTTGAAGAGTAAACACTTACCTCAACCTTAAGCTCACCGAATAAGTGAGAAAACCATAAATGAAGAAAAGTCTTCGACTACTGCGGCCCATTGGGGCCGCTTTTGTTGGCGCAAGCACAACGCTCGCCTTTGCGCCGTATCAGCTTTGGCCTCTTGCCATTGTCAGCCCTTTCCTTCTTATGCTACTTATCCGTGGCCGAAGCAGAAAAAGCGCGCTTTGGACTGGTTACGCATGGGGGCTTGGTCAGTTTGCGACTGGAATCAGTTGGGTTCACGTCAGCATCGATACCTTCGGTGGTATGCCAAAGATAGCGAGCCTATTTCTAATGGCGTTGCTTGTCGGCTACCTTTCCATCTATTCTGCGCTCTTTGCATGGTCGCTCAATCGCTTTTTCCCATCAGAAAACAAAACCCGCTATTTTATTGCGGCGCCAGCATTATGGCTTGTATTTGACTGGGCACGCGGCTGGGTGATGACAGGATTTCCGTGGCTGTGGCTGGGATACAGTCAAATTGATTCTCCCCTTGGCAGCTTTGCGCCTATCGGTGGTGTCGAACTTATAACACTGCTTTCGATCATCATGGCAGGGAGTCTTGCTTATCTAGCGACTTCAAAGCAGTGGCAACTACTACTCATACCTATGGTGGTATTAGCAACCGGATTTGGCCTTCGAAACTATGAATGGGTCACGCCTGCTCATCAAAGAACCAAGTCCGTGGCGCTGATTCAAGGTAATGTCGACCAAGCACAAAAGTGGCTTCCGAATCATCGCTGGCCAACCATCATGAAATACACGGATCTCACTCGTGAAAACTGGGATGCGGATATTATCATCTGGCCAGAAGCGGCAATCCCTGCAATGGAATTCGAGCTGCCTTCATTTTTGAGCAACTTAGATTCCGCCGCTAAGATGAACAACTCTGCGGTGATTACAGGGGTTATCAACAGAACGGATTCTGGTGAATACTACAACAGCATCTTAGTGGTCGGCCAAACGCCTTACGGTGACTACGAGTTGGATATGGATGAGCGTTTCCACAAACACCACTTACTGCCATTTGGCGAGTTTGTACCGTTTGGTGACATTTTAAGGCCGATTGCACCGTTCTTTAATTTACCAATGTCATCATTCAGCCGTGGTGCTTATGTGCAGCCAAACATTGTGGCTAACGGCATGCATCTCGCGCCAGCTCTGTGTTATGAGATCATCTTTGGAGAGCAAGTTAGACAAAACGTGACTGACGACACTGACTATCTGCTAACCCTATCCAATGATGCTTGGTTTGGCCGCTCTATCGGCCCACTGCAACATATGGAAATTGCCCGTATGCGAGCATTAGAACTCGGTTTGCCATTAATCCGCTCAACCAACAATGGCGTAACGGCAGTCACCGATCATAAAGGTGACATTATTGCCGAGGTTCCTCAGTTTGAAACCTCGGTTCTCCGTACAGAAGTCACCCCAACTGATGGGACAACCTGGTACCGAGAAGTTGGCAGCTGGCCACTTTATATTTGGGTCGCACTTTGTCTTGGTTTCGGCGTTTTACGTCGTCAGTCTTAATCCCAGTCCTTAGTGGCTTGCCGCGCTAGCGCTTAGCCACTAAGGGACTTTCCACCATTCCTACAGCACTTCAAACGCCTACCGATAAACTTTCTTCCATAATATATAACTATTTGGTTCTTTTACGTTGCCAAACAAAGTCATATTCTTATCAGGTAATCAATAACCACCACGGTTGAATGAAGGAACATAGAATGAGCAAGATTTACGAAGATAACTCCCTGACGATTGGTAACACCCCTCTAGTTCGCCTAAACAAAGTAAGTAACGGCAACGTTCTTGCAAAAGTAGAAGCGCGTAACCCTAGCTTCAGCGTTAAATGCCGTATCGGTGCTAACATGATCTGGGAAGCAGAAAAAGACGGTCGTCTAAAAGCGGGCGTAGAGCTTGTTGAGCCAACCAGTGGTAACACAGGTGTCGCACTTGCCTTCGTTGCAGCAGCTCGTGGCTACAAACTAACACTAACGATGCCAGAGTCTATGAGTCTTGAGCGTCGTAAACTTCTAAAAGCACTAGGCGCAAACCTTGAGCTAACGGAAGCGGCAAAAGGCATGAAAGGTGCCATTGCGAAAGCAGAAGAAATTGTTGCTTCTAACCCAGAGAAGTACCTACTGCTTCAACAATTCAACAACCCTGCAAACCCTGCAATCCACGAGAAAACAACGGGTCCTGAAATCTGGGATGCAACCGACGGTGAAGTGGACGTATTCGTAGCAGGTGTTGGTACTGGTGGTACTATCACAGGTACTAGCCGTTACATTAAAGGTGAGAAAGGTAAAGCTATCGTTTCTGTTGCTGTAGAGCCAGCAGAGTCACCAGTTATCACTCAAGCACTAGCAGGTGAAGAAATCCAACCAGCACCGCACAAAATCCAAGGCATCGGCGCAGGCTTTATCCCAGAAAACTTGGATCTAGAGCTTCTAGACCGTGTTGAGCTGGTAACCTCAGAAGAAGCTATCGAAATGGCACGTCGCCTAATGGAAGAAGAAGGTATCCTTGCTGGAATTTCTTCTGGCGCAGCGGTTGTGGCGGCCAACAAACTAGCAGAACTTCCTGAATTTAAAGGAAAAACAATCGTAACTGTACTACCAAGTTCAGGTGAGCGTTACCTAAGTTCAGCATTGTTCGCAGGTATATTTACTGATAAAGAGATTCAGCAGTAATATGTAGCTAAATCAATTTTTACACGAAAAAAGCCCCTTTAAGGGGCTTTTTTGTTGAATCTCTGTCAGCCTTTGGTAATATCAGGACAGTTTTATTTTAAGCTTAAAAATAAATAGGCTGAATACCGAATTTCGTAGGACATGCATACGGCGAAGACTGCAATCATGTCCTACAATTCTAGTCCGACACAATTCTTAACAGTTACGACCTTTGCACTATAGCTGGGCATAACATTTAACGATAAGCTTTGTTTGGTCTAGAAACTAAACATAAAATAAATCAATTGGGGTATAAAAAATGTACGAGAAGCAAGTAGAAATCACAGCAGAAAACGGCCTTCACACTCGTCCGGCTGCTCAGTTCGTTAAAGAAGCAAAAGCATTTGACGCTGACATCACTGTGACTACTAACGGCAAAAGCGCTAGCGCGAAAAGCCTATTCAAACTACAAACTCTTGGTCTAGTTAAAGGCACTACTATCACTATCGCTGCTGAAGGCCCACAAGCTCAACAAGCAGTTGACCACCTAGTAGCTCTGATCCCTGAGCTTCACTAAGAACCCAGTTCTCCTTAAAGCCATTTTGTGAAAACAGAATGGCTTTATTGGAAATGGCTCGGGCTATCAGCTACATATTATAAGTGGCTAAAAAACCATCCAATCTTTGATACACTAGACCATATAAAGGTAAAGCTATGATTTCAGGCATCCTAGCATCTCCTGGTATTGCTATCGGTAAAGCACTACTACTTCAAGAAGACGAAATTGTTCTAAACACGTCTACTATTTCAGATGACCAAGTTGAAGCAGAAGTTGCGCGTTTCTTTGACGCTCGCAACAAGTCAGCTCAACAGCTAGAAGTTGTTAAGCAAAAAGCGCTTGAAACTTTTGGTGAAGAGAAAGAGGCTATCTTCGAAGGCCATATCATGCTTCTTGAAGATGAAGAGCTAGAAGAAGAAATCCTAGCACTCATCAAGAAAGACAAACTATCTGCAGACAATGCGATTTACACGGTAATCGAAGAGCAAGCGACTGCACTAGAATCTCTAGATGACGAATACCTTAAAGAACGTGCAACTGATATCCGTGATATCGGTACTCGTTTTGTTAAGAATGCACTAGGTATCAACATCGTTTCGCTCGGCGACATCGATGAAGAAGTTATCCTAGTGGCTTACGACCTAACGCCATCTGAAACAGCGCAAATCAACCTAGACTACGTTCTTGGTTTTGCATGTGACATTGGCGGTCGTACTTCGCACACTTCTATCATGGCACGTTCACTAGAACTTCCTGCGATTGTTGGTACTAACGACATCACTAAGAAAGTGAACAACGGCGACATGTTGGTTCTTGATGCAATGAACAACAAGATCATTGTTAACCCAACTCAAGCTGAGATTGACGAAGCTAAAGCGGTACGTGAAGGGTTCCTTGCAGAAAAAGAGGAACTAGCAAAACTTAAAGACCTACCAGCAGAAACTCTAGACGGTCACCGTGTAGAAGTTTGCGGTAACATCGGTACTGTGAAAGACTGTGATGGCATCAACCGTAACGGCGGTGAAGGTGTTGGTCTGTATCGTACAGAATTCCTATTCATAGACCGCACTGCTCTTCCTACTGAAGAAGAACAGTACCAAGCTTACAAAGAAGTTGCGGAAGCAATGCACGGTCACGCGGTAATCATCCGTACTATGGATATCGGTGGTGATAAAGATCTACCATACCTAGACCTACCTCAAGAAATGAACCCGTTCCTTGGCTGGCGTGCAGTGCGTATCAGCTTGGATCGTCGTGAAATCCTTCGTGACCAGCTACGTGGTATCCTACGTGCATCTGCACACGGTAAGCTACGCATCATGTTCCCGATGATCATTTCTGTTGAAGAAATCCGTGAGCTGAAAGCAGCAATCGAAGAGTACAAAGCAGAACTTCGCGCTGAAGGTCTAGCATTCGACGAAAACATCGAAACCGGTGTAATGGTTGAAACTCCTGCTGCTGCAGCAATCGCTCACCACCTTGCGAAAGAAGTTTCATTCTTTAGTATTGGTACAAACGACCTAACTCAGTATACTCTAGCTGTAGACCGTGGTAATGAGCTGATTTCTCACCTATATAACCCACTATCACCTGCTGTACTAACAGTAATCAAGCAAGTGATCGACGCTTCTCACAAAGAAGGTAAGTGGACTGGTATGTGTGGTGAGCTTGCTGGCGACGAGCGTGCGACTCTACTTCTACTAGGCATGGGCCTAGACGAGTTTAGTATGAGCGGTATTTCAATTCCTCAGGTTAAGAAAGTAATCCGCAACGCTAACTTCTCTGAAGTTAAAGCAATGGCTGATGAAGCGCTACAAATGGCGACTGCAGCAGAAATTGAAGCGCACGTCGAAAAATTTATCGCAGAAAAGACAAACTGCTAATATAATTGACTAGATTAAAATCAAACCTTTAGGAGCACGACATGGGTCTGTTTGACAAACTGAAGAAGCTAGTATCTGACGACAGCGCTGACACTGGTGCAATCGAAATTATCGCACCTCTATCTGGTGAAATCGTAAACATCGAAGATGTGCCAGATGTAGTATTCGCTGAGAAAATCGTTGGTGACGGTATTGCAATCAAGCCAGCTGGTGACAAGATGGTAGCTCCTGTAAACGGTACTATCGGTAAGATCTTCGAAACGAACCACGCGTTCTCAATCGAATCTGACGACGGCATCGAGCTATTTGTTCACTTCGGCATCGACACAGTTGAACTGAAAGGCGAAGGCTTCAAGCGTATCGCTGAAGAAGGCCAAACTGTTAAAGCTGGCGACACTATCATTGAATTCGATCTAGCTCTTCTAGAAGAGAAAGCGAAATCAACGCTAACGCCTGTAGTTATCTCTAACATGGACGAAATCAAAGAGCTTAACAAGCTTGCTGGTGCCGTGACTGTTGGCGAAACGCCTGTACTACGTGTAACTAAGTAATTAGTTATCTCGAAGTAGAAAAAACGCAGCATAATCGCTGCGTTTTTTTATGCCTGCTGTTTGGCGTTTCATCTTGGTAATGAGTCGGCTTACAACTCGATAGAGGCCAGTACGTCACCATCAAAGGTTTGAACACTGAGTCTATTATCCTCTAATAGACCGAAGCTCGCCGCAAACTCATTGCGCGGGAACGTAATCGACCCCGGATTAAAGATGATCTGCTCGCCTTGCCATTCGGCAACTGGAATATGAGTATGACCATGGGCAAGGACATCGCCTTGCTTGAGCGGCGGACGCTTATCACTGTTGTACAAGTGACCATGGGTTAGAAATAAACGCTGCCCAGTCGGCAACATCACCCAGGCGTAATCGCTCATCATTGGAAACTCAAGCAGCATCTGATCCACTTCGCTGTCACAATTGCCGCGAACCGCAATAATCTCTTGCTTATACGCATTGAGAAGCTCAGCAACCTTCGGTGGGTTGTAACTGCCTGGCACAGGGTTTCTTGGGCCATGATTGAGGACATCCCCCAATATAACCAGATGTTCAGCCCCTGAACGGCGGTAATGCTCCAGCACTTTCTCAGTGGCATCTTGGCTGCCGTGTAAGTCCGACGCAAAGAACAGTTTCATTGATTTTTCTCCAGCACTTTCTTTGTCGCTATTGTATCGAACTTACCGACACGGTGCAGAGCTAATCGAGCCCGAGCATCCCGTTCACAACAATGTTATTGTAACTAACCATACCGATTACACGCCCGTCTTCAATCACTGGCGCTCTACTGATCCCAAATCGCTCAAACAATCGCGCGCAGTACTTCACATTCATATTCGGATCGACACACAAGGCAGGCTTAGTCATAATTTCATAGATATTGGTACGCTGCGGAGAGCGGTTACGTGCCAATACCTTTTTGGCAATATCATTCATTAGCACAATACCAAATTCATCGTCATCGCTGCGCTTTTCGACCACCAGCGCTTTCACTCGGTGCTCTTTCGCCAGCACAATCCCATCGTGCACCGTTTTTAGCCCATCGACCACCACATAGGTGTTAGCCATCACATCGCGTACGCTTACTCTTTTCTGTTGACTCATAGTTCGTCCTCCACGACTTTGGTCAATGTCTCCACTTGATGAGCGACACCCACCGCATCTTCTATATCTATTTGCACTGCAATCCCTTGTCCCGACGTTTGGTCAAACTCCCCTACTTGGCTAATCGTCTCTAGTATATGGCGAGACAAATGCTCTTCGACCACAAACAGCACTACATCTTTTTGCACCTCTAACGTCAGACCAAAAAAGGTTTGCTTCTTGTTGAGGCCTTCTCCTCTGGCATGGTTGATTACTGTCGCACCGGTCGCACCCGCATCACGAGCTGCGTCTAGTACCTGCTCTGTCTTGCTATCTTCTACAAAGGCAAGGATCAGTTTAAAGCGCATTGTTCTTCTCCTTAGAAGTAAGATGATGTTCGGCGTCCTGCTCCTCTGTAGAACTAGGATTGACAGAAGAACGAGCCGTTAAATATTGAGTAAGTTGGGCATACGCCATCACAGAGATAATCGGAAATAGACTCGCAAAAGCGATAAGACCAAAGCCATCTATCATTGGGTTTCTGCCGGGTACGGTCGATGCAAGGCCAAGACCCAACGCCGTCACCAGTGGTACTGTGACCGTTGACGTCGTCACCCCACCAGAGTCATAAGCAAGTGGGACAATAAATTTCGGCGCATAATAGGTTTGGATCACCACCAGTATGTAGCCGGCAATGATGTAATAGTGAATAGGATCGCCGACAACAATACGATAGCTACCTAGAGCAATACCAACCGCCACTCCAAGTGCAACCGCAATTCTAAGGCCATTCACCGATATCGCCCCTGCAGACACTTGGTTCGCTTTTATCGCAACTGCGAGCAGCGAAGGCTCTGCAATGGTGGTACTAAAGCCGATACAAAACGCGAACAAGAAAACCCAGTAGTAATCTATCCACTCGAGAGCCCCGTCTAAGGTAATACGCACTTGATTAAGAAAATCTGGCGCAGTGAGCTGCATTGCCATGGTTTCACCCAGTGGGAACAACGCAAGCTCTAGGCCCACTAAAAATAGGCTCAGACCAACAATCACATAGCCAAAACCAATCATGACTCTAACCGGGTTAGCGATAGGCTTTTTGAGAATGGCAAATTGAAAGCCAAAGATAATGACCATGATCGGCGTAACATCACGAATGGTCATGAGTAGCGTGTGTAGAAACTCCCAAACAAAACTCATACCATCACCATCCCATAAACCATCACAAACATCATGGGCAACAAAGAGGCAAAGGCAATGAGTCCAAAGCCATCCAGCATAGGATTGCGGCCTTTAATTGTGCTAGCCAAGCCAACCCCAAGCGCGGTAACTAAAGGAACGGTTATGGTTGATGTCGTCACCCCGCCCGAGTCATAGGCAACACCGATAATGTATTCAGGAGCAAACCAAGTTAACACCACCACCCCAACATAACCGCCAATGATCAACACATGAATAGGCCAACCTTTAAGTATCCTCAGCACGCCAAGTACTATGGCTAACCCAACAGAAATCGCTACTGAAAGACGCAGCCCATCGGCATAGCTTTGCATTGAGTCTTCGGTCATAGGAATAATGCCACCTTCTGCAGCAACCTCTGCGGCTTCCGCTGAGACTGCAGTTAGCGCGGGCTCCGCTATCGTCGTGCCAAATCCAAGGCAAAAAGAAAACACCATGAGCCAAAATACACTCCCTTTGCGGGCGAAAGATTGCGCCATGGTCTCCCCAATGGGGAACAGCCCCATTTCAAGGCCAAAACCAAAAAAAGTCAGACCAAGCACAACCAGCAGTAAGCCGAATAGAATCGAGAGGACATTAGGGAGAGGCTCTTGAAGAACCACAAGCTGAAAGAACAATACGACAAGGACGATGGGCATAAGATCCTTAAAGCTATTTATCATAGCGCCAAGGAGTGATTTCAAACCTTGCATGGGCACCTCCCTTATTCAGCCTTTACTAAACTAATGATGGCAAAGAAAAGTGTAAGAAAGTGTGACATACGAGGCACTGTCAGTGCTGCTACAAAAAGAGTGCAGTTTTTGTGAACCAAAGCGGCTGTGCTACATATAAACATCCGCTGCAGTTGGGTTAGTTAATTCCCTGATTCATTGCTATATTTAAAGCCAAATGCCCGCGACGAGGCGTGTCTGGTAGCAGTGAGCTACTTTTAGAGGAGAGAGAATGAAGCTGTTATTAACCGGCGGGACCGGCTTTATAGGACGTGAGCTAATCAAGCACCTCACGACTCACAGTGTGACGCTGCTTACCCGCGACGTTGCCACAGCTAAACGTATCCTCAATCACACCGACCTTGGCAACATTGACTACATTGACTCCCTTGATACTTATAACGACCTTAACGAATTTGACGCCATCATTAACTTGGCTGGAGAACCTATCGCAGACAAACGCTGGAGTGCGGCTCAAAAACAGCGCATCTGCGATAGTCGCTGGAAGGTAACAGAAAAGATCGTTGAGTTAATCCATGCCAGTACCAAACCACCCTCGACCTTCATCAGCGGATCGGCGGTGGGCTACTATGGCGATCAACAAGATCACCCTTTTGATGAAAGCTTAAAAGTACACCAAGACAATTTCGCTCATGCTGTGTGTGATCGTTGGGAGGAAATCGCTATGCGTGCCCAATCGGATCATACTCGCGTGTGCATACTAAGAACGGGGGTGGTACTCGGTGATGGTGGCGGCGCCTTGGCGAAAATGATGCTGCCATACAAACTGGGGGTTGGTGGTCCTATCGGTGATGGTTCTCAATACATGCCGTGGATTCACCTCCTAGATATGGTGCGTGGGATTGTTTTCTTGCTTGAGACCGATCATGCCGTCGGTCCTTACAACCTGTGTGCGCCTCACGCCGTCTCTAACGCAACGTTCAGTAAAACACTGGCAAGCACATTGGGAAGGCCACATTTCTTGATGACGCCAAAATGGGCTTTGAAACTCGCAATGGGTGAGTCTTCCTGTCTGCTGTTTGACAGCGTTCGAGCCAAGCCCAAGAAGCTCACGGAGATGGGGTTTAACTTCTCTTTCCCACATATCGATACTGCTTTAAAAAACATCATCACTAATGCACGGTAATACTTGCTACTCCCTATGAAGTATCGGTAAGGTAGTTGAAAATAAATCATAGGGTTAGTTAAGTAATGGCCAAGTCAGTACTCATCACAGGATGTTCTAGCGGCATCGGTTATGTCGCCGCACATGCACTTCAAAAACAAGGATACCAAGTCATCGCATCATGCCGCCAAGAAGCGGATGTGACACGACTTCAGCAAGAAGGATTGACCTGCATACAGCTTGATCTAGCGGATCCCAAGACCATTAAACTGGCCGTTCAAAAAACCCTTGCCCTGACTGAAGGTCGACTCTATGGCCTGTTTAACAATGGCGCCTACGGCCAACCAGGTGCGCTGGAAGATCTACCAACCGATGCACTACGAGCGCAGTTTGAAGCCAACGTTTTTGGCTGGCATGAACTCACCAAGCAAATTCTCCCAATCATGCGTGCGCAAGGTGAAGGCCGCATCATACAAAACAGCTCAGTGCTGGGGTTTGCCGCCATGAAATATCGCGGCGCGTACAACGCCTCCAAGTTTGCCCTAGAAGGCTGGACAGATACACTGCGCCTAGAGCTACACCAAACCGGTATACACATTTCACTGATTGAGCCTGGCCCTATCGAAACCCAATTTAGAGCCAATGCTAAGCGTGCGTTTTTACAATGGATTAACGTTGAATCAAGCCCGCATCGAGCGCAATACGAACAGCAGCTTACCCGCCTATCTGCAGACGCCTCTGGTAACCAATTCGTGCTACCACCAGAGTCTTGCGTACCGCCCTTGCTGCATGCGCTTGAATCTCAGTCACCAAAACTGCGCTATCGTATTACTACGCCAACCAAAGTGTTCGCTGTACTAAAACGGATCCTTCCTAGCAAGTGGTTAGATCCTATTCTGCGAAAGGCTGCATAAAAAACGATCACTTGTAATTTTAGTGTCACAATAAGTCGTTATATTAACCACCGTGGTGAAACCACACTGCGCATCACTTCTTCAGGTATCATTACCTAAAGACAAAATGCCAGAGCAATATCTAACTCACAGCATTCACGTGGATTACAACGAAAATGACGCTAAATCAGCTTAACTGGTTAGCTGTGGGGGTTACACTAGCTTACTTCGTAATGTTCTAGACACCTTTGCTTGCTGCCGTTCTGGAATCCATTAACGCCGCGTTTACGACGCGGCGTTTTGGTATCTAATATTCCCATTTCTCTGCGCATAACCTTGAATTTTCGGTCATTGATACCAATCTTGAACTAAGAACGATAGACATCACCTACAAGGAACACTCAATGCAACCTGCGACCATTGTGGAGTTAAACGAACAAAACTTTCGCCAAGTATTAGAAGGCTCAATGACCGCGCCTGTGCTAATCCATTTTTGGGCACCAATGAGTGAAGAAAGCGCGCAAATCATCCCATCACTGCGAGCGCTGACTGAGCAATACGCCGGAGCCTTCTCCCTAGCACTGCTCAACTGTGAAGAGCAGCAAGCTATCGCTGGTCAGTTTGGGGTTCAAGCACTGCCAACCATTGCTCTGTTTGTTAATGGCCAGCCTGTTGACGGCCTAGGCGGCCCTCAGCCTATCGAAGCGGTGAAAGCTATGCTGGCTAAGCACCTACCAAGTGAAGATGAGCTGAATGCACGCAAAGCACTAGAGCTTTCTCAGCAGGGTGAGTACGAATCCGCGATTGAATTATTCAACAGCCTATCAGACGAGTACAAACAGAAAGGCGAAATCAAACTCGCTCTTGCGCAATGTCTACTGGAAACCAATCAGTTTGATGTAGCAGAAGCTGTCCTTAATACCATCCCAATGGAGTACAAAGACAACTTCTACAAGAGCTTGATTGCGAAACTTGAGCTGCACAAACAAGCGGCGGATAGCCCAGAGATTCAATCACTTGAAGCAGCGCTACAAGCAAACCCAGAAGACCTCAAGCTCGTCGCTGAACTGGCACTGCAATATCACCAAGTAAACCGTGATGAAGAGGCACTTGAGCTTATGTGGACGCCACTAAGCCGCAACCTAAATGCCCTTGATGGCGAATTGAAAAAATCATTTATGGATATCTTGTCGGCACTCGGTCAAGGCAACCCAATTGCCGCAAAATACCGTCGTCAGCTGTATTCTTTGCTGTACTAGTCGCAAGACAATCCGTGATTCATAAAAGGGACCTTTGCGTCCCTTTTTTCGTATTGGTATGAGCAACACTTGTTAACCTTCCGTATAAACTACTGATACAACAAATAATTACCCATCGCAAAAATACACTTCATTACACATAAATGTCTCAACTAAACTGTATACTATTGAGAATGTGTACATTTTTAATACAGGGAAATTGTCATGGCTATTGATGCAATGATCACTATTGGCGGGTTTATTCTCGTTGCTGTTGTCTTTATCGTCGCAGGGGTAAAAACCGTTCCACAAGGCAACAACTGGACAGTGGAGCGATTTGGACGCTACACCCACTCACTCAAACCGGGTCTTAACCTCATCATTCCTTTTATCGATAGTGTCGGTAACAAAGTAAACATGATGGAGCGCGTTCTAGATATCCCACCACAAGAAGTGATTTCACGCGACAACGCCAACGTCGTTATTGATGCCGTTTGTTTTGTGCAAGTGGTCGATGCAGCGAAAGCCGCTTATGAAGTTAACGACCTTGAACACGCGATTCGCAACCTAACACTGACTAACATGCGTACCGTACTTGGCTCTATGGAACTGGATGAAATGCTCAGCCAACGTGACTCCATCAATACCAAACTGCTTTCTATCGTTGATGAGGCCACCAACCCTTGGGGCGTGAAAGTCACTCGTATTGAAATCCGAGACGTGCAACCACCCGCAGACCTAACCGCAGCGATGAACGCGCAGATGAAGGCCGAGCGTAATAAACGTGCGGAGATTCTAGAGGCAGAAGGTGTCCGTCAAGCAGAGATCCTGCGAGCAGAGGGTCATAAACAATCCGACATTCTTAAAGCAGAGGGTGAAAAGCAAGCTGCTATACTTCAAGCAGAAGCACGTGAGCGTGCCGCCGAAGCAGAGGCGAAAGCAACCGAAATGGTATCAACCGCGATTGCCCAAGGTGATATGCAGGCCGTGAACTACTTTATCGCTCAAGGATATACCGATGCTCTGAAATCTATCGGTCAGGCTGAAAACGGTAAGATCATCATGCTACCGCTTGAAGCGACCGGCCTAATGGGCTCTGTTGCCGGTATTGCGGAAATGTTCAACCAATCGAAAGCAAGTAGCAATGAGGACAAAGCGTGATTGAATTACTCAGCCAAGTTAACTATTGGCACTGGTTAGCCCTAGGTTTACTGCTACTTTGTGGCGAGCTGCTTGGCACGGCTGGGTATATGTTGTGGCTTGGCATCTCAGCGATGCTGGTTGGCATTGTATTGGCGTTTGTGCCTATCAGCTGGCAGCTTCAATGGGTGAGCTTTGGTGTGTTCTCCCTCGCCCTTACCTGGCTTTGGTGGCGTAAACAACATAAGGTCGATAAACACTCCGATCAGCAACGTGACCTTAACCAAAAAGACAAGCAATTGCTGGGGCAAACGACCGTACTCGAAGAAGACATCAATCGAGGTAAATGTCGTATCAAATTAGGTGACACCTCTTGGTCTGCTTACAGTGACAAAGCCTTACCTTCGGGCACGTTAGTCAAAGTCATCGATGTGGATGGCATTACGCTATTGATTGAAAGAGCTGATTGAAAAAGCCGAATAAAAAATGCCCCTGACTCAAATCAGGGGCATTTTTCTCATCAATCTTTTGCTTCGCGTTTGTGCTTTGGTACATAGTTCAGAATCGAGACTGGCACCGGTTTTTTTGGTGCAAAACCTTCAATTTCTACTCGGTCAAGCAAATGGCCTAAACGGCTCTCAATCATACAAAGGTTCTTGAAATTGTCTTTAGAGACCAGCGATATCGCCTCACCCGCGGCTTCAGCGCGACCTGTACGACCAATGCGATGCACATACTCATCAGCAGGGTATGGTAAGTCATAGTTGATCACCACAGGTAGGTTTTCAATATCAATACCACGCGCGGCAACACCCGTTGCGACTAGGTATTGGATTTCACCAGCCTTGAACGACTCAATTAATTGCTGACGCACCTTTTGGTTACGACCACTGTGGAATGCTTCGGCGACAATGCCACGCTTTTCAAGCTGGCTCACTAGCTTAGCGGCGCCGTGTTTAGTCTCAATGAAAATCAGCGCTTGTTTCCAGTCATTCGTTTGCAGCATATGACTAAGCAGCGAAGATTTCATATCTTTATCGACCGTGACAATCCACTGCTTGATGTTGCTCTTTGACGCGCTATGCTTGGTAATCGAGATCTCTTCCGGATCGCGGATCGCCGATTTTGCTAACTCTCGAACTGGGTTAGACAGCGTTGCCGAAAACAGTAAGTTTTGCGCATCTTCTGGTACGCGTGCGATGATTTTATTGATCGCCTCAATAAAGCCCATATCGAGCATCTTGTCGGCTTCATCTAACACCAACACTTCGAGCTCATCAAAATGAATCGCGCGCTGACCGTACAAATCAATCAAACGACCAGGGGTGGCAACGACAATATCAACGCCATCAATCAGCGCTTGTTTTTGCGGTGCGTAATCCACACCACCAAACATCGCCATCGACTTTAAAGGTAGGTGCTGCGCGTAGGCTTCAATGCTTTGGTTTACCTGCAGCGCCAGTTCACGAGTCGGCGTTAAGATGATCGCGCGAGCACGCTTCTTACGCTGGGTTTCGCTTTGGCTTAGCTTCTCTAGAATGGGCAACACAAAACTCGCCGTTTTACCGGTACCCGTTTGTGCTGCTGCAATCAGGTTTTCACCTTTTAGGACAATCGGAATTGCTTTAGTTTGAATCGTGGTTGGCTTTTGATAGCCAAGCGACGCTACCGCATCAAGTATAGGTTGGCTTAAGCCGAGGTTAGAAAAAGACATCACGAGTTCTCTTTATCAAGATGAAGACCCGCGCATTCTATAGAGCTTAAGATTGATGCACAATGTTATTGAAGGTTAAATGCTCTCACCCGCTTCAATATCAAAGTCTAATTCTATGACTCTCTGGAACTCCACTTGAGGGTTATCGATTCGATCTAACAGCGCAGCCGCCGCGATTCGTCCCATCTCTTCACGAGGAGTCACCACTGAGGCTAAACGCGGCGATACCGCTTGAGAGACGTTTAGCCCATGGAAACCGGCGACAGCAATCTGCTCGGGCACCTTAATACCCATTCGCTGACATTCAAACATCGCTCCAACTGCTAAATCATCATTGGTACAAATTACTGCGTCGATATTTGGATAAGTCTCCAGCGCACGATGTAAGAACTCAGCACCGCCAGTAAACGAAGAGTTAACCGCATCTGCTACCGGCAAAAATGGCAATCCAGCTTTTTCAACGGCTTGACGATAGCCATCAATACGCAGTCGAGTACGCGTATCACCACCAGCGCCTAGATAAACGATATTCTTACGCCCATTAGAGATGAGTCGCTCAGTCATCACTCGGCTGGCTTTCTGGTTATCAAACCCAACCGCTTGGTGAATAGGCGGTGTCACAGAATCCATCACTTCGATAGTGGGAATGTTGTTTGCCAGCAGGATCTTTTTAGCTCGTTCAGTATGATAGCTTTCCGATAATATAATCCCGTCCACATTGTAAGATAACAAGGTTTCTATACGCGCTTGCTCTTGCTCAGGACTATAGCCGTAGTGAGCCAACATCGACTGATAGCCTCGAGGCTCGGTCACACTCTCAATTCCGCGGATCATCTCATCAAATACTTGGTTCGTCAGAGACGGCACCAAAATACCAATAGCTCGACTTTTGGCACGAGACAGTAAATCGGGCGCACGGTTTTGAACATAGCCCAGCTCATCCACTGCAATGGCTATCTTCTTACCTATCTCTTGGGAAACCTGTTTAGAATCTCGCAAGTAACGGCTAACCGTCATTTTAGTCACACCGACCTGATCGGCAATATCTTGAAGTGTAGGGCGTTTTTTTGTGTTGGACATGTCTACCTCGGCTAATCAACCAAGTTTACCAAATCAACAAAGGGTCGCAATCGCAACCCTTTTTCTAGATGAATGTTTTATTGATCACACTCTTAGCGGATTAGTTCAGTAATTGTGCTCAAATTTCCAGCAGCAATAGATTTCAATACATCGACACCGTCGCTGGCAGATATAGTCCAAGTATTCATTGGTTGTCCTTTCATTGAGGATATAAGATTGAAGCACCTTGTTCGGCACTCGAGACATGTTGTCTAAACAAATGAAACAGCTCACGTCCACTACCTAATTGGGCATGGTTTGTACTGCTAAGTGTCGCCTCACGATGCTCAAACGATTGTTGGCAGTTAAGCAATCCCGCTTGTGCGTTTACCTCAATGACATCACCGTCTTCAATTTGCGCCAATGGGCCGCCTCGCGTCGCTTCTGGAGTAACATGAATAACCGCTGGTACTTTGCCGGAAGCACCCGACAACCTTCCATCCGTGACCAAGGCGACTTTATGACCAGCTTTCATCACATTGCCCAAGATTGGCATTAGCTTGTGCAGTTCAGGCATACCGTTTGACGCAGGGCCGTTATGCCTTAGCACGACAACCACATCATGGGTAAATTCCCCATTAAGATAAGCACTTTCTACATCGTGTTGAGAATCGAATACTCTAGCAGGAGCAGTGATGGTCTGGTCATTCGGCGCAACGGCACTGACCTTCATGACGCCGCGACCCAAATTGCCATCGAGTAACTTAATGCCCCCATGAGGGTTGAATACCTTTCCTGGACGAGCAATGACTTCAGCATCCAAACTATCTGGAGCAGCTTTGTAGACCAATGCCCCTCCGCTCTCTAGCGTTGGATAGCACATATAGTCATTCATAGTGCCAAATACGGGTGTCGCATCGAGATAAAACAGCCCTCTTTCGGCAAGCGTTTTTATCAGCGTCGGCACGCCACCTGCGTTTTGAAAATCGTTAATGTCTGCTGGTCCATTTGGATACATCTGTGCCAGCAAAGGAACAACGCTAGACAGTGCATCAATGTCATCCCAAGTAATTACCCAGCCCGCAGCTCTCGCGACAGCAACCAGATGAATCGTGTGATTGGAGCTGCCACCAGAAGCAAGTAAAGCGACGAGCCCATTCACCACTGACTTCTCATCGACGACTTCAGCAAGCGGGCGATAGCGTTTAGAGCTCGCGGTCTGCGCGCTAATTTCACGGGTGATTTGCTGTGTTAACGCCTCACGAAGCGCAGAGTTAGGCGCCACAAAAGAACAGCCCGGCAACATCAGTCCCATGGCTTCAAACACCAATTGATTGGTGTTCGCCGTACCATAGAAGGTGCAGGTGCCCGGAGAATGATATGAGCGACACTCAACATCAAGCAGTTCTTTATCCCCTGCTTCACCGGCTGCGTAATTCTGTCTGACTTCTACTTTCTTCTTATTGCTGATACCAGTGCCCATTGGCCCTGATGGCACAAAAGCAGTAGGCAGATGCCCAAAGGCTAAAGCGCCCATTAGCTGCCCTGGAGCAATTTTGTCACACACACCGAGCAGAAGCGTGGCATCGAAGGTATTGTGACTTAGAGACATGGCGGTCGCTTGCGCGATAAGGTCACGAGAAAACAGCGATAAGTCCATCCCATCTTGACCTTGAGTCACACCATCACACATCGCAGGAACACCACCTGCCACCTGCGCACTGTGCCCTAAATCGCTGGCGGCCTTTTGAATTATCTCAGGATAATTTCGGTATGGTTGATGAGCACTCAACATATCGTTGTACGCCGTCACAATCCCTATGTTGGCTTTAGTGAAATCCAAAATGGTCGATTTTTGACTGCTGGAGCAAGCGGCTACAGTATGCGCCAAATTACCACACGACAGAGAGGCGCGAACCGTACCTCTGTTTGCTTGCGCCTGGATAGTTGCTAGATATTCGCTGCGCGTTTTCACGCTTCGCTTTTTAATGTTATCGGTAACATTTAAGATCGCATCTTTCATGTTCCGTATCCTTACTTAGATGAAGTGACTTAAGTGAATGTGATTGGTCAATCTAGGGTCACTTGGCGCATTACGCGCCAAGTTGAGTGCAGACATCTCGCACGATTTGTGTTGGTGAGTTAGCTATGTCCATGTAGATGGCTTCGTTGCGAGAAGGTTCGACAAGAGCATCAAATTGACTTTGCAACATTTCTGGCCCTTTAAAGTAGTGCCCTTCTCGCCTGGACATTCGATCCCAAATGGTCTTAAAGTCAGCATGCAGATAGACAAACTTTAAGTCAGGCGCATTGTGCCTGAGCATCTCTCGGTATGTTGGCTTTAACGCCGAGCAAGCGATGACCAAGCTATCTTTCTGCTGGATAAGCTCATTTAAAGTTAGCAACCAAGACTGACGATCATCGTCGGTTAAAGGTATACCTTGAGCCATCTTATCGACGTTCGCCTTAGGGTGAAAATCATCACCATCGAAAAACTCAATATCTAAACTTTGAGCCAGTAGCTCTCCGATTGTGGACTTACCACAACCAGAGACACCCATTACGATTATTTTCTTATGCATATCAATCACTCCCAACGACTTATTTCCACCACAGAGCAAGCTCTGGGAATACAATAAATGTTACCGGTAACTTCACGAAAATTCTGAGAGATAGATCACCAATGATATTAAGCTGGATGTTTTTGTAGTCTGCATCACACTTTGTCGTTTGCAAGGCTCTATTTCCGCAATCGAGCGCACTTTGATTTTTGTAACAAGTACCTTTACTTACTTTAGAGCTTAAGACTATCAATAGAACAAAACCCGCTAATTATGCAAGACAATAGAGTATTGCCTGCTAACCCTTATTACTCGATTATTAAAGGATCGGAGAGACCTGCAGATGTCCTGTCGTCCAAAGCAACCAACCCACCAGAGTATAAAATGCAGCCAACGCGACTTGCTGACTTGACTTGACCCAAAACCGATAATCCGTAGCACTTGACTCTGCCACCTTCATACGCTGATAGGAATAGTCCAACATTCGTCGACTGATAAAGACTACGCCTGTTAATGCTAGAAAGCTTCCAACGAAACTGCATACCACTAGCGCGGCTGCCAAACTCCAATCAAACCATAGTAAAGTGAACAGTGCGATCAATGACGTACTTGTGCAAGGTCTAAGACCATACATAAATAGCCCAATTCGAGATGACGTATGCCTATTTTCTGGGGGAGACAAATCGGTGCTAACTGTTAGCTTTCGCCTCATTGAAGTCACTATTAGTTTCAGCAGTAAATACCCCCCAAACAGCATCATCAATAAGCCAACCAATTGGTTAATTGATGACACGTAGCCTAGCGACTGACGATAACCCAGTGAGAAGATCTGGTTCGCAACCATAACGACACCCACTGTCATCACACCTTGCATGACATTTAACAGCAAACAAATACCGACGATTTTCAACTTAGGGTATGACTTTGCCGATACCAGAAAAACCACGGCACTTTTGCCATGTCCTGGCCCTAAAGAATGCACAAACCCATAAACTAGAGTAAACAAGCAAGTGAGTGCTACAGCCTGTTTATCACCGGTATCAATAAGATCAAAATAGTCAGATAAACCGGCAAGCAAGCTTCTTTGTACTGTCACTAAATAATGACGGATAACATTGATGTCTTTGATAACGCTGACTATTGCTAATGCCGTCAGAGCAAACAACGCTAGAGCTGCCCAACGTTTAATTGCGCCCCGCATAGTTACCCAGCGCATAGTTACCCAGCGAAACGCTTTACTAGCTGCCACAGGAGAGACTCACTTTTTGGCTAAAGTGACTACCGAGATCATCATCACCTACATCGCCCACACCCAATGACATCGCATAATCCACAATATCTTGTGACGGTGTTGGGGTTATTAGGTCAAAGCGACATTCCGAACTCAACGCCGCGTCTAGAGTAATGGTTGAGTGATTTTTCCAGGAAATGTCAATATAGTAAGTATTATCAAAAACTTGGATATCCAAGCCTTCTTTATTCAGATCCACAAGCCGTGATAGAGGCAAAGTAAAGTTGAGCACCATTCGTCTTCCTTTTCGGCTGAGCGAATAGACTTCAGGTAGGCGAAATTTGAGCGGTGTCCCACCTGCATACAAATACGTAAAGTAATGAGTATTCAATAGATTTCTCATCAGCCTTAGCGCTTCCTGTTGCGCGCTTTTCTGATAGTCAAACACCGAAAAATCGCCATCTAAGGCGTAGGCACTTGAAAATGGATCGAACGTCCAAGTCATGGTAATGCTGTCTACCTGACTCCCCTCCCCATTCACTTTCAATTCGTTACCTATCCATGAATGCGGATGGGCATAAGAATGCACGGGATAGACAAGCACGATCAGAAACAACAAGAGACGGTGAGGCATACAAATTTCTCTATCGATATGACTTACAACATCAACTTTGGCGCAAGTCACTAGAGGGAATTAAGTGTTACTTTATAACATTTTGTCACCAAGGAAAAAACAGAGATTTTGTCAAAAAATGCGAATCGCTCGCCCAAAGAAAGGGTGCATAAGATCACATTTTTTCTAATTATGAAACCATCATCACAACTATAACTGTGAAACCAGTCAGTAAACTAGCACGATACCGAACTGCATACTTAATATAGTAGAACGTAAACACCCCATTAATTGAGATGGTTACCTGCAAGATTCGTGGTTGGGACGTTGTAATAAGACGCCTATTTTTTCGGGTGAACCCTAATAAACAAAGACCAATAGCGATGACCGAAACCATTGAAACGAAATCACTGTTTCGTTTTAGTGATTTGATTGACCTACTCTATCAAGCACCCACCCACCAACAGGGGTTCCAACCTTTCTTAGAGTTACTCGTGACCGAGTTCAATCTAGCCGATGCCGTGCTGCACATTCAGAATACCAATAACCTAGCAGTAGAAAGTGCCTGGATTGCTGGACCAAAAACCGATGTCATCATTGAGTACATTGAGAAGAACTTGGAACAAGGAAACTATATTCACGACTATATTGATGCCGCGCCTCCCAGTCGTTTTTATACTTTACTCGGCGATATTGGCCGCCCGGCAACTGAAAGCCTGACGCCTAGCCAAAAACTGGTGGAACAATGGTTTGATGGCAATCAACTACTGGATGTGTCATCGGCTGTCATTGGTCGCATCCAAAACCAGATTGCGATGCTCAGTATTCATAGAGATAAGAGCGTAACGGCCTTTTCAACCGATGATGTGTTGATTCTCAACGAGTTGATTCCGCATATTCAAAGAGCGTTCGTCCTCTATCAGCAGTTTGCTGGCATTCGAAAAGACTCAGCCAAATTTGCAGCAATTGGTCGCGCACCTCCCACATGGTGCACTGCTTTATGACAGTAAAGGCGAGCTAATCTGTGTCAATCAAAAAGCCATTGAGCTTGGTGAGCTACATAGTGATTTAGACGTATCTGAGGCACGCTTTTCCATTAAAGACATCTCGGTAAAACGAGATTATATCGCCAACCTCTTTCAAGTACTAAAGCGCGGCGATGACTCAAAACAAGCCTGCCGCGTGACTCACCTCACCAACAAACAGTCACCCATAACCCTATTGCTAGTGCCATTTGGCATCGAGCACACTCCCCCCTACCAAGAGCAGCCGCTATTCAATGAGTTTGAAGTAGGCGCCATGGTGTATCTGTACGACCGACAACACCCAATACACGTAAATTCCAACTTTCTACAAGCCATATTCGGCCTGACCGAGACCGAGACTGCCGTGTGCGAGCTTATCGCTAAGGGCTATAATCGAAACGAAATCGCCACTATCTTGGAGCGATCTGCACACACAATTAAAGACCACATTAAGTCGATCTTTGTGAAAACGGGCAGCCACACACAATCAGATTTAATAGCAACACTCTTGACCAGTCCCGTCTACCCCCCCGTGTAGGGGATGGGTATTTTATCGAGAGTTTTATAACTTAGCTGACAACCTTCTGGTTACAAATAAACATCACACTAACAACATTTACAAAGGAATTTGTCATGTCTATTCGTTCGAAAAAAAGCCTTTTGGCTTCGTCGTTAATGACTTTATTTCTGGTTGGCTGTAACTCTAGCTCTGACGACACATCAGGTGGCGACCCACTTGGCTCTGGTAATAGCGTACAACTCGAACTCACCACACTCACCAGTTGCTCAGTGGATGAAGCAGTCGCTCCAACTGAGGCCGACTACAGAGCAGCCGTCGCTGCATGTTCACCGAGTGCAACCCAAAGCACATTTAGCGACGACAGCACCTACTTCCGAGTTAATAGCAAATCGCAAGTTCGCTCTTTTGAAGCTCAAAGTGATGGGACATTTGTGTACCATTATATTGGCGCGGGTGGTGACTCAGGCACGGCCACTACTGTCGACGGAGCAACGCGTTTTGACTGGGGTGATAGTGATGATTACTTCCTAATTACAGTACTCGAAGAAGATGCAAAAACCGTATCAGCGCTCATTTACGATTACTACTACAACGACGATACTGGACAATACGAAACCGAGTATTACAGCTCTTTGTTTGGCAAGGACTTTACACCTACGCAATGCACGCAACGAGATAACCCTGAGTTTGAAACTAATCTAACGCAAGAGTATGCCGTCACCAAAACGGAACTAGAAACGCTGTTAGACACTGAGTGCCGTGTGACGCTAGGCGGACGATACGCGAAATTCGATGAAGCTCGTCTCATCAAAGCAAATGATGTATACAGCGGTGACGGCGATGGCGACTACGAGCGCTTTGTATTCACAGACACGGATAGCGCCAGCAGACTGGGTTGGTTCGATTTTGAAATTCGCGATAAAGACGACGTTGTAGATATTGCTGGTGAGTGGATGGTCGATGATGAAGGTGTGTTATTGCTTGCTCTTGAGGAAGAAGGGACAGAATACATCCACCAACTCCACATCACAGCAACCGATGGCTTTACAACGATGGTTAAAGTATTTTCTCAATCAGACGCCTATATTAACCAAGGCTTTGCAGCAGACGTAGGCTCATTTAGTTCATTAGTCTTCTACTCACAAGAGCCAGACTTTTAGACTTAAACGGTATTGAATAAGAGTGGTGAGCTTACAGCTTGCCGCTCTTTTTTTTGTTTGAGCGTAAAGTAACATCTAGGAAAAACCGACAGATACACGAAATCCACAGCAGCAAGCACTATGTTAATTTAAAGCCTAAGAATAAATATACGGAAAGTATAAGAGAAGGGAAAGAATGGCACGCCCTGTAGGATTCGAACCTACGACCACATCCTTAGAAGGGACGTGCTCTATCCAGCTGAGCTAAGGGCGCGCTATAGGGAAAGGATTATACGAGTTAGGAGAGGTAAATCAATGGCTTTATTACTTTGAGCGGTTTAAACGCCCAAAAAAAAGTCAACATATCAGCAAAAGACGAAAAACACACCGATGCAAACGTTTGCGTTGTAGCTTTTGAAATAGTTTTCTGGGACAATGCACACAAAAATAACAGTCAATTAACTTTCTCAAGGAAAATTATGTCTGCTCAAAACATTGATGGGAAACTCATTTCTCAAACTGTACGCTCAGAAGTGGCCGCTCGTGTTAAAGCGAGAACGGACGCAGGACTTCGAGCGCCGGGGTTAGCAGTTGTTTTAGTGGGTGAAGACCCAGCCTCGCAGGTTTATGTGGGTAGCAAACGCCGCGCGTGTGAAGAAGTAGGCTTTGTTTCTAAGTCTTACGACTTACCAGCTAGCGCAACCGAAGAAGAGCTATTGAGCCTAGTTGACGAGCTAAACAATGACCCAGAAGTTGATGGTATCTTGGTACAACTGCCGCTTCCTGCGGGTATCGATACGACTCACGTTCTTGAGCGCATCATCCCAGAAAAAGATGTCGATGGCTTCCACCCGTACAACGTAGGCCGTCTAGCACAGCGCATTCCTAAGCTACGCTCGTGCACGCCAAAAGGTATTATCACTCTCCTTGACCGATACAACATTCAACTTCGTGGTAAGCACGCGGTGATTGTGGGTGCATCTAATATTGTTGGTCGTCCAATGACGCTAGAACTGCTGCTAGCTGGTTGTACAACAACAACCTGTCACCGATTCACTAAAGACTTAGAGAGTCATGTGCGTCAAGCGGACGTGGTGGTAGTCGCGGTTGGTAAACCAAATTTTGTTCCTGGCCACTGGATCAAAAAAGGCGCTGTGGTGGTCGATGTGGGTATCAACCGTCTAGAAAATGGCACCTTGGTTGGTGATGTCGAATACGACGTAGCTAAAGACAACGCCAGTTTCATCACTCCGGTTCCTGGTGGTGTTGGCCCTATGACAGTAGCAAGCCTGATTGAGAACACCATGATTGCCTGTGAGCAGTTCCACACGGCTAAAAAGTAATCCATCAAGTAAGGGAGCTTGCTCCCTTACTATTACCACCAGCTTGTTGCACGACATTTCCCTCTAAAAATCAATCATATAACGTTAACTCCCTCTCATTTTTCCCTACACTTTGCTCTTGTATTAGTAACTTTGCCTCTTTGTCACAGTATTCGTACCTCACGTTAGGTACAAACAGAGTCAGAGATATTCGTCGACTAACGAGGGGACAACGCTATGTATAAGAAAAATGCCGTAATTACAGCGGAAAGTGGCCTACACACCAGACCTGCAGCACAGTTTGTTAAACAAGCGAAGCAGTACGCTGAAGATGTCGAAATAGTATCAAAAGGGAAAACCGCCACTGCCAAAAACTTATTTAAACTGCAAACACTGCAGTTAGTTAAAGGCACTGAAGTCACGGTTCAATCTGCCAATAAGCAGGCAGTGGATGAGTTGGCGAGTTTCTTGGAAAAAGTGACTGGCTAAGATAATTAAAGGGCTCAACGTACGCGGCCTGAGTACGTTGAGCCCTTTTCTGTTGATTATGGTGTCGGCGCTAACACTTAAAGAACGCCTTCAACCACAACTACTTCATCGCAATACGATCAGCCAAGTGACTCACCGCTAAAGCAAAATAATACGAACGATTCCACTTCATTAGTACGTTGTAGTTGTTGTATACCAAGTAAACACGACCATTTTCATCATCGGGCATAATGAGCCACGCTTTGATGTCTTCATCCAATTGTGGCAACGGACGACCATCGTATTTGGTAACACCTAACTTGCTCCACTCTTGCAATAGCTTGCCTTTTTCAGACTCACGACCTTGCAGCTCTGGAGAAAAACCTTTTGGCACTTTGACTTGACGACCCCAAGTGTATTTATCATCCCAGCCAGATTGCGCAAGATAGTTCGCAGTCGAAGCAAATACGTCTGCTTCCGAGTCCCAAATGTCCTTCTTACCATCGCCGTTGCCATCGGCAGCAAAGTTCAAGAAAGAACTTGGCATAAACTGACTTTGACCCATCGCCCCAGCCCAAGACCCTTTCATGTCCTCTGGTGCAATATGGCCTTGCTCTAGAATAGTCAAAGCGGCAAGAGCTTCACTGCGAAAGAACGCTTCGCGCCGTCCCTCGTAAGCCATGGTAGACAGTGCATCGATGACGCGATAATTCCCCGTGAAGCGGCCAAAGTTACTTTCCACACCCCAAAGCGCCACAATAAAGCGCGGCTGGACACCATACTCATCGCCAATACGTTTTAGCTCAGCGTAGTGCTTATCATGCAGCTCTTTCGCTTGTTTGACTTTCCAGTCTGGCACCGCTCTTGGAATGTATTCATCCAAGGTGAGCTTTTTTTCGGGCTGGTTGCGGTCGGCTTTTACCGCTCTGGGTTTGTATTCAACCCCAGCAAAGGCTTCTGTTAAAATTTGCTCGGAAATCCCTTTGGCACGTGCTTCTTGCTTGAGGCCTGCGACATACTCCTCGAAGGATTCCTTTTGTTGCGCGGCTGCGCTTGTGGCTAGGCTTGCTCCTAGTATCACTGACAATATCGTTTTCACCGTGCCCTCCCCTGAGCATTCGGATTATTTTTGCTGAGCTTTCTGCTCTTTATATTTATCTAGCAAGTTTTCTGGCGGTGGTGGCAATTGTAAGAAAAAGCCCTCCTCGTTAATTGAGGCTTTCACTTTCTCCACGTCCACCACGGCCAACGTGCGACCCGCTAGGTTCACGACCATCACAAACTGTGGTCGACCAAACATCTCCATGAGCGCATCTGGTACTGGAGTAAAGTCGTCTTTCTTAGCAATGTACAGGTATGCCCCGTCTTTTTTAGTGCTTTTATAGATTGAACAAAGCATGGTTGTATCTCTTGTGGTTGCCTATCTTCTCAAGTCGAAGAAATAATTGAGTTAGTTTATGGAAAATTGAGAGTTAATTATCCATTTAGGAGCAAGATAGCTTGCTGTATCTAGTGTTGAAATATAACATGAATATTCCCAAGTGACCTCTAGATACGGTTACATTGGCAAACCTAATCAAAAGCAATGTCAATGGCACAAGGATTTGATCATCAATGTCTCAATCCCCAGATCTGAAAGGCAGTAGTTTCACCTTATCGGTGTTGCATCTTTCTGACAACGATGTTTCCAACGCAGTTCAATTTTTACAACAAAAAGTCTCTCAAGCCCCCACCTTTTTCGCCTCAGCACCTGTGGTGATCAATGTGAGCAAAGTCGAGGGTGACCTTAGTTTCATCGACCTCAAACTGGGTATCGAAGAGATAGGTATGATTGCTGTGGGCATCACAGGCTGTCAGGACAAACGCATTCAAAACCTTGCTTCAGAGGCAGGTTTTGCAGTGATGACAGCGAGTAAAGCGCCCTCTCAAGCGCCTGCTAAAATGGAACCGACCAAAATCGTTCGTACCCCAGTGCGCTCCGGTCAACAGATCTATGCCAAAAACAGTGACCTTGTCATATTAAGCCATGTGAGTGCGGGCGCCGAAGTCATTGCTGACGGCACCATTCACATCCATGGCACACTTAGAGGCAGAGCAATCGCCGGGGCGAGTGGCTCACGCGATGCAAAAATTCTCTGCAACGACCTACAAGCTGAGCTCGTCTCCATAGCAGGGAACTACTGGCTCAGCGATCAGATTGAACGTGAATATTGGGGTAAAAAGGTGCTGTTCGGTATGACCGACGACCAACTCGATTTCGAGATCCTAACGATTTAGAATTTTAAGGAAAACAATAAATGGCACGCATTATTGTGGTAACGTCGGGTAAAGGCGGCGTAGGTAAGACAACTTCGAGCGCGGCTATCGCATCGGGTCTTGCGCTCAAAGGTAAAAAAACCGCTGTGATCGACTTCGACATCGGTTTACGTAACCTCGACCTAATCATGGGTTGTGAGCGTCGTGTGGTGTATGACTTTGTTAACGTCATCAATGGCGAAGCAACGCTAAACCAAGCACTGATTAAAGATAAGCGCACTGACAACCTCTTCATTCTGCCTGCCTCACAAACTCGTGACAAAGACGCTCTGACCAAAGAAGGCGTGCGCCGCGTGCTAGACGACCTAGATGAAATGGGTTTCGACTTCGTGATTTGTGATTCACCTGCGGGTATTGAACAAGGCGCTCTAATGGCGCTGTACTTCGCTGATGAAGCGATTGTAACTACTAACCCAGAAGTATCTTCGGTTCGCGATTCAGACCGCATTCTTGGTATTCTTGATTCTAAGTCGCGCCGCGCAGAAAAAGGCAAAGAGCCGGTTAAGCAACATCTGCTACTGACTCGCTACAACCCTGCTCGGGTAACACAAGGCGAAATGCTGTCGGTTGAAGATGTGGAAGAGATCCTTCATATTTCACTGCTTGGCGTGATTCCAGAGAGCCAAGCAGTACTGAATGCCTCAAACAAAGGCGTGCCAGTCATATTTGATGATGAGTCTGATGCCGGTATGGCGTACTCAGACACCGTTGACCGTCTACTAGGTGAGCAAGTCGACTTCCGCTTCTTAACAGAGCAGAAGAAAGGTATCTTCAAACGTCTATTCGGGGGGTAAGCTATGTCTTTACTTGAGTTTTTCCGCCCACAGAAGAAGACCTCAGCAAACCTAGCGAAAGAACGTTTGCAAATCATTGTTGCAGAGAGACGCAGTGAAGGCTCACCTTCTCCGTCTTACTTGCCACAACTAAAAGAAGACATCCTTAAAGTGATCGCTAAGTACGTCGACGTTGATCCGTCTATGGTGGATCTGTCGTTCGAACACAAAGACGATGACATTTCGGTTCTAGAGCTCAACGTGCAGCTTCCAGAAGACGACAAATAAACATTAAAAAGGCTCGCAGTTGCGAGCCTTTTGTTATCACTAGCGCTTTAAACTTGTGTCCGTGGTGATTAAACGTCCATCACCTGGTCAAGCTGACGACCAAACAACTCCAATCGCCAACCTTGCATCACATCCGGCAGCTTGGCAGGATCGCGCTGATGCTTCCACACCCAAGATAAATACTGATTTAGCTGCTTTTTAGACGCTAAAAACTCAGTCGCTAAACCGCTGTGCTGGGCGGCCTTTTTCACTTCATCTTTCAGTGTTTTAAAGACTTGTTTGTAGCCAGGGAAGTCCATGAGACGTTCGATTTTCTCTGGGAAATCTTCTTCAGGTGTTTGCTGTGCATGTTTAACGATGGCTGCGATACGCTCACCGTGACGGCGGATCGCTCTTGGGTCGATACCCTCTTGTTCCATCTGCTTTGGCTTTTTTAAGCCATGACGGGCAACCGTCCACAGCTCTTGCTCTTTGATGATAAAGTTCAAGGCCAAGTCACGCTTTATCGCTTCATTCAAGCGCCAAGTCGCCAGCGGCTTTAGTACAGCAAGCTGCTTACGCTTAAGCTGCCATGCCCCTTTAATATCTAGGTAGGCATTCTCAGGGTTAGGCGTTCTGCCGCGCTTTTGCATCAACAGTTCAGATTCTTGCTGCGCCGCTTCCCACCATTGCTTAGCTTCCACTTTTGCAAACAACTTAAAGTAGAGTGGCCATAGATAGTAAACATCGGCCGCCGCATAGTCGAGCTGCTTATCGGTGAGTGGACGCGCAACCCAGTCAGCACGAGACTCACTCTTATCAAGCTCTACATCAAGGTACTCTTGTACTAAGGCAGCGAAGCCTGTCGACAGACCATACCCCAAGAATGCGGCCATGATCTGCGTATCCACCATAGGGTAAGGCATGCAGTTGAAACTGTTAGCAAACACTTCAAGGTCTTCACCACACGCGTGCAGCACCTTCAATACTGAAGTGTCTTTAAGAAGCTCAATGAACGGAGTGAAGTCACTGATTGTGAGTGGGTCGATAAGAGACAGCTGGTCACCATCATAAAGCTGAATCAAACCCAGCTTTGGGTAATAAGTACGAATGCGCACGAACTCGGTGTCCAACATCACGACATCGGATTCACGAGCCTTGCTGCATACCGACTCTAGCTCGGCAAACTCTGTTACTATTTGGTATTCCACTCAATCTCTCTTCATAAAAAATGCCAGCTTTGCGGGCTGGCATTTTAGCACTGATTGTAATCAAACGTTAACTTAAACTGTCTTCTCTGAGGTCTTGAGCAGTTTTGCGTCGTTTTCTTCGCGTAATACGCGGCGTAGAATCTTACCGACATTAGTCTTGGGTAGATCCTCTCTAAATTCAACACGTTTCGGGATCTTATAACCCGTTAGATGCTGACGACAGTGTTCGATGATCTCTTCTTTGGTTAAAGAGTTATCCTTCTTGACCACGAAGATCTTAACGAGCTCTCCAGAGGCCTCGTTAGCTTCACCGATAGCCGCCACTTCAAGTACCTTGTCGTTAAGCGCCACGACATCTTCGATTTCATTTGGATAGACGTTAAAGCCTGAAACCAAAATCATGTCTTTCTTACGGTCAACAATGTGCAAGAAGCCATCGTTATCAAACTCAACGATATCGCCTGTCGACAACCAACCCTCTTGATTGATCACTTCTTTTGTCGCTTCAGCACGCTGCCAGTAGCCTTGCATGACTTGCGGGCCACGAACTTGCAGCTCACCTTTACCGTCACCCTCCACTGGGTTGCCGTCTTCATCGACAATGCGCACTTCTGTTGATGGTACCGGTAGGCCAATAGAGCCATTGTATTCCGTTAAATCGTGCGGGTATGCTGCAACCAATGGTGAACACTCGGTGAGACCATAACCTTCCAGTAGGAAGCAGCCTGTGGTCTTTTTCCACTGCTCTGCAACCGCTCGCTGGACTGCCATACCACCACCCACTGATAAACGAAGACCACGGAAATCCAGCTCATGGAAATCTTCATTATTAATCAACGCATTAAACAGGGTGTTTACACCCGTAATCGCAGTAAATGGGTATTTTTGCAGCTCCTTGATGAAGCCTGGAATATCACGCGGGTTGGTGATAAGCAGGTTTTGTCCGCCCATCTCGACAAACAGTAAGCAGTTCACCGTCAGTGCGAACACGTGGTATAGCGGCAGTGCTGTGACTACTAGCTCACGCCCCTCATTCAACACTGGCGCGTACATGCCTTTCGCCTGCATCACGTTAGCAATCATGTTTCGGTGTGTCAGAATCGCCCCTTTTGCAACACCTGTGGTACCACCTGTGTATTGCAAGAAGGCAATATCGTCACCCGTCATAAACGGCTTCACGTATTGCAAACGACGACCTTTACTAAGCGCTTTCTTAAATGAAATCGCTCCTGGCAAATCATACTTAGGTACCATGCCTTTTACGTACTTAACCACGAAATCAACAATCGTACCCTTCGCGGTCGGCAGCATCTGACCAAGGCTTGTCAGTACTACGTGCTTGATCGGCGTTTTATCAACGACTTGCTCAAGCGTATTGGCAAAGTTTGAAACAATAACGATGGCTTTCGCATCGGCATCATTCAATTGGTGCTCAAGCTCACGCGGCGTGTAAAGAGGGTTCACATTCACGGCGATAAGGCCAGCACGTAACACACCAAATAGCGCGATTGGGTATTGCAGCAGGTTTGGCATCATGATCGCAACGCGATCGCCTTTTTGCAGTTTTAGCTCATTTTGCAGATACGCTGCAAACGCTCGGCTACGCTCTTCCAGTTTGCGGAATGTCATTACCGAACCCATATTCACGAACGCAGGTTGGTCTGCATATTTGTGAATCGATTGTTCGAACATTTCGACTAGAGAGAGGTACTGATCAGGATTGATTTGCTCAGGCACATCGCTTGGGTATCGAGAAAGCCAAGGTTTATCCACAATTCTACTCCTTGCGTGTAAGGTCACTCTTTCGTTTCATAGGCAGAACTTAGTGTTGTTTTAAAATATTGTTAACACTTTATGGGACTATGAATGTTTTATTATTCCTGCTATTACAACACAGCAGACCAGTTAGCGCACGAAAGACTCAAACACTTGTTTAATTTTTGTTAACTCGTCCAAGTATTAGTTCAAATACCTGCTCAGGTGATTCCAAATGGCAATGGTGATCACCCTCTACCATCTCAATCTGCGCGTTACGAAGCGGCTGCAAACACTCAGGGCGCTGCAAATAAGCGTAACCTCGCTGGCCAAGTATTATCAGGTGCGGCACGGTGACTGCTTCCATAATCGCCATGGCTTGCGGCTCGCTCATCCGATAGACTGACTCGCATTTGAGCTTACTATCATGTCGCCAGACCCACTTATCTCCCGACTGACGAAGATCTCGTTCGACAATCGGCAGTACCGCTTCGGTTGGGAGTTTGGTCGCGCGTTTACGCATCGCAATCGCATCTTGTTTTGAAGGGATGGATTTGGCTGTTTTATTTCGCCAGCGCTCTCGGCTTTCTATGCCTTTTCTCAAACGCTCAGGACTCAGCTGCGGCGATTCCGAAAGTGGGATATGCGCTTCGATTTGAACTAAACAGGACACTTTTTCTGGAAAGGCTGCACTATAGCAACTCGCAATCAATGCACCAAGTGAATGACCAACTAGGCAGACATCAACCGCGTGAAGTTTAACCAAAATGCGGTGAAGATCGTCAATGTAATCGTGAAAGTTGTAAAAGTGATGCGCGCTTTTATGGCTCGAGTGACCATGACCGGGTAAATCAATCGCGATGACTCGCCAATCAGGGGCATACTGCTCAATAAGCGGAAAGAGTGCGTGAAAACTAGCGGCATTATCCATCCAACCATGAATAAAAACGACCGTCTTGGCGGCCGTTTTTATTGTTGAGCGTTCAAGGTAGGCAACCGTTCTGTCATCTATCTTGAGCGACTGTTCTTTGAAACTAGAGTCCAATCCTACTTCAACCTCTTTGATGACTCTGCCGGTACTTGGTCCGCCATGATAATAGAAGCCGTCACAATAGTAGCCCCAACAAGAGTTATAGCCGCCAAAATCTCGGTTGATGATTAGGCGCTCTTCAACACGCCACAAGTAATTACCATACGCTTTGATAACAGGGAAATCACCTTCGTACTCGCCAATTTTACCGCGCTCAAGCCCCTCTTTATGACCACCGACTGTGATTAGACGTCCTTGAGCATAAGTAATCGGATCGACGAAGCCGTCGACATAGGCAATAAAGCGGCCATTAGGCTCTTCACTGATGTCAGGTTTTCCGTACTTATCGATTGGAAGGTTGACCACCTCGATGCGCGTTCTATCAGCGAGGTTTTTTACCGTATCAATAACACCGCCTAAGCGGACTTCGGTGTTGTCTTTGGTATCCATGACACCTTGATAAGTCGCGACGACGCTCTCATTGTTGGTCGCTAACGTGTCAGGAAGACTGCCACACGCACTCAAAACGGCACTTAGTGCCATAATACTGCTGAGTTTCAGAAGTGTTTTCATAACTGGGTGTACCCTAATTGAAGCAAGTTGGCTCTAAGGCAATTTCGTCTTAAAGCAATTTCGCCTTAAAGCAAATAACTCTTATTATCATATATAGATATCGACACCAAGCAACTGTTGGAGTTCCTCGCGCTTGGCTCGATTCATGACATTCATATACTCTTCCAGTGCCTTCTTCGATCGGCCTTCCGGAAGATCATACTGAACCTGAGCCTTGTCCATGTCAGCGTCGGATAAGTGTTTGACCGAGTGCGCCACCGCTTGAGCGACTTTGGTGACCTGGGTAGATTGGTTTGTTGATTGCGAAGATTGAGACGTGGAGGCTTTCGACACTGCCTTTTTTGCATTGGCTTTTTGTGTCTTACGCGAGTTGGGTATGGAAGGTAAGCCATTTATCGAAACCATAGTCTAGTCGGGCTAGCGATCTACTAGCTAGCCCTCTCCTTGATTACTCTCTGCCCGGCAGCTTTTTCCAAGCTACGGTATCGCGCAGATACACTGGGCTGGCTTCTTCTGCTGGAACAGTATTGCCCTTTGCCAGTTCAAACTGAGCAAGATAAGCAATATCTTGCGCTTCTGGGAACTGAACCTGTGATGCTTCAGTGTCGATAGCTAAGGTTGATAGCGTTTCTGCGTATGCTTCCCAACCCGTGCCTGCAGTTAGCCAAGTGTGCTCATCTTTCTCTAGGTTCTCAGCTAGCACGCTCGGCGGAACGACTTGCTCTTGATCCACGTCCTGCCAATCACCAGACTCAAGACGCTCAAAGCGTCCCCAATACACCTCGTTCATGCGAGCATCAATCGCACTTGCGACCGTTGTTGCGCCGCCAACACGATAAGCGCCTTGCGCCATCGCTTTTAGCGTCGAAATGCCAATCATTGGCAAATCAGCACCAAAGCCTAAACCTTGCGCGATGCCAATACAGATACGCACACCAGTGAAACTACCTGGGCCGCGAGCAAAGGCCAACGCATCCAGTTCAGCCAGTGTCAGACCGGCTTCTTTCAACAGCTCATCCACCATTGGCAGTACTTTTTTAGTGTGGTCACGTGGAGCAAGTTCACTGCGTGCGTAAGTGGTGTCACCCACAAGTAAAGCCACTGAGCAATTTTCGGTTGCGGTATCGATCGCGAGTATTTTGTAAGTCATTTATTTCTCAATTTGTTCTTCTGTCGCTTCAGGCGCCATATCCTGAGCTAAAAACTGTTTTATTACACCAAGATCACGAGTGCGTGGGATCGGCGGCAAACTGGATAAAAAGGTCGCACCATACTCGCGCGTCACCAATCGGTTATCGCAGATAATGAGTGCCCCTCGGTCTTTCTGGTCGCGAATCAAGCGCCCCACGCCCTGTTTCAGGGTAATCACCGCATCGGGTATTTGTACCTGCTGGAACGGGTCGCCACCTTGCAGTTTACAATCTTCGATCCGAGCTTTAAGCAAGGGATCATCGGGTGCGGTAAACGGTAATTTGTCGATGATAACACAGCTCAAGGTGTCACCTCTAACATCTATTCCTTCCCAAAAAGCCCCTGTCGCTACCAGCAGTGCGTTACCAAGCTCCATAAACTCTGCCAGCGTTTTTTGCTTGCTGGTTTCACCCTGAAGCAAGACAGGCAGTGACAAGGTTTCACGAAACTTCTCCCCCAGCTCACGCATCATGCTGTGTGAGGTACACAAAAAGAAGCATCGTCCTTGGTTTTGCTCAATCACGGGCGCCAACATACTCACCAACTTATTAGCGAGTCCCGGACTGTTTGGCTCCGGTAAATAACGCGGCACACAGAGCCTTGCTTGCTCTGGATAATCAAACGGACTCGGCAGAGAAAACTGCTGCTTAGGTACTAAGCCGAGACGCGACGTGAAATGCCCAAAATCATCAGAAACTGCGAGGGTTGCCGAGGTGAATATCCACGCGCCACCTTTCATTTCGACCTGCTCATGGAACTTATCCGCGACGGTCAGCGGCGTGATATGTAGGCTGAAATGTCGCGGAGAGGTGTCATACCAATAGGAATAACCGGTAATCGTCACATCACAAACACGCTCTAAGCGCCCTTTGATTAAGTTGGCACGTTCGAACGCGGTATCCAGGAGCTGACTGCGGCCTAAGGCCAGCTTTAGCACCTCAATGACAAATTCCAGTGCGTCCATCAAGCGTTCCATTTCTCGCTTGATGTTCGGCGATGCAATGGCGTCACGCCAGTTGCCTCGAAATCCAGTGTCACCTAGGATGATTCGCATCTCCATCGCCGCTTGCGATAGGCGTTCTCCCGCTTTTTGTAGCTGACGCATGTCACGCGCTTCGGTGCGATAACCTATCTCGATGTCTTTGCACAAATCCTGAATTTGGCGACTCGATATGGACTGACCGAAATATTGGCTGGCGATGTCTGGGATCTGATGTGCTTCGTCAAAGATAAATACGTCGGCTTCAGGGATAAGCTCGCCAAATCCGGTCTCTTTGATGGCTAAATCTGCCATAAAAAGATGGTGGTTCACCACCACAACATCAGAATCAAGCGCGCGCCGCCTTGCTTTGAGCACAAAGCAATCTTCATAGCTTGGACACTCTTTACCTAGGCAATTGTCATTGGTTGATGTGATCGTTGGAATAATCGGGCTGTCTTCAGCGATAGCGTCACACTCACCCAGGTCTCCAGACTTGGTTTCCGATGACCAGGAACGCACTTTCACCAGTTGTGATAGCAAATCGGTCTGAGTTTCAGTGGTATGACTCTCCACCATTTGGCGGCTCAGTCTATCAAGGCACAAATAGTTAGAGCGACCTTTCAGCAGTGATACTTGTCCATGAAAACCCAGCGCTTCGACCATCAAGGGTAAATCACGGTGAAACAACTGCTCTTGAAGGTTCTTCGAGCCAGTACTAATGATGGTTTTCTTGCCACTGAGCAGCGCTGGAACCAAATAGGCAAATGTCTTACCCGTCCCCGTTCCTGCTTCAACCACCAACTGGGTTTGATGTTCAATCGCCTGTTCGACGGCGTTCGCCATATCGAGCTGAGGTTGACGAGGCTGAAAACCCGGAATAACCGAGCCAAGCGCGCCATCGGAGGCGAAAGCTTTGTTGATTGTACGTGAACCCATTTGGCACCGCTGATTGCAAACAATTGGCCTAGTATACCCAAACCCTCTGCAGTTCAAAAACTGAAATCAGCCCGCTCAAACTGGTTCTGAAAAGCAAAATGTCTTCTTGCACCCGATAACAATCCTGTTTAGGTCACTTCTTTTGTTGAAACCTTACTCAGAATAGATTAATAATGTCGGTTAGATTGCGTACAACCTTCATAGATCGCACCCAAATTAAATCCTTATATGAGCCCTACACAACTCAATGTTTGTGTCCGCAACAAGCGTTTGAATCGCTAATGAGTCGCTCGTATCGAGGTAACAACAATATTTTCACGGAAGCAGTAAATCATGGAAAAGAAAACCCTTCTCACGCATTGCAGTGATGCACCTGGCCTGATCTCAAAGATCACCAACATCTGTTACAAGCACCAGCTCAATATTATTCACAACAATGAGTTTGTGGATAATACCAGTGGCCATTTCTTTATGCGCACTGAGCTTGAGGGCTACTTCAACGATGAGACCTTCCTTGCTGACCTAGACCACGCGCTTCCAGAAGGCACCAAGCGCAAGCTTGTTGATTCATCTCGTAAACGCGTCGTTATTCTCGTCACCAAAGAAGCACATTGCCTTGGTGATATCTTAATGAAGAACTTTGATGGCAGCTTAGATGTCGACATTGCCGCTGTCATTGGTAACTATGACATTCTTCAAGGCTTAACAGAGAAGTTTGATATCCCATACCACTGCGTCTCTCACGAAGGTCTTAGCCGCGAAGAGCATGAAGCGAAAATGCTCGAAGCCATCGATCAATACGATGCTGACTATCTAGTGCTTGCCAAATACATGCGTGTACTTACTCCGACCTTTGTTGAAAAGTATCACCATAAGATCATCAATATTCACCACAGTTTCTTGCCAGCCTTTATCGGCGCGAAACCTTATCAGCAAGCCTATGACCGCGGCGTTAAAATCATTGGTGCAACGGCACACTTTGTGACAAACGATCTAGACGAAGGACCAATCATCAAGCAGGACGTGATCCCAGTAGATCACAACTTTAGTGCAGCCGATATGGCGCAAGCAGGTCGTGACGTTGAGAAAAACGTATTGTCGAAAGCGCTAAACAAAGCGATTAACGATCACGTGTTCGTCTACGGCAACAAGACGGTTATCTTATAACGAGTTACCTTGTCATGATTCAAAAAAGCCGCCCTCAATAAAATGAGAGCGGCTTTTTTTTGTCTACTGCTAGTAAGAGTCGCCTTTGGAATAGTCCACCTGATAGCCTAAGTCGTCCAGCATCCCCAAAGTCACAGGCCCAATTAGGGTGCCGTTGGCCATGAGTTCTTGACTCATGTTCGGCACAGGCTGCCCATTCTTATCGTAACGTTTTTCGTCCTCACTGCCTTTAGAATCATAGAGATGTCCTCCATCATCGCTGATAGGAAGTTCACGGAAACTGGCTTTATACTGCTCATTGAAACGTTTGACGGCTTGACTATCACGCACCATAAACAGGTTTCCAAGCTGGCTGTCTCGGCGCGTGTAGTCCATGGAATAGGCACCAATGCCAAATACATGTCCCATTTCGTGCAGAATATTGGCGTTGAACTCAACAGGATCAAACCCCGGCTGATACGTATGGCTACCAATAAACACCGAACCTTCGGTGGGAATTAACCGCCAATTGACGTCAATCTCCGCCTCGGGCCCGGCCATCCCATTGGCGTTATCCATTGGGACTACATGAAAATTAATGTCTAGAGTGTGCTGCTCGAGATCATCCACAGCAACGATCACCTCTAGCCAGCGATTCGCTGCAGACAGGTAAGGGGCAATGCGTTCATCCGTCCACTTACTCTTTTTGCCATTATGGCGTATTAGCTGATTACAGAAATTAAGATTGAGTTCTAGATGATCATTGGAAACCGTTCGAGCGGCGCTGCGCTCACAGGGGGCATTATCAAAATCAAACGCCTCAGCATGGCTATTGCTAGTTAAGCTAAGTAGCAATAGCCATGCTGAACCTAATAAAAATGAACGAATAAGTTTCCTTTGCAGCACGCGTCGCTTCCTTCACCACTGAATACTCTATTCAGTGTAGCTTGCTAATGCGTGCTCATCGGTATCAGGCCGTCACAGATGTGTTTAAACTTCAACCAATCATGTCATGATTTATCAGCGTAGTGTAAGGCTCAGAAAAGTCATTACTCTTGCTCAGAAGCCACGATGTTTTTCAAGCTGTGTGGATGTAGCTTGATACATATACCATTGAATTTAAGTGCAACTGTTGGGTTAGCCAATCGCTCCCCTTCGCCTTTCGGGCTCGATAATTTCACTTTCACACCTTGCGCTTTTGCCTTCTCTAGCTGGCTTCCAAATTCAGGAAACTTCGCATACAAGTCTTGCAAAAATGCGTCTGCTGTCTGCGCCTCAGATGGCACCACAAACTCAACATGCTCCCAATCTTCAACTGGATGTGTTTTGCCAATGGCAGGGTACGGCAACTCCAAACACTCGATCGACCAGCCATGACTTGTAATAGGGTTGTCGAATTCCAATACAATAATCGGGCGGCCATTAATTTGCGCCTCAGAGATCACTTTGCCGTAGTCGAGCCATGCGTGATGCGCAGCTTTTGCCAACTCACCATCGTTGATACGTAGCGCAATGTGATCGGCTTGATAAGCAGATAAATCGATAGCTAATAGGCTGCATAAAGCCTGAATATTATCTAGAAAATCATCGATTTTATTCAACATCACAGAAGGCACTAGACCTTTTTCTATCAGGGTTTGTTGCATTTTTTTGTGCTCACTTTGGTCATCAAACGCTAAATAGTAGCAGGATTGAGCTAGAATCAGAAAAAATACAAACTTTCCCCCTAGGTGAGCGGCGCTAAAGTTGCTATTATGTGCGCCAATTTACTAGATTAAATCCAATTCCAAGAATTGAAGCCAAGTTTTGAAGGAAATGCGTGTGAATATCCAAGCACTGATCAACGACAAAGTATCTCAGGCTCTCGAAGCCGCTGGCGCACCTGCAGGCAGTCCTGCGGCTGTTCGCCAATCTGCAAAACCACAGTTTGGTGACTACCAAGCAAACGGTGTAATGGGCGTTGCTAAGAAGTTGGGCACTAATCCACGAGAATTCGCGCAAAAAGTTCTGGACGTTTTGGACCTAGATGGAATTGCTAGCAAAACTGAAATTGCAGGTCCTGGTTTTATCAACATCTTTCTAAGCGAAGAGTTTCTAGCTAAGCAAGCTGACGAAGCGCTTGCAGATGCTCGTCTAGGTGTTGCGACACAAGAGCAACAAACTATCGTTGCTGACTACTCGGCTCCAAACGTTGCTAAAGAAATGCACGTTGGTCACCTTCGTTCAACCATCATCGGTGATGCAGTTGTTCGCACTCTAGAGTTCCTTGGCCACAAGGTTGTTCGTGCTAACCACATCGGTGACTGGGGTACTCAGTTCGGTATGCTTATCGCAAACCTAGAGCGCGTTCAAAAAGAGTCTGGTGAAGTTTCAATGGAGCTTTCTGACCTAGAAGCCTTCTACCGTGAATCGAAAAAGCTTTACGATGAAGACGAAGAATTCGCAGTACGCGCTCGTAACTACGTAGTTAAGCTGCAAAGCGGTGATGAGTTCTGCGCAGAGATGTGGAAGAAACTGGTTGATATCACTATGATTCAAAACCAGCGCAACTACGACCGTCTAAACGTTTCTCTGACTCGCGAAGACGTTATGGGCGAGAGTATGTACAACGACATGCTTCCAGCTATCGTAAAAGATCTTCAAGAAAAAGGCCTAGCGGTTGAAGATGACGGCGCACAAGTAGTATTCCTTGATGAATACAAAAACAAAGATGGTGAGCCAATGGGCGTTATCATCCAAAAACGCGATGGCGGCTTCCTATACACCACTACTGATATCGCATGTGCTAAGTACCGTTACGAGCAACTAGGCGCGGATCGCGTACTTTACTTCATCGATTCACGTCAGCACCAGCACTTACAGCAAGCGTGGACTATCGTTCGCAAAGCAGGCTATGTGCCAGAATCAACGACACTTGAGCACCATGCATTTGGCATGATGCTGGGTAAAGATGGTCGTCCATTCAAGACACGTGCTGGCGGCACTGTTCGTCTTGCGGATCTTCTAGATGAAGCTATCGAGCGTGCAAACGCGCTTATCGAATCGAAGAACCCTGAACTTGCTAGCGAAGAGAAAGCAAACATTGCGAACACGGTTGCAATGGCAGCGGTTAAATACGCAGACCTTTCTAAGCACCGTACCACAGACTACGTGTTCGACTGGGACAACATGCTTGCGTTCGAAGGTAACACCGCACCATACATGCAGTACGCTTACACGCGTGTTGCGTCTGTATTTGCTAAAGCTGGTGTCTCTATGGATGCGCTTACTGGCGACATCAAGATCACTGAAGAAAAAGAGAAAGCACTGGTAGCTAAGCTTCTACAATTTGAAGAAGCGGTTGAGTCAGTGGCTCGTGAAGGTCAGCCTCACATCATGTGTAGCTACCTGTTCGAACTAGCAGGGCAATTCTCTAGCTTCTACGAAGCGTGCCCAATCCTAGTTGCAGAAGACGAAGCTGTGAAGCAAAGCCGTCTACGTCTTGCTGCACTGACTGCTAAGACTATCAAACAAGGTCTTGATCTACTGGGTATCGAGACACTAGAAAGAATGTAATTTGTTGAATTACAGTTCATAATAGAAGGCGAGATGCGTAAGCAACTCGCCTTTTTTGTATCCCTTTTGATGTGAGCAACCGCAATGAGCTTTGAACTGCACCCACAACTAAAAAAAGACACTACCCTACTTGGTGAGTTTCCATTGAGTTTGGCACTACTGCACCGCGACGACTCCGTGCCTTGGGTTATCCTTGTCCCGAAAAAAGCCGATCTAACCGAACTGCACCACCTACCAATGCAAGAGCAGCAACAATTCTTAATTGAGTCGGAAGTGGTAAACCTAGCATTGGAGACACTGTTTACTCCAGACAAGCTCAATTTCGGCGCACTGGGAAATATGGTGCCGCAACTGCATGTTCACCATATTGTAAGATACAAAAATGACTTGGCGTGGCCAGGGCCGCTTTGGGGGAATGCAAAAGGTGAGTATCGCAGCGATGACGAACAGCTAAGTTTGGCTGAACGCATCCAAGCACAACTTTTGAATAGTGAACTATTCAAAAAAGCATAACCGTTCAGGTGTACGTAAGTCTCGCCCAATAAAAAGCTCCGACAGTGTCGGAGCTTTTTGCTATTACATTGTTTTTGAGACTACATTGTTACGCTCAAAGAGAGGCCATCTGCCTGATTCACATGATACCTCACACGAACCACCTGTCCTTTCTTATCACAGTCTTCCGTCCTTGAAAGCTTTCCTTTTCGAATCCAGACCGCAAGCATCGCATCCACACCATCCTCACTAAGAGCAAACTGCTTTGCCAAATCCTGACGACTTACGCCTGGGTCTTCTTCAATGTGTGCTTTCAGCTGGGACAGAATCATACCACTTGGATCTCCAGCTCGGTCTGCTTCTTGCCTTGGCTTTTAAGCAGCTTCCAGACGATGGCACAAATGGCCAAGATAGCGACAATCCACGCTGCGCTGGTCATTGGATGCAGAGCGAAGTGAGTCACTTGGTAGTATAGCGTCGCGCCACCGTAGGCTAGCCCCATAGTCCATACCGCTATAAAGCGTGCGTACTTTTGACCAAACTCTTTAACGTAGGCACCCATCGCTGCCACACATGGCGTGTACAGCAAGATGAAGATGAGGTAAGCAAACGCGGCATTGCTCGTAACAAAATAGCCTTTTAAGTTACCAAAGATAGAACTGTCGACTTCTTGATCTTCTGCCACTGCAGATGAGTCCGACAGGTCACCGACATCGACACCTAGCGGATCTGAGTAGCTAAGGTCTGCCAGGTTTGCTGGAATAGACTCGACTGCTTGCTGCAAGCTAGCAAATAGATCGTACTCACCCTCTTCACCTTCGCTTGAGGTGTAAAGACTATTTAGCGTACCAACCACTGCTTCTTTCGCAAAAATACCGGTAATAATACCAACAGTTGCAGGCCAGTTATCTTGCTGCACACCCATAGGGACAAACACTGGTGTCACCACTTGAGCCGCTTTCGATAGAACGGAGTTTTCGCTGTCTTCGTTACCAAATGAGCCATCAGTACCTACTGAGTTTAGGAAACTTAGGATTGTCACTACCAAAACAATGGTTTTACCTGCGCCCAATACAAAGCGCTTTAGCTTTTGCCATGTTTTGATCATCACGTTTTGGAATGTCGGCAGCTCATAGTCAGGCATCTCCATCACTGGACTATCACTCGAACCTGGGTAGATGGTGTGCTTAAGCACTAAACCTGTGAAAACAGCCGCAACAATACCGAGTAGGTAAAGCGCGAATACCACATTTTGGCCACTGTCTGGGAAAAACGCCGCAGCAAACAGCGCGTAAACCGGAAGTCTAGCGCCACATGACATAAACGGCGCCATAGATGCGGCGAGTTTACGCTCACGCTCTTGGTCTAGCGTACGTGTCGCCATGATAGAAGGCACGTTACAACCGAAGCCAAGTACAAGCGGTACAAACGCTTTACCCGGAAGGCCGATTTTTTGCATCACCTTATCAAGCACAAACGCAGCGCGTGACATGTAGCCAGAACTCTCTAGTACCGCTAGGAATAAATACAGTGCAGCGATCACAGGAATGAAAGTCGCTACCGTTTGGATACCGCCGCCAACGCCATCAGCAATAAGCGTCACTAACCAAACCGGTAAATGGTCATCAAGAAGGTAGTGTCCACCATCAACCAGCAGGGCACCGACACCGATATCAAAGAAATCGATGAAAGCACTACCTATGTTGATAGAGAACATGAACATGAGATACATGACCACGAAGAAAAAAGGAACGCCAACATACTTATTCAGAATAAAGCCATCGACTTTTTCCGTGAAGCTACGGCTCAGCTTACCTTCACTGCGACGCAGTTTCTTACACTGCTCATGTAGATAGGTATATTTGGTGTCAGCAACTTGCAGGTCAATATCCACACCAGTTTGATTGCCCGCTAGCACGATTTCATCTCTTTGCTCTGACGATAGTGCATTAAGCACCATTACGTCATTTTCTAGGCCGCGAATAGCCAGCGCACGTGGGCTTACTGATTCTGAAACAAAGATAGGTTCTACTTGAGCAATCGCCTGCTCCATCTCCGCGCCATAATTGATGCTCAGTGCGTCGAGGGTCAGCCCTTGAACGACAGTTTTATGCAAACGCTCTTTTAGCGCACGAACCTGATCTTTGTCAGTGGCTGATAGTGTCATCACAGGACAGCCAAGCGCTTTCTCAAGCCCTGCAATGTCTAGCTTAATACGCTCTCTTTTTAGCGCATCCATCTTGTTGAGCACAACCACCATAGGACGGCCAAGCTCGCGAAGCTGAAGGGTCATATAAAGGCTGCGCTCTAGACTCGTTGCATCGACCACATTGATAATCAGATCTGCTGGGTGAGTAAGAACGGCTCGCGATGCTATGGATTCATCGATACTGTTGCCATCGTTACCGCTATCAAGCGCGTAAATTCCTGGCAAGTCAGTCAACTCGAAATGATCACCAGCATGACTGTATTGACCCGTTTTCTTTTCAACGGTCACACCCGCCCAGTTACCCACTTGCTGTTTGGCACCGGTTAACCCATTGAACAAGGTTGTTTTACCGCTGTTGGGATTACCTACAGTAAGAATGGTGTAGTTCATTATGCAGGCTCCACTTCGATTGATTGTGCAATAGCTTGGCGAACAGCCAGCGAAACACCACGCACTTCAATTTGCAATGGATCGCCCATTGGGGCACGTCGAATCACTGTTACTTCTGTATTCGGCAATAACCCCATTACCATCAATTTTTTACGGACATCATTCGATAGTCCTGTCAACGCAGTGATCTTTCCACTGCTTCCGATGTTCAAATCAGCAAGCTTCATCTTATTCACCCAAATTATGATTGGTAATGAGAAATATTAACATTAACAGTAATTCTAAAGGCGTAACCTTATTTTCCGCATTGCGCTATGTCAATTTAAACCGGATTGCAAACGTATTATTTGTCAAAATATGTCCGTCAATTACGTCAAAACGTCGACCAAAACGCTATCTTGGTGACAAAACAATGACATAAATGGAATCTGAATAAATATAAAAACATTAAAATACAACAACTTATTACACTATCTATAAAATGGCGCGATCTTCATGGTAAGTTGCCGTTATTTTTATAAGGAAATTAAGTCGAATTACTTATAGTTAATTCCAACAGAGCAACCTGCTCCTGTTAATCGAAATTCCAGAGGTGATGTGGGCGACCATATCACTCCGGCAGCAAGCGAAGGTGTCATTGACACCCGCGGTATGGTCCCCCGGCTATGCCGCGATTTTTTTTGCCTGCGACAAACTGCCCAGCACATTTTCTGCTTATTACTTCCCTGCTCTAATCACTCTTTCCATAAATTCTTTACTGACAACTTTTCGGCTCACAAATCCTCTTTTCACAAATTGTAAATCGCTCCCCCTAACGACATAATTTACTCCTAAGTAACCGGCTGGTGCTTTTCAATACAGAAAAGGAAGTGGTTTTATGTTGACGTTAAATGGGGATGTTGGAGAAAGTTTTGGCCATTGGAACATGGGCAGTGATGCAACGCTCATCCCACTGCTGGATATGGCAAATATCGCTTGTGGCTTTCACGCGTCAGATCCTGAACACATGTCCAAAACCGTCGCATTGTGTCTGAAACACAAGGTCACCATTGGCGCACATCCAGGCTATCCCGACTTACAAGGATTTGGCCGTCGTTCTATGGCAATGGAGAGCAACACGGTTACCCAATTAGTCCTTTATCAGGTAGGGGCGCTTAAAGCGATAGCCGAGCATCAAGGAGGGAAAGTAACTTACATTAAACCTCATGGCGCGCTCTATAACGATATGATGTCCTCGCCTGAGATTTTTAATGCCCTATTGTCAGCAGCACAATCGCTCAGTTTACCTCTAATGGTCTTGGCAACCAGAGAGCATCAACATTATCAAGCGCTAGCGGCAGACAAGGGGGTTTCAGTCATCTTTGAAGGTTTTGCTGACCGCAGTTACCTAAAGTCAGGCCTGCTGGCACCGAGAAGCATGGACAACGCTGTCCTGCATCAGCAGGATCAGATTTTAACTCAAGCCGATGCGTTTATTGCCCGTGCGCCAATTAAAACCCTCGATGGAAAATCGGTAACTCTTACCATTGACACCCTATGCGTTCACGGTGACAACCAAGCGTCAATTGATGTGGCAAAGGCGCTGCGCATCCGAATCGATAGCGCCATAGCAGTAGGTGGAGGTAAACAGTGAGCAAGCCTTTAATATCCCCTGTGGGTGAATCGGCCATCCTGCTTGAGTTTGGTCACAAGATAGACCTTGATTTACCTTTTATCATTGGGCAGTACACAGCCATGATAAAACAAGCCTTTGCCGGAACACTGGTCAACTGCACCCCCTCCTACACGAGCCTCTTGATTGAGTTTCACCCTATATATTGTTCAGCAGAGGCACTTACCCACTATATTCAAAACCTTAATCTTGCTGACAAGCCGCCGCCAAGCAGTGTGGATATAAAAACCCTTCCGACTTATTACGCTCCCAAGGTAGCCCCTGATTTGGAGTCACTTGCTCGGCATTGCTCTCTTAGCGTCGACGAGGTCATAACACTGCATAGCAGCTCAACCTATACCGTTTGTGCGATTGGTTTTACCCCTGGTTTTGCCTTTCTTGCAGAGCTGCCTAAAGCACTGCACATGCCAAGGCATCAAACGCCACGAACTCGAGTACGCAAAGGCAGTGTCGGTATTGCCAACAACCAAACGGCTGTTTACCCCAGTGATACCCCTGGAGGCTGGCAAATCATAGGTAACTGCCCGCTAACTTTATTTGACAAGATCTCGCCAGAACAATCGTTACTAAACATTGGTGACAAAGTGCGGTTCGAGCCGATTGACCACCGCACATTCTTAAGCTTAGGAGGGTAGCAATGAGCGCACTTGTCGTGATCAACGCCGGACACCACGTCACTACGCAAGATTTGGGTCGTCCTAATGCCTCTCATTATGGACTAACACAAGGCGGCGCCGCCGATTGGCATGCGCACTGTTGGGGACAAAAGTTACTGGGTAATCCAATGACGGCGACCAGTCTAGAGATCGTTCTAGGCCGGATTAAGTTTCGTGCCAACCAAGACTTAACCTTGGTACTCACTGGCGCAGATTGTCTAGCGGAAGTCCATTCGCCACAACGCATTGTCGCCAAGCACGTTCAAAGTTGGCGCCCTTTTAGCTTAAAAAAGGGACAAGAGCTGCATCTGAAAGTGCCTCGCAGCGGCTGTCGAAGCTACCTATCCGTATCAGGCGGCTTTGCGATAGAGCCTTTCCTAGGCAGTAGTTCGACAGTGGAGCGCGACGGCGTAGGAGGTTTAAACTCTGGACAACCTCTCGCTTGCGGCGACAGCTTAGCCGTCAACTCTAACTTGCCTGGTCACCCAAACGATCTTCAGCACAAAAATTCGCAACCTATCCCCAGAAGTGCGATCCCAAGCTATGCCGGAGTAAGAACCTTGCACTTACTCCCTTGTTTTCAGTTCCAGCACTTTGATAAAGCACTTAGAGAATTGCTACTAAGCCAAATCTATACCGTGTCTGCGCAGAGCAACCGAATGGGGATAAGGCTAAAATCCAGCGACAGTGAAACCGCTCGACTCACTCAAACTCTACCTTCATTAATCTCTGAGGGGATCCTATCCGGCTCGGTGCAAATACCGCCAGATGGTAACCCCATTATTATGCTTAGCGATCATCAAACCCTAGGTGGCTATCAGAAACTAGGCGTGATTGCCTTTCGTGATTTAGCTAAAGCAGCGCAGCTAAGACCAGGAGAGAAGCTTCGCTTTAAACTCAGCACCTTGCCTCTCGAACGTTTGAAGCAACAGGCATTCTATCGATACTTTGATCTTTAGAATTGGCGACTAGTCGCCTTCGGTCATGTCCATCATGGCAAACTTAGATGGTGGGACACCAAAATAGACTTTGAAACGTTGAGAGAAATAGGACGGATCGTTGAAACCACAAGCAAAAGCCACTTCAGAGACTTTTTCGCCTTGCAGAAGCATCTCGCAAGCTTTCTCCATGCGGACATCGGTCAGATAGTCTGTAAAGGTTCGCTCAAATTGAGATTTGAAGCGCCTTTGGAAGCTTCTCTCGGAGATGAACAACGCTTTGGCTGCTGAGGCGGTGCTAAATTCAGCATCATGATACTGCTCGGCCACCAGCTGAGTAACTTGCCGTTTCCATTGTTCATGCTTATCCGGCTTAACTTCATGCATCTCTTTTTCAGTCACTAGGCTCATCAATGGTCTTTCGGTTTCCAAAGACGACTTAGTTGAATGTGAAGACAAGTTAGCGGGCAACTGCTGAATCGATAGCATCCAACGCAGGGTTAGGCGGTTTGTGTTTCCACGCTCAACCGGCTGAAGCTCACCACCAGAGCGATGAATATGGGATGGCAGGCTCGAAGGGCTAAAATCGAGCTGACTTTCTTTCACATCGAATGCCCCAGTAGCGCTTTGCGAGTTAAAGTTCGGCAACGGCAATCCATTGTCCTCAAACGTCACATTCAACTTACTACCATCATCATCCACGGTAATGTTGATCACTTGTCCACGCACCATTCTACGCAGTGCATTGGCAACAATTGAGTTGAAGATGATGTCTAGATTGCAGGTATCCAACACCACGTTGTCACTGCTTGCCAGCATCTTTAATTCTACTTTGATCCCGTAACTATCGAGCTCTTTTCGCCACGCATCGACGGTAAAATTGAGCACACTCGATACTGAACATACCAACGGATAGGAGCTTTGCTCATCAAAGATGGCTTTGACATTATCTAAACCATCAAAATTACTAGCAGACGTTGAATTTAAGCTAGATAAGGATTCAAGTTTAAAGTTGGCACTGTGCTGTGCTGCTTGTTCTACCAGCTCTTGAATCAGTTGCTGACGAATTTTAAACGCTTTACGCAACTGCTGGTTATTACCGACTAACACACGACTTTGATGTTGTAACTGCTCAGTCTTTAATGCGACCTGTGTTTTAAGGGCGCGGTTCATAAAGCGAATGCGTCGAGAACGCCAATAAATCACCGCCCCGACTAAGACTAGGCTGCTCAGCGCCATTAACAGGTAAAACATCCCCGTCATAAACCATGGGGTGCTGACCTGGTAACTAAACTGAACACTCGACTCAGAACTCGTATTCCCTTTCACAGCTACTTCTATGCTGTGTAGCCCCGGCGATGGTTTATCAATATTAAGTTGAAAACCCTGCATATCTTGCCAGTCACCATCACCGGTTCGATAAACAAGACTGTGTCCTTGCGCTGATGGCCATAAGCTGAATTGAATCGCCACCGAATCCCCATATCCAACATTAGGAATGGCGTCTTGAACGTCCCCAAGGTGGCGAGCAGTGTTACTCACCGACACTTGAGATATTAATACACTAGGTGTCGGTACTGGGTTATCGAGAATGCGTTTCGGATCGAACTCTACAATGCCGTAACGCGAGCCAATCACAATGGAACCACTCTGCTCACTATAAGCGCAGCTACCATTGATGAACTCATTGCTAATCACTCCATATGGAGCACCCAAGTGCCTGACGATCTCTCCTGTTCCTGTATAAGCAGTAAGACCGGCAGAGCTGACCAACCAGAAAATCCCATCGCTTTGAGTTACACACACAGGGCGGGTGCTATCTTGGAACAGTTCTAGTCTTGTAAAGGTCTGTTTCTGATCTTCGTACAAAAAAGCGCCATAGCTGCTGGCGGCCCAAATTCGGTGTTCATCCGCTACTAACTCTGTGACGCTACCAAATGGTGCGCTAGCGCCGATATAACGACTAAGCCCTTCATCTATGATATACAGGCCGTGGTCAGTTCCAACGAGCGCCTTACTATCGCTCAATGCATAAATTTCAGTAACCTTCGCAGGTAAGTGTTCACTTACTATCCAGTCATCACCATAATCATTGACTCGCTCGGTTTCAACATTAAAGCTGAGTAAGCGTAGGCCATCATTGAGCCAAAGCGTATCGCCGCTGCCAAGCGAAATATGCTCCACTTGCGCGGGCATATTATCTATCTTTTGTCTCAAAGCTGTAATTTGATAAGCATCGAGATCAAGGTGCATTAACCCCCTCTTCGTCGCTATCCACAGATGCTGTTCACGCTGTGCCAACGATGAGACCTTACCCCAGTAAATCATCGCGGACTCACCCTCTTCATCGACGACATAGAGTGCGCTACTGGTGATAACCCAGTACCCTCCAAGTGGGTTTTCCATGACTTCGAGTTTAGGTTCAAGGCGATTGAGGTTTTCGTCAATTGACACCGAGATGCGCTCAAACAACTTGCCGTATTCTGAGAAGTAGCGAACACCATTGTTGGTGGCAATCCACATTCCCAAAGTGCCATCAGCGACTAAGGCATAGATCTTGTCGCCAGCTAGACCAAACTCGTCGTGAGGGTTGAACTCAACCTGCTCAAGATCAAGGGTATCTCGCTCAAGCCAGTATAAGCCTTGCTCTGTACCAACCCAAAAATGGCTGGCTGTGCTTTCCAATGATAGGACGTGTTGACCAAGCGGGAAGAAAGTACGCTGCATTGGCTCATCGAGAGGGAAAACCTCGACGCCAGAATGATACCCAATCACCAAGCGATTCGATTCTGGTTCAAGCAACAATGTAGAGACGGCTCCCCGATGGACGTTGCCGACATAATCTAACTCACCATATTGCCATCGATATAAGCCAACATTGGTACCGATGTACCACGCGCCGCGAGTTTCTATCGCAGCCGTAATGTTCACCCCAACTCCACCGTAGAAACGCTCAAACTCATCCATTGAGATAATTTCAAACCTAGATGGATGTTCATTGCCAAGGTAAACCTGATTATCGGTTGAGAACCAGACATATTCCCCACCATGACCCAGTGATTGAATATGCTCAGTTAATTTAGTGGTAAAGACTTGATTGACCTGACCAAGTGGCTGCCGAGAAAACAGTTTATTTGCTTTGGCATACCAAAACTGTCCTCGAAAAAAAGTCACGTCGTTGTTGTCAAACGCCAAGTTATCGAGCTCAATAAATCGGGTACCGTCATAAAAACGGACACGATTGTGTACATCGATAGACCAGAGTCCACCTTCCACACCAGGAAACAATTGCTTAGCCGCTAGAAACTGGCCATTAGCTTGCAGTGACAGCGGATAGAATACTGGCGGCAGTGGTTTACTAACGCTCATTTGTGGAGCGAGCAGCAGCGATAACGCGAATAATAACGGGACACAACTCAGTATCTTACGCACGCGTGAGCACATGCTGGTCGCTTTATGGCCAACAGCAAAAACTAAACAGCGTGATAAGGAAGCAGAGAGTATCAAAAGGAGCCCAGTTAATTTGCATCGATAAATATCGTAAATTTACTGGATTTGTGTGGGTTATGAAAGAAAAAAGGTAACAAGAACCATCTAAATGGCTCATCGATCACAGGCAAAACTCAGTTGAACACATATAAATCTTGTTGTTCATACCGAGTTTTGCTTAGCTGATAGCTACTGTGCTAGACAGCTACTAAAGCTATTTGCCATCGACTTTAGGAATACAAAGTAGCTACCATCTTCAACCGGAATATCACTACCTAGTGGATCAAGTTGTCCAACTTTTGTGCCAGTACCTCGGATCACCGAGTTCACTACGGCTGGTGTGAATTGTGGTTCGGCAAAAACACATTTTACTTGTTGTTCACGTAATGTGGTTTTAATGGAAATTAACGTTTTCGCACCTGGTTTACGTTCTGGGCTGACAGTAAAGTGGCCAAGGTTGTTCATCTTAAAGAATTCTTCATAGTAGCCATAAGCGTCATGGAACACGTAATAGCCTTGGTCTTGTATTGGCTCAAGCTTAACGTGGATCTCTTCAATGGTTCTATCTAAGGTGCGCTCGAAAGCGGCCAGCTTGTCTTGGTACGCAGCTTGATTGTCTGGATCAATCGCTTGAAGCTTGGCTGATATAGCACGCGCAACTTGACGACTTTGCTCTGGACCAAGCCAAACATGAGAGTCAAAACTACCGTGGTCATGACCTTCGTGACCATGCTCATCCCCATCCTCACCAAACTCCCTCAATGACACTCCATCCAGATCTTGTATTTCGAGTGAGTTCGGATTGCCTTCGACAGACTTGGCTAAAAAGCTTTCTAGATCGTGTCCAAACCACACCACGATGTCGCTACTGCGAATTTTCTTTACGTCCGAGGGCTTAAGTGCGTAGTCGTGAGGTGATGCGTTCGCGTTGAGAATCGACGAGGTAGACTGCCCTTCGATGATCAACTCATGGGAGATCATCTCAAAAGGCTTTATACTATTTAGCACTTGCAGTGCTTGTGCTTGAAACGAAAGCAGTGAAGTAAGTGCTACAACTGGAATGTAACGATACATAGGGCTTAAAATCCTTCTGGCTTGCAATAGCTCAGAATGTTACATTATAACAAGACGTAATTGCAAATGAGTTCTATTCATGTCCGAACTGATTACACTCGACCAAGTCTCTGTCGAGTTCAGTAAACGAAAGGTTCTAGATAACATTAGCTTAACCATTAGCCGAGGGGAAATTTTAACCCTCATCGGTCCTAATGGTGCTGGTAAATCAACCTTAGTCAAAGTCATTCTTGGGTTACAGAAGCGCTATAAAGGCACGATTCGCCGCGCTAGCAAGCTCAAAATTGGCTATGTACCGCAAAAACTTAAACTTAACGATTCCTTGCCCCTAAACGTTGAGCGCTTTCTTGCACTTGCAGGAAAATACAGTGTTCAAGAGCGATTAGACGCGCTGAAACTTGTCGGTGCAGAGCAGCTAATCTCGAGTAACATGCATCAATTATCCGGCGGGGAAACCCAACGAATACTCCTAGCACGCGCTCTACTACATCGCCCTGATATTCTGGTACTCGACGAGCCAGCACAAGGGGTGGATGTTCAAGGCCAAATCGATCTGTATGAACTTATCGATACACTTAGACATCGATTCAACTGTGCGGTATTTATGGTATCCCACGACTTGCATCTCGTCATGGCCAAATCAGACAATGTGATTTGTCTTCACCATCATATTTGCTGTCAAGGTACGCCACAAACGGTAAGCCGTCATCCATCTTATGTAGCGTTGTTTGGCAGTGCGACTCAAGAAACACTGGCTTTCTATCAACATCAGCACGTGCATCACCATCATGATTTAGCAGGCGACCCTGTAGAAGGCAGTGCTTCACAATGTTCACACCATAAACATGGGCACTCGCATCATGATTGAGTTTTTGCTTCCATCCATTATCGCGGGCATTGGAATCGCTCTGATTGCTGGCCCACTTGGCTCATTCGTTGTTTGGCGCAGAATGGCCTATTTTGGTGATACGCTCGCCCATGCTTCGTTAATGGGGCTTGCGCTCGGCTTCTTGTTTGATATCAACCTATACCTAGCTCTCGTCATCTGTTGTATGGCATTGGCTGTCATTCTGGTCACGCTACAAAAGCAGCAGCTCGTGGCCACAGACACACTGCTCGGCATCCTGGCGCATAGTGCACTGTCATTAGGTTTGGTTGCCGTCAGTTTCCTCGATAACGTCCGAGTTGACTTAATGAGCTATTTGTTTGGTGATTTGCTCGCCGTCTCTCCAACCGATCTGATTTACATCTATGCTGGTGTGACTCTGATCGGCGCTTTGCTGTTCGTGTTTTGGCGACCACTACTCTCAACGACGGTAAATGAAGACCTAGCGGCTGTAGAAGGCGTGAATGTCGACCTTATGCGTTTGGTCATCATGCTGATGGTCGGTCTGGTCATCGCCATCGGCATGAAGTTTGTCGGCGCGCTGATTATGACGTCATTACTTATCATTCCGGCGGCCACGGCTCGTAAGTTCACGGCTACTCCAGAGCAAATGGCCTTCACAGCCTCAGCGATTGGTATCGTGTCAGTATTCTGCGGACTCAGCCTCTCTTGGTTTTATGACACACCAGCGGGACCATCGGTGGTCATTAGCGCTGCTGGCTTTTTCTTACTGGGCCCAGCTTGTTCCCTCAAGAGACTAAGCCTAAAAACTTCATAAGCACAAACAAAAAGCTCCGATCGTAAGACCGGAGCTTTTTTTAATTTTGTTTTTAACTCTATTTAAAACCTAGAGCTAATGTGAGTCATTACCAACCGGTAATTTCTCTTAGACCTTTACCGATATCAGCAAGGCTCTTAACCGTCTTAACACCTGCAGCTTCAAGCGCAGCGAACTTGTCTTCCGCTGTACCTTTACCGCCAGAGATAATCGCACCAGCGTGACCCATACGCTTACCTGGAGGCGCTGTAACACCTGCAATGTAAGAGACAACTGGCTTAGTGACGTTTTCTTTGATAAACGCCGCCGCTTCTTCTTCCGCTGTACCGCCGATCTCACCGATCATAACGATAGCTTCCGTCTCTGGATCTTGTTCGAACAGCTTCAGGATATCGATGAAGTTTGAACCTGGGATTGGGTCACCACCAATACCGACACACGTCGACTGACCAAAACCTTCGTCTGTTGTCTGCTTAACCGCTTCATACGTAAGCGTACCAGAGCGAGATACGATACCCACTTTACCTTTCTTGTGGATATGACCTGGCATGATACCAATCTTACACTCATCAGGAGTGATAACGCCTGGACAGTTTGGACCAATCATCACAACACCCGCTTCGTCTAGGCGCACTTTCACGTCTAGAAGATCAAGCGTTGGAATGCCTTCTGTGATAGTCACAATAAGTTTGATACCCGCATCAATCGCTTCCAAGATTGCATCTTTACAGAAAGGCGCTGGTACATAGATAACTGACGCTGTTGCACCCGTCACTTCAACAGCTTCGCGTACAGTGTTGAATACCGGTAAACCTAGGTGCGTTTGACCACCTTTACCAGGAGAAACACCACCGACCATTTGTGTGCCGTAAGCGATCGCTTGCTCTGAGTGGAACGTACCTTGACCACCAGTGAAGCCTTGGCAGATAACTTTTGTATCTTTATTAATTAGTACAGACATTATTTGCCCTCCGCTGCAGCAACTACTTTTTCCGCTGCTTCTGTTAGCGAGCTTGCAGCAATGATATTTAGACCACTTTCCGCGAGTTTTTGTGAGCCTAGAGGTGCATTATTACCTTCTAGACGAACCACTACTGGAACTTCAACACCCACTTCTTCAACTGCACCAATGATGCCGTCTGCGATTAGGTCACAACGTACGATTCCGCCGAAGATGTTAACCAGAACCGCTTTCACGTTACTGTCAGATAGGATGATCTTAAACGCTTCTGTCACACGCTCTTTGGTTGCGCCGCCACCTACATCTAGGAAGTTAGCAGGCTGACCTCCGTGTAGGTTTACGATGTCCATAGTACCCATTGCAAGGCCTGCACCGTTAACCATACAGCCGATGTTGCCATCAAGTGCTACGTAGTTAAGCTCCCACTGAGCCGCGTGCGCTTCACGCTCATCTTCTTGCGAAGGATCGTGCATTTCACGGAGTTTAGGCTGACGGTAAAGTGCATTTGAATCGATGTTGATCTTGCCATCAAGACATAGAAGGTTGCCTTCGCCTGTGATAACCAATGGGTTGATCTCTAGCAGTGCAAGGTCGTACTGAGCAAACATATTGCCTAGACCCATAAAGATTTTTACAAACTGCTTGATTTGGTCGCCTTCAAGACCAAGTTTGAACGCAAGCTCACGGCCTTGGTAAGCCTGTGGGCCAACCAGCGGATCGATCGCCGCTTTGTGAATCAGTTCCGGTGTCTCTTCCGCAACTTTTTCAATTTCAACACCGCCTTCTGTTGATGCCATAAACACGATACGACGTGTTGCGCGGTCAACCACTGCACCAAGGTACAGCTCATTAGCGATGTTAGATGCTTCCTCAACTAGGATTTTAGTCACTGGTTGACCATTCGCATCTGTTTGGTAAGTCACTAGATTTTTACCTAGCCACTTCTGAGCAAATTCTTTAACACCGTCTTTGGTGTCGTGAAGTTCCACGCCGCCCGCTTTACCGCGGCCACCAGCGTGAACCTGACATTTAACTACTTTCTTTTCAGTACTGATACGACCAGCAGCTTCGAACGCTTCCTGTGGGGTGTCACATGCGTAGCCTTCTGGTACAGGCAATCCGAATTCTGCAAACAGCTGTTTGGCTTGATATTCATGCAAATTCATTGTGCGATTCCATTTGTTATATCCCTGAGGGATTTTTTATTTCCATATACCGAATGTCGGTACGTCTGTAGGAGTACTCGTTAGAGTCGCCTCTTGTGGGCTTACTAAGGAGCTAGACGTTGAGCTAGTCTAGCTCCATTTATTTTGGACGTCTATACATCCAAAACAAAAAGCAACGCTTGGTTACACATCAAGTAGCAAGCGTGCTGGATCTTCCAGTAGTTCCTTGATAGTTACCAAGAAACCTACTGACTCACGACCATCGATCAAACGGTGGTCATAAGATAGCGCTAGGTACATCATAGGTAGGATTTCTACTTTGCCATCAACCGCCATTGGACGCTCTTGGATTTTATGCATACCCAAAATAGCCGCTTGTGGTGGGTTAATGATTGGCGTAGACATCAATGAACCAAACACACCGCCATTAGTGATGGTGAAATTACCACCCGTCAGCTCTTCAACTGTTAGCTTGCCGTCACGACCTTTGATCGCCAGCTCTTTAATGCCTTTCTCGACGTCAGCAAAACCTAGAGAGTCACAGTCTTTTAGTACTGGTGTCACAAGGCCACGCGGCGTAGATACCGCCATGCTGATATCAAAGTAGTTGTGATAAACGATTTCATCGCCATCGATAGACGCATTCACTTCTGGGTAGCGTTTTAGCGCTTCTGTTACTGCTTTCACATAGAAAGACATGAAACCAAGGCGAATACCATGACGCTCTTCGAACTGGTCTTTGTATTGCTTACGAAGATCCATGATTGGTTTCATGTTCACTTCGTTAAACGTCGTTAGCATCGCTGTGCTGTTCTTCGCTTCAAGTAGACGCTCAGCAACACGCTTACGTAGACGAGTCATTGGCACACGTTTCTGGCTGCGAGCCGATACTGGAGCAACAGGTGCCTGTGCTTCTGCTTGTGGTGCTGCTTTCGCTGCTGCTAGGTGCGCTTCGATGTCTTCACGAGTGATTCGACCGCCAACGCCAGTGCCTTTCACGTCTGATGCCTGAAGGTCGTTCTCAGCCAGCAAACGGCGAACCGCTGGGCTAAGAGCGTCGTTCGACTCTTCCGTTAGCGCTGCTTTATGGCGCTTGTCTGGTGATGCTTCTGTAGATTCCGTGGTGTCCGTAGTCGGTTCACCAGCAACAGCACCTGGCTTAATCTTAGCAATCAACTGCTTAGATAGTACTGTCGCACCTTCTTCTTCGACAATCTCTTCAAGAACGCCGGCCTCTGGCGCCGGGACTTCAAGAACAACTTTATCGGTTTCGATATCAACGATAACTTCATCACGCGCTACCGCTTCGCCTGGTTTCTTGTGCCACGTTGCGACGGTCGCGTCTGCAACTGATTCAGGTAAGTCTGGAACCAGAATTTCAATAGTCATATCTGTTTCTTCCTTTTTTCTTCTAGTTCTTAATCTAGGGTCAACGCGTCAGAAATTAACGCTTTCTGTTGTTTCAAGTGTACCGACATATAACCAACGGCCGGAGATGCAGATGCTGGTCGACCCGCATATTTCAAGTCAGCACCCGCAGGGATAGCTGCGCGGAAATTATGTTGACTTGAATACCAAGCGCCTTGGTTTTGAGGCTCTTCCTGACACCAAACGAAATCTTGAGCATTGGTGTAGGCGGCTATCTTGGTTCTTACATCATCCAGTGGGAATGGGTACAACTGTTCAATACGCACAATAGCTACGTCATCTTGCTCGTTGTTGCGACGCTGTTCGAGCAGGTCGAAATAAACCTTACCTGAACAGAACACAACACGTTTGACGTTTTCTGGCTTGATATCATCAATCTCACCAATCGCCGGCTCAAATGTGCCTTCTGCCAAGTCTTCAATGCTAGACACACACAGTGGATGTCTTAACAGTGATTTAGGTGACATCACAATCAATGGACGACGCATTGGGCGAACTACCTGACGACGAATCATGTGATAAACCTGAGCAGGCGTCGATGGAATCACCACTTGCATATTTTGTTCAGCACAAAGCTGCAGGTAACGCTCTAAGCGCGCTGAAGAGTGCTCTGGGCCTTGACCTTCATAGCCATGTGGCAACAGCATCGTTAGACCACATAGACGGCCCCATTTTTGCTCACCAGAAGAGATGAATTGGTCGATAACAACTTGAGCACCGTTAGCAAAGTCACCGAACTGCGCTTCCCACAAAGTCAAACCACTAGGCTCTGCGGTCGCATAGCCATATTCAAATGCCAGTACCGCTTCTTCTGACAACACCGAATCAAAGACCTGGAATGGACCTTGTTTGTCGTGAAGGTTACAAAGCGGAATATAGGTACTCGCATCTTCTTGGTTGTGCAGTACTGAGTGACGGTGGAAGAAAGTACCACGGCCAGAGTCCTGTCCCGAGATACGGATACGCTTACCGTCATCAAGAAGGGTTGCGTAAGCCAGCGTTTCTGCCATGCCCCAATCGATCATTTTCTCGCCGGTCATCATCGAAGCACGATCGTTGTACAGCTTGTTTACACGACTTTGAAGTTTATGACTGTCTGGGTACTGTCCAAGTTTGTTACCGAGGCCTACAAGACGCTCTGTACCAACCTGGCCACCCCACTCTTCATCCCAATCGCGACCGAGGTATGGAGACCAGTCTACTGAGTGCAATGCCATTGGGCGCCACTCTTTACACACCACTTCACCGCGGTCTAACGCGTCACGATACTCATTGATCATCTGCGTAGCGGTTTCAATATCGCTTTCGTCACGCTCAATCAAGACATCCGCATACAGTTTGCGAGGCGTTGGGTGTTTTTTGATTTTCTGGTACATCAACGGCTGAGTCGCATTGGGCTCATCCGCTTCGTTGTGACCATGACGGCGATAACAGACCAGATCAATCACCACATCTTTACCAAACTCGTTACGGAAATCGAGTGCAATTTGCGTAACAAGCGCGACCGCTTCTGGGTCGTCAGCATTCACGTGGAAAATCGGAGCCTGTACCATCTTAGCGATGTCAGTACAGTACATGGTTGAACGGGTATCGCGTGGGTTAGAGGTAGTAAAACCAACTTGGTTGTTGACCACGATTCGAATCGTACCACCCACTTTAAAGCCGCGCGCCTGAGACATGTTGAAAGTCTCTTGCACAACACCTTGACCCGCAATCGCTGAGTCACCGTGAATGGTAATTGGCAGTACCATGCTACCGTCTTTGTCGCCTAAGCGATCTTGACGAGCACGAACCGAGCCGATAACTACTGGATTTACAATCTCAAGGTGAGATGGGTTAAATGCTAAGGCTAAATGCACATCACCACCCGGAGTTGCAAAGTCAGCAGAGAAACCTTGGTGGTACTTCACATCACCCGTACCCCATGTTTCATCATGCTTACCCGCAAACTCATCGAACAAGTCTTGAGGCTTTTTACCCAAGACGTTGACCAGCATGTTCAAGCGACCACGGTGCGCCATACCAATTACCACCTCGCGCATACCTTGGCTACCGGCATGACGAATCAGTTCTTTGGTCATTGGAATGAGGGCATCACCACCTTCTAGCGAGAAACGTTTCGCACCTGGGAATTTTGCGCCAAGATAACGCTCAAGACCTTCAGCCGCAGTTAGCTCTTCTAGGAAAGTGTGTTTGTGTTCGGAATCGAAAGAGGGTTGGCCAACCACTGACTCTAAACGCTGTTGGATCCAACGTTTTTGAGCGGTGTTTGTCATGTGCATGTATTCTGCACCGATTGAGCCGCAGTAGGTTTTTTGAAGTGCTTTGTGAAGATCGCGAAGCGTCATGCTTTCTTGGCCAATAGCAAAAGAGCCGACATTGAACGTTTCGTCTAAATCATCTTCCGTCAACGAATGGAACGCAGGTTCCAATTCATCAACCGTTGGGCGCTTCCATAAACCTAGAGGGTCTAGATTTGCAGCTTGATGTCCGCGAAAGCGGTACGCATTGATAAGCTGTAGAACTTTTACTTGTTTAGCATCGACCTCGGGGTCACTTACTTGAGCACTTGAATGCTTTGTTTCTTGAGCGAGTCGTCGGAAGTAATCACGGACACGTGAATGCGGCTGTTCAACCACATCAGGCTGCACAGGCAACCCATCAAATACACGTCTCCACTCCTCACTTACCTGTTCGGGATCACTTAGATACAGTTCGTAGAGATCTTCTACGTACGTTGCATTGGCGCCTGCCAAGTGTGAAGACTCGAGCCATGCCTTCATCACACCATTGTGCATATTTTCCCTTAACCAGTAGTTTTCACGTATGCTTCGGTCTACGCCGAGCTATAAGAAGCCGACCCTCCGGGACGTCGAGTCGGCAATTTTTATTTGTTGTTACACCGAACGATTCACAAGCATTGATTTGATGTGACCAATGGCTTTCGTTGGGTTAAGTCCCTTAGGACATACACTGACACAGTTCATGATGCCGTGACAACGGAAAACACTAAACGCATCATCAAGATTTGATAAGCGTTCATCCGTTGCAGTATCTCGACTGTCAATCAGCCAGCGGTACGCAGCGAGAAGACCTGCAGGTCCAATAAACTTGTCTGGATTCCACCAGAAAGATGGACAAGACGTCGTACAACACGCACACATGATGCACTCATACAGTCCATCAAGGTGAGCACGTTCTTCTGGCATTTGCAGATTTTCTCGCGACGGCGGCACATTTCCTTCAGAAATAAGAAATGGTTTAACTTTCGCGTAGTTATCATAAAACTGAGTCATGTCGACAATCAAGTCTCGAACCACCGGAAGTCCCGGTAATGGTCGAATGACAATCTTGCCACCCTCAAGCGCAGATAGCGGTGTGATACAAGCAAGGCCATTTTTGCCGTTCATGTTCAAGCCATCGGAGCCACATACCCCTTCCCGGCAAGAGCGACGGAACGCAATCGTTGGGTCTTGCTCTTTCAATAGTATCAGAGCATCAAGCACCATCATGTCCGACCCTTCGTCCACCTCTAAGGTGTAGTCTTTCATGTATGGTTTGTTATCTGCATCCGGATTGTAACGGTAAAGAGAGAAATTAAGGTTCATAGTAGTGTCCTCCCTTTAGTACGTACGTGCTTTCGGTGGGAAAGCTTCACGGTGAACAGGCATCATGTTGACATCACGCTTCGACATCTGCTCAGTTTCAGGGTTGTAGATTGAGTGGCATAGCCAATTCTCGTCATCACGCTCTGGGTAATCAAAGCGAGCATGAGCGCCGCGACTCTCGGTACGGTAGTTTGCAGCGACTGCAGTCGAGAATGCAGTCTCCATCAAGTTATCAAGCTCTAGACACTCCACACGCTGGGTGTTGAACTCTTTCGACTTGTCTGCAAGATGCGCTTCTTTCAAGCGGTCACGAATCACTTTAAGCTCTTCTAGACCGGTTGCCATCGCATCACCCTCTCGGAATACCGAGAAGCTGTTTTGCATACAAGTTTGCAGATCTTTACGGATTTGAGCTGGGTCTTCACCCGATGCACTGTTCTCCCAGCGCATCGTGCGAGCCAGTGATGCTTCAATGTCTGACTCCGTCGCTGGGCGAGCTTCAGTTTGCGCAGCCAGCGTCTCACCAAGGTGAAGACCAGTTGCACGACCAAACACCACTAGGTCAAGCAGCGAGTTACCACCAAGACGGTTCGCGCCGTGTACAGATACAGAAGCGATTTCACCACAAGCGAATAGACCTTGAACTTCATGATCGTTACCAGACGCGTCTTGTTTAATCGCTTGACCAGACACCTGAGTCGGTACACCACCCATCATGTAGTGACAGGTTGGAATAACTGGGATTGGCTCTTTCACTGGATCAACGTGTGCAAACGTACGAGACAGCTCACAGATACCTGGTAGACGAGACTCAAGGACGTCTTTACCCAGGTGATCCATTTTAAGCTTAATGTGTGGTCCCCAAGGGCCGTCACAGCCACGACCTTCACGAATTTCGATCATCATCGAACGTGCAACCACGTCACGACCAGCAAGGTCTTTTGCGTTTGGTGCGTAACGCTCCATAAATCGCTCGCCATCTTTATTGAGAAGGTAACCACCTTCACCACGACAACCTTCGGTAACGAGTACACCTGCGCCAGCAATACCCGTTGGGTGGAACTGCCACATTTCCATATCTTGCATCGGTACGCCAGCACGCAGCGCCATACCAACACCATCACCCGTGTTGATATGAGCGTTGGTGGTTGAAGCGTAGATACGACCCGCACCACCAGTAGCTAAGATGGTTGCTTTTGATTTGAAGTAGCAAATCTCGCCCGTTTCCATGCAAAGCGCAGTACAACCCATAACCGCGCCATCTTGGTTCTTAACCATATCGAGCGCATACCACTCCGAGAATATGGTTGTTTTGTGCTTGATGTTTTGCTGATAAAGAGTATGCAGCAGTGCGTGGCCTGTACGGTCTGCAGCTGCCGCAGTACGTGCAGCCTGCTCCCCACCAAACTCTTTAGACTGTCCACCAAATGGACGCTGGTAGATAGAACCGTTTTCAAAACGAGAGAAAGGTAGACCCATTTTCTCTAATTCAATGACCGACTTAGGACCATTCTTACACATGTACTCGATAGCGTCTTGGTCACCGATGTAGTCAGAGCCCTTGACCGTGTCATACATGTGCCACTGCCAATCATCTTTATGAGAGTTACCCAACGCAACCGTAATACCACCCTGGGCAGATACGGTGTGGGAACGAGTAGGAAATACTTTTGATAGCAACGCACAAGATAGGCCTTGCTCTGAAATTTGTAGTGCAGCGCGCATGCCTGCACCACCAGCGCCGATTACTACGGCATCAAACTCACGAACTGGAATAGACACTTACGCACCCCACAGAATAAAGAAACCAGAGAAGAAATAACCAAGCAGCACTGCAATAACCGTCAGTTGCAGCGCACCACGTAACATGGTCGGCTTGATATAGTCTGTAAGAACTTGCCATAGACCAATCCAGGCATGGATAAGCAGAGATGCCAATGCCAGCATAGTAAACACCTTAGTGAAGGTGCCACCGAAGAAGTTGGTCCACGATACGTAGGAAATGTCTCCTGCAAACGCGCAGAAGCTCACAAGATAGATAGTGTACAAGGTCATAATAATGGCGCTCGCACGAATCAGAAGATAATCGTGGACACCGTTACGACCGAATGATGAAACGTTGTTTACCATACCAAAACTCCCGCCAATAGCGACAGAACGCCTGTCACGATAAAGGATACCTTGGCACTTTTCGCGCCCGATTCGAGCTCTTCAAAGTAACCTAGATCCATGATTAGATGACGAATACCACCAACAATGTGGTACGCAAGAGCAGTCAAAATGCCCCAAAGAATAAGCTTGACGAAGAAACCGTCGACGATATCGACTGCCTCGGCAAACCCCATAGGGGACGAGAGTGACTTGGCTAGTAACCAAAGGAGAATACCGATCGACACAAACGTGATCACACCTGACACTCGGTGCAAGATGGATGCGATTGCAGTGATCGGAAAGCGAATTGTCTGTAAATCAAGATTAACAGGTCTGGACTTTCTTTCTTTCACGGGCTTGCTCACTCAGCTCCATTGAGCATTTATTGTTATGAATAAATTTTGGTCTGTAAGCCTCAAAAGTTAACATAAACTTAACAGAAATCTCGTGTTACAAGGGAGATAATTGTTGCAACAATGTTAACAAATGAGAATCCAAAACCACCTCACTTCGGTTTGTATACTCGATTTTTAAAGGCTAGGACCAACAATTTCACCGCAACTATACGGTTGGCAACATTCTAATACAATTGATGTAACAAAATATGCTACACAGAACAGATTTTTAACCATTTTTCTATAAAAAATCATAACAAGTGCACACATCATCGTATAGAAATTGACTTTGCTTCCGAACCAAAGTAAAAAATTGGCACACAAACATCCTGGACGGATTAAATAATAAACAAAGGAGATTGTTATGGCAGATAAGAAAGCGACCCTTCATATTGAAGGTCAAGCGCCAATCGAGCTGCCGATTATGGAAGGTTCTATCGGACCAGAAGTAGTCGATGTTCGTAAGCTTGGAGCGAATGGTTACTTTACATTTGACCCAGGTTTTCTTGCCACTGCATCCTGTGAATCTCAAATCACTTATATCGACGGCGGCAAAGGTGTTTTACTGCACCGTGGCTTCCCTATCGATCAGTTAGCTAACAATGCAGACTACCTAGAAGTATGCTACATCCTTCTTGTTGGCGAAGCCCCATCACGTGAAGAATATGAAGAGTTCAAGCAAATTGTTACTCGTCACACTATGGTTCACGAGCAAATCGCGAGTTTCTTCCACGGTTTCCGTCGCGACGCTCACCCAATGGCCGTTATGTGTGGTGTAGTTGGTGCACTTGCAGCCTTCTATCATGATTCCCTCGATATCAACAATGACTCACACCGTGAAATTGCGGCTTACCGCCTAATTTCTAAGATGCCAACCCTTGCAGCTATGTGCTACAAGTATTCTATCGGTCAACCATTCATCTACCCACGCAACGACCTAACGTATGCGGAGAACTTCCTACACATGATGTTCGCAAACCCTTGCGAAGAGTACGAAGTAAACCCTATCGTTGCGCGTGCAATGGACAAGATCTTTACACTACACGCAGACCACGAGCAAAATGCGTCAACGTCAACGGTACGTCTAGCAGGTTCATCTGGCGCTAACCCATTTGCATGTATTGCAGCGGGTATCGCGTCTCTATGGGGGCCTGCACACGGCGGTGCTAACGAAGCGTGTTTGCGTATGCTTGAAGAGATTGGCTCTGTAGACAAGATCCCTGAGTTCATCGAACGAGCGAAGGACAAAGATGATCCATTCCGCCTAATGGGCTTTGGTCACCGTGTTTACAAGAACTACGACCCACGCGCAACAGTTATGCGTGAAGCATGTCACGATGTACTGAAAGAGCTTAACATTCAAGATCCACTACTGGATGTTGCGATGGAGCTTGAGCGCATTGCGCTATCAGACGAGTATTTCGTTGAGAAGAAACTGTATCCAAACGTAGACTTCTACTCAGGTATCATCCTTAAAGCGATTGGTATCCCAGTGTCTATGTTCACCGTTATCTTTGCTATGTCTCGCACTGTTGGTTGGATTGCTCACTGGAACGAAATGCACAGCGATCCAGACAACCGCATCGGTCGCCCACGTCAGCTTTACACTGGTGAATCAATGCGTGACTTCAAACCGCTTCACGAGCGCGAATAACGATAAACACAACATCACAACTCAAAAGAGCAGCCTAGGCTGCTCTTTTTATTTCATTGGTGGTTTTATACCGGATTGTCGATATCTTTAAACTCAACGTCCAAACCATGTTCGCTTGCCAGCCACTCACCCAGCGCTTTGATGCCGTAGCGCTCAGTCGCATGATGACCGGCCGCAAAGTAGTGGATACCCATTTCACGTGCAGTGTACGTCGTACGCTCAGAAATCTCCCCTGAAATGAAGGCATCTAACCCCTTTGACGCTGCTAGTTCAATGTAATCCTGTCCACCACCGGTACACCAACCTACCGTTTCAATCGGCTTGTCAGCCAACTCTGGTGCGATGTGCAGAGGTTCACGATTTAGGGCTTTTGCAATCTTAGTCGCAAACTTAGCACCAGAGATAGGTTTTGCCAGTTTACCAAACATAGCAACAGACTGTGGGTGACCTTCTAGGCCATCGATGACCTCAATATCAAGCAACTGTGCTAATTTAGCGTTGTTACCTAGCTCAGGGTGGATATCAAGCGGCAGGTGATAACCAAACAAGTTCACATCGTTTTTAATGAGAGTGCGAATACGCTTGCCCTTCATGCCACGAATTGGCTCTGGCTCTCCTTTCCAGAAATAGCCATGGTGAACTAATATGGCATCCGCTCCGACACTTACTGCGTAATCAATAAGCGCTTGTGATGCCGTGACTCCGGTAATTACTTTTTTGATATCAGTCGCACCTTCAACTTGAAGCCCATTTGGGCTGTAATCTTTAATCAGTTGCGGTGAGAGTTTTTCATTGAGGATAGCTTCAAGCTTTAGGTTATTCATGGCACTTCCTGAGCAAATTCTTGATTTCCGTGGTTATAGCAATTTACTCTAGCAATGTCGAAAGGAAAACGTAAAGAATACGCTATGCAAACCATCAGGGACTTTATTACCTGGATAAACGAAAGCCAGAGCCTCGTCACGGGACATTCGAGCGTGGCTGGGGGTTTCCCTAAGGTATCCCCTCAATCAAACTCTCAGGACGATTCTGAGCACCAAGGCAACCCTAGGCTTGGGTTTCTTTATCAGGAGCTGTGCCGACGTTTATTTGAGCAAAGTAACAGCCACAGCGTCTTTGCTGAAGAGATACAACTGCAGCAAGATGGTCGTACCTTGGGTGCTATCGACTTTCTTATTAAAAAACCAGACCAGCAACAACTCGAGCACTGGGAGGTAGCGATTAAGTTCTATTTGCTAAAAGATGGGCTTTGGTATGGACCGAATGCAAAGGATAGACTAGACAAAAAATTGAGCCGCATGCTCGAGCATCAACTAAAGATGTCTGATACCCCTGCGTTCAAAGCTCAGTTCCCTAATATTGCCAGCCCTTCTCAACACCTATTGATGCAAGGGCGGTTGTATATCAACCCGTTTGACCCAGAAAAGACGCCAACTCGCTGCTTAGAACTTGATATCAATCCACAGCGCGTTACTGGCCATTGGTGCTACCAATCTCAATTTCATCTTATCGATGAACCGATATACCGATTAGAAAAACCGCTTTGGGCAACAGGAAATCCGCGACGCGCAGAGTACGATTCAGTGTCGGCGCTACCCAAGCACTTTATCCATTGCCAAGCCAAAAGCGGCCAATTCTGGTTTGTCGTCCCTGATGACTGGCCGCAAAGCAGTATGTAACCGAACGCTGGCGGTTACTGAGCCAAAACGAACTCCGCCAGCATTGGATTATGATCTGATGCATCACTCTCTGGCGTGCTCATCGTCTCCAACGTCATGCCTCGATAAAATATATGGTCGAGAGGGAGTCCGGTGACAAAACGTTTTCGATGATCCGGAGTAAATTTGACCTCTTGGATCTGATAGTCTTTGAGTGCTTGTTTAAGTACTGCCATTCGCGACTCGCTCCAGCTGTTAAAGTCGCCAGCAATGAGCAGTGGCCCTGAGTGAGACTCAAGAACTTGCTTAAATGACTCGAGCTGCTGCTTGTACTCTTGTGTGCCAATGGTAAAGTTCACTGAATGAAGGTTCAGCGCAATCAGGGTCTGCCCATTAGAGAGCGCATATTCCGCGTAGAGACCCGATTTAGGCAGTTGTAACCATGGCTCAACCTGAAGGTTTGCACACGCGACCTTTGGCATGGTTCGACTCAAATTCAGAACACCACTTGAAACATCAAAAGCTTTGAAGGCGCTGACTTGGTTACTGCCCCAATCAGAACGCTGAAGCCAATCGAGGAACTGATCATCCAGGCTTGCCTCTTGAAGTAGTACCAACTGCCTGTCTTGAGAGCGCTCTGTTAGCTCGGAGAGAAGGTTCTCCCTGTTTTGTTTGTAAACATTCCAAACCAATACATTGAGTCGTCCCTCATCATCGAGCGCCTGAGGCGTTGGATTGTGATAACACTTTAATTCAGTATCAACCTGATTGCCGCGAACAGTTGTGATCTCGGGAGTGTCAGACACAGTAAACACGACCTGAAAGCCGCCTACCGCCATAAAAACTGCGGCTAATACGCCAACTAAAATCCACTTCAACTTCATCGCTCACCCCAAAAGTAAAAAAGGAGTAGTTGCCTACTCCTTTTAATGTTAGTGCTACTCGCGGTTTAGATCGCGTCTTCGTCTTCTTCGCCGGTACGAATACGAACAACACGCTCGATGTCAGTGATAAAAATCTTGCCATCACCAATTTTACCCGTTTGTGCCGTTTCAATAATGGTTTCTACGCATTGATCCGCAACATCGCTAGCCACCACGATTTCTAGCTTCACTTTTGGCAAGAAATCAACCATGTATTCTGCACCGCGATACAACTCAGTGTGGCCTTTTTGACGACCAAAACCTTTCACTTCAGAAACCGTCATCCCTGTGATGCCAACTTCTGCCAATGCTTCACGCACATCATCAAGCTTGAATGGTTTGATAATCGCTTCAATCTTTTTCATGTTCTTCCCTTACATCACTTTTGTTAACGACATTATCTGGTAGGTCGCGATAACAATCAACGAAAACAAAAAGCTCGAAGGCCAGCTTCGAGCTTTTTATCAAAGTTATTTGCAACACGTTGTTTTGTTACGCTTACATCATGCTAGAACCATCTAGGTGTCATTCAGAACACTCTATTTAAGGCTTGCGTAGTATGCCGCTAGGTTAGCAATGTCTTCGTCGCTAAGCATTGATGCCTGTGCTTGCATTACTGCCGCTAGGCCACCGTTACGCTGCTTGCTTTTGTATGCATTAATAGAGGTAACCAAATACTGCTCGTTTTGACCTTTAAGGTTTGGATACCCAGGGATCACTGCGATGCCATCTGCGCCATGACACGCGGCACACACTGCTGCTTTTGCTTTACCCGCTGCAACATCGCCTGCGACTGCTGCACCGCTCATCAAACCCGCTGCTACCAATGCGCTAATCATCAACTTTTTCATTGCTTTTCCTTGTGATACGTCCATATTTGCTCGGAACCAGCCCACACTACTCTGGTTTGTACCGCTTCCTAGCGTTTATTATAGTTACGATTGTGACATGAAAAAGGGTCACTTGTCCCATACGAGTTCACAATCTGAGCCGTAAAAGTCCTTGTCTACAAATAAGTTAGCCACGGCAACCACTTTGTCACCCATCATCAGAATAGGTGTTCGGCGGCGTTGCCAACTTGGGATTTGATACTCTTGAAATAGCTTCTTGAGCTTACGTGACCCCGCTCTGCCATGAGGATGCGCAGACAAACCTTCTGGTTCAAACATGACCACCATCGGCTCTGTCAGAGCTGCGCGGTTCAGCGTCATCAAGCTGTTTTTTTCACTACTGTTACCTAACGTTAGCTCGCCTAACCTATCGGGCAATAGCACGGGAGTTTCAATCGTTAGTGACTTGCTCCACTGAGTGACATCTTCCTGTGGTGCTACCCAGTAAAGGTGGGATTTGAATCGGCGAATGCTACCTGAGGCCAGAACCAAATTTGGATTTGCATCGGGTTTAGCCAAGGCGACATCATTCCAAAGCTGCTGCAATTGAATCTCGCTTGGCAGCGCTGACGTTTGCGCTTCAAGCCACATGCGCAGTAGTTGATCTCGTTTCAGTGGAGAGCTGCGACTTAAGGTATCTATCTCAACCCCTTGAAACGAATTTAAACAAGCCTCTAGCTCGGGCTTAAGTAACTCCGCCAAAAGCTGCTCTTGCTTCGCACACAATCGAGCACTGCGACGAACCGCTTTGTTAAAGCTAGGCCAGCGCTTATTAATGACAGGCACCACTTTGTGGCGCAAGAAATTGCGGTCAAAGCGGGTATCTTGGTTACTGTCATCTTCAAGCCAAGTTAACTGCTGAGTATGTGCAAAATGCTCGATGTCGCTTCGGGACACATCAAGAAGTGGCCTCAAAAGCTTCCCTGACGCAAAAGGGGCTGACAGAGCCATTGAGGATAGCCCCTTGGGCCCGCTACCTCGCTTAAGAGCCAGAAGAAAAGTTTCAGTTTGATCGTCAAGGTGCTGGCCGGTCAGTAAAACATCGTCCGTATTAACGTGGGATGCTAGGACTTGGTAACGAGCATCACGTGCCAATTGCTCAATGCTGTCGCCGCTCTCTAGGTCAAGAGATACATACTCTGCGACGAAGGGGATTTGCTCTGCTTTAGCCCATAATTCACACTGTTCTAGCCATTGATCCGCGTACTGGCTCAAACCATGATGAACATGCACAGCAAGCAACTCTAGATCAGGATGCTGAGCGCGATAAAGCGCCGCTAGATGCAGCAAAACGCGGGAATCCACCCCGCCACTGAATCCGATAACAACACGACCGCCATCTGGCAGGTGGCACCGCAGGGTATCAATAAAGTGCTGCGCTAATGACATAGACAATTTCCCAAAAGACAAAAAATAAGGCGAGCATCATGCTCGCCTTATTATATAAACCAAATCGGCTTAGCAGTAGCCGTAACTCATCAAACGTTGATAACGACGCTCTAGTAAGTTGTCTTCTTCAAGCTGCTCTAGCTCTTCTAGCTGACGAAGTAGCGTTGCCTTCATGTTCGCTGCCATTTGAATCGTATCACGATGCGCGCCGCCAAGTGGCTCTTCAATGATTTCATCGATAAGCTCTAGCTCTTTAAGACGCGGAGCAATCAAGCCCATCGCTTCTGCAGCTTGTGGGGCTTTGTCTGAATCGCGCCATAGAATAGAGGCACAGCCTTCAGGTGAAATTACTGAGTAGGTAGAATATTGAAGCATGTTCACGTAATCACCCACACCAATAGCCAATGCGCCACCAGAGCCGCCTTCACCAACAACGTTACAAATAACCGGCACTTTCAGGCCTGCCATCACTTTCAGGTTCATCGCAATCGCTTCAGATTGACCGCGCTCTTCTGCGCCAACACCTGGGTAGGCACCCGCAGTGTCGATAAAGGTGATAATTGGCATGTTAAAACGCTCAGCCATACGCATCAAACGCAGTGCTTTACGGTAGCCTTCTGGTTTAGGCATACCGAAGTTACGCTTAACTTTCTCTTTAGTCTCACGGCCTTTTTGATGACCAATGATCATCACAGGACGGCCTTCAAGACGAGCCATACCGCCAACAATCGCTTTGTCGTCAGCAAATGCACGGTCACCCGCCAGCTCATCAAACTCAGTAAATACGTGCTCTACATAGTCCAACGTATATGGGCGTTGTGGGTGGCGAGCAAGCTGCGCAACCTGCCATGCACCAAGGTCACTAAAGATTTTCTTTTTAAGCTCTAAGCTTTTCTTCTCTAGTTGTTCAATTTCTTTATCTAAGTCAATTGCACTGTCACCACCATGACGAGACACGTCACGCAGGGCTTCAATTTTTGCTTCTAGTTCGGCAATTGGCTTTTCAAATTCAAGAAAGTTCAAGCTCATCTATGAATCCTTTTCGATTCCGCTCAGGCACCGATGTGTGCCCAAGCTCAATTAGTTAAATTCGAGTTCTACCTGGTCTTTACCAAGTAACTGCTGTAATTCTTCCAGTAACGCATCGTTGGGCGTTACTCGCCACTGTGTTCCTAACGTGAGCTTCGCTCTTGCATCTGCACGTTGGTAGTAAATATTAACAGGTACTGTGCCATCTTTGTGAGGCGTTAATATTTCTGTGAAGCGTTGGTAAAAACGCTCATCGATCTGTTGCTCTAGCAACGAAATGGACAACCCTCGAGTAAATTTCTCTCGAGCGCTACCAAGATCTAAAACTTCGCGGGCGGACATTTTAAGCCCACCATTGAAGTCATCAAAGCTGACCTGTCCAGAAACGACCACTATTTTATCTTTTTCTAACAATTCAGCATATTTATCTAGTGCATCTGAGAACAACATCACTTCCATACGACCACTGCGATCATCGAGTGTCATGATACCGATACGCGTACCGCGCTTTGTGGTCATGACACGAGCGGCAATGACAAGGCCAGCCACGGTCAATGACTGATCACGACGTGTCGGAGTGGCATCCTTTAATCGACAACTGGTGTATTTAGTAAGTTCCTTCAGATAGGCGTTTATTGGGTGCCCGGTCAAATAAAGCCCCAAGGTTTCGCGCTCACCTTCAAGCCATACCTTCTCTGGCCACGCAGGTACTTGGGTGTACTTGTGTTCCACTTCCTCAGGCGCATCCGTCAATACGCCGAACATATCACCTTGTCCAAACGCTTCAGCTTGGTGATGTTGACTCGCCGCCTTCACTGCGTCATTAAGCGACGCCATTAACGCCGCTCGATGAGGTCCGAGCTTATCTAGTGCACCAGCCATGATCAACTTCTCAATGACGCGCTTATTGACCTTTTTCAGGTCGATTCGGGCACAGAAATCGAACAGGTCGCGGAAGTAACCATCTTTATTTCTTGCTTCAATGATGGCATCAATTGGGCCTTCACCCACCCCTTTGATTGCGCCGATACCATAAACAATGGCACCTTCATCGTTAACATTAAATCGGAATAAACCGGCGTTAATATCTGGCGGTAACACCTTGAGTTTCATGCGGAAACATTCATCGACAAGGCCGACGACTTTCTCGGTGTTATCCATATCTGCGGTCATAACCGCCGCCATAAACTCTGCTGGGTAGTGTTTCTTTAGCCACAGTGTTTGGTACGACACCAATGCATAAGCGGCTGAGTGCGATTTGTTAAAGCCATAACCTGCGAACTTTTCTACCAAGTCGAAGATCTTCATCGCCAATTCGCCATCGACGCCATTGTTAATTGCACCTTCTTCGAATACAGCACGCTGCTTGGCCATCTCTTCTGGCTTTTTCTTACCCATCGCACGACGCAGCATGTCTGCACCACCTAGCGTATAACCCGCTAGGATCTGGGCGATTTGCATGACCTGCTCTTGGTAAAGAATGATGCCATAAGTTGGCTCTAGCGTTTCTTTCAGTGTTTCGTGTTGCCACGTCTCATCTGGATAGGAAACCGCTTCTCGCCCGTGCTTACGGTCGATAAAGTTATCTACCATGCCGGATTGCAATGGTCCAGGACGGAACAGTGCTACCAATGCGATGATATCTTCAAAACAGTCTGGCTGAAGACGTTTGATAAGCTCTTTCATACCACGTGATTCCAACTGGAATACCGCCGTGGTTTCTGAATTTTGCAGTAGCTGGAATGACGGCTGATCATCAAGAGGAATCGATTCGATACGAACCGGCTCTTTGCCCTCTTTTTCCAGACGTGGGTTAATCAGCCCTAACGCCCAGTCGATAATGGTTAGGGTTCTTAGACCTAAGAAGTCGAATTTAACTAGGCCGGCCGTTTCTACGTCGTTTTTATCAAACTGCGTGACAGGGAAATGACCTTCAGAGTCCGCATAGATCGGCGCAAAATCGGTGATAGTAGTTGGCGATATAACAACACCACCAGCGTGTTTACCGGCGTTACGAGTACAACCTTCAAGGATGCGACACATGTCGATGAGGTCGCGAACCTCTTCATCAGCGTCATACAATTGAGGCAGCGCAGGCTCGACGTCAAACGCTTTTTGCAGCGTCATGCCCGGGTCAGCAGGGATCAGTTTGGAAATACGATCCACAAAGCCAAATGGATGCCCAAGTACACGACCTACGTCTCGAATTACTGCTTTCGCCGCCATGGTACCAAAGGTAATGATCTGCGATACCGCGTCTCGGCCATACATTTCTGCCACGTGATCAATCACTTGGTCACGTTTATCCATACAGAAGTCAACATCGAAGTCGGGCATGGAGACACGTTCAGGGTTCAGAAAGCGCTCGAAAAGCAAGTCGTATTCAAGAGGATCAAGGTCAGTGATTTTAAGCGCGTATGCCACCAGCGAACCCGCACCCGAACCACGCCCAGGACCTACAGGTATTTCATTGTCTTTTGACCACTGGATGAACTCCATTACGATCAAGAAGTAGCCAGGGAAGCCCATCTGGTTTATAACATCGAGTTCAATCTGTAATCGCTCGTCGTACTCAGGTCTGCGCTCAAGTCGTACTTGCTCATCAGGGAATAGGAACTCCAAACGCTCTTCTAGGCCTTCTCTCGACTTCATCACCAGGAAGTCGGTCTCTTTCATACCTTCTGTTGGGAAAGCAGGTAGGAAGTACTCACCTAGTCTGACAGTCACGTTACAGCGCTTAGCGATTTCCACTGAGTTTTGCAACGCTTCTGGAATATCGGCAAATAGCTGGCACATTTCCTCTTCACTGCGCAGGTATTGCTGTTCGCTGTAACGCTTAGGACGTCTAGGATCATCGAGCGTATAGCCATCATGAATGGCCACGCGGATCTCATGGGCATCGAACAGCTCTTTATCAACGAACACCACTTCGTTGGTCGCTACGACTGGAAGTTCTAACTCTTCCGCCAAGTCGACGGCAAAATGCAGATAGCTCTCTTCATCGGCACGTCCGGTGCGAATAAGCTCAAGGTAAAAGCGGTCAGGAAAATGCGTTTGATAAAAAGCCGCACACTGTTTGGCTAAGCTTTGATTACCTTTAAGTAATGCTTTGCCCACCTCACCGTCTTTTGCGCCTGAAAGGATGATCAGGCCTTCCGACAGCTCAGCTAGCCAAGCCTTATCAATAACAGGTTGATGTTGAACATGACCCCTAAGATATGCCTTGGAGATCAGTAACGTTAGGTTGTTGTAACCTGTGTTGTCAGAAGCAAGCACTGTGAGGCTAGTTAGCTCTTCGCCAAACTCATCCGATTGCACCGAAAAGTCAGCCCCAATCAGCGGCTTAATGCCTGCTGAGTGAGCATTGCCATAGAACTTTACTAGGCCACATAGGTTGGTGAAATCGGTCAATGCCATCGCTGGCATGCCCAACTCAGCCACCTTCTTCACAAGTGGTGGTACCTTAGACAGGCCGTCCACCATTGAGAAGTCACTGTGAACACGTAAGTGTATAAACTTGGGGTCTGACATAATGAATCCTAAATCGTCATGACATCCTAACGGCTACACAGAGCCATTAGTGCTTAATTTGTTTTACTCTTAAATACCTAGTCTTCAATACCTAGGGCGCGCTTTACTGGTTTGAAGCTTTTACGATGCTGGGCAATGACGCCGTGCTGCTCAATGGCCTCAAAATGCGCTTTAGTTGGATAGCCTTTGTGCTTAGCGAACCCAAACTCAGGGTGCTGAGCATCAAGTTCGTCCATTTCTTGATCGCGAACCACTTTAGCAATAATGGAAGCGGCACTAATCTCAGCAACACGAAGGTCACCTTTGACCACGGCTTGTGCATCCATTGGAAGCTCTGGCGTTCGGTTACCGTCAATCAACACCATATCAGGCTGAACCTTAAGCCCTGCAACCGCGCGCTGCATCGCCACCATGGTCGCTTGTAGGATATTGAGCTCATCAATTTCTTCAGGAGAACAACGCCCTACCGCCCACGCGAGCGCCTTTTCTTTAATTTCAGGATACAGCGCGAGGCGTTTTTTCTCAGACAGTTTTTTCGAGTCGTTAAGGCCTTCAATCGGATTATTCGGTTCTAGGATAACCGCTGCAGTGACGACGTCTCCAACCAATGGTCCGCGACCCACTTCATCCACACCTGCAATAGCGGTATAGCCTTGCGGGTATTCAAAAGAAGGCAGTTCTATAGGCGTTTTTTTCTTGGTCATAATCTATCTATCAATTTTAGTACGGCGTCTGCGGCCTGTTTATCGGCACCTTTACGGATCCAATGATGCATTTCGGTGAACTTTTCAATCATATCGTGATTTTCACCATTGAGCAGGCGCGTCAGCTCGGCATGTAAGTTTTCTGGGGTACACGCATCTAAGAGGAACTCTTTGACTATCTCATCATCGGCCAAAATATTTGGCAACGAAACGTATTTCGTCTTCACCAAACGCTTTGCCAAAAATGCCGTGATAGCATTCATCTTGTACCCGACAACCATAGGCCTTTTAAGTAGCATACATTCTAACGCTACAGTGCCTGAGGCCAAAAGCACGGCATCGGATGCTGTGATCACGTTGCGTGCTGTATCTTGCACAATATGAAAGTCTAGCTCTGGCGCATAATGCTGCCATGCTTCGATAAACTGCTGCTTGCGCTTATCATTCACAGCTGCGACCACAAACCCTAAACTCGGGTCGTCGTTATTGAGCTTCTTACATGTTTCAATAAATGGCTGGGAGAGCATCTTCAGCTCGTTACCACGACTGCCTGGCAGTACCGCAAGCCATTTCTTATCTTGATCTAGCCCTAACAACTGCTGCGCAGCGGCTTTGTCTGACTCCAAGGGGATCGCATCAGCGAGCGTATGTCCTACAAACTCGCACGGCACATTGAATTTGTCGTAGAAGGCTTTTTCGAATGGTAGAAACGCCAGTACCAAATTGGTCGCTTCAGCGATGCCATGAATACGTTTTTGACGCCAAGCCCACACGGAAGGGCTCACGTAATGGACGGTTTTGGTGCCCGCTTTTTTTAGGTCTAGCTCAAGCCTTAAGTTGAAATCCGGCGCATCAATGCCGACAAACACATCCACAGGATTTTCGGTAAAGTATTTCACCAACTCAGCTTTGACGTGCAGCAAGCGCCTCAGTCGACCCAATACTTCAACCAGCCCCATAACGGCGAGCTCTTCCATATCGAACAGAGACTGACAACCCTCGGCAATCATCTTTGGACCACCAACGCCAACAAACTCAGCATCAGGGTAGCGCACTTTGAGCGCCTTGATGAAGCCCTCACCAAGCGTATCCCCCGAGAGTTCGCCAGCGACAATGCCGATGCGTAATGGTCGTTCCATTGGTGTTCCCTACTTGCTTAAATTTATGGTTTTCTTAAAACAGAAAAAGACCGCCAGTCAGACTGGCGATCTTTTCAGCTTAGTCGTGCGCGGATCTAGCGAATAATGCCACGCTCAGAGGCTTCCAAGATCTCAACAAAGCGACCCACAGAGCTCCATTCTTGCGCCATTTCTTCAAGTACTGGCTTCACTTCTGCAAGTGTCTTTCCTGAACGATAGATCTCTTTGTACGCTTTTTGTAGCGCACGCAGCTCTGGCTTCTCAAAACCGTTACGCTTAAGGCCTACTAGGTTAAGACCAAATGGCGTGGCGTGGTTACCCTGAGCCAGTACGTAAGGAGGTACGTCTTGAACAACCGCAGAGCAGCCGCCCACATAAGCGTAAGCGCCAACCGTACAGAACGGGTGAATCGCAGACAAGGCCATGACTCCAGCGTAATCACCCACAGTCACGTGGCCACCAAGGATGGCGTTGTTACCAATGTGAGTGTGATTACCAACAATCACATCATGGGCAATGTGAGCATTCACACACAACAGGTTGTCATTACCAACCACGGTCTGTGTTTTGTCTTGAGTGGTCCCGCGATGGATTTGTACACTCTCACGAATGACGTTGCGATCACCGACGATAACTCGCGTATCTTCACCGCCATACTTTTTATCTTGGTTCTCTTCGCCAATAATCGCTTGAGGGAATACACGATTATCATTACCAATCGTTGTGTGACCTTTGATCACAACATGCGACATGATTTCGTTGTTTTCACCAATGGTGACGTCACCCGAAATGTAGGTAAATGGCCCTACAGTGGTATTAGCACCGATAGTGACGTTACCTTCAATAACGGCACTAGGGTGAATAGTGGCAGACTCATGAATCATATTAAAACTCTCTACGAGCACATTTCAGTTCAGCTGAACAAACGATTTCACCGTCAACTTTTGCTACACCGTTGAAGGCAGCAATACCGCGACGCTCTTTTACAAATTCAACTTCAATAACAAGCTGATCACCTGGTACAACAGGCTTACGGAATTTCGCCTTATCAACACTTGCGAAGTAGTACAGTTCATTATCCTTCGGTGCACCAAACGATTTAAATGCCAATAGGCCTGTCGCTTGTGCCATTGCTTCTAGGATCAATACGCCTGGGAATACTGGCAACTGTGGGAAATGACCCGTAAATTGCGGCTCATTCACAGAAACGTTCTTGATAGCGGTCAGATACTTTTCTTCTTGATAATCGGTCACACGGTCGATAAGCAGAAACGGGTAGCGATGTGGCAGTAGTTCCTGGATCTCAGTGATGTTCATAGTTTTAGTATCGGTGCTCAAAGTAAAAATCCTATATCAATTCTTTGCTAATCTAGAGGCATTATATACCCAAATGCCTCGCAGTGTCAGTCAGGGAGCAAAGCTCAACCTGAACTAAGTTCACGCACATAAAAAGACTCGCCTTAAGCGAGCCTTTTTCATTGAGCTGAGTAAGAGAATTAATCCTCTTGCTGCTCGAGCAGTTTTTCCACCGCTTTTAGGCGCTTGTTCATCTCATCGATGCGATGAACGCGAGTCGCAGTCTTTCGCCACTCTTTGTTAGTCTGAAGAGGAATACCGGACGAATAGATGCCCTTTTCTGGCAAGCTGCGCATAACCATGCCCATACCCGTGACGATAACACCATCGGCGATCTCAATGTGACCATTAACCACACTTGCTCCGCCGATTTGGCAATATTTGCCAATCTTAGTACTACCAGCAACAATAGTACCACCCGCCATCGCTGTGCCATATCCGATGTGCACATTATGGGCAATCTGTATCTGGTTATCGATGATCACGTTATCTTCGATAATAGTGTCATCCAGAGCGCCGCGGTCAATCGTAGTACAAGCACCGATTTCAACGCGATTACCGATTCTCACCGTGCCAAGCTGAGGGATCTTAATCCACTCACCTTTTTCGTTGGCATAACCAAAACCATCAGAGCCAATAACGGTACTTGATTGCACTAGGCAATCCGACCCCATCACGACATCATGATAGATGGCAACGTTAGCCCAAAGCTTGGTATTGGCACCAAGTTTTGCACCTTTACCAATGAAACAACCTGCACCGATAACCACATTGTCACCAAGCTCTGCACCCGCTTCTACAACAGCATTCGCGCCAATAGCAACGTTGTTACCCAAGACGGCGTCTGGGGACACTACAGCGCTAGCTGCAATGCCTTCAGAAGCTGGGCTTGGCGTACTATCAAGCGCTTGAGCGACTTTTGCGTAAGCAACATACGGGTCTGCAACAACAAGAGCATTGGTTTTGCAATGTTCTAGTTCTGAAGCTTTTACCATAATCGCCGATGCGCGGCATTCGCCAAGATGCTTTGCGTACTTAACGTTGGTTAAAAACGTAATTTCGCCTTCGCAGGCTCGATCCATAGGGGCAACGGTGTGGATCTGAACATCCCCTTCACCATGTAATTCACCACCTGTGATTTCAGCAAGCTGTGCTAACGTCAATGCTGTCATGTTATTCCTACTAGCTAACTAATTACTTAAGAGAGTCGATAACTTTGCTTGAGATATTAAACTCTTCTTTCGCGTAGCCTACCGCTTGAATGTCGATGATCATGTCGTAGCCTTCTTTCTCTGCGACTTTTTCAACAGCTTCTTGGATAGTTTTGAATAGCTTTTGCTTTTCTTCAGCTTCGCGACGTTGGCTATCTTTCTCTAGAGCTTGGCCTTTGATCTTGTACTTGCTATCAAGCTGACCAATTTCGATACGCAGTTTTTCTACTTCTTCAGAACCTAGAAGCTCACCATCACGCTGTAGCTTTTCCATTTTCTTGGTAGCTTCCGCTTGGATTGCTTGTAGCTCAGCCGCTTTGTCTTTGAACTCGTTTTGTAGCTTTTGAAGCGTTGCTTCACGTTGTGGAAGCGCTTGGAAAACTTGTAGCGTGTTCACGTAGCCAATTTTCTGAGCCGCTTCTGCTGCTGTAGCAAACATTGAAGAGGTAAGGATAACTAGGCCAAGACCAGCCGCTTTCATCATATTTTTCAAGGTCGATTCCTCTGTTTAAAAAACTTGTAGTTGCTTACGCTGTGGGAGTGAATGCCACAGAATTAGAATGTGTTACCAATCGTGAAGGTGAACGCTTCTGTTTTATCACCTTCAAACTTCTTAACTGGAGTCGCTAGTGAAAACACCAGAGGTCCCATCGGAGACATCCACTGAACTGCCACACCAACCGATGCACGATAGTTCGATGGATCGGAGTAATCATAATAGTATTGCTTGCCTGGCATATTTGGATCCGGTGCTAGGTAGCTAAACTCAGTATCCCAAAGACTTGCTGCATCAAAAAACAGACTCGTACGGATCTGGTTACGGAATTCATCCGACGCAAACGGTGTTGGTACAATCAACTCAAGACTGGCCAATGCAACGGCGTTACCACCCACTGACTGCTCGGTTGCAGAGTAACATGGGTTGTTACCGCCAACGTTACCACAACCACCGCCATTTGGATCGTTATAGACCGCTTTAGGGCCTACCGAGTTCTGACGGAAACCACGTAGAGTAGAGAAACCACCCACATAGAAGTTTTCGTAGAACGGTAGCAAGTTGTCATTGCCGTTCGTTTGACCATAGCCATTGCCGTAGCCTAGACGACCTTTCAACAATAACGTAAAGCTGTGGCTTTGGGTAATCGGAAAATACTGTCTGACATCATATTGTGCCTTGAAGTATTGAACATCCGAACCAGGTACGGTCACTTTTCCGTAAAGTTTTTGATGGTTGCCCGCTGTAGGGAAACGACCACGGTTTAGATTGTTACGTGTCCAAGCTGCTGTCAGGTGGAAATCGTCGGTAATCAAGTTACCTTCAGCGTCGCGGTTCTTCTCTTGTGCTTGTAGGAATTTCTCAATCTGCACGTACTCTTTAATATTACCAAGACGGCTATGAGTGTAACCACCACCAAACTCTAAGTAGTTAAGTTCATCAACCGGGAAACCCCAAGTCAACGTACCGCCGTAGCTTTGGTCGGTATAGTCAATAATACCTGCTTTCGATGCTTCAAATTCGTTGTAGAAGATCTGACCACCCAAACTTACTCCATCGAGGTTCCAGTATGGGTCGCGGTAATCAAGAGTAATGTTCTTCTGGTATTTGTTGGTCATCGCACTGATACCAACTCGATCACCGGTACCAGCAAAGTTATCCTGCTGCAAACCAACCTGGAAGCTGATACCCGATTCTGTACCATAGCCAACACCAAAGTTCACGCTGCCTGAGTTTGCTTCTTTGACATCGTAAACCAAATCAACTTGGTCTTCAGAACCTGGGACTCGTACCGTTTGGACGTCAACGGTTTCAAAGAAACCTAATCGATTCAGGCGGTTTTTACCCGTTTCAATCGATTTCGAGTTCAACCAGCTAGACTCCATCTGACGCATTTCACGGCGCAATACTTCATCTTTAGTTGAGTTATTACCTGTGAATCGGATATCTCGTACGTAGATTCGGTTGCCCGCTTCAACGTTGATCACCAACGATACTTCATTGGTCTCATCATTGAACTCTGGAATGGTTCTTACTTGTGGATACGCATAACCAGACTCACCAAGCACACGCTTAATGTTCTCTTCCAGTGCCGTCACGCTTGAGCCGTTGTAAGTATCACCGTCAGCAAACGGTACCATACCCTCAAACTCGGCTTGCTTACCGATCAACTGGCCACGGAAGTTCACATCTTTAATTCGATACGCTTCGCCTTCATCGATACCCAGCGTGATGTATACGCCTTTTTTATCTGGTGAAATAGATACTTGTGTTGTATCGACTTTGAATTTCAGATAACCGCGATCAAGATAGTAAGACTTGAGCGCTTCGATATCGCCGGCCAGTACCTGTTTCTGATACTTATCGTCAGACAAGAAGTTCCACCAAGCCACATCCACATTCAAGTTGAATCGAGACAATAGCTCTTCGTCTGGGAATACCGTGTTACCAATGAAGTTGATCTGTTTGATCTTAGCAGAGACACCTTCAGTAAACACAAACTTCAAGTCCGCACGGTTACGTGGCAGAGGTGTCACGACCGCTTGAACTTTTGCGTTGTATTTACCCACACTGTAGTAAAAGTCTTCTAGACCTTTCTCTATGTTGCTCAGGGTCGTACGATCCAAAGCCTCACCGACAACCACACCCGATGCATCCAAGTTTTGTTGCAACTGTTCTTCTTTGATGGCTTTGTTGCCAGAGAACGAGATGCTAGCTACCGTCGGTCGCTCTTTAACGCGAACGACCAGCGCGTCATTGTCGCGCAATACTTTAATGTCTTCAAAGTTACCGGACTGGTAGAGAGCATTGATGATTTCTGAAATGTCTTTGCCATCGATAGAATCACCAATACGCACAGGCATTTTTAGTAGCGCCGCACCCAGTGCAACCCTCTGTAAACCCTCAATACGAATGTCCTGTACAACAAAATCCTCAGCCCCATTCGCCGACACGCTCGTCGCCAGTAGAGATGCGAATAGAATATGCTTAATCGCCATACCTGCTCTAATTATTCCTTGCTAATACTGCTGCCCGAATTCTGATATCAAAGGCGTGTAAAATCGTTAAAAATCGCGATGAGCATCAATGAGAAGATAATCGCGCCTCCCACTCGATACCCTATTTCTTGTACTTTTTCTGGTACTGGTCGTCTAATCACTGCCTCAATGGCAAAAAACATCAAATGCCCACCATCTAACATTGGTAGCGGCACTAAATTGATGATCCCTAGGTTGACACTAATTAGCGCCAAAAAACCTAAGAAATAAACCAGTCCATAATCTGCTGTGGTACCTGCGCCTTTGGCAATTGAGATAGGTCCACTCAGATTGTTTAGCCCCACATCACCGACAATAAGCTTCTTCAGCATAGTGATGGTGAGCTCTATAATTTGTCCGGTCTTAACGACGGCTTTACCCACCGCTTCAATAGGACCGTATTGTAGATCAAAGCGATAGCTTTCCGGCCACTCCCCTACATCTGGAGCGATGCCTGCAAAACCAATCTGTGAACCGTCTGCCAGCTCTCTTGAACCTGGCACCAAGGTCAAATCAATGGCTTCGCCTTGTCTTTCAACCGTCAAAGGCAATGGCGTGTTTGCGCTTCCCTGAATTGCCACGACCACCTGCTGCCATTCGCTTACCTGTGCACCATCAACCGCCGTAATGGTATCTCCTGCTTGCAAGCCTGCAGTCGCGCCAGCGCCATCCGCACTCACATTGACAAGGGTCATCTTGATCTCAGGGGTGAACGGCGTAAAACCAAGCGTCCCCATAGCAGACTCTGTTTCTGGGTTAAAGTTCCACGATTGCAGATCAAGTGTTAACTTTTTGTCCATTCCTATTTGGTTGTCTGATGACACTGTGATCGTCATCTGGTTATCACCAATATGTGACACCAAGCCGAGATTGACCGATTCCCAATCGAGAGTCTGCTTACCATCAACCGATAATATTTGCATGCCAGACTCAATGCCAGCTTGCGCAGCAATCGAGCTTGGCGTGACTTGACCAACGACTGGCTTCACCGCTGGCACACCAATAAGGAACACTAACCAATAAGCGAAAACCGCAAAAAAAGAAGTTAAATGCTGGCCCCGCCCCTACAATAGCGGTTCTTTTCCATAGAGGCTTTTTATCAAAAGCATACTTGTGATCTACTTCAGAGACTTCATCCACACGGCTGTCGAGCATCTTGACATAACCACCGAGAGGAATAAGAGAAATGCTGTATTCCGTGCCATCTTTGCCCACTTTAGACCAGATTGACTTACCGAAACCAATCGAGAACTTCTCGACATACACGCCACAGCGGCGCGCCACCCAGAAGTGCCCATATTCGTGCACGGCAACTAAAATGCCAAGTGCGACGATAAAGGACGCCAGATTCCACAAAAGTTCAGTCATAACAGGGTCTCTTACTAAAACCGGTCTTTAAATTATACCGTTCTAGGATAAACAGGTTTCAATTAAAACGAGCGCGCTATCTCACGTGCATAACTGCGAGCCATTCTATCTAGCTCAAGAATAGTTTCCAAGTTATCCAATTGTTTAAATTCATTTGATGCGCAGACTTTCGACATAACACGTTCATTTATTGAGCTTATATCGGTAAATCGAATGCTTCCTGCTAAGAATGCTTCCACCGCAACTTCATTGGCAGCGTTAATAGCCGTTGTCGCATGCTGACCTTCGAAACATGCCTCCATCGCCAACGCCAAGCATGGATAACGAGAATAGTCTGGCTCAAGGAATGTCAGCTCACCGACCTTAGTGAAGTCTAGCGGCTTAACGCCGGCTGAAATACGATCTGGATATGACATAGAGTAAGCAATTGGTGTGGCCATATCAGGCTCCCCCATCTGCGCTAATACCGAACCATCACTGTATTGAACCATAGAGTGAATAACAGACTGCGGGTGGATTATCACTTTCAGTTGATCTTTGGACGTGTTGAACAGCCAACGTGCTTCAATAAACTCAAGACCCTTGTTCATCATCGTCGCTGAGTCGACGGAAATTTTAGGCCCCATAGACCAGTTGGGGTGCGCAATGGCTTCAGCTGGGGTTTTATTTGGCAACTCGACCACATCAGTGTAGCGGAAAGGACCACCCGAACCAGTAAGAAGGATATGATTGACCCCAGCGTCACTGAGCTGGCAATGGCCAAGATTAGTTTGAATATGGGCTGGCAAACATTGGAAGATCGCATTGTGTTCACTGTCAACAGGCAGTAATGACGCTCCATGCTCTCGCACAGCATCGATAAACAATTGCCCTGACATCACCAACGCTTCTTTGTTGGCGAGCAGCACACGCTTACCGGCTTTAACCGCAGCAAGTGTTGGCATCAGACCCGCAGCACCAACAATCGCAGCCATCACCATATCCACTTCACTCGCGCTGGAAACATCACACATGGCTTGCTCGCCAAAAAGCACTTGTGTGCGTGCACCAGGTACAAGCAGTGATTTGAGCTGCTTAGCATCCGCTTCTTCGCTCAACACCGCATACTCAGGCTGCCATGCAGCACAAAGCTCTGCCATTTTGGTGACATTTCTGCCGCCAACGAGCGCGTAGATATTGAAAGCTGATGGGTTTTCCGAGACAACTTTTAAAGTGCTAGCGCCAATAGAGCCAGTAGCACCTAAAATGGTGAGATTTTGCATGCGAATTACAACCACTGTTAAACCAAAGAGAGAGTGACGAATTCACTCTCTCTTTAGAACATTAAAACACGAGATATAGGAGGGCAAAGACTGGGAAAGCTGCTGTCAGACTATCAACGCGATCAAGCACCCCTCCATGGCCAGGTATGATGTTACTGCTGTCTTTAATTTTCGAAACACGCTTAAACATACTTTCTACCAAATCACCTAATACGGAAATCACTACTGTCGCTAAAGTAATGATAGCCATACTGGTGAAGCTGGCAAATTGGATATCAAAGATCGTTGAGCTACCCCAAGCCACAATAAGCGCCGCCGCAATGCCTCCCAATAAACCTTCAATGGTTTTGTTAGGACTAACATTTGGCGCCATTTTGCGCTTACCCATGCTTTTACCAGCAAAGTAAGCACCACTGTCGGCTGCCCAAACAATCAGGCACACAAAGAGCACTAGCTTAGAGCCATAGTAAGGATCAAGGTTATAGTGCTGACCGCGAAGAATAACGATACTCCACAAGAATGGAACGAGCGTCAAAATGCCAAACAGATGCCGAAGAAAGTTAGAACGCTCCCAAAGTACCGAAGACCTAGGGTATGTCATCGCGAGTCCACTTGCGAGCAACCACCAACCAAACCCGACACCGAGAATCGCGATGTGCGCAGGAGCAACACCATTGAGAGACACTACATCAAACGGAACCAAAGCCAATGAGGCAACCAGTGCACCTGCTGTCGGCAACATCGCAAGTAAGCGAGACGGAGTTTTAGTAAACTGTGCCCATTCCCAAACGCCAATCATAGTAATTGCGGAAACAAGGCCTAAAAACCACAAAAGTGGCAAAGAAAAGATCCCCCAGACCACCAGCGGTGCTAGGATCAGGGCGGTAATAATTCGTTGTTTCAAATCAAATCGTCCTTAATTGGCTTCCATTAACGCTTTGACTTGTTCTCCGGTACACCCGAAGCGTCGCTCGCGGTTAATAAACCAGGTAATCGCTTTAACGAGAGTATCTTCGTTAAACTCTGGCCAGTACTCATCCATAAAGTACATTTCAGCATAGGCCATCTGCCAAAGCATGAAGTTGCTGATGCGACACTCACCACTGGTGCGGATAAGTAGGTCAACGTCTGGCAAGTCTGACATGGTGACATTTTGGCTGATCATGTCTTCGGTAATATCCGATGCATTCAACTCGCCTTTCTCGACCATCGCGGCCAAGGTTTTTGTCGCCTGCAAGATATCCCACTTGCCGCCATAGTTTGCTGCAACATTGACCACCGTACCGGTGTTGTTTTCGGTCAGCGCTTCCGCTTCCGCGATTTTGCGTTGCAGTCTGTCGTTAAAGCGCGACTTATCGCCGATAATGCGCAGCCTTAAATTGTTCTTATGGAGTTTTTTAATTTCACTTGATAGAACGGTGATAAAGAGTTCCATCAATAAGCCAACTTCGTCCTCAGGACGACGCCAATTCTCGCTGCTAAACGCAAACAAGGTCACGGCTTGAATATTTAGCTTAGCCGCCGCTGAAATCGTTTTACGAACCGCGGAAACGCCTTTTTTGTGCCCGAATACGCGAGGCTTGCCTTTGGACTTTGCCCAACGGCCGTTGCCATCCATGATAATCGCGATATGTTTAGGAAGGGCTTCGTTGAAGGTGTCTGAGTTCTGCATAAAAGAGTGTAGTTATAATTGGGACGAACAGAGTAGCATAAAAAAACGCTGTGCTGTCAGCACAGCGTCTTCACAAGAGTCAATCGATGAAAAATTAGACTTCCATCAACTCTTTTTCTTTCGCTGCTAGCAACTCGTCAACGTTCTTAACGGCTGCGTCAGTGATCTTCTGGATTTCGTCCTGCGCTTTACGATCTTCGTCTTCAGAGATCTCTTTGTCTTTAAGTAGCGCTTTTAGTTCGCCGTTAGCATCACGACGGATGTTACGGATAGCAACGCGGCCACCTTCTGCTTCGCCACGAACAATCTTAACGAGGTCTTTACGACGCTCTTCTGTAAGTGGTGGAAGTGGAACACGGATAACCGTACCCGCTGACATTGGGTTTAGACCTAGGTCAGACATCATGATCGCTTTTTCAACTTTAGGCGCTAGCTCTTTGTCGAATACCGTGATTGCTAGAGTACGTGCATCTTCAGCAATAACGTTAGCAACTTGGTTCAGAGGCGTTGGCGCACCGTAGTACTCAACAGATAGACCTTGAAGAAGGCTTGGGTGTGCACGACCTGTACGGATTTTAGTTAGGTTGTTTTTTAGTGCTTCTACACTTTTTGCCATGCGCTCTTGAGCGTCTTGTTGGATTTCGTTAATCACAATATCACCTTAAATAATAGTAACCTGAAAGCCACTATGCTTTCAGGCTATGTCCTTCGATAATTCTGGTTAAGAGTGTACTCTTATTCTGCGTCGCTGATAAGCGTGCCTTCTGCTTCACCCATCACAACTCGGCGAAGTGCACCTGGCTTGTTCATGTTGAATACACGAATTGGCATCTTGTGATCACGTGCCAATGTGAATGCAGCCAAGTCCATTACTTTCAGTTCTTTGTCTAAAACTGAGTTGTAAGAAAGCTTATCACATAATACTGCATCTGGGTTAGCCACTGGATCGGCAGTAAATACACCATCTACTTTGGTTGCTTTAAGAACAACGTCAGCTTCGATTTCGATGCCACGTAGACACGCAGCAGAGTCAGTTGTGAAGAATGGGTTACCTGTACCTGCTGAGAAGATAACAACGCGACCTTGACGAAGTTCGCGAATCGCATCAGCCCAGTTGTAATCGTCACATACACCTTTAAGTGGGATAGCAGACATTACGCGCGCATTTACGTAAGCACGGTGTAGAGCATCACGCATTGCTAGACCATTCATCACAGTCGCTAGCATACCCATGTGATCACCAACAACACGGTTCATACCTGCTTCCGCAAGACCTGCACCACGGAATAGGTTACCACCACCAATTACGACACCAACTTGAACACCCAGTTCTACTAGCTCTTTTACTTCCTGAGCCATACGGTCTAGGACTTTAGGATCAATACCAAAGCCTTCTTCGCCTTGTAGAGCCTCGCCACTAAGTTTTAACAGAATACGTTGATAAGCAGGTTTTGGGTTCGTTGTCATGGAGTATACCTTCCAAAGAGTTATCGATTAACGGTCATGGGTAGAGACTCGGATTAAATCCCAACTCATGACGGCTAAAAAATAACGACTAGCCTAGTCGTAAAAAGACCGCAGCCTTGGCTACGGTCTTGAATTCAGCAAAACATGAAAGGATTAACCTTTCTGTACCGCCGCAACTTCTTCAGCAAAGCTCATTTCAGCTGCTTTCTCGATACCCTCACCAACTTCTAGACGAACGAAGTTAGATACTGTAGCGCCTTTCTCTTTCAAGATTTCGCCAACAGTTTTCTTAGGTTCCATGATGAAAGCTTGACCTGTTAGAGAGATTTCGCCCGTGAATTTCTTCATACGGCCAACAACCATTTTCTCTGCGATTTCAGCAGGTTTGCCTTCGTTCATAGCGATTTCAACTTGAACTGCTTTTTCTTTCTCTACTACGTCAGCTGGTACGTCTTCTGGGTTAACGAACTCAGGCTTAGAAGCAGCAACGTGCATAGCAACGTGCTTGATCGTTTCTTCGTCTGCTTCACCAGCAACAACAACACCGATGCGGTCGCCGTGACGGTAAGAACCAACTTTAGCGCCTTCGATGAACTCAACACGACGGATGCTGATGTTCTCACCGATTTTAGCAACTAGAGCGATACGCGCTTCTTCAAACTTAGCTTGAAGCTCAGCAACGTTAAGCTTCTCAGCTAGTGCAGCATCAGCAACTTCGTTAGCAAATGCTAGGAAGCTCGAATCTTTAGCAACGAAGTCTGTTTGGCAGTTAACTTCAAGAAGAGCAGCAACGCCAGCGTCTTCTTTAATGATAATAGTACCTTCAGCAGCAACGTTACCTGCTTTTTTAGCAGCCTTAGCAGCACCGCTTTTACGCATGTTTTCAATTGCTAGTTCGATATCAGCATTTGCTTCAACAAGTGCTTTTTTACATTCCATCATGCCAGCGCCAGTGCGCTCGCGAAGTTCTTTTACAAGAGCAGCAGTTACAGTTGCCATTCTTAAATCCTCAGTTGATTCCAATTAAGGTAAAAATCAGGGGCACACATTCGGCCCCTGATGCTAACTATAACTCAGTCTATATGACGACAGTCATGTCGACAAAACTAAGTTAGGCTTGAGCCGCTATTATTCAGCTTCTTCTACGAAACCGTCTTTATCAGCTACAGCAGCAACGTCTTGGTTGCGACCTTCTTTAACCGCGTCTGCAGCAGCGTTTAGGTAAAGCTGTACTGCACGGATAGCATCGTCGTTACCTGGGATAACGAAATCAACGCCGTCTGGGTTAGAGTTAGTATCAACAACAGCGTAAACTGGGATACCTAGGTTGTTTGCTTCTTTAACAGCGATGTGCTCGTGATCAGCGTCGATTACGAATAGAGCGTCTGGTAGGCCGCCCATGTTCTTGATACCACCAAGAGACTTCTCTAGCTTCTCCATTTCGCGAGTGCGCATTAGAGCTTCTTTCTTAGTTAGTTTCTCGAAAGTACCGTCTTGAGCTTGTGCTTCGAAATCTTTTAGACGCTTGATAGACTGACGAACAGTTTTGTAGTTCGTTAGCATACCGCCCAACCAACGGTTGTTCACGTAGAACTGGTCAGCGTTGATTGCAGCTTCTTTAACAGCTTCAGATGCAGCGCGCTTAGTACCAACGAAAAGAACTTTACCTTTCTTCTCACCGATTTTAGCTAGCTCAGCTAGTGCATCGTTGAACATTGGTACAGTTTTTTCTAGGTTGATGATGTGTACGCGGTTACGAGCACCAAAGATGAATGGCTTCATTTTTGGGTTCCAGTAACGAGTCTGGTGACCGAAGTGAACACCAGCTTTTAGCATATCGCGCATTGATACAGTTGCCATTTTAAATTCCTCTATGGGGTTAGGCCTCCACATTTCCCATGGTTCCGACTTGGTATGAATGATTACTCAAGCACCCCGGAACATGTGACGAAATGTGTGTGGATTTAAATTAAAGTATGTTGATGCACAACCCAACTCGCCACTATCCTGCAGAGAGTGAAGAGACTAAGTCCTGTCATCGGCGCGCTTTATACCATATTTAAGGGGTCTATTTCCAGAAAAATCGCAATAAATGTACAAAGTGACAGCGATTCAATAGATGAACTCTTAGCAAACCCAAACTACACTGAGTTACGTATCAACAGGGAAGTGAGAGTTATTCTTGTTGCGCTTAATCTCGCCACTGATAGAATAACGCGTCAATTTAAAACACAGAGAACACAGATGTCTATCAAAATCAAAACTGAAGCTGAAATCGAAAGAATGCGAATCGCAGGTAAGCTTGCAGCAGAGCTTTTAGAAATGATCGAACCTCATGTAAAAGAGGGAGTCACGACTGAGGAGCTAGATAGAATTTGTGCTGAATATACTCGTGAAAAAGGGGCGTATTCTGCGCCACTCGATTACCACGGTTATCCAAAATCGATCTGTACATCTATCAACCACATCGTTTGTCACGGCATCCCGGCACAACAAGACGAGATGGGCACGACAGGTAAACTCAAGCCAGCCGTTCTTAAAAACGGCGACATTGTAAACGTCGACGTGACGGTGATTATCCCTAACGATGAAAACGCATCGCTGGATACTCGCCCTGAAGGCTACCACGGTGACACATCTAAAATGTTCCTAGTAGGTGACGTGTCTCCTGCAGACAAGCGTCTAGCTATGGTTGCACAAGAAGCGCTATACCTTGGCATGAAAACCGTTAAACCGGGCTCAACAGTTGGCGATATCGGTACTGAAATTGAGAAGTTTATTAAAGCGAACAACAAAAAGAACCCGCGCAACAAGTTCTCTATTGTTAAAGATTTCTGTGGCCACGGTATCGGCTCTGAGTTCCATGAAGAACCACAAGTGGTTCACTACAAGAATAACGACCGCCGCGTTCTAAAAGAAGGCATGGTGTTTACTATCGAGCCAATGATCAATGCTGGTAAGTTTGGTTGCAGCATTGACGCAGAAGACGACTGGACGGTGTACACAGGCGATGGCAAAAACTCCGCACAGTGGGAGCACACTATTGTCGTAACTAAGACAGGTTGTGAAGTACTCACGCTGCGTAGCGATGAAAGCATTCCTCGCCACATGAACAACCTATAAGCTTCGCTTATCACGTTGGTAAAAATATCCCCATTCGCTGGGGATATTTTTTTATCCGGCCTATTTTGGTATAACCCTTGTTAGTGACATTTTTTTGCTTGCACGGATTGCACATATGACTTTTCAAAGCCCAACATCGCTCAGTGATGAGCAACTCAATATTCAAGAGCTCAAAGCTCAACTCGAAACCTTTGCCGAACATCAAAAACAAGAGTTCCTCAATCACCACCCAATAACCGACCTGGTGCTCGGCCGTTCGGACTACATCGACCAGCTATTACGTCGCCTTTGGTCAGCCTCTGAACTGTCTAACCAAACCTATCTGTCACTAGTGGCGGTCGGGGGTTATGGTCGTGGTGAGCTTCACCCGCTTTCTGATATCGATATTTTACTGGTATCACGTAAAAAGATACCCACCTCTTTAGAAAGTACTATCAGCGAGTTCATCACCTTACTCTGGGATCTCAAACTAGAAGTCGGTCATGCAGTGCGCACCGTCGATGAATGCATTGAAATCGGTCAATCCGATTTAACCGTTGCCACCAACTTACAAGAAGCCAGACTTCTGTGCGGCAGCGAAGACACCTTTTCTCAATTAAAAGCACAAATAGATTCCGACAACTTTTGGCCTTCAGAAACGTTCTATAACGCAAAAATCGAAGAGCAGCGCGCACGTCACGCTAAATATCACGACACAACGTACAACCTTGAGCCCGACATTAAGTCCACTCCCGGCGGCCTACGTGACATCCACACACTAAGCTGGGTGGCACGCAGCCACTTTGGTGCTACGTCGCTCTATGAGATGAGCCGCTTCGGTTTTCTCACTGATGCTGAGTACCGCGAGCTAGTCGAGTGTCAGAACTTCCTATGGCGAGTGCGTTTTGCTCTGCATATTGAGCTTAGACGTTACGACAACCGTCTGATGTTCGCCCACCAAGCACAAGTGGCAGAAAACTTAGGGTTTGTCGGTGAAGGCAACGTCGCTGTAGAGACCATGATGAAAGAGTTCTACCGCACGTTAAGACGGGTTGCTGAGCTCAACAAGATGCTCCTCAAACTGTTCGATCAAGCCATCGTAAACAAAGGTCAGATCCAGCAAGCCGAGATCCTCGATGACGACTTTCAACGTCGAGGCAAGCTGATTGAGGCCAGAAAGCCCGCGCTATTTCAAGCACGCCCAGAGACCATACTCGATATGTTTATACATATCGCCAACGACTCCAGTATTGAAGGTGTCAGCCCCGCAACGCTAAGGCAGCTGCGCACCGCAAGACGCAGATTGAATAAGTTCTTACACACTATCCCTGAAGCAAGGGAAAAGTTTATGGACTTGGTTCGCCATCCGAACGCCCTTCACCGCGCATTTCGATTGATGCACAAGCTTGGCGTGCTGGCGGCTTACCTTCCACAGTGGAGCCAAATCGTTGGCCAGATGCAATTTGACCTGTTCCACGTTTACACCGTCGATGAGCACAGTGTACGTCTTCTCAATCATATCCATACCTATAGCCTTGAAGAGAGCTATAGCAAACATCCTATCTGCTGTGAAATCTACCCAAGGATGCACAAGAAAGAGCTGCTGATATTAGCGGCGATTTTCCATGATATCGGCAAAGGACGCGGCGGTGACCACTCTGAGATTGGCGCAGTAGAAGCGTATGACTTCTGCATGCAGCACGGCTTATCAAAACCAGAAGCAAAGCTCGTTTCTTGGCTGGTACAAAATCACTTGCTGATGTCAGTGACCGCTCAGCGCCGCGACATTTACGATCCCGATGTCATCATAGAATTCGCTAAAAAAGTCCGCGATGAAGAATACCTCGAGTATTTACTTTGCTTAACTGTCGCTGATATCAGCGCTACCAACCCTGAACTTTGGAACAGTTGGAAGCGCACCTTATTGGCGGAGCTTTTCTACTCTACTCAACGCGTGTTGCGCCGAGGGTTGGAAAACCCTGTCGATGTGCGGGATCGTATTCGTCACAATCAGCAGTTGGCTTCCGCCCTACTTCGCAAACAGAATTTTGTTGCCCGTGAAATAGAAGTTCTATGGCAGCGCTTTAAGGCGGATTACTTCCTGCGTCATACGCATAAGCAGATCGCATGGCACAGCGAACATATCCTCAAGCTTGAAGATCCATCCAAACCGTTAGTTTTGATGAGTAAAAACGCCACTCGAGGTGGTACAGAAGTCTTTGTCTACAGCAAAGACCAACCAGCTCTGTTTGCGACCGTAGTCGCAGAGCTCGATAGACGTAACTTTAACGTCCATGACGCACAAATCATGACCAGTAAAGATGGTTTTGTGCTTGATACTTTTATGGTGCTTGATCAGCATGGTGATGCCATTGAATGCAGCCGTCATTCGGCGGTCATCAAACATCTCATCCATGTGCTAGAGGATGGTAGACCAACCAAGATCAAAACGCGCCGCGCACCAAGAAACCTCAAACACTTTAACGTAAAAACCAAAGTCGACTTTTTACCAACTAAAGGTAAGAAGCGTACCTTAATGGAGCTTGTGGCGCTCGATGCTCCGGGCTTGCTGGCTAAAGTCGGTGCGACCTTTGCCCTGTTAAATCTGAGCCTTCACGGGGCAAAAATCACCACCATCGGTGAGCGAGCAGAAGATTTATTTATCTTAACCGGCGAGAATGGCTCACGTCTTACTGATGAAGAGCAAGCGATTTTGAAGCAAAAGCTCCAAGAGAACATTTCAGAGCAAATCACTAGTTAAGGCAGTGTAGCCAGCCCATGTAACTGGTTAAAGTTCACTCACCAGTAACTTCACACAAAGGAGATCGCCATTTAGGCGATCTCCTCCACATTTCTCTGTAAACCGCACTTTAATCAACTATCTACCCTAATCATTGCCTGCTACAGTTGTAGAAGAAACACACAACCTAAGAGGTCATCTATGTATCCAAACCTCATTGGTTTAGGCATTCAAGATCCTAAACAAATAGAGCGTTACTCCCTACGCCAAGAAGCGCATAAAGATGTGTTAAAAATCTATTTTCGTAAGCAGAAGGGCGAGCTCTTTGCGAAAAGTGTTAAGTTCAAATATCCAAGGCAAGTCAAAAACGTCCGTACTGACAGTAGTAGTCAAAACTACAAGCAAGTCACTGAAATCAATCGCAACCTGACACTGGTTATTGATGAACTGAATCGTCTTACCAAGCCAATTGAAGCGACAGAAGTCGATGTTAAACAGAAGATCCTTTCCGACCTTCGCCACCTAGAAAAAGTCGTATCAAGCAAGATTGCCGAAATAGAGGCTGATTTAGAAAAACTGAAGTAACTCCCTATTTAACCAGTCAAAAAAAATGCTCCCTATTGGGTAATGCTTGTAAGTTAAGAAGCTAACACCTTTTAGAAGGCCTAGTCGCATAGCGACTGGGCCTTCTTTTTACCGCTCTTGGATAGCTCCTATCTCGCCTTTCTGGCAACGTAAAACTCTCAGCCATATCTAGGATATAGTTCATCACCTCCGGGATTCTTCCAGGTGCGACGGCAGGAAGGAGTTGTAACTGTCCTATTAAGAACAACGAAGCTTGTTTAAAGCCTATCTGGTAAGGCATTACCTTGTTTTGGTCGTAGGCCATTTGGCACATTAAGAACCGAAGTAAGTTATAGGCCAACAGCATCCCCCACAGTTCTTGTTCTATTAGTTCGGGCTTTTTGCTTCTTAGAGTCAGGTTGTTTTGAAGCATATATTGTTTCATCTCTCGATAACCCAACTCTATCTCCCATCGATGTCCATAAAGCTCTGAGATGTCTTTTCCTGGGTAGCGCAAGGGGTCAGTCATCGAGGTTAACAACCGTACCTCCTTACCCTTAATAGTCTTAGTTATCAATCGAGCTTCCAGTGTTTCTGGTGCATCGTGCCACTTTTCCTAGCTTGAGGGGATAGCTTTAATTCGACCAACTCTTGCCCACGCCCTAACTTGCGAAGCATTGTGTATTGAGCTCCTTTACGCATTGGAATAAGCCAATGCCTCTCTACCCTGTTGTCTGCCAACGGTGCAATAGTCCTAGAGCGTAAAAACCTCTATCGAAGATAGTTAGGCTATGGTCGGGAGAGCGCTCAATGAGCTCCGTAGTTAAGTCCACTTCGCTCTTTGATGTAGAGTCGAACGATGCACTATTTAGAAGGTGACTTGTCAGCTCCATATGGCAGACCATTCGGACCTGAGGGTATTCGGACGAGCACTTTTGATTCCGAGTTCGACTGAAGCGCTCATCATTGTCTTTAGTATCAGGGGTTCGCCAGACTACACCGTCGACCGCATGAAGTGTTAAACCATGCCAGTCTGGGTGGGGCGTTTTGTCATTCCATAGTTTCTGCGTTTGAGTAAAGACGGATTTCATGACATCGGAGCCCAGCCTTTGTCTTGCCTGAATTACTGCACTCGGAGCAACAAATGGCTTCTTACCTGGGAGAAGAATATCCAGCTTCGAGACGACCTTCTCCATGGACAAATGGCGATACAGAGACATCCCAACAACACTCCAAACCATCATTTCCATTGGTAACCTTCGTCTGCGAATAGTCGTAATTCCTGTATCTTCCAAACACTGGGAAATGAGTTCTGGAGAAAGCAGATCAGATAAACCCGAAAGTTGCTCTGCAGAGAATTGATGAACTTGGTTAAGAGCCTGTCTTAAAAACATAAAAAAAATCCGAGTGCATTGAATACACTCGGATTTTGACACTTTGAATGGATCGTTCAACCGATCATTTAGTTGTTAACTGATCGGCATTACCCTATTGGGAGCATTTTTCATATCGATAATTGAGCTTTCGCTTAAGGCGTGTAGTACGTTGCCGCACCAGGGCCTACTGGTAGACCTAGAAGGAATACCCATACGTAGAACAAGATACTCCAGCCTACGATAAAGCAGATTGAGTAAGGCAGCATGGTCGCGATCAGCGTACCAATGCCTAGGTTTTTCATATAGCGAGTCGCTACCGCAAGGATAAGACCAAAGTAGCTCATCATTGGCGTAATGATATTAGTCGTCGAGTCACCGATACGGTAAGCCGCCTGAATGGTCTCAGGAGCGTAACCGACTAACATTAGCATAGGCACGAAGATAGGAGCCGTTACTGCCCACTGCGCCGATGCAGAGCCAATCATCAGGTTGATGAAGCCACACATTAGGATAAATGCGAAGAACAGTGCAGGACCTGTTAGACCAATAGTCTGTAGGAAGTCTGCGCCCGCTACTGCGAATACTTGACCAAAGTTCGTCCACTTAAAGAAGGCAACAAATTGCGCAGCGAAGAACACCAACACAATGTACATGCCCATCGAAGACATAGACTTAGACATAGCATCAATGACATCACGGTCATTCTTCATAGAGCCCGTTACTTTACCGTAAATAAAGCCAGGGATTGCGAAGAATACAAAGATGAAGGCTACGATACTCTTAAGGAATGGAGAGCCTGCAACTTGACCGTCAGCCGTACGAAGTACGCCGTTTTCTGGAACAACTGTCGATGCGATAATTGCGCTCACTACTAGAACCGCAATACCCGCCATTTTTAGGCCTTTCTTCTCAACCGCAGTCAAAGAGCCCATGCTGTCGTTAGACAAATCTTCTGAGGCTTCTTCATCGTTGTATTTACCAAGTTTTGGCTCAACGATTTTCTCAGTAACGAATGCACCTGTAATCGCAATGAAGAACGTAGAGATGAACATGAAGTACCAGTTCGACTCTGGACCAACTGTATAGGTTGGATCGATCATTTGCGCAGCTGTTTCAGTGATACCTGAAAGCAGTGGGTCTACCGTACCGATAAGTAGGTTCGCAGAATAACCACCCGATACACCAGCAAACGCAGCAGCAAGACCGGCGAGAGGGTGACGTCCTAAAGAGTGGAACAGCATCGCTGCCAACGGAATAAGTACGACGTAACCAAGCTCTGAAGCTGTGTTAGAAATGATACCAGCAAATACGACTGTCACCGTTACCATGCGCTTAGATGCACCCATAACTAGACCACGCATTGCAGCTGAAAGCATGCCTGAGTGCTCAGCGATCGCTACACCAAGCATCGCAACGAGTACGGTACCAAGTGGTGCGAAGCCTGTGAAGTTTTTCACTAGGTTAGTCACAATTAACTGTAGGCCTTCAGCATTAACAAGGCTCACAACCTCAATCATACCGTTAGCAGCACGACCAGCAGCGCCTTCAGGGCGAGGATCAGCAACGGCAACATCGAAGTAGCCAGCGATGCCAGACATGACAAGAATAGCTAGACAGAAAATTGCAAATAGTGTGATTGGGTGGGGCAATAGGTTCCCCAAGTACTCAACGCCGTCTAGAAAACGGGTAAATAGAGGCTTTTTTGGCTTGTTGTGTTTCATTGTGGCAGATGAACTCATCTGTCCCCTCCTTTTTTATATTGTCCTAGCTGTTAACAAAGTTCTTTAGTTCAGATGACACTCATCGGTCTTATTTCTGACAACTTTGTAAAAAGCAGGCGCAGGGTACGTGAGCGAGCTCAATAATAAAAGCCTAAAATGTTGCCAATTGTAAATTCAGTGCGATTTTCAACCATTATGTTAGCAACTATACAATGACTTATATTGATCTAAATATAAAATAAACTATAACATTCTTGTGACATATTCATCTTTTCACTCTTATGACAGGGAATTAGCTCTAAAAAAACCTCAACATATCGAGATTGAAAAAAAACCGTGCGTCTGAAATGATGGATATTGAATTATGTGAACCAGGACTCAGTCGATGAGCTACTCTCTGCACCCTATTGGTACCATTCATTCCCCCTATAAAGAGAAGTTTGCCGTCCCTAGGCAACCCAGATTAGTGCCAAGTGCCACGGCCTCAATTGCCTTACAGGGAGACATTAATTGTCTAGAAGCCGTTCGCGGTCTCGATCAATTCTCACATCTATGGCTGTTATTTCTGTTTGACCAAAACCTAGAAGCGGGCTGGAAACCAACGGTAAGACCTCCACGCTTAGGTGGCAATGAACGCATTGGCGTGCTTGCTAGCCGCGCCACATTTAGACCAAATGGTATTGGGATGTCTGCGGTTGAATTTCGAGGGGTAAGGCAGAAAGGTCAACAAGTGTTTATCGATGTCGGTAGCGTCGATTTGGTCGATGGTACCCCTATTATTGATATCAAACCCTATATCCCCTACTCCGATTCCATCACTTATGCTAAAGGGGGGTACGCAGAATCCGAGCCGGAAGCAACCGAGGTGACATTCTCACCCTCTGCAGTTGAGGTTCTATCGAAGGCACCAGAGGGCCAGCATAAGCAACAAATCATCCGCGAAGTATTGGCGCAAGACCCAAGGCCTGCCTATAAAAAAGGTAAGATCGATGACAAAGAATATGGCGTAAGACTGTTCGATTGGAACGTAAAGTTTAAAGCCAATAGCGATCACATTGACGTCACCACCATTGAGACTCTCTAAACGCCTGATTCTAGGTGTTTATTGATGAGACCTTTTTGCTAGCAAAGTCATTTGGTAGAAAGGCATTTGGCTGATATCATAGACGGCTTAACTCAATTTGGGCACCTCTGCCCAGATTTACTATCAACATGATGAACGGATACCCATAAATGCGTACCAGTAACTATCTTCTTTCTACTCTGAAGGAGACACCAAACGACGCAGAAGTTGTAAGTCACCAGCTAATGCTGCGTGCAGGTATGATTCGTAAACTAGCTTCAGGTCTATACACTTGGCTACCAACGGGTCTACGTGTTCTGCGTAAAGTCGAAAACATCGTTCGCCAAGAGATCGATAATGCAGGTGCAGTTGAGACTTTGATGCCCGTAGTGCAGCCGTTTGAACTATGGGAAGAGACAGGCCGATCTGAAAAGATGGGTGATGAACTACTTCGCTTCACTGACCGTCATGAGCGTCCGTTTGTACTTAGCCCAACAGCAGAAGAAGTGATCACTAGCCTTGTGCGTAACGAAGTCAACTCGTACAAGCAGCTACCACTGAACCTGTACCAAATCCAAACTAAATTCCGAGATGAGCGCCGCCCACGTTTTGGCGTGATGCGCGCACGTGAATTCTCTATGATGGATGCGTACAGCTTCGACATCGACAAAGAAGGCTTAGAGAAGTCTTACGAAGCGATGCACGACGCCTACTGCAAAGCGTTTGACCGCATGGGTCTAAATTACCGTCCAGTGCTCGCTGATACCGGTGCTATCGGTGGTAACGGCTCACACGAATTCCACGTACTGGCTGAAAGTGGTGAAGACCTTATCGCCTTCTCTTCTGAGTCTGACTACGCGGCAAATATCGAAAAAGCAGAAGCATTAGCACCTGCAGAAGAGCTAGCCGCTCCAACTATCGATATGACAATGGTAGATACGCCGAATGCGAAAACCATTGCTGAGCTTGTAGAGCAGTTCGACCTGCCAATCGAGAAAACAGTGAAAACGCTGTTTGTTAAAGCCTCTGATGAAATCGAAGCGCCGCTTATCGGCCTTATCATCCGTGGTGACCACGAGCTTAACGAAATCAAAGCTGAGAAAATTGCGGAAGTTGCCTCTCCTCTAGAAATGGCAACAGAAGAAGAAATTCGCGCAGCAATTGGCGCAGGCCCAGGCTCACTAGGCCCAGTTGGTCTTGAACTGCCATTCATCGTAGACCGTTCTGTCGCGGTAATGAACGATTTCGGCGCTGGCGCTAACATTGATGACAAGCACTACTTTGGCATCAACTGGGGTCGTGACGTTGAGCTTGGTAAAGTAGAAGATCTGCGTAACGTCGTAGAAGGCGATCCAAGCCCATGTGGTCAAGGCACTATCCTGCTTAAGCGTGGTATCGAAGTCGGCCATATCTTCCAGCTTGGTAAAAACTACTCTGAGAAGATGAACTGTGGCGTGCTTGGTCCTGACGGTAAGAACGTTATCCTAGAGATGGGTTGTTACGGTATCGGTGTTTCTCGTGTGGTAGCTGCTGCTATCGAACAGAACAATGATAAGTACGGCATCATCTGGCCTGACGCTATCGCCCCATTCCAGGTAGCGATCGTACCGATGAACATGCATAAGTCTGAGCGCGTTAAAGAAGCAGCAGAGAAGCTATACGCAGAACTGACTGCAGCTGGTATCGAAGTGCTATTTGACGATCGTAAAGAGCGCCCAGGTGTCATGTTCTCTGACATGGAGCTTGTTGGTGTTCCTCATACTGTGGTTATTGGTGACCGCAGCATGGACGAAGGTAACTTCGAATACAAGAACCGCCGCACTGGTGACAAAACGCCAATTGCTATCGACGATATCGTGGCTCACGTGAAAGCTCAGCTAGCTTAATCGTTACCCAGATTATCCTAAAGGCCGCTATGCGGCCTTTTTTATTGCCTTCATACTCTGTTCATGTTCGCTTTCTTATGATGGTGGAATACCACCTGACTAGGAGTAATAGATGAACCTAAAATCACTGCTTAACCAAGCCCTTAATTCAGATATCGTCAATCAAACCACCCAGAAAGCGAGCCAGTCCTCGTCAAGCATCGGCCAAGCTCTCGGTGATAAGAAAACCCTTGGCGCTCTTGGTGCTGGAGCGGTAGGCGGAGGTTTACTCGGTATGCTTGTGGGCTCTAAGAAAACCAAAAAAATGGGCAAAACCGCACTAGGTGTTGGTGGCGCTGCAGCATTAGGTGCACTCGCTTACAAGCTATACAACGACTACAACAAAGGGGAGTCCAACCCTTCTAGTTCACCGCAAACTCCAGCTAACTTTACCCAAACCTCGCAACACGATGAATCGGTGCTCAAAGCGATGATCGCAGCGGCCAAGGCAGATGGACATATTGACGAGCAAGAGATGGCTAAGATCGAACAAGCACTCACCCAAATCGATGCTGACGCATCAGTGCAACAGTTGATTCAAGCGGAGATAGCGAAACCTCTCGATCCTTCAGAAATCGCGCGATTGGCCGTATCACCAGAACACGCAACCGAAATATACCTAGCCAGCCTATTAGTAGCCGATGAGCAAAACTTTATGGAAAAGGCCTATTTGAAAGAGTTGGCAACCCAGCTTGGGTTAGAGGGTGGTTTGGTTGAGCAACTGAACGCTCAGGTAAGTCAGTAGATTGAATTGAGAATGACAATGCGTTCCTAGGGGCATCCCTAGGAACCACCATCAGAGCAAAAAGGATTACTCTTCGCTATCTGCTGCAGCTTCGGCTTTCGCAGCTGCTTCTGCTTTCGCTGCGCGAGTTTCTGCTTTACGCTCATTGCGCTTTGCTTGGTTTTCAATAAAACCAGCGAGCTCTTTATCCGCCCACGCTTGAGCCAACTCTTGGCTCTCAAAGCCCATCTCGCGCTTAGACACAACCGTGCGACGAGAAGTTACTTGACGCATGATCTCTGCAGACCAGCCGTTACGCTTTTCCGTTAGACGGATAGTAAATTTTTTATTTTCAGACATTTATGTATTTCCTAAAGACTTTGTTAAGGGATATTCCAGCAATGTAATACTGACCATCCCTAAGCCAGCGCGGTATTAGAACACAAATCCAGCGCTGACGCTCAGAGTTTTTATAGAAAAAGTCCCCAGTGTTTCCACTGAGGACTTCATTAACTATTTGGCTGTAACATTTGAGGCAATCACCTCAGATCGATTACTTACCTACGTTCACGCGAGCGTTGCGGAACATACGCATCCAAGCACTATCTTCACCCCAAGATTCAGGAGCCCAAGAGTTCGCAACCGTACGGAATACACGCTCTGGGTGTGGCATCATGATAGTCACACGACCGTCACGAGTCGTTAGACCTGTGATTGCGTTTGGTGAACCGTTCGGGTTGTTTGGATACTGCTGCGTTGGGTTACCGTTGTTATCAATGTAACGTACCGCTACTGTACCTGATGCTTCAATCGCATTTAGGTGGTCATTATCACGAACCTCTACGCGGCCTTCGCCGTGAGAAACTGCGATTGGCATGCGTGAACCTTCCATACCATCGAAGAAGATAGAGTCAGACTTCTGAACTTCTACTAGGCTAAAGCGAGCTTCAAAGCGCTCAGATTCGTTACGAACGAAGCGTGGCCATAGGTCTGCACCTGGGATCAGCTCTTTTAGGTTCGATAGCATCTGACAGCCGTTACATACACCTAGTGAGAAGGTATCTTCGCGGTGGAAGAAGCTTTGGAACTGGTCACGCGCTTGGTCGTTGAACAGGATAGACTTAGCCCAACCTTCACCCGCACCTAGAACGTCACCGTAAGAGAAGCCACCACAAGCCACAAGACCTTGGTATTCTTCAAGTACTGCTTGTCCTGTCAGGATGTCGCTCATGTGAATGTCCGTCGCTTCAAAGCCAGCACGGTCAAACGCTGCGGCCATTTCAACGTGAGAGTTAACACCTTGCTCACGAAGAATAGCCATCTTAGGTTTAGCGCCCGTCGCAATGTATGGTGCTGCAACGTCTTCTTTAACATCGAAGCTGAGTTTAACGTTTAGGCCTGGGTCAGAGTTGTCTTTCTTCGCTTCGTGCTCTTGGTCTGCACACGCTGAGTTGTCACGCAGTGACTGCATCTTGTGCGTGGTTTCAGCCCAGATAGTACGTAGCTCAATACGAGAACGCTCGATAACAACAGCGTCACCAGAGGTGATAACGAAGTCGTCAGACGCTTCTACGCTGCCGATTACGTGCGAACACGCTTCTAGGCCGTTAGCCGCTAGAACCGCTGTCACTGCTTCTAGGTCATCATTCTTAACCTGAACAACCGCACCTAGCTCTTCGTTAAATAGTGCTGCTAGTACGTCCTCACCTAGATCCGCGATATCAGCTTTCACGCCACAGTGACCAGCAAATGCCATCTCAGCAAGGGTTACTAATAGACCGCCATCGCCTTTATCGTGGTAAGCCACTAGCTTATCATCACGAACAAGCGTTTGCATCGCATCGAAGAAGCCTTTTAGCTGCTCTGCGTTGTCTACGTCTGCTGGCTTATCACCAAGCTGCTTGTAAACCTGTGCCAATGCCGTTGCGCCTAGACGGTTTTTACCGTTACCAAGATCAACAAGAACAAGTGATGAGTCACCTTTGTCAGTGCGAAGCTGCGGCGTTACCGTCTTACGAACATCGTTCACACGACCAAATGCAGTGATAACCAGTGAAAGTGGAGACGTCACTTCTTTGTCTTCACCGTTCTCGTTCCACTTGGTCTTCATCGACATTGAGTCTTTACCTACTGGAATCGTTAGACCCAGTGCAGGACATAGCTCTTCACCTACCGCTTTCACCGCTTCGTAAAGACCTGCGTCTTCACCAGGGTGGCCTGCTGGAGACATCCAGTTGGCTGATAGCTTGATACGCTTAATATCGCCGATGTCTGTCGCTGCGATGTTAGTCAGAGACTCACCTACCGCTAGACGAGCAGAAGCGCCGAAGTCTAGTAGAGCGACAGGTGTGCGCTCACCCATAGACATGGCTTCACCGTGGTAAGTATCGTAGCTCGCTGCGGTTACTGCGCAGTTTGCTACCGGTACCTGCCAAGGACCAACCATCTGGTCACGAGCAACCAGACCCGTTACCGTGCGATCACCAATGGTGATAAGGAATGTTTTTTCTGCAACTGTTGGTAGACGAAGAACGCGGTCAACCGCATCGTTCATTTCAATGCCTTCGCGAGAGATCGCAGGGCTGTCTACTTTCAGTGTTTTCGCATCACGATGCATCTTCGGCGTTTTGCCTAGAAGGATGTCCATCGGCATGTCGATTGGCGTGTTGTCGAAGTGTGAATCTTCAAGCTTAAGTTCACGCTCTTCTGTTGCAACACCCACTACAGCGTAGGGTGCGCGCTCACGCTTACAGATAGCATCAAATGCTGCCATGTTCTCTGGCGCTACTGCCATGACATAACGTTCTTGAGATTCGTTACACCAAATCTCAAGTGGGCTCATGCCAGGCTCATCATTTGGTACGTCACGCAGTTGGAAGATACCGCCGCGCTCACCATCATCAACAAGCTCAGGAAGTGCGTTTGAGATACCGCCCGCGCCCACATCGTGAATAAATGCGATTGGGTTATCTTCACCTAGCTGCCAGCAGCGGTCGATCACTTCTTGACAGCGACGTTCCATCTCTGGGTTTTCACGCTGTACTGAGGCAAAGTCTAGGTCTTCAGCAGACTGACCAGACGCCATAGAAGAGGCTGCACCGCCGCCAAGACCGATGTTCATCGCAGGACCGCCAAGTACGATTAGGCTTGCACCTACTGGGATCTCTTTCTTCTGAACGTGCTCGTCACGGATGTTACCCATACCACCAGCAATCATGATTGGCTTGTGGTAACCACGTACTTCTTCACCTGCGTGAGACGTTACCTTCTCTTCATAGGTACGGAAGTAACCAAGTAGGTTTGGACGACCAAATTCGTTGTTAAACGCCGCGCCACCTAGTGGACCTTCTAGCATGATATCCAGTGCGTTAACAATACGACCTGGCTTACCAAAGTCAGTTTCCCAAGGCTGCTCGAAGCCAGGAATGCGAAGGTTAGAAGTCGTAAAGCCTACAAGACCTGCTTTTGGCTTACCGCCAATCCCTGTTGCGCCTTCGTCACGGATTTCACCACCGCTACCTGTCGATGCACCTGGCCATGGAGAAATCGCTGTTGGGTGGTTGTGTGTTTCCACCTTCATTAGGATGTGCGCTTTCTCGTGGTTGTAGCCGTATTGACGAGTCTTTGGATCTGGGAAGAAACGACCCACTTCAGAGCCTTCCATAACCGCTGCATTATCTTTGTATGCAGACAGAACGTGCTCTGGTGTCGTTTCGAATGTGTTTTTGATCATCTTGAACAGCGACTTGTCTTGCTTCACGCCGTCGATAGTCCAATCTGCGTTGAAGATCTTGTGACGACAGTGCTCAGAGTTCGCCTGTGCAAACATCATCAATTCGATGTCTGTTGGGTTGCGCTCTAGCTTAGTAACAAAGCTTTCAAGTAGGTAATCAATTTCATCTTCTGCAAGTGCAAGACCTAGCGTCACGTTCGCGTCTTCTAGTGCTTTGCGACCACCTGTTAGTAGATCAACATCTGCAACTGGTGCTGGCTCTGCTACTTGAAACAGCGCTGCTGCTGATTCGAAATCAGAGAAAACCACTTCCATCATACGGTCGTGGATAACCGCTTTAAGCTCAACAAGTTGAAGCTCAGTCAGTTCGCTTGATGTCTCTACATAGTATGCCGTACCACGTTCTAGACGAGTCACTTTGTCTAGACCACAGTTATTCGCGATATCCGTAGATTTAGAAGACCATGGCGAGATAGTACCAGGGCGAGGTGTCACTAGTAGCAGTGTGCCAGTTGGCTCGTGCTCTTCGATAGTTGGACCATAAGTCAGCAACTTCTCTAATTTTTCAACTTCAGACGCATCCAGGTCTGCCGTTAGGTCGGCAAAGTGGGCAAACTCAGCGTAAATACCTGTTACTGGTAGGTTTAGTTCACGACAAAGCTCTAGTAGCTTGTTAACACGAAACTCAGAAAGAGCTGGGGAACCACGCAAAATTCTCATGTGCTTAGGTCTCTTATGCAGTTGATTTAGGTGAAATTCTTATAAATTCAATCAGTTAATAGTAAAAACTGAACTTATAACGATTTCTCCTACCTTGATGCGGCGGTATTATAGAGGATTTTTTGTGACGTAAGCGTTGGCGCAAACGTTTTCGTCATTTTTTTTGCTTTTGCCGAAATACCATAGAGATTGATTATAAAGTGACCGTTCTCGGGTGTTTCTGCTATCTCGCTTTGCCAACACGCACAGCTTTGGTATAAAGGCAGCACTAACGTTGTGAGATCTATGAATTAATGCAAAGTCCATCTGTTGTTCGTTGGCCTAACCGCCGCTGGTTAAAATTGCTGTCTGCCTGTCTGCTCACTATTGGCTTGGCCGGCTGTCAAATCGATTCTGATCCAAAGAGTGAATTAGAAAACATCAAAGAGCGCGGTGTACTTCGTGTCGGTACTCTCAATAACCAGCTCTCCTACTACATCGGCCCCGACGGTCCAACCGGACTGGATTACGAACTTGCAAGACAATTTGCCGATGCGTTGGGCGTGAAGCTAGAAATGAAACCCGCCTTTCGCCAAGCGAGCCTATTTCCTGCTTTGCAAAAGGGCGAGATTGATATCATCGCCGCCGGCCTAAGTCAGTCGCCAGAGCGTATTCAGAGTTTTCGAGCAGGCCCTGCTTACTACTATGTCAGCCAACAAGTGGTGTATAAAAAAGGTCAGTGGCGCCCGCGCAACCTAGAGCAGTTACTGAATACTCAACAAGAGCTGATTGATAAAGCCGATGGCGAAGAGGTGTTTGCCATTGTCAAAGACTCACATTTCGAAAAAACCTTAGCCACGGTAGCCAGCCAGCATCCAGATATTCGCTACTACGTCGATGCCAATGCAGACGTCAATGACCTGCTTAAGCAAGTGTCAGAAGGTAAACTGCGCTTTACTATGGCGGATTCGGTTGAGCTATCGCTATCACAACGTATCTATCCTGATTTGGCGCTCGCTTTCGAGATGACCGAAGACCAACCGATTTCTTGGTATATGCGCCAATCAGAAGATGAGAGCTTATATGCCCTGCTCATTGAGTTCTTCGGCCAGCTTAAACAAACTGGCGAGCTGGCTAATTTAGAAGAGAAGTATATCGGTCACATTGGTGTATTTGATTACGTCGATACACGCGCTTTCATTCGCGCTCTCGACAACAAACTACCTAAATGGTCGCCGCTGTTTAAGAAGTACTCTAAAGAATTCGACTGGCGTTTGATTGCGGCATTGGCCTACCAAGAGTCGCACTGGAATCCAATTGCCAAGTCGCCTACTGGAGTACGCGGTATGATGATGCTGACGCTGCCAACCGCAAAAAGCGTCAATGTCACCAATCGTCTGGATCCAGAGCAGTCTGTCCGTGGCGGTGTTGAGTACTTAAGACGTATCGTTGACCGCGTGCCAGACTCCATCACTGAACACGAAAAGATCTGGTTTGCACTGGCGTCTTACAATGTTGGCTTTGGTCATATGATGGATGCAAGACGCCTGACCAAACGTCAAGGTGGCGACCCGGATGCTTGGGCGGATGTGAAAGATCGCCTGCCACTGCTTCGTCAGAAGAAATTCTACAGTCAAACACGCTATGGCTATGCGCGTGGCGATGAAGCGCGTAACTACGTTGAAAACATCCGTCGCTACTATCAAAGTATCATTGGCCATGTGGACAAGCAGCTTGCCGAACAAGCAGAGCAAGAATTGACGACCGACGGACTGATTGTGATACCGCCACTGCCTCCTGTATCAGGTGCAGTCTCTGCTTCGGACTCCACGTTAAGTGGTGCCGAGACCTTAGTAAAACCCAACGTAGGTAGTAATACGGGTCGCTAACTATTGAGAGTTTCTATACCCGTGTCAATGTGTGCGAAACAAACTGCTTTCGCACACTTGAAATCCGACCAGCAAGGCCGTACATTACTGTCTGAGAGCAGCGAGAACATCGTAGTGATACTTCGTTTTAATCCATTGTTCTGATGCATTATTCGCTCTCACCTGGCAGGTACATCCGTACCAACCAACACTTGCATACGCTTTGACTACTTATCTTATTGAGTGGTAATCGTGTGTTTGGGACTCCGACAACGCTCCACAAATAAGGACATCGAATACGCCCAGTGCGTAGGGATTTAGATCGGAGAGGTTTACCCGTAGTAAAAGGAGGTTGTTTTATGCTGGCGAAGAAACGAAACCAGGCTAAACACCTTAATAAGACGGTGGCCGCAAACCGCCGCAGACGTATGATGGCAAACAATAAGAAGAAAGTTATTTGGCGTCATCGTTCGTTTATGCAGCTACTGTCTTCGTAGAAGAGACGCTGCAAAGCAAAGACAGCAAGCATCTGCCACGCAGGTGTTTGCTAGATATCCCCTCATTGCCCTTTCAGTTATTAATCGGTTTTCTTCCCTATCTGCTCCTGCTGTCGTTTTTCTTGCCTCTGTTTCTCTTGCTTAGCCGTTTTGATCTCTTTTCGGCGTCGTTTAAAAAAGGCTTGCAGCTGATGACGACACTCTTGCTCAAGTAACCCAGATTCAACATCTGCATAGTGATAAGACGCTTGGCTTTCAAACAAGTTTAATACTGTGCCTGCAGCGCCCGCTTTCAAATCGGGAGCACCGAACACCACTCGTTTTACGCGACTATGTAAAAGCGCGCCAGCACACATTGGGCAGGGCTCTAGAGTGACATACAGCGTAGTATCAAGCAGTCGATAGTTTTCCAACACCTTACCTGCTTTACGTATTACCTGCATTTCTGCGTGAGCACTGGCATCGTGCGCACCTATCGACTGGTTCCAACCTTCCGCTACCACCTCGCCATCTTTAACCAGCAATGCGCCAACCGGGACTTCTCCCTCAGTTTCCGCTTGAGAGGCCAACTCCATCGCACGGCGCATGAAGGCATGGTCTTGTTCACTAAACTCGGTAGATGTCGAAATCGCGGGCGGTGTTGGCTTGTCAGTCATGAGGCTCTCAGTTTAATGCTTCAGATAAATAGTCAATCAAGGTTCTTATTTTAGAGGTTAGCATCCGATTTTGCGGATAGAGCGCCCAGATACCCTCTTGGTCACCTCTATATGGGGTCAACACTTCCACCAGCTCACCCGTTTCTAAATAAGGTTGCACATAATAGTCGGGAAGCTGGACAATTCCCAACCCTTTTAACGCGGCATCGACGAGCGCATAGCCACTATTGCATTGCACTCTGCCATCAACATGGATCAGTCGTTCTGTGCCTTTATCTTCAAAGCGCCAGTATTTGGTTGAACCGCGAAGACACTGGTGTCGTTTAAGCTCAGACAAAGTATGCGGCTCACCATGTTTCGCCAGGTAACTTGGACTTGCGCAAACAAACATGTGTCGGTCGAGTAGTTTACGTGCCATCATGCTCGAATCATCAAGCTTACCCAAACGCACCGCGAGATCGTAACCCTCTTGGACCAGATCCATCTTTTGATTCGACAGCACCAAATCCAGCTCGATTTGCGGATATTGCAGTAAAAACTGATGCATCAGCGTAGCAAGCACCTGCTCACCAAAGGTCACAGGCGCAGTCATCTTAATTCTTCCAGTGGGGCTTGCTTGCAGTTGCGTAATGGCTAGCTCAGCCAACATCAAACCCTCAACTAAGGGTTTACAGTGCTGATAGTACGTCGCCCCAACTTCTGTGACCGAGACTTTTCTGGTGGTGCGCACAAATAGCTTTACTGCGAGTTTATCTTCTAATGCATTAACTCTTCGGCTGATGTTTGCGACCGAGGTCGATAGCCGCTCCGCTGCGGCAGTAAAGCTCTGCGTCTCCACAACCGCAACAAACTCATTGATGCCTTCCCAGTTTGCCATGAACAAATCCAACTATTACAAAATAGTAATAGTGTATTTCAAAATTACGTAATTATCATTTTTAAGAAATAAATATACTGCTTGGCATCCGATGCAAACGGGGGGAAGTGAACTAACCTTAGTAAGTTAGCCGTTTGTGTTCTTACGTATAGATTCGTGATCTTGAAACCATGACCTTAAAAGAAAAAGGAAAAACCATGACTGAACAATTTATTAAATCACGTGCTGCTGTCGCTTGGGGTCCAAACCAACCACTAAAAATGGAAGAAGTCGATGTCATGCTGCCAAAAGCTGGCGAAGTACTCGTGAAGATCGTTGCAACTGGCGTGTGCCATACTGATGCATTCACTCTATCTGGCGACGATCCAGAGGGCATCTTCCCAAGCATTCTTGGTCACGAAGGTGGCGGTATCGTTGAAATGGTTGGTGAAGGCGTCACAAGCGTTGAGGTCGGCGACCACGTTATCCCGCTATACACAGCTGAATGTGGCGAATGTAAATTCTGTAAGTCGGGTAAAACTAACCTGTGCCAAGCGGTTCGTGAAACCCAAGGTAAAGGTTTGATGCCAGATGGTACGACCCGCTTCTATAAAGACGGTCAACCTATCTACCACTACATGGGCTGCTCTACGTTCTCTGAGTACACAGTGCTACCTGAGATTTCATTGGCTAAAGTGAACAAAGAAGCCCCGCTTGAAGAAGTGTGTCTACTTGGCTGCGGCGTAACCACCGGTATGGGTGCAGTACTGAACACAGCGAAAGTTGAGAAAGGCGATACCGTCGCTATCTTCGGTCTTGGTGGCATCGGCTTGTCTGCAATTATCGGTGCTCGCATGGCTGGCGCAAGCAAAATCATTGGTGTAGACATCAACGAAAGCAAATTCGAGCTTGCTCAGCAACTTGGCGCAACAGACGTGATTAACCCGCAGAAATTTGATAAGCCAATTCAAGAAGTTATCATCGAGATGACTGACGGTGGTGTTGATTATTCTTTCGAGTGTATTGGTAACGTCAATGTGATGCGTCAAGCACTTGAGTGCTGCCATAAAGGTTGGGGTGAGTCTGTCATCATTGGCGTTGCAGGTGCAGGTCAAGAGATCTCCACTCGTCCATTCCAACTTGTAACTGGCCGCGTATGGCGTGGTAGTGCATTTGGTGGCGTTAAAGGCCGCAGTGAACTTCCAGAGATCGTAAATCGCTACATGGCGGGCGAGTTTGGGCTACAAGAGTTCATCACTCACACTATGCCTCTGGAGAACATCAACGAAGCCTTCGACCTTATGCATAAAGGCGAGAGCATTCGTACCGTAATCCACTACTAAACTCTGACTTAGGGCTCTGGCATACAGAGCCCTATTTTCATTTAGGTTAATAGAATGACAATAGAAAACCTTAGCCAAGAAAAAGTGTTTGGTGGTTGGCACAAGCAATACCAACACAGTTCTAATGTACTCAACTGCTCAATGCGCTTTGCTATTTACTTGCCACCAGAGGCAAGTGCCGACAATCCAGTTCCAGTCCTTTATTGGCTATCTGGTTTAACCTGCACCGATGAGAACTTCATGCAGAAAGCGGGCGCGTTTCGCGCAGCCGCCAAACTTGGTATTGCTATCGTCGCACCGGATACCAGCCCTCGTGGAGAAGGAGTACCTGACGACCCAGAAGGTGCCTACGATTTTGGACTCGGTGCGGGCTTTTATGTCAATGCCACTCAAGCGCCTTGGAATCAGCATTACCAGATGTACAGCTACATCGTAGATGAACTACCAATGCTAGTTGAAGAGCATTTTCCAGTAACCAGCGTACGTTCTATCTCTGGACATAGCATGGGTGGGCACGGCGCACTGACCATTGGTTTGAAGAACAGTGAACGCTACCGCTCTATCTCTGCGTTTAGCCCAATCAGCAATCCGATGAACTGCCCTTGGGGACAAAAAGCACTAAGCCATTACCTAGGTAACAACACCGAGGATTGGAAACAATACGACAGTGTTGAGCTACTGCAAGCGGCACAAGCCACACGGCCTATCCTAGTCGATCAAGGTGAAGATGACGGCTTCTTGCAAGAGCAGCTCAAACCTGAGTTATTGCTTGCCGCAGCCGAGAGCTCAGGCAGTGATGTAAAACTTCGTATGCAGCCTGGTTACGATCATAGTTACTTCTTTATCCAAAGCTTTATCGATGACCATTTACGCTTTCACGCTGGGTTCTTAAAAGGCTAGCGAGTAAAAACAGCGGAAATCTAACTCAGAACCTGAAAACAAAAAGCCCGCCTAGGCAATCTACCTGGCGGGCTTTTTAATCTCTTACTTCAACTTACATAGTGTAAGTGTAAGGTGCTTGGATACCTAGTGGGATACCTAGAGCCCAGTAAGCTAGCAAGAAGATAGTCCAACCAATCAGCATAGCGATTGAGAATGGCATCATTAGAGAAGCGAGTGTACCGATACCCGTAGACTTCACGTAGCGTTGGCAGTAAACCACAACCAGTGGGAAGAATACCATTAGAGGTGAGATGATGTTCGATACCGAGTCACCAACACGGTAAGCCGCTTGAGATAGCTCAGGAGAGATACCAACCGCCATTAGCATTGGAACTAGGATTGGACCAATCAATGCCCACTTCGCTGATGCAGAGCCAACCAGTAGGTTAACAAATGCCGTCAGTAGAATCATACCAACGATAGTCGCCTGACCTGGTAGGTTCATCGCTTTCAGGCCTTCAGCACCGTAAAGTGCAAGCATAGTACCGATGTTTGACTGACCAAATGCAGATAGGAACTGTGCACAGAAGAACGACATTACGATGTACGCGCCCATTGTTGCCATTGTGTCTGACATCGCTTTGATTACATCGTTGCTAGTCTTGAACGTACCCGCAACACGGCCATATACATAGCCTGGGATGATGAACAGGATGAAGATCAATGGAACGATAGACTTCATTAGTGGTGCAGAGAACGCTGTAATTTCACCTTCTGGAGAACGGAGCGCTGAGGTCTCTGGAATGATCGCAGCCACAAGCAGTGCGATACCCGCCATCATTGACCAACCTGCCGCGCGGAACGCTTTAGATTCGGTCTCTGTGAACGTACCTAGATCTGGTGCTGCTTCAGCATCTTCATCAACAGGTGTATTTACAAGACGTGGCTCAATGATTTTCTCAGTCACATACCAACCGATAGCAACAATGATCACTGAAGATAGACCAGTGAAGAAGATGTTTGCTAGTGGGTTAACGATGTATGCAGGATCAAGAACTTGCGCAGAAGTTTGCGTGAAGCCTGCTAGTAGTGGGTCGATACCTGAAGGGATGAAGTTTGCAGAGAAACCACCTGATACACCAGCAAACGCTGCTGCAATACCCGCTAGTGGGTGACGACCCGCCGCGTGGAAGATGATACCGCCTAGAGGAATAACCAGAACGTAACCTGCATCCGCTGCTGTGTGCGATACGATCGCTACAAGAATCAGCATTGGCGTTAGCAGTTTCGCAGGCGTGAAGTTCAGCATTTTCTTAAGGCCAGTAGTGATGAAGCCTGAAGAGTCAGCTACACCAACACCTAGCATCGCAACCAGTACGATACCCAATGGCGCAAAGCCTGTGAACGTCGTTACCATGTTAGCAAGGAAGCTTGCTAGTGCTTCACCCGTTAGAAGGTTAGTCACCTCTAGAGGAGTGCCGGTACGTGGGTTAATCAGATCGAAACTGACATTAGATAAAAGTGCTGATGCAACCCAAACAATAACGAGTGCCCAGAAAAACAAGATAGCAGGATCTGGGATCTTGTTACCCGCTTTCTCAATAAAGTTTAAAAAGCGATCCATTCCAGTCGGCTTTGGAGCAGGCGCTTGATTAATCGATTGGTTACTCATGGTAACTCCGTGTGTGTGATGTTGTTATTTGTGAATCTCAAGGCAAGTTTCACTGTGACATAAAATCTGCGACACCATTCTATTTAAAAAAGATGAAAAGAGTAGATAATTCGGAACTTTTTCCATATTTGTAGACTTATTTTGCAAAATACGTCGATTAACATAACATTTAACCAACACTAAAACGCACAATTGCAAAACAATTATCTAACTAGCACGCAAAATACCCGATAATATAAAGATAGCTTATAATTTGAGCTCAATCTAAAGGGGAGAAGGGCTACAGAGGAGCGGAATAGGTAGGCTTGTTTCTGTATTGGCTTATGATTCAGAGGATTAACAAACGAAGGCGTATTTAAATAATTAACAAGTCGCGCTCAACATGAAGGGACACTTTCACGACTAGTCAAACTCGCTATAACGTGAGATCTTAGTTTTCAAACTTAGACGTCGCGACTCTCCTAGTCGGTCAATCCAATCGACATCCACTTGGACCGTTTTAACATTTCCGTCCATAGAGACGTTGGGTACTTTCCAGATCACAATATAAGGGGGGTGATTTTCAGAGCCAGCAATGATATCAGTATCAAAATCTGCCACTTGCATATCAGACTGTGCGCTATCGGCGCCGCGCGTTCGAAACCATTCGAACTTCGCTTCCGCAAGACCCAACGCTTGTATGCTGTGATAAGCAAAATCGGAGCGCTGCTCAATATAAGCCTGCATCTTGACTAAACCAAGAGCCCCAATTCCAACAAGGCAAATGGCAATCATGACTTCGACAAGACTAAAACCACGCTGTTTAGAAATCACGCCAGGCTCCTTTTTTCCAGGTATAGGCACCTTTGAGGAAAGTTGGGCGATAGCCAGCATTAAAGTTAAGATTCATATCACCAACCAGCGTTGACTTTCCGCCTTTAGTATCAATAACCAAGCCCCCATTCGGTGTACTAGAGTAGAACTGAACTCCGACGGTATCGCTTGTAATGTAAGGCTTATAAACAGTATTGTCGTTTTGTTTTTCTTGCCAGAAGCTCTTGATCGAAGATGCCACTGACGTATCCGTTGCGTCTACTTTGTGATAAACGAGACCGTTAAAAATGAATGTACCATTCAAAGCAAAGGCACCATTCTCAATAACTAACATCTGTCCATGTGTATCACTTTTATCTATAGAGCCAGATATCTCGCAATTGCCAACTAACCAAAGCCCACGCTTCTTCTCATCTGGAAAATGACTAGATATCAGAGAGCTGCAGTCAGTACCATTTACCTCTTTCTTTACAAACATTTTTGTATCGTCAGATATCGTCGTAACATTCTGTTTGCTTCCCGCTACCCCAAAAGCTCTTTAAATAAGTCCATTTTGGTATCTGGTAGGAAGTCTTTTGAAAATTCAGGGGATTCCGTTGGTTTTGAAGCATCTATAGATGCCACAATGCTATCTTTGCCTATTGTTGTTACGTAATCACTGTGGCATTTTTTCTCGGCATTAACTGAGGATGTCGAGTAACCATATTCTCGATCACCAAAACCCTTTTGAGAGTCATACCTAAAAGTAAACGAATCAGAAAAACGTACGCTAGTACACTCGTACATATTTTCAGGCTGTCCAGCGACTTTAGCACCAACACTTGGGGTAATCGTGACAGTCCCTACCATCTCTAAATCACCGCTGACTTGAATAGCCCCCTTAGGTTGATTAACTCCGTTGGCCATTGTCCGAGTGAGTGTACTTGTGTTTGATGTGGCACTAAGAACGTAGTCAATGTCTTGCGAAACTACCAGTGAGACATTCCCTCGATTCGATAGACAAGCTGAGGTGAACTCTTCTGGCCGGTTTGACGTATCTTCAAGTACATCGATTTCTTTACCTGAAGATCGAAGGTATCCAAGCGTGCACTCCAATAGACCATCCGCATTCCAATAGTTTTTACGAGACTCCACTTCATTCTGGGCTCGCTTAATTTCATACAGCGAGGTCTTATAAGCCCCCATTGTCACCACAAGTGCAACGACCAGTAGTAAGCTTGTAGTCATTAATGCAATTACGCCGTTTTGCTGTTTCATTGGCCGTTCCTCACCATGAACTGTCGCGTCAATGAACTGAATACACTAGGATTTCCTCTAAGCTCCGCGTCGATGGTTAGAATGACGTATTGATGGGTGGCACTATGGCTTCCCACCGTATTAGTCGCCAAAGAAAAATTATTTACTTTTATAAGATTAGGCTCAAAAATAGACGTACAACCTGATGAATTGGAGAATGAAGTCGCTTTAGTTCCAGTCGAAATGCTCGTTTTAGCTCGGCAAATTGATAGCTTTCCAACCTCTTCTGAGAACTGCCATACAACGTTCTCAATCGGCGCTTCTCCCCTATCATCTCGATACGCATACTGCGCCACCGCCCCACTCTGAGACACATAGATGGTAGTGCTCGCTCCAAAAGGCACCCAGCTGTTGCTTTCTTTGCCATTGTAGCCGGCACGGATCATGTCATTTTGGATACGGCGCGCCGTCGTGGCGAGAGCTTGATTTAGCAATAATAATTGAGAGCGATCGGAGGCATGGTTTTGCACCGATATGTACAAAGAACCCACCAGAGAAATAGCCATGATACCTGCTGTCGATGCCACCAGCATTTCGATGATAGTGATGCCTTTTTGACGCTTCATCCTAGCAGCCCCCTAACCCATATTCACCGCCACTTTGACAAACTCGCACCCTCCCCGAAGCAGCGTCACTGACAATCTTGGCGAGCTTTTCACTACGTGGATAAGGTTTAATCGTGATGTTGCCTGCCGCGCGCGCTGCACCAGTAATATGGTCTATTTTGAGCTGTTCGCCATTAAAATTGAGCTCAATGGTTGTGCCATCAAATGGCGCTCCGGACATAGTGAATAGCCGCTTTACGTTGCTGTCAGACAAGCTATCTTTGTTGGCAACCACCGCAGTCCAATTACCATCAGACGCACCATCGGGTAAACCTTCAAAGTGCAACCACAATGGCTCGTTGCGTAATATCGCTTCGGCTTGTGTTTGTACAATAACGCCATAAAGCTCAAGTGCTGCCCGTTCTACTTTGTTCGATTTGGAGACATCGGTGAACGTCGGTGCCATCGCCATAAGGACAATACCCGAGATCACTACTGTGATGATCAATTCCAAAAACGTAAAGCCGCGAACCATTTCCCAAAATCCTATGAAACTGGTAACAAACAAACCTATCTACTTGCGTTAATCCTAGCAGCAGAGAACACTAGAAAAGTCTTTTAAAATAGTCGGTTGGATTGACTTAAAATAATGAAATGCAAACAAGGCGGGAGTAGACAAAGAGGTTTGACGTTGATCGAATTATTGATCACATTAGCCATACTCGGCATTCTGACTTCCGTTGCCTACCCAAACTACACGCAGCAGGTACGAGAAAGTCACCGAATGATCGCGTTGGGTGATTTACTGGAAATGCAGTTGGAGCTCGAACGCACTTATAGTAGCGGCTACAACTTTGCATCTGTTATTTCCGGTGGAAGTTGCACTGTGTGTGAATCTCAGGTCAACCGCTATCAATTTGAAGTAGTGAGCAGCGCTGGCGCCGCCTATACCATTAAAGCCATCGCACAAACGACGACCACCCAATCTGATGATACCTGCCTTGGGGCGGATAAAACCATGAGTTTGACGTCCAATGGTGATGTGACACCACTGGAATGCTGGTAAAGCTGAGCGTGCAAAATCAGCCTTTAGAAAAGCAATCGGCCCGCGATAACTGTCATTATCGCGGGCCGATTTAATTGAGGTTTTCGAGCGTTTAGCTGGTTAAATCATCGAAGAACTTCTTCACACCATTGAAGAAACCCTCTGATTTTGGCTTATGCGTGTTCGCTGCTTCACCACCGCATGACTCTTCAAATTCATGCAGAAGTTCTTTCTGGCGAGCGCTCAGTTTCACTGGCGTTTCAACCACAAGCTTCACGATTAGGTCGCCAACGCCACCGCCACGAACGCCTTTCACACCTTTGCCACGCATGCGGAACATACGGCCAGTTTGAGTCTCTTCTGGTACTTTAAGGCTTACACGACCATCAAGTGTCGGAACTTCAACTTCACCACCCAATGCAGCTTGAGCAAAGCTTACTGGCACTTCACAGTAAAGGTTGTTGCCTTCACGCTCAAAGATGTGGTGCTCTTTCACATGGACTTGAACATACAAGTCACCGGCTGGTGCGCCATGCTCTCCCGCTTCACCTTCGCCAGATAGACGAATGCGATCGCCTGTATCCACACCGGCTGGGATCTTAACGTTAAGTGTTTTAGTCTTCTGTAAGCGACCTTGACCATGACAGCTGTTACATGGGTCTTTAATAATTTTACCGGTACCGCTACAAGTCGGACAGGTTTGCTGAACTGCAAAGAAGCCTTGGCGCATTTGAACTTGGCCATGACCATGACAGGTGCCACAGGTTTGTGGTGAAGAACCTTTCTTCGAGCCTGAGCCGTCACAAGTATCACACTCTACTAATGTAGGTACTTCAATCTCTTTTGAAATACCACGAACCGCTTCTTCTAGCGTTAGCTCCATGTTGTAGCGCAAGTCTGCACCGCGCTGAGCACGATGACCACCGCCGCCACGACGACCGCCACCAAAGATATCACCGAATACGTCACCGAAAATATCACCGAAGTCAGCACCAGCGCCGCCGAAGCCGCCACCACCCATGCCGCCTTGTTCAAAGGCTGCGTGACCGTATTGGTCGTACGCTGCTTTTTTCTGAGGCTCGGTTAGGATCTCATACGCTTCTTTTACTTCTTTAAACTTCTCAGCCGCCGTGTCATCACCTTGGTTTCTATCTGGGTGATACTTCATCGCAAGACGCTTATACGCCTTCTTGATGTCGCGCTCTGATGCGTCACGATCAACGCCTAATACTTCGTAAAAATCACGTTTTGACATATTGCTTGTTACCAATTACTTCGACAAACAGCCCGACGCTGTTTGGGGATTGTATCGTTCTAGATAAAGATTGGTGTCCTTATCTAGAGCGACATGACTCTCGTAAACTCACTGTTTACAAATTTGCGGGCGTAAAGGTTACCCCAAACGCCCGCAACAATCACTTTTCGAGAACCCAGCTCACTGAATTCTCTAAGCTATAAAGTCCAAGCTCAAGGAGGAAACGCGCAGTTTGCTTAGTTTTCATAGAGAAAGTGCAAATGAGCATTTCCGACGCCGAGATTGGGCTTTATAGCGACGAGAAATTATTTTTTCTCGTCTTTTACTTCTTCGAACTCAGCATCAACAACATCGTCGTCTTGCTTAGGCTGTTCGCCAGCTTCAGCGCCCGCACCTTGTGCTTGAGCTTGTTGCTGTGCGATTTCCATTAGCTTCTGAGCCGCTGCCATTAGCGCTTGAACTTTCGCGTCGATCGCTTCTTTGTCTTCACCTTTACGAGCTTCTTCTAGCTCAGTGATTGCAGCTTCGATCTTCTCTTTCTCTTCTGCAGGTAGCGCTTCACCAGCTTCTTCTACTTGCTTACGAGTACCGTGAACCATTTGGTCTGCTTGGTTACGTGCAGCGGCTAGCTCTTCGAACTTCTTGTCCGCTTCTTTGTTAGCTTCTGCTTCTTGTACCATTTTCTCGATGTCTTCATCGCTCAGACCGCCAGACGCTTGGATGGTGATCTTCTGCTCTTTACCTGTCGACTTGTCTTTCGCAGATACGTGTAGGATACCGTCCGCATCTAGGTCGAAAGTAACTTCGATTTGAGGCATACCACGAGGTGCAGCTTGAATGCCTTCTAGGTTGAATTGACCTAGAGACTTGTTGTACATCGCTTGCTTACGCTCACCTTGAAGAACGTGGATAGTTACCGCGTTCTGGTTGTCTTCTGCTGTAGAGAAAACTTGGTTCGCTTTTGTTGGGATAGTTGTGTTCTTCTCAACTAGCTTAGTCATTACGCCGCCCATAGTCTCAATACCTAGAGACAGAGGAGTAACGTCTAGTAGAAGCACGTCTTTAACTTCACCCGCTAGTACACCACCTTGAACCGCAGCACCCATTGCTACTGCTTCGTCTGGGTTCACGTCACGGCGAGCTTCTTTACCGAAGAACTCAGCCACTTTCGCTTGAACCATAGGCATACGAGTTTGACCACCAACTAGGATTACGTCGTTGATGTCGCTTACTGATAGGTCTGCATCAGCTAGAGCAACTTTTAGTGGCTCAAGAGAACGTTGTACTAGGTCTTCAACTAGAGATTCTAGTTTCGCACGAGTCACTTTTACGTTCATGTGCTTAGGACCAGTTGCATCTGCAGTTACGTAAGGTAGGTTTACGTCAGTTTGAGAAGTAGAAGAAAGCTCGATCTTCGCTTTTTCTGCTGCTTCTTTAACACGCTGCATTGCTAGTGGGTCGTTCTTAAGGTTGATACCTTGCTCTTTCTGGAACTCTTCAACTAGGTAGTTGATCATGCGGTTATCGAAGTCTTCACCACCAAGGTGTGTGTCACCGTTAGTTGCTAGAACTTCAAATGTTTTCTCGCCTTCAACTTCATCAATCTCGATGATAGAGATATCGAATGTACCACCACCAAGGTCGTAAACTGCGATAGTGCGGTCGCCGCCTTTCTTATCTAGACCGTAAGCAAGTGCTGCTGCTGTTGGTTCGTTGATGATACGTTTAACTTCTAGACCTGCGATACGACCAGCATCTTTCGTTGCTTGACGCTGTGCATCATTAAAGTAAGCAGGAACTGTGATAACTGCGCCAGTTACTTCCTCACCAAGGAAGTCTTCTGCAGTTTTCTTCATTTTCTTAAGTACTTCAGCAGATACTTGAGGAGCAGCCATTTGCTGGCCTTTTGCTTCTACCCATGCATCACCGTTGTCAGCCTTAACGATTTTGTAAGGCATGATTTCGATGTCACGCTGAACTTCTTCGTCTTCAAAACGACGACCGATAAGACGCTTAATAGCAAATAGCGTGTTCTCTGGGTTTGTAACTGCTTGACGTTTTGCAGGTTGACCTACTAGCGTTTCGCCGTCTGTGTAAGCGATAACCGATGCGGTTGTGCGCTCACCTTCAGCATTTTCGATTACGCGTGGTTTGTCGCCGTCTAAAACCGCAACACAAGAGTTAGTAGTACCTAAGTCAATACCAATGATTTTACCCATCAGGCTATCTCCGAATAATTCTATTGTTTCGTTTGCTGCCTCAGTGTGAGGCTGAGAGCCGACAAAACTGTCCGCTCGCAATAGGTTTGTTTTCTGTATGACCCATAGATAAGGGCGTCAAAATGCTTTTCAAGGGAAGAAGTGAAAAAAGTTTAAGTTTTTTCTGTTGTCATTGTGCATCTGAACATCATTTACACCCAATGACTGACGTTGTAATTGTTTGAAAAATAAAAACGAAGCCATAATGGGCTCCGTTTTTTATCTAGCGAAACTATTTTTTACTACGCACGGCTCTGAGCAAGCACTGCGTCAGCTTCTTGCTCTGCTGGCTCACCAATTTCACCTTCGCTACCAGCAACAATCGTGTTCACTGCAGTATCACCGACAACATTTGAGCTAGTACAGAACATATCGTTGATACGGTCAACAGCAGCAACAATTGCTAGACCTTCTGGTGGCAAGCCTAGTTGGTGAAGGATAACACCAATCATCACTACACCGCCGCCAGGAACACCACCAGCACCAATTGAAAGTAGTAGTACCGTAAAGCCTAGAGTAAACAGATCGCCCATTTGGATAGGCTGACCGAAGGCATTCGCGATGAAGATAGCCGCAATCGCGATGTAGATAGACGCGCCTGCCATGTTCATAGTCGCACCCAGTGGCACACCAAATCCTGCTACAGATTTAGACACACCAATCTTGTCTGTCAAAGTACGCATAGTCACTGGAATCGTCGCGTTAGAGCTTGCCGTTGATAGCGAGAACAGAACCTGCTCACGTGTCGCACGAATAAACTGTGCTGGCGTCATTTTCGTCGTTGCGCCAACCATAAGTGGGTAAACCACAAAGATCCACAGAACAAGAATACCCACAACCAGTGCCACATAACCCGCTACCGATGCTAATGTGTTGGCATCAAGCGTTGCGCCAAGTTGAATCATCAGTGCGAATACACCGTAAGGCGCTAGGCTCATTACAAGACCAATCAACTTCATCATCACGTCATTCGCTACTTTGAATGCGTTGATAGCAGGGCCGCCTTTTTTATCCAGAGCTTGGATAGCCAGACCAGTCAGAATCGCCATAAAGATGATTTGTAACATGTCACCGTTAGCAAACGCCTGAATAGGGTTGCTTGGTACAATGTTGGTGATCATTGAGAAGATATCAGGTGTCGTGGTTGACGTGAGCTCAACAGCTTCAGCCACTGTGCCACCTAGGTTAGCGCCTGCACCCGGCTGAACGATCATACCGATAGCAAGTGCAAAAGTAATCGCGATCACTGTATTAAGAATATAAAGCGCAAAGGTTTTGCCGCCAAGGCGACCGAAAGAGTTGATGTCTTTAAGTTCTACGATACCGCAAACGATAGAAACGTATACCAATGGTACAACGAGTAGTTTGATTAAAGAGACGAACATGCCGCCTACGCCTTCTGCAAAACCAAGTAGATATTGGTCAAAAAGGCTAACACCTGCGAAAAGGTATTGAATCGCTGTACCAATCAAAAGGCCAGCAAATAGACCTACAAAGATCTTTTGGGATAGTGATTTATTCATTCAAAAACTCCAGAATGTTGTGTTTATTCCCTACACTTTTATAGTTATTTACTTTCTTATTTATAGAAAGCTCAGGGGATATTACAGATATGAAGTCAAAATGAAAGCATAAATTTTACATTTTCTTATCCATTTCTTAAAGTTTATAACTCCAAATTATTGAAAGAAACTAGAACAATAAACCAAAAAAAATGAAGCCAATAAGGCTTCATTTTATAGAATAGGCAAATTCGTTGGGATAAACCTCTAGTGTCAACCCCTAGAAATAATCTGCTACTTTGACACCATTACCATGGCAGGACGGATAACACGGCCATTGAGCTCGTAACCCTTTTGCATAACAAACATGACGGTATTTGGCTCGTGATCGGCACTTTCCTGAATAGACATTGCTTGGTGCTGCTCAGGGTTGAATGCTTCACCTTCTGGGTTGATCTCTTTTAGACCAAACTTAGCAACCACATCAACAAACGTCTTATGCGTCATTTCAACACCTTCAACGATCGGTTTTACTGCTTCGTTTTCAGCATCTGCGGCTGCGATAGCACGCTCTAGGTTATCAATCACTGGTAAAAGTTCTTCAGCGAACTTGTTCAGTGCGTACTTACGAGCTTTATCAATTTCTTGCTCTGTGCGACGACGCATGTTTTCAATATCTGCTTTCGCGCGTAGAACAGAATCTTGCTGATCTTTCACTTTCGCTTCGCTAGACAGTAGCGCCGCTTCTAGTTGAGCAATCTTAGCTTCTTGAATGTCTTGCTCGGATTCTTCGTTCCATTCCACGTCAGCGTCAGAACCTACCACCTCTGCATCTTCCTGTTTTGCTTCCGCTTCTTGGGTGTTTAGCTCTTCTTGATTTACCTTGTTTTCTTCGTTGCTCATGGTCTCTCCGGAATACTCGCTTCAAGGCAATGCATAATACGACTCACTCACAATTCTTAGGAACTAAATCGCACCAAACACTGCATATATACATACTTTGGGTATATTATGGGGATGAAGATTTGTGATTCAAGCACTATTAGTTTGGAAGTGATATGAAAAAACCCTTTGAGGTGATCGCCATCATAGGCAAACCTCGAGCTCAGCAAGCCATTCAAACCCATAAAGAGCTGTTTTTGTGGCTCACCTCGAAAGGCTACAAGGTTCTTGTCGATGATCGTCTGATCGATATTCTTGTCGACATCCCAAGGCAGCACTTCTTCAGCTTAGTTCGTATAGGCCGAGAAGCCGACTTAGCTATTGTGGTTGGCGGCGACGGAAATATGCTTGGCGCAGCTCGAGTACTGTCTCGATTCGATGTGGCTGTAATTGGCGTCAATCGTGGCAACCTTGGCTTTCTTACAGATCTAAATCCTGAAGGCTTTGAAACCGCACTCGAATCCGTGCTCAATGGTGAATACCTTGAGGAGAAACGTTTTCTCCTAGAAGCGGAAATTCATCGACACGGCCAAATAAAAAGTCATAACGCAGCACTCAATGAAGCGGTTCTTCACCCGGGACAAGTCGCACACATGATCGAGTTTGAAGTCTATATTGATGACTCATTCGCGTTCAGTTTGCGATCTGACGGGCTTATTGTGTCTACGCCAACAGGCTCCACTGCCTACTCACTCTCCGGCGGTGGCCCTATATTATCATCACAACTCAATGCAATCTCATTGGTACCGATGTTCCCACATACCTTGTCGAGTCGCCCATTGGTGGTTGATGGCAACTGCCGTATTAAGCTGGTGGTGTCCCCTGATAACCGTGGCACACAAGAAGTCAGCTGCGACGGACAAATCTCGCTACCTGTATCGCCTGGTGACGAAATCCACATCTATCAAAGTCCGAACGCGCTAAAACTGATCCATCCAAAAGACTATAGCTACTATCACGTACTGCGAAATAAACTCGGATGGTCGAGTAAACTGTTTTAAATAAATCAGATAGATAGCCTCCATTCCTATCGATAGCCTCAATATTGCCATTGAGGCTTTTTTGTATCCGCCGGTTAAATCCCTTTCTTTTCGATCAAATAATCGGCAACAGTGCGTCCTGTCACATAAAAATTTACCTGTGCAACTTTACTGTATAAAGAAACAGTATATACTGAACTTACATACAGTAATGTTCATTTAAACAGGTAAATAAAATGCTGTCTCATCTAAGTGTTAATAATTTTGCTATCGTAAAATCGCTGCAGTTAGAACTATGTACAGGTATGACAACCATCACTGGCGAAACCGGCGCAGGTAAATCCATTGCTATCGACGCGCTTGGGCTGTGTTTAGGTGGCCGTGCCGACGCTGGCGCTGTACGTGCTGGTGAAGACAAAACCGAAGTCACTGCCGCTTTTGCGATTGAGGACAATCAACAAGCGACACGCTGGCTCGAAGACAATGACCTGTTTGATGGCACTGAATGTATTTTGCGCCGCACCATTACCAAAGAAGGGCGCTCGCGCGCTTTCATTAACGGCAGTCCGGTTCCCTTGTCACAGCTAAAATCGCTTGGCCAACTGTTGATAAACATCCACGGTCAGCATGCGCATCACCAATTGATGAAGAGTGATTATCAGCTCAGCTTGCTTGACCAATACGCAGGCCACACCGCACTGCTTAAACAGGTTCGTTCAAAGTACCAAACCTGGCGTAATGCCGATATTGCACTCACCAAACTGAAAGAAAACAGTGCTAACAACCTGGCTCAGCTGCAGTTGCTTGAATATCAAATCAAAGAACTCAATGAGCTAGCGATTGGAGAAGACGAATTCCCCGGTCTTGAACAAGAACACAAGCGTTTATCCAACAGTGGTGAATTGGCAGTGACGTGCCAACAAGCCATCGACATCATCTACGAGGGTGATGAAGTAAACGCACTTGCTATGCTACAAACCGCCAGCAGCAAATTGCTGCAGCTTGCCGAGCTCGACGCTAGCCTAACGCCACTTCCTAACATGATTGAAGAAGCCATCATCCAAATTGAGGAAGCCAATACTGAGCTTCGCAATTATCTCGACAAGATTGATGTTGATCCGGAGCGCATGGCTTATGTTGAAGAGCGTTTTTCTAAAATCATGTCGCTGGCTCGTAAACACCATGTGATGCCTGAGGAGCTATACCAGCACCATCAGGACTTGCTCGCACAAATCGAAGCTCTAGATTGCTCGGATGAAAAAATGGCAGAAATGGAGCAAGAAGTGGCCAACCACTTTGATGCTTATGTCAGAGTCAGTGAAAAACTGAATAAATCTCGTGGACGCTACGCAAAAGAGCTCAACAAGCTGATTTCTCAAAGCATGCATGAACTCAGTATGGAAAAAGCCAAATTCGCCATTGATGTCGCATTCCAATCTGACCATCCTTCCCCAACAGGCATGGATAGCGTGGTGTTCTTGGTCTCCACCAACCCAGGCCAGCCTATGCAGCCGATCGCCAAAGTGGCCTCTGGTGGTGAGCTATCTCGGATCTCCTTAGCTATCCAAGTGATCACCGCACAAAAAGTCGATACACCAAGCCTAATCTTCGATGAAGTGGATGTCGGTATCAGCGGACCAACTGCTGCAGTGGTGGGTAAAATGCTTCGTAAGCTTGGTGAGTCAACGCAAGTGCTGTGTGTGACCCACTTGCCGCAAGTGGCCGGTCATGGCCATCAGCAATTGTTTGTTACCAAAACGACCAAAGCCAATAAAACCGAGACCAGTATGTTGACTCTAAACGAGCAAGAGCGTGTCACCGAACTTGCTCGCCTACTTGGTGGCAGCCAAATCACCGACTCAACACTCGCCAACGCTAAAGAGCTACTGATCGCCGCGTGATTGCACTGTGATGAGATAGTTCCCTAGCAAGCCAAGATTAACCGAGGATTGTTGCTTAACTCATAAAACCGAGCTTGAGCGACAATCTTACGCAGACAAGTTTTTACTTCTGGCTCATCCTTGTTTATTATCTTTGCAGTTTCACAAATCGACGTTGTAAATTAAAGCTATGCAATTTAAGAAGTGGTTACTTGCATTACCACTAGCACTTAGTGTGCTGACAGGATGTTCAGTAATAGAAAAAATCGTATATCGCATTGATATCAACCAAGGCAACTTCGTTGAGCAGAGTGCGGTAGACCAGTTACGTTATGGCATGACCAAAGAACAAGTTCGCTTCGTTCTTGGCTCACCAATGCTCATTGAAAACGGCTACCCGAATACTTGGTACTACATCTACCACGCAACCAAGGGACACGACGATTCTGTTCAGCAGAACCTAGTCGTCAACTTTGACGGTAACGGCGTGTTGGCGTCTATCGCTGGCGACTACGAAGCAAGCGATAACTTCTTCGACGCACTGAACTAGATCGTTAAAATACAAAAAAGCTCGCCTAGGCGAGCTTTTTTCGTTTCTATTGAAGCTATAGCGTTAGCTTGCCTCTGCACTCTTTCGAACTGGCGATGGCTTACCGCCCGTCACCGGATCGGCTTTGCCCGCGTTTTTGGCTTGCTCTGCACGTTTACGTCTAATTTCTTTTGGATCGGCAAGTAGCGGGCGATAAATCTCAATACGGTCTTTATCTCTTACCGTTGCGTCCAACTTCACGTTGCGACTAAACACGCCAACCTTATTGGTCGACAAATCTATCTCTGGATACACCGACAGCACGCCCGACTTTTGGATAATCTCTTCCACCGTCGATTCATGATTAACCACCAACTGAAAAACACGCTGTTCATTAGGCAAGGCGTAAACCACCTCTACGTGAATAAGCTGAGCGTCAGCACTCATAGGTGTACACCTCTTTGGCACGCTTAGTAAATGCGTTCACCATATTACTCGTGACATCGTGGAAGATCTTTCCAAACGCCAGTTCAATCATTTTACTTGAGAATTCAAACTCAAGTTTTAGCTCAACTTTGCACGCCTGATCATCGAGTGGAATAAAAGACCAAACGCCTTTAAGCATTTTAAATGGGCCGTCCACCAGCTCCATCAGAATCTCGCTTCCATGCACCAAAGTATTCGCAGTGGTAAATGTTTTACTGATCCCTGCCTTTGAAACGTCTACCGACGCAACCATCGCTGAGTTTGTTGTCTCTAGTACACGCGAGCCTGAACAGCCCGGCAAAAAATCAGGATAACTGGCGACATCATTAACCAAGTTAAACATTTGATCAGCGCTAAACATCACGAGCGCCGAGCGAGTCACTTGTTGCATAAAAACTCCCCAAACTAAAAGGTTGCCTCCGATTCTACTGTTAAGCAGCTGTTAGCTCAAGTCACACGCTCATACCCTTTAATAATCGGGAGGTAACGCGCGCTCACACAAAACAAAAGCTTGGCAAATAAAACCCTTCCCTAAACGCAAAAACTCGCCGTATAATGACGCCATTATGGTAAAGAAGAATTCAAAGAATAAAGCGGGTAGCAATACCATCGCTCAGAACAAGAAAGCTCGCCACGAATTTCACATTCAAGACGAGATCGAAGCTGGTATCGAACTGCAAGGCTGGGAAGTAAAATCCCTACGCTCAGGCAAAGCGAATATCGCTGAGAGCTACGTTTTCCTACGTGATGGCCAAGCTTACATCAGCGGCATGTCAATCATTCCGCTTAACCAAGCATCAACTCACATTGTTGCCGAACCAACACGCGTACGCAAACTGCTCTTGCATCGCCGCGAACTGGACAAACTTATTGGTCTAGTTAACCGTGACGGCATGACGCTTGTTGCTACGACTATGTACTGGTCGCGTTCTTGGGCTAAGATCAAAGTGGGCGTCGCGAAAGGTAAAAAGCTTCACGACAAACGTGCTGATTTGAAAGAAAAAGATTGGGCACGTGATAAAGCGCGAATCATGAAAAGTAATTTGCGCTAAAACTGACCAGTTAAACTCCGCAGTGCTAGACAGGCCATGCTTTTCTGGTAACATGCGAAGAACACTTTGGGGCTGATTTAGGATTCGACAGGAATTTTGAAGTCTGAGGTGCATGCCGTGGGGCGGTTGGCCACGTAAAAAGCCGCAAAAAAATAGTCGCAAACGACGAAAACTACGCACTAGCAGCTTAATAACCTGCTCAGAGCCTCTTTGCCCTAGCTTCCGCTTGTAAGACGGGGAACAACAAAGAGTCAAACCCAAACTAGCTAGATCGGATTCTCCCGCCTGAGAGATGAAGTTCGAAATTCAATTCAGGATAGCCATTAACTAGCGTGTCGGTTCGCAGGTTGGTGGTGAATTTAAAGATCGACTAAGCATGTAGTACCAATGATGAATGGTTTTTGGACGCGGGTTCAACTCCCGCCAGCTCCACCAAACGTTTGGAACGGGACATCTCAGGATGTCCCGTTTTTGTATCTGAAGCCTTATAAAATCAGGCCTCTCTAGATCACCGCGTCTCATACCGTTTCACTAAACCTCGGTCTTAAAGTAACATACGATGTAACACCACCAGCAGTGTTACCAATCTAGTGTTACATCAGTCAGAGGAAGACAGAATGGCTAAATCAATCAAGCCCTTATCTACTACGCAAGTGAGTAAATCGAAGCCACAAGACAAAGAATACTCTCTAGGTGACGGTAACGGGTTACTACTAAGAATAAAGCCCAACGGCACTAAGTCTTGGATTTTCAATTACACCCACCCAGTGACCAAAAAACGCAAGAATATCGGTCTCGGCGTATTTCCAGACATAACTCTCGCATCTGCAAGAGAGAAGACACGAGAAATGCGTCAACTCGTTGCGGAAGGGATAGATCCAAAAACGCATAGAGATAACAAGTTAGTGGCTGAACAACTTGCAGTTGAAGACACTTTAAAAACCGTAGCTATGGAATGGTTTGAATTAAAGCGCGACTCTGTATCAAGCGACTATGCTGACGACATTTGGCGTTCGCTAGAACTGCACATTTTCCCAAACCTGGGACAGCTACCTATACGCGATATACTTGCTCCAACTGTCATTAAACAACTGAGACCTTTAGAACAACAAGGTTCATTAGAAACTGTCAAACGTGTTTGTCAGCGTATAAATGAAGTCATGATCTACGCAACTAATATGGGAAAGATTGAAGCTAACCCATTAGCAGATATCAAACAGGTTTTCAGAAAACCTAAAACCATGCATATGAAAACGATAGAACCAAAAAATCTTAGTTTTCTGATGAACGCCATGTCAAAAGTAAATACTAAAATGGCGACTCGCTGTGCCTTTGAATTTCAACTTCATACGTTAACTCGCCCTGTTGAGTGTGCCACCGCAGAGTGGAGCGAAATTGACACTGACAAAAGGCTTTGGGTTATACCAAAAGAAAAAATGAAGATGAAGCGGGATCATAAAATACCTTTAACTGACGCTACTCTTCAATTGTTAGAGTTCATGAAGCCCATCTCATTTGGACAGCAGTATATATTCCCAAGTAGCAAAACCCCAAGCAGCCATATGAATAGCCAGTCGGTTAATGCCGTAATTAAGAGAGCTGGAATGGCGGGAATACTAGTAAGCCACGGTATGCGTTCGATCGGTAGTACAGCTTTGAACGAACAGGGATTTGATAAGGATGCAATCGAACTTTGTCTTGCCCATGTTGATCAAAATACTATTCGCGACATCTATAACAACGCAGAATACTTAGAAAAGCGCCGAAACATCATGGCCTGGTGGAGTGACTACATTTTAACCGCCTCTTTCAACGCAAACACTATAGCCAAACCCACCCCAGCGTGACAAGCGTCACACTTTACATTGTTTTAGTTACTTATCATTGACTTAAGATCATCAAATAAATTATATCTAGATGCATCCAGACGAATAAGTAACTTTAACAACAGGAGACAAATACAGAACACGTAAACACCATCAAATTCAATTTGGTGTATACCGCAGCAATACTTTTGATTCATTTATATATCTCTAGTAGCTATTTTTAGCTCTACGCTTGTGTTTTAAAGAAAATTTTTGTGCTTGAGACTATTCCTTTCGCATAAAAGCTTACATTCAAACTAATTCTATTTTTACATAGGATCTGTCTACCTACACATGTGGGTTGCACAACCATGTTAAATGGAATGGCAAGCATAGATGCAGAGCAACTACTAAGAGAACTTACGCAAACTGTAATTAAATGAATTGGAAGTCTCCCTATGAACACAAATTTCCGCATCGAACGTAAAACTGAAGTTCTAAAACGTATCCCTTTCTCAAAAGCGACACTTCACCGCAAAATCAATGATGGCACATTCCCGCCCTCAATACCTCTTGGAGCAAACTCCGTTGGCTTTCTTTCGCATGAAGTCGATATGACGATCCTTGCTATGGCGACAGGGCAAGATTTGCGTGAAACCGTTTCTGACTTACTAGTTCAGAGACAATCTCTACTCGAAAACACTTTCTACCAATCAGCAGCTTAACAACTAGTTGATATTGCATGCTTTAGCATGCTCAAAGATAAAAAGGGAAAGTGGAGCTTTTCTAAATATATATACATAACTAACAAATACTCCACTTTCCTCTTAGCAGTAGTTCAAGAGGTAGAGATGAATAATATCGCAATCGGCCAATCGTTCGGTCACCAAGTAGTATCTAACAGTGAATCGTCCACAGTCAGGGTGTTAGCACACCCAAAAATTCAATGTCCATCGGATACTGGGGACAAGGTTGTAGCACCACCTAATGACGTCATATCAAATATCCCAGAGATATGTCGGTACTACTTAGGTGCAAAACAAAAAATTAGCAGTATTATCGTTGATTCTAGAAATTACACAGCACGAACTGCTGATGTATTTAGATCTAACTTCTACAAACATAAGCTGCCAATACATGATGCAGCCAACGACAAAATGTTTAAGGTAGATGATGAGTTGGCATACCTGTACGCAGGCTATCAAGCAACAAAAGACGCTGAGTTGCTGCAACTGGTATCTTCCGTTGCAATTAAATACATTCCTCTAACTTTTGAAACAGCGAAAGATCTAACTTCTTACTACCTAGGAGAATCAGATCGTGAAGTTGCCACTCAGTCCCTCGATCAATATATTGCTAATAACCGAATATTGATTGAAGGAAATCTAAACATCAACCACAGCTTTAGGCAATATAGAGTGCCGTCGATTAACACATTAACCGATCACCCTAGCTTTACAGCAAGCCATACTATTGCAGTAAAAGCAAAGACGGGAGTTGGAAAGACAAAGCATGTATTCAGCCCTATCGCCCAAAACGCTGGTGAAAAGAACAAGGTTGTCTACGTATCGCATTTAATTGCACTTGTTGACCAGTTTTGTAAAAATAACAATACGACAAATTACCAATCTAATGCCCTGTTCGGCATTGAACGCGCAAACTCTCTTGCGCTTGTCATTAACAGCATCCACAAACCACACCTACTCAATGCAGCGCTCAACTGTGATGTATTGATCATCGATGAATTTGAAAAAGTACTTAGTGCCATAGTCTGCTCAGGTAACAACCCGCAGATGGATGCCGACCTCGTTTTCCAGGCCATTTGTGAAGCACTCCGCAATGCCAGAAAGGTCATTGTCGGTGATGCTGATCTGAGTAATATAAGTCTTGAGTTCCTAAGGGGTATACGAGGTGACCTAACAGTCATGGAATGTACTGAAAACCCTTACCGACACATCACTGCCGAAATTCAAAGTAAAGACGTCTTTCTTCAGCAACCCGATCTTAAGAAGGTACTTCTTTCTGATCGAGTGTTTTTATTTGACAGCCGTCAAACACTTAAACAAACCCTCGTAGATCTAGAGTTTAAAAATCATAAAGGGTTAGATTGTGAAGATGTCGCCCTAAAACAAAATATTTTGGTCGTACATGGTGACAACAAGGACAACCCAGAACAGAAAGCCTTCCTAGCCTCCCCAAATGATGAGATTCATAAGTATGCGGCAATACTTGCCTCCCCTTGCCTAGGTTCAGGTTTCTCTATTGAGACCTATTACACTGATAAAGTGCATGTAATCTGTGACAAAACCCTAGCCCCTCAAGAACTCATCAACTTCTCTCGGCGTTTTAGAAAAGCGACGACAATTTGCTTTTCAGTCCAGACTTTTCACAAGTTCAGACAAATCCGTGACTTCTCTGCACTGAAGATCCAAAAAGAGAAAGAAAAATTGAAAAAATCCGTCATTGAAAGAAAAGAAAAACAAAACTTTTCATTAGCACTGTCTCTTTTTCATACTCTGGAGCTATTAGGGTTTGATGTAAAAGTCACCAGTTCAGGTCAAAATCGACAAAACGACGCTTTTCTTTTATATCAATTGAAAAAAAAGAAGCTAAATGATCATTTTATCCAAGCAATCATCGAAAGCCCTGACATTTCAAAAGAAAAAAAACAAAAGTTAACTCGTTCAAATGAGAAAAATTCACTGGATATTGCCGCTTTAAAAAAATACGACGTTAAAAAGATCTACCTTCTTAAGTCGGTTACGCGTGAAGATGTCGAATTTGACTGGTCGTTTAATCGAGAGATGTTTGATTATCTGCCCTTTGTGAGACATGAGTATCTGACAACGAGTAAAAAGAACTATGATCCTAACCTTCATGAATCAGCAAAAATCATTCACTCGATTGTACTTAGGGGCTACAAATTCGATGTTGAAAAGTCCCAACTGTTCATATTTAAGTCCGATGTTATAAAAATAGCAACTAGTCTAAAGAGACATCAAAAATTGCTTAATTGCTATCTCGGAACGTACTCTCAAGTTAAAACGGTTGATAGTACTGATAAAGCTACCCGCATGATTAAAGCCATACTAAAATCCTTGGGGCTTCATTTCGGCCCCTATGGCGGTAAGCATCAAAAAGCGCGAATATCGCTAGCAAAACACACCAAGCGATATCTGAGTTACCTTCACTCTTAAGCAATAAAAGACGGGTTAGCCAATTGCTAACCCAATTCAACATAATGCATTTCGTTTATGGTATTGCATAAGTGTCCGTTGGCTACTCAGCCATTAGTTTGTCGTACTGATGTGCGTAATATGAATCATCATTACGGCAGCTATCACACTGTAAACACTCGGTGTCATCTGCCAATTCGATAGCTTCGAGCAGTTCATCGCCATCTAACTCTACGCAACAGCCATTATGATGACCACCAGGGTCAGTTGAGCCTGTACAGTGCTGCGACAGCCATGGTGATAGAACATACTTCTGAGCATGGCTCAGGCTATCGAAACTCTTCTCAATAGCTAATTTAGCAATGCCTGACACTTTCTGCTCTTCGTTATCAAAGACACCACGCTCTAGTAGAGCAGCCAATAGTTTCTCAGTTACAGTCATAGATTAAATCTCCTTAATTTAAGTTTGGTAAACATTCAGTGATCCCTGCTCGTAAGGTTCTTAAATTGTTTAAATACGGCAGGTAATCACGGCTTTGTACCCCATGCCTTGCGATAAAATTGTGGAAATCACGTTGGCAATCTAGGTACTCGTCAAAGAACTCTCCACACTGTTCATTCTTTCTCATCGCTTGGTTGAAGCGCTTTCGAGAGTATGAATCCAGCATTTTCAGCCTAGGGTGATTAGCTTGAAATAGCTCAGAACCTTGCTCAAACCTTGCCGCAACAAGCTCCAATGCATATTGCTTATTCACATTCGCAAGGAAGCTATCAAAGTCCATCACTATTAATCTCTCACCTGAGTTCAGTGCCTTGTCGTACATAAACTCCAACGCACCACGCTTAATGTTCTTCAACGGATCTTCGTAAACAAATAGAGTGGCTTCAGCATCACTGATCAGTGCGTTCTCATAGACCAGTGGGTACTTTTCATCTGTCGTCCCCGAGTCTTCCTGATACTTACACTCAATGTTCAATGTGTTGAACAAGCGAGTTTTGGTGATCTTGTTACCTTGGAAATCCAAGGTTTCAAATGTCAGAGATATGTTCTCTGCTCTGAACTCCATCTTAGTTTTATGCTTGGTTGAATAAGCACTGTAGATAGATGGATATGGAATATCCTTAATCACATTCACGCCTGGGATTTGCTTAAGTACTGCAAAGATCTTTGACTCAAATGCTTTACCGTTTTGTACTGCTTTTTGTCCACTCATGATTTTTGCTCCATTCGTTTACTGCAAATAATCTTATGATCGGTTTGAAATTTAGTCAACTTAAAATTTGCAGTTTTTTATTCCTGCATTTTTTTTCTTGACGTATTTGCTTAAAGTAACCACAATGGGTGCAAGTTAAAATTTGAGGTGTTGGAATGAGACTACGACTATCAGAGGTAGCGGATATTCATGCTGGCTACCCATTTCGCGGGTCAATCAAGCATGACCCAAATGCTTCTGTTCAAGTTGTGCAAGCAAAAGACATCAGTGATCTGGGTGAATTGCAAAGCACCGAGTTGGTGAGAACGGAATTAACAGGTAAGAAGCAGCCTATGTGGCTTGAACAAGGCGATGTTTTGTTCATTGCCAAGGGGATGAGAACTTATGCAGCCTACGTTCCTGAACAACTAGAAGACGTAATCAGTTCTCCTAGCCTGTTTCAGATCCGTATCAAGTCATCGCAACGCGATAAGATAAACCCTATGTTCTTGGCTTGGCAGCTCAATCAAAAGCCTGTGCAGCAGTACTTTAGAAAGAGTGCTGAAGGCAGCACACAAACAAACATTAGAAAGCCAGTATTGGCCGATGTTGAGCTATCGATACCAGAGATAGAAAAACAGAACACTATTGCCAAGCTTTATGCAGCAAGCATTAAAGAAAATGCATTACTTCATAAGCTTATAAATAATCGTCAGCAGCTACTTAATGCTATAGCTACTGACTTAATCCAGAATTCTGAACAATTTAAGGGCTAGGAAATCATGCCACACACTAAAATCAATCAAGATGACATCAACAAAGCGGTATGGGGAGCGTGTGACACCTTCCGAGGTACGGTTGATCCGTCTATCTATAAAGACTTCATCCTGACGACCTTATTCCTAAAGTACATCTCTGATGTTCACCAAGACAAATACGATGAACTTAAAGAAGAGTACGGTGACATTCCTGAGCTGATCTCAGAAATGATGGAAAGCCAATCTTTCAAAATCCCTGTAGGTTCAACATTCTGGGATTTGTACGAAGCTCGTCATGAGCCTGGTAATGGTTCTCGTATCGACCAAGCTCTACATGCGATTGAAGAAGCTAACGGCACTAAGCTCAAGAATGTCTTCCAAGACATTAGCTTCAACACTGATAAACTAGGTGACGAAAAGCAGAAAAACGACATTCTGCGCCACCTACTAGAAGACTTTGGTAAAGAGACCCTAAACCTGCGCCCAAGCCGCGTTGGTTCGCTAGACGTGATTGGTAACGCATACGAGTACCTCATCAAACACTTTGCAGCAGGCAGTGGTAAGTCGGCAGGTGAGTTCTATACCCCACCTGAGGTTTCCGATCTGCTTTCTATTATCTTAGAGCCACAACAAGGTGACAGCATTTGTGACCCAGCTTGTGGTTCAGGCTCACTATTGATGAAGTGTGGTAAGCAAGTACAGAACAACTTTGCAGGCTCTAAGCAGTACGCTCTGTTTGGACAAGAAGCGATTGGTTCAACCTGGTCACTAGCTAAGATGAACATGTTCCTACACGGTGAAGACAACCACCGTATTGAGTGGGGCGATACCATCCGTAATCCTAAGCTACAAGACAAAGAAGGCGGACTGCTGCACTTTGATGTAGTAACAGCGAACCCTCCGTTCTCTCTTGATAAATGGGGCTTTGAAGATGCAGGCAATGACCACTTTGGTCGCTTCCGTCGCGGTATTCCACCTAAAACCAAAGGTGACTATGCGTTTATCTCACACATGATTGAGACGCTAAAGCCCGCTTCTCAAGGTAAAAAAGGCGGTCGTATGGGGGTGGTTGTGCCTCATGGTGTGCTATTCCGCTCCTCCTCAGAGGGTAAAATCCGTAAGCAACTCATTGACGAAAACCTACTAGATACCGTCATTGGTCTGCCCGAGAAACTGTTCTTCGGTACAGGCATTCCAGCGGCTATTCTTCTGTTCAAAAAACAGAAAGACGATAATAAAGTACTGTTTATTGATGCTTCTCGTGAGTACAAGTCAGGTAAAAACCAGAACCTATTAACGCCTGAAAATATTCAGAAAATCGTTGATACCTACAAGGCACGTGAAACCACAGATAAATACTCATACCTAGCTTCGCTAGAAGAGATTGCCGAGAATGACTACAACCTCAACATCCCTCGTTATGTTGATACCTTTGAGGAAGAAGAAGAGATTGATTTGGTTGCGGTACGTAGTGAACGCTTGTCACTGCAAAACGATCTCGCAGATCTAGAAGCTGAAATGGCAGCTTACCTAAAGGAGCTAGGATATGAAGCCTGATTCAATTTCACCATTAGATCTAATTCAAGCTCGAATATCAGAGGTTCCAGCTGGCTGGCAGTTATGTAAAGTTGATGAAGCTCTTAATATTCGTAATAACTTTCGAAAACCTATTAGTCAGGAAGTAAGAGAAACAATTAAAGGTCAATACCCATATTATGGGCCAACTAAAGTCCAAGGCTATATCTCAGAATATGAACAAGATGGGACTTATGCGTTGATTGGAGAAGATGGTGATCACTTTCTGAAGTTTGGGGCAATGGCTCAAACACAATTTATTTCAGGAAAATGCACAGTTAATAATCACGCACACATACTAGAAAGTTCCACTTTTTGTGATTCAGAGTGGTTCTTTAATTACTTTAAGCATAGAGATATTACGAATTTTCTTTCTAGACAAGGCGCAGGCCGCTTTAAGCTAAATAAAGCAACACTTGAAAAGTTACCAATGCTGGTTCCACCGCTCCCTGAACAACGCAAAATCGCCAAAATCCTCTCAACATGGGACAAAGCGATTACCACCACTGAAAAGCTGATTAAAACTAGCAAGCAGCAGAAAAAAGCCCTAATGCAGCAGCTTTTGACGGGCAAGAAGCGTTTGGTCAACCCTGAAACAGGTAAGGCGTTTGAGGGGGAGTGGAAGTACAAAACGATAAACGAGGTAGCCACACGCATTCAGAAAAAATCTGACGATGAAGCACACCCAATCTTAACCATATCATCGTTATCTGGCTTTGTTACTCAAGAAGATCGATATAGCCGTTATATGGCAGGAGAAAGCGTAAAAAATTATATTTTGTTAAAGCGCGGAGAATTCGCTTACAACAAAGGAAATTCAAAAACATATCAATTTGGCTGCGTTTTTGACCTAGAAAGCTTTGATACTGGTCTAGTTCCTCATGTGTATGTTTGCTTTAAGCTCAATGCAGGGCTAAACCATCGGTATTTTAAGTATTTGTTTGAGGCTGACTACCTAAAGCCACAACTTGGTGCATTGGTGAATACAGGTGTTCGCAATAATGGTTTACTTAATATCAAACCTACTGAGTTTATGAACACAAAAGTACCCGTACCAAGTTTTGGTGAACAAGAGCGTATTGCCGATGTGCTACACACAAGCTCAGAAAATCTAAAGATTCTGAATGCCAAACTTGCTCACTTCAAACAAGAGAAAAAGGCACTGATGCAGCAGTTGTTGACAGGTAAGCGTCGCGTGAAAGTTGATGAGGTTGAGGCTGCTTGATAGCGTATCCCCTCTTCATGAGAGGGGATTAACTACTTCAGTTACGGGCAAGGGATAAATTTAACGGGTTCATAATGATATGAAATTAAAAACATTAACTTTAGAAAACTTCCGAGGCTTCAAACGGTTTAAGTGCGATTTTCAGCCTGGCATTAATGTATTGGTTGGTCTTAATGGTTACGGTAAAACCTCACTGCTAGATGCAATTTCTGTTGCTTATGGCCAGTTTCTGAGTGGGTTTGGGACGAGTAAAGATAGAGCTATTCGAAACAATGATATCCACCTCGGTAAAATTGGTTCTCCAGACCAAGGTTTTACCATGGAGTATCAATTTCCAGTTAGAGTCGAAGCTGAGGCCTATGAATCTAGTCACAACGCATTCCCTATAACCTGGTCTCGAACTCGCAATACACTAAAAACCTCTGGAACTAAAGTTCCAGAGCTTCTCAATATATCAAAACATCTGCAAAAACTTGTCCAAGATGGGCTAAACCCTAGATTACCATTAATTGCATGCTACGGTACGGATAGGTTGTGGAATCAGAGTTTTGAACCTTCATCTGATCTGCCTAACCTTTCAACAACTAGCAGGTTAGAAGGTTATAAAGATTGGAACAAGCCCTCTAGTGGCTACAAGCTTTTTTCAAGTTGGTTGCACCAAGAAACAATGGCAAGCTTCGAACGTTCTATGTTAATTCAAGAACAAATGAATACTGGTAGCCTTGTAAACGGCAATGTTCATGCCGATCGTTTGTTAGCATTAAAAAAAGCGCTAGATATTGTTCTAGAGCCATCTGGCTGGTCGAACGTACACTACTCCCCATCAGCAAAACAAGTAGTCGCCACTAATAAAGAGCAAGGAAATGTACCCATATCACTACTCAGTGATGGCGTACGAAATATGATTGGCATGATTGCGGATATTGCTCGTAGAGCAATTCAACTAAACCCGACTCTAGGCGCTCATGCTATATCCGATGTTAATGGTATTGTTTTAGTTGATGAGGTTGACATGCACCTTCATCCTCAATGGCAACAATTGGTGCTGCAAAACCTCGCTGAAGCATTCCCGAGAATTCAATTTATCGTAACTACTCACAGCCCACAGGTTTTAACTACCGTTAAAAAAGAACAAATCCTCATTATCCAAGAAGACAAAGCAACTAATCCTATTGGAAACACATATGGAGAAGCGAGTAATTACGTTCTTAACCATGTATTCAATGTAAATAGTCGACCACCTCTAGATTACAGCGAGATCCTAAAAAAGTACTTAGCCATAATAGATGCTGGGCTAGGAAAGACACCAGAGGCTTTAACACTGAGGCAGAAACTTGAAGAACTAATGGGCATCCATCATTCAGATCTATTAGCCGCAGACCGAACAATTAAACGTAAGGAACTGCTAGGGTAATGCGCACGATCAGAAAAAATGTAGGAGGAAACCATAACCTCGATGTTGCTCAAAGAAATAACGGTGTTCCGACAAATAAAGAAGAGGCAACACAGGCTTGGCATAACTTTAACGACACAGGTGATCTACTCTGTCAGAAATTGCTTATTGAGCAATATGGGCTATGTTGTTATACCGAATTAAACCTAGCCGACCTGAGTTTGCACCATAATATAAGTGCTCACTTTGAACATGAACAGCCTAAAAACCTTTATCCAGGTAGAACTTTTGATGAAGGTAACCTTCTACGGTGTGCTCTCGATAGTGATGATTTACAGCGTTATTCAGGTAATCAACGATTTGGGGGACACTTTAAGGATAACAATCCTGATCTTTCATATGACCCAAATCTCTTTATTTCTCCTCAATCAGCTAATTGTAGAGATTATTTTAGTTACCTTACTTTTGACGGGAGCATTATACCAAAAGCAGGCTTATCACAGGATAAGCATAACAAAGCTCAATATACTATTGATATATTAAACCTTAATGCTCCATTTTTAAAAGCTGAACGTGAACGCTGGCTTAAAGAAATTGAAGAAATTATAGATGAGTTGGTTGATACCAATGCTATCGACGCTATTGCAAATTTGGTTGAATGTGAGCTTACACTAACGCCACGCTGTCACTACGATATAAATAAAGCTCCATTCCCTCAACTCCAAGCATTTCACTCTGCAACAAGGTTACTATTTGGTGCAATGGGTGAACAAATAATTCAGCAGCACTGCCCCCAGATAGATTGAGACTCTCTATGAATACACACTTACCTAATTTCCGAGAAGAGCAGAGTGCTAAGATCCCTGCACTGACGCTACTGAGTAATCTAGGCTACACCTTTATCCCACCTAATGAATGTTTGGCTAAACGTGGAAGCCAATCAGTGGTTATTCTTCCTGATGTGTTACGTGATGTGCTCAAACACAAAACTTACTCCTTCATGGGAACAGAGCACAAACTTTCAGAAGCCGCTATCGATAAAATTATTCACGAACTGGCTAACCCAGCCATGAATGAAGGCTTAAAAGCGGCTAACGAGAAGCTGTATAACGCACTTACCTACGGCATTAGTGTGACTGAGTTTGTTGATGGAAAGAAAACCAACCCAACCATCGACATCATTGATTGGGAAACACCAAAAAACAATCAATACCACTTCACTGAAGAGCTTGAAGTAGAAAATGCTTATGGGACAGGCAAGCGTATTCCTGATGTGGTGTGTTTCGTCAATGGATTACCTTGGGTTGTGATAGAAGCGAAACGCCCTGACTCCTCTTCTGAAGGGAAGCCAACCGTATCTGAAGGTATCTCGCAGAACATCCGTAACCAAAAAGTCGATGAGATCCCTCACCTGTTCGCCTATAGCCAACTTTTACTTTCAGTAAATGGTCACGAAGGTTTATACGCTACCTGTGGAACGCCTGAAAAGTTCTGGGCGAAATGGAAAGAAGAAGAGATCACCGAACCGACGTTTGCACGTTTGAAGAACACTCCATTAGCACAAGATAAACTCGACCTTATCTTCAACCACCGCTCAGCCAAAGTGCGTGATGAGTACCTGTCACTCATCGCGGGTGGCGATTTAATGGTGACCGACCAAGACCGCTTATTAGTCTCACTCTTACGTCATGACCGCCTATTGGAGATGACTCAGCTTTTTACTTTGTTTGATAAAAAGGCTGGTAAAATTGTCGCTCGTTATCAGCAAGTCTTCGGCATTAAAGCATTAATAGAACGTGTCACCTCTTTTGATGAGCAGGGCGCACGTAACGGTGGCGTGATCTGGCATACAACAGGCTCAGGTAAGTCGTTCACTATGGTCTTCTTATCTAAAGCCCTTATTTGGCTTAAAGAGCTAGCCAAGTGCCGTGTCGTTGTGGTGACTGACCGTGTAGATCTTGAAGACCAACTTGCCCGTACCTTTGCTTCAGGCGGTGCGTTATCGGATAAAGATAAGAAATCGGCAATGGCGACCACGGGTCGCCGCTTAGCTGAACAAATCGGTAAAGGTAACGAGCGTATTATCTTCTCCATCATCAACAAATTTGGTACGGCAATAGAGCTACCAGAGTGCTACAACAATAGCCCTGATATTATCGTGTTAGTTGATGAAGGCCACCGTAGCCAAAACGGTGAGAACAACATTCGAATGCAACAAGCCCTGCCGAAAGCTGCTTACATCGGATTTACGGGTACACCACTGTTGCAAGATGATAAAACTGAAAACAAGTTCGGTAAGATCATCCACTCGTACACCATGCAACAAGCGGTAGAAGATAAAACAGTGACGCCTTTATTGTATGAAGAGCGCATTCCTGATCTCAGCACCAATGACAAAGCCATTGATGCTTGGTTTGACCGTATCACCGATAAGCTGTCTGAAAAACAGCGAACTGACTTAAAGAAAAAGTTTGCTCAGAAAGGTCAAATCTATCAAACCGAAGGTAGATTGGAACTCATCGCCCATGATATTTCCGATCACTTCCAAAACTTCAAACGCCAAGGTTTGAAAGGTCAACTTGCCTGTGACTCAAAAGCTTCTGCTATCCAATATAAGAAGCTTCTCGACCAAATAGGCAAAGTAACCTCTGTTGTTGCGATGTCTGCGCCTGATACTCGTGAAGGCCACGATACAGTCGATGGTGAAAGCAAAGACATAGTGCAAAATTGGTGGAAAGAAAACGTCCTTAATTCTGAATTTGGCCAAGATGAAAAAGCCTATACCCAGCACATCATTGATGAGTTTGGTAAAGATGATAGCCCTGACATCATGATCGTAGTTGATAAACTGCTTACAGGTTTTGATGAACCCAAGAATACCGTGCTTTACATCGATAAGCCGATGAAGCAACACAACTTGATTCAGGCGATTGCTCGTGTAAACCGTCTCCATCAGAAAAAACAATTTGGTTACTTGATTGATTATCGCGGCATCTTGAAAGAGTTGGATGCGTCGATTGCCAGCTATCAAGAGCTGGAAGAGCGCATCAAAGGCGGATTTGATATTGATGACCTGAAAGGTCTCTATAGCCGCATGGACACTGAATATAAGAAGCTACCAGGATTCTATAGTGACCTATGGGCAACGTTTGAAGGTGTACAGAACAAGCAAGATGGACAAGCGCTTCGTCAAGTACTAGCACCCAAGATTGACACGATTGATGGCCAGCTTACCGACACCAATTTGAAAAAACGTGAGGACTTTTATGCATCACTCACAACGTTTGCTAACTGCCTGAAAGTAGCTTTGCAATCAGCTACATATTTTGAAGATAAGAGTTTTGATGATAAGCGTGAGCTGTATAAAAAGACGTTGAAATCGATGTCTGAGTTGCGTCGCCAAGTCCGTGAAGATGCGGAAGAAACCGTTGACTACGATGAGTACGCTGAAAACATTCGCACCATGCTGGATAAGCACATTGGCGGTGTAGAGATCCAAGAGTCTCAAGGCGTCTACTTAGTTGGTAACATGGGTAAAGATGTCAAACCTGAAGAGATGACTGACGATGAAGCTCGTAACAAAAAAGATGCTATCACTGGTCGTGTCACTAAGATGATAGATCAGGATCTTGCTGATGACCCATATGCTCAGGAATACTTTTCTAAATTGCTAAAACAAGCCATTGAACAAGCTAAAGAGATGTTTGATGCTCCAGTGAAGCAATACTTGTTGTTTGCTGATTTTGAAGAGCAAGTTAAAGAGCGAAATGTCGAAGGTATGCCTATTGACCGCTTCTCCGAACTTGATCCAAAAATCAAACGTCACGTCCAAGCTTACTACGGGTTATTCCTGAAAAACCTAGCCGATAGCAATGCGCTAAGTGAAGATGAACGCTTCGATTATGCAATGCAAATCGATGAGGTGGTGACGGCATCTGTTGCTGAATTTTCAATTAACCCACAAGAGATTGAAAACCATATTCGTCGTAAGTTATTACCTGTGCTTTTTAAGGCTGTCGGTATGGACACAGCTAAGGTGGTTATTACCGATATTATCCAAATCACTCGTCTGGGTGTGGCAGGTCATCATTAATGACTTCGGTAAGTTCAAATGAAGGCAATAAAGAGGAATACAGCTTCATCTATGGTGATGAGGCTGTTACCTACGAAGTCGTTCGCAAGCCCGTCACAGAAGGCCAAAAGCGAAAGATAACCATCAAAGTTCACCCTAACTGTGAAGTGGCAATTACCGCACCAGAAGATACCGAACGTGGAGATATTCATGAAGCGGTAATGAAGCGTGCCAAATGGATCTATGACGCACTCAAGGAGTTTCGAGCGCACTTAGAGTATGTTCAGCCTAAACACTATGTCAGCGGTGAAATGCAGTTTTACCTAGGGCGCAGATATGTACTTAAAGTTGTGGAAGACATTGAGGCTTTACCTTCGGTAAAGATGAATCGAGGTAAGCTCTTGGTAACCTTAACTCGTTTTAATGATGACAAGACGGCCATGGTTCGAGCCTTGGTAAGGAACTGGTACAAAGTTCGTGCCGAACGTGTTTTTCATGAACGTCTTGCGGAGCTGCTTCCACAAGCGACCTGGGTTGACGGAATACCTAGCTTCCGTGTTCTTCCCATGGCGAAGCAATGGGGTAGCTGTTCAGCAAAAGGTAACTTGATGCTCAACCCTCACTTAATCAAAGCACCCAAAGAGTGTATTGATTATGTGATTCTGCATGAGCTTTGCCATATCGCAGAACATAATCACAGTGAGCGTTTCTGGCGCTTGTTAACGAGCGTCATGCCACACTGGAAGGAAGTAAAAAGTAAACTGGATGGTATGGCTGAGTTGTATTTGAATGAGTAAGATAGCTTACAAGAATTTGAAATATAACTAAATTACATTGTACAGAGTTATAGTATAAAGCAATGTACCCTTTACTCTGCACTAAAAACGAAACAAGGATAGGATCTCGTGATAGACAATAAAAACAACGAAAAGCTAATACAAGGTCAAATTGATACTGCTTGGTTTGTTGGTGCAACTTACGGCGATGATGACCAGCTCGATAACTTTATTGAGCAAGGTATTTGGAAGAATGGATATAGTGACAAATACCTAGATCAAGTTAGGTCTATGCAAAAGGGCGAGAAAATCGTCATTAAGTCTGCTTTTACACGTAAATACGAACTTCCATTTGATAACCGTGGACATATGGTTTCTGTCATGGCGGTTAAAGCCGTCGGCACGATCACTAGTAATTTAAACGATGGACAGACAGTTCAGGTTGACTGGTTAGAAAAGTTTGATGAGCCAAAGCAGTGGTACTTTTACACCAACCGTACAACTGTCTGGCGTATCGATAATACAAGCTGGATGAATAAAGCTCTTCTCGATTTTACGTTTAAGAGTGCTCAACAAGATTACAGCAAATTTGCCAATGCTCCATACTGGAAAGAACGATTTGGAGACTCACCTAAAAATGATGTTCGATTCAAGTGGGCTAATTTTTATGAATCGTTTGCAGATAAACTGCTCTCGCACAAAAATGATCGTCGAGCGCTCACTGCTTTTATCATTGAGCTAGCTAACGAATACCAGCTCTCTTACATTATCGGTAAAGACCTCGATGATATTTGCCCCTTTACCGTAATGGGTATTTTTAACCGTGGAGTAACTGAGCAAAACCGCAAAGCTCTTGCTAGCGCCCTAGCCCAGTTTTTGTCCGTAGATGAACCTATTTTAGAATCCTTTGAAGCGATCCCTATCCTCAATAACCAAAAGTCATGGTTCTTTGCTAATGAGAAAAACCGAGGTGAGCGAGATATCGATAACCTATAGTCCGTTTTCGAATCTGCATTAACGTATGCAGACTCTGAAAATGAAGATACTCAAGATGCTTTTGCAACTCTATATAATCAGGTATCCAGCCAACTGGGTGTAGGTTGGAACTTAACTATGGGGCTATTTTGGATCAGGCCATGGACATATCCTACGTTGGATACGCAATCTCGAGACTATCTGAGTTCATTAGGGATCAACTTAAGTAAAACGGGAGCTAAAGCTCGTTGTAGTGCGAAAGATTACCTAACACTGATGAACAATTTGGAAATTCGCTTTTCAGAAGAAAAATTTCCTGTTCACTCTTATCCTGAGCTGTCACTAAAGGCTTGGCAGCAGCCTTCAAAGAAAAGCAGTGAAGAAGCAACCTCTCCAGATAAACGAGATGGTTGGAAGCCTTTAATACTTGAACGTATTGAGCAACTTTGTCGATCAAATGAGTCAGCAGTATTCACTAGAGAGCAATTTCATACAGAGTATTTGGAAGAGCTAAGCAGTCTATTTCCCGACAATAATACACCAGATATGACTATAGACCGTCAAATGCAAATTTTACGAGATGAGTCAATTATTGGCTTCCTAAAACGAGGCCAATACGAATGGTATGGATACGAAGATATTGTTGATGATCTTAGCTCTGTCAATGAATCAGCCGAGTATCTAGAACCTTACAATGTCACTAACATCATCAATGACGGTTGCTTTCTAGCGGAAGAAACCGTGACACACTTACTTCAAAGACTAAGGGATAAGAAAAACCTCATTCTTCAAGGCTCACCAGGTACAGGGAAAACTTGGTTAGCTAAGCGTTTAGCATATGCCTTAATCAACGAGAAAAAAGAATCGAATCTTTGTGCCGTTCAGTTTCATCCAAACCTATCGTATGAAGATTTTGTCAGAGGTTGGCGTCCATCTGGAGATGGTAAACTCACACTATGCGATGGACCATTCCTAGAAGCTGTTGAACTGGCTCGTGAGAATCCAAATCAAAAGTACGTTGTTGTCATTGAAGAAATTAACAGGGGTAATCCAGCACAAATTTTTGGTGAGATGCTGACACTTTTGGAGGCAGATAAAAGAACACCAAGTGAAGGCTTAGCCCTAAGCTACAAGAAGAATAATAACGAACGTGTCTATATTCCAGAAAACCTATACGTTATTGGAACAATGAATATTGCCGACCGTTCTTTAGCCCTTGTTGATTTGGCATTAAGACGTCGGTTTGCATTTTTCACTTTAGAAACCACCCTAGATGATACATGGATGAATTGGGTTTCAACGGCTAACCAGATCCCTATTCCTTTTTTGCTTACCGTTAAACAAAGGATCGATCACCTAAATAATCTCATTGAAACCGATCAGAGACTGGGAAAACAATTTAAAGTCGGTCATAGCTATGTCACCCCATCGTTTAGTAGTGAGATCTCTGACCCTGTATCTTGGTTCTTTGATGTTGTTAACACAGAGATTTACCCGTTACTCGAAGAATATTGGTTTGATTCCATAGAAACGGCTGAAAACGCGCGATTAGCCCTTTTAGAAGGGTTGTAATGAGTAACTGGGAACGGGAAAAAATTGGAATCATTCCAGTTAAAAATCTCTGGCTGCTAATGCTGTATGCGTCTGATTGTCGCTATCTAGCTGAGCACCTAGCCGATTCAGAAGCATCGCAGCATGATGCGCTTGAACTGGTTGGTAAAGTGCTTTGTGATCTCCTTGAGTCTAGGATGAGAAGAGAGCTATCCAAGTCTTTCATCAACAGAAAAGATGAGTTGAATCGTGTAAGAGGGAGAGTAGATGCTCTTCAATCAGAAAGAAAAATGTCACTCTATCGGGGAAAAGTTTTCTGTCATTTTGAAGAAGTGTCAGCCGATACTGCCCGCAACCGCTATACCCTAAATGCTTTACAAAAACTCCAAAAGCTAACGAAAAATAAGAACCTTCTCATTAGCTCAAAGGCAATTAGCCAGCAATTAAAACAACTAGGTATTAGCGACATACAGATTGTTGGATACAGCCCCACAAGTGAAAGATTTGGTCGGCATGAAAATGAAGACCGAAAAATTATCCAGCTAGCTGAATTGATCCACAGCATGATGCTAATCAGTGAATCGATGGGGTCTAAATTGTTACCCAAACCAGAGAAACAAGAACAGTGGGTCAGGAAACTATTCGAGAAAGCTGTTGCTGGATTTTACAAGCTAGCATTACCAAAACAGGGGTGGAAGGTTTCATCAAACAAGCAGCTCAGATGGCAAGTTGAACAAGAATCAACTCTCATACCTTCTTTATTACCAACAATGGAGCTGGACATTCAACTGGATCATCACCAACTGAAGCAACGAATTGTCATCGATACAAAATTCACAAATATAGTGACAAAAGGACGCTTCGATAATACGACGTTTAAGAGTGGGTACATTTACCAACTTTATACGTACATCATGAGCCAGAAGAAAGAGCAGGATCTACTTTCGCTGGCATCATCTGGAATGCTTTTACACCCATCAGTGGGAGACCATTATGATGAAGTAGTGACAATACAAGGGCATCAACTACGATTTTGTACTGTTGATTTGATGGCCAAACCGAGTGAAATAACAAAACGCTTAGAAAACCTGATACTTTAACTTTACCAATACGGCGACTAGACACGAGTAAACTCGTGAAGTTCATATTTCAGGAGTATAGTCTGAAGCAACAAAACTATCAGTAGCCTGATTGATGAATTAGACCAAGTTCGGGCTACTAGTAACATCAAGCAGACATGTGCGACTTAATGAGAGCTAGGAACAAAGAGTTTTAACTATAATGTTTCGTTACGTATATCAACGCTATAACCATCCCTGTGAACAAACCTAGGCCTACACCAGTCAAAAGTGCGAAGTTATTGTTGATAAAGTCAATCATGTGTCACTCCTCAAGAATCGAATCACTTTTAAAAGCATACATCACTTGATAGTTCGTTCGCGAATCCTATTTCGCTCAAACTCAGCAAATGCCGAAAACATTTGCTTACCAAACCTACCTTCAGAAGAACCAAGATTCTTCCTTCTCGGCACAACAATGATTATATCAATAAAATCAATACAATATAGATGTGAATGGGGTAACTTCTGTATGATCGGTCAATTGGGGTTGTGTCGAGCTGATACTAGCACAAATCCTTAAAATTTGACGCAAAATCACCTATTAGCATCAGAGGTCAGGGAAAATGTCCATGGATGAACACCATTATTTGCCATCGGCACAACCATGATTACCTAAATAAAATCAGTTAGATAAAACACTTATGGAGGTGAATTGTGTATGATCGGTCAATTGGGGTTGTGTCGAGCTGATACCAGCACGAACCCTTAAAATTTGACGCTAAATCACCTATTAGCATCTGAGGTCAGAGAAAACAGCCATGGATGAACACCATTATTTGTCCATCGGTACAACCATGTTTACCTCAATAAAATCAGTCAGATAAAAACACTTATGGAGGTGAATTGTGTATGATCGGTCAATTGGGGTTGTGTCGAGCTGATACCAGCACAAATCCTTAAAATTTGACGCTAAGTCACCTATTAGCATCAGAGGTCAGAGAAAACGTCCATGGATGAACACCATTATTTGCCCATCGGCACAACCATGTTTACCTCAATAAAATCAGTTAGATAAAAACACTTATGGAGGTGAATTGTGTATGATCGGTCAATTGGGGTTGTGTCGAGTGATACCAGCACGAACCCTTAAAATTTGACGCTAAATCACCTATTAGCATCTGAGGTCAGAGAAAACAGCCATGGATGAACACCATTATTTGCCCATTGGTACAACCATGTTTACCTCAATAAAATCAGTCAGATAAAAACACTTATGGAGGTGAATTGTGTATGATCGGTCAATTGGGGTTGTGTCGAGTGATACCAGCACAAATCCTTAAAATTTGACACTAAATCACCTATTAGCATCAGAGGTCAGGGAAAACGTCCATGGATGAACATCATTATTTTCCATCGGTACAACCATGATTGCCTCATAAAAATCAGTTAGATAAAAACAATAATGGAGGTGAGTTGTGTATGATCGGTCAATTGGGGTTGTGACGAGCTGATACCAGCACGAACCCTTAAAATTTGACGCACTAAATCACCTATTAGCATCTGAGGTCAGAGAAAGCAGCCATGGATGAACACCATTATTTGCCCATCGGCACAACCATGATTACCTCAATAAAATCAGTTAGATAAAAACAATAATGGAGGTGAGTTGTGTATGATCGGTCAATTGGGATTGTGACGAGCTGATACCAGCACGAACCCTTAAAATTTGACGCTAAATCACCTATTAGCATCTGAGGTCAGAGAAAACAGCCATGGATGAACACCATTATTTGCCCATCGGTACAACCATGGTTACCTCAATAAAATCAGTTAGATAAAAACAATAATGGAGGTGAGTTGTGTATGATCGGTCAATTGGGATTGTGACGAGCTGATACCAGCACGAACCCTTTAAATTTGACGCTAAATCACCTATTAGCATCTGAGGTCAGAGAAAACGTCCATGGATGAACACTATTATTTGCCCATCGGTACAACCATGTTTACCTCAATAAAATCAGTTAGATAAAAACACTAATGGAGGTGAATTGTGTATGATCGGTCAATTGGGATTGTGACGAGCTGATACCAGCACGAACCCTTAAAATTTGACGCTAAATCATCTATTAGCATCTGAGGTCAGAGAAAACAGCCATGGATGAACACCATTATTTGCCCATTGGTACAACCATGTTTACCTCAATAAAATCATTCAGATAAAAACACTTATGGAGGTGAATTGTGTATGATCGGTCAATTGGGGTTGTGTCGAGCTGATACCAGCACAAATCCTTAAAATTTGACGCTAAATCACCTATTAGCATCAGAGGTCAGGGAAAACGTCCATGGATGAACATCATTATCCCCCATCGGCACAACCATGTTTACCTCAATAAAATCAGTTATATAGATACACAAATAGAGGTTACTTCTGTATAAAAGGTCAATTGGGGTTGTGTTGAGACTGCCATCGGCATATGTAAAGAACTATCACTAAGTGGATTAATAATTAGGATGTCATTCAAAATCCCAACAAGAAGAGAAGGCACGAGTGAACTCGTAAAATTCATATTCAAGAAACCTCACCTGAAACTAAGATACCTCTATTCCTTTGTTCCAGTGACGTTTTACTGTTGGCAATGAGAAACCAGTCGCTGCCGCTACTTTAGACTGGCTAAGTCCTTGAGCTTTGTACCTCAGAACTTTATCTGTTGTTGCTGTAGCCTCAGGTCGCCCCACTCTTTTGCCTTCCGCTCTCGCACGAGCTTGCCCTTCCATAGTCCGCTCGCGAATTCTATTTCGCTCAAATTCCGCAAATGCCGAGAACATTTGCAACATGAGTCTTCCTTCAGAAGAACCTAGATCCTTTATGGGAAGATCTAAAGAAATGGGAGTTACGCCTTTTTCGATCAACATACTAATCGTATGTTGAACATCAATATTGTCTCTACCAAGCCGATCCAGCTTTAAAACAACCAAGCTATCGCCAGCCTCTAACTTATGTTCAACTAATGTTTTGAACGCCTCCCTTTCAATGGCAGGGACAGAACCCGACACAGTTTCACTAATTACTCGATTCTGCTGGATTTCATATCCAGCGCTTCGAATCGCCAAAAGTTGGTTGTCAGTAGTCTGTTCACTTGTTGAAACTCGACAATAGGCAAATATACGTCCAGAACTCATAATCGACCTCGGTATTGGTATCACAACTAGTATCAACAATAACAAAGGTATCATAAATACACAATAGCCACTTAGTGATACCTTTTTCGACATATCCTTCATTGGTATTAACAAATGAATGTTTGTTGATACCTCATTGGTGATTTATCAATAAATGACACAACTCTGGGTCAGAGCAATAATCACTACTATCTCATATCGCTTTCACTGAGCAGCAAACACGATCAGTATTAAAGTGACCCAGCTCTGGGTCAAAGAAACAAACACCACTGTCTTATATCGCTTTCATTGAACAGCAAACTCGATCAGCATTAAGGTGAGCCAGCTCTGGGTCAAAGCACAAACACTACTGTCTTATACCGCTTTCATTGAACAGCAAACTCGATCAGCATTAAGGTGACCCAGCTCTGGGTCAGAGCGATAATCACTACTACCTCATATCGCTTTCACTGAATAGGAAACATGATCAACATTAAGGTGACCCAGCTCTGGGTCAGAGCACAAACATCACTGTCTTATACCGCTTTCATTGAACAGCAAACTCGAACAGCATTAAGGTGACCCAGCTCTGGGTCAGAGCACAAACATCACTGTCTTATACCGCTTTCATTGAACAGCAAACTCGAACAGCATTAAGGTGACCCAGCTCTGGGTCAGAGCGATAATCACTACTACCTCATATCGCTTTCACTGAATAGGAAACATGATCAACATTAAGATGACCCAGCTCTGGGTCAAAGCAACAAACACCACTGTCTTATATCTCTTTCATTGAACAGCAAACTCGATCAGCATTAAGGTGACCCAGCTCTGGGTCAAAGCACAAACACTACTGACTTTATCGCTTATAACAGTAATAGCCTAAGATTTATCGTCAACAACGATAATCATCGTACTTTTATCGTTGTTAACAATAATTAAGAATACTAATTGAAAACAATGATAAAAACCTCCGATCCGCAGCGATAATTAAAATACTAATTTTAATTAAATATCATCAATTCGCTCTAGTGGAGTGCAGTATAAATTTAATAATTTATTACATCACACCATTGTAGTTTCATGTGATTTTAATTTTTAAAAATCATCATTTAAAATAAAAAGTAAAATATATTAACAAAAAACAATTTATTAATTATTTAATTTATGCTACAACCATTATAACTGTTATAGCTATTATAAGGTTATAACTTTAATATAAGGACGAAAAAAGAATTCATTGTTGAAAAACACAGACGTTCATAAAAACACATGAAAAACCACTGCGCTGTGACGCACTTCTAGTGCGCTAAACGGCACTTACTGTGCTTGAAGCAGCATTTGACATCTAAATATCACAATAATAACCGCACTACCTCTTTGCAGTATCAACAGGTAACCGCTCTACCATAGAGCAAATTAATTCATCTCAAATGTTCCATATTATATATAATGCTATTACTTAATTTTCTGCTAGAAACTAATAGTACTCAGGTGATAGCAGAACTGGATTTATAGAGTATACCAATCCATAATTAAAAAAGTCTCACCAGTATTTATTGTTCATCCATAAAATATATTTTCCACGTAAGAATGATCATTCGACATAGACTCCCTTACATGGGCATCCTTAATGAAAATTTAAATTTTTTAGCTAGTATAATGAAAATATATAATAGCCATATAACTGCCCTGATTATCATAGTATTTATAGCTGTCCCTATCTCATGAAAAATCACCATAGCGAATTCGATCCAAAATGCCTAGGACTGCATCTCTTCCTTCTGGCATTCGTAGCATTTCTACTGCTGTCAAACCATCAAAAAACCATTTAGGGGAATTTAGCCATTCATCAGCTAAGCCTTCTTCTTCAAATATCTCTAAAGCGGCTTTTCTCACTTCAGTTACACTATCCATATCCTATACCTCGAACTATTCAAACCGATTAGGTTTGGCTTGCTATATAAGCAAACCCTCGTCTGTAACCTCCACAAAACCCAACGCTCTATAACCTTTATCTCTTTTCTTAAACATCCTAGACAGCATAGGGATTTTCGAGTCGACGTAGTCGATAACTTTAACTTCATCTTTCCCTTCAAACTCACGCTGTATTCGACCAACATACTGAATAAGTGAACCTTTCCAGGATACTGGTAGTGCTAAAATTAGAGTATCTAGCCTGGGTAAGTCGAAACCCTCCCCGATAAACCTCCCAGTAGCAACAAGTACTTCGGTGGTTGCTAGTTTCTCCATGACGTCTGCTTGCTGCTTTTTTTTCATTGCACCGACAAGCACTTGATGTTTAAGTCCCGTATCATCAAGTAGCTTAGATATTATATTGGCATGCTCTCTTCGCTCTGTTAATACGATAGGGACTCTTCCTTTACCAACTTCATATTTAATGTCCTCAATAATGACCTTGTTACGTTCAGAGTGCAGCATCAACCAACGGTACACATCAGAAATATGAGGTTTGGGTTCATCCGAAATCAAACTTAGCGGCACATCAAATAACAAAGCTTTCTTTTCCAATCGCTGAACAAATCGAGATCTTTGGTCAGACTTGATGCTATGCCTGACCCTACCCGCTTGCATGAAGATAATAGGGTGATGTCCATCTCGCCTTTCTAAAGTAGCACTTATCCCAACAACAAATTTGGCATGCGACTCAGATAGAACTCGTTCAAATTGAGGTGCTGACAGATGATGGCATTCATCGACTATGACTTGCCCATAGTCCTGAATCAGTTCATTGACACTATTATCACTCCTGTTGAACAAACTTTGATACGTCGCAATATCGATCTGCCCTGTTGGCTTTTTCTTGCTTCCAGTCCACACTCCAACATCAACCCCCAGAGCAAAAACCTTGAGTCTCTCTTGCCATTGTTCTACGAGCTGTTTGTTGTGAACTAACACTAACGTATTAACTTTTCTTTGGCATATGAGGCCAATGGCGGTAATCGTTTTGCCAAATGCTGTAGGCGCATGAAGTACGCCATTGTCATATTGAAGAAGTTTATCAACAGCTTTACGTTGCGCTGAACGCAGGGAGCCAACAAATTTAATAGTGCCTAATAGCCGCCCTTCAATCCTCTTGTCTTCTACCTGTAACGAAATTCCATTAGAGGAACAGATATCCTCCAAATCATCCAAGCACCCTCTTGGCAAACTCAAATAGCCGCTGTCTATCTCCGCTAGACAAATGAACCGAGCAATTCCATTTGTCGATAAGCGCAATCCCTGAGCCTTGAAGAACTTTGGATTTGAGAAAGATGCGACTTTCTTTAACTGGGCGATTAAAGGGTTAGGGAGACTAGACAACGGGATATAGAGTCGATTAGCAATAACCGCTTGCAACACTTCAGGGCAACCTTCTATAGCGTTCCTAGTGGGTAGAGAGCGCTCCCAAGGGGGTTGCTGACAGTTATCTGCCGATGTCTGCTCGTGATGTGTTCGATTACTTAAAAGTGCTTCGACTTTTACAGGCGCTACACGTTTTGTTGAAACCAGAGCAGCCCATTGATCGGCACAAGCAACGAATGATTGGTCAACAAATGTCGAATTACCACACGACCGTGATTGCTTTTGCAATGGCAAAGCTATCAAATTGCCAATACCTCCTACTGGAAGTACATCTTGGTTGGGAAAAAGCCTATCGTAAGACTCAAAAGATAAAACACCATGAATGTTCATCGCTTCATCTAAGAGGAAAAAACCTAACTGACGAGCTAGTTTGGCTTCTATGGCTTTATCGAAGAAAATCCACACGTGTGCGCCATTCCCAGACCTTGAGCGCTCTAGTAGGCAATCAATTCCATTCTGTCGGCATGCATTGACATAAGCTATTGATGCTAATTGCCAGTCACTTTTGTCGAAATCAACGGCTAGCAACCAACATGTGTTGTTCGATAGCATTGGGTATAAGCCAATGACTTCTTTCCCTGTTAAGTGATTATAGATCGCATCTTCATCTAAAGACTTGAACGCTTGGTTGGGACATTCTAAACATTTAGTCTTAGGTTTATTGCAGAGTCCTTGCTGCCATTCATTATGGCACGCCACCGCATAACCACTTCTCCCTTTATTGTTCTGCCAACGATGCGCATAACAATAGTCATTTCCCCTAAAGTAGGCCTTGAATAAAGCAACTTTTTGTCCTGGAGAATACTCATGTTGATCACCTGCCGTCGAGCTGGCGTTTTGAGCTAATAAAGACTGGCGGCGCTGCTCTAAATGGCTTAGCTCGACCCTTAGCTCTAAGATCTGTTGTTCAATCCTTTGAAGCTCATCCATATTTAGTCCCAGCGGTCGGTCCGACTACACAAGTCAGTGCGTATTAAAACATAAGAAACCACAAGCATTTTTTTAACTGTCTAACATATTTGCCAAGCTTTCTAGCTTATTATGATACCAATAACCCAACAATTTAAAGCATAACGCCACATGACCATGCAACACGTTCCATTTGGTTTGAGAATCAAAGACCATTCCTTCGTGGATGTCTCTGATGTTGCTCGCGGAAAGAAATGTGGCTGCATTTGCCCATCCTGTAAAACTCCACTCATAGCTCGACAAGGAGATGAGAAACAATGGCACTTTGCTCATGCAACCCGTAAAGTGGATAACACCGATAAGGAGTGTGATTTTTCCTTCTTTGTTTCCGTCAGGATGATGGCAAGGCAAGTTATCGAAACGGGAATGAGAATTACTCTCCCAGAGTACAAGTGCGTTGTATCTTGTCAGGCTAAAGGGACTAACTTCAAAGAGGAATTTCTGGTAGCAAAACAAACAACGATTGAACTAGAAGACGTACGTAAGGAAGCACCGTTTTCAAGTTGCATTGTCGACATTGTTGGTAAGGTTAAAGGCTTCTGTTTTGTCGTATATTTTACCCACCCAAATCGCCCTCTCCCAGCGGATCTTCATGTTTCTGATAACCAACAAAGTGGTGTGCTAGAAGTAAAACTCGATGATACACACTACCTATTTAAAGAAGATAGAGCTGAAACTAGGCAACTAGATAGACTAAAGCTCTTTCTACAAAATGACCTGTCATCTAAGAGCTGGGTATTTCATCCCCGCAAGGCATCAATGCAAAAAGCAGCATATCAACGTTTGAACTCAGCTATCGATAGCCATCGAGTCAAACGTCACTCAACAACTAGTTACTCTAGTCATGGAAGTCGAGTTTCCTATCAGCACAACGATCCTTGGCTTGCACCAAGAAACAAATCGATAGATCCTCCGCCAGCGATACCCAAAAAAACAGCAACATTCGAATGCATCATGTGTAACTGCCAATGGCAAGCTTCATTGCCAGGGCAACCTACCTGCCCAAAATGTCATAACCACCTGTATGCTAGCGAAGTCTCTTCGAGATAAAGACACATCAAGTGTTCATTTCATGCCCCTGTTCATTTTTTATGAACAAACTAAAAAAATGAACAGAACCCGATGCTCCCTATGTCTCACCATACAATCCAATACCCCCACAAAGGGATATCAACTATAAAATACCCTTGTGGGGATACGGTAGACAATACCCCCACCAAGGGATATACTTTACTGTATCCTCACTAGAGGATAATGAGAGATATGAAGTCGCACCTTAATTCTATAGAGGGTTGGAAGAAATGATATATAGTCCAAAGCAACTCGCTGACATGATGCTCCTAATAAGGCAAAAGAACGGCTGGACTCAATCAGAGTTAGCCAAAAGGGTAGGCATAAAGCAAGCAACTATCTCAAACTTCGAAAATAGTCCTGATAAGACAACACTTTCGACTTTCTTTAAACTTATTCAGGCGATGGAACTGACACTGAGCATCCAGGAAAAAGCACAAGTAAGTTCACAAGATAGCCAAGATGATGAGAACTGGTAATGCAAAAACTAAACGCATACATGAACGGAGAACTCGTAGGGACTCTCAACAAACAGAAGAATGGTGCTCATACTTTTCAGTATGATAAGACCTGGGTAACCAGTGACAAGTCCCGACCACTATCATTGTCTCTAAAATTACAACTGCCACCTATAGCTTCAGACTCAGTCATCAACTACTTCGACAACCTTTTACCTGATAGCCCAAAGGTGAGAGATAGGATCGTAGCTCGTTATAAAGCTTCATCTAAGCAGCCATTCGATCTTCTCAAAGAAGTTGGTAAAGATAGCGTCGGAGCTATTGCATTAATTTCTCCTGAACAACCTTACAAAAATGAACCACTCAATTACCAAGTCTTAGATGATAAAAAGTTGGATGCTGTACTCTCAGCTTACAAATCCGATATCCCCCTCGGAATGGTTGAAGAAGAAGAAGACTTCAGGATATCAGTGGCTGGCGCTCAAGAAAAAACAGCACTCCTATTCGTTGATGAACAGTGGTGTATCCCCAAAGGTAATACTCCAACAACTCATATCATCAAACTACCAATTGGCGAAATACAACAAGCAAACGCAACATTAGATCTTAAAGACAGTGTTGAAAATGAGTACCTTTGCATCGAGTTGGCTAAAGCACTAGGGTTTGCAGTTCCCAATGTCCACATGCTCAAAACTGATAACCTGAAAGCTTTAGCTGTAGAGCGATTCGATAGACGCTGGACTAAAGATAAAGCTAACTTACTCCGTCTACCTCAAGAAGACATGTGCCAAGTATTTGGTATGCCATCATCAATCAAGTACGAATCTCAAGGTGGCCCTGGTATTTCGGAAATCATGAAGCTACTAATGGGTTCAAGTAATGCTCTGGAAGATCAGTATAACTTCATGAAGTTACAAGTTTTTCAGTGGATTATAGGGGCAACCGATGGGCATGCTAAGAACTATTCTATTTATATTGAGAAGGGAGGGAGTTATCGTTTAACTCCATTCTACGATATTTTATCAGCATACCCGCTTCTGGGTGGTCGAGGTCTGAATATAAGAAAACTCAAGCTAGCAATGGGACTCAAAGCGACTAGAGGGAAAAAGTATGAAATTAACAAAATCTTACCTCGCCACTTTCTGGATACAGCTAAAGCTGTAAACTTCAGCCAAGATAAGATGCAAGAGATATTGAATGAGCTAAAAGATGAGTTCCCCGAAGCAATCTTACAAGTAAAAGCAAAGCTACCTGAAGATTTCCCTGAGAATATCTCAGATTCAATTTTTGAAAATGCTACAAAGATACTTTCGAAGATTTAGTATTCAGAAAGTATATCTGATGCAATAAGCTATAGTGATACTTCACTGACAGATAGAACATTTAGCCATGCTTGAGTAATTTTTTATATCAATATTGCATATAAAGACGGGGGTTCAGTTCCTTTTTAAGCAGGATTTTAATGTAACATCTGAAGTAACATTAAATTAGAACGTTAACTCTAAAACCTTATGCATTGGTGTTTGGCACAGCCATTCAACTCCCGCCAGCTCCACCAAACGTTTGGAAAGGGCGCTAACTCAACAGTTAGCGCCCTTTTTGTATCCAGCGGCTCAGTAACAATAGTTGTCAATCATGCATCTCAGATGACACCAACCAAATTTGAGAAGAAAAGTTGGCTCTTTTCCCTTTATAGGACCTGAAAATCCGCACTCAACTGCTTCCAATGCTGAATGAGAGCAACCTTGTGTTCATCCAACATTGGTAAGCCTTGTAACAGATACAACCATTGAGTCCTCGCCACTTCCATGACATCCAGAATGTGCGGTTTGATGGCAACCCAAGGCGCACCTGTTTTCTCTGACCATAATTTGAAGCTCTCCATGGTGATATCGAACCACTGTTTGGTGCCCGCCATGTTGAGAGCAAGGCTATCGTGTTCGATATAGGGTGTGGTAAACACCACATCATAAAGCGGGGACAAGCGTGGAGATTGCCTATCGCCATAAATGAGCGTCCAGTTTTTTAAATGAGCGTCTCCATTACCAAGCAAGATGTTTATTAGCAACCTTCTTGCCATTTGCTGAATGTCCTTCAACCGCTCAGCACTGGTTCGATAGAGCACATTGCCAAGTTGTTCATAATTGACTCGTTGGTACTTGTCTGCCGGATAGAGGCCAAAAACCTGTGCAAAGTCTTCGGTATGAATACGACCTGCACTGCTGCGATCAAATCTTTTAATACCGTAGGCATACTGCTCATCTGGCAACCTAATACTCGGCAAGCCCTCTAGCTCACTAAGCTCAATTAATCGTACTTCAGGAATATCAGCCCCCGCCGCCTCAGCCAATTTCATGCAGCTATATTCGTTAACAGGCACACCTTTGTGGATGGTTGACGGCGTCTTGATAATCCACATGTCTTCAGATATTTCCTGATCAATATGGTAACGACCATCCACATGAGATGACGAGAACTTCATCTGTACGCCAGCTAGAGAGAACTTGGTGTTAGCATGTTTCACATCTATTTGCTGGGGCTCTGTCGACAAACGCTGCTCCAATGCCCAAACGGGCACATCGCCCGCTTTAATCGGCTTGGCAATGACTGCCCCCGGCAAGTTGGAGCCAAGATAGGCAAGAATTGAAAACTCATTGTTGATGTGGCAACGAAGCGCTTTCGCCGTCAGTTCTCTTAATACTCCCTCAGGTAATAGATTGGAAAGGACTGGAGGGATCTTATCGGTTCTAATCTGCGGCTTGTTCAAATAAGTAGGGTCAAGCATCTGCCTCAGAGTAAAAACTGGTCGGAGATTATCAGGCATTGCGACAAAGTCTGGGTTGAAAGTCAGTATATTTTTGCCACCAGCATAATGGGCTATTACAGCAACATCGATACCATGGAGCTGAATCTTTAGACCTTCCACCTTCTCTATCTGCTTACTCATCATTTATCCTCAGAACCAAACCAAAACCCTAGATCATCCTCATCGTCGTGCAACGACTCACCTTTAGGTTCTTGACTCTGACTTTTAAAAGCATCCTCTATTGGAGCGGTATGCCCTTTGCTTTGCTTCGGCGAGATAGAAAGTTCCAAATCAAGCCCTTCCAACACTCTAAGTAAAGTCGATAACTTTACGTCACTACCCGCTTCTATGCGCTGATACTGTTGCTGCTTCATGCCGATTCGCATGTACATGTCTTTTTGCTCAATACCGAGTTTTCTGCGCTGCTCAGTGAGCACGGTTGAGATTTCTTCTAAGCTTTTCATTCTTCCCACTAGACAACCAAAGAGTTGTACCAAATGCCATTAACAACATATTAGTTGTATATGAGTTCGATAACAACTTTTAAGTTGTCACGGCATCTTTTAACAACCTAAAAGTTGTTTGTTCAATCTTACCGTGAAAGTGAGGGATGCTCAGAAAAACGCTTAAAAATGAGAAAAATCGAGGTAACAAAAACCAATGGGTACACCAGAAGGTACACAACAAAAAATCAAATCGACATTAATTCAACAATAACAATGGTATAAAATACAGATTCAACTTACGCCAGCGTTTGAAAAGGGCGCTAACTTAACAGTTAGCGCCCTTTTTGTATCTTAGCAGCAAGCAAATCGTTTAAGCATCAAGACCTTTTGGTCACCGATAGGCCAAAAGGTCTATCACCGACTAAAAGCTAAACACACCCTTGCTCAATCAACTGGAGATAACCTCTTAGATCGTCATCTGCCATGTCTAGTAGTCTATCTCCCACATACCACTCAATGTAGCTTTGCTCTGCTAACATGCCTTGTTGTGGGTTGCCAATCCATAGGCTGTGCTCTGTGGCAAGCTTGTCTCGAAGCGCTATTGCTTTGTCTTGGCTAATAGGTAGATGAATATGCAGCATGTTCGCTTGTGGCTTGACTGGGTTTAGCTTCAGCAATGGAAATTCTGACAGTATTTTGTAGACTTGCTCCGTGCGTTCGAATAACGCGGGCATTAAGGCTAGCCTTTGTTCGAACTGCATAGCTGCTGCAACGATATAAGGAGTACGGTGATAGACACTGCCACCCTGACGGTGCATCCATACTGCCGCTTGGTCGATAAACGCTTGATCACCGAGTAACATCGCACCGCCTAAGCCGCCAATGCCTTTGTACATAGAAACATAGGCCGAATCAAAGCCCTCGCATATCTCTGCGTAATCCTTTTGATAGTATGCAGCGGTTTCCCACAGTCGTGCACCATCCATATGAAGGTGGATATCGTTTTGACGGCAGTGAGCTTTAATGCGTGATAGCTCTTCAAAGCTTGGCAGCTGTCCGCCGATTTCACGCATAGGAAGTTCGTAAAGTACGGCTGCTAGCGTGTCTGGAATCTTAACTAAATCCTCCAGTACCCAAGGTTTAAACGGCTTACCAACCGGAAGTAGGTTAAAACGCTGCTGCAACTGATAGCCTTGATTTTCGTGCAGCTGGATATGACTCGAAGGATGCATCGCAACCTTATTGTTGCGCTTCATTTCACAAGCAATCTGCAACGCCGTCGGCTGGGTCATGGTACCAGTGATAACAAACAACCCAGCGTCAAAGCCAAGTAGCTTTGCCAGCTTCTGTTCGAAGCTTTGTATTAACTCCCCTTCCCCATAACGGTCATGCGTGATTTGGTGCTGTTCACACCATGCAGACATTTGAGCAAACGTCTTGGCTGGAGAGTATTCTTTATTTCCTGGCAACGAAATCTGACATTGTTGTTGCATCGTCTATCCCTATCTAGCATTGAGTTCGATTAGGGTAACACTGGTCTATCATTCATTAACAGCTGATCAATAACAGCGCTCTAAACGAATTACACTCATCTGCGTGAGATCATTAGATTCACTGTTCACTTTGTGGAGACCAAGTCGCTGACAGACCGCAATCGCCGCTTTATTGCCGACGCGAGTCTCAGCAAAAATACAGCGTGCCCCCATCTGCTCACAGCCATAAGCGATAAGCGTCGACATCGCTTCCACTGCGAGCCCTCGTCCTTGTCTATCTACCGCCAGACCAAATCCAATCGAGGCTTGGTCGTTAGGCTCTAAACGAAACGCGACAGTACCAATGACTTGGTGGCTCTCTTTGCCTTCAATCACCAATTGAAACTTAGTGCGGGGGACTTGATGCGCTTGCTCAACAAACATTTCCAATAAGTGCGCATTGAACTCTGGGGAGCATTCTTCTTTTGGATAGAAGGTTTGATACTTGGGGTGCGAGGTAATTTGTAGCCACGATTCAATATCACCAAGTTCGAAGTCTCTTAAGATAAGTCGTTCAGTTTCTAGATGGAGCGCCATTGTATTCTCTTGTTTGATTGGACGAACTGCGTCTTTATAGGAGTGTTTGAGAATAGTAGCTCACAATCCGTTATGCGAATCTGTTTTATCCTTCTGCTCTGTGACGCAAACCTAAAGTTTTTGCTAGCGAAGATTAAAGCTAAGAATTCGGCCACAATCGATTTTTTGCTGGCATAAACACCACATAGCCAGATTATGGTTTTCAACTGACTGAATTATCGTTACCATTTAGAGGTCGAAATGACATTCATCTATTCTCAGGGCGGGGCGAAATTCCCCACCGGCGGTAAATCATCATGATAAGCCCGCGAGCGCCTGATACAGAGTATCAGGGTCAGCAGATCTGGTGTGAATCCAGAGCCGACGGTTACAGTCCGGATGGGAGAGGATAAGACTATCGAGTCACCTTATCAGTTGCTGATTGGGTGGGTAGACTATATGTGTCTAAACTCGATTTTTAGCGGTATGACTGTCGTATCGCTTTAGCTCTATCTTTGGATAAACCACGTCAGTAATGATGATGGTGCGTCCCCATATCTATGCCCTGATTCTGGTACTTAAAGTTAGGAGTATTACCATGAATCAGAACCAAACTTCACTTCTTGCCGACTTTGGCACACCTTTAGAGCGTGTTGAACTTGCGCTACAAGCGCTTCGCGAAGGCCGTGGCGTATTGCTACTCGATGACGAAGATCGTGAAAACGAAGGCGATATCATCTATTCCGTTGATCATCTCACTAACCAGCAGATGGCACTGATGATCCGTGAGTGTAGCGGCATTGTTTGCCTATGCGTGACTAATGAGCAAGCCAAACAGCTCGATTTGCCACCTATGGTCGAAAACAACAACAGCGCTAACCAAACCGCTTTTACTGTCTCTATTGAAGCAAAAGTCGGCGTGACAACTGGCGTGTCTGCAGCTGATCGCGTCACAACCATTAAAACCGCTTGCCAGCCTGGTGCTCGCCCGGAAGATCTAGCGCGTCCAGGTCACGTTTTCCCGCTTCGAGCGAAACAAGGTGGCGTGCTGACTCGTCGTGGCCACACTGAAGGCACCATTGATCTTATGCAAATGGCGGGACTATCTCCATTTGGCGTCCTGTGTGAAGTAACCAACCCAGACGGCACTATGGCGAAAGCACCAGAAATCGTTGCCTTCGGCAAGCTTCATAATATGCCCGTACTGACGATAGAAGACATGGTTCAGTATCGCCTGGCAGCGAGTGAAAAGTCAGCATAACTACGCAGACTTAAAATAGAAACAGCCGCTCATTACTGAGCGGCTGTTTTACTATGGCGCCATCACAACTCGCTAGGTGCATTGGAGAGGTGTCATACAACCCAGCACACCCTTTTGCGAGCTATGATGGCTTAACAACATCGAGTTACTGGCATGGACCTAGATCTTTCCACACACCCCATTCACCTGATTTGCTTGGCTCATCACCTTGCGTCCACCACTTAGCAGAATACACATGACCTTGGTACGTCACTTCTTGTCCACCAGTGTAAACAGCTGTTGCATCCCAAGGAGCTGCGCATGTTGCCCCGACAGTATCGGCTTTAACCGTCACAGTCTGTGACTGACTTGATGTAAGAGAACCGTCACTTACAACAACCGTTAGCACATAGTTGGTATCGACATTAACACTTGGAGCTGTGAAGCTCACTTGTGCACCATTGGTGACTACAGCCAATCCAGCTGGCGTCTCCCAAGTAAACGTCAATGGATCATTTTCTTTATCAGTCGAGCCTGATGCGTCCAGTGTCACAACGTCATTGGCATTTGCCATTGTAGGGCCTGCAATAGCTGCCACTGGCGCAGTGTTTACTGGTGTAGTGCTTGTAGGATTAACCGTTAACGTAACTGTGGCACTGTCCGTGGCACCTTCGTTATCGGTCACTGTCAGTGTAAAGCTGTATTGCTCGCTAACCGTCACTTCTGCCACATCCACGCTTAACTGAGCGGCATTCGCGCCAGTCACTGCGAGAGACTGACCCGCTGGTTGCGACCAAGCGTAGCTGACAATCGAACCATCACTATCACGAGAACCAGAACCATCTAAGATTGCGGTAGCAGGTCCTACTACGGTTTGATTGCCACCAGCATTGGCTGTTGGCGCACGGTTCACCGGAGTCCCGCCCGCTAGGCCTTCGTGCATCGCATTGAGGATATCCCCATTGTCAGCATCGATTTCCCACGAGAACAGACCTGCAAAGCCTTGTGCACGAACGTACTGACCTTTGGCAATCACTGAACGAGGGTCATCAAAGGTTACCAACTCACCTGTCGTGCGATTCCAAACATAAGGCGCTTCAGCAAGCTCGTCATAACCATATTCAAAACCATTAACGCCAGTATTGTTTGAACCAATCATGTACGTTTTCAGACCTTTATAGTCAATTACGCCATCTTCCCACACGCCTTGTGTCGTCGAGCCTTTTAGCTTACCTGTTGCAACACCTGTCATTGGATCGGTTGAGTCTGTCAAAGTCTCAGGCATGACACCCTCCCAGCCACGACCGTACATAGCAGCACCGACGACCAGTTTGTTGGCTGGTACGCCTTTCGCAAGCAGCAATTGGATACCGTTGTCGGTTGTGTAAGCTGGGCCTTTGTATGGTACGCCATCCGCATCTACGCCATTGCCATCACACTGGCCAGGGCGCATAAAGTTACCGCAATAAAGCGCAGCTTGGTGACCAGGTACGTTGTTCCAACCACCGTAGAAGTCGTAAGTCATCGCGAAGATGTAGTCCATATGTGGAACCGCGTCAGCGTAGTTCACGTCTTCAATTTTGTCGTAGCCCACACCCACTGCCGATGTCAGTTCATAAGTACGCCCAGTTTCCGCTGACAACTCGTCAAGCATCATACGTAGCTCTTGCATCAAAGCTGCATAAGCATCGCCATCACGCAATGGATCGCCAAGATCAGGTGCGGCACCTTGACCACCTGGGTATTCCCAATCAATGTCGACACCATCATAAAACTTCCACGTTTGTAGGAAGCGCTTCACCGATGCAACGAAGACATCACGATTGGCCTTATCAGTAAAGCTGTAGAAAGGGTCAGAAAGGGTCCAGCCACCGATAGAAGGAAGGATTTTTAGATCCGGGTTGCGCTGTTTAAGCGCCATCATCATGGCATAGTTCCCCTTAATTGGAGAGCTGTACTCATGTCCTGCCTGTGGGAAACTTTTTTGGTATGCAGCCCAAGGGTCATGAATCACGACTTCGTAATCAGGCATTCCCTGACAAGCGGTTTTTAGTGCATTAAAGCTATTACCACCAACGGATTTCACCGATTCGTTTGACCCACAAATTGGAATGAAGCCATAAATAATATGCGTGAGGTTATCGACTGGGATATTGTCGACTGTGAACTTGCGTCCATAGATGCCCCACTCTACAAAGTAAGTACCGACTACGGTATTTGGATCGGTATTGAACGTTTTGTTGTTCGGATCCACATTCATTGTCAGCGGTGGTAGATGTGCGCCATCTGTATCCGCGACAATAAGTTCAGCAGGTGCACTGCGTGAACAACCCGTCGCATCACACGCTTCAACCTCGACTTGATAGCGACCACCTTGTGCATAGTTAAACTTAGCCAGTGTTTGACTGCCCGAGATAGAACCGGTCGCGACTTGCACACCATCGAAATATATATTGTATGTATCGCCAGTTGTTCCACTCCATTGGTTGAACTGGATGCTAATGTCTGCGGCATCTTTGTACTGCACCATCTGGTTATAACCAGAGGTGGTTTCCATCGCGAGCTGGATTTTAGAAAACTGAAGATTGTTTGAGCCATAGACGTCGATAGACGGTGTTGCAGGAGCAGCAACAGCGCCTTGACTTACTGCCAACGCAACAGCAGATAAGCCTAATAATAATTTTTTCATTGTCATTCTCTTTCCTTGAAAGACGAAAAGTATCTCTGCTCACACACGTTAACAAAGTGTGAACATCGGTATTTATTAATAGGCGGGTGCGTTTATTTTTTGCGCAAAAATAAATTTCACTTCGAGTCACCACTCAAAATTAACTGACTCGTCTCACGCAGTTTCATTCAGTATCCAATCCTGTACCCAGAATTTTTCTCTTAATTCGATCATCACATAAGTGATTAACACTAAAGAGATTCAACAGAGACATCCAACCAGGCACATGCATTCATCCAGGCAATGAAAGTTGTTCTGAGACACAAATAATGCGCTGTTATTCGTTAAGACTGGAAAAATCGCTGCGCTTATATGACAATGACATCCTTATTAGTCGGGGGGCATTTTTGCTGAGATCACCATGTGGTGAGACCCGTTGAACCTGATTCAGTTAGTACTGGCGTAGGGAACTATAGAAAGCAAAGATGCTACAACCAGTGTCTTTCAAATCGCTATGGATCTCTTTCGCAAGTAAGGAGCATTTATGGCGACAACATCTCAAAACACTCCAATTGTCTTAACCATCGCAGGTTCCGATTCCGGCGGCGGCGCAGGCATTCAAGCAGACATCAAAGCTATTTCAGCGACGGGCGCTTACGCTTGCTCTGTTATTACCGCGCTTACGGCACAAAATACACAAGGCGTGACTGGTATTTTGGGTATCGACCCTGAATTTGTAAAAGCGCAACTTGACGCCGTGTTCACCGATCTCAATGTTGTCGCAGTCAAAATCGGCATGCTTGCTGACACCAATATTATCGGTGCCGTGGCAGAAAAGCTTCGCGAGTACCAGCCTAAGTTTGTGGTTCTAGACCCAGTTATGGTCGCGACCAGCGGCGATTTGCTACTCGAGAGTTCTGCCATTGATGCATTAAAGTCGGAGCTACTGCCGCTAGCGACCGTTATCACGCCAAACCTCCCGGAAGGCGCCGCTCTACTGGGCACTGACGTCCCTCAATCACAGCAACAAATGGAAGCATTGATAGATTCCTTGCGTAACTTAGAGACACCAGCCATCTTGCTTAAAGGTGGACACTTAGAATCGGAGCAAAGTAGCAACGATCTACTTATCACTGCGGAGAATGTTGAGCATTTCGAGACCAAGCGAATTGCCACTAAAAATACCCACGGTACTGGCTGCACATTAAGCTCAGCTATCGCGTCTTTTCTTGCTCAAGGTCATGGGCTTAGCGAAGCCGTTAAGCATGGTAAGGCCTATATTACTCAAGCGATAACGCACGCTGATGAACTCGACATTGGTAAAGGTCACGGCCCCGTTCACCACTTTTACGCGCTGAATAAAGACGCTTAATGCGATGACGCCTATTCGCATACTGGGCGCGACCCTAACCTATATAGGGGATGAAACGCCGATATTCTCTGAACTCAACGTTGAGTTTAGTGCCGCCACTTGGACCGCTATACTCGGTCCAAGTGGTTGCGGGAAATCGACACTACTGCGCTACTTAGCTGGAATACTGAGCGAGAAAGTCGATTTTCGTGCCTCAGTGTTTACACCCAATTTGACCGAACTTTCTGGGCAAGTCGCCTATATGGCGCAGCAAGATCTCCTGTTGCCTTGGCTCAGCGTGATCGATAATGTGTGCCTTGCCTCTAGGCTCAATGGCAAAAAAGTCGATGACGTGACACGCCAAAAGGCGCTATTACTGCTTGAGCAAGTGGGTCTTGCAAAGAAAGCAGCAGCAAGGCCTGCGGAGTTATCCGGAGGTCAGCGCCAGCGTGTTGCATTGGCTCGTACTCTAATGCAAGACAAACCCGTGGTATTGATGGATGAACCTTTTTCCGCGCTTGATGCAGTGACACGCCATAAGTTGCAACAGCTTGCCGCGACTCTACTCAAAGACAAAACCGTTTTACTTATCACCCACGATCCGCAAGAAGCGCTGCGGTTAGGCGAGCAAATATTGGTGATGAACGGCGCACCGGCCAGACTGCATAGCATTATCCCTCCGAAACAAGCCATCCCTCGATGTATTGATGGTGAGTTTGCCAAGATTCAGCAGTCCATACTCGAACACCTAGCGAAAACGCATACAGAATCAACATCGGGAGGCTTAAAATGACGCCACTCGCTGATATTGCTAATCGAAGCCACAAACAAGCCTCAAAGCAGGGTTTAAGTGCCATGATGCGGGTACTTATAAGCTTGGTGATCATCTTGGCACTCTGGAAGGGCATAGTCGTTGTTTTTGAGATGCCAAGCTTCATCCTGCCCGCTCCAGAAGCTGTGTTTATTAAGCTCATAGAACGCTATGACGTGTTGTTAAAGCATACCTGGGTGACCAGCCAGGAAATCTTGTTGGGTCTTCTGCTTGGTCTCTCAATGGGGCTATTCTTTGCCCTGCAAATGCTGCTTTTTCAGCCGGTAAAGCGCTGGCTACTCCCCATTCTTATCACCAGCCAAGCCATCCCAGTATTCGCCTTAGCACCGATTTTGATGCTTTGGTTGGGTTACGGAATTGCCTCTAAAGTCGTCATGGCGGCGCTGATCATTTTCTTTCCGGTCACCACCTGCTGTTATGACGGCTTGAGAAATACCCCCGTTGGTTACCTAGATCTTTCGCAGACGATGGGGGCAAACCGTTGGCGACAGCTTTGGCATATTCGCCTCCCCGCTTCTTTGCCAGTACTTGCATCAGGCATTCGCGTTGCCGTTGTGGTTGCACCTATTGGCGCGGTTGCCGGTGAGTGGGTGGGGTCAAGCGAGGGGCTTGGCTACCTCATGCTACAAACTAATGCTCGCATGCTCATTGATGAAATGTTTGCTGCGCTGTTCATTTTGGCGGCGGTGTCCGTCTCTCTCTATTTTATTACCGACTGGGCGCTCAAGCGTCTGATCCCGTGGGAAAATAACTAAAGTCAAAAAGGAAAACACATGACATTCACCTCCAAGAAGGCTATGGCTGCACTGCTCACTGCCATGACCACATTCGCGGCCAACGCAGCCGATAAGTCTATCACGCTGATGCTCGACTGGTTCGTCAACCCAAACCATGGCCCAATTGTGATTGCGAAAGAGCGCGGCTACTTTGAGGAACAAGGCCTTAAGGTCAACATCCAAGAGCCTGCGGATCCGAGCACACCAGCCAAACTCGTTGCTGCGGGCAAAGTGGATATGGCGGTCTCTTACCAAACCAGCCTAACCATTGACGTTGCTGCCGGACTGCCACTTATTCGCAGCGCGACACTCATCGCCACACCGCTCAACACTATGATGGTGTTGGATAACGGCAAGATTAACTCTCTCGCTGACCTCAAAGGTAAAAAAATTGGTATTGCTATCGCAGGTAATGAGGAAGCAACCATTGGCACAATGCTAAAGACTGAGGGGGTCGAGTATAAAGATGTTCAGATCATCAATGTGGGCTGGGCACTGTCGTCATCATTGGCATCGGGCAAAGTGGATGCGATTTGGGGCGGTCTTCGAAACTTCGAAACTAATCAGCTAGAGCTGGAAGGTTTCAAACCAAAAGCCTTCTTCCCAGAAGAGCATGGCGTTCCAACCTATGAAGAGTTGGTATTTGTCGCGAATGCAAACAGCTATGACAAAGAAGCGATTGCCAAGTTTAACCGTGCGATTGAAAAAGCCACCACTTACATCGTTAACCACCCTCAGGACTCTTGGAACGAGTTTGTCGCTTACGCGCCAGACACACTCAACAACGAACTTAATAAACGTGCATGGCGCGATACACTCACTCGATTTGCACTGCGTCCATCAGCGATTGATGCCGTCAAGTACGATGCGTTCACTGAGTTTATGTACCAACACAAGATCATCTCTAACAAGCCGACTGCCCAAACAATGGTACCGGTGCTTTAGGAGCAACTATGAACCACCAAGATCTTATCAATGCTTGCCGCGTCGAATGGCAAGGCTATACCGAGCATGAATTTGTACAGCAGCTAGCAACTGGTCAACTTGAGCAGAAAGCCTACTTGCATTACCTCAAGCAAGACTTTCTGTTTCTAAAACAATATGCCCGTGCTTACGCGTTGGCTATCTATAAGGCGAAAACTCTGACGCAAATGCGGGAAGCTGTGCCGAGCGTTGCGGCGCTTCTTGAGTCTGAGATTGGGCATCACGTCGCCTATTGCAGTCAATGGGGCATCACCGAAGCCGACATGGAAGCTGAAACCGAAGACTTTGGTACCGTAGCTTATACCCGTTATGTACTCGATGCGGGTATGACAGGTGAGCTTGTCGATCTTTATGCAGCGCTCGCCCCTTGCGCAATTGGTTATGCCGTCATCGGTAAAGCCTTGATTGAGTCACCAACCACGGTATTGGAAGGCAACCCCTATCGCAGCTGGATTGAGCTTTATGCTGGTGAAGATTTTCAATCAGGGGTACAGGTGAGTATTGAACGTTTAGACAAACTACTCAAAGAGATTGAGCTAGATAGCCAAAGAGGTCGCGAACTCATACAAGTGTTTAAAACAGCAACAAGAATGGAAATTGCCTTTTGGCAGCAAGGTCTTGATACAAAATAAACCCTCAATGCCGACCCTAGAGTCGGCATTTTTTCATCTCTCTACTGGTCACTTAACAAACAAAAATCACATCCACAAGCCCCACTTCGGATTTTGTGCCCAAAGTCACGCGTTAACACAATATTTACAACCACGTTTAACATTAGCAACAAAGTTAGTTAGGATGTCGGTTCGTGTTTGCTAGGTTCAAACACTTCGCGCTTACCTTTGTCATGCTTTTCGTGCAAGCAAGGACGATTGATAAAGGATGAGCATCAACAAATGATGTCGAACAATCAGACCATGAGTCGCTGAGTTTCGACCTCATCCCAAGCTTTACAGGGAAGAACTATGCAGTCTTTAGTTGATTTTTTAAATGGGATTATCTGGAGTCCCGCTCTTATTTATTTATGTCTTGGTGCTGGCCTTTTCTACTCCATTCTTACTCGATTTGTACAAGTCCGTCATTTCTTCGAAATGTGGCGCCTACTGCTATCAGGTAAGAGCTCAGAGAAAGGGATTTCATCGTTCCAAGCACTGGCCGTTTCGCTGTCTGGGCGTGTCGGTACAGGTAACATCGCGGGCGTTGCAGCGGCTATCGGTTTTGGTGGGCCTGGTGCAGTTTTCTGGATGTGGATGGTGGCCTTCTTCGGTGCTGCGACCGCCTACATCGAATCTACACTGGCACAAATCTATAAAGAGGAAGACCAGGGCGAGTTCCGTGGTGGTCCTGCTTACTATATTGAAAAAGCCATGGGTCAGAAGTGGTACGCGTGGATCTTCGCGATTGCGACTATCTTTGCGTGTGGCGTGCTTCTTCCAGGCGTTCAATCAAACAGTATTGGTAATGCCGTAGAAACTGCCTTTGGCACAGGCGCAATGATTGAAACAGCGATCGGTACCATCAGTTTTGCCAAAATTTTCACTGGTGCTGTTATCTCTATCATTCTAGCCTTCATCATTTTTGGTGGTGTTAAGCGTATTGCACATTTCACGCAGATCGTTGTTCCATTTATGGCGCTTGCGTACATCATCATCGCCTTTGTCATCATTCTTCTGAACATCGGTGAAGTACCACGTATCGTGGGGATGATTCTTGGTGATGCCTTCACACCAATGGCAGGCTTTGGTGCTGCGATTGGTTGGGGTGTTAAGCGTGGCGTTTACTCTAACGAAGCAGGTCAAGGTACCGGTCCTCACGCTGCGGCAGCGGCAAACGTTGATCACCCAGCTCAGCAAGGTTTGGTTCAGTCTTTCTCTATCTACATCGATACGTTGCTGGTTTGTTCTGCAACGGCGTTTATGATTCTTATCACCGGCGCATACAATGTACACGGTCCTGAGAGCACATTCCTCGTTCAAAACCTAGCGGAAACGGTTGGCGCTAATGGCCCTGCGTTCACTCAGCTAGCAATTGAAAGCACTATGCCAGGTGTGGGTAAACTGTTCATTGCATTCGCACTGTTCTTCTTCGCCTTTACCACTATCTTGGCGTACTACTACATTGCAGAAACCAACATTGCTTACATTCGTCGTACCTTTAAGGTAAGCGGTCTGATGTTCCTATTGAAGCTGGTTCTGATTACCTCTGTATTCTATGGAACCGTAAAGACAGCGAATATGGCTTGGGCAATGGGTGATGTGGGCGTAGGTCTCATGGCGTGGCTAAACATTGTTGGTATCTTGATTATCTTCTTCATCGCGAAACCAGCTATCGTTGCACTTAAAGATTACGAGAAGCAGCAAAAAGAAGGCGTTGAAGAGTATACGTTTAACCCAGTTGCTCTTGGTATCAAGAACGCAGATTACTGGGAAGGTCGATACGAGCGTAAGACAGGTAAAAAGCCTGAAGCGGCTCAGGCGGCGGATTCTGGGTCGACTCAGACGCAGACGTCATAATTAGATTTGGCGATCGCTTTGGGTAGATCCCTGCCTACGCAGGGATGACTGAAGTAGCCAATAAATCATGAGAAAGGAAAAAGGGGTAGCTTAGCTACCCCTTTTATCATTCACTGTTCCCGAATGAATGAAACTTAAATTATGCTGCCACTTCGTGTGCTGAAGCTACTGGCGCTTTTTTCTCACCGATAGGCAAAATAGTGCGGCCGTACTCGTTGTTAAGTACTTGAGCCATTGCGAAGTAAATCGCGCTCGCACCACAGAAAATGCCTTCAAAGCCAGCGATGGTACCGATCAGTTCACTGCCGAAGAAATCACGTGCAGCAAGCAAGAAGAATAGAATGGTCAATGAACCAAATACCACTTGCTTAGCCACTGGGTAGCAAAGTGAGCCGATGAACATGAAACCAGTAAACACACCCCAGAGCAGTAGATACCAGCCCATAAATTTCGCAGGGCTTGCTGGAAGGCCCATGTAAGGCATAACAATAATACCCACCAGCGTTAACCAGAATAGACCGTACGAAGTGAAAGCTGTGGTGCCGAATGTGTCACCACGTTTAAAGCACATCATGCCTACAAACACTTGGCTTAGACCGCCATAGAAAATACCCATAGCCAGGATCATCGAATCAATAGGAAAGAAACCTGCGTTGTGGATGTTAAGTAGAATGGTCGTCATACCAAAACCCATAAGGCCAAGCGGCGCTGGGTTAGCGAGTTTGTTAGACATTGTCAAAGAGCCTTAAATTCAAAATTAGTTACAAAGTTTGTAGGAAAATTTTAATTCAAAATACCAATGTTGAGCAGATCCATTATTTGCAATCTAAGTTTTACTAATTGCATATATCACACGTTCAACTTGCACCTATTTCCTTGTGGTACTAACTGTAATTCTGTTGTGTGTTAGTTACAGGATTCCGCCAGACCATTCGCATTGAAAAAACAAAGTAGGCTCAACATAATTATTTTTAGGTAAAGTCACAACTCTCTATCAATAAGCAAGTATGCATATGGATCAACTAAGTATCAGCAGCATCAACAGTTATCACTGGGTTCCTTATAGACTACCCTCATCTCCGGTGGAACGTTCACGATTTTTGGCTAAAGTTCTAAATCTCCCTGGCTGGTGCTCAATTCACGGAAACGAATATGAAGTCAAAGCACTGCTAGCCACCCTTCTTTACCCTAGAATGGAACGCTCAGGAAAATCTGACGTTCTCAAACTAATTTCCGGACTATCAAATCAGAGATTAGCTGATTGTTTGAGAGGGGAAATCGCAACGACAACTTTGGTGCAAAAGCAATGGGGGCTGTGGTCTCTAAACTCCAAAGAGTTAGAAGCAATGCTTGCAAAACACAAGTATGTCTCAAACTTCTTGCAAGTCGCAGGGGCTAAGTCGGTACTCGATTTATTCAAAGACTTTAATTCAGTCAAAAGTACAAAGTTATCAGTAATCGTTCTATCTATTATTTATTCTGCGAATCGCCACATAGAGTCAGATGTGAACAACGAGATAAAGTTGCGAACTAAGGTTAGAGACTATGGCGCTGAGTAAAGTTAAATGGAGACATATTATTCTTGATAGCTTATTTTTGCTTGTGGGTCTAAGTTTAGCGAGCTATCGAAGTGAAACTGGTGGGTTAGATTCTAGCGTGTTGCTGGCTGTGTGTTTATTACTGTTCATCCAAAACATCAAAATGACTATCAAGTATGTCGATTAGTTCAGGTTTTAGGTATTGTACAGAAACAAAAAAACGTCACGAGTTCCAACCCGTGACGTTTTTTACTATTCGCTATTAACTAATGAAGTGAGGATTATTCCCACTCGATAGTTGCAGGTGGCTTACCAGAGATGTCGTAAACCACGCGCGAGATACCGCCTACTTCGTTGATGATACGGTTAGAAACCTTACCTAGGAAGTCGTATGGTAGGTGAGCCCAGTGAGCTGTCATGAAGTCGATAGTCTCAACAGCACGCAGAGAAACAACCCAGTCGTACTTACGGCCATCGCCCATTACACCTACAGAACGTACTGGTAGGAATACAGTGAACGCTTGAGATACCTTGTGGTAAAGGTCTGCATTGTGTAGCTCTTCAATGAAGATAGCGTCAGCACGGCGCAGTAGATCACAGTACTCTTTCTTGATCTCGCCAAGAACACGAACACCTAGACCAGGACCTGGGAACGGGTGACGATAAAGCATGTTGTATGGAAGACCTAGTTCTAGACCGATCTTACGCACTTCGTCTTTGAAAAGCTCGCGTAGCGGCTCAACAAGACCCATTTCCATATCATCAGGAAGACCGCCCACGTTGTGGTGAGACTTGATGACGTGTGCTTTACCAGTTTTCGACGCTGCAGATTCAATAACATCTGGGTAGATCGTACCCTGCGCTAGCCACTTCGCGTTCTCTAGCTTCTTCGACTCTTCGTCAAATACGTCTACGAATACATGACCGATTGTCTTGCGCTTTTCTTCTGGATCAGACTTGCCTTCAAGTGCAGTAAGGAAACGCTCTTCTGCGTCTACTTTGATGATGTTCAGACCGAACTTGTCGCCGAACATATCCATCACTTGCTCGCCTTCATTTAGACGCAGAAGACCATTGTCTACGAATACACAGGTCAATTTGTCACCGATAGCACGGTGAACAAGCATCGCTACTACTGATGAGTCAACACCGCCAGATAGACCAAGAATCACTTCATCGTCGCCTACTTGTTCTTTAATGCGAGCAACCGCGTCTTCAATGATAGAGCCAGGCGTCCACAGACGCTCACAGCCACAAGCGCCAAGAACGAAGTTCTCTAGCATTTGCAGGCCTTGCTTAGTGTGTGTCACTTCTGGGTGGAACTGAACACCGTAGTATTTCTTCTCTTCGTTTGCCATTGCTGCGTACGGACAAGTATCCGTCTCACCAACTTTTACGAAGTCTGCTGGGATTTCAACAACTTTATCGCCGTGGCTCATCCAAACATCTTGAGTTTCTTCAAGATCTTTAAAGATTGCAGAGTCACCAGATACTTTAACTTGTGCGTAGCCAAATTCACGCTCATCAGAGCCCGCTACTTTACCGCCAAGCTGCTCTGCCATGGTCTGCATGCCATAGCACACACCAAGAACTGGCACACCTGAATCAAATACGTACTGAGGAGCACGTGGAGAGTTGTCTTCCGTAACGCTTTCTGGATCACCAGATAGGATGATACCGTCTGGGTTGAATTCACGAATATCCGCTTCTTCTACGTCCCAGCTCCATAGTTCACAGTAAACACCGATCTCACGAACGCGACGTGCTACTAGTTGTGTATATTGAGAACCGAAGTCTAGGATCAGAATTCGTTGGTCATGAATATTTTTCGTCATTTTGGGCAATCTTATCAGCTAAGTGTTGAAAACGGAGGCGAGTTTACCCGCCTCTTATCTTTGCTTCAAGGAAAAAAGCAAACGTTTACGTAGGATTTATGTCACTACGTTATCGCTATTAACCTAAGTGGTTAATTAACCTAAACGATTAATTAACCCAAACGGTAGTTAGGCGCTTCCTTGGTGATTTGAACATCGTGTACGTGAGATTCGTTTAGACCTGCACCAGAGATGCGAACGAATTCAGCTTTAGTACGCATGTCTTCAATAGTCGCAGAGCCAGTTAGACCCATGCTTGAACGAAGACCACCCATTTGCTGGTGAACGATCTCTTTCAGGCGACCTTTATAAGCGATACGACCTTCGATACCTTCAGGTACTAGCTTGTCTGCTGCATTGTCAGATTGGAAGTAACGGTCAGAAGAGCCTTGAGACATTGCGCCAAGAGAACCCATACCGCGGTAAGCTTTGTATGAACGGCCTTGGTAAAGAATAACTTCACCTGGTGCTTCTTCAGTACCAGCGAACATTGAACCAACCATGACACAAGATGCGCCAGCTACGATAGCTTTACAGATATCACCTGAGAAACGGATACCGCCATCAGCGATAACTGGGATGCCATATTCTTCCGCAGCGGCTGCCGCGTCTGAAATCGCCGTGATTTGAGGAACGCCAACACCGGTTACGATACGAGTTGTACAGATAGAGCCTGGCCCGATACCCACTTTAACTGCGCTTACGCCAGCTTCAATCAGTGCTTTAGCACCAGCAGCTGTTGCAACGTTACCGCCGATGATGTCTAGCTCTGGGTATGCTGCGCGAGTTTCGCGGATACGGTTTAGAACACCTTCTGAGTGACCATGTGAAGAGTCGATAAGTAGAACGTCAACACCTGCTTCAACAAGCGCTTTAACACGTTCTTCGTTACCAGCACCAGCACCAACCGCAGCGCCAACGCGGAGACGACCTTGCGCATCTTTACATGCGTTAGGCTTACGTTCTGCTTTGTGGAAGTCTTTTGCTGTAATCATACCGGTTAGTTGAAACTCGTCGTTCACAACCAGTACTTTTTCAACACGTGCACGGTGCATCTCTTCTTGTACTTCTTCACGAGAAGCACCTTCTTTAACAGAGGCTAGGCGCTCTTTTGGCGTCATTACTGCTTCTACTTTCTTAGAAAGGTCAGTAACAAAGCGAACATCACGACCGGTGATGATGCCTACAAGCTCGTTGTTTTCAGCAACAACAGGGAAACCTGCAAAGCCATGCTTGTCAGTCAGTGCAACCACATCAGCGATAGATGCGTCTGGGCTAACCGTTACTGGGTTAGTCACCACACCTGCTTCAAAGATTTTAACTAGACGAACCTGCTCAGCTTGTTGCTCGATAGACATGTTCTTGTGGATAAAGCCAATGCCACCTTCTTGGGCTAGCGCGATCGCAAGACGCGCTTCTGTCACTGTGTCCATAGACGCAGAGATCATTGGAATATTCAGAGTGATATTCTTGGTCAGCCGAGTGCGAAGATCAGCTGTGTTTGGGAGAACGGTGGAGTGAGCTGGAACGAGTAGTACATCATCGAACGTCAGCGCTTCTTTGGCAATTCTTAGCATTTGCAATATCTCACAATAGAGGAGTTTAAAGAAAAAATCCGCCCTTATCGTTTCGCATAATAAGGTGATTTGGATTAGATATTGCGGTGGGATTATACGCCCGACGAAATCGCTTGGCTACACATTTTTCTATTTTTTATTTGCAATTACCCCCTTGATATGTATTATATTGCCGCTAATTTCCATACTCACGCCTTTGAGATTAGCTGTGTCCCTATCCCCGCGATCTACTTCTCAGTCAACTTCTCCTAATCAGAACATTTACACGGTTTCTCGTCTGAATTCCGAAGTACGTTTATTACTAGAAAATGAAATGGGAATTGTATGGTTAGTCGGTGAAATCTCTAACTTTTCTGCACCTGTCTCTGGTCACTGGTACCTCACGCTAAAAGACTCACGCGCTCAAGTTAAGTGCGCTATGTTCCGTGGCAACAATCGTCGTGTCACCTTTAAGCCTACCAATGGCAATCAAGTTTTGGTGAAAGCACGTCTCTCTTTGTATGAGCCACGTGGCGACTACCAACTGATCATTGAGTCGATGCAGCCGGAAGGTGATGGCAGACTGCAGCAAGAATTTGAGAAGCTGAAGATGTCGCTGGCGGCTGAGGGATTATTCTCACAGTCACTGAAAAAGCCTCTGCCTTCACATCCTAAACGCGTAGGTATCATCACCTCTAAAACTGGTGCCGCACTGTTCGATATTCTTGATGTACTAAAAAGGCGCGATCCATCCCTCCCAGTCGTTATCTACCCAACAACTGTGCAAGGTGATATGGCAGCGATTGAGATCGCTCAAGCTATTGGCCGCGCCAACAGTCGTAACGAGTGTGATGTATTGATTGTCGGTCGAGGTGGTGGCTCACTGGAAGATTTATGGTGCTTCAACCACGAAATCGTGGCGAGAACCATCGCTGCAAGTCAAATCCCCATTATTAGTGCAGTCGGGCACGAAATTGATGTCACGATTGCCGATTATGTTGCCGATGTTCGTGCACCAACCCCAAGCGCGGCAGCAGAGCTAGTCAGTAATGACACGTCACACAAACATGAGTCACTAAAGAGTCGAGAGCAAAGGCTGCGTAATACTATGCAGATTTACCTTGCTCAGCAAAAACAGCAATTTTCTGAACTGACACAAGCGTTAAACAGTCATCACCCAAAACATCAGCTGCAAAGACAGAGCCAACTTCTTGATGAGTTTGAATACCGTTTTAGTGCAGCAATGAAACAGCGCCTATCGCAAGAAGCTCTGCGTCTTAACAACAAGCAGCATCGATTGATGGCACTCTCTCCAGATCGTCAATTAGAAAAACAATCGAATCGATTAACACAGTTACAAACGCGGCTTAAACAAGCGATACAAAAACAGCTCGATACCGCCAAGCATCAGTTTGCTGTAACGGCAGGAAAACTGGATACCGTCAGCCCACTCGCGACGCTACAGCGCGGCTATTCGATTACTCAGGACGGTAATGGCCAAGTGATCACCAATGCCCACTCTGTCGAAGTCGGTAGTACCATAACGACGAAACTCGATAACGGTGTTATCGAGTCTCAGGTTATTCGTACACGGGATAACGGCTAATCTGGCCAGACTTGCCTAGTCAACAGTCTCAAAGGCAAATTTCACTCGGGACTTTGACTTGAGCTCATTGCAGCTATTACAAAAGTAGCTTGCAGAGCCGCACGCCTGTAACTTCTCTAACTCCGCGTCGCAATCGGGACAAAAGCCGATCTTCTTATAGTGGCGTTGACAGTCACTACAGTGGTACTGACCATCCCAATCTAATTCTTGATGACAAGCCGGACAGCTATTTTGTGGATTTGTCATGACTCAAACCTATATTAGCAATATTTAATATTAGTATCATACGATTTTCATTGCAGAATCCGCATTGATGCGAATCAAAGTCACCTTTCAGTCTTTGCTCCGTCCAGATACTACAGACAGGCGAACCTAGTGCTAAGAAGCAAGCATCTGAGAATACGTTGTCATTGGCACGGTGCGTCGATTGCGTCGTTTAACTTTGTACATCTCAGCGTCCGCTTTACGGATCAACTTGTCCATCGGCAAATCAGAGCAACACTCTTTGGTAGCAAATCCAACGCTAACAGAGATATTAGTCTCCTCTAATGTCACTGGCTTATTCAATTCGCTACTCAGAGTCTCATAGAACTCTCGAGCCTCCTCTTCGCTTGGAAAACAACAAAACGCCAAAAACTCATCACCACCATAACGGCCGAGTACCGCTTGAGTTGGTAGTATCTCCTTGAGCTCTTTCGCCACCGCTTTAAGTACTTTGTCACCAAAGTAATGACCATATTCGTCGTTCACGTGTTTAAACTTATCAATGTCGACAAAAAAGCAGCCAAGTATATTACCGTCAAAGCAATGACTCTTCTCGACTCTCTCAAGGAGCTCACGTCGATTTAAACAGTGTGTGAGAGGATCCATTTGAGCTTGGAAAGTAAGCTTATCTTCAAGTGCATACTTCTCAAGTGCCACCGAATACACTGCGGCCAGTGATTCTAACATTTCAACCTCAATGGCTTCCGGTGTCGCTGCGCTATTACTATAGAGAGCAAAAGTCCCTAAGCATTGTTGCTGCGTGGAAATGACGGGGACCGACCAACAGGCTCGAATGTCGGCAGAATCCGCCAACTCTATATACGGCTGCCAGTTACGATGTTGCGTCACATCATCAACGATCACTGAGCGCTTCAGAAAAGCGGCGGCGCCACAGGATCCAACCTGTTCACCAATGGCGAGACCATCGATCGCCTGAGTGTACACAATAGGCAGATTGGGCGCTGCCACAGTGTGCAAACAATGTGTTTCTTCATCCATTGATAAAATTGATACTCGTTTGTCCGGAAATAAGCGTTCTGTCAGCTTGACTATCCTTGACACTAACTGGGATTGGGGAAGTCCCAGTGCGAGATCCTTTAATAAGTTATTCATGCCCTTATGGGCATCGATCAGCAAGTCTTTGTTCATAGTTCGCGTCTTTTTGTTTACTGCTTTATCACTCTCGCAAAGCGGGTAGCAGACTGTTTATTATGCGCTTCGAGCACATACTAACACAGGGGACAGATAGATGAACTATTGACCAAAAGAATATTTGAACGTAATTTAACCTTTAAAGCCTTACATACACCGAACAAGGTGATCCCGTGAAAACGATCTTTATATGATCATCTTCAAAAGCCAGCTTGATCAGCGATCTGCTTAAAAAAGAACATTTATATAACCACACACCGAAAGCATAAGTTACATATCCTGCATTTCGATTTTGGGCGGCATAAAATTCCACAATAAAAACAAAAAACCGACCAAACAAGAATTTCATAAAAAGATCGCATTTGCCATTATTGAATTACATCGGTGTGCATTTCGATATAACTCCCATCGATAGCACGAAGCACGACGTTGACTCTTGAAAACGCTTTTGTCGACGAAATGTGGGTTCCACCGCAAGGCATGACAACGTCTACACCGCCCAAATGACAATGCCAGTAACGAGAACTGGTCAAATATGGCCCCTCAAGCCTCATCTTTACATCACTTGGTACGCTTAGCCAATCTTGCAGCTGCTGATTAACCTTAGTTTCAATATCCGCGATCTCTTCCAACACTTGTGCGGTATTCAAGCCACGCTTTCGCAGCGTTTTACCCAGTCGATAGTTGTCAAAACAGCGATTTGGCGATACAAAGCTCTGCTCTTGAGCATAACTATTAAAATCATAGTGTCCTAAGCCGTCCTTTCGATCGGCATCTTTTCGCCAATAGGCTAACGCCAATACTTTGTTCAGGGCGAGTGAGGCAATATGACCGGCGCTGTGTCCTCGGCTCAGGCTTTGTTGATATTGCTTGTCTACTTGTAGAGTCACGCTTTGCTTCGCGGTCAGCTTGGCATCCTTTGCAATACGATGAACGACGACAAATACCCAACCTTCAGTATCACGCTTAACCGGAATCGACTCTGCAACGTAAAGAACGCCAGTGGCCACTTCAACTGCACCAACTAGACAATCGATAACCTCATAATCAACACCAATTGCCGACAATATGCCTTTATCTGCTGGATGATCCGGCCAGATATGGCTAACAGGATGAAAAGGCGTCTCTGCGACGACGACGTCACAATATTGTTCGGTTTGAGAGAGAAATTGGATCTGACTTTCCAGCGTCCAAACTTGATGGCAAAAGTGCACCTTAGTGGCTGTGATCATCAACCTTTCCTTACAACATGACTTTTATTGAACACAAAAAAACGCCCTCTTAATTCAGAGGGCGTTATTACGCTAATGCTTTATTTTTTAGGACGACCTTTCATCATAGTCATCAGGCGCTTACGCTTGCGCTCCTGAGAAAGTGTCATCTTGCTCGTTTTACCTTCGAACGGGTTGTCACTGCTCTGGAAGTTAATTCGAATTGGCGTACCCATGATTTCCAGTGAACGACGGTAGTAGTTCATTAGGTAGCGCTTGTACGAATCTGGCAGCTCGTTCACTAGGTTACCGTGAACAACAACGATTGGTGGGTTATAACCACCAGCGTGCGCATATTTGAGCTTCACGCGGCGACCACGAACCATAGGCGGTTGGTGATCTTCTGTTGCCATCTTCATGATACGAGTCAGCACTGATGTACCTACTCGTGTCGTAGCCGACTTGTACGCTTCTTGAACAGACTCGAATAAGTGACCAACACCTGTACCATGAAGCGCAGAGATAAAGTGAATACGTGCAAAGTCCACAAAGCCTAGACGACGGTCTAGCTCTTTTTTCACCTGCTCTTTCACGTCTGTATCCAAACCATCCCACTTGTTCACTGCTAGAACAATTGAGCGACCTGCGTTAAGGGCAAAACCAAGCAAGCTAAGATCTTGATCTGAGATATTCTCGCGAGCATCGATAACCACCAACACCACGTTGGCATCTTCAATCGCTTTTAGCGTTTGAACCACCGAGAACTTCTCAACCGTTTCATTGATACGTTTACGACGACGTACGCCTGCGGTATCAATCAGAACATATTCACGACCATCGCGCTCCATCGGGATATAGATGGAATCACGCGTCGTACCTGGCATGTCATAAACCACGACACGCTCTTCACCAAGAATACGGTTAGTCAGAGTTGATTTGCCGACGTTTGGACGACCAATGATAGCCAGTTTGATTGGCTGATCTTGAAGACGCTTATACTCAGCTTCCGCTTCTTCTTCGGTATAGTCGAGTTTCTCTTCTTCATCTTCGAACATGGTCAGATCTTCGATTTCACCTTCAGCTTCTGATAGGTGCTCAAAGAAAGGATCCAAGGCGCGGTCAAGCAGAGCGGTAACACCACGGCCATGAGCCGCAGCAATGTGATACATGTTTTCAACACCTAGCTGCCAAAACTCAGCGCTTGCAGCATCAGCATCAATACCATCTACCTTGTTAACAACAAGAAAAGCTGGCTTTTCAATTTTACGTAGGTGGTTAGCAATCGCTTCATCCGCAACGGTCAAACCCGCACGACCATCCACAAGGAATAGTACTACGTCAGCTTCTTCAATCGCAGCTAACGATTGTTCCGCCATTTTGGTTTCTACACCTTCTTCAGTGCCGTCAATACCACCAGTATCGATAACAATGAACTCATTCTCACCCAGTTGAGCTTGACCATATTTACGGTCGCGCGTTAGTCCCGGAAAGTCCGCTACCAAAGCATCACGCGTACGCGTCAGTCTATTAAACAGTGTCGACTTACCCACATTTGGGCGTCCAACTAGGGCAACAACAGGTAACATATTAACCTCTACACTTAATTTCTTATTGTAGTTATAGGTAAAAATGATTTCGTTTTCCTATAACCACAACGCATTCTATCTGTCCGAGCTCGAAAAGATCCTTTTGCTTCGCAGCAATAAAACGGCTCCTAACTGAAAATCAGCCAGGAGCCGTTTGTGAATTATATCACGCTTTCTAGTTAATGGTGAGTTTCTTTATTTCACCGTCGCGATTGATGATCACGTAGCCGCCAGGTACCAATGTTGGGCCCACCGCCATGCCGCTGTCATTCGTCATTTGCTGTGCTACAAACTCGCCAGTTTGACGATCTAGCCAATGCAGATAACCAAGACTGTCACCCACCACAATGTAACCATCGACAATCACAGGAGCTGTCAACTGACGGTTCTCAAGCTGGCTGTTCTCCCAAAGCTCTGTACCACTACGCGCATCAACGGCAATAACGTGATCCGTTTCTGAGATCAAAAACAGGCTGCGGTTGTCTGTTGCCATGTCTGTGGCAGAAGAGTAGTTACGCTTCCAAATTGGATTACCCGAACGCAAATCAATCGAAATTAACTGACCATTGAAGCCCACAGTGTACAGCGTGCCACCCAAGATAATTGGTGACGAATCAACATCCACCAAGCGGTCAATCTCGGTCGCACCTTTTGGCGTACCCACAGGCTGCTGCCAAATCAGCTGACCACGATCAATGATGGCTGCCGCCAATCGACCATTCGCGGTACCCCAGAACACACCACCAGAAACCGTCACTGGTGCGCTATCACCTCGCAGTGTTAAGTTCGGCACATCGGTACTGATTGCCCAGCGCTCTTCACCACTTGTTTGTTCTAGTGCCGTCAATACGCCTTGACTGGTGTGTACCATAACAAGGCTGGAATCCGCTACAGGCATCGCCAGAACTTCACCGTTCACTTCTGCTCGCCAAAGCTCTTCACCCGTGTTGACGTCAAGGGCAATCACTTCGCCATTTTCACTGCCAATGTAAAGCTTTTGATAGGCTGCAGCGATGCCACCTGAAAGTCGAGCCGTCACCTCGCCGGTGATATCCACCTGCCAAAGGGTTTTGCCCGTTTCCGGATCCATAGCTTTCACTTCACCTTCACGGCTGGCAACAAACAACTTGTCATACGCGTAGACAGGAGACAGTTTTGAGAAGAAACTTCCAACGCCATCGCCAATACTCGAAGACCACTCCGAGCTAGGAGTAAACTCACTTTGCACTGTCGGTAGCGGTGCCATAATGATGGTGTCTTCTTCACTCGAACACCCTGCAAGTACACCTAATACCGAGATAGAAAGTAATACCTTTTTAACGAGTCTATTCATCGGCTATAGCCCTTACTTGGCAAGATCATCCAATTTTAGCTGTAGCGCTTGGCTAGCATCTTGTGCTTGCTGCGCTTCGGTGTAAGCGGTATACGCCGCATCACGGTCGCCTTCGCGAATCGCAATGTCACCACGAAGTTCTGCCACGCGACCAGCCCAGGCTGCATCAGTGATTTTATCAAGTTCAGCGCGAGCACCCGCATTGTCGCCTGACTCAATCATTAGACGTGCAATACGGTAAGTCACTAAAGGAGTAATCGCCGCATCTTTCGTAGTGCTTTGAGCCCACTGAAGCTGCGTCAAAGCATCTTCAAAGTTGCCCGCTTCTACTTGTGCTTTTGCCAATTGCATGGCCGCTAAAACCGCGTATTCGCTGTCTTTGCTGGTATCGATAAACGCTTGTACATCTGCACTTGAATCTGCGCCTTTCGCTACAATTGACTCAACCGCTTTGCTGTACTGTTCTGATGCTGCTTCCTGAGCTTGGACAACGGAATCTTGATAATAACGCCAGCCAAATAAACCACCTAGACCAACAACAACGCCAAGCACAACGGCTTTGCCGTTCTCTTTCCACCAGTCTTTGATCGCTTCAACTTGTTGTTCTTCAGAATCGTAGAGTTCCACTTCCTGTCCTCTTAAAAGAAATCGTTACCTAAACGAATAGGCAGCTGAAACCTCGCTGCCTATTGTCTTGGGTTTAAACTTAAATAATATCTGCTAATTTAGCGGCTAACTCGGTTTGAGCAACAGTTTCTTGCTCTCCACCCTGCAAATCTTTGACGACGACCGTATTCTCAGCCACTTCAGTCTCACCAAGCACAAGTGCATAAACCGCGCCTACTTTGTCCGCGCGTTTGAATTGTTTCTTGAAGTTACCACCACCAAAGTGGTTCATCACTCGAATACCAGGGATTGCTTCACGAAGACTTTCGGCAAGCTTCATACCTGCCATCATAGTCCCTTCGCCGGCCGTAACGACATAAGCATCAACACTACGACGAACGTCGGTCAGTTCAAGCGTTTCCATCATCAGTACAAGACGCTCAAGACCCATAGCGAAACCAACTGCTGGTGTTGCTTTGCCGCCAAGCTGTTCAACAAGGCCGTCGTAGCGGCCACCGCCACAAACTGTACCTTGTGCTCCTAGGCTTTCAGTGATCCACTCAAAAACAGTACGGTTGTAGTAATCCAGGCCACGAACCAAACGTTGGTTAACCGTATATTCGATACCTGCCGCGTCAAGAAGTTCACACAGACCTGCAAAATGTGCTTTCGACTCTTCATCTAGATAGTCAGAAAGCTCAGGCGCGTCCACCAAGATCGCTTGAACGTCTGGGTTCTTGCTATCCAATACGCGTAGCGGGTTAGTATGCATGCGACGTTTGCTGTCTTCATCCAACACATCAACGTGCTGCTCTAGGTGAGCAATCAGTGCCGTACGGTAGTTAGCACGCGCTTCTAGAGAACCAATAGAGTTCAGCTCTAGACGAACATGCTTGTCGATACCCAGCTCACGCCAAAGACGTGCTGTCATCATGATAAGTTCAGCGTCAACGTCAGGGCCGTTTAGACCAAATACTTCCACACCACATTGGTGGAACTGACGGTAGCGACCTTTTTGCGGACGCTCGTGACGAAACATTGGGCCCATGTACCACAAGCGCTGCTCTTGGTTGTAAAGCAGACCGTTTTCAATACCTGCACGAACACAGCCAGCTGTACCTTCTGGGCGCAGTGTTAGGCTATCGCCGTTGCGGTCTTCAAAGGTGTACATCTCTTTCTCTACCACGTCGGTCACTTCACCGATAGCGCGGCTGAATAGATGGGTCATCTCAACGATTGGCATACGTACTTCGTTGTAGCCATATGCGCTGACCACATGCTTCACTGTATTCTCAACTTTTTGCCAAAGTGGAGATTGTGTTGGGAGGCAGTCGTTCATGCCTCGGATTGCTTGAATAGTTTTTGCCACAGTTTAATACCGTAATTTCGTTGAGATTATTTGTCTTCTACTTCATTTACTTCGATGCGATTTGCGGAATCTAGCATCGATGCTTTAGCTCGAATTCTTGCTTCGAGCTGATTAACGAGGTCATCGTTATCAAAGCGCTCTTTCTGACGTTTACCGTCTTCATAAAAAGCACTCTTTTTGTTACTGCCGGCTAGGCCAAGATGAGACACTTCGGCTTCACCTGGACCATTAACCACACAGCCAATGATCGATACGTCCATTGGTGTGATCACATCTTCCAATCGCTCTTCTAGTGCGTTGACGGTGCTAATCACGTCGAACTCTTGGCGTGAACAGCTTGGGCAAGCAATAAAGTTGATGCCGCGAGAACGGATACGCAGTGATTTCAAAATATCGAAACCCACTTTAATTTCTTCTACTGGGTTCGCAGCCAGAGAAATACGCAGCGTGTCACCGATACCTTCTGCTAACAGCATGCCAAGGCCAACCGATGATTTCACCGAGCCCGCACGAGCACCACCCGCTTCCGTAATACCTAGGTGAAGCGGTTGGTCGATTTTCTTAGCCAGTAGGCGGTAAGAGTCCACCGCCAGGAATACGTCTGACGCCTTCACGCTCACTTTGAACTGGTCAAAGTTAAGACGATCAAGAATGTCGACGTGACGCATTGCAGATTCAACTAAAGCCTCTGGCGTAGGTTCGCCATATTTCATCTGGATCTCTTTTTCCAGAGAGCCACCATTGACACCAATACGAATTGGAATGTTCTTATCGCGAGCACAGTCAACAACCGAACGAATACGCTCTTCATTACCAATGTTGCCTGGGTTGATACGCAAACAGTCAACGCCGTATTCAGCGACTTTCAGCGCGATACGGTAGTCGAAGTGAATATCAGCGACCAGCGGAATAGAAACCTGCTTTTTGATCTCACGGAAGGCTTCCGCCGCATCCATGGTAGGAACAGAGACACGAACGATGTCAGCGCCTACGTTTTCCAAAGCTTTGATTTGAGCAACCGTCGCGGCTACATCGGTCGTGCGCGTGTTCGTCATTGACTGAACGGCGATAGGTGCGCCATCGCCGATAGGTACATCGCCCACATAAATACGCGTAGAGGGACGACGTTTAATTGGTGATTCGTGATGCATAGTGTTTTCTAAGGTAAGGTGAATCGAGCTACTTTGCCTGAAGTATACCCAGAAAGGTCGACAGGTTCACTCGCTAATGTCATAGAAACCTTCTCAGGCGCACCTAAAATAACTTTGAAAGGCGCTTTGCCCTCCAGACTTAGGTTGTCTCCCGCTTTTTTAATGCCGGTCGATACCGTTTTGCCATCAGCGTCTTTCACTTGGATCCAGCAATCACCAGAGAACGACATCGTCAGATTTGTCAGCCCATTAGCAGGCTTTGGCTCCGCTACAGCAGGTTCAGCTTGCTCCACTACCTCAGCAACTTCTACTTCAGCAGGCGCTTCAGTTTGGCTAGCTTCAGGTGCTTCAATTTGTGGCTCTTCAGGTGTGGCAACGATCGCTGACACATCGAGCGTCTTCACTTCTGGCTCATTGGCAACAAGCTCTGCCTCAAGTGTGGCGATTTTTTCAGTTGCTGGGGCTTCCACTTCAAATGCAGGATCATTGCTTGTAGTGTCCGCGATTTCAGACAAGGTATCTTTTTGTTGGTTTTGCAGCCACCAAACCGAAGAAATACCGATAATGACCACACCAATACCCCAAGTGAGCTTCATGATGCGGCTATCGTGTCTTTCTTTATTGGTTTTTTCGAAAAACTCTGCATGGGCTGTTCGGAGTGCTGGGCTGCACTGTGATTTTCGATGGTGCCGAGCACCTCTTGTTCGTCAATACCTACGGCTTTTGCGTAAGATCGTAAGTAGCCACGCGTAAACGTTGCAACTTGTTCACCATCGAACTCGTTCGATTCTATTTTCTGAATGATCGCGACACGCAAACGCAAGCGATCGGCGATTTGTTTCTGCGTAAGACCCAATGCCTCACGCTTTTGCTTTAGAATGGTACCGGCAAGTATCACTTGCTCGGCTTGCGGTGACTGTTCTGTGGCGTTATTTTGCTCAGTACTCATTGATGTTGTACTTCTTATTGGTTGTCACTTCGACACAACACGCTTCGTTCGTTATTTTTAATTGGTGTTCGTGATCTTAGTTTGGTAAATCGCTCGCACTAGCTGTTCAATACAGCATAGTCCCAAATGGCCAACTGCGGCACTTCTCTGTTTGTAAAGCGCTCGATTTTATTATGATTTCTGTCTGACTGATTGAGTTAGCCAGCATCATCTCGATTGGAACTGCTCATCATAGTCGATTCTCCACGCGAGTTAAAATGTCCAGAGTAAAAACAGCGCAAATAGTGACAATTTTGATTAAAAATTAACACGACTCATATTTTTCTGGCTACATTTCGTAGTATTTGATTAACGAAAACAATATTTGTTCCGTTACTGTTCAATTATTTATCTAGAAAATGTGGCAAAGATCAGAGTTTGTGAGATGAATTGAAGCGGCTATTTTTACTCACCTCTGGATACAACAAAGCCAAGTCGAAACTTGGCTTTGAATAACACAATCTGAGTACGCGAATTATACGGCTTTAACCGGTATTGCTTGCTGGCCTTTTTGAGCCGCAATTTGCTGCGTACGTTTGGTACGGTCAATCACATCACCGACAAGCTGACCACAAGCGGCATCGATATCATCACCACGAGTCTTACGAACCGTCACAGTATAATCATACTGCATTAGAGTTTTCATAAAGCGGTCGATACGCGAGTTGCTCGGCTTTTTATATGGAGAGCCTGGGTACGGGTTGAACGGGATCAGATTGATCTTCGCCGGCGTATCTTTAAGAAGCTCCGCTAGTTCGCGTGCGTGATCCATATCGTCATTCACATGGTCAAGCAACACATACTCAACCGTTACCTTGCCACGGTTCGCGTTGGAAGACGCAATGTAGCGACGAACAGATGCCAGAAAGTCTTGGATATCCCAGCGATCGTTAATTGGCATGATTTCGCTACGAAGCTTGTCGTTTGGCGCGTGCAGAGAGATCGCTAGCGCAACGTCAATTTGACCCGTCATCTGATCCAGACCAGAGACAACACCTGAGGTTGATACCGTTACACGACGCTTAGACAGACCAAAACCCAGATCATCAAGCATCAGTTCAAGTGCTGGCATTAGGTTTTTCATGTTAAGCAGCGGCTCACCCATACCCATCATTACCACGTTGGTGATTGGGCGACGACCCGTCTCTTTTTCAAGACCGACTTCGCGCGCAGCGCGCCACACCTGACCAATGATTTCCGATACTTTTAGGTTGCGGTTAAAGCCTTGCTGAGCCGTTGAGCAGAACTTACATTCCAACGCACAACCCACCTGCGAAGAAACACACAACGTCGCGCGATCATCATCAGGAATATAAACGGTTTCTACGTCTTGATCGCCAACACGCATTGCCCATTTAATGGTGCCATCAGAAGAGTGCTGAGCTTCAGATACGGTTGGCGCTTTGATTTCCGCCAAACGAATCAGCTTCTCACGCAGCTTCTTATTGATGTTGGTCATCTTCTCGAAGTCGTCGACACCAAAATGATAGATCCACTTCATTATCTGATCAGCACGGAAGGCTTTTTCGCCCAGTTCCTCTTGGAAAAACTGACGCATGCCCTTGCGATCAAAATCGAGTAGATTGACTTTTTGTGTGGTCATGGTGCCTCTTCGATGACGGTAAATGGTATTAAGGGCGCGAATTGTACAGGCTTTAGCCCCCTACAACAAGCGTTACAAAACCCTAAAATATTAAGGTGTTCATTTCCAAGTGAACATTTTTTGCACAACAAAAGCATCAGGTAATAAAAAAGGAGGCAACGCCTCCTTTTTACTCATAACTGCACTCAATTAACGAGGACAAATTTCTGACTGTGGAAAGAAAAACTCAATCTCACGTGCTGCTGATTCTGGGCTATCTGAACCATGTACTGAGTTATGACGCATGCTCAGCGCGTAGTCTGCACGGATAGTGCCACAAGCAGCTTCTTCTGGGTTAGTTTTGCCCATCAGCTCACGGTAACGACAAATCGCATCTTCACCTTCAAGTACTTGAACCATGATTGGGCCAGAGGTCATAAATGCACGAAGATCATCGAAAAACGGTTTACCTTCATGCTCAGCGTAAAAGCCTTTTGCTTGCTCGTCGGTAAGATGAACCATCTTAGCTGCGATGATAGACAGACCTGCTTTTTCAATACGGTGATAGATCTCACCAATCAAATTACGCTTAACTGCATCCGGTTTAACGATAGAGAATGTTCTTTCTAGGGCCATTGGTGTTCCTTTTCTTTCGTGTTGTTCTTTTATTAGTAATAATTTTCTTGAATTACTTGTTAGCCTGCTCGGTTAGCAAACGAGCGAGTGTGCGCACACCCATGCCGGTTGCACCAGCAGACCATTTGTCAGTTCCCGACTTACGGTAAGTACCAGCACAATCGAAGTGCAACCAACCTTTCTTATAGTCTTCCACAAAGTAAGACAGGAATGCCGCTGCCGTGCTTGCGCCCGGAGAGTAGTCACCACTGCTGATGTTCGACAAATCAGCAAAGTTCGATGGCAGCATGCCGCGATGGAAGTCTGCCAATGGTAGAGGCCATAAGCCTTCCTTCTCTTGGTTCGCATTCGTTAGCGCTTGATGCGTTAGCTCGTCATCAAATGACATGATGGCGTGATAATCATTGCCAAGTGCGTTTTTAGCTGCGCCTGTAAGTGTCGCACAGTCGATAATAAGCTCTGGGTTTTGTTCGCTAGCGTAGATAAGACCATCAGCCAATACCAAACGGCCTTCTGCGTCGGTATTCATGATTTCTACCGTCTTACCATTTTTATAGGTAATTACGTCACCTAACTTGAGCGCGCGACCCGATACCATGTTTTCAGCACAGCAGAGGATCAGTTTTACACGCTTGTTTAGGCCACGCATGATTGCAAGACCTAGACCACCAGTAATGGTTCCCGCACCGCCCATATCTGCTTTCATTGCCGTCATAAAGTTCGACGGTTTTAGACTGTAGCCACCTGAATCAAAGGTAATACCCTTACCCACTAAACAAGCAAATACTGGCGCGTTTTCATCACCAGTCGGGTTGTAATCCAGTTGTAGCATCGCAGAGGTGCGCTCAGAGCCACGACCAACAGCAAAAATGCCTTCCCAACCCTCAGTTAGTAGATCTTTGTCTTTAACGATGCGGTAAGTCACATGCTTTGGATCTGCTGACTTAATGAATTCTGCCGCCATTGTTGCCAGTTGACGCGGTGCGACTTCTTCTGCGCTTTTATTAATGATGTCACGCGTCCAATCAGACGCCTTGATGCGCGCGTCTAGCTCTTTCTTATCTTGCTCGTTTAGTTCAGCAAGCTCAACTTGAGTGCTTTTCTTAGAATTACGGTAACCTTGATAAAACGCCCAAGAAGACTCTAAATCCCAACCTTCGCCTGCAAGTGTGGCGTTTGAAATGCCTTGTGAATCTAACTTGCGAGCCGCGCGTTGGATCGCGCCAAGATCGTGACCTTCACCGATGTGGATTGTCGCACCTTGCTCCGAGAATGAAATGATAGCCTTTTCGCCCCATTGTGGCGCTGCCGCTTCTTGGCTAATAAATACCGACATTGTGCTAGACATGGTCTCTCCTTGTCTTAAATCTAATTATTGCAGCTTGCCGATTGAGTTCAGCTGCTGTGTCGCATTCTGTGTATCAAATGATGTTATCACTATGTAGAGACAATACCAATGACTGCACCATGGGAATTAATAACAATGTAACATGGTGCGACAAAAAAACGGGCCAAAGGCCCGTTTTTGTAAAACTAACTAGTGAGTCTGTTTAATCGTACTCATCCATCCAGCATAAAATCACAGCTTCGAGGATTTTTTCATTTGAGCGATTAGGATCGTCATCAAAGTCTTCCAAGTCCGTAATCCATTTATGCAAATCTGTGAAACGAACCGTTTTTGGGTCGGTTTCTGGGAATTGATCGCACAGCTCGATAGCGATATCACGAGAGTCAGTCCATTTTAAGCTCATGAATCCTCCAGTTAATTAGTGATCTTCAGATGCGTGGTTTAGGGTGTACTTTGGAATCTCTACCACAAGATCTTCATCCGCAACGACCGCTTGGCAACCTAGACGCGACTCAGGCTCTAAACCCCATGCTTTATCAAGCATATCGTCTTCAAGCTCTTCACTCTCTTCTAGTGAATCAAACCCTTCACGGATGATGACGTGACAAGTGGTACATGCACACGACTTTTCACAAGCGTGCTCAATTCCAATACCGTTCTTTAGCGCTACGTCTAATACAGTTTCGCCTTCATTTGCCTCTAACACTGCGCCTTCTGGGCAGAGATCTTCATGGGGCAGAACAACAATTTTTGGCATGACTACTTAGTCCTCGATCTAAATGTTATCAACTGATTGACCCGCCAATGCTTCACGGATGGATTTGTCCATTCGACGTGACGCAAACTCTTGGCTCGCTTTATCAGTGTCTTTAATACCTTGTTCAATAGCATCGGCGTCATCGCCATTGCGAAGTTCAATCAGAGCTTCAATCGCTGTAACCAATGCCTGTTTTTCTTCTTCGTTTAGAAGTGTATCACCGTCCGCTTGCATCGCAGCGATAAGACCTTCAATCACTCGATCAGCTTCAACACGCTGCTCGGCCAATGCACGCGCTAACATGTCATCTTTGGCATAAGTCATCGAGTCTTTGAGCATGTTGGTCACTTCATCATCGCTGAGACCGTAAGATGGTTTCACCTGGATTTCCGACTGAACACCCGTGCTCTTCTCCATCGCTGTTACAGACAGTAGACCGTCCGCATCAACTTGGTACGTCACTCGAATGTGTGCGGCACCTGCTGCCATAGGAGGAATACCTTTGAGTGAGAAACGAGCCAATGAACGGCAATCGTCCACCATTTCACGCTCACCTTGCACTATGTGCACAGACATCGCCGTTTGACCGTCTTTGAATGTGGTAAATTCTTGGGCACGTGCCACGGGAATCGTAGTGTTGCGTGGAACGATCTTCTCGACCAAACCACCCATGGTTTCAATACCCAATGACAGTGGAAGAACGTCCAACAGCAGCATCTCAGAGTCGGGCTTGTTACCTGCAAGAATGTCCGCTTGAATCGCCGCACCAATTGCGACAACTTCATCTGGGTTGATGTTGGTCAGTGGCGTTTTACCAAAGAAGTCACCAACCATTTCACGAACCAATGGTGTACGAGTTGAACCGCCAACCATGACAACTTCTAGAACATCTTCTGCATCAACTTCAGCATCTTTCAATGCACGGCGACATGAAAGCAGGGTCTTTTTCACAAGCGGACGAATTAGGTCTTCAAACTGAGCCTTCGTCAGTTCACCCTGCCAGCCGAGAACGTTTACCGTCGCAACGTCATTTTGGCTCAGATCGATTTTGGCCTGTGTAGCTGCGTCCAGTAGTTCACGTTGCTCATGAGCATTAAGCTCAGACTTGCCAGCTTGCTGCTGCAAGTGGTCGGCAACGAGGTGGTCAAAGTCATCGCCGCCCAGTGCGGAATCACCGCCAGTCGCCAGTACTTCAAATACACCGCGCGATAAACGCAGGATAGAGATATCGAAGGTACCACCACCTAGGTCATACACTGCAATCACGCCTTCTTGGCCACTGTCTAGCCCATAAGCAATAGCTGCAGCAGTCGGTTCATTAAGAAGACGCAATACATGCATACCCGCTAGGTTTGCAGCATCTTTGGTGCCTTGACGCTGAGCATCATCGAAATACGCCGGAACCGTAATCACCACGCCAGCCAACTCGCCACCAAGAGAGTCTTCTGCGCGCTTGCCAAGTGTTTTAAGAATGTCAGAAGAGACTTGAATCGGGTTCTTTGCGCCGCCTGCGGTTTGCAGAACGGGCAAACCATTATCACTTTCTGTCAGTAAATATGGCATTGACGGGTAACGAGCCTGCACGTCTGCAAGTGAACGGCCGAGTAGACGCTTCACAGAAATGATGGTGTTAACAGGATCAAGTGCTGCGTTATCACGAGCTTCAATACCGACAGTGATACTGTCATCCGCATAGCGAACCGCTGATGGGAGGATCTTATTGCCGTTGGCATCTGGTAATGTCGCGGCTTCACCACTTCTTACTGTCGCGACAAGGGAGTTGGTCGTACCTAGGTCGATGCCCGCTGCCAGTTTATGTTCGTGTGGCGCGGAGCTTTGACCCGGCTCTGCGATTTGAAGTAATGCCATTCAAATATCCTTGGGAGCTTCCATTAACCAAGCAGCTTATCTTCTAGCTGTTCTATTTCTCTTTGCAACTTGGCGATAAATTTTAGTTTTCTAACGCTATCAGCAGCGACAGGCCATTCAGCTTGCGAAAGCTGACCTTCTAATTCTGATAACTGTACCTTGAACATTTTGCTGACCTTAGCTTCAAAGTCAAAAAGTTCTGATTCAGGGTCACTTGAAGACGCGAGATCTTCCAATTCTTCTCGAAGTTCCATCTGCTCCATTAAGAACAATGGATCTTGCAATGTCTGCTGCTCAGCGCGAATATCGACACCGTTCTCCGCCAACAGATATTCGGCGCGAGAGATAGGCTTTTTCAGCACTTCATAGGCATCATTAATCTGCGCAGCCTTCTGCACTGCAAGTAAGCGGTCGCGCTCAGAGGCAGTGGCGAAGTTGTCTGGGTGAAAGCGTTTTTGCAGTTCTCGGAACTGAGAAGAAAGAAGGCTACCGTCCAACTGAAACTGAACAGGTAGCCCAAATAATTCGAAATGGTTCATAGCATTGACTCGCAACTAATGAGCTTGACCGATACAACAGCCAAGCTCGTCAAAGGTTAAACATTAAAGCTTTCACCACAACCACACTCGCCTTTCGCATTTGGGTTGTTGAACTCAAAACCTTCGTTCAAGCCTTCTTTTACATAATCGAGCTCTGTGCCATCTAGATAAACCAAGCTCTTAGCATCGATGATCACTTTCACACCTGAGTGCTCAAACACTGAATCACCTTCATCCAGATCATCAACGAACTCAAGAACGTAAGCCATACCAGAGCAACCCGTGGTCTTTACACCTAAGCGTAGTCCAATACCTTTGCCGCGATTATCTAAAAATGTCTTAACTCGGCTCGCTGCTGCGTCTGTCATTGAGATGGCCATACTACAACCTTTGTTCGTTTCTCTTGATGATACTGTATCTAATAAAGCTAAAGGGCTCGGTTATCCAAGCAGTTTAGTCGTGCTTTTTCTTGTAGTCTGCAACCGCTGCTTTGATTGCATCTTCAGCAAGAATTGAGCAGTGTACTTTCACTGGTGGCAACTCTAGCTCTTCTGCAATTTCAGCATTTTTGATAGCTGCTGCTTCATCGATCGATTTGCCTTTAACCCATTCAGTAACCAGTGAGCTTGACGCGATCGCTGAACCACAGCCGTAGGTCTTAAACTTAGCATCTTCGATGATACCTTCTGGTGTCACCTTGATCTGCAGTTTCATTACGTCACCACAAGCTGGTGCGCCAACCATACCACTTCCCACAGCCGGATCATTCTTATCAAATGAACCTACGTTGCGTGGGTTCTCATAGTGGTCAATTACTTTTTCACTATACGCCATAATAACTTCCTCGAATCCTCTACTTCCGTGAGATTAGTGGTGTGCCCACTCAACCGTGTCTAGGTCAATCCCTTCTTTATACATATCCCATAGAGGAGACATGTCACGTAATTTGTTTACTGCTGTTCTGATCTGCTCAATCGCAAAGTCGATGTCTTCTTCTGTGGTGAAACGACCAAATGAGAAGCGAACCGAGCTGTGTGCTAGCTCATCGTTAAGGCCAAGTGCACGCAGCACATATGAAGGCTCTAGACTTGCTGATGTACATGCAGAACCAGAAGATACTGCCAAGTCTTTAAGCGACATTAGTAGCGACTCACCCTCAACGAACGCAAAGCTTACGTTTAGGTTGTGTGGAACACGCTGCTCTAGGTCACCATTGACTGTCACGGCTTCAAGATCTTTAACGCCGTTCAGTAGACGGTCACGCAATGCTTTTGCGTGGTCGTAGTCTTTCTGCATATCTTGCTTAGCGATAGCAAAGGCTTCTCCCATACCCACGATCTGGTGCGTAGGTAATGTGCCAGAGCGGAAACCACGCTCATGACCGCCACCGTGCATTTGCGCTTCTAGACGAATACGTGGCTTACGACGCACGTAAAGCGCACCAATACCTTTAGGGCCGTATGCTTTATGAGCAGACATTGAAATCAGATCAACCTTCATTTCTTGAACGTCGATAGGCAGTTTGCCTGCAGATTGCGCTGCGTCTACGTGGAATACGATTTTCTTGCTACGGCAAAGTTCGCCGATAGCTGTAATGTCTTGTACAACACCGATTTCGTTGTTTACGTGCATGATTGACACAAGCACTGTGTCTTCACGCATCGCCGCTTCTAGTTTAGCTAGGTCAACAATACCGTTTGATTCAGGTTCAAGGTAGGTCACTTCGAAGCCTTCACGCTCAAGCTGACGGCATGGGTCAAGAACTGCTTTGTGCTCAGTCTTAACCGTGATGATGTGCTTACCTTTCTTGCTGTAGAAGTGCGCTGCACCTTTGATAGCAAGGTTGTCAGATTCAGTAGCGCCAGACGTAAATACGACTTCGCGAGGGTCTGCGTTCAACAGATCAGCGATCTGTTCACGAGCGTTATCTACTGCTTCTTCTGCTTGCCAACCAAAACGGTGAGAACGTGACGCTGGGTTACCAAAGGTACCGTCCATCGTCATGTATTGAACCATTTTTTCTGCAACCCTTGGATCGACAGGGCAAGTGGCAGAGTAGTCTAGATAAATAGGCAGTTTCATTCTTTACTCCAATGTATAAGCGACACTACTACGAGCGAACATTGATTCCGATGGGTGCGGTGCTTGTACTTTTTCTTGAGAACCCATGATTTACCGCGAGATCTACGTCTTGTCGGTCTGAAATTTCTAATACTTCGTTATCTACCATCAGCTCACCAAGAGTGATGTTGTTTAGGAAGTCACTGATGCGAGAGCTTAAATCTCTCCACAGTGTGTGTGTGAGGCAACGTGTACCACCCTGGCAATCTCCTTTGCCAGCGCATTTTGTTGCATCAACGGACTCATCAACTGCAGCGATGACAGTACCGATTGAAATCTCGTTGGCTTCTGCGCCTAAGCGGTAACCACCACCTGGACCACGAACACTCGCCACCAAGCCCGCTTTGCGAAGTTTGGAGAACAGCTGTTCTAGATAAGACAAAGAGATACCTTGACGTTCTGAGATGTCAGCTAGAGGTACTGGGCTTTGCTGTGAGTGCAGTGCGACATCAAGCATCGCTGTTACTGCATATCTTCCTTTTGATGTAAGTCTCATATCACACTATCCACATTGATTATGTGGCATAAATATTTTCATACCTGAGTATTTTAGTCAAGTATTTAATTGACTAAAATACTCAGGTATTTAACCCAATAAAAGAAATGGTTATTCTTTAACCCCTATCGCTTTTTCAACTGAGGTTAAAATACCGCGCAACGTATTGATTTCCGTGGTTTCAGGACGTGCTCGACTAAACATTCTTCGCAACTTATTCATGACAAGCCCCGGCTTCTCCTTCGAGATAAACTGGGTATCCATAATGACTTTTTCAAGGTGTTGGTAGAATAATTCCAGTTCTTTGTGACGCGGATAATCGACTTCACTTGGCTCTGAGTACTGCTGAGCTTCTCGCTCTAAATGCGCAACTCTTACTTCATAGCTCAGTGTTTGCACCGCCATAGCAAGATTGAGCGAACTGTATTCTGGGTTTGCGGGAATACACGTATGATAATGACACAGCTGCAGCTCGTCATTGGTTAAGCCGGTGCGCTCGCGCCCAAATACCAATGCCACCGCATGCTTTTCGCCTTCGACCGCAAACTTTTTACCGCACTCACGTGGTTCAATCATTGGCCAATCAAGAGTACGAGAGCGTGCACTTGAGCCAACTACTAGGCCGCAATCTTCCACCGCTTCTTCTAAAGTCGAAACGACTTTTGCACCTAACGCGATATCACTCGCACCCGCTGCCAACGCAACCGCCTGCGAGTCTACCTCACATTGAGGGTCCACAAGCACCATCTGGCTTAGTCCCATTACCTTCATCGCTCGAGCTGCCGAGCCGATATTTCCAGAATGAGAAGTCCCCACCAGGACGATTTTTACGTTGTCTAGCATTGTCACGTTGCACTCATTTTACACAATCGCAGAATGGTAACATAATCTTGACTAAAGTAGTCAGGATCTTTCTATTCATAAAATTAACAGCACAAAAAATAACCACTTCCCTTTTGCCAAATCTTTGGTATACTTCGCGCCGCTTTTTGTTCTTTAACATCCGTTGGGAAAATTCGTATGCATCCAATGCTAAACATCGCTATACGCGCTGCGCGTAAAGCGGGCAACCATATTGCTAAATCACTAGAAAACACTGACAAGATTGAGTCAGTACAGAAAGGCACTAATGACTTTGTTACTAACGTAGACAAAGACGCCGAAGCAATCATCATCAGCACTATCCAAGCTTCATACCCAGACCACAGCATCATTGCTGAAGAGGGTGGACTCATTGAAGGTAAAGATAGTGACGTACAATGGATCATCGACCCACTGGATGGCACTAATAACTTCGTTCGAGGCATTCCTACTTTCGCTGTATCTATTGCAGTTCGCATCAAAGGTAAAACAGAAGTAGCGTGTGTTTACGACCCAATGGTTAACGAGCTTTTCACTGCACAACGTGGTGCTGGCGCTCAGCTTAACAATGCACGTATCCGTGTAACTCAGCTTAAAGATATCAAAGGTACTGTTATCGGTACTGGCTTCCCATTCAAGCAGAAGCAACATTCTGAAAGCTACTTCAAGATCATGTCTTCTATGTTCAACGAGTGCTCTGACTTCCGTCGTGCTGGCTCTGCAGCTCTAGACCTATGTTACGTTGCAGCGGGTCGTCTAGACGGTTACTTCGAGCTTGGTCTAAAACCATGGGACATGGCGGCAGGCGAACTGATTGCTCGTGAAGCTGGCGCTATCGTGACTGACTTCTCTGGCGGTACTGAGTACATGAAGTCTGGTAACGTTGTTGCTTCAAGCGCTCGCGGCGTGAAAGCGATGCTAAAACACATCCGTGAAAACGGTAACGAAGCTATCCTTAAGTAATTCTTTAGAGCTTAAGTAGTTCCGTAAAAGAAAGCACAGCCCGTCACAGCTGAATTTGAAATCCCGACCTATGGTCGGGATTTTTTTGTTTAGTGCCAAGGAAGTTACGTGTTTTCACTAAGAATCATTTTTCCTGGATAAAAGAAAAGCCACTCCGAAGAGTGGCTTTTTTGTGCTTGTCGCTTACATGTGTGTCATTCCTGCGTAGGCAGGAATCTATTCGAGGCTTGGTGATCGCTGTGAGTAGATCCCTGCGTACGCAGGCGCACGGCTAGTGGGATGACGGGATCACTGCACTCGGACAGAAATACCCTAAGGCATCTCATCAAACTCAGCGCCTTCTTTTTCAATCTGTGGCGGCATTAGGTGCTCTCTCTGGATGCCCTATTTCAGAGCTAGCGCAGATGTTTAGTAAATAGGAGAGCTCAGAAACCAAAGTAATTTAGTCCATACATCCTTCAGGCTCTAATAACACTTCTGAGACCTTTTTTGTCGAGCGATCAATCACAAATGCAACTAGACAATCTTGGCTTTCGCTCAAGCGGTATGCCGGAAACTCATCATATAAATAGTACGCGTCAGGCTGACCCAATTTATCAATAATTTCACTACTATCTAGAGTCATGGCAGATTGCTTGTAAAAATCCTCTAGCATGCTGTAGCGTTGGTTCGGAGAACTTTTCCAAATATTGCTATCAAATGAGCGTTCAGAGTTAGTAAAAGTAACTTCCTCACTACAGGCTGATATCAATAACGTGACTATGAGTAATGTTAGTTTTTTCATTCTCTAAGCACCTTCAATCGCCCAACCAAAAGAGCCGTGCGACAGTAGTGCGACAACTTTTCATCACCTGCTCTTGATAAACCAATCCTCAGCCCTACAAGATTATTATGAAGATCCATATTCTTCTCTGAAGCGTCGTTGTCCTCAGAGCTTTCATGTGCTGATGTAAACTCTAAAGCATTCTTATAACCAATATCTCTCGCCAAAATCGCTGACCAAAAACAATGTCTAAAAGCATCGCTTTTGTCATTGCACCTGTTACAACCAAATCGAACTTTAGTTTCCTCATAAGCAATATCTTTAGATCTAGCTATAGCAACTACATGATGAGGATGATTTTTCAGGTAAAGTTTCTCGTCTTCTGTGAGTCTTTCGTACTGTTGTAGCATTACATAACCTCCTTCTTCCAGTCCAAAATAGAGAAGCTAATACAATACTCTTGTAATAAAGTTAGGTTGAAAAATCTCTTTTAAACGTTCGTTATTGGAAAGACATCGAATGGCTTTGTAATTGAGTAAAAACCCTCGTTACAAAAACGGCCCTGCAAATGCAGAGCCGTTTCATCAAATCCGACAATTTGCCTTATGGCATCTCATCAAACTCAGCGCCTTCTTTTTCAATCTGTGGCGGCATTAGGTGCTCTCTCTGGATACCCAGTTTCAGAGCTAGCGCAGATGCTACGTAGATAGAAGAGTAAGTACCGACCGTGATACCCAGTAGCAATGCAGTCGCAAAGCCGTGGATCATCGCACCACCTTGAGTAAACAGTGCAATAACTACGAACAAGGTAGTACCAGACGTAATCAAGGTACGGCTTAGCGTTTGCGTGATGGAGCTGTTCATGATGTCAGCTGACTCACCCTTACGCATCTTGCGGAAGTTCTCACGGATACGGTCAAATACAACGATGGTATCGTTGAGTGAGTAACCGACAACCGTTAGAAGTGCTGCGACAATCGTCAAATCAACTTCAATCTGCATAAGCGAGAAGATGCCCAGCGTGATGATAACGTCGTGTGCAAGCGCGAGCACCGCACCCGCTGCCAAACGCCATTCAAATCGCACTGAGACGTATATCAAGATACAGATAAGCGATACAAGGATCGCAAGACCACCCGCTTCTGTAAGCTCATCACCGACGTTTGGACCTACGAACTCGATACGACGCATTTCAACGTCTTCACCCGTGCCGACGCGAATGGCATCTAGGATCTGGTTGCCCAGCGCCTCTGCCTGCATGTCATCACGAGGACGCAGACGAACCATAACATCGCGAGCAGAACCGAAATTCTGTACCGTGGCATCGCCAAAGCCTTTCGCATCTAGTGCTGAACGGACTTCCTCAAGGTTTGCTGGCTGTTCAAAGCCTACCTCAATAAGTGTACCGCCAGTAAAGTCTAGACCCCAGTTAAGCCACTTCGTCGACAGTGTAAAAATAGCTGCACCGATCATCACAATGGATAGAACGAACGCAACTTTTGACCAACGCATAAAGTCGATCGTTTTGTCTGCTTTCATTATCTGAAACATAACTAACCCTTAGATCGACAATTTGTTGATACGCTTACCGCCATAAACCAGGTTCACGAGACAACGTGTACCGATGATGGCTGTAAACATAGAAGTAATAATACCGATAGATAGTGTTACCGCGAAGCCTTTGATCGCACCTGTACCCACAGCAAATAGAATAATCGCTGTAATCAAGGTGGTGATGTTCGCATCGGCGATGGTGCTGAAAGCGTTAGCATAGCCTTGGTGAATCGCCTGCTGAGGGTTACGCCCATCTTTCAGTTCTTCACGTATCCGTTCAAAGATCAGAACGTTCGCATCCACCGCCATACCAACCGTCAGTACGATACCAGCGATACCTGGCAGCGTCATCGTCGCACCTGGAATCATCGACATAACACCAACGATAAGAACAATGTTCGCCATCAACGCCATGTTGGCAAACAGACCAAATCGACGATAGTAAACCAGCGTAAATAGCATCACGGCAATCATACCTGTGATACACGCTTTGATACCCATATCGATGTTTTGCTGACCCATTGATGGACCGATAGTACGTTCTTCAACAATAGAAATCGGCGCAATCAGAGCACCTGCACGAAGCAGTAGCGCTAAGTTGTGGGCTTCAGCAGCAGAATCGATACCTGTGATACGGAAGTTACGACCAAGTGCAGACTGAATTGTCGCTTGGTTGATCACTTCTTCATGCTTATCAAGGATAACTTTGCCTTCTGGCGTACGCTTGCCGCTGTCTTTATATTCAGCGAAAACCGTTGCCATTAGCTTACCGATGTTCTGACGTGAGAACGCTGCCATCTTGTTACCACCTTCGCTGTCTAGCGAGATGTTAACTTGTGGGCGACCATATTCGTCTGCGCTAGAGCTTGCATCAGTAATGCTGGCACCACCTAGGATAACGCGCTTCTTAAGCACAACCGGACGACCGTCACGATCAAGCTTAATCTCGCTACCCGCTGGCGCACGACCACTTGCTGCGGCAGCCAAGTCAGCCGAACTGTCTACTTCACGGAACTCTAGTGTTGCTGTTGCACCCAAAATTTCTTTCGCGCGCGCAGTGTCTTGAACACCTGGTAGCTCAACCACGATGCGGCTCGCACCCTGACGCTGAACCAATGGCTCTGCCACACCCAGTTCGTTTACACGATTGCGTAGGATAGTGATGTTCTGCTCTACAGCGTAATTACGGATTTCTTGAAGGCGAGTTTCTTTGAATCGAGCGACCAAAGCAAAGCGGCCGTTTGAGTCAGAATCGAAGAAGTCCATATCTGGGTATTTTGCTTCCAGTACTGTCTTCGCCTCTGCAAGTTGCTCAGCATCACGAAGTAATACTTCTACGCCATCTTTGCCTGCAGGTCTGATAGAGCGATAACGAATACGCTCTTCACGAAGATCACTACGGAAGCCCTCTTCTTGCTGACCAACCAACTTTTCCATCGCAGCGTCCATATCCACTTCCATCAAGAAGTGAACACCACCACGAAGGTCAAGACCGAGTTTCATTGGCGCAGCGCCAATCGACTCTAGCCAGTTTGGAGTAGCAGGAGCAAGGTTAAGTGCAACAATAGAGTCTTTGCCTAATGCTTCACTGATAATGTCGCGAGCACTGATCTGAGTATCAGTATCATTGAAACGAACAAGAATGGAGCCATTTTCTAGAGCAATGGACTTACGAGATAGTTGCTCTTCTTCAAGAGCTTTAGTGACAGTATCCAGCGTCGACATATCAACAGAGGCGCCACGCGCCCCTGTAATTTGAATAGCCGGATCTTCACCGTATAGATTGGGAAGTGCGTATAACGCCGCTGCCGCAATGGCGAATATCACCATCAGGTACTTCCACAAAGGGTAACGATTTAGCACAGCGAGATCCTATAGCTGTTTTATAGAGACTTCAGCGTACCTTTTGGTAGCACTGCAGTAATGAAGTCTTTCTTGATAACTACTTCATTGTTGTCGTTTAATGCGATAGCAATGTAGTCGTTGTCTTCAGCGATTTTAGTGATTTTACCAATTAGACCGCCGTTAGTTAGGACTTCGTCGCCCTTACCCATAGAAGCCATTAGGTTTTTGTGCTCTTTTGCACGCTTCGCTTGTGGGCGGTAAATCATGAAGTAAAAAATTACCGCGAACATGCCTAGCATGATTAGCATTTCGAAACCGCCACCTTGTGGTGCTGCTTCAGCTGCGTGAGCTGCAGAGATCAAACTCATCGGAGAACATCCTCTTTAATGTAAATACATATCCAAAATTGGGCTATCCCCCTATCTTTTCAAGAAGCAAACGGTAACTCAATGTTTCTTATTCGCTTAGAGGCACAAAAAGTGTGACCTAGAGCTAGGATTTGTTACCTATTGCAGGGATAGCCGACTATTTAGCCAACTATTGAGCGTCGACCTTCATATCTAGTGGTGGCACTTCGCGGTTGCGACGTGCGTAAAACTCTTCCACAAACTGCTCAAAACGGTCTTCATCAATTGCCTTACGGATGCTTTCCATCAGCATTTGATAGTGACGCAGATTGTGAATGGTGTTTAGACGTGCACCCAAGATTTCGTTACAGCGATCTAGGTGATGTAGATACGCTTTTGAGTAATTTTTACAAGTGTAGCAATCACAGTTCTCGTCTAGAGGACCTGTGTCAGTTTTGTTTGTCGCGTTACGAATCTTAATCACACCGCCAGTCACGAACAAGTGACCGTTACGTGCGTTACGCGTTGGCATCACACAGTCAAACATGTCGATACCACGACGAACACCTTCAACTAAGTCTTCAGGTTTACCTACCCCCATTAGGTAACGAGGCTTATCTTCAGGAAGCTTAGGGGTTGTGAATTCAAGAACGCGGTGCATCTCTTCTTTTGGTTCACCAACAGCAAGACCACCAACCGCGTAACCATCGAAACCGATGTCAGTCAGACCTTTCACCGACACATCACGCAAGTCTTCGTATACGCTACCCTGAACGATACCGAACAGCGAGTTTTCGTTGTCTAACTTGTCGAAGTGATCACGAGAGCGCTGCGCCCAACGTAGTGACATTTCCATCGACTTCTTCGCTTCTGCGTGAGTCGCTGGGTATGGCGTACACTCGTCAAAGATCATCACCACATCAGAGCCAAGATCTTTTTGGATTTCCATAGATTTTTCTGCATCCATGAAAATACGGTCACCGTTTACAGGGTTACGGAAATGCACACCCTCTTCTGTGATTTTACGGATATCACCAAGACTGAATACCTGGAAGCCACCAGAGTCAGTTAGGATAGGACCATGCCAGTTCATAAAGTCGTGCAAGTCACCGTGCATCTTCATGATCTCTTGACCTGGGCGAAGCCATAGGTGGAAAGTATTACCAAGAAGAATTTCGGCACCTGTGCCGCGTACTTCTTCAGGTGTCATACCTTTAACGGTACCGTATGTACCTACTGGCATAAATGCCGGAGTTTGTACTGTACCGCGTTCAAACGTCAACTGACCACGACGCGCATGGCCATCTTTTTTCTTAAGTTCGTATTGTAATTTCACGAAGCCTCCAAATTGCCAGAGACACAGTCTGACTCAATCTTAAAACGCACTAACAAGCGTAGCTTGCCGCACTTAGATCCGCTCACCTAACATAGTTCGTTTGGCGAAAGGTTTTGGTGTTCCCTACCGTATTCCACTGAGTCCTTGAGTGAAATAAAAACTGTCGCTCGCTACAGGCGTCAACTACGCCGTTTTCTTGGTAATGAACATCGCATCACCGTAGCTAAAGAAGCGATATTTTTGCTCTACCGCATGAAGGTAGGCATTCATAACATTGTCGTAGCCAGCAAACGCACTCACCAGCATGATCAGCGTTGATTCTGGTAGGTGGAAATTGGTCACGAGACAATCCACCAGCTGATACTCATAGCCAGGGAAGATGAAAATCTCGGTATCACCAAAGAAAGGCACCAGCTCAGTACCATTTTTCAGTGCATCTTGCGCCGCACTCTCGAGTGAACGTACCGAGGTGGTACCCACTGCAATAATGCGACCGCCGTTCGCTTTAGTCTCTGCAATCACATCCACCACCTCTTGAGGCACTTCTACATATTCAGCATGCATGTGGTGGTCATGGATATTTTCAACGCGAACAGGCTGGAATGTACCTGCGCCAACATGAAGCGTCACATACGCAAAGTTGGCGCCTTTGGCTTTAATTTGCTCGAGAACACTATCGTCAAAGTGAAGACCAGCAGTAGGCGCCGCAACCGCACCGGGTTTTTCGTTATAAACCGTTTGGTAACGTTCTTTGTCGGCATCTTCATCTGGACGATCGATGTATGGCGGCAATGGCATGTGACCAACATCGTTTAGGATCTCAAGCACTGTCTTATCTGACTGCATTTCAATTTCAAACAAGGCATCGTGACGCGCCGTCATGATCGCTTGGTATTCGTCGTTTTCACCCAAAAACAGCTCGGTACCTGGTTTTGGTGATTTTGAACAACGTACGTGCGCAAGAACGCGCTTGTCATCAAGCATACGCTCTACCAATACTTCTAGCTTACCGCCAGAAGCTTTGCGACCAAACATACGTGCCGGGATCACGCGCGTGTTATTGAACACAAGAAGGTCGCCAGGCTGAACTTGGCTGACGATATCAGTGAAGTTTCCATCTACAACTTCACCCGTGTTACCGGTCAATTGAAGCAGTCGGCTTGAGCTACGCTCTGCCTTTGGGTAACGAGCAATCAGCTCATCAGGTAATTCGAAGTGAAAATCTGAAACTTGCATAACACCAATCTTCTTTATTAAGCGACTAAAACGGCGAAAAAATTCGCAGCCGCATAGTATAAAGTGACCCGTTGGAATAGCAAGCTGAACCGACGTTTGCGACCAGTTAACCAGTGAATTACCACGCGCCATTTAAACCATTTTATCAATAGGGATATTTTGTGAGTTAAACGGCAAAAAACGATGTTAATCTCAGATTTAATCGGTGAAAAAACCTATAGTTAAAGTACACAAACAGAACGAGTTGGAGGCCATATGATTAAGGTCCAAGACATGATGACTCGCAACCCTCACACCCTATTGCGGTCTCACTCATTAGCCGACGCCAAACACACGATGGAAGCGCTCGATATCCGCCACATTCCAATCGTCGATGCAGAACGTCATTTACTAGGTATTGTTTCACAGCGTGACGTTCTCGCGGCGCAAGAGTCCATATTGCAGAAAATACCTAGCGATCAATCTTACACACTGTCGACACCGCTTAGTGAAGTGATGCGCACCAACATTATGACCGCAGAACCACGAGCGGGTTTGAAAGAAAGCGCCTTATATATGCAAAAACATAAGGTCGGATGCTTACCTGTAGTACATAACAAGCAGTTGGTCGGCATTATCACGGACAGTGACTTTGTCGCGATTGCAATCAACCTTTTAGAGCTTCAAGAAGATAGTGAACCAGAAGAGATTCAACCGGAAAATAATAGCGAAAGCGTCAGCCCGTAAGGCATTACTTAGGGTTGGGGAATTGTAGAAAAAAGAAGCGGCTGACGCCGCTCAAATCTACCGACATTCTGTGGTCTTATTCGACCACAAGGGGCAGTGCTCAAAACAGGTTTAGTATCAGTTTTCATTTGTAGCTTTTAAACAACAGGTGATGAACTGTCGTTTTTCCAGCTTGGCGAATTAGCAAGCCAACTCTTTGATGGCTCAGTATACAAAGTGCTGATTTCTCATTGCCTTAAAAACCTCAAAACCGTCTATCTACATTACCGTAACCCACTTTAGAGTTGCAACTCTAAAGTGGGTGTTTTTGCGAATTCGATAGTTTCCTCTTTCTGTATCAAACTCGCTATTTCAAGTCATTTTCGTTGTGAGTTACGTAAATTAATTTCAAAAAGAACATTGTGAAATGTTGTATGTATAAACCAGCCAACGACGAGAGCCCTCCTATCCACTTAGCTAGACTAGCATCGACAAAGCCAACAACACTTTTTCAAAATGTCACAGTGTAAAATTCACATGGTCAACTCACTGAAATGATTGAAAACTAATTCAACGCCGACATGATTCACGGTTCGAAAATAATTCCAATCTCCAGTTATAAATACTAAAAAAGGCACCTAAACTGGTGCCTTTCACTAGTACATATCGATCGGTTTCTACAAAACTGGCTACAACAACTCAGAAACCACATCTGCAAGCTGCAAAAACGAATCTCTTCGCGAGGAGCTTGGTCGCCATACCAAACCAATATCGCGATGAGCCTGTTGACCTGGCGGCTCAATCACGATGAGATTTTGGTTCTCAAGCAAACCGTGATCAATCGCCATTTGTGGAATGAACGTGGTTCCCAAACCGTTAGCCACCATTTGTACTAGGGTATGTAAACTCGTAGCGCTAAATGGGTTGATCTTCTCTTTTTCAGTGAGCTTACACGCTGAAACCGCATGTTCAGTCAGGCAGTGCTCGTTCTCTAACAAAAAGACCGACTCATCAGGCAAATCATCATATTTGATTGGCACCCGAATACTGTCGGCTTGGTTACGGCTAATGACCATCTTAAATGGGTCGTGGCCGACAATGCAGCTTTCCATCGTGCCAATATCCATTGGCAGCGCAAGGATGAGCACGTCCAACTCACCGTGGCGCAGCGCCGCCAGCAAATTAGCTGTAGTATCTTCTCTTAATAGTAAGTTGAGCTGCGGGTAGCGGGCATTGATCTCTTGTACCAAATCACACAATAAGAAAGGGGCGATCGTTGGAATACAGCCGAGTTTTAACTGACCTTGCATCACGTCACCTTGGCAGAGGTTACCCAGCTCAATCAGATCCTGGCCTTTAGCCAGCAGCTCACGGCCTTGAGACACTACCATCTCGCCTGCTTGAGTAAAGACTAATGGGCTTTTCTTGTCTTTCTTTTCGTAAAGTGGACAACCGATAAGCTCTTCAAGATTTTGGATTCCCTTACTCAAGGTCGATTGACTGACAAAACAGCGCTCAGCTGCCTCGCTAAAGTGCCGGGTTTCATGAAGTGTAACCAGGTAATGAAGCTGCTTTAAGCTTGGCCATTTATTCATTTCAACTGCCTGTTTTTGAACCAATATCAAAAAAGGAATCGACCGTGTGGCTTCATCGCTTTTTTCGATGGAATTAATCTAATATTTTCGCTTTTTTCAATACTACAATGTGTACTATAGTTTGTCTCGTACAAACACGGACCAAACCGAAATGGTTTGAAATTATCCCTATTTAGGAGCAAAAAAAATGGTACTAGTTGGTCGTCAAGCCCCAGACTTTACTGCAGCAGCTGTTCTAGGCAACGGTGACATCGTTGAGAACTTCAACTTCGCTGAGTTCACTAAAGGTAAGAAAGCGGTTGTTTTCTTCTACCCACTAGACTTCACATTCGTTTGCCCATCTGAGCTGATTGCATTCGACAACCGTCTAGCTGATTTCCAAGCTAAAGGTTGTGAAGTTATCGGTATTTCTATCGATTCTCAGTTCTCTCACAACGCATGGCGTAACACTGCTATCGAAGATGGCGGTATCGGTCAAGTGAAATACCCACTAGTTGCTGATGTTAAGCACGAAATCTGCAAAGCGTACGACGTTGAGCACCCAGAAGCAGGTGTTGCTTTCCGTGGTTCTTTCCTAATCGACGAAGACGGTCTTGTACGTCACCAAGTTGTTAACGACCTACCACTAGGCCGTAACATCGACGAAATGCTACGCATGGTTGACGCTCTAAACTTCCACCAGAAGCACGGCGAAGTTTGCCCTGCACAATGGGAAGAAGGCAAAGCAGGTATGGACGCATCTCCGAAAGGTGTTGCAGCGTTCCTATCTGAGCACGCAGAAGACCTATCTAAGTAATTCGACCCTTCACCCTGCGCTCAAACCAGGGGTGATGGTTGGACAAATATAAAGCGAAAAACGCACGCCAATCATTGAAGAAGAAACGAGTTAGCCAAAAAACGAAGCCCGAGTCACCGACTCGGGCTTTTTTTATTTTCAGATTTCTTGGTCAGCGATATATTGATAGCAGTCTTTCTATTGAGAATTAAAATGAGCTACCAACTTGAAGTCTGTATCGACAATATCGAGTCACTCGCTTATGCCATCGCTGGCGGCGCTACCCGCATTGAACTGTGTTCATCACTTGCTTTAGGCGGCCTTACTCCAAACGCAGGATTAATCAAACAAGCCGTTCAGTCGTCTAGCATTCCCATCTACGTCATGATTCGACCTCGCCAAGGCGACTTCCTGTATGACTGTGATGATGTCGAAATCATGGCAGAAGACATTCGTACAGCTGCAAAATATGGCGCGCAAGGGGTAGTGCTTGGACTTTTAGACAAAGACGGGTACATCGACATGCCGCGTTCAATTCGCCTAGTGAAACTGGCACATGAGCTGGCTCTTGGCGTTACTTTCCACCGTGCATTTGATCAATGCAAAAAACCAGAACAGGCGCTTGAAGACGTGATTACACTGGGATGTGAGCGAATACTCACTTCTGGGTTGGCATCCAATGCGCTAGATGGCGCATCAAAGTTAGCTGAGCTGGTTAAACAAGCGGATGGCCGCATATCTCTCATGGCCGGAGCGGGTGTTTGCGCCGATAACGTCGCCACCATCATAACCACCAGCCAAGTGCAGGAAGTACACCTGTCAGGCAAATCTTCTCGCAACAGCAAAATGCACTTTATCGCCAACGAGGCCAAAATGGGGGCAGGCGATATTGATGATTTTGCCATCCCAGTTACCAGTAGCGACAAGATCCGCGCAGTAACTAGGGTGCTAAACTCTCTATAAAACAAACACAAAGAAAATCGGAGAAGGACTTCTATGGGCAAGAAAAGCAAAATGGACAAAAAGCACTATGAAAGTGAACTCGCTCGATTGCAGATCGAGCTGGTTAAGCTACAAGAGTGGGTCAAACAAGAAGGGCTTAAAGTCGTTGTAGTATTTGAAGGTCGTGATGCTGCGGGAAAAGGTGGCGTCATTAAGCGCATTACTGAAAAGCTCAATCCTCGCGTTTGTCGTATTGCTGCCCTACCCGCTCCAACAGAAAAAGAGAAAACCCAATGGTATTTTCAGCGCTATGTCGCTCACCTACCTGCGGCGGGTGAAATCGTGCTGTTTGACCGCAGCTGGTACAACCGCGCTGGCGTTGAGAAAGTCATGGGGTTTTGCAGCGATGAGCAGTACCAAGAGTTCTTACGCTCTTGCCCTGAGTTTGAACGCATGCTGGTTCGCTCGGGTATTATTCTTCTTAAGTATTGGTTCTCTGTATCCGATGAAGAACAAGAAAAGCGCTTTTTAGAGCGTGTAAATACTCCGATTAAGCGTTGGAAGTTCAGCCCCATGGATTTGGAGTCTCGCAACCGCTGGGCAGAGTACTCGCAGGCCAAAGACACCATGTTTTCTTACACGGATACTAAGCAATGCCCATGGTGGGTAGTCCCCTCCGATGATAAAAAACGCGCTCGATTAAACTGCATTACTCACCTGCTCGGCCAAATAGATTACCAAGAAGTCGCCTACCCAGAGATTGACTTGCCAGAAATCAACAAAGAAGGCTATATGCGAACACCTATTGAAGAACAATCGTTTGTGCCGGATAACTATGACTGAATCAACGCAACTGTTTAGTCGACTCGACCTAAATCTGTTAAAAACCTTTCGTATTTTGCTGCAAGAGCGCAATACCCGTAAGGCAGCGGAACGGCTTTACGTCACGCAGCCTGCAGTTAGCCAAGCTCTACAAAAACTTCGTACCGTGTTTGAAGATGAACTGTTTGTCAAAGTCCAAGGCGGCCTTGAGCCAACACCCTTTGCTTTAGATCTTGAGGATAAAATCGCACCATTTGTTGATGGTTTAGAAGCAGCGCTCAATCAGCTGGAGGAGTTTGATCCAGCGACACTTACAGGGACGATACGCATCGCGTTAGCTCCGATCGTCATGACAAGCCTTGCGGGTGCGTTATTTACTGCTTTTAGGCAGCAAGCGCCACTGCTAAATTTGGAGCTACTCAGCTGGAATCAAACCACGGCGGAGAAAATTCGCAATGGAGAGGTGTTTTACGGCGTGCATTACGATCTTGAACATCTGTCTAAAGAGCTGGCTCGTGATCCTCTGTTTGATTTAGAAGCGCGCATTATCGTACGTCAAGACCACCCCATTACTAAACCACTCATCACGCCTAAAGACTCCGTCGGTTACGAGCTGGCTTCACTTATCTCCCCGGGATGGAATGATCACTTCACCTATGCCAGCCAAATCCTAGAGCGACAAGGCTACACACCTAAAGTGGGATTTCGCTCAGAGATGCTGTTAGCACTTATCGATGTGATTGAATCTACTGATATGCTACTTCCGCATTCTAATTTGTTTCCGATCCACAATTACTCCCAATTACGCTCACTCAAAGTGGAAATAGATGGGCAGATTTATACCAAGCGCCTATTTGGCTACTTGCACAACAAAAACCGCCACTCTGCAAAAGCAAAATGGATAGAATCCATCATCGAAGAAAGATTGCCGCAGCAAGCCAATAAGCACAGCTAATTAAAGCTATTAGTGGCGCTACTTAGTCAGCATAAACAGGAGCCGCTACCATCGGCGCTCCTCCTGTTTGCGATTAGATATGACCATGAAAAAGCTGCTACTACCCATCCTTGCTACCTTGCCCCTCACCGCCATAGCGTCGGAAGCTCAAGCGCAAAGCATCCATCTGTCTCCAGATGTAAAAATTGGTGCTTTTAACGGTGCTGGCGTTCAGCTTGGTGTCGCTGATGCTCTAGGAATGGATGCGGTTTACGTAAGCTATGCGCGCAAGTATTACGATACCGACCGCTATGACGAGACCATCGACTCTTATCGTCTAGGCCTACAGCATATGTTTGGCGATCGTGAGAACTATGGACTGCAAGCAGAGATCGGCCTCGCCAACTATCGTGGCGAGAAGCGCATCAACAGTGAGTTGCTTAATCGCAGTGCTAACGGACTTAGCATCAGTGCGGGTTACGTGTACATGCTAAATCCAAGCTTTGGTCTAAGAACCGGCTTTGATTATGACGTGTTCGGTGCGAGCAACACCTTCATCTCTATGGGCTCGCACTTCTCATTAAGCTTTGGCGTGGTTGGTCGCTTCTAACTCGAAACGGAGGCGACAGATTACAAAATGTCCTTGATGGCCTTCTCATCTAAGTGGCGTACATCTTTCCCTTTCACGAAGTAGATAATGTACTCACAGATATTTTGACAGCGATCGCCAACACGCTCGATAGCACGTGCTGACCACATGACCTGAAGAATGTTAGGGATGTTCTTTGGGTCTTCCATCATATAGGTCATCAACTGACGGATCACCGCTTCGTATTCCGCGTCTAACTTATCATCCAGCTTGTAGACTTCTGCCGCCGCATCAACGTCCATGCGAGCAAACGCGTCAAGTACTTGATGCAGCATAGCAATGGCTTGTCGGCATAACGGCTCCAAAGAAACATGGAACTTTTGGTGCTTAGTTGATGGCTGCTCTATGGCTACACGCGCGATACGGGTTGCCACATCACCAATGCGCTCTAAATCCGTTATGGTTTTGATAATGGCCATCACCAAACGAAGATCTTTGGCGGTGGGCTGACGCTTGGCAATGATACGAGTGCACGCTTCATCGATAGACACTTCCATTGCATTGACTTTGTGATCGTCTCTTACCACTTTTCGGGCAAGCTCAATATCGTCTTTATGCAGAGCCTGCATTGCAAACGACAGCTGTTGCTCAACCAAGCCTCCCATGGTCAAAACGTGGGTACGAATAGACTCAAGCTCGGCGTTGAATTGACCTGAGATATGACGACCAAAATGCATGTGTGAAAATTTCCTGTTGTAACCCTAAAGCCTGTCAATCAGCCGTAGCGACCCGTGATGTAGTCTTCGGTTTGTTTTTCTATCGGTGAAGTAAATATAGTATCTGTATCGGCGTACTCTACCAGTTTTCCAAGATGAATGAACGCGGTATGATCACTCACTCGAGCCGCTTGCTGCATATTATGGGTCACGATCACAACCGTGTACTTGGTTTTCAGGTCGTTAATCAGCTCTTCAATAGTCAGAGTAGAGATAGGATCGAGCGCCGATGTCGGCTCATCCAGCAGCAATACCTCAGGCTCAATGGCGATAGCACGGGCAATGACCAATCGCTGCTGTTGACCACCAGATAACCCAAATGCGTTTTCATGTAAGCGATCTTTTACTTCATCCCACAGCGCAGCTGCTCGCAAAGAGCGCTCAACCGCATCATCGAGGTTACGACTGTTTTTGATGCCTTGCAGCCTGAGTCCATACACGACATTTTCATAAATGGATTTAGGAAAAGGATTCGGGCGCTGAAACACCATGCCTACGCGGCGGCGCAGCGTCGCTACATCGACTTTAGGATGATAGACATTGCCACCATGAAGCTTCACTTTACCTTCAACCGTGCACCCTTCAATCAAATCATTCATTCGATTAATGCAGCGCAGCAAGGTTGATTTACCGCAGCCTGACGGGCCGATAAACGCCGTAACTTGTCCTTTGGGAATACGCATCGATACATCATCCAATGCCTGCTTATTACCGTAGTACAAGTTCAAGTTTTCAATAGCAATGGCAGTTTGCTCATCACTTAGGTTGTTCACATCTAAAGGCGTTGGATAGCCCAGAGTCTGGTTGATAGAAAACATGGTTAATCTTGTCCTAGTGTGCGGTATTTTTCACGCAGGTTATTTCGTATCGCTATTGCCGTTAAGTTTAGCCCAACCACGACGGTAACCAGCAAGAACGAGGTTGCGTAAACCAATGGTCTCGCTGCTTCAATGTTGGATGTCTGGAAACCCACATCGTAAATATGAAAACCGAGATGCATAAATTTACGCTCAAGGTGCAAAAACGGAAACTGTGAGTCCACCGGTAGACTTGATGCCAATTTTACCACGCCTACCAGCATTAATGGCGCCACCTCACCCGCCGCGCGAGCAACCGCTAAGATTAAGCCGGTAATGATGGCAGGGCTTGCCATGGGTAGTACGATTCGCCACAGGGTCTCCGACTGCGTAGCACCAAGTGCAAGTGAGCCATGACGAGCAGACGTTGGAATACGATTTAAACCCTCTTCTGTCGCCACAATCACCACCGGCAGCGTCAAAATTGCAAGGGTCAGCGATGACCATAGCAGGCCTGGCGTTCCAAACGTTGGCGCCGGCAACCGCTCGGCATAAAACAAAGAATCGATAGAGCCGCCAATGGTGTAGACAAAAAAACCCAATCCAAATACACCATAAACAATCGACGGCACACCTGCCAAGTTGATAACCCCGACCCGTATCATGCGCGTCAGTAAATTGTTCTCAGCGTATTCGTGCAAATACACCGCCACCAGCACACCGAGCGGCATCACCATGACCGACATGATAATCACCAGCAGTACGGTGCCAAAGATTGCAGGAAACACGCCACCTTCAGAGTTCGATTCACGCGGATCATCCGATAAGAACTTCCAAACCTGATGTCCCCAATGAGAAAGCTTATCGGCGTAGCTCATTTGATTCGGATACCAAAAATCCAACACGCGATTGAGGCCAATTTCTAATCGCTCGCCGCGCATATCTTCGACAACCAAAGTTTTGCTCGCTAACTCAGCCCTTAGCTCGTCAAGCTCAATGTCAGTTTGGCTCAGTTGCTCCCGGATGATCGCATTTTGCTGCTGATAGCGAAGCGTTAACTCTTCCGTCAGCACGCCATTCAAGCTATCACGGCGCTGCTTCAAACGCAGAGCTTCAAGTTGGTGATTCAATCCTTTTAATCGGCGCTCGGTAATACCGTCTATGCGATCGCGGATCAGCGCGATCTGTTGAAGCTCAAACGTTAACGTCTCGGCTATCGCCGTTTCTTGTAGCCCCTCTACACCTTTAAGATCAAGGATACGACCGAAGAAGTTTCCGCCACGAGTACGTTCAATCACCACCAGATCCGCTGGAGTCTGAGAATCATGAAGCTGTGATGAAAGCAGAGACACAAAGTCGATGCCATACAAATCTCGGTTGGCCACTTTGATGCTATAGCGCTCTACCTTACCCTGCTCTAGGATGTCAGTTGGTAGCAACAACTGTGCGTTAGGAATATTGTAAGTGGGTACCCAAGTCTTTGAATAGACTTGCCCAATTAATGCCCCGCCTTGGTCATCTTGCCACTGATAGAGCGGCGCTGGCCAAAAGTAGGTCAGCCCTCGCCAACCGATAAGCAGCAATAAACCAAGCACGGAAATCAAGCTGATGCTGACCGCACCACCAGTGAGCCAAACCCAAGGTGACCCAGATTTGAACCACTTAAACATGCTCCGGCTCCCCTATACAATTAAAGCGCACTGTATTTCTCCCGGAGTCGTTGTCTCACCCACTCCGCTAGCGAGTTCACTACAAAGGTAAAACTAAACAAGATAAGCGCCATCAGGAACAGCAAGCGGTAGTGACTGCTACCAACCTCAGATTCAGGTAACTCGACAGCCATAGTGGCCGATAGCGTTCTCATACCTTCGAAAATATTCCAATCGAGGATCGGCGTATTACCCGTTGCCATCAGCACGATCATCGTCTCGCCAACGGCGCGCCCTAGTCCCATCATGACCGCAGAGAAAATGCCTGGACTGGCGGTAAGCAGCACTACATAGATCAGTGTTTGCCACTGTGTCGCTCCTAGCGCTAGCGAGCCATCAGACAGGTGTTTGGGAACTGAGAAAATGGCATCTTCGGCAATGGTAAAAATAGTTGGGATAACCGCAAAGCCCATAGCAAAGCCCACCACTAAAGCATTGCGCTGATCGAAATCAATTCCATGTGTCGCGAGAAATACTCTTGCATCACCATTGAACAACATCACTTCCATATCACTAGATAACGCCATTGCCAAATAGATGGCAATCAAGATGACAGGTATGAGGGTGAAAGGATGTAAGCCGCTTGGCAGCTTTGATGTGTACGCTTTAGGGATGGCGTACCACACCGCGCCAGACAACAAAGAGAGCAGCGGTAATGCCACCAGCAACAGCAAAATCGCCGGTAAATGCGTTTCCACGATAGGGGCGAACCAAAGTCCTGCCAAAAAGCCAATAATGACGGTTGGCAACGCTTCCATTAGCTCGATCGTCGGCTTAACCACGCGGCGCATTTTCGACGACATAAAGTACGCGGTGTAGATGGCGCCAAACACCGCAATCGGCACAGAAAACAGCATCGCAAATAGAGCTGCCTTTATGGTACCAAACGCAATCGGAACCAGACTGTATTTGGCTTCAAAATCATCGGAAGCGGCGGTGGTTTGCCAAATAAATTCCGGCTCAGGGTAGCTTTCGTACCACACCTTTTGCCACAATGCACTCAGCGAAATCTCTTGGTGCTCATTAGGTAGATAGGCGCGGTACATTGCACCCTCAGACAACACTAGCGCGTAATGGCCATTGTTGGACAAGGCGAAATCACGCACGTCTGAACTAGGCACTGGGCTCTCGGAAACGAGCTTTTCGCTCGTGGTATAGAGACTTTGCAACTGAAAGCTGTTTGACGCTGATTCAGAAGTCTGTGGACTCGCAAGCAGTACGTTGAAGCCCTTACTCGTAGCCTCTGCCGTCAAAAACGCGATATCAGCATCAAACTGAAATGAGCGAATCGGCGTAAGTTTACGCTCGCCTTCAATCAATACATCAAACCATTGCCAAACCTGCTGATTGTCATATTGCACCAGCAGCGAATATGCCCCAGACAACAAATGTACACCACTGACGTTGACACCATTCGGCGCCGATAAGTCAACCACCTCACGTGCGTATAGCGAATGTCCATTGCGGTTAATCACCACCAGCTGATTGCCGAAGCGAACATATAAGGTGCGACCATCTGGCGTAACGACCAGCTCTTTTGCGCCCTCAATCGTGGTTGGTAAGGTAGCAAAAGAGAACTCACCACTGCTTGATTCCGTGGCGTGGTGTGAATACCCAGCTTGCAGCATGCCGCGCTCATCGATACTAGCAATGACAGTTTCACCTTTATTGACCACTGCATTGACCAGCTTCGCGTTAGGCAGCGAGATCCATTGCTCCTCATCAAGATCAGGAACAATCAACTGTGCATCACCACTACTTTGATCCAGTTGTAATTTAGGTTTTAGCGCGGCGTAACGACCTTTACTATCCACCGCTAGCAGTATTTTTTCATCGACGGCCTGCAAGCGCACAATGTTATCTGGCAAACGATGTGAAGTCTGTTCACCCGTAACAAGCGACTGTTGGATATAACCACCATCGGCAAAAAAGAATAAGCCGTCATGACCACTATCGCTGACTAAGGTTAAAACTGGCGTTTCTGCAATATCAGAGCTGATCGCGGGCTGCCATGTGACCTCGTTATCGGAAAATAGAGGCAGTGTGACATAAGCTAAGTAGACGAAGATGAAGATAAGCCCAGCGAGTACACTCAAGCCACCAAATGAGACGATCCAACGCACCAAACGATCTTTGATCAGACGTTTTCTATCTTTGGTATGAAGTGAAAAATTGGCCGTTGCCATAATCTACTAATGTTCTCTTATGATGCAGTTTGAGTGTTATCAGGCGTTTGCCTTCAAGGACGAGAGGCAAGTGAACAGCATGCACGAATTGCCTCAACATAATATTTCGTTTAGATGACAGTTATATTACATAGCATCTAAGGTGCTGAAAATAATGAAATGTGTCGCGTTGCACGCTTTTTGAAATAAAAATGTCATATACAATCTCTAAGGTTCACGACAAGATTCATCTTACATTCCGCTTTGCTGCTTCCCAGTAGTGAGCCCAAACGTCGGTGGTTGAGTACATGAGCGCAGAAAAACTCTATATAGAAAAAGAACTTAGTTGGTTATCGTTTAATGAGCGCGTGTTGCAAGAAGCCGCGGATAAAACAGTTCCACTGGTCGAAAGGATCCGTTTTTTGGGGATCTTTTCCAACAACTTGGATGAGTTCTATAAAGTTCGTTTTTCAGACGTCAAACGTCGTATTTTGATCAACCAAGACCGCGGCGTTAATGACAACTCTAAACACCTGCTTGGGAAGATGCAAAGCAAGGCGCTCAAACTTAACCAGCGCTTTGATGAACTGTATAGCGAGCTGATCATGGAGATGGCTCGCCGACGCATTTTCCTCGTCAATGAAACTCAGCTTGATGACACCCAGCAGAAGTGGATTAAAAAGTACTTTAAAAAAGAAGTGCTGCCGCACATCACCCCACTTATGCTCAAAGACGACATTGATGTTTTACAGTTTCTGAAAGACGAGTACGCGTATATCGTCGTCGACCTTAAAACCAACGACAGTTCTCAATATGCGATCTTAGAGATCCCAACCGATCACCTACCTCGCTTTGTCATGGTGCCGGAGCAAAAAGGCAAACGCCGTAAGACCATCATTCTGCTTGATAACATTATCCGCTACTGCCTTGATGAACTCTTTCGTGGTTTCTTCGACTACGACGAGCTCAACGGTTATGCAATGAAAATGACCCGTGATGCAGAATACGATTTAAGCCATGAGGTTGAACACAGCCTGTTAGAGCAAATGTCAGAAGGGGTAAGCCAGCGTTTAACGGCAATGCCGGTACGCTTTGTTTACGAGCGCGATATGCCAGAAGAAATGTTAACCACGCTGTGTGACAAGCTGGGTATCTCGAACTACGACAGTTTGATCCCAGGCAGCCGCTATCACAATTTCAAAGACTTTATCGGCTTCCCTAATGTCGGTCGTGATTATCTAGAAAATAAGCCCCTGCCGCCAATGCGCTGCGCTGATTTTGACGGCTATGACAACACCTTCGATGCCATCCGCGCTCAAGATATTCTGCTCTACTATCCATACCACACGTTTGAGCACATTACGGAATTGGTTCGCCAAGCCTCGTTCGACCCTAAAGTGCTGAGCATTAAGATTAACATCTATCGTGTTGCCAAAGACTCACGTTTGATGAACTCTCTGATTGATGCCATGCACAATGGCAAGAGCGTGACTGTGGTGGTAGAACTGCAAGCTCGCTTCGATGAAGAGGCCAACATTGAGTGGTCAAAAGTACTGACCGAGAATGGCGTCCACGTAATTTTCGGTGCGCCGGGCTTGAAAATCCACTCTAAGCTGCTGCTGATAAGTCGACGCGAGGAAGGAGAAATCGTTCGTTACGCTCACGTAGGGACAGGGAACTTCCACGAGAGAACGGCACGGATCTATACCGACTTTTCGCTGCTCACTGCGGATCAAGAGATCACCAATGAGGTGCGCAATGTGTTCGGTTATATCGAAAATCCTTATCGTCCGGTCAGGTTTAACCAACTGATTGTCTCACCGCGTAACTCTCGTAAGCAGCTCTATCGCTTAATTGATACCGAGATCGCCAACGCACAAATCGGCAAAAGAGCGGCGTTGACGCTCAAAGTAAACAACCTTGTCGACAAAGGTCTGGTGAGTAAACTGTATGAAGCAAGCAGCGCAGGCGTAAAAATCAATATGATCATCCGTGGTATGTGCTCACTGGTACCAGGAATTGAAGGTGTCAGTGATAACATCAAAATTATCAGTATTGTCGATCGCTTTTTAGAACATCCTCGCGTTATTATTGCTCATAACGATGGTGATCCACAGGTGTACATCTCCTCTGCAGATTGGATGACGCGAAACATCGACCACCGAATTGAAGTGGCTGCACCTGTGCGAGATGAACGCTTAAAGCAACGTATTATCGATATCGTCAACATCCACTTTACCGATACGGTAAAGGCTCGTTGGATTGATAAAGAGATGAGCAACACCTATGTTCCTCGTGGTAATCGCAAGAAAGTTCGTTCACAAATTGCTATTTACGACTATCTTAAACAGGTAGAGAAGCAAACTAGAAAACGCAAACAAAAACTAGAACATAATGAGTCAAACCACGGACACGAACACTAAAGATCAACCGACGAATGACGTTATCACCAAAGATGTGGCAGCGATTGACCTTGGGTCAAACAGCTTCCACATGGTGGTCGCCAAAGTCGTCGACCAAGACTTGCAACTAGTCAGCAGGCACAAGCAACGCGTCAGACTGGCTTCCGGTTTGGATGAGCATGGAAACTTAGATGACGCCGCAATGGAGCGAGGCCTGGAGTGCCTCGCGATGTTTGCCGAACGTCTACAAGGCTTCGAGGTCGACAATGTTCGTATTGCCGCAACCCATACTCTTCGTATCGCAGCCAATGCCCATGTCTTTTTGCAAAAAGCTCGTGATGTTCTGCCTTTCCCCATCGAAGTCATTCCTGGTGAAGAAGAAGCACGTCTTATCTATGCCGGTGTTGCTCATACGCAAACCGAGTCCAACTCAAAGTTAGTCGTTGATATTGGTGGTGGTAGTACCGAACTTATTATTGGAAAGGCGTTTGAGCCTGTGCTGCTTAACAGTACTCAAATGGGCTGCGTCAGTTATACCAGTAAGTACTTCGCCAACGGTAAGCTTTCGTCTAAGAACTTCACCAAAGCCATTCTCTCGGCCAGACAACGCCTTGAAGCTTTGACGCCGCGTTACAAAAAGAAAGGCTGGGAAGTGTCGCTCGGCTCCTCTGGCACCATCAAAGCCATCAAAGAGGTGCTCGTTGGGATTGGCTATGAAGATGGCATCATCAATAATAAGCGACTTTATAAGCTCATCGACAAACTGTGTGAGTTCGACAGCATCGATGATATCGCACTGCAAGGACTAACCCCTGAGCGCAAACCTGTGTTTGCGGCAGGCGTTGCCATTCTCACCGCTATCTTCGAGAGTCTTAAAATCAAAGAGATGCACTTTTCTTCTGGTGCGCTGCGTGAAGGCTTACTATATGAAATGGAAGAACGTTTTGAGCGCTCTGATATTCGTATGCGCACTGCTGAGAACTTAGCCAAAAAACACTTTGTCGATCTTGAGCACGCCGCGCGAGTGCGAGGTCAAGCACACGAGTTTTTGAATCAAGTGCACGAGTCGCTGGGGCTTAAAAAGAAAAGTGAATTGTTCAGCTTATTGGAATGGAGCGCTCTGCTTCACGAAGTTGGACTGAGTATTAGTTATCAAGCCTTCCACCGGCACTCGAGTTATATTCTCAACCATACTAATATGCCTGGCTTTAACAGCGAACAGCAGTTGGTGCTCGCCACCTTGACCCGCTTTCAGCGCAAAGCGCTTAAACTGCAAGAGCTGCCTGAGTTTACCCTCTTCAAGAAAAAGCACATTGTCGGCCTAATTGGTATTTTGCGTTTGGCGATCATCGTTAATGGCCAGCGCAATGAGGAGCTGTTGCCACTTGAGCTTTCCATCGACGATGAGACTTGGACACTTACCAGCACCCAAAGCGACTGGCTAGAGCAAAACAAGCTGCTGCAAGCGGATTTACAAACCGAACAAATCTACTGGGAGTCAGCAGGCTGGAATCTTGTATTCTAAGCGCCTAGATGTGACTGACAACTAAAACTAAAAAAAGCGGCAAATAGGCCTAATGCTTGTAAGTTAAGAAGCTAACACCTTTTAGAAGGCCTAGTCGCATAGCGACTGGGCCTTCTTTTTTACCGCTCTTGGATAGCTCCTATCTCGCCTTTCTGGCAACGTAAAACTCTCAGCCATATCTAGGATATAGTTCATCACCTCCGGGATTCTTCCAGGTGCGACGGCAGGAAGGAGTTGTAACTGTCCTATTAAGAACAACGAAGCTTGTTTAAAGCCTATCTGGTAAGGCATTACCTTGTTTTGGTCGTAGGCCATTTGGCACATTAAGAACCGAAGTAAGTTATAGGCCAACAGCATCCCCCACAGTTCTTGTTCTATTAGTTCGGGCTTTTTGCTTCTTAGAGTCAGGTTGTTTTGAAGCATATATTGTTTCATCTCTCGATAACCCAACTCTATCTCCCATCGATGTCCATAAAGCTCTGAGATGTCTTTTCCTGGGTAGCGCAAGGGGTCAGTCATCGAGGTTAACAACCGTACCTCCTTACCCTTAATAGTCTTAGTTATCAATCGAGCTTCCAGTGTTTCTGGTGCATCGTGCCACTTTTCCTAGCTTGAGGGGATAGCTTTAATTCGACCAACTCTTGCCCACGCCCTAACTTGCGAAGCATTGTGTATTGAGCTCCTTTACGCATTGGAATAAGCCAATGCCTCTCTACCCTGTTGTCTGCCAACGGTGCAATAGTCCTAGAGCGTAAAAACCTCTATCGAAGATAGTTAGGCTATGGTCGGGAGAGCGCTCAATGAGCTCCGTAGTTAAGTCCACTTCGCTCTTTGATGTAGAGTCGAACGATGCACTATTTAGAAGGTGACTTGTCAGCTCCATATGGCAGACCATTCGGATCTGAGGGTATTCGGACGAGCACTTTTGATTCCGAGTTCGACTGAAGCGCTCATCATTGTCTTTAGTATCAGGGGTTCGCCAGACTACACCGTCGACCGCATGAAGTGTTAAACCATGCCAGTCTGGGTGGGGCGTTTTGTCATTCCATAGTTTCTGCGTTTGAGTAAAGACGGATTTCATGACATCGGAGCCCAGCCTTTGTCTTGCCTGAATTACTGCACTCGGAGCAACAAATGGCTTCTTACCTGGGAGAAGAATATCCAGCTTCGAGACGACCTTCTCCATGGACAAATGGCGATACAGAGACATCCCAACAACACTCCAAACCATCATTTCCATTGGTAACCTTCGTCTGCGAATAGTCGTAATTCCTGTATCTTCCAAACACTGGGAAATGAGTTCTGGAGAAAGCAGATCAGATAAACCCGAAAGTTGCTCTGCAGAGAATTGATGAACTTGGTTAAGAGCCTGTCTTAAAAACATAAAAAAAATCCGAGTGCATTGAATACACTCGGATTTTGACACTTTGAATGGATCGTTCAACCGATCATTTAGTTGTTAACTGATCGGCATTAGGCAAATAGGCCGCTTTTTTTGTCCGTTAGAGCACCAGATTATTCGATACTCAGCCCCACTTTGGCCAATTCACCTTTTGCAAACTCAAGACTCACCGGAACATAGCCGTCTTTCTGAACGATCCGCTGCCCCTCTCGAGAATAGATATAACGAATATAGGCTTCTTCAATCGGCGAGAGAGCGCGGTTAGGGTCTTTATTCACGTACACATAGAGAAAGCGCGATAACGGATAATGCCCCGACTGAACATTCACCTGAGTCGGCAGTACGTATTGCTCCCCATGGTTGGCAATAGGCACAAGCTTAGCACCTGATACCTGATAACCAATCCCAGAGTAACCTATGGTGTTAATCGATGAAGCGACCGACTGCACCACAGAGGCAGAACCCGGCTGCTCATTAACATTACGTCTAAAGTCTCCGCCACATAGTGCTTTATCCTTAAAGTAGCCGTAGGTACCGGAAACAGAGTTGCGCCCAAAGATTTGAATCGCACGTTCATCCCAAGGTGTTTCAATACCAAGCTGCTTCCAAGTTTGCAGATACTCAGCCCCCCCACAGCGAAGGGTTGATGAGAAAATTGCATCAAGCTGCTTAAAGTTAAGTCCTTCAATCGGGTTGTCGAGGTGAACAAACAACCCAATTGCATCGATAGCGACTTTAAGCGCTGTTGGCTTATAACCATATTGGCGCTCAAAGGCTTCGATTTCACGCGAGCGCATTTCTCGGCTCATAGGGCCAAACTGCGCAGTCCCTTCGGTCAATGCCGGTGGCGCCGTCGACGAGCCAGAAGCTTGGATCTGCGGGTTCACATTTGGGTAAAGATATTTGAATTCTTCGAGCCATAATGTGGTCATGCCGGAGAGCGTATCTGAACCTACAGAAGAGAGGTTACCCGATACGCCAGAGAGCTTACTGTACTTGGGAAGTTCCTGTGCCAAAGCGGTGCCCGACAACAGTACACACAACATTAATCCCTTAGCGACGCGCGCTACTAACGTCGTCATCACTGAACCACCAATCGTTCAGGTAAAATGAACGAGAACTTACTGCCCACACCTACTTCAGAGTGAATTTCCAAGTGTGAGTCGTGATGCGATAGAGCGTGTTTTACAATCGCTAAGCCGAGTCCACTGCCGCCAGTATCACGAGAGCGCGCCTTATCGACACGATAAAAGCGCTCCGTCAATCTGTGCAAATGCTGCGCTTCAATACCATCACCGGTATCTTCAACCTCTAGATGTGCACCTTGAGAAGACTGATACCAACGCACTTTGACATTCGCCCCTGGTGGAGTGTATTTCACTGCGTTGTAAACCAGATTTGAAATCGCGCTGCGCAGTTGATCATCATCACCAAATACGCGCAAGCTATTGTCGACATCGAAGCTGATCTTATGCTGATCGTCACCGCTTAAACTCACCGCTTCTTTTTCTAACACCTCAAGCATTGCGGGAACATTAACGACCTCATCAAGCTCGTGCATGGGTGCAGCTTCAATTTTCGATAACGTCAACAGTTGGTTAACCAAACTATTCATGCGGTTGAGCTGCTCAGTCATGACACCGTGCGCTTTGGTCCACATAGGATCGACAACCATATCTGGGTCTTCGGTCATCTCTAAGTAACCTTGCAACACCGTCATTGGCGTACGAAGCTCATGAGAAACGTTAGCAAAGAAGTTACGACGCATGCCTTCAAGCTGTTTCAGCTGGCTGACATCACGCACCACCATCAAGTGTTCTCCTTCTGTGTACGGCACAATACGCAGTTCGAGCATCCGCTCAACGTTTAGAGGTGAGCGCATCTCTAACGGTTCGGAGAAATCTTGCTTACTAATGTATTTGATAAAATCAGGCGTGCGGATCAAATTGGAGATAGGCTGCCCCGAATCATCAGGCCAACGGAATCCTAATAGATGTTGAGCGAGCTTGTTGCACCAAACGATATTGCCTTCACTTCTAAATACAACGACGGCATCGGGAAGCGATTCCGCACCGTTTTTAAAGCGGCGGATAAGGTTTGTTAACTCTTTGCGCTTGCGGCGCTGCCTTTGCTGAAGGCGATAGATGCCGTTAAATAACGACTCCCAATTTCCGGTACCGGATGGCGGGGTAAGGCGCTTTTCATCCCACAGCCAAGCAGACAAACGCAGCTGATTATGTAGGTGCCATATCAACTGCAAAACCGTGGCAACCAGAAGCAACCACGGCATGTATCCAAATATCCACCCAACGACAATCCATGGGGTGTAAAAAAAAGCCAGCTCCCAGGCCAGCTTTTTCCAGGTTAACCTTTCAACCATTTACCTCTCCAGTTCGATGCTAGCCCTTGGTTGAGAAACGGTAGCCAGCGCCTCGAACGGTTTGAATCAATTTATCATGACCTGCTGATTCAAGAGCTTTACGTAGGCGACGAATGTGTACATCGACGGTACGGTCTTCAACGTAAACGTTGGTGCCCCATACATTGTTTAGTAGCTGCTCACGGCTGTAGACGCGCTCTTGGTGAGTCATAAAGAAGTGCAGCATCTTAAACTCGGTTGGCCCCATATCAAGAGGCTGGTCATTCGCGGTAACGCGGTGAGAGACTGGGTCTAGCTTAAGGCCTTGTACATCAATCACATCTTCGAGTGCTGTTGGTGTCACGCGACGAATCACCGCCTTAAGGCGAGCAACCAGCTCTTTTGGTGAAAATGGTTTAGTGATGTAGTCGTCCGCACCCACTTCTAGGCCGCGCACTTTATCTTCTTCTTCACCACGAGCAGTAAGCATCACAACAGGGATATTGCGAGTCAGCTCTTCGCGTTTCATGTGCTTGATAAAATTAATGCCAGAACCGCCAGGTAGCATCCAGTCTAGTAGAACAAGATCTGGGAAAGGTTCAGCCAGTTTGTTAACTGCCGTATCGTAATCTTCAGCTTCTACAGCTTGGTAGCCTTTCTGCTCTAATACGAAACACAGCATTTCGCGAATTGGTGCTTCATCCTCGACCACCAGGATCCTTCTAGACATATCTGAATAACCTTTTGGAATCTAATCAACTTCATGCATTATCAAGAATTATTATGACACTTTTGTGACCATTGAAAACAATTTTTAATATAACTTTCGCACAAGATCTATTGCGATAATCGAGATTTAAGCTAGGACAATTTAAGCAAAATTGCCTATTATGTGCAGCTATCTATTCTAAAGGTGAGAGTAATATGTGGTTTAAAAACTGTTTGGTCTATCGATTCAACAAGGAACTTGAGTTTAATGCAGATAAGCTAGAGCAGCAGCTTGAAGAGTTTCGCTTTACTCCTTGTGGTAGCCAAGACAAACAGAAGTTTGGCTGGGTCACGGCACTGGGTAAGCATGGCGATATGATGACCCATGTTTCTGAAAACCGAATTCTACTGTGCGCCAAAAAAGAAGAGAAAATGCTACCTGCATCGGTTATCAAAGACTCTCTAGCTAGCAAAGTAGACGCACTTGAGACTCAAGAAGGTCGCCCTCTTAAGAAGAAAGAGAAAGACGATCTCAAAGACGAAATCATCATAGACCTTCTGCCACGTGCATTTAGCCGCAGCAATCTTACTCACCTTCTTATCATGCCGAAAGAAGGCTTTGTGATTGTTGATGCCAGTAGCTACAAAAAAGCTGAAGACGTGATTGCGCTACTGCGAAAGACCATGGGTAGCCTTCCTGTTATTCCAGCATTCCCAGAGCAGCCAATTGAGAACACGCTAACCGAATGGGTAAAAACCAACGAAGCACCAACAGGTTTTAACCTTCTTGATGAAGCTGAGTTGAAATCAGTCCTAGAAGACGGCGGCGTTATACGCTGTAAGAAACAAGAGCTGTCTAGCGACGAAATCCTTGGTCACATTGAAGCCAACAAGTTTGTGACTAAACTTTCGCTCAACTGGCAAGATCGTATCGAGTTTATATTAGCCGATGACGGCAGTATCAAACGCTTGAAATTCAGTGACGAGCTGAAGGATCAAAACGATGATATCCCACGTGAAGATGCTGCTGCGCGTATTGACGCTGACTTCTCACTTCTATGTGGTGAATTTGGTGCCTTCTTACCTAACTTGTACGACGCGTTAGGCGGCCTACCTAAGCAATAACCCCTTCTCTATCAAGCTCGCTTCTCAGCCCTAACTGTTGCTCTTGAGTAGCGAGCCTGATTCAAAACTTGGAAATCTCCCCATACTAGCGTAAAATTTGCGCCCCTTAGTGCCATTAGGTGGCACAACACTGACTTGTAATCAGATTAGAGATATAAAGCAATGTTTACTCCAGAACTTCTGTCACCAGCTGGCAGCCTCAAAAACATGCGTTACGCATTCGCATACGGCGCAGATGCAGTTTACGCAGGTCAACCTCGTTACAGCCTTCGTGTTCGTAACAACGAGTTTAACCACGAAAACCTAAAAATCGGTATCGATGAAGCGCACGCTCAAGGTAAAAAGCTATATGTGGTATGCAATATTCAACCACATAACTCAAAGCTAAAGACGTTCATCCGTGACCTTAAACCAGTAGTAGAAATGGGTCCAGACGCCCTAATCATGTCTGACCCAGGCCTTATCATGATGGTTCGTGAAGCCTTCCCAGATATGCCTATTCACCTATCGGTACAGGCGAACGCAGTAAACTGGGCGACGGTTAAATTCTGGGCTGCGAATGGCGTCGAGCGCGTAATCGTCTCTCGTGAGCTATCACTAGAAGAGATCCAAGAGATCCGTGAACATTGCCCTGAAACTGAACTAGAAGTATTCGTACACGGTGCACTTTGCATGGCGTACTCTGGTCGTTGTCTACTGTCTGGCTACATCAACAAGCGCGATCCAAACCAAGGCACATGTACTAACGCATGTCGTTGGGAGTACAAAGTTGAGAAAGCAACAGAAAACGATGCAGGTCAAATCGTAGAAGAGTTCACTCCAGAAGCTCAAGCTGTTGAAGTCGTTGACGAGCGCCCAGAGACCACAATTGGTCGCGGTAAACCAATTGACGACGTTGTACTGCTCTCTGAAAGCCACCGCCCTGAAGACAAAATGGCGGCGTTTGAGGACGAGCATGGTACGTACATCATGAACTCAAAAGACCTACGTGCGGTTCAGCATGTAGAGCGTTTGACGAAGATGGGCGTTCACTCGCTTAAGATTGAAGGTCGTACTAAGTCTTTTTACTACTGTGCTCGTACTGCACAGGTGTATCGAAAAGCGATCGACGACGCCGTTGCAGGTAAGCCATTCGATGAGTCACTAATGGGTACGCTAGAAAGCCTAGCTCACCGTGGTTATACCGAAGGCTTCCTACGTCGCCACACACACGACAGCTACCAGAACTACGATTACGGCTACTCTGTATCAGACTCTCAGCAATTTGTTGGCGAATTTACTGGTAAACGTCGTGGTCAATTGGCAGAAGTAGAAGTGAAGAACAAGTTTATCGTTGGCGACAGCCTTGAGCTGATGACACCGAAAGGCAACGTTGTCTTCAACCTAGAAGTGATGGAAAACCGCAAGTCAGAAAGCATTGATGACGCGAAAGGTAACGGCCACTTTGTCTTTATTCCAGTACCAGAGGAATTGGATCTGGACTACGCACTACTTATGCGTAACCTAAACTCAGGACAAGATACACGTAACCCAACGGGTAAGTAATCATGGCGCTGCTCATTACTGACAAGTGCATTAACTGCGATATGTGTGACCCGGAATGCCCAAATGGCGCTATTACAATGGGCAGTGAGATTTTTGAGATCGATCCTGCGCTGTGTACTGAGTGCAAAGGCCATTACGAGAAACCAACTTGTCAATCGGTATGCCCAATCACGAAATGCATCATCACCGATCCCAATCATGTGGAAACGGATGAAGAGCTGTTAGAAAAGTTCGTGATTATTCAAGGCATGGCCTAAACGTAAAAAGCCTCCCAATGGAGGCTTTTTTATGGTTCATCGCGGCTTTCCGGGGAAAGCCGCCTTTATCTTTAAAAAGAAATAATCGATATCTCGGTAACCGTAGCCCATTCGTTTGATTAACTTTATCTTGTTATTTATCCCCTCGAGCGTACAAGTATTGAGTGGGTAACTTGCAGAAGCAACTATGCCATGAAGATACGGTTTGAGCTTTCTCGCGAAGTCCATAAGCGGTTTGATCCCGCTTTCTTGAACTTGCTCCCACCATACCTTCCATAAGTCTTCCGCTTCGCTTTCTGACTGGCACCTCCACAACTCTTTAAGCTGAGAGCCAAGTAAATACGTCACCATTAAGTCCTTGTTCATAGTTAAGATCTCATTTAAATAGCTCTCCTGCTTACTGTCTAAATTGCCTCTGTTTTTGAGGAGAACCCAACGTGAACGTTTAATCCATTGACGCGCTTTCTTGTCATGTTTGAGTTGATTAGCTTGGTCAACTCTGACTCTATCCATCACTTCCCGTCCAAACTTAGCGACCACATGGAATAAGTCGTACACAATGCGGGCATTAGGACAATGTTGTTGCACTTCGAGGTCGAAAGCCGTATTCATATCCATCGCAACGGCTTCTATGTTCTGACCATGCTCACCGAGTAACTCAAAAAAGGGACGGATATCTTTTCGGCTGCGTCCGACGCCTATCCAAAGCACTTGATGCGTCTTAGCATCCGCGATAACAGTGGCATAACGATGCCCCTTGAAGAGAGCAAACTCATCCATGACCAGTTGTCTCAGCTCTGCCCAGTTAACCTCTGGCACCACATTTTGCAGCCTGCGCTTATCTATCTCCTTGATTGTATGCCAATGAACGCCCGTCATTTGGGAAATATGTTTGATAGGGAGAAGAGGCAGCAACAGTTCAATATAACTACGCAAGCGGTTAGTAAGGCGAGCGAAAGGTTCAAGCCAAGAAATAGATTCGGTTTTGATACCGCAGTCAGGACACTTGATACGCCTTGTTTGTAGGGATAGCTCGACGGGTACGCCGAGAATCATCGCTTCCTTAATCGTGCGCCACTGAGAATCATGTGTGGCTTGGACATGTTGCCCACATGAACATCGAGCAGTCGTACTGGGTTTGAGAGTAATCGTGATGAGAGAAGATGTTTGGACAGACTTTACGACATGAAAGCCTTCCCAGAACGATGATAGGAAAGTATGATTCGGCATGAAAACGGTAGTTTGTGTAAGGTTGTGTTTGGCGATGTAACCTTATCACTTACTACCGTTTTTGTTTTAAGTCCCCGCTAATCCGCGATGAACCTTTTTTATTACCCAGACTTTTCGATTGGGAACACATTGCAGTACAACTCTTTCTCGTACTGTATCTCCAGCTTTTTGCGCCAGTTTTCCGCAGAGTTTATGGGAATCAAATAGAATTTCTCTCTGCTTGTATCAGTCACAAAGGCAATGCCATGTTGCATCAATTCGTAGTGAATGTCGTTTACAAACCCTAACGTAAAGCTTTGCCTACCAGATAATTGATTAATGTCCTCTCTGGTTAGGATCACTCCGTCTTTTTCCGTCGCGAACCTCTCTCTTAGCCATCGGGCAAACTGCCTTGATGATATCATTGTCATAACAGTAGTCCTTACCCAAAATCATAGGGGAACACCCCCTATAAAGCAGCAGAACAGCCCTAAGTAAGAAAACAATAAAACCTAGAAAACAACGACTAATCCACTGAAGTACTGATAACAATAGTCAACAACTAGCCACTTCACCAGTCGCATTTGTGAGAGCGATACCAATCAGTTAGTTAACCGTAATGGCTACCATTATCGTAATAGCTTGCAGGCTCAAGTGCGACGAATATGACTGCAACATCGAGCTCTTTGCCCAGAGCAGATCGGATCTGTTCAGTAATAACAACAGCAACCTTATCCTTCACCTCCTGCCCACGATCAAACCACAGCACTTCCACAAACGGATAAGCGTGACTTAACTTACCATCGAAGTAAAACGTTGAGCTAACGTGTTCAATAGTGAAGTCTTCTCTTGGGCAATCCATAAGCGGTTGAAGCTCGTCAACTAATGGGCTAGAAAGGGTTTTGACTATCTCTGACTCCAGAGCTCTAAAACGTAAATGGGGCATAATCATATCCATATATGTAATGATGATTATGAGTATATCAGTGAACTATAAGATTCGAGAATATAGGAGTGCGGAAACAAAAAAACTCTGACCTAAGTCAGAGCCTTTGAATACTACAGATGTAAAAAAGCCTCGTCGAAAGACGAGGCTTTAAAGATGGCAGGGGTGGACTGGGCCGGCATTCCGGAGGTTCGACCGGGCCGGCGACCCAGCTCCCAACACATTGCTTTGAAAAAGCAAAAACGAAAAAGGCTCCGACCTAAGTCAGAGCCTTTGAATATGGCAGGGGTGGAGAGATTCGAACTCCCAACACGCGGATTTGGAATCCGCTGCTCTGCCAATTGGAGCTACACCCCTGTAGTTATTTTTAAGACTTAACTTTGTCTAAATAAGTGGCGGAGTGGACGGGACTCGAACCCGCGACCCCCGGCGTGACAGGCCGGTATTCTAACCAACTGAACTACCACTCCGCAGTGGCATACTTGCTATTGCAAGTGTCCAAAATTCAAAGCCTGGCGATGTCCTACTCTCACATGGGGAAACCCCACACTACCATCGGCGCTATTGCGTTTCACTTCTGAGTTCGGCATGGAAATCAGGTGGGTCCACAATGCTATGGTCGCCAAGCAAATTCTGTTTTGCCTTCAGATTTTCTGAAAATCTGAAAACAATAAATCCGGAAAGCTGTTAATGCGTTCTCTACACATTCAATTTGTTCTTGCTTTGAGTCCAATCAAAACCCTTTGGGTGTTGTATGGTTAAGCCTCACGGGCAATTAGTACAGGTTAGCTCAACGCCTCACAACGCTTACACACCCTGCCTATCAACGTTCTAGTCTCGAACAACCCTTTAGGACACTTAAAGTGCCAGGGAAGACTCATCTCAGGGCTCGCTTCCCGCTTAGATGCTTTCAGCGGTTATCGATTCCGAACTTAGCTACCGGGCAATGCCATTGGCATGACAACCCGAACACCAGAGGTTCGTCCACTCCGGTCCTCTCGTACTAGGAGCAGCCCCCTTCAATCTTCCAACGCCCACGGCAGATAGGGACCGAACTGTCTCACGACGTTCTAAACCCAGCTCGCGTACCACTTTAAATGGCGAACAGCCATACCCTTGGGATCGAACTTCAGCCCCAGGATGTGATGAGCCGACATCGAGGTGCCAAACACCGCCGTCGATATGAACTCTTGGGCGGTATCAGCCTGTTATCCCCGGGTACCTTTTATCCGTTGAGCGATGGCCCTTCCATTCAGAACCACCGGATCACTATGACCTGCTTTCGCACCTGCTCGAATTGTCATTCTCGCAGTCAAGCGGGCTTATGCCATTGCACTAACCACACGATGTCCAACCGTGTTTAGCCCACCTTCGTGCTCCTCCGTTACTCTTTGGGAGGAGACCGCCCCAGTCAAACTACCCACCAGGCACTGTCCGCAGCCCCGATAAAGAGCCAACGTTAGAACATCAACACTACAAGGGTGGTATTTCAAGGACGGCTCCACGAATACTGGCGTACTCGTTTCAAAGCCTCCCACCTATCCTACACATGTAGGGTCAATGTTCAGTGCCAAGCTGTAGTAAAGGTTCACGGGGTCTTTCCGTCTAGCCGCGGGTACACTGCATCTTCACAGCGATTTCAATTTCACTGAGTCTCGGGTGGAGACAGCGTGGCCATCATTACGCCATTCGTGCAGGTCGGAACTTACCCGACAAGGAATTTCGCTACCTTAGGATCGATTATAGTTACGGCCGCCGTTTACCGGGGCTTCGATCAAGAGCTTCGACCTAAGTCTAACCCCATCAATTAACCTTCCGGCACCGGGCAGGCGTCACACCGTATACGTCATCTTACGATTTTGCACAGTGCTGTGTTTTTAATAAACAGTTGCAGCCACCTGGTATCTGCGACTCCCCATAGCTCCATCCGCAAGGGACTTCACCGCGAGGAGCGTACCTTCTCCCGAAGTTACGGTACCATTTTGCCTAGTTCCTTCACCCGAGTTCTCTCAAGCGCCTTGGTATTCTCTACCCGACCACCTGTGTCGGTTTGGGGTACGATTCCTTACAATCTGAAGCTTAGAGGCTTTTCCTGGAAGCATGGCATCAATGACTTCACTACCGTAGTAGCTCGACATCGTGTCTCAGCCTTAAAGAGAGCCGGATTTACCTAACCCTCAAGCCTACGCACTTGAACCTGGACAACCGTCGCCAGGCTACCTAGCCTTCTCCGTCCCCCATCGCAATTGTAAGAAGTACGGGAATATTAACCCGTTTCCCATCGACTACGCCTTTCGGCCTCGCCTTAGGGGTCGACTCACCCTGCCCCGATTAACGTTGGACAGGAACCCTTGGTCTTCCGGCGTGGAGGTTTTCACCCCCATTATCGTTACTCATGTCAGCATTCGCACTTCTGATACCTCCAGCAGACCTTACAGTCCACCTTCAACGGCTTACAGAACGCTCCCCTACCCAATGACCTAAGTCATTGCCGCAGCTTCGGTTTATAGCTTAGCCCCGTTACATCTTCCGCGCAGGCCGACTCGACTAGTGAGCTATTACGCTTTCTTTAAATGATGGCTGCTTCTAAGCCAACATCCTAGCTGTCTAAGCCTTCCCACATCGTTTCCCACTTAGCTATAATTTGGGACCTTAGCTGGCGGTCTGGGTTGTTTCCCTCTCCACGACGGACGTTAGCACCCGCCGTGTGTCTCCCGGATAGTACTTACTGGTATTCGGAGTTTGCAAAGGGTTGGTAAGTCGGGATGACCCCCTAGCCTTAACAGTGCTCTACCCCCAGTAGTATTCGTCCGAGGCTCTACCTAAATAGATTTCGGGGAGAACCAGCTATCTCCAGGTTTGATTGGCCTTTCACCCCTAGCCACAAGTCATCCGCTAATTTTTCAACATTAGTCGGTTCGGTCCTCCAGTTGATGTTACTCAACCTTCAACCTGCCCATGGCTAGATCACCTGGTTTCGGGTCTATATCCAGAGACTGAACGCCCAGTTAAGACTCGGTTTCCCTACGGCTCCCCTAAACGGTTAACCTTGCCACTGAATATAAGTCGCTGACCCATTATACAAAGGTACGCAGTCACACCACGAAGGTGCTCCTACTGCTTGTACGTACACGGTTTCAGGTTCTATTTCACTCCCCTCACAGGGGTTCTTTTCGCCTTTCCCTCACGGTACTGGTTCACTATCGGTCAGTCAGTAGTATTTAGCCTTGGAGGATGAATTCTCCATATTCAGACAGGATATCACGTGTCCCGCCCTACTCGATTTCACTGATGATGAGATGTCGACTACGGGGCTATCACCCTTTACTGCGGCACTTTCCAGAGCCTTCGTCTGTCTCATTAAAAGCTTAAGGGCTAATCCAATTTCGCTCGCCGCTACTTTCGGAATCTCGGTTGATTTCTCTTCCTCGGGGTACTTAGATGTTTCAGTTCCCCCCGGTTCGCCTCGCTGAGCTATGTATTCACTCAGCGATAACTGCTTATGCAGTTGGGTTTCCCCATTCAGGAATCCCAGACTCAAAGGTTATTACTACCTAATCTGGGCTTATCGCAAGTTATTACGCCTTTCATCGCCTCTGACTGCCAAGGCATCCACCGTGTACGCTTAGTCACTTAACCATACAACCCCAAAGAGTCTCAAAGAAACCTCGAGATTGTCGTTAAACAACCAAAGTTGTCTGCAATTTTTATACATGATGCAGACTCGATTTTGCCGGACTCAAATATGAATAGCTTTCGCTATTCCCAAGAACACTTGAATGTGTGTTGGTACCTAAATGACTAAATCATCTAGGATTTGAGAACTTTTAAATGAATAACATTAATCAAATGTTATTCGTCAGCTTTCCAAATTGTTAAAGAACGAGATTTGCTTTCTAGTTAAAGAAAGAAACCATTTTTAAATATTCTCAAAGAGAAAACACTTAAAGATGGTGGAGCTATGCGGGATCGAACCGCAGACCTCCTGCGTGCAAGGCAGGCGCTCTCCCAGCTGAGCTATAGCCCCATCAGTGTTGATGCTTATCGCCAATCATCTGGGAGGAAGATTGGTGGGTCTGAGTGGACTTGAACCACCGACCTCTCGCTTATCAGGCGAACGCTCTAACCACCTGAGCTACAGACCCAAGCATCGTCTTTAATTCATAAACCTAATCAATCTGTGTGAACACTCATCGCAATAATCTATTCGTATAAGGAGGTGATCCAGCCCCAGGTTCCCCTAGGGCTACCTTGTTACGACTTCACCCCAGTCATGAACCACAAAGTGGTGAGCGTCCTCCCGAAGGTTAAACTACCCACTTCTTTTGCAGCCCACTCCCATGGTGTGACGGGCGGTGTGTACAAGGCCCGGGAACGTATTCACCGTGGCATTCTGATCCACGATTACTAGCGATTCCGACTTCATGGAGTCGAGTTGCAGACTCCAATCCGGACTACGACGCACTTTTGGGATTCGCTCACTTTCGCAAGTTGGCCGCCCTCTGTATGCGCCATTGTAGCACGTGTGTAGCCCTACTCGTAAGGCTATGATGACTTGACGTCGTCCCCACCTTCCTCCGGTTTATCACCGGCAGTCTCCCTGGAGTTCCCGACATTACTCGCTGGCAAACAAGGATAAGGGTTGCGCTCGTTGCGGGACTTAACCCAACATTTCACAACACGAGCTGACGACAGCCATGCAGCACCTGTCTCAGAGTTCCCGAAGGCACCAAAGCATCTCTGCTAAGTTCTCTGGATGTCAAGAGTAGGTAAGGTTCTTCGCGTTGCATCGAATTAAACCACATGCTCCACCGCTTGTGCGGGCCCCCGTCAATTCATTTGAGTTTTAATCTTGCGACCGTACTCCCCAGGCGGTCTACTTAACGCGTTAGCTCCGAAAGCCACGGCTCAAGGCCACAACCTCCAAGTAGACATCGTTTACGGCGTGGACTACCAGGGTATCTAATCCTGTTTGCTCCCCACGCTTTCGCATCTGAGTGTCAGTATCTGTCCAGGGGGCCGCCTTCGCCACCGGTATTCCTTCAGATCTCTACGCATTTCACCGCTACACCTGAAATTCTACCCCCCTCTACAGTACTCTAGTCCGCCAGTTTCAAATGCAGTTCCGAGGTTGAGCCCCGGGCTTTCACATCTGACTTAACGAACCACCTGCATGCGCTTTACGCCCAGTAATTCCGATTAACGCTCGCACCCTCCGTATTACCGCGGCTGCTGGCACGGAGTTAGCCGGTGCTTCTTCTGTCGCTAACGTCAAATGATGCAGCTATTAACTACACCACCTTCCTCACGACTGAAAGTGCTTTACAACCCGAAGGCCTTCTTCACACACGCGGCATGGCTGCATCAGGCTTGCGCCCATTGTGCAATATTCCCCACTGCTGCCTCCCGTAGGAGTCTGGACCGTGTCTCAGTTCCAGTGTGGCTGATCATCCTCTCAGACCAGCTAGGGATCGTCGCCTTGGTGAGCCATTACCTCACCAACTAGCTAATCCCACCTGGGCTAATCTTGACGCGAGAGGTCCGAAGATCCCCTCTTTAGCTCGAAGGCATTATGCGGTATTAGCCATCGTTTCCAATGGTTATCCCCCACATCAAGGCATATTCCCAGGCATTACTCACCCGTCCGCCGCTCGACGCCGTTAACGTCACCCGAAGGGTCAGTTAACTCGTTTCCGCTCGACTTGCATGTGTTAGGCCTGCCGCCAGCGTTCAATCTGAGCCATGATCAAACTCTTCAATTTAAGATTTTGTCGGCTCAATGAATACTGACTTTAAACTACATAAGTAATCTAAAGCTATTATCGTTCCAACAGAACGATAATGAATTGACTGTGCCAAGTCTTTCGACTTGATTGGTCACTCAGTTCATTGAAAACCTAATTTGATACCGAGGTATCTAATTTGATTATCATCAACGAGTGCCCACACAGATTGATAGGTTTATATTGTTAAAGAGCTTGTTTCGAAGCTTGCTTCAAAACGGACGGCCATTTTAGCGAGATAAGCTTTAGTGTCAACCACTTTTTTCAACTTATTTTGCTTGGCTTCCTCAGAAGCTTTTGACCTTCTGACTCGTTGGAGATTTCTCTCTCCGTTCCCGTGTCAGCGAGGTGGCATTATAGAGATCGCCATTCACTTGGCAAGCGCTAATTTGCACTAAATTCGCTTTTTCTTTCCATTCGCACACAAATGAATCAGAACGCCCAAAAAAGACACAAAAAAGGGGAGTGACCTCCCCTTTTATTTGCCAAAACGCTAGTAATAGCTATTGGCCAACCGCAATTTTGTCGTTATTGACGATAAGTTTGACCGGTTTAGTGGGATCCACCTTACCTGCTAGTATCTCTTTAGCGAGTGGGTTCTCTATACTTTGCTGAATCGCTCGTTTTAGAGGTCTAGCTCCGTATACCGGGTCATAGCCCACTTTCGCAATGTAATCGAGAGCTGTATCTGCCACGACTAACGAGTAGCCACTGTCTTCCATGCGCTTACCTAAACGCTCAAGCTGAATGCTAGCAATCGACTTAATGTGTTGCTGACCTAGTGGGTGGAATACCACACTTTCATCCACACGGTTTAAGAACTCAGGTCTAAAGTGAGACGTCACTACATCCATCACTTCTCGCTTAATGCCTTCATAATCGAGAACTTGGAAATTCTCTTGGATTCTCGACGACCCTAAGTTCGACGTCATGATGACGACAGTGTTTCTGAAATCCACCGTGCGACCTTGTCCATCGGTAAGGCGACCATCATCTAATACTTGTAGAAGAATATTAAAGACATCTGGATGCGCTTTTTCTACCTCATCAAGTAAGATCACCGAATATGGCTTACGTCTCACCGCTTCCGTTAAATAGCCACCTTCTTCATAGCCAACATAACCAGGAGGAGCACCGACTAGGCGCGCCACCGAATGTTTCTCCATGAACTCAGACATGTCGATACGCACCATGGCATCTTCACTGTCGAACATAAAGTTGGCGAGCGTTTTACACAGCTCAGTTTTACCCACACCTGTCGGACCTAAGAATAAGAACGAACCAATAGGCTTATTCGGGTCGGCAAGGCCTGCACGACTACGACGAATCGCATCGGAAACCACTTCCACCGCTTCCGCTTGACCAATGACGCGTTTATGTAGAACCTCTTCCATACGAAGCAGTTTGTCTTTTTCTGCTTCTAGCATCTTAGATACAGGAATACCGGTTTGCTTCGACAATACTTCTGCAATTTCAGCGTCTGTCACTTTGTTACGAAGCAGGCTCATCTCTTGCATCTCAGCTTGCGTCGCTAGGTCTAGTTGTTTCTCTAGCTCTGGGATACGCCCATATTGAAGCTCAGACATACGGTTTAGATCACCAGCACGTCTTGCCACATCCATATCCAATCTTGCTTGTTCTAACTCAGCTTTAATATGTTGCGTACCCGAAAGCGCCGCTTTTTCTGCATTCCATACTTCTTCAAGCTCAGCATAGTCACGCTCTTTAGTGTGCAGCTCTTCATTTAAGGCAGAGAGACGCTTACTACTTGCATCATCCGACTCGTTTTTCAGTGCTTGCTGCTCTATTTTAAGCTGGATGATTTTACGCTCAAGCTTATCTAATGACTCTGGCTTAGAATCAATTTGCAGACGAATGCTTGAAGCGGCTTCGTCAATAAGATCAATCGCCTTATCAGGTAGCTGTCTATCGGTTACGTAACGATGGGAAAGACTGGCCGCCGCAACAATCGCTGGGTCCGTGATTTCCACGTGATGATGCAATTCGTAACGTTCTTTCAATCCACGAAGAATCGCCACCGTGTCTTCAACACTTGGCTCATCTACCAGCACTTTTTGGAATCGTCTCTCAAGTGCAGCATCTTTCTCTATATATTGACGGTATTCGTCTAGAGTAGTCGCGCCAACACAATGCAGATCACCTCGGGCAAGCGCTGGTTTGAGCATATTGCCAGCATCCATTGAACCTTCGCCTTTACCCGCCCCAACCATGGTGTGCAGTTCATCGATAAATAGAATGATGTTGCCTTCTTCCTTGGCAAGCTCATTGAGTACCGATTTCAAACGTTCTTCAAATTCACCACGATATTTAGCGCCAGCCACCAAAGAGCCCATATCAAGGGAAAGAACTCGGCGACCACGTAAGCCTTCCGGTACTTCATTATTGATAATGCGCTGAGCTAACCCTTCAACAATGGCGGTTTTACCCACACCAGGCTCACCAATAATGACCGGGTTATTTTTGGTACGGCGCTGCAATACTTGAATCGTTCGTCGGATCTCATCGTCACGACCAATCACCGGATCAAGTTTGCCCTGCTCAGCACGTTCGGTAAGATCAATAGTGAACTTTTCTAGCGCTTGGCGTTTTTCTTCTGCGTTTGGGTCATCAACCTTTTGACCGCCACGAATCTGCTCAATGGCTTGGTTGATTTTCGCTTCCGTAAGACCTTGCTCTTTAAGCAGTTGTCCTAATGCGCCTTTGTCTTCGATAGCCGCAAGCAAGAAAATCTCAGATGAGATATACGAATCTTGGCGTTTTTGAGCCACCTTATCACATAGGTTGAAGAGCTGACCCATTGAACTAGATAGCTGAACGTCACCACCTACGCCTGTCACTTTTGGAAGCTTATCCAATAGCTCGGCCAGTTTTGAACGTAAATGAACCACATCGACGTTCAACATTGTCAGCAATGGACGAATAGAACTTCCCTCTTGGTTAAACAAAGCAACCATGAGATGGACAGGTTCAATATATTGATGGTCTCGCCCTAGAGCTAGAGACTGAGCATCAGAAATAGCGACTTGGAATTTGCTAGTAAATCGATCTAAGCGCACAGCAACCCCCTTTAATTACATACGGCTTGATATGCAAATAAGATGGTTACTCACATTGAGGATTTCAAGAGTGGAAATAGAAAATCAGGCGTTGATCCAAATAAAGCTCGCCATACGGCCAGTTTGCCCATCGCGTCGATAAGAATAAAAGCGAGTAGGATCCTTGAAGGTACATAGCCCGCTCTGAGTAACTGAATTGACTCCAAGTGACTTGAGCTTCATCTCAGCAATCGATGCTAGATCCGCCAGCCACTTACCTGATGACGAGTGGGGTTTGAATGCAATAGCGTATTCAGAATGACTTGCACAAAATGCCTCACGAACATCCTCACCGACCTCAAAACTATCAAAGCCAATGGCAGGGCCAATCCAAGCTTGCAGCTCAGTCTCGAAAAGAGACACTGCATTTTCAACAATACCATCAGCAAGGCCGCGCCAGCCGGCATGAACAGCAGCAACGGCAGTGCCGTCTTTAGCCGCTAGCAAAATCGGCAAACAGTCCGCGGTCATTGCACTGAGCACGACACCTGGCTGAGTCGTAAAACTCGCATCGGCATCGATAACGACATCAGTGGGAGTCGCAATATTGGCAACCACAGTAGAGTGGGTTTGATTAAGCCAAACTGGCGCGGTTGGCATGTTCGCTAACGCAGCTAGTTGAGCTCTATTCGCTTCAACATCCGCAGGGTTATCACTGACATGCATCCCTAGATTCAACCCAGAAAACGGCGCTTTTGATACACCGCCTTCTCGAGTTGAAGTCACCGCACTCACATTCGGTGCGGTGTGCCAATTTGGCTTAAGAGTCGACATTAATAGTCTTCTTCTTTATTTAGCTTAGTGTCTTCGCGAAGCGCTTCTGCCATTGCCACCATATCGTCAGGCACTGGTGCATGGAACTCCATCTCTTCGCCAGTCACTGGGTGAGCAAACCTCAACATTACCGCGTGCAGCGCTTGACGATCGAAACTACGGATCATATCCGTTAGCTCTTCACTTGCACCGCGCGGGATGCGTGCGCGACCACCGTAAGCGGTATCACCTAAAAGTGGATGCTGTAGATAAGACATGTGTACACGGATCTGGTGGGTACGACCCGTCTCTAGACGCAATCTAATACGGGTATGCTCACGGAAGTGTTCTGCAACACGGTAGTGAGTCACCGCTGGTTTACCGAGCTCATTCACCGCCATCAACGTACGTTTCGTAGAATGGCGACCAATTGGCTTATCCACCATACCACCCGCGGTCATTTTGCCGATCGCAATCGCTTCGTACTCACGAGTAATATTACGTTTTTGCAGAGCACGAACCAAACGCGTTTGCGATGGAACCGTCTTCGCCACTACCATCAAACCTGTGGTGTCTTTATCGAGACGATGAACGATACCTGCACGAGGTACTTCCGCGATAGCTGGGTAATGATGCAAAAGCGCATTCAGAACCGTGCCATCTGGTGTCCCTGCTCCAGGATGGACAACGAAATCTCTTGGCTTATTGATAACAATGATGTCATCATCCTCGTAAACGATGTTTAGAGGAATATCTTGCGCTTCGAAGCGTTCTTCATCTTCTAGTTCAGCTTGAACGGTAATCAGTTCACCGCCCATCACCTTAGTGCGAGGCTTGGTAACCACTTCACCGTTAACCGCAATTTTTCCGTCAAGTAGCCATTCTTTCAGGCGCGAGCGAGAAAAATCTGCGAAGAGTTCAGCTACAGCTTGGTCTAAACGTTGACCTAACTGGCTGTCTTTTACTGTATTTGTTAATTCAATCTGCTGAGCCATATCGAACTTTTTAAAAAACCTTGGGACTAATACCACGAGTGTGGATAATATAGCTCATCATTGTATCTGTTACTGACAAGAAAAGTAATGGAAGCGGAAAAATATTTACGTCAAGGAAACTCGTTCTCGTATGAAACTACTTAAACTAACAGGCTTGCTTTCTATAGCTTTGTTGTTTGGTTGTGCTGACAAAGAAGTCACCGTCCCAGATGTCCCGCCGTCTCAGTTGTATTCAGAAGCCCAAGAGTCACTGCAAAGTGGTAACTGGACGTCGGCCATTGAGCGCCTTGAAGCACTAGACTCTCGTTACCCATTTGGTGCTTACACTGAGCAGGTGCAACTTGATCTCATCTATGCCTACTATAAGAACGATGACCTGCCATTAGCGCTTGCGACCATCGAACGTTTTTCTCGCCTTAATCCTACGCATGAGCGTTCGGATTGGGTTCTGTATATGCGCGGTCTAAGCCATATGGCGCAAGATCGTAACTTTATGCACGATATCTTCCGTATCGACCGTTCTGACCGAGACCCTGAGCCAGTAAAAGCCGCGTTCGCAGATTTCGACCGCTTGCTGAAGCGCTATCCGAACAGTGCCTATGCCGAAGATGCTGCAAAGCGCATGGTAGCACTGAAGAATCGCCTCGCGAATTACGATTTGGCAACGGCAGATTTTTACCTGCGACGTGAAGCCTGGATTGCTGCCATTAACCGCACACAAGAGCTTCAAAAGACCTACCCAGATACTGAAGCTGCGCGTAAGTCACTCAGCATTCAAAAGCAAGCCTACGAAAAGCTAGGCATGAAAGAGCAAGTTGAGCGCACTGAAAAGCTCATAGAACTCAACCCGCAATAATAGATTATACCTTTAAAAAAGCGCTGTCTTATCAGCGCTTTTTTTGTGTCTAAGTTGGCGAAAATCCGTTTTCATTTATATAGTTATCATTAGATATGTAGTGAAAAAGGAATAGAAGTGAAAGCACTATTACTGTTTTTTGTTTTCGTTGTCTTCTCGCTACCACTGCGAGCACTAGAACTAAGCCCATTAAGCAACACCCCTTATACAGGGGACTTAGACACGTTCACAGAAAAGCGAGTACTACGTGTATTGGTGTCTGCCGATCTCGGTTTTTACTACATCGAAAAAGGGCAACCAAGAGGCATCGGTGCCGAGCAGCTCTATCACTTTGAAAATTACCTAAAGAAAAGATTCCCCAAACTCAAAGTACAAGTCATACCCGTACCGCGCGACGATCTTATCCCTGCACTGGTCAATGGTTACGGCGACCTGATTGTTGCCAATCTTACCGTAACCCCAGCCCGTGAAGCCGTAATCGAATTCAGTCGCCCCATACTCGACAATATCGATGAGCTCATCATCACCAGCGACGACTACCCTACTCTTTTAAGCCCCGAAGACTTAAGTGGCAAAGAAGTCTGGGTACGTGCCAGTTCAAGCTATTTTGAGAGTCTGCAAGAACTCAATAAAACACTCACCGGAGACGGACGCCCGCCTGTATTGGTTCAGTACTTAGAAGAAACATTACAAGATTACGAACTGGTTGAGATGGTCAAACAAGGCTTAGTCAGCGCTACTGTTCTTGATAGCCACAAAGCTTACTTCTGGAACAAAACCTTTGATGATTTGAACATTCACAGCGGCATTCCCCTGCGCAGCGGCGGACAGATAGCTTGGGCGATGCGCAAAGGTAGCCCGAAGCTTGCAGAGCAAGTTAATGCTTACATCAAAACAGCTAAGGAGGGGACGCTGCTAGGTAATGTTATCTATAACAAGTATCTGGAGAACACGTCATGGTTTGCCAAAGCGCTTGATCCCAAAAACATTGATCAATTAGAGAAGCTGGTTTCACTATTTAAAAAGTACGCAGACCAATACGACTTTGACTTCCTAATGATTGCAGCACAAGCATTTCAAGAGTCAAAACTTAATCAAAACAAGGTGTCTCCAAAAGGTGCTGTCGGTATTATGCAGGTGCTGCCGAGCACAGCACGAGATCAGAACGTCAACATAAAGAACATCAACAACATCGACAACAACGTACATGCTGGGGTGAAATATTTACGCTTTATTCGCGATCGCTATTTCAGTGATGATGCCATTAGCGAAGATGACAAAGTCTATCTATCGCTGGCTGCTTATAACGCTGGCCCCGGCAACATATCACGCATGAGACGCTTAGCCGAAAAGCACGGTTACGATCCCAATAAATGGTTTGGCAACGTCGAACTTATGGCGCGACGCAACATCAGCTCAGAGCCTGTCACCTATGTGGCCAACATCAACCGGTACTTTGTTATCTACAAACAGTTGGAGTCATTGCAGGAGATCCGCGAAGAGCAACAAGCCAAAAATCAAGACATTGAATTCTACAGAGTATTGGGGAGTAACAAGGAGGAAACCGTTAAGTGACAAAGATCACATTTCATTAGTGAGCATTTAATAGACAGCAACTTTTCTTAGGTCGTACTAAGTCGCCAAAAATGGGGAATTTTCAGAACGCTACTCTATCCAAATTAATGACTTTTGGAGGAAAGAAAAGGCTTTTTTACTGTTAACGATACAAAGTTTTGCGATAGATCACATTTAGATTTGGACATCAAAAACCATTACACAAGAGTGATCTAGATCACGTTCTTTTCGGTCTGGATGAGTAATCTGGAGTTAACCCATGAGGGATGCAACAGAGGAAAAAACATATGAGAGTAAACATCACTGGTAAAAACATTGAGATCACCTCTGCAATCCGTGAGCATATCGAAAGCAAATTTAAGAAGTTAGAAAAGTGGCAAGTCGACATCATCAGCTGCCAAACTGCTTTCAACGAAGAGCCAAACAAACAGATGAAATTCGAAGCGGCCATTACGGTACCCAAAGGCAAACTTGTCGCTTCCGCTACTCATGAAGATTTATACGCTGCCGTGAACGAGGTTGAACAGAAGCTAGAACGTCAGCTAAACAAACTAAGACACAAACCGGAAGCTCGCCGCACAGAGAAGCCAGAGCTAGCTGAAGTAGAAGAAGTCGAATAATTCGGTCGTCTTAGCGAATAGCAATTCAATTTAGTCATCATTATATAGCGCCTACGGGCGCTATTTTTTTGCTTGACGCCCCATGCTCCCTTGCTTATTGTGGGGCTTAGCCAATACAAACTGATAAACAACGATTTATGCGCCCAATTATTCTGTTCTTTTTTGACTTCTTTTTTCTCCACTAGGCTTGGAGGCTTCTTCGTTTTCGAAAGAAAAGTCAAAAACGAACGGAAAGCCTCCCAATTGGGAGGCTTTTTATAAGGATTATTTGATGACCGACACTAAGTATTCTCTTGACGACATTCGCCTGCGACTCAACGAGTTGGATGACAACCTGCTGCAACTGCTATCCGAGCGCCGTCAGCTCAGTATTGAAGTTGCTAAAAGTAAGGTACAGACTTCGAAGCCGGTTCGTGATGCCGCTCGTGAGCAGCAGCTACTCGTCAAGCTGATTAACAATGGTAAAGATAAATACGAGCTTGATGCGCCATACATCACCAAGATTTTTCACACTATCATTGAAGACTCAGTGTTGCTTCAACAGGTCTACCTGCAAAATCTCGCCAACCCAGACCAGAGCAGAAAGCCAGTGGCACGCGTCGCATTCTTAGGCGCCAAAGGCTCATACTCGCACTTGGCAAGTCGTGACTACTTCTCGCGCAAGAACACCGAATTGGTTGAGCTTAACTGCGATCAGTTTAAAGAAGTCATCAAAACCGTTGAATCCGGTCATGCGGATTACGGTGTGCTTCCCATTGAGAACACCAGCTCAGGTTCGATCAACGAGGTGTTTGATTTACTTCAACACACGACACTGCATATCGTTGGCGAAATCACCCAACCGATTGAACATTGTCTTGTTGCAACCAAAGAGCTTCGTCTCGAAAACATCAAAACGCTCTATTCACACCCACAGCCGCATCAGCAATGTAGTGAGTTTTTGAGCCGCCTAAAAGACGTGACATTAGAGTCTTGTGCGAGCACTGCTGATGCGATGCAAAAGGTACAACAGTTAAATCGCGATGACGTAGCAGCAATTGGTCATGCCGCAAGCGGTAAGCTTTATGGCTTGCAATCTATTCAAGGCAATATTGCTAACCAAACAGAAAACCATACGCGCTTTATTATCGTGGCGAGAAAGCCTGTCGAAGTGTCTGCACAAATTCCGGCGAAAACCACTTTCATTATGGCAACGTCACAGGAAGCTGGCTCACTGGTGGAAACCCTATTGGTGCTGCAGCGTTATGGCATCAATATGACCAAGCTTGAGTCGCGTCCTATTATTGGTAACCCGTGGGAAGAGATGTTTTATGTCGATGTAGAAGGCCATAAGGATTCTGAAGCGATGAAGTGCGCGGTCGATGAGCTAGTGAAGATCACTAAGCACTTAAAAGTGCTTGGCTGCTACCCTATCGACAATGTCAAACCGGTCATTCCAGACCTGACCGATAAGAAAGACTAAAACAAAAAATCCCTAGGCACGACCTAGGGATTTTTTTATGTCATCTTAGAAAGCGCTGCTTATGTAAGAGGCAAGATTTTGATCTCTACGCGTCGATTGCATTGGCGTCCTTCCGTCGTAGAGTTGCTACAGATTGGAAAGCGCTCCCCCATACCACGCGCTACTGCGCGGCCGGGGGCAACCTTTTGGCTCACGAGGAAAGCACGAACTTGTTCAGCGCGCTTCTCAGATAATTCTTGATTGTAACTCGCACTACCAGTGCTATCGGTATAGCCATCAATCACTAGACTAGTATCTGGGTATTCAACCAAAATACGCGCCACGCCTTGCAGCGTTTTATGAATATTGCGATCTAACGCGTGTGAGTTGCTGGCAAAGCCAATACCGTTTTCAAGGCGAAGTACGAGCTGGTTGTCACCAGTACGTTCAACTTGCACACCAGAATTTAACAGCTCTTGGCGAAGTGCTTTTTCCTGTTGATCGAAGTAGTAGCCCGCGCCACCACCAATGGCAGCACCACTCGCTGCACCTAACAGAATGCCCTTACTATCGCCACCGGAGGCGATACCCACTGCAGTGCCTGCAATGGCACCAATTACGGCACCTTTGGTTACAGAGTTCGTTTCGTATTCACCGGTTGTGGCATTTTGACGCTGCGTTGCCTGACAACCTGCCAGCGTCATAATCCCTAAAGCCACCACTACTTGTTTTAATTTCATATCCATTGTCTCTTGTCGATGCTTCTTACCTAGAAAAACAGAACATCATACTATAAAAATTATATTCGTTGTTAATTGAACTTCAAATAAGCTCATTACCAGAGTACGAATATTGAAAAATTTAATGACATGAATAAGGAAGATTTACGTTAGAATTAGGTTGTTACGTTCTCTACATGGATATGTCTGTCATGAAAAAGGTTGTCATTGCCTCTCTTAATCCCGCCAAAATTAATGCTGTAAAAAGCGCGTTTGAGTCGGCTTTTCCGAACCAAAGTTTTGAGTTTGAGGGCGTCAGCGTCCCTAGCGATGTAGCAGATCAGCCCATGGATAACGAAGAAACACACCGCGGTGCAGTAAACCGAGTCAATAACGCGAAGCAGGTCAAGAAAGGTAGCGATTATTACATAGGGATAGAAGCCGGACTTGACGGCGGCTGCACGTTTGCGTGGATGGTGATTGAATCTCAAGGCTTGATTGGTGAATCGCGAAGCGCCAGTTTGATGTTGCCCCCTGCGGTCGTCGAGCAGCTGTCACCCACTGTCGAGCTTGGAGACGTGATGGACAAAACATTTGGTACCGACAACATCAAGCAAAAAGGTGGAGCCATTGCGCTGCTCACACAGCACCAGCTCACTCGAAGCTCGGTGTATCATCAAGCGTTAATACTGGCTTTAATTCCTTTCGTTAACCCCGAGCATTTCTAACCGCCTATTTTCTATCGCTTAGCGATAAAAAGAATGAGCGAGACTCAAAGGTCTCGCTATTTAAGTAATAAGTCGCTAAGCGCGTTCCTGTCGGCGTCCTCAAGACGTTTCACTTCTGCACTGCCACGAGTAATTGTCGCAACACCCACCCCTAACATCTGGCTAATTTGACGCTGAGATAAATCGCCCTTTAACAGCTCACACAAAATGTTGACGCGAGCCGTCACCGCTTCACGTTCGTCAGGAGTCAACAAAAGAGTCATTAACTGCGCTTGCTGCTCTGTACTTTGTGAGCGTTGGATCAGGTCGAGAACTTGTTGCCAGTCTTGGTATTGAGGTTCCATGAATCATTCCATTAGATACTTGCAATACTCCATTCTAACCCCAAGCTCGCGCCAATGCCTAGCCCAGGGTCATCAGTAACGTCTTTTCGCCTCAGCATCGGTTAGGAAACTTCCCTGAACACCCATCAGATCACGGTAATAAACCTGGAACATCAGAATGTTCTGAACATAGCCACGAGTCTCTCTAAACGGTATCGCTTCTATAAACGCGATAGCATCTAAATTACCATCGGATGCCGCACGCCAGCGCTTAACGCGGTTGGGTCCAGCGTTGTAAGCCGCAAGCGCAAAAATACGATTATAGTCGTAGTTCCCTAGTAATTCATTCAAGTAATGCGAACCGATTTCAATGTTTTTTGCGACCTGATAAAGCTCGCTAGTGCGCTTGTAGGCAATCTTATGCTTCTTAGCGGTGTACTTAGCCGTAGCGGGCATAATTTGCATAACCCCTCTTGCGCCAACAGATGAACGAGCCTCCACATCCATTGCACTCTCCTGCCTTGCCAAAGACATAAGAAGATCCTTGTCTAGGTCAAGCTTCTCGCCATAAAAGTTAAACCACCATGCATGTGCCTGTGGAAAGCGAAGACTCATGTTGTCCCACATTTTAGCTGAAATGGTTGCGACCACCGTCAGATGATGCCAACGCTTTTTGCCTGCATACGCTGCCAGCATCTCTCTATCTGTTGTGGATACTCTAGACAGCAAAAAGCGCCACTCAGATTTTGCTGCAGCAATTTTATCGCGCGCAATTAACTCTTCGATGCGTGTTAAGCTCGTTTGGTATGGCGCTATCGCGGCGTTATCGAGCGTGGTGGTAGAAATAGGATAGACAATCGAATGCTTAAGCTGTACTGCAGCCGCCGCACTATAGAAATTGCGCTGCCCGACAATTGATTCCAACCGTTTTTCACCCTGCGCCTTATCGCCACGACTGATCTCCGCTCTCGCAAGCCAATACTGCCAGCGACTAGTCTGCTTAGCTTTGTCACTGAGCTTACCAATCCATTGCTCCAACCCCCTCCAATCGGCTTGCTGCACCGCTAGTCGAGCGCGGCGTTCTAAATATCCATCGCTGCTAGATTTCGCCAAAATACTGTCGCGCCATTTGGCTTCGCTATCTGAGTCAGTAGTAATAAACCGCATTGCCACGTACTCATTCATCGATTGTTTGAGCTCTGGGGTCAATTGACTGTTTTTATTAAGTGAAACTAGCGCTGTGCGAGCTTGCTCTTTGTCACTGCGAGCAAGCTTTTGCAAAGCAAGTTCGGTGAGAGTGGAACGATTGGGCTCAGGGAAGCTGCTTGAAGCAAACTTGGTCACCATTTTCGGTGATTTAAACAAACTTTGAATTTGCTTACCTTGCTGTTTGCCCTTGGAAGTTTTGAGCTGTTTATTCAGATAGTTAATCAAAGAGCCATTGCGACGTTGAAACGCCAGTGTCATTCTCTCGAGAACCAGTTCATCGCTGCGCAGCCCCGCTTTGGTCCACGAATCAAATAGAGGATCACAAGCACTATCAACACTGTCACCACTTTTCCACAATGTCTTTGCTCCATCATAGGCTGAATCCGTATTACCTGTTTTTAACTGCGCATAGTGGTAGTGACATTGGTAACGTTCACCACTTGGGTAGCGGGTTTGAAACGAGAGCAAATCGTCCCAACGCTTTTGCCTGGCGAGCTGGTCTACATAGGGGGCTCGAATGCGTGATGAAAAAGGAAAAGCCTGATGTTTCTCGATAAAACGGTTCACTTGCGATACAGATTTGTCAGCTAACTGCAGCGAAAATACGCGATAATCGACATAAGGTGTTAAAGAGTAATCCGCAATTTTCGGGCGGATTTTGTTATAACCGTTGATGTTTCTACTATCAATCAGTTCTTGCGCCATATCGTAAGCTGCACGCTGGCGCTCGAGCTTATTTTCAGAGGCTGACGCATTAGTTTCAGAGGCAATCGCGCTACTCATTAGCGCTGGTAAAGCCAAAGTCACGATAGCTCCGCAAGCGGTACTGACGAGCGGCTTCCGGTATCGTTGTTTAGAGTTCATGTAACCGTTCCTTCGATGTTGTAACAGTTGACCAAGAGAAGTATTGTTATTGTTTTCTGTACCGCTATGTCAGCCAGTGTTGAGTGCATGGTCAAACTTCAATTTAAGACCAAATAGGTCAACTTTCCAATGGCTTTGTCATTAAGAATTTGTTTCTGACTGTTTGTTACGCGGCGACTGGGGCCAGTAGCGCATTCGATGTACGCATTCTTCAAAGTAATCTCTGAAGTAAAATTGAAAGGATTCCGCTCGGTGGTGTAAAATAGAAACTTTATTGACTTCAAAATTAGGAACGATCGGCAATGGCTGAATACGTCTATACTATGTCGCGCGTGAGCAAAGTGGTGCCACCAAAGCGACAAATCCTCAAGGACATTTCTCTAAGCTTCTTCCCAGGCGCGAAAATCGGTGTACTTGGTCTTAACGGCGCAGGTAAATCGACACTGCTACGCATCATGGCAGGTATTGATACTGACATTGATGGTGAAGCTCGCCCACAACCAGGGCTTAACGTAGGTTACCTACCGCAGGAGCCAGTACTAGACGAGTCAAAAACGGTTCGCGAAATCGTAGAAGAAGCCGTTTCTGATGTTGCTGGCGCTATGAAGCGTCTTGATGAAGTTTACGCGGCTTACGCAGAACCAGATGCAGACTTTGATGCGCTAGCAAAAGAACAAGGTGAACTAGAATCGCTGATTCAAGCGAAAGAAGGCCACAACCTAGAAAATGCACTGGAGCGCGCTGCAGATGCACTTCGTCTTCCTGAGTGGGATGCGAAGATCCAACACCTTTCTGGTGGTGAGCGTCGCCGTGTTGCTATCTGTCGCCTACTGCTTGAGAAGCCAGACATGCTGCTTCTTGACGAACCAACCAACCACTTGGATGCTGAATCTGTCGCTTGGCTAGAGCGCTTCCTTGTTGATTATACTGGCACCGTTGTGGCGATTACCCACGACCGTTACTTCCTAGATAACGCAGCAGGTTGGATTCTAGAACTTGACCGTGGTGAAGGTATTCCATGGGAAGGTAACTACACCTCTTGGCTTGAGCAAAAAGATGCGCGTCTACAACAAGAAGCGTCATCAGAGAAAGCTCGTCAAAAGACCATCGAGAAAGAACTTGAGTGGGTTCGTCAAAACCCTAAAGGTCGCCAAGCGAAGTCTAAAGCACGTATGGCGCGCTTTGAAGAACTGCAAAGCGGCGATCACCAGAAGCGTAACGAGACTAACGAGCTGTTCATCCCGCCAGGTGAGCGTCTAGGTGACAAAGTTCTTGAAGTGAACAACCTGACTAAGTCTTTCGACGGCCGCGTACTTATCGATGATTTATCATTCAGCATTCCTAAGGGTGCTATCGTGGGTATTATCGGCGCCAACGGTGCAGGTAAATCAACGCTATTCAAAATGCTAAGCGGCACTGAGCAGCCAGATTCAGGTACGATTGATCTAGGTGACACCGTTAAGCTGGCGTCTGTTGAGCAGTTCCGTGACTCAATGAATGACAGTAACACTGTATTCCAAGAGATCTCTGAAGGCGCTGACATTATCAAGATCAACAACTTTGAGATCCCAGCTCGTGCTTACTGTTCGCGCTTTAACTTCAAAGGTAGTGACCAACAGAAGATCATCGGTGAGCTATCTGGTGGTGAGCGTAACCGTGTTCACCTTGCTAAGCTTCTTAAAGCTGGCGGTAACATGCTGCTACTCGATGAGCCAACCAACGACCTTGATGTTGAAACGCTACGTGCACTAGAAGAAGCACTGCTTGAGTTCCCTGGCTGTGCCATGGTTATCTCGCACGACCGTTGGTTCCTAGACCGTATTGCAACGCACATCATCGACTACCGTGACGAAGGTCAGGTTAACTTCTACGAAGGTAACTACACCGAATACATGGAATGGTTGAAGAAGACACTTGGCCCTGAAGCCGCTGAACCACACCGTATCAAATACAAGCGTATCTCAAAATAATCACCCATATTTGAGATAAACTTGTTTTTTTCCTAGAGGGCGCCGATAATAGCGCCCTCTTTTTTTGTGATTTTGCACCATAAATCAGCGAAATTTACTGAAAATTCACCTTATTTTATAGACACACTGTCTTTTATGAACTGTCACTATGCCTAATAAGATCCGGGTGGTTATCCCGACACAACAAGGAAAGAAGAGAACGCTGCGCCTAGGGAAAAAGCGCACCTATACAGCGATCTTACTTGCTGCGGCTTTTCCTGTTGGCTTGGGTTTAGTTGGCTATTCATATCAACAATCGCAACTCGAACTGACCTCAACTGAAGGTTCATTAGCGAGTCTTAATCAAGAAAAAGCGATGCTCGAGGTGAAGCTGGAACAGCAAGTGAATGAAATGCACGCGCTCTCTCAAGAGCTTGAAGAGAAACGTGATTCATTACAGCTTCTGGGTAAACGTGTTAACGATGTGGAAGCGGTACTTGGTCTTGTTGATGAAGAGCAGTATGACAGTGAGATGCCATTAGAAGAGCGCATTGATGCGGCAGCCATTGATTCAGCAGTGCGCGCGACCATGCTCAGACTCATTCCCAATGATAGTCCGATGACTTATCAGCGCATCTCTTCTTCTTATGGCAGGCGTACACACCCTATTACCGGTAAGCGTCATGTACATAGCGGTATCGACCTAACCTGTAAAACTGGTGAACAGATCTTAGCGCCCGCAGACGGCGTCGTTGAAACCGTAAGACCCAGCCGCCAAGGTTATGGTAACTATCTCACCGTGCGTCACGCCTTTGGTTTTATGAGCTCTTACGCTCACCTACACAAGTTCAAAGCGAAGAGCGGTCAGTTTGTGAGTAAAGGCGATGTGCTGGCCACTTGCGGCAACAGTGGCACCTCGACAGGCCCACACCTTCACTATGAAATCCGCTTCTTGGGTCGTACTTTAAACCCTCAGTACTTTATCGATTGGAGTCCAGAAAACTTCGATTATGTCTTTGAAAAAGAGAAGAAAGTACAATGGGCGCCATTGATTGAGTTGGTTAGTAGTGTGGTTAAGCTTCAGATTAACCTGACCAATGCGCCTTATGTGGATTCATCGATTAAGACCGCTGGCAATGAAGAAGTCGACGCGATAGACACCGAACAAACCAATTAAAAAAACGCAGCTAACTCGCTGCGTTTTTTCTATCTCATTCACTCGATATATTTAGTCAACTAGCCACGATGAATCGCATCATTCGCCTGCTTGAGCAAGTTCTGACTCTCAGACATAAATTGCTGTGAGTAATCACCAAACCAATCGCTGACCTCATTAAACTCTGTCACGAACTGGGCTTTGTCCTTGCTGTCGAGCAGCGCTAACGCTTCGCCGAACTGTTTGTGGAAACACTTAATCATCTCAATGTTTTCATCCGACGACATAATAATATCACCGTAAAGCGTTGGATCTTGAGCAAACAGTCTGCCGACCATAGCAAGCTCAAGGCGGTAGATAGGTGAACTTAGTTTCACCAAAGTATCAAGATCTGGGTTCTGCTGGCTTAGGTGACGGCCGTATGCGAACGAGGTGAAGTGACGTAGTGCCTGGATAAGCGTCATGCCTTTGTCGTGCTGCTCAGCAGAGATCTGGCATAGACTTGCGCCCCAAATTTTAAACTGCTCAAGCAGCCATTGGTACTCTGTGTCTTGTCTACCATCACAGTAAACAATAACCTGCTTAGCAAGACTTGGAACGTCTGGACCAAACATTGGGTGCAGACCTACAACAGGACCTTGGTGCACGTTAAGCATGGCATTGAGTGGCTTAGACTTAACTGACGTTAAATCACACAAAATGCAATCTTCTGGCAGGTTACCAAGCTTCTCAATCACCCCTTCTGTTAGGTGAATGGGCACCGTCACTACCACTAGACCGGCATTGTCTAAGATCTCGTCGGCGCGATCCCAATCTTGGCTGCCAAGTACTTTTACTTGATAGCCAGACAAGGTAAACATACGACCAAACAAGCCACCCAACTGTCCTTTACCACCAACAATCACAACCGAGCGCAATTCTGGGTTGAGGCACTTGAAGCCTGAGTCCTTTTCACTGGCGTAAGACTCTCGCATAGTGCGGCGTAGGATGTCCTCTATAAGTTGCGGCGGCACACCCTTTTTTGCCGCTTCTTCACGGCGAGAGGCCAGCATGGCTGCTTCTCTGTCAGGGGCATAGATGGGTAAGCCATGTCGGCTCTTTACTTCACCAACTTGCTCCACAAGAGATAGACGCTTTGCCAAAAGCTCAAGCATCTGCTTATCAACGTCATCGATTTGGTCACGCAATGCGTTCAGTTCAGCAGCCATGGATGTCATTATTCCTTAATACGATTTTCCAAGAATGGGACAAGCTCAGTATGAGCATGACGTAATAGTGCCTCAGTTGAATCCCAATTGATACACGCATCGGTGATAGACACACCGTATTTCATTTCGCTTAGAGGAATATCGCTACTCTGGTTACCTTCGTTGAGGTGACTTTCAATCATTAGCCCGATAATCGACTTGTTACCTTCACGGATTTGATGGATAACATCTTCAGCAACCAATGGCTGGCGACGGTAGTCTTTACGTGAGTTCGCGTGGCTACAATCGACCATTAGGGATGCGTCTAGGTTCGATTTGGCAAGCTCCTGTTCACATTCAGTCACAGACACTGAATCGTAGTTAGTTTGTTTACCGCCACGCAAAATTACGTGACCGTTAGCATTACCTTGGGTCGTCAATAGTGCTACCTGTCCTTCACGGTTAATACCCATGAAGCGGTGGCTTGAAGATGCCGCTTGCATCGCATTAATTGCGGTTGCTAGGCTGCCATCGGTGCCGTTTTTGAAGCCGATAGGCATAGACAGACCACTCGCCATTTCGCGGTGAGTTTGTGATTCTGTTGTACGTGCACCAATCGCTGCCCATGAGAAGGTATCCGCTAGGTACTGTGGGCTGATTGGATCAAGCGCTTCTGTTGCCAGAGGGATTTCCATTTCTGCCAGTTCCACCAGCAACTGACGACCTACATGCAGACCGTGCTCAATGTCGAACGTGCCATCAAGTTGAGGATCGTTGATAAGACCTTTCCAACCCACTGTGGTACGAGGCTTTTCAAAGTAAACACGCATCACGATGTAAAGCTGATCACTCAACTGCTCTGAGAGTGCTTTTAGGCGCTTAGCATATTCTTTTGCTGCATCCACATCATGTATAGAACAAGGGCCACATACAACCAATAGGCGATGGTCTTTTTTATGGATGATGTCAGCGATGGTTTCACGAGAGTCTTGGATGAACTTACGCGCTTTTTCACTAAGCGGCAGTTTTTGTTTTAGTTGTTCCGGCGTAATCAGTACCTGTTCGTCACTGATATTAATATTACTGAGTTCGCTCTTTTTCATCTCGTCACCTGTAAATTTATTTTTACACCGAACTTTTGTCACTTCCACGTTCGGCTAAGCTTTAATTGGTAATATACATAGATAAAAAACACATGCAAGCGTAAACTTTAAAAAACACTTAGCGTAAACATAATTGTACACTAACTTATCTCTATTCTGCTTTCACTCTACTATCAGACTTAGAGATGTTCCCCTCCTCTTTATTCGTACTTGGGTTACAATAAAACCATCGAGGTTGAGGTGGTATCCATGGACTTAATTATCTCTCTGCTGCAACAGATGTGTGTGTATCTAATGTTAGCTTATATGCTCAGCAAAACGCCGCTGTTTCTGCCACTGTTTAGCGTAACCAATCGCTTGAGTCATAAATTCAGCATTTATGTGCTGTTCTCTTCATTTTGTATTCTTGGCACTTACTTTGGCCTTCAGATCGACGATGCGATTGCCAATACACGAGCCATTGGTGCAGTAATGGGCGGCCTATTCGGAGGGCCGGTCGTCGGTTTTGCTGTGGGCTTTACTGGGGGGATGCACCGCTACACGTTGGGCGGCTTCACGGATGTCGCTTGTGCTATCTCAACCACCGCTGAAGGGGTAATTGGCGGCATTATGCACCTTTACTTCCTTCATAAAGGCAAGAAAGAGCAGCTATTTAATCCATTAGTGGTGTTCTACGTGACCTTTGTCGCCGAAGTGGTACAGATGTTGATTATTTTGATTGTCGCTAAGCCGTTCGATCAAGCTTACACGCTCGTCTCTAATATCGCAGCGCCAATGATTATTGCCAATTCGGTAGGCGCCGCGCTATTTATGAGCATACTGCAAGATCGAAAAACCATCTTTGAAGAGTACTCAGCAACCTTTTCACGTCGCGCATTAAACATTGCTGAGCGCTCAGTGGGGATTTTGGTGCACGGTTTTAACTCCGACAACGCCAGTAAAATTGCGCGTATCATTTACGAAGAGACCAATGTTGGCGCCGTTGCCATCACCGACAGAGAAAAGATCTTAGCGTTTGTTGGCATTGGCGCCGACCACCATAAACTGAACCGCCCAATCTCATCACAAAGCACCCTCGACTCGATGAACAACAACGACATCATCTACCTCGACGGTAAAGAAACCCCATATCAATGTTCGATTTCCAAGGACTGCAAGCTAGGTTCGGCCCTGATCATACCGCTGCGTACCGGAGACGAGGTTATTGGCACCATAAAGCTGTACGAGCCGAAGCGTAAACTGTTTTCAACCATCAATATGTCGATGGCTGAAGGCATTGCTCAGCTTCTTTCCAGCCAAATTCTGCATGGTGACTACATCCACAAGCAGACCCTACTCAATCAAGCAGAAATTAAACTGCTGCATGCACAAGTGAATCCGCACTTTCTGTTTAACGCGCTCAATACCATTAGTGCTATTACACGCCGAGACCCAGACAAGGCTCGCAGTTTAATTCAGCATTTATCGCAGTTCTTTCGCAGTAACCTCAAGCAAAACATCGAAACGGTGACCCTCAAAGAAGAACTCGCGCACGTCAATGCTTACCTCACGATTGAGAAGGCAAGGTTTACCGACCGCTTGGAAGTGGATATCGATATCAGCCCCGAGCTACTCGAACAAACCGTGCCCAGCTTTACCTTGCAGCCCCTAGTTGAGAATGCCATCAAGCACGGCATCTCTAATCTACTCGAGGGTGGTTCAATTCGAATATTCAGTGCACCGTGTGAGCAAGGTTATCGGCTGACGGTAGAAGATAACGCTGGCACCTACCAGCCACCTGAGCAAGATCACCAAGGTCTGGGGATGCAAATCGTAGATAAACGCCTACGCAATCAATTTGGACGTGACTCAGCGCTAAAAATTGAAGTTGAAACACACCAGCACACACGGATGAGCTTTATTATTCCAGCGCCCGCAAATTCAGACGATAAAAGGACGGCTATCGCCTCATGACACGGTTAACCGCAATAGTAATTGATGATGAGTTATTTGCTCGTGAGGAGCTTATTGAGCTTTTATCTGAGTTTGATCAAATTGAGATCATCGATCAAGCCAGCAACGCCATAGAAGGTTTGAAGAAAATAAATCAACACAAACCTGATGTGGTGTTCCTCGATATTCAGATGCCACAGATCACCGGCATTGAGCTTTTGAGCATGTTAGATCCAGATACTATGCCGAATGTCGTGTTTGTCACCGCGTATGACCAGTACGCAATCCAAGCTTTCGAAGACAATGCGTTCGATTATCTGCTCAAGCCCGTCGACCCTTGCCGCCTAGCTAAAACCGTCAAGCGCCTAAACAAACGCGATACAACCCAAACAGAAAGCTTTGATCCCATCGCACCGCCTACACTCGATCAAATTCCCTGTTCTGGTCACAACCGTATCGTCATTATTGCCACTAAAGATGTGGAGTTTGCTTACAGTGACCTGTCTGGCGTGCATGTACAAACGGCGACCCAGAAAGCCACCTCGCAATTAACACTGAAAGTGATTGAAGACAAGACATCTCTGATTCGCTGTCATCGCCAGTTTTTGGTCAATGTGAAGGCAATTAAAGAGATCAAGTTATTGGAGAACGGGCTGGCGGAAATCATTACCCAAAGTGACCATCCAATACCAGTGAGTCGCCGGTATTTGAAGGCGTTGAAAGAGACGTTGGGGTTTCACTGATTCTCTCAACTAGCTTACACATTAGCACTTGTTACCCATGTGCCCGGTTAGAACTGTTACCTATGAGCCCAGTCAATATCCAAAGGCATCGTCACCCCTGCGTAGGCAGGGGTCTACTCAACTCTCGCACCAAGCCTCAAGTAGATTCCTGCCTACGCAGGAATGACATGCTCTTTAGATCCATTTACCTAAAATAGCCGTCACCCCTGCGCAGGCAGGGTTCTAATCCTGAAACGACCCTCTAACCTTCCAGCGCCGACAACACCTTACTATTCGCCGCTTTCCACTGAGCACTTTTCTTAAGCTCTTCTAAGTCAAAGTTCTTCTTTCTAAGCATGCGACTTGCCTGCTTCACTTTGGTAATCGGCAAGTTATCCAATACTTCAATTGTCGAGTTGCGGTTATTACACATTAACAGCGTATCGCAGCCCGCATCGAGTGCTTGCTGGGCGCGCGCCGCAGGGCCGCCCATAATCGCAGCACCTTCCATAGAGAGGTCATCAGAAAACACGATACCGTTGAAACCAAGCTGTTTACGAAGTACCTCTTTTAACCAGTAGCTTGAGCCGCTTGCTGGTTTATCATCGTAATGCGGGAACACCACATGGGCTGGCATCATCGCATCAAGCACGCCAGCTTTGATATGCGCTTGGAAGATACGCATGTCGTCCTCAAAAATGGAGTCTCGATTATCCACTGGCGTTTCAAGATGCGAGTCTGCAGTCACGCCGCCGTGCCCAGGAAAATGCTTTCCGGTTGTCGCCATACCCGCAGACTTCATACCCGCCATAAAAGCAGTGGTGTATTGCACGATAGTTTGGAAATTATCCCCAAAGGCGCGATTACCAATAGCTTTGCTTTGCTCGCCTTGGTCTAAGACTGGCGCAAAGCTTAAATCAATATCATGAGCAATCAGCTCAGCGGCCATCAGCCAACCCGCTTGATGCGCCAAGGCTTCGTCTTTAAGCTTGGCATAACGCGCCGCAGGCGGCAGCAAAGTAAACCCGTCACGGAAACGCTGTACTCGCCCACCCTCTTGATCAACACCAATGACGATAGGCTTCTTCGCCGCTTGACGGATTTGTCGATTGAGTTCAATAAGCTGCTCGGAGTCATGGTAGTTTCTAGCAAACAGAATCAAGCCACCGACGGTTGGGTGCTCTAAAATTTCGCGATCTTCCGCAGTCAGTTCGTAGCCTGCCACATCAATCCATAGCGGTCCCATAGTTGCTCCTCTGCAAATTTATTATCAAATGGGCATCCCCAGAGGTTATTCCTATTGTTTTTGATTTACAATAAAGCTACGTAAAAACGGAGTAAGTTTATGATGTCAAAGGAAGCGTTGTATATCGGTATCATGTCTGGCACTAGCCTAGATGGTGTCGACACCGCCATTGTTGCGATTAGGGACAAGCAGATTCGTCTCGTAGACAGCGATTTCTTGAGCTATCCCGACGCCCTTAAAAGTGAGGTGCTAGCGATATGCCAAGGACAAACCACCAGCCTAAAACAAGTCGGTGAACTCGACCATAAACTCGGAAAACTCTATGTGCATGCGGTGGAATCACTACTGGCTAAATCGAACTACAGCGCTGGTGACATCACCGCAATCGGCAACCATGGGCAGACGGTCTTTCACCAGCCAGACGGCGAAATGCCATTTACCACCCAGTTGGGCGATAACAACCTGGTTGCCGCGCTCACTGGCATTAATACTGTCGGTGATTTCAGACGCAAAGACATGGCGCTAGGTGGTCAAGGCGCGCCCTTAGTACCTGCTTTTCATCGCTACCTTTTTAGTGACAGTGAATCGACTCAAGTGATCCTTAATATTGGCGGTATTGCCAATGTATCCGTTCTGCAACCAAATGGTGATGTCGTAGGATTTGATACAGGGCCTGGCAATGTGCTATTGGATCATTGGTGTTCCCACGCGTTCTTGCAAGCTTTTGACCAAGATGCACACCTTGCCAAACAAGGAAACGTTAACGATAGCTTGTTGGCACAGATGCTCACCGACCCTTACCTCAAGCGCAGCGCACCAAAAAGTACCGGGCGTGAGTATTATCACGGTGAGTGGTTGCAAACTCAGCTAGCAAAACTAGATAGCGCCGTTAACAACCACGATGTATTACGCACGCTCACCGAATTTACCGCCAGAACCATCGCCCAAGCAGTCAAGCCATACTGCGTTGGTGCCTGTCCAAAACTGCTCGTCTGTGGCGGCGGCGCGAACAACCCGATTATCATGAGCCGCATGAGCGAGCTACTCGCAAACTGGCATGTCGATTCTACCGATAGTGAAGCGATCAGCGGTGACTACATGGAGTCGATGGCCTTCGCTTGGCTGGCACACTGTTTTATAAATAAAATACCAAGTAATCTACCTTCGGTGACCGGCGCCAGCAAAGCCGTATCGCTAGGTGTGTTTTACCCTGCTAACTAGGACTCACTATGACAAACGACGCTTTATTAAATGCGCTTTCCCAACTCGTCTCTGAAGGGCGCAACCCGGAAACCATGGATATCGATCTGCTCTCGTCTGAGCACATCCTGATGCGTATGAACCAGCAAGACAGCCTAGTTCCGCTCGCCGTCGAAAAAGTGATTCCAGAAATAGCCGAGGCCGTCGATGCCATCACAGAAGCCTTCAAACAGGGGGGGCGCTTACTCTATGTTGGCGCAGGAACCAGCGGTCGTCTTGGCGTGTTGGATGCATCGGAGTGCCCGCCAACCTTTGGGACCGACCCTGATATGGTAGTTGGCATTATAGCAGGCGGTAAAGAGGCAATGTTTAAAGCCAAAGAAGGGGCAGAAGATGACCCAGTGCTTGGTGCGCAAGACTTAAAAGATATCGTGCTTACCGACAAAGATGTGGTGGTGGGCATCGCGGCAAGCGGCCGAACACCTTATGTGATTGGTGCTCTTGAATATACCAACGAAGTTGGCGCGACGTCAGTGGCACTGTCATGTAATCCCGCTTCTGATATTGCGAATGTAGCGAATATTGCCATTAGCCCAGTTGTGGGACCAGAAGCACTGACCGGCTCGACACGTTTAAAGTCTGGCACTGCGCAAAAGCTGGTTCTGAACATGCTAACTACTGCAAGCATGATCCGCTTAGGCAAGAGCTATCAAAACCTGATGGTAGATGTGAAAGCGACCAACGCAAAGTTGGTTGCCCGTGCAACGCGCATTGTGATGCAAGCGACCGACTGCAACAAAGACGCTGCGACGACAGCACTCAAACAAACGGACTATGATGTGAAACTATCGATACTCATGATTCTAACGGGATTAGACAAAGCCAATGCTGAGAAGCAGCTTACAAAGCAAGACGGGTTTCTTCGTAAGGCTGTGGATAACGAGACAAGCGCTAGTTAATACGTGACCTTAAACTTAAAGCTCATAAAAACGAAAAGGGTTAGCACTAAGCTAACCCTTTTTACTGCGATCGATCGGCGCTATTAAAAGCCACTTTGCTGAGAGTAATCCGTCCAGCCTCGTTGCCATTCCATTCGAAAACGCTGCGCTTCAGGCAGACCTTCACACGCCCCCGTATAGTACTGTCCTGACAAACCAATTTGGTATGCAAAGTCGGCATCACAAAATTCGATAACACCGCGCTGATAACCCGCATCATACTCAGTATGCACCGCTTCACCGAGCTTATTCAAATCTGAATAACTGCGAGATAGCTGACCTCTCACGCCATCTTGATAGCCGATCTGATCCCAGCTTCCTTCTTGGGCAAGATCGTCCACACCTTTAGCACAACCGAATGCCAGCAAGCTGGTCGCAACGATGATTAGCGCTCTCATGATTTCCCTTTATGATCGATAAATGTCTGCCGGTAACAATGCCAGTTCTCACGCAGTTTTGCCACTCTCAAACAGCGAAAGTGACCCGCTTCACGCTTTTATTCTGCCACTCAGCCGATAAATTCGACCGCTTAGTTATCAGCAAAACCACTTAACTTAGCTATTGACCACTTAATCAGCTATTTCGCCACTGACCGAATAAGCCAATGTGGAGTTAATTCATCATTTTTATAATAGTTACCAGAAATTAATGTCATCACAAACTAGGGATAACAGTTATGTTGTGGTTTTTAACTTGTGTTGCAGCCTTGATTGGCGGCTACTTTATCTACGGGGCTTTCATTGAGAAGGTCTTTGGTATTAACGAAAAACGTCAAACCCCCGCTCATACGAAAGCTGACGGTGTGGATTACGTTCCAATGTCAACCAAGAAAGTTTACTTGGTTCAACTACTGAACATCGCAGGTGTCGGCCCTATCTTCGGCCCAATCATGGGTGCTCTATATGGTCCTGCAGCAATGCTTTGGATTGTTATCGGCTGTATCTTCGCAGGTGCGGTTCACGATTACTTCTCAGGTATGCTGTCTGTTCGCAATGGCGGTGCATCTGTACCTACCATAACCGGTCGTTACTTAGGCAATGGCGCCAAACACTTTATGAACATTTTTGCCATCGTCCTATTACTGCTGGTTGGTGTGGTTTTCGTTTCAGCTCCAGCTGGCATGATTACTAACCTAGTGAACGACCAAATGGACATGTCGATGAGCATGACCACTATGGTAGTGATTATTTTCGCGTACTACATCATCGCGACAATTGTTCCTGTAGATAAAATCATCGGCCGTTTCTACCCACTGTTCGGCGCGCTGCTTATCTTCATGTCTGTTGGCCTTATCACGGCGGTTGCACTGTCAAGCGAGCACCAAATCATGGGCGGCTTTGAAATCAGTGACATGTTTACCAACATGAACCCGAATGACCTGCCACTTTGGCCTGCACTATTCATCACCATCGCTTGTGGCGCTATCTCGGGCTTCCACGCAACCCAGTCTCCGCTGATGGCTCGCTGTATGGAAAATGAAAAGAACGGTCGCTTCGTATTCTACGGTGCAATGATTGGTGAAGGTGTTATCGCGCTAATCTGGTGTGCACTGGCTCTATCTTTCTTCGGCTCTATCGATTCTCTTGCAGAAGCAGTGAAGAACGGTGGTCCTGGTAACGTGGTTTACAGCGCGTCATTCGGTCTACTGGGTGTGTTTGGTGGTGTGCTTGCCTTCCTAGGTGTGGTTATCCTACCGATTACTTCTGGTGACACAGCGTTCCGTTCAAGCCGTCTTATCCTTGCTGAATACTTCAACATGGAGCAGAAGACACTGCGTAACCGCCTGATGATGGCTATCCCACTGTTCATTATCGGTGGCATCCTAACTCAAGTAGACTTCGGTGTTATCTGGCGCTACTTCGGTTTTGCAAACCAAACCACAGCAGTGATGATGCTTTGGACTGCGTCGGCTTACCTGCTGCGTCACAACAAGCTTCACTGGGTAACCACAGTACCAGCGGTATTCATGACAACGGTAGTGATCACCTTCATCCTGAACAACGCGACACTAGGCTTCGGTCTGCCAATGCAGCTATCAACCATCCTAGGTATCGTGTCTTCACTTTCTATCGCGGGCTACGTGATTAAGAAATCAAAAGGCAAAGGTGATATTGACCTGGCAGATGAAGAGAAACCGACCGGTGAAACAGAGACGGCGTAAGTTATCCCTCAACGCTAAGTTCTACTGAACTCAAAATTTGAGCTGAACACTCTAAAGCCCTCAACATCTGTTGAGGGCTTTTTCACACTCATAGGAAAAGCCTATCAACTCTAGTACTATTTGCGGTCACTATCTTCCAACCCCCGTATAAAGCAGTAGAGGTGCACAATGCCTAATATCGAATTCACCCAAGGTCGCCTGGATGACAAATCACAACGTAAGCTTACTGCAGGTCTTGAGTCTCATAGTCAAATGCAGGTAGCGCCAAACTATGACAAGCAGCATGTCAATTGGACAGTTCGCGATAACAATGGTGAGCTAATTGCTGCATTGACCGCAGACCTTCTTTGGGACTGGATGTATATCGATGAACTTTGGGTCGATGACCGCTGCCGAGGAACAGGAATGGGCAGTAAGCTGATGAAACACGCAGAGCAATATGCCATTATAAGCAAGTTATCTGGGCTTTGGTTGTGGACTCAAAGCTGGCAAGCGCCAGTGTTTTATCAAAAACTGGGATTTGTGGAATTCACACGCTTTGATGATTTTCCAAAAGGCCACAGCCGTATCGGGCTTCGAAAAACACTTAGTAGCTAATTGGAAAGATCCCAACGAAATCACAATCAAAGACCAAGGGGCATTGTGTCCCTTTGCCTTTTTAACTTCAGTCAGCTCTTAAAGACAGATTCTCACCAAAGCACACTCCCAGTGACCAGCTTATGAATACAGCCGAGCTAAGATGAGTGCTCGCTTTTCTTCAGGTACCACTATCCCAAACTCCCGCTCCACAACGTCAAAATAACCGTGTTTATCAAGCTCACTCACTTTAGTTTCTTGCTCCCCCTGACGATGACGAAGTGTGGTATCAAGTAGCGTCACATTACCCTCAGCAGTAGCAAGTGCCGCCGTAATAGACTGGGTAAACACCGCATTGGGGCTAGTCGATGTATAGTGATTGGCGTGCTCGATGTCGCCCTTTGCAGCAAACGCTAAATCTAAGCTATACAGATCCAGCCACCCTTCTTCAACTCTACGCTGTAAAAGGTAGCCAAAGTCCTCTAGCTCAATAAACCGAAACACTTGGAAATCAGCCTGTTGCTCAACATTGGCCACCAGCTTGATGGGCGCACGTGGCGTATTCGAACCAAAGCCGACATCGACAACCCATTGCTCTTCACTAACCGTCACCAGCGTCACTTGATGGCTTCGTCCCGATGGCGTGCCAGAGAGGTGTACGCGAGCAAGCTTAGGCTGAACGTGATAACCTAAAGTCTTAAGCACTTCTAAAAACAGTGCATTGACCTCAAAGCAGTAGCCACCGCGAGAGTGCGTGACAAGTTTTTCAAATCTCACCTCAGATTCGAGACTGATACTGTCACCAGCAAACACATCAAAGTTTTCAAAAGGGATCGTGCGGTGTTGAGCTTTTTGCAGCTTGCTCAAATCGGCATTGCTGGCTAAAAACGTATTTCTCACCACACCGCTATCTACGCCACAGAGCGTGATATCCAATTTATCTAAGTACTGCTGCAACTGGTTTGGTGTCATGGGGGTTCCTGTTGTTTGGTATTAAGCTGATTGGCCACAAGCATAAAACCTCAACCTAACCTGAGGTCAATGATTTCAATTCGGTTTATCCGCTCTTTATCATTTACTGAAGATAAAAAATGCCCAAGCTGCATAGGCTCGGGCATTGATACCAACAAATCTGATTACTGAACTCGGCGTAATACGGCTTTCAGTGCATCAAAGTCGTTATCAAGATCTTCAGATAACAGCTCCATCACTGCGTGTTTCGCTAGAGGTCCTGGAAGGTCGATGTCTGACTCGAGGATATCATCCACCACTTCTTTAAACTTGGCTGGGTGCGCAGTACACAAGAACAGGCCGGTTTCGCCTTCTTGCAGTTGCTCGTCGAGCAGGCGGTAAGCAATCGCGCCGTGTGGCTCACACAGGTAGCCATGAGCATTGAGATCACGCACTGACTCAGCACTTTGCTCATCCGTCACCATGCCTTTACCTAACGTATCTAGACCCCAACCTTTGATTTGGCATAGCTCTTCGATACGTGGCCAGTTGTTTGGCTGGCTTACGTCCATTGCATTTGAAGTTGTCGCAACCGTTGGCTTAGGATCCCACTCGCCCGTTTCTAGGTAACGAGGAACGGTATCGTTGGCATTGGTTGCCGCAATGAAGCGTTTGATAGGAAGACCTAGTGCTTTCGCCAATAGACCTGCCGTTAAGTTACCAAAGTTACCACTTGGTACCGACACCACTAGGTTCTCACGCTGTTGTTTAGACATCTGAGATGCCGCTTCGAAGTAGTAACAAATTTGCGCCATCAGACGGCTGATGTTGATTGAGTTCGCCGAGTTAAGGCCGATCTCTTCACGCAATGCTGCATCGTCAAAGGCTTGCTTAACCAACGCCTGACAGGCATCGAAGTCGCCGTCTATCGCTACAGTATGGATGTTTTTACCTAGTGTGCAGAATAGCTTTTCCTGCAGCGGGCTGATCTTACCTTTTGGATAAAGGATAACAACATTGATGTCTTCCATGCCGTAAAACGCATGAGCAACTGCCGCACCCGTATCGCCGGATGTCGCTGTTAGGATAGTGATCTTTCCACCATCAGAGACTGCAGCCAGAGACTGAGCCATAAAGCGACCACCGAAGTCTTTAAACGCTAATGTTGGGACGTGGAAAAGCTCAAGCGCGTATACGCCGTCTTTTACTTGATTGATAGGAGCTGGGAACTGGAATGCATTGTCGACCAACTCATTCACTTTTTCTGCTGGAAGCTCATCACCGATCAGCGCAGACAAGATTTTTGCACTACGCGTGACAAAGTCTTCTGCCAAAAGTGCGTCTACATCATCGAACTTTGGCAGTTCAGATGGGAAAAATAGACCTTGGTTACGACCTAAGCCTTGGCGAACGGCTTGGCCAAACGAGACTTGCTCGTCGTTCTCTTTGATGTTGTACAGCTTCATAGCTTACTTCCTGTTACCTTCGAGCCTTGCTTGTCGAGACGACAAACATGGACGAATCCTTCGTTATTTTGTACGTAATTCTCTTCTAGCCAGCGAGCCACTCTGTCCGCGACATCTTTATCTTTGCAGATGCTAAATAGCGTCGGGCCGCTGCCTGAAATTCCTGTTGCTAGTGCGCCCGCGGTCGCAGCGTATTCACGAGCTTTGCTAAACCCTGGAAGCAGTTTAGCGCGATAAGGTTCGGCGATGACATCTTTGATCATCTTCGCTGCCAACTCAGGTTGATTCGAGTGACAAGCATGGATAAAACCAGCTAAGTGGCGACCATGGGCAATGATATCTTGTCTGCGATACTGAGATGGTAGGATCTCACGCGCTTCTGCAGTTGACACCTTGATGCCTGGATAAGCCATAACCCAGTACCACTCATCGAAACAGGGGACTTCTTGGCTGATGATACCTAACTCTTCCAGCATCAACTGCACGCCACCTAGGTAGCAAGGTGCCACATTGTCATAATGGATGCCACCAGAAATTTGACCTTCCATCTCGCCCATTAGTGCGAGAAGCTCAGTTTCATTCAGTGGATTACCGTGGAACTGGTTCAAAGCGTCGAGCGCAGCAACAATAGAACAGGCGCTTGAACCTAGTCCAGAACCAATCGGCATGTTCTTCTCAAGCGTCATGTACACAGGCTTGAGTGCCACACCTTTTTTGTCTAGTTCACGGGCATAAACCTTCCAACAATCGTAAACGATGTTCTCTTTTGGATCGCTTGGCAGCTTATCAACAAAACTGCCTTTGGCCGCAAGATCGAACGGCTTATCGCCCGGTCTCACCTCAACACAATCGCCAAGCAAGGTACCATCAACAGGTGATACCGCCGCGCCCAACACATCAAAGCCAACGCTCACATTGCCAATCGAGGCAGGCGCATAAACGACAACGCTATCACTCATCTTATACTCCTAGTTTCCAGCCTAACGTACGCATCACATCAGAGAACACGCCCGCGGCCGTGACTTCTGTACCTGCACCGTAGCCGCGAAGAACCAATGGAATTGGCTGATAGTAACGGCTGTAGAAGGCCAGTGCGTTCTCGCCATCTTTGATCTTAAACATCGGATCGTTTTCATCGACAGCTGCAATACGAACTCGGCACTTACCGTCAGCGATCTCGCCAACGTAACGCAATACTTTGCCTTCTTTAGCTGCGTTTTCTACCAACTCACTAAAGTAAGCATCAGCTTCTGGTAATCGAGCCATGAACTCATCGATAGAACCAGAATCATCAAAGCCTGGTGGCAGAGCTTGGTCAACTTCTACATCTTCAAGCTCGAGTGCCATACCCGCTTCACGTGCCAAAATAAGTAGCTTACGTGCCACGTCCATACCCGAGAGATCGTCACGTGGGTCTGGCTCAGTAAAGCCTTTATCTTTCGCAACATTGGTTGCTTGACTTAGTGTTAGTCCTTCATCCAACTTACCGAAGATGAATGATAGAGAGCCAGACAGGATGCCGTTGAACTTCTCAAGTTCGTCACCAGCGGCAATCAGGTTCTGTAAGTTTTCGATAACTGGCAGACCTGCACCCACTGTCGTTTCATACATCAACTTACGGCGAGAGCTGCGAGCCACATCGCGAAGCTGATGGTAGTATGACATGCTTGCTGTGTTCGCTTTCTTGTTTGGCGTTACTACGTGGAAACCTGCAGCTAAGAACTCAGCATACTGGTTAGCGATATCTTCGCTTGATGTACAGTCCACTAATACAGGGTTAATGATGTGATTACGTTGAACAAGTGCAGCTAGGCTAGAGACGGTGAATTTTTCACTGACATCACCCATGCGATCACGCCACTGCTCAAGCGGCAAACCATTACCATCAAGTAATACACCTTTGCTGTTTGCCAGACCGCAAACACGAATGATGATGCCTTTCTCGGCCAGCTTCGCTTGCTGTCTTTGGATTTGATCCACCAACTCACCACCTACGCCGCCAACACCAACAACAAACACATCTAAGAAGTGCTTAGAATTGAATAGGTTTTCGTGACAAGCTTTGATGGCTTCAGAAATCTTATCTTCTGGAATAACCGCTGAAATCGCGCGCTCTGATGAGCCCTGAGCGATAGCCACAATGTTGACGTTTACTTCAGCAAGTGATGAGAAGAACTGAGATGCGACGCCACGAGAAGTGCGCATACCGTCACCCACAAGCGTCACAATCGCAACATCATCCATAAACTCTACTGGCTCAAGTAGACCGTTTTTCAACTCAAGTTCGAATGCTTCACTGAGCGCACGCTCAGCTTCTAGCTTGTCTTCCTCTTCAATACAGAAGCTGATGCTGTACTCTGATGAAGATTGAGTAATAAGAACAATCGACACACCCGCTGATGACATCGCACCAAATACGCGGCTTGCCATACCTACCATGCCTTTCATACCAGGGCCAGATACGTTAACCATGATGAGGTTAGAAAGCGTGGTGATACCTTTAATTGGCAAGTTGTCTTCGCCAGTGTCTTGGCCGATCAAAGTACCCGCACCCTGTGGGTTAAAGGAGTTCTTGATAAGACAAGGGATATGGAACTGAGCAATTGGGGCAATAGTTTTCGGGTGAAGTACCGAAGCACCGAAGTAAGAGAGCTCCATCGCTTCTTGATAGCTAAGCGATTTAAGAAGGCGCGCATCGTCAACCAGTCGAGGGTCACAGTTGTAAACACCATCGACATCGGTCCAGATTTCACAGCAATCAGCACGCAAGCATGCGGCTAGTACCGCTGCTGAGTAGTCCGAGCCATTACGACCTAGAGTCACTAACTCACCTTTAGCATTGCCTGCAGTGAAACCTGGCATGATGTGTACAACACCCTCAGCAAGCGGATTCGCTCGGAAGTTTTGAGTCGACACTTCAACGTCAACCATGGCTTCTAGGTGGTCGCCGTTGGCAAACAGGTATTTCACAGGGTCGATAAGATCCGCCGCTTGGCCTTTCGCGATAAGCACCGCTTTCATCAACTGGATAGAAATGCGCTCACCTTTAGAGATGATGCGAGCATTAACATGATCTGGACAAGTGCCAAGAAGGCGAATGCCATGGACGAACTGGTGAAGCTGGAACAGCGATGTTTTGACTTGATTGTCAAAATCTGTGCTGTCGATATTCGGGAGGACTTTCTTAATGTTGGAGAACAACTCATTGAATGACGTCTCTAGTTCAGAGATTTGCAGTTCAACTTCACTGTTCTTGAGTGCAGTTTCAATGACTGCTACTAGTTTGTTGGTCGTTTTACCTGGTGCTGATAGCACCACGGCTAAGTCTTCTTGCTGGGCATTGTTGGCGATGATGTCCGCCGCTCTTAAAAAACGGTCCGCATCGGCTAACGATGAGCCTCCAAATTTTAGTACTCGCATCCTTTCCTCCCGAAATACTCAAAACAGGTAAAAAAAAGGCCCGTATCTCGGTGATACAGGCCTTGTTTTTGAATTTCTTTCGTCTACCAGCCTGCCCCAACGATAATGTCGGTAATAATAATGGTGGTCATTACTACGTGCTGGTGATTAAACATAATAGGTCGTGCTTCAGATTCTGTTATGTGCTTACCCATACGTGTACCGCATTTGTTGGCGATTAGTCAATCAAAATTTGTGCTTTTGTTGCTTATCATGTGATTTTTTCTTAAAACCATGAAAATAGCCACTATTGCATTTATATGCACTTGAGATCTTTAGACATAACTAAATGCTATATAGTTTTACAACTTTTTGCTTAGATTCTGTGCTTTAATTAGAAATCAATAAACTATAAAAACTATAACCAAGGAGTGGTGCCATGAGAGCAGTGTCTTTATACGCCTCAGCGTTATTGTTTTTTAGTGGTTTGTTGTTCAGCGCCTCTGCACTCTCTGTTGAGCTTCCAGCGCTTCCCTCTCAGCATAACCAGTCACCCCACAGCTTTTTCTTGTCTTCCGGCAGTAAATCCGGCGGTGCAGACTCATTTGATGTTTGGAACGTTGATAGTGGGTACTCTTATGCCGTGTTTGATTCTCTAGATGTTTACATTGGTGCCCGTCTCAACAATTCAGACATCACCAATGATCGTGGTTTTTTAAGTGGCGTGAACTATCAAGTGTCTGATCGTATCTCTGTGAAGAGTACGCTACGCGGGTATCAGTACGAAGAGAATAATGAAACACAAGGTGCGATGGCGGCCGAGATTTCCAGCCGAATGAGGCTAACAGAAAACCTAGACGTTCACGCCACCTTTGACTTTGAAAAGGTTCAGCAAGGGGTCGAAGTCGGCCTAGGTTTCCGTTTTTAGTTGAGTATCTAGATACTGCTGTTATCGCTCACAAACTAAAATTCCAGTGCTTCTTTACTGATTAGCACGCCATTCCAATCTGAATACACATAGTGACCAGGCTGAACAATTTGATTGTTCATGGTCAGTGTGACATTGATTTGCCCAGCTCCGCGCTTTTCCGTCTTAAATGGACACGCTGCGAGTGCTTTCACCCCAAGATCCATCTCCGACATTGCGGCAACATCGCGAATGGCACCATTAACAATGACGCCTTCCCAGCCATTCTCAATGGCCATGATCGCCAACTGGTCGCCCAAAAGCGCTTTCGCACATGAGCCATTCCCATCAACAAAGAGTACTTTCCCTTTTCCATCGTGGCCTAACACTTCTCGCACCATGGAATTGTCGTGGTAACAACGTACCGTGACAATCTCGCCCCAAAAGGCAGCGCGTTGACCAAAGTTTTGCAGTGGTATGTTCAGCAGCATCACTTTGTCTTCGTGTTGGTCACAAATATCAGGTGTGATATCTCTCATGTTTCCTCCGTGATAATAGCTCAATAGACGCAAAAATAGCCGCACCTTTAGAGAGCATTAAAGTAAAATCCCTTTTCACTTGCCCAGCCAAACGGTCATTGACGCACGTACTGACTCAGCAAGCCTAAATTTTTTTTCGTCTGGTCTTCATCACAGGAGACCAGAAACAGTACACCATTTTCGACCCAGTAGATGGCATTTTGCTCATATTTTTGCGCTAACTCACACGCTTGTGAAAACGAGATGTCCACTGCAAAACTCGCTTCCACCCACTCAAAGCTGGGGTCACCAACGTTTACACTTACATGATGAAAATCTGCTAAATTTCGTTCTAGCTCTCGGTTTTTTATGCAGTTTTCTTCATCACTCAGCTTACGGCTTCGTGGGTTAAAAGCCGTTATAACAGCGTAGCTCTCGCATTCCCACTCAGTGAGAAACCGCATCACAATGCTTGAATAAGCACTCCAAAGTTGTGCATCGATACTCATACTATCTAAAATTTAGCCTCTGCCCAATACTATTAATATTTGTTACAAAGCGCCTATTGATTTAAATCAACAAACTGCATGGAATTAACATTTGACCATTGTTAGCATGCTGTTAACATTATAGAATTCGCCTCAATGACCTAGCAGAATAATAAGAGATTACAGGGATTTCTCGTTTTTTGGCAACATCATGGATGGCGACGTAAAACGTAACTGTTTCAGTGATGGTGAGTAAAAGCTCCAAGAAACATTACCTATATGTTAACTTTTTGCCTAGAATTTATTCTACTACAGACAGAATTTTCACAAGTTTAATTTAGGTACCGCCGATGCAAAGCCCGCAGATTCTTATTGTTGAAGATGAGCAAGTAACCCGTAACACCCTAAAAAGCATTTTTGAAGCAGAAGGATACGCTGTATTCGAGGCCAGCGACGGTCAGGAAATGCACCAGGTGATGTCAGAAAACTCTGTAAACCTAGTTATCATGGATATCAACCTTCCTGGTAAGAATGGTCTACTGCTAGCACGTGAACTACGTGAGCAAGCTAACGTTGCTCTTATGTTCCTAACTGGTCGTGACAACGAAGTTGATAAAATCCTTGGCCTAGAGATTGGTGCTGATGATTACATCACTAAACCATTTAACCCACGTGAACTGACTATCCGTGCACGCAACCTACTGACTCGCTCTATGAGCAGCGGCGCAGCGACAGAAGAAAAACGCAGCGTTGAAAAATACGAGTTCAATGGTTGGGTTCTAGATATCAACAGCCGTTCACTCGTTAGCCCAAGCGGCGACAGCTATAAGCTGCCACGCTCTGAGTTCCGTGCACTGCTGCACTTCTGTGAGAACCCAGGCAAGATCCAAACTCGTGCCGACCTTCTTAAGAAGATGACTGGTCGTGAGCTTAAGCCACATGACCGCACTGTAGACGTAACTATTCGTCGTATTCGTAAGCACTTTGAATCAGTATCTGGTACACCAGAAATCATCGCTACGATTCACGGTGAAGGTTACCGCTTCTGTGGTGATCTAGAAGAGTAATCGACCATCGATTATTGAATATGGAAAAGGGACGCATTCGCGTCCCTTTTTGTTTTTCTCTGACTATTCACAAGCAAAGCTTAATACACGGTATCCACTGGCACTTCACCGTTGACTACCCAGATTTCGCGGCCACTATCGGTTAGCTGCACCGCCACATCGATAGGCTTGGTGATGTTGACTTCAAGCTGCCAGTTGAACGCCACTTCCCATTGACTTTCTGATTGAGTTCTCAACTCAAAATCATCACCTTCAAATTCCCATACCATGTCGTCCTGCTTAAGTACGACTTTACTCACGTCCATCCCAGCAGGCAGCTGCTTATCGGTACGCAGATAGAGCGCCCCATAGAGATTTTGCTCTTTTAACAGCGCCGACGTTTCCCCTACTTTGGGCATCATATCAATCCAAAGCGTCGACTCTAAACGCACCGCTTCTTTTTCAACCATGACAGTATCGCTGGATGCCCAGATAGCATTTCCTGTTGGTGATGACGCACAACCAATAAGAGCGATAGAAAGTGCGACCGCTGAGACTATTTTTTCATTTTGATTCCCTACTTTCCAACCACGATTTTAGTATCTGAATATCATTCTGATACTCGTTTTTGATCTCTTCAACCCAATCTTCGATATTCTCCCACCAAGCTGGAAGCTCTGGGGACTGTGCTTTTTGAGCAATCGACTGAATACGCTTAAGACCAATCGACCCTGCCGCGCCTTTTATCTTATGCGCTTCAGAGGCGATACCAGGCTGATCTTTGGCCGTCATATTTGAGTCGAGGATATCGATATAGTCTGGCATCATCTGCTCAAACATTGTGATGCTATCGAGTACGGGTGCACTGCCAACAATATCGACATACGACTCCAGCATGTCCAGATCGAGTAAGCGATTAAATACTTCACTGTTGATATTCGTTTCCACTTCTTTTTCCTCTGGTTGCGGCTCTTGCAAGGTGTCGTCACCGTGACATTTGTTAATCACTTCTGTGAGCGCTTTCACGCTGAGCGGTTTACTAATGGCATCATCCATGCCGTTTGTCAGGTACTCCTGCTTATCTTTGAGCACATTGGCTGTGAGTGCCACAAGCGGTGGTACCTCAGAATAACGAGATCTTAGCTCCTGGGCGACATCGAAACCCGTCATATCTGGAAGCTGAATATCCAGCAGCGCTAAATCAAAACTTGCTGGATTAAAGTTCGCTAACGCTTCTTCACCCGTCATGGCAACTTCGACGCTATGACCAAGGCTCTCTAGCAAAGAACGTGCGACGGTTATGTTAAGTTCAATATCTTCCAGTAAGAAAATACGCAGGCTACCTTGTCGCTTCACCTCAACCGGTGCAAGCTGCATTTCATCGGCACATGGAACATTGATGGTCACAGTGAACGTACTGCCAAAGCCCTCTTCACTATCGACCGTAATATCGCCATCCATCATTTGGATAAGCTGTTTCGATACCGCAAGGCCAATACCAGTACCAACCGCGTGCAGGTTGTCTTTGCCCGACTTCACCTGGTAGTACATAGCAAAAATTTTATCGAGCTCTTTTTGCGGAATGCCGATACCGGTATCTTCAATTTCGATCGTAATGTACGCGCGGCCATCCTCGATATCCGCGCTGATGGTCATTACCACGCCGCCCTGCTTAGTGAACTTCATGGCATTGCTCACCAAGTTCCAAATTACCTGACGTAGACGCGTTGCATCAACGACGACGCCTTCCGGCAGGTCGGTAAGCCTCTCAAGGTCGAAACGCAGCCCTTTTTGCTCCGCCATCAAGCCTGAGATACTCTCTAGCTCTGCGACAAAATCTTCAAAGTTCAACGGCTCTGGGAATAGCTCAAGCTTGCGTCTATCAAACTTATCCATGTCGATAATATCGTTAAAGATATGACCAAGAGTGATGGCGCTGACGTTAATCGTTTGCAGCTGCTTGCGCTGCTCACCATCCAACTGCCCATCTAGGAGCATGCGGCTTAAGCCAACAATGCCGTTGAGCGGTGTGCGAAGCTCGTGACTGATGGTTGAGATAAATGTGGTCTTGTCTCTGCTCGCCTTTTCCAATGACTCAGCATGGCGTTTACGCTCGGTGATATCACGGCCAAAGCCCACCAGCCCGAGATGGCGACCATCCTTACTGTAGAACGGCACTTTACGAAGCTCATAGAAGCATTTTTTGCCATCAGGGTATTCCAGCCACTGCTCATACGTCAGTGCCTGATTATCACCCATCACCTTGTGGTCGGTTTCCACGACTTGTTTAGCGACTTCTTCTGAATAGACATCCCATGGAGTGAGGCCGACCAAGTCTTGCTCTTTACGACCGGTAAGCTCCTCCATTGCCTTGTTACAGCCAGAGAACACACCTTCTGCATTGCGGTAGTAAATAAGGTCTGGTGATGCATCGATGAACGAGCGCAGCAGCGCGGTTCGTTCCGCAAGTTCAAGCTGGGTACGTTCACGTTGAAAGACTTCGTTTTCGAGATCTTTCATCGCTTCTTCACGAGCCTCTTCCGCTTTTTGACGCTCTTCAATCTCTTGGTTGAGCTTACGAATGTTTTGCTGAAGTTTATGGTTAAGATCTTGGTCGCGTGAGCGCATCTCCTTGAGCTTAGACACCATCTTAGCGAGACGCTGACGAGATTCTTCAAGCTGATCGACCACAACTGACAGGAAATAGACCGCCCAAGGGGTGATCAATAGTCCAAAGAACACCGAGCGAACAATGTCGATATCATCAACGCGTCCATTGAGTACCAAGGTAATGCCAACCTGAACCACAACGGCCAAGGCGACAAGAGCTAGCGCCAATATAATAGAGAAGCGCACAATACCGAGTTTCACCAATAGGTCGACATAGTATTGCGCGAGATTTTTGATGGGTTTCATTCAGCACTCCGTGCGTTACAACTGGGCTAAGTCTATCACTAAGCCCAAGTTTGCACACGGAAGGCGAATTATTTGAGAACAGGTTTGTGATAAGTAAACGGATTCTCGGTCAGTGCTCCCTGAGCACCTTCTGCCGTTAGAGTTCTGCCAAGTTCGGTCATCGCCAGCCAACGGTTTTCACACCATAATGGTGAGAGCAGCATTGGGCGTCTTGCTGAGGAAGAAACGCGGTGATAAACAATCTCGGCCGGCGTTCGGCGAATCATTTCACTGGCGACATCTAAGTAAAATTCTAGACTTGGCGCTTCAAGGCGTCCTGCTCTCCAAGCTTTCGCCATGGTGCTTCCTTCTACAATATGAAGGCCATGCAGCTTGATGCCATCGGTACCGGTTTCCAGCACCTTTTCTAGCGTCTGTAGATTATCTTGCTTGATTTCGTTCGGCAGACCGACAATCAAATGCGTGCACACTTTAATACCTAAAGCGCGAGCGCGCTTGGTAATTTCATCATAAACCGCAAAATCGTGACCACGATTAATGCGTTTTAAGGTTTGATCGTTCGCTGTCTGCAGACCTAGCTCGAGCCAAATCTCATAGCCTTGCTCAACATAAACGGCAAGTAGCTCTAACACCGAATCTGGCACACAGTCTGGGCGGGTTCCCACACACAAACCAACGATATCCGCGTATTTGAGCGCTTCTTCGTACATGTTTTTCAACACTTGAACTTCAGCATAGGTACTGGTGTAGGCCTGAAAATACGCCAGATACTTCTTAGCGCGCTTAACCTCACCGGCTCGGTCGGTAAGCTGGTCGTGAATAGACTGGATCTGGGTCTCTTCGCTGGCGAAAGAGGCCACGTTGCAGAATGTACAGCCGCCACGGCCAATAGTGCCATCGCGATTTGGGCAGCTAAAGCCGCCGTGCAGGGTTAGCTTGTGAACCTTTTCTCCATATCGACGCTGCAGATCTTGGCCGATGGTATTCACTAACTCATGTAATTGCATGTTCAAAAAACCTACTAATAAGAATGAATCTCACTCTAATTTGTGAAACTAAATTACATCCCTGCAAAAGAAAACCATGAATAGTAGCAATCAGCGTTTTAAACGCTCTTAACCAAAATCAATAAATATGCAGAAAAACAAGCAAAAAACCCGAAATGTTGCACCGATGTTATAAAACATATTCAAAACAAGATAAAAAAAATGTGTAACAGACGTAAGTTTCGTTGGAATTAACGAGGACAAAATTGTAGGATACTTACACAATTCTGCTGTATTTGCCGTTTTTATTACAGTACGAATTGGTAGATTAGGGTCGATATTCTACTCCCACCAACAGATTTCACTAGATTGTGGAATGAAGACATTGAATATCACCACGGAATGTTTTTCTCGCGACACTTTTCCTGCGAGATGCAGAATGGACTCGAACACTGCCCCCTCTGGCAGTCAAGAATCAAAATTACAAAGGACAAGACGCAATCACACACTCTAATTGCGTCTAGATTTAACTGGAAGGAAGTATCTATGGTAGATAGAGAGCAGAATACACAAGGTCTGTATACTCCTGAATTGGAGCATGACGCTTGTGGTATCGGTTTTGTTGCTCACCTAAAAAACCGTAAATCTCACGATGTAGTGACTCAAGCCCTGGATATGCTAGCGCGAATGGAGCACCGTGGCGGTCAAGGTTGTGACCCATGCAGCGGTGACGGTGCAGGTATCCTACTTCAAAAGCCACACGAATTTTTGCTAGAAGAGACCGTGAAGCTTGGCATTAAACTGCCATCGTTTGAGAAATACGGTGTAGGTGTTGTGTTGTTCCCTAAAGACGAACACAAACGCGCACAATGTCGTGACATCCTAGAGCGCAATGCACAGCGCCTAGATCTAGAAGTGATTGGCTACCGCGTGCTGCCAACCGACAACTCTATGATTGGTGCTGACCCACTAAGCACAGAGCCTCAATTTGAACACGTATTCGTAACGGGCGGCCCTGGCTGCACACCGGAAGAACTTGAACGCAAGCTTTACGTCCTTCGCAACTACACGGTTCGTGTATGTCTAGAAAGCGTGTCAAACATCGGTGATGACTTCTACATCAACTCGATGTCTTACAAGACGTTGGTGTATAAAGGTCAGCTGACGACAGAGCAAGTACCTCAGTACTTCTTAGATCTACAAAATCCAACGATGGTGACAGCACTTGCGCTGGTTCACTCTCGTTTCTCTACCAATACTTTCCCAAGATGGCGCCTAGCGCAGCCTTTCCGTTACATTGCCCACAACGGTGAAATCAACACAGTTCGCGGTAACTTGAACTGGATGAAGGCGCGTGAAGCTATCATCGAATCTGACTTGTTCACACAAGCAGAAATCGACATGCTGCTTCCTATCTGTCAAGAAGGTAGCTCGGATTCATCAAACTTCGATATGGCACTTGAGCTCCTAGTTCTGTCTGGTCGTAGCCTGCCACACGCGCTAATGATGATGATTCCTGAAGCGTGGCAAGAAAACAAAAACATGGATCCAACCCGTCGTGCGTTCTACCAGTACCACGCCAACGTTATGGAACCATGGGATGGCCCAGCATCGGTCTGTTTCACTGACGGTGTTCAGGTAGGTGCAACGCTTGACCGTAACGGCCTGCGTCCATCACGTTATACCGTGACCAAAGATGACTTCCTAGTCATGGCGTCCGAATCTGGTGTTGTCGACATTGAGCCAGAGAACGTTGAGTTCCGTGGTCGTCTACAGCCAGGTCGTATCTTCGTTGCTGACCTAGAGCAAGGTCGTATCATCTCTGATGAAGAAGTGAAAGATGGCATTGCAAGTGCTCAGCCATACCAGAAATGGGTGGAAGAGAACCTACTTAGCCTGAAGAAGCTTCCAGATGCGAGCAACGAATTCAGCCAACCTTCTCCAGAGAAATTACTGCACAAACAGCAAGCGTTTGGTGTTAGCTCGGAAGAAGTAAACGAAATCATTGTCCCTATGGCAAAAGATGGCAAAGAGCCACTTTCTGCAATGGGTGCTGACTGGCCACTGGCGATCCTTTCGCACCAGTCACAACATCTGTCCAACTACTTTAAACAGCTATTTGCTCAGGTAACCAACCCACCAATCGACCCGATTCGTGAGCGTATGGTGATGTCTCTGAACACTTACCTAGGTAAAGATCAGAACCTACTGGCAGAATCGCCAGAGCACTGCCAAAAAGTTGAGCTTGAGTCTCCTGTTCTGTCTAACTCAGAACTTGAGAAGTTGCGTGCTATCGATAATGAGCACCTACAAGCTAAGACACTGGATATCGTATTCCAAGCTAGCGAAGACGAAGGCAAGCTAGAGCGCGCCCTAAAACGTATCTGCCAATACGCGGAAGACGCGGTTATCGATGGTTACTCAATCATCTTGCTAACTGACCGTGCCGTGAACTCTAACCACGCCGCTATCCCAGCGATGCTGGCGGTTGGCGCAGTTCACCACCACCTAATCCGTAAAGGCTTGCGTGCTAAGTGTGACATCGTGGTTGAAACGGGCGACGCACGTGAAACGCACCACTTTGCAACACTAGTGGGCTACGGCGCGAACGCAGTGAACCCATACCTAGTTATCGAAACTATGGTAGAGCTACAGCGCACTAAGAAGCTTGATCCAGAAGCTAGCATCTCTGAGTTGTTCGAGAACTACCGTAAGTCTATCAACGGCGGTCTTCTGAAGATCTTCTCGAAGATGGGTATCTCAACGCTGCAGTCTTACCACGGTGCACAGATCTTCGAGGCACTTGGCGTAAGCAAGTCAGTGGTTGAGAAATACTTCACTGGCACGGTTTCTCGTATTCAAGGTCTAACCATTGATGACATCGCGAGAGAAGTACTGATCCGTCACCGTGTTGGCTTCCCAACGCGTGAGATCCCAGTACAAGTTCTTGATGTCGGTGGTGTTTACCAGTGGAAACAACGTGGTGAGAAACACCTGTTTAACCCAGAAACTATCTCGCTACTACAAGAGTCGACTCGCAGCAAAAATTACGCTCAGTTTAAGCAATACGCGAAAGCGGTTGATGACCAAGGCGACAACGCTGCAACACTGCGTAGCCAGCTAGACTTTGTTAAGAACCCAGCAGGTTCAATCCCTCTAGAGGAAGTTGAGCCAATTGAAAGCATCCTTAAGCGTTTTGCAACGGGTGCAATGTCGTTCGGCTCTATCTCGTACGAAGCTCACTCTACTCTTGCTGTAGCAATGAACCGCATTGGCGCTAAGTCGAACTCAGGCGAAGGTGGTGAAGACCCAACTCGTTTCGAACGTAAAGAAAACGGCGATTGGGAACGCTCTGCGATCAAGCAGGTTGCATCAGGTCGCTTTGGTGTTACCTCTTACTACCTAACCAACTCTGAAGAAATTCAGATCAAGATGGCACAGGGTGCAAAACCGGGCGAAGGTGGTCAGCTACCAGGTGATAAAGTCGATGACTGGATCGGTGCGACTCGTCACTCCACTCCAGGCGTTGGTCTAATCTCGCCACCGCCGCACCACGATATCTACTCAATCGAAGATTTGGCTCAGCTGATCTACGACTTGAAGAATGCGAACCGTGCTGGTCGCGTAAACGTAAAACTGGTATCGGAAGCAGGCGTTGGTACTATCGCCTCAGGTGTAGCGAAAGCGAAAGCGGACGTTGTCCTTATTGCAGGTTTCGATGGTGGTACAGGTGCATCACCAATGTCTTCCATTCGCCACACTGGTCTTCCTTGGGAGCTCGGTTTGGCAGAAACACACCAAACGCTTCTGAAGAACGGTCTACGTAACCGTATCGTGGTTCAATCTGATGGTCAGATGAAAACGCCACGTGACCTTGCCGTTGCGACCTTGCTAGGTGCAGAGGAATGGGGTGTAGCAACAGCCGCTCTGGTTGTTGAAGGCTGTATCATGATGCGTAAGTGTCACAAGAACACCTGTCCTGTCGGTATCGCAACACAAAACAAAACGCTACGTGAGCGCTTTGATGGCCGCGTAGAAGATGTCGTCACCTTCTTCCAATACATGGCTGAAGGCCTGCGTGAAGTAATGGCAGAGCTTGGGTTCCGCACTATCGACGAAATGGTTGGTCAGTCTCAGAAACTGAAGATCCGTGACGACATCGGCCACTGGAAATACAAGAACCTAGACCTATCGCCAGTTCTGCACATTCAACCTGCACGTGAAGAAGACGGTGTTTACAACCAAACAGAGCAAAACCATAACCTAGAACAGGTTCTAGACCGTAAGTTGATTCAAGCGGCTATCCCAGCACTTGAGAAGGGTGAAGCCGTTAACGCTGAATTCCCAATCATCAACACGGATCGCTCTGCAGGTACCATGCTATCGAACGAAATCTCTAAAGTTTACAAAGACCAGGGTCTACCACAGCCAATGAACGTTAAGTTTAACGGCAGCGCTGGTCAGTCATTCGGTGCTTTCCTTGCTAAGGGCGTGAAGTTCGAAGTAGAAGGTGACGCGAACGATTACTGGGGTAAAGGTCTATCTGGCGGTACGCTAGTACTGTACCCAGATGCGAAATCGAGCATTGTTGCTGAAGACAACATCGTTGTTGGTAACGTTTGTTTCTACGGTGCAACGTCTGGTGAATCGTACATCCGCGGTATGGCTGGCGAGCGCTTCTGTGTTCGTAACTCTGGCGCGAAAGTTGTGGTTGAAGGCGTGGGTGACCACGGCTGTGAATACATGACTGGCGGTGTGGCGGTTATCTTAGGCTCAACAGGTCGTAACTTTGCTGCCGGCATGAGTGGTGGTGTGGCATATGTTTGGGATAAAGCCGGTGACTTTGAAACCAAGCTAAACCCAGAATTGGTCGACCTAGACCCAATCGAACAAGAAGATCGCGAACTACTACTAGACATGCTAACTAAGCATGTGGAGTTCACAGGAAGTGAAGTCGCTCAGTCGTTCTTAGACAACTTTGAAGCCAGCATTGCATCGCTAGTGAAAGTGATGCCACGCGACTACAAAGCGGTGCTACTAAAGCGCAAAGCAGAAGCTGAGCAAGCTCAAACGGAAGAAGTGGAGGCAGTATAATGGGTAAGCCTACTGGATTTTTAGAACATGGTCGCGAGCTTCCAGGGAAGCTCGACCCAGCAGTTCGTATTGAAGACAACAAAGAGTTCGTTCTTAACGAAGAGTTTGGCGATAAGATCAATACTCAGGCTTCTCGTTGTATGGATTGTGGCGTACCTTTCTGTCACAACGGTTGCCCTATCGGCAACATCATCCCTGAGTTTAACGATGCCGTGTATCGTGACAGCTGGGAAGAAGCTTGGCGCATCCTAAGCACAACAAACAACTTCCCAGAGTTTACAGGTCGTGTGTGTCCTGCTCCGTGTGAAAGTGCCTGTGTACTTGGTATTAACCAAGACCCAATCACTATCTGTAACATTGAGAAGACGATCGTTGAAACGGCTTACCGTGAAGGCTATGCGAAACCAAAAACGCCTCGCTCTCGTACGGGTAAAACGGTGGCTATCATTGGTTCAGGTCCTGCGGGCCTGTCTGCGGCTGAGCAGCTAAACAGCGCTGGTCACTCAGTGACAGTGTTTGAACGCGATGAGAAAGTCGGTGGGCTATTGCGCTTTGGTATTCCTGACTTCAAATTAGGCATGGATATCATTGACCGTAAGATCAACCTAATGGCTGAAGCGGGCGTTGAGTTCAAGGTTAACCAACACATCGGTGTTGATGTAAACGCTGCGCAGCTTCGTCAAGAGTTTGATGTTGTGCTGCTAACCGGTGGCTCTACTGTACCTCGCGACCTACCGGTTCCAGGACGTGAGCTGAACGGCGTTCACTTTGCGATGGAATTCCTAGCGCAAAACAACCGCCGTGCTAACGACATGGATCTGAAAGGTGAAGAGATCCACGCGAAAGATAAGCATATAGTGGTCATCGGTGGTGGTGATACTGGCTCTGACTGTGTAGGTACTTCTAACCGTCATAAAGCAGCAAGCGTCACTCAGGTAGAAATCATGCCAATTCCGCCAGAGAAGCGCCCAGCTAACATGCCTTGGCCGCAATACCCAATGATCATGAAGACCACAACTTCTCACGAAGAAGGCTGTGATCGTCATTGGAACATCCTAACCAAAGAGTTTATCGGTAACGATGAAGGTCAAGTAACGGGTCTTCGTATCGCTGATATCGTTTGGCAAGATGCCGCTCCAGGTGAGCGTCCTGGGTTTGATGAAGTAGCCGGCTCTGAACGTGTGATCCCATGTGACATGGCGTTCCTAGCAATGGGCTTCCTACACCCAGAACCTACCGGTGTGCTGGCTCAGCTTGACATCAAACTGGATGAGCGTGGCAACGTTGCTGCAGAGAACTTCCAAACTAACCAACAAGGTGTATTTGCCGCAGGTGACATGCGTACTGGCCAGTCTCTGGTTGTACGCTGTATCAACGAAGGCCGTGAGTGTGCGCGTGCTATCGATGAATACCTAATGGGCAACACTAACCTAGAAGCGAAAGCCAACTCGTTGATGCTTTCCGCTTAAAGGTAGACTGTCTAGTTACGCGGATAAGTAATTAACAGCATTCCTTCCTAATTTGGCCAGCTTTATGCTGGCCTTTTTTCTATCTATAACTCAGCCTAGGCAAAAGCACATCATTGACGGGCGACACGCATAAATCACGCGCAACTTGTTAACCTTATCTCCTTTTACACAGCAACCGACTGTAAAGTAACTAGATTATTTGTTTGTTTTTTCGAGACATACACAACAAATTTCTGAAAACTTGACCTTTCTTGCCATAAGCTATACGTTGTGAAGTTCGTGAAAATAAAATAAATGCAATTTGTTAATAACTAACAGTTAAAAATTTGACTCACATAACAATAAAAAGTCATTAAAAAGCATTAATTTACTGTCAGGATGACAGCAAGCTCAAAGGGAGAAAGGCAATGGCTCTTTACGATCCAAGTCTTGTAAAAGACAACTGTGGATTTGGCCTGATTGCGCATATGCAAGGTCAACCCAGTCACAAACTGGTTCGCACCGCAATCTCAGCACTGGACCGCATGACTCACCGTGGCGGCATCAACTCAGATGGAAAAACCGGCGATGGTTGTGGCTTATTACTTCAAAAACCCGATTCATATTTCCGCTTAATTGCAGAAGAAAACCAATGGAACTTGGCTAAGCAATATGCCGTCGGTATGATGTTTCTCTCCAAAGATCCGGTCAAAGCCCAATCTGCAAAAGACATCATCCACCAAGAACTGTCTAAAGAAACGCTGACCATTTCTGGCTGGCGTGACGTGCCAACCAACGAAGACGTACTCGGCCCAATCGCGTTAAGTTCGCTACCCAATATTGTTCAGGTCTTTATCTCGGCACCGGCAGGTTGGCGGGAGCAAGATGTTGAACGACGTCTATACATCGCTAAGCGTCGCATTGAAAAACGCATTACGGAAGATCAAGACTTCTATATTTGTAGTTTATCGACTCAAGTGATCGTCTACAAAGGTCTATGCATGCCGGCCGATCTTCCGCGATTCTACCTCGATCTTGCCGATCTTCGTATGGAATCGTCGATCTGTTTGTTCCACCAGCGTTTCTCTACCAATACTCAGCCCCGTTGGCCATTGGCACAGCCTTTCCGCTACTTAGCGCACAATGGTGAGATCAACACCATTGAAGGCAACCGCCAATGGGCAAAGGCTCGCGCCTACAAATTTGCGTCACCACTCTTACCGGATCTACAAACTGCCGCTCCTTTCGTGAATGAAACGGGCTCAGACTCTTCGAGCCTAGATAACATGCTCGACCTATTCTTATCTGGTGGTATGGATATCTTCCGAGCTATGCGAATGCTGGTTCCGCCAGCATGGCAAAATCACCCAGATATGGATGCAGATCTGCGCGCCTTTTATGACTTCAACTCAAAACACATGGAGCCTTGGGATGGCCCTGCTGGTATCGTCCTTTCCGACGGTCGCTATGCGGCCTGTAACCTTGACCGCAATGGCTTACGCCCAGCACGTTACGTGATTACCAAAGACAACCTTATCACGCTGGCATCTGAAGTCGGTATATGGGATTACGCTCCAGATGAAGTAGCAGAGAAAGGGCGTGTCGGCCCAGGCGAACTGCTGGTTGTCGATACTCAAGAGGGCGAACTGTGGCATTCAGATGACATCGATAACGATCTCAAGAGCCGTCACCCATACCGCGAGTGGATGGAAAACAACGTCCACAAGTTAACGCCATTTAGCGCTCTCGAAGATGACCAAGTTGGCGAGCGCAGCTTTGATGAAACGGTGCTGAAGACCTATCAAAAACAGTTCGCTATGACCAACGAAGAGACCGATCAGGTTCTTCGCGTGCTTGGCGATATGGCTCAAGAAGCGGTTGGCTCCATGGGCGATGATACTCCAATGGCAGTGCTCTCCTCTAAAGAGCGCTTGGTGACTGACTACTTCCGTCAGAAGTTTGCTCAGGTCACCAACCCACCTATCGACCCACTGCGCGAAAAACACGTGATGTCGCTTGCAACCAGTGTCGGTCAAGAGATGAATGTGTTCTGTGAAACCGATGGCCACGCCTACCGTGTGACGTTCGATTCACCAGTACTGCTTTACTCTGATATGCAGCAACTCCTTGAGCTAAGTGACAAGCACTATCGCAACACGATCCTCGATATCAATTACGATCCAAATGAGAAAGATCTCAAACAAGCTCTGCTCGATCTCTGCGATCACGCGGAGACCGTCGTTAAAGAAGGGACGGTTCTGGTGGTGCTTTCCGATCGTGCCCTTGTTAAAGGCAAGTTGCCTATTCCAGCAGCTATGGCGGTTGGCGCGGTACAAACTCGATTGATTGACGCGAACCTTCGCTGCGATGCCAACATTATTGTTGAAACTGCAACCGCTCGTGACCCACATCAGTTTGCGGTTCTGCTTGGATTTGGCGCGACTGCTGTCTACCCTTACCTCGCTTATGAGGCGCTAGGAAAACTTGTTGATGATGGTGCCATTGATAAGAGCTACCGCAATGTGATGCAAAACTATCAGTATGGTATCAACAAGGGTCTGTATAAGATAATGTCAAAGATGGGTATCTCGACCATCGCCTCTTATCGCTGCTCACAGCTGTTTGAGGCGGTTGGTCTGCATCGTGATGTGGTCGACCTGTGCTTTACTGGCGTAACGACACGTATTCAAGGTGCAAGCTTTGAAGACTTCCAACAAGACTTGTTCAACCTATCTCGCAAGGCATGGGCAAAACGCAAACCCGTGGAACATGGCGGCCTGCTTAAATACGTTCACGATGGCGAATATCACGCCTACAACCCTGATGTCGTTGGTACGCTGCAACAAGCGGTGAAATCGGGCGAAGCCTCCGACTACAAGTCGTATGCCAAGCAAGTGAATGACCGCCCTGTCGCGATGCTACGTGACCTGATGCAGTTGAAAAAGGCGGACAACGCGCTGCCACTTGAGCAAATTGAACCTAACACGGAGCTGTTCAAACGCTTTGACTCAGCGGCAATGTCCATTGGCGCATTGAGCCCAGAAGCGCACGAAGCGCTTGCCATGGCAATGAACAAGCTTGGGGGCTATTCCAACTCTGGTGAGGGCGGCGAAGATCCCCGCCGCTTTGGAACTAACCGTAACTCTCGCATTAAGCAGATTGCCTCCGGCCGTTTTGGCGTGACGCCACACTACCTCACCAATGCCGACGTGCTGCAAATCAAAGTTGCGCAAGGGGCGAAACCCGGCGAAGGTGGCCAGCTGCCAGGACATAAAGTCACAGCGGAAATCGCTAAGCTGCGTCACTCAGTACAAGGGGTCACGCTTATTTCCCCACCTCCGCATCACGACATCTACTCTATTGAGGATTTAGCCCAGCTTATCTTCGATTTGAAGCAGGTTAATCCCGACGCGCTGGTATCGGTAAAACTGGTTTCCGAGCCGGGTGTCGGCACGATTGCCACAGGAGTTGCCAAGGCCTATGCCGATCTCATCACCATCTCAGGCTATGATGGTGGCACAGCAGCAAGTCCACTGACATCAGTGAAATACGCGGGTTGTCCTTGGGAACTCGGCCTTGCTGAAACGCAACAAGCTCTAGTGGCCAATAACCTGCGCCATAAGATCCGATTGCAAGTAGATGGGGGTTTAAAAACCGGCTTAGACGTTGTTAAAGCGGCCATCCTTGGTGCTGAAAGTTTCGGTTTCGGCACTGCACCTATGGTCGCGATGGGCTGTAAATTCTTACGAATCTGTCACCTGAACAACTGCGCGACGGGCGTTGCCACGCAAGATGAAACGCTGCGTAAAGAGTACTTCAAAGGTCTACCAGAAATGGTGGTCAACTACTTCACGGGACTTGCCGATGAAGTACGCGAACTGCTCGCTGAACTCGGGGTAGAAAAGCTCACTGACTTAATTGGTCGTACCGATTTATTAGAAGCTGTCGAAGGGATGACCGCGAAGCAATCCAAGCTCGATCTGTCGAACATTCTCGAAGCGCCAGTGTCTCCGCAATCTCATCCACTGTATTGGACTGAGCCAAATCAACCTTTTGATAAAGCAGAGCTTAACCAGAAGATTGTTGAGCAAACCAAAACGGCCGTTGAAAACAGATCCGGAGGCAGTTTCTACTTTGATGTCAGAAACACCGATCGCTCTGTTGGTGCGAGACTTTCTGGCAGTGTGGCTAAGCGCTATGGCAACCAAGGCATGGCGACCAGCCCAATCAAACTCTATCTCGATGGTACTGCAGGCCAATCCCTCGGCGTTTGGAACGCTGGTGGGGTGGAAATCTACCTAACGGGTGATGCCAATGACTATGTCGGTAAAGGCATGGCGGGCGGTAAGCTCGTTATCAAACCACACGTCGGTACTACTTTCACTTGTAACGATGCCACTATCGTCGGTAACACCTGTTTGTACGGCGCAACAGGCGGAAAATTGTATGCAGCAGGTACCGCTGGCGAGCGCTTTGGGGTGCGTAACTCAGGCACTATTGCTGTGATTGAGGGCGCCGGTGACAACGCTTGTGAATACATGACTGGCGGTATTGTCGCCATCCTTGGCGCTACGGGGGTTAACTTTGGCGCAGGTATGACTGGCGGCTTTGCTTATGTGATGGACAGTAACGACGACTTTGAAGGTCGCGTCAACACGGAATCAGTAGAAGCGATTTCGCTGTCTGATTTGTATATCCATCAAGAGCATCTGCGCGGCCTTATTGCTGAGCACCTAGAAGAGACAGGCTCAGTGCACGCCGAACACATTCTGGCGAACTTCGATGAATGGATTCCGAAGTTCTATCTCGTCAAGCCAAAAGCTGCGGATCTTCGCACCTTGCTTGGTCACCAAAGCCGAAGCGCTGCAGAGCTGCGCGTTCAAGCACAGTAATTGGAAGGAGCCAGAATAATGAGCCAGAACGTATACCAATTTATTGATGTGAATCGCGTCGACCCTGCTAAAAAGCCGATTAAGATTCGCAAAATCGAATTCGTGGAAATCTACGAACCCTTCACTAAACAGCAAGCGACGGCTCAAGCCGATCGCTGCCTTGACTGCGGTAACCCATACTGTGAATGGAAATGCCCTGTTCATAACTACATCCCGCAATGGCTAAAGCTCGCCAATGAGGGACGTATCATCGAAGCGGCTGAACTTTCGCACCAAACCAACAGCCTGCCCGAAGTCTGTGGTCGCGTATGTCCGCAAGATCGTCTCTGCGAAGGGTCATGTACCCTGAACGATGACTTTGGTGCCGTCACTATCGGAAACATCGAAAAATACATCACCGACAAAGCCTTCGAGATGGGTTGGAAACCGGACATGTCTCATGTGGAGTGGACGGATAAAAAGGTCGCCATTATCGGTGCGGGACCCGCTGGTCTTGCGGCGGCTGATATTTTAGTGCGCAATGGGGTCAAGCCGGTTGTATTTGATCGCTATCCAGAGATTGGTGGCCTACTTACCTTTGGCATCCCATCATTCAAGCTAGAAAAAGATGTCATGCTCAACCGCCGCCGCATCTTCACTGAGATGGGTGTTGAGTTCCGCCTCAATACCGAAGTCGGCAAAGACGTTGAAATGGCAAGCTTAGTTGAAGATTACGATGCGGTGTTCCTTGGCGTCGGAACTTACAAAAATATGCGAGCAGGTTTAGAGAACGAAGATGCTCCTGGTGTTTTTGATGCCCTGCCGTTTTTGGTTTCCAATACCTATAAGGTAATGGATCTAGGTGAAGAGCAGCCGTTTATTGATATGAAAGGTAAAAAAGTCGTCGTCCTTGGCGGTGGTGATACAGCCATGGACTGTGTGCGCACCTCAATTCGCCAAACGGCGAGCAGCGTTATTTGTGCCTACCGCCGTGATGAAGCCAACATGCCAGGCTCTCGCCGAGAGGTGAAAAACGCTCGCGAGGAAGGCGTTAACTTTATGTTTAACCTTCAGCCGCTTGGTATCGAAGTGGACGCCAACGGCAACGCTTGCGGCGTGAAAGTGGTGAAAACAGCCTTAGGTGAGCCAGATGACGCGGGTCGCCGCCGACCTGAACCTGTGGAAGGCAGTGAGCATGTGCTGGAAGCAGACGCTGTCATCATGGCATTTGGCTTCCAGCCGCATCAAATGTCGTGGTTGGAACCTTATGGCGTCGAACTTGACCAATGGGGCCGCATCAAAGCGCCAGTATCTCAAGAGTTTATGTATCAAACCACTAATAAGAAGATCTTTGCCGGTGGTGACGCCGTGCGAGGCTCAGATTTAGTCGTTACGGCCATTGATGAAGGACGCAAAGCCGCTGAAGGCATACTAGACTTCCTAGAAGTATAGGGTTGCCAGTACATAAACCAAGACTAAGCCCAGCACTACTGCTGGGTTTTTTTAAAGCGCTACATTTTGCAAGGGAACGTTATGACAATAACAAAGCTAATTACCCTCTCTTCTGTCATTTTGCTTACCGCTTGCGGTGCAGGCTATAAGACCACCACAGATCGAACTGAGGAGCCTTGCGGCGATAGTCCGCGCTGCGTCTCCACCCAAGATAGCCGTGAAGAATTTAAACTCGCGCCATTTAAGCTCGCCCCGGATACCAACATCAATCAGATTGAAACCGTAGCGCTTAGTTTCGATAACGCCGAGGTAGCTGCATTCGAAGGCAACTATCTACGCGTGGAATACACCTCAAGTGTGTTTCGGTATGTAGATGATATGGAGGTTAAAATCCAAGACGGTGAGCTACTAGTGCGCTCCGAAGCACGAATTGGCTACTACGATTTCGACGTAAACAGAAAACGAGTTGAAGCGCTTCGCGCTAAGCTCATCGAAACTGGATTAGTCATCGCAAATCCCTAATCGCTCCATCTCGCAAAGGTTGGGAAGCGCGGCGACTGTTGCTATACTGCACGCCAAAATACGTTTTCCAACTTGAGAGACTCTCTATGAAAATCGGCGTAATTGGCGCAATGGAACAAGAAGTGTCCATCCTAAAAGCAGCACTGACGAACCTTGAAGAAACCAAGAAAGGCGGTTGTACCTTCTTTACTGGTCAACTTGACGGTGCAGACATCGTGTTGCTTCAATCAGGTATCGGTAAAGTCGCGGCAGCAGTGGGTACCACGATCCTTCTTAGCGATTACCAGCCAGACGTTGTGATTAACACGGGCTCTGCAGGTGGCTTTGAGTCTTCTCTAAACCTAGGTGATGTGGTTATCTCGACCGAAGTTCGTCACCACGACGCTGACGTAACAGCATTTGGCTACGAGATTGGTCAAATGGCAGGTCAACCAGCAGCGTTCGCCGCGGATCAAAAACTGATGGACGTCGCTGAGCAAGCGCTGGCTCAAATGGAAGACAAGCACGCAGTACGCGGCCTTATCTGTACAGGTGACGAATTCGTATGTCGCCCAGAGCGTCAAGCGGTTATCCGTGCTAACTTCCCTGGCGTTATTGCCGTTGAGATGGAAGCGTCTGCGATTGCGCAAACCTGTCATCAGTTCAACACGCCATTCGTAGTGGTTCGTGCTATTTCTGATGTAGCCGATAAAGAATCACCAATGAGCTTTGAAGAGTTCCTACCCCTAGCAGCGCAAAGCTCGTCGGAGATGGTAGTAAAAATGGTTGAGCTGCTTAAGTAAGCGCGCCTTGTTGTAAACAACATCACGTACAAGGACGACGTAAATGAGCTCTTTTATTGAGAGTTTATATGCCAATGGTGCACTCCTAACGCTCTGGGGTGCACTTTTGTTTCATCTACTTATCCCCATTCCACCCTCGGCACATCCAGTCAGGTTCTGGCAATTATTGCTAAGTCATATAGCGAGCAAGGTTAACTCGCCAAGCGCATTACCTCAACAACAGCAGCTATCGGGAATACTGGCGTTAATGCTACTACTCGTTCCAACCTTGGCCGTGCTAGTCGCACTTCAGACCTTGGTTTGGAAAGCAGAATTCTATGAGCTCGCCCTACTACTGCTCGCGGTTGAGTGGCGAGGCAATGAGCTATTCACACGACGCTTCATAGACGCCTTGGCAAAAGAAGATAAGTCGAGCGCTCGCCATTTGCTTGCATCCAAAGTCAATCGAGAAACGGACGCGCTGTCGTTACTTGGACTTGGAAAGGCTGGCGCGGAAAGCGTTATTGTGGGCTATGCGAGAAACGTCATCGGCGTTTTGTTTTGGTATGGTCTAGCGGGCGGCATAGGCGCACTAATGTATCGTCTTTGTGCAGAGCTCGCTCGCAGCTGGAGTCCAAACAAGCTAGGTTATGCGACCTTTGGTAAACCCGCGGCTTGGCTATTTATGATGATTGACTTTGTGCCGCAAAAACTGTTTTCAATGATGGTTTTACTCGGCCTGCCTACACACGCTATCAAACAAACCCTATCACAAGCGAAAGCTTGGCCAAATGCAGCGACTAACTGGCTCATCTGCGGCTATGCCAACCGCTTTGAACTGGCGTTAGGTGGCCCTGCTATTTATGGTACTGACAAACTACAGCGTGCTCGAGTAGGTGGGAAAATCGCACCCGCGGCCATTCATATCGCTCAAATTCAAAAACACATCGCATGGCGGATCTATGTGTGGTTAATGCTACAAAGCGCTGTGATGTTCATCATCTACCAAGGATTGTAATCAATGAAGAAAACCCTGTTAGGCGTTTTAGCTCTGCTAGCCAGTGGCGTAGCCATTGCCGATACCCAGCGTATTATCAGCCTCGCCCCACACACGACAGAGCTGGCTTATGCCGCTGGTCTTGGCGACAAGCTGATTGCTGTCAGTGAATACAGCGACTACCCAGAGCAAGCAGAAAAGCTTGAACGCGTTGCTAACTATCAGGGCATTAAGTTAGAGCGAATTGTTGCTATAGAGCCTGATCTAATCTTGGCATGGCCAACCGGAAACCCTGCCCGAGAGCTTGAAAAACTAGAGCACCTCGGCTTCAACCTCTATTACTCCAAAGCCAAATCTCTAGAAGGCATTGCCAACAACCTTGAAGCGCTAAGTCAATATGCTGACGATCCTGATATCGGCATCAATGCTGCAAAGCAGTTTCGTGCCAAGCTTGCTGAGTTAAAACAGAAGTACGACACCGAGGATAAGGTGCGTTATTTCTACCAGCTGAGTGAAAAGCCTATCATTACCCTGTCCGATGGTAACTGGCCAAGTGAAGTGTTTGAGTTTTGTGGTGGAGAAAACATCTTCGCAAGTAGCAAAGCGCCCTATCCTCAAGTAAGCCCAGAGCAAGTTATCGTTCGCCAACCTGAGGCTATATTCACTTCTGAGCATGCCATCGCTAACGGCAATATGTGGCAAAAATGGCAGCAAGAACTGCCCGCGGTACAAAACGACCATGTGTGGGCTTTAACCTCAGATTGGCTCAATCGCCCAACCCCAAGAACCTTGCTGGCTGTCACTCAAGTGTGTGAGCACCTACACTGGGTACGAGCACAGAAGAAATGAGACATCGATCACATTCAGGTAAGATTCGCTATCCGCAAACGTTAAATCCCGTAAAATTGGCGTACTTTCCTATTACTTTTCTTCAGTGAGAATATAGCTGTGGATTCCATGCTCTATTTGGTCGACCTTTTTGGTACGGCAGTGTTTGCAATATCGGGAGTGATACTTGCAGGAAGACTTAGGATGGATCCTTTTGGTGTTATGGTGCTAGGCAGTGTAACCGCTATCGGTGGTGGTACTATTCGTGATATGGCGCTTGGTGCAACACCTGTTTTTTGGATAACGGATACAACCTATATCTGGGTAATCATAGTGACCTGTATTGCCACTATGATGCTGGTCAGGCACCCAAGACGACTGCCTTGGTATGTATTGCCTGTCAGCGATGCGATTGGCCTTGCGGTATTTGTCGGCATCGGCGTTGAAAAAGCACTGATCTTTCAAGATTCGTACTTGATTGCAGTGATCATGGGGGTATTAACCGGCTGCGGTGGTGGTATTATTCGTGACGTTCTTGCCCGTGAAGTTCCTATGGTATTGAGGCGCGAGGTGTATGCTACCGCCTGTATTATTGGTGGTGCCTTCCATGTAGGCGCTCTGATGATGGGCGCGTCAACTGGCAGCGCCTTTCTATGCTGCGTAGTGGCCACTCTGGTGATCCGCCTTGGCGCAATTCGTTGGCACCTCTCTTTGCCAACCTTCGCACTCGATAAATAGCCTCAAATAACTGACAGGAGACAACGAATTCTCCTGTCAGCCTCTTCATTTTTCTCTGCCGCTTTAGTATGTTGGTTAAAAGCCACTCACTTTTGTATTCAGACAGGGAAACGTCTATGGATATCTGCTTCAATAATGTCTCGCTAAACCACCCACTGTCACTGTCTGTACCAGAATGGATTATTCGTTCAGGTGAGCACTGGGCGGTATTTGAAACCCATGGCAACGTTGGCAGCCTACTTGGCGATTTACTGTGTGGTGAACTGAAAGCCGATGAAGGGCAACTCCAACAGCCTCACTCTAGCATTGCCCAAGTCTCGCTTGCCGAACAGCAGCGACTATTAGAACTAGAACAAGCTAATGACGACAGTGAGTTTTTAGATCGAATTGATTTTGGACGCACTGTAGAACAATTGGTCTCGGAGTTTTCTGATAACCCTGATGTGATCGAGCAGCTCATCCAAGAGCTAGATTTACTTCATCTTAGAGAACGCGGTTTTAAACAACTCTCAACCGGTGAAACCCGCCGCGTGATGCTAGCGCGAGCACTCGCCAGCGCGCCAAAAGTATTGGTACTCGATGAGCCTTTTGTTGGTCTAGATACTTTGCACCGTAAAATGCTAGCTGACTATCTGAAAGACCTATCCCTACACGTTCAACTGATCATCATTACCTCGCGAGAAGATGAAGTCCCAAGCTGGATGTCGCACGTTGCGATGTTTGAAAAAGGGGCGCTCAAGGAACAGCTCAGCCATACCGAATGGCGCGAGCACCCAATTATTTCACAGCTCTTAGCGCAATCTTCACAGCAAAGTGAACAGTGGCTCGAACTTATCCGTAAACATCAGCATACCGCTAAGTTCGCGGATCCCTTGGTCAACATCACTGACGGTAAGGTGGAGTACGTTGAGCAAAAGATCTTCTCCGGGGTCAATTGGCAAATCAACAATGGCGAACACTGGCAAGTTCGCGGTCCCAATGGCTGCGGCAAAAGTACTTTGCTCGGGATGATTTTTGGTGACCACCCACAATGTTATAGCAACGATATCGAGATTTATGGCATCAAACGCGGCAGCGGCGAGACAGTTTGGGACATCAAGCAGCACACTGGAATGGTGTCTTCATCTTTGCACCTGCAATACCGAGTTAACTGCAATGCCCGTGACGTTTTACTGTCTGGATTCTTTGATTCCATCGGACTTTATGACAAACCAAGCAAAAAGCAAATCAACGCCGCTGATGAATGGTTAACTCTGCTGCACATGTCGCACCTGAAAGATTGCGCATTCAAGTCTTTAGAATACAGTCAGCAGCGTCTGCTACTTATCGCACGTGCCATTATCAAACAGCCGACGATACTGATTTTGGATGAACCTTATCAAGGCCTTGATTTCTTAGGGCGCAAATTGGTTATGAATGCATTAGAGCTTATCGCTAAGGAAAACCTAAGCCAGTTGCTGTACGTCTCGCATTATGTCGAAGATGAGCTAGACAGTATTCACTATTTTGTGGATTTTGTTGAAGCAGGTAATGAGAAGGGCTACCGCGTAGTCATCACCACACCGGAGCTAAAAAGCCAAACGCCTGCTAGCAACACCAATCAAAAGGAAATCTCGTGTCAGGAAAAATAGCCATCGTCTACTTTACTAAAAATGGCACAACGCGACAGTTAGCGCAGAGAATTTTATGCTAACCTAAGGCTATTAATTCCATTTTTTCATCATAATCGTCATGCTTTTAGAAGGTATTGAAACACTGCTGGTGCTTGCTCAAGAGAAAACCATGGGACGTACCGGTAGTCGTCTCTATATCAGCCAATCTGCGGTCAGCAAGCGCATTGCCAATCTAGAAAAGAAACTCGGTAAGACCTTAATTGAGCCGGAAGGAAGGCAAATACGTTTGACGCCAGAGGCAGAGGCGCTCATTGCCCGTGTTGGCCCAAGTTTGAATGAGTTGCGCGGTTTAATTGCCGAAGAACAGCAAGTTGAAACACACTCAATATTAAGACTCGATTGCTCAGAAACCTTAGTTGCAGGCTACTTGAGTGACGTAATGCCGCAGCTACTTGCCAAAGACAGCTATCTCACCGTCACCACCAACCACACGCCCCGTATCATCGAGCATGTCAAATCTGGTGAGGCGGCGGTAGGTCTGTGTGCCGGCCATTTAAACTCGCGGCTTGGATTAGTGACGACGCACCTTTTTGATGAGCCATTCAAGGTAGTGAGTCAGCAGCCCTTAACCGAACCACCAACGAGTCTTATCACCAATGATCTCAACAATCCTGCGAATACATACCAAGCCGGTTTATTACAGCAAGCTGGAATCGCACCAAGCATGCAGATGGACTCGTACACTGCGGCTGCTCAGCTCGCTATCCGAGGAGTGGCACCTGCACTCGTGCCGCTATCCATCATCAAAACCTTACACATAAGTGAGTCACTGTGTTTTGACTTTGATTTTTTGACCACCTTAACGCGCCCAGTTCATGTGATATACCGGCCAAGTGCACTCAAGCAATCGCGCCTTAAAACAGTGATTGAAACCATTGAGGATGCTGTTCCCAAAGTAGCTTTAATGCCATCACCATTGACATAACAACCACCAGCGGACGAATAAACTTCTTTCCCTTAGACACGACAACTTTAGCTCCCATGCGCGCACCTAGGAAACCACCCGCCGCCATCACTAAACCAATTTCCCATACTGGTAGACCTGCAATGATAAAGAAAATCAACGCGGCTAGGTTCGAGGTAAAGTTAAGTACCTTAGTACGCGCGGTCGCATGGACAATCGAGAGCTGAGCAATAGCAACAAAACAGATAGTAAAAATAGAGCCAGTGCCTGGACCAAAGAAGCCATCATAAAAGCCCACACCGGTACCAACAGAAAAAGCAAACAGGGTTTCCGACATCTTAGGTTTGCCACCACCTTCGCCTGCCTGTGGTGCTAATAAGAAATAGAGTGAGATACCCAATAGCAAAACCGGAATAAGACTGGTCAGAACACCCGCATCTATATGCTGTACAAGCTCAGCACCCACAGCCGAGCCAACAAAGGTACAGGCAATCGCCAAGCGCATATCTTTGAGATCAACAATGCCGTTACGAACAAAATACCAAGTAGCCGAAAAACTGCCAAACGAGCTCTGCAGCTTATTGGTCGCCAGTGCCTGAGTGGGTGGCACCCCCGCAGAGAGCAATGCTGGCAACGTCAACAGCCCACCTCCACCCGCCATGGCATCAATAAAACCGGCTAAACCAGCTACAAAAAACAATAAAACAAGAATGTCGTAAGTTACGTCCATGCTATGAGCTCAGAAAGAAATTTTCTAAATTGTATCTGCTTGCTACATAACCACTAGCGAAACGCCCGCAATATAACTATTCCCATTTGGAATAATTCATCTTGTAACTGACTTTTTCGTGTTTTTCAGAAAACCACTCCATGCCTCTCAATGCATAGTCTTCTAGTTGAGAGACCAGCGAAAAATGTGTGTATTGGTTACAAGGCACCGTTCAAAACTAACTAATACAGACAAAACAATGAAAAATATCTATCTCTATTGCTTACTCCTCTTTCCGTGTCTAGCTCTCTCTGATGAGTCCAATAAAGACTATCCAAACGTGCACCTTCAATACAGTCAAAATCATTGCAGCTCAATGCATACCCAGCAAGAAATGAATGAGTGCTCAGAAGTTCAGTATTTAGCAGCGCTAAAAAAGCTAGCTCTTGTTATGTCTGAAATGCTCTCAGAAGAGGCTCAAGACACTAAATACCTGCACCTTCTCCAATCTGCACATACACAATGGAAGCATTCATATCGCATAGATTGTGAGCTGGAAACGATCGATTCTTGGGATGGCAGTGCTTATACCTCTCTTTTGCATGCTTGCTTCGAACTAAAAATCAATGAGCGATTACATTATCTCGAATGGCTACAAAGTAACGTATAGGGAGGGCGATTAAATGAGTGTTAAAAGACCCAAAGTAGGAACATTAACCTTTGACTCAGAGGGCACTGAGCAAGGTCGATATCATAGTCGAAAATTACATGTCCCTAGCCAATACTCCGGTTTGACCATAGGTCGTGGCTATGATTTAAAGACTAAGAAAGCTATCAAGGTACAAAAAGATCTCGTAAACGCTGGACTAAAGGTATCGGAAGCCTTCTTACTTTCTAAAGCAGCAGGTTTGTATGGTTCGCAAGCCAAGAATTTCATCTCTAGTAATTCACTCGCACACTTTGAAATATCTCAAGATCAGCAAGTAAAGCTTTTTCTAATCAGCTATCTCGAAGAAGAAGCAGAAGCGAAACGTCTCTGCTCAAAGCCGGACGTCACCAAAAAATATGGTGATGGCAATTGGGATAAACTTGATCCACGGATCAAAGCGGTCGTTATAGACCTCAAGTTCAGGGGCGACTACACAGGAAGAACTCGTAAGTTTCTACAACAGTACATCGTCCAAAATGATCTCTCTGGTTTTCGAAAAGTAATCGCTAACGAGGCAAACTGGACAGAGCAAAGAGTACCGACAGATCGGTTTCAAAGACGTATTTCTTATCTAGACCTTCATTGATTGGCTCAATAGAGCACAAAAAAGCCCGCTCAAATGAGCGGGCAATGAGGTTGTCTAGGAGGTGATAGCTCACCTCTCTATTCTTGTTGTGCTACGCGATTATGCGTTTTTGATCTGCTCGTGCAGTTCTTGTACTGACGTTACTGCTACTTTCGCATCAGCAGTGTGAGCCATACACGTTGCAAACGCTGCATTTAGCGTTGTTGTGTAGTTCACTTTCTCAGCAAGAGCACCGCGACGTAGAACTTTTGAGTCTTCAATCGATTGACGACCTGCTGTCGTGTTCACGATGTAGGTGTACTCGTTGTTCTTGATGCGGTCTAGGATGTGTGGACGACCTTCGTGTACCTTGTTCACAAGACGAGGGTTGATGCCCGCTTCACCTAGGATTACCGCTGTGCCGTGTGTCGCGTCTAGCTGGTAACCAAGCTTAGTTAGCTTAGAGGCTAAGTCAACGACACGCTGCTTGTCGCCTTCGCGAACAGACAGTAGTGCGCGGCCGCCTTCTGGGTAAACATTGCCACAACCTAGTTCTGCTTTCGAGTAAGCTTCTGCGAACGTTGCGCCAACACCCATAACCTCACCAGTAGAGCGCATTTCTGGGCCTAGTAGTGGGTCAACACCTGGGAACTTGTTGAACGGCAGCACTACTTCTTTAACAGAGTAGTATGGTGGGATGATCTCTTTCGTAAAGCCTTGAGACTCTAGAGATTGACCCGCCATAACACGCGCCGCAATTTTCGCAAGTGGTGCACCTGTTGCTTTAGAAACAAACGGCACTGTACGAGCTGCACGTGGGTTTACTTCGATTAGGTAAACTTTGTTGTTCTTAACCGCAAACTGAGTGTTCATTAGACCGCGTACACCCAACTCGAACGCTAGCTTTTCAACTTGCTCACGCATCACATCTTGGATTTCCGCGCTTAGCGTGTAAGCCGGTAGCGAACATGCTGAGTCACCTGAGTGAACGCCTGCTTGCTCGATGTGCTCCATGATGCCGCCGATAACCACTCGCTCACCGTCACAGATTGCATCAACGTCGACTTCAACTGCATCATCAAGGAAGCTATCTAGAAGTACTGGTGATTCGTTAGACACGCTCACTGCTTCGTTGAAGTAACGACGTAGATCTTGCTCGTCGTATACAATTTCCATCGCACGACCACCTAGTACGTATGAAGGACGTACTACCAGTGGAAAGCCGATTTCACGTGACTTATCAACCGCTTGCTCAAGCGTTGTTACTGTCGCGTTTTCTGGCTGAAGTAGGCCTAGACGGTCTACAGCAACTTGGAAGCGTTCACGGTCTTCTGCACGGTCGATAGCGTCTGGGCTAGTACCAATAATTGGCACACCAGCGGCTTCTAGAGCGCGTGCTAGTTTCAGTGGCGTTTGACCACCGTACTGAACGATAACACCCTTTGGCTTTTCAACGCGTACGATTGACAGTACATCTTCAAGCGTTACAGGTTCGAAGTACAGACGGTCTGACGTGTCGTAGTCCGTTGATACTGTCTCTGGGTTACAGTTAACCATGATGGTTTCGTAACCATCTTCACGCAGTGCAAGAGACGCGTGTACACAACAGTAGTCAAATTCGATACCTTGACCGATACGGTTAGGACCACCGCCCAGAACCATGATCTTGTCTTTGTCGGTTGGCTGTGCTTCACACTCTTCATCGTAAGATGAGTACATGTAAGCCGTGTCTGATGAGAATTCTGCCGCACACGTATCGACGCGCTTGTAAACAGGGTGAATCTCGTACTGGTCACGTAGACGGCGGATTTCGCTTTCAGATACACCTAGTAGAGTCGATAGGCGAGCATCCGCGAAGCCTTTGCGCTTCATCTTGCGAAGTACGTCTTCAGTAAGACCTGCAAAACCACCTGCTTTAACTTCGTTCTCTAGTTTCACAATCTCTTCGATTTGAACTAGGAACCAACGGTCAATTTGCGTTAGGTTGAATACACCGTCCACAGACAAACCGGCACGGAATGCGTCTGCGATGTACCAGATACGCTCCGCACCCGCTTCTTTCAGCTCGTGACGGATTTTAGATAGTGCGTCTGGAGAGTCTAGGTCAACCATCTCGTCAAAGCCGTTCGCGCCAACTTCTAGGCCACGAAGTGCTTTTTGTAGAGATTCTTGTTGGTTACGACCAATCGCCATTACCTCACCAACTGACTTCATCTGAGTTGTTAGACGGTCGTTAGCGCCCGCGAACTTCTCGAAGTTGAAGCGAGGGATCTTAGTCACAACGTAGTCGATAGTTGGTTCGAATGATGCTGGTGTTGCGCCGCCCGTGATGTCGTTCATTAGCTCGTCTAGAGTAAAGCCAACTGCTAGCTTCGCAGCAATCTTCGCGATTGGGAAACCTGTTGCTTTAGACGCTAGCGCAGAAGAGCGAGATACACGTGGGTTCATCTCGATGATAACCATACGGCCATCTTTCGGGTTGATACCAAACTGAACGTTTGAACCACCTGTTTCTACACCGATTTCACGCAGTACCGCTAGAGAAGCGTTACGCATCAACTGGTATTCTTTGTCCGTCAGCGTTTGCGCTGGCGCCACAGTGATTGAGTCACCAGTGTGGATGCCCATTGGGTCAAAGTTTTCAATCGCACAAACGATGATACAGTTGTCCGCTTTGTCACGAACCACTTCCATCTCGTACTCTTTCCAGCCGATTAGCGACTCATCGATAAGAAGCTCGTTGGTTGGAGAAAGGTCTAGACCGCGGCGACAAATCTCTTCGAACTCCTCTTTGTTATACGCGATACCACCACCGGTACCACCCATAGTGAAAGAAGGGCGAATGATACAAGGGAAGCCAACCATATCAAGAACGCCATAAGCTTCTTCCATAGTCTTAGCCGTGTCAGCACGTGGACACTCTAGGCCAATTGACTTCATTGCTTTATCGAAGCGAGAACGGTCTTCTGCTTTATCGATAGCGTCAGCCGTTGCACCGATCATCTCTACGCCAAACTCAGCAAGTACGCCGTGTTTTTCTAAGTCTAGAGCACAGTTAAGTGCAGTCTGACCACCCATCGTAGGGAGTACTGCATCTGGACGCTCTTTCTCGATAATCTTACGAACCACTTCCCACTGGATAGGCTCGATGTAAGTTGCATCTGCCATGTCTGGGTCAGTCATGATAGTTGCAGGGTTCGAGTTCACAAGAATAACTCGGTAACCTTCTTCGCGCAGTGCTTTACACGCTTGAGCGCCTGAGTAGTCAAACTCACAAGCCTGACCAATAACGATTGGGCCAGCACCAAGAATTAGAATACTTTTTAAGTCAGTACGTTTTGGCATTCTCAACTACTCCGAATTACGCTTTGCTTTTCTTGTCTGAGACAAATAGGTTGATTAGGTCGATAAAGTGGTCAAACAATGGCGCTGCATCGTGTGGACCTGGGCTCGCTTCAGGGTGACCCTGGAAGCTGAACGCTGGCTTATCTGTACGGTGGATACCTTGAAGTGTGCCGTCAAACAGAGATTTGTGCGTTGCACGTAGGTTCTCTGGAAGCGTCTCTTCATCCGCAGCAAAGCCGTGATTCTGTGAGGTAATCATTACTACGTCACGGTCTAGGTCTTTAACTGGGTGGTTTGCACCGTGGTGACCAAACTTCATCTTCACTGTTTGCGCACCAGACGCTAGAGCCAAGATTTGGTGACCAAGGCAGATACCAAAGAGTGGTAGGCCTTTGTCTAGGAATACTTTTGTTGCTTCGATAGCGTAAGTACATGGCGCTGGGTCACCAGGACCGTTTGATAGGAATACGCCATCTGGGTTAAGTGCAAGCACGTCTTCAGCAGAAGTTTGCGCTGGAACCACTGTTAGGCGGCAACCGCGGTCAACAAGCATGCGTAGGATGTTGCGTTTTGCACCGAAGTCGTAGGCAACAACATGATATGGCAGCTCGCTGTCGTCTTTCGCTTCAGGAAGACCACCCTCGAGCGTCCACGAACCCTGTTTCCATTGATACGTCTCTTTTGTTGTAACTTCTTTCGCAAGATCCATACCTTTCAAGCCAGGGAATTCTTTCGCTTTAGCGAGTGCTAGCGCTTCATCTAGGTTATCACCTGCAACGATACAACCGTTTTGAGCACCTTTCTCACGTAGAAGACGAGTCAGCTTACGCGTATCGATATCTGCAATACCAACGATGTTTTGAGACTTAAGGTAGTCTGAAAGTGACTGTTCAGTACGGAAGTTAGAAGCGATAAGAGGAAGATCGCGGATCACAAGGCCTTGTGCGTGGATTGCTGAAGACTCTTCGTCTTCTTTATTAGTACCAGTATTACCAATATGAGGGTAAGTAAGGGTAACAATCTGTTGAGAATAGGAAGGATCAGTGAGGATTTCTTGGTACCCCGTCATCGAGGTATTAAAAACAACTTCACCAACGGATAAACCATCTGCTCCAATGGAAACACCGCGGAACACTGTCCCATCTTCTAGGACTAACAGTGCTGATTTACTCAAGACAACCTCCAGAATAAAAATGCATAAATTTTAAATTAAATTGCAGATTTGCCTTCCTCTTCGCTATAAGTAAGCGGTTTTAGGTAGTTCAGACAAATTGGCGGTATTCTAATGATGCCGACGTTTTGTGTCAACAAGCATGGAAAAATAAATCTAATTTTTATAGTCGCTGGCGAATTTTTCGTTTTAAACCGCCAAAAATGTACATTTACAAAGACAAATTCAATCAGTTAACGGCAAGCATAGTTTTTCGATGCAGAAACCCGTCAGCCCACTCCGTTATTTGCAACAACTATTTGCGCAAACGATCGCCAAACAGACAAAACATATAAAAATAGAGGTTTAAGTTAAAAAACGACAAATAATCCCCATAAAAATAAGCAAAAACCACAATTACTGTACAGTTTGCATCCATTTGTGAAAGTTGGGGCGCAAAGTGTTTATAGTAGTTCCGACCATCGTTTCTAGAATATTTATGTATTTGTTGTTTCTAATCACTACCCCAATTTTGGGTATAAAAAGCGCCATACTGGCGCTTTTTTTAAATGCTATCTAAGCCGAGCACTTCGGTCATGGTGTAAAAACCAGCAGGCTTGTCGTTGAGCCACACTGCGGCTTTCACTGCACCGTTTGCAAAGGTCATACGATCGGTCGCTTTGTGAGTAATCTCAACACGCTCGCCGATATCTGCAAACATCGCGGTGTGCTCACCGATAATGTCACCGGCCCGAATAGTCGCAAAGCCGATTTCATCACGAGTTCGCTCACCCGTAATACCTTCGCGAGCATAGACTGCCACATCGTTTAGCTCATTACCCATGGCGCCAGCAATCGCTTCACCCATGCCAATCGCAGTGCCAGATGGAGCATCAACCTTATGGCGGTGATGTGCTTCAACAATTTCAATGTCGCAGTAATCACCCATCACTTTCGCTGCTTTCTCTAGCAATTTGAAAACGAGGTTAACACCGACGCTGTAGTTTGGAGCCATAACCACTGGAACCACTTTGGCCGCTTCATCGATAAGTTGTTTCTCTTCATCGCTAAAGCCAGTGGTACCAATCACCATTTTTTTGCCGTGTTGTTTACACAGCTCGAGGTTCGCAAGGGTACTTTTTGGTGCGGTAAAGTCGATAATCACATCGAAGTCTTCAATCGACTTTGTTAAATCGTCTACAAGCGCGACATCAAAACGCCCCTCACCACATAGTTCGCCAACATCAACACCAACGAGTGAAGACTCAGGACGCTCTGAGCCCGCTCCCACGGTCGCTTGTTTGTTGTGAAATGTTGCTTTTACTAGGTTGCGACCCATTCGGCCCGCTGCTCCTGCAATCGCAATTCTTACCATTGCGCTATTCTCCGTTGTTTTGTGTTGCTACCGTTTTTTGTTGCTACCAATGTAACGTAAAGCCTTTGGGGCTGCTAGCACCTAAGGGGATTTAGCTGAATTTTTCTATCACTTTATTCAACACTGGCACGTTGGCTTCTGGGAAGGCATAGTCAGCCAACTCACTGATCATTACCCATCGACCTTCCTGTCCTTCTTTTCCAAACGGAGTACCTTCGAAGGCAGTGACCGAAATAAAGTCAAACTCCAGTGACTTCTCTGGGTAGTCGTGCAGCAGATGCTCAAACACGGTTTGCTCGGTCACTGTGATATCAATCTCTTCGTAAAGCTCACGAATGATAGCCTCGCTAATGGTTTCTCCGGTTTCAACTTTACCACCAGGGAACTCCCAAAAACCGCCTTTATGCAGATTGTCCGGTCTTTTCGTAATGTAGATTTGAGATTTATCTTGATTGAAAATGATTGCGGCAACGATATGAATGCGTTTCACTCTACTTTCCTCATTATTGTTTTTGTTACTCGCGCAGAAGCTATGCATAAAAAAGAAGTTACGCATAAAAAAAGAGCCGCATAGCGCGACTCTTTTCTTCAGCATCGTGTCTTAGTTGATCTTACCATGACATTGCTTATACTTCTTACCGCTTCCACATGGGCATGGTTCGTTGCGGCCTACCTTACGCTCTTCACGCACCATAGGTTGTTGTGAACCATCCTCCGCTTGCTCTGAATTATCGGCTAGCTGATTTTCAGCATTGGCATGCTGCGCTTGCGCTTTTGCCGCTGCCGCTTCGGCTTGAGCTTGGCGCTGAGCTTCCATACGCTCCACTTCTTCTTGCTGCTGTACACGTACTTTAGAAAGAATCGTGATCACGTCAAATTTCAGAGAATCTAGCAGTTGCTCGAACAACTCAAACGACTCACGCTTGTACTCTTGTTTCGGGTTCTTCTGAGCATAACCACGTAGGTGGATACCTTGACGTAGGTGATCCATCGCCGCTAGGTGCTCTTTCCAAAGCGTGTCTAGCGTTTGTAGCATCACAGATTTCTCGAAGTTGCGCAGTACTTGCGCGCCAACCGTCTCTTCTTTCTGCTGGTAAACCGTTACTGCAGTATCCAAGATCTTCTCACGAAGCGCTTCTTCGTAGAGCTTGTCGTCTTCTTCCAACCAAGACTTGATCGGCAGATCAAGGTCAAAGTCATTCTTAAGACGCTCTTGAAGGCCTTCTGTATCCCACATATCTTCTAGCGATTGCGGAGCAATGTATTCATCAATAACAGACGTGAACACATCACTGCGGTTCTGCTCTAGCATCTCGCTGATGTCATCAGCAGTCATTAGCTCGTCGCGCAGCTCGTACACTACTTTACGTTGGTCGTTCGCCACATCATCGTATTCAAGAAGCTGTTTACGGATGTCGAAGTTACGACCTTCCACTTTACGCTGTGCTTTTTCTATTGAGCGAGACAGCATCTTACTTTCAATCGCTTCACCTTCATCCATACCGCTTTGGATTAGGCTTGCCATACGATCAGAGGTAAAGATACGCAACAGTTGATCTTCCATCGATAGGTAGAAGCGTGAAGAGCCCGCATCACCCTGACGACCAGAACGACCACGAAGCTGGTTATCGATACGACGAGATTCGTGACGCTCAGTACCGATGATGTGTAGACCACCGGCTTCTAGCACTTGGTCATGAATCACTTTCCATTCCGCTTTAATCGCGTCAATCTGCTCTTGTGATGGGTTGTCTAGCTGCTCAACCTTCGCTTGCCAGCTACCACCTAACACGATATCGGTACCACGGCCTGCCATGTTAGTCGCGATAGTTACCGCGCCTGGCGTACCCGCTTCAGCTACGATTTCCGCTTCTCTTTCGTGGAATTTCGCATTCAGTACGTTGTGTTTGATCTTCGCTTGCTTAAGGGCGTTAGACAATAGCTCTGATTTCTCAATCGATACCGTACCCACTAGGCTTGGCTGACCGTTTGCCGTGCGCTCTTTGATGTCTTCAATGATGGCGTTGAATTTTTCCACTTCTGTACGATAAACCACATCCGGCATATCATTACGAACCATAGGCTTGTTGGTTGGGATAACCACTGTCTCTAGGCCGTAGATAGATTGAAATTCGAATGCTTCAGTATCAGCCGTACCTGTCATGCCTGACAGTTTGTCATATAAACGGAAGAAGTTCTGGAAGGTAATCGATGCCAGCGTTTGGTTCTCGTTTTGGATCTTAACGCCTTCTTTTGCTTCAACGGCTTGGTGAAGGCCTTCAGACCAGCGGCGACCCGGCATAGTACGGCCGGTGTGTTCATCAACGATAACCACTTCACCTTGCTCGTTCACGATATAGTCAACGTTCTTTTCAAACAGTACGTGAGCACGAAGCGCCGCATTCACGTGGTGTAGCAAACTGATGTTAGTTGGCGAGTAGAGAGTGTCGCCCTCTTCCATCATGCCATTCTTGATAAGCAGTTCTTCAACAAATTCCTGACCGGTTTCTGTTAGGTGCACTTGCTTAGACTTCTCGTCCACTGTGTAGTGGCCGTCACCACGATACTCTTCCGAATCTTCTTGATCTTGTTGCTCAAGGTGAGGAATCAAGGTGTTGATGCGAGTGTAAAGATCAGAGCTATCTTCGGCTGGACCAGAGATAATTAGCGGTGTACGCGCTTCATCGATTAAGATCGAGTCCACTTCATCGACAACAGCAAAGAAACGTTCACGTTGAACACGATCTTCAACGCGGAAAGCCATGTTGTCACGTAGATAGTCGAAACCAAACTCGTTGTTTGTTCCGTATAGAATATCTGCTTGGTATGCGTCTTTCTTCTCTTGAGGGTGCATGTTTGGCACGTTAATGCCAACGGTCATACCTAAGAATTCAAACAATGCACGGTTGGTTTCCGCATCACGTTTCGCAAGGTAGTCGTTCACGGTAACAATGTGAACGCCTTTACTTGGTAGAGCGTTTAGGTACGCAGGTAGTGTCGCCGTTAGCGTTTTACCTTCACCAGTACGCATCTCTGCGATTTGGCCAGAGTTAAGAACCATGCCACCGATAAGCTGAACATCGAAGTGACGCATGCCGAATACACGCTTAGATGCTTCACGAACAGTTGCAAATGCTTCTGGCAGGATTTGGTCTAGGTTTTCACCTTTGTCCAAACGCTCACGAAACTCAACCGTTTTCGCTTTTAGTTCTTCGTCAGACAACGCTTCGAACTGCGGCTCGTAGTTATTGATCTGTTTTACGATTTTTCTTAGTCGACGCAGTGTTCTGTCGTTGCGACTACCAATGACCTTTGTCAGTAGGTTACTAATCATTGTGTTTTTGTTCTCTCTACCATTAGATCATTTCGACCTATTAAAATTGCCTTCTGTCTCTACTAAGGCCAAGCGACCTAACTGAGATAAAATCTATACCAACTGATATTGAGTTCAAGCGGCTAGAATTCAAGGCAGACATACCAATTAATGGCACATAGTTTAAGGAATTTTTGACCCAACAACCAAGCATCTATCGAAACTAACCGTAATTAGTTTGATGTGTTTGGAAGTTTTGAAGAATAAACCCGCTATAAGGTGGATATTGTCGCTGAAAAGAACGGCATTTGATAAAGATAGCGCCGCTCAAATTTGCAAACTTAAACTGCGTAAACGCCGCCTACTTTAGTATTTCGCCGAAGTGGTTGAGGTAAATATCGAGGAAAGATCCCTACGATCGGCAAGAGATCGTCGCGATCCTGAAAGTACTTGGCAAGCTTTTGCCACCTAATTGACTCTCAATTTGCGAAAGCGATTCAAACTAAAAAGCCAAATCACAGATACAAAAAAATCAGGCGCTAGGCCTGATTTTTCTCAATGAGGAGGATTGGATTACGCCAAAACCATGCTCGGATCTGCAAACGCAACTGGAGAACCTTCTTTTTCTTCAAAGGTCGTCCACTCCCACGCTTCTTGATCCGCCAGTACCGCACGAAGCAGTTGGTTGTTCAAGCCGTGGCCAGATTTGTAAGCAGCAAACTCACCAATGATGGCATGACCTGCCATATAAAGGTCACCAATCGCATCTAAAACTTTATGAGTCACAAACTCATTATCAAAACGAAGGCCATCTTCATTAAGAATACGGTAGTCATCAAGTACGATTGCATTATCAAAACTTCCGCCAAGCGCAAGGTTCTTAGATTGCAGATATTCGATGTCACGCATGAAGCCAAACGTTCTTGCACGAGAAATCTCTTTCACAAAGCCTTGTGAAGAAAAATCGAACAGTAAGTGCTGCTCATCTGCATCAATTGCAGGATGGTTGAAATCAATCTCGAAATCCATGCGGAAGCCGTTAAATGGACGGAACTCAGCCCACTTGTCACCATCTTCAAAACGTACAGTTTTCTTGATACGAATGAATCGTTTTGGTGCATTTTGAGTCTCAATGCCCGCTTGTTGTAGCAGGTATACGAATGGGCTTGCGCTACCATCCATAATTGGGATCTCAGGTGCATCAACTTCAACGATAATGTTATCGATACCCATGCCAGCCAGAGCCGCATTTAGGTGCTCAACCGTAGAAATACGGATGCCTTCATCGTTAACAAGCGCAGTACATAACATAGTGTCACGTACAGAAAGAGGATCCGCAGGGAAATCCACAGGCGGATTCACGTCAGTACGACGGTATACAACACCAGTATTCGCAGCCGCAGGACGCAAAGTTAGTGTTACTTTACGGCCAGAGTGGAGACCCACTCCTACAGTAGTCACTATTTCTTTAAGCGTACGTTGTCTGATCATCTACAAACCTCTTAATCTACGCTACATATCACGGTTGATTATGTAACCAACCGCGAATCCTACCAGAAATTTGAGCTATGTCAAATTCACGCAGATTATCAATCTGCCTGACGACGCAAAAATGCTGGAATGTCTAAGTAGCCACTTTCCTTCTCAGGCTTAGGTGCTGCGCTGGTATTGCCGCTCGACACAGGTGCAGAGCTTGCAGTATTCGGCGTGTTCACCTCAACCTTCTCCTGATTATTTACAGGCAAAGATTGTGCCACCTTGTCCTCTACTTTTGCAGCTGGTGCTTGAGTTGACTGTTGGGGCTGACTTGCCGTCACTGGCGTTTTACCGCCTGCGACTAGCGTAATATCTGGCTTACGTTCGTTGCCAATACCCGTCGCAACCACAGTCACGCGAATTTCGTCGCTCATGTCTGGGTCTAGAGAAGTACCGATAACAACCGTTGCATTGTCAGACGCAAAGGCTTTCACTGTGTTACCAACCGTCTCGAATTCGTCTAGACGCATATCAAGACCAGCAGTGATGTTCACAAGCACACCACGTGCACCTGCTAGATCGATGTCTTCTAGAAGTGGGCTAGAAATTGCCATCTCTGCCGCTTCTTCTGCACGATCTTCACCTTTAGCAACACCGCTACCCATCATTGCATGACCCATCTCTGACATCACGGTACGTACGTCCGCAAAGTCGACGTTAATCATGCCTGGGCGAGTAATCAATTCTGCGATACCTTGAACCGCATTCTTCAGTACGTCGTTTGCACTTGCAAACGCTTCCAGTAGCGTAACGCCACGGCCTAGTACTTTCAGAAGCTTTTCGTTTGGAATCGTGATCAAAGAGTCAACGTGCTTTGATAACTCTTCAATACCTTGCTCTGCGAATAAAAGACGCTTTTTACCTTCGAAGCTAAATGGTTTCGTGACCACTGCGACGGTAAGAATGCCTAACTCTTTCGCGACTTCAGCAATTACTGGAGCTGCACCGGTTCCGGTACCACCGCCCATACCAGCTGCGATAAATACCATATCGGCACCAGTAATGCTTTCTTTAATTCTTTCTTTGTCTTCAAGAGCTGCATCACGTCCAACTTGAGGGTTTGCACCCGCGCCCAAGCCTTTTGTGATATCGCCGCCAATTTGAATAACGTGGTTGATGCTCGTTTTGCGTAGTGCTTGAGCATCGGTATTAACACTAATGAAATCAACCCCTTCGATTGACTCACGTACCATGTGTTCTACAGCGTTACCACCGCCACCGCCTACACCCACTACTTTAATGACAGCTTCGTCAGACATTTCCATCATCGGTTCAAACATTTGTTATCTCCGTTTTCCTGCAACTCAGGTTAAAACTCTTTTTGTATCCAGTTACGCAACTTACCAAAGATTGTCGACACCGATTGACGCTTTGGTTCGTTATAATCATTGTCGTCATTAATCTGACTGTCTCTTGCGTAATGAAGTAATCCAACGGCCGTAGAATGATACGGCTCTTTTACATAGTCCGTAAGGCCACTCACCTCTAGAGGCTTGCCTACACGAACCTGGTTACGGAATACACGTTCAGCGCACTCCACAACCCCTTCAATTTGTGCTGCACCGCCGGTTAAGACGACACCTGCTGCGAGATGGTGCTTCACACCGTTCTCTCTAAGTTTAGCTTGAACATTATCAATGGTTTGATTAACAAGTCCCATTAATTCTGTATAGCGCGGTTCTATCACTTCTGCCAATGTTTGACGTTGTAAACTGCGTGATGGACGACCGCCAACGCTTGGAACGTTCACTGTATCGTCTTTACTCACCAGTTCACTCAGTGCACAGCCATACTTCACTTTGATTTCTTCAGCATCACTCAAAGGTGTACCGAAAGCAAAAGCGATATCACTGGTCACCGCATTGCCAGCATAAGAGAACACTTCAGTGTGTCTCAGTGCTCCGCCAGTCCAGATGGAGATATCCATAGTGCCAGCGCCAATGTCAACCACGCAAACACCAAGCTCGCGCTCGTCTTCGGTGATCACAGCATTACTTGATGCCAGACCAGAGAAAACCAGTTGTTCGACTTTGAGTCCACAGCGTTCTACCGCTTTAATGATGTTTCTTGCCATGTCGTTATGACAAGAGATCAAATGAACACTCACTTCCATTCGAACCCCAGACAGTCCAAGCGGGTTTTTAATACCCTCTTGATAGTCTATGGTAAATTCCTGAGGAATCACATGAAGAATGCGCTGTTCATCACCAATTTTTATGGATTTAGCGGTATGAATCGCCCTGTCCATATCATCTTGTGACACTTCTTCCTCAGAAATGGTTCCCATGCCCTTTTCAATTCGACTCGCAATATGCTTACCAGAAAGTGAGATAAACACGCTGCTGATCTGGCATTCCGCCATCAGCTCAGCCTGATCGACAGCACGTTGCACGGATTTAACCACTGACTCAAGGTCGTTAACGCCACCTTTGTCCATTCCGCGAGAAGGACTAGAACCTGCACCAATGATATTTACCTGCCCGTCCGGCAAAACTTCGCCGACTAGCGCAGATACGGTCGCAGTGCCAATATCAAGACCGACAATAATATTGTCATCCGTGGTCTTCGTCATCTGTACTCTCTTATGTTTTGCTATCTCAAATCCCAGAGAACAACTCGCTTTGGTTGCCCAATTCCTAACTGAACTTAAGTATCGATACGCTAATGCCTATCGATACATAAAACCAGTTACCCTGCCGACTCCGTAAGATTACCTTCTGCTGTCATTTCAGCAGGAAACCAACCGACGGCTGCACCTGTGTCATATCGCAAATCGATGTAACTGATTTGAGATACCTTGTCACCCAGTTCGCGATACAAAGAGATAAAACGCTGCAAGCGCTCATCAAGTGCATCTTTGCCTAGCTCTAGACGGATCCCGTTATCTAGGATCACTTGCCATGCCCGGCGCTCATTCAACACTAACGAAGATATGGCTAGCCCTAAACTCGCTAACTTGGCATTGCTATCACGATAAGTATCCAACACAAAGCGTTCAGTACCCATCGGGCCATACAGTTTCACTTTCTGTTCTTCAATCACAGAAACATCACCGCTGAACACGACACCATGAATATCAAGCATATCGATGCCATTCCAAATTGCGCTAGCCTGGTACTCGGTCAAAAACACCTTAACTGTATCTGGCCACTGTTTACGTACCGATGCTTGCGAGACCCACGGAATTTGCTCAACACTTTGCTGAAGAACATCGATATCTTGAGACATGAAGGTCCCAATATGTTCCAAATTGGCAAAGGCATGCTGCACATCTTTAGCACCTACATGAGTTAGATCCCCTTGTAGCACTATCTTAGATAATGGAAGGCGCTGGTCGTCCCACATCCAGCTAATGGTGGAATAAAGCGTTGAACCGATGACTGCGATCACTGCAAATAAAAAAATCGCCCCGATCCCGTGTTGTGAAAACATGGAAGCTCGACGCGTTTGCTCTACACTGCTGTCTGAAGTTTCAGTCAAACTCTTTGGTCCCTTATTAACTTCTCTTCGCCTTTCCTTAAGATAGTGGAATAAGAGTCTAATCTAATGGTCTTAACCTAACGATTATACTAATCAATATCAAACTATCAAACACTCAACCCAAGAAAACTAGGCTTTTGCGCACTGAAACAACAAAAAAGTTCGGATGGGCGATCAATTCACTGTATCGCTCATTCGAACTCATAAATTATTCAATACACTCGAAAATCGAGAAACTAGCTATTTTGCATCACTTGGATATCTAACTTCATCTTCTCAAGCTGCTTAGCCACTTTACCAATATCACCAGCACCTTGCGTCAAGACTAAGTCGCCATCTTGCAAAAGATTGGATAAAACTGATGGTAAACCATTCATTTCTGGAACAAAAACTGGATCAAGCTTGCCGCGAGTACGAATAGTACGGCACAGTGAGCGGCCATCAGCGCCAACAATTGGAGCTTCTCCAGCCGAATACACATCCAGCATCACCAGTACATCTACCTGCTCCAGTACATTGGCAAAATCATCGTAAAGGTCACGAGTACGGCTATAACGGTGCGGTTGGAACACCATCACCAGTCGTTTATCCGCCCAACCATTACGCGCCGCTTTGATGGTGACGTCCACTTCTGTTGGATGGTGACCATAATCGTCGACCAACATGACACGGCCATTACCCGTTTCAAATTCGCCTAAATGCTCGAAACGACGTCCTGTACCTTCAGTACCAAGCATCGCCTTAACGATGGCCTCATCACTAATATTATCTTCGGTCGCGACAGCAATAGCAGCAGACGCATTCAACGCATTGTGTTCTCCCGGAATATTCAGGGTAATCTCAAGATTATCTCGGCCTTTTCTGACAACGGTAAACTTACCTTGCTGCCCTTCTTGGCGATAATTCTCAATACGTACGTCCGCATCCTCTGAAAAACCGTAAGTAATCACTTGACGACTAACACTTGGAATCAGCTCACGAACCACTGGGTCGTCAACACACATTACGGCCTGTCCGTAAAACGGCAGGTTATGTAAAAAGTCGATAAAGGTCTGTTTGAGCGTATCGAAATCACCACCATAGGTATCCATGTGGTCAGCTTCAATATTGGTGACGATGCTGACCATTGGTTGAAGGTGTAGGAACGACGCATCACTTTCATCAGCTTCGGCAATCAGGATACGGCTTGAGCCCAAGCGGGCATTCGTGCCGGCACTTTTCACCAAGCCACCGTTAACGAAGGTTGGATCCATGCCCGCTTCTGAATAGATTTGCGTAACCAGCGCTGTGGTCGTGGTTTTTCCGTGCGTCCCCGCAACGGCAATACCATGTCTAAAACGCATCAGCTCAGCAAGCATTTCAGCACGGCGAACCACTGGGATTCGCAATTCTTTCGCCGCAACTAACTCAGGGTTTTCAGGATCAATCGCAGTAGACACTACTACCACACTCGCAAGATCAATATTACTAGCAGCATGGCCAATAAAGACAGTCGCCCCCTTTTGCGTCAGGCGCGCTGTCACAGCATTCTCAGCAATATCAGAGCCGGTAATTTGATACCCCTCGTTCAGTAGCACCTCTGCGATACCACTCATACCCGCGCCGCCGATACCGACAAAGTGAATACACTTCACGCGTCTCATTTCAGGTATCAAGGCACGGATCTGCGCTAAGTCTGGTGTTTGTTGCTGTGTCATGAGTCTGTCTCGTTAATCTATTTTGTTAATTCGATAATTTCTTTCGCGACGCGTGTATCCGCATCGAGCTTAGCCGCTTGTCGGGCATTAATGGCCAGCGTTTTTAACTGCGTTCGGTCTAAGCTACGTATCTGTTCAGTCAGTTTTTCCACGCTCAATTGGGGCTGCTCAATCATATACGCAGCCTGGCAGTCGACCAAGTGGTCGCCATTAAGCGCCTGCTGACGATCTTTATGCATAAATGGAATAAAGATAGCGCCAACGCCGGCTGCAGCAAGCTCGGATACTGTCAGTGCACCGGAGCGACAAACCACAAGGTCTGCCCATTGATACGCTTCGCTAACATCATCAATAAACTCCGTCACCTCAGCCTTACTAACTTGGTTTTGCTGGTAAAGCTCAGCGACTTCTTGCTTGCTACCTTTTCCTGCTTGATGGCGAATCGTGTAGCCTTCACCCAGCGCAGCCATGACTGGTGGCAGCGTGTGATTGAGGATGCGAGCACCTTGACTGCCCCCCATCACTAAAATTCGAATATCACCATCACGGCCGTTAAGTCGTGTTTCTGGCGCTTCAATGTCTAATAAGTCTTGGCGCACTGGATTCCCTACCACTTCTGCGTCAGTAAAAGCGCCCGGAAATGCCTGGAACACCTTTTTGGCAATTTTGGAAAGCCACTGGTTGGTCAGTCCCGCGACGCCATTTTGTTCGTGGAGGACGACAGGGATACCCATAGTCCAAGCCGCAATGCCACCAGGCCCACTGACATAGCCCCCCATGCCGAGCACAGCATCAGGTTGCCAGCGCTTTAAATGTTGGCGCGCTTGAAAAATCGCACTGATGATCTGAAACGGTGCTTTAATCAGTTTAGCAATGCCTTGACCGCGCAACCCTTTCACTTTAATAAAATCAATTTCAATCCCGTGCTTTGGTACTAAGTCTGCTTCCATTCTGTCTGCAGTGCCAAGCCAACGGATCTCCCAGCCTTGCTCTTGCAAGCGCTTCGCAACAGCCAATCCCGGAAATACGTGACCGCCAGTTCCACCAGCCATCACCATTAAGCGTTTATTTTTCTTCATCTTGTTTCTTTTTCTTATCTGTTTCAGGCTCGCTGCTCGGTGCAGGCTCAGGTTCAATGTCCGGAAGCAGTCGACATTCATGGTCTACTCGTAGCAGTATCGATACCGCCACCGACATGATAATCAAACTGGAGCCACCATAGCTTATCAGTGGCAATGTTAGACCTTTGGTTGGCACCATGCCCGCTGCGGCACCTACGTTTACCAAGGTTTGAAACGCAAACCAAATACCGATGGCAAAACACAAATAGCCGCCAAAAAACTGCTGTTTTTCAAACGCACGCCTACCGATATACAGGGCTTTAATCACCAGTGCAAATACCAACATCAATACTAAGACGACACCAACAAACCCGAGCTCTTCAGCCAGCACCGCAAATACAAAGTCGGTATGCGCTTCTGGTAAGTACTCCAATTTTTGCACTGAGTTACCAAGCCCTTGTCCCATCCAGTTACCACGGCCAAATGCCATGAGTGATTGCGTAAGCTGATAGCCGCTGCCAAATGGGTCTTCCCAAGGGTCTAGAAACGAAGTAACACGTCTTACTCGGTATGGCTCGACCAAAATCAGCGCTATAACCGCGCTGACGCCCGCAACAAATAGAGCAATAAACTGTGATAATTTGGCACCAGCAATAAACAACATGCCAAACAAAGTCACCAGCATCACCACCACGGTACCTAAGTCAGGCTGTCCCAACAATAGAATGGCAAACGTGGTGAACACCATAATAGGTTTGATAAAGCCGCCAAAAAACGACTGCCTGACCTCGTCTTGCTTTCTCACCAAGTAGCCGGACATGAAGATGAACAGCGACAGTTTGGCTACCTCTGCAGGCTGAAGGTTAAACAGCCCAAGCGGTATCCAACGAGACGCGCCGTTAACGGACTTGCCGACGACGAGTACAACAATCAGCAAGAAAATAGATATCGCTAGCAAATAAGTACTGTATTTGAACCATTTAGCGATAGGGATTTGCAGAACCACAGCCGACGTACCAAGCGCTAATACCAGAAAGATAGCGTGGCGAAACATAAAGTGGAATGGCTGATCCGTCAGTCGAGAACTGATCGGAAACGAGGCTGAAGTTACCATCACTAGTCCCGTCACCATCAACCCAAACGCCAACCAAACCAGTTGTCGGTCATAAAGCGTATCTGGGGCACTGTGGGTCATCCATCCCATGGTGCGTTGTCGAATTTGATGAAACATAGTGACGAATCCGTGTTAACTAACTTGCGCTGAATAACGCTCTGCCAAATCGGTAAAGTGATCACCGCGAGCCATGAAATTGGCAAACTGATCAAAGCTGGCGCACGCAGGCGACAACATGACCATATCACCTTGCTTCAATTTTGGCGTGATCTCAGCCAATATATCGTCCATTGAAGCAAAGTAGCGCGCACTATCGTGAAGCGGTAGAAACGCTTCTCCATCGAGACCAAAACAGCACAGCTGAACATTGAGTCGAGAAAGCGGCGTAGCAAGCTCAGAAAAATCTGCGCCTTTCCCCACCCCGCCGACAAGCAAGTACAGCGTTCCTTGGAGTGCTAAGCCTGACAGAGCGGCAAGCGTACTTGCTACATTAGTGGCTTTCGAATCATTAACCCATTTCACGTTAGCTTGTTCGGCCACCACTTGGCAGCGATGGCTTAAGCCTCGATAAGATTTCAAGCATTCCAATGCCGAACGATAATCGATATTTGCTAGCTTGAGCAGCGCACAAGCGACCAAAGCATTTGACCAATTGTGCTTACCCACGATGCTCAGCTTATCCGCCGCGAGGATTTTAGCATCGCCATCCATCAACCAAGTGCGTCCATCAAATACCTGCATACCGAACTGCTTAGCATCAAAACCAAATGTCGAGAGTGCTAGAGACGTCTCTGTTGGATAAGTCTCTGGCTCATCGCGATTTACTAACACATGCTCAGCATGTAAGAAGATCCTGCGCTTGGCCTCGGCATAATCCGCCATACCCTCGTAGCGATCCATATGGTCTTCTGAAAGATTTAGAAACGTTGAGACTTGCGTTTTCAGCGACGACGTCGTTTCCAGTTGGAAACTGGATAGCTCAAGCACATAGAGATCGGCATCAAGCTCAAGTAAATCGAGCGCAGGAAAACCAATGTTGCCACCCACTCCGACACTAAGTCCCGCAGCCTTGGCCATCTCACCCGTGAGATCAGTCACGGTACTTTTTCCGTTTGAACCAGTAATGGCAATCACTGGCTTGTCATTTGCCCTAGCAAACAGTTCGATATCGCCAATGACAGAGACGCCGTTTGCCATGGCTGCGTGAATTTCCGGCGTCGCTAGAGCGATACCTGGGTTACACACCACTAAGTCAGCCTGCATCAACCAATCGGCTTCAAAACTGCCGGTATGTAGGGCAACGCCTTGCGGCAACTGCTCAGCCCCCGGCGGATTGTCTCGACTGTCCATTACTTGAATGGTCAATGTAGGATGATATTTACGAAGGTGATTAACGACGGAGAGCCCGGTAATACCGAGCCCTACGACGACCACTTGCTGAATGTCTTGCCAACGTTCCATGAACAAGGATCCCTAGCCTGTTGATTAACGTACTTTAAGCGTCGCTAGGCCAATAAGTACCAATACGATTGAAATGATCCAGAAGCGAACGATAACACGCGGTTCTGGCCAGCCTTTTAGTTCATAGTGATGATGGATAGGTGCCATACGGAAAATGCGCTGACCACGCAACTTGTAAGAGCCAACCTGAAGGATTACCGATAGCGTCTCCATTACAAATACACCGCCCATGATCACCAGTACGAACTCTTGACGTACCAACACGGCAATGACACCCAATGCGCCGCCAAGTGCTAACGAGCCTACATCACCCATAAAGACTTGCGCAGGGTAAGTGTTAAACCAAAGGAAACCAAGTCCAGCACCAACCATTGCAGTACAGAACACCACAAGCTCAGAGGTGTATGGAATATAAGGAATGTGCAAATAAGCTGCGAAGTTAACGTTGCCTGTTGCCCAAGCAATCACCGCAAAGCCGGCTGCAACCAATACCGTTGGCATAATAGCCAGACCGTCAAGGCCATCGGTCAGATTCACCGCATTACTGGTGCCAACAATCACAAAGTATGTGAAGACAATGTAGAACAGTCCCATTTGCGGCATTACATCTTTAAAGAATGGTACTACAAGCTGTGTGGCTGCCGTGTCTTGGCCGTGAGCATACAGAGCAAATGCCACCACCAAGGCAATCAGCGACTGCCAAAAATACTTCCAACGAGCGATCAGGCCATCGGTGTTTTTGCGCACTACCTTGCGATAGTCATCCACAAAACCAACGGCACCATAGCCAAGTAGCACCGCAAGTACAGCCCAAATATAAGGGTTACTCAAGTCTGCCCAAAGCAAAACGGTAATAGAAATCGCCGATAGGATCATTATACCACCCATCGTCGGTGTACCACGCTTGCTAAAGTGCGACTCCGGACCTTCATTTCGAACGACTTGGCCAATTTGCAGCATTTGTAGACGGGCAATCATTTTTAGCCCCATCCACAAAGAAATACCTAACGCAGTTAATACACTGACAATGGCTCTGAATGACAAATATTCAAACAGACGAAAAAAAGAAAAGTATGGCTGTAGTAATTCTGCAAGCCAAATGATCATGTGTATTTCTCCTTCAGTGCATTGGCGATAGTAAACATGCCAGCACTTAGCGCCCCTTTAACCAACAAGGTATGAGAGGTCTGGTTTAACTGTGTTAATGTGTGCTCGATATGCGCAAACATATCGTCGTGACTTTTAAAATGCTGTCCACCGCAAAGGTCACTGATTACTTTCGCATCCTCACCATAGGTTAAAACATGTTCAAATGCGAAAGGTGCAGCATGTTGTCCGACTTCTTTGTGAAGTGCAAGGCTTTCATGCCCCAATTCTGCCATGTTACCCAAAATCAACCAGCGCTGGGTTTGAGTAAACTGCCCCAACAGATCGACCGCCGCCTTCATTGCGGGAACACTGGCGTTATAGCTATCATCAATCAGAGTGAGCGTTTCGGTAAGCTTCTCAACATCAACACGGCGCTTCACTTTACTTAATGATTGTAAACCGTGTTGAACTTGCTCGAGAGTTGCACCAACTTGCGTTGCCAAAGCGGCTGCAGCCACTGCATTTGCCACATTGTGCTCACCGATAATGGTCAACTCAATCGAAATGTTGCCTACTGGGGTGTGGAGTGTAAACAACGGGCTACCAAGAGATGACAAGGTTATGTCAGAGGCGTAAAAGTCTGCGTGAACGTTTTGTTTGGCGATGCGCACTACCTGTTTGTCACTCAGTACCGATTGCCAATAGTCACCACCTTCACTATCAAGGTTCACGAGTGCAATACCACCCGCAGGCAGTCCTTGATAGATTTCCCCCTTAGCCTGTTTAACACCGTCAAGAGAGCCAAAACCTTCTAGATGCGCCTCGGCCACATTGTTAACCAGCGCGACTTCCGGCTGAGCTAACGCTGTTGTGTAGGCAATTTCACCGATATGGTTAGCACCCAGTTCAATCACTGCAAAGTCGTCTTGGGGTGTTGAGCGAAGCAAAGTTAATGGCACGCCGATATCATTATTAAAGTTACCCGCGGTATACAGCACCTGCCCTTTGCTAGACAAAATGCTGGCAATCATCTCTTTAACTGTCGTTTTACCGCAGCTGCCTGTAATGGCAATCGTTTGGGTTTGGCAGCGCTTATGAACTTCCGCCCCCAGTTTACCCAAGGCTTGTTTACTATCGGCAACCACGACTTGAGCAATGGCGACATCCAACTCTCGCTCAACAATTAGCGCTGCTGCGCCTTTCTCTGCCGCTTGCTCAGCAAAATCATGGGCATCAAAACGTTCACCAACCAAAGCAATAAACAGCGCACCCGGTTCGATGGCTCGCGTGTCTGTGGTGACATCTGTGATACTTATATCTTCACCCACTAGCTGTCCGTCAACAATGGTCGCGATATCCGTTAATTTGAGTTCAATCATAACGTCAGTCCTAGTAACTGTGCTGCCGTTTCACGGTCTGAATAGTGGACATTGTCATTGCCAATCACTTGGTAGTCTTCGTGCCCTTTACCTGCAAGTAGAATGATGTCGGAAGCACTCGCGTGCTTCACCGCTAGCTGAGCCGCATTAAAACGTTGATGCTCAACAAATGCGACCTCTGGCGCACTCATTCCCGCCAGCATATCTTCGACAATCGCTTTAGGATCTTCACTGCGTGGGTTGTCATCGCTTAAGATCACCTTGTCCGCTAACTGCTCAGCGATAGAGGCCATCATTGGACGTTTACCTTTGTCTCGGTCACCACCGCAGCCGACAATAACCCAAAGCTGGCCATCACAATGCACGCGAAGTGCCTGCAAGGCTTTCTCTAACGCATCTGGGGTGTGAGCGTAATCTACCACCAGCTTTGGTTTATCATCCGCTTGAAACAGCTCCATACGACCAAGTACAGGTTGTAGCTTGGATGCTGTATCCATTAGCGCTTGTTTATCAAAACCAAGCGCCAACAGAGCAGAAAACGCCAGCAACACATTGCTCGCATTGAACTGACCAATCAGCGGAGCATTGAGCTTGCCACTGCCAAAGCAACCATCAAATTCTAAAGAGATGCCGCCGTCACTATATTCAACCGATGTTGCCCAAACGCCCTTTGCGCCTAGCTGGCGCCCTTCAACAGACACAGCAATGGCATCGCTGCGCGCCGAAAGCCAGCGGCGACCCACTTCGTCATCGACATTCAACACCGCATGCTCGCAGTGATGCCCGGTAAATAGGAGTTTCTTGGCCGCTTCATAACCTTCCATCGTGCCGTGATAGTCCAAGTGGTCACGGCTGAGGTTAGTGAAAATACCTAGTGAGAAAGGCACAGCGGCCACACGACCTTGAACCAGGCCATGGGAGGAGACTTCCATCGCCGTGTATTGCGCGCCCAGGGCATCAAGCTGAGATAAAATGCGCTGCACATCAATAGCGCTGCCCGTGGTATTTTTCGCTTGTTGCAAATCGTTCAAGAAGCCATTGCCCGTGGTGCCCATGATGGCGGCTCTATCGCCGACAAGTTCAATCCACTGCGCGATAAGTTGGGTGATCGTAGTTTTACCATTCGTCCCTGTTACACCAATCACTTGCTGCTTGTACTGATAAAGACGCGCGGCCATCACCGACAACAAAGTGTCGAGCTGATAAATATGAACAACAGGCACGCCATCGACAAGGGTCACTTCGCCATGTTTGTGCTCAGCATCGGCCTGAGCAATCACTGAGTCGGCACCAGACTGAATCGCACGCTCGATAAACAGACGCCCATCTACCGTATGGCCGATGATCGCCACAAACGTATCACCTTGCTTAATAGCACGGCTATCAAGCTCCAAGTTAGACACATTGATGGCTCCGAGCGTGTCGTTTGCCATCAGTTTACTGCTGTCATCAAGCCATGGTTTTAATAGCTTTGCCAATGTCAAAGAGGTCAACATTGTTTCTCACCTATTGCTGAAATTGGTTTTCGTCAGGAGCGACATTGAGTATCTGCAACGCTCCCTTCATGATTTCGGAAAAGACAGGGCCTGCCACCGCACCGCCATAGTACTGATCGCCTTGCGGTTCATTAATCACCACTACCAAGGCAATACGCGGGTCACTTACCGGCGCGACACCTGAGGTAATCGCTACATATTCATCACTGTAGCCACCCGCCGCTGCCTTTCTTGAAGTACCAGTTTTCGCGGCTACTCGATACCCGGGCACCGCCGCTCGTGTTGCTGTACCGCCAGGCTGCGTTACCGCCTCTAACATATGCAGAACCGACATCGCGTAGTCATGGTTGATAACCTGCTTGGACAAGTCCTGCTGATTGCTTTCAATAATATGTACTGGCTGATACAAGCCGCCATTACCGAGAGTGGCGTAAGCGTGTGCTAACTGAAGAGGCGTGATGGAGATACCGTAGCCAAATGCGAGTGTCGCGATTTCAAACTGCGACCAACGGCGACGGTTAGGGAAGATACCCGTGGTCTCACCAACCAAGTTAAGACCAGACAGCTGACCATAACCAATGGAGCTGTACATCCCAAGTAGCGCCTCTAGTGGCATGTCTAAAGCCAGCTTTGCCACTCCGATGTTGCTCGACTTTTGCAGGATCTTAGCTAAGTTCGCTTTACCCACCTTCGATGTATCACGCACTCGGCTACCACCGATCTGCATGATGCCATTACCGGTATCGATGATGGTGTTTTCATCGGCAATACCTGCCTCTAGTGCCGCTAGCACGACAAATGGCTTAACCGTAGAACCCGGCTCCATCGCATCGGTAATAACACGATTTCGCATCGTAAAAGACTGGCGTGAAGAGCGGTTGTTCGGGTTATAAGAAGGCGCATTTACCATGGCTAATACACCACCGGTTTTCACATCAATGATAACGGCACTGCCCGACGTGGCGCGGTAATCGGCCACAGCCTGTTTGATGGCGCGATAAGCGATGGCCTGCAATCTTTGATCGACGGTAAGCTCAAGTGGTTTACCTTCCTCTCTGTCTTCAAGAGAGATGTTTTCCACCACGCGACCATAGCGGTCTTTACGAATAATGCGCTTACCCGCTTCACCGGTCAGCCATTTATCATAGCTGCGCTCAACGCCTTCAAGACCGTGACCATCGATACCAGTCACACCCACTAAGTGAGCACTAACCTCACCCGCAGGATAATAACGTCTGGATTCCGCTTTTAGCCCTACGCCAGAGAGTTTCAACTCTTTGATGTACTTCGCCATCGCAGGGCTCACTTGACGCTGCAGGTAAATAAATCGGCGTGATTTGTTCTTGTTGATTTTGGCAATAAGTGCATCGCGATTGAGACCAAGTACATCAGCAAGTGCATGCCAACGGTCTAACTGCTTAAGTCCATCATCTTTAAAAATAGTAGCTGGATCGGCCCATACCGCCTGAACAGGTACACTGACTGCAAGTGGTTCACCGTTTTTATCGGAGATAATGCCGCGCGCCGAAGGCAGCGCCTTTACACGAACAGAGCGCAGATCGCCCTGTTTAATCAGATTGTCAGGCTCGATAACTTGAATATAACCGATGCGTGCGACTAGCGCGGTAAAGATAAGCAGCACGCCGCCCATAATGAGGCGAAAGCGCCAAGCGATCAGCGCAGGTTGGCTTACGGCTTGTTGAGATTGTTTTTTGTTGGAAGACTTAACGACTTTTTTGCCTTTCATTTCAGGGAAACCACTACTTCCTTGTCTGCGTCTGGGCGCGTCATCTCTAACTCTTGTTTAGCCATAGCCTGAACGCGGCTATGTTCCGACAGCGCATTTTCCTCAAGCAACAGGTTGCGCCACTCATTATCAAGTCGTTCACGCTCTTGAAGCGCGATATCTTTCTCGTTGATGGCTTCGCGGGTGTGATGCGTTGCAAACACCACCCCCATCGCCGTTGCAAATATCATCAAAAACACGATAAGCGGGATACGGCCTACCGTGATGATATCTAAGGCAATCAGTTTCGCGAGATTATGAGTCGGTTGGTTAGACATCCCGTCATCCGTTACAGTTTTTCCGCCACACGAAGTACAGAGCTGCGTGAGCGGGTGTTCATTTCCACTTCATGACCCGAAGGCTTGAGCGCCTTACCAATGGTCTTTAGATTCGCACTACCCAGCGCTCGAATTTGATCTTCGGTCATCGGGATACCATGGGGTACCTGGGGTCCTTTGCTCTCTTTGCGCATAAAATGCTTCACCATGCGATCTTCAAGCGAGTGGAAGCTAATAACCGACAAACGCCCCTCTGGAGCAAGAATGCTGGCAGCGCCTTTTAGCGCCGTATCGATCTCTTCGAGCTCACTGTTGATGTAGATTCGAAACGCTTGGAAAGCTCGCGTCGCTGGGTGCTTTTTCTCTTTGAAGCTCTTAGGTGCGGCTTCAGAGATCAGCTTTGCCAACTGGCCAGTACGTGTAAGCGGCTCTTTTTCTTCATCTTCACGATGGGCAACAATAGCTTTAGCAATACGGCGAGCATGCTTGTCTTCACCAAACTCGCGGATCACCCACGTAATGTCATCAAGATCGGCTTGCGCTAACCACTCAGAGACAGGCATACCAGATGTTGGATCCATACGCATATCAAGCGGGCCATCTTTCATGAAGCTAAAGCCACGCTCAGCATCGTCAAGCTGCGGCGAAGACACGCCCAAATCAAGCAACACACCGTCCACTTTACCCACAAGATCATAACGCTCTGCGTATTCTGCCATACCAGAAAATGGGCCATGAATAATGGTAAAGCGTGGATCATCAATCTTTTTTGCTTCCTCAATCGCCGTCGGATCGCGGTCAATACTGAATAGGCGACCGTTTTCACCCAGTTGTGAAAGAATTTGACGACTGTGACCACCGCGGCCGAACGTTCCATCAATGTAAGTTCCATCCGGTTTGATCGCTAGACCATCAATGGATTCGTGAAGTAGTACCGAAATGTGTTGAAAGGATTCGCTCATGGGTGATCTCGAGAGTTGCTTAGCAAAGATGACAAGTTTACTGATTTCCTTCAGTAACGTCATCTGGTTAAGTTCAGCCTATCGTAAAGATAGGTGATAAAAAAGCAAAAAACCCATTACAAAATCAATTTGTAATGGGTTTTTCTATAATAGGTGAAGTTGACCTGTACGCCGGGTTCTGTATCCGCCGAAGCGGTGATAGCCATTCGTCTAGGCCAGCAATCGCTCACTGGCTCAAGCAACCTACCCGCCTCCATACGCGAGCAACGCAATGTGGAGGCCTATTTGGTCTTGCTCCGGGTGGAGTTTACCTTGCAACGAACTATTGCTAGTCGCCCGGTGCGCTCTTACCGCACCCTTTCACCCTTACCTGTGCTCCTTCCGAAGAAATGGAGCCATCGGCGGTCTTCTCTCTGCTGCACTTGTCGTGGGCTCGCGCCCCCCAGGCGTTACCTGGCACCCTGCTCTGTGGAGCCCGGACGTTCCTCCCCTCCGTCAGTCTCCCCCAAGACAAGCTCAAGGGGACGTCAACGAAGCAGCGACTATCCAGTCAACTTCAGGGCGCGGATTGTAACTAAGCGAGCGTGATTACTCAATGTTTTTCTAGGATAAGTTTTCTAGACCCCATTTATACAAGGCATTCTTTTTGAGGTTATAGATTTCAGCCGTCGCCGCTGCCGCTTTTTTAAGTGGTAAATCTTTAACCAAAATAGCCAGTGTACGTGTCGCTTCATCTGGCAGCTCTTCATTCACAGGCTCACGATGACCGTGAATCAATAACACCATCTCACCACGCTTACGGTTATCATCTTCTCCAATCCACGCAATCAACTCACCAAGTGGCAAACCTTGAATGGTTTCATAGGTCTTGGTTAGCTCGCGCGCCAATACAACCTCACGTTCAGGCCCCAGCACTTCAAGCATATCGGCAAGTGACTCGGTAATTCGATGTGGCGATTCGTAGAAGATACAGGTGCGCTCGGCTTTGGCGATCTCCATGAATTTATCTTTACGGCCTTTGCTTTTCGCTGGCAAAAAGCCCTCAAAACTAAAGCGATCAGAGGGCAAGCCAGATGCGCTCAGCGCAGTAATCACAGCACACGCCCCTGGTAATGGCACAACTTTAACGCCTGCCTGACGACATTGAGTCACCAAATGATACCCTGGATCGCTGATAAGCGGTGTGCCAGCATCAGAGACCAATGCGATGGATTCACCCGCAAGCAGTTTATCGACTAAAACTTGCGCTTTTTGCTGTTCATTGTGATCATGCAACGCAAATGTTCTAGTTTGAATATTGAAGTGAGACAGAAGCTTACCCGTATGGCGCGTATCTTCAGCAGCAATAATGTCGACGCTATGGAGTACACCCAGCGCTCTTTGTGTGATATCACCGAGGTTTCCAATCGGTGTCGGTACAATAAAGAGCGTTGGTTGCTCAATATAAGTAGTTTTGTTGCTTGTCATTTGTTTACCAGCACTTCAACGATTAATATAATGATTTTACACGAATAGTGATTAAAGAGCTCATGGCAATGATGAACCCAAAGAGAAATAGTGTAACACGCCTACTGACTCCAATTGCATTGGCTTTGTCCATTGCCGCTTGTTCTACTCAGCCAAGCGCCCCAGAAAGCGTTGATATCACCCTAGCACCTACTGCCTCTTCGGAGACCTATCTGATGCGAGCTGACGCCGGTCAAGACGGTTTTGCAAACGAATGGTTGATCTTGGCATTCAAAGCATCAATTCAAGAGGGCAATTACGAGCAAGCCCAGAGACTCTCTAATCGACTTGCCAAACAAAATCTCACCACGGTGCAGCAAGCCGAGTGGCAACTCGCACGCGCGGAACTAAACCTTGCGCAAGGCAAAGCAGAACCAGCGTATCTGCAGCTTAGCTTCCCATCTGAATGGCCACTCGCGCAGCAACAATGGCAGCGTTATCATCAATTGCGCGCACAAAGCCTTGCCGCCATGGGCAATTACTTTGATGCTAGCCGTGAGCTGATTGCACAAGCAGGTTTTAGCGCCAGTGACCAGCAAGAAGCGATCAACGCCCAAATCTGGCAGTACATGAACCAGTACTCAGCGCAGGATCTATCAACCTTAGTTGCCCAGCCTAATGAAGAAGTACTGGATGGCTGGTTACAACTGGCTACCTATATGAAAGGCATGGCAGCTAGCTTGCCACAACTGCAAAATACACTAAATAACTGGCTCGCAGAAAATCCAACTCACCCAGCAGCTATCTACACTCCGCAAAGCATTTACGACATTCTCAACTTAGAGATTGCTTCGCCTCAAAGCACCGCTCTACTTCTGCCACTTTCTGGTAAGTATGCAAAGCAAGCTCAGCTGGTACGCGATGGGTTTATGATGGCGATGATGGATGACGAATTGCGCGATCCAGAGGCTATTTTTACCGTTATTGATACAAACGAAGCCACCCCTGCTGACATCAAGACAAAACTCGTCGCTAATGGTGTTGATTTTATTGTCGGCCCACTGGTTAAAGAAAATGTTGAGAAGCTACAGCAAGCTCAGCAAAACTCTGAGACACCAATCCCTGCGCTCGCACTGAATATTCCTAATGAGATAGAACCAACACAGATGATGTGTTACTTAACTCTATCTCCTGAGCAAGAGGTTGCTCAGGCAGCTCAACATCTGTCTAAAAACCAATATGCTTTCACGCTGATCATTGCGCCGCAAGGCTCGCTGGGCAACCGTGTGGCAAAGGCTTTTGAGGCTGAATGGGCAAAAGTGAGTGACAACAAAGTCGCCGTAGCGCAGTACGCGAATCGCGCACAACTACAAAAAACCATCAACAACGTGTTTGGCCTACAAGAAAGCCAGCAACGTATCGCTCAGATGGAAGCGCTAACGGGTATGAAGCTCGAAAATCAGCCACGTAGTCGTCGTGACATTGATTCCGTATACATTGTTGCCAATAATGCCGACCTTACGCTGATCAAGCCATTTATCGAAGTCGCTATTAACCCTGACGCTAAACAGCCACAGCTGTTTGCTGATTCCCACAGCCACAGTGAGAAACGTCAGTATGAAGACCTCACTGGCGTGGTATACAGTGATATTCCACTGCTAGTGGAGCAAAATGTCGACCTCGATGCACAAATGACTAAGTTCTGGCCGAAGAGCTCAAATGCAGAGAAACGCCTGCAAGCATTAGGTATGGATGCCTACACGCTGACTAAAGAATTACCGCAACTGAAAGCAGTACAAGGTTACTCTGTCGATGGACAAACCGGTATGCTAACGATCGATCCAGACTGCGTAGTTCAACGCCAGATTGCTTGGGGTGTCTACGGCGAGCAACCTTCTACCGTACAAGAAATAACCGCGACTCAGGACGAGACAAGCGATGACACTACTGCCGTGGAAACGCCAATCAGCGAGTAAACGCGCCGTTGGAAAACGTTATGAGGAACTGGCCAAAGACTATCTCGGTCGTCAGGGCTTGGTTCCTCTATCAGAAAACTTCACGGTAAAATGCGGTGAAGTTGACCTGATCATGCAAGATAAATCGAGCATTGTGTTTGTGGAGGTCAAATACCGACGCAATCAATGTTATGGTAGCGCCCAAGAAATGGTGACGCGAGCCAAAGCAAAAAAGCTCGAAAAAGCCGCCACACTGTGGCTTCTCAAAAATGGCCTATCGCCATACGAGACCGAATTTCGATTTGATGTGGTTGCCATTCACGAACAAGGCAACGACATCAACTGGATAAAAAACGCCATCACTCAAGGATAACCATGCGCGATAGCATCAAAGAAAGTTTTACTGAAAGCATCCAAATTCAAATCGCCGCCGCCGAAGCGCTGCCAGACGCCATCACTCACGCTGCACAAGCAATGGTCGCAACACTGCTCAATGGCAACAAAATTCTGTGCTGCGGTAACGGCGGGTCAGCGTCCAACGCTCAGCAATTTGTCTCATGCCTACTGAACCGTTTTGAAACCGAACGTCCAAGTCTGCCTGCAATGACACTGACTGCTGACAGCACCACCATGACCGCAGTGGCGAACGACTACAACTTTGAAGATATCTTTGCCAAACAAGTGCGCGCCTTCGGCCAAACTAACGATATCTTGTTGGCAATTTCAACCAGCGGGAACAGCAAAAACGTCATTAAAGCGATGGAAGCGGCTGTGACTCGAGATATGACCATCATTGCCTTTACCGGCAAAGATGGTGGCGAAATGGCCGGCTTATTGGGCGAAAACGATGTGGAAATACGTATCCCATCTCAACGAACCTCACGCATTCATGAAGTCCACATGGTGACACTCCACTGCTTGTGCGATCTCATCGACCAAGTGCTATTCCCATCTCACGAAGAGTAACATTATGAAGATGTATAAAGTAATGGCACTGCTCATGGCCAGTATGTTCCTTTCGGGCTGTGCCGGTCTATTTGTAGCAGGTGCTGCGACGACGGTAAACCTCGTCACCGATACGCGCAGCGCAAAAGAGATTTGGAATGACAGTGCCCTTGAGTCAGAAGTAGCTGGTATGGGTAACAAAGCGCCCTATGTTAGCAACGTGCGCGTCGTTGCCAGCTCACAGCGTGGTACTGTCGTGCTGATGGGACAGGCGAATACGGAAGCGCTTCGTAGCCAGCTTGAAAACCAAGTTAAAGGTCTTAATGGCGTAAAAATTGTCTACAACCAAGTCCGCGTTAAGCAGCCACTTAGCTTCACGCAAATCAGCAATGACAGCTGGTTGACGACGAAGGTCAAGTCAGCGCTCTTGACCGACGAAAGACTCAACGGCGTCAAAATCAAAGTCATCACTGAAGACAGTGAAGTGTTTCTACTGGGTTATGTGTCTAAAGAGCACGCCGATGTGGCCACAGAAATCGCCAGAAATGTATCCGGCGTAAAACAGGTGATCCGTGCGTTCCAATTCAGTGAGCAACAAGAAAAGCTCAACACAGAAGCCGAGCCTGAACAGCCAGCGCCACCAGCAGAGCAACCTCAACAAGAAGAGGAGATGAAGCCAATCATCGAAGAGCCTGCTCCTTTTGTGGAAATCGAAGGTTAACCTTCTTAGGTCAATGAACCCGAGCAAAGCAAAAGGCCAGTCACTTGACTGGCCTTGTTTTTAATCAATAGCTTAATTGGCTTATGGCTTTAGCGCACGCTCACCACGAGCAATGCCTACAATACCGCTTCGAGCCACTTCTACCACATCCGTCACTTCTGATAGCGCTGACACAAACGCATCAAGCTTTTCAGCCGTGCCTGCAAGTTGAACCGTATATTGCGACGAAGTGACATCAACAATCTGGCCACGAAAGATATCCGCCGTACGCTTCACTTCTGCACGCGCAAAACCGCTCGCTTTGACTTTAACCATCATTAGCTCGCGCTCAATGTGCTCAAACTCAGTCACTTCCTGAACCTTAAGGACATCAATCAGCTTATGCAGGTGCTTTTGGATCTGCTCAAGCTCCATTTTATCCGATTCTGTGGTGATGTTAAGGCGTGATAACGTCTCATCATCGGTTGGCGATACGTTGAGTGATTCGATGTTGTAGCCGCGCTGAGAGAACAGGCCAACCACTCGAGAAAGAGCACCCGGCTGGTTTTCCAATAGTAGCGAAATGATATGTCTCATATTAGGTTCTCTCCGTCTTACTTAGCCACATCTTATCCATACCTTCCCCTTTGATTTGCATCGGGTAAACGTGCTCTGTTTCATCTACATTGATATCAACGAACACGAGGCGATCTTTCATCTCTAGCGCTTTCTTCAGACCAGATTCAAGTTCGCTTGGGTTGGAAATGCGAATACCTACGTGGCCATAAGCTTCAGCAATAGCAGCAAAGTCAGGCACCGAATCCATGTAGGAGTTAGAGTGACGACCCTGATAAATAATATCCTGCCACTGTTTTACCATCCCTAAGAAACGGTTGTTGAGGTTGATTATTTTAACCGGCACATCGTATTGCATAGCCGTCGACAGCTCTTGAATGTTCATCTGAATACTGCCATCACCGGTGACACACACCACCTCTTCATCTGGGTAAGCAAACTTCACCCCAATCGCTGCAGGGAAGCCAAAGCCCATGGTGCCAAGACCACCTGAGTTGATCCAGCGGCGTGGCTTATTAAACGGATAGTAGAGCGCAGCAAACATTTGGTGCTGACCCACATCGGATGCCACAAACGCGTCACCGCCCGTCAGCTTGTGCAGCACTTCAATGACCTGCTGTGGCTTAATACGCTCTTCCGAGGTTTCGTAACCAAGACAGTTACGCTCTTTCCAAGAAGCAATATCATCCCACCAAGCATTAAGCGCAGCTTCATCATTGGTGCCACCCTGCTCTACCAGAAGTTTCAACATGGTCTCTAGAATCACATCCGCAGAGCCAACAATCGGCAAATCAGCGCGTACGTTTTTCGAGATCGAAGAAGGGTCGATATCAATATGTACTACCTTGGCATTTGGGCAGTACTTGTCGAGGTTGTTGGTGGTACGGTCGTCAAAACGAACACCAACACCAAAAATAAGGTCAGCATTATGCATCGCAAGGTTGGCTTCGTAAGTACCATGCATACCCAGCATACCTAATGCGTTTTTATGTGTGCCAGGAAACGCACCCAAACCCATCAACGTGCTGATGACGGGTAGGTTCAACGTTTCAGCCAGCTTAATGATGTGTTGGTCTGCCTCAGACATGATGGCACCACCACCCACATACAAAACAGGTTTCTTCGCTTCTAAAATCGCTTTTAGCGCTTTTTTGATTTGCCCTTTATGACCCGATGTCGTCGGATTGTATGAGCGCATCTTAACGGTTTCAGGGTACTCGTAAGGGAACTTGATCTGCGGATTCATGACATCCTTCGGAATATCAACAACAACCGGACCTGGGCGGCCAGTAGACGCGATATAGAAGGCTTTTTTCAGCGTTTCAGGGATATCTTCAGCACGTTGCAATAGGAAACTGTGCTTAACCACCGGACGGGATACACCGACCATATCACACTCTTGGAACGCATCATTACCGATCAGATTGTTCGGTACGTTACCAGAGAGCACCACCATAGGGATCGAGTCCATGTAAGCGGTAGCGATACCGGTAATGGTGTTGGTCGCACCAGGACCTGAACACACAAGTACCACACCCGGCTTACCGGTAGCACGTGCGTAACCATCAGCCATGTGTGTCGCGGCTTGTTCGTGGCGAACGAGGACGTGTTGGATATTCTCGCGCTTTTCATGCAGCGCATCGTAGATATCAAGAACGGAACCACCTGGGTAACCAAAGATTTGTTGTACACCTTCGTCAATCAAAGATTGAACGATCATCTCTGCACCAGATAGCATTTCTGGGGTTGAATCTGCCATATTGTCTCCTTACCAGTTACTTCAACAATCAGGTTGTTGCTGAGCTGGCATTACATAGTTAGGTCTTATTCGTAGCCTAAATCGAAACTACTCACTTTTCAGCTATGTCACATAGCTTGTCATAACAAGCAATATGTTTACGCAACAACTGTAACGCTTTCTTTGCACAAGATCTAACCCGACAAAGGCTGCAAAAAACACACTTACCTTCGAAATGATAGGTTTGCCAACATTTGTCTTACCCAGAGAAACAAAACCAAACCAATAACCTAGTATCAAATAAAATTCAGAGTTAAATACTGCCTAATTTATCAAAAACTGGCAAAAACTTATCAGCAATTCTGATTGCTCACTCGAAATCACTAGGGGAAATTAATAAAAAAACCCCATATTTTGTTAAATAATGGGGCTTTGATTCACTAGGCCGCTTCAACGGGCTTTTTTACAGGTTTCGACCTCAATCGTCGTAACGTGCGTCGCAACATCGACGGCTGCTGTTTTTGCTGTTCTGTTTTACCTAACATCAGCAAACACGGCGTTAATACTAAGGTCAATACCGTAGCAAACGCCAAGCCGCCCGCTACCGCGGTTGCAAGCTGTGACCACCACTGAGTGCTTGGTGCGCCAAACTCAATTTTTTGATTGATGAGGTCGACGTTCATCTCCAGCACCATAGGCATCAAACCCAAAATCGTGGTCACCGTGGTGAGCATTACCGGACGCAAACGCTGTACACCCGTTCTTAAGATCGCTTCACGCTTATCCAAACCGCGCTTAATCAGCTGGTTATAGGTATCAATCAGTACGATGTTGTTATTAACCACAATCCCCGCTAGCGCGATAACACCGATGCCTGACATGATGATGCCAAATGGACGCTGGAACACCAATAGACCCGCAAACACTCCCACGGTTGAAAAAATCACTGCACTCAAGATCAATAGCGCTTGATAGAAGCTATTGAATTGAGTGATCAAGATTAGCGCCATGACGGCCAGAGCGACCATAAAGGCACTTTGCAGGAACTCCGATGAATTCTTCTGCTCTTCATTTTGACCTTTGATAACAAACTCAACACCACTTGGCAGTTCAATCTGGTTGAGCTGCTCCATAAAGCCTGGTAGCTCAACCGCGAGATTGTAGCCATCCGCCATGTCGGCTTTGACATTGATAACGCGCACGCCATCTAAACGGTTAATGGTGTCTTGCTTCTGCTCTGGTGTGATTTCAGCAAAGTTGGTAATAGGCACCAGACCTGCCGGCGTCTTAACGCGAAGTTCATCAAAACGGCCAATATCACGATGCTCTTCTGGGAATCGCACTAAAATATCGACCTCTTCGGTAGAATCGTCAGGTAGATAATCACCAATTTTTAGGCCGTTGGTCACAAACTGAACCGTGTTACCTACCAGTGTCGCGTCCGCACCAAAGCGAGCAGCATCATCTCGGCTGATATCAATTTGCCAATCTATCCCTGGTTTGTTTGACGTGTCACTGACGTTCGTCAGTTTGGCATTGCCATCCGCCCAGCGACGCACTTCTTTTGCAGCTGCATCTAAACCATCAGGAATACGAGCAGAAAGTTCGACCACCAAATCATGCTCAACCGGGGGGCCTGCATCAGGGAACTTGTACTCAATCTCTACCCCCGCAAACTGATCCGTCGTTTGCTTAAGCTCTTCGATGATAGCGGGCACCTTGCGACGATACTGCCAATCCAATGGGGTAATTTGAATCACACCAATTTCATCTTTACCGCCTGTTTTGGTGTAAACACTTTCAAACTCATCATGACCCAGCATCACCTTCTCAACAACACGCATCACCTCGTCTTTTTCATTGATAGACAAGTCTCCGTGAGAACGCACTTTGACATTAAAGTAAGGCGGATCAACTTCTGGGAAAAACTCAGCGCCAAGGCCTGCTTTGTTGTATGCCACTCCAACGCCGATTGCCATTGCAATCGCCAGTAGCAGCACTTTTAAAGGATGGCCAAGAGCAATATCTAGGGTGTGATAGTAAAGCTTGGTAATACCGGTCGCTTTATCAAACTCGCCCTCATGCAGCGCCACCATTTTCTTTTGCTGAGTCGGTGAAACATATTGCGGCTTACCAATCAGGCCGCCGAGCACTGGCACAAACAGCAGTGCCATCACTAACGACGCCGTCAGCGTTGCAATGAGCGTCATCGGCAAGTACTTCATGAACTCACCAGTAATATCCGGCCAGAATAGCAGCGGTGCAAACGCAGCCAAGGTAGTTGCCGTGGATGCCGTGATCGGCCAAGCCATGCGTTTGGCTGCATCACGATACGCTTCTTTACGCTCCATCCCTTCTTGCATGCGGCGATCAGCAAATTCGGTAACAACGATTGCGCCATCGACCAGCATGCCCACCGCCATAATGAGTGAGAACAGTACAACGATATTGACCGTAAGGCCAAATACCGACAGCACAAGTAGGCCGGTCAAGAACGAGCCAGGAATCGAAATGCCGACCAATAGCGCAGTGCGAACACCAAGGATAGCGATGATAACAATAACCACCAAAATGATTGCTGATAAGATATTGTTTTGCAGATCATTGAGCATGATCTTCACATCTTTCGATTCATCCTTAGTGAACTTCACCTGAAGGTTGTTTGGCCATTCATCACGAAGCTGAGCTTGTCGCAGCACTTCTTTGACCAATGAGACAGTTTCAATGATGTTCTCACCAGCACGCTTTTTGACATCCAATACCACTGCAGAGCGTCCATCAAGACGAGCAAAACTGTCAGGGTCTCGGAAAGCGCGGCGAACTGTCGCGACGTCTCCAAAAGTGATCACTTGTTTGCCATCCACCTTAACAGGCAGCTCCAACACATCTTTTAGGCTGTTGAACACTGACGGTACTTTGACCGAAAAACGGCCATAACCGGTATCAACAAAGCCAGCGGCTACCACGCGGTTGTTCAGGGCAATCAGGTTGTAAATATCACCTTGGTCGAGCCCATAGCTTTCCATCAGTAGCGGGTCGACCACAATCTCAACAATGTCTTCACGGTCACCAGCAATGTCTACCTCCAATACTTGGCGGTAGCTTTCAAGCTTGTCACGCAACTGGCGAGCAAGCTGCACTATGGTGCGTTCTGGAACGGTGCCGTAAAGTACAACCGAGAGCACAGGTTGCTGTGACGCAAAGGTCACCTCGTTAACTGTCGGTTCATCACTGTCTTCTGGCAACTTAGGCTTAGCAAGGTCAACAGCATCACGTACGTCTGCCATCGCCTTGGTCAAATCAACGCCGACATTAAATTCAAGTGTTACTGAGGCGTGACCTTCCGATGCCACCGCCGTCATCTCTTTCACGCCTTCAATCGAGCGCAACTCTTTTTCTAGCGGTCTGACGAGCAATCGCTCACTATCATCCGGCGAAATACCTTGGTGACCCACAGACACATAGATGATTGGGATGGTGATATCTGGACTCGATTCTTTGGGAATAGTGTTGTAAGTCACGACACCGGCAATGAGCACCAGAGCCAGCAAGCTGAGCATGGTTCTAGAGCGCGACAGCGCCGCATCAATTAATGCAAACATGCGGCCTCCTATTGCTGCTGTTCAGCGATTTGATTGGCCTCAGCGACACTGATGGCTTCGACCTGATCGCCATGACGAACGAAACCTTGTCCAAGGACGATGATGTCACTCTTAGTGCCAAGCCCGGTCAGCCAGACACCATCTTGCTCAGCTTTAACCAACTGGATGGGTACAAAGTCCACATGATTATCTTTAAGCGTTTTCACACCTAGATTGCCGATTTCATCCAGTGCTAACATTGCTGGCGTGATTTTGATCGCCAGTTGCTCATCCAATGCCAATTCCACTTCTGCACTGACACCCGCAGGAATGCGCTGATTTGGATTCGGCACAGCAATTTCAATCGGGAAAGTATTGGTTGAAACGGAAGAGACGCGCGAAATGTAACGCAGCGTACCCGTAACTTCTTCACCACCAACAAAACGAATTGTAGAGGTTTGGTTTGGCGTGAGTTTTTGAATATGACGTTCACTAACATCCGCTTCAATGACTAGAATATCTAAATCAATGAGCGTCGCTACAGGATCGCCAACACCGACAAAATCACCCAGCTCGATCGACAAATGGTCGACGATGCCGGTAAACGGAGCGGTTACCGTAGTATTGCGCAGAGCAAGTTTCGCTGCACTCACCATCGCTTTAGCTTCGGTTAGGTTAGCTGCAGCAGTCGAGTAAGCCACCTCACCTTGCAGTCCTCTACTTTTCAAAGACTTGGAGGCATTAAATTCTTGCTGCCTAACATTGAGCATCGCCTGAGCACGCTCCAGTTGAATATTGAGGTCACCTTTGTCAATTTGTGCAATCGCCTGCCCTTTTTTCACCTCATCGCCTTTCTCGACGTTGAGCTTGATAATCTTGCCGGCAATTTCAGCGCCCAACCGAGCAGTGCGATCGGGTGCTGTACGACCATATAAATCGATCTTCTTATCGATCTTTTCTGCGCTAAATTCTTGATAAACCACTCGGGCAAGTGGAATGATTTGCTCTTTTTTCTGATTTGGCGCTTCTTCAGCCTTTAAAACCCCAAGACCAAGCCAAGTGGAGAGTGCTACGACGCATACCAAAGAGATTAACCAAGGACGTTTGGATAGAAAGTTGCCACGTTGAGTAGTTGGCATAATAATTTCCCTATTATTGTAATCCGACACTGCCGACCTTCTACGAAGCGGAGCAGCATCCGGTTTAAAAACTACGAATAATCAATCGCTAAACGACAACTTTCTGTCAGATACTGTGCGCTGACTACTGACTCGAGTGTAACAAAAACCCCTTTTGTAGATAACATTCATTTTGCTTATTATTGAAGTTTTTTAACCTCTCCGATATTCCAGGTAAAAAAAAGGCGAACTAGATGTTCGCCTCTCTTCAACTTATTCTTTAGAACTACACGCTAAACGATGCACCACAACCACACGTTGTGGTCGCGTTCGGGTTATCAACGAAGAAGCGTGAACCTTCAAGACCTTCGGTATAGTCAACTGTGCCACCAATCAGGTATTGCAAACTCATTGGATCAACAACCAGCGTCACACCACACTTTTCGATGGTAGTATCACCGTCGTTAACGCTCTCATCAAAGGTAAAACCGTACTGAAAACCACTACAGCCACCACCGGTGATGTATACACGAAGCTTAAGCTCTGGGTTTTCCTCTTCTGCGATCAACGCATTAACACGCGTCGCCGCTGCCTCAGAAAAATTTAATGGAATAGCTACATCACTCACAGGAACCTCTCTTGCTACTCTGCCTCAAACGCCTGTTTGCACCAACCAAGACCATTGCAAACCCTAGTGTTCAAAACAAGCGGCGATGAATTAACAGCGCTCAATACTTAGCCGAGCATCATTGTATTTTGTAAAGTTATTGTCGGTGATTATCTAATACCTGAGTGCTTCGTTCAAGTATTAGACAAAACCAAATTAATAGAGATGTACCTAAAACTCGTATCAATATGAGAAAATGTGCTCAAAACACTTCTCGATTCGATTTGTAGATGTACAATGCAGCACACTTGGTCCGAACAAGCAAAGAGGAACTTTCCATGACCAAATCAGCAGAGCTGTATGAAAAAGCGCAACAGACCATCCCTGGTGGTGTTAACTCTCCGGTTCGTGCCTTTAACGGCGTAGGTGGTTCACCTATTTTCGTTGAACGTGCCGATGGTCCATTGATGTTTGATGCTGATGGTAAAGCCTACATCGACTACGTAGGTTCATGGGGTCCAATGATCCTTGGTCACAACCACGCAGTGATCCGTGATGCAGTGATCGATGCAGCTCAGCGTGGCCTTAGCTTTGGTGCGCCAACCGAAATGGAAATCAACATGGCGGAGCTGGTTCGCAAACTGGTACCTTCCATGGAACAGCTACGCATGGTGAGCTCAGGTACGGAAGCGACCATGAGTGCTATCCGCCTCGCTCGTGGCTACACGGGTCGTGACAAGATCATCAAATTCGAAGGTTGCTACCACGGTCACGCTGACAGCCTACTAGTAAAAGCTGGCTCTGGCGCACTAACACTCGGTCAGCCAAGCTCACCGGGCGTCCCTGCTGACTTTGCTAAATACACATTGACAGCACGCTTCAACGACCTGGCGTCTGTAAAAGCGCTATTCGAAGCGAACAAAGGTGAAATCGCTTGTATCATCGTTGAACCTGTTGCGGGCAACATGAACTGTATTCCACCCGTTGAAGGCTTCCACGAAGGTCTGCGTCAGATCTGTGATGACGAAGGCGCACTGCTTATCTTTGATGAAGTCATGACTGGTTTCCGTGTTGCACAAGGCGGCGCGCAAGCATACTACAACATCAAACCAGACCTAACGACGCTTGGTAAGATCATTGGTGGCGGCATGCCAGTTGGCGCGTTCGGTGGCCGTAAAGAGGTGATGCAGCACATCGCACCAACCGGTCCTGTGTATCAAGCGGGCACTTTGTCTGGTAACCCAATTGCGATGGCGGCTGGCTTTGCATGTCTGACACTGCTTTCTGAAGAAGGCAACGAAAAGCGCCTTGCTCAAAAAACTAAGCACCTAGCAAATGGCTTCAAATCTCTGGCAGACAAACACGGCATTCCATTGGTAGTTAACCAAGTGGGCGGTATGTTCGGTTTCTTCTTCACCGACCAAGAAACCATCACTTGCTACGAAGATGTCGCGAAATGCGATGTAGAACGATTCAAGCGCTTCTTCCACCTTATGCTAGACCACGGTGTTTACCTGGCACCATCAGCGTTTGAAGCAAGCTTTACTTCACTGGCTCACGGCTCGAAAGAAATCGATGCAACGCTTGAAGCCGCTGACCGCTGCTTTGCGATGCTTGCTCAAGAGGCATAATCAAGAGTTAACCTCTTAAGAAGTTGAGAAAAGGGCTGAGCATATCAGCCCTTTTTTAATGCCATCTTTTTATGCCTGCCAGTTGAATATCACCAGCAGCACTAAAAGCCCAATCGTGATTGAAAACCAGGATATTTTGCGCGTTTTTTTCTTGCCTTGCTCACAGTTTTTGTCACCGTTACAACAACCCATCGAACTCTCCTACCGCCTCAGAACTGACAAGATTTTAAATTGATCACTCAAAGATTTACGTCCATTATATGACCAATACTGCTTATGTCTGTCAGCGTTTGTCGAACATTGACGATATCGCATCTACACTTCCAGTAAAAAGGAAACTTCGTGAACAACAAAATGAACGTGACGGCCAGCCATTGGGTACTGATTGTTGCCCTACTCTTTGCCGCGTTTGCCTGCTATCTCTTAGTGGAGCCTTACATCAACTCCATTATCATGGCATTTATCTTGTCACTATTGATGTTTCCTATCCATGAATGGATTGAACAAAAGCTTCCTAAGCACAAGAACATTGTTGCCTTGCTCTCTTGTATCGTACTGACCTTTATTATTGTCATGCCACTCATGTTGGTCTTTAGCGCGATTGTTCAACAAGGCTCCGTCTTCTCCCAGAACATGTACCAATGGGTGACCGGCGGCGGCATTCAAGAAGTTATCGCCCACCCTTGGGTCGTCACTGGTCTTGATTTCGTCAACGAATACCTACCTTTCGATGCTATTAATCCGCAAGACATCGCTCAAAAGGCGGCGGAATTTGCCACCTCTCTTGGCTCTAACCTAGTTGCTATGAGCGCAAAAATTCTTGGCGATGCCACTAACTTCTTGATGAACTTCTTCTTGATGTTGTTTGTATTGTTCTTCCTACTGCGCGATCACGACAAACTCATCGCAGCAATCCGTCATATTTTGCCGTTTTCTCGTAGCCAAGAAGACCGCCTACTAAGTGAAATTGAAAAAGTATCCAAGTCTGCAGTCATGGGCTCGTTTTTAACCGCAATCGCACAAGGTGCCGCTGGCGGCTTTGGTATGTGGATGGCAGGATTCCCTGGACTATTCTGGGGCACCATGATGGGCTTCGCTTCATTCATTCCAGTGGTGGGTACGGCGCTGATTTGGATTCCTGCTACGGCGTATCTTCTGATCACCGGTGACACTGGTTGGGGGCTATTCTTGGCTGTTTGGAGTATCGCCGTGGTTGGCTCAATTGATAACGTACTGCGCCCACTGCTAATGCAAGGTAGTGCGGGTATGAATACACTAATGATCTTCTTCTCGCTACTTGGTGGTATTCACTTGTTTGGTCTTATCGGCCTAATCTACGGCCCGCTGATCTTCGCGATTACTATGGTGTTGTTCAACATGTATGAAGAGGAATTCAAAGAATTCCTTGATGGCCAAGATAGAAGCTAGAGTCTTTTTTCAGGGAGGGGTTTGTGAGAGAATCGCCTCCCTTTTTATTTCGAGAGAAACATCGCCATGGCAAGCTACATCGCACCCAGTCAAATTGCACAACGACAACTAGAGTATTTTGCCGGCAAGCGTGTGTTGGTTATTGGTGAAATAGAAGATAGCTTCCCGATTGAACTGAGCCGCCACTGCGACAAAGTAACGGTATTCACCAGCAACTACATTACCTATCGTTCACTGCAATCTTCATCAAAAATCGACACTCTATTTGGCGCATCGCTACCAGCCGATATTGATGCAGACATGGTCTTACTTTACTGGCCAAAGGCGAAAGCAGAAGCGCAAATGCTACTGCATATGTCACTGGCAGCACTTGGCAATGAGACCGAAATCGTGGTGGTGGGTGAAAATCGCTCGGGCGTAAAAAGCATTGAGAAGATGTTTGCCACCTACGGTCCCATCAATAAGTACGACTCAGCAAGACGCTGCTCATTTTATTGGGGCATTTGCCAACAAGCTCCTGATTCGTTTGATTTACAAAGTCAAATCAAGACTTACCATGTTGAGCTCAATGGCATTGCTATCACTGTAAAGAGCCTACCTGGGGTATTTAGCCACGGTGAGTTCGACCACGGCACTCAACTTCTGCTCAATAACCTTCCAGAGCTCACAGGCAAAGTACTCGACTTTGGTTGTGGCGCGGGCATCATTGGCGCTTATATGGGTCTGAAGAACCCAACGAGTAAGCTTAACCTATGTGATATCAACGCGTTTGCGATTGAGTCAAGTAAGCAGACTCTCGCTGCCAATGGATTATCGGGTGAGGTTTTTGCCTCTGATGTGTATTCCGATATCGGCAACGATTTTGATTTTATCGTCAGCAACCCGCCTTTTCATGCAGGGCTCGATACCAGCTACTCAGCGACAGAAACCCTATTATCTGATGCCCCTAAACATTTAAATAAACAGGGTCAGCTTTGGATTGTCGCCAACAGTTTCCTCAAATATCCGCCGATTATTGAGCAGCAGTTTGGTCATTGTAAGACAGTGGCCAAAAACCGTAAATTTGCCATTTATCACGCTGCAAAATAACCTTCTCTGTTAGATTTTATCGCGCTATCAACCACAATAACCGGCACTGAATAGCGCGATAATTCTCTCAATTCTCGGTAATCTCTTACAAAGCTAACCAACTAACGGTAATTTTGTGTGTCCCAACACGCTTTACCTGTCACTTACTTGCCAATAAAAAATAAGTCTATAAATTGGCAAGGTTAAGAGTGTCTAGTTGATTGAGTGAGAGAATCTTTCCCCCATGTTAAAGCTGCGTCGCAAACAGAAATTTAAACGATTGCAAAACACCCTGATGATGGCGTTTTTGGTGCTCAGCATCACGCCGCTCACTATCATTGCGCTTTTCTTTCTTAATGCACATAGCCAAGATCTTCGCGACCAAAGCACCTCTCACCTTGTTTCACTGCGAGATACTAAAAAGCAGCAGATCGTCGATTATTTTAATGCTCAAGAGTCCGAAGTCATGGGCTTTGTTCGCTCCGAGCTTGCTTTTGCCAGTGGCGGCCGTTTCTACGGTCTAGTCAATGCATTCCAAAGCCTCGGCGACGATATTGAGCAAGCCCGTCAACATGCTCAGGAGCGTTATATTCTTGGCTCCGGCGACCAAGTGAAAACCACCATTCTCCCAGACTCTAGTAGTTACGTTGGTAGTGAGCGCTATCGCTTACTACACAAACGTTACCACCGCGCTTTTATGGAACACTTAAAGCGCTCAGATTTCGATGACATCATCTTGGTCGATTTAGCGGGTAACGTGACTTACTCGGTGTACAAATTCGATTACTTCGGCACTAACCTCGAAACCGGCAGCTATTCAACTCGTGTCTTAGGTGAGACGTTTGCGCGCCTTACATCGGAAGTGAAACTCAAACGCAAAGAAAACGAAGAATACACACCTGTCATCGTCTCAGACTTTGCTGAATATGAAGGTAAGCAGAATGCTTGGGTGGGTGCTCCAATCATCCAACAAGGTTACTTGCACAGTTATGCGATGTTCCGACTGCCAATTAGCGGTATCACTAAGCTGATTACCGATGGAACACCGCAAGACATCAACGTACTTTTAGTGGGGAGCGACCACTCAGCGAAAATTATTGGCTTAAGCGAAGAAACTATCGCCAATAGTGACACCGTGATCTCCGAAGCCTTATCTGGCATCACCGATGTCAGCCGCTATCAAAGTGCATTAGGTGAAAAATACTTTGCCGCATTTGCGCCTATCGCGCTTAACACAACCCATTGGGCACTGGTTGTCGAAACCCCTGAGGCAATTGCGTTTGCCAGCGTCAATCAGCTAGAGACCTTGTTTGTGGTCGCCATGCTGACTGCGATTGTTGTCGTGGTCATCGCATCACACTACCTTTCTAACTTCATTACATCACCGCTATTGAAACTTACCTGGGCTGCAGAGCGCGCTTCTGGGGGCGACCTTGACCCTTCGATTATTAGTTTGGAACGTGCCGATGAAATTGGCCGTCTTGCACTCAGTTTTGAACGTATGCGCCGCTCAATTAAGGACAAGATTGAGCTCATTAAAAGCCAAAACCAAGAACTAGAACAAAGCCTTGCGATCATCAAAAAACAAAACGAAGAATTACAGCTGGCCGATAAGCTCAAAGATGAATTTCTTGCAACCACATCGCATGAGCTGCGTACTCCACTGCATGGCATGATTGGTATTGCTGAAGCGATGATTTCTGGTGCCAATGGCCCCATTGGCGCCAATCACAAGTACCAGTTGGATATCATCGTCAACAGTGGCCAACGTCTTGCGAGCTTGGTTGATGATCTGCTCGATTACCACAAAATGCGCTACGGTAGCCTTGATATCGAACGTCAAGCTCTGAGCCTAACCAGCACGACTCAACTGGTGATTGAGCTCTCTAACCACTTACTTGGCGACAAAAAGATCCGCATTATCAACCAAGTCCTTGAACCGCTGCCGTTGATTTCAGCCGACCCGCAGCGCCTTGAGCAAGTGCTTTACAACTTACTTGGTAACGCGATTAAGTACACCAACGAAGGTAAAATTGTCCTTTCCGCGACTGCTATGAGTGACCATATTCGCGTTCAGGTAGTCGACACCGGCCAAGGTATCCCAGCTCAGCAGCTTGAACACATTTTTGAGCCTTTAGTACAGGCAGGCCACGACTCCGGTCATTACCGCCAAGGTGCCGGGCTGGGTCTTTCCATTAGCCGTCAGCTTATCGAGCTCATGGGTGGCTCGCTGTACGTAAGCAGTCAGCCACATGTCGGCACAACGTTCAGCTTTACGCTGCCTCTAGCTACCCAACAAGAAATTGAAGCGCAATCACAAGCTTGCTCTGTGAGTCATTTTCAAATTTCTGAATCCGCAGAGCTCGCTCTGGAAGAAGAGGAAGTACTACCTGAAAACCCTAATGGCCCAGTATTGCTCATTGCTGACGATGAGCCGGTGAACCTGCGCATTCTCGAAAGCTTCCTGCGACTAGAAGGCTATCAAGTACGCCTGGCCAAAGACGGTATTGAAGCGCTGGATCAGATTGAGAAAGAAAAGCCAGAACTGCTACTACTCGACATTATGATGCCAGGCATGAGCGGCTTTGAAGTGTGTGAGTCGGTACGTGAAACTTACGACCACGCAGCACTGCCTATCATCATGCTTACCGCTCTTAACCAACCAGAAGACCGAGTACGCGGCTTTGAGCTGGGTGCTAATGACTACTTGGCGAAACCGTTTAGTAAGCCGGAACTCGCTGCTCGTATTGCAGCTCACTTGCAGGCAAGCAAAGCCGAAGAGCGCCGCGCGGAAAACCAAAACCTGAAATACGAGCTCAAACAGCGAGCCATGGTCGAAGCTAGCTTACTTGAAACCCAAGGACGTTTGATTGAACAACTCGACAATGCTCCTGAAGCCATTTTGTGTATCCGAGAAGATCTTAAGGTTCAGTTTGCTAACCAAAGTGCCGGACGCCTGTTTAAGCGCTCTGTTGAGCAGCTCAAGCGTGCCAGCATTGAAGAGTTAATCGCGCCGAAATTCATTCACCTAAACCAGGAGCATTACTTTGGTGAAATTGATGCCTTCGTCGATGATGTTCGTCAGCACATTAATGCCGACATCATGATGCTTCCTGAAGGTTCTGGACTGAAGAGTATTTATATCTTTGAGCAAGGAATGTCGCTCGATGCTAGCCGAGTGAAGAACCTCGAAACGGCCATCGATGCCCTATCTACTTATGCTATTGAAGGTGATAAAGCCAAGCTTAAAGAACTCAAAGAGCTCGGTGGTGAGTTCACTCGCTTAGCTGATAAAGCGGAAGGTGAAGAAAAATCGCGTCCGGAAATTATGCGCGAGATCCTCGTCGAAACCATGACCACATCACTAACCTACTGGGAGAGTGTCACAGGCCAAAGCAAGTTTGCCTTCGCTGAGCAAAGTGGGCTGTGGCGCGTCTACTTAGACCGCAGCACGCTTCAAACCCGAACATTAGATAAGTACCTGCGCCTTGAAACGCTGCCGAAAACGCCACGATGGCGCACTGTCCTAAGCTCTGTGGAATACATTCTAGAGCACTGCCATAAGCAAGGACCAGAGCGCGACTACATCATTAGTTTACGCGATAAACTTCAGCGCCTTCTCACCAGCTAGCGAAGCTCAAATCCAACCCTGAGCCAGTTACTCAAGCCATAAAAAAACCACGGTCATCACCGTGGTTTTTTACTGCCTACTGCTAGCTAAATTACGCTGGCTCTTGGAAAATCACCGTATCGGCTTTTTCCGTATACTCTGCCATGCGATGGAAGTTTAGATAACGGTAAGTATCCGCTGCTGTTGGGTCAATCTGCTTCATGTATTCTAGGTATTCTTCCTTAGTTGGGATCTTACCAAGAATCGCACCCACTGAAGAAAGCTCAGCAGACGCCAGGTATACATTCGCACCTGTACCTAAACGGTTCGGGAAGTTACGTGTCGATGTCGACATTACCGTCGCTTCATCCGCTACGCGAGCTTGGTTACCCATACATAGCGAACACCCCGGAGTTTCGATACGAACTCCCGCACGACCGAAGATACCGTAGTAACCTTCTTCTGTAAGCTGGTCACGGTCCATTTTCGTTGGTGGCGCTACCCAAAGACGCGTATCAAGCTGACCGTTGTACTTATCTAGAAGCTTACCAGCCGCACGGAAGTGGCCGATGTTAGTCATACATGAACCAATGAATACCTCATTGATTTCAGTGCCTTGAACGTCAGATAGTAGACGAGCATCATCTGGGTCGTTTGGCGCACATAGAATTGGTTCTGTAACGTCAGCCAAGTCAATTTCAATCACGTGCGCGTATTCAGCGTCACCGTCGGCCGTCATTAGGTCTGGGTTTGCTAGCCACTCTTCCATGCCAGTGATACGACGCTCGATGGTACGGCGGTCGCCATAGCCTTCAGAGATCATCCACTTAAGCATAGTGATGTTCGAGTTTAGGTACTCAGAAATAGAGTCTTGAGACAGCTTAACCGTACAACCAGCTGCACTACGTTCAGCTGATGCATCCGACAGCTCAAACGCTTGCTCAACCGTTAGGTGCTCAACACCTTCAATCTCTAGGATACGACCCGAGAACTCGTTGATCTTGCCCGCTTTCTCAACCGTCAACAGACCTTGTTTGATTCCGTAGTAAGGAATGGCATGAACAAGGTCACGTAGCGTGATACCTGGCTGCATCTCACCTTTGAAGCGCACCAAGATTGACTCAGGCATATCCAATGGCATTACGCCCGTTGCAGCGGCAAACGCAACCAGACCCGACCCAGCTGGGAAAGAAATGCCTAGCGGGAAACGAGTATGTGAGTCGCCACCGGTACCTACTGTGTCTGGTAGTAGCATGCGGTTTAGCCATGAGTGGATAACACCGTCACCCGGACGAAGCGACACACCTGCACGGTTCATAATGAAGTCTGGCAACGTATGGTGCGTGTTCACATCGACTGGTTTTGGATATGCAGATGTGTGACAGAAAGACTGCATGACAAGGTCAGCAGAGAAACCAAGACACGCAAGGTCTTTTAGCTCATCACGCGTCATAGGACCCGTTGTATCCTGAGAGCCAACCGTTGTCATCTTAGGCTCACAGTAAGTGCCAGGGCGAATACCTTCAACACCACATGCTTTACCTACCATCTTCTGAGCAAGCGTGTAACCTTTTCCAGTATCTTCTGCAGCAACAGGAAGACGGAATACCTCAGAAGGTGCAAGACCTAGTGATTGACGCGCTTTGTCTGTAAGACCACGACCGATGATCAGTGGAATACGACCTCCTGCACGGACTTCATCAATCAGTACATCTGTTTTTAGACCGAACTCAGCCAGTGTTTCGCCTGAAGCGTGGTCGCAGACTTTGCCTTCGTATGGATAAACGTCAATCACGTCACCCATATTCAGCTTAGTTACGTCAACTTCGATAGGTAGCGCGCCCGCATCTTCCATTGTATTAAAGAAGATAGGAGCAATCTTGCCGCCAAGTACGTAACCACCAGCACGTTTGTTTGGTACGTTCGGGATATCATCACCCATGAACCAAAGCACAGAGTTAGTTGCTGATTTACGAGAAGAACCCGTACCAACAACGTCTCCCACGTACACGAGCTGATGACCTTTCTCTTTTAACGCATCGATTTGTTTGATTGGACCAATTGAGCCTTGTTGATCCGGTTCAATACCATCGCGAGCGTTCTTTAGCATCGCCAAAGCATGGACAGGAATATCTGGGCGTGACCATGCATCAGGTGCTGGTGATAGGTCATCGGTGTTTGTCTCACCCGTTACCTTAAATACGGTAAGCGTGATCTTCTCTTGAAGTTCAGGTTTCGATAGGAACCACTCTGCTTCAGCCCACGAGGTCATCACTTGCTTCGCATAAGCATTACCAGCTTTTGCTTTCTCTTCAACATCGTAGAAAGCATCAAACATCAGCAGTGTGTGTGATAGGGCTTTAACCGCGATAGGGGCGAGCTCTGCGTCATCGAGCAATGACACGAGAGATTCAATATTGTAACCGCCTTGCATCGTACCAAGTAGTTGCGCTGCTTTTTCACGGCTAACTAGAGGTGATTCCACTTCACCTTTGGTAATGGCCGTCAGAAAGCCGGCTTTAACGTAAGCAGCTTCATCTACACCTGGTGGGATACGGTTCTCTAGGAGATCGAGGATAAACTCTTCTTCACCTTGAGGCGGGTTCTTTAGTAATTCAACAAGTCCTGCAACTTGTTCAGCGTCTAAGGGTCTAGGAACAACTCCTTCAGCAGCACGCTCTTCGACGTGTTTACGATAGGCTTCAAGCACGACTTCTTTCCTCTCATTGCGGTCCCTCCTTATAATTAGAATTCGGAGTGGACATCCTTGGAAACTTGGCTCTCCCTTGCCATTGGTCGTCTTCAACTAATTGAATCAACAGCGCCAGAGAGGCCAAACAGTGGGGCGAAGGATACCAAATTTAACGTTAAATTAAAATCTTCCCATTTTGACCAACATTGCAAGTTTGAGTGAAAATCAACGATTTCCGACTAAAGTCGCAACGCGTTAGCGTCAAATTGGCCCTTCATTTTTTGCATTTATGTTCAGTATTACTTTCGGTGATAGCTAGACCTGATTAACAACCTGGGCTTTAGAAGGCATTCAGTTAGTAAGAGGAACCAATAATCAAGTAGAACGAACGCAGTCCCGTCTCAACCTGCCCATAGGAGAGCATTATTGGCCCAACCGGTGAGTCTATTCCTGCAAACACTGAGCCTGCTAGAAACAATGGTGCGTCCGAGAAGTTCTCATCCGTCCAAACGCCACCATATTCTGCAGACGCCCCTAAATAAACAGGGGACTGGAACATGCCAAAGTCATTATCAAACCAGCGATAACGGTAGACCAAACTACCATACGCTTTGTTCTGACCAATTAAGCTGTTGCGAGGAATACCGGATAAATTCAAGAATCCGCCAAGCTCTCGGGGGCTAACAGGTAAAGAATCATTCTCGGTGGAAATCATCCCCACATCAACAGAACCAACGAAGGTATTGCGCCCAATCGTGCGCGCATATTTCGTCTGCACCGTGATTTCTTTGGCGTAATCCGAAAAGCTCGACGCTTCGGTATTAAGGTTTTGTTCTCCGCTATCATGAGAGTGTAAGTACTCCAGATTCACGTACCAACCTTTGGTCGGTAACACGAAGTCATCGAGGGTGTCGAGGCGATAATTAACAAATAACCCCTTACGATCAAAGTCAAATTTACCCGCCGATGGCAGAGGCGACACAAGCGACTCTCCTGTGGTGTATCGAGCCCCCAGTTTAAACTCTTGCCATAACGCAGGCTGGTATCCGGCGGCTAATTCGCCTTCCCATTCTCGATAGGTCACTGGAATAAAGTCCGCACTTCCTTTGAGCGCTGGTTTCACACAATCATCCCCTGACGGGTTGATCTCACAAAGCACATTGCGTTTATCACTGCTGTACTTCACTCCCGCTAACCAGAACAAATCTTGGTTGAGCATAAACGGCGAGTAGAGCTCAGCTTCGACACGTTTGTCGGTACCAAAGTCAGCATTCACACGCAACTCAGCACCGCGATCATTGAGATCCGTAAAGTTGGTGGTTACCCCGATGGAATAAAAGCTGTTGGCGTTAAAGTCTTCCTCAAGGTAAAAGCGAAAGTCCATGTAGTTTGGACCCCAGGATTTTTCTTTAACGTCGACCAACAGATTGGTCTCACCATCGACCTCTTTGTACTGGTAGGTAATCAGCTCAAAACGATCAAGAGCATACAACTCCTCGATACGGCGCTCTATCTCATCGGTCTCAAGTACTTCACCAGCGGTTAGCCCAAGACGAGTAGTGATTAACTCATCACTGTAGTGGCTCTGATTATTGATAACGATTTTATCGACAACATTCTCGTCACCGTACACCAATTCACGTCTCGCTGCCTGCTTGTCATCAATGTAGTGCTGGTATTTGGAGCCATTAACGGATAGTGCGCGCAGCTGCTGCTCATTTTTATATGCTACTTGATAGCCAAGTTCATAAGCACGAGGCATGGAGGAAAAATCTGTTGTCGAGATTTGTCCAACACCTGGATGAAGGTAGATATCACCATCCTCTAGTGCTTGCATCTGCTCTTCAGTGCTGCGTCTTACTAAGTAGTTAGACAACTGCTCACCGACGCTAAAGAAGCTATTGAAGTCCTCACGAGTTTTGTAATCACTGCTGATGTCCACCGCAATGATGATGTCAGCACCCATCTGTTTAGCAAGCTCAACTGGCATGTTGTTAGTCACACCACCATCGACTAATAGATAACCGTCAACCTCATAAGGCGGTAAGGCACCCGGCACGGACATACTAGCCATCATGGCATCAACCAGATAGCCATCTTCCATTACCACAGGTTCAAGTTTAAGGATGTCGGTCGCGACCGAGCGATACGGAATGGCGAGCTCGTCAAAGGATTCAAACTGTGGAAGGTTGCCTGTCGTTTTACGCAAGATACGCAGCATATTTTGCCCCTGAACCACCCCTTTCGGTGCTTCGATGGAACCAAAATGCAGACCAATATCGGTACGAATTTGATAACGGTCTTCGGCTTCTTTGTCGCGGATACGGCGCTGACTTCGGTTAACGCGATCGCGGTAACCATTATTCCAATCAACCGTGTAGATGAAGCTTTCGATCTCTTCGGCGCTCATGCCTGTAGCATAAAGCCCTCCGACATACGCCCCCATACTGGTACCGGTGATGATGTCCACCGGTATTTGCATCTCTTCTAGCGCTTTTAGGACACCAATGTGTGCGGCGCCTTTCGCACCGCCGCCGGCAAGCACCACCCCAATGGTTGGACGCTCATCGGCATGTTCAGCCTTTGGTGTTACGTTCTGTGCGGCCAACACTCCACTGCAAGAGAAGGTGGCGACGGCTAAAAGCCAATGAGTTAGGCGTTTCACATTCATCCCTAAAAGCGCTTAATAATTATGGTCAATATATCAGTATATTAACGACTCTCCATATAATTAACACTAATCCAATTTACCAATCAAATAGATTTTTTATCCACTGTTTGGGTTGGTTGTCACACGATGCTTTAAGCTCACCGCCTTCATCCCATACCGGTAACTCGAACGGGTTACCGCAATCAAGCTGCAGCGCCCCCCCTTGCTGAGACTGAAAACCAATCATGCTGATGTTCTTAGGCCACGGTAAAATGAGCTTCTCTGGGATGCGCGCAGCGAGGTAATCCGAGTAAACGCGTAATGCACCACTTGAACCCGTAAGTTTCGTCGATTTGTTGTCATCTCGTCCGACCCAAATGGTGGTGACCTCACGCCCATCCACACCGACAAACCAACTATCTCGGGTATCGTTACTGGTGCCGGTTTTACCCGCCAGTGCCGCCCAAGCAAATTGACTGTTCAAGTAACGCCCCGTCCCCTCTGCTACACCTTTTTTCATCGCAAACGTAGTCAGCCATGCCGCTTGCTGAGGCACTTTCTGACTCGCTTTCGGCAACGAACGGTAAATCACATCACCATCGACGGTAACTACAGAGCGCAGCGCTGACAGCTCAGCTTGACGCCCCGAGTTCGATAGCGTTTGGAACATCTGTGCCACTTGATAAGGTGTTAACGATATTGCTCCAAGGAACATCGATGGTACTGGACGGATTTCGTCAGCATCCACGCCAAGGCGCACTAAAGTATCTGAAACGTTTTTAATGCCCAAAGACATGCCAAGGCGCACTGTGGGTACGTTGAGTGATTTCGCCAGAGCTTGATACAGAGGCACATCACCGCGGAACTTACGATCGTAGTTACGCGGCTGCCACACATTGCCCTTGCTGCCCTTTAAGGTCAGTGATGTGTCTTGAAGTGTGGTCGCTAAGTCGTACTTCTCTGGCTGCTCTAAAGCAGTCAAGTAGACTGCCGGTTTCACCAAAGAGCCAATAGGGCGACTGGCATTCAGCGCTCGATTGAAGCCGCTGTATCCGGTGCGCTTACCGCCCACCATAGCGCGGATCTCTCCCGTCGTTCTATCCACCGCAACCGCTGCTGCTTCTAGTCCTTTGCCCGAGGTTCTCTCAAGCTGAGGAACACGCTTTGCGATCGCTTTTTCTAGCTTATCCTGCGATACCGGATCGAGCGAGGTATAGATCCTGACACCTTTTGAAGCCTTGATCTTATCGCCGACCTTACGGCTAAGCTCTCGCTTAAGCTGCTGAAAATAAGCTGGCTGACGACTGGCTATCTGTGGATTTTTTTGCAGATCCAAATCGCGTGACGCGGCCATTTCAAACTCACGCCCAGTGAGCATCTCTTGATCCATCATCAGCTTCAACACCAAATCACGGCGCTGTTTGGCACGCTCTGGATGACGAATTGGGTTGTAGTAAGACGGTCCTTTGACCATGCCGACCAACAACGCGAGTTGATCAATACGCAAATCTTGCAGCGGCTGACCAAAGTACAAACGCGCCGCCAGACCAAAGCCGTGGATCGCTTCACCTCGACTTTGTCCCAAGTACACTTCGTTTAAATACGCTTCTAGGATCTGATCTTTGCTGTAGCGGTAGTCCAGAATCAGCGCAATGAACACCTCACGCACTTTACGCCATAAGGTGCGCTCACTGGTTAAAAATAGGTTTTTCGCTAGCTGCTGAGTCAGCGTACTGCCCCCCTGCACCGTGCGTCCGGCACGAATATTGGCAAAAAAGGCACGCGCGATCGCTGTTGGAGAAATACCGTCATGCTGATAGAAATCTCTATCTTCGGTGGCAATCAGTGCATCAATCATGATCTCCGGAAACTGGTCACGCCTTAAGAACAAACGCTGTTCATCGGCTTGTTTCTCAAGCATGCCCAGCATTTTTGGCTCAATTCGCAAAAAGCCCAGATCGCCCTTTTGCTCTAGCGATTGAATGCGAGACAGTGTGCCGTCATTGAAATAAAGCATCACATGGCGATCAGGTTCAGGGCCATCCGCGAATTCAAACGGACGACGAATCAGTTCGATCTTAGTCGATGAAGACGAGTACTCTCCAGGATGACGTGGCGCTGACACCTTGCGATAGCTAAGCACATCCAACTCGTTACGAAGCTGCGCAGGTGTAATTGAATCGCCCACAGAGAGGTTCAGCACTCGAGCATAAACGACCGTCGGCAGCTCAAACAACTCTCCTTCAAAGCGCTCTTTCACCACTTGATTCAAGTAATAAAGAACCGCCCCCATCGCTACCGTGCCGACTAACGCCAGTTTCCAACCAATGGAAAACAGACGCTTGCCCCAACCCACTTTGCCCTTTTTACCGCGCGTCGATTTGCGCTTTGGACGACGTGGCGCTGTTTTGCGTTTGGTCGTTGTTTTGGCCGGCGTTTTCTTTGGCGCAGGCTTCTTGCCCGGCGCCGCTTGTTTATTTCTTACTATCATGAATTTAGTTGTCTTTTGGTTTTACTGGTCGCCTGATGATTCATTGGATCATCGGGCCACGGATGTTTGGGGTAACGCCCTTTCATCTCTTTTTTGTACTTCTATATAGGCTCCCTGCCAAAACGCCGCGAGATCGCGGGTAATTTGCAGTGGCCTTTGTGCAGGAGAAAGCAGCTCAAGCACAATCGCCTGAGTACCGCGAGCAATGGTTGGCGACGTCTTCTCACCAAACATCTCTTGCAGCTTCACCGATAGCATCGGCGCCTCTCCTGCCTGATAACGAATCCGTTTGCGATTCCCCGATGCCACTGTTAGGTGAGTGGGCACAAGTTCATCGAGTAGCTTTAATTTATCCCACCCCAGCATCGCCTCTAAGGCGGCCATCAGATCCACTTTCTTAAGCTGCTTAGCGCTGCTGATGCCCGTCATAAACGGCAGCAACCACTGCTCTAGGTTGTCGAGCAGCGCTTCCTGACTCATTGCTGGCCAATCGCACTCAGAGAGCCACAACTGAGCACATTGTACTCGTTGGCTCAGTGCCTCAGCACTGTCAGTCCAATTTAAGGCGCCAAGCCCTTTTCGGCGAACATACCCAAGTAGCGCGCTAGCTGTATCTGCGTCATTCGGCACGGGAATTTCTCGACTCGCAATCACCACTGCGCCAATCCGACGTTGCTCACTAGCAATAAATCGTCCTTTGTCGTCATCCCAATCAACAACAGTCAACGCTTCAATCAGCCCTGGCAGAGTGCTTTCTAACTCATCGATATCAATCGGCAGTGCCTTATAAATCGCACTGCTGCCCTGCCCTGAACGCATTAAATCCAGCGCCACCAACAACTTCTCGTCAGAGAGGCGATGCTGATTATCTAACGAAGCACCATGGCCGTTTGCGAGCAAATAGTGTCCTGAGTGGTTTCGCGCCAGCGCTATTCTATCGGGGAATGCCAATGCTGCGACAACGCCAAGTAAAGATTCATCAACGCGACCAAGCGAGAAGTTAAGCTTAAAGCGAGAAGCGATGGCTTTGGCTCGCTGCATAAGAAGCGAACGACGCGCGATAATTCCTTGCTGCCAACGATGCAGCGATTGGCGCACATCGACTTCATTACGCTCAGGTTCCTCAATCAAGGCGCACAACGCAATCGCGCAGCTAAGTGCTTGCTCTCCAAGCGCCTCTGCTTGCAGTAGCATGCTCGCTAAGCGAGGCTCAACGCCAAGCTGATACGCCCTCTGACCAAGTTGAGTGGCTTTGCCTGCACGATCAATGAGCCTGAGCTTAGTCAGCAAGTCGCACGCCTGCTGAAGGTGGGCGTGTTTCGGTGCATCAATCCAAGCAAGGTCATTGGCATTGGTGCAGCCCCAGCGAATCAGCTCTTGTTGCAACGAGGCTAAGTCGCTGCGCAAAATTTCCGGGATACTCTGCTCTGGCTGTGATTGAAATTGAGTCTCACTATACAGGCGAACGCACAGCCCTGATTCTATTCGCCCAGCTCGGCCAGCACGCTGAATCGCCGAAGACTGAGCGATACGCCCTTGCTCAAGACGGGAGATACCGGTTTTTAAATCAAACCACGCTTGGTTTTCTAGGCCAGAATCGACCACCAAGCGAATGCCTTCAATCGTCAGTGAAGTTTCCGCGATGTTGGTCGCCAGTACGACTTTACGCTCTCCGGGCTTTGCCGGCTCAATCGCCGCTTGCTGCGCAGCAAAATCGAGCTGTCCGTATAATGGACAAATGCTAGCCTCTATTTGCGCTTGCTCAAGTAGCTCTTGCACTCGCTTAATCGCGCCAACACCGGGGAGAAATGCGAGTAAAGATCCCGACTCACGAAGTAGCAAGCGTTCAATCTGTTTCGCCATAAACTCCGGCAGTCGATCGTTTTGCGACATCGACTGATAGTCGATATCAACGGGAAAAGAACGTCCCTCAGATTCGATGTATTTCGCATCAGGAAGTACGCGCTTGAGATCGCCTGCATCTAAGGTCGCTGACATCACGACGATACAAAGATCATCGCGCAGCGCTTCTTGGCTCTCCAGAGCAAAGGCGAGCGCAGTATCAGCATGTAAGCTGCGCTCATGGAATTCATCAAAGATGATCATCCCAATGTCCGTCAACTCAGGATCGTCTTGCAGCATACGGGTTAATACACCTTCCGTCACGATCTCTAGCTTTGTTTCCGCACTGACTTTACTCTCGCCACGCACTCGGTAGCCTACCCGTTTACCCACCGATTCACCCAGCAAAGAAGCGATATAGACCGCAATGTTGCGCGCCGCGATACGCCGAGGCTCCAGCATGATAATCTTGCCGCTAACCATACCTGATTGCAGCAGTCTCAATGGAAAGTGAGTCGATTTACCAGCACCAGTGGCCGCTTTGAGAATAACTTGGTTCGTTGTTGCAATAGCTTGCGTCAGCTGTGGCAACACGAGTTCGATAGGCAACTGTGACAAGGGCATGACCTTATGTTGTAATGAAGTTCATCATTCTAATAAAAAACGGCCTCAAAATGCACTTCGATCCACCACTCAAATCAGGGAAACTCGTCCAGCGCTACAAACGCTTCCTTGCTGACATCACGCTCAGTGATAACCAAGAGATCACCATTCACTGCGCCAATACAGGAGCAATGACAGGATGCGCCGCTCCTGGCTCTACTGTTTTTTACTCCACTTCAGACAATCCAAAGCGCAAATACCCAAATAGTTGGGAACTGACCCATACTAAGGCAGGACACTCGATTTGCGTCAATACCGCTCGTGCTAACACCTTAGTGGTTGAAGCAATAGAAAATAACGTTGTAAAAGAGCTGATTGGTTACCAAACTCTAAAGACCGAGGTGAAATACGGTCAAGAAAACAGCAGAGTGGATATTTTATTGCAAGATAGTGATCGTGCGGATTGCTACATCGAAGTAAAAAGTGTCACACTGCTGGATGAAGGCAATACGGGACAAGGGTATTTTCCAGATGCCAAGACCACTCGTGGTCAGAAGCACCTGAGAGAGCTCACAGAAATGGTTCAAACCGGACATAGAGCCGTATTATTTTTCGCAGTTTTGCATTCAGGGATTGAAAAAGTGTCAGTGGCACACCATATAGATGCGAAATATTCACAATTACTTGAGCAAGCAAGGCAGGCTGGGGTTGAAGTGATTTGTTATAAGGCAGCGTTTTCTGACAATGAAATTAGGCTCGTATCCGCGCTGGATTTCAGTTAAAAGTGATGCCACTTCACATTGAGAAGAAGATTAACAAACTTCGTTTGCCACCGGCATTTGTTTTTGCTATAGATACCCGCCTTAAAATTAACTGTTCGCACAGTTGACTAGGTGTAAGTAGGAGATGCTGCATGCCAGAATCTAAGAAAAAAGCGCTAGGCATCCTAGCCATTGCAGGTGTTGATCCATACCAAGAAAAAGCTGGTGAAGAATACATGTCACAGCCTCAATTGGATCACTTTACTAAAATCTTAAGCGCTTGGCGCAACCAACTTAGGGAAGAAGTTGATCGTACTGTGCACCACATGCAAGACGAAGCAGCTAACTTTCCAGATCCGGTTGACAGAGCTTCTCAAGAAGAAGAGTTCAGCCTAGAGCTACGTAACCGTGACCGCGAGCGTCGTTTGATCAAAAAGATCGAAAAAACGCTAAACAAGATTGAAGAAGACGATTTTGGCTTCTGTGAATCTTGTGGTATCGAGATCGGTATCCGCCGCTTAGAGGCGCGTCCTACAGCTGATTTGTGTATCGACTGTAAGACACTTGCAGAAATCAAAGAAAGACAGATGCAAGGCTAACAAGCGAAAAAAGGGAGCACACGCTCCCTTTTTTGATCTACTCCTCAAACACAATTAAGCACTGGCTATATTTAAGCACTATGTATATTGGTCGATTCGCCCCCTCTCCGTCAGGCCCCCTTCATTTTGGCTCTCTCGTGGCTGCTCTAGGCAGTTACTTTCAAGCTAAGTCCCGAAATGGGCTTTGGCTGGTTCGCATCGAAGATATCGATCCACCACGAGAAGTTGAAGGTGCCTCAGAGCTAATTCTACAAACCCTAAAAGCCTACGAGCTTAATTGGGATGGTGAGGTTTTATACCAAAGTCAGCGCCTAGACGATTATCAAGCGCAAATTGACCGTTGGCTAGCAGAGGAGCAAGCTTACCTATGCGAGTGTACTCGCAAGCAAATTAAGGCCGCAGGCGGTTTCTACCAAGGGGCATGCCGCGACAAAGCGCTTACTGATAGCCAAGGCTGCTCCGTACGTCTTAAGATGCATTATCCAATTTCTTGTTTTGTGGATGAGAAACACGGAACATTGACGATCCCAGATGGACTCGCTAAGGAAGACTTCATTATCAAACGCCGTGATGGCTTGTTTGCGTATAACCTTGCCGTGGTGCTCGACGACATCCATCAAGGCGTCACAGAGGTCGTACGTGGCGCTGATCTCATTGAGCCAACCGGGCGCCAAATCAGCTTGTATAAGACCTTAGGTGCCGCACCTGTCACTTATCTGCATCTGCCGCTCGCGATTGATGACAGTGGCAATAAGCTGTCTAAGCAAAATCACGCGACAGCGATTGATCTCAGCAACCCGAAACCGACCTTGCTCAATGCAATGCGCTTTCTAGGCTTTGAGATAAGCGACGATATCGCCGGTCAAAATATCGCCAAAATCGTGCAATGGGGAGTTGAGAATTGGCAGCTATTTCAGCTTCCAAATCAGCTCAAAATCAAACCACCATTCTCAAATGAGTCGCTCTAGGCTAGAATAAGCGGCAAATTTCATGCGTCAGGCACGGAGCTTGGGTAAAAATCACCCAGTTTCGCGAACCTTAATTGCGTTAATACTATGAATAAAAAAGAAAATTCCCAGAAAGCTCATCATGTATATAGTGACATATCCTTACAGGTCTATACACGTGACGAGCACAACATCTCGCGCAAGCAAATCAGCGATAACGCGTTAAAAGTCCTCTACCGCTTAAACGGTGCAGGTTATGACGCCTACCTCGTTGGTGGTGGCGTGCGTGATTTGCTGCTTGGAGAACAACCTAAAGATTTCGATATAGCGACTAACGCAACGCCAGAGCAGATCAAGAAGCTGTTTAGAAACTGTCGCCTGATTGGCCGCCGTTTCCGCCTTGCTCATATCATGTTTGGGCGTGACATTATCGAGGTCGCGACGTTTCGAGGTCATCACCAAGAGCAAGAAAAGAACGTCTCTCAACAGAGCAAAGATGGCATGCTGCTGCGTGACAATGTCTACGGTAGCATTGATGAAGATGCTGAGCGTCGTGATTTCACTATCAATGCGATGTACTACAGCATTGGTGACTACTCGATTCACGATTACGCTGGCGGTGTTGAAGATCTTGAAGACCGTTTGATTCGCCTCATTGGCGAGCCTGACGTGCGCTACCGTGAAGATCCTGTTCGTATGCTGCGTGCAGTTCGTTTTGCCGCCAAGCTCGATTTTGATATCGAAGAAGATACGGCAGCACCGATTGAAGAGCTTGCACCACTGCTACGTGACATCCCATCTGCACGTTTGTACGAAGAGTCACTTAAGCTGCTGCAATCTGGTTACGGTTTAGAGACCTATCACCTAATGCGTGAGTACAACTTGTTCCAACAATTGTTCCCACTTATTGCGCCGCACTTTACCGAGGACTACTCGTCCCAGTCAGAGCAAGTACTTGATTTGGTCCTTGATGCCACCGATGAGCGTATCGAGGAAGGTAAACGCGTCAATCCAGCGTTTATGTTCGCAGCCATGCTTTGGTACCCAATGATGGAGCACGCCAAAGAGTTGATGGAGCGCGGCATGTCCGAATACGACGCGATGATGGAAGCCAGCAACATTGTCCTTGATGAGCAGGTGAAATCGACAGCAATTCCACGTCGTCACACCGCGACGATTCGCGAGATCTGGCAGCTACAACTTCGCTTACCGCGTCGCTCTGGCAAACGCGCTTTCCGCCTCATGGAGCTCAACAAGTTCCGCGCCGGCTTCGACTTCCTCGAAATGCGTGGCGAAATCGAAGGTGGTGAAGTGGCCGCTCTAGCTAAATGGTGGGGCACATTCCAATCAGCAGGTCGCAATATGCGTCAAGCAATGGTGAATGACCTTGGTGGTTCGAGCTCGCGTTCTGGCTCACGTCGCAAACGCAGCCCAAAAGCCAAAAAAGCGAAGAGTGCTGAGTAATGACCATCTGCTACATTGCGATTGGCAGCAACCTGTCCGATCCTGTCTCGCAAGCCAAAGTGGCCATTGAGGCATTGAAAACACTACCAAAGAGCGAGCTATTGGCTTGCTCTTCCCTTTACAGCAGTACACCGATGGGGCCACAAAATCAGCCCGATTACATCAACGCTGTGGCAAAGGTAACTACCGAATTAACGCCTTTGGAACTGCTCGATTGCACCCAAGCTATCGAGCTAGAACGTGGGCGTGTCCGTAAAGATGAGAGATGGGGCCCAAGAACTCTCGATCTCGACATCATTCTTTACGGCAATGAGGTGATCGATTCCGAGCGCTTAACGGTTCCGCACTATGGAATGAAACAACGTGAGTTTGTTCTCTATCCGCTTATGGAAATCGCACCAAATTTACAACTCCCTGATGGGACTGAGCTCACTGTACTTATCGACCAAGTCGACCGCAATGGACTCAGAGTTTGGCAATCCTAGCCAAGCCCCTAATAAGGATTAAAAATGAAAAAAATCAACATTAACGACCTCATGAAGTGGAAAAACGAAGGTCGCAAATTTGCAACATCCACCGCGTATGATGCGAGCTTTGCGGCTTTGTTTGAAAGCCAAGAGATGCCTGTTATTTTAGTCGGCGACTCACTCGGCATGGTACTGCAAGGCCACAACGATACCTTGCCAGTGACTGTTGAAGACATCGCCTATCACACGCGTGCAGTGCGTGCTGGTAGCCCTAACTGCTTGTTGATGGCAGATATGCCGTTTATGAGCTACGCAACCCCACAGCAAGCGTGTGAGAACGCAGCAACACTGATGCGCGCTGGCGCAAACATGGTGAAGCTAGAGGGTGGCGACTGGCTGGTTGATACAGTAAAAATGTTGACTGAGCGAGCGGTTCCCGTTTGTGCTCACCTAGGCCTAACACCACAAAGTGTGAACATTTTTGGTGGCTACAAGGTACAAGGCCGCGATCAAAAGAACGCGGACAAAATGGTACGTGACGCACTTGCACTACAAGAAGCTGGCGCGCAGATCATTCTACTTGAGTGTGTTCCTGCTGAACTCGCAGCGCGCATTACAGAAGTGCTTGATGTTCCAGTGATTGGCATTGGCGCAGGTAATGGCACCGATGGTCAAATCCTAGTAATGCACGACATGTTTGGCATTTCAGCGAACTACATGCCTAAATTCTCAAAGAACTTTTTGGCTGAAACGGGCGACATGCGTAGCGCCGTTGCTAAATATATCGCGGATGTGGAAAGCGGTGCTTTCCCAGACGACGCTCATACGATTGCCTAGGGGGAATCATGCAAACTTTCGCTGATATTGCAGAACTTAGAGAGCAAATTGCTCAGCTAAAGCGTGAACAACGCCGAATTGCCTTTGTTCCGACTATGGGCAACCTTCACGAAGGTCACCTAACGCTGATGCGCAAAGCTCGTGAGAATGCAGATGTAGTGGTAGCGAGTATTTTTGTTAACCCTATGCAGTTTGAGCGCGCGGATGACCTCAACAACTATCCTCGCACACTCGAAGATGATCTTAGTAAGCTGACCGCTGAAGGCGTCGATTTGGTTTTCACGCCGACACCAGAAGTGATGTACCCACAAGGTTTAGACAAACAGACGTTTGTTGAAGTGCCGGGCATCTCACACATGCTCGAAGGCGTATCACGCCCAGGGCACTTTAGAGGCGTCGCAACAATCGTTACTAAGCTGTTTAACATCGTGCAACCGGACGTCGCTTGCTTTGGTGAGAAAGACTTCCAGCAGTTAGCTTTGATCCGTCAAATGGTGAGCGATCTGGCGATGAATATCGAGATCATTGGTGTGCCAACTGTCCGTGAGATGGACGGTCTCGCAATGAGTTCACGTAACGGCTACCTAACTATGGATGAGCGTCAACGTGCACCAGTACTGGCTAAAACCATGCGTTGGATGAACAGCGCGATTCGTGGCGGCCGTGACGACTACCCATCTATCATTGAAGATGCTAGTGACCAACTGCGCGCAGCAGGTCTGCAGCCGGATGAAATTTTCATTCGTGATGCACACTCCCTACAAGCGATCAACGAGAGCTCGGCGCAAGCGGTCATTTTAATGTCAGCGTTTTTGGGCAAAGCGCGCCTGATTGACAATCAAGTACTCGAACTTCAGCATACCCAAGTGGAACCTGAGACAAGCAGCGAAGAAAATCAATAGTCATCACGATTGCGGTTGCCAGCCAATAAAGATGGCCACTGAATAGAGATGAATAATAGATAGAAAAACGGCTCACTTGATACCAAGTGAGCCGTTTTTTAATGATGTAAACCTTCCGGTTTAGACGCCATGAGCTCGCATTAAACTCGGAATGATTTGATCTTTCCGTCCAACTCTTCTGCGTTGCTTTGCATCATCTCTGATGTCTCTAAAAGCTCTGTCACCACCGTCACAGACGCTTCAACCAACTCGCGAACATTGGTCAGATTTTGGTTCATCTCTTCCGCTACGCTGCTTTGCTGACCCGCTGCGGTCGCGATTTGGAAGTTCATGTCATTGATTTGATTGACTTGGCTAACGATGCCATCAAGTTCAGCACCGGCATTGGTCACAAGCTCCACACCATCTGCCGCTTCAACCACACTTTTCTCCATTAGCTCTACCGCAGAATTGGCGCTCGATTGAAGGTGAGAAATCATCTCTTGGATTTCAACCGTCGCCTGCTGAGTGCGCTGCGCTAAGTTACGTACTTCATCCGCAACCACAGCAAAGCCGCGGCCAGCTTCACCCGCACGTGCCGCTTCAATCGCCGCATTAAGCGCTAGTAAGTTGGTTTGCTCTGAAATGCCTTGAATAGTGCCAACAACACTACCAATCGACTCAACACGCTCTTCCACTTGGTTGACCGCCTGGGCTGATGCAGAGATATCATTCGACAGCTCACTCATCTTAGTCACGGTACCTTGTACAAAGCGCTGACCTGTCTCTGCTTGACCCGACGCTTGTTCAGTCAGCTGCGAAGCATTTTGCGCATGATCAGCCACAGTTTGTACCGTCGACGTCATTTCGCTCATTGCCGTCGCCAGTTGATCAATTTCTTGGAACTCTTCTTGAGAAGATTCTTTGGTCTCAGACATGCTAAGTGTCATCACTTCAGTCAGCGTCGCTAGCTCTTGAGAGGTCGCTACCTGAGTCTTGATGATGTCTTGCAGGTGGACACGCGTTTTCTCAAGTTCACGCGCCACATCGCCGTATTCATCTTTACATTCCATAAGCACAGGAATGGTAAGATCTTTATCGGCCATACGCTTAATCGCATCACTTAAATAGTTGGTTTGCTTAAGCATAGTTTTCGCGGCAAACAACAATAGAGCCACGAAGAGAACAATCATTAGGGCAGTCTGCCATACGACTTGAATTAGATAGGCTTCGTAGTGCTGCTGAGCAATCGCTTCGTTCTGGGTTGCGGCAAGAAGGGAGTCGTAAAATGTGCTTGCATCCCACAACTGCTTACCAATCAGCAATACGGTACTAAAAATCATCAACATCAACATCTTAGGGATCAAGCGTACATCCGTGATGAGTCGCTCCCATGGTTTAAATGTCAGTGCGGTCATTATCCGTTCTCCATTAATTATTATATAGTTAGAGAATCTTTCTCTAACTGAATGTCATCATCACTTGCCTGCATGCCAAAGCCGTAGGGGGAATTGTGACTCATGAGACCAAGTTATTTATTTCGAGCCTCGTATGAAAGCAAATGATACCAAAACTGAAGTTAAGCCTCTGAGCTTATTGTCACTTATCCTCTCTTTTATGGCTCTATTTGTGATCTCAGCCTTATTGTTTGCTCCCATCAACGAGGATGAGCGTACTGTTCTTATCGGCCTCGACTTTATTATCTGTAGCTTATTTATTCTGCAACTTGTTGTGGATCTGATCCGCTCCACAGATCGAGTGCAATTTATGAAAACGCATTGGATTGATTTCCTCGCCAGTCTGCCGATGATCGAGCCACTGCGCTTTGCTCGTGTCTTTCACATTTTCCGCGTAGTGCTTGTCATTCGTTCTGGTGAAACCTTGTTAAGACAGCTTGCTCGCAACAAGCATGAGACGACAATCGCCTCGATCCTTCTGCTGCTTGTGCTGCTAATTACGGTTGGCGCTGGACTCATTATGTGGGCGGAAAGTGGCGATCCTGATGCGAATATCCAGCATATTGGTGATGCTGTTTGGTGGGCTTTCGTCACGGTATCGACCGTCGGTTACGGTGATCACTACCCAGTTACAAGTGTGGGTAAGGTCTTGGCTGGTATGATTATTATCTGCGGTGTCGGTATGTTTGGTATGACATCGGGCTTGATCACTTCGCTCCTATCTTCACCCAGTTCCATGGATGAAAGACGCTCCAAACACAAAGAAGTGATGTTACAAAAGGTGCTCAATCAGCAAGAGGTGATTTTGCATAAGCTGGAGAAAATGGAACAGAAAATTGAATCACTAGAACGCGAGAAAAAATAAGGAGGCCTAAAGCCTCCCTATTCTAATTTGTACTAGTTTTGCCAATATGGCTCAGCTTCAATACTGATTTGCCTAGTTTGCTCCATGGCATGCAGAATCGAGCTCTCTTGGCGACGTAGCCAGCGTTCAAGCTGTTCACGCTCTTCGCCTTCCAGTTTTTCCACCAGCGGCTCTAAAAGCTCTAACATCAGCAGATCATCAATGCCTTGCAGCAAGTCTGCCCACGGCAAGCGAAAATTATTCCGCTCTTCCATGCTGTAAAGGCTGGCGAAACCAACACCCGTGTAAAGGTTGCGCATCAGTCGGTACTGCTGCTCAATGTATTCCTGACGTGTCAGTGATTTTTTGGGCGGGAAGGCATCCATCAGCTCAGCCCAAGTGCGTGCCAACTGCTGCATGGAGAATGGCTTGATTGACTGAGCCATTTTCTCGCGTGCTTTATCATCTAAGAATGGCTGCCAACCGCGAGACAAAATCCAACGGCTGAGGTCCAGTAACAGACCCGCATATCGTCCCGAATGAATCAGTCGCAACATATCTTCGCGATCTGGCAAGTCTTGCTCACGCTCTTTTAGCTTTGAAACGAGGAATTTTCGAGCATCAAGCTTTCGAAGCACGTGTCCTTTGTCTTCCAAAAGTGTTTCAAAATGTTCATAGCTCTTTAGCCAAGCAAGTTCTTGCTCTAGCCACTTCAGCTCTTGCCTAACGATAGCGCTGGCGCGTCGAGGGACGATGCTGCCATATACGGTCAATGTTTGACGAATAAAGCTCAGTGCGTAGCTGATTTCGAGCAGCGCTTCAATCGATTCGTGCTCGGTATATATCTGCTCGTGATAGTGCCAATGCGCCAAAGCATGCTCTAGAGACTGGATAAAGCAGGTTTCAACACTGTCTGTGTCCGAGGTGTCCACCAGCTCCAGGCTTTTCACCGGATCGCCGCCATAATCCGCCGCTAAGCGATAGCCTCGCGCAGCTTTACTTAAGTTACCTAGACGAATACCGCCCGCCTCACAGAAGGCGCGAGCAAGCGTAAATAGCACGTCTGTTTGCCCCGATTTAAGCTCGAGTTCGACTTCGCAGATAGGGTAAGTTTTGTCCCCTGATGACACTAAACCTTGATCAAACGCCACTTCTACCTGACTGCCATCGGCCATACCAATCAACCATTGCTCACGCGTAAAGTCGGTGGCAAAAATCGGCACCAATTGAGCTTGCAGCTCTTCAACGCTGCGCCCTTCTGGGTAGATGTCGAGGGGGTGTAGCGTGAGTTCTGGATCATTTGATGTGTGTTCAGCATTAAATTCCGGACGTTGATGCAACCCCGCAACGACGCGACCTGCGGTTTTCATGGTTTGCACAAAAACATCATCGAAACGACGAATTCTCAGTCCAATGTCATGCTGACGAAGCCAGTTATCGGGGGTGTCGAAGTAAGTGTTTCCTAACTCGCGACAACTGTGCTGAAGTACTTTTGTTTCAGCAATCTTGCTGAGTAAAGTTTCTGAAAAATCAGGAGAAACAAAAAACTTCAGTTCTATCTCGGTTTCCATAGTTTTACCTTTCGGGGACACTCACAACAGGATATGAGCAATTGTACTAATCAGCAAGTGACAAATATCACCCAAATGATGATCTAAAACAGTTTAAATCGGCGTTTTAATGGGTTAACATGCGCGCCTTTATAGCCATCGCTCAACATTTCACCATGATATTGGTGTATGTTTATTTCAGGTTATATTAATTAGGTTGAACAACCATGCCAGTAAATACAATTATGGGGTTATTTGCAAAGTCCCCAATTAAGCCTTTGCAGCGCCACGTTGTGTGCGTAACAGAATGTTGCTCTCACCTTATCAACTTCTTTGAGACAAGCTCAAAGGGTGATTGGGAAAAAGCAGCGGAGATCCGTGCGCAGATTTCTCATCTTGAGAAAGAAGCCGACGTTTTGAAACGTGAGATCCGTCTTAAACTACCACGCGGCCTGTTCTTGCCTGTAGACCGTAGCGATATGCTAGAGCTACTGACGCAGCAAGATAAGCTTGCCAACCTTGCCAAAGACATTGCCGGTCGTGTTTACGGTCGCCAACTTGTCATTCCTGCGCCACTTCAAGAAAACTTCATCGCTTATGTGAAGCGTTGTCTTGATGCAGCAAACCAAGCTCAGAAAGTTATCAATGAGCTGGATGAACTGCTAGAGACAGGCTTTAAAGGTCGTGAAGTGACTCTGGTAGCAGAGATGATTCACCAACTCGATGTCATCGAAGATGATACCGATGCCATGCAAATCCAGCTTCGTCAGCAACTGATGGCGATTGAACAAGACATGAACCCAATCGACGTTATGTTCTTGTACAAAATTCTTGAATGGGTCGGCGGTATTGCAGATCAAGCTCAGCGCGTAGGCGCTCGTCTTGAACTCATGCTGTCTAGGTCTTAAACACACGTTAACTAAGTAACAAAGAGCGAAGAAGTATTAGGCGTTGAGCACAGACAATGCTTAAGAGATTGCCCTGCGCCAAACTTTTGCTCCGCTTGTTATGAAACAAAACTAGGTATTACAATGGATATTCTTGCAAACTACGGCACTATCCTGATTCTTGTTGCGGCGATGTTCGGTTTCCTTATGGCGATCGGTATCGGTGCAAACGATGTTGCCAATGCAATGGGTACTTCTGTTGGCTCTAAAGCTCTAACAGTTAAGCAAGCTATCATCATCGCGATGATCTTCGAATTCGCCGGCGCATACCTTGCTGGCGGTGAGGTAACAGACACTATCCGTAAGGGTGTGATTGAAACCTCGCTGTTTGCTCACCAGCCAGACGTTCTAGTATTCGGTATGATGTCGTCTCTATTAGCGGCAGGTACTTGGCTATTGCTCGCTTCTTACATGGGCTGGCCGGTATCAACTACTCACTCAATCATTGGCGCTATCATCGGTTTCGCTTGTGTGTCTGTGGGTACTGAAGCGGTTGACTGGGGTTCAGTAAAAGGCATCGTAGGTAGCTGGGTTATCACACCTGTGATTTCTGGTTTCTTCGCTTACCTTATCTTTGTCAGCGCACAGCGCCTGATTTTCGATACCGAAAAGCCACTGTTTAACGCTAAGCGCTTTGTTCCAGTGTACATGTTCATTACCACTATGGTGATTGCGCTGGTAACCATCAAGAAAGGTCTAAAACACGTAGGCTTGCACCTTGAAGGTATGGAAGCGTGGGCGTGGGCTGCAGGCGTTTCGTCTCTAGTTATGATTGGCGGATACATCTACATCCAACGTAAATTTGCAGACCGTGAAGAAGACCATGGCTTTAGTGGCGTAGAAGGTATCTTCAGCGTTCTGATGGTTATCACAGCTTGTGCGATGGCATTTGCACACGGTTCAAACGACGTAGCGAACGCGATTGGTCCGCTGTCTGCTGTTGTTTCAACGGTTGAGCACATGGGTGAAATCAACGCTAAGAGCACCATCGCATGGTGGATTCTTCCACTAGGTGGTATCGGTATCGTTGTGGGTCTCGCGACTATGGGGCACAAAGTAATGGCAACGGTAGGTACAGGTATCACTGAACTAACGCCTAGCCGCGGCTTCGCAGCGCAGCTAGCAACGGCTTGTACCGTTGTTCTAGCGTCGGGTACCGGTCTTCCTATCTCGACCACACAAACGCTTGTAGGTGCGGTATTGGGTGTTGGTTTCGCTCGTGGTATCGCAGCACTTAACTTAGGTGTTGTACGTAATATCGTGGCTTCTTGGGTAGTGACTCTACCTGCTGGTGCACTACTTGCGGTAGTATTCTACTACATGATGCAAGCGATATTTGGTGCATAAGCCAAGGCTTAGATAAAGTCAGGGAGATGTGAAGCTCACGTCATATTTGACTCAAATTCAAATAAAGGGAGGCTTTGCCTCCCTTCTTTGTTGCACCCGATTGAGAAACTTCATACTATTTGCCCATTCTTAAAAGTTTACAATTTGAGAGTGCGTATCAGCCCAGCTGCAAACGCGACTTTCTTCATCATTCCCCATTGATACACTTAAGGGACTTACTGTGAAAAAACTGATCTGCATGATCATGGTGTCGTTACTCGCTGCTCCCGCAGCGTTGGCTCAAGATCGATATATTGCTGACAAGCTATTTACCTATCTGCACTCAGGGCCAAGCGCTCAGTATCGTATCATCGGCAGCATTAACGCTGGTGACAAAGTGCAACTACTATCTTCTAACCGTGACACGGGCTACTCCCAAGTTCAAGACAACCGCGGCCGTAAAGGCTGGGTAGACTCGAAGTTCGTCACGGCTCAAGAAAGTATGGCGGTACGCCTACCTCGTCTTGAGAAAGAACTGACGCAAGTTAAATCTCAGCTAGCAAATGCACGCGAAACTGCGGACAGCGAGAAAGGTGGCCTAGTCAGCTCTCTAGAAGCGCGCAACAAGCAAATTGCAGAGCTTGAGCAAAACTACTCTGACATCAGCGCGCAGCTGACGTCTTCTCAAACAGAAATCCGCGAGCTACGTGCTAAACTGGATACGCAAAAAGAAGACCTACTACTGCGCTACTTTATGTATGGCGGTGGTGTTGCGGGTGTAGGCCTTTTGTTTGGTCTTATCCTTCCTCACATTATCCCACGTCGTAAGAAGAGTCCTAATGGCTGGGCATAATGCTTAGAGCATGACTTTGAATACAAAAAAACCGCCTCACGGCGGTTTTTTATTACGGTTCAATTACGATTTAATCGTCGTCAAAGTTAAACAGTGATTCCATATTCAAGCCTTGCTTGACTAAAATGTCACGCAGTCTACGTAGACCTTCGACTTGAATTTGACGCACACGCTCGCGAGTAAGATTGATTTCTCGCCCAACTTCTTCAAGGGTTGAAGGCTCATAGCCTAGCAATCCAAAGCGTCGTGCCAACACTTCTTTTTGTTTTGGATTCAGTTCATCAAGCCAGTGAATAAGCGATGATTTAATATCGTCATCTTGGGTTGAGACTTCAGGATCTGAGTGCGTTGAATCCGGAATGATATCTAACAGCGCTTTCTCACCGTCCCCACCAATTGGCGTATCAACCGAACTGATACGTTCATTGAGTCTCAGCATCTTGGAAACGTCGCTCACCGGTTTATCCAGCTTATGTGCAATTTCTTCGGCTGTTGGCTCATGATCCAGCTTTTGGGACAGTTCACGGGCTGTACGTAGGTAAATGTTGAGCTCTTTTACCACATGGATAGGCAGACGAATCGTGCGTGTTTGATTCATCAAAGCACGCTCAATAGTTTGGCGTATCCACCACGTCGCATACGTTGAGAAACGGAAGCCGCGCTCGGGGTCGAATTTCTCTACTGCACGAATAAGACCTAAATTGCCTTCTTCAATTAAATCAAGAAGCGCTAGACCACGGTTACTGTAGCGTCGAGAGATCTTAACCACTAATCGCAAGTTACTTTCGATCATGCGTTTACGGGCTGCTTCATCGCCTTTCAGTGCACGTCTTGCATAGAGCACTTCTTCTTCTGCGGTCAAGAGTGGTGAAAAGCCGATTTCGCCGAGATAGAGCTGGGTGGCATCTAAGCTTTTCGCAGAGGCATCGTACAAATCCTTGTCTTCAGTCTCTGTTGCGGCGTCATCGTTCGTCAGTGTAGGTTCTACAACATCAACAGTCTCACTGTTGGCATCGAAGTTTTCGTTCTTGGTTACTGCATTGCTGATACTCATAGCGCCTCCCCCTGGCGAGCTAGCAAGACATGACAACTCAACTATGTCGCTAACTTTCTCTGATTAAGTCAATCAAATTGCAAGTAGCTTTTCGTATGGTGTATTCGTTATACGGCAGTTACGGCAAGTAGCGTTTTGGGTTTACTGATTTTCCTTGATAACGGATTTCAAAGTGCAGTCTAACGCTGTTGGTTCCGGAACTTCCCATCGTAGCGATTTTTTGTCCGGCTTTAACACTTTGTCCTTCCGATACCAATAGTCTGTCATTGTGAGCGTAAGCACTTAGGTAACTGTCGTTATGCTTAACAATAACGAGGTTTCCATAACCACGTAGTGCGTTGCCTGAGTAAACCACGGTTCCTTTTGCAGTGGCGACGATATCTTGGCCTCGGCGGCCTGCAATATCGATTCCTTTATTTCCTTGGTCCCCTGCAGAAAAGTTCTTTATGACACGACCCTTAGTCGGCCAGACCCAACTTGATACTTTTGCCGCTGTGCTTGGCGCCGGTTTCGGTGCTGGTTTCGCCTTCGCGACAGTTTGCTTCGCGGCTGGCTTGGTTGTCTGTTTTACCGTTTGGGGCTTAGTCTTGTTAACATTTTGTTTACCTTTAGCCTCACCATACTCCTTTGTTTGAGTTTGATCAACCTTCTTTGCGGCGGTTTTTTGACTATTTTGCGTTGATGAGCTACCCGCTTTTGAAGGCGGTTTTGACGCCGTTGTCGCGGTGCTCGAGCTCGCTGCAGCCGTTGCCACAGAGGCGGTTGCAACCTCACCTGAACCAGAACCAGCAAACACCGGTGGGGAATAGACCGGGCGCCACAGGTTCAAACGCTGGCCTGGGTGAATGGTGTAGGGTTTCTTAAGATTATTGAGTCTTATCAGATCGTTAACATCTTTATCCGTGACGTATGAGATAAAATATAGGGTGTCCCCTTTTTGCACTTCATAGTAACTGCCACGATAACTGCCACGGGAAACACTATCGTACTTGCCTCCCAGATTTGAGACAGGCGCAGGCGAATGCCCAGCACACCCAATCAGTGCACTGGACAAAAAAACAACGGAGACCACTGCTTTTAACCGCTTTTGCATTTACGCTAATTCACCTGCTACGAGAGGAACAAACCTCACTAATTCAATAACTTCGGTAGTAAAGCTATCACCTTTACGAGTGATTTTTAATAGTTGTTGCTCATTATCACCGACAGGGATCACTAAACGTCCACCATCATTGAGCTGGGTCAATAGTGCTTGAGGGACTTCGGAAGCTGCAGCCGTGACGATAATGGCATCAAATGGCCCCTTGGCTTGCCAGCCTTGCCAACCGTCACCGTGTTTGGTGGAGATGTTGTAAATATCAAGACGCTTTAGCCTGCGCTTTGCTTCCCATTGCAGTGCTTTTATTCTCTCAACCGAATAGACATGCTCCACCAACTGCGACAGCACGGCAGTTTGATAGCCTGAGCCAGTTCCGATTTCAAGCACTCGAGTATCGTGTGTCAGCTCAAGCAGCTCGGTCATTCTCGCGACAATGTAGGGCTGAGAAATCGTCTGCCCAGCACCAATAGGCAAAGCATTGTTGTCGTAGGCTTGGTGAAGCATCGCTTGTGACACGAATTGCTCACGGGGTACGGAGAAGATAGCATCCAGCACACGGGGATCAGCTACACCGTGCGCTCGGATAAACTCCACTAATTTCGCTGCTTGTGGGTTCATTAATTACTCTCTCCCTGACACCCAACGTTCCATCGCACCAATCGACTCATGTGCGGTCAAATCCACCTGCAGTGGTGTAATAGAAATACGCCCATGTTCAACTGCGTAAAAATCGGTGCCCTCTCCAGCATCCTGCTCTTTCCCTGGAGGTCCCAACCAATAAATGTCGTGCCCTCTTGGGTCCTGCTGCTTAATCATCGCTTCAGCATGGTGACGGGCACCCAATCGAGTCACGGCAACATCACCAAGCTGCGCCAGCGGCTTATCTGGGATATTAATATTCAATAGTCGATTGGTCGGCACACGAGTAGCCAAATGACGCTCGACAAATTGACGAGCGATGATCGCCGCTACAGCAAAGTGCTGTTTACCAACCAGACTAAAAGCGATGGATTGAACGCCTAGAAAGTGTCCTTCCATAGCCGCCGCTACAGTACCAGAATAGAGCACATCGTCGCCCAAGTTAGCCCCATGGTTGATCCCAGACAGAACTAAATCGGGAAGATCGTCTTTCATCAATTCATTAAGCGCAAAGTGCACACAATCGGTTGGCGTTCCTTGAACCGAGAAAACACCAGGCTCAATTTCGTTAACACGCAGCGGCTGCTCAAGCGTTAATGAGTTCGATGCGCCCGAACGGTTTCTGTCTGGCGCAACGATGGTCACATCAGCAATGTTTGCCAGCTCCGCCGCTAATGTGCGAATTCCCTCGGCGTGTACGCCATCATCATTACTGATGAGGACTTTGATTCTCTGTTTGTTTGTTTCCATGAATCCTAGAATTGCCTTTCTACTTCTTCTACATTTGCCAGCTCTCTAAGAATCGAGGTCGCAAAACTGCCTGAATCCAAGAAAAAGCTCAGTGTTACAGAATCTTCATCCCATTGTGCATTCAATGAGTCAGGCTTTAACACAATAGCGCGTCTGTCGTGACGCATGCGATTACCGCGGATAAGCGCCATCAAATCTGGCTCTTGATCTAAGATGCTTTGTTCAAGCTTCTCGGCCTCATCGGTGGTTGGTAGCGCATTATCACCTGCCAATGCAGCGGTGATCATCCCAGTTTCGTCAAGAATGTCCCCGGCCAGCTCAGTGTTAAAGCAATCTTGCTGCAAACGCTCTGAAACGATGTGATTAAAGATCCATGAGCGCGCCGCAGAGAGATACAAACTGCGTTTATTCTGATTGCGAGTGCGCACGTTGTCACGTCCCCAACGCTTCGCTTCGCTCACGTTGTTACCATCGTGTCCAAAACGCTGCTGACCAAAATAGTTTGGTACGCCAGAATCACAAACGAGCGCTACGCGCGCTTTTAGTGCTTCAACATCTGACACCTCAGTCAAACGGATGGCAAACTCATTACCAGCAAGATCGCCTGGACGCAGCTTTTTGTTGTGCCAATCGGTCGCCACTATCTCAATACTAGGATACTGCGCCAAGAAGGCGCTAAAGTCTGGTACGTTCTTCTTTGGTAAATGGACGCTTAACCACTGTTCAGTCACGGCATGGCGATCTTTGAGGCCGGCCCAACCAATATCTTTCGATTTTACGCCACACACTTTGGCCAATTCATTGGCGACAAAACTGGTGTTTTCACCATTTTTTCGTATGCGGAGCATCAAATGCTCCCCTTCTCCCGCAAACTCAAACCCCAGAACCTCATTGACAATGAAGTCTTGGTTGCTGGCTTTAAACTTAGCGCTAACCGCAGGTTTGCCGTGAAGATAATTCAGGTTTTCTAACACATCAGTCATGATATTTGCCTTTAGGACGTTACTTTGTTGATCAGAACCACAGCTTCTGTGGCGATACCTTCTTTACGTCCTGTAAAACCGAGTCTTTCCGTCGTGGTTGCTTTTACATTGATGTTACCAATGTCGGTTTCCAAATCAGCGGCAATGGTATGGCACATAGTTTCAATGTGCGGAGCCATCTTTGGTGCTTGTGCCATGATGGTTACGTCAGCATTCACCAACTCATAACCTTGTGATTTGACCTTGCTGTAGACATCACGAAGCAATGCGCGGCTGTCTGCTCCTTTCCACTCTTCATCCGTGTCAGGAAAATGACGACCAATGTCGCCTGCAGCAATAGCGCCTAGCAGTGCATCACACAGTGCATGCAACGCCACATCACCATCAGAATGGGCAACTAGCCCTTGTTCATAAGGAATGGCGACACCACCAATGATGACAGGTCCTTCACCACCAAACTTATGTACATCAAAGCCATGGCCTATTCTCATTGTTCTAATTCCTTATTTTTGAGATAAAACTCCGCCAGAGCGAGATCCTCTGGACGAGTAATTTTAATGTTGTCGCTGCGCCCTTCAACCAACAGTGGGGACAAACCTGTCCACTCGACCGCTGATGCTTCATCAGTGATAGTGACCCCTTCGGCTAACGCATCACTGAGCGCACTATGCAACAACTCTACTTTAAACATCTGTGGGGTTAGCGCATGCCAAAGACCTGCTCTATCGACAGTATGATCGATACCTTGTGCATCGTTAGCGCGCTTCATCGTGTCTTTCACCGGGGCTGCGAGTATACCACCAACTGGGTGAGTGCTTACTTCGTAGATGAGTTTGCTAATATCTTCATGGGTAATGCACGGCCTTGCCGCATCATGAACCAAGCACCACGCATTAGGAATACGCTGTTTGACGTACTCAATGGCCGACAGCACTGAGTCTGCCCGCTCACCACCTCCCAAGACCCGTACAACAGGCTTATCTGAGATAAACGATAAACCTTCAAAGTATGGGTCGCCATCACTGATCGCTACGATGACGCTATCGATACTTCGATGCGCCAGCAAGCGCTCTATGGTGTGCTCAAGAATGGTTTGTTCATGGATTTTGAGATATTGCTTGGGAATATCCGCTTGCATGCGGCTACCAACACCTGCGGCAGGCACGATAGCAATAATAGGATGATGCTCAGGGATCATTGGTTATCCTCACCTATGATTCGGTAGAAGGTTTCTCCTTGTTGAATCATTCCTAGCTCATGTCGCGCTCGCTCTTCAATGGCATCCAACCCTTGTCTAAGATCGTCAATCTCAGCAAACATTTCATCGTTGCGGGTTTGTAAGTTGCCATTAACTTGTTGCTGTACTTGGATTTCTGTATCCACTTGTTGGAAATCAACAATGCCATTTTTTCCAAACCAGAGGGTGTATTGAAGCCAAGAAAAAACCATTAGCAGCACAAGAGTGAAGATACGCATAAGTCGGAACATTCCATTGAGAAATTCTGCTCTTTATATAGCACAGTTTACACCTTGAAATAAGCGAAGAAAAAGCATTGTTGCATCCTAGGTACAAAAGTGAGCACCCACTAGCTTAATCTTGACGAGCGCATACCACTGGCTTGACGTTTAGCGCACTTTCGCGAGCGTAGCAGCGCTTCTCTGAAATGAAGTTTGTACTAGGAAACCGCGAGGGACTGTTCCGCTAAGGTGGTCTTTAAACGGTTCGACATCAGCACTTGCTGGTTAAACTGGATACCCAGCAGACTCCCACGACCCTGCTTTCGCACCGTTACCACCTCACACACCATCCCCGCAGGCAGAAACTGATTCAGTGTCGACTCCACTTTCACATCGAGCCCCTTACAAAAGTCGTGAGCTTGTTCTAGATAAACTCCACATCCAGCCAGCGAGAAATCGACAATTTTACCTTCAATGCTGGATTGACCATAAGACACCGTGCAAGGCATAGAGAGTTTGTAACGAGAATGCTCGCGGATCGGCTTGGATACAAACTCTGCCGGAGACGATAGGAACAGGTGACTGCAAGGTAATTCTGAACTGGAAAGAGCATGGCAGCGAAACGCGATAACGTGACCAAAACTGGTATCTGAGAGTCCACGCACCACAAACTCACCGTCATTGATTTGCTGCTGCACATCCGGAGTCAGTCCTGAGGTATCAACGACAATAAACTCATCAATTTTGTAGCCAAGCAAGTTAACAGCCACACCTTTGATGTGTGAATCACTCACCGAAGACAAGGTAAGTTTCATTCCCGGCTGCAAGAAACGGTAGCTCTGTTTTTGTTGTTCTTGTCCCCATTCCATTGATAGAACCTCCTTAATTACAACAAGATAATTACACCCTATCTACCACTTATATGCAATCAATCCCTTGTACCTACAAAAGATACAAATGCTTACATTTATTACAATTGCAAATAATAATAAATCGCATTAGCATTCATTTCGCAGTTCAATCGTAGACCTACTTCAGGTTCATTCTGCTAATAACAAAAACAATTGTCTCGGATAATCGAGCTAGGATAGCCCCAATGAATTTCAAAGTGACCACACTTTGCAGTGCAGTGGTACTTGCACTCAATACTTCTCCGGTATTTGCCCAATCAGAACCAACAAAAACTGACGAAACCTTGGTAATACACGCCCAAAGCTTCGACGACTATAAAGTTGACAGTGCAAGCGGCGCTATGCGCACCGATACTACCATGCTAGAAACCCCACAGTCGGTTAACGTCATTCCTGAAATTGTGCTCGATGAACAGCTGGCCACCACATTAGGTGAAGCGCTGCAAAACGACGCCAGTGTCAATGCGGGCTCTCAAAAGTGGAATCGCGAAGTATTTTATCTGCGCGGCTTTGAGCTCTCATCAACCAACGGCTATCTAAGAAACGGTCACTCACTCTTTACTCATTACATGCTGCCGATTGAGACCTTAGATCGTATCGAGGTCGTTAAAGGACCATCGAGCCTTCTTTACGGTAACTCGGCGCCTGGTGGCATGATCAACATGGTGTCTAAAAAGCCAACCGCGACACCACAAGTCAATGTTGGTACCGATATCGACCACCTTGGTAGCACTCGCTATCACATTGACGCTTCTGGTGCGCTTAATGAATCTGGCACATTGAGAGGTCGTACTGTGCTGGTGAAACAAGACGCTGTGGAATCTCGTCAATATGCTAATGGGGAACAGCGCGAGCGAGATCGCTTCCTAGGCTATGGTGTGATTGAAGCGGATCTGTCTGACTGGGGTCTATTATCTGTTAACTATGAAAAGACCAACGACAACGCGCCGCTGGACACGGGTTCTTGGCTAGACATGCAAGGCAACCGAATTAGCGATCGCGATACGATCCGCGATGCCTCTTGGTCATTCATCAACAACGATGTGGAAAACTGGGGTGCTGATCTTGATGTGTACATCAACTCACAATGGCGCGCTAACTTCAGTTATAACTCACAGCATATGAAGCGTCACCGCTATGACTCTAGCCCAAAACCGACGGCTCAAACCATCGTCGATGGCAGCTACACAATGAGTCCGTTTGACCGTCATGATACGTGGAAAACTCAAGCGTTCCATGCTGACTTACACGGCGACTTCTCGGCACTTGGTGTCGATCATCAAGTGCTATTTGGTGCTAACGGCCAATTCTATGAGTACACCCAGCTACTCGTTAGAGGCAGTACTATCAATGTCAACCCAGGCGAATCTCCTAAGAATCCGGGTCTAGACTATCACAATGACGATACTGCCTACGAAAGTAGCAACCACTTCTACGGTATCTATGCGCAAGATCTGATTACTTTCAACGACCAGTGGCAAGCGCTTGTGGGTGGCCGCTACGATCAGTACTTCGAAGATGGTACGAATAGTAACGGTGACACCGTGAATGGCGCGAACGACAGCCAAGCTTTCTCACCAAAATTCGGCGTGATTTATCATCCAAGCTATTCAGGCAGCATTTATGCCAACTACTCAGAAAGCTTCAATCCGGTGGACAATGTTGTCAATGATGATGGGTCAATTACTGAGCGTACACCAGAAAAGAGCCGCCAGTACGAACTGGGAACAAAGTGGGAGCTTTTGGATAACCGCTTACTGCTAACAGGTGCGCTTTTTGATATCGAAAAACGTAACATCAGTATCGAAGAGAATGGCTTCACTACGCAAAATGGTAATCAACACCACCGCGGCGCTGAAGCTGGCGCGCAAGGTCAGCTATCTGATAGCTGGTTTGTGATGACATCTGCCATGTACCTAGATGCTAAGTACGACCAGCACGACTTATATCAAGATAAGACACCAGCAAACGTACCTGAGTGGTCTGGTTCCGTTTGGACACGCTACGCATTTACTGACGCAACGGCATTTAATATCGGCTTGTTCTATCAAGGTGAGCGCTGGGCAGATAACGCAAACACCGTCACACTTGATGGTTACACCCGCGTTGATACCGGTGCATCGCACAAAATCAGCAGCGACTATGTAACTTGGGATTTCCGCTTCAACATCGAAAACCTGTTTGATACCGAATATGTATCAGGCACGGGTGGCAGCACCAGCCACGGTGTCGTTACGGATGTGCACTATGGCAATGAGCGCCGCTTTAAACTGTCAGTCAACGCTTCATTCTAACTATCCCTTTCTTATACAAAGAGCGCTACGGCGCTCTTTTTTATTGCTTATTGTTCACCTCGTCACCCGTTTGACATCAATACGTCATCCATCTTCCATCTAGGCTACGCAATTCTGACATATAGACGTCATACCCTCTTAACGACACTACATGGAAATTGTTTAGAGGTTGCTATGGATACCACCAGCCCGTTTCGCTTACCGAGAAAAACCCCACTGGGCATTGCAGAAAATGTTGCCGAGTGGGCAACCGGCCTTTCTGTATTAGACCACTTATATGCACAGCGTCCACCAGGTTGTGATACCGAGCGTTTTCTTCGCTTTGCACTCGAGATCTTGGGCATTGACTATCACATTGTTACTGGAAGTCGAGATAACCTGCCTCAAACGGGCGCGACCCTCATTGTCGCTAATCACCCGCTAGGCTGCGTTGAGGGTGTGATACTGGCTGAGCTTCTGTTGCAACGGCGCAAAGATGTGAAGATCCTAGCCAATGAGTTTCTAAAACTGGTTCCTGAACTAGAACCCTTGTTTATTGGCGTTGACGTATTTGATGGCGCCAATGCACACAAGTCCAATACCCGTGCATTACGCCAAGCCAATCATCACCTTGAAGAGGGCGGCGCACTATTGGTGTTCCCGGCGGGTGAAGTCTCGCAACTGGTCGATAGCAAAGCACTTTGCCTCGAAGATAAAGAGTGGAGCCGCTCGGTCAGTACGCTTATTAAGAAATACAAAGCACTGACCGTCCCAGTGCACATTGGCGGCCTTAACTCCAAGCGTTTTTATCTGGCGGGTAAGGTTCATCCAATGCTTCGAACAGCCATGCTCGGCCGTGAACTGCTGAACAAGAAAAATCGCCCCATAAGCATCTCTATCGGCGAAGTAATCAAGTTCAAAGAGGTCAATACCTTAGATAATCGTCAGTTGGTGAACTACCTTCGTCTCAATACTTACCTACTGGGCAAACAGCAAAGCCAAATACCAGCAGAGACGAACCCGAATACTCAATCGTCATCACTAACACACCCAGAGCCGGTTGCCTCGGCTCTACCTTTAAGCGAACTGCTGAACGATATCAACCAGTTACCATCGCAGCACCACTTACTCTCTAGCGGTGAGTTTGATGTCTACTGCACGACCATGGAGCATATTCCAGCCTTGATGCATGAGATTGGTCGCATGCGAGAACACAACTTCCGTTTGGTAGGCGAAGGGACTGGGCAAGCACTGGATATCGACCACTTTGATAAGGACTACCAACACCTATTTATTTGGGACAAAGCGAACAATAAATTAGTGGGGGCTTACCGTCTTGGTCTGGTTGATACATTGCTGGAGAAGCACGGCATTCAAGGCCTTTATTCGCGCACTCTTTTTGACTATGAACACCCCTTTTTGGCTACTATGGGCAAATCGATTGAAATGGGTCGCAGCGTGATTGCCGAAGAGTATCAAAAGAGCATGAGCGCACTGTTACTGCTTTGGAAAGGTATCGCTGAGTTTGTGCATCGCCACCCAGACTATACTCACCTGTTTGGTCCGGTCAGTATCAGTAGTGACTATAGCGATGTCGCAAGACAGTTACTCACCGATACCATGACCTTACACCACTACGACCAAGACAGCGCACAGCATGTCAGTGCCCCTAACCCACCCAAGCTTGCTGCTCATCCCAACTGGAACGCTCAGTTGCTGTCCGCGCTGGCTGATATGCAGTTACTCTCTCGTGTTATCGCTCGCCTTGACCAAGGCAAAAGCGTACCTGTATTACTCAGACAGTACCTTAGTCTCAACGGTAAGCTTGTCAGCTTCAATGTCGACCCTGACTTTAACAATGCTCTTGATGGATTGATTGTCGTCGACTTAAGGCGAGTCCCCCAACGTTCACTCGCTCGCTATATGGGCAGCGATAATGCCTGTCATTATCTTCACCGTCACAACCACTCGACGCCCTAAACGGTAGAGATAACTAAACGACCTAAAAAGCAGCAAAAGCTGCTTTTTTTGTGTTCACTTTGTCTCAGAACTGAGAATAGAGGTGAACTTCATCAAGAACTGGCCACAGAATGATAAGCATCACAGTTCTTATGCAAAGGGCATGATAGAAAGCACTCAAAAACTATAACTCTTTCAAAAACTTCCGATAGCCAAACGCTTTCGAGGTTGAAAGAAACGATGAGATTTTGCAGTGACAGATTTGACGTACCAACAGGCGTTGGCGCTATTTCGCCATTTCCCTGGCTTTCTTTCTATTCGCAATGCGCAGCACCAATACGTTTACCTAAACGACCGATTCACTGCATGGTTACGCCAATACTCTGATGCAGATCCTATAGGCCTCAATGCCAATCAATTGGCCAAACTCGTACCAAGCAATGTCGGAGATATGCTCAATGAGTGCCACGATGCCAGCTTGGAATACCTTGAAGCGGGGCAATGTGCGCCGAAAATTCTTACGTTTCAAGGTCTAGATTCTGTCTCTTACTTCAATGTACTCAAGTTTAAAGTGTACATTGATGGCGAACCTTACATTTACACCACCAGCTTTGATGTGTCCGACTTACACCATGAAGTAAAGTTTTTGGAAAAAAAAGCGTACACCGATCCCCTCACCAAGCTGCACAACCTCGCCTACCTTAGCTCTGTGAATTGGCATTCTGGTTTTTGTGTGGTGATCGACCTTGATAACTTCAAACACGTTAACGATAGTTCAGGCCACAGTGAGGGAGACATCGTATTGATGCGATTCGCACGCTGCTTGCGCCAAGCTTTCTCCGGACAGGACATTTTAGTTCGATATGGTGGTGATGAGTTTGTGGTTTTAACCCACGATAAGGATGAAGCAAGGCTAAACCAAGCGCTAGATAAGCTCTCCGTATTGTTTCGAGATAACTTTGTTCAGTACCCCATGCTTTGTCACAGCATCGGTTATGCCCCCTACCAAACCAGCTTACGCATCACATTAAAAAAAGCCGATCTCGCTATGTACCAATCCAAGCATACCAAGCGTTCTGTCAATTCAAAAAATCCGTCTTAAATACAAAAAATGGAGCGAAAACGCTCCATTTTCTATTGTCATTACGCGTTATAGCGTGACTTCATTTTTAAGGTAAAGTTCACTAATGCAATCAGCACCGGCACTTCAATTAGGGGGCCAATCACGCCCGCAAACGCCTCTGGTGAGTTCAAACCAAATACGGCAATCGCAACAGCAATAGCCAGTTCAAAATTGTTTCCTGTTGCGGTGTAAGCGATCGACGCATTCTTATCGAATGGCACGCCCATCTTTTTCGCCACAAAGAAGCTCACAAAGAACATCAAGAAGAAATAGATAGTCAACGGAACAGCGACACGAACCACTTGCATTGGGAGCTCAACCATCATTTCCCCCTTGAGACTGAACATCAGCACAATGGTGGCTAGCAATGCGATAAGCGTGATAGGTGATACCGCCGGAATAAACGTCTCGTTGTACCACTGCTCGCCTTTTTTCGCGACTAAGATCTTGCGGCTTAAAAAGCCAGCCAAAAATGGAATACCAAGATAAATCAGCACACTCTCAGCAATCTCTCCCATCGAGATTTCCACCACTTGGCCTTGAAAACCGAATATAGGTGGCAACACAGTGATGAATAGCCATGCCAAGAAACTATAAGTGATAATTTGGAATACACTATTTAGAGCGACTAACGCTGCACCATATTCTTTATTACCGCCACCAATATCATTCCACACCAACACCATAGCAATGCAGCGTGCTAGGCCAATTAAGATAACGCCTGTCATTAAGCTAGGCTCATCGCCAAGGAAGATTAGAGCGAGCACAAACATCAAGATTGGCCCGACCAACCAGTTCATCACCAATGAGAGAGTAACAGCTTGGTTATCTTGCAGCACTTTGCCCATCAAGCCGTAGTTCACTTTGGCAAGCGGTGGGTACATCATCAAGATAAGACCAATAGCAAGCGGTATGTTGGTACTACCAATCGTCATTGACTCATTCAAGCTTTCGATTTGGCTAGGAAAAGCGACGCCCAATAGTACGCCGAACCCCATAGCTAAGAAGATCCACAAGGTTAGGAATCTATCCAGAAACCCCAATTTTTTTGGTTGCTCAATGGCTAGCTGAGACATGGTAACTCTCCAACATCGTTAATCGTCGAATAACGATAATTCAGTGGTAATAAAAGTCCGCAATGCCGACTCAATGATATTATTAATTCGAATTGGCCTAATCAAATGCTGATAAGGTCAACGAAGAAAACTCGTTTAACGCATCACGCTGAATACGATAGCAGACTTTCGGTGGTGTTGATTCTGCACTAATAAACCCCGCCACTTTAAGTATGCGTAAATGCTCAGAGACGGTTGATTGGGCAAGACCCAACTGCGATACAAGGTCACTGTTCAAACAACCACCAGCACGCTCTAAATCAGACAGAATACGGATAATTCGGATACGTGCAGGATGCGACAAAGCCTTCGCTTGTACGGCTAGCTTTTTTTCTGTGGCTAACTGCTGCTCAGTCGCGATAAACATGTCTGGATTTTCAACACTACAACTGGTCACTGTGTATCCCCTATCGTCTTTTGACGATTAACATACGCCTGAAACGAAAAAGAGTCAATCGTCTTTTAACGATTAACTCTTTTTTTTTGATTCAATTCCGTTATCCTGCAACCGCTTTAGGCGCGCCTGGCAAGCTAATGGAGATAATAGTCGTCAGTACCAAGAAGGCAAACGACACCCACATGCAAGCCGCTAAACCCGCCATTTGGAACACCCAACCAGACAACACGGTGCCAATTAAACGACCCATCGCGTTAGCCGTGTAGTAGAAGCCAACGTCCATCGACACGCCATCGCCTTTTGCATAACTCACAATCAAATAGCTGTGTAAGGATGAGTTGACCGCAAAGATAGCGCCAAAAATCAATAGCCCCACAACAATAACCACTTGCGGATACCACTGCATCTGAACACAATATGCAATAATTCCTGTCACCACGGCTAATGCTAACGCCCACCACATGGCAGCACTGCCATCTGGCACTCTGCCCTGCGCCTTGCCGGTAACCTTTGGTGCAACACCTTGGACAAAGCCATAAGCGATGACCCATAGCGCAAGAAATCCCCCTACCAAGGTATGATCCCAACCAAAGACAGAACCAAGATAAATTGGTAAGGCAACTACGAACCAAACATCACGTGCGCCAAACAGGAACATACGCGCAGCGGATAAGATATTGATACTTTCTGACTTAGAGAAGATCTGCTTAAACTTAGGCTTAGCTTTTGCCTTACCCATATCACTTTCTAAGCTGATAACGCTACCAATAAACACCAGTGTCAGTACCGCCGCCATGGCTGCAACGGCATACTGGAAACCCAGGACAGACAGCAATAAGCCACCGATAAAGAAGCCTGCGCCTTTCAGTGCATTCTTAGAACCTGTCAGAATGGCTACCCATTTGTAAAGCGCCCCTTGCTGCTCATCAGGAACCAAGGTCTTGATGGCACTTTTGGCACTCATCTTGTTCAGATCCTTAGCAATACCTGATAGCGCTTGTGCCGCCATCACCCACGGGATGGTTAACCAAGCACTCGGGACGGCCAGCATTAACAATGCAAAGATCTGCATCCCGAGACCAACGTTCATGGTTCGGTTAAGGCCTAAACGCGCCCCTAACCATCCACCAATAAGGTTGGTAACCACACCAAAGAACTCATAGAAAAGAAACAGTGAGGCAATGGCGAGTGAACTGTAGCCGAGATCGTGGAAGTAAAGCACCACCAGCATTCTCAAGGCACCATCGGTAATGGTGAAATTCCAGTAGTTAAAGGTCACCAGCATATACTGGCGAACGCTTTTGCTAAGGTTAGACAACATAATTATTCTGCCTAATAACAGGGATAAGGGTTCAGGAATAGAAGCCCTCATCAGAGGGCTTTACTCGCTGATTTTACTCGCTAAGGAGACTCGGGTTAGAAAGTCGCAGCAAGCTTCTCTACGTAGTCAATTTGCGGCTGCTTTGTGAAAGCGCCCGGGCGTAGCGCCTGAACTTCACGGCGAATGGTCTCAAGTTCCCAACCTTTCTCAAGCAAAAGGTTTGCAGCAAGAAGGCCAGTACGACCAGAGCCGCCCATGCAGTGCATCACAATTTTCTCGCCCGCTTCAATTGCTTGATGAAGCTCTGGAGAGATCGCTTTCCAGTTAGCAGCAAACTCAGCGCCAGGCGCTCGGTCATCTTCAATTGCCGTTTGGAACCACTTGATGCCTAGCGCCTGTGCTTTTTCTCCAAGCTCAGCCACGCCTGCTTCTGCCATCTCGTGATTATCCAGAGCAGTCACGATAACCGTGACACCTTGCTCTTTAAGTTGCGCTAATGAGTCGTCTAACGACGCCTCTTTGGTACCTGGACAAGGCGTTAGCACTAACGCTGCGTTATCTACGTTTAATTCCCATGTTGGATGCATCATCATTACCCCGCTAGACCGACTTTACGAACCAATTCAGCTGTGCGTGTTGCATAGCCCATTTCATTGTCATACCACGCGTAGATTTTCACCATGCGAGTACCGACCACCATAGTCGATTGCGCATCGACGATAGTTGAGCGTTGGTCGCCACGATAATCGATAGACACAAGTGGACGCTCTTCAAAACCAAGAATACCTTTTAGCTCGCCTTGTGATGCCTCTTTCAGTAGCGCGTTGACTTCTTCAGCCGTTGTATCACGCTTCACGTCAAAAATGATATCCGTTAGTGACGCATTTGCTAGAGGTACACGAACCGCGTGACCATTGATCTTGTCTTTTAGCTCAGGGAAAATCTCAACAATCGCTGTTGCGCTGCCCGTCGTAGTTGGGATAAGGCTCATACCACATGCACGAGCACGGCGCAGATCTTTGTGCGGCGCATCAAGGATAGTCTGGGTATTCGTTAGATCGTGGATAGTCGTGAACGACGACTGTTCAATACCGAGTTTCTCGTGGATCACTTTCACCACTGGAGCGATACAGTTTGTAGTACAAGACGCCGCTGTCACGATTCGGTGAGCTGCTGCATCAAAGATTTCATCGTTCACACCGACAACGATGTTGGCAATGCCTTCTTCTTTCACTGGCGCGGATACCACAACACGTTTAACGCCTTGGTCGAGGTATTTGTTTAGGAATTTGGTTTTACGGTGCACACCTGTTGCTTCAATCACAACGTCGCAACCAGACCAATCAATCGCGTCGATATCACGCTCTTGAGTCGTCTTAATACGCTTGCCGTTCACCACAAGCTCATCACCTTCCACGGTTACGCCGTGGTGCCATGTGCCTTGCACTGAATCGAACTCCAATAAGTGACCTAGTGTGGTTGCATCACCTGCAACGTCATTGATCAATACGAACTCTAGCTCGTCCCAATCAAATGCTGCGCGAAGCGCCAAACGGCCAATTCGACCAAATCCGTTAATACCTACTTTAATCGCCATAACTTAATCTCTTAATTACGTAAAATATTCGGTTGTACCGTCAAGCCCTAGGCATCGTTTGATGATGACGCAAGCTCGTTAAAGTTTAGTTGATAAGCGCTTTGCAAACAGTTCGATTGCTCAAGCCCTTTCAATGTTCGATAAAGCCAACCCGGCAATCCTTCAGCTAAGCTGTAAAAGACATGCTGCCCTTGCCTCGTATCCTTGAGCACACCAGCTTGTCGTAGCATAGCAAGGTGCCTCGATACCTTAGGTTGGCTCTCTCCCAATGCCTCCACCAGATCGTTGACACAGACAGAGCCGTTGGCCGATACCCAAAGTAGGGTTCGAATACGGGTTTCATCAGACATCAATTTAAAAAACTCATGTGGAAGCATCTTTAAATACTCATATATGGATATGCGTATATATTAAAAAATATCACGAGCGAGTCAAGGATCTTTTTATACTGTCATAAAAGATTCTTACAGAATGTAGCCGATACAGGTTAAAACGATTGAGGGACAACAGAGGTATACAATGCTTTCATTCGCACCGATAAGCTTTCATAATATTGTGTGCGCTAGTACAAGCCGATTTGATGAGGACACCATGACAAAAAAAATACTCTTTGTTTGCAGAGGAAACTCGGCACGCTCGCAGCTCGCAGAGGCGATCGTCAACAGAGATTATGCGGATCAATACCAAGCATTTAGCGCTGGTAGCAATCCAAGTCATGTCGACAATAGAACGCTAACAACACTCAAAGAGTCTGGTTTTGATAGCGGGGGTCTGCGCTCAAAGTCGGTAGAAGAGTTCGACGGACAGCATTTTGATTATGTCATCACGCTATGTTCCTCGGCGCATAAGGAATGCGGGGTATTTGAAAACAGCCAAGAGAGCCTGTTTTGGGATCTTCCCTCCCCCACCTCTTTATCAGAGACTTCTTTTGACGCCTCTTTATATGACCTGTACAAGCGAATCGAACTGTTTGTGGCCGTGCACAGTGACAGCAATGATTTAGATTTTGACCCACTGGTGATTCATAAGTGTCTGAGCGACCAAACAAGGCTTCTCATCACCTTAATGATATTTACCGAAGTGGAACTCAGCGTGGGTGAGTTGTGCGACGCGCTGCAAGAATCTCAGCCAAAGATCTCCAGAGCGCTTGGCGTGCTTAGAAACTGTGGGGTGGTTAGTGATCGACGCCGAGGACAATGGGCGTTTTATTCCATCTCAGATAAGTTACCGCTATGGGCTATCGACATACTGGATGCATCTGTTGTCAGCATGCGTAGCAAATTACTCGCCGCTAATCAGTTACTCAACCAATCTGCCAATCGCCCAGACAAGCACAACTGACCTATGCTTTGAAAATCATTGAACAAAGGATAGCAATTGTCTTATATCGGAAATGTAGTGTAGGTAAGGGCTATCGATTTCAATCTTTTTATGAGGCTCTGCATGTGAGAAATACAAGGTGGTTACTTGTGCGCCTATGCCTGCTTGAACACCGACAAGAGAGTCGTCAATAAATAGACACTCTTCTGCTCTCACTTGCATTTTGTCCATGACAAAGTGCAGAAGTTTAGGATCTGGCTTCCAGGCATGTGCGTCTATTGCGCTGTACACCGTGCCCTCGAAATAGTGGTCGAGTTTTGTCAGCGGCAGGGTGAACGCCATCTTTTCGTGAGGGGCATTTGACGCTATGCATATCGCAATGTTGTTGGCTTTGAGCTCATTTAAAACCTCATAAACGCCATCAATGACCGTTAGCTGCTCAGTGAACAGCTCCTGACAGCGCTGACGATAGTGCCGAACAAGTCCTGTTAAGCCATCATCACTAAGCAATGAACTACCAGCGATAAGTTCGCCAAAAATCTTTTCAAGCTTCACCCCTTGGAACTGATCTTTCACGTTCACATAATCAACATGAACGCCAACACCCTCAAGTACTTCGACGATTGCCTGTATACATAGACGTTCGCTATCGATAAGCGTACCGTCACAATCAAAAATTACACATTTGATGTGATTTGAAGCCATATTTTACTGCACCTCTCGATCCCAACTGGCTCTTTTTGAACAGTAAACAGCCATGCTGAGTACACAATATCACCAGCAATGAGCCTCTTCAATGGACAGGATTATGTACCGTATTGGTAACCATTTTGAAAAAAAGTTACCAAATGGTGTCGATTCATCCGGTTTATTTATTTTGATCCAAAAATTAAATCTTAAGCGCCGAAACCTTGCTCTAAAACAACTTATGCACAGTGAAATCCGATCAATTCGGTGGTAGAATTCGTGCCCGAAAAGAAAAAAAATTACAGAATTAGCGGTTATTTTTTTGCAATCTTACTGAATTACCCTAGTAAGCGGCCAAAAAAGTGGCCTAGAAAGCGCCTCATTTAGTCATAAAATGACTAAACTTGATGAAAGACTTTCACTTCTAGAAGAAGCGAAACTAGAGAAAAGATTGATAGCTCACGTGAATTATTTGTGGGCATCCCTAGCCTTCTAGAGAGACTAATACTAACTTTCAAATTGTAATAATATTTACCGGAGAGTATCTTCCATGAAAAAGACCAAAATCGTATGTACGATTGGCCCTAAAACTGAATCAGTAGAGAAGCTAACTGAGCTTGTAAACGCTGGCATGAACGTTATGCGTCTAAACTTCTCTCACGGTGACTACGAAGAGCACGGCACTCGTATTGCTAACTTCCGTGAAGTAATGGCAAACGTAGGTAAGCAACTTGCAATTCTTCTAGACACTAAAGGTCCAGAAATTCGTACTATCAAGCTAGAAGGCGGCAACGACGTTGATCTAGTAGCTGGTCAAGAATTCACTTTCACAACTGACATCGCTGTTGTAGGTAACAAAGACACTGTTGCTGTAACTTACGCAGGTTTCGCAAAAGACCTTTCTGCTGGTAACACTATCCTAGTAGACGACGGTCTAATCGAAATGGAAGTTATCTCTACAACTGACACTGAAGTTAAGTGTAAAGTTCTTAACAACGGCGCACTTGGTGAAAACAAAGGTGTTAACCTTCCAGGCGTTTCTGTTCAGCTTCCAGCTCTATCTGAAAAAGATAAGAACGACCTTAAATTTGGTTGTGAGCAAGGCGTTGATTTCGTTGCTGCATCTTTCATCCGTAAAGCGGCAGACGTTAAAGAAATCCGTGACGTGCTAAACGCAAACGGCGGCGAGAACATCCACATCATCTCTAAGATTGAGAACCAAGAAGGTGTAGATAACTTCGACGAGATCCTTGAGCTTTCTGACGGCATCATGGTTGCACGTGGTGACCTAGGTGTTGAGATCCCAGCTGAAGAAGTAATCTTCGCTCAGAAGATGATGATCGAGAAGTGTAACCGTGCACGTAAGACTGTTATCACTGCAACTCAAATGCTTGATTCTATGATTCAAAACCCACGTCCAACTCGTGCAGAAGCGGGTGACGTTGCGAACGCAATCATGGACGGTACTGATGCAGTAATGCTTTCTGGTGAAACAGCGAAAGGTAAGTACCCTGTTGAAGCGGTAACTATCATGGCTCAAATCGCGAACCGTACTGACGGTGCACTAAAAGCTGAACTAGGTTCTCGTCTAGACAGCCCACGCCTACGTATCACTGAAGCAGTATGTAAAGGTGCAGTAGACACAGCTGAGAAGCTAGCTGCTCCACTAATCATCGTTGCTACTGAAGGTGGTAAGTCTGCACGTTCTGTACGTAAGTACTTCCCAACAGCAAGCATCGTTGCACTAACGACTAACTCTAAGACAGCTGCACAGCTAGTTCTGACTAAAGGTGTTCGTCCAGTTCTTGTTGATTCAATCGACAGCACTGATGAGTTCTACAAAAACGGTAAAGAGTACGCTCTAGAGTCTGGTTTTGGTAAGAAAGGCGACATCGTAGTTATGGTTTCTGGTGCTCTAGTAGCATCTGGTACAACGAACACAGCGTCTGTTCACGTACTATAATTCCGAAGATATATACAAAATATCTATAAAAAGAGGGCTTACGCCCTCTTTTTTTTATAATTTTCTTGCCCAAATTTTCAACACGCTGTACTATCAGACATGCTTTACAACACGGCATACCGCCGTGCGTTTCCAGATTTTATTTTCTGAGTTAAGAGGTGTAACGTGTCAAGCCCAACATTGACAGACAAAGTCGCTAAAATGATCTGTCAGGATATTCTATCGGGGGAGCTCAAGCCAAACCAAAAACTGGTGGTTGCTGAGCTTAAGGAAAAGTACAACGTAGGAGCCTCTCCTATTCGAGAAGCACTGATTCAACTTTCGTGGATTAAATACGTCAAACTCGAACCACAAAAAGGTTGCTGGGTAGCGCCTATTTCAAAGTTAGAGCTGTATGATTTGTATGAAAGCTTGAAGGTTGTCTCGTCAGTACTGTTAGAGAAGTCAATCCAACAAGGCAGCGAAAGTTGGGAGTTAGAGATCCTAACAGAGTTCCACAAGCTATCTCGCTTTAAGTTCCAAGGGGATAATTTTAACTGGCAGGAATGGGAAGATCGTCATGAAGCTTTCTATAGTTCTTTGCTCAGCGGATGCTTCTCTAAGAACATGCTCGACTTTTTTAATGACATCATCAGACAAGTCAAACGCTATCGCCGCATCTCACTAAGTCACTCACCTAAAGCTTTCTCAGAGCTGTTTAACCTTGAAGAGCACGAGAAGATGATGAAGCTGACCCTCGATAAAGACATCGACGGAGCTCGTCAGCAACTGACCCAATATCTCAATGATATGATGAAAGACATCGAACCAACGGTCAGCGAAATCGAAATGAATTAAACAAAAAATCGGGGCTAGCCCCGATTTTTACCATCCAAAGAATTCTTTGTGATGCGTGTTGAGCAGAAGCACCATAGGCAAAAAGTATAATGCGCTCAACTTGATGCCCAGTACGACCAAAGCGCCGACGGTGAGCCTTACCAAAAAGTGATTGTACATAACAAACCTCTATCACCTAACCCATTGACATCCAAGTGAATACTGTCCAATCAAAAGTAAATTCCATTCTTGAGGAAGGAGAAAATGTGAACCCAAAAGTGTGACCTTACTCCAAGAACGCCTAGTTTACTGATTACACTTAACAGGTCAAGTTTTAATCAGCATTAGACTAAAGTCTAATACAGTGGCACGTTTTTTACACGTCTCAAAAGCAAGAAGAAAGTCGCTGTTAGCAATAAGATGAGAAAAAGGTAAGGTGTTAGAGGTACAAAAAAGCCGCATATCAATGCGGCTTTTTGCTATTTGACTACACGAAGACTTGGTCGCCCTTTTGGTTTAGGCGGTTCATCATCTCCGTTAGGCTCTTCACTGCTTAGCTCTGGCTGCTCAGTTTCTGCGGCCACGGACAAACCGGTCACCACTTCTGGCTCTGAGATGTCTTCTTCCTCAATAGAAAGATACGCATCTTCAGGTTCGAACATAGTGCCTGCACCGTTTTCACGAGCATAAATCGCTTGTACCGAATACAAAGGAGCAATCACAGAGTGCGGCTTACCACCAAATCGAGCATGAAACGTAATCGCTTCATTACCCAACTCAAGCTGGCCGACCGCTCTTGGAGCAATATTAAGAATGATCTGACCATCTTGCACGAATTCCAAAGGAACTCGCACACCCGGCATATTTGCATCAACAACAATATGCGGGGTTAAATCATTCTCAACTAGCCAATCATAAAATGCACGAAGCATATATGGTCGGCGAGGTGTCATTTTTTCAATATCCATCGTCTCGAGAGAAACCTATAAGGACTAGCGAACCAAACGCATCTCACGCTCAGCTTCTGTTAGAGAAGCTAGGAATGAATCACGTTCAAATACACGGTTCATATACACTTTGATTTCTTTTGAGCCAGGACCAACAAGCTCGATGCCCATCTCTGGCAAACGCCATAATAGTGGAGCTAGGTAGCAATCAATTAGGCTGAACTCTTCGCTCATGAAGTACTCGTACTCAGCAAAAATAGGCGCGAGAGTCAGTAGGTCGTTACGAAGTTTGTTACGTGCCGCTTCTGATTCTTCTGCAGAACCTTTCATTACCTTCTCTGCAAGCGAGTACCAGTTACGCTCAATGCGATAAATCATTAAGCGGCTGTTACCACGAGCTACCGGATATACTGGCATTAGTGGTGGATGAGGGAAACGCTCATCTAGGTATTCCATGATGATCTTTGAGTCGTAAAGGGCTAGCTCACGATCGACCAAAGTTGGAACAGTCTTGTATGGGTTTAGCTCAGCAAGCTCAGCTGGGATGTTCACGTCATCCACTAACTCGACTTCAACACTAACCCCTTTTTCCGCAAGAACGATTCGAACCTGGTGGCTATATAAATCAGTAGCACTGGAAAAAAGAGTCATCACAGAACGTTTATTGGCAGCTACAGCCATGGAGCCCTCCGGGATACTTACAAAAAACAATGGAGGCAAGGCCTCCATTGTGAACAAATTGGAATTAACGCGCTATTATAGCACAATTAGTGAACATCACGCCAATACTCTTTCTTGAGCAGCACTACAACGATAGTGAAGATGACTAGGAACGCCATCACCCACCAACCTAGTGCATGACGCTCGAGTTTCACAGGGTCACCTGAGTACTCAAGGAAGTTAACTAGGTCACGTACCGCATCGTCATATTCGCTTGAACTGAGTTCACCACGACCATCAGTTTCAGTACCAACAATCACCTGAACTTCTTCACCATCAACCACTTTCGTTTCGAAGATCGGCGTTGGGATACCTTGTAGCTCTTCAAGAACATGCGGCATACCAACATTTGGGAATGTGGTGTTGTTCACACCAAACGGACGACTTGGATCGGCGTAGAACGTACGTAGATAAGTATATAACCAGTCCACACCACGAACACGAGCAACCAAAGTAAGATCTGGTGGCGCAGCACCAAACCAAGCTGCTGCTTGTTTCTGAGGCATTGCGTTAACCATCAGGTCACCGATCTTTGCTTCTGGATCGAAAACTAGGTTTTCTTTAGCTAGATCAACAGGGATACCCAAGTCAGTTGCTACACGCTCATAGCGCTGATACTGCGTCGAGTGACACGCAAAGCAGTAGTTCATAAACAGCTTAGCACCGTTTTGAAGCGACGCTTTATCCGTCAAATCATTGTTTGCTTTATCAAGATTTACATTACCACCAGCGGCTAGTGCTAGAGATGGCAGCAATGCGAAAAGTACTACAATCCACTTTTTCATTTGAATGTCACCCTCTCTGGCAATGGCTTGGTGTTTTCATTCTTACTGTAGAAGAACAGCAGAACGAAGAACATGAAGTAACCTAAACTGAAGATCTGAGCCAGTAGCGTGTACGTTGGCGTCGCTGGTAGCGCACCAAGAATACCCAAAGCAATAAAGCTAATGGTGAACTGGATGATGTTGATTAGGTGAATCTTACTTCTGTAGCGATAAGAGCGAACTTTACAACGGTCGAACCAAGGAAGTAGGAACAGGAATACAATCGATAGTCCCATTGCAACAACACCAAGTAGCTTGTCTGGTACCGCACGCAAAATCGCGTAGAACGGAGTGAAGTACCATACTGGAGCAATGTGCTCAGGTGTCTTCAGCGGGTTCGCAGCTTCAAAGTTAGGTGGCTCAAGGAAATAACCGCCCATCTCTGGGTTAAAGAACAACACATAACAGAACAGGAAGAAGAAGCCAGCTACACCAACGAGATCTTTTACCGTACCGTAAGGGTGGAAAGGAATCGAATCGATGATGTCGTATTTCTTGCTGTAGTAGTCGTGGAACTTGAACTGCGTCTTGTAGTCATCGCCCATGCTGCCTTTCGGAAGCTTAGTCTCAATACCATCTGGGTTGTTTGAACCCACTTCGTGTAGAGCGAGTACGTGCAGCACAATCAGCAGTAGTAGCACGATTGGTAGCGCAATCACGTGCAGTGCGAAGAAGCGGTTTAGCGTTGCACCAGAGATGATGTAGTCACCACGGATCCAAAGCGTTAGGTCATCACCGATAACTGGAATCGCACCAAATAGCGAGATGATTACCTGTGCACCCCAGTAAGACATTTGTCCCCAAGGCAGTAGGTAACCCATGAATGCTTCTGCCATCAACACAAGGAAGATCAGCATGCCGAACACCCAAAGCAGCTCACGCGGCTTCTGATAAGAACCATAGATAAGACCACGGAACATATGTAGGTAGACAACAACGAAAAAGGCCGAGGCACCCGTTGAGTGCATATAGCGGAGTAGCCACCCGTATTCCACATCACGCATGATGTATTCAACAGAGGCAAATGCACCTTCACCAGAAGGTACGTAGTTCATTGTCAGCCAAATGCCGGTTAGGATTTGGTTGACCAACACTAGCATCGCTAGTGAACCAAACAGGTACCAAAAGTTAAAGTTTTTTGGCATTGGGTATTCGGATAGATGCTTTTTATAAGCATTCATCGCAGGTAGACGTTTTTCTACCCAATCAAGTAACGCTTGCATTATGCATCCCCCTCATCAACACCAATAAGGATTCTGGTATCACTCAAGTACATGTGTTTAGGAATGACTAGGTTGAGTGGTGCTGGTACGTTCTGGAAAACACGACCAGCCATATCAAACTTAGAGCCATGACATGGGCAGAAGAAACCCGATTTCACACCCTGAACTTGTTCACTAAAGGAATCAGCAAGATAGGTAGGCGAACAACCTAGGTGGGTACAGAAACCAACAGCGACAAAGTACTCCGGTTTAATGGAGCGGTACACGTTTTGTGCATACTCTGGTTGCTGTTCTTCCCCTGAGTCTGGGTCACGCAATTGAGCGGCTAGGTTATTTAGGTTGTCCAAAACAGACTGTGCGCGGCGCACAACCCATACCGGCTTACCCTGCCATTCAACACGAACCATTTGACCTTCTTCAAGCTTGCTGACGTCCACTTCAACAGGGGCACCAGCGGCTTTAGCTTTGGCACTTGGGTTCCAAGATTTAATAAAAGGAACGGCGACTGCAGCTGCTCCCAAACCACCGACAACCGCAGTTGTCGCAGTAAGGAAACGCCTGCGACCGTTATTTAAAGGCGCATTGCTCATCCAACATTTCTCCCATTTGCTCCTTTGGGTCAATACTGAGCGAATCCAAGTTGCTCTTTTAGATGGAATAACCCATTGGGGAACCATTCCTTGGGCTATTTTCCTTCAAATTGAACGAGCCAATAGTACTAATTATTTTTGGCTACTTGAGTCTGCTCAGACATCGATTCCGACCAGTAGAGCATGGCTAACAAAATACGAATTTTAGTTGTATTTATTTGATAGCAAATGATAAAGAAAACCCTACTTTTTGACAAGATAAAGCTACCTTTTCGTAACATCTATAGCGGGAATTCGCTTGCTAGTTCACAAAAGGAGGGAAAAGGAGAGAGTGAAGATCAGAGTTTCTGAATTTAGTAGGGTTATTGGACGTATAAAACCAAAAAAGCCCAGCCGAAGCTGAGCTTTTTGAATCCACATTCCAACATATAGTTGGAAAGCATAATCTTCTCGGTAAGGAGAAAATTAACGCTTAGAGAACTGTGGACGACGACGTGCTTTACGTAGACCAACTTTCTTACGTTCAACGCAACGAGCGTCACGCGTAACATAGCCAGCTGCACGTAGAGCAGGACGTAGAGTCTCATCGTATTCCATTAGCGCGCGAGTGATACCGTGACGGATAGCACCTGCTTGACCAGAAATACCGCCACCTTTTACAGTAACGAATAGGTCTAGCTTCTCAGTTAGTTCAGTTAGCTCTAGAGGCTGACGAACTACCATGCAAGAAGTTTCGCGACCGAAGTATACTTCTAGTTCACGCTTGTTAACTACGATATTGCCAGTGCCTGGTTTGATGAAAACACGAGCAGCTGAGCTTTTGCGACGGCCAGTGCCGTAGTATTGATTCTCTGCCATTTTCGAAATCCCCGATTAGATGTCTAGTACTTGTGGTTGTTGAGCAACATGGTTGTGCTCAGCGCCAGCGTAAACCTTAAGCTTACGGTACATAGCACGGCCTAGAGGACCACGTGGTAGCATACCTTTAACCGCTAGCTCAAGAGCCATTTCAGGCTTACGATCGATCAGCTTTTCAAAAGTGATTGATTTTAGGCCGCCTGGGAACTCAGAGTGACGGTAGTAAACTTTGTTCTTAGCCTTGTTACCAGTTACAGTAACTTTCTCAGCGTTAACAACGATGATGTAATCACCAGTGTCAGTGTGCGGAGTGTATTCAGCTTTGTGTTTGCCACGTAGGCGAGATGCAATTTCACTTGCTAGACGGCCAAGAGTTTTACCTTCAGCGTCTACAACGTACCAGTCGCGTTTTACAGTTTCTGGTTTAGCAACGAAAGTTTTCATGCTAATAATAACCCGTTAATTTAATTTACACTTAAGGAGCTTTCGCTCCCACTGTCTAAGAGCCCATACATCACCCCTTCGAGTGTTGAAACTCTCGGCATCGTTCCTCAAAAAATTTGAAGAAACTCGCCTGCAGTAACGGTGGGTCGCAGGATTATAGAGAAGCTCGCGGAAAAAATCATCTATTTTTTGGACAAATTGGCCAAAAACATCAAGGGAGGTGCTCAGAAGCCAAATAGTCGTGACTTTGCATCTCGGTGAGTCGCGAAATACATCGCTTAAACTCAAACTCCAATTGACCGTGAGTGTACAACTCCTCTAAAGCGACTTCGGCTGAAATGATCAGCTTTACCCGTCTTTCATAAAATTCATCCACTAACGCGATAAAGCGCCTAGCGGCATCATCCAGTTTCGCATCCATCTGCTTCACATCAGCCAGCAGCACCGTGTGATAAATTTTAGACATCTCTATATAGTCGTTTTGACTACGCATGGTTTGACACAACTGTGCGAAACTTGCGAACAAGACATCGTCAGCGGCGGCAAACACGTCAACATCACGGTGATTAATCTCAATACTAGCGTCATGAACGCGATCGTCCATTACCAACTGATTGAAATAGCGCTCAAGATTTTGGTTAGCCGCCTCATCGAGTGGGAAATGGTAAATCTCTGCCTGCTCAAGCGTTCGAAGTCTATAATCAATACCGCTGTCGACATTTAGCACCACACACTGACTTTGAATCAGCGAAATGGCCGGCATAAATCGGGCACGCTGCAAGCCGTTGCGATACAAGTTTTCCGGAGGGATATTGGACGTTGCGACAAGAACAACCCCACGCTTAAACAGCTCTTGTAGCAAGGTCGCTAGAATCATCGCATCCGTAATATCAGAGACAAAAAACTCATCGAAGCAAATAATTTTAGCTTCGGATTCAAAGATGTCTGCGACTTTCTCTAACGGGTTTTCAACGTCTCCAAGTCGTTTTAGTTCATCATGTACGCGATACATGAAGCGGTGGAAGTGGACTCGCATTTTTCTCGATGTCGGCAAACTATCAAAAAATGCGTCCATCAAATAGGTTTTGCCTCGCCCTACTCCACCCCAGAAATACAGCCCCTTCGGAGGTATTGCTTGTTCTGGCTTCTTTCCTAGCAGCTTTTGCATCATTGAAAGCGGAGGCGCTTCAAATTTTAAATAGTCACTAAATTGATGGTGTAGTTTGTCTAAGGCTTCCACTGCAGTGCGTTGGGCAGGGTCTGCCTGGAAACCATTTGTTTCAATATCGTGTTCATATCTTTCTATGGGCGTCATGGATTACTCGCAACACTGATCCAAGGGCTAAAGAGCGCGTATTTTTGCTTTATTGGCTCGAACTCTCATAGTAACATGGCTATACGACGTGTGTAACCACTTGGTAACGCGCATGTTAATAATCATTATAAAGGAGCTGTTATGCCTTGGATCTATGCCATTGTCGGCTTGCTAGTTGGTGCTATTCTAGGAATTGTGATTTCCCGACTGACTACTCCACAATACAAAAAACAAAAGACGCTACAAAAAGACCTCGAATCCGCTAAATTTGCATTAGAACAGCAAAGACAAGAACTGTCGGATCATTTTGCGCAAACCGCAGAAATGCTCGACACGCTGGGCAAAGACTACACTAAGCTTTATCAACACATGGCTAAAACTTCAACTGAGCTAATGCCTAACCTTCCTGAGCAAGATAATCCATTTGTGAAGAAAATTGCTGAACACAACGTAGAAGTCATTGACGCTAACGATTCTACTGATCAGCCACCTAAAGATTATGTTAACGGTGCAACCGGTCTATTGAGAGAAGAGAAAAAAGAAGTGGTCGAAGCCCCTTCGGCCATCGCTCAAGAGCCCGTAACCACAGCCAAAGCTTCTTAATTAGAAACACCGGAATCGGCCAGCCATTAAATCAATCGCTGGCCGTTTTTATATTAAGGCTGAACTTTACTACAATCGTTGAGTCATAAACCTTACTGATCCTATGAGGAGTTTTATGATGAAAAAACCCGTACTTGTGTTAACTGTTCTTTCGTTAAGCCTAAGTGCAATCATCGCCCCACTACCTGCGACGGCCGCTCTACCACTGTCTGTTAACGGTGAACAACTACCAAGCCTTGCACCTATGTTAGAAAAGGTCACCCCAGCGGTGGTCAGCATCGCCGTAGAGGGGACACAAGTTTCTCGACAACAACTGCCAGACCAGTTTCGCTTTTTCTTTGGTCCTGACTTTCCTACAGAACAGCTTCAAGAGCGCCCATTCCGCGGGCTAGGCTCCGGTGTCGTCATTGATGCCGATAAAGGCTACATCGTGACGAACTATCACGTCATCAATGGCGCGGAAGAAATCCGCATCAAACTTGGTGATGGACGTGAGTTCGACGCTGAACTTGTTGGCGGTGATGAAATGTCGGACGTCGCCCTGCTAAAAGTGGATGGCGTTAAGAACCTTACAGAAATTAAAGTGGCTGATTCAGACGGGCTTCGTGTCGGTGACTTTACCGTCGCGATTGGTAACCCATTTGGTCTAGGACAAACTGTTACTTCCGGTATTGTATCCGCGCTAGGGCGAAGTGGCCTCAACATTGAAAACTTTGAAAACTTCATTCAGACCGATGCGGCTATTAACAGCGGTAACTCTGGTGGTGCCTTGGTAAACCTCAACGGTGAGCTTATTGGTATCAACACTGCCATCTTAGGACCAAATGGTGGCAACGTTGGTATTGGTTTCGCCATCCCATCGAACATGATGACCAACCTTACCGGTCAAATCATTGAGTTTGGTGAGGTGAAACGTGGCATGCTGGGCGTTCAAGGTGGCGAAGTCACCTCAGAGCTTGCAGAAGCACTCGGCTATGATTCAAGCAAAGGTGCGTTTGTTAGCCAAGTCGTACCTGATAGTGCAGCAGACAAAGCAGGGCTGGAAGCTGGCGATATCATCGTCTCGGTAAATGGTAAGAAAATCTCCACCTTTAGCGAACTACGTGCCAAAGTCGCCACTCTCGGGGCGGGCAAAACGGTCACGCTTGGCGTGGTTCGTGATGGCAAAGAAAAGTCTTTCGAAGCGACGCTGAAAGAGTCCACACAATCAGCAACTAAAGCGGACAAGCTTCATGAAGGACTCACTGGAGCAGAGTTTGCCAACACGACCAGCAGTGATGCCATTGAAGGGGTCAAGGTGACATCGGTTGCAGAAGGCTCTCCTGCCGCTCAATACGAGCTGCAAAAAGATGACATCATCATCGGCGTGAACCGTACTCGAGTGAAAAACGTCGCACAGCTGCGTAAGCTGCTTGAGAAAAAACCTGGTGTATTAGCACTGAACATTCAGCGCGGAGACAGAACCATCTACCTAGTCGTTCGATAATCACGACTCAACTTGGTTAATTTTGTGTCATAGAGCAGCCCTGTTGAGGCTGCTCTTTTATTCTCAGCGGTATAAATGATATCCTTTCGAACTCTGCTGTACGTCTTTTACTTTTTTGGTTGATTTCAAAAAATTATCTCGTTTTGCGAGTTAGTTAATACTAACTTAACAAGGTGACCGTTTGCTAAGTCTGACATTGCGGCTATATTTTCGATTCAACTCGAGGGAAAAATGCTGAACTTTTTAATCCGCTCTGTATCTATGGGTCTTATTACGGCGCTCTTAGTGCTACTAGCGGTACCTTCCCTCAGACAAAACGTCATACCGAATAATATCGTCTCGCAACCTGAATACGATCAATCTCAGCAAGTCTCATTTAATCAAGCAGTACGCAAGGCGGCGCCTGCAGTCGTCAATATTTACAGTCGTCAGTATAAAGAGAGCGATCGCACCACACTGTCAACACAAGGTCTAGGCTCAGGCGTAATCGTCAGTGATAAAGGCTACATCATTACCAATTATCACGTCGTCGCCAATGCTGACCAGATCATTGTCGCACTGCAAGATGGGCGCGTTGCTGCTGCCCAGCTTGTTGGTAAAGATCAGCGCACCGACATTGCGGTACTGCGCATTGAAGGGGGGAACCTCCCTGTAATCCCACTCAATCCAAACTACTCACCAAAAGTTGGCGATGTGGTACTGGCGATTGGTAATCCATACAACTTAGGACAGACCACCACCTTCGGCATCATCTCTGCCACTGGACGCTCATCCATTAGCGCTGGCGGTATTCAAGCCTTCATCCAAACCGACGCAGCTATCAACCAAGGTAACTCAGGGGGTGCATTGGTAAATACGCTTGGTGAGCTTGTTGGTATTAACACCGCCTCATTCCAGCAAGCAACTGATTTAGAAACCTACGGTATTTCATTTGCTATTCCTTATCAGTTGGCGAGTAAAATCATGGAAAAAATCATCGCTGATGGACGCGTTATCCGCGGCTATATTGGCATTGATGGCCAAGATATTAACTCCGTCACTGCTCGCCTACTCGGCAATGAACACATTGGTGGCATCATAGTGCTAGGGCTTGATCCTGAAGGGCCGGCTGCCAAAGCCGGTATTGAAGTGCAAGACATCGTCCTAATGATTGACGGCAATAAACTGAATGGCCGTCAAGGCGTTTTGGATTTAGTTACCGACCTGAGACCCGGCACTACGGTTGACGTGAAACTGCTGCGGGACGGCAAGGAGCTTATCTTACCGGTCACTGTGGGTGAAGACAGCCGAGACTAGCGCATCGCTAGACTTAGTACTTTATAGCAGATATAAAAAAACCTCCGACAGTGTCGGAGGTTTTTTGTTTTATTCGCTTACTATTCTTCGATAGCAGCTTCTGGTGCGTTACCAGTATCTACCTCAATACGAGTCACACGCTGAAGACCTCTTGGTAGTAGCCCGCCACGACGCCCACGCTCACCACGGAAGTTATCCAGATCACTCGCTTTCAGTCCAAGCTTGCGCTTACCCGCATAAAGGGTAATGGATACACCTTGTGGCAATGCCATCAAGTGAGAGACAAACTCCTCACGCGCTTTAGCCTTAGCCGATGGAATGTTGATGATCTTGTTCCCTTTACCTTTGCCTAACTGCGGCAAATCTTTAATCGGGAACAGTAGCATACGGCCTTGGTTGGTGATCGCTAAGATTTCGTCTGACTCAAGATCGCCAACCGTTGCTGGCGTCATCACTTCAGAAGCTTGTGGCAGAGTCACCAACGCTTTACCGCTGCGGTTCTTCGATAGCAGATCACTACCTTTACACACAAAGCCATAACCCGCATCTGAGCCAATCAACCATAGCTGATCTTCTTCACCCATCACGACTTGGCGCACTGTTGAGCCAGCACTGATGTTGAGTCGACCTGTAATTGGTTCACCTTGGCTACGAGCCGATGGCAACGAGTGTGACTCCAACGAGTAACTGCGCCCATCACTGCCAAGGAATACCGCTGGCTGACTACTCTTACCTTTAGCGGAGGCTAAGAATTTATCGCCCGCTTTGTAGTTGAGCCCGCTCGCATCCACATCGTGGCCTTTCGCGTGACGGATCCAACCTTTCTCCGAAAGCACAACAGTGATTGGTTCGCTTGGTACCAAGTCACGCTCGGTCATCGCTTTCGCTTCTGCACGCTCAACGATTGGAGAGCGGCGATCGTCACCGTATTTCTCAGCGTCAGCTTGGATTTCTTTCTTCAATAGCGTGTTCATACGACGCTCAGAGCCAAGTAGCTTTTCAAGCTTCTCACGCTCTTTCTCAAGCTCGCCTTGTTCACCGCGGATCTTCATTTCTTCTAGCTTCGCAAGGTGGCGAAGTTTGGTGTCCAGAATCGCATCCGCTTGAATATCCGTAATCCCGAAGCGCGCCATCAGTACGGCTTTTGGTTCGTCCTCAGTACGGATAATCTCAATCACTTCATCAAGGTTGAGGTACGCAACCAACAAACCTTCAAGGATGTGCAAACGAGCAAGGATCTTGTCTAGACGATACTGAAGACGCTTGCGCACTGTCTCACGGCGATACTCAATCCACTCTGTTAAGATCTGTATCAGACCTTTCACTTGTGGACGGTTATCGAGACCAATCATGTTGAGGTTCACACGGAAGTTCTTCTCAAGATCGGTCGATGCGAACAAATGATTCATAAGCTGGTCGCAATCAATGCGGTTTGAGCGCGGCACCACAACGATACGCGTTGGGTTTTCGTGATCAGACTCATCACGAAGATCGTCTACCATAGGCAGCTTCTTCGCTCGCATCTGGTTTGCAATCTGCTCCAAAAGCTTAGCGCCAGAAACCTGATGTGGCAGCGCAGTGATCACAATCTCCGAGCCCTCTTTGTGCCACACTGCACGCATCTTCACGCTACCACGACCCGTACGATAGATTTTCTCTAGGTCGGCTTGCGGTGAAATGATTTCAGCTTCAGTCGGGTAATCCGGCCCTTTAACAAACTCCATCACCTCAGCAAGCTCAGATTTTGGCTTATCAATAAGATGAATTGTCGCGTCGGCAATCTCACGCATATTATGCGGTGGGATATCAGTAGCCATACCAACTGCGATACCCGTAATGCCATTAAGCAAGATATGGGGCAATCGTGCCGGTAAGATCTTCGGCTCTTTCATCGTGCCGTCAAAGTTTGGCTGCCACTCAACCGTGCCTTGGCCAACTTCACCCAGCAAAACTTCAGCAAACTTAGACAGCTTGGCTTCGGTATAACGCATTGCCGCGAACGATTTAGGATCATCTGGGGCACCCCAGTTACCTTGACCGTCCACCAATGGGTAGCGATATGAGAATGGCTGAGCCATCAATACCATGGCTTCATAACACGCAGAGTCGCCGTGTGGGTGATATTTACCCAACACATCACCAACGGTACGTGCAGATTTTTTGTATTTCGCCGATGCGGACAGACCCAGCTCAGACATCGCATAGATAATGCGGCGTTGCACGGGTTTTAATCCATCACCGATGTAAGGCAATGCACGATCCATAATCACGTACATTGAGTAATTCAGATAGGCGTCTTCAGTGAACTTTCGCAGAGGCAGCTGTTCTACACCATCAAAAGACATTTCAGTCGACATTGTTATACCTCAGCCATGTCACCGTTGTTTTGTAGCCAGCTACGACGATCGTCAGCACGCTTTTTACCAAGCAGCATATCCATCATCTCATTGGTGGCTTCGTCATCATCAATGGTCAACTGCACCAAGCGACGGGTATTTGGATCCATCGTGGTTTCACGCAGCTGCAATGGGTTCATCTCACCCAGACCTTTAAATCGTTGGACGTTGATCTTCGCTTTTTTCTTGCTCAGACGTTCAAGCACGCCATCTTTTTCATCGTCATCAAGGGCGTAGAACACCTCTTTACCACAATCGATACGATACAGTGGTGGCATTGCGACATAGACGTGCCCGGCGGCAACCAATGAACGGAAGTGTTTAGTAAAGAGTGCACATAGAAGCGTCGCAATGTGCAGACCATCCGAGTCCGCATCGGCAAGGATACAGACTTTACCGTAGCGAAGACCATCAAGGTTTTCGGTATCTGGGTCAATACCCAAAGCCACGGAGATGTCGTGTACTTCTTGCGACGCCAAAACTTGGTCTGCCGATACTTCCCATGTATTGAGGATTTTACCACGCAATGGCATCACTGCTTGGAACTCACGATCGCGTGCCTGCTTGGCACTGCCACCCGCCGAGTCACCCTCCACGAAGAAAATTTCGGTGCGGTTAAGATCTTGTTGTGAACAATCCGTCAGCTTACCCGGTAGTGCAGGACCAGAAGCTACCTTCTTACGCACCACTTTTTTACTGGCACGCATACGACGATGCGCGTTGGCAATACAGACTTCTGCCAATTGCTCAGCAAGCTGAGGCTTTTCATTTAGCCATAGGCTAAACGCATCTTTGACCACGCCAGAAACAAACGCAGCACACTGACGAGAAGAGAGGCGCTCTTTAGTTTGTCCTGCAAACTGCGGATCTTGCATCTTAATAGACAGTACGTATGAGCATCGCTCAAATACGTCATCACCGGTTAGCTTAACGCCACGAGGAAGCAAATTACGGAACTCACAGAACTCGCGCATCGCATCCAGTAAGCCTTGACGCAGACCATTAACGTGCGTACCGCCTTGAGCTGTTGGGATCAAGTTAACATAGCTTTCGGTGATCATCTCACCGCCTTCTGGCTGCCAGATCACAGCCCAGGTTGCCGCTTCAGTCTCTGCGGTAAATTCGCCGGTAAATGGTGCTTCAGGTAGGACTGCGTAACCTTTTACGCCTTCCGCTAGATAGTCTTTTAGACCATCTTCGTAGTACCAGTTATAGTCTTTGCCATTTACCTTATCGGTAAAGGTAATTTCCAGACCCGGACACAACACCGCTTTCGCACGCAGGTTGTTCACCAGACGAGTGACCGAGAAGTTCGCCGAGTCAAAATAGCTCACATCAGGCCAGAAATGAACGCTGGTACCGCGATTACGGCGACCACAAGTGCCAGTGACTGTCAGCTCCTGAACTTTATTACCGTGCTCAAAGGCCATTTCATACACTTGGCCGTCGCGACGCACTGCCACTTCAACGCGTTTCGAAAGTGCGTTAACCACGGAGATACCAACCCCGTGCAAACCGCCGGAGAATTGATAGTTTTTGTTCGAGAACTTGCCACCCGCGTGGAGCTTACAGAAAATAAGCTCAACACCTGAAATCTTCTCTTCAGGGTGGATATCGACGGGCATACCACGACCATCATCAATCACTTCTAGCGATTGGTCGGCATGCAGAATGACTTGTACCTTAGAGGCATGTCCGGCTAGCGCTTCATCGACACTGTTATCGATAACTTCTTGGCCCAAATGGTTTGGGCGCGCTGTATCCGTATACATCCCTGGTCGGCGACGTACTGGCTCAAGACCATTGAGAACCTCAATGGCTCCAGCATTATATTGTTCTGTCATAATACGGAAATTTTACTCAAATAATGATTGATACTTAGCAGCAAAAATAGAGATTGCGACTTAAAGTCGCTGGCCCGTTTGTTCAGTCGTGCATCGTTGACTAGTGCACCACTGCGGGCTACGCGTAAGTACAGACACATCATAGTCTGGCCCAATGCAGGTGTTGTCAAGTTTCACGCAGAAGTTGGAGGGAAAATTATGACTGTCTCCTCAAGGGGAGACGAAAAAAGCGACGATTACAGGCCTAAGAAGCGGATAATCTGTTCAGGGAATCGTTCAAAACCGACAAAGCTATGATCGCCATTTTCCTCGACAGTTTGCATGCATTGGCGATACTTGTCGACTGCCTGGCGATAATCTAGAACTTCATCGCCCTCTTGCTGCAACAGCCAAAAATCATCAGGTGATTGAATGGTCTCGACATCGAGTGCTTTTAGATCATCAATGTGTTTCGCTTCCAACGTGTAACGTTCGTTAGTATATGGGTTTTGCTGTTCACCGAGGAAGTCGAGCAATAACTCGTAAGGTTTAACCGCTGGGTTTATCAATACGGCTTTAAAGCCATAATGATGATTGAGCCAGGTTGACAAGTATCCCCCCAGTGAGCTCCCAACCAGTGCTATCTGGTAGTCCGCTTGGTATTGCGTCACGATCTGCTCAAGGTAACGGGCAGCCTGCTCTGGAAAGCACGGCATTTGCGGTACGACAACTTTGATATCGGGTCTCGCCTGCTGACAATACGCCAACATGGCTTGCGCCTTAAACGACTTGGGTGAGCTGTTAAAGCCGTGGATATAAAGAAGCAGTGGACGCTTTACGCTCATTAGTAACCTTCCGCGTTAAAGTCAGGACGAAATGCGCCATGCGGCAGCCTTTTTACCGTTGTTTTTACCTCTCCATCAGCACAAAGCTCTAACTCGCGCCAACCTGGTGAGCAAGTATCAAGCGCAAACTCATTAGAGTTTGGTTTAAACTGCACACACGTTGATGGTGTTGCAAGCACGCGAACATCATTGCGAATGTGATCCAACTCTTGATGGATATGGCCACACAATACAGCGCGTACATTGTTGTGCTTTTCAACTACCTGCCAAAACTCGTGCGCATCTTTGAGCGAGTGTTGGTCAAGCCATGCACTATTCACCAGCATCGGGTGGTGATGCAATAGCACTAATGTATGTCTGTCGCTGTGCTCGGTCAGTTTACGATCTAAAAAGTCCAACTGACTGTCACTGAGCCTACCGTGAGGCACACCAACCACTTGCGAATCAAGCAACAATACTTGCCAATGCTCACCGAGCAATGCGTAAGTCACATCTTGAATAAGCGGTGCGCTCACGACACTGTTCATGCACGGCTTATAGTCATGGTTGCCAGGCAGCCAATAACAAGGCAAGCCTAACGGTTCGATACCATCGACAAATTTTTGATACGACGCTTCGGTATGATCCTGAGAAATATCGCCCGTCGCAAGCAAGGCATCAAACGGTATGCCTTGCTGCATAACTTCCGCTACGACGGCGTGAAAACTATCTTGGGTATTAACACTCAGTAAGCAACCATCATCAGGCGCAAACAGATGCGTGTCCGTTAATTGCAGCAACCTAACGCTACTTAACTGAGATTCATCACTGGGTGTTGTGTTCAAAATATTAAAAACCTGAAATTATAATTCTTGTTAGCTGCGATACATGATCGGAGCTCGACTAATGCCATTTTTTAAACAGAACGTCAGCCAATCACTTAAAAACTGATTAAACTGAAATTTTTCGTCCTTTTGATGCATTTTTGCGTTGGGGTAATCGTACCTTGCTTGGACGCGAGACGCGTTTTCACAATCACTTACCTCTGCCACTTTTGCATCGTGATAGAGCCTAACGGTCATTTTAGGCAATGGGAAAACAGGAAGCTCATCATCTTGGAAAATTTCAACCAATGTTGTGTACTTCGTCACTTCTCGCACTTCTAACTGGTAAGTCAGTGAGCCCGCTTGATAACAGCGTACATCCCCAACTTCTGGCTGTGTCGGGATCAAGCGATTGAGCTTAGCGTAGTTGGTTTCATAGACACGCATTAACTCAGCAAGATCAACATGATACGTATTAGTATCGACAACGCGAGCCATAAAAATTCCCTCTACCATTGCTGCTTGAGCTTTTGGTAATTCAGTTGTAGCCATTGTAAGGCGATAATGGAGGCGCCATTTTCAATCTCGCCACTCTCCACCATTTGGTATGCACGTTCGCGAGATACCACGCTTACGCGAATATCTTCACCTTCACTTTCCAGACCATGTACGCCAGACGCTTGCGTCGCATCAACATAGCCAACAAACACGGAAATACGCTCATTACAGCCACCTGAAGATGGGTAATAGCGCGTGATCGGCACCAATTGCTTTACATCAACGCCCGCTTCTTCCACTGCTTCACGGCAAACCAGCTCTTCGATACTCTCTTGCTTATCGACAATGCCGGCAACAATTTCTATTTGCCACGGATTAGGATGCTCGAGAGCGCCAACACGGATTTGTTCAATAAGCACGACTTGGTCAGTAATCGGATCATAAGGCAGCATAGCGGCTGCATCACCACGAACAAACATTTCTCGGTCAATTAATGCACTCCAGCCCCCTTCAAAGCGTTTATGCTTGAAGCGAAACTGAACCATTTCAAAAAAACCTTTAAATACGGTTTGTTTTGACACAACCTCTACGTCTTGCGACGTATACTGTTCGTTTGGCTGTAATCCGTCTTTCATCATCGACCTCTGGCTTCCGTGAACCTTATAGTTTACTCAAGGAATAGAGCGACTACCAAGGACACGGCTCAATTTTTCACGTAAAAATTCAAAATTAATTTGATTCTGGTTAATTATTTGTCTCAACTTTTGGTGAGCTTGCGTAAAAAAGTGCAAAGTTTCGAGTGAATTACGGCCAATTTAAGTTAAACTGTGAATCATACCTTTATTAGTATTAGGCAGGATTAGGACAAATGAAAAAAACTGCTTCCACTCTTTATTACAGCTGCATTAGGAAGCGTAAGTGCAGCGGCATGGGCCGACTCCCTAACCGAGATCTACGATCAAGCAAAGCAAAACGATCCTCAGTTGCTGCGTGCAGCGGCTCAGCGTGATCGTGCATTTGAAGCGATCAATTCTGCTCGTGCAACACTTCTACCACAAATCAACTTGACCGCTGGGTATGACTTTACTCGTGCGGACTACACAGGTGGAGACAGTGATAACCTAACAGCTGGCGTTGGCTTTTCTCAAGAGCTGTACAACCGTACAAGTTGGATCACGCTAGACACGGCTGAGAAAACAGCACGTCAAGCGGACTCTCAATATGCAGCGGCGCAACAATCCCTAATCCTTCGTACCGCGCAAGCATACTTTGAAGTGCTGCGTTCTAAAGATGCTCTTGAATCGGTTCGCGCCAACAAGGCAGCAGTAGCTCGCCAGCTAGAGCAGACTAAACAGCGTTTTGAAGTAGGTCTATCAGCAATTACTGACGTACACGATGCGCAAGCTCAGTATGACCGCGTACTTGCCGATGAAGTGGTTGCAGAAAACAACCTACTGAACCAATACGAAGCACTACGTGAAATCACAGGTCAAGAGCACAACAATATCGATGTCCTTGATACGGATCGTTTCGCAGCGGCTCGCCCAGAGCAAAACGTTACCTTCTTCCTAGAAGAAGCACAGTCGAAGAACTTGGATTTACTCTCAGCACGTATCGGTCAAGATATTGCGAAAGACAACATCACGTTAGCAAGCTCTGGTCATTTACCTAAGCTTACACTTGATGGTGGTTACGGTTATGACAATGAGCGTAACTCAAGCAACACTCGTGTTTTAGGCGGAAATGATACAACAAATGTGTTCAACGCCGGTATCAACCTGTCTGTGCCGCTATATACAGGTGGTAACATTACCTCGCAAACCCGCCAGGCAGAGTTTGCGTACGTTGAGTCAAGCGAACAGCTAGAGCAAACTTACCGCTCGGTAGTTCGTAATGTTCGTGCGAATAACAACAACATCAACTCTTCCATCGGTGCAATCCGTGCATTTGAGCAGACAGTAATTTCTGCTGAATCGGCACTGGAAGCAACCAAAGCAGGTTTTGATGTGGGTACGCGTACTATCGTTGACGTACTAGAAGCAACTCAGGCGCTGTACGATGCAGAAAGCAACCTGTCTGATGCTCGTTACGACTACATTGTGAGTGTTCTAAACCTACGTCAATCAGTTGGCACCTTGAGTGAGCAAGATATCATTGATATCAATGCTGGCCTTAAGAAAGCGAACTAACTCATAGTTAGTAATACCAAAAAGGGACGCCTCGGCGTCCCTTTTGCTTAGCTTGGTATAAAGGATTAAATTAGCCTCTGCCACCTTTAATCGCTTCAATGATTTCTGTGGTTGAGCAGCCATCCTCGAAGTTAAGCACCTTCACTTCACCGCCCGCAGCAATCACTTCCTTACCACCAGCAATCTCTTCTGGTTTGTAATCGCCGCCTTTCACTAAAAGTGTAGGCAATACTTCAGAGATCAAACGACGTGGCGTCTCTTCCGAAAACGGAACCACCCAATCCACAGCACCGAGACCAGCAAGTACTGCCATACGGCGATCGGTTGGATTCACCGGGCGACCAGGGCCTTTCAGTTCACGCACAGATTCATCAGTATTCACCGCAACAATCAAGCGATCGCCAAGCTCTGCTGCGTGGTTCAGATAAGAAACATGGCCAGCGTGTAAGATATCAAAGCAGCCATTGGTCATGACTACTTTCTCGCCTTTCGCGCGCGCTTTAGCAACCGCTTCGATAAGTGCTTGCTCACTAATCACGCCATAGTCGGTATCTTGACTACCGTGAATAGCTTCCGCAAGCTCAATAGTTGAAAGCGTTGACGTACCCAGTTTACCCACAACCACACCTGCCGCTGCGTTAGCAAGTGCACACGCTTCATCCAGCGGTTTACCTGCTGCAACCGATGCCGCCAATACTGATATTACCGTATCGCCTGCACCTGTTACGTCATAGACTTCTTTAGCCTGGGTCGGTAGATGGAATGGCTCTTGGCCACGGCGCAGTAAGGTCATACCGTGCTCGCTTCGCGTCACCAATAGCGCCTCAAAGTCGAACTGTTCGATAAGTGCATTACCTTTTTCAATCAACTCTTGTTCGTTTTTCACCTTGCCGACAACATGCTCAAACTCTGTCATGTTTGGTGTCAGCAACGTTGCGCCGCGATAGCGTTCAAAATCCGCACCTTTCGGATCAATAAATACTGGAACGCCGGCTGCTTTAGCTTTTTGAATATAGCGCTGAACGTGTTCTAGTGCGCCTTTGGCATAATCCGATAAGATCACGGCGCGAACATCAGGTAACGCTTGTTCCATTTTCGCCAGTACCAACTCTGGATCCGTGTTCTCAAATTTGTCTTCGAAATCAAGACGGATAAGCTGTTGACCACGGCTCAATACACGCAATTTGGTGATGGTTGGGTAGTCTGGCAAAGCAACAAAGTCACATTTCACTTTCAGTGAAGTCAAAGTCTCGGTAAGCACTTTCGCTGGTTCATCCATACCCACTAAACCAATAGTGTGAGCATGACCACCAAGAGAAGCGATGTTCATAGCCACGTTCGCAGCACCGCCCGGACGCTCTTCGTTGTTTTCTACTTTCACTACAGGTACTGGCGCTTCTGGTGAGATACGCCCTGTTGGGCCATACCAATAGCGATCAAGCATCACATCGCCAACAATTAATACGCCAGAGTCGCTGTAATTCGGTAGGATGGGTTTCATTTCTGTACTCCACATAGTGACAAAGAAGATGCCATAGCATCTTCTTATCATAATTTACTTTGGCTTTATCTCAGTAAGCCTTTGATGGGATAGTAGCACAACTCATCGATGCACTACTAAAACAAGCCATGCTTTTCGCTAGCGGGTTCCAAGCCAGGCATTCCATGCTTCGACCACAATGGCTTTTTCCGGTTCAAACTTTTCTTCGGCCACATCCGCATCCAAATTGAGAAGGTTACGGTGATGGATCTCATCACGTAATGTGGTGTAAGCACAAGTCAGTGCCATCGCCTGCCCTTCTGCCATCACCCCTTGTGCCATCATCGACTCAAAGATACGCACATTATCAGACCAACGCGTCAGTTTCGGTTTGTCATGGCTGTATTGCAGCACCAAGTACTGAGCCAAAAACTCAATATCAGTGATACCACCAGGATCTTGCTTAAGCATAAAGCGCCCCGCTTTCTTACCGCCCAAATGGTCACGCATTTTCTCACGCATATCGACCACTTGCTCGATCAGAGCACCCTTATCGCGAGACTTACACAAAATATTGTGGCGAGTAGCACCAAACGCTTGCTCCAATTGCGCGTCCCCATAAATCATTCGTGCTCGTACTAATGCCTGATGCTCCCAAGTCCAAGCATCGTTGTGCTGATAGTCATCAAACGCATCAGTTGGACTTACCAGTAGCCCTGACGCACCAGATGGGCGCAGTCTAGTATCTACTTCATACAGGATGCCCGATGCGGTGCGTGTCGAGAAGATATGTATGATGCGCTGCGCTAAACGCAGGTAGAACTGACGACCATCAATCTCTTTCTTACCGTCGGTATACACACTCACAGGGCAGTCATGCATAAATACGATATCCAAGTCTGAATTATAGCCAAGCTCCCAGCCGCCAACTTTGCCATAGCCAATAACAGCAAACCCTTTGCTGCCACGGTCTTTTAGATGCGTTGGTTCACCATACTTGGCTGCCATTTGCTGCCAAGCTTGGTTAATACCCGCCTCGACAATCGCCTCAGCTAGGTAAGTTAAGTGATCGCTTACCTTCATCACTGGCAGTACGCCCGCAATATCGGCAGCGGCAATTCGAAGGATACAGGTTTGTTTAAACTGCCTTAGCGCCTCCATCTGCTGCTCCATATCCTCTTCAGGGATACGAGCTAGGTAGTCACGCAGTTCAGTTTTATAGGACTCCAAAGGCACTGGGTTATAAAGATGAGCAGGATCGAGAAGCTCATCTAAAAGAATTGGATAGCGCCCCAACTGCTCTGAAATCATCGGACTAGCGGTACACAATCGTACAAGCTGAGTCAGTGCTGCTGGGTGCTCATCGAGCAGCTCCAGGTATGTCGTACGAGTGACTATTCGATGCAGAACATGCAACACGCGCGGTAAACCGAACTCAGCGTCTTTGTGGCTATAAATGGCGCTAAAGACTTTTGGCATCAATCGGTTGAGCACCTCACGTCCTCTTGGACCTAAGGTCTTTTTAGCCAGATCGGCTTTGAACTGCTGAATAGTCGCACACTTGTCGTGTGCATTTTCCACATTGAGGTCATGCTGCAAAATGTGTTCGATTACTTCTGCACGGCCAACCATGTCCCATAGTTCATGAAAGTGCTTGGCGATTGGATTAGCGTCTTCGTCTTCCTCATCTTCACCAATCAGATTAGCAAACACATTATGGATGTTGAGCATATGCTGCTCAGTGGCGCTCAGCATACTCTGCCAGTCGTCAAAGCCCATAGCAAAGGCAAGCCTACGCTGTTCGGGCTCGTTGTCTGGCAGAGTTTGAGTCTGTTTATCAGCCATCGCTTGCAGAAGGTTTTCTTGACGGCGCAAGAAACAATATCCGTCTCTTAGTTGATCGACTTCGCCTAGCTCAAGCAGCTTCAACGTTTCAATGGCGTCCAATGTCTCCAGCAAGCCTCGGCCACGAAGACTTGGCTCACGGCCACCGCGGATCAACTGAAACACCTGAGCAATAAACTCGACCTCTCGAATGCCACCGGCTCCGAGTTTGATGTTGTTGCCTAAGCCACGACGTCTTACCTCGCTGCTGATCATCGACTTCATTCGACGCAAAGATTGGATGGCGCTAAAGTCGATGTAACGACGGAACACAAAGGGGCGCAGCATCTGTCTAAGCTCCTGGTATTCAGGGTACATCTCACGCCCCATCACCCGAGCTTTCACCATGGCGTAACGCTCCCAGTCACGCCCCTGCTCTTGATAATAATCTTCCAGTGCTGCGTAACTCATTACCAAAGGGCCACTTTCCCCAAATGGTCTTAGACGCATATCTACGCGATAACAGAAGCCATCAAAAGTTTGCTGATCAAGCGCCTTTATGATGCGCTGACCGAGGCGAGTGAAGAACTGGGCATTGGCGATCGAGCGGCGAGCACCTTGAGTTTCACCATTTTCTGGATAGGTAAAGATAAGGTCGATGTCGGAGGAGAAGTTAAGCTCGCCACCGCCAAGCTTACCCATACCGATGATCAGCATTGGCTGCGCTTCGCCTTCAGCATTGCACGGCGTGCCCCACTCCTTACAACAAACTTGGTATTGCCATTGGTAAGTCTCAACAATCATCGCTTCAGCAAGCATCGACAAATGACTTAGGCTCTCTTCCAGCGTCCAGTCATTGAGGAAATCTCGCCAAGCGATATACACCATTTCCCGATTTCGGAAGCGGCGCAACACACGGTGACCATCGACTTCTTGTTCACATACAGCCAGTAAAGCCGCCAAGCGTTCTCGATACGCCTGCTCGCGGCTTGATTCAGCGAGCATCACTGGCAGTTGTTCAAACAGCGTTTGATCTTGTTGCAGCGCTTCAGTGACAAACTTGCTCATTGCCGTCACTTGTTGAAGCTGAGTTAGTCTCTCTTGAGACCACTGGGAGAAATCGGAATAGGTGTCTTTGAGTTGCGCTAACGCCTTATCAGCGTCTTGTTGTAATTCGGGAGGCAGTTGCATTTGTCGTCCTTGTCTCGACTCATAACAAAAGTGGTGACCGAGGCCACCACTTGTTTCATTCGCTTGTCGCTGTGATCATTTGGAACTTGCTAAAAAGCCTTAGCTTCTCAAGCCAATTCCCTTGGTCACTAAATGATGGGCTACACCATAAAGTACCACGATAAACGCTAAGAGTACGCCAAAAGATGTCACAATCCCTACATCCGACACACCCAAAAATCCGTAGCGGAACGCGTTGACCATGTAGACTATAGGATTGATTTTCGACACGCCCTGCCAAAAATCAGGCAGCAAGCTTATGGAATAGAATACGCCGCCAAGGTAAGTCAGAGGGGTCAGCACAAACGTTGGAATAATAGAGATATCATCGAATGTCTTTGCAAACACGGCGTTGATAAGACCGCCCAGTGAAAATACTACCGAGGTTAAAAATACCGTCGCAATAATGATGCCCCAGTGCTCTACACGCAGATCGACAAACAGCAGCGATACAATCGTCACTATGGTACCTACGAGTAACCCACGCACTACGCCGCCCATCACAAAGCCTGCAATGATGATGTAGTTTGGCACCGGTGCGACGAGCAACTCCTCAATATTGCGCTGAAACTTAGCGCTGAAGAATGACGATGCCACGTTAGAGTAAGAGTTAGTAATTACCGACATCATGATAAGACCCGGCACAATGTACTCCATGTAACTAAAGCCGTTCATCTCGCCGATGCGTGAGCCGATAAGGCTGCCAAAGATAATAAAGTACAGCGTCATGGTGATCGCTGGCGGTACCAAAGTTTGCACCCAAATACGTGTGAAGCGATTGATCTCTTTGGTCAGTAAGCTCTTAAAAGCCGTCCAATACAAACCATACATGTTCATTATTTTGCCTCCGTTTGTTCACGAACAATGGAGACAAACAGCTCTTCAAGTCGGTTCGCTTTGTTTCTCATTGATAATACTTTAATGCCAGAAGCCGATAGCTGACTGAAGATATGGTTAAGCCCCTGAGTCTTCTCAATTTCAATCTCTAAAGAGCCATTAACCAGATGCTGTGCATTCACACCCTCAAGCTCAGGGATATCTGCATCACCTTCGATATCAAGAATGAAGGTCTCGACATGCAGTTTATTCAGCAGCGCTTTCATCGACGTGTTCTCAATCAGCTCACCGCGCTGAATAATACCGATGTTACGACACAGCAGCTCCGCTTCTTCAAGGTAGTGAGTCGTCAAAATAATAGTAATACCTTGACGATTGATCTCTTTAAGAAAATCCCACATGGAGCGGCGCAGTTCAATATCCACCCCTGCGGTTGGTTCATCCAAGATCAGCAGTTTAGGCTCATGCATTAAGGCGCGAGCAATCATCAGACGACGTTTCATCCCACCCGACAAATGACGAGCACGCTCGCTGCGTTTTTCCCACAAATCAAGCTGAGATAGGTACTTCTGTGCTCTTTGTTTAGCGACATCTTTCGGTACACCGTAGTAACCCGCTTGCTGGAGGACAATTTGCTCCACCGTTTCAAACTGGTTGAAGTTGAACTCTTGCGGCACTAAACCTAGTTGCTGCTTCGCGAGCTCTAGCTCTTTATCGATATCATGACCAAACACGCTCACTTTGCCTGAGGTTTTGTTAACCAATGAAGTGATAATGCCGATGGTGGTCGACTTCCCCGCTCCGTTAGGCCCAAGCAATGCGTAGAAGTCACCTTGCTCAACGGTCAGGCTCACACCTTTAAGCGCTTCAAAGCCACCGGCGTATGTTTTTTTTAGCTGTTCTATTTCTAATGCGACCATAGCTTGTTTCCAAAATCTGCCTTGATAGAAACTGGAATATTTCCATCAATATCGAAAAGTTATCTGATGGTACTACACATGATGATTGCTGCACCAGTTTTCAAGTCAATTAGCAAAAATGAATATAAAAAAGCGAGTGTGGATAAATCCGCACTCGCTTTTCGGTAAAGTTATCGGTCTCTATGCCGTAGCCACATGTGCCGCCTCTAAAGCCGCCTCACGTTCAATGAAGATATTGTCATCCGGCACCAAATCAACAACGTGGAATTTATCAAGTTGTTGACGGATCTTATCGTGTGGGCAGAGTAAGTAGACATGACAGTGAGCATCTTGTGCATCTTTAATCGCATTTTCCAATGCCAACCCGACCGTTACGTCGATCATAGGAACATCAGTCAAATCGAGGATCATTGCTTGGTAATCAGCAATGCTCGAGTGCTGCCTAGAAATCGCTTTCGATACACTGAAGATCATCGGTCCCGACAAATAGAAAAACAGTACTTTGCCTTGCGACTTGTCGAGCAGTGCTTTTTCCGCATCCGTTAATGGTACATCGTCATCATCGGCATCACTGATGGCTTTTACCTGCCTTGCTTGCTCACGGCTCAAACGCTCGATAATAATAATGTTTGAGATAAACACCCCAAGTCCGACCGCGACAATCAAGTCGACAAACACCGTCAGAAGCATCACACCATACATGATGGCCATACCCGGGATACTGACTTTATGAGCTCGTTGAATGAAGCTCCAATCCAAAATATTGAAACCGACGTACACTGCGATACCTGCCAGTACCGCCATTGGGATCGGTTCTGTTAAACCACTGGCGACCAATACCACCAGCATGAGTACCAAAGCGCGAACCACGCCAGAAAGAGGTGAACGAGCTCCAACTTGAATGTTGGTTACTGTCCCCATGGTCGCACCTGCACCTGGTAGTGCGCCAAATAAACCCGCCAGTAAATTAGCAAGCCCTTGACCACGCAGCTCTTTGTCTGAATCGTGCTCTTTACGAGTCAATGAGTCACCGATAACCGCGGTAAGCAGTGTATCGATACAGCCCAGCGTGCCTAAAACTAGAGCATCAATCACCATCTCTGTGAACATTTCTGCATTGAAATGCGGCATCACCAGTGAAGGTAGACCTGCTGGAATTTCACCAATGCGGCGAATGGATTCATTGTCAAACAGCAGTACCGACAGCAGCGTCACAGCCACCAGTGCAACAAGCTGCGGCGGCACGTGTTGACGATACTTCTTAGGTAAAAGAAACAAAATTGCGAGTGTTAACACGCCTAAAAACAGCTCCGCTACATCTATGTTCGCCAACATATCTGGCAACGCTGTTAAGGTACCAATCACTCCACCAGATGGTGCGGCTTGCCCAAGCAGTGGCGCTAACTGGAGTATGATAAGAATAACGCCAATCCCTGACATGAAGCCCGACACCACACTGTATGGCATTAAGGTGACGTATTTCCCCAGCTTTAATGTACCAAGCAATATCTGAAATACACCCGCCATCATGACGACGGTAAAGGTCATCGCCAGACCAGTTTCTGGGTATTTGGCCATCATACTGGTTAACACGGCCGTCATGATGACGGTCATCGGGCCGGTCGGCTCAGAGATCAAAGTGGATGAACCGCCGAATAGCGCGGCGAACAAGCCAACCATGATCGCACCCCATAAACCCGCTTCCGCGCCTGCTCCAGAGGCAACACCAAATGCGAGCGCAAGTGGCAAAGAGATAATCGCGGTGGTCACACCACCAAACAGATCTCCTTTTAGGTTAATATCTTCAAAACGACGTCCTAACTTCATTACTATCCCTGAAAAATAACCAAAAAATTGATTCAGGTTAACAAATGTGACGATGAGTTAATATTTATTAAATACTGCTCATTCGACATAAGTTATGACAGTTTGTCACGCAATCGTTAAATATCTGATTTTACGTGCAAGAACACGTCAGATGAGTGAATTTGTGACACTTTTTAACGAGATTCAATTTGTAACATTGTGTATAGTGTGGCGAATCATTGAAGGGAAGTACCATGCCGGAAATCAAACAACTTTTTGACAACAACTCAAAATGGTCGCAAGAGATCACCTCTCAGCGCCCTGAGTATTTCGCTAAGCTTGAAGAGGGACAAAGCCCGGGCTTTCTTTGGATCGGTTGTTCCGATAGCCGAGTCCCAGCAGAGCGACTCACAGGCCTCTATTCAGGTGAGCTTTTTGTTCATCGAAACGTGGCTAACCAAGTCATTCATACCGACCTGAACTGCTTGTCCGTGGTGCAATACGCGGTTGACGTTCTCAAAGTGAAGCACATTATTGTATGTGGCCACTACGGCTGCGGTGGTGTAAATGCGGCTATCGACAATCCTCAACTAGGTCTTATCAATAACTGGCTTCTGCATATTCGCGATTTGTACCTCAAGCACCGTAAGTTCTTAAATGATTTACCGCGTGAGACGTGGGGTGACAAGCTATGCGAGATCAACGTTGCTGAACAGGTTTATAACCTTGGCAACTCAACGATTCTGCAAAATGCGTGGGAAAGAGGCCAAGACGTAGAAGTGCATGGTGTGGTTTATGGTATTGGTGATGGCAAACTTGAAGATTTAGGTGTTCGTTGCTCAAGCCGTGAAACATTGGAAGCAAACTACCAAACGGCAATGCAGACAATCCTCGGCGCTGAGTAATAAGCCCACACAGAATCAAAAAAAGCCCACTAGTGGGCTTTTTTATTACTCGAGAGATTACTCTTGAGGCACTACCTTGCCAATATATGGCAGGTGACGATATTTCTGAGCGTAATCGATACCCACGCCCACAACAAACTCGTCTGGGATCTCAAAACCAATCCACTTTACATCAACGTCAACTTCACGGCGAGAAGGCTTATCCAGTAAAGTACAAATCTCGATAGACTTAGGCTCGCGCAGCGACAAAATCTCTTTCACTTTGTTTAGCGTGTTACCTGTATCAATAATGTCTTCTACTAGCAGTACGTCTTTACCTTTAATGTCATCATCAAGATCTTTAAGAATGCGCACATCGCGAGAGCTTTTCATCGTGTTGCCGTAGCTAGAAGCGGTCATGAAGTCCACGCAGTGGGTCAAATCAATCGCACGAGCCAAATCCGCCATAAACACAAATGAGCCACGAAGCAGACCGACCATCACTAGATCTTCGCTGCCTTGGTAATGTTCGGTGATGGCTTTGCCTAACACTTGTACGCGCTCATGAACTTCTTGCTCAGAGATCATGACTTCTACAGTATGTTTCATATCTATCTCGATGTTGGTATATGGGTAGAACAAACGCAGCCATGACCGCGCACCTTGATAGAGTATAAAACATCAAGATAAAGTCGCTCGCCTAGGCATGCCTGTCAATTTGCGCGCAATAGTATCACTTTATACCATCCGATAAAAACCCGCAGCACGCTCATAGTCCTTGGTAACAACTACAATAACCGCCCCACTGTTAACGACTTCTGTTGAAATATTTTATTAATTTCACAACAAAATGTGATACGCAGATAAATTACTCTTAATTATGATAATTATCAGTGTATGACTATTGACCATTAACATATGCACCATTACACTTATTTGGAATTAGAAAAATAGGAGCAGTTAATTTCCATTTTGGAAATAACCCTACAAAGACTGGTATAACGTCATCGGTCAAAGGGTTTATGTGGTTTTCCGTCATGTGAAATGGCTGACTCATAATAAACGAGGAATAAGGCGACTAATAAAAAGTCACCACCTCGACAATCGTTGGCAAGGAAAAACAATATGGACTCTATAGTAAAAAGACCTAGGACTCGTCTGTCTCCACAAAAGCGTAAACTACAGCTTATGGAGATAGCGCTTGAAGTATTTGCAAAGCGTGGCATTGGACGCGGGGGACACGCCGATATCGCTGAAATCGCACAGGTCTCGGTGGCAACAGTATTCAACTATTTCCCAACTCGTGAAGACTTGGTGGATGAAGTACTCAATCACGTCGTATGCCAGTACTCAAACTTTCTATCTAACACGATTGATCTTGATGTGAACATCAAAGACAACTTGGCGAACATCCTAGATGGTGTGGTCGACATGGTGGTCGAAGATTGTCACTGGAGTAAAGTCTGGTTTGAGTGGAGCACATCGACACGTGATGAAGTTTGGCCGCTGTTTGTTAGCTCAAACAAAACCAGCCAAGCTTTGATTGAAAACATGTTCATTAAAGCCATTGAACGCGGTGAAGTGTGCCCACACCACAATCCAAAACACTTAACTAGCCTATTCCATGGTCTTTGCTACTCACTATTTGTAGAAGCAATGCGCACTAACGATAGCGATATCGTAAAATCACTCACTGATTGCTATATGGACATGGTGTGTATTTACAACAACGGTGAAGCGCACGCATCTTAGTTTGCTCATCGCGACTAGAACCTCGCTAGCTACTTGCCTCGCGCAAATAGAAGTGACAATTCAAAGCGATAAATCAAAACCATAAAAAAACGGCCAGTATTGCTACTGGCCGTTTTTCTTTATTCAGAACTTACTTCTTTTTCTTCGCTTTCGCATTTGGAAGGTCAGTGATTGTGCCTTCAAATACTTCTGCTGCAAGACCTACAGATTCGTGTAGTGTTGGGTGAGCGTGGATAGTCAGAGCGATATCTTCTGCATCACAACCCATCTCGATCGCTAGACCGATTTCACCAAGCAGTTCACCACCGTTAGTACCAACGATAGCACCACCAATAACACGGTGAGACTCTTTATCAAAGATAAGCTTAGTCATACCATCAGCACAGTCAGACGCGATAGCACGGCCTGATGCTGCCCATGGGAATGTCGCCACTTCGTAGTTAATGCCTTCCGCTTTCGCTTCTTTTTCTGTCTTACCAACCCATGCCACTTCTGGCTCAGTGTAAGCAATTGAAGGAATCACTTTCGGGTCAAAGTAGTGCTTCTTACCAGAAATAACCTCAGCCGCTACGTGACCTTCATGCACACCTTTGTGAGCAAGCATTGGCTGACCAACGATGTCACCGATAGCGTGAATATGTGGAACGTTAGTACGCATTTGCTTATCAACATTGATAAAGCCGCGCTCATCCACTTCAATACCCGCTTTCTCGGCATCAAGAAGCAGACCGTTTGGCACGCGACCGATAGCAACAAGAACTGCATCGTAACGCTCAGCTTCAGCAGGGGCTTTCTTGCCTTCCATTGAAACATAAATACCGTCTTCTTTCGCTTCAACGGCCGTTACTTTGGTCTCAAGCATCAAGTTGAACTTGTTCTTAATACGCTTGGTGTAAACCTTAACCATATCTTTATCCGCTGCAGGGATAAGCTGGTCAAACATCTCAACCACGTCAACTTTAGAACCTAGAGAGTGGTATACCGTAGCCATTTCTAGACCGATGATACCACCACCCATGATAAGCAGTTTTCCTGGTACTTCTTTTAGCTCAAGAGCGTCGGTTGAGTCCCAAATACGTGGATCTTCGTGTGGAATGAATGGCAGTTTGATCGGGCGAGAGCCTGCTGCGATGATAGCGTTGTCAAACGTTACTGTTGTTGACTCGCCTTCACCTTCAACAAGGATCGAGTTAGGGCCAGTGAACTTACCGTAACCGTTAACGATGTTAACTTTACGCATCTTAGCCATACCGCCAAGACCACCAGTTAGCTGGTTTACAACCTTCTCTTTCCAGATACGGATCTTGTTGATGTCTGTTTGTGGCTCACCGAAAACAACACCATGTTCAGCCATTGCTTTGGCTTCTTCGATAACTTTTGAAACGTGAAGAAGCGCTTTAGATGGGATACAACCCACATTCAGACACACACCACCTAAGGTGCTATAACGTTCGATAAGAACAGTTTCAAGACCTAGGTCTGCACAGCGGAATGCGGCAGAGTAACCAGCAGGACCAGAACCAAGTACAACAACTTGGGCTTTAATTTCTTTGCTCATTTTGACCTCTTGTAGTCATTATCCCTAACAGGCTGAGTGGGTATTGATTTTCTTTTTTATAAACTTCGCTCAAACGCCTTATGACAACGTTTATAGCGTAATGAGTTTAAATATTTATGATTTCAGACCGCCAACATTTTACAGAGATGTTAATGGTGTGAAAAGTAAATCAATTTAGCCTGTGAGCTAGACGACAATTCACGGGGAATTGTTGTATGAATTTGGTTTTTAACCCCTCCTGGCCTCCCCTTATTAAGGGAAGGAACTTAGGCTCGCTGCGCATCGCTTGTTTGAAAAGGTGATGCGACGCTAGGAGCTAGCCCGTAGTTCTCCCCCTTAATAACGCGGCGCGTAGCCGGGGGAGCTAGAGGGGGTCAGTCAGCTACCTTAAAGCACCAAGCGACGAATATCGCTCAAGCAGCTGTTTAGATAAGTAATGAAACGTGCACCTTCCGCACCGTCAATCACACGGTGATCGTACGATAGTGAAAGTGGCAGCTGTAGGCGCGGTTCAAATTCTTTACCGTTCCATACTGGCTTCATTTCAGACTTAGACACACCAAGGATACCAACTTCAGGTGCATTTACGATAGGTGTAAATGCAGTACCACCGATGCCGCCTAGGCTTGAGATAGTGAAACAGCCACCTTGCATATCTGCAGCAGTTAGCTTGCCTGAACGTGCTTTCTTAGAGATAACCATTAGCTCTTCAGATAGCTCGTAGATGCCCTTCTTGTTCACGTCTTTAAATACAGGAACAACAAGACCGTTTGGTGTATCCACTGCGATACCAACGTTTACGTACTTCTTAAGAATGATGCTCTCGCCATCTTCAGATAGAGAGGAGTTAAACGCTGGGAAGGCTTCAAGTGCTTTAGCAACAGCTTTCATGATGAACACTAGTGGCGTGATCTTCATACCTGAATCTTTCTTCGCTTCGATAGCGTTTTGCTCTTTACGGAACGCTTCTAGCGCTGTGATATCCGCGTTATCCCACTGTGTAACGTGCGGGATCATTACCCAGTTACGGTGTAGGTTAGCACCAGAGATCTTCTTGATCTTAGAAAGCTTCTGAACTTCAGTCTCACCAAACTTGCTGAAGTCAACCTTCGGCCAAGGTAGTAGACCAAGAGCAGAGCCGTCACCGCCTTTGCCAGATGCCGCAGCACCAGACTCAAGACGCTTAAGTGCATCTTTAACGTAAGACTGAACGTCTTCTTTAAGGATACGGCTCTTACGGCCAGTACCTTTAACCTTAGATAGGTTAACGCCAAATTCGCGAGCTAGACGACGAACAACAGGAGACGCATGTGCGTAGTCGTTGTTTTCTTGGAAGTCGTTCGCTTGCGGTGCTGCATCCGCTTTCGCTGCTGGAGCCGGAGCCGCTGCCGCAGGTGCCGCCGCTTGAACAGGAGCTGCTACTGGAGCTGCGCCAGCCACCGGAGTGCCGGCCACCTCAAATACCATGATTAAAGAGCCAGTTGTTACTGAATCACCTTCAGCAATCTTGATCTCTTTAACTGTGCCTGCGAATGGTGCTGGTACTTCCATAGAAGCTTTGTCGCCTTCTACAGTAATTAGAGATTGCTCTTCTTCTACTGTATCGCCAACTTTAACCATGATCTCAGTAACTTCTACTTCGTCGCCGCCGATATCTGGAACGTTAACTTCTTTTTCAGCAGACGCCGCAGGAGCTGCTGCAGGAGCTGCTTCAACTGCAGGAGCAGCTGCTGGCGCACCAGAACCGGCAGTTTCAAATACCATAACAAGAGAACCAGTCGTTACTGAATCACCTTCAGCAATCTTGATCTCTTTAACCGTACCTGCAAATGGAGCTGGTACTTCCATAGAAGCTTTGTCGCCTTCTACAGTTAGAAGAGATTGCTCTTCTTCTACTGCATCGCCAACTTTAACCATGATTTCAGTAACTTCTACTTCGTCGCCACCGATATCTGGAACGTGAACTTCTTTAAGTTCAGCCGCTGCTGCTGGAGCTGGAGCCGCTGCTGGAGCCGCTTCCGTCGCAGGAGCAGGAGCAGCGTCAGCTGCCCCCTCGGCTTCGAAAATCATAATTAGAGAACCAGTAGTAACAGAATCGCCTTCTGCTACTTTGATTTCTTTAACGATACCTGCTTGAGACGCTGGAACTTCCATAGAAGCCTTGTCGCCTTCAACCGTGATAAGAGACTGCTCTTCTTCCACCTTGTCGCCAACGCTTACAAGAATCTCAGTAACTTCAACCTCATCCGCACCGATGTCAGGTACATTAATTTCGATTGCCATTGCTTATTTACCTTCTAATTAAGCGCTGTATTAAGCGTAAAGTGGGTTAGTCTTTTCAGTGTTGATGTTGAACTTAGCGATTGCTTCAGCCACAACAGACTTCTCAACATCACCGCGCTTCGCTAGTTCAGTTAGCGCTGCAACTACCACGTAGCCAGCGTTAACTTCGAAGTGACGACGTAGGTTTTCACGGCTGTCTGAGCGGCCGTAACCATCGGTACCAAGTACTTTGTATGACTCAGTAGGCATGAATGCGCGTACTTGCTCAGCGTAGTTCTTCATGTAGTCGGTCGCAGCGATTGCTGGCTCGTTACCTAGAACTGTTGTGATGTAAGGTACTTTCGCCTCTGCTTCTGGGTGAAGCATGTTGTAACGCTCTACGTTTTGACCGTCACGAGTTAGCTCGTTGAACGATGTTACAGAGAACACGTCAGACGCAACACCGTACTCTTCGCTCAGGATAGTCGCTGCTTTACGTACTTCGTTCATGATAGTACCAGAGCTCATTAGCTGAACTTTACCCTTAGCAGCCTGTTCGCCTTGAGGAAGGTGAGACTCAAGCTTGTAGATACCTTTACGGATGCCTTCTTCAGCGCCTTCTGGCATTGCTGGCATCGCGTAATTTTCATTCATTACTGTTAGGTAGTAGTAAATATTTTCTTGCTCAGGACCGTACATACGACGGATACCATCTTGCATGATTACTGCTAGCTCGTAAGCGAATGTTGGGTCGTAAGAGATACAGTTAGGGATAGTGTTCGCTTGAATGTGCGAGTGGCCATCTTCGTGCTGTAGACCTTCACCGTTCAGTGTTGTACGACCAGCTGTAGCGCCTAGTAGGAAGCCACGAGCTTGTTGGTCACCTGCTAGCCATGCCATGTCACCAATACGTTGGAAACCGAACATTGAGTAGTAGATGTAGAACGGAATCATTGGCAGATCGTTTGTGCTGTATGAAGTAGCAGCAGCAACCCAAGATGCCATTGAACCTAGTTCGTTGATACCTTCTTGAAGAACTTGGCCTGATGTTGCTTCTTTGTAGTAAGAAACGATGCCTTTATCTTCAGGTGTGTATTCTTGACCGTCAGGGTTGTAGATACCAACCTGACGGAATAGACCTTCCATACCGAACGTACGCGCTTCATCACAGATGATAGGAACGATGTTCTTACCGATGTTCTTGTCTTTAAGAAGAATGTTCAACGTACGTACATAAGCCATTGTCGTTGAAATTTCACGCTTCTGAGCACCTAGTAGAGGAGCAAACTCTTCTAGCTCTGGTACTTTGAACTCTTGAGTAAACTTAGGTAGACGCTGTGGCGTGTAGCCTTTCAGAGCTTTACGACGAGCATGTAGGTATTCGTACTCAGCAGAACCTTCTTCCAGTTTTAGGTAAGGCAGTTCAGCCACTTTCTCATCAGAAAGAAGGTCTTGTAGACCTAGACGATCACGTAGGTATTGTACGTGAGTCATGTCCATCTTCTTAACACCGTGAGCGATGTTCTTACCTTCAGCCGCTTCACCCATGCCGTAACCTTTAACAGTCTTAGCTAGGATTACCGTTGGCTTGCCGTTTGTTTCTTTTGCATTGTTAAACGCAGCAAACAGCTTAGAAGAATCGTGACCACCACGCTTCAATTCGAAGATTTGGTCGTCAGTCATATCTGCAACAAGTGCAGCTGTTTCTGGGTACTTACCAAAGAAGTGCTCACGTACGTATGCGCCATCTTTAGATTTGAATGTTTGGTAGTCGCCATCGATCGTTTCGTTCATAAGCTGTAGTAGCTTACCCGTCGTATCTTTAGCCAGTAGTGCGTCCCAGTTGTTACCCCAGATAACTTTCACTACGTTCCAGCCAGCACCTTTGAATAGACCTTCAAGCTCTTGAATGATCTTACCGTTACCCATTACAGGACCGTCTAGACGCTGTAGGTTACAGTTGATTAGGAAACATAGGTTGTCTAGCTTCTCACGCGCAGCGAAAGAAATAGCACCACGTGATTCTGGCTCATCCATCTCACCGTCACCTAGGAAGGCGTAAACGCGTTGAGCAGACGTATCTTTCAGACCACGGCCGTTTAGGTACTTAAGGAAACGCGCTTGGTAGATAGCAGAAATTGGACCAAGACCCATAGATACTGTTGGGAACTGCCAGAACTCAGGCATCAGTTTAGGGTGTGGGTATGAAGGAACACCTTTACCGTCTACTTCTTGACGGAAGTTGTCTAGCTGCTCTTCAGTTAGACGACCCTCAACGAACGCACGAGAGTAGATACCCGGTGAGATGTGACCTTGGTAGTAAACTAGATCGCCACCATCCGTCTCGTTTGGAGCACGGAAGAAGTGGTTGAAACAAACTTCGTAGAATGCTGCTGCAGACTGGTAAGAAGCCATGTGACCACCAAGGTCTAGGTCTTTCTTAGAAGCACGCAATACGATCATGATTGCGTTCCAGCGAATAATCGAACGAATACGACGCTCAAGTGTGGTATCACCAGGGTATGCTGGTTCTTGAGCTGCTGGAATGGTGTTGATGTAGTTAGTGTTGATGCCTGTTGGCATATCAACGCCATCTAAACGAGCTTTCTCTAGAACAGTTTCTAGTAGAAATTGTGCACGTTCTACACCTTCTTCACGAACAACGGATTCAAGTGCTTGAAGCCAATCTTGAGTTTCCAGTGCATCTACGTCATGCTTCATGTCAGACATGGCGATCTATCCTTCTGTTGGTTGGATCTACTTAATTAAAGTAAGCGTTTCTAGTTTTAAGAATCACTATCTTGTTGAATTCGTCTTAAAGAGCGCTCGCGACGAGACGCTTCTCGGGTCAAATCCAACAATGTTTCTTCGATATAAGCTAAATGCGAATGCGACATCTCACGTGCCTTTTCTGGCTGACCAGCGACGATCGCTTCAACGATATTAGCTCGGTGTTTACTGACTTTCTCCACCACCTCAGAGCGGCGATGTAATAGCTCTAAATTCTGTAGAACATTTTGCTCAAGCAGCGGAGCTAAGCTTCTCACAATATGCAGTAACACAACGTTGTGTGCCGCTTCCGTAAGTGCCACCAGAAATGCCATCACAGCTGAAGCTTCAGCTTCCACATCATCCGCTTCCTGAGCGATGCGAATGTTGCTTAGACAAGTCTCGATTTGAGCAAAATCTTCATCAGTACCACGTAAAGCGGCAAAGTAAGCAGAAATACCTTCCATAGCATGACGAGCCTCAAGCAAATCTAGCTGAGTCTCGTTGTGAGAAGATAGAAGGTCTAACAAGGGATCTGAGAAGCTTTTCCAGATGTTCTCGCTAACGAACGTGCCACCGCCTTGACGACGAGTAAGAAGCTTTTTCGCTTCAAGTCGCTGAATGGCTTCTCGAATAGAAGGACGAGAAACATCAAATTGTTTTGCCAGCTCGCGTTCAGGTGGAAGCTGCTGTCCTGCTGAAAGTGTCCCTTCAACAATCAAGCGCTCCAATTCTTGCTCGATAACATCCGAAAGTTTCGGCTGACGGATCCTTTGATAAGCCATAACTATTATTCTTTTTTCTTCTACTTGCTTGAGCTGTTAATTGGTATTACCAATTTATAAGTTGGGGTAAAAATTAACACATTTAAAACACCAATGTCTAGTGAAAAATTGATTCACATCATAGAACTGGCCTTGCGTTAACCTTGATGAAACATTTATAGATTAAAACATCAACACCCATGGTCAGACCAATTACATAAAAGAAACTTACCGGGTAATTTACGTGCTATAAAAATCCTTATAAATCAATAACAAAGAACCTTATTTGTCAGACAAAGGAAATTGACCAATATCAAGAAAGAAAGGAATAACCGCATCACTGGTTATTAATAATTTGAATAACAAAATATTTCATGGCACGGCAAAACGGCCATGAAATCATCATTATGAGGTGGAGTGAATCTTTTATGACAGAGAATTTTTGAAACGACGCCAATCAAAAACGAGACCAGGGTCACTTTTTCTAAGCGGCGCAATGTATTGATGCCCGGTAATGCGTTCACGAGTCATTGCTGGATAACGCGCTTGTAGTGACAAGGTTAAGCACTGCAAGCTCTGATACTGCGCTTCGGTATATGCCACATAATCTGTGCCCTCAAGCTCAATACCAATCGAGTAATCATTGCACCTTGCTCGGCCTGCAAAGCTCGACATCCCCGCATGCCAAGCCCTAGCATGAAAAGGAACAAACTGAACCACTTCACCATCTCGCCTTATTAAACAGTGCGCCGAAACACGCATGTCTTTAATCACGTGGAAAAAAGGATGGATAGCCGAATCAAGCTTGCCAAGGAAAAAGTCTTCTATATAGCCCCCACCAAACTGCCCTGGAGGAAGGCTAATGTTGTGCACCACCAGCAAGGAGACATCCTCCTTATCGGGTCTGGCATCAAAATGGGGAGAAGGCACTCGCCTTGCTCGTGGATACCAGCCTTGCTCATCGATAACACCTGAAACAGTATCTGGCATAGCATCGCTCACCGCGGCTTGATTGGCATAGGTTCTATCTTGGTTTTGCATATATTTTGAGCTCATCTACATCGCTATCGCTTTGATTTTATCCGACGGCCAATAAAATGCGAGATTTGATGCTGAAATTCCGCACAAGCAAGAGTATCATGCCCACTTCGTTCCCCCACTAAACACGTTAAGCGATGAAAAACACACATAACAGCCAAGAACGTCTTGAATATCTAAAGCAGCAACTTCCTTCAGAAATCACACGTGCCGTGGCCGACACGCTTCGTGAAGATCTGGGCGGAACACTGGATGTCACTACAGATATCACGGCAAGCCTGATCCCAGCAGACTCTCAGAACGTAGCCACGATCATCACTCGTGAACACGGCGTATTCTGCGGACAAATGTGGGCGGATGAAGTGTTTAAACAGCTTGGCGGCGAAGTCAGCATTGAATGGCACGTGCAAGATGGCGACAAAGTTGAGCCAAACCAAGTGCTTTGCACACTAACCGGTCCTGCGCGCACGCTATTGACTGGTGAGCGTAACGCAATGAACTTCATTCAAACGCTATCAGGCTGCGCGACAGTAACGGCGAAGTACGCGGCAAAAATCGCTCATACTGAATGTCGCCTACTTGATACTCGTAAAACCATCCCGGGTCTGCGTAGCGCACTAAAATACGCTGTAGCCTGTGGCGGCGGTTTCAACCACCGCATCGGTGTGTTTGATGCTTACCTAATTAAAGAGAACCACATCATCGCATGTGGCGGCATCACTAAAGCTATTGAAACCGCTAAGCAGCTAAACCCAGGCAAACCGGTTGAAGTGGAAACAGAATCACTGGAAGAGCTGCAACAAGCAATCGATGCTGGCGCAGACATCATCATGCTCGACAACTTCACCACCGACATGATGCGCAAAGCCGTTGAAATCAACGCTGGCCGCGCAGCACTTGAAAACTCAGGCAATGTTACTCTAAACACTATCGCTGAGTTTGCTGAAACAGGCGTCGACTACATTTCTGTTGGTGCGTTGACTAAGCATCTTAAGGCGATGGATTTGTCGATGAGGTTTAAGGACTAATCATCCAAGACCATAAATCTGCGTTACGAAAAGCGAAGCAAACAGCTTCGCTTTTTTGATCTCATCACTCCGTGAGTCACTGTTTTTACTGACTATTTATCAGTCAGTGCTAGACCTTTCACTTCAATATCACTCGCATTCAAACTGCAACCTACTGCAACGCCTCTTCATTTTTTAGAACCGTCTCTAGCGCGCTAAGTCATTAACTTTATTGGGGTAAACCTCAAGAGTATGTTTTCCTTGTACAACTAATTTATTAAGGATAAAAAATGAGAAAAACAACAAAACAACAAGGTTTTACCTTGATTGAGTTGATGATTGTGGTGGCGGTGATTGGGGTGCTGGCTACTGTGGCTGTTCCAACTTACCAAAACTACATTGCTAAGAGTGAGACAGCATCTGCGCTTGCAACACTTACAGCCCTTAAAACACCTATTGAAACAACAACTCTAGAGACAGGAGCGTTTCCCGCAGATCTCAGTGCTGCTGGAGTTTCTATCTCTTATGCATTAGGTAACATTTCATTGACACCTCAAAGTAGTGGCGCTGGAACCATAAACATTCAGTTCAGGTCTGGTGATTCTAGCCCTAAAATAGCTACCAATACTCTAAGTTTGCAAAGAACGGACGCTGGGGCCTGGAGTTGTACAACTAATAATATTGACGCAGACCTATTACCGAAAGGCTGTAATTAGGTTTTGATAAATTCTCGCCTTCCAATTGTACTTAATGATGCCCATCTAATATCCACTACTCAAAAAGAGCAATTGGTTGAGTGGGCTTCATTAAATGCAGGTTCAATACCGGAGAGGATTGTAGACTTGGGCTGGATCTCAGCCCAAGAGTTAAATAGCTTCCTAGGAAAGCTTTTCTCTCTCACCATTAAAGAACTGCATGACTACAACCCTTCTGATTTGTGCCAAAAGATAGGCCTTCGCGATACAATCATTAAACATCGTGCTCTTCCCTTGAGCCTCGAAAATCACTGTTTAACTATCGCAATATCCGATCCTACTGTAGTAGAAACTGAAAATGACTTTCGCTTTGCTACGGGGCTGCAAACTGAGTTGGTGCTAGCTAATTGCCAAGACATTCGCTCTACAATACGTAAACTTTTCGGTGACAATAACCTAGACTCCAGCTCAGAAACCAAACAACTCACCTCAGACGATCTCGCCAACCTAGTCCAAGTCAGCGATGCCGAAATCGACAACATCGAAGATCTCTCCCAAGATGATTCGCCAGTCAGTCGCTTTATCCACCAAGTCCTCATGGATGCGGTACGCAAAAAAGCTTCTGATATCCATTTCGAGCCCTATGAGCATCTATACCGCATTCGCTTACGCTGCGATGGGATCTTGATTGAGACCCACCAGCCTGCCACTCAGTTGAGTCGACGTTTGGCGGCGAGGATCAAAATCCTAGCAAAGCTAGATATCGCCGAGCGCCGATTGCCGCAGGATGGGCGTTTGAAATTGAGGCTATCGGAAACTGCTTCGATTGATATGCGCGTATCGACCTTACCTACTATGTGGGGTGAGAAGATCGTATTACGTCTGCTGGATGGCGATTCTGCTAATCTCGATATCGATCAACTGGGTTATAACGAACTGCAAAAATCCCTCTACCTTGCTGCACTTAAAAAGCCACAAGGTATGATCTTAATGACAGGGCCGACGGGAAGCGGAAAAACCGTTTCTTTGTATACTGGACTCAATATCCTCAATACCGCTGAGCGCAACGTATCAACGGCGGAAGATCCGGTTGAGATCCACCTAGATGGGATCAATCAGGTGCAAATCAATCCAAAGATCGGCTTTGATTTTTCGACCGCGCTGCGATCGTTTCTACGTCAAGATCCGGATGTGGTGATGCTGGGAGAGATCCGTGATATTGAAACGGCGGAGATCGCGGTGAAAGCAGCGCAAACCGGCCACTTAGTGCTTTCTACTCTGCACACCAACTCAGCGGCAGAGACGGTGATGCGACTTAAAAATATGGGCGTTGAAAGCATTAACCTCGCCTCTTCACTCTCACTCATCATTGCTCAGCGCCTAGCCCGCAAGCTGTGTCAGCATTGTAAGGTTATCGACCCTATGTTACCGCCACTGCGTCACTCCCTCGCCATTAGTGACGATGAACTTATCTATCAAGCCAGCGAGCAGGGCTGCAATCATTGTAACTATGGCTATTTGGGGCGTACAGGCATTTATGAAGTGATGGAGTGTACCCACGAAATCGCCAATGCTTTGCTTATCGGTGCAAGCATGCAAGAGATAGAAGCATTGGCACAATCTCAAGGGATGACCACTCTCAAACAATCGGGCATTGAAAAGCTTCGAGATGGCGTGACCAGCTATCAAGAGTTGCAGCGCGTGCTCTATTTCTAATCATGGGTTAAGCAGTATGGGTAAAAAGCTCGAACCAACGCTCAAAGCGTTTCACTGGAAAGGCGTGAACAGCCAAGGTAAGAAAGTCTCAGGTCAAACATTGGCTCTGACCGAGCCTGAGGCGCGTGAAACCCTCAAGCAGCAACATATCCAGGTTCGTAAACTCAGAAAACGCAGCATTTCTACTTGGACTAAGCTGACTCAACGCATCAAAGGCAAAGACATCACCATCCTTACCCGCCAGCTTGCCACCATGCTGAGCACAGGTATTCCCATTGTTCATGCCATCAAATTGATAGCTGACAATCAGGCCAAGGCAGAGATGAAATCGATACTGTCGCAAATCAGCAAAGGACTGGAAGCCGGTACACCCATTTCACGCGTAATGCAGGTGGCTAGCCGCCACTTTGATAGCTTTTATGTCGATATGGTCGCCACCGGAGAAAACTCAGGTAACTTAGCGGGTGTGTTTGATCGCTTAGCGGACTATCGTGAAAAGCAAGAGATGCTGCGTTCCAAAGTGGTTAAAGCGCTGATTTATCCAGTCATGATCCTATTGGTTTCACTTGGTGTTACCTATCTGATGCTCACCACCGTAGTGCCAGAGTTTGAATCGATGTTTCGCGGCTTTAATGCCGACCTTCCTTGGTTTACTCAGCAAGTGCTCAATCTTTCAGCGTGGTTTCAACAGAATGGTTTTCTGAGTATTAACCTGTTTATTCTTGCCACTTTTGGCCTAAAGGTCGCTCGTCAGCGCAGTTTTAGCGTGCGGCTTTACACCAGTCGCCTTGTATTGCGAATACCTATCATAGGCCAAGTGATCACTAAAGCCTCCATTGCCAAGTTCAGTCGCACTCTATCTACCAGCTTTAGCGCCGGAATACCGATATTATCGAGCATACAAGCCAGTGCAAAAACCGCTGACAATCTCTATTACCAACAAGTGATTCAATCGATCCATTCCGATATTGTTGCCGGTACACCAATCCATCTAGCGATGCGTCAAGCGGATGCCTTTCCCGAAATGGTGCTGCAAATGGTAATGATTGGTGAAGAGTCCGGCACCCTTGATGACATGCTCAATCGCGTGGCGGCCATCTATGAAGCGGAAGTCGATAATACCGTTGATAATCTGGGTAAGATCCTCGAGCCATTTATCATTGTTTTTCTAGGAACCCTCGTTGGTGGGCTTGTGGTCGCAATGTACCTTCCTATCTTTAACTTAATGACCGTAATAGGCTAACATAGACATTAACTTATTGATTTATTTCCTGTGTAGCCGCAAATGGACGTGTTGATTTATTACCCTTGGTTGTTTGTTTTATTCGCAGCCATTCTTGGCCTTATTGTCGGAAGCTTTCTCAATGTGGTGATCCACCGATTGCCCATCATGATGGAGCGCGGCTGGCGCGAAGAGTGTGCAGAAGCCTTCCCTGAATACAAGATTACGCCACCAGAAGGACGCTTTGATCTCAGCATTCCAAGAAGCAGCTGCCCATCATGCAACACGCCCATCCGTATTGTCGACAACATCCCGCTGTTAAGCTGGCTGTTGCTCAAAGGTCGCTGCCGTCACTGTGACAACAGAATCAGTATCCGCTATCCACTAGTCGAGCTGCTCACCGCCGTCCTTAGCGGCACTGTCGCTTGGCAGCTGGGTTTTAGCTTCTACAGTGTGGCGCTGATTGCCATGACGTTTGTGCTTATCGCGGCAACCTTTATCGACCTTGATACTATGCTACTGCCCGACCAACTAACTCTACCGCTACTCTGGACAGGTATAGCCCTTGCGCTATTCGGCATCTCACCAATTACACTGCAAGATTCCGTGATTGGCGCTATCGCCGGTTACCTATGTTTATGGTCTGTCTATTGGCTATTTAAGCTAGTGACGGGTAAAGAAGGTATGGGCTATGGCGATTTCAAGCTGCTCGCGGCTCTGGGCGCTTGGCTTGGCTGGGCACATCTGCCAGTGATTATTTTACTTTCCTCAGTTGTTGGCGTTGTGTTTGGTTTGATTCAGCTTAGAATGCAAAACAAAGGTTTAGATGTGGCGTTTCCTTTTGGTCCTTACCTAGCAATTGCAGGCTGGGTTAGCGCTCTATGGGGTGATGCCATCACGCACTTCTATTTGGCGACGGTAACGGGAGTATACTAGTGGGATTTGTAGTCGGCTTAACGGGTGGCATTGCGAGCGGAAAAACTACCGTGGCCAATCTGTTTCATCATGAGTTTGGCATCGAGCTGGTCGATGCTGACGTGGTAGCCCGCGATGTAGTTGAGGTTGGCTCAGAGGGTCTAAACGCATTAGCACTGCATTTTGGTAGTGATATTTTGCAAACTGACGGCTCGCTGGATCGCGCTGCACTTAGGGCGCGCATCTTTGCCAATGATGAAGAAAAACAGTGGGTAAACAACTTACTGCATCCGATGATCCGCCAGCAGATGCAGCAGCGTCTTAATGCCTCAACCAGCCCATATACCTTACTCGTGGTACCGCTGCTTATCGAGAACGGCTTGCAGAGCATGGCTGATCGCGTGCTTGTGGTCGATGTTGCCGCTGACACACAAATTTACCGAACAATGACACGTGACGGGGTGCCCGAACAACAGGTGCGTTCTATACTCAAAGCACAAGTCGATAGAGATACCCGACTAATGCATGCAGATGATGTGATTGATAATAATACTGATAACGCTCAACTTTTGCCCCAAGTCACACAATTGCACCAAAAGTACCTAGCATTATGCGGTAAAAATCGGTGAAAATAGCAAGGAAGCGTTTAAAGGCTAGCACATGATCACAAATAGATTCGAACACCCTCTTAACGAAAAAACCAGAATATATCTAAGAGTTGAATCTCTACTGAGACAGCTACAGCATTCCTCGTCTTTTTCAGATAACTACCAGCACCAGATCTTCTTTAAATCTCTGTTTGATTTATTAGAGATTTTTGAGCAGATCCAGCTTAAAAGCGAGCTGGCTAAGGATCTTGAAAAGCAGAGGCAAACCTATCGAGCCTGGCTCAACATCGACGATGTCGATCAAGAGATGCTTGGGTCGATCCTAGGCGATCTCGATAGCGTTCACCGCGAACTGATGGGCGCAGAACGTTTCGGTCAGTCCTTTAAAGAAGACCGATTCTTAAGTGCGATTCGTCAGCGTTTTGGTCTGCCAGGCGGCGCCTGCTGTTTTGATTTGCCAACACTGCACCATTGGCTGCACTTGCCTATCGACAAGCGTATGCATGATGCTGAAATGTGGCTGACATCACTCAAGCCACTGATGAACGCACTGCACTTGTGGCTAAAACTCACTCGCGAAACCGGCCGCTTTAAACCGCAAATAGCGCGTTCAGGCCTGCTTCAAAGTGAAGCTGAAGAGGCGAATATCATCAGACTCAATATTCCAATGCATTACGGCGTTTACCCAATGGTATCAGGCCATAAGAGCCGCTTTACGGTGAAGTTTATTGCTTTTGAGTCTGGGCAAGCCTACCCTAACGATGTTGAATTTGAATTAGCGATTTGCAGTTAACTGCCCACTCATTTAACTGCAAACTCAGTGAACTGTCACACTCAGGAATTATTATGAGTAAACCAACTGTTGTCCCATGCCCACAATGTCAAACAGACGTGGTATGGGGTGAAGAGAGCCCGTTTCGTCCATTCTGCTCTAAGCAGTGCCAAATGATTGATTTTGGTGAATGGGCGGATGAAGAGAACACCATTCCGGGTGCTCCCGATATGTCGGACAGCGATGGCTGGTCAGAAGACAATTACTAACCACGTGGGATGCCTTGTCCCAATTAGAGCTATCGTAATCCCTACCAATCTATAGTCATCCCGACCTAAATTATCGTCATCCCTGCGTAGGCAGGGATCTTATTGAAGCGTTCACCATTAAATAGATTCCTGCCTGCGCAGGAATGACACACATTGTGAGCACAATAACTCAAAACTATCGGCATCCCTGCGTAGGCAGGGATCTTATTGAAGCGTTCACCAAGCCTTAAATAGATTCCTGCCTGCGCAGGAATGACACACGTTGTGAGCACAATAACTCAAAATTATCGGCATCCCTGCGTAGGCAGGGATCTTATTGAAGCGTTCACCAAGCCTTAAGTAGATTCCTGCCTGCGTAAGCGCACGGCCAGTACGTGCAAGTCAATAAAAGACACAACATTAACGTTCTTCCTTTGCTTCAAACACAAAAAAAGCGGAGTCCAAGGACTCCGCTTAATATTTGAGAACGCTAGTAAAATAGCATTACTTCTTAGCAAGTTTCTCTTTGATACGAGCAGACTTACCAGAACGCTCACGTAGGTAGTACAACTTGGCACGACGTACTGCACCACGGCGTTTAACTTCGATGCTATCAACCATTGGAGAGTGAGTTTGGAACGTACGCTCAACACCTTCGCCGTTCGAGATCTTACGAACAGTGAAAGCAGAGTGAAGACCACGGTTACGGATAGCGATTACAACGCCTTCGTAAGCCTGTAGACGCTCACGGTCACCTTCTTTTACTTTAACCTGAACTACAACAGTATCACCTGGTGCAAATTTAGGTAGGCCTGATTTCATTTGCTCTTCTTCAAGAGCCTTGATGATGTTACTCATGTTCTTAAATTCCTAGAATAAACTGATACTAAATTAAATAGGTTACTTGCTGTTATTTCGAGTTTCTTTAATGAACTCGGCAAGTAATTGTTCCTGTTCGTCAGTCAGAGCTAGGTTTTCCAGGAGCTCCGGTCTTCTTAGCCAAGTACGGCCTAACGACTGTTTTAGTCGCCAGCGACGAATATCCTTGTGGTTACCAGACTTGAGGACACTTGGTACCTCTAAATCTTCTAACACTTCAGGGCGCGTAAAGTGCGGACAATCGAGTAAGCCATTAGCAAAAGAATCTTCTTCTGCTGAAGCAAAATCGCCTAGTACTCCCGGAACAAACCGTGAGACTGAGTCGATTAGCGTCATGGCTGGGATTTCCCCACCTGTCATCACAAAATCTCCGATTGACCATTCTTCGTCAACTTCAGTTTGGATGATGCGCTCATCTACCCCTTCGTAGCGTCCACAAATCAACACAAGGTTGTCGTTTTTCGCTAGTTCTTCTACCCCAGTTTGGTCGAGTTTACGACCTTGAGGAGAAAGGTAAATGACTTTCGTCTTACCCGGTGATGCCTGTTTGGCTGCGTGAATGGCATCGCGCAATGGCTGAACCATCATCAACATGCCAGGACCACCACCGTAAGGTCTATCATCGACAGTGCGATGTTTGTCGTGAGTGAAATCACGAGGATTCCATGTCTCAATCGACAGTAGACCTTTTTTAACCGCTTGACCTGTTACTCCATAATCAGTAACGCTGCGGAACATGTCTGGAAACAGGCTAATTACGCCAACCCACATCTGTTCTCTCGCTCTATTAAGTTACTAAAAATGAATTAGAATCCAGGATCCCAGTCAACTTCGATCCGTTGAGCTTCGCGATCAACATTCTTGATCACTTGCTCTTCAAGGTACGGTACTAACCGTTCCTTTTGCCCAAAAGCATCTTTCAGATTTGCTTTCACAACCAAAACATCGTTCGAACCAGTTTCCATGATGTCAGTTACTTCCCCGAGGTCATAACCTTTCGTGGTCACTACTTTCATTCCGAACAATTCGCGCCAGTAGAATTCATCTTCTGACAGCTCTGGTAGCACAGCTGGGTCGATTGCAATCTCAAAGTTGGTCAGTAGGTGAGCTTCTTCACGAATCTCAAGACCTTCTAGTTTACACACCATACCTTTGTTATGGCGCTTCCAACTTTCGACTTTGTACTCTACCCATTCACCCTTTTGGTTAATATACCAAGGGCTGTAATCGAAAATACTTTCAGGATTGTCTGTGTAGGTAAACACCTTAAGCCATCCGCGAATGCCGTAAGTAGAACCAAATTTACCTACAACAATTCTTTCGTCTTGATTGCTCATTGTGTCTTTACCTTTCATCGACGACATACTGCTTACTTAACTAGAATTAAGCCGCTTTTTGAGCGTCTTTAACTAGCTTAGCAACGCGGTCAGAAACTGTTGCGCCTTGACCAACCCAGTGGTTAACGCGCTCTAGGTCTAGACGTAGACCTTCTTCTTGACCAGTAGCAGTAGGGTTAAAGAAACCCACTTTCTCGATGAAACGGCCAGTTGCTGCATTGCGGCTGTCCGCTACTACGATTTGATAGAATGGACGCTTCTTAGCGCCGTGACGTGCCAAACGAATGGTAACCATATCGTCCTCTTTGCTTTCTCAATAATAAAAATGACCTCAGAAATGTTTCTCTAATGAGCAACCTGAGGTCTCGTGCCAAAATAAAGCCTCGGAATTTTACTCTTATTCCGAGGCATTGCAAGGGGTTTAGCTATTTTTTCACCAGTTTTCGGGCACTGATGAAGATGTGAGCTGGGTAACAGTTTGAAAGATCAATGAGTTGCTTTCAGTCGCTCTGCTACCCTGCGCGAATCGCAAGACTATCGGCCAAACGGATTACCACCGCCGCCCATACCGCCCATGCTACCCATCATACCCTGCATATTACGCATCATGCCGCGCATGCCACCTTTCTGCATTTTCTTCATCATCTTCTGCATTTGGGTGAATTGCTTAAGCAGACGGTTCACATCTTGTACCTGAGTACCAGAACCTGCCGCGATACGTTTTTTACGAGAGCCTTTGATGAGTTCAGGACGCTGACGCTCTTTCATTGTCATCGAGTTAATGATGGCTTCCATCTGCTTGAACATCTTGTCGTCAACTTTATCTTTGACGTTGTCTGGAAGGTTAGACATGCCTGGAAGCTTGTCCATCATGCCCATCATGCCGCCCATGTTCTGCATCTGACCAAGCTGCTCACGGAAGTCTTCAAGGTCAAAACCTTTCTTCTCCTTGAACTTCTTCGCCATCTTTTCTGCTTTCTCAGTATCGACATTACGCTGAAGGTCTTCGATAAGAGAAAGTACGTCACCCATACCCAGGATACGTGAAGCCACGCGGTCTGGGTGGAACGGTTCTAGTGCGTCGGTCTTCTCACCTACACCCAAGAACTTAATTGGTTTGCCTGTAATATGGCGAACAGACAGTGCCGCACCACCACGAGCATCACCATCCACCTTAGTCAGAACCACACCAGTTAGTGGCAGTGCATCACCAAAAGCTTTGGCTGTGTTCGCCGCATCTTGACCTGTCATGGCATCAACCACGAACAAGGTTTCAACTGGGGTGATTGCCGCATGAAGCTGCTGGATTTCATCCATCATTTCATGGTCAACCGCTAAGCGACCTGCGGTATCGACAATCAGTACGTCGTAGAATTTCTTCTTAGCGTGCTCGATTGCAGCATTAGCAATATCGATAGGCTTTTGATCGGCTGTCGATGGGAAGAAGTCCACACCCACATCACCAGCTAGCGTTTCAAGCTGCTTGATTGCCGCTGGACGGTAAACGTCGGCAGACACAACCAATACTTTCTTTTTCTCGCGCTCGTTTAGAAGCTTAGAGAGCTTGCCCACACTGGTGGTTTTACCGGCACCTTGTAGACCCGCCATAAGAATGACAGCTGGCGGCTGCGCAGCAAGGTCAAGCGCTTCATTCGATTCACCCATGACTTGCTCAAGCTCAGCTTGAACAATCTTGATGAACTCCTGACCTGGCGTGAGTGATTTAGACACCTCAACACCAACAGCGCGCTCTTTAACACCTTTGATAAACTCACGAACAACTGGCAGAGCGACGTCCGCCTCAAGTAGCGCCATACGAACTTCGCGTAGCGTGTCTTTGATGTTGTCTTCGGTCAGACGACCTTTACCGCTGATGTTCTTCAGCGTTTTGGATAGACGATCCGTTAAATTCTCAAACATTTCTTTCTCTTCGCTTCAAACTGGGCGATCAATTGCAGTGAGTATACCTTAGCCAGCAGTGAGAGTCATATCTAACAAGATCAAATACGAGTCAATAGTTTTTACATCTGACGTAGCCCAATAGGACGATGCAGGGTATAATTCGTGCTCTAAGCAATCGATTTTTTAGGAAAAATGGACAGTTTAATCGCAATTGCGGCCGCCATACTTTATGGCTTGGCCATCGCAACAATCATCCCAGGCTTGGTAAATCAGGTCGGGATCCGTACGAAAACTGTTCTGGTTAGTGCTGTTCTCGCGCTGACGTTTCACGCAGTATTGCTCAGCGACTTAATCTTCAGTGGCACCGGCCAGAACCTAAGTATTCTTAACGTCGCTTCACTGATTAGCTTCATAATCTCGCTATTTATGAGCGTCGCGATGGTGAAAACTCGTATTTGGTTCTTGCTTCCTGTGGTCTACAGCTTCGCGGCTATCAACCTAAGCGCAGCTACATTTGTACCGACGGCCTTTATCACGCACCTCGAGCACAACCCGAAACTGTTGATTCACATTTCACTGGCACTGTTCTCTTACTCAACGCTGTCTATTGGCGCACTGTATGCACTGCAACTGGCGTGGCTTGATCACAAGCTTAAAAACAAGAAAGCGCTAACGATCAACCCTAACCTTCCTCCATTAATGATGGTGGAAAGACAACTTTTCAATATCATCTTGATCGGTACCGCCTTATTAACCGCTACCTTGATCACAGGTTTTGTATTTGTCCAAGATATGTTTGCTCAAGGTAAGGCGCATAAAGGCATTTTGTCCTTCATGGCGTGGATTGTTTATTCTGTGCTGCTTTGGGGTCACTATCAAAAAGGCTGGCGCGGCAAAAAAGTCACATGGTTCGCTGTCGCGGGCGCCACACTTCTCACGCTCGCTTATTTTGGCAGCCGCTTTGTAAGAGAGATCATCTTGAACTAAGTCGACCTTAGACGCACTACAACTAAAGGCGCGTTGACAATAGGGATTAAGTAGTTCATAAATTAACCAGCTATTTACTAAAGGAATTCTAGGGCATTGGACGACATTTCGACCGGTATTTTATTTGCAATCCTTGCAGGTCTAATTGTAATTTCCGGCTATTTTTCGGGTTCAGAGACAGGGATGATGTCTTTGAACCGATACAGACTTAAACACTTATCTAAAACAGGCCACAAAGGTGCAAAGCGCGTTGAGAAACTGCTGAGCCGCCCTGACCGACTCATCGGCCTGATCCTAATCGGAAATAACCTAGTTAATATATTGGCGTCTGCAATCGCTACGGTACTTGGCCTGCGTCTATTTGGTGACTTAGGTGTCGCAATCGCAACCGGTGCACTGACCATGGTCATCTTGGTGTTTGCGGAAGTAACACCAAAAACGCTTGCCGCTCTCTATCCAGAGCGAGTGTCGTTTATGAGCAGTATCGTACTCACTATCCTGATGAAGCTGCTTTCGCCTCTGGTTATCTTGGTTAACTTCATTACTAACGGCTTTATCCGCCTGCTTGGGCTTCGGGTCGATCATAACGATGAAGACCATTTGAGCTCGGAAGAGCTGCGCACCGTGGTAAATGAGGCGGGCTCGCTTATCCCTCGTCGTCACCAAGATATGCTGATTTCGATCCTCGATCTTGAGCATGTGACCGTGAATGACATCATGATCCCGCGCAATGAGATCACCGGCATCAACATTAATGATGACTGGAAATCGATAGTTCGCCAGTTAACACACTCTCCTCATGGCCGTGTAGTACTTTATCGTGACCAAATCGACGAAGTGGTAGGGATGATAAGGCTACGTGAGTCGTATCGTTTGATGCTGGAGAAAAACGAGTTCACTAAAGAAACCCTACTTCGCAGTGCTGATGAGGTGTACTTCATTCCGGAAGGGACACCACTCAACGTGCAGATGCTCAAGTTCCAGCGCAACAAAGAACGCATTGGTCTCATTGTTGACGAATATGGCGATATTAACGGTCTAGTGACGCTTGAAGACATTCTGGAAGAGATCGTCGGTGAGTTCACCACATCCATGGCACCAACATTGTCCGATGAAATCACACCGCAAGGTGATGGCAGCTTCCTAATTGAAGGCAGTGCCAACATCCGTGATATCAACAAAGGTCTAAAATGGACGCTACCGACCGACGGACCGCGCACGCTAAATGGCCTTATCTTAGAATACTTAGAAGATATTCCTGAGAGTCACCTAAGTGTACAAGTTGCTGAGCATCAGATGGAAATTGTTGAGCTAGAAGAGAACCGCATCAAGATGGTAAAGGTTTTCCCAAAAGCGAAAAACAAGAGTTAATCAGCAAACTCAATACCGCTATCAAGACACTATGAACACATAAACAAACGGCACCGAAAGGTGCCGTTTTGCTTTAATTTGCTTGCAGATATTTGAGATATCGAGACTAGTTAATGTTAGGGCCAAGCCACTTCTCAGCTTCTTCTAAGCTCCAACCTTTACGATCTGCGTAGCTATCTACTTGGTCTTGCTGAATTTGAGCAACCGCAAAGTAGCGAGAATCCGGATGAGAGAAATAGAAGCCAGATACCGACGCCCCAGGCCACATCGCATAGCTAGTCGTTAGCGACATACCAATGGTTTCTTCTACATTGAGTATTTCCCAAAGCGAGCCTTTTTCTGTGTGCTCCGGACACGCTGGGTAACCCGGTGCAGGGCGAATGCCTTGGTATTTCTCACGGATAAGGTCGTCATTCGACAGCGCTTCATCCGCAGAATAACCCCAGATCTCTTTACGAACCTTCTCGTGCAAGCACTCAGCAAAAGCTTCCGCCAATCGGTCTGCTACTGCTTGGATCATGATGGCATTGTAGTCATCACCTTGCGCCTTGTATTCATCGGCAAGTTCACGCTCACCAATGCCACCAGTTACCGCAAAGGCGCCAATCCAATCTTGCTTGCCACTCTCCTTCGGCGCAATATAGTCCGATAGACAGTAGTTAAAGCCTTTTGGCTTCTCAGTCTGCTGACGAAGGTTGTGAAGTACAGTGCGAACTTCACTGCGCGTTTCATCTGTGTAGACTTCGATATCGTCATCCACAGAAGCAGCAGGGAAAAGTGCGCACATGCCCGCAGCTTTTAGCAACCCTTCACGTTCAACGCGATCAAGTAGGTCGTTAGCGTCTTTGTACAAACGCTTTGCCTCTTCTCCCACTTCTTCATGTTCTAGAATGGCTGGGTACTTGCCCACCAGCGACCAAGTCATAAAGAATGGTGTCCAGTCGATGTAATTACGTAGTGTCGCAATATCGAAGTTTTCAAATACGTGCACGCCCGGCTTAGCCGGCTTTGGCGGCGTGTAGTTTTCCCAGTCGATGTCGACCTTATTTTCACGCGCCTTTTCCAGTGTTACTGGCTTAGTGCGCGGCTTCTTGCGGTTGTGCTGGTCACGAACGCGTTCGTAATCGATATCCAGCTTCTCGACAAACGCAGGTTTTAGTTGATTGGAGAGTAGCGAAGTACACACACCCACCGCACGTGACGCGTTGTTTACGTATACCACAGGCTCGCTGTAGTTCTGCTCAATCTTAACCGCAGTGTGCGCTTTTGATGTCGTCGCGCCGCCAATCAGTAACGGAAGGTCGAAGCCTTGACGCTCCATCTCTTTGGCAACGTGAACCATTTCATCTAGCGATGGAGTGATTAGACCTGACAAGCCAATAATATCGACGTTTTCTTCTTTGGCAACTTTGAGGATCTTCTCACAAGGCACCATGACGCCAAGGTCGATGATCTCGTAGTTGTTACACTGCAAAACCACGCCAACGATGTTCTTACCGATATCGTGAACGTCACCTTTAACCGTCGCAAGTAGGATCTTACCGTTGGTCGAACCCGCCTGCTTAGAAGCGTTGATATAAGGCTCTAGATGCGCTACCGCCTGCTTCATAACACGTGCCGATTTTACTACCTGAGGAAGGAACATCTTACCTTCACCAAACAGGTCACCGACCACGTTCATGCCATCCATTAGTGGGCCTTCAATTACCTCGAGAGGTTTTGAGGCATTGACGCGCGCTTCTTCGGTATCTTCAACGATGAACTCAGTGATACCTTTCACGAGAGCATGCTCTAGACGCTTCTCTACTGGCCATGTTCGCCACTCTAGCGCACTGGCATCATCTTCTTTACCAACGCCTTTGTTAGCGTATTCAGCCGCAATATCAAGCAGTCGCTCGGTACCATCATCACGACGGTTGAGTACTACATCTTCTACCGCTTCACGTAGTTTGTCAGGAACGTTGTCGTAGATCTCAAGTTGACCGGCGTTAACGATACCCATGTCCATACCGTTCTTAAAGCAGTGGTATAGGAACACGGCATGAATCGCTTCACGTACATAGTTGTTACCACGGAACGAGAAGGAAACGTTGGAGACACCACCAGAGATCATTGCGTGTGGTAGGTCACGTTTGATATCTGCTACCGCTTCAATAAAGTCGACGGCGTAGTTATTGTGCTCTTCAATACCTGTCGCTACCGCGAAGATATTCGGGTCAAAGATGATGTCTTCTGGTGGGAAGCCAACCTCATCAACAAGAATACGATAAGCCTTAGTACAGATTTCTAGCTTACGCGCGCGAGTTTCCGCCTGCCCCACTTCGTCAAACGCCATCACGATAACCGCTGCGCCATACCGGCGGATCAGCTTAGCTTGCTCAACGAATTTCTCTTTGCCTTCTTTTAGCGAGATTGAGTTAACAATGCCTTTGCCTTGGATACACTTAAGACCCGCTTCAATGACTTCCCACTTAGAAGAGTCAACCATGATAGGTACTTTGGAGATCTCTGGTTCAGAAGCACAAAGATTTAGGAATCGAACCATACAGGCTTCAGCATCAAGCATGCCTTCATCCATGTTGATATCGATGATTTGTGCGCCATTTTCAACCTGCTGACGAGCAACCTCTAACGCTTCATCATACAGTTCTTCTTTGATAAGACGCTTAAAGCGAGCAGAACCAGTTACGTTAGTACGCTCACCAACGTTGATAAATAGGGATTCTTTCTCGATAGTTAGCGGCTCTAGACCGGATAGTCGACAAGCCGTCGTCAGTTCTGGAAGTGGACGAGGCGCCACATCTTCAACAGCCTTTGCCATTTGGCGAATATGCTCAGGCGTGGTACCACAACAGCCACCCACTAGGTTTAGGAAACCGCTTCGTGCCCACTCACCAATATGCTCAGCCATGTCTTCTGGGGAGAGGTCGTATTCACCAAAGGCATTCGGTAGACCGGCGTTCGGGTGAGCAGAAACAAAGCCTTCAGAGATGCGAGACATCTCTTCAACATATTGTCTTAGCTCATCTGGACCGAGTGCACAGTTAAGGCCGAAAGAAAGTGGCCTCACGTGACGCAGGGCATTATAGAAAGCTTCGGTGGTTTGCCCTGAAAGAGTACGACCAGAGGCATCGGTGATGGTACCTGAGATCATGACCGGAAGCTCGATACCTAGCTCTTCAAATACGGATTCAACCGCAAATGAACAGGCCTTTGCATTTAGGGTATCGAAGATGGTTTCAATAAGAATTAAGTCACTGCCACCGCGAATCAGCGCGCGAGTTGACTCAGAGTAAGCTTCCACCAACTCATCAAAGCTTACATTGCGGTAGCCTGGATCATTAACGTCAGGAGAGATTGAACAAGTGCGGTTTGTTGGACCAAGTACACCGGCTACGTAACGAGGGCGTTCTGGCGTTTTTGCCGTCCACTCATCGGCAGCAATTCTAGCAAGCCTAGCCGCTTCGTAGTTAATTTCATCACTCAGAGATTCCATCTCGTAATCGGCCATGGCGATCGTGGTGGCGTTGAAAGTGTTGGTTTCAAGAATATCCGCACCCGCTTCTAGGTAAGCGCTATGGATTTCTTTAATAAGATCTGGCTGAGTTAAAACTAAAAGATCATTGTTGCCTTTAAGATCACACTGCCAATCTGCAAAACGCTCGCCGCGATAGTCATCTTCTTCAAGCTTGTATCCTTGGATCATGGTGCCCATACCACCATCGATCAAAAGAATACGCTGCTTGAGCTGATTTTCTATCTGAGTTTTTTTGCTAAGAGCTTTCTTGCCTTGAGCATAGTTGCTTTCAACGTACTTACTGCTTCCCACGATACTGCCTCATTCCTTGCTAATGCTGTCATCGTATCATAGATTTTTTAGAAATCTAGACGTCTAAAAAATCTTTACTGACTTGTTATCCCTCAAACTATCGGACTCTTGAAGCAGAAACAAGTTGTTCATGATCTAGTAAGTCCACGGAACGAATAAAAAACAACGACATCGCCTGAGCCACTCTAAACTATAAAATTGACAAATGATTTCACAAATAGTGATTGATATTCACGAGGGAGAAGAACAAAATCCCATTAACATTTTTTTACACACTTAGGTGAAGTGATGTCCGTCTATCAGACTTTATGCTTTCTGTCCGCAGCAGCTATGTTAATAGCCCTAATAAACAGCAAGATAGGTAAAATGCAAACCACCATCGCGATTACTGCCGGTGCTATGATGCTATCACTACTCATCTTAGTTGCTGGTCAAAACGATTGGTTCCACTTAACTGAGCTGGCAACCGAGACCGTTGCTGATATCGATTTTGAAGACTTCCTACTTCAAGGAATCCTTGGCTTTCTATTGTTTGCCGGCGGTTTAGGCATCAAACTACCCCACCTTAAAGATCAAAAATGGGAGATCACCGTTCTTGCCTTAGGTGCGACGCTTTTTTCCACCTTCTTTATTGGCTTTGTGCTCTATGGTTTCTGTTTACTGATTGGCATTCAGTTTGATCTTATCTACTGTTTGCTGTTTGGCGCACTGATCTCCCCTACCGACCCCATCGCCGTTCTTGCCATTGTCAAAAAGCTCGATGCTCCGCAGCGAGTCTCGACCCAAGTTGAGGGCGAATCGCTATTCAACGACGGTTTTGGTCTGGTTATCTTTGTCACTCTATTTACCATTGCATTTGGCAGTGAAGCACCCACACTTGGCAGCGTAACGGCTCTGTTCCTCCAGGAAGCCATTGGCGGCATTGTTTATGGTTTTGTACTCGGCTTAGTATTCCATTACCTCATCAGCTCCACTGACGATCATTCGATGGAACTGCTACTGACTATCGGTATCCCAACCGCAGGCTACGCCTTTGCTGAGTTCCTGCATGTCTCTGGGCCACTCTCTATGGTGGTATCGGGCATTATGATTGGTAACTGGACACGCTACATTGGCTTTTCAAAACAGTCTGAAGAGCACCTCGATCACTTCTGGGAGTTAGTCGATGAGTTTTTGAATGGCGTACTATTTTTGCTTATCGGTATGTCAATGCTGCTATTCCAATTCCACCAAGAAGACTGGATTATGATGGCCGTCTCGGTACCGCTTGTGCTTTGTGCGCGTTATTTGAGTGTAGCGCTGGCCTACGTAGGCTTTAAGCGCTACCGCCGCTACAACCCTTGGTCGGTGCGCATTTTAACGTGGGGTGGCTTACGCGGTGGCCTTGCTCTAGCAATGGCACTCTCTATCCCATCCGGCATCTGGGTGATTGAGGACAAGCTCATTGATGTTAAAGAGATCATCATGGTCATGACCTACTCGGTTGTGGTGTTCTCAATCTTGATTCAAGGCTCAACCATTACACCTATGATTGAGAAGGCTAAATTAGCTGAGAAAGAGATGCAGAAAGAAACGCAGCCTGAGGGCGAGATAAAAGCTCAGCAGGATTAGTAGCAAGCTTATTCAAAATAGCCTCGCAGAATTTGCGGGGCTTTTTTACAGCTTTGAAATCAGGAGACAGACGTAGAAACGAAAAAAGCCGTATCTTTCGATACGGCTTTTTTCTTAAAGTGGCTCCCCCTGCGGGACTCGAACCTGCGACATACGGATTAACAGTCCGCCGTTCTACCAACTGAACTAAGGGGGAATTATTTGTGCAAGCTAGGTCGTAAGACCATTATCAGCTTAACACCAAATAATGGTGCCTCGAGGCGGAGTCGAACCACCGACACGCGGATTTTCAATCCGCTGCTCTACCAACTGAGCTATCGAGGCAAATAAATGGTGCCGACTACCGGAATCGAACTGGTGACCTACTGATTACAAGTCAGTTGCTCTACCTACTGAGCTAAGTCGGCGACACTTTATTTGTTATTGCTCGTGCTTCTGTTAACAGCACCAACAATCTAAATTGTGGTGCCCGGAGGCGGAATCGAACCACCGACACGAGGATTTTCAATCCTCTGCTCTACCGACTGAGCTATCCGGGCAACGGGGCGCTATTAAACGGATTTTCGGGCCTCCCGTCAACGCTTTTTGGAAAAAAACTTTAAAAAAGCGTTCAAGCGCTGCATTTTTCAGCGAATCGTATTTGTTTTAGACAAATTTGGCAAAATTAGCCTTTTCCAGCATTAAAATCTTTTTTGAATTTAGTTACTTTCTCCAAATAACGACGTGCTTCTGCATTTGGGTGTTTCTTCGTCAGTGCCCAATAAACCTGATTCGGCTGCAGTGAATTAAGATCGTTCATCGCCCGCTTTCTGTCTGTTCGGTGGAAGGTGTTCAATACACCGCCAGTACCACCGTTGTACGCCGAGATCATGCTGTACTCCAACGACAATGGATGACGTACTGCGCGAAGGTAGCGGTTTTTCAAAATGTAGAAATACGCGGTCCCTGTATCAATATTCTGCTCTGGATTAAACAGGTACTCTGGTGTTGGCTGCCCAGGCTTATTCTTAACCAGTTTAAATACATCTCGCCCTGCGGTCTTCGGCACCACCTGCATCAAACCATAGGCATTGGCCCAACTCACGGCATACGGGTTGAAACTACTCTCGGTCTTGATGATGGCATAAATCAAGTCTTCAGGAATATCGTAGCGCTGAGAAGCACGACGAACGATGTCCGAATACTGGTAGCTGCGCTGCTTAAAGTGATCAGCCACCATAGGGATCTCAACGTAATACGCCTTCTTGTAATCCACATTCTTGGTTTTTAGTTTGTTAGCTATCAAGTAGTCCGCAAAACGATTCGCACGCCAAGTCCACTGAATAGGCTTTTTCTCTTGATCTACAACCTGGTTATACAGAAACGGCTGGCCTTCTAAGGTAATACCCTTTGATGAGAACAAGTCAACGCTAGACGGGTCGTCTGGCGTAAGCAGCGTGGTCACAATCGCCGTTTTAAGGTGCTTTTCAGGTTCCGTTGGGGAAACGGTCTCAATGGTAATCAAACCTTTGCTAAAGTTAACCTCAGCGCGGCTCAAATAGTTATCTATGTATTTAACGTAGTTGCTTTTACCTGCAACTTTAACCTCGCTGCTACCCCATCGCTTCTCAATGTTGCCATTAAAGCTGCTGATGAGTGCATCAAGCGCTGCAACATCTTTGACGTATTGACCCGGCAACTGTGCCAAGTTCTTAGCAAAACGGTTGGTTGGTTCGTAGTTCACATCGTAGATTTTTTCGATGAACTCACGACTGCAACCGAGCAATAGTAGCGGCGTTAAAAAATAGATTAGCTTCTTCATAGATACCATTTAAAAACACCACCTGTGAGGTGGTGCTTGAATTATTCCTTGGTCAATTACTCAGATGGTGGCGTGTAACCGTCGATAATGACGTCTTTCCCTTCAAACAAGAAGTTAACCATCTCTGCTTCAAGCAGCTTACGATGTTCAGGATCCATCATATTCAGCTTCTTTTCATTGATCAGCATCGTTTGCTTAGATTGCCACTCAGCCCACGCCTGTTTAGAAATGTTATCGAAGATACGTTTACCCAGTTCACCTGGGTACAGTTGAAAGTCTAGGCCTTCAGCATCTTTCTGTAGACGAGCACAAAAAACCATACGGCTCATAATGTTATCCTCAATTAATATCGTTGTAAGGTGTCTATAAGCTGCTTTACTGGCGCAGCCAGCCCCACTTTTTCTGGTTGGGTAATGTTATACCAAAGACCTTTAGACGGTTCCATCATCATTGTCGGAAGCTGGTTCAGCGTCACGACGATTGGGGTGATATCTAGGTGATAATGGCTAAAGGTATGTCTAAATGCTATCTCAACGTCCGTAGAGGCTATCATCGCCTCACCGATGCCTAACCCTTCAAGTACCGGCTCAATATCCGCTGTTGGGCTTTCTGGAAAACAAAATAACCCGCCCCAAATGCCCGTTTGCGGACGCTGTGCAAGCCAAAGCTCTTGATTATGCATAACAATCACAAACCAAGTTTCCTTCTCTGGCTTCTGCTTTTTAGGCTTTTTACCGGGATAATCAAGCGGGTTACCCTGCTTATTCGCCGCGCAAAGTGATTCGATTGGGCATAGCGTGCATTTCGGCTTGCTGCGCGTACACACCATGGCTCCCATATCCATCATAGCTTGGTTGTACTTATCGGTATCAATATCTGGCGTATGCTGCTCAGCAATTTCCCATAATTGATTTTCTACTTTCTTCTGACCAGGCCAACCGTCTATGGCAAAACTGCGAGCCAGCGTTCGCTTTACGTTCCCATCTAGAATCGCATGTGGGAGTTTATGAACCGAAGAAAGCACTGCGGCGGCGGTTGAGCGGCCAACACCTGGCAGCGCATTCATCTCTTCTAACGTTAACGGAAACTCCCCACCATATTGCTCTACAACCACTTTGGCTGCTTTATGAAGATTGCGAGCTCTAGCGTAATAGCCAAGCCCAGTCCAAAGGTGCAATACCTCATCTTGTGGCGCGTTAGCCAAAGATTCAACCGTTGGGAAGTGCTCTAGGAATCGCTCGTAGTATGGGATGACCGTCGCGACTTGGGTTTGCTGCAGCATGATCTCAGACAGCCACACTTTATAAGCGGTTTTGTCTTGCTGCCACGGCAACTGTTTACGACCAAATTTGTCGTACCAGTCTAATATTGAGCGTGCAAAAGGCGTCACAATGTTTCTCTTCTCTCTTATAATTTGCCGGAAATTGCACCACACTTAGTAACAGAAGTAAAACCGCGTGAATTTCTGATCCGATAATGCTTGCTTGATGGCAAATTCTTTGGATAATTCCCGCTCTGATTATTGAATGAACAGGCTAAACCAATGAGTGAAGTGACTACTAACGAATACACTGAAGATGGCAAACTGATTCGCAAAGTTCGCAGTTTTGTTCGTCGTGAAGGACGCCTAACCAAAGGCCAAGAATCGGCAATGGAAGAGTGCTGGCCTACAATGGGTATTGATTACCAAGAGTCACTACTCGATTGGGAGCAGGTATTTGGCAACAAAAACCCTGTTGTACTTGAAGTTGGTTTCGGCATGGGCGCGTCTTTAGTCGAAATGGCAAAGAACGCACCCGAAAAGAATTTTATCGGTATTGAAGTACACAGCCCGGGTGTTGGCGCCTGCCTGTCTTCAGCACGCGATGCTGGTGTCACCAACCTACGTGTAATGTGTCACGACGCAGTTGAAGTGTTTGCTAACATGATTCCAGAGAACAGCCTAAGCACAATGCAACTGTTCTTCCCAGACCCATGGCACAAAAAGCGTCACCATAAGCGCCGTATTGTTCAGCTAGATTTTGCAGAAATGGTAAGAACTAAACTTATCCCTGAATCTGGTATTTTCCACATGGCAACTGACTGGGAAAACTACGCGGAGCACATGGTCGAAGTCATGAACGAAGCACCGGGCTTTGAAAACATTGCCACTGATGGTGATTTCGTACCGCGCCCTGAAGAGCGTCCACTGACCAAATTTGAAGCTCGTGGTCACCGCCTTGGTCACGGTGTTTGGGATATCAAATACCGTCGCACTGCGTAAGCAAAACGCGAAAGTTTATTAATGAAAAGCCAACCCAACGTTGGCTTTTTTTAGCGCTAATGTTGGGAGAACAATAACCATGAAACCAACAAAACAGATCCTTTCTACCATCCTAAGCGAAGTAAAACCGCTAATTGGACAAGGTAAAGTCGCCGACTACATCCCTGCACTTGCCAATGTGCCCAATACCAAATTGGGTATCGCGGTGTATACCAATGAAGGGGAAGTGATCACCGCAGGTGATGCGGAAGAGAACTTCTCAATTCAATCTATTTCTAAAGCGCTAAGCCTAACGCTTGCCATGATGCTGTATAAGCCAGAGGAAATCTGGCAACGCGTTGGCAAAGAGCCATCAGGACAGGCATTTAACTCGCTGATCCAGCTTGAAATGGAGCAAGGCATTCCTCGTAATCCGTTTATCAACGCTGGCGCCATTGTGGTGGCAGACTTGCTACAAAGCCGCCTGTCAGCCCCTAGACAGCGTCTGCTGGAGTTTGTACGTGTATTGTCTGGAGATAGCCATATTGTCTACGACAAGATTGTTGCTGCATCTGAGATGATGCACAGCGACCGTAATGCCGCAATCGCCTATCTGATGCGTTCATTCGGTAACTTCAACAATGATGTTATCCCAGTACTGAATAATTACTTTCACGCTTGCGCGCTTAAAATGAGCTGTGTAGACCTTGCTAAGACCTTTAGCTATCTTGCTAACCAAGGTCAGTCGGTCAACACCAAAAAGCAGATCATCACACCAACACAAACCAAGCAACTCAATGCACTACTGGCGACTTGTGGATTGTATGATGGTGCGGGCGAATTTGCTTACCGCGTCGGCATGCCAGGCAAGTCAGGCGTGGGCGGCGGGATCATCGCGATTGTGCCGGGTGAGATGACCATAGCCGTATGGTCACCTGAACTGGATAAGTCTGGTAACTCACTCGCCGGCACTCGCGCATTAGAAATGCTTTCTGAACGAATCGGTCGCTCAATTTTCTAATGCCGTCTCCAAGATTCAAAACGCAAGAAGCTGGCCTCCACCAGCTTCTTTTTTATCGATTGCAACCCAACTTTAGTAACGTGCCGTACTGCCATCAAACAAGCGCTGCTGACTGTAAAGCAGGTAATTAAGGCCCTTTTCATACATAGCCTTAGTGCGTTTCGATTCACTACAATCAAATGGTTCCAAACTCACTGTATCACTACCGACTCGATAGCACGCCTCTTTTTGACCGTTTTCTGCGTTAATTCGGATCATTTTGTTGTTAGCTAACCAATAAAACTGGTTATTCACGGTAAAATCTGCACCTTCTTCGTAGTTTTTCGCCAAGAGACTTTGTCCTGAGAACCAACCGACTTGCCCTCCTAATAGATCGACCACAGTTGGTGCGACATCTTTGTGAGAAGCTGCGAACGGTAAGGTGCCTGTCGGTATATCCATATTGATACCGTGAATCAAAAATGGAATAGAAACATGTCTGAGATCGTTTTTCGCCCCCACCATAGTGTGGTCAGCCACCAGCACTAAGAGCGTTGGGCGCGTAGCTTGCGCTTTCAAACGCTCAACAAAACGTCCTAGCGACTGGTCAGCATGGTGCAACACACTACGGCGCGTTTGCTCATCTGTTTCATCACCAAATACATAGTCGGACTCATGCGGTAAATAGCTATCATGCGTAGTCCCTGTGTTAATCGCAACAAACTGCGGCGCATCACTGGCGCTCGCCAACTTATCTAACGCGAAATCATAAATACCATCATCCATATAGCCCCAATAGTTTTGATCTTGCCCTTTATCTAGGTAGTCAAACTTACCGTAGGAATCGCTAAACCCTAGCGATTGAGCAAAGGCACCGACCATGCCTTCACCACTACCTTGAACAAAAGACGTTTCCCAGCCGCGCTCTTTTAGTAGTTGCGGCAAACAGCGGTACGGCATGCTCTCTAAACGGGTTCCGGCCACGCTGCCGCCAACCGGGTTAGGCTGTGAGCACATGGTAGCAAAAACACCTTCTACGGTTCGAAAACCGTTGGAATAAAACGCCTCTGTCGATAACGATTTATCACGAAGTGCATCAAAGTTCGGGGTGGCATTAACATCAGCGCCGTAGCTTTGCATATCATAGGCAGTCCAACTTTCCAGCAGTACTAACACGACGTCATGTTGCTTAAGTCGATTGACCCTAGTTTTCGGTTTCGAATTTATCTTGGCTTTAAGCTCAGCCATTTGCTGCGAGCTTTGTTCTGGTGTCCAGCGATGCCCCGACTTATCTTCACCTACTAGTGAATAATAAGTAATGGCATATGGAGCACTCCAGGCAATACGAGCTTGGTTGATATCACCAATTTTATAGGCGTACATAGGTGTTTGTGGTTTATCGCTAAAACCTCCGCGCACCGCAACAACGACAGCAACAATAGTTGCCATTGCGATAGACACCGATTGATACCAACGCTGACTAAAAGTAATCTTTAGCGGGTACTTACGGAGCAATAGGCCGAAGACGGCTAGCATAGCAAGCGCTAAGATGATAAGACCAGAAAACTGAGTCGCGACGGTTGATAGCAGCTCAAACTCCATTCCCTTGCCTAAGTGCAAATCAACGGTCACATGACGGTTTGCTTGGCTAAGGTATATAGTATCGCCCATGGTCGAGAAAATGATCCATGCACCACAAACTAACAGCCAAGTGTGAAACAAACCTTGATAGACGCGCTTAAAGTAGGCAAATGGAGTGAGCAAAAGTAAGCTTAAGCCCGTCAGAAGAAGGGAAACCGTCAGGTCGAATCGGACGCCCCAAATAACGGCTTTCAGGAACTCGACCAATGAAGAGTCTGAATAGTTGATTTCATGCCAACCAAGAAAAGTAACTTTAGAAATAACCGACAAGAGTGTCAGCATCACGACAATTTTTACTAAAGAAAGGATCATATTGCGCCCAGTAATTTCAAAAGGTTACTGTTTCATTACAGTAACATATCTTTCTGGGCGCGAATTATAGCCAAACCGTTACCTCAACAGAAGTAAGTTACGGTAATGGTTGGTCATCATTCCAGTTCAAATTGCTCTAATACATCGTTGAGAAACAGCTTGCCTTTCTCGGTAACTACCCAGCGATCACCTAGATCATCAATATAACCATTGTTGATACAATGCGTCATCGGAGCCTCAATAACACTCAAGCTTAACCCGGTACGCTCGGTAAACTCTACTTTAGGACAAGCTTCTAACAGGCGCAGACGGTTGATGAAGAACTCAAACGGTCTATCTTGGGCTTCGACTTCCATCTCAGAGTCCAAGTAAGGCTTGATCATATTGAGATAACCTCTAGGGTGTTTCACCTTAGTGGTGCGAACAATACGACCATCTGAGAAACTCAGCTTGCCGTGAGCACCACAGCCAATTCCTAGATAATCACCAAATCGCCAATAATTCAGATTGTGCTGACATTGATAACCAGGCTTACTGTAGCCGGAGACTTCATATTGCTGATAGCCAGCCTCTTCAAGCATCTTATGACCTTGCTCGTAGATATCCCAAAGATCGTCATCGTCTGGCAAGGTCGGCGGCTTTGAGTAGAACAGGGTGTTCGGTTCAATGGTCAGCTGGTACCAAGAGAGGTGCGGCGGCTTAAGGTCAATGGCTTGCTGAAGGTCACTCAGTGCATCAGTCACTGACTGCTCAGGAAGGCCGTGCATCAAATCTAGATTAAAGCTATTTAGACCAATGGTATGAGCCAGCTTGGCTGCATTGATCGCTTCACTCTCACCATGAATACGCCCCAAGCGCTCCAGTTTTTGTTGCTGGAAACTCTGTACACCAATAGAAATACGAGTCACACCGCCAGTTTGATAGCGTTTGAACCTCGCCGCTTCGATAGTGCCTGGATTGGCTTCCATGGTGATTTCAATATCATCACGAAATGGAATGCGCTGCCTCACACCATCCAGCAGCTCCGCAATAAGCTCAGGCGTAATTAGGCTTGGCGTACCGCCACCAATGAAGATCGAGTGCAATGGACGCTCATCATCAGCAAGTTGATAGCGAGCGATATCAGCATCCAGATCTTCAAGAAGTGCAGTAATGTATGCCTGCTGTGGTATCTCACCCTTTTGAGCGTGAGAGTTAAAGTCACAGTAAGGGCATTTTTGTACACACCATGGGATATGAATGTACAAACTAAGAGGCGGTGGAGTGATGGCAGAAAGAGTCGACATCGTTTACAGACCTTGAGCCTTGATAGTCGCGAAAAGCTCGTTTAGCGCTTTACCACGGTGAGAAAGCTGCTTTTTACACACTGGCTCTAGCTCTGCAGAAGCACAGTCTTCCTCAGGAACAAAGAAAATCGGGTCGTAGCCGAAGCCATTTTCGCCCGATGCTTCCGTTAAGATCCTGCCTTCCCACTTACCATGACAAACCAGTGGCGTTGGGTCGTTCTCATGACGCATTAATACCAGTACGCAGTGAAAACGCGCCGTTCTTTGCTCTTCTGGTACGCCTTGCATTTCAGTAAGCACTTTTTCTAGGTTAAGTTTATCTGTCGCGCCTTCACCGTAATAACGCGCTGAGTAGATACCAGGCGCACCTTTCAGATAATCAATCTCTAAACCTGAGTCGTCCGCAATCGCTGCAAGACCCGTTTCTTGTGCCGCGTGTCTGGCTTTTATGATGGCATTTTCAATAAACGTCGTTCCTGTCTCGGCGACCTCAGAAACGTTGAACTCACTTTGAGCGTGAACCTCAAAGCCAAAGTCTGACAGCAGGTCTGCCATCTCTTTGACTTTCCCTTGGTTACCGGTTGCTAGGACGATTTTTTTGTTCATGAGAGTCTCTCGAGGGTTAAGGTTCTACATAAAGCTTTTGACTAAAGGAAACCGGACCACGGCCTTTGTTTCCCGCATCGATATCAATCGTAAACTGGTACATCTCTTCGTTCACGATCGGAAATTGAGCGAGATAGTATACCGCATCTCCCTCTTTAATTTGCTTAAACTCTAGAGTTTTCATTTGACCGATAAGGTTCTTAGCAACCCCTTTGATACCTACTTCCATCGCCGGCTTACCTGCGCTAGCTCGATCGAGCACACTCACATTGACGGTAGCAATATGCTCGTTACGTTTTAAATCGTAACTGCGGGCAATCTTTGGCGTCATAAACGTCGAGTTAAATACAACATAATGCACTTCTGCATCTTTGATGGTTTTAAACTGCCCTGCTGCTGCAGCGCTGCTCATAAGTACAGCAAAGATGAATAACAACGACTTTTTCATCCGTTATCTCCTTGTAAAAAGCCCTCATAAGAGGGCTTGGAATTCCTTGGGTATTTGCGAGGGCGCAATTATCCTGATTTGTTTATGGCGACCGAGTTCGCCCTTTTCTATCAACACTTGGCTTTTCGCCACTTTAAATTGCTTGGCCAAGTATTTACTTAAGTGTGCATTGGCTTTGCCATCAATGGGAGGGGCGGTTATGGCGACTTTAAACTCATCGCCATGCTCTCCCACCAACTTATCTCGGCTTGCCTTAGGTTGTACGTAGATACCTAACACTAGGTCATCGCCCACTAAAGTAGCGGCTGACATTATAGTCGGAACCAGACTGGCCCGATGACATCACCCATAAGCATGTTGGCAAATTGCAGTACGATAAACAGCACTAATACGCTCAGATCAAAGCCGCCCATTGCAGGGATAATGCGACGAATTGGCGCGAGCATTGGCTCAGTCAGTTGATGGAACACATATTCAATTGGACTGCGGCCTTGGCTAACCCAACTCAGAATCGCGCGAAGCAACAACACCCAGAATAGCAGGCCGCCAGCAGCTTTAATAAGAGATAACAGCCCCAAAAATAGGAAATCAACACCAAAGCTGAAGTTACCACCAGAGGCAATCAGAACCAGCGTCACATACTTACCGACACAGAGCAAATACGCAAATAGTAGCGTAGCCATATCGAGACTGCCGATCGATGGGATAACACGACGCAATGGCGCGACCACAGGTTGCGTTGCCTTGACGATAAACTGAGAGAACGGGTTGTAAAAATCCGCTCGCGCAGCCTGCAGCCAAATACGTAAAATAACGACCATGATGTAAAGATCAAACAAGGTCGAAACTAAAAAACTCATTGAATTCATATAAAACCCTTACGAATAATCATTAGTGGGATTAGAACAGTTTTTCCATTTCTTCTGCACGCGCCACTGCCGCCTGCATCGCTTTGGCTACAATGCCACGAATATCGCTTTCTTCAAAGGTGCGTACCGCTTCTGCAGTCGTTCCACCTTTAGAAGTCACTTGCTGACGCAATGTCGCAAGATCGGTCTCTGGGTTAGCAGCCACCATAGTTGCGGCTCCTAATGCTGTTTGCTGAACCAACAAACGAGCGGTTTCCGTATCAAAACCACTTGCTATTGCTTGCTGCTGAATCGCTTCCATAAACAAGAAGAAATAAGCAGGTGCGCTGCCAGCGCCTGCAATCACATCATTGATACCTGCTTCTTGCTCAACCCAACATACCTTACCGACAGCTTGCATTAATTCACTAGCAAACTGTTTATCAGCCTCAGGCGTCTCTTGGGAAGCAAACAGGCCACTCATGCCCTCACCAACCAGTGATGGTGTATTTGGCATAACGCGAATGAGGTTTAACTCACATGCAAACATTTGCTGCATTCTCGCAATGTTAATTCCCGCAGCAATTGAGACAACCAACTTATTACTAAAATCGACGGCTTGAAGCGGTTTTGTCACCTCTTCCATTAATTGAGGCTTTACCGCCATGACGACAACATCAGCTTGCTGAGCCGCAGCAACATTGTCTGTGGTTACCCGTACACCATAATCTTGTTGCAATGCAGTAAGCTTCTCTTCACTGCGGTTGGTAGCAATGATTTTGCTTGGCTCGTATCCACTAGCGACCAGGCCTGCAACTATCGAGCGCGTCATATTGCCCGCTCCGATAAAGGCGACTTTTCTTTGTTCCATGAAACTAATCCTAAAATGAAAGCTAAGCTAGATGCTGCCTATGCTTTGTTACTGTAATCTCTTGCGCCGAATATTGCAGTGCCGATACGTACTATGGTACTGCCCGCTTCAATCGCCGCTTGCATATCTCCGCTCATTCCCATCGATAACGTATCAACCTGCGGATAGCGTTCTGCCAGTGCATTTTTCAGTTTTGCTAGAGCTTTAAAGGCAACAAGCTGAGATTGATAGTCACTAACGTTTTCAGGAATGGACATCACTCCTCTTAACGTGAGGTTGGGAAGCTCGGATATCAACTGGGCAAGCTCAAACACCTGCTCATCATCAACGCCAGACTTGCTTGCTTCACCACTGGTATTCACCTGGATGAGTACTTGAAGTGGCGGCATGTCTGCAGGCCTTTGTTCATTCAGGCGCTGAGCAATTTTATCTCTATTGATGGTATGTACCCAATCAAAGTGCTCAGCGACTGGTCGGGTCTTATTCGATTGAATTGGGCCAATAAAGTGCCATTCGATATCTAGCTCTGGATGCTGCTCTCTGAATAACGCTACTTTAGCAACACCCTCTTGCACGTAGTTTTCACCAAACATGCGATGCCCAGCTTCACAGGCTTCTAGAATCGCTTCCACAGGCTTAGTTTTACTTACCGCGAGCAGTTGCACCTCACCTTGCACTCTCCCGCAGTTTTGCTCTGTAGCCGCAATTTGCGAGTTAATTAGTTGTATATTGTTCTGAATGCTAGTCATAGATTTAAAGTCAAAAGGAAAATGAATGGATATCACCGAGTTACTAGACTTCAGTGTAAAACATAATGCATCAGATCTACACCTTTCTGCAGGGGTTTCCCCCATGATACGCATCGATGGAGAAGTGAGAAAACTGGGCATCCCGGCGTTAGAGCATTCTGAAGTTCATAAACTCATCTTTGATATCATGAATGACAAGCAGCGCAACGAGTACCAAGAGCATTTAGAAATTGACTTTTCGTTTGAGCTACCCAATATCGGCCGCTTTCGCGCCAATGCGTTTAATCAATCACGCGGCTGCTCAGCCGTGTTTCGAACTATCCCGACCGAAATACCGACACTCGACAGTATTGGTGCACCGAGCAAGTTTGCCGAGCTTGCGAACCTCGAGAATGGACTAGTACTGGTAACCGGGCCAACTGGCTCAGGTAAATCCACCACACTCGCAGCTATGGTCAATCACATCAACGAACATCAGAACAAGCACATCTTGACCATTGAAGATCCTATCGAATTTATTCATAAAAACAAAAAGTGCCTGGTAAATCAACGAGAAGTGCACCGGGATACTCATAGCTTTAAATCCGCGCTTCGCTCTGCTCTGAGGGAAGACCCCGATATTATTCTTGTCGGCGAGCTTCGCGACCAAGAGACCATTAGCCTTGCGTTGACAGCGGCTGAAACCGGGCACTTAGTGTTTGCCACTATGCACACCAACTCTGCGGCTAAGTCTGTAGATAGGATAGTTGATGTGTTTTCTGGCCAAGATAAAGACATGGTTCGCTCTATGCTCTCTGAGTCACTGCGAGCCGTCATTGCACAAACACTACTTAAGCGCCTAGGGGGTGGCCGAGTTGCGTGTCATGAAATCATGGTTGGTACCCCAGCGATACGTAACCTCATCAGAGAAGACAAGGTGGCTCAAATGTTTTCGGTTATTCAGACTGGAGCTGCGAATGGAATGCAAACCATGGAGCAGCACGCAAGGCAGCTTCTTTCTCAAGGCCTAATCGATATTGAAGAGATCGGTAAGAAAGTGGTTCAAAATGACAATCTGTTTCAGTAAGGAAGCACCATGATAATCATTGATGACGTTCTAAATCACATGCTAGAGCTCAAAGCTTCCGATCTCTATCTAACGGTTGGGGCACCTGTTCTTTATCGTGTCGACGGGGAGCTAAAATCCCGGGGAGAAACGCTTACCGAACGAGCGATTCACGAACTATTAAACGCCGTCATGGATACTAATCTTCGACAAGATTATCTCGCGTCCAAAGAGGCAAACTTCGCGATCGTAAAAGCGATTGGCCGCTTTCGCGTCAGTGCCTTTTTTCAACGAGAGCTCCCTGGTGCGGTAATACGCCGCATCGAAACCAAAATACCTAGCTTTGAAGAGCTAGCACTACCGGATGTTCTCCAAGACTTAGCGATCGCGAAACGTGGGCTGGTACTTGTTGTTGGTGCAACCGGTTCTGGAAAATCAACCACGATGGCTGCGATGACAGGTTATCGCAACTACAATCGAAGTGGACATATCCTAACGGTTGAAGATCCCATTGAGTTTGTTCATGAGCACCACAAATGCATTGTTACCCAGAGAGAAGTCGGTTTAGACACTGAAAGCTACGACGTCGCCTTGAAGAATTCGCTGAGGCAAGCACCTGATATGATCCTAATTGGTGAAATTCGCACGCGCTCAACCATGGAATATGCGATGGCATTCGCAGAAACAGGCCACCTTTGTATGGCGACTCTTCATGCTAATAACGCCAACCAAGCATTGGAAAGAATACTTCATCTAGTACCCAAAGAGCGCAAAGAGCAATTTCTGTTTGATCTCTCAACCAACTTAAGAGGCATTGTCGCCCAGCAACTCATACGGGACAAAAATGGTCGCGGTAGACATGGGGTATTCGAAGTTTTACTGAACAGTCCGAGGGTGGCAGAACTCATACGCAAGGGGGACCTCCACGAAATCAAAACAGCGATGAGCAAAAGCAAGGAAGTCGGAATGCAAACCTTCGACCAAGCCCTATATGATCTTGTTATGGCAAATAAAATCAATCAAAGCGATGCTCTTCACAGTGCAGACTCACCAAACGACCTACGACTGATGCTAAAGCTTCAAGCGAGCGACTCTAAACAACAGGGTCGATTAACTGGTATTAAAATAGATATGAGCTAGATGCAAAAAGGCCGTATCTTTCGATACGGCCTTTTTAAATGTGGCTCCCCCTGCGGGACTCGAACCTGCGACATACGGATTAACAGTCCGCCGTTCTACCAACTGAACTAAGGGGGAATTGCTTTCGCAATAAAGTGGTGCCGACTACCGGAATCGAACTGGTGACCTACTGATTACAAGTCAGTTGCTCTACCTACTGAGCTAAGTCGGCACTTAAAGCAAGCTTTCGCTTACTTTTAAAAGTGGCTCCCCCTGCGGGACTCGAACCTGCGACATACGGATTAACAGTCCGCCGTTCTACCAACTGAACTAAGGGGGAATTACTTTACGTAAATAAATGGTGCCGACTACCGGAATCGAACTGGTGACCTACTGATTACAAGTCAGTTGCTCTACCTACTGAGCTAAGTCGGCGACACTTTATTTTGTTATTGCTCGTACTAATTGTCTTAGCACCAACAATCTAAATTGTGGTGCCCGGAGGCGGAATCGAACCACCGACACGAGGATTTTCAATCCTCTGCTCTACCGACTGAGCTATCCGGGCGACGAGGTGTATTAAACGGTTTTTCAGCCTTTAGGTCAACACTAAATTGCAAAAAAAATATCGTTTGTTGCTTTTATATACTTAGCGTTCTATTTTTATTCATTTGGTGCTCAAAAACAAGCCCTAGCAGTGGATCAGACAATTGTAGACCACGTTATTACTGGACTTGAGACAGTTCCCAAGCACCAAAAAAGTATCAATTTTAACGCCTACAGCAGACCTTATTTTGTGTTAAGCCACTTCAAAACGAGAGACTTTCGAACTTAGGTCTTCAGAAAGCTGGTTCAATGTTTGCGTGGCACGCTTAGTTTCGTCGACAACACCTCTTAATTCGCTGCCACTGTGTTCAATCATATTAATGCGTTGGGAGATATCATCACTCACTTCTGTTTGCTCAGCAGCAGCTGTCGCGATCTGTTGGCTTTTCTCAGTGATGGCTTCGAGACTCAATACCACCTCTTGTAGTGCTTGTGAGGCGGTTTGAGATTCCGATACTGTCGCTTGACTTGTTTCAGCACAAAGTAAGATGCTCTGAATCGCATTTTGAGAGCCAGATTGTAAGTTACCTATCATCTCTTGGATCTCTTTAGTACTTTGCTGAGTGCGGCCTGCTAGATTACGTACTTCATCAGCCACCACTGCAAAGCCTCTTCCTTGTTCGCCCGCACGTGCAGCTTCTATTGCGGCATTCAATGCAAGAAGGTTCGTTTGCTCTGCAATATCGCCAATAACATCAAGAACGCGCGCGATATTATGCACATCACTATCGAGTTCTGAGACTGCGGTACTCGCTCCCTCCAGCTGGGTAGCTAGACCTTCGATATTCGATACTGTCGCCAGAATAAGCTGGCTCACTTGCTGGCTCTGTTTATCTGCTTCATCCGTACTTTGCGCCGCATCAGTCGCCGATTGAGCCACATGAGAAGCAGAGGACGCCATTTCCGTCATCGCCGTAGCAATCATCTCTGTGCTTTGTTGTTGAGTTGATGTAAGTGTCGCTATAACCGAAGAACGAGAATCAGCATCTGAAAGCTGAGACGTAATAGAGGCAGTTACCTTCTCGATACTAGACAGCAATGAAGCAAGTGAGAGGTTCATGGTCTGCACTGAATGATAAATACTGCCTTCAATAGCTTTATGCTTAAAGTTTGTCTTTAACTTACCATCTGCAACATCTCGAACGGCTTTAAGCACATCCGAAGGCTCTCCACCTAAGATAGAAGTCATTCTATTTAGAGAAGTCAGCAAAAGACCGACGATGGCAACAATTATGACCAAACAGAATGACAACTGCCACTTAGCGGTTGACCAGAAACGTTCGTTCACTTCATTAAAACCAATCCCCGTACCTACGACCCAGTTCCAGTGAGGTGTACGCTCAGCAATAGACAGTTTGTCCTCTACCGAGCCATCTGGCAGAGCCTGAGACCAATGATACTCAATGAGAGAGCCTGACGTATTACCTAGCTTACTCAAAATGATGTCAGCGACGCTGCGACCGCTGCTATCTTTGAAATCGTGGAAACTTGTACCGTGCAGTTGAGGATCCAAAGGAGCAGCAATAAAGGTCATCTGATCATCGGCGACATACACATACTCATTGTCCTTATAGACATTGTTCCTAAGTATGCGTGTTGCAATTGCTTTAGCTTCTGATTCAGCGAGGGTACCTTCTATTGCTAACTTTTCTAGTTCAGCGATCGTTGAATAAGTACTCGTAAAAATCTCAGTCACTCGAGATTTATTGTCACTGTCGCTAGCGACACGAAGTGACCAAAGGCCTGATATCGCAACAGCGACGACGGCAACAAGGATAATTAGAGATAATAAATATGTCTGATTTTTTAACTTCATTTTTTTTGCTCAGATACTGATAACGTACGAAATGTTGCATTGTAATGAAGGATACATGACAGCGTTATCATTAAAAGCGACGATTTCGAAAACTATGACAGCGATTAAATTTGCAAAATAAAATAAGTTTCTTCTTAAAGATTTGAATCAAACGGTCGGTGCTGAAGGCAGTAGAATGGAGTGTTGAAACAACTGAAACGGAGAAGAACTGGGAAATATATCTATGGTATGACACGAAGAAATAACAAAAGTGATAGTCTCACCTTGCTAATATCTCAAAGTCCTGTGAGGGCTAGGTAATTGGTTACCTAGTATCGAGCTTGGTCTAAGGTTTAGTATATTACAGATAGCAAAAAACCCGATGCTTTCGCATCGGGTTTTCTAATAAGTGGCGGAGTGGACGGGACTCGAACCCGCGACCCCCGGCGTGACAGGCCGGTATTCTAACCAACTGAACTACCACTCCGCAGTGGCATACTTGCTATTGCAAGTGTCCAAAATTCAAAGCCTGGCGATGTCCTACTCTCACATGGGGAAACCCCACACTACCATCGGCGCTATTGCGTTTCACTTCTGAGTTCGGCATGGAAATCAGGTGGGTCCACAACGCTATGGTCGCCAAGCAAATTCTGTTTTGCCTTCAGATTTTCTGAAAATCTGAAAACAATAAATCTGGAAAACTGATTTTTTAAAAGTTACTTAATACACATTCAATTTGTTCTTGCTTTGAGTCCAATCAAAACCCTTTGGGTGTTGTATGGTTAAGCCTCACGGGCAATTAGTACAGGTTAGCTCAACGCCTCACAACGCTTACACACCCTGCCTATCAACGTTCTAGTCTCGAACAACCCTTTAGGACACTTAAAGTGCCAGGGAAGACTCATCTCAGGGCTCGCTTCCCGCTTAGATGCTTTCAGCGGTTATCGATTCCGAACTTAGCTACCGGGCAATGCCATTGGCATGACAACCCGAACACCAGAGGTTCGTCCACTCCGGTCCTCTCGTACTAGGAGCAGCCCCCTTCAATCTTCCAACGCCCACGGCAGATAGGGACCGAACTGTCTCACGACGTTCTAAACCCAGCTCGCGTACCACTTTAAATGGCGAACAGCCATACCCTTGGGACCGAACTTCAGCCCCAGGATGTGATGAGCCGACATCGAGGTGCCAAACACCGCCGTCGATATGAACTCTTGGGCGGTATCAGCCTGTTATCCCCGGAGTACCTTTTATCCGTTGAGCGATGGCCCTTCCATTCAGAACCACCGGATCACTATGACCTGCTTTCGCACCTGCTCGAATTGTCATTCTCGCAGTCAAGCGGGCTTATGCCATTGCACTAACCACACGATGTCCAACCGTGTTTAGCCCACCTTCGTGCTCCTCCGTTACTCTTTGGGAGGAGACCGCCCCAGTCAAACTACCCACCAGGCACTGTCCGCAGCCCCGATAAGGGGGCCAACGTTAGAACATCAACACTACAAGGGTGGTATTTCAAGGACGGCTCCACGAATACTGGCGTACTCGTTTCAAAGCCTCCCACCTATCCTACACATGTAGGGTCAATGTTCAGTGCCAAGCTGTAGTAAAGGTTCACGGGGTCTTTCCGTCTAGCCGCGGGTACACTGCATCTTCACAGCGATTTCAATTTCACTGAGTCTCGGGTGGAGACAGCGTGGCCATCATTACGCCATTCGTGCAGGTCGGAACTTACCCGACAAGGAATTTCGCTACCTTAGGACCGTTATAGTTACGGCCGCCGTTTACCGGGGCTTCGATCAAGAGCTTCGACCTAAGTCTAACCCCATCAATTAACCTTCCGGCACCGGGCAGGCGTCACACCGTATACGTCATCTTACGATTTTGCACAGTGCTGTGTTTTTAATAAACAGTTGCAGCCACCTGGTATCTGCGACTCCCCATAGCTCCATCCGCAAGGGACTTCACCGCGAGGAGCGTACCTTCTCCCGAAGTTACGGTACCATTTTGCCTAGTTCCTTCACCCGAGTTCTCTCAAGCGCCTTGGTATTCTCTACCCGACCACCTGTGTCGGTTTGGGGTACGATTCCTTACAATCTGAAGCTTAGAGGCTTTTCCTGGAAGCATGGCATCAATGACTTCACTACCGTAGTAGCTCGACATCGTGTCTCAGCCTTAAAGAGAGCCGGATTTACCTAACCCTCAAGCCTACGCACTTGAACCTGGACAACCGTCGCCAGGCCCACCTAGCCTTCTCCGTCCCCCCATCGCAATTGTAAGAAGTACGGGAATATTAACCCGTTTCCCATCGACTACGCCTTTCGGCCTCGCCTTAGGGGTCGACTCACCCTGCCCCGATTAACGTTGGACAGGAACCCTTGGTCTTCCGGCGTGGAGGTTTTTCACCCCATTATCGTTACTCATGTCAGCATTCGCACTTCTGATACCTCCAGCAGACCTTACAGTCCACCTTCAACGGCTTACAGAACGCTCCCCTACCCAATGACCTAAGTCATTGCCGCAGCTTCGGTTTATAGCTTAGCCCCGTTACATCTTCCGCGCAGGCCGACTCGACTAGTGAGCTATTACGCTTTCTTTAAATGATGGCTGCTTCTAAGCCAACATCCTAGCTGTCTAAGCCTTCCCACATCGTTTCCCACTTAGCTATAATTTGGGATCTTAGCTGGCGGTCTGGGTTGTTTCCCTCTCCACGACGGACGTTAGCACCCGCCGTGTGTCTCCCGGATAGTACTTACTGGTATTCGGAGTTTGCAAAGGGTTGGTAAGTCGGGATGACCCCTAGCCTTAACAGTGCTCTACCCCCAGTAGTATTCGTCCGAGGCTCTACCTAAATAGATTTCGGGGAGAACCAGCTATCTCCAGGTTTGATTGGCCTTTCACCCCTAGCCACAAGTCATCCGCTAATTTTTCAACATTAGTCGGTTCGATCCTCCAGTTGATGTTACTCAACCTTCAACCTGCCCATGGCTAGATCACCTGGTTTCGGGTCTATATCCAGAGACTGAACGCCCAGTTAAGACTCGGTTTCCCTACGGCTCCCCTAAACGGTTAACCTTGCCACTGAATATAAGTCGCTGACCCATTATACAAAAGGTACGCAGTCACACCACGAAGGTGCTCCTACTGCTTGTACGTACACGGTTTCAGGTTCTATTTCACTCCCCTCACAGGGGTTCTTTTCGCCTTTCCCTCACGGTACTGGTTCACTATCGGTCAGTCAGTAGTATTTAGCCTTGGAGGATGAATCTTCCATATTCAGACAGGATATCACGTGTCCCGCCCTACTCGATTTCACTGATGATGAGATGTCGACTACGGGGCTATCACCCTTTACTGCGGCACTTTCCAGAGCCTTCGTCTGTCTCATTAAAAGCTTAAGGGCTAATCCAATTTCGCTCGCCGCTACTTTCGGAATCTCGGTTGATTTCTCTTCCTCGGGGTACTTAGATGTTTCAGTTCCCCCGGTTCGCCTCGCTGAGCTATGTATTCACTCAGCGATAACTGCTTATGCAGTTGGGTTTCCCCATTCAGGAATCCCAGACTCAAAGGTTATTACTACCTAATCTGGGCTTATCGCAAGTTATTACGCCTTTCATCGCCTCTGACTGCCAAGGCATCCACCGTGTACGCTTAGTCACTTAACCATACAACCCCAAAGAGTTTCAAAGAAACCTCGAGATTGTCGTTAAACAACCAAAGTTGTCTGCATTTTTATACATGTGCAGACTCGATTTTGCCGGACTCAAATAACTCTTTGTTCCCGCTTTTTAAGAAAAAGCAGAGGCAAAAAGTGGACTTTCGTCACTTCCAAGAACACTTGAATGTGTGTTGGTACCTACATCCCTTCTCTAATAAAAGAGGAAGACATAGGATTTGAGAACTTTTAAATGAATAACATTAATCAAATGTTATTCGTCAGCTTTCCAAATTGTTAAAGAGCTAATCACTTCAAATGAAGTAACCATTTCTAAATATTCTCGAGAGAAAACACTTAAAGATGGTGGAGCTATGCGGGATCGAACCGCAGACCTCTTCGCTGCCAGCGAAGCGCTCTCCCAGCTGAGCTATAGCCCCATCTGGAAAAGGTTTCCTTACTCTTAACTTACAAACCTAATCAATCTGTGTGAACACTCATCGCAATAATCTATTCGTATAAGGAGGTGATCCAGCCCCAGGTTCCCCTAGGGCTACCTTGTTACGACTTCACCCCAGTCATGAACCACAAAGTGGTGAGCGTCCTCCCGAAGGTTAAACTACCCACTTCTTTTGCAGCCCACTCCCATGGTGTGACGGGCGGTGTGTACAAGGCCCGGGAACGTATTCACCGTGGCATTCTGATCCACGATTACTAGCGATTCCGACTTCATGGAGTCGAGTTGCAGACTCCAATCCGGACTACGACGCACTTTTGGGATTCGCTCACTTTCGCAAGTTGGCCGCCCTCTGTATGCGCCATTGTAGCACGTGTGTAGCCCTACTCGTAAGAGCTATGATGACTTGACGTCGTCCCCACCTTCCTCCGGTTTATCACCGGCAGTCTCCCTGGAGTTCCCGACATTACTCGCTGGCAAACAAGGATAAGGGTTGCGCTCGTTGCGGGACTTAACCCAACATTTCACAACACGAGCTGACGACAGCCATGCAGCACCTGTCTCAGAGTTCCCGAAGGCACCAAAGCATCTCTGCTAAGTTCTCTGGATGTCAAGAGTAGGTAAGGTTCTTCGCGTTGCATCGAATTAAACCACATGCTCCACCGCTTGTGCGGGCCCCCGTCAATTCATTTGAGTTTTAATCTTGCGACCGTACTCCCCAGGCGGTCTACTTAACGCGTTAGCTCCGAAAGCCACGGCTCAAGGCCACAACCTCCAAGTAGACATCGTTTACGGCGTGGACTACCAGGGTATCTAATCCTGTTTGCTCCCCACGCTTTCGCATCTGAGTGTCAGTATCTGTCCAGGGGGCCGCCTTCGCCACCGGTATTCCTTCAGATCTCTACGCATTTCACCGCTACACCTGAAATTCTACCCCCCTCTACAGTACTCTAGTCCGCCAGTTTCAAATGCAGTTCCGAGGTTGAGCCCCGGGCTTTCACATCTGACTTAACGAACCACCTGCATGCGCTTTACGCCCAGTAATTCCGATTAACGCTCGCACCCTCCGTATTACCGCGGCTGCTGGCACGGAGTTAGCCGGTGCTTCTTCTGTCGCTAACGTCAAATGATGCAGCTATTAACTACACCACCTTCCTCACGACTGAAAGTGCTTTACAACCCGAAGGCCTTCTTCACACACGCGGCATGGCTGCATCAGGCTTGCGCCCATTGTGCAATATTCCCCACTGCTGCCTCCCGTAGGAGTCTGGACCAGTGTCTCAGTTCCAGTGTGGCTGATCATCCTCTCAGACCAGCTAGGGATCGTCGCCTTGGTGAGCCATTACCTCACCAACTAGCTAATCCCACCTGGGCTAATCTTGACGCGAGAGGTCCGAAGATCCCTCTTTGACTCGAAGGCATTATGCGGTATTAGCCATCGTTTCCAATGGTTATCCCCACATCAAGGCATATTCCCAGGCATTACTCACCCGTCCGCCGCTCGACGCCGTTAACGTCACCCGAAGGTTCAGTTAACTCGTTTCCGCTCGACTTGCATGTGTTAGGCCTGCCGCCAGCGTTCAATCTGAGCCATGATCAAACTCTTCAATTTAAGATTTTGTCGGCTCAATGAATACTGACTTTAAACTACATAAGTAATCTAAAGCTATTATCGTTCCAACAGAACGATAATGAATTGACTGTGCCAAGTCTTTCGACTTGATTGGTCACTCAGTTCATTGAAAACCTAATTTGATACCGAGGTATCTAATTTGATTATCATCAACGAGTGCCCACACAGATTGATAGGTTTATATTGTTAAAGAGCTTTGCTTTCAACACCTTAGTGCGTCAGCGAGGTGCGTATAATACGCTTCTCACTTTGAAAGTCAACATAAAATTCTAAGAAACTTTAGAACTCTATGGTGACTTGCTTATTAAATAAGCAAGTGCGAACCTTTTGTCTTCACTTTTCAAAAAAGTGAAAATAAATAGGAGCCTGGCGATGTCCTACTCTCACATGGGGAAGCCCCACACTACCATCGGCGCTATTGCGTTTCACTTCTGAGTTCGGCATGGAAATCAGGTGGATCCACAATGCTATGGTCGCCAAGCAAATTCTGTTTTGCCTTCAGATTTTCTGAAAATCTGAAAACAATAAATCCGGAAAGCTGTTAATGCGTTCTCTACACATTCAATTTGTTCTTGCTTTGAGTCCAATCAAAACCCTTTGGGTGTTGTATGGTTAAGCCTCACGGGCAATTAGTACAGGTTAGCTCAACGCCTCACAACGCTTACACACCCTGCCTATCAACGTTCTAGTCTCGAACAACCCTTTAGGACACTTAAAGTGCCAGGGAAGACTCATCTCAGGGCTCGCTTCCCGCTTAGATGCTTTCAGCGGTTATCGATTCCGAACTTAGCTACCGGGCAATGCCATTGGCATGACAACCCGAACACCAGAGGTTCGTCCACTCCGGTCACTCTCGTACTAGGAGCAGCCCCCTTCAATCTTCCAACGCCCACGGCAGATAGGGACCGAACTGTCTCACGACGTTCTAAACCCAGCTCGCGTACCACTTTAAATGGCGAACAGCCATACCCTTGGGACCGACTTCAGCCCCAGGATGTGATGAGCCGACATCGAGGTGCCAAACACCGCCGTCGATATGAACTCTTGGGCGGTATCAGCCTGTTATCCCCGGAGTACCTTTTATCCGTTGAGCGATGGCCCTTCCATTCAGAACCACCGGATCACTATGACCTGCTTTCGCACCTGCTCGAATTGTCATTCTCGCAGTCAAGCGGGCTTATGCCATTGCACTAACCACACGATGTCCAACCGTGTTTAGCCCACCTTCGTGCTCCTCCGTTACTCTTTGGGAGGAGACCGCCCCAGTCAAACTACCCACCAGGCACTGTCCGCAGCCCCGATAAGAGGTCAACGTTAGAACATCAACACTACAAGGGTGGTATTTCAAGGACGGCTCCACGAATACTGGCGTACTCGTTTCAAAGCCTCCCACCTATCCTACACATGTAGGGTCAATGTTCAGTGCCAAGCTGTAGTAAAGGTTCACGGGGTCTTTCCGTCTAGCCGCGGGTACACTGCATCTTCACAGCGATTTCAATTTCACTGAGTCTCGGGTGGAGACAGCGTGGCCATCATTACGCCATTCGTGCAGGTCGGAACTTACCCGACAAGGAATTTCGCTACCTTAGGATCGTTATAGTTACGGCCGCCGTTTACCGGGGCTTCGATCAAGAGCTTCGACCTAAGTCTAACCCCATCAATTAACCTTCCGGCACCGGGCAGGCGTCACACCGTATACGTCATCTTACGATTTTGCACAGTGCTGTGTTTTTAATAAACAGTTGCAGCCACCTGGTATCTGCGACTCCCCATAGCTCCATCCGCAAGGGACTTCACCGCGAGGAGCGTACCTTCTCCCGAAGTTACGGTACCATTTTGCCTAGTTCCTTCACCCGAGTTCTCTCAAGCGCCTTGGTATTCTCTACCCGACCACCTGTGTCGGTTTGGGGTACGATTCCTTACAATCTGAAGCTTAGAGGCTTTTCCTGGAAGCATGGCATCAATGACTTCACTACCGTAGTAGCTCGACATCGTGTCTCAGCCTTAAAGAGAGCCGGATTTACCTAACCCTCAAGCCTACGCACTTGAACCTGGACAACCGTCGCCAGGCCCACCTAGCCTTCTCCGTCCCCCCATCGCAATTGTAAGAAGTACGGGAATATTAACCCGTTTCCCATCGACTACGCCTTTCGGCCTCGCCTTGGGGTCGACTCACCCTGCCCCGATTAACGTTGGACAGGAACCCTTGGTCTTCCGGCGTGGAGGTTTTCACCCCATTATCGTTACTCATGTCAGCATTCGCACTTCTGATACCTCCAGCAGACCTTACAGTCCACCTTCAACGGCTTACAGAACGCTCCCCTACCCAATGACCTAAGTCATTGCCGCAGCTTCGGTTTATAGCTTAGCCCCGTTACATCTTCCGCGCAGGCCGACTCGACTAGTGAGCTATTACGCTTTCTTTAAATGATGGCTGCTTCTAAGCCAACATCCTAGCTGTCTAAGCCTTCCCACATCGTTTCCCACTTAGCTATAATTTGGGATCTTAGCTGGCGGTCTGGGTTGTTTCCCTCTCCACGACGGACGTTAGCACCCGCCGTGTGTCTCCCGGATAGTACTTACTGGTATTCGGAGTTTGCAAAGGGTTGGTAAGTCGGGATGACCCCTAGCCTTAACAGTGCTCTACCCCCAGTAGTATTCGTCCGAGGCTCTACCTAAATAGATTTCGGGGAGAACCAGCTATCTCCAGGTTTGATTGGCCTTTCACCCCTAGCCACAAGTCATCCGCTAATTTTTCAACATTAGTCGGTTCGATCCTCCAGTTGATGTTACTCAACCTTCAACCTGCCCATGGCTGAGATCACCTGGTTTCGGGTCTATATCCAGAGACTGAACGCCCAGTTAAGACTCGGTTTCCCTACGGCTCCCCTAAACGGTTAACCTTGCCACTGAATATAAGTCGCTGACCCATTATACAAAAGGTACGCAGTCACACCACGAAGGTGCTCCTACTGCTTGTACGTACACGGTTTCAGGTTCTATTTCACTCCCCTCACAGGGGTTCTTTTCGCCTTTCCCTCACGGTACTGGTTCACTATCGGTCAGTCAGTAGTATTTAGCCTTGGAGGATGAATCTCCATATTCAGACAGGATATCACGTGTCCCGCCCTACTCGATTTCACTGATGATGAGATGTCGACTACGGGGCTATCACCCTTTACTGCGGCACTTTCCAGAGCCTTCGTCTGTCTCATTAAAAGCTTAAGGGCTAATCCAATTTCGCTCGCCGCTACTTTCGGAATCTCGGTTGATTTCTCTTCCTCGGGGTACTTAGATGTTTCAGTTCCCCCGGTTCGCCTCGCTGAGCTATGTATTCACTCAGCGATACCTACTTATGTAGGTGGGTTTCCCCATTCAGGAATCCCAGACTCAAAGGTTATTACTACCTAATCTGGGCTTATCGCAAGTTATTACGCCTTTCATCGCCTCTGACTGCCAAGGCATCCACCGTGTACGCTTAGTCACTTAACCATACAACCCCAAAGAGTTTCAAAGAAACCTCGAGATTGTCGTTAAACAACCAAAGTTGTCTGCAATTTTTATACATGTGCAGACTCGATTTTGCCGGACTCAAATAACTCTTTGTTTCCGCTTTTTAAGAAAAAGCAGAGGCAAAAAGTGGACTTTCGTCACTTCCAAGAACACTTGAATGTGTGTTGGTACCTACATCTTTAAAAGACATAGGATTTGAGAACTTTTAAATGAATAACATTAATCAAATGTTATTCGTCAGCTTTCCAAATTTTTAAAGAACTAATCACTTCGTAATGAAGTAACCATTTTTAAGAATTCTCGAAAGAAAACGCTTAAAGATGGTATCCCGTAGGGGAGTCGAACCCCTGTTACCGCCGTGAAAGGGCGGTGTCCTAGGCCTCTAGACGAACGGGACACGGTGTCTTAAATCTATAAACCAATCAATCTGTGTGAACACTCATCGCAATAATCTATTCGTATAAGGAGGTGATCCAGCCCCAGGTTCCCCTAGGGCTACCTTGTTACGACTTCACCCCAGTCATGAACCACAAAGTGGTGAGCGTCCTCCCGAAGGTTAAACTACCCACTTCTTTTGCAGCCCACTCCCATGGTGTGACGGGCGGTGTGTACAAGGCCCGGGAACGTATTCACCGTGGCATTCTGATCCACGATTACTAGCGATTCCGACTTCATGGAGTCGAGTTGCAGACTCCAATCCGGACTACGACGCACTTTTGGGATTCGCTCACTTTCGCAAGTTGGCCGCCCTCTGTATGCGCCATTGTAGCACGTGTGTAGCCCTACTCGTAAGAGTCATGATGACTTGACGTCGTCCCCACCTTCCTCCGGTTTATCACCGGCAGTCTCCCTGGAGTTCCCGACATTACTCGCTGGCAAACAAGGATAAGGGTTGCGCTCGTTGCGGGACTTAACCCAACATTTCACAACACGAGCTGACGACAGCCATGCAGCACCTGTCTCAGAGTTCCCGAAGGCACCAAAGCATCTCTGCTAAGTTCTCTGGATGTCAAGAGTAGGTAAGGTTCTTCGCGTTGCATCGAATTAAACCACATGCTCCACCGCTTGTGCGGGCCCCCGTCAATTCATTTGAGTTTTAATCTTGCGACCGTACTCCCCAGGCGGTCTACTTAACGCGTTAGCTCCGAAAGCCACGGCTCAAGGCCACAACCTCCAAGTAGACATCGTTTACGGCGTGGACTACCAGGGTATCTAATCCTGTTTGCTCCCCACGCTTTCGCATCTGAGTGTCAGTATCTGTCCAGGGGGCCGCCTTCGCCACCGGTATTCCTTCAGATCTCTACGCATTTCACCGCTACACCTGAAATTCTACCCCCCTCTACAGTACTCTAGTCCGCCAGTTTCAAATGCAGTTCCGAGGTTGAGCCCCGGGCTTTCACATCTGACTTAACGAACCACCTGCATGCGCTTTACGCCCAGTAATTCCGATTAACGCTCGCACCCTCCGTATTACCGCGGCTGCTGGCACGGAGTTAGCCGGTGCTTCTTCTGTCGCTAACGTCAAATGATGCAGCTATTAACTACACCACCTTCCTCACGACTGAAAGTGCTTTACAACCCGAAGGCCTTCTTCACACACGCGGCATGGCTGCATCAGGCTTGCGCCCATTGTGCAATATTCCCCACTGCTGCCTCCCGTAGGAGTCTGGACCGTGTCTCAGTTCCAGTGTGGCTGATCATCCTCTCAGACCAGCTAGGGATCGTCGCCTTGGTGAGCCATTACCTCACCAACTAGCTAATCCCACCTGGGCTAATCTTGACGCGAGAGGTCCGAAGATCCCCTCTTTAGCTCGAAGGCGTTATGCGGTATTAGCCATCGTTTCCAATGGTTATCCCCCACATCAAGGCATATTCCCAGGCATTACTCACCCGTCCGCCGCTCGACGCCGTTAACGTCACCCGAAGGGTCAGTTAACTCGTTTCCGCTCGACTTGCATGTGTTAGGCCTGCCGCCAGCGTTCAATCTGAGCCATGATCAAACTCTTCAATTTAAGATTTTGTCGGCTCAATGAATACTGACTTTAAACTACATAAGTAATCTAAAGCTATTATCGTTCCAACAGAACGATAATGAATTGACTGTGCCAAGACTAAGTTCTTTTACAAGAAAGTAATCTCGATTGGTCACTCAGTTCATTGAAAACCTAATTTGATACCGAGGTATCTAATTTGATTATCATCAACGAGTGCCCACACAGATTGATAGGTCTATATTTTTAAAGAACATCTCTTCATTCGTTCGCTGCTGCGTTCCGTTTGAAGAGGCGGCCATTCTAGCGAGAAAATCTTTTGTGTCAAACACTTTTTTTTATTTTTCTAAAATAAAAACCAGATTTTCTTTTTGGCTAATTGCCGCTCTGATTCGGCCTTCGAAGCGTTGCCGCCTCTGCCGTGTCAGTGGAAGCGCATTATAGAGATGCCCGATAAGTTGGCAAGTGTTTTTTTGGATTATTTCCAAAAAAACGGTTTTTTGAGGAAAAAACAGCCGAAGTGTTCAAAAAGTATTATTTAGTCCTAATTTAAGTGAGGTTAATAACACTATTTCCTTCCTGAATTCGTGGAGAAACGCTCAGTTGCGCTTGTTCACGGCTCTGAGCTTTAAGCTGCGCATTGAGCAATAGCACAGCTTCATGAGCCATATCACTGATCGGAAATTCAAGGGTCGTGACCTGCGGGTAAAGCCCACGACAACTATTCACACTGTCGTAGCTAATAATAGAGATATCCTCCGGGCAACGTATTTGCTGTTCGTAGCAATATTTCATGATCCCACGAGTCATCTCTTCACCGGTTGAAAATAATGCCGTTGGCTTTTGCTCTAAGCTCATCAATTGAGCCATTGCTGCGTAACCGCTATCTAGCTCGTAGTCACCTTCAACAAGGTAATCTGGATTCAACGCGATACCTTTTTCGGCTATCGCATTCTTATAACCCGTCAAACGAACCTGACTACTCACTCTGCCTAGGGGGCCTGTGACACAACCTATATTGATATGGCCACGTTCTAGAAGATAACTCGTTGCCAATGCGGAAGCCTTTTGATGATCAAAAGTCACACATTGCTGTTTAATTTCTTCTATATAACGGTCAAGAAGCACAAACGGAGTTTTGGTTTTTGATAGAGCGATCAGCTCTTCATCACTCAAGTAGCGACTGTGCAGTATAAAGCCATCACAACGTAGGTCTTTAAACTTCTCTATCGCCTTCTTTTCACCATCAGCACTATGATGTCCTTGCGCAGTCAACAGGAACTTGTTTTGCACATCAAGTTCCAATTGTACTTGATTCATCATTTGACCAAAGAAGCCGCCGGTATAGTAGGTCACCATCAAACCAATCATATTGGAATGCGATTTTGCCAAAGAACGGGCAATTGCACTTGGCCGATAATCGAGTTGCGCCATAGCCTCTTCGACTCTTCGCTTTGTGTCAGATCGAAAACTGCCCTCTCCGTTGATAATACGTGAGACGGTTGAGCGGTTGACACCGGCCAATGCAGCAACTTCCTTAATACTCGCCATTAGCTATGCTTCCTTGGTAATTTTGAAAATAAATTGCTGCACTCAATACTACGAAACCGAGTGAGATAGGGAAAGAAGTAACCATGAGCGCAAGGTGAATTTTTGGGAACGCACTCATGGTTATCGATAAAAGTATCGACTAAATAACAGCACTGTAATGGGTTAACTCAATCTGATGGCTAATTAAATATTGTTTCAGCTCCTGCGAGCTGAGTACTTCAAGTTCTAACTCCCTTTTGTCAAGATACGAACTGATCGAAGCGAGCTCATCATCGACAACAGCAGGATGGCACATCACCTCGACAACATCATAGTGTTTTAACCAATCAGCGAGCTGAGCTTTTAACCAGTCCAACGAAATGTTGCCATCGTAAAAGCCGTCACTAAATTGATAGCCCGTTAAAGAAGGCGTTGCGCGATATGGAACATCAAACTCATGACTCAACCGAGCGACCACTCTTGTGACGATAGGATGAAGGTGTACATGATGATGACTATCCAAATGACTAAGCGGAATGCCATAACTCAAAAAGTGTTCTATTTGAGCTCGAAACTCTTCATAAATTGCCGTCTCATGTTTTGGCTCTAACTTCGCCATAAGCGCATCGTACTTAAGAAAACTCCCTTCTATAGTGATAAGGGGGAAATGTGAAGATACCGGTTTGCCCGCGGTAAGACGTAAATGGACGCCGACACTTAGATTAGGCGCCGCCTCTAAACGCTCTAAAGCATCTTGCTCACCCTGCATACCAACCATCATTGTTGTCGATGTCACGACACCGTTAAGGTGGCTAGCAATGATGCCTTGATTTACCGCTTGGCAAAGCCCATAGTCGTCTGCATTAAAAATTAACTTCATGCCACTTCCCTCTCTTATTACTTAATCCAACGTTCCCTGTAGCGATACAAACTGTGGCAAATAATCCTTATTTTGCTCTAGGAGGTCGTTAAGCAGCGATTTTGCGATTTGAATATCGCCAACTAAAGGATGAGTCGCCAATGCCAGTAACGCTTTTTCCTTATCTCCATGTACAGCCGCCTCCACTGTTAGCATCTCATAGCTTTTTACCCTGGTTATCAGGCTCTCAACAAAATGAGGCAACGGATCCACTGCAATTGGCGTTGCACCGCTATTACCAATCACTGCAGAACACTCAATCACCGCATCATCCGGCAAAGCACTGATCACGCCAGCATTCGCAACATTAACCACATGGATATCATTTCGATTATTGTAAATAGCGTCCACTAGATTCAATGATGCATCGGAATAGTAAGCGCCGCCGCGCTCTTCTAGCTCCTTTGGTTTACTGTCTAGCGAAGCTTGCTTATAAAGTTCAAACAGTGCAGCTTCGGTTTCCATGACTTGCGTGGCGCGACTGCCTTTTTCCATAAAGGATAGTTTTTCTTCTGCCAGCATAGCTTCTGTTTGATAGTAGTAGCGGTGATACGGGCAAGGAATCACACCCAATGCATTAAGAAAATCAGGGTCCCAAGGCTCTTCAAAAATGTTTTTCATCGAGAAATTAGCACCATCACCTACTTTACCGAGCAGCTCTTTGGTGACTTCTTTACCATTGAGGTATGCACTGGTCACCCAAACTAGATGGTTAAGCCCTGCATATTTCATTTGCAAGGCGCTAGGTTCGCAATCTAGCATCTCTGACGCCATCATTTGCATTGAGACTGGAACATTACAAAGTCCAATGGTCTTCACTTTGCTGTATTTATGAATGGCTTCGGTAACCAAGCCTGCGGGGTTGGTGAAATTTAGCATCCACGCATTAGGCGCGAGTTCTTCAATGTCTCGACAGATATCTAAAACAACAGGGATGGTTCGAAGCGCTTTAGCAAAGCCGCCCGCCCCTGTCGTTTCTTGTCCTACTCGATCATACTTCAATGGGATGGCTTCATCGCGTTGACGAGCTTTAAGCCCACCTACACGAAACTGCGTCATCACAAAGTCCGCCCCTTGTATCGCCTGTCTTCTATCCAAGGTTTGAGAGACGACGATATCGGCTTTTGCTTTAGCAACCATACGCTGGGTTAGCGCTGTTATAACCTCTAACTTTTCTTTACCCGCCTCGATATCAGTTAAACAGATTTCGCGAACAGGTAATAAGTCTTGCCTCAGTAATATGCCTTCTATTAGCTCCGGGGTATAACTGCTGCCACCACCGATAACGGCAATTTTCAGGGATTGGACTGTCATAGGATCACTCCTTTACCAATGCTTTTCTTAGCTCCACCAGCTCTGTTGCGAGCTCATGGGCAAGAATGGTAGTCATCAAATGGTCTTGGGCGTGCACCATCACTAACGTCATGGGTACCTTACCCTCACCTTGATCCAGCTCGATAAGCTGAGTCTGAATCAAGTGTGCTTTATTCAAGCACTCTTTTGCCTGAGCTAATGACGCGTCTGCAGTGGCTAAATCTTGCTTTCTGGCCGCTTGCAGTGCTTCAAAACACAAACTTCTTGCTTCACCTGCGTTGCAGATGATCTCCATCACTACCAATTCTTGGTCCATGATACTCTCCTCAATAATGCTAATCGTTATGCGGTTGCTGCTTTTCCTGGCTGCGCCACTTCGCTCTCTTGTTTTGGCTGTTCTTGCTCAAGCAATTGCTTTTCGAACATCTTGAAGAACGGTAAGTAAAGGAATAGATCCAAAATCAACAGTGCGATAACGAGCAGCACTGGTGATAGTGTCCAGCCTGATCCCCAGGATGCACCTATGATGGCTGGCGCCGTCCAAGGGGTTGTCGCTACACCCATTCCAACTAAACCTGCATGCACTGCAAAGTAGGCAATCGTCGCGTTAATGACTGGCGTAAACACAAATGGAATAAACAGAATCGGGTTAAGTACAACTGGGCTACCAAAGATCACAGGTTCGTTGATTTGGAAGAAACCAGGCACAACACTCATGCGACCTAAGCTCTTTAAGTGGACTGAGCGACTGAACATCATAAGCAGTACAAGTGCGAACGTTGCACCTGAGCCACCAATGAAGATATAGAAATCCCAGAACGGTTGAGTAAAGATATTTTGTACCGGTTCACCTGCAACAAATGCATCAATGTTGGCGCTGATGTTGGTTAGGAAGATTGGTGATAGCAAACCAACCACAATCGCCGCACCGTGAATGCCTGCAAACCAAAGCAACTGACAAACTAACAAGGCACCTATGATGGCTGGCAAAGTATTCGAAGCACTCACCAATGGTTTGAACATCGCCATCACGGCATCTGGGATCAGCATGTCATACGTGGTTTGAACAAAAATGCTCAGTGGGTACAAGGTAAAGAAGACTGCCAAGACAGGCAGTAGCACTTCAAAAGAGCGCGCGATTGCAGGGGGCACCTGCTCTGGCATACGGATGGTGATATTGTGCTTTTTCATGAAACGATAAAGCTCAACCGCAAAGAACGCACAGATCACTGCGGTAAAGATACCAGTACCACCCATATGACCGGTTGGCAGGCCGCCATCTGTTGCTGGTGCTGCCACCAGCAAAAAGCTCATCAGAGACAGCGTAGCACTGGTAATGCCATCCATCTTATAAGATTTGGCGAGGCTATAAGCGACCCCAAGGGAAACAAAGATCGTCATGATACCCATCGACATACTAAAGGGCATCATGATGGTATCAAAGTGTGTGGTGGCAAAGTCTAACCAGACTCGGCCGAAGCTATTGGTGGTGTCTTCCGAAAATGGGGGAAAAGCAAAAACTAGTAAAAAACTACCGACAATAATAAATGGCATCGCAACAATAAAACCATCTCTCATTGCACGAACATGGGGTTGATTACCCACTTTTGTGGCTATTGGCGCGATGTGCTTTTCGACGACACTTATAATCGCATCATAAAGCTTCATAACATATTCCTTTATTTCACGTTAACGTTATTAATTGACTAATCTATTAAGGCAAGCGCTTGATCTAATACTTCCGCACCCTTCATCATTCCGTAGTCTTGTGGTGAAATGGCATCAATATTCTTGCCATGCTCCGTGGCCACTTTTCTAAGTTCCTCTAGCTGAAACCTGACCTGAGGCCCCAGTAGGCATACATCGTACTCACCAATCGCATCATTGAAATCTGATACAGACTTAGCTTGAATTTCGCACTCAATACCACGAGATTCCGCTGATTGTTCCATTTTTTTTACGAGCATGCTGGTCGACATTCCAGCGCTACAGCAAAGTAATATTTTCTTCATAAAGCCTCCATAGCAGTTACAAAACAACGGTAACAAAAATAACATTAACATTAAAGCGCAACCGGTTGCGTTTTTAATTGAAATGGATCGCAAAAATAAAAGATCTGCCGATTTTATTTTATTTTTTTCGTTAAATTAAAATCGATTTTTGGAAAGAAGTATTATTAAAACTCACACTTATAGGACTTATTATGAAGAAAATCACTAGCATCGTCAGTAGCTTACTTATCCCTCTATCATTTAGCGCTGCTGCGGCCGAGCCAAAAGCCACCATCTATCTGACATTTGATGATGGCCCCATTAACGCGTCGATCAAAGTGATCGAAACCCTCAATAAACACAATGTGAAAGGATCGTTCTTCTTCAATGCTTGGCACTTAGATGGTATTGGTGATGAAAATGAAGACCGTGCGCTAGAGGCACTGCTACTGGCACTCAATACTGGACACATGGTTGGTAACCACAGCTATGATCACATGGTACACAACTGTGATGGTCTGAACGGTGAAAACACCGCAGCAGCGTGTAATGCGACAGGCATGCACAACGTCAATTCCTATCGCGATCCAGCCTACGATTACACCTATTTCCCGCTCAACTTAGCGAAATTTGAACAATACATCCCGAACATCACTAGCTATCCTAATTATGTCGCCGATCAGTTTGCCCGCCTACCGTATACCAATGGATGGCGTGTCGCTAAGAGCTTTAATGCCGATGACCTTTGTGCGACCTCTGATGATTATCTGCCTTGGGATCCTAACTATGTCTGCGATCCAGACAACCCATCAAACAGCTCCAGCAATGCGATGACTTTATCAGACATGCTCACCAACGATAGCTATCAACTGTTCGGTTGGGACCTTGACTGGGCACCGGAGAACTGGGGAATTGAGATGCCAGCGAATAGCTTGACCGAGCCAGAGCCATTTTTGGCGTATGTTGAAGCGTCTATTAATTCTTGCGCACCGGTAACCATTGAACCAGTAAACTCGAAAGCACAAAACTTCCCTTGTGATACCGCCCTTCATAAAGACAAAGTCATTGTGCTGACCCATGAGTTTTTGTTTGAAGATGGCCACCGTGGCATGGGCGAAACCAAAAATATCCCAAAACTGGACAAGTTCCTGGAGCTAGCGCTGCAAGCAGGCTATGTATTTGATACTTTGGATAACTACATCGAAGATTGGGCGCCAGATACTCACTATCAAGCAGGCGATCACGTTAACCATCAAGGTACCATTTACGTCGCTCAGAAAGATCACTTTGCACAAAATGATTGGGCACCCTCACTGCATTCAACTTTATGGTACAACGCGGATCCAACGACCAACTGGCAGCTAAATGTTAGCTATGCGCTTGGTGATGTCGTGGTTTACAACGGAGCTAAATATCAGGTAATTACCGCACACGTGTCACAAGCTAACTGGACACCGAATGCTGAACCAACATTGTTTGCACCTGTGCAATAATCTGCTTGTATTTATCCACTTACCCTAACTAATGGGACTGTGACATGAAATACGCCAACTAGTGCAACGCTAGTTGGCGTTGTCATCAAAGTAATAGGACACTCGAGCACGTGGATTTAAGTATTCACGGATTTCTTCAGGTAAACGTTCAGGATGAATCACCGACTCTACCTTCAAGTCTTTATCTTCAAGCGCAATGATAGGAGCTTGCAGTTTAGGCACGCTTGGATCGTAAAGCAGCACATTTGGGCTGAGTAAGCTCGCGCTGTTAATGGATACCACAAGGCCAACCATTTCGTTCGACAACTTCACGATAGTACCTGGTGGGTAGACACCCATGTACTTGATAAGAATGTTTAAATTCTCATTGTTGTAGTGCGATTTAGCGTGCTTATACAAGCAAGAAAGCGCGGTATATGGGATCTTCTTCTCTGCGGGATTTTGATGATGGCACAAGTTATCAAACGCATTTGCTACCGAGACAATTTGAGAGATCACATCAATCTCATCGCCTTTAAGACCATTTGGATAACCCGAACCATCGAGAAGTTCATGATGCTGCTCGATAACCGTGATCACCTTCTCTGGCAAGATGTCTATCGCCCTCGCAATGTCACTGCCGTATTTGGTATGCAGCTTGAGGTAGTTATTTTCAGGCTCGGTCAACGGTGTGCTCTTACGCAGTATGGCCGCTGGAATTTTTGCCTTGCCAATGTCATGAAATAGCGCTGCCATCGCGACCATTTTGATTTCTTCTGCCTTAAGCCCTTTCGCTTTCGCGATCATCATCGCCAGAATCGAGACGTTTAAGCAATGGAAATAGAGATCTTCGAATTCTGTCTTACTGCCCATTAGGTGTAAGGTCACATCGTCCTGTGATAGCAGCGATTCAACAATATCATCGACCAGTTGCGCTGCCTCTTTTGCCGCTTGCTCTGGACGACTTCTTAACTTGGTCATCAAGTTGCGAATACGCGCCAATGAACGGTCAAACTCTTTTTCACAGCGAGAGACTTTCCTACGATAGGCCGACAACTCTTCGATGCGTTGCTGCTTCTCTTGCCAAAGCGCATCGGACTCTGATTGCGCAGCCTCATCGTTCGCGGCAGGCGCTAATGCTTGTTGTACTGGCAACGGCAAAGCATCACTAAGCTCTGGTGTCACATAGACATACTTCACGCCTAGTTGACGGATCACCTGTACTTGCTGATCAGATTTGATTTTGAAAACGTTGAATAGAAAGGGATGTTCATTCCATTTGAGGGGGATCTTGATATGAAGACCAGGCTGAATTCGATCCACTGAAATTTTGATACTTGCCACAACGATACTGCAATTGGCTGAAAAACACGCGGTGATTCTAAAGAACTTACGGCGAATATTCACTCATTAATCAATAAAGTGTGATTCGGATATATAACAGAACGATACAAAGTAAGACGCTCGCTACAACAGCGAGCGCGACATTTGGTTAAGATTTACGGTCAAGAATGGATTGAATACGCGGGTCGAGAGCCTTGCCGTGCTGATGCTCATACTCTTCTCGCTTTAGATCTACCAGGTTCTTCACCGACTGACTTGGCAGCGCTTTAGGCGCCTCTGTGACCAACTTGCCTTTTTCTTGCAGGCTCATGGCTTCACGGTAGAACTCTTTAAAACGTCGAACGATCATCGATTGAGGCAAGCGTCTTAGCTCATAGCCTTTGTTTTGCATGATCCACTTTTCAATTTGGTTCTTCGGCGTTTTGCTCACGACGCGATTCAAGGCTTCCAGTGATTCAGATTCGGTCAGCTGACTTTTCAGCAGGGCAAGCTCACCCATAATTGGCGGCCACCTTTCCCCAGCTTGTAAGCGCTCACGACAATGCTGAATGACTCGCATCAACTCAGCCTCAGTCAGGCTGTCTGCGAAATCTAAAAAGCGACCGGTTGGCCTTCTGCCATAAGATTTTATCCACGTGGACTCGTAAATACTCAGCAAAGTACCAAAAATGTAGTTACACCAATCACTCGGCTGACGCTCCGGTTCACCGTCGGTTTGTAACATAGGACGAGTTTCTTTCACCACCGGGCGAGATTCAACGGACGGGGTCGCTCGCACCTGAGTGCTCGGAGCATCCATCTTAGGCGAGGTAGCGGGCTCTGAAGGCTTACTCTCCTGCACCGAAGGCTCTGATTTTGCAGATTTCAAATGCTCAAGGTTGCCACTGACGCCCATTTCGCGGAGCTTCTTTTCCATTGCGCCAAAATCTAAGTTTTTTGGCTTCTTGCCACTACTCATATTGACCCTTTACCTTAGTGACCACAACGGGATCATCATACTAAAAATTCGGATTCTTACCTTGCCCACGCAAGTATTCACGAAACTCTTCCGACGGACTTACTTCACCCGCTTTCTGGCTTTGTTGGAAAGACTGACGACGCCTTTCATCGGCTTGTCTGCGTCTATCTTCCGCTTGTTTCTCGTTAACGATCCACAGTCTGAGCTTGTTCAGCATTTGCGTGACCGACAAAAATTCATTAGCGCGTGCTTTGTAGTAAACAACAAATTTTTCCCAGAACAGATGTGGGTCGGCTGTCATACCTGAATGTAGGATAGACTGCATCGCCCACTCGGCGATTTCATTCTCTTGCAAGTCATGAGTTGAAATGTACTTGGCATTCGAAGGCGCTTGCGTGCGCTGGCGAGTGGCTGGAACTCGGTCATTTCGCCCTTGCGACTCACCTTCAAAGTACTGCTCAAAACCACCAGAGCCTTTCATCATTTCCAGCCAGTCTCGCAACATCGAATCGCGACGCACTTCGTTGACATTTCGTACATCACGTTCGCAGATAAACCGTTGCCACAAGCTGTCCCTAATCGCCACCGGCACTTTATATAAGTTCATTGGATGATATGTCCAAGGCGGCGCCGGGGATGCTTGAGGTGTTGTTACCACAGGCGTAGGTTGCGACTGATGCTCGCGACTGGTCTCAATCACCGGTAAGCTGTTTGGCTCAGAAAGCGACAGAGTAAAGTGATGCACCTGCTCTCGGCCATTTGAGCTCACCTGACCTTTTTGCAGCATGCCCTTTTGCGCCAACGCAGTGAGCACATCGGCAAGGCCAAACTCTCCAAGCAAACACTCTTTGGCAATCTCTGAGAGCACAACAGCAACTGAGCCATCCTGTCCACATAAGTCAGCCAACTTCAACAATACTAACTTATGGCTCGCTTCTAAATTGGTTTGTTGCCAAGCGAGATAGGTATATTTTGCGCCCACAGTCATTCTCCTCTCTGATACCTAGATTCTAGCGCTTCGCTGTGTTTGAGACAAACACAGCGAAGCGCTAATCCGATATGGTGCGATATTTTTAAACTCTCCGTTTCATCAAACTCACGCCATCAAATATGAACACACTCGCATAAAGATGCTCCATTTCGCATCTTATCCCCCAAAGATGTCTGCATTGTTGTACAAAAACCCATCAACCTACGTCTTTAGAAGGAGTTTTTTGTGATACCACTCTACCGCGCAGCACTTACTTGCCTGATTTTAGTTATGGCCATTCCCCATGCCTTGGCCAGCTCACCACTCAAGCAGACCATTCAGATCCCAGCTCCCTCATTGCAATCAGGATACCTAGACAATAGCGACACCCAGCAACTGTTTGTTGCCCTGCCACCGAGTTATCACACCAGCAATAAACGCTATCCTGTCGTTTACTACCTTCACGGTTACAACGGTTCAGTGCGCGAAGCAGACCGAATCGCCAAACATTTACCGACTCTTTTAGCGCAAGACAACGCGCTCACAGAAATGATCATTGTTGGCGTTAATGGCGCCAATCAGTTTGGCGGAAGCTTTTATGTCAACTCGGCCGTGACAGGTAACTGGGAGGACTTTGTAGTCAACGACGTCATCAATTATCTCGACACCCACTATCGGACATTGAGCGAAGCGCATTATAGAGGGCTAGCAGGCTTCTCGATGGGTGGCTTTGCTACAACCAACCTCGCCCTGCGCCATCCCGATACCTTTCAACATATGCATGCGTTTAGCGCCGGGCTGTTTGATGAAAATGGATTAACAGACGCGGTTACCCAGTGGCAAACGATGCGCTGGTATCGAGTACTAAAAGGCTATGCCGCCGCCTTCGCTCCAATTGAAAATAGCGAAGCCAAGGCCGAATGGTACGACTGGGATGCGAACGACCCTGCAATCAAAGCGATGTGGGAGTCAGGATTTGGTGCTATTCCCGACAAGCTCGAACGCTATCTCAAACAACCACAAAAATTAAGCTCGATTCGTATCGAATACGGCATGAACGACCAGTTTCCTTGGATACCGAAAGGCAGCGCTTACCTAGCATCCGAGTTGAAAAAACGTCACATCTCTCATGAAGAATACGCCCACGATGGCAATCACACCTTCACGGCGACACAGGGTAAAAATGCGATCGTGTTTTTTGACAAGGCGTTTAAAAAGCAGATAGCTGAATAATAGCTGTGTTGAGTTTACAAACTCCAGATACAACAAAGCCCCGACTTTCGTCGAGGCTTTATCGTTTAAATATGGTACCGGTGGGCGGACTTGAACCGCCACGCCCGAAGGCAACGGATTTTGAATCCGTCGTGTATACCAATTTCACCACACCGGCATCTTGGACTGATGTCCTTTGATGCTTGGCATTATACGTAAGCATTTAGATCGCGCAAGAGCAAAACGCTGAATATTCTATTGTTTGCTGCTATTTTCACCACAATGTGAAGCAATGCGATGGGCAAGGCTTTCCCCTTGGCATTGAAATCGCTATGCTGTGGCAAGTTTTAGTTATGGAAGTTTGTCTCAATGGAAACCCAATCTCTCCCACCTGCAGGATTCTTTCGCAGGCTTGGTGCGCTGTTCTACGATAGCTTGATTATTCTTGCGGTAGTGATGATGGCTGGCGGCGTTGTTGTCGCAATAATGGAAGCACTTGTTGCCGCAGGACTGATGTCTTACGCTCCATATGCCGATGCCAGCGACTTCTTAGGAAGTCACCCACTTTGGAGCCCTGTGTACACCGGTTATCTGGCGTTTGTTTGGATCTACTTTATTGTGTTCTTTTGGACAAGAGCAGGCCAAACGCTTGGTATGCGAGCTTGGAAGATTGAAGTGCAAAACCTTGAGGGTGGCAGAATCACCGTCACGCAGGCGCTGATTAGACTCGCAACCTCAGCGTTTGGTCTATCCAACCTTGCAGTGCCAATTGACCCTCAAAAACGTGGCTTCCACGATATCTGGGCGAAGACTAAGGTTGTGGTGTTACCAAAAGCGAAATAACGCCTTTCGATAGCAACAAAAAAGCCTGAGAAAGACATAAAAAAAGGTGCCATTCGGCACCTTTTTCAGTTTTGCTTTTCAATGATTACGCTTTGAACGCTTTAAATGCATTGATTAGACCGTTGGTTGAGCTGTCGTGAGACGAGATTTCGCTGTCGTCTGCTAGCTCAGGTAGGATTTGGTTCGCTAGTTGCTTACCAAGCTCTACACCCCATTGGTCAAAGCTGAAGATGTTCCAGATAACACCTTGAGTGAAGATTTTGTGCTCGTACATCGCGATTAGGTTACCCAGAGTACGAGGTGTGATTTGCTTCACTAGGATTGAGTTAGTTGGGCGGTTACCTTCAAAGATCTTGAATGGTACAAGATCTTTCACTTCTTCCGCACTCTTACCTGCTTTTGCAAACTCTGCTTCTACTGTCTCTTTAGACTTACCGAACGCTAGTGCTTCAGTTTGAGCAAAGAAGTTAGACATTAGCTTCTGGTGGTGGTCGCTTACTTGGTTGTGAGAGATCGCCGGTGCGATAAAGTCACAAGGGATAAGCTTAGTACCTTGGTGAATTAGCTGGTAGAACGCGTGTTGACCGTTAGTGCCTGGCTCACCCCAGATGATTGGACCCGTTTGGTAGTCCACTGCTTCACCGTTACGGTCAGTAAACTTACCGTTAGATTCCATGTTGCCTTGCTGGAAGTACGCAGCGAAGCGGTGCATGTATTGGTCGTAAGGTAGAATCGCTTCAGACTCAGCGCCGTGGAAGTTGTTGTACCAAATACCGATAAGAGCAAGCAATACTGGGATGTTGCTTTCTAGATCAGTCTCAGCAAAGTGCTTGTCCATCTCATGTGCACCCGCTAGTAGCTCAACGAAGTTGTCGTAGCCAACCGCTAGGATGATAGAAAGACCAATTGCAGACCATAGAGAGTAACGACCGCCGACCCAGTCCCAGAACTCGAACATGTTGTCGGTGTCGATGCCGAACTCAGCTACTGATGTCGCGTTAGTAGACAGCGCTGCGAAGTGCTTAGCAACATGCGCTTCATCTGATGCAGATGCTAGGAACCAGTCACGTGCAGAGTGCGCGTTTGTCATGGTTTCTTGAGTGGTGAATGTCTTAGAAGCCACCAAGAATAGCGTTGTTTCAGGGTCAACTTTCTTCAGAGTTTCTGCGATGTGAGTACCATCAACGTTAGACACGAAGTGCATGTTTAGATGGTTTGTGTATGGCGCTAGGGCTTCAGTCACCATGTAAGGACCAAGGTCAGAACCACCGATACCGATGTTCACAACGTCAGTAATTGCTTTGCCAGTGTAACCTTTCCAATCACCAGAGATGATGCGCTCAGAGAAGCCTTTCATCTTCTCTAGAACCGCGTTTACCGCCGGCATAACGTCTTCGCCATTTACCATAATTGGCGTGTTGCTGCGGTTACGCAGAGCAACGTGAAGAACCGAACGACCTTCTGTTTGGTTGATGGTATCGCCTGCAAACATCGCTTTGATTGCGCCTTTAAGCTCAGTCTCGTTCGCTAGAGCAAAAAGGTTGTTCATTGTTTCTTCGTTGATTAGGTTTTTTGAGTAATCAACAAGAATGTCAGAGCCGAAGCGTGTAGAGAATTTGCCAAAGCGGTCAGCGTCTTGTGCAAATAGCTCTGCTAAATCCATATCTTGCGCAGATTCAAAGTGCGCTGTCAGTGCTTTCCAAGCTTCAGTTTGCGTTGGATTGATGTTTTTCAACATGGTCTCTATCCCAATTTTTAGTCGGTTTTATTCCCAATCCCCCCAAGGAAAAGGAACCCCCAGTTTAGCGAATAATAAACAGTATATTCTAAATACAGACGAGTGCCCTTGATGATCACTCGTCGTTACAATCTTGTATGTTGTTCATAAAGCCGAGGCTTTGTTTAGTAATAAATTTTCAGGCGTAATTATGAACCAGAGCGCCTGTACGCTCCTTGAGTTAGGTCACGTATCGGTTCACAATGTAAACAAATTCAGACAACATCTTATATATGCTTAGCACTATAATACAGAGGAGTGATTATGTGGCAACAAAAGACCCTTTACCTCAGCGCGAAAAAGCGTGGTTTTCACTTAATCACTGATGAAATTGAACAACAATTGCCCCAGCTTCGAGACTACTCTGTAGGTTTGCTACATCTTTTCATTCAACATACCTCAGCAAGTTTAACCTTAAATGAAAATGCCGATCCGACCGTGCGCACGGATATGGAGAGTCACTTCAATCGTTACGTACCGGAAGATGCACCATACTACCGTCATACTTATGAAGGCAGCGATGATATGCCTGCGCATATTAAAAGCTCATTGCTTGGTGCAAGCGTGTCGATTCCGATTAGTAATGGTCAGTTGGCTTTGGGAACATGGCAGGGTATTTACTTGGGGGAGCATCGAGATTTTGGTGGTGAGCGCCGGGTGATTGCGACGTTGCAGGGACAGGTTTGAAGTAAGAACAATGTTGGGTTCTGAAATCGCGGCAAGAAGATCCCTGCCTGCGCAGGGATGACATCGATACTAGCAGAGCAAGGTAGCGGCTAGTTGGTTTCGCTGTAGCTCATATCTACACGTGAGGTGAGTTTGGTCACTAGCTCGTAAGCGATAGTGCCGATGTGGTCTGCGACTTCTTCAGAGGGTAGCTCTTCGCCCCACAAGATAGCTTCATCACCGACTCGGTCTAGAGCATCTGGACCTAGATCAACGGTCAGCATGTCCATTGAAACTCGACCAGCTATCGGCACTTTGCGGCCATTTACCAGTACTGGCGTGCCGTTTGGTGCGGTTCGCGGGTAACCATCGCCATAGCCAATCGCAATCACGCCGACTTTGGTATCTCGCTCACTGGTCCATGTTGCGCCATAGCCTACACTCTCGCCTTTTTTAACATCACGTACTGCTATCAAATGAGACTTCAATGTCATCACTGGCTTAAAGCCCATCTCTGCGGCCGTTTTATCTCCGAATGGCGACACACCGTACATAATAATGCCCGGTCGAACCCAGTCGAGCTGACTTGGTTGCCACTCTAGCAGGCCAGCAGACGCAGCCATTGAGCGCTCACCATTGCAGCCTTCAGTTAACGAGAGAAACAGCTCAATTTGCTGTTTCGTCATTGGATTTTCAAGCTCATCCGCGCAGCCAAAGTGACTCATATAGCGCAGCGGTTTCGCCACGTTATCGCAGCGATGCAGGCGCTCGACAAATTCTTGATATTGCTCTTCGCGAACGCCAAGACGGTGCATACCGCTATCGACTTTGAGCCAGACCACGACAGGAACTTCGAGTTCGGCTTGTTCTAACGCTTCAAGTTGCTCGTAGCAATGAACAACGGTTTGAATATTGTTGGTCACTAGAACCGGCAAGTCGTTCGGCGAGTAAAAACCCTCTAATAAAAGGATAGGTTTTACCACGCCACTGGCTCTTAGCTGCAATGCCTCTTCTATACGCGCCACACCAAATGCATCAGCACCTTGGGCACTCTTAGCGATATGTCTAAGACCATGACCGTAGCCATTTGCCTTTACCACTGCCATAATTTTGCTATCGGGCGCTTGCTGTTTAATGCACGCCAAATTGTGCGCCAGCGCCTCTAAATTAATGTGCGCCGTCGCCGCTTTCATATAACTCATGCAACTATCCTACTATTCTTCGTCAAACGCAGGACCTGCGTAGTTATCAAAGCGAGAGAATTGACCTTGGAACGTTAAGCGAACTGAGCCGATAGGACCGTTACGCTGCTTACCAATGATAATTTCAGCAATGCCCTTTAGCGCACTATCTGGGTGGTACACCTCATCACGATAGATGAACATAATAAGGTCGGCATCCTGCTCAATAGAGCCCGATTCACGAAGATCCGAGTTTACGGGGCGCTTGTCAGCACGCTGCTCCAAGGAACGGTTAAGCTGTGAAAGCGCCACCACTGGTACGTTAAGCTCTTTAGCCAAGGCTTTTAACGAGCGAGAAACCTCCGCGATTTCCAGAGTACGGTTTTCAGAAAGTGAAGGGACGCGCATCAACTGAAGGTAATCGATCATGATAAGGCTCAGACCGCCATGTTCACGGGCAATTCGGCGAGCACGAGAACGTACTTCCGTCGGTGTTAAGCCGGAGCTATCATCAATGAACATGTTTTTCTTTTCCATGAGCATGCCCATGGTGGTCGAGATTTTCGCCCAATCCTCATCGTCAAGCTGACCGGTACGGATTTTGGTTTGGTCGACTCTAGAAAGGGATGCAAGCATACGCATCATCAACTGCTCAGAAGGCATCTCTAGCGAGAAGATAAGCACAGGCTTGTCACTGGCCATTGCTGCGTTTTCACACAAGTTCATCGCGAAGGTGGTTTTACCCATAGATGGACGCGCCGCCACAATAATCAAATCAGAGCCCTGCAGGCCCGCTGTTTTCTTGTTGAGGTCGTTAAAGCCTGTCGTCACACCCGTCACACCGTCTTGTGGCGTTTTGTAGAGTATCTCAATTCGCTCTAGGGTTTTCTCAAGAATGTTATCAACATTCTGAGGGCCTTCGTTTTCACTAGTACGATCTTCAGCAATTTTAAAGACTTTGCTTTCCGCTAAATCCAACAAGTCTTCTGAAGAGCGTCCTTGCGGATCGTAGCCAGCATCAGCAATCTCGTTGGCAACGCCGATTAGGTTACGAACCAGCGCTCGCTCGGCAACGATGTCGGCATAAGCATTGATGTTAGCAGCACTCGGCGTGTTCTTCGCTAAGTCAGCAAGATAAGCAAAGCCGCCAACATCATCGAGCTGTTCGCGCAGCTCTAAATGTTCGGAAAGCGTGATTAAATCGAGTGGATTACTCTCTTCGAGAATGGCTTGAATACCTTCGAAGATCAAACGATGCGGTCTGCTATAGAAATCGCTGCTAATGACTTTTTCAGCCACGGTATCCCAACGTTGGTTGTCCAACAGCAAACCACCTAAGACCGATTGCTCGGCCTCTAGGGAGTGAGGAGGTACCTTCACTGAGTCCACTTGAGCATCTTTACTTTTCTGATTTCGACTATCCGCCATGACCTAACTCGATAACACACTAAGACCCACCATTATATACACAACTCAGTGTCGGCTAAAGTAAAGAAAACGCGACAAAAGCGATGGTTCATGAATCAATATTTGACCTATCGCTGACGATGAACGAATATGCCACACATATAATCCCCAGCCCTTTTCTCCATGCCATGAGGTTTTCGTGTCTAAGAAGTTGTTATTTGGTTTAGTGCTGCTTGCATCGCCGGCTGTCTATGCTGAAGAGTTCACGCCTTCTGGTGACAGTGAAGAGACTCCGCCTTCCCCACTCAAAACTGAAGTAGAGTTCGGCTATCAAGCCCACTCAGGCAATACCGACTCTCAATCGCTAAACGCTCGTGTTGGCGCTGAATACACCGAGGGGAGGCACCGTACCAACGGTGAATGGAAGTACTATCAATTGTACAAGAATGGGGAAGAAGACAAAAACCAGCAAAACTATTTACTGCAAACCGACTACAAGTTAGGCCCAAGAACCTATCTGTACGGAAACTATAACGGTTTTACTTCTCGCTACAGCTCCTATTTTGAAGACCATACTATTTCGGGCGGTTTGGGTTATCAGTTGTTTAATACTGATTCACTTTTGCTTGAAGCCGAACTTGGTCCCGGTTTTCGTTATCAAGAACCTAACGTTGATGAAATTGATGATGATGAGATCATTTTCAAGGACATAGTAAAAGAAGCCATTGTCCGCGGTAATATTAACTTTTCCTGGAACCCACTGGATAACCTAACGGTCGCCACCAAGCTCACGGTCACCGCAGGTCAAAGCAACACGCGTTTGGATACGGAGTTAAACGTCACCAACGACATTACCGAAACCATTGCCCTTAAGCTTGCCTATGACAGTAAGTATCACACCAAGGTACCTAGCCCTACCTTAAGTAAGCGTGACTCAATCTTTACAGTGAATCTACTGTTCGCCTTCTAAGCTTTCGAAAAAAGCAAACCGTATCTTAATTCAATAGAAAATAAGCAAAAAACACCAGCCGAAGCTGGTGTTTCTCGTGTTATTGAAACTGAATTACTCAGCAGCAACAACTTGTAGTGCGATAGTTGCGAAAACTTCAGAGTGAAGTTGAACGCTGATCTCGAACTCGCCAGTTGTACGTAGAGCGCCTTCAGGAAGACGAACTTCGCTTTTAGCAACTTCAACGCCTGCCGCAGTGATTGCGTCAGCGATGTCACGAGTACCGATAGAACCGAATAGTTTGCCTTCGTCACCCGCTTTAGAAGCGATAACAACAGCTTCAAGAGCGTTAACTTTCTCAGCACGAGCTTCAGCAGCAGTTAGTTGCTCAGCAACTTTCGCTTCTAGTTCAGCGCGACGAGCTTCAAACATTTCAACGTTGTTCTTAGTTGCCATTACAGCCTTACCTTGTGGGATAAGGAAGTTACGAGCGTAACCAGATTTAACGTTAACTGTATCGCCAAGACCACCTAGGTTACCGATTTTATCAAGTAGAATAACTTGCATTGTTTAATCCTCTTTTCTAAACGGTGCCGATTACTGATGCTTATCAGTGTACGGAAGTAGTGCTAGGTAGCGTGAACGCTTGATAGCGCGAGCTAGCTGACGCTGGTATTTAGCACTTGTGCCAGTGATACGGCTAGGTACGATTTTACCAGATTCAGTAATGTAGTTTTTTAGAGTTGTTACGTCTTTGTAATCAATCTCTGTAACGCCTTCTGCAGTGAAACGGCAGAATTTACGACGACGGAAGAAACGAGCCATGGGCTATCTCCTGATCTAAATTAAAGTCTTAAAGTCGGCAGTGGAGAACCACTACCAAGTACTAAATGAGTAAAAAATTACTCTGCAGATGCTTCTGGCTTAGCTTCTGTACGCTCTTCACGACGTGGAGCACGCTCAGAACGCTCTTCTTTCTGCTTAAGCATGATAGAAGGCTCAGTAACAGCTTTTTTAGTACGCATGATCATGTTACGTAGAACTGCATCGTTAAAACGGAAAGCAGTTTCTAGCTCATCAATCGCTTCTTGTGGCGCTTCAACGTTCATTAGAACGTAGTGTGCTTTGTGAAGCTTGTTGATTGGGTAAGCCATTTGACGGCGACCCCAGTCTTCTAGACGGTGGATAGTACCGTTAGCTTCAGTGATTGAACCAGTGTAACGCTCGATCATGCCAGCAACTTGCTCGCTTTGATCAGGGTGCACCATGAATACGATTTCGTAATGACGCATTGGTTGCTCCTTACGGATTATTAGCTTCCACGTTTGGCTCGGTCATCCAGAGGAAGCAAGGAACTAATAAAAAAGACCGAGAATTAAGGACCGCAAATGTTACATAAAGGGCGAATAATAAGCAAGCGATTTTGAAGAGCAGGGGGATTGGTTCTTGGCCCTAGATACTAGAACCAAAAACCTAGGAGCTAACAAGCAGTTACTCATCAGCGTATATCTTAACGGTCAGCGCACCTTCCGCATCAATCGACGCTCGGTACATCCCAGAACTATTCATTGCAAAATGCATGTCACCGCTTGCGTCGATGGCGATAAGGCCACCTTCTCCACCCATCTGTTTGAGTTCACCCTGTATCACGCTTTCTGAGGCTGTATGTACGTCTTCTTTGAGATAACGCATGCGCGCGGCGACATCACTGGCTACGGTTTTACGGATAAAGTACTCCCCCATGCCCGAAGTCGATACGGCAACGTTGTTGTTCTCCGCATAGGTGCCTGCACCAATAATGGCGGTATCGCCGACACGGCCATATTTCTTATTGGTCACGCCGCCTGTGCTGGTAGCTGCCGCCAAATTGCCTTGCATATCCAGCGCCACCGCACCTACCGTGCCGTACTTTTTATCATCAGGATATTTTGATTCCGATAGCGCAAACAGCCCTTTTTCTTTCATAGATTGAAGCTGCTCATAGCGGCGCTCGGTAAAGAAATAGTCTTGTTCTGTGTACTCATGGCCTTGCTCAAAAGCAAATTTTTCTGCGCCTTCGCCAATCAAGAGCACGTGGTCACTGTCGCGCATCACATCGCGAGCAAGTGCAATCGGGTTTTTAATGTGCCTAACACCGGCCACCGCACCTGCATCTTGCTGAGCGCCGTGCATCACAGAGGCATCCATCTCGACCATCTCATTGTGAGTCAACACCGAGCCTTTACCAGCGTTGAAGTGCGGCGAATCTTCCATAACCTGCACAGCTGCCACTGCCGCATCGAGGGCATCACCACCCGCTTCCAATACCGCAGCCCCTGCTTTTACTGAGCGGCTTAGCGCATCGAGTATCTGTTGCTTTAACTCATCACTCATCTGCGTTTTAAGGATGGTACCGGCACCACCGTGAATTGCGATAGCAAAAGGCTGAGTCATACATCACTTCCTTATTCTTCGTTATATTTTACGAGTACTATAAACGACAAAGGCCTCCCAATGGGAGGCCTTTGAAAAGCGTGTGATTAGTGAGAACCACAACCGCCGCCACCGCAGCAGCCGTCTTCTTTCTTCTCACCGTGGCCTTCACCACCACAACAGCCACCTTCTTCACCGTGACCTTCGCCACCACAGCAGCTATCGCCACCTTGGTGAATGTGACCGTGCTCGATCTCTTCTGCTGTTGCATCGCGAAGTGCTACCACTTCAACGTCAAACGTTAGTGTTTGGCCAGCTAGCATGTGGTTACCATCAACCACAACTTCGTCGCCATCAACTTCTGTTACTTCTACTGGGATTGGACCCTGGTCAGTATCCGCTAGGAAACGCATACCCACTTCAATTGTGTCAACGCCTTGGAATACGTTCGCTGGTACACGCTGAACTAGCGCGTCATTGTGCTCGCCGTATGCCTCTTCTGGAGATACAGTTGCCGTGAACTTGTCACCCGCTTCTTTGCCTTCAAGTTCCTTTTCTAAGCCAGTGATTAGGTTGTTGTGGCCGTGTAGGTAATCTAGAGGTGCGTCTACAGTTGCTTGGTCAACAACCACACCGTCTTCAGTTTTTACTTGGTACGCTAGGCTTACTACTGCGTTGTTAGCAATTTTCATGGATACTCCAAAGGATTGGCACTAAGACTAAACACTTAACTTCGCCTAGTCTTATCAAAACAATGCCGCCGTTAGGCGGCGTGTGAGCATATTATGGGGATAGAAAATAGAAACTCAATCATTCCGGCTTAAAAATACCGATTAATTCTTCATCACTTCGTTCAGATTTTTCTACAGCTTTAGGGGTTCTCTGCTCGGTGAACTCACAATCCACACACTCTACCCACTCAACATTATTCTCTATCCACCAGCGCAAACTGTCTTGAGTGGAGCATTTCGGGCAGCTTGCCCCGGCGATAAAACGTTTCTTGGTACTGCTCATGTTACTTCCTACTATCCAGACGACCTGACTTCCTAATCCCAAAAATTGCGAGACTGACGGTCTTTTTCCATTTCACGGCCAAAGATCTCTTCAAGCTCTTTACGAGCTTCTTTTGAACGTTGCGCCAGTTGTTTATCTTCACTGTGCTGCGGCAGCAGCTCCTTGAGCATGGAATTATCCAACTTTTTAAAATGCGCTTCTGCGCGTTTGGCCTCATAAGGATGAAAACCCAGTTCAATAAGAGCTTGGCGACCTAAGTCAAGCGCCCCCAAGAAAGTCTCTCGAGAATAACGATCCACACCATGGTTCATTAATTGATAGGCTTCCACACGACTTCGAGCACGCGCTAGAACCTTGAGTGACGGGAAGTGCTTATGGCACATATCCACCACTTCCATGATCTCTTCCGGCGAGTCGGTACAGACAATAATGGCTTCGGCTTTGTCTGCGCCAGCAGCGCGCAACAGGTCTAGTTGAGTGGCATCCCCATAAAATACTTTGTAGCCATACTTCCTTAACAGATGAATTTGGCTCGCATCACTCTCTAATACGGTAATTTTGACCTTGTTGGCGTACATCAAACGACCAACGATTTGTCCGAAACGACCAAAACCAGCAATGATGACTCGTGGCTGCCTGTCTTCGACATCGGTTTTAATTGTGGTTTCCTGCTCTTGGTTCAGAGATTTTTCAAACCACTTTTCCTGTGCCATCAATAGCAATGGCGTGGTCACCATGGACAAGCTCACCACCACCAATAGAAAAGCGGACTCTTCAGCAGGTAACAAACCTTGCGCGCTCGCGGCGGTAAAAATAACAAAAGCAAACTCACCACCTTGGCTCAATATCGCCGCCATCTTACTGCGCGCTTTAGGGCGAATACCAAACAACCTTGCTAACACGTAAAGTATTAGGCCTTTTATAACCACCAGTGACACAACAGCCAACAGCACCTTGAATGGCTCAGAGACCAAAAGTCCTAAATTGACCGCCATCCCCACCGCAATAAAGAACAGACCAAGCAATAGACCTTTAAACGGTTCAATGGCTATCTCAAGCTCATGACGATATTCACTTTCAGCCAATAGCACCCCTGCCAAAAAGGTGCCAAGTGCCATCGATAGACCCAGCTTTTGCATAAAGGCTGCAATACCGATCACCAGTAGTAGCGCCGCCACCGTAAACAGTTCTCGCACTCCGCTCATCACGACATAGCGAAATAGAGGTCGAATTAAGTAATGACCACCGATTAGCAGCCCAAGCACACCTGCGAGCATCCACAAGATGTCACCCCAGTTACCTGCGGTGTTGCCAGCCAATACAGGGATCAACGCCAGCATAGGGATCACGGCGATATCTTGAAACAGCAACACTGCAAAACCTGATTGCCCTGTTTCTCCGCCCGCTAATCCTTGCTCTTCTATCACTCGCAATGCAATCGCGGTAGAGGAGAGTGCTAAAGCCATCCCTATCGCCAAGCTGGTCTGCCAAGTCAGACCAAACAGTGAGGCGATGGCCGATAACACCAAAGTCGTCACTAATACCTGTGCCCCACCGAGACCAAGTATTGGTACCCGCATTTGCCAAAGCTTCTTGGGGTTTAGCTCAAGACCTATTAAAAACAGTAGCAGCACCACGCCAAACTCGGAGAAATGAAGGATCTCGTCGACATCACTAATAAGACCCAGTCCCCAAGGGCCAATCGCTACGCCCGCCAACAAATAGCCAAGCACACTTCCTAGGCCCAAGCGCTGAGCAATCGGCACAGCCACCACTGCCGCAGAGAGAAATATCACACCACTCTGTAAGAAATCATTCTCCATTGCCATCAGCTGCCCCCTTTGCCGTAAGCGACGACATCATCAATGACTCATCAAAGGGATGCATCAACCACTGCCTGTAGAGCTCGGCATGCTGATAGCGATCCATATCATCCACACGGCGTGACCAGTAGAGAACCAAAGGCTCCATCCAGTGCATTTTGCACAAGGCTGCACTGAGCTCAAACGGCTGCAATATCTGCTCAAGTGGGTACTTGTTATAGCCAGACTGGCTAAAGGCCGATTCTTTACCGCCTGTGGTAATCACGCTGCGCCAATATTTGCCTTCCAAGGCACAATCATCACCAAACGCAAAGCCTTTGCCCAGCACTCGGTCAATCCACTCTTTGAGCAGCGATGGGCAGGAATACATATAAAGTGGGTGCTGAAACACAATCACATCGTGTTCAAGTAGCATCTGATGCTCAGCATTGACGTCAATAAAGAAATCAGGATACAGGGCATACAAATCACGCAAGGTGACGTTATCCAATGATTGGATTTTCTTGAGCATCACCTGATTGGCGATAGAGTTTTGTGGCTCTGGGTGCGCATAGATCACCAGAACTTTTGGGGATTGGTTTAAGTGTTGTAATTCTGACGTCATTCCTTGAAAACCATCTCCATACTTACGACTTCGTAAACTGCTCTCTAACAACAGCGAGAGTCAGTCACTCTTCTTTACCCTAATCTTTAAGGGTAGACAGTGATGATTGTTATTGAAATCATTCTGTTTTTGTTATCAGTTTGTTCCATCATATACCAAACTTCATCGTTCGTGCAGGTTAGTTTGCCCCTGATTGCCTTGCTATTTATGCCTTCTCCCAAGGGATAATGATCGACATTTCGCTGCTTTCCTCATAGTATTCGTGGGTCGAAATTTCAATCACTAGCTAGTTGTTTCCTTATGATCACCTTCTCTGATATTCAATTGCTTCGCGGCGGTAAACCACTGCTCGACCAAGCCTCTGCCACCATTCACCCTGGTGACAAAGTGGGTCTAGTCGGCAAAAACGGTTGTGGTAAATCCACCCTGTTTGCGCTGCTCAAAGACGAACTCTCCATTGATGCAGGCTCATTTAGTCAGCCATCCCATTGGGAGCTCGCTTGGGTCGCACAGGAAACCCCAGCACTAGAGCGCACCGCTATTGAATACGTGATTGATGGCGATCGAGAGTATCGCGCACTTGAACAAAAGCTTGTTGACGCAGAGCAACAAGACAACGGTACTCTGGTTGCTGAACTGCATGGCAAAATCGAAGTCATTGGCGGTTACAGCATCCGTGCTCGCGCCGCAGAGCTTCTCGACGGTCTGGGTTTTAGCCAAGAGCAGATGACCTGGAATCTGACTCAATTCTCGGGTGGTTGGCGTATGCGCCTTAACCTAGCGCAGGCGCTATTGTGCCGCTCAGATCTACTGCTGCTCGACGAACCAACCAACCACTTGGACTTAGATGCCGTAATGTGGCTTGAACGCTGGCTACAAAGCTACCCAGGTACACTTGTCTTGATCTCGCACGACCGAGATTTTCTCGATCCAATCGTTGGCCGCATTATCCATATCGAGAATCAACTGCTAAACGAGTACACGGGCAACTACTCCTCGTTTGAAGAACAGCGCGCGCAAAAACTCATCTTGCAACAAGCTCAATACCAGAAGCAGCAAAAGCAGATGTCGCATATGCAGAAGTACATTGACCGCTTCCGCTATAAAGCATCGAAAGCACGCCAAGCGCAAAGCCGTATCAAAGCGCTGGAACGCATGGAAAAAGTGCTGCCAGCTCAGTTTGATAATCCATTTAGCTTCGAATTCAGAGAGCCTGCGGCACTGCCAAATCCAATCATCATGATGGATGAGGTTTCGGCGGGTTACGATGACAACATCATTCTTGAAAAGATCCGTCTAAACCTGGTTCCAGGTAGCCGAATTGGTCTTTTAGGTCGTAATGGCGCAGGTAAATCCACGCTGATCAAACTGCTGTCAGGCGAGCTTGGCGCTAAAGAGGGCGATCTTAATTACTCTCAAGGCGTTAAAATTGGTTACTTTGCTCAGCACCAACTGGAAACCCTGCACCCAGAAGAGACGCCGCTGCAACATATGATGCAGATCGCGCCGCAGCACACCGAGCAGCAGCTTCGTGATTACTTGGGAAGCTTTGGTTTCCAAGGTGACAAAGCGCTTGAAAAAGTCGCGCCGTTCTCCGGTGGTGAAAAAGCCAGACTGGTATTAGCGCTTGTTGTATGGGAAAAACCAAACCTATTACTACTCGATGAACCGACCAACCACCTTGATCTGGATATGCGCCAAGCACTAACACTGGCTCTGCAAACCTTTGAAGGTGCCATGGTCATCGTCAGCCACGATCGCTACTTACTGCGCGCGACCACCGATGACCTATACCTAGTCCACGATCGTCAGGTAGCGCCATTTAATGGCGACCTCGTTGACTACTATAAGTGGCTGACAGAGCAGCAAAAAATTGAGCGTAAAGAGGCTCAAGCCAATGAGCCAGATAAAGCCTCAAATAACAGTGCAGCCGCTAAGAAAGAGCAAAAACGCAAAGACGCCGAGTTTCGTAAGCAAACCGCGCCAATTCGCAAAACACTGACAAAGCTTGAGGAAAAAATGGATAAGTTATCCGCCCTCATCGCTGAGGCAGAGGAGCAATTGTCTGATACTTCTCTGTATGATGCGGAAAATAAAGCTAAACTTAATGAAGTACTTGCCAAACAAGCCTCCAGCAAATCCGAACTTGAAGAAGTCGAAATGGACTGGATGGTGCAGCAAGAAGTTCTTGAGCAGATGGAACAGGAATTCAATCAATCATGACCCGCGAGCACGCATCTTCAAATCTCACTCTAGAGCACCTATGGCAGTTCAGCCTGCAGTACTACGGGGTGCGAGAGGTAAAAGAGGCGTGCTTAAATCTGCAAAATCACTACCACGGCAACGTCAATTTGCTGTTGCTACTGAAGTGCCTAGACGAACAGGCACTTCGCTTCAACGCCGAGGATTGGCATCACGTCCAATCCTGCCTCGGTCGCACTGAAAAACTGCTACATCAATTTCGCGATATTCGCCGTCAGCTCAAGCACAGTGTGGTTGATAGTTTATATCGTGAAGCACTTGAGTTTGAACTCAGCCTTGAGAAGCAACAGCAATCCGACCTTGTTGATTGCATTAATGCGTTAACGCTCAGCCCCAAACAGGATGAGGCACTTGTACTCGGCTACTGTCGCCAACTTGGCGCTGAGCACCTCGGGCTTATTTTCTCCAAGCCAGTCAGCGAACTCGCTACCAAATAAACACCACACATGATGCAGTAAGCAGCGCCATACTGGAGTTAAAGCGGCGCCATGCAGTAGGTGTTGCCAGCCAGCGGCGGATAAAGGTGCCAAACCCCACCCATACCGACGACGTTTGTATCTGAACAAGCAAAAAGATCACCGAGATCCCCACCAGCGACCACCAATAGTAGTCACCGCTCAATGCAAATGAACTCACGGCGGTTACCGACATCACCCAAGCTTTTGGATTCAAGTATTGAAATGTCATGGCTTCAAAGCAGGTCATAGGTTTGGCTTTACTATCAGATTCTCCCTTATTGATCCCTGCGGTCAGAATTCGCCAAGCCAAATACAGCAAATACGCGCTACCCAGCCATTTAAGAACTTCCTGAACCATCGGGTAAGTCTGGAAGATCACGCCGAGACCTGCGCCATTCAATAAGATCAAGCTGATCAGACCGAGACCAATCCCAACAAAGTGCGGGATCGATCTAACATAGCCAAAGTTAGCACCCGACGCAGTTAACATGACATTGTTAGGACCCGGTGTCCCCGTCATGACCACGGCAAACAATGCCACTGATAGCAAAAATGACCAATCCATCCCTTTTCTCCCTCTATGATAAAAATTGTATCGATACAATTTCCATAAATACGTTGATTTATTGTTAATTCGAGCACAAAATAACCCTAACAAAGCCATACAGCAGACGCAAAGGGTTTATTGTCACCATGACAATCGAGACGATTACAGTATTCAAGCAAGATCCAGCGCCGATCTACAAACAGATCGCTGATCAGATCGCCACAATGATCGAAGATGGCGCTCTCAAAGCAAACAGTAAACTACCCACTCACCGTTGGCTTGCAGATAAGCTCGGTGTCACGGTAGGAACGATTACCCGAGCCTATGCGGAAGTAGAACGAAGGGGCTTGGTGGAAGCAAAAGTCGGTGCTGGCACCTATGTCTCTGATACCAATAAACCCAGCTGGGTATTCGAGCAAAGCACGGTGGCGCAAGGTGAAATGAACTTTGGTTATAATATTCCGCCTCTGCTCGACAGAAGCGATATGCTAAAACAAGCTATGCAGCGCATCTCAAGCTCGAACTCGCACCTCAACCAATTGATGCTCTATCACCCCCCCGCCGGACTGGATGCTCACCGAACCATAGTCGCCAATTGGCTCAATAATAAAGGCATCAAACTTCCCGCACATAGGATGCTATTTAGTTCAGGCGCGCAGCATGCGATTCAGATGGTACTCGACACCTTCACTCGTGCGGGCGATACCGTCTTGGTCGAAAAGTACACCTACCCGGGTGTGATTAGTTTGGCACGTCAGAATCAATTGACGCTCAAAGGCGTGGACATGGATGAATTTGGCATAACGCCAGAATCGTTGGAGGTATGCTGCCAGCGCTACTCGCCGCGATTTATCTACTTAACGCCAACGCTGCAAAACCCTACCACTGCCATTATGTCTGAAGAGCGCCGCCGCGATATCTTGCGCATCTGTGAGTCTTATGATGTCTACGTGATTGAAGATGAGATCAACGGCCTGCTGATAGAAAAAGCCCCGGCTCCCATGGTTAACTTCGCGCCTGAGCGCGTTATCCATATTGGTGCTTTCTCGAAATGTCTCGCACCCGGTCTACGGGTGGGCTATATGAGCGCCCCGGAAAAGCTTCATCAACATCTGGTGATGACACTGCAAAACCACAGCTGGATGATAAGCCCTCTACTCACTGCCCTAACCTGTGAAATGCTGCTCTCTGGTGATGCAGAGCGAAACCTCACTATCATCCACAGCGAAATGAAAAAGCGTATTGCCATCGCGGTAGACACGCTAGGCGAGTTTGACCTTCGTTATCAACAAGGCGGCTTTCACGTTTGGCTAACCCTACCTGAGCACTGGCGGCTGAGTGAGTTTGTTAGTAGAGCCTCAGAGCAAGGGGTTGTCGTCAAATCGGGCGAGCTGTTTGCACCTCCTGGTGGCTCGGTAGCGCCTGCGGTACGTCTATCGCTGAGCTCGCCACAAACGATCGAGCAGCTACAATTAGGCGTAGATACTCTAAAAGCACTATTGCAATCCAATCCCGTAAGTGAATTTACGTTATGAGCAGCAAACACTTTATCGCCGCCAAAGGGCTAGCCAATCCACACGTCCAGACGCTGATCCCACGCTTTGTACGACGCAAAGCGTTATTTGAGCCGATATGGGAAACCCTGGATACCCCAGATGGCGACTTTGTCGAGCTCGCGTGGAGTGAAGATCCCCATAGACAAAGTGCCCAAAACAAACCTGTGTTTGTTCTATTTCATGGCTTAGAAGGCTGCTTTCACAGCCCTTATGCCAACGGGCTAATGCACGCATTTGCTAAGCAGGGCTGGCTGTCGGTCATGATGCACTTTCGCGGCTGTGGGCCAAACCCGAACCGACTTGCCAGAGCTTATCATTCCGGTGAGATTGGTGATGCGAGACAGTTCATTGAGCTTTTGGATCATCGTTACCCAAATAGTAGAAAGGTTGCCGTAGGCATTTCCCTTGGCGGCAATATGCTCACCAACTATCTCGCTCACTACGGCGATGATACTAAGCTCGATGGCGCAACCGTCATCTCTGCGCCACTCGACTTGGCAGCGTGTGCTAGACGTATTGAACAAGGCTTCTCTAAGGTCTATCGCTCTTACCTGCTCAGTTCGATGAAAAAGAATGCGCTCAACAAACTTCATCTGCTAAGCGAAGTCCTCGGACTGACCGAAGAGCGCATTAAGAACATGAAAAAGCTTTACGAGTTCGATGATTTGATCACTGCTCCGCTGCATGGATTTAAAAATGCCGACGACTACTATCAGCGCTGCTCTGGGCTACCTCGCCTAAGAGAAATCACCGTACCGACTCAGTTTATTCATGCCAAGGATGACCCCTTTATGACACACGAGGTCATTCCAACTTTTAGTCTTCCAAGCCATATCAATTACCAACTGCTTGATCGAGGTGGTCATGTCGGCTTTATGACGGGTAGTTTGCGACGCCCGCGCTTTTGGTTAGAAGAGAGCTTACCAAGCTACTACCGACACTTTATTGACTAGCCAAAAACAGCGATAGATCCCTTTGTGAATCAGCAGTGCTATAATCCTGCGGTCATAGAATTGAGAGGTATTTATGATCATCCCATGGCAACAGATTGACGCAGACACGCTAGATAACCTTATTAAAGAGTTCGTGCTGCGCGAAGGCACCGACTATGGTGAGTCGGAAATATCGCTAGATGATAAAGTTCGCCATGTTCGTAGCCAGCTCGAAAGCGGTGAGGCCGTCATCGTTTTCTCTGAACTGCACGAAACCGTCGACATTAAATCGCGTCGCTCGCTGTAATTTTTCGGTAGCTGCGCAAGTAGCTGCTATATTGAAAGGCTATTGAACTGAAATTGGCCTACAAGGTCTAACTCCTTATGTGAGTTAGCAAATTTATAACGACAATTACAAATACACAGGAAGTGTCATGTCAGCAAAACACCCGATCATTGCTGTAACGGGCTCCTCTGGAGCTGGAACCACCACAACGTCAGAAGCATTTCGCAAGATGTTCAACATGATGAGCGTCAAGCCTGCATTTATTGAAGGTGATAGCTTTCACCGTTTTACTCGCCCAGAGATGGACATCGAGATCCGCAAAGCCAAAGATCAAGGTAAACACATCAGCTACTTTGGCCCCCAAGCGAACGACTTCCCTGCGCTTGAAGAGTTTTTTCGCAACTATGGGCAAAATGGTACTGGCCAGTTCCGCCGCTACCTACACACCTTCGATGAGGCCGTGCCTTATAATCAAATGCCAGGCACCTTCACTCCATGGCAAGACCTGCCAGAGAATAGCGATGTGCTGTTTTATGAAGGCCTACACGGCGGCGTTGTAGATGGCGATGTCAATGCTGCGCAGCACGTTGACCTGCTTATCGGCATGGTGCCTATCGTTAACCTCGAGTGGATCCAAAAATTCGTACGAGACACCCGCGATCGTGGTCACTCTCGAGAAGCGGTTACTGACTCAATTGTTCGCTCGATGGACGACTACTTAAGCTACATTACACCGCAATTTTCACGCACACACATTAACTTCCAGCGCGTCCCAACCGTGGACACTTCAAACCCGCTCAATGCGAAAGGCATTCCGAGTTTGGATGAGAGTTTTGTGGTGATTCGCTTACGTGGTATCAAGAATGTCGACTTCCCGTACTTACTAGCGATGATTGATGGTTCGTTCATGTCACGTCACAACACCATCGTAGTGCCGGGCGGTAAGATGAGTTTTGCGATGGAGCTAATCGTCAGACCAATACTTCAGCAACTTATAGAAACGGGAAAAATAGGTTAGGAAATGTGAGCCAAATCAGCCTGTTTTTTGTATCGTGATCATGTGCACAGTTTTGTATAGATAAATACGCTTTTGACACGATTAAAATCAAGAAAAGCGGCGCAAAAAAGGATACTATTTCTAGGAAATAGAAGATCGCTTGCGCCATCTTCAAAGTGCTTTTATGCTAGTAGGTCTTAACCAACGGGCTTGCTAACAAATATGGAAAGCAGCAAGCATACCCTGCAGAGGAAGTAAGATATATGGTTCTAGGTAAACCTCAAACCGACCCAACGTTAGAGTGGTTCCTTTCACACTGCCACATTCACAAGTACCCATCAAAGAGCACGCTTATTCATGCGGGCGAGAAAGCAGAAACGCTTTACTACATCGTCAAAGGCTCTGTAGCGGTACTGATTAAAGATGAAGAAGGCAAAGAGATGATCTTGTCTTACCTAAACCAAGGTGACTTCATCGGTGAACTTGGCTTGTTCGAAGAGGACCAAGAACGTACGGCATGGGTACGAGCAAAATCACCTTGTGAAGTTGCGGAAATCTCATTCAAGAAGTTCCGTCAGCTTATCCAAGTTAACCCAGACATTCTAATGCGCTTATCTGCTCAGATGGCAAGTCGTCTACAAGTGACTAGCCAAAAAGTAGGTGACCTAGCATTCCTAGACGTAACGGGTCGTATTGCACAGACGCTACTTAACCTAGCGAAACAACCTGATGCAATGACTCATCCAGACGGCATGCAAATCAAGATCACTCGTCAAGAGATTGGCCAAATCGTTGGTTGTTCTCGCGAAACAGTAGGTCGTATTCTTAAGATGCTAGAAGAGCAGAACCTAATTTCTGCCCACGGTAAGACAATCGTGGTTTACGGTACTCGCTAAGAGCACGTAACAAGATTTAAAAAGCCACCCTCGGGTGGCTTTTTTTGTTTCAAATTTATCGTCACCCCTGCGCAGGAATGACGAGCCTTGAGATATCACCCTAACCCCAAATAGTCGTCACCCCTACGCAGGCAGGGGGTCTTCTTTTAGCGCGTCCCAAGCTCAAGTAGATTCCTGCCTACGCAGGAATGACGTGAGCTGTTGTTCCTCCGTCATCTCTGCGTAGAGGCCTGGCCAGTGCAATGACGGCGCTGTAGGGTTTATCGTTACTGATGCGTACTCTCAAAGATTTTGTCCGCAGATGCCGCGACAAAGCCTTGGTAGTAACTGCCATCGGCTAGCTGGTAACGTTTAGCAAACTCATAGAAGCCACCTGGAATCAACTGATCACCATCAGTAAATGCCACGGACACTTTGTCTGCCATGGTCGAGGATTGCTCTAGCAGCACCTCTGGTGAGCCTTTCACTTCCCCGCCCGATTCATTAATCGCAAACCCAGCATCACGAAGGTGCTGATTGACCTCAACTACTTCGGCAAAGCAGTCAAGCTGATTCACGCTCACCGTGAAGTGATTGGCGCCATAACCGTGAGCAGCAAGCCATGAGGCATACTCACTTTCTTGTGCCAACATTTGTAAGTCTTGATAGCTTAAGTCCCACAAACGGCCACCATATAAGAACTCAGCAGAGGAAAGCTTGGCGCTGTCCACCTGTGCCACTAACTTAGCCACGATATCTTGAAGCGATTGAGAGCACTCTTCTACTCGCAACTCGCTGATAAACACCTTAGGAAGCAAAGCATCGCTATGTTCTAGGTGTATCGCAGTCAGCTTTTTGGCTTCAAAGTCGTAATGGCCACTGACCTCGTAACCAAGATCTAGAAACGGCTTAGCTATTGTGTCGATACCCAGTGGCGCGACATTAAAGGTTCGCAGCGCAATATGGTCATTGATAAGCGACTCATCTTCTCTAAGCAAGTCGTGCACCTTATGTGCCGATGGGCACAGGCGAGTGATATAGTCTTGCCACAAGTGGCCAAATAGCGCGTCAACAGTCATAGCACGCTCCTTATAGTTCGATGCCAGGGCTTAAAGTCGCAGGAAGAACGGTGTTATCGCCCTCCATTGATGCCATAGGGTAAGCGCAGTAATCTGCTGCATAAAACGCACTTGGACGAAGGTTGCCAGACGCGCCCGGACCGCCAAACGGCGCATCACCACTGGCTCCTGTAAGCTGACGGTTGCGGTTTACAATGCCTGCTCGAATGTGGTCTGTGAAATATTGCCACTCCTCATCACGCTCTGAGATAAGCCCTGCCGACAAACCAAATCGGGTATCGTTGGACAGCTCTACCGCTTGTTCAAGAGTTTCGTAGCGCACCAGTTGTAGCAGCGGCCCAAAGTACTCTTCATCAGGAAGCTCATCGATATCAGTGGCATCTAACAGTGCTGGCGTCACGAAGGCGGCTTTCAAGCGTTTTGCTTCTACTAGGCTCTTACCGCCTAGCTTCACCAACTCAGCTTGCGCTGCAATAATATGGTCAGCGGCCTGCTCTGAGATCTGCGGGCCCATAAATGGCGCAGGCTGTGCAAACGGCTCATCGATACGGATCTTATTAATAGCAGACACTAGGCTTTCTACTAGTTGATCACCTTTTTCACCAAATGGCACATAAAGGCGTCGTGCGCAGGTACAACGCTGTCCAGCACTGATGTAGGCCGATTGCAAAATGGTGTACACCGCCGCATCAACATCACCAAACGCTTCACTGACGACAAGCGGATTGTTACCGCCCATCTCGAGCGCCAGCATCTTGCCAGGCTGACCAGCAAATTGACGATGCAGGATATGCCCTGTGTTGGCGCTACCAGTAAACAGCACGCCATCAATGCCTTTCGAATCAGCAAGAGCGATACCCGTCTCTTTACCACCTTGAACAAGGTTAATAACACCGGCAGGCAGTCCCACTTCCTCCCAGATTTTCATTGCAAGTTCGCCGACTAGTGGAGTTTGCTCTGAGGGTTTAAAGACCACTGTGTTCCCTGCCAACAGCGCTGGCACGATATGGCCATTTGGCAAGTGTCCCGGAAAGTTATAAGGACCAAACACTGCCATAACACCAAGTGGCCTGTGACGGAGGACGATTTGGTTTCCAGCTGCTTCGCGTTGGTTCTCACCAGTGCGTTGATGGTAAGCACGTATCGAAATGGCAATTTTACCGGCCATCGCGCCGGCTTCAGTGCGGGTTTCCCATAACGGCTTGCCCGTTTCTTTGGCAATCGCAATAGCAATCTCTTCACTACGTTCTTTAACCTTGTCGGCAAACGCCAGCACAATAGCCTCACGTTCCGCAAACGGTCTTTTTTTCCACTCAACAAACGCCTTGCGAGCGGAAGATACTGCCTGATCTACTTGCTCTGGCGTCGCGGATTGACCTTCCCAGATAATATTATTGTCGTATGGTGACAGTGACTGAAACGCGTCACCGAGACCCGCTACCCAGTTGCCCGAGATCCATTGAGTTTGTTGAGACATAGTGAAGTTCCTTTGGTCTTTTAAATGTGGCCGCTGTGAGCGGCCATCTTATTGCTTGTGGAGGCGAGTAACGTCGCTTATTGAGCCAGCATACGAACCATGTCGCCATCAGCAACATTCAGTGCATCCGCCGCCTCAGGAGACAACAATACGGTGCCAGACTCGGCGTCAAACGCCGCTTTAGCCGCCGTCGCACGGAAGTGCTCAAAAGAAGTATTAGCAATCAGGTAGTCCTGTGAACTGGTGTGCTCAGAGACCGACACCTTAGCGCGAAATGAATCTCGTACCGCTTGGATATTACGAAGATCGCATTCAACCGTTGGACCTGCATCGAAGATGTCGACATAGTTCCGACAAGTAAAACCTTCTTTCTCAAGTAGTTTTAATGCAGGACGCGTATTTTCATGCACTTGACCGATAACCGCTTGCGCTTCTTTACTCAGCAGATTGATGTAAATAGGTAGCTTTGGCATTAGGTCGGCAATAAAGCCTTTTTTACCTATACCTGTTAGATAATCTGCCATCGTGAAATCGATCGAGAAGAAGTGCTCTTGTAACCACTGCCAAAACGGTGAGTTACCTTCTGCATCCGACACGCCGCGCATTTCTGCAAAGATGGTTTTAGAAAAGCGCTCTGGGTGCTCTGCCATCATCAAGAAGCGACATTTCGACATTAGGCGTCCATTTAGACCACCTCGAAACTCCGGACGCAAGAACAAGGTACAGATTTCACTACAGCCAGTGTAATTGTTGCCAAAGGTCAAAAGCTTCACCACGTTGTTGACGTTCAGCTTTGGCGATGAGTGCACCACGGTACTTATGTGATAAGAGTAGAAAGGAACATCCCAACCAATCGCACCTTCAATACCCGTTGTCCCTGCGACTTCGCCGGTTTCGGTGTCAAAGCCAACCATCAAATAACCTTCGTCGGTAGGCGCCGTGACATCATGTTTAGCAAAGCTGTATTCAGAGTGGGTAATTCGGTTTGTCAGAAGCTCTTCATTAACGGGAAGAGAAGTGAAACCGTGGCCTGATTCTACCGCGCAAGTATGCAGCGCATCGTAGTCAGACATAGTGATAGGACGAACAACAAGCATCAATAATCCCTCCTGACGCGAACTCTCTCGGAACATCCAAATCCGAGAGAGTATCTAAAAGCCGACTTATCGGCTGTCTGCTTAAACTAGCGTACCAATGGCTTTGTCTAGTTTAGCTAATCCTTCTTCAACTTCTTGTTGAGTGATAACCAGTGATGGTGTGAAGCGCACCACGTTGGCACCGGCAACCAGCACCATCAAACCTTGTTGGCCTGCAGCAACTAATACGTCACGAGCTCGGCCTTGCCACTCTTCGTTAAGCGCAGCGCCAAGTAGCAAGCCTTTGCCACGAATTTCACTAAATAGGTCATATTTCGCGTTGATTTTCTCAAGACCTTCACGGAACCAAGCCTCACGCTCAGCAACGCCTTCTAGTACGTCCTTGCGAGAAACTACATCAACAACCGCCTCTGCTACCGCACACGCGAGCGGGTTACCGCCATAGGTTGAACCATGGGTTCCCACCTTCATGTGAGCGGCCAGTTTTTCTGTGGTTAGCATGGCTCCGATAGGGAAGCCGCCGCCCAGAGATTTAGCCGTGCTCAGAATATCAGGCGTGATACCAAGACCTTGGTAAGCGTAAAAGTTACCGGTACGGCCGTTACCTGTTTGTACTTCATCAAAGATAAGTAGCGCATTGTACTTATCACAAAGCTCACGAACGGCTTGAACGAATTCAGGTTGCGGAGAAACGATACCGCCCTCACCTTGTAGTGGCTCCATCATCACCGCACAGGTTTTCTCAGACATTTGCGCTTCGAGCGCCGCGATATCGTTATAAGGAATGTGTGTCACGTCACCTGGCTTAGGACCAAAACCATCGGAGTAGGCCGCTTGACCACCCACTGTCACGGTAAAGAAAGTACGGCCGTGGAAGCCTTGGTTAAACGCGATGATTTCTGACTTTTCAGTGCCATGTACATCCGCTGCCCAGCGACGCGCAAGCTTAAGCGCTGCTTCGTTCGCTTCTGCACCCGAGTTGGCAAAGAACACGCGCTCAGCAAAGCTCACTTCAGTCAGTTTTTTCGCAAGGCGCAGTGCAGGCTCATTGGTCATTACATTACTTAAGTGCCAAATTTTGTTGGCTTGCTCTGTAACCGCATTCACCATCGCAGGGTGGCAATGGCCTAAACAGCTCACCGCGATACCACCAGCAAAGTCGATATACTCGTTACCTTGCTGATCCCAAACACGTGCACCCTCACCCTTAACTGGAATCATCTCCATAGGGTTATAACAAGGCACCATTACCTCATCGAACCACTCACGAGTTACCGCTTTTTCCGTTGTCATAACACATTCCTTCTTATTACTGCGTGTGGACGAAAAGAGACTGGCCTTTAACGAGACGGTTTTAGGGGAACCTTCTCTTTCCATTGTCGACAGAACATTTTCTATCGACTTTCCACAGATGCAGCATTGTATTTACATTTATTTAACCATAGCAATAGTGAAAAAACCTTTTTAAGCGCACTTTGCGCCGGATTCAATATCGCCTTATGAGTATTTATGCATCATAAATGAATTTGAATGAAGTGTTTTTTGACGAAGGGGCGAAGAAACTGCTCAGGTAAGGTGTTCACTCGCTTTACATCAGTAAAAGCGAATAAATTTGCAAATCCATAAGCTAAACTTATGAGGGATAAGAAAACAAAAAGAGTGATCTAGATCGACTATTTCTGCAACAGGAAGTTACGCAAAAGCTCATGCCCTTGCTCAGTTTTGATAGATTCTGGGTGGAATTGAACAGCGTGAATGTTGAGGATCTTATGACGATACCCCATGATTTCGTCAAACTCGCCATTCTCAAGCTCGGTCCAGGCGGTTACTTCAAAGCAGTCAGGTAGACTGTCGCGAGCCACAATAAGCGAGTGATAGCGCGTCACAGTAAGAGGATTATTAAGTCCAGTGAACACACTCTGGTTGGTATGCCGAATCGGTGACGTCTTACCATGCATCACCTGCCTTGCACGCACGACTTCGCCACCAAACACCTGTGCTATCGCCTGATGACCTAAGCAGACACCAAGCAGTGGCAATTTGCCAGCAAAGTGTTTGATCACATCAAGCGAGATCCCTGCCTCATTGGGTGTACAAGGATCAGGGGAAATAACCAAGTGGGAAGGGTTTAAAACCTCGATACCGGCAATATCAATCTCATCGTTACGCACGACTTTGACCTCTGTGCCCAATTCAGAAAAATACTGAAACAGGTTAAAGGTGAAGGAATCGTAGTTGTCGATGATGAGTAGCATAGTCAGACTTTAAAGGGTTGCGCACCAAGAGGCGGTATTGTGCAATACCTGCGATGAAAGGCAAGCGCAGAATTATGGTTTATTGAAATTAAGGCCAGCTTACGCTGGCCTTACAAGTCTACAAGCGTTAACGTTTTACATGACGTCGTTGACGACGATAAACACCAAAACCGAACAGCGCGAGTAGAGAAGCTAGGCCAGTTGAACCAGCGCCATCCTTTTTCTCTTCCTCTTGAGAATAATCAATAGCAATCAAGATAGGGTCGTGATCCGATGCTGAATACGCATCTTGGTACTTCGCCATATCTCCAGTGTACTTGCTGCTGTACTCAAACAAATTACTCTCCAGCGAGTTAATGTGCCAGTCTTCAATCGCCACCACTTTCTGCGCCAAGCTTTGATTCGCCAGCGCGTGGTCTAGGTTGCCAAGCTCGCCACCATAGTTGTATGAGAACGTCTCAGCCCCATGCAGTCTGGTATTGAGATTCACGAGCCCATACCCTTGATTAATAATGGTACCTTGCTGCTGGTAAACCTTGTTAGTGCCATCATCATTTAGGCCAAGCGTGGTGTAAGAGGCGGTCTTAATTTCACGCTTGTGCTGCGCAGGATCGTAGTCGGTCAGAACGAGAATTGGATCTTCCATGCCATAAGCATTCATATCCCCCATCACCAGGATATCGCCAGATACCTGGTCGATGGCATCCCCTAGCACTTTCGCTGCCGATACGCGGAAGTTATTACAGTTGCCTTGCAAATCGCTTGGTTCACTATCTTCAACACCGGCAATCCACTCTTCAATACACTCAGAGCCTTTAGACTTGAAGTGATTGACGACGATGGTGATGGACTCGTCACTGCCTTTCACATCAAACGTCTGCAGCAAACTGTGGCGCTGATACTTATCGTAGCTTGGGTTGGTGGTGTCATCTTTCTCACGGCTGATTAAGCCAGCTTCAATGTGCTGCTCAGGCATTGGTATTACTTGAGCGCTTTGATTCACTTCCACCTTGCTAGGCTTGTAGATCATCGCCACCATGATGGCATCACTGCCTAGATACGCATCTTGATGTTTGTCCGTAGCCTCTATCTCAACATAGGCGTAGTGGTCATCGGTATTATCAAATTCTGCATTAAGCGCGGTAACCAAGTTGTTCAGCGCGCTGCCTTCACCAAACCCATTATTTTCAATTTCCATTAGGCCGATGATGTCTGCGTTCATCGCTTTCATTGCCGCAACGATTTTCGCACGTTGGATCTCAAACTCGGCAAAACTCTCTGCACCGCGATTTTGACCAAGGGCATTAGGATCGCCACTGTCTGCGACCGAGTTGAAGTAGTTGAGCACATTAAAGCTTGCTACGTGCAGATCGGCATCCACAACGCTAGGGGCAGCTTTACGCTCGACATTGAAGCCCTCACCTATCGCGACAAAATTACTCTTATCGAGCTCGTTGGTGACAATCAAGCGATACTCATTGTAGCTATAGGTAACGACGGCTTGCATGCCTTCCACTCGTGAGCCTAAACGTAGGTGATTTTCAGAACTGCCATTTTGATCCGGGTCAGTGGCAAAATCTGGGTAATAAGGGATCTGACCGTTTGGCGCTTTTTGATCAGATTCAACAAACACACGGTGATTGGCATTATGCTCGGCAAGTGCTATCGACTCACTACTCTCAGCTGGATGTAACTGTGTCGGCTTGTACAACGGAGCTTGGTAGGAAAGCAACATGTTATTGCGGCGCGCATCGTAATCATACGAGAAGTTACGCGTAATATGCAGCGCACTTTGATCGGTGAGCTCAATCAACATGCCTTCATGACGCTCAAGTGCTTGCTTAAGGTTTTCGCCTTCAAGCGGTTCCAGTGGCGTCGCCGCAGGGGCAGTGCCAGAGCTCTGCTTGAGATAGCTGTTCATGTCTGACACAAGCTGGGTATGAGAGTAATACTCTTTTACTTTACCTTTCACGCACACCACATCGCCAGGCACTAGATCAGCGACCAAACCGCCAGTGTGAACAAACAAACCATCGGATGTCGCAACGTCGTTATCTGGGGTGACATCTTGCAGGTAAAAACCCTTGGTTAGGCCAGAGGTAACAGCAGAAACCACGCCGTTAACGAAGAAGTCCTCATCGGTGATATACGGGTAGCCATCAATAAATGGAGAGCTATCACCACTGCCCTGAATTTGGCTAATGGTGGTGAAGCTTGGCGTAGCACCAGAATCTGTACACGTGAATACCTCGGGCGCTGCTTGCAGATCGTAGTCACCTAAACCATCAATCACGTCCTTATCTAACGTTACCCAATCCGAAGCATTAAACGTCGCACTTGCCTCGCTGGCAGCAGAGGTTCTTACTAAGGTCACGTCCTTACCAAAATCTACATCACCCATGATACCAAGCACATCATGAACACTGCCGTCCGATTTCAAGATAGCGATGGGGTCATCACCATTAAAGCTCGTGACATTGTTTTCCACTTCGTCACTCACGGCTTTGATTGCATCGCTTGCGCTAGAATTCGCAAACACCATGACCTGTTTCGCCGCGAGAGTTTTACCATCCAAAGACAGTGTGCTGCCCCAAATGCCATCACCATTGGCTGATCGTGCTAACTGATAACCATCAAGCGCCAGCGGCGTATCGCCGGTATTGGCTATCTCTATCGCTTTATTAAAACCACCACCTTCAACATACTGGGAAATGATCAGCTCGGCATTCGCATTTGCCGCCAGCAGCGATCCTATCATCACTGCAAGCAAGGAGCGTCGGTTGTTCGTTGTCATACATCCACCTGAATATCTCGTTATTGTTATCTAATGAAGCTAAATTCAGGACAACTATCACGTTAATTCATGAAACAAATAAGACACGTCAGGGTGTTTTGAGCGATTTATCACAGTGCTACATAGGAATTTGTAGCACAACACCAACTTTCAACAGAACTGGTTCCGGTCATGCAATCGTTTACAAATCATGCACTTATTGCAGAAACAAAAACCACCCGTTGGGGTGGTTTTTGTTTCTGCAATGATGATGTTATGGGCGAGCTACAAAACCTACCGCTTTGTACGCCTTCGCTAGCATCTCTGCTGCGCGAGCAGATGCCTTATCAGCACCTTGGCGCATCACTTCATCCATGTAAGCACGATCTTCACGAATACGACGGTACTCAGATTGGATTGGCTCAAGCATGGCTACCAGTGCTTCACCGACATCTTTCTTAAATGGACCGTACATTTCAACGCCTGCGTATTGCGCTTCAATCTCTTCAAACGTTTTACCAGTTGCCGCAGAGTACAGACCCATTAGGTTAGAGATACCCGCTTTATTATCCCAATCGTGAGCAATGCGCGGCGGCGTCTCAGTGTCTGTTTGCGCCTTGTTAATCTTCTTAAGAATCGACTTTGGCTCTTCTAGCAGCGTGATAACGTTTTTACGGTTATCGTCCGATTTAGACATCTTCTTAGTCGCATCTTGCAGGCTCATTACGCGCGCATTCACAGTCGGAATGTAAGGCTCTGGTACTTCAAAGATTGGCGATTCAGGGCTGTAGATGTTGTTAAAGCGAGTCGCGATGTCACGCGCTAGCTCTAGGTGCTGCTTCTGGTCACTACCTACTGGCACTTGGTGGGCACCGTATAGCAGGATATCCGCAGCCATCAATACAGGGTAGTCGTATAGACCCACGTTAACATCGTTAGCGTAACGCTGAGATTTGTCTTTAAACTGAGTCATACGATTCAGTTCACCCATTTGGGTGTAACAGTTAAGAAGCCAACCAAGTTGAGCATGCTCTGGTACGTGTGACTGAACAAATAGCGTGCTCTTCTTTGGATCAACACCAACCGCAAGGCAGATTGCTAGTGCGTCTAGAGTTGCCTCATGCAGCGCTTTTGGATCTTGGCGAACCGTGATGGCATGAAGGTCAACAACGCAGTACTGGCAGTCATAGTCGTCTTGCATTTGTTGCCATTGACGTAGAGCACCCAAGTAGTTACCGATACTTAGTTCACCTGACGGCTGAACACCACTTAATACAATGGGTTTGCTCATGATTATGATTCCTTTGACTTCTTGACGAGATAATTTAGGAGAATGAAAAACCGCGTTCTTTTAACGCGGTTTTAGCAGTGTACTCATTGGCGAGTATTTTGCCAGTGTTTTATAACTAGGGGATAGAAAGACACTGGCTTCACGGCATATTGAGGAAGTTAAGCGTCGATACCGACCGCTTTTAGCACATCCGACACAATGTCAGCGACAAAATCTGGCTTGGCATTGGCAATCGGCTCGCCATGGTTGTAACCATAAGTCAAACCAAACGCGTGACAGCCCGCGTTGCGCGCCGCAAGAATGTCATTCTTTGAATCGCCAACCATCAGTACCTGCTCGGCAGAGACTTGTTCTTGTTCCATCAACCAGTGCAGAGCAATAGGATCTGGCTTGCGCTTTTCAAACGCATCACCACCCAACACGTGCTTGAAGTACTTATCCAGCTTGTGCTGTTCTAGTAGCTCTGGAACAAACTTTGATGGTTTGTTGGTAAGCAGAGCGACAGTGATACCGTTGGCAACCAAGGTATCCAGCGTTTGATGCACCGCTGGATAAAGGTGGCTAAGTTTGTGACCACTCGCTTTATAGAAATCATCGAACAGAACTCGCGCTTTTGCGAGTAGCTCTGGAGACAAGCTTGAGTCAACCTCAATGCTTTGGCTCAGCGAACGACCAATCAAGATGTCAGCGCCATTGCCAACATAGTCACGAACTTGCTCTTCTGTTACCGCAGGGTAACCAAGCTCTTGAACCGCTTGGTCAGCAGCTAGGGCAAGGTCAGGCACGCTGTCGAGAAGCGTACCATCGAGATCGAATACAACCAGTTTAATTGTGCTCATCATGACTGCCCGTTACTTACTTTCTACTTTAGCAAGTTCAGCACGCATCTCATCAATCACCTCTTTGTAATCTGGACGATTGAAGATAGCGCTACCCGCAACAAACATGTCCGCACCCGCTTCAGCGATTTCGCGAATGTTGTCGACTTTCACGCCGCCATCAATCTCAAGGCGAATGTTACGACCAGACGCATCGATACGCTTACGAACTTCGCGCAGCTTATCTAGCGTTGAAGGGATGAACGATTGACCGCCAAAACCAGGGTTAACCGACATTAGTAGAATCAGGTCAACCTTGTCCATGATGTAATCAAGGCAAGAAAGCGGCGTTGCAGGGTTTAGTACCACACCCGCCTGACAGCCGTGCTCTTTGATGAGCTGAAGCGTGCGATCAACGTGCTCAGACGCTTCAACGTGGAAAGTGATCATGCTTGCGCCTGCTTTGGCAAAGTCAGGTACGATGCTGTCGACAGGTTTCACCATTAAGTGAACATCAATTGGAGCAGTGATGCCGTAGTCGCGCAGCGCTTTACAGATTGGCGCACCGAACGTTAGGTTAGGCACATAGTGATTATCCATCACATCGAAGTGAACGACGTCAGCACCCGCAGCGAGTACTTTTTCGACATCCTCCCCCAAACGAGCAAAGTCTGCAGAGAGAATGGATGGAGCAATAAGAAAGTCTTTCATACCTAACCTCAGTGAAATGGATTGCAAGCGAGTCTTTACATAACAGTAACAGTGCGCGCAATTCTACCGAAGCAAGGGGGTAAATCCTAGCCCTTGGCTAGGAGTTATTGATCTCGCGGTTCAAATAATGCCAACAATTCATCGACTTTATTGCGACCGGCGCCATTGCGGCTAATGGTTCGCTTCACTTTAACCACATTAAGCTGGGCTCCGTGATACAAGCGTCGCGTCAGCGTGGTGTCGTGGTTAGAGATCAGTACAGGAATACCACGGTCAAAAGCCGCATGTTCAGCCACATCGGCAAGCGCAGCCTGATCGTCCAAGGTAAAACCATTACCTGCATAAGAGGTAAAATTGGCGGTGTTGGAAAGCGGAGCGTACGGAGGATCGCAGTAAATCACGCTGCCTTTGCGAGCGCGCTTAAATGTCTCAGGGTAACCCTCGCAGACAAACGTTGCTTTCTTCGCTTTCTCTGCAAAAAACTCCATTTCGTTCTCAGGGAAGTATGGCTTTTTGTAGGAGCCAAACGGCACGTTAAAGCCCCCCTTTTTGTTGTAACGACATAAGCCGTTAAACCCAAAACGGTTCATGTACAAGAACGCTACCGAACGAAACATGATGTCGTCGGTTTGGTTAAACTGAGCGCGAATATCGAGATAGACTTCTTTACGATTGTGCTCTGCGGTAAATAGACGTTTCGCCTCAGCAATGTATTGCTCTGGCTGCGTCTTGAGTAGGTTGTAAAGATTGATAAGATCTGGGTTAATATCGGCGAGCAGGTATTGCTCATAATCCGTATTAAGAAAAACAGAGCCTGCACCAACGAAGGGTTCTACCAGTTTTCTAGCGTCTGGCAAATGCTTTTGAATGTCTTCAACCAAGCCATATTTTCCACCAGCCCACTTAAGAAAGGCACGTTGCTTCTTCATTACTTGCTCTATTTACTGCCACCCCAAAAATTAAGGCTGTGGAATATATCATAATTCAAATTGTTATGTTGACCTTTCTGGTAGAAAGGTCAACAGCGCTTGGTGTAAATGTTGACGGAGTCGCCGTTAACTAGCTCACAGTCGACTAGCTCGAAAGCTTATTCAGTCCAGCGAGCAATTTCACGCTTCACTTGGCTCAACGCTTTTGGCCATGGACCAAGCGACTGTAGCTCTGCTGGGAGCTTCTCCGCCGCATCTCGCGCTTGCTGAATCGTTGCGTAATTATCGTAAGTGACGATATACCACTTTTCCTCGCCACGCAGAGTCGGATAAATGCGCACCGGCTTATCAAAACTATGCTGGTTCAAAAATAGCTGCACATCTTCTAGCTCTGTCATCGCCGCAATCTGTAGCGTGTAGCTGTTCGAGGCTAATGCATTCAGCTGGTCTCTCGCAAACGAGAATGTAATAGGCGTTTGAAGCGCTTCTGTCACACCATCATCAATCACCACCTCTGGTGGAGGCTCAATAGCCACTGGCTGAATATTACTCGTGTTTTTTGCACTATCCACCGCTTGCTGGATTTCTTTAGCTTGCTGCGCGGCAATGTCGGTCTTATCTTCTAGTAAAGCATCAACCACATCAGAGGTGATCACGACACGCTCACCAGTCTCCGCGACGCCCACACTAGCCGTTTCTGACGTCACCACCGGTGGCAATGCCTCGGAATCATCCGTGGCGGTCAAGTTTGATGGCATCTCTTGATTGGCTTTTTGCGCTTGCTCTTCACTTGCAGCATCCACTGGCTGCTCTAAAGTCGGGATCACGGTTTGTTCACTCGCCATCTCGACTGGTGCAACACTCGGTTTTGGAGCTTGCAGTAACCAGCGATAGCCTAAGAACAGCAGCAACAGAATAACGGCAACGGTGACGGCAATCTTCGCGGGCGAGCCCACCAATGAACGAATAATCACTTTCTTTTCCACTTTGTGCTCTCCTAGCGCCAAAATTTCTCCCGGAAGCGGTCTGATATTAGTAAACGCGCTTTTGATTCTTTTTTCAACGCTTTCATCGAGATAGCGTAGAACCAAACTCTCAAAAAAACGCTCAGCCTCAGCCTCTGGTAATTCATCAATATCCAACTCAACCGGCTTGATATCCAGTCCATGACTTAATCTTGCAAGCTTAGTCGATACTGAATCACTCGCGGTAAACAACACCACGCTGATGTTTTGCTTAGGTGTGGAAAGCGCAGCGCTATAAAGCAGCCAGAGTTCAGCCAATAGTGCTTGAGACGCATGGTGGGCGTTATCGACCACAATAACGATGTTACACGCTTCACCATCTAAAATACGCTCGATACTGTCATTGAGTGAATCGGTGGTGCTGTACATTTGATGTGGAAACAGCTGCCTGAGAATATTACCGCGATTGACCTCATCCTCCTGGTTAGGCAGGCAGGTCACTAACGACTGGTTTTTGTCATACGACCACGCTTCTAGATAGCGATGAGCAAGCCAGGTTTTTCCAGCTCCCGCCTCACCTTTGACGACCACAAAGTTTGAAGCAAATTGCGTCAACAGCTGCATTCTTTCAAGCAACTGGGTTTGTGAATCGAGTTCTAGCACTCGCAATTCATAGGACAAACTCATCCCGGTTTTCTACCACCAATCCAAACTAAAAAAGGCTCCAACTGGAGCCTCTTATTCTATTCGCGGATGTCGCCTAACCTCAACTCTCTATCGTTAAGTATTGGCTACTTGCGACATAAATCAATCGCTTGCTCAATCAGATCACTTGGTACATCAGAGACCACTTGCGCGCTGCCGATAGAGGTCGGCAACACCAAACGCAACTTACCCGATAACACCTTTTTGTCGCGCATCATGTGCTTGATGAAATCATCAAAGCTCATTGACTCAGGCGTATGTACGGGCAGTTTCGCTCGCTCTAGCAAAGCAATAATACGAGTGACTTGCTGCGGCGTGATATCACCTAGCAGTTGAGCGGTATGAGCCGCCATCGCAGTGCCAGAAGACACAGCCTCTCCATGTAGCCATTTACCATACCCTAGTTCCGCTTCGATAGCATGACCAAATGTATGACCTAGATTCAATAACGCACGAATACCCGACTCTTTCTCATCTTGAGCAACCACTTCAGCTTTGATCTGACAGCATCGCGCAATCGCATAGGTTAACGCTTGCTGGTCAAGAGCATAGAGTTTGTCGAGGTTTTCCTCTAGCCACTCAAAGAACGACTCATCATAGATGATGCCATACTTGATCACTTCGGCCATACCCGCTGCAAACTCACGTTCAGGTAACGTACGCAAACAGTTGGTATCGATGATTACCGCTTGAGGCTGATAAAAAGCACCGATCATGTTTTTACCCAGCTCATGGTTAACCGCTGTTTTACCACCAACCGATGAGTCCACTTGCGATAACAAAGTGGTTGGGATCTGCACAAAATCAACACCGCGCTGATAGCAAGCTGCCGAAAAGCCGACAAGATCGCCAATCACGCCACCACCCAGTGCGACTACAACGACATCGCGACCGTAGTTGCCCGAGAGCAGATGGGTTTGAACCGTGTTAAAGGTATCAAGAGTTTTGTATTGCTCACCATCAGGCAGTTCAAGCAATGAGGTTTTGCAACCTTTACTTTCCAACTGTTTAAGAATCACCTGAGCATAAAGAGGGGATACAGTGGTGTTGGTGATCACCACGACTGTTTTTCCGTCGGGAATTTGGGAAAATTGAGCCGAGTCATCAAATAACCCGGCACCAATTGAAATTGGGTAGCTGCGCTCACCAAGCTCGACCGTAATCCGTTCCATGGTTTGCTCTCCTAATGAAAAAGGTTTCGATTAACCTTCTTCTAGCATTTTTACGATTTGGTTGGCTACCACTTTTGCACTTTGATCGTCAGTACGAACCACATAGTCCGCCACTTCTTTGTAAAGATCATTACGCTCGTCCGCTAGGCTTTCTAGTACTTCGCGTGGGTTATCCGTTTGAAGTAATGGACGCTTCTTGTCGCGATTAGTGCGAGCAAGTTGTTTTTCGATAGTGGTTTCTAGATAAACAACGATACCACGAGCCGACAAGCGGTTACGGTTGTCTTTGCTCTTCACAGAACCACCGCCAGTAGCAAGTACAATACCTTGCTGCTCGGTTAGATCGTTAATAACGGTTTCTTCGCGCGCGCGGAAACCGTCTTCACCTTCAACGTCAAACACCCATGCGATGTCTGCGCCAGTGCGCTCTTCAATTACAGTATCAGAATCAACAAATTCCATATGAAGTTGTTGAGCTAGGTGTCTACCGATTGTACTTTTGCCGGCACCCATAGGGCCAACAAGAAAAATATTACGTTTCTCAGCCATGTTCAGCATTAATTTACAACGTTAATTCAATGACATCGCCACAAGAAAAGACCGAAAAGGAACCTCGGAAAAAAGGGCTTGTGGCACCGATTCCTCACAGATAAGTCGTGATAAGACCCGAAATTATCAAGGCAAGGTGGCTTTAATGCAACTTTATTTTTAATCCTTTTCAATTAATGACCATTTTACAAAGGGTTACCAAGATCTGTGAGTACTGGTGTTGGGGTAATAATCTTCGGCGTCACAAAGATTAGTAGCTCACTCTTACCGATATTTTCATAGGTTCGTCGAAATAATGCGCCCAAGCCTGGGATATCACCTAAAAGTGGCACTTTATCGATTTTATTGGAAAAGGTGTGTTGGTAAATTCCACCAAGCACCACAGTCTCACCGTTATTCACGAGAACCTGAGTACCGATACGTTGAGTGTCAATGGCGACCGTTTCTCCCTCTAGTGTTTTCAGTATTTCCCCCACTTGATCTTGGGTAACATCGAGGTCAAGTATTAACCGGTTATCCGGGGTAATTTGCGGCGTAACAGTCAGCGAGAGCACCGCTTTTTTAAACTCCACAGCAGTGGCGCCACTTGAGGTAGATTTGAGATACGGGATCTCTGTCCCTTGCTCAATATACGCCGACTTCTTATTGGTGGTGATCAACCTTGGGCTAGAGATAATTTCTGCTTTTGATTCGTTTTGTAGTGCTGAAAGCTCAAGGTCGAGCAAGGTATTGGTACCAAGACTCGCCACTTGAAACGCAATACTTGATGCATTATCAGATAGCGCTGGCAAATTGACGTTCAAAAAATCATCTATCTCAAGTTTTTCGCCACTACCTGCGGCAACAAGATTGCTTTCAATAGAGCCGCCAACAGTCGTGGTGCCATTGGATGAACTCACTCCCCAGCGGATCCCCAGTTCTTCAATGTTACCTTCTCTAATCGTCACCACTCGTGCTTCAATTTGAACCTGTTTTACGGGGATATCGAGCTCAGCAATAATGCTTTTAATGACTTCTATATTGTCAGGAAGATCGCGAAGCAATAGTGAATTGGTGCGCTCATCGACCGTCACAGAGCCGCGCTCAGATAGCATGCTGAGGGTCTCATTTCCACCGACCATGGCGGCCATTTCAGAGGCTTTGGCGTAATTAATCTTGACGATTTCTGACGCCAACTTACCAATTTTTTCAGTCAGTTGATGACGCTCTAGCTCAAGCTTTTCCTGTCGGTCAAGTTCTGCCTTTGGCGCCACCAGCACGACATCCCCTTTGACTCGTTTATCAAGGCCTTTAACGCGCAGAATAATATCAAGTACATCTGTCCACGGCACACTATCAAGACGCAGCGTCAAATTGCCTTGCACCGTATCTGAAACAACTAAGTTAAAATCATTGTACTCAGCAAGTAACTGCAGCACGTTACGAACTGGCATATCTTGAAAATTGATCGAGGTAAGCTGACCTTTGTTGCGCGACTCCAATGCCTTCTCGTCAGCGCGAGCTTGGCTAAGCTCAACAAACGTAACGCGAAGCTGGTTATCCGCTACCACGTATTGATAATCAACCGTTTGTTTGGTTCTCACGACTAAACGCACATCAGGCGACTCATCAAAAAGTTCGATGGTGGTGACGGGTGTGGCAAAATCGGTGACATCATAAATAGACAAATGCTCAGGCGTCACTTTCGTTTGCCGAAGCATAATGTTCAGACCATTGTCGCTGCCACTGACATCAACAGCGCTGTCCTGCTCGGACAGAGTAACCGTCAATACCCCCTGACGCTGCTCGTTGAGTTGAAATGAAACGTTGGTAATTTCATTAGCCGCAAGTTCGCCACTTGTCAGCAAGCCAATGCTCAATGCAAGACCATAGATAAGAAAATTGATGCCCTGCACCACTAAACGTTGCACGTGTTTCTCCATTACTTCAATGCCAGCTTTATTTGCCTTTGGTACCAGCATCCCAATCCATCGGACAAGGTCTCGCCTACAATCAGCGCATTTTCGGTTATTTGTTTGATTTGACCGTTGTTCTCGCCAAGAAAATGCCCCTCTTCCACTTTCACTACACGTCGATTGGGCAGCATCACCAAGCCGGTCATCTTGCCGTTTTTACTCATGATCCCTTTGGCCTGTAGTTCGCTAATTCGATAGAGCTCTAATCCTTGTTTGGTTCTGGTCTTCGGTTGCCAACAGCTCTGCCCGCGTTCAGGACTCTGCTGGGTTGCCATTTTCGGCAAACCGAAAGGCGATTGACTGCTCGACTCTTGGAAGCGTACTACCTCAGAAGACTGAATCAATCTCGCCGCCATTTTTTGCGGCTCAGAACTCGATTCTGCATTTAAAACAAACTGTTGCAATGAGTCTTGATTGGCGTTGCAACCAAATAAACCTAAAGTTATCAATATAGCTAGAGTGCTATTTTTCACCTTCAGCCTCCGCAATAAACTGGTAGGTAGTGGCATTAACACGAAAGTGCAGAGTGCTGCTTTCCAAACTGACTCTCTGCCATTCAGCATTTTCGATCAGTACAATGCGAGGCAGCTCAGCAATTGCCTGAGCGTAGCGGCCGATATCGTCATAACTTCCGGTCAGCTCGATATCTAAAGGAAGCTTTAATAAAAACTTCTGCGGCTGACGCTTACCCCAATTGATACGAGTGAAGGTAAGATGATTGTTGAGGCCTTGCTCGTTGATGTCTGCGAGCAAGCTTGCTAGCTCTTGCTGAGCAGGCAATTGACGCAAAAGCCTGTCGTAATGGTCAGAAAGATCGCTAAGATGCGCTGACATCACAGGCAACATAGCGGCCTTGCGAGCGACAACCTGCAGCTCTTGCTTCAGTTGAGTTTCTTGTTGTTTGTAGTAATCGAGGTCTTCAAGGCTGGGCTTCACCGAAAGCCATCCACTGACCAGTGCCGCCATCACAAACACAATACCGACCACGACAAGCTGTGGAATCAACGGCCAACTGCTCAATTCATCAAGTTCAAGGTCGAGTGACATTAGTTCACTCCTGTTTGCGGCTGCTTGGCTGGATTGGCAAGTAGCGCTGCACCATCAATAGCAAACGACAGCTCAAACGCTTGATATTTAGCGCCAAAGCGCTCGCGGTCATGAACGATAGAGTGCAGCACTACGTTATTGACCATCGTCGATTGTTCAAATCTATCCAGCATTTGAGCGAGGAAAGCGGTACTTTCTCCAATGCCACTGACCTTAAATTGCTCACCTTGCATACGGATCTTGTCTACATAGACTTGCGAAGGAATAAGAGTCGGCAGCAAATTCATTACCGCTGTTGTCTTATTGCGCTGCTGCTGCAGCCCATCAACGTAGTCAAGGCGGGCTTCTAGAGACTGCTGCTCACTTTTGGTCGATGACAATGCACGGATTTGACGTCGATAGTCATCAATTTCACCTTGCAGATAAGCAACCCGCTGTTGTTGAACACTGACCTCACTTGTCAGCTTCAGATTTAATAGATGTGACGTCGAATAACCAAGAAGCAGCGCCGCAACAAGCATCGCGATAAAGCGCTGTTGATGCTTCTTACGCTTGGCTTCTCGCCAAGGCAATAGGTTGATTATCTTCATATCAATGTCTCTTTAGCCAATTCAGACCATTGATTGCCGCCCCGACCGCAGAGGCATAGCATGGTGACAAAGGTTGGCCCGACTTGGTCTTACTTGTCGATAATCGCTGAAGATCAATGCAAGCTATTGGACAGGACAAGGCCTTAGTGACGCGATCGATCACGCCCTCTTGCTGCGCGTGTCCTCCCATCAAAATGACACCATCAATAGCCTCTTTCCCGGCCACCGAACGATACAATTGCAGTTGAGAAGCAACCCGCCCAGCAACAGACTCAAACACCACTTCAGATAGCGACTTGAACTGACTTTCTGCACGATTTTGTAGTTCGGGGATAGGTTCCAGTACCCATGATTTGGCCAACTCTGGAGAAAGCGCCGGCGGTGGAAGTAGTGTCGCTTGTACGCAGCCAAGATCCAGCACCGCATGATTTGCCAACGATGGTGTGTGAGCGCAAACCCAGCTCTGGACGCCGCGCAGTGCTCCATTGTTGGTGTCCAGCAACTTAGGACGAAAACCAAGCTTGATGATCACTTGAGACCAGCTATCGACGATAGATTGTTTGGTCACATGCACTCGATACGCCTCTACCGCAACATTGTCCTCTTCGGTTTCTTTAATAAAGTCCAAAGCAATGTCATCCATTGGGTACGGCGTCTGATGATTCATCGCTTGCTCAATGGCAAGCTCCTGCTCCTGCCCTTCAAGACCCGCCTCAAGTGTGACGACTTTGCTGATCACTGCACTTTCTGGCAGCACAATAGCGGCACTATTGCGAAATAACGGCGCAATCTTTCGCAGAATTTTAAGTTTCTTAACACTATCTTGATGTTTAAGGGCGTGGGGATCGGAGAAAATAGCATCACATCCTTTAAGCTCCAGATGGTTAACCAAGGAGATATCTGTACCATTACAAACCAAGACAACAGCTTTGGCACTGTGATGACCAATATCTATCCCGGTGATCCATTTTCTTGCCATGAAAAATAACCTCAACAAATACATAAACAACGTGAAAAGGTTGAGATCGACGCTCAAATAAGCGTTAATTAACCCTATAGGTATATTTTTGTCCTAGCCTACAAGTAATTACCTACTCGTAACCCCAATTAATTAGGAAATTCTCGGTGAAGTTCATAAAGAGACTGTTGGTTCTTGCATTCATTTGCATACTCCTTGGAGTCGGTACAATTTTTGGGTTTTACTACTACGTAAAACCTGAGCTACCTGATGTCGCCACTCTTAAAGACGTCCAACTACAAACACCGATGCAGGTGTTCAGCCAAGATGGGAAGCTGATCGCACAATTCGGCGAAAAACGCAGAATTCCAGTATCTTACGATGAGATCCCACAAGAACTTATCGAAGCTCTCATTGCGACAGAAGATAGCCGCTATTACGACCACTTTGGTTTTGACCCAATCGGTATTACCCGTGCGGCAGTGGCCGTTATCGCGTCCGGTAGTGCTTCACAAGGTGCAAGTACCATCACCCAGCAGCTAGCTCGTAACTTCTTCTTGTCGAACGAGAAGAAAATCATGCGTAAGGTGAAAGAGATTTTCATCGCCGTACACATCGAGCAACTTCTTAGCAAACAAGAAATCATGGAGCTCTACGTTAACAAAATCTTCTTGGGCTACCGCTCATACGGTTTTGGCGCCGCAGCACAGGCGTACTTCGGTCGTAACCTTGATGAACTTACTTTGAGTGAGATTGCGGTATTGGCCGGTCTTCCTAAAGCGCCATCGACCATGAACCCTATCTACTCTGTTGAACGTGCGACCCAGCGTCGTAATGTCGTGCTTTCACGCATGTTGTCTGAAAAATACATCACTCAAGCTGAATTTGATGAAGCGCGTGCGGAGCCAATTATCTCTCAATACCATGGCGCTGAGATCGAGCTAAGCGCTCCATATGTCGCAGAGATTGCTCGCGCTTGGATGGTGAGCCGCTACGGTGAAGAAGCGTACGAATCAGGCATGCGAATCACCACCACGATTGACTCGAAACTGCAAAAAGCAGGTCACATCGCGGCAATTAAAAACCTTCTAAACTACGACGAGCGACACGGTTACCGCGGCGCTGAAAAAGTGCTGTGGAAAGCAGGTCAAACCGCAATGACTGGCGAAGAGATTGCCAAGCACCTTCGTCGCCAGCCAACCTATGGTGAGCTTCGTCCTGCGGTGGTCACTAAAGTGGCCGATAAATCCGCTACGGTTTATGTAAAAAGCTATGGTGAACAAACTATCAGCTGGGAAAACATGAACTGGGCACGTAAGTTCCGTACCGATGATCGTCAAGGTGCAGCACCAAAAGCACCGAGCGATATCGTGGCCGTGGGTGAACAAGTTTGGGTTCGCGCCGCGGATCTCGATATCACTCCAGATGTGTCTCCTGAAGAAAAAGAAGCGCAAACGGAAGATGACCAAGTACCTGAGCCAATGGCTATCACGTGGCGTCTAAGCCAAGTGCCTAATGCCAATACGGCGTTTGTTGCTATCAACCCAGAAAACGGCGCAGTGCTGTCTCTCGTGGGTGGTTTTAACTTCGTACACAGTAAGTTTAACCGCGCAACACAATCGGTACGACAAGTAGGTTCGAGCATTAAGCCGTTTATCTACGCTGCCGCACTGGATAAAGATATGACGCTGGCAAGTCTTGTGAACGATGCGCCTATCAATAAGTGGGATAAGAGTGCAGGCACCGCTTGGCGCCCTAAAAACTCGCCTCCAACTTACACAGGCCCAACACGTCTGCGTATCGGTCTAGCGCAATCAAAGAACGTTATGGCGGTTCGTGTACTGCGTGAAGTAGGTCTGGATGAGACTCGTGATTACCTAACTCGATTTGGTTTTGATAAGTCTAAGCTACCTCGCTCTGAGACGATTGCTCTTGGTGCTGGCAGTTTGACGCCCGTTCAAATGGCACAAGGCTTCTCTGTGTTCGCTAACGGTGGATACTATGTAGAACCATTCTACATCAGTAAAGTGGAAGACCCATTCGGCAAAGTTGAGTTTGAAGCAAACCCGAAAGTGGTGTGTCATCAGAACTGTCCGGATATGCAAGCTCCTGAGTTTGCCAAGGCAGCAACAGAAGGCGCAGCGCCGAGCATTGAAGAAGCAACCAATGCCTCTGAGATTGAGCCACTGGACATCGCGCAATTTAACGAAGAAGACCTAACGGAAACCGACGAGCCGCGCTATGCACCAAAAGTGATTTCAGAGCAAACCGCGTTCCTAACGCGTGAAATGCTCTACAGCAACGTTTGGGGCGGTGGTAACTGGCGTGAAGGCACTGGTTGGAACGGTACTGGTTGGCGCGCTCAAAAGCTTAAGCGCCGCGATGTGGGCGGAAAAACGGGCACCACAAACGACTCGAAAGACGCGTGGTATAACGGTTATGGTCCAGGTATCGTCGCAACCGCTTGGGTTGGTTTCGATGACCACCAAAGAAAGCTTGGCCGCACAACGGCAAACGCGAACTTAGGTAAGGATCAAATCACCGGTGCTGAGGCAGGTGCAAAAACGGCTCAACCTGCATGGGTGGGCTTTATGGGCATGGCGCTTGAAGGTCACGATGTAGTCGGCAAGCAGGTACCAAACGATATCACTCGCGTGCGTATCGACCGTGACTCGGGTCTTCTCACCAATAAGACCGATGGTTCGACCATGTTTGAATACTTCAAGATTGGGACTGAGCCGACTGAGTACGTACAGGAAAGTCTAACGGATACCTTGTACTCTAGTGATGAGTCTGGTGGTGAGAGTCTATTCTAATGACGCTCTTTCATTTGCTATAGAACACTAAAATAAGTCGTCACCCCTAAAGCAACCGTCACCCCTGCGAAGGCAGGGGTCTTCTCAAAGCGCGCACCAGGCCTTAAGTAGATTCCTGCCTACGCAGGAATGACGTGAGTTGTGAGAGCGCATACTCAAAGCTATCTTCACCACTTAAACAGCCGTCCCCCCTGTGCAAACAGGGGTCTTCTCAAAGTGCGTATCAAGCCTCAATTAGATTTCTGCCTACGCAGGAATGACGTGAGTTGTGAGAGCGCATACTCAAAGCTATCTTCACCACTAAAACAGCCGTCACCCCTGCGCAGGCAGGGGTCTTCTCAAAGCGCGCACCAGGCCTTAAGTAGATTCCTGCCTACGCAGGAATGACGTGAGTTGTGAGAGCGCATACTCAAAGCTATCTTCACCACTAAAACAGCCGTCACCCCTGCGCAGGCAGGGGTCTTCTCAAAGCGCGCACCAAGCTTTAAGTAGATTCCTGCATGCGCAGGAATGACGTGAGTTGTGAGAGCGCATACTCAAAACTATCTTCACCACTAAAACAGCCGTCACCCCTGCGCAGGAGTGACGGCGCTTTGGCGTCACAACGCACAAAGAAGTACTCAAAATAACTATCAACCAAGATAACTACTAATCGATTCCGCCAACTTCTCAAAACGCGCGCGCAGCGGCGAGCCAGGTCGATAGGCCAGTACAATACTGCGAGAAGGCGTCGGATTAACAGCAGTCACGTAACACACGCCATCCTTTTCCTTCTCTTTAGGCAGAGACAATTCAGGCAGCAAAGTAATGCCTGCCCCCGCCGCGACCATGTTACGCAACGTTTCTAAGCTGGTTGCCTTGAATCGTTCATCATCAGTTGCGCCAGCTGCAAAACAGAAACCAAGAGCTTGGTCTCGCAGGCAGTGCCCGTCACCGAGTGACAGCACCGTTTGCCCTTTCAGCTCATCCATCTCTATCTCATCGCGTTTTGCCCAAGCGTGATCGCATGGCACAGCAATACTCATTGGCTCATTAAAGACTTCAATCTCTTTAAATGGTGCAGTTTCTGGGACTGACGCCAGCACTAAACAATCGAGCTTACCTTCTTCCAACTGTCTAACCAATTGATGTGTTTGAGCCTCATGCAAGAAAAGTTCAAGGTCGGGAAATGACTCTTTCAGCTTTGGTACTATGCGAGGGAGTAGATATGGACCCACCGTGGGAATAAAGCCAATATGCATCGGCCCCATCATCTCACCACTTTGCCCCGCAGCCATCTCACGAAACGTCTTTACTTCCTTAAGGATACGCTTTGCTTGCTCAACCAACTGCAAACCGGCATCCGTAAATAACACTCGGCGACTACTGCGCTCTAACAATGAGGTACCAATCTCATCTTCCAATTTGCGGATCTGACCACTTAGTGTCGGCTGACTAACAAAACAGGCTTCTGCAGCTTTGCGGAAGTGCTTGTGCTCAGCCAGGGCCACTAGGTATTCAAAATCACGAATGTTCATCGCTTGCTCCGATAGAATTTGACTATCGATACCATAACAATAAACGATTAGAACTATCAAACCATTTTTTTGATAATAGTCCCAACGAAGCAAAGCAATAAACGCTACTCTCTGTTAGCAACGCTAGACTCACAATAATTTAATTATCCAGAAGGACATAAGTATGTTTGCATCTAAAGAAGGCCAAGCAGTACCGCAAGTGACATTTCCAACTCGTCAGGGTGATGCGTGGGTCAACGTAACAACAGATGAGATTTTTAAAGACAAGACCGTGATTGTGTTCAGCCTACCAGGTGCTTTCACACCAACATGTTCATCAAGCCACTTACCGCGCTATAACGAGCTGTTCCCTGTGTTCAAAGACCACGGCGTGGATGAGATCCTATGTGTATCAGTAAACGACACCTTCGTTATGAACGCGTGGAAATCAGATCAAGAAGCAGAAAACATTACCTTCATACCTGATGGTAACGGCGACTTCACCGATGGCATGGGTATGCTGGTTGAGAAAAACGACCTTGGTTTTGGCAAGCGTTCATGGCGCTACAGCATGTTGGTGAAAAACGGCGTAGTAGAGAAGATGTTTATCGAGCCAAACGAGCCAGGCGACCCGTTCAAGGTATCTGATGCAGACACCATGCTGAACTACATCGCGCCAAGCTACAAAACTCAAGAATCCATCACGGTATTCTCTAAGCCAGGTTGCCCATTCTGCATGAAAGCGAAGCAAAACCTGATTGACCACAACCTTCAGTATGAAGAAATTGTGTTGGGCAAAGATGCAACCACAGTGACTCTACGTGCAATCAGCGGCCGCACGACCGTACCGCAGGTGTTTATCGGTGGTAAGCACATTGGTGGCAGTGAAGAGCTAGAAGCTTACTTAGCATAATAAATAGAGCTAGGGTATTACTACCCTAGCTCTATTTCCAATCCTATGGCGCTCACAACAAACCAACCTATTCTCTTTATCAATTACATTCTTAACAGCATCCCCTCACAATACCCCCTCAGCGAATCGACAATTTATTTGACTTTAGGTAGCGTGCAGTCGACAAACTAAGGCAATCTTGAGAGGAAAATAATGAGGCTGAAAACGTTCAAGGAGCACGAACTACTTTTCACAGAACAAGAAACTAAAGAAATTCTTGCCCTGTTCTTCCCTTCACTTAAGAATGACATTAACGAGCTGGTAGTAACCGATTTTTATCGGGGGTTTGCTCAAAGCCTATTGCTTGAAGCCATTGATGCGACTTATAACATTGGATTTTTGCTTGCCATTTATGAGTCAACAATCAACCCTACATTGCCTCTTCGTAAAATTATAGGAAAACTCATAACAAATCTCGCTCCCCACTTTTATCGATATGCTACTCAAAAAGATTTACGTAAAGTTAAGATATATGAGTTTGTTATTAGAACGCTAGAGTCGCGCTTCAAGTCCTACTTTTCTATGTGTCTGGACGGCATTGTAAAAAACAAACCTCTCATTATTCCTCACTACGCAAATACTAAACCTATAGAAAGACTTTGGAGAAACGTATGAAAAAAAAGTTGTTTCTCTTTTTTTTTGTTGTAGTGACGGTAACGATTGTAATTCTGCCTTCAGAAGAGCGTGTAATGTGGTGCGCTTCTGGGGTTGAAATGAAGGTATTCAATCGGGACCAATGCTTGGCATACTTCGAGTACATGGGACCATCGCATAAACTTACCGAAATCGTAGCAAGGGACTTTGGATTGACTGCTCTTTTAAATGCCGAGGGCACTTTCCATAAATATGTATTGATTCAATCTCTGCTAGACAGCAACTATGACATCAATGTTGTCACTAGCAACCAAGCGTTACCCCTAGTTAGTGCGGTAATACAAGATAACTTCACCATGTTTGAATGGTTACTTTCTCGCGGTGCTGACCCTAGCTTAAGTGACCCTCTGACTGAGAAAGATGTGAGGCAATTACTCTACGTTTATCTAGATGAAAAGCCGACGGCTAATCGACATAAAATGCTTGAATTACTCAATCGGTCGTAATGAGTCTAGCTAACTAATCAAAAAATCATGCCCGAATACACCTTGTACTCGGGCACATCATGTCAATTATTTTTCAGCAGCAATCACAGAGATCTCTACCAGCAAGGCTTCACGAGCCATATCGCCGGTGACACAAGCACGTGCTGGCGCATGGCCTGCTGGTACCCATGCGTCCCATACCGCGTTCATTGCTTGGAAATCTTGCATGTCTTTAAGGTAGATGGTCGCAGACAGCATATGCTGTTTGTCGCTGCCCGCTTCAAGTAGCAGAGCCTCGACCTTATCGAGCATGGTTTGCGTCTGTTCAGTAATGTCTTTAGTCGCGTCTGCACACACCTGACCACAAAGGTAAATGGTGCCATTGTGTTTAACGATACGGCTCATGCGCTCTTTAGTATGAAGGCGTTCAATCATAATGTTATTGCTCTTTTTTGGGCTATCCGAACGATAGGGCTGAAACAGAAAGGCATATTCTATCGGATACCAAGCGCAAGCAACACGCCAACATTGTGACATGCTTGGCGAACCGAAGTTTTTCTCCGCTGCAGGAAAAATCAAATGATTAGATTAATCGAAAGTGAAAGGTTGAGACTGGGGAAAGAAATTTGAAAAGCACAAAAAAGAAAAAAGCCCCGTAACCAACCTTGGTTCGGGGCCTTCTTAGATTCTTCTAAGAAAAAGCAGTGGTACTTTAATAGACCGCGCCTTTTCTTGTTTGTTCCCAGAAAAATGATCTTTTTTTAAAATTTTTCCGATCTTTTCGTTACTCGCCTACTTTTCAATAACTTAAGCAACGTTCATCTTGGCAATAATTTGCTCTACCAAGTTCACTTCCAACGCTACCTCATCACAAGCATGCTGTCTCGGACATTGGTCACAGTCTTTCAGAACTTTCTCAGGCAGCAGCGTCTTCGATGTTGGGATGAAGTCGTGCTTCATAAAGAACTCTGGCGTACGAGTCAGAACGAACACTTTCTTAATCGCCATCTTACGTGCTTTCTCTACCAAGTGCTGAACAATCGCCGTGCCCTGCCCTTGGCCTTGCCAGCCTGCTTCAACACCTAGAGAGCGGATCTCTGCAAGTCCTGAGTCATACACGTAGAGCGATGCACAACCGGTGACTTCACCATGATGTTCTGCGACGGCGAATGAGCCAATGTCACGTACCAGTTCGTTACGACTGCGAGGTAGGTTTTCGCCAAGGTTCGCCCAGTAAGCCACCATGCTCTCTAGTGCATCGATGTCCGTCAGACGAGCAGAACGTACTTTCACTGCCGAGTTATCACGCGCTGTTAGACGTTTCTCAGCTTGATCTACCGCGTAAGCGACTTGCTGCGGCGCGACACCACCCAGGGCATTACGTTTCTCTAGGCAGCTCTCAATCGTTAGGATGTCATAAACATCGTTCTCAATCACTGGCGAGAACTCTTTCAGCTCTTCAATAGAAAGCTCTTCTAGTGCGCAGCCTTTGGCAATCGCACTGACGACCGCCACACCTACAATATGGTGCGCTTCACGGAATGGAATACCTTTAGCAACTAGGTAATCCGCAAGCTCGGTGGAATTTGCATAACCTTGCTTCGCCGCTTCTAGCGTACGCTCGCCGTTTACCTTGATACCATCGAAACACAGCGCGGCCATTTCCATGCAGTCACTCCAAGTGTCGAGTGCATCAAATAGACCTTCTTTGTCTTCTTGCATATCTTTGTTGTACGCAAGTGGCAGGGCTTTCACTGTCATCATCATGCTAGCTAGCGAGCCATAAACACGACCGGTTTTACCACGGATAAGCTCTAGAGCATCTGGGTTCTTTTTCTGAGGCATCAGAGAAGAGCCAGACGTCACGGTATCCGCAAGTTCAATAAAGTTCGACTCACCTGAGTTGTAGAAGATCATATCTTCAGCCAGACGCGATAGGTGCAGCATAGAGATAGAGGCGATAGACATTAGCTCCATCACATGGTCGCGGTCGGATACCGAGTCCAAGCTGTTACGGGTTGCTCTTCTGAAACCTAGGTTATGAGCAAGCTGCTCACGATCCATTGGGTAAGCCGTACCTGCTAGCGCACCTGAACCCAGCGGGCAGGTATCTAAACGCTTAATAGCATCGTCTAAACGAGAGTAATCACGCTCAAACATCTCAACGTAAGCTAAGCACCAGTGAGCAAACGTCACAGGCTGAGCACGTTGAAGGTGGGTATAACCAGGCAGAACGGTATCTTGGTGAGCTCTTGCTACCTCAACCATTTGCGATTGCAGTCTGTCAAGGCCAAGAAGAAGTTGCTGACCTTGTTGACGACACCAAAGCTTCAGGTCGGTCGCCACTTGGTCGTTACGAGAACGGCCGGTGTGTAGCTTCTTACCTAAGTCGCCCACTTTGCCAATCAGCTGTTGCTCAACCCAGCTATGGATATCTTCCGCATCCGATCTTAGGATCTGTTTTGGATTCTCCATCACTTCGAGTTTAAGCTCGTTCAGCGCTAACTCAAGCTTCTGCTGTTCATCTTCAGTCAGAACGCCGACCGAAACCAACGCCTTTGACCAAGCAATTGAGCCAACAATGTCTTGCTCAGCAAGTCGGTAATCAAAGCGCAATGAATCATTAAAGTCTTTGAATCTCGTATCTGCTGCTTGGGTAAATCTTCCGCCCCATAATGCCATCGTGTCTCTCCTAACTGCTCAGTCTGCGTCGCTGCTTCTATGGTTACTTATTGTAAGAATAAACCGCTATTCTCGCTGAGTGAATTAAATGCAACTCAGTGTCTTTGTTGATAGGGTTCAAGGTACGACAAACCGAATTAAAAATAAAGTAAAAATTCACTTATTTCACATAAATATTCAAAACAATGCGATTTCAGGTTTTAGTCGCCCATTTTTATCGTCCAGATAAAAAAAGAAACCCATTTGATAACAAATGGGTTTCTAGATTTCAATCAGTATGATGGAGCGACACTATTTTTTCTTTGCTTCATTCAATGCTCTGATGCGGCTTGATAGCGAGTAAAGGCGGATGAAGCCTTCAGCGTGGCTTTGGTCGTACACTTCATCTTCACCGAACGTTGCAAACTCTTCAGAGTACAGGCTGTTTACGCTGCGTTTCTGAGTTACAATTGCCTGACCTTTGTATAGCTTAACCACAACTTCGCCGTTCACGTCTTGTGCCAGCTCTTCCGAGGCTGCCAAGATAGACTTACAAAGTGGTGTGAACCAACGACCGTCATAAACAAGGTGTGAGGCTTTTACGCCTAGCTCTTCACGGAACTCAAACGATGTTTTGTCTAGCACTAGCTGCTCAACCGCACGCAGTGCTTCCATCATGATGGTGCCCCCTGGAGTTTCGTAGCAGCCACGAGACTTCATACCGACAAGACGGTTTTCAACGATGTCGATACGACCAACGCCGTGCTTCACGCCTTTCTCGTTTAGGTAAACCAGAGCGTTGTATGGCGTCATCTTCTCACCGTCAACGGCAACCACTTCGCCTTTTGCTACTTCTAGCGTCACGTATTCTGCTTGATCAGGCGCTTGCTCAGGATCCACTGTCCATGCCCAGCAATCATCGTTTGGCGCATTCCATGTATCCTCTAGAACACCGCCTTCTGTTGAGATGTGCCATGCGTTTGCATCACGTGAATAGATCTTAGTCAGTGATGCGCTGCAAGGGATGTTGCGCTCCGCTAGGTAATCTAGACACTCTTCACGGCTGACGAGATCCCACTCACGCCAAGGCGCAATCACAGTTAGGTCTGGGGCTAGAGCTGCAAATGCACCCTCAAAACGCACTTGGTCATTACCTTTACCGGTACAACCGTGGCACAGTGCATCAGCACCGACTTTACGCGCTACTTCAACCTGAGCTTTAGCAATGATCGGACGCGCCATTGATGTACCTAGCAGGTATTTACCTTCGTAGTACGCGCCCGTTTTTAGCGTTGGGAAGATGTAGTCAGCGACCATTTCTTCTTTTAGGTCAGCGATGTAACACTCAGAAGCGCCTGACGCTTTCGCTTTTTCTTCGATGCCTACAAGCTCTTCTTCGCCTTGACCTACATCAGCAACAAATGCGACAACTTCACAGTCGTAGTTCTCTTTTAGCCATGGGATGATCACTGACGTATCTAGACCGCCAGAGTAGGCAACAACAACTTTTTTTACAGATGGTTTACTCATGTCTCTCTCCTTGTCCGAGCCTGATTTTGGCGGTCAGCTTCTCGGGGTTACTTCACTTTAAATTCGTTAATCGTAAATTTGATTTACTTGCTAATAATTTAGTTTGGGACGAACTGTGTGCCGATACTCTTACCCGCAAACAATTCGACTAATTTTTCAGGGTATCGCCATGTCGCCACTTCAATAGGGCGACCTAGGTCGTTGGCCGCTTCCAGTGCGGCTTGCACCTTAACAATCATGCCATCGGTAATGACTTTGCCTTCAATCAGCGCATCCGCTTCTTGCTTAGTCAGACTTGGTAGCAGATGACCTTTGCCATCCAGCACGCCGCTCACATCAGACAACAGCACTAATTCTGCATCCAATGCGCCAGCCACTGCCACTGCCGCTTGGTCGGCATTAACGTTCATCAGCTGACCTTGGCTATCTAGACCGATTGAGCTAATGATTGGCAGCGCACCAGCAGCCAGAACCGCTTGAAGAACCGCTGGGTTACCCGGTTTGGCATTGCCTACCGCGCCAAGCTCAGGGTCTAGCTCAGTCACGTCACAAAGACCGCCGTCAGCAAGGCTCAAACCTACCGCATTAAGGCCCGCTTTAATCGCATCGCCTTGTAGTAGCTTATTTGCAGTCCCCGCAAGCGCGCCCGCAATCAAAGGGATCTGATCATAAGGGGTCACGCGCAAACCTTGCTTCTTAACGGTTGGCAGGTCGAGCTTCTTCATTAGGTCATCGACGAGATAACCGCCACCGTGAACAATGACGATACTTCGCTGCGCTTGCTGGCTGTAATCAGAGATAGCCTTAAATAGTTGTCCAAGCGTATCTGAGCACGACAGTGCCGCGCCGCCTAACTTGATCACTAATGGTGTATTTTGCTGACTCATGCTGCTCTCCTCGACTAAACCAACGCGGTTAGCTGTGCAAACTGATTTTTGATATTCAAACACTGCATCGCTTGACTCGATGCACCTTTTAGCAAGTTATCAATCGCCGACACTACGATGATGTGTTGGCCTTGAACCTTATAACCGATATCGCAGAATGGCGTGTTCTCAACATCTTGAATTCTTGGGATAGTTTCCCCTTTGACGCGCACGCCTGGTTTGCCTTCATAGGCTGTCGCAAATGCTGTGGCAACCTGCTCCTCAGTCACGCCTTCATTGAGCTTCATGGTGATAGTCGCCAAGATGCCACGCTTAAAGTTGCCTAGATGTGGAGTAAAAATCACATCACAACCCAAATGCGTTGCAATCTCTGGTTGGTGCCTGTGATTAAAAATGCCATAAGGCTGAAGGCTGACTTCGCAAAAGCTGTTGGTCATCGACGCTTTACGACCAGCACCAGTAACACCACTGGTTGCGTTGATAACTGGCCACATAGTGCTATCCACAAGGCCAGCTTCCAGTAGTGGTTTAATCGCCAGTTGTGAAGCCGTTGGGTAGCAACCCGGTACTGCCACGAGCTGCGCGCTTTCAATCTGTTTTGCGTTCCACTCTGCAAGGCCATACACCGCCTTATCCAACCAGTTTTCGTGCTGATGCTCAAAGCCATAGAAGGTGGTATAAAAGTCATCGGCTTTCACACGATAAGCGCCTGATAGGTCAAACACTTGGCAACCTTGTGCCAAAAACACCGGCGCCAAATCGTGGCTCACTTCGTGAGCTGTTGCCAAAAATACAATGTCACACTCGCTTGCCGCTTTTTGCACATCGACCAGCGGCTGCACTGGCATTTCAACTAAGCCAGCCAACTTACCATGCAATTGCGAAATCGGTTTGCCTGCATCGACACTATTGGCGGACACGTACAAACCTGATAGCGTGAGCTCTGGGTGTTTGGTCACCATCAGAGCCAGTTCCGCTCCTGTGTAACCTGTTGCGCCAATAATGGTAGTTTTTAGCATGACTATGATTCCGTAAGTAAGTCGATTTAACGTTGTTAGTAAAAACTGCAATTAATGATTATAAATATAGTAAAAATGCCATTAATTGATTTTTTATTCATTAATTATGATTTAATATGTGTTTTACAGTCTTAAGATTAATCTGTCAACAGTAGAAGCGAAGATAATATGCAATTACCTAGTTTTTTAGAGGTCTACAAAGGCCTGATCAGCACACCTTCGATTAGCTCCACTGACCCAAGCTGGGATCAAGGCAACGAGAAAGTGATCGAAAAGCTGGCGACATGGATGAAAGACCTAGGTTTTGAGGTTGAGGTCATCGAGGTTGAACCGAACAAGTTCAATATGATTGCCAAGAAGGGACAAGGCGAAGGCGGTCTACTGTTGGCTGGTCACAGTGATACCGTGCCATTTGATGAAGGTCGCTGGAGTTTCAACCCGCATGACCTGACCGAAGCCAACAATCGCTTCTACGGCTTGGGCACCGCGGATATGAAAGGCTTCTTCGCGTTTATCTACGAAGCCGTCAAGAAAATCGACTGGAGCAAGCAAACCAAACCACTTTATGTTTTGGCGACCTGTGATGAAGAAACCACTATGCTGGGCGCAAGGCATTTTACCGACAACGCGCCGTTCAAGCCGGATTACTGCATTATCGGCGAACCTACCAGCCTAGTGCCTATTCGTGGCCATAAAGGTCATGTAGCCAATGCGATTCGAGTGACCGGCAAGTCTGGACACTCTTCCGATCCTGCTTTAGGCGTTAATGCCATCGAAATCATGCATGAAGTCATGTACGCGATGATGAAACTGCGTGACAAGCTAGTGAAAGAGTATCACCACCCTGGTTTCGCTATCCCTAGCCCTACCCTTAACCTTGGTCATATTCATGGTGGCGACAGCGCCAACCGAATTTGTGGCTGCTGTGAGCTGCATTACGATGTTAGACCGCTGCCCGGCATAAGTTTAGATGGTTTGGATAACCTACTGCGTAATGCACTCAAAGAAGTGGAAGCAAAATGGCCAGGGCGATTAACCATTACCGCTCTGCACGAACCAATCCCTGGGTATGAGTGCGACCATAAACACCCGTTTGTTGGTGGAATGGAAACATTGTGTGAAACCCCATCAGAAACGGTCAACTATTGTACCGAAGCACCATTTTTGCAGCAGTTGTGCCCTACCTTGGTGCTGGGCCCTGGCTCAATAGACCAAGCCCACCAGCCTGATGAGTTTTTAAGCTTTGATTTTATTGACCCGACCATCGATATCTTAGCCAAAGCAATGAGGCAGTATTGCTTCGAATAAACCATATTCTGTAATAAATTTTCAACAATTCAACCTTTTAACTCGCCCAAGTGTGCGTTTTTCGTGCCAGCACGATAAATGCAAACTTGGTTTACTTTATTTGACTCGCACTAACATTTTTCGCTAGATTGTGAGGCTGATAAGGAATAACGGATGTAGTTAAATTACAAGGCAGGACGACTATGAACGAAAAATATGCCCCATTGAAGAGCAATGTTAGGATGCTAGGGCACCTGTTGGGTAACACCATCAAGGAAGCGCATGGAGACGAGATCTTAGAGAAAGTGGAGAAGATTCGTAAACTTTCTAAATCCGTAGTACGCGCAGGCAATGAAGCCGATCGTGACATTCTCATTGAAGAGATTAAGAGCCTGCCAAATGAGCAACTGACCCCTGTCGCTCGCGCATTTAACCAGTTCCTAAACCTCACCAACATCGCCGATCAATACCACACGATCTCGCGCAGCTGCGAAGCCGATGTCTGTGAACCAGATCCAATCTACTCGCTATTTTCTAAACTTAGCCAGCAAGATGTCAGCAAGTTTGACACCATTCAAGCCGTTCGTGACCTCAACATTGAGCTCGTACTGACTGCTCACCCGACAGAAATCACTCGCCGCACCATGATCAACAAACTGGTCAAAATCAACGAGTGTCTCTCTAAGCTAGAACTTAACGAGCTGTCAGATAAAGAGCGCAAGAAAACCGAGCGTCGTTTAGAGCAGCTTATCTCACAAAGCTGGCACTCAGATGTGATTCGCCAACAACGTCCAACGCCTCTCGATGAAGCGAAATGGGGCTTTGCCGTAGTTGAGAACTCACTATGGGATGCGGTTCCTGAGTTCTTACGTGAGTTTGATGATCGCTTGAAAGGCTATCTGGGCGAAGGGTTACCTATTGATGCGTGCCCAGTACACTTCTCATCTTGGATGGGCGGTGACCGCGACGGCAACCCATTTGTTACGCACAAAATCACTCGCGAAGTGATGCTACTGTCACGCTGGAAAGCGGCTGAGCTTTACCTAAAAGACTTCCAAGAGCTTATCACTGAGCTTTCCATGGTTAAGTGTAGTGACCAAGTTCGCGATCTTGCGGGCGATGCACACGAACCGTACCGCGCTATCCTAAAACCGGTTCGCAAGCTTCTCGTGAACACCATGGAAGTGCTCGAAGCGCAAATTAACCATCAAGATGTGCCAAACAAGCCAATCCTTGAAGACATCTCCCAGCTTTGGGAGCCGCTCATGGCTTGTTACAAGTCACTTCGCGAAAGTGGTATGGCAATCATCGCCGATGGCTCTCTACTCGACACACTTCGCCGCGTGAAGGCATTCGGTGTTCACCTAGTACGCCTCGATATTCGCCAAGAAAGCACACGTCACTCAGATGCCATCTCTGAGCTAACGCGCCACTTAGGTCTAGGCGACTACGATCAGTGGAGCGAGCAAGACAAGGTTTCATTCCTAATTAACGAGCTAAGCTCGAAGCGCCCACTGCTACCACGCGACTGGGAACCTTCAGAGCCAGTACAAGAAGTTCTCGATACTTGCCGTGTGATCGCATCACAATCGCGTGAAGCGTTTGGTGCTTATGTTATCTCTATGGCACGCACGGCTTCTGACGTTCTAGCCGTTCACCTTATCCTTCAAGAGTGTGGCTGTAAGTTCCGTATGGACGTCTGCCCACTGTTCGAAACACTCGATGATTTGAACAACTCAGAAGCGGTAATGAAGCAGTTGTTCGAGATCGACTGGTACCGTGGTTATATCCAAAACCATCAGATGGTGATGATTGGCTACTCTGACTCAGCGAAAGACGCAGGCGTAATGGCGGCAGGCTGGGCTCAGTACAGCGCGATGGAAAAACTGGTAGCGGTAGGTGAAGAAGCAAGTATTGATATTACTCTGTTCCACGGCCGTGGCGGTACGATTGGTCGTGGTGGTGCGCCAGCGCACGCTGCCCTGCTGTCTCAGCCACCTAAGAGCCTTAAAGGCGGCCTGCGTGTGACTGAGCAAGGCGAGATGATCCGCTTTAAGCTCGGTCTACCTGAAATTGCGGTTAACAGTTTCAATCTGTACGCAAGTGCCATTCTGGAGGCGAACCTAATGCCGCCGCCTGAGCCGAAACAAGATTGGCGCGACCTAATGGAAGTACTTTCTGAAGTCTCTTGCGATGCGTACCGTAAAGTAGTTCGCGGCGAGCCGGATTTTGTCCCTTACTTCCGCCAAGCAACGCCTGAGCTAGAACTGGGCAAACTACCACTTGGTTCTCGCCCTGCGAAACGTAACCCGAATGGCGGCGTAGAAAGCTTACGTGCGATTCCATGGATCTTCTCATGGAGCCAAAACCGTCTAGTACTGCCAGCATGGCTTGGGGCGGGTGAAGCGATTCAATACTCTATCGACAAAGGTCACCAAGCGCTGCTAGAAGAGATGTGTCGCGAATGGCCATTCTTCTCAACACGCCTAGGTATGCTAGAGATGGTTTACACCAAGTGTAATATGGAAATCTCTCGCTATTACGATAAGCGTCTTGCGGATCCTGAATTGTTGCCTCTCGGTGATAAGCTTCGTGGTCAATTACAAAAAGATATCGTTGCGGTACTGAACGTAGAAAACCACAACCACCTAATGCAAAGCGACCCTTGGGGACAAGAGTCCATTCGCCTGCGCAACATCTATGTTGAGCCACTCAACATGCTGCAAGCTGAGCTTCTGTACCGTACTCGTCAGAGTGAAGAAACCGAGTCTGAGCTAGAAGAAGCACTCATGGTGACCATCGCAGGCATCGCTGCTGGTATGCGAAATACTGGCTAAACGATATATTATCTTACAAAAGAGACAAAAGGTCGCACATTGCGGCCTTTTATTTTTGCTGGCATACTTACTGAGAGTTTTGTTAGTTTTTTGAAGTGGTATCGCATTCTATTCCACTTTTTGCTTATATAAATCAGATATAATTACACTCCGCTGTTCGATAAAAATAAAAATACGACGTCGACGGCGCAGGTCACATGTTCATGTGGCTGTCTAGGTGACAAAGGCTTTAAACACGGTTATTGGTACCCGCTTTGGCGAGGTGCGATGTTCTTTGCGCGAGTTTCCTGGAATCAACCAAGATTCCAAGGCGCTTGCATGGTGTAATCGTTCAACCACAAACGCACTTAAAAGAACAACATAACTATTACTAAGATTTTGACCATTTGGATTTAAGACATGTCACTACCACACGTTATCCTTACTGTCCTAAGCACTCGTGACGCAACGGGCTACGACATTACTAAGGAATTTTCTGCTAGCATCGGTTACTTCTGGAAAGCAAGCCACCAACAGGTCTACCGCGAACTGAATAAGATGGCGGACAAAGCCCTAGTTACTTGCAAGCTTGAACCTCAAGAAGGCAAACCGGATCGTAAAGTTTACTCAATCACAGATGCCGGTCGCAGCACGCTTGGCGAGTGGTTTGAGCAACCAACCGTACACCCAACCGTTCGTGATGAGTTCTCAGCAAAACTGGCTGCCTGTGCCGTTCAGCCTTCTGCTGCTTTCCGCATCCAACTTGAAGAGCTTATTGAAGAGTCGAAGAAGCTGGTTGCACACTACCGCGAGATTGAAGCGGCTTACTACGCAACACCAAGTACTCTAGAGAAGCACGCTCGCCTTGAGCGCCTAACTCTTCGCCGTAACCTACTTGCACGTCAAGCATGGTTAGACTGGGCAGAAGAGGCACTAGCGGAGCTAGAAGCGCTGGCGTAATCCAGTTCTGAGTTAACGCATAAAAAAACGCCAACCTTTTTAGATTGGCGTTTTTTATTTGTCATTGAATAAGCATTTATGCTTCTGGACGAACACCGAGAGTGTGGCACAGTGCGTAAGTCATCTCTGCACGGTTTAGGGTGTAGAAGTGGAAATCCTTCACACCTTCACGGCTAAGAACACGAACCATGTCGATGGCTTGGCTAGCGCCTACCAACTGACGAGTCATTAAATCATCATCTAGGCCTTCAAACTGCTTTTGCATCCAACCAGGTACTTTCACCTTATTCATTGCTGCAAAACGTGACGCTTGCTTAAAGTTAGTCACTGGCAGAATACCCGGAACAATCTCTACATCAATACCCGCTGCCACACAACGGTCACGAAAACGCAGGTAGCTTTCAACATCAAAGAAGAACTGAGTAATCGCACGGTTAGCACCGGCATCGACTTTGCGTTTTAGGTTAAGAAGATCCGCCTGAGCACTTTTCGCTTCTGGGTGAACTTCTGGGAAGGCTGCCACTGAGATATCAAAATCATGGCGAGACTTTAGCAGCTCCACCAAATCAGACGCGTACATGTCTGGCTGACCGCCGCCTTCTGGAATATCACCACGCAGCGCTACGATGTTCTTGATGCCGTTCGCCCAGTAATCTTCTGCGATATCGATAAGCTCATCACGTGATGCATCAATACAAGTTAGGTGCGGCGCTGCCACAAGACCAGTCTCTGATTTGATTTCTTTGATGATAGAGTGAGTACGATCACGCTCACCAGAATTAGCACCGTAAGTCACCGAAACAAACTTAGGCTTAAGCGTCTTTAGGCGGTGAACCGATTTCCACAGCGTCTCTTCCATTGTCGGCGTGCTCGGCGGAAAGAACTCGAATGAAACATTAATATTGTCCGAAAGCTCAGCAATATTCTGGTTCAAAGCATCAATGTGGCCTGCGTGTGTGTATCCCATGGTCCTCTCCCTAATCACCAAGATTGGTTATCCCATCCAATCTCAGATAAAACCTGTCTGTCTTTAAATGATGATTTTTAATTTCTGACGTTTAGACGTCTATATGTCTACAGAATGAAATGAATAGGTTTTAAAGTCAATAGAGGGATTATGAATTTTTTTCATGTGGTGAGTTAGGGAAATTGAAGATGGTGGGGTGGGTGTGGTTTATGGGAGAATGGTTGAGGTAGGTGGGCGATAGAGGTTTCGCAGCGCTGGCGCTTACCCCCTCTAACTCCCCCGGCTACGCGCCCCGTTATTAAGGGGGAGAACCACTGCTAGCTCCTATCGTCGCATCGCAATGCCTACTCTAGTACTCGAATAAAGTCAGGCTATGCGCAGCGAGCCAGTAGTTCCTCCCCTTTATAAGGGGAGGCTAGGAGGGGTCAAGCTCTTGACCTTGCTTTACTATCCTGCCCAATCAAAAAAAGCTAGACATCAAATTCAAATCCGACTGAATCGCCCCAGCCGTCACTTCACGGCCCGCACCAGGGCCACGAATCACCAACGGATTATCCTTATACCACTTACTCTCAATCGCGAAGATATTGTCACAAGGTAAAAGGTTCGCCAGCGCATGCTCTTTCGATAGTGCTTCAATCCCTACGCGCGCTTTACCTTGTCTATCCAGACGAGCAACGTAACGCAGCACTTTCTCTTCGCGCTGAGCTTTTTCTAGGCGCTCTTGCAAGATTTCGCTCAGCAGTGAGGCTTTCTCAAAGAAGTCTTCGAGTGATAACTCAGCAAGCTCTTCAGGAACCAAAGACTCTACTTCAACGGCATCAGGTTCGATATCCAAGCCCGATTCGCGCGCTAAGATAACCAACTTACGCATCACATCTGAGCCATCAAGGTCAGAGCGGGGATCCGGCTCTGTTAGACCCTGTTGCCACGCGAGGTCAACGAGCTCCGCAAAAGGGACTAAACCATCAAATTGCTGGAACAACCAAGACAAGGTGCCAGAGAAAATGCCCGATAGCGCGACGATATCATCACCACTTTCACGCAGGTCACGAACGGTATGGTTTATCGGTAACCCTGCCCCCACCGTGGCGTTATAAAGCCAGTGACGTCCGGTTTTCGAAAACGCATCTTGCACCGCATGGTAATCATTGCTTGGCGCTGAACCTGCAACTTTGTTTGCTGAGATAAGGTGCAGACCATGCTCAGCAATGCTAACGTATCTTTCTGCTAATGCCGCACTCGCAGTGACGTCTAAAACCACACCTTCGTCATAGCCTTGAAGTCCAGCTAAACGTTGCAGCCAGATGTCACCTTGGTATTCAGTGGCCTCATCTTCGTAGCGTGCAAGTACCTGTTGCTCATCGATACCCTCTTCATCAAACCAATAAGTCTGACTGTCGATAACTGCGACTAGGTTGAAACTCATGCCGCGACGTTTTTCAAGCTCGCTTTTCTGCTCTTTGAACAGCTCTAACCAACTTGAACCAATGTTACCTTTACCACACAGCGCCACCGCAACGCGCTTTTGCGCTTGGAACAGCTGAGTGTGTACCGATTTCACAAGCGGCTGAATGTCTGATTTGCGCAGTACAGCGGCTAGACTCAATTGAGACTCAGCTTCTGAGAAAAACTCCACTGGTGCATGTTTTAGCTGCTGATAAAAACCAAAGCAATGATTGGCGTTTTTAGTCACGCCAGCGCCTACAGCGGCAAGCATAGAGTAACCTTCTTTAAGCTTAATCTCGGCTTCGATCGCCAGATCTTGCAGCTCAGTGAGAGCACCAGAGGCAATCTCTGCGGTGTAGGCAAGACGGAGACGATATTGGTCAGCTTGCGCTTCAAACGCCAACGGCGCTAATTGCGCACGCTTGAGACCGTTAAGTACTTCGGTTTGAGCACGCTCAAAGTCGTGACCAGCTGCGAATGCAAGCTCAATTAGCAGTACTTCATCAAGTGAAGTGATAATCTTTGCGCCGCGTCCAGAAGCCAGCACACGTTCAATACGCGTTGAGCCCGACTCCGGCTGATAACTGCAGCGAAGACTCAAATCCATGGCACTTTGCGCGACAGGCTGGAGAGTACGACTGTGAAGCACAGGGGCAGCTAAACGCGCCAATTCACTGGCTTCATCCAATCGCAGTAATGGTAATAAGCAGGCGTCATTAACTACACGAGGGTCAGCGCTGTATACGCCTGCTACATCGCTCCAAATAGTCACGCAAGAAACTTCAGCCAATGCGCCAATCACAGTTGCGGAGTAGTCGGAGCCATTACGACCGAGCAGTACGGTTTCACCGCATTCACTTTGTGCCATAAAACCGGTAATCACCACACGATGATGTGCATGCTGAGCCAGTACTTCTTTAATCAGCGGATACGATTTAGCGCGATCTACCTCTGGCTGAGTACCAAACTCAGCGCGCAGAAACGCTCTTGCATCTTGCGACACTGCTGGGAGATCACTTTGCCTAAGCAACGCCGATAAAAGGCGTGAAGACCAAACTTCACCGTGACCTAGCACAGCAGCACGCTCGGCATCGGTCAGTGGGTAGCTAAGCTCACCCAGTGTACTGAACTCATCTTTCAACTGAGAGACAAGGCTTTCTGCTTCTTCGCCAGTCAACAGCGATTCCACCAGCTCAATCTGAAACTGACGCAGTGCTTGAAGGTGTTCATGAGCAATGCGCCCATCTTTGTTCAGTGCATCAAGAAATTCGATAAGGCGATTGGTGGTTTTACCTGCCGCCGAGACCACAATGAGGTCTTCCTCGTTAGAGTAGTCTTTTAAAATAGAAACGACGCGGCGATAACACTCAGGATCGGCTAAGCTGCTGCCGCCAAATTTGTGCAGCTGCTTGTTACTCTTTCCGCTTTGGGTACTGCTTTGACTCATGCCGGCTTATCCTCCAAACGCAGATGCTTTCTCAAACGCCTGAGCAAGGTCATCAATCAGATCTTGCGCATCTTCTAGGCCAACAGAGAGGCGAAGTAACTGTTGAGATACGCCCGCTTCTGCTAATGCCTCTTCACCCATTGCACGGTGTGTCATAGATGCTGGGTGGCAAATCAGACTTTCTACACCGCCCAATGATTCCGCGAGCGAGAATAACTCCAACTCACCGACAAAATATTTCAGCTGCTCAAAGCTACCTGCAAACTCAAAACTCAGCATAGAGCCAAAACCAGATTGCTGCTTCTTAGCAATTTCATGACCTGGGTGCTCAGGCAGGCTCGGATGATAAATCACTTTCACCAATGGTTGCGGCTTGAGAAAATCTAGGATCTGCTGTGAGCTTTCTTCGTGAACACGCATACGCGCCCCAAGGGTGCGAATACCACGCAGCGTCATATAACTATCAAAAGGTGTGCCCGTCGCGCCGATACAGTTGCCCCACCAGCCTAGTTCTTCCGCGTGCTCTTCAGTCTTAGTGATCACCACACCGCCAATCACATCAGAGTGACCGTTGATATATTTGGTGGTTGAGTGGATAACAAAGTCCGCACCAAGCTCAAGAGGCTTTTGGTACACAGGTGTCAAAAAGGTATTGTCTACCGCCACTAGCGCGCCAACTTTCTTGGCTTTTTCACACACGGCTGCAATATCAACGACACGCACAAGCGGATTAGACGGTGTTTCAAGTAGGATTAGTTTCGGTTTTTTCTCAAGCGCGGCATCAAAAGCCTGCTCATCGCTTTGATCAACAAACTGAACCTTGAAGTCACCCTTCTGCGCACGAGTGTTGAATAGACGGTATGTACCTCCGTAGCAGTCGTGAGGAGCAATAATGGTGTCTTCTGGACCTAAGAAGGCCGAGACCCAAAGGTTCAGAGCAGAGGTACCACAGTTGGTCACCACCGCACCTTTACCAGATTCCAGCTCATACAGAGCGGTTTCGAGTAAACCTCGGTTTGGGTTTCCTGAGCGGGTGTAATCGTAAGTCGGCACTTCCCCAAACGCAGGGAATCCGTAGTTAGTAGAAAGATAAATAGGTGGCACCACAGCGTGATGCTGGGTATCCGATTCGATACCAGTACGTACGGCTATTGTCGCTGGCTTCCGATTGCTCATAGAAACTTCCTTTCTCAAATCGCATGGCTAGAGCCACAGTGTCTACTTTTACCGGTAATATGGGAACCGGCAAACGCCACAAACGTTAAAGAATTAACATTGCATTAAAATAAATGTCCACATTCGTTGCCCCACTTTACTTTCCAAAATGTGAGACGTCAACACTTCTAGACGTCTATATGTCTTTGCTTATGGCAGTAAATCCCGCTAAAATTGCAGGATACTTATTACTACTATTTATGATTAACAGAGCGAAGGTGTGTAATGGCAGATTGGAATGGTGAATACATTAGCCCATATGCGGAGCACGGTAAAAAAAGCGAGCAGGTAAAAAAAATCACAGTGTCTATCCCGCTGAAGGTACTAAAGGTATTGACCGATGAGCGTACTCGTCGCCAAATCAATAACCTACGCCATGCAACCAACAGTGAGCTATTGTGCGAAGCGTTCTTGCACGCCTACACTGGCCAGCCGCTTCCAACCGACGAAGATTTAAGAAAAGACCGTCCTGATGACATCCCAACAGAAGCGAAAGAGCTGATGACTGCGATGGGGATTGAGTTTGAAGCGTTTGATGAAGAGTAGATTGCATTCTACTCCTGAGATCATATGTCCAAGTTCACTAGAACTTCCTCCGCGAGCTTTTTGTTCAAGGAATATAGCAACACAGACCTAAAGATAACGTCATCCTAAAGCTATCGTCACCCCTGCGTAGGCAGGGGTCTACTCAAAGCATGCACCAAGCCTCAAGAAGATTCCTGCCTGCGCAGGAATGACGCACGCTTTAAAGTCTCCATTGCCAAATTTATCGTCACCCCACTAGCCGCGCGCCTGCGTAGGCAGGGGCCTACTCATAGCGCGCACCAAGCCTCAGGAAGATTCCTGCCTGCACAGGAATGACGCACGCTATAGAGTCACCACGATCAAAATTATCGTCATCCCAAAGCTATCGTCACCCCACTAGCCGCGCGCCTGCGTAGGCAGGGGTCTACTCAAAGCGCGCACCAAGCCTCAAGAAGATTCCTGCCTGCGCAGGAATGACGCACGCTATAGAGTCACCACGATCAAAATTATCGTCATCCCAAAGCTATCGTCACCCCACTAGCCGCGCGCCTGCGTAGGCAGGGGTCTACTCAAAGCGCACACCAAGCCTCAGGAAGGTTCCTGCCTGCGCAGGAATGACGGGAGTGGTGGGCATATCACGTTAAAACTATTACAGTGTGTGATGCCATGACCGCCCAATAAAAAAGAGGGTCATCTAGACCCTCTTTCGTTAAATACGTTTCGTGTTCGCCACAACCTTAAGCCATATAACTATCTGGCAACTCAATACGAGCAACACCCGATTCTACTGCCGCTTTCGCGACCGCTTTAGCTACGCGAGGTAACAAACGCGGATCCATCGGTTTTGGAATGATGTAGTCTTTACCAAACGTCAACGATTCAACGCCTGCAGCATCTAGTACCTCTTGTGGTACCGGCTCTTTCGCTAGCTCACGAATCGCATCTACCGCAGCCAGTTTCATCTCATCATTAATCTCACTCGCACGCACATCTAGCGCGCCACGGAAGATAAACGGGAAACACAGCACGTTGTTAACTTGGTTTGGATAGTCTGAACGACCCGTACCCATAATCAGGTCATCACGAACCTGGTGTGCAAGCTCCGGTTTAATTTCTGGATCTGGGTTTGAACAAGCAAACACAATTGGCTTGTCCGCCATCAGCTTAAGTGCTTCTGGTGGCAGCAAATCAGGACCCGATACACCAAGGAATAGATCCGCACCTTCAATTACATCTTCTAGCGTGCGCTTGTCGGTGTTGTTGGCAAACAGCTCTTTATACTCGTTAAGATCATCACGACGCGTGTGGATCACACCTTTGCGATCCAGCATGTAGATCTTCTCACGCATTGCACCGCATTTGATCAAAAGCTCCATGCAAGCGATCGCCGCAGCACCAGCACCTAAGCAGACAATGGTCGCTTCCTTAAGATCTTTACCCTGCAGCTCAATCGCATTGAGCATACCTGCTGCGGTAACAATCGCAGTACCGTGTTGGTCATCGTGGAATACAGGCACATCACAACGCTCAATTAGGCGACGCTCAATTTCGAAACAGTCAGGCGCTTTAATATCTTCTAGGTTAATACCGCCAAACGTATCTGAGATGTTGGCAACCGTGTCGACGAACTCATCGATCGTGCGGTGTTTAACTTCGATATCAATAGAGTCCAAACCAGCAAAGCGCTTAAACAGCAGGGCTTTGCCTTCCATTACGGGTTTAGAGGCCATTGGCCCTAGGTTACCAAGACCTAAAATAGCGGTGCCGTTAGAGATCACCGCAACCATATTGCCCTTTGCGGTGTACTTATAAACGTTCTCAGCATTTTGCGCGATTTCACGTACTGGCTCAGCCACACCTGGGCTATAAGCCAATGCTAGGTCGGCAGCAGAGTTAGCGGGTTTAGTTAACGCTATTTCAATTTTTCCAGGGACGGGGTTGGCATGGTAATCAAGCGCTTGTTGGCGAAATTCGTCGATTTGATGATCATCGGACATGGTTAGCGATCCTGCATTTTTGAGACTGAATGGTATTGTTTTTTATGAGTATAAACCCGTTAATTTTTATTAGCTTTGCTTCTAAAGGGTTACATACACAGAGTGGGTACATTTGAACGGAGAGGAGGTATCTCAGATGTTCAATACTCTGGCAAAGTTATACTTTACAAAAACAATACTACGCGACTTCATCACGGTTTTGAATGGATGGACAAAATGAAAGCAGGAAAAAATTGGAAGTGAGTGCCAAAATCACTGAACTAAGATTGACACACAAAATGGACGAAACTGTCGCCTCAGAAATGCAAAAAGGACGCCGAAGCGTCCTTTTTTAATCTGCAAAAGTAATAATTACTTCTTGCTAGATAGAGCACCGAAACGCTTGTTAAAGCGATCAACACGGCCGCCAGTATCAACGATACGTTGCTTACCAGTGTAGAATGGGTGGCACTTGTCACATACGTCTAGGTGGATAGAATCTTTACCTAGAGTAGAGTTGAATTCGAATGTGTTGCCGCAAGAGCAAGTTGCTGTTACAGCTTTGTATTCTGGGTGGATACCAGCTTTCATGGGAAACCTCAATAATTTAGGCCGTGTCGCCATCCGATTCTAAGCCGGACACCACACGTAGTTAATAGATAGTCGATACCATCGCTTTGCATTCCAATAAGAAAGCAAGAAGCCATGCCATCAAGGCGCAGTATAGTAAAGAATAGTGCCAAGGGAATCAACTAAAATTGCGACTTTTTTCGCCACCTTCGGTGAGTCTGCGCCGATAAATTGATTCCACAGTCTATACAAGGCAGCCTATACCGTTAGAATAGACCTCTTCTTTATCAATACCGACCTCATTATGCGCCCAAATGTCGCTCGCGTGGCTTTACCCGTACCACTCGACAAACAGTTTGACTACCTAGTTCCAGCCCACCTATTTCCTGTGGTCGGCGGACGTGTGTCTGTCCCTTTTGGACCAAAGACCCTGGTCGGTATTGTGATAGCGTTCAGCCACGAATCTGAATTCCCGATAGAAAAACTTAAGCCAATAAAAGCGGCGCTCGACAGCTCACCTGTCTGGTCTAAACCGCTGTTTGATCTTATCTCATGGTGCAGCCTTTATTACCAATATCCGCTTGGGGACACGTTAAGTAACGCCCTACCCGCAGCACTGCGCAAAGGGAAACCCGCAGAGTTTGCAGCGACTGTTGAATGGCACATCACAGAATCGGGGAAAAATCAGCTCATCTCTGGTTTCGGTCGCGCAGTAAAGCAAGCCAAAGTCATGAGCATGCTCGAGTCAGGTCCGTGCTCGCATCAAACTTTCGTCGATAGTGATGTGAGTACAAGTGTGCTTAAAACACTCACGGAAAAAGGCTGGATCGCATCAATCGAGAAACAGACAAAGTCCACCACTTGGCCTGAGGCGATCTGTAACGATCCGCTTGATCTTCGCTTAAACGCCGAACAAGCCGTGGCTATTGCTTCGGTCAATAGCCAGAACGAGTTTGGCTGCTATCTGCTTGAAGGGGTCACCGGTTCAGGCAAAACCGAAGTCTACCTACAGATGATTAAGCCCGTGTTAGAGCGTGGCAAGCAAGCTTTGGTTCTCGTGCCGGAAATTGGCCTCACGCCACAGACTATCAACCGCTTTCGCAAACGCTTTAATGTGCCGATTGAAGTCATCCACTCTGGGCTTAATGACACCGAGCGCCTAAATGCTTGGTTAAGTGCACGCGATAAGGTCGCAGGCATTGTTATTGGCACCCGCTCGGCGCTGCTGACACCGTTTGCCGATCTCGGCATCATTATTGTCGATGAAGAGCACGATACGTCCTACAAACAGCAAGATAGCCTTCGTTATCATGCTCGCGATGTGGCTGTGATGCGCGCTAACAAAGAGCAGATCCCAATCATCTTAGGATCCGCAACGCCATGTATCGAAACGCTGCAAAACGCACTCGCAGGAAAGTATCATCATTTGATTCTCAGTCAGCGCGCAGGACTCGCCGTTCCGACCACAAACAAGGTGATTGATGTCAAAGGTCAGTTTCTCGAAGCTGGACTCTCGGCACCACTTATCGCTGAGCTACGCCGCCATTTAGAGGCGGGCAACCAAGTCATGTTGTTCTTGAACCGACGAGGATTTAGCCCAGCCCTAATGTGTCACGAATGTGGCTGGACTGCTGAGTGTCACCGCTGCGATGCGTACTACACCTATCACCAATCAAGCAATGAAATTCGCTGCCACCATTGTGGCTCGCAGCGCCCGATTGTGCATCAGTGTGAAGGCTGTGGATCGCATCAACTGGTCACTGTAGGCGTGGGGACTGAGCAGTTAGAGGCTCAGCTTGAGAGCTTATTTCCCGAATACAATACTATTCGTATCGACCGCGATAGCACTAGGCGCAAAGGCAGCCTAGAAGCCGCATTGGACGCTATCAAGAAGAATGAATATCAAATTTTGATTGGCACCCAAATGCTCGCCAAGGGACACCACTTCCCCAATGTGACGCTTGTGGCGCTGTTGGATGTCGATGGTTCACTGTATAGCAGTGACTTTAGAGCCTCAGAAAGGCTCGCCCAGCTCTTCATCCAAGTCGCTGGTCGCGCAGGTCGTGCCAGTAAGCCAGGCGAAGTACTGCTACAAACTCACCACCCAGAACATCCATTGCTGCAAAGCTTGCTGCATAAAGACTATCGCCACTTTGCCGAAACAGTCATTGACGAGCGTAAGCTAGCCAAGTTGCCGCCATTTAGTTTTTTGACTTTGGTTCGCGCCGAAGCCAACAACAGTAATGAAGTCGAGAACTTCCTAAGGCAGGTACGTTACTCATTGGAAGCTCATCCGCTCTTTGATAACGCTTGTATGGTACTGGGTCCAACCCCTGCACCCATAGCGAAACGCGCAGGAAAAGCGCGATGGCAACTGGTGCTGCAAGTACCGAGTCGCCCACAAATGCAGAAGATCATCAGCGCGGCCAAACCTGTCATTGCTCAATTGCCTTTGGCAAAAAAAGTGCGCTGGTCACTGGATGTAGAGCCGCAAGACCTCAGCTAGATACCCATTCTTAACCTAACACACCAAGCAAAATGGTTACTGACAAAAAAATAAGCGGCGTTAGTTGTGATATGCTTCACAATTGTTTTGCAAAATCTGTTAATCAGGCCGTAACTTTCATTCGAGAAATGAATAATATTTAGTATTGGTTCATGATTGTAAAAATAGATCTTATAAATCTATTTACTAGATAAATGAATCATTTAACACAGGAATAACCCACAGGGAAAGATAACAATAAATAATAGACCTTCCCTATAGGTTCAGACATACAGAGAGAGGACACACGTTTATGGCGACAATGAAGGATGTTGCCCAGCTTGCAGGCGTCTCAACGGCTACGGTTTCGAGAGCTTTGATGAACCCAGAAAAAGTGTCATCTTCTACGCGTAAACGTGTTGAAGATGCTGTTTTGGAAGCTGGTTATTCTCCCAATTCACTCGCACGCAATCTTCGCAGAAATGAATCCAAAACCATAGTGACGATTGTTCCCGACATTTGCGACCCGTATTTTTCCGAGATCATTCGTGGTATTGAAGATGCCGCAATGGAACATGGTTACCTAGTGTTACTGGGTGATAGTGGTCAGTCGAAAAAACGTGAAACCTCTTTTGTAAATCTCGTGTTTACTAAACAGGCCGACGGTATGCTGCTACTCGGTACTGACCTACCGTTTGATATCAGCAAGCCTGAGCAAAAAAACTTACCACCTATTGTGATGGCATGTGAATTTGCACCAGAGCTTGAGCTACCAACGGTTCACATTGATAACCTCACCTCAGCGTTTGAGGCGGTTAACTACCTTTCGAATTTAGGCCATAAGCGCATCGCACAAATCGCCGGTCCTGACACAGCATTCCTGTGCCGTTTTAGACAGCAAGGCTACCAACAAGCACTGCGCCGAGCTGGCCTGCCGATGAATCCAGCTTACACGGTTAAAGGTGACTTTACATTTGAAGCTGGCGCGCGATTGGTTCGTACCCTACTTGCCCTACCTGAACCACCAACCGCAATATTCTGTCACAACGATGTGATGGCGATTGGCGCAATGCAGGAAGCGAAGAAGCTTGGTCTGCGAGTTCCCCAAGACTTATCTGTAGTGGGCTTTGATGACATTCAATTTGCTCAATACTGCGATCCACCGTTAACCACCGTCTCTCAGCCACGATATGAGATTGGTCGCCAAGCGATGTATATGATGCTTGAAGTACTCAAAGGCGCGGACGTTCGCGCAGGCTCTCGCTTATTGGATACCGAACTTGTGATCCGCGACAGTGCGGCTCCTCCAAGAATCTTGTAGTTGGCACGATACTGACTTGCAACTTGACCTCGCGGTATTTACCATGAGGTCAGTGAGTTATTTCAATCAGAACCAATCTAAGTGGCAAACCGAGACTATGTAAGACGGGGCAAAGGCACCAGTCGTCGCCCTGCAAAAAAGAGAACTTCCGGTAAGAAACCCTGGCGCAGTGGCTTGCTAGCGATTTTGCTCGCCAGTGGGTTTGGTTACGGGTTGTACCTACTAAGTAACGACCCAGAGCCAGCCAAGCCCGCTCCTGTGACCACCAAACCAGCACCTAAGCCGAAACCAAAGCCGGCGAAACCAATCCCACCGCCACCTGAAGAAAAGTGGGACTATGTGGAAACCTTGCCAAAGCGTGAGGTTGAGGTAAAAGCCAAAGAGCAAGTGGTTTCTAAGATCCCTTACATCATGCAGTGCGGCGCATACAAAACGCTAGCACAGGCGGAAGCTCGTAAGTTGGACATTGCCTTCCAAGGCATCTCAAGCCAAATTCGCAAGAAAGAAAACAGCAGCTGGTTTAGAGTCGTACTGGGTCCTTACAAGCTTAAACGCGATGCCGAGCGCGAAAAGCACAAGCTACAGCGCGCTAAAATTGAGCCTTGCGCTATTTGGAAAGAAGCGCAGTAAGCTCTGAAGCTCGCCAACAAAAAACAACCAATAATCAGCCTCTCATAACAGGGGCTGATTTCGTTTACATTCCCGAAAAGCTCTTCCCCTTGAATTCCATTCCTCGCGTCCACATATCCATTCCATAACCAAATTAAAACCAATAAGAGGCAAACGTCGTGACTACTATTGTATCTGTACGTCGTAACAACAAAGTCGTGATCGCGGGTGATGGACAAGTATCGCTGGGCAACACCGTAATGAAAGGCAATGCCCGTAAGGTTCGTAGACTCTACAACAACCAAGTACTCGCAGGTTTTGCTGGCGGTACGGCTGACGCGTTTACTCTGTTTGAGCGCTTTGAAAGCAAGCTGCAAATGCACCAAGGCCACCTAACCAAAGCGGCGGTTGAGCTTGCGAAAGACTGGCGTAGCGACCGTGCACTTCGCAAACTAGAAGCGCTACTGGCGGTAGCGGATGAAACCGCTTCACTGATTATCACCGGTAACGGTGATGTGGTTCAGCCAGAGAATGACCTCATTGCGATTGGCTCTGGTGGTAACTTTGCTCAAGCGGCAGCGACGGCACTGCTCGAGAACACAGAATTAGATGCGCGCGAGATCGCAGAGAAAGCACTTAAGATTGCTGGCGATATTTGTGTGTTCACCAACCATCACCACACTATTGAAGAACTAGAAAGCGACGCGACAGAAAACAAGTAAGGTCGCCTCGGTAAATAAATGTCTCAGGCTGCTAACAAAATGCGTCATCCCCGCGTAGGCGGGGATCTACTGTTAGCACGCACCAAGCCTTGAGTAGATTCCTGTCTGCACAGGAATGACGTGCTTTTAAGCATGACACTGACACTAACTAGGTCATGAGTCTAATTTCCAACTGGCACACATTGGTGCCAGAAGTTTTGTAAGGAATTAATTATGTCTGAGATGACTCCTCGCGAGATTGTTCATGAGTTAAACCGCCATATCATTGGCCAAGACAAAGCTAAGCGCTCTGTTGCTATCGCGCTGCGAAACCGCTGGCGCCGCATGCAGCTCGAAGAGAGCTTACGTGTAGAAGTTTCACCAAAGAACATCTTAATGATCGGTCCAACGGGTGTGGGTAAAACCGAGATCGCACGCCGCTTAGCGAAACTTGCTAATGCTCCGTTCATCAAGGTAGAAGCCACCAAGTTCACAGAGGTGGGATACGTAGGTAAAGAAGTAGAAACCATCATCCGTGATCTGACAGACGTTGCGATCAAGATGACCCACCAGCAAGCGATGGAAAAAGTGAAATTCCGCGCTGAAGAGCAAGCGGAAGAGCGCATTCTTGACGCTCTGCTTCCACCAGCACGTGATGCTTGGGGTCAAAACGAGCAGCCTACTGACGACGCTTCTTCCAATACTCGTCAAATCTTCCGTAAGAAACTGCGCGAAGGCAAACTTGATGACAAAGAGATCGACATCGAAACAGCAGCGCCTCAAATGGGCGTAGAAATCATGTCACCTCCTGGTATGGAAGAGATGACGAATCAGCTGCAAAGCATGTTCCAGAACCTTGGCGGTGACACCAAGAAGAAGCGTAAGCTAAAAATTAAAGATGCTCTCAAAGCCCTTGTGGAAGAAGAAGCCGCTAAACTGGTCAATCAAGAAGAGCTAAAAGAGCAAGCAATTTACAACGTTGAAAACAACGGCATCGTGTTTATCGATGAGATCGATAAAATCTGTAAGCGTGGTGAAGCATCAGGTCCAGACGTATCACGCGAAGGCGTGCAGCGCGATCTACTGCCATTGATTGAAGGCAGCACGGTCTCAACCAAGCATGGCATGGTAAAAACAGACCACATCCTGTTTATTACCTCTGGTGCGTTCCAAGTAGCGAAGCCATCGGACCTTATCCCTGAACTACAAGGCCGCCTGCCAATTCGAGTTGAGCTAGAAGCCCTAAGCAGCGATGACTTTAAACGCATCCTAACCGAACCAAAAGCATCACTGACAGAGCAATACATCGCGCTGATGAAGACGGAAGAAGTCGATGTTGAATTCACCACCGACGGCATCCAACAGATCGCGGATGCGGCGTGGACAGTCAACGAAACTACCGAGAACATCGGTGCGCGTCGCCTTCATACTGTGATGGAGCGCCTGATGGATGAGATTTCATTTGAAGCCACTGACAAGCCTGGCTCGAAGCTCGTGATTGACTCTGGCTATGTGAAATCGAAGTTAGGTGAGTTTGTTGAAGATGAAGATTTGAGTCGCTTTATTCTTTAAAGAGTGTACTCAAATTATCGCCACGACTGAAATTATCGTCACCCTTAAAATTATCGTCACCCTTAAAATTATCGTCACCCTTAAAATTATCGTCACCCTTAAAATTATCGTCACCCCTGCGCAGGCAGGGGTCTACTCAAAGCACCAAGCCTCAAATAGATTCCTGTCTACACAGGAATGACGAGCCTTTAACATCACCGCACTCAAAATTACCGTCCCCCCTGCGCAGGCAGGGGTCTACTCAAGCACGCACTAAGCCTCTAGAAGATTCCTGTCTGTACAAGAATGACGAACCTTTAACATCACCATAATTCGTGACTTAAATCCTTCCAATAAGGGTTACTACTGGTCACCAACTCATTCTTCCAAGCCCACTCCCAATGGCGCAATTGCAGCTCTCTTGACGCAGCCTCTTCCATCGTTTCAAACCATTCGTAGTGAACCAGTTGATTGACGTTGTATTTCTTTACGATACCTTCGGTCACGCCGTGTTTGTGTTTCCAAATTCGCTCAGAAAGGTTAGATGTGACGCCGATATAGACCACGCCACGTCCTTTCGATGCAGCGATGTAGACGCACGGCTTTTTCGTTTTGTTTGAGTTCACTATGTTATCTCTTGTTTTCCCCTAGCCAGACGCCACATGCTATACCGCTTAACCGTGAAGATTTTCAGCGCACTTCACACACCCATCAATATCATACTAATCCCATACTAAGACCATATTTAGTGTGCGTATTTAGCCACTTCCCATTTTGCCGTATACTTACTTAAAACAGTTAATTCGTAGCGTAATCATGACTTCTTCTTTTCGTATTTGGCTCGATGCCGCAAGACCTAAAACATTGCCACTTGCGCTGGTTTCTATCATCACCGGCAGTGCCCTTGCCTTTTCTAAAGGTGAAATGTCATGGAGTGTGGCGCTGCTCGCGCTGCTGACAGCAACTTTGCTGCAAATCCTATCCAACCTTGCCAACGACTACGGCGATGCCGTAAAAGGCACCGACAACGAAAACAGGCTAGGCCCGATGCGCGCCATTCAGTCGGGAGAGGTCACGCAGCTAGAAATGAAAAAAGCCATCATTCTGAATGTGGTGCTGACTGTCGCTTCTGGATTGTTCTTAGTGTTACACGCCCTTGAATCGCTACAAAACATCCTCGCCTTTATCGGCCTTGGCGTACTGGCTATCGCAGCCGCTATCGCCTACACCGTGGGCAATAAACCATACGGCTATGTAGGACTTGGTGACATTTCAGTGTTTATCTTCTTTGGTTTGCTCGGTGTCTCTGGAACTTATTTCCTTCACACCGGCCATTTAGACACACTGCTATTTTTACCAGCCATTGGTTGTGGCTTACTCGCTGTTGCGGTACTTAACGTCAACAACATGCGCGACATAGAGAACGACAGCGCTTGCGGCAAACGTACCGTTGCGGTCCGTCTTGGTGAGCGCAAGGCTAAGTTGTATCACTTTGCCCTACTCGCCGTTGCAGTGAGTGCATTTGCGATGTATTTGTCGGTGCAGCAATCACCGCTTTGGATAAGCCTGCCTTTTGTACTGAGCTTGGTGGTGGTCATCAAACATGGTACCGCGGTATGGCAAACCACACAGCCTGCACAAATCGCCCCGATGATGCCTATTGTGGTTAAGTGCTCACTAGTCACCAACATCTTGTTTTCTGGTGTGGTTATAGCTCAAACTCTGATCACTTAATTGAGCCTTGTCATTGCATTGACCTATTCAACCGATATACTCGATTTATCCCTTTTGAAAACTGCATAGAAGAGCCGCCATGGAATACAGTACTTCAGCCCTATGTGATATCTACCTAGATCAAGTAGATGTTGTCGAGCCAATGTTTAGCAATTTTGGCGGCAGAGCCTCATTTGCAGGTCAAGTGACCTCAGTGAAATGCTTTGAAGATAACGGTGTGATCCGCGACATTTTAGAGCAAGATGGTGTAGGTCGCATATTGTTGATTGATGGCGGTGGTTCACTGCGAAAAGCCCTTATTGATGCGGAAATCGCTCAATTGGCCGAGGACAACGAGTGGGAAGGCATAATTGTCTACGGCTGCATTCGTGAAGTCGACGAGCTAGAAGACATGAATTTGGGCATTCAAGCGCTGGCCTCTATCCCTGTTGGTGCCACGCAATCAGATGTCGGGGAAGTGGATGTGCCGGTCAACTTTGGCGGCGTGACTTTCTTGCCAGAAGATTATGTGTATGCCGACAACACAGGGATCATCTTGTCTCAAGAGCCACTTGATGTGAGTTTTGAGGACGAAGAGACTCAAGAAACCGAAGAGTGATTCAATCACCACGGTAAAAAAGACACGAACAAAAAACGGGAGCATCACTGCTCCCGTTTCTATATCTATCAATTAATTCAATAACGAATTTAGTCGTTACCAAACAAATCACGCGTATAAACCTTGTCCGCGACATCTTCTAACTCAGGCAACATGCGGTTAGAGATAATCAAGTCAGCTTCTTGTTTAAAGGCATCCACATCCTGGATAACGCGCGAATGGAAGAAGTGCTCTTCTTTAAGTACAGGTTCATACACAATGACCTCAATACCTTTAGCTTTCAAGCGCTTCATAATGCCCTGAATGCTCGATGCGCGGAAATTATCCGAACCCGACTTCATGATCAAACGATAAACACCCACCACTTTAGGGTTGCGCTTCATGATCGACTCAGCAATAAAGTCCTTACGCGTGCGATTCGCATCCACGATAGCACCGATAATATTATTCGGCACTTCTTGATAGTTCGCCAGAAGCTGCTTGGTGTCTTTTGGTAGGCAGTAACCGCCATAGCCAAACGATGGGTTGCAGTAGTGCCCACCGATACGAGGGTCTAGAGCCACGCCTCCAATGATTTGACGCGTATCCAGACCCAAGGCTTCAGCATAAGAGTCTAACTCGTTAAAATACGCCACACGCATCGCTAGATAGGTGTTAGAGAACAGCTTCACCGCTTCCGCTTCGGTTGAGTCGGTATACAGTACGTCGATGTTTTGTTTCTGCGCGCCCTCTACCAGCAAATCACCAAACACCTTGGCACGCTCACTGCGCTCACCAATAATGATGCGAGATGGATTAAGGTTGTCATACAGAGCACTGCCCTCACGCAAAAACTCTGGTGAGAAGAACACGTTCTCTGTACCAAGCTCTTCACGAACGCGAACCGTGTAGCCCACTGGAATGGTTGATTTGATGACGATCACCGCATCCGGATTCACCGCAATCACATCTTTAATGACCGACTCAACAGAGCCTGTATTGAAATAGTTGGTCTGCGGGTCATAATCTGTCGGCGTGGCAACTATCACGTAGTTCGCACCGCGATATGCCAACTCTTTATCCAGCGTTGCAGTAAAGTTGAGATCATCACGCTGTAAAAACGCTTCAATTTCGCTATCAACAATCGGCGATTGCCCATTGCACAGCATCTCTACTTTTTCTGCATTAATATCGACCGCCACTACCTCATGATTTTGAGCCAGCAACATCGCATTCGATAGGCCTACATAGCCCGTTCCAGCAACTGCAATTTTCATAATTCTGTCTTTTAATTTGTTTGTGATTTGTTGACGTTAGATTGAGCCCAAACTAAGTCACCAATGCCATCAGTCGGCACAAAACCCGTTGGTGCTTGTAACATGAGCTGTCGCAACGCTTGTTGATCATAATCTTGTGCCGCTTGCTGCAAATCGTCAAGTAACTGATTGTATTCGACTTGCTCCATTGAGACTTCTTGGGCGGTCATAATGCGATCGTGAGACGTCTTGGAAACACTGTCGCCAATAAGCAGTTCTTCAAACAGCTTTTCACCTGGCCTTAGGCCTGTGTAGAGGATTTCAATGTCACCCTCTGGGTTAAGGTCGTCTTTCACTTCCAGCCCAGACAGGTGAATTAGGTTTTTCGCTAAGTCTGAAATTCGAACCGGCTCACCCATATCAAGCACAAACACATCACCGCCCTTTGCCATGGCGCTCGCTTGAATCACAAGCTGCGCAGCTTCAGGAATAGTCATGAAGTAACGAATAATGTCCTTATGCGTGACAGTTACTGGTCCGCCCTTAGCAATTTGCGCCTTAAAGAGCGGAATGACCGAGCCAGATGAACCCAGTACATTACCAAAGCGTACCATCGAAAACAGGGTTTGATGGTCTTTCTGATAACCTTTTGCCAAAGCCTGTAAGCCCAGCTCCGCCAGACGTTTGGTTGTTCCCATTACATTGGTCGGGCGCACCGCTTTATCGGTAGAAATGAGCACAAAAGAAGACACTCCGGCCTCAATCGCTGCACATGCGGCGCGGTACGTACCAAACACATTATTTTGAATACCTTCAGCGACGTTGTATTCAACCAACGGTACGTGTTTGTAGGCTGCTGCGTGGTAAACCGTCTCAACACCAAAACTGGTCATTGTGTTGACCAATCTTTTCTGGTTTTGAACATTGCCCATGATAGGCACAATCTCAATACCTTGGGCTTTTTGGTTCAGCTCTCTTTCGATGCTATACAACGAGAACTCTGACGCTTCAAACAGAACCAATCTACTTGGCTTGTATTTAATGATCTGTCGACAAAGCTCTGAGCCAATAGAGCCACCAGCGCCCGTGACCATCACGGTTTTGTCTTTGATGTTTTTTTCTAGCAACAATTGATTAGGCGAAACAGAGTCTCTTCCCAACAGGTCGTCAATCGCGACCTCTTTAAGCTGCTCAATTTTAAGCTCACCACTCACGATATCGCTCAGACTTGGAATGGTCATAACTTCGATAGGAAAATCTGAGAATCTCTCTATGATACGTTTACGCTCATTTCGAGACGCCTTGGGAACGGCAAGGAAAACTTTTTCTACTTGATGCTTTCCCAATAACCGGGAGATGTACTGGGGCCTAAATATCGTGACTCCTTGTATTGTCGTCTTGTGTTTTTTCAGGTTGTCATCAATGAAAGCAACGACACGATAGTCCTCACTTTGCGATACCACCTGATACAGCTGCCGACCCGCTTTGCCTGCACCATAAATCAATACCGGTGTACGACCGCTAATCAAAAAGTCAGATATCAAAAACCTTACAAAAAGACGGGCACCACCACTCAATGTAACCAAAAAGGTTGCGTAAATAACCGGCACTGAGCGGGGCAAAAATATCTGAAAATAGTAAGAGAAAAGTATGATTGAAAGTGCAGACAGCGCGGCACCAAAAGCTATCGTTACTACAGCCTGCAAGCCCAAATACCGAAGTACAGCCCGATAGAGACCAAAATGAGTAAATACAGCCAATGTCACTACAGTGACAGAAACGAAAACATACCAATATTCAATATCTTGCCAAAATACGTCTATTGCTCCCATCCGAGAGTAAAACGCTGCCCAAAATGAGACAAATATGAAGACAGTATCAAAAAACAAGCTGACCGCTCTTTTGCCCGCTCTGGGCATGGTCCAAATTGGATTAAGAGAAAACACTATTACCTCTAGTCAATAGGGAGCTTTATCAAGATTTAGAGACACGGTCACCCGCACCCTTGCCTGTTGCTGTCGCAATAATGTAATCAAAATATCGACCTACAGTAAGAGTATCGAGCATTTTCCGATCTGTCTTTGCAAGAAGTTCAGGTGTAGACATATCAATATTGCTCACCTGAGCCAATCCAGTAACACCAGGCAACGCGTCGTATACATTCAACTTATCACGCTCTTCAATCAGTTCTGCCTGATTAAATAAATTAGGCCGAGGCCCAACTAGGCTCATTTCACCTTTAACGACATTAATAAGCTGTGGTAGCTCATCAATTTTAGTTTTACGCAAAAATGCACCAAATTTAGTAATTGAACTGCGACTAGCAAGGTGGCTCGCAACTGATGCCGTGTCTACAGACATAGTTCGGAACTTGATCAATTTAAAAGGTCGCTTACCTCGACCGACTCGCTCTTGAATAAAGATAGGCGACCCGGTATCAAAGTAACCAACAAGTGTCACAACCAACAAAATGGGTAGTGTCAAAACCAGACCAACAACAGATAAAACCAAATCGATAATACGTAACATTTATAACTCTTCTTTTTGATTGCAAGAAAGACCTTGTTGCATTGTATATGGAGGAACCCAGCCAAGTTTCTCAAATGTCTCGTCGACTTCCAAAACTAAATCACCAAGCAACTGCTCAGCCATGGCTCGCTTACCTAACAGATCCGCTCCCCAGTACATTAATGAAGTAGGTACCAACAATTGCCAACAAGACTTCCCCTGCGCCAGCGCGATTTGACGAACCAATTCTCGCGTAGATACTGGCTCACGCTCTGCGACTAACCAAGCTTTACCAGTCGCCTCTGGCAAATAACAGCAACGATAGAGAAAGTCCGCTAAATTTGTGCAAGAAATGATACTGCGTCTATTTTTTACAAGCCCAAAAGGCAACAAAGGAAACGATTTCACAAGCTTAGCAAGAGCACCAAAGTTTCCTGGCGCTTCACTACCATAAACCAAAGGAGGTCTTACAATGACCACATCCATCTCAGATTGATCTTGCAACTCTAAAAGAGCCTGTTCCGCAAGCCACTTAGATTTGGCATAGTCATTATGTGGGGCAGCTGACGAGTGATTGGTTAATCCTTTACTATCGGTACCATTTCCAAGCACACCAACCGTACTGACAAACACAAAACGCTTCACTCCTGCAGAAGCGGCACTTCTAGCCAAGTGCATTGTGCCCTTATAATTGATCTCGTAAAAGTCATCAACTGATGAGCCTTTATTGTGCGCGACTCCTGCTAAGTGAATCACTGCATCACAATTATCAAAGGCACCGCTCCAGCACGTTTGATCATCTATGCTTTCGACCGAAAAGGTGTCGTCTTGCTCACCTTGAGTACGGCGTGAAACACAACGGTACTCAGCCAGCCCTTGCTTGCGTATTTCTTTACCGATAAACCCAGTTGCACCCGTCAATAAAATCGTCATTCGCACGCCTTTTGATAAAAACTAAACGTCTTTTTAAGCATCGACTCGAGCGTAAACCTTTTATTGTAAGCCTCTAGCCCCCTCTTACCGTGTTCTGCAAGGAGTTCCGGGTGCTGACTATAGAGCTCAAATGCTTGCGCTAGCTTCGCTGCTCTATCTTCTACCGGAATGATTACCCCTGTAACATCAGTCTCAACCAACTCACGAACTCCACCTACATCACTTGCAATAACAGGCAAGCCTGCAGACATTGCTTCTATTATTGTCAAAGGTAGACCTTCCCAATTCGAGATCAAAATAAAGCCATGACTCTTCGACAAAACATCTCTCACTTGAGTGGGTTCCAAATAGCCATGAAATCGGACTTTACTCTCAACACCCAATGAGCAAGCCAAGGTTTTACAGGCCTCCAAACTAGGCTCGCTTCCAACAAAATCAATACTGATACGGTGTGAGTCACTCATTGCCAAAGCTTCAAGCAGGATACTCTGACATTTCGGCTCATCGAATCGAGCTACCATCGCAAATCTCAACATCTCTTGCTCATCAATAGCGTGATTAGTCGTTGAGCTTGTATATGATGCTGGTGCAACACCATTTTGGATCGCAACCATTTTATCCATATTGGCAAAATGGTACTTCTTGGCTAGCGCCCTATCTTGTTTAGAGACAGTAATCACATAGGTAGGTAGCCACGACATTATCCATTCAATCGTCAGATATAAAGCTTTACGAGTTCTGGGAATTCCATTGGTAAACGGCCAACCATGAATGGTGAATACACGAGGAACCCTCAAGCCAATGGTAGCCAAACGACCGACCAAACCAGCCTTAGCAGAATGCAAATGAACGAGTTCAGGTGAGACAGTTTTTATTAACGCCCGTATTTCACGAATCGCTTTAATGTCAGAGCGCAAATCAAGTTCACGCTGCAGGTAAGAAAGGCAATGCACTTGGCATGGTTCATTGTCTTGGAGGTATCGACTAAATTCACCTTCACCACCAAGTGCGACATGAACCTCATAGCCCTCCACTTTAGCGTAACGAATGAGATCGATAAGATGAATGCTCGCCCCCCCTACAACATCAGAGCGAGTAATAATATAAAGTAGAGATTTCTTTGTCATAGCCTAACGCACGTTCATCACTTGATAAGTCGGTTAATGATACCTAGAAAGTCAATTTCTAGAAGGATTTCTTCCCATGTGAATTTTTTCGCTTTCTCCAAGCTAATTATTGCATTGGGGTTGTTAATAAGCGATTGAAAAGTTCTCTTATCTAACGAGCTAATAGTAGCGAAGTCATAGCCATAACGCCTGCTATGTTCGTTTATCCACTCATACTGATTGGAAATAACAGGTAGCCCAGCAACCAAGTATTCAATAACTTTTGTTGATGTTTGCCGAGTCAATGGGTATTCGTCAGGCATAATATTTAGCCCCGCTTTAGACTTAGACAGGTAATGTAGGACTTGGTCTCTATCAAGCATGCCAAGAAAGGTTACTCCCTTCATCTGACTCAGCAATAATTCATCGTCAGAGTTAGTACGCCCAGCAACCACGATAGAGAAACCTTGGCGTGCTAAATCGGAAATGGCGGGCACTACATTCTTCCGTTGACTTATCGCTCCGAAATAACAAACATCAAACTCCTTTTCACAGTTTATGGAGCGTAATGATAATACCGCATCGCTTGCCCCCATATCACGATAGAAACGAGGAATTTGACGACTGAAATAATACTCTCCTTCAACAAAGGCATTTAAAAATGAATAATATTTAGGTTTGGAAGCTAAGATTGATTTCGATATATTCTTAAGAAAAGCGAATCGACCAACACTTGCTGTGTGATATTCATGAACTTCTGGCGTTCCTTTTACAATGCAACCTCTCAATACACCACCAAACCGATAGTATAAGCGAGCTTTCAGCTCACTCGCTTCTAACTCGCTTTCTACAACGGACGTAGAGAGCCCCCTACAATTGAGAAACTTACTATACGCATCAGCTTCAGGTATAAAAGCCTTACCAGTTTTAATGAAACATACATCAATCATAAAATCACCGATCACACTATAAACAGCGCACATTAAAAATTCTTACCAGAATTATCTATCTAATATTTCCAGAACTTTCGACAGTTCAATAGATTCATCCGAAAAGTAGTCAACACCATCAACAAGATAACCATGAATATACTTAAGCAAGTCATCTCGTGTGAAATCTTTATAAAAAGCTTCACCTATAACCTCTACATCTTTGTCGAGAATCATGGACTCTAAGCCAACCGTGGAATTTATAGTTATAACTTTCTTTGAATTCGACAATAAATCGACTGTATTTTGACTCGAGAGCAAGAAATTTAGTTTCTCCTTAAGGCTTAGAATACACTCCACCTGGCTAACACTACTTTCTGCAGGATGTATTTTAACCACTAACTTAGCACCCACCCTTTCTGCCACTTGAGCACTATAAACAATCAAATCTACATTGTTGTATTTCGAGTTTATTTTTATTTGGGTATCCCCCGAAACCTGCAATGGCACAAAAAAATAGTCATCCTCCAGGCTAACAATATCCGTTTCAAATTCCGAACCAACCTTATGCTTAATGAGTGAAGTAGGGTGGATGTTTCTACTAAAGAAAATTTCTTTCAAAAATAAATTAAGGGCGCTAAATACCTTCTTTTTATGGTTAACACTTGCTTGAGGTGGCGGAGAGGTCTTATATAACCTGTAATCATCCAGCCACTGCTTATGAATAGCTTCATTAATAGGTGGTAGATGATTAAAATTTTCTATTGAAGACTGAGCATTAACCCCTTTTCTGTCAACAAATATTTTCTTAGGTAAGTTTGATAGCTCCAAAAACAAAGTGGTCACATTTTTACTTCGGTAATAATTAGCAACCGTTTTACCTAGAACTTGCTGACCATTCCAAATAACAACTTTTTCTATTCTTGAAAACTTTTTTTTAGAAATCGTGTTTTCAATAGCTGAAGCCCACATAGAAGCCCCCTCAACTGCCATGGCATCATTAAGGACTTCGATTGTAGTTTCCAACTCATCTTTTCTTATATTTGTAACGCGATTCAAACCATTGGACATTCTATGTACATATTGACACTCAAATCCATTTATAAGACTCAGTACTTTTACCAGTGGTTCTGTAGTAATCAATAAGGCTTTATTTTTGATTGGCTCTGCTAAACGGCTTATAAATTGAAAACGCTCAAGAGACTCGCAACAAAAAAGGACTGTTCTATAACTCAGCATATTTAAAACTCATAATTAAGTAATTTTATATCGTTTTCATAGTGTTTCGCTACAATACGAATAGTATCTTGGGAGTAATGCTTCTTATAACTTTTGGAGTCACGATTACTAGAGTTTACTTTTTGTAACTTAGGTACATCAACATCAAGTCTTTTCGCTATATCTAAAAAACCGTCTTCAATATTTTCAAAGCGAGCTACATAGTCAATATCAAAGTTGCCTTTCGAATCTAGAAGGAAGTCAGATTGTGGTCGAAAATGAACCCAGCTTGAAATTTCCTTTTTTTTCAGACCATTTAAAATAAAGTCCTCAAAGCTTTTATACTCACTCAAATACTTCTCTGAAAACTCCTGATCTGACTTGTAAGGTGTAAATTTCGTCAAGTAATTATAAGCTGAATATAGTCGATCCCAAGGATTCCTAACAACTGTAAATTTGAAATAAGCTTCTTTTTTTTTCGGACTTTCCCATTCAAACTTTTTTATTGAGTAATGACCGGGGTGCTTGTCATTAAACAAAGCCAAACTGATACTCTGCCCAGCAGATTTTGGTATATGAATAAATATACATCTGTGCATCAAATAATAATCATGATAGACACTTCGCCCTCTTAAGCGCTGTATCATAGAGCGAAATTGTATTGGGATAATATTTCTAACTATTTTTCGTATCATAGAAAACCTATTTCAATATATTTTCACTAAGCGGCCTTAAGGTTGTTTTATTGCTTTCAACATCAAAGCTCATAAGGTTTACAAAATGTTCAACTTCTCGCCAATTTTCAGGCCAAGCCTTTGTCTGACTACTTTCTAGTTTTGCATACTTAAAATGATAGTACATTGGCTGCTGCATCTTATAAATAAACAACCTTCGAAAAATTGCATACAATAGGCCTTTCTTATATATGTTTAGTATTTCACATTTAGGGCCATTACTAAACGCACTCTTCTTAGATTTAAATATTCGAACTTCATTACCCGTATATATTCTCGAATTCACTGTGGCACACAAACCATCTGCACACTCAACTCCTTTCATTGCAACATAACCGCGCTTATTTTTACGCCATTTAGAAAGGTACTTCCTTAAATCCGTACTCGCAATCATATCACCATCCCACTTAAATGCATGCTTTGTTGGAATGAATTGAGTACCAAAGTTGTAAAAGAACGTTCTACTATAAACACTAGTTTCATCCTGTTCTGAATATCCAGGGCCATTTGGCCAAGATTCATAAGGGTAATGTACTATAGTCGCTTTACTATCCTTCATAACTTCTTTAACGATTTCAGCCGTCTTATCATTCGATGGCTGAATAAGAATAACGTAATAATCAAACAAACCTTCAATTGATCTTAGAGATGCTTCTATTGTTTGAGCTTCATCCTTTAATCGAATAAATGCTGTAATACCATCATCTAAATGCGTCAAGCCATGATCATACTTCAAAACGTCATTTTCGATTGGTTTAAAAAAAATCTCACTATTCATTATAAACCCTCAATGTATATAAGTTTTTAACCCTGTCGACTGATAAACAGCAAAACACATCAACACTTTTAATAAGACCAAACTAAATAACATTGCATACGCAGCTCCTGCCGCACCATATAATGGAACAAGCAAGAACAAAAGAGCAACATTAACAGCAAATACCACCAAGAGTCTAGAAAGTGCCTTCCCCTCATTTCCAGTCATATTAAGCACTAGGCCGACAGGTCCTAGAAGCACATCTATCACTTGATAAAAAGTAAGAATAATTAATATTTCATACACTCCTGAATATTCCACCCCAAATAAAAAATCAATTAAGTGGCGTCCATAAAAAACATACGCAAAAACAATAAACATTGATAATAGAACGCTATATCTAACTCCGCTTCTAATAGTAGCCTGAGCCTGAGAAATATCTCTTATGTTATAAGATCTGGCAATTTTGGGCATGATGACGGAATTTACTGAAGACAAACCAATAGAGATAATAGCTACCGCTTGAATTGCCACCTTAAAGTATCCAACCTCTTGATGTGAACTAAAGCTACCAAGAAAAACTGTTGCGACTTCCGAGTTTAGGGTATAAACAAATGCGATTAACGCAAACGGGACTAGAGACTTGACCCAGATTCTCATTTTCCATTCTGGATTTAGGTTGCCTCTTACAACTTCGAGATTATTTCGAGATAAAATCACACCAATAACTTGAGACAAAATTGTAGATAGCACCACAGATATAAAAACTGTTTCTAATGTTACACTAGAATAATATGCAAACAATAAAATAAAGATCATACTTAGCGTCGGATTTATTATTTGCTCTGGCACTTTGGCTAAGGCTGGCCTTTGAAATGCATTAAGGAACGCACATTGCTGAGATAAAAAAGCCCTAAAAGGAACTAACACTAGAGCAATTAATAGAACATTGAGATTTACATCTACAATAAATCCTAGAACATATGCAAAAAAAACAAATAGTGCAGCAAAAGCCGACATCAGCATAGCGTAACATCGACACCAAGATATCAATCCGACTACCAGTCCCCACATTTTGTTTTGTTGATAGATTGAGAGCTCTCTAATAATCAAGTTGGGCATACCAGCTACAACTGGTAATGTTGCAATCGTTATTATTGACAGTATATAGCTATAAGAACCATAATCCTCTGGCCCGAGCAATCTAGCAAGTAGGACCCCTCCACCTGCAATTAGTAGTTTCCCCAATAACTGCACACCAACAGTACTCATAACTTGCGCTTTAATAATATCCTCCGAAAGCAAATGCTACCGCCCTTAAGTAACACCCTCAAAAAGCAAACTTACCACCTAGATTTGTACACAACTCTGTGGCAACAGGATACTACATAACGTAAAAACAAGCCGGATTGTACCCGAGTTACCAATGAGACGCGACTCTTTCACAGGCAGAAATCCAACCAATTAAGTTGCATGTTTCTCCCTATAGCTCTATTTTAGCACCTTTGATCTGGTAAAGATCATACGCTAAATGTTGTTTTGACTTTGACTCACCATGCATCAAATGCACTTGCTTAAGGTGCGCTGAACATCTCAGCGCAAACGCTAATAGATCGTTCTTATCTGCATGCGCCGAATACCCAGACATTGAATGCACACTCGCCTTAACGTCAACCGAATCACCATCAATCACAACAGAAGAACGACCCGCCTGAATATCCCACCCCAACGTACCACCTGCCTGATACCCACAAAACACCACATCGGTTCTCTCATCAGGCAACAGCACTTTTAGGTAATCCACAATACGCCCACCCTGACACATCCCAGAAGCAGCAATCACAATCGCTGGCTCACCCGTGGCCGCCAGTCGATTCACCAGCCTTGCATGCTCTCGGTGAGACTTCACCACAATGCATTGATCAAAGCTGAGCGGACGCTGCCCATCCAAGACCTTCGCTTTTGCTTCTCTACTCCAAAGCTTACGATACCGCCGATAGGCATTGGTCACCTTAGCCGCGAGTGGTGAATCCACAACAATAGGTAAGCGCTCACTTAGCTGGTGTTGCGACAACAGGGTTTCTATATCAAACAGCAGTTCTTGGGTTCGCCCAACGCTAAATGCCGGAATGATAATGGCGCCGCCATCACTAAGGCTACGCTGAATAATCTCTAGTAATCGCTTAGAACGGGATTCAACACTTTCATGACGTTTATCGCCATAAGTCGATTCCAAAAACAGATAGTCTGCTCGCTTAGGTGGCTTTGGGTCGGGCAACAAAGGCGTGTTGCTTGGGCCAAGATCACCAGAAAACACCACAATCTCTTTATTGGGCAACTTCACTTCCACATAAGCACTTCCCAATATGTGCCCAGCGGGCTGAAAACGAATGTGGGTAAAGTAGTGCTGCTTAGCGTTTTTCACAGGCACCCACTCGTTGTAGCCTACAGGTTTAAGCTTGCGGCTAATGAGCTGAACAATATGTGCGCGCTGGGATTTAGTTAGTCCTAATTGGAGTGCTAGTCCGTCTTCCAACATCAATGGTACTAAATGTGCCGTCGCGTGAGTGCAATAGATAGGCTCTCGAAAGCCTACGGCAAATAGCCAAGGCAGACGCCCTATATGGTCAATATGAGCGTGAGTAAGTACTAACGCTCGCACAGCCGCCAAACTAAAATCAATATCCAACGATTTGGGTTTCGCATCCCCACCTTGAAACAACCCACAATCGATAAGGATTGAGTTACCTTCAATATTCAGCTCATGACACGATCCTGTGACCGTATTTTTTCCCCCATGATGATGGACAAACACCCCTCTCGTAAGCTCCATTCGTATGACCTCCTAACATTCAATAAATTGAGTACGATGTGTAAACGTCTTGATAGCGATGTCTAATTCGATTTAGGCAGCAGCGCGTTTCTCTCTGAAGTTGGCTGCTTTCTTTTTGATCACGCTTCATGTTGTTATTAAAACCATGCAGATAAAACAGCAGCTGCGTTTCCGCAGGTAGCGCCTTCAATTTTGTGAACATGGTTGAAGATAATATCTCGACATACTCCCCCTCTCCGCGCCGCTCACAGCAATAGAGCCATTTAGAGATATCAGTATTTTGAGAATTGAATGAAATCTTGCGATTCTTTATAGAGCGCGCAGATTGAATGGGGATTCGATTAGTGATAAACAGCATGCAGCTTCCTTTTGCTCATTGGGGCAATCGAGCATAAAAAACAGCATAGGGGAAAACTTGATGCAATTGGCTATTTGCGACCAATAGAGCAATTCTGTGCTTTGCGTTGCACGCTATAACATCAAAGTAAAAAGGCGGCACCATATTGAGCACCGCCTTGCTGGCATTGAGAAAATTGGGCTGATTAGTTATTACCTAAACGCTCTCTCGTGTATGAACCATCAAGAACGCGAGTCCACCACTCTTTATTATTCAGATACCACTCAACCGTTTTGCGGATACCAGACTCAAACGTCTCTTCTGGTTTCCAGCCTAACTCACGCTCTATCTTAGAAGCATCGATAGCGTAACGCACGTCATGTCCTGGACGATCCGTTACGTAAGTGATTAAGTTTTGGTATTCATCCACGCCTTCTGGCTTGTTTGGCACAAGCTCTTCTAATAATTGGCAAATAGTTTTCACAACATCGATGTTCGCTTTCTCGTTGTGCCCACCAATATTATAGGTTTCGCCAAGCTTACCCTCGGTAACGACTTTATAAAGCGCGCGAGCATGATCTTCCACAAACAGCCAATCTCGGATCTGCATACCATCACCATAAACTGGTAAAGGCTTGCCTTCCAACGCATTCAAAATCATCAGTGGGATTAACTTTTCAGGGAAATGATAAGGACCATAGTTGTTAGAGCAGTTAGTCACCAATACAGGAAAACCGTACGTACGACCCCATGCTCGAACCAAATGGTCTGAACCTGCCTTGCTGGCTGAGTATGGACTGCTTGGCTCATAAGACGTTTCTTCAGTGAACAGATCGTCTGTCCCCTCGAGATCACCATACACTTCATCGGTAGAGATGTGGTGGAAACGGAACGCCGCTTTTTTGTCACTCTCTAACGCGTTCCAGTATTGCCTAGCAACTTCCAGCATATTAAACGTACCGACTAGGTTGGTTTGAATAAACGCAGAAGGGCCATCAATTGAGCGATCCACATGCGACTCCGCCGCAAGGTGCATAACCAAATCTGGCTGATGCTGCTCAAACACACGCTGCAAGGCTGCAAAATCACAAATATCAACATGCTCGAAGCAGTAACGCGAATTATCCAGCGCATTCGGTAACGATTCTGTGTTTCCGGCGTACGTTAATGCATCGACATTCACTACACTATCGGTTGTGTTGTCCAAAATGTGACGTACGACAGCGCTACCAATAAAGCCAGCGCCCCCAGTGACTAAAATTTTCATTTTTCTTTCCCTTTTTAAGCCCAACCGACTATTTAATCAGTCGAAATATACCGTCTTTTTAGTGCACCTCAATATTATAAGGTACGATGCTTGTTATTAAGCATTCAGGTAGAACGACTCTACTTTTTGAATAAAGCTGTCTAGCTCAGCTTCAGGCAATGCATTTACCCCAGCGGCTGCCGCTCGTCCACCACCTGACTCAAATTGGGCACAAATATCTCCCGCGCCCTGTTTATTGTCAAGCGGGGCTCGAAGAGAAACCGTATAACTGCTGTCTTGATTTCGGGTTAATACTGCATGTGCCTTGTGACTTGCTTGGTTCGCCAGCAAGTTACCAAAAACCCCACTGATTCGTCGTGAGGCTGCGGTATCAGGAAGTTCGATAACCGTTAATTGTTTGGAGGAATAAGTAGGCTCAATAGACATTGCCAACGCCAAGTCAGCCTCATACGCGGCCTTTAGCACAAAATAAGGCGACTCCGGGTCTTCTAGCACCTCAAATGGCGATGAGTATTGGTATAACGCTTTAAATAAGGTGGCTGGTTCAAAATGCAAATCGGCAATGTTGGCACCATAACCGTTGTAATTGACTAGAGTGCCCAGCTCTTTAAGAAAGGCTCTTTGGGCGCTGGAGTAACCGGCCTCAATGGCTAACTCATCCGCTTTTGCAATTAGGTTGTCACCATAGGCCGCAGCAATCGCCCAAGCGTGATATTGACCTTTTAGTAAACGATCAACAATCAATGAGGTGCATGTATTGGCATCTAAATCAATGTGCGCTTCCAGTCCATCAAGTTGAGGAATCTCACCCGCTCTATGGTGATCAGCGTAGAATACCGTTGCCCCACAAGACAGCGCCTTTGCCACACTGTTATGGTTTTTCTCCATTGACACATCTAAAACAGTAAGATGATCGCCTTTATTCACTGCCACCTTCTCGACCAATTTAATGTCGCGTTTCACCCCTGTGATCAATACAGATTCCTTAGGTTGAGCGAGCCTAAGTTGTAATAACGCAATAATGCCATCCGCGTCGCCATTGAAAATATCGTAGTGTGTCATGTGTTTTAGAGTCCTATGAAATGAATAAGCGTTGTACCTAATTGATTGCAACAATAACGTAATATAATTACACAGTTCAATATCAAACTAACCAATAGATGATAACGACAACACTGCCTAGCGATAGGAACTATCGTCAATCTATCGTCAATCTATCGTCAAACCGAGACCTAAATCAAAAATCGTGACATTGCTTCACACTCACTCTCACGGTATGATATCGACCGCATAGAACGGCTCAATCTGTTCTTAAATTACACCAAAGCATCTCAACTTTTTCACTCGACGCGTGTTATGGATAACGCAACAAACCGTAGGGCGGTAGCGTACCCAAACCCGGTCCAAACACTAAGACCTCTGTTTTGAAAATTACTACCAAACTCACACTCGTCTCAGTCTGCGCAATGGTATTGTCTGGATGCGCACAACCACCACGTCAAGTTGAAGCTCAGGTTCCCCTAGTTGGGCAATCGACGATCACCTATAGCGAACGTATCCCAGAAAAGTATTGGGTCGCATTAAACAACCCAATTACAACACAAATCAATGCCAGCGGCATGATGGTAGCAGTAGGTAAACCTTATACTTCGGGACTTGGTCAGGAGTGCCGAGCGCTACAAATGATGACCGATATTAATGAAAACCGCACGCGCATCGCCTGTGCGAAACTAGAAAGTTCCGATATCAGTTCAGCTTCAACGACACCAATCAAAGTCTGGTACTTAACCGACAATATCGTTGAAACCTCAACCATAATAAAGATTCAGTAATGTCAGTATTTCAGCTTACTTATCGGCTTAGTAGCCTTGCTCTGACCGTTATTGCCTGCTCATCCGCATTCGCAGTAACGATACCACCAGAGCTTATGGGCACATCCTCCAGCTCTACCGCTGTGCCAACCGGCGCAGCTACCCAGAGCGCCTCAATCCCAACAAATGCCTCACAGGTCTCCATTTCCTCTCAGCTGCAAGCTGGAATGACCCCAAACCAAGCGCTTGAAATGGGCAGTTACAATACCACTGGGCGTCAAGGTACATTGCTACCAGGGGAAGTTAACGTTCGAGAATTGCTCCCTTCTTCTGGTGAAGCACTGCCACCGCCTTATGGTGCCAATTTGTTCGCAGGCGGTTACGAAACCGAGCGAACCGATGGCCTGAGCGACAATTACCTAATTGCCGCAGGTGATAAGATCAACATCTGGCTATGGGGAGCGGTGAACTACTCTGATGTCACCACTGTTGACAACCAAGGCAATATTTTCATTCCCAACATTGGCCCAATAAAAGTACAAGATGTCCGTGCCAGTGAAGTAAACGCATTGGTGAGCTCTAAAATTAAGCGAATTTACACCAAAAACGTCAATGTTTATGTAAACTTGCTGACCTCAACACCGGTAAGTGTCTATCTCAGCGGCCCTGTTATTCGCCCGGGTCAATATGCAGGCATGGCTTCAGACTCTTTGCTTTACTACCTAAAACGCGCAGGCGGCATCGACTCTGAGCGAGGCAGCTATCGAGAAATAAAAGTTCTACGTAATAAAAAAGTCATCGCCACGGTCGATCTCTATGAGTTTATTCGTACCGGTGAACTGCCTAAAATGAGCTTTAAAGACGGTGATGTCATTCTTGTGAAACCGCAAAAGTCGGCTGTCGTTGTTGCTGGTGGGGCACGCAACCCATTCCGGTTTGAGCTAGACGGTGACAGCGCACTAGGGTCGCAACTGTCCGATTACGCACGTCCTCTCGCAAAAATTTCGCACGTTGGTATTGTCGGTAACCGTGCTAGTGGTCCGTTTTCACGCTACCTAACTTACAAAGACTTTCTAACCTTTGAAGTACAAGACGGCGATAAGGTTTTCTATAATGATGACCTGCATGCACAAGTGATGGACATACAAGTCATGGGGAGCTACCTTGGCCCGTCCTACTTTGCCGTAAAGAAAACCGCGAAACTGCATGACGTACTGCACTACATCCCGATTAATCCGCAATTGGCTGATTATGGCTCGATTTACATCCTAAGAAAAAGTGTCGCTGAACGTCAAAAGCAAACACTAAACGACTCGTTAGATCGATTAGAGCGCAGTGTATTCACCGCGCCAGCCTCGTCCGATGGAGAAGCGGCAATTCGCGCTAAAGAAGCCGAAATGGTGCTGCAATTTTCTGAAAAAGCACGCAAAGTACAGCCTTTGGGCAAAGTCATCGTGTCTGAAGATGGCAACATCGCCAATATCATGCTAGAGCAAGGCGACCAAATCGTCATTCCGTATAAGACCGATCTTATCGCTATTGGTGGTGAAGTGCTGATGCCGCAAGCTGTGGTATTTAACGAAAACGCCACCATCGATGATTATGTAGCTTGGGCGGGTGGATTTACGGAGCGAGCAGAAGATCAGCGTATTGCTATCGTTCGTGCCAATGGCCTGGTCGAGTTTGGTAACGACAAAATTATCCGCAAAGGTGACCAAATCTTGGTGCTACCGAAAGTCGATACCAAAACCATGCAAGCGGTTAAAGACATCACACAGATCGTCTACCAAATTGCCGTTTCAGCCAACGTAGCGCTGCGACGTTAACCCGCATACCGGTTGTACCTGATGGCCACAGTAAAAAAACGCTCGACACTCATTATTTGGAAAGACGTCATCTTTGCTATCTTTCTGCGCGAGATAAAAAGCAAATTTAACGATAAACTTGGGATTGCTTGGAGCGTTATCTCGCCGGTGAGTTTTATCTTTCTGTTGTCGTTTATTCGCGGAAAAATGGATGGTGGGAATACGCATGGTATCCCAACATTTTTCTTCATGGTCTATGGCATGATATTAGTCCAGTTTTTTCTGGGCATGATTGAAACCGTTTCTGTCTCCATCAAAAAGAATAAGCCTCTCTATGCCTTTAGGCAGGTACAACCCATTAGCTCCGTCATCGCCATCGCAGGCTTTGAATTCTTGGTCAAGGTGTTTGTTATATTAACCATCGCCGTACTATGTCTGTTTTTGAAAATGGAAACCCAAATAGATGACCCTATTGAGGTTATGTTTATTGTGGTTCGCGTCTGGTTAATCGCCACCAGTCTAGGACTGATTTCAGCCCTAGCGTCTTGCTACGTTCCAGAGCTAGATAAACTGCGCAATCTCGCGATGAGACCCATTTTCTTTATTTCCGGTATCTTTTTTAGCCTTCAAGATATCCCCAGAGAATATTGGCATTACTTAGATTGGAACCCACTGCTCCATGCTGTCGAACTGATACGCTACGCCGCTTACCCGGCTTACGGCTCTGAAGGCGTAAGCTACTTTTACTTAGACATTGTGACCATTGTCCTCGTGTTCTTTTCTTTAGCTTGTTATCACGTAAGCTGGAAACAAGCCATTAGCCGCTAACGCGCGACTAAACAGCCAGTAAAAATTACTATGATTGAAAAACGATTTAATGAGTTTAGAGTCAGCGTTAAGCCCTCAGAATTTAACGACATTGACTTCTTGCTCAATGAAGCCAAACAACTCGACGCCAATGATCCGCAACTTGCTAACCGAATACGCCTACGAGTCAAAAATTTAAAAGTGAAACAACAAAGCACGCCGAACGACTCGGTGACAGCGGCGGCAACCGTACAAACATCGGCAGTGAAGAGTGCAACGTCACGGACGCCCTCCAAACCCATTGAAAATAACCAAGCATCAGAGACAACCACTACAAATAGCGCTAGGAAAGCGCCTTCAGCTGCAACGGAGGCAGATTCAAAAGCACCACAATGGTACGACTTTACCAAGCCTCTCATCGAATGGATCTCACGACGACCGTTTGTGGCTTTAGTGGTTATTCCAACGCTGCTATTTTCTTTGTATCAAACCTTATGGGCATCTGAGCGCTTCGAGAGCCAAGCACAAGTAACGGTGCAGCAGCCGGACGGAATGGCGACTATGGATGCCTCAATGGCGTTACTCAGTGGCCTAGGGGTAAGCAGCTCTCAAGGGACAGACTCTGAACTGGTGAAAGCCTATATTTACTCCAACGACATGATTGAGTACCTCAATCGTCAGTTAAATATGCGACAACACTTTAGCGATAGCGGTATCGATTATTTTAGCCGATTGCACGACAGTGACAGCAGAGAAACCGCCATCGAATACTATAAAAAACGAGTGAAAGTCGAAGTTAATACCACCTCTGGCGTGATTACTATTTATGGGCAGGCGTTTAGCTCAGAGTACGCGCAGCAGCTCACACAAACCATCGTTGACCGTGCCGAATGGTATATAAACTCGATAGGTCACCAGCTGGCTCAGGAGCAGCTAACCTTTATTCAAGGTGAGCACGAGATAGTGGCGCAAAAACTTCGCGATGCTCAAACCGCCCTGCTTGGCTTTCAACAAAAATACAATTTAATCGATCCAACAGCAGAAGGCGCCGCAATTCAACAAATAGCCTATGGGCTAGAGGGACAAATCGCTACCAAAAATGCTGAGTTAACGGGCTTAAGCCAAATTATGAGCGCACAAGCCCCCCAGGTAAAAATGTTGCAAAATGAGATTGCCGCTCTCGAGCAACAACTTGTCTCTGAGCGTACTAAACTCGCTACCTCTGAAGGCGAAAGCTTTTCAGTCAGCCAGATTCTGGCCACATTTACTGACTTAAGAGTCAAAATGGAGTTAGCGCTCCAAGCGTACACGTCATCGCAAGTGTCGCTAGAGAAATCTCGTATTGAGGCCTACCGTCAGTTAAAGTACTTAGTTACCGTAGAGGCCGCGACCCAACCAGAGGACAACCAGTACCCCGAGGTGCTCTACAACATTACTTTATTTGCTATTTTAACCAGCATGATCTTTGCTATTGGGCGCATTATTGTCCTCACTATCTACGAGCTAAAATAAGGCATAGAATGAAAATCATCGAAACCTCAATTCCAGATGTAAAGATTATTGAACCACAAGTGTTTGGAGACGAGCGTGGTTTCTTTATGGAAACCTTCCGCACCACCACCTTTAACGAACAATGCGCAGAGCGTGATTTTGTGCAAGAGAATCACAGCAAATCCAGCCAAGGGATTTTACGTGGTTTACACTACCAAACTGAAAACACCCAAGGAAAGCTGGTACGAGTGGTAAAGGGCGAAGTTTTCGATGTTGCCGTCGATATGCGTAAGGAGTCTCCAACATTTGGTCAATGGGTAGGGGTTTACCTTTCAGAACACAACAAAAAACAGCTTTGGGTACCAGAGGGATTTGCTCATGGGTTTTATGTGACTTCCGAAGAGGCTGAGTTTGTGTACAAATGTACGGATTTCTACAACCCTAATGCTGAAATCTCTGTTAAGTGGGACGACCCAAGCCTTAACATCGAGTGGCCTTTGGTTGATGGCGAAAAGCCTAACTTATCCGATAAAGATGAAAACGGCCTACTCTTTGCGCAAGCACCGACATTTTAACTAAGCACCTACGCTTTTTTATTAGGTAAACACTTTTATTAGATACGCACTTCCTTACCAACATCCTGATACCTCGAAACGCATACAGGGATTATTATGCATTTGTACATTTCTGCGGTATCGCACGGACACGACACACTGATTCAAAAACTTGAATCATTAAAACGACTGGCAAAGTGCGATGGTGTCACCGTACTTTGCCGCGATAACAAACGCAATGCACGGTTAAAACAGCACTGTGAACGTTCAAACATACACTATTATCAAAACAGTAAAGTGATAGGGTTTGCGACAAACAACAACTTAAACTTCTTGGAAGCCAAAAAGCTGGGCATGAAAAGTGACGACTACTTTGTCTTGCTTAACTGCGATATTCACATCAACATGCCATCAATATTGCAACTGATTGACAGTTTAAAACAGCGCAAACCGCTTATTGCTGCGCCAAACTTGTTTTTGGATCACAAACATCAACACTTTGATGACAACTTACGATGCTACCCTTCACTGCTTACATTTAGTAAAAACTACCTATTAAATGACCGCAGTAGTGTCGTTGACAAACATAAACCAGAGCAACTGCCGAAGCACTATTGGGCCAGTGGTGCATTCCTGCTATTTAAATCACTAATCTATGAGCAGCTTGACGGGTTAAATGAACGCTTTTTCCTCTACTGCGAGGACATCGACATTTGCCAAAGAGCGCACCAGCAAGGGATGTCGGTCACGTTTTTTGACCATATAAAAGCGACTCATCATAGGCAAAGAAACAGCCAGCAGTTTCTATCACGGGCGTTTTTCATGCATTTAAATAGCGTATTGATTTATTCATTAACGTGTAAAAACCTGCTATCGGTCAAAGGGTTAAAAACACACCAAGTGAACACGCATCAACCTCAACCAGTGAACAAACAAAAGCCATCGTGACAACCACAAACACATTGCTGCAGACAGACTGGGCCGTTATTGTATTTTATCAACCTGATGACAGCGCCATTAACCATGCTTTGTGGCTTCAGGCTCAATACCAAAAGCAAGGTGGCGGCGTGGTGGTGGTTGACAACACCACGGAAACAGGCGACAACAATCAAACGCCAACAGCCCGTCGATTCAAACATAGTATTTGCTATGGAGAAAACCTTGGCATTGCCAAAGCGCTAAACGATGGGATTGACTACGCCAAACAGCACGGCGCAACTTGGTGTTTTTTGTTTGACCAGGACTCTCAGCCTGATGACGAATTTTTTCACCAAATGCGACGAGCTCGCGCACACATAACACGTTGCAACGAGCAGTACACAAAACCGATAGCCGCCCTTGCACCTGTCTATTTTGACACAAACTTGCAACGCAGTGGACGTATCATTCAGATACAAGGCTCACGCCTATTTCGGCGCAAAGCTCAATACCATATCGAATGGGCAAGTTATACCATTAGCTCTGGAAGTTACCTTTGTCTATCTCATTACAGCGATATAGGCAATCACGACGAATCGCTTTTTATAGATTTTGTCGACATTGACTGGGGCCTCAAAGCCAATGCCAAAGGTTACCAAATCAATGTCATTCCCAACGCCAAGCTTACACACTGCCTGGGCACAAAGCCCATATCGGTAATGGGTGTGAATGTGGTTAACCACTCGCCCATTCGTCACTATTACTACTTTCGTAATGTGATTCACATGTTAAGGCGCCCGTATGTACCTAGCGTTTGGAAACGAAATGAGCTCATCAAGTTAGTACCACGGTTTATGATTTACTCCCTATTTACTAACAAGAGACACCAACACATCGCCGCCATGCTTCAAGGCATTTGGCATGGTATTACAAATAAAATAGGAAAACGAGATTAGCGAAGTAGCTAACATTCGCATTATTAAAGGACATTTATGAAAGTATTGATCACAGGCCGTGGAGGCCAGCTGGCCTGGGAACTAGAGCAGACTGCACCGACCGGTATTGATTGGATCGCGTTTGACGCCCAACAACTCGACATCACAAATACGGCTCGCGTTTACGAAGTTCTAATAAAAGAATCACCAGACGTGGTCATCAATGCTGCGGCCTACACAGCGGTTGACAATGCCGAAAGCGATAGCACTATCGCCTATGCCGTTAACGAGAAAGGCAGCGAAAACCTAGCCTTAGCTTGTAAGGAAATTAATGCCAAGCTGATTCATGTCTCTACCGACTTTGTGTTTGATGGCAAGCAAACGACACCCTACTCTGTCGATGCCGCCCCTAGCCCAATCAATGTATATGGTGCGTCAAAACTCATGGGAGACATGAAAATCGACGATATTTTGGGCGGTGATGCGACCATTATTCGTACCGCTTGGGTCTACTCTGCGCATGGCAATAATTTTGTAAAAACCATGCTTCGCCTCATGGCGGAAAAACCAGAGCTTGGTGTTATCTACGATCAAGTGGGAACGCCAACTTGGGCTAAAGGTTTAGCGAAACTAATCTGGACACTCACAAGTAAAGCTGACAGCTCTGAGCCTTCAGCTCACAGCTTAATGTTGCATTGGACCGATGCAGGCGTGGCATCTTGGTACGATTTTGCGACGGCAATTCAAGAGCTGGCGATAGAAAAAGGCATGCTAGATAAGGCCATTCCTGTACGCCCTATCCCAGCAAGCGCTTATCCACTACCCGCAAAACGCCCTAGCTTTAGTGTGATAGACAAATCAACAACCGAAGATTATAGCGGAGTGAATACCATTCACTGGCGCAAGCAGCTCTCATCGATGATGGACGAGCTAACAGCTAACAGCTAACAGCTAACAGCTAACAGCTAACAGCTAACAGCTAACAGCTAACAGCTAAATTTTTTCATACAGATAACAACGCGTAAAGGCTTAAAAATGCAAAACTCCAACCTACCCCGCAAAGGTATTGTTCTTGCTGGCGGTTCTGGTACCCGCTTATATCCACTCACAAAAGGCGTAAGTAAACAATTGATGTCAGTTTACGACAAACCGATGATTTACTATCCAATCTCAAGCTTAATGTTAGCAGGCATTAAAGAGATCCTCATTATCTCTACACCAGAAGAGTTACCGCGCTTCCAAAATTTACTTGGCGATGGCTCTGATTGGGGCATTCGCTTTGAGTATAAAGTACAACCTTCACCAGATGGCTTGGCACAAGCCTTTATCCTAGCGGAAGAGTTTCTGGCTGGTGCGCCCGCCGCTCTCGTTTTAGGGGATAATCTATTCTACGGTCACGACCTTGCAAAATCCCTTGTTAACGCAAATAACCAACAACAAGGGGCAACCGTATTTGGTTACCACGTTGCCAACCCAACCTCGTACGGCGTGGTCGAGTTTGACAGTAACGGCACAGCTATCTCGATTGAAGAAAAGCCAAGTGAACCAAAGTCCAACTATGCCGTTCCAGGGCTTTACTTCTTTGACAGCAAGGTTGTTGAATACGCGAAAAATGTCAAGCCATCTCCAAGAGGAGAGTTAGAAATCACCGATGTGATTGAGCAATACCTAAATCAGAAAAGCCTAAAAGTTGAGATTATGGGGCGAGGTACCGCGTGGCTAGATACAGGAACACTTGATGACCTACTTGATGCAGCAGTGTTTATTCGAGCGATAGAGAAACGACAAGGTCTAAAAATATGCTGCCCAGAAGAGATTGCTTTTAGAGAAGGCTATATCAATGAGTCTAAACTACGTGATATAGCAAAGCCACAGATAAAATCTGGTTATGGACAGTACTTGATGAACATTCTAAATTACCACGTTTTTTAAATTTTCATTTCAGTGCACCATCAGTAGCTTATTACAAAAGTAGATCAAGCTCACGCCAAGCTAAATTTATCACCTATCAAGAATTAAGTACCAATAGAAAAACCAAACTTTATTTAATTAACTTTGAACACCAACATCCTAGCTTACTAAAAAAATGGGCACATGGACCTAACGAAAGTTAACGGGCAAGTTAACGGGCAAGTTAACTTTACTTTAACCTAATTATCTAAGTAACAGACACTAATGAATAAAGAGAAAAGTCATGAGAACGGCGGCCCTAACACAGAGCTCACTACTGCTATAGTGCTACCAGAAAAAGAAACGGTCTTAGACGTATCATTTTATCAAGAGTACTATCAAGACCTCAGTGAAATGACAATAGAACAGCTAGAAAAACATTGGACTGACTTTGGAATGAAAGAAGGGAGGCTACCCAATACAGAATGCTTATTGAGAGACAAAGGCTTACCAGACTCACTTAATTTTAATATAGAAATCGACCCGGATTTTTATAATGATTTTTATCCAGACTTAAGTTCGAGTAGACGTTTATCCCTCATAGATTGCAAATTGCATTGGCTTAGGGCTGGCCAAAAAGAAGGTCGTTTAAAAAACTTTCAGGATTGGTGTGAAAATCAACACAATGAAATTCGTGATATAGCAGTAGATCTAAACCCTGAAAGAATAATAGCAATAAACAAAATAGATGGTGTTACTGTTTCCTATAAAGACATAACAAACCAACTGTTAGGAAATACAGGCTACCCATTTAAAATCAGCAACTTAGAGTCAGAAAACAGTTCACTTTACTTAGCGATTGGTAAGGCCTATAAAAGTACTTGCAAAGATTTGGATCACCATAAGTTGCGTATAATCCTTATGGCATCAATAAATTACAATTTTAACAATGATGCGTACGAGATGCTAGGAGACTCTTTTTTTGAGTGTGGCGATTTATATACTGCAAAATGTCACTATAAATATCTTACAGAGCACAATGCTGAGCCAAGTCTCAATATCTACAGGAAGCTAGTCTCAGCATATCTAAATATGGACAGATTAGAGCCAGCTTTGGAATATTTATTGGAAGCATCCATAAAGTGTAAGGACTATAGCTCACTAATTGATTTATTCGATAACGTTACAGAAAGATACTATCTAAAAATTTGTGGCAAAGGATATGCATTGGCAAATACTGAGCTGAAAGATTCGTATCGGGAAGAAGTGTACAAACTATCTAAATCTATTCATGACCTTCATTTAGCCTATTATGGCTGCTATAGCATGCCTGATTTGAAAGAGGTTAACACAAAAAAAGTACTAATTGTTGGTGATTACCATATTCCACAATGTGTACGTTATAGAATAGAACAAAAAAAAGTTCAACTGGAAAAAGTTGGAGTAGAAGTTGTCTGCATTGATTGGCAAAATACCGAGAAGCTTCATAACTTAGTAGCTTTACATGACATTGTTATTTTTTACAGGGTTCCTGCAGTACCTCAAGTATTAAAAGCAATTGCTCAAGTAAACGCAGTTGGGAAGATGGCCGTTTATGAAATTGATGATCTTCTATTTGACATTGAATATCCAGCACCTATTCATACATTTGGGGGCTATATAGATGGAGAAACATACCACTCATTAAAGCAAGGAATGTCATCTTTTTACGCAGCAGCTAAATTATGTCGTTTCGGTATAGCTTCAACTCAGCCATTAGCCGTTAAGCTAAAAGAGCTAGTTTTTGGCAAACAGTGTATTGTCCACAGAAATGGCTTAGACTCACATAATGAAATTGACCCTATCCAAAAAAACAATGCTAATACGCTAGATATCTTCTATGGCAGTGGAACACAAGCGCATAATAGTGATGTTATTGAATTACTACTACCAGCTCTTGAGCGTATATTTAATAAACATAGTAATGTCAGACTTATTATTTGTGGCAATCTAAATTTACCTTCGGATTTTTTATCAAAATATCAACATGCAATAAAGAAAATCCCTTCTGTAAAAAACGTACAAGGATATTATGCTTTATTATCCTCGGCAGATATTAATCTAGCGGTCTTACATGATGACGAGTTAAATAACAGCAAAAGTGAACTTAAATGGTTTGAAGCGGGATATTTCGGGATTCCATCGGTTGTCAGTGGCACACAGAATTATTTGGACGTAGTAAGGGACGGCATTGACGGGTTCATCGCAGCATCTTCAGCACAGTGGTTTGAACAGTTGGACAATTTAATTTGCAATAGTCCTCTTCGTGAAAAAGTAGGTTTGGCTGCAAAACAGCGGATTGAAAGAGAATACACAATTGAACACCTCGGTGAAAAACTTGCTAATGAATTAAAGAATCTAGTTCCGAAGGAAAAGACTAAAAAAATCAAGGTCGCATTAGTTAATGTTTTTTTTCCTCCCCAAGCCATTGGTGGTGCCACTCGAGTTGTTGCAGACAACTTGGCAGTACTAAAGAAAAAATATAACGATACTGTTGATGTCGTCGCCTTTACTAGTGATAACCATTGTACAACCCCCCATCAACTAATGGTCTATCAAGAAGATGGCACTAGGGTTTATCGCACAACAATAGAATATCGCGTTAATATGGACTGGCATCCTAAAGACGAAGTGGTCAAAGAACTTTTTGCAGAGTTTCTCAAACTTGAAAAACCAGATGTTATTCACTTTCATTGTGTGCAACGCCTAGGGGCTTCAATTATAGAAGCTGCAAAGGAGACTAGTATTCCATATGTTGTAACTGTTCATGATGCATGGTGGTTCTCAGATCATCAATTTTTGGTGGACCAACTAGGTACTGTCTACCCTGATGGTCACCCTGACCCTTATAATATTCCTTTATTACCCGAGGGAATTTCGCTAACAGATTCAACCTCTCGTAAAAGTTATTTGTTATCGCTACTTCGTGGCGCGAAATCAGTATTGACTGTATCAGAAAGGTTCGCAAAAATATGCAGGAACAATGGTATTCCTCAAATAAAATTAAATAAAAATGGCATATCATCGTCGATAAATTGGGCACATAAGAATACCTCACATACACCTCGTGTGGTATGTGCGCACATTGGGGGAATGAGTGATCATAAAGGTTATCATTTATTCAAACAAGCAATTACCTCGATACAGCCCGAAAATATTGAAGTTCTAGTTGTCGATGGTACATTAGCCACTGGACAAGAGAGACAAGAGAGTTGGGGTGGCATATATGTAAAGTTCATAAGCTATGTACCTCAAAATAAAATAGAATCACTCTACCAACAAATCGATGTAGTGTTTGCACCCTCAATTTGGCCAGAAAGTTATGGATTGGTAACACGCGAAGCCGCAGCTTGCGGCTGCTGGGTGGTAGCAAGTGATTTAGGTGGTATCGGTGAAGACATTATTGAGGGAAAGACTGGGTTAAGAATAAAACCAGACTTACCTAGTTTGGCTAATGCTGTTAAAACAATAAATATGGATACAATTAAATTTAAAAATAAAATAGTAAACACAGAGCCCCGTTTAACAGACAAGCAAGTGGATGAACTAGTGGAGATATATAAATGATTGACAGCTTATTTTTGAGTGTCGGTGCAATGAAAGCGGGCACAACATGGTTATATGAACAACTAAAAGATCACCCAGATATTCACTTTACACCAGAAAAAGAGATTCATTACTTTGCGAATAAAGTGGGTATTGAAAATCAGCTTAATCATCGTGATCGCATTTTAAAATTAAAAGCAATATTAGAGAAAACAGCAAATGGTAATGCTAAGTTTATCTCACAAAATTTAGAAGATATTTCATGGTATTCGGAGTATGCAAGAGAATCTGAAATCGATAACGAATGGTATGAAAACCTGTTTCGTTTTAATGCAAACAAAAAATTCTGCGCTGATTTTTCAAATTTGTATTGCCAAATGGGCCGTGACGGTTGGGATAATGTGCGTAAAGTAGCAAAAAATATAAAAGTTATTTACACACTACGCGATCCCTTAGAGCGTTTATGGTCGCACTATAAGTTTCATATGAAATGGGTCAACCGTGAAGATGATGCATTAGAAGCTGGTTTTGAGCATTTTAAAGAGTTGTTGGATAAACACTTCTTCTGGGTGAATGCTGAATACGCAAATAATTATAAGTTATTACAGCAATCATTAACAGATGATGAGTTGATGATCCTGTATTTCGAAGATTTTAGAGAGCGCCCAGTTGATATGTTAAACAAAGTACAACGTTTTTTAGGTATTGAAGAAATTGCTCCTGATGAAAGTCAGTTAAATAAAAAAGTGAACAAAACTAAAAGCTTTCAAATGCCTGAAGAGTGGAAAGAGTATGCGTTGACTAAACTTTCTAATTCAGGGGCTTTATCCAACAAAAAAATTTTCCACTCAAGTTGGTAAATAACTAATGACTGATTCAAGTTTTTATAAACTCCAAAACGGTAATACGAATGACTTAATTGTTGCATTTTCAGCGGCAACAGTACCTAAAGGTAAGTTTTCGTTCTCAAGTGTTTTAGCTACATCACGGTCTAACGTACTCTACCTTAATTGTCCACACAACAGTTGGTATATAAATAAACTTGACGAAGATGAGGCTGACTTTGAGTACTATAAAAACATAATAAAAAATGTAATTGAAAAGAAAAACATTACACATACTACCTTTTTCGGCGGGTCAATGGGGGCTTATGGAGCTTTGTTATATGGTGCTCTTTTTAATGCAGATGTAATTCATTGCTTTGGTCTAGAGTATGAACTGTTTACACCGCACAGTAACAGTAAAAAGTATTTCATAACTAAACCAGACATTATAGTCCCTGACTTATCTCATTTTTTAGCAAGCTCAAAATTTAAGAGTTTAAACTTATTTTATGGTGAAAGATGTATCGTTGACTTATATCAATCAAGCTTGATACCAGCTATGGATAGAATAAACAAGTATCCTTTAAGAGATTTAACACATAGCATCCCACCTTCTTTGATAGAACGCTTTGATATAGCGGAAGCACTAGATAATAAAGACCTACATTCTAAAGTTTTAAATTTCTTTCATGTAGGGGACTCGATAAATGAAAAAAAACACATTATTTATAGAGTTGTGTATAAAGCATATGTTGAGTTAGAAAGTGGTTATAGCTCACAATTAACTATTAACCAGTTGAAAGCTAGCATTGCTAACACCGACTCTTGCAGTTTAAAGTTTCTATGTATGGCATATTTAGGTCTTTTACTCGAGAGAACGTCACCATTAAAGTCATTAGAGTTATTAAACAACGTTAAAAGTAACTCCCCTCATATTAGTGAAATTTATCCATCGCTGATAAGATTGGGTCGTATAAGCTCTATAGATTATTCTCTTGAAATAAGTGAATTTGCATTGCAATTTCACAAACCCATGCAACTAGATTTGCAAATAGATATTTTATATCAACACAGTTTAAACTTATTTAGAAAGAAAAAATTTGAAGAGGTAATTGAGCCTGCTCTAGAGTTCCATAGGTATAGGAAAAATCATAACCATATAAAATATATGTTGGCGATTAGTTTCCTAGAATTGAATGATTATGAAAGCGCACTCAAATACTCCCCTGCATTAGAAGTTTTAAAGGAGACACCTATGTATGGAGGTTTATTGAAGCAGCTGAATGGGGTTGATGAATGATCAAAACTATTGAACAAGCACTTCTAAATAAAAACATAGAGACGATTGATTCTTTAGAACTATTATCAAGTATAGAGACTTTATCTCTGAGTCAGCTTAATGGTTTAAAGTTCAAATACAGCTCTGAATTTGAAAAACTATCCTTTCTTAAGAATTCTTTCTGGGAACACCTAGATAGTAAACCAGCGAATATAAGTAAATATTTTATTTTAATTGGCAGTAAAGCAACCGAAAGTGATTTCTTACTTTTTGTTAGAGAATCCGAAAAATTATCGTTAGGTGAACTTGGCACAATTCATTGGAGGTCGATACGGTTTTTAAATAGAGACAAAGAATTAATAGAGCGGTTAGCAATCAAAGCTGAAGCATGTATAGCAACATCTTCGTTATTAATGTTCATATGTATCTTAACGTACCGGATGAAAGTGCCACTTGTAGATTATATAAAACAAGAAACACTGGATACTTTCGTTGTAGGAAATCGGAAATGGATAAAGTTTTGTTCTAACTATTTAAATACTCAAAATCAGTATAAAGCTACAAAATACAGGCCTAGTAAACCATTGAAGTTTGCCATCCTTTTTTCTGGCCAGTTTAGAGGTTATGAACAGACACTCCCTGGTATTATAGATAAACTAATAAAGCCTTTAAATGCGGATGTTTTTATTCACTCTTGGAAACAAATAGGTTTTAGAGTGCCGACCTCTTTAGAGGCTGATAGGACTTTTGATGGAGAGTTCTTGCACACTTGGCGTGATTATTTAATTGATAATGATATCTTAGCCTTAAAGAGTGAGCTCCCAAATCTTTTTGCTTACCTTGAAGATATTGATCATCTCTGCCAAGAAAGTATCGTAGATGCTTTGAACCCCAAAAAAGCTATTTTTGAAGACGCACAACATTTCCAAGACTGGTCTGGTGCAAAATGCATGCATTATAAAATGCACAGCTGTTTCCACGTGGCTAGTAATTACTCAGACTATGATTTTTATATAAGGGTAAGGGCAGACAAAGAGCTGTTAGAGGTAGATATTTCGAAAATGGTCGCCATATTGGAGCAAGCTAAAAGAAACTATATTGCTTTCCAAGGCGAAATAAATACAGGTCCGTTTGGCATTGCTATTTGTGATCAATTTGCTATAGGTGATTACGAAGGCATGGCTAATTATCATGGTGTTTATAATAATGAAGGATTTTTTAAACATTACAGTCTACCCGGTAGATTGTATCAACCGCATTCAAGCCAAGCTTTCTCGCTTTTATACAATCATGTGGAATGGGGAACGATAGGTAGTTATATAACGTTAGGTGAACTGCGCTCTGTGCGACCTGACAAAAACAAGATTTTAAAATATCTCTCACAAGACAAAGACGAGTATGGCTCAAGTTTTTGGAAAGAACGTTTTATTCATGCCATAAAAAAAGATTTAGGGTATCTACTTAGCAAAGCGAGCAGTGAATAATGAAAAGATTAATAGTTGATTTAGATGGCACATTAACCCAAGCCAATACTAGTGATTACTTGAATGTTTTACCAAATAAAAATCTTATAGCTAGCCTTAAAAATTATAAAAATGAAGGTTTTGAGATTGTCATAGCCACTGCGCGAAACATGCGTACGTATGAAGGGAATGTTGGCAAGATTAATATTCATACTTTACCAACCATTGTTGAATGGCTTGAGAAGCATGAAGTCCCATACGATGAAATTTTAGTAGGTAAGCCATGGTGTGGATTTGATGGGTTTTATATAGATGATAAAGCAATCCGACCTTCTGAGTTTAATTCTTTGAGCTATGAAGAAATTATGCAGTTATTAAAGAAAGAAAATGCGCATACTGATAGTGGCAATGAGCTTTAGGTACTAAATATGTTTTTAATTATGTCAGGTGCCTATATAGGCCAAGAACTTCAATCTGAATTTGGGCGCATCCCACCCAGTTTTTTACCTCTAGGGAATAAACGGCTCTTTCAGCATCAAATCAAACTTGCTCCACCTAATACAAAGGTTTATCTTACTGTTCCCGAAAGTTATGTTATTTCTGATACCGACCTTACTTTATTGGCTGAAAGCAAAGTTGAAGTCTTAGCTTTACCAGATAGCTTAAAACTAGGTGAATCATTAATTGCTGCATTGAATTTGTCTGAGCATGATTTTAACAAGCCATTACACCTGTTATTTGGGGATACATTGTTTAGCAAGTTGCCTGAAGGTTATAACTTTGCTTCACTTTCAAGGGTTGAAGAGAACTATCATTGGGCTATTGCAACAGAAGACAATAATCATTGGTTACAACAAGCCCAAGGTGAGTTAGAGATTAACGGTAGCCAAGTTATTAATGGCTACTTTAAATTTTCTCAACCTCGCACCTTATTAAGAGCACTAAGCAAATCTAATTGGGATTTTCTAAATGGTCTAAATCAATATAGACAGATGACCGACTTTACGAGTCAACTATCTGTTGATTGGTTGGATTTTGGGCATGTTAATACCTATTATTCATCAAAAGTGAATTTTACAACGCAGCGTGCCTTTAATAATTTGTCGATCACCTCATCTTGGGTAGAAAAGTCGAGTATTAAAGATATTAAAATTGCAGCAGAGTCGAACTGGTTTGCTAAGTTACCTTTTTCTTTACGTCAATATATACCCCAATATTTAGGTGAAGCGCATTGTAATGGTCGTACAAGCTACCGACTAGAATATCTGCATAATACTGCGTTAAATGAACTCTATGTTTTTTCTGAATTGCCGCAGAAAGTCTGGAAGCGTATTTTGAATGAAAGTGCTGACTTTCTTGTCGCATGTCGAGAAGAAAAAGCACCCACTTCAGCGCCATATAGTACGCTATCCGAGTTGTTTGATAATAAAACCAGCCAACGATTGGATGAGTATTGTAATTCAAGGGGCTATTCACTTGATCAAAAATGGCATTATGAAAACGAAAGTATTTCATTAAATGAAATACTTTCACTATCCAATCAAAACCTTCCTATAGATGACAGTGAACCCACGTTATTACACGGCGATTTTTGTTTTAGTAATGTTTTGTATGATTTTCGGGCTAACAGAATTAAAGTGATTGACCCTCGTGGTCTAACCCCCGATGGTCAGTTATCCGCTTATGGTCATATATATTATGATATCGCTAAGTTATCACACTCTGTAATTGGCTTATATGACTGGATTATAGCGGGTTATTATCAAGTTGACATTAGCAATCAAAGTATATCGCTCTCGATTGATAGTAATAAAAAAGAGCATGCTATTCAGTCGTATTTTATTCATTTAATGCATGAGAAGTTTGGGATTTCTGAGAAAAATATCATGGCGATGCAAATACAACTATTTTTGTCTATGTTGCCACTGCACAGCGATGATTTAAAACGTCAGGATGCTTTTTTTGCAAATGCGTTCCGCCTTTATATGAAATTAAAAAAATTAAAATAGGTAATAGTTATGATTGTTATTCCAATGGCGGGTTTGAGCTCTCGCTTCTTTAAAGCAGGTTATAAACTCCCTAAGTATATGTTGGATGCCTATGGTGAAAGCTTATTTGACCATTCAGTGAAAAGTTTTCAACAGTATTTTAGTTCTGAAAAATTTGTTTTTATTGTTAGGGATGTATACGGCACTCCTGAATTTGTTAAGCAAAGAGTGATTGCTTTAGACATACAAGATTATGATATTGTTGTTTTGAATACAGAAACCAGAGGACAAGCAGAAACTGTCTCGCTAGGCTTAGCTAATTATCGCAGTAGTAATGAACCCATTACTATTTTCAACATTGATACTTTTAGGCCAAACTTTATTCACCCAGAACTCAGTAAGTTAGGCGACGGTTATTTAGAGGTTTTTCGTGGCGAAGGTACTAACTGGTCGTTTGTTCGCCCAATCAATGAAAATAGCACTCAGGTTGACCTGACTACTGAAAAAAATCCAATTTCGGATCTATGTTGCACAGGGCTATATCATTTTAGTAATGCTCAAGATTTTTTCTCTGCATACGACTATTATTTATCGCTACCGAAAGACAAATGGGAGAAGGGGGAGTTATATATAGCTCCTCTGTATAATTATTTGATCTCTACTACGGCTCTTGTTCATTACCATGAAATACCTTTAGAAGATGTCATCTTTTGTGGGACTCCTGATGAGTACACTCAGTTTTTGCAGTCTAAGTAGTTTATTGGCCTCACTGTATGGGGCACTTGTATTTATACAACGCAGAGAGTACAACTGGGTCAGTCCTGAATGGCACTGCATTAGGGACGTTTTTACAGAATAAGCCAATGGGAGAGGCGTCAGGGGAACCGTATGAAAGTCGTTGATATATAAGGGCTGCGGTGATGCTTAAAATTAGTTACCAATGCCTCATTACTCTCAGTTTTCAAATGTAACCCAATGAAATTTAAGATCGCCTTGTAGATCATTTCTGCTGTTTTGTAATAGCTCCTAGACAATATAGGAGCCTAAATATGAGCGAGTTAACCAACCCATTTATGCACTTCCAAATCATTAAAGACTATCGACAAGAAAGCAAAGTAGAGCACAAATTATCAGACATTATTTTGCTGACAATTTGTGGTGTTTTGTCGGGTCACGATGGCTGGGATGGCATTATTGATTTTGGTAATGCTCGCTTAGATTTCCTTAAACGATATGGTCACTTTGAAGCTGGAATTCCTTCTGCGGATACGTTGTCTCGTGTGATGGGTATGATTAATCCTGTAGCGTTGCAAAGAAGCTTCATCGCCTGGATGAAGGACCGCCATACACTGACGGATGGTGAAGTCATTGCCATCGACGGTAAAACATTACGCGGCTCTTATGACCGCTCGAAAGGCAAAGGAACGATCCATATGGTGAACGCTTTTGCTACTGCAAATGGAATGAGCATTGGGCAACAGAAGGTTGATTCTAAGAGTAACGAGATTACCGCGATCCCCAAGCTACTTGACTTGCTAGATGTAAAAGGCTGCTTGATTACTATTGATGCGATGGGGTGCCAAAAGAAAATAGCACAGAAAATCCTCGATAAAGAAGCGGATTATTTACTGGCAGTTAAAGGCAATCAGGGAATGCTTGAGCAAGCCTTTAATGATTATTTTCGAATGGACATGCTTCAAGACTTCGATGGCAGTTCTTACAGTACTCAAGAAAAAAGTCACGGAAGAATAGAAACGAGAGTGGCTTTAGTGAATCGCGATTTGTCGGTTTTGGGTGATATTGAACATGAATGGCCTGAGTTAAAAACGATGGGCATCGTGGCTTCAATTCGACAAGAATCGGCAGTAGCAACAGAGCAAGATATGAGTATTCGATACTACATATGCTCTAAAGAACTAGAAGCTCAAACGTTACTTGAAGCGACGCGTTCTCACTGGGGTGTAGAGGTCATGCATTGGTCGCTGGATACTGCATTTTGTGAGGACAACTCTCGTATTAGAGCGGACGATCGAGCAGAGGCTTTTGCAAGGATCAGGCAGATGTGTTTGAACCTATTAAAGAGCGAAACCACCTTTAAAGGTGGTATTAAACGTAAGCGCATGAACTGCGCAATGGACGAAAACTACCTAAGTAAGGTTCTTGAAAGCCTTACGTGACGGTGATGTTCATGCGGTTTCCGTGGGAGAGGCGTTGTTTCCTAAATAGATTCAACTGTTTCTGATTTCATTGAGCTGAACGTTAAATACTTCAGTGAGCATGATGAAATAGTCAAAGCGAAAAATAACCAACTGGTCTCAGCACAATAAAGCATTTGTAAATCGAGGCAGCATCACCTTATGGGTCGATGATGTAGCTATGGATTCTTGGTACAGCCGTGACGATCAGGGAAACCGCATGAAGGTCGTTGATATATAAGAGCTGCGGTGATGCTTAAAATTAGTTACCAATACTTCATTACTCTCAGTTTTTAGATGTAACCCCATCAGGGAAACCGTATGAAAGTCGTTGATATATAAGGGCTGCGGTGATGCTTAAAATTAGTTACCAATGCCTCATTACTCTCAGTTTTCAAATGTAACCCAATGAACCTTAAGATCGCCTTGTAGATCATTTCTGCTGTTTTGTAATAGCTCCTAGACAATATAGGGGCCTAAATATGAGCGAGTTAACCAATCCATTTATGCATTTCCAAATCAGTAAAGACTATCGACAAGAAAGCAAAGTAGAGCACAAATTATCAGACATTATTTTGCTGACAATTTGTGGTGTTTTGTCGGGTCACGATGGCTGGGATGGCATTATTGATTTTGGTAATGCTCGCTTAGATTTCCTCAAACGATATGGTCATTTTGAAGCTGGCATTCCTTCGGCGGATACACTGTCTCGAGTGATGGGTATGATTAATCCTGCAGCGTTGCAAAGAAGCTTCATTGCTTGGATGAAGGACTGCCATACACTGACGGATGGTGAAGTCATTGCCATCGACGGTAAAACATTACGTGGCTCTTATGATCGCTCGAAAGGCAAAGGAACGATTCACATGGTGAACGCTTTTGCGACAGAGAATGGAATGAGCATTGGTCAACAGAAGGTTGATAGTAAAAGCAATGAAATTACCGCGATCCCCAAGCTACTTGACTTGCTAGATGTAAAAGGTTGCTTGATTACGATTGATGCGATGGGCTGCCAAAAGAAAATAGCGCAGAAAATTCTCGATAAAGAAGCGGATTATTTACTAGCGGTCAAAGGCAATCAGGGAATGCTTGAGCAAGCCTTTGATGATTATTTTCGCATGGACATGCTTCAAGACTTCGACGGCAGTTCTTACAGTACTCAAGAAAAAAGTCACGGAAGAATAGAAACGAGAGTGGCTTTAGTAAATCGTGATTTGTCGGTTTTGGGTGATATTGAACATGAATGGCCTGAGTTAAAAACGATGGGCATCGTGGTGTCAGCGCCGATGTAAAAATGACCCACTAACGCCGATTTAAAATTGACCCACCTGAGGCAAACTATCCGTTCGTAAATGGACAAAGCGGCGGATTATGATCAATCAGGAGCAACTAGTGGAAATACACGTTTTACATCAACAAGGGTGCAGCATCCGCCGTATCGCCAAGGATTTGGGTATCTCAAGGAATACCGTTCGTAATTATCTTCGTGATAAAAGCAAAGCCCCCGTATATCCCGAGCGTCAGTCGCGACCAACTAAACTTCAGCCATACCATGACTACTTGCGTACTCGCATTGACGCAGCAAAACCGTATTGGATACCAGCAACTGTACTACTTCGTGAATTAAAAGCGCTTGGCTATGATGGTGGTATAACGATGCTCAAGGAGCACATCAAACAATACAAACCTAGTACGCCAGTCGACCCCGTGGTTCGATTCGAGACAAAGCCAGGTGAACAGATGCAAGTCGACTTTACTACCATCACTCATTACGGGGTGCGTGTTAAAGCCTTCGTTGCAACGCTTGGTTATAGCAGAGCGACCTTCGTTCGCTTTTGTGAGCGAGAGCGACAAGAAGACTGGGTGGAAGGTCTTGAAGAAGCGTTTGAATACTTCGGTGGCGTACCCAAAGAAGTTCTCTTCGATAATGCAAAAGCCATCATGATAGAACGAGATGCTTACGGTGAAGGTGAACACCGATGGAATCCTATGTTGCTCACTGCCGCCAAGAAGTACAACTTCAAACCAAGAGCTTGCCGCCCTTATCGCGCAAAGACCAAAGGGAAAGTAGAGCGATTTAACTCTTACTTGAAAAGTAGCTTCGTCACTCCGCTTGCAGCGACACTCAAACAACACGGACTTAAAGTCACCGTTGATGTTCTTAATGGACATATCGGCGCGTGGTTAGAAACCGTCGCTCACCAACGGTTCCACGGTACGACGGGTACAAAGCCTCAAGTTCTCTTAGATGAAGAGCGCTTTACACTTCAACCTCTCCCGTCACCGACACGGCCAATGATACCGCTAACAATGAGTGATAATGTCATGCCAGTTGAGAGCTTCCAACACCCACTCTCAACCTATGACGCGCTGTTGGAGGTACGAGTATGAACCTTCAAATGAATCGTATCGAAGCGGCCTGTGCAGCGCTGAAGTTACAAGCTATAGGTCAGGAGTGGCCAAGACTGGCAGAAGCAGCCAATAGTCGTGAGTTGAGCCTAGCCGATTACTTAGAATCACTTCTCAACGCAGAGCTTGAAGCGAGAGCTGAGCGAACAAGAGCCACGCTGACTAAGTTCGCAAGCTTCCCCATGGAAAAAATATTCGATGACTATGACTTCAAGTTCGCAACAGGCGCTCCAAGAAAACAGCTTAAGGAGCTAACAGGGTTAGCCTTCATTGAGCGAAAACGTGATATTGCTTGGCCCAAGTGGCGTTGGTAAAAGCCATCTTGCCGTGAGCCTTGGTCAAATAGCGGTTCAAAAGGGTCTAAAAACACGCTTCATCACAGCAGCAGACTTAATGCTTCAACTGTCTACAGCAAAAGCTCAAGGCAAACTTGAAAGCTACCTGAGACGAAGTGTGCTCGCTCCAAAGCTTCTTATCGTCGATGAAATTGGATATCTACCGTTCGGCAGAGAAGAAGCAAACTTGTTCTTCAACGTCATCGCTAAACGATACGAGCAAGGCAGCATTATCGTGACCAGTAACTTACCGTTCTCTCAATGGTCAAATGCGTTCGCCGACGATACGACACTGACGGCGGCATTACTGGATAGGCTTCTTCATCACTCACACATCGTACAAATCAGTGGAGAAAGCTACCGATTACGAGGAAAGAAGGCGGCTGGAACCATACCAACGGTTCTAGACAAATCTATCTGAAAGTAGAAATTAATTACGTGGGTGGGTCAGTTTTACTTCGGCGATAACGTCGATAAGTGGGTCAATTTTAAACTGGCGTTGACAGTGGCTTCAATTCGACAGGAATCGGCAGTAGCAACAGAGCAAGATGTGAGTATTCGATACTACATATGCTCTAAAGAATTAGAAGCTCAAACGTTACTTGAAGCGACGCGTTCTCACTGGGATGTAGAGGTCATGCATTGGTCGCTTGATACTGCATTTTGTGAGGACAACTCTCGTATTAGAGCAGACGATCGAGCAGAGGCTTTTGCAAGGATCAGGCAGATGTGTTTGAACCTATTAAAGAGCGAAACCACGTTTAAAGGTGGTATCAAACGTAAACGGATGAACTGCGCAATGGACGAAAACTACCTAAGTAAGGTTCTTGAAAGCCTTACGTGACGGTGATGTTCATGCGGTTTCCGTGCAGCTAACAGCTAACAGCTAACAGCTAACAGCTAACAGCTAACAGCTAACAGCTAACAGCTAACAGCTAACAGCTAACAGCTAACAGCTAACAGCTAACAGCTTAAAATTTAAAAACTAAAAGAACAACGTTATGATAAAAAAATGTTTATTCCCCGCCGCTGGCTACGGCACTCGCTTTCTACCTGCCACAAAATCCATGCCTAAAGAAATGATGCCAGTGGTCAACAAACCACTCATTGAGTATGGGGTGGAAGAGGCGATAGATGCAGGCATGGAAAGTATGTGTATTGTCACCGGTCGTGGCAAACACACCTTAATGGATCACTTTGATAAAAATTACGAATTGGAACATCAAATTGAGGGCACGAATAAAGAAGCCCTGTTGGTCGATATTCGTCGTTTGATCGATTCGGCCAACTACACCTATATCCGTCAGCGTGAGATGAAAGGCTTAGGTCACGCTATTTTGACGGGTAAAGAACTTGTTGGTGATGAACCTTTTGCTGTCGTTCTTGCCGATGATCTTTGTGTCAACCCGCAAGGTGATGGCGTGTTGCAACAAATGGTTGGCCTGTACAACCAATTCCGCTGCTCCATTGTTGCTGTACAAGAGGTACCGAAGGATCATGCTCACAAATATGGCGTGATTGCTGGCGATGCCATTCGTGATGACTTACTTCGTGTCACCGATATGGTTGAAAAACCAGCACCAGGTACGGAGCCAAGCAACTTAGCCATTATTGGCCGCTACATTTTGACACCTGATATCTTCGAGCTTATAGAAAACACTGAGCCAGGCAAAGGCGGTGAGATTCAAATCACCGACGCTCTGTTAAAACAAGCGCAGCAAGGCTGTGTCATCGCCTATAAGTTTAAAGGTGAGCGCTTTGATTGTGGTTCAGTCGAGGGCTATATCGAGGCAACGAACTACTGCTTCGACAATCTCTACCTAGCCAGCCAAAAAACAGAACTGCAACAGCAGCCAACTGAAAAAGTTGCGGCTGTTGATAAAGATGAGCTCGAACCTGCGTAGCTTGCTCTTACTGTTTTCGACAAGGCAAGCTAGGCTTGCCTTGTCGACTATCCGTTCATTTACGCATTGTAAGTTCTCTATTATTCTCCCCTACAGCGCGACATTCACGAGCATTAAAGCCAACGTTGCTGCCTCAATCACAACCAAGTTTCGCTTCTGAGTAACACCATCTTGCCAAGCGAGTGCCATATCATCCCTGCCATCACCGTTTGTATCGGTAAATTCGACCGTAAGTTGTTCTACCTCTTGCCCTAACGTCACTACGCCTAGCTCTAAGCGACTGCTTGCAGACTTAACCGATATCTCGTAGTCACCCGTGAGCCTGTTATAACCAAACAACCCAATATCACGAACTCCGTCTTGGTCATAGTCCCCCACTTGCCTTACCACTACATCATGCCAATGGTTTGGCCATGTTAGGTTAGTAATGCGCTGGTTGTCTGCACCGCTATTGATCCACACTTTATAGCGAGCATTATCACCACTGCCAGACAAACCGAATAAGCCTACCTCATTAACACCATCAAACGTCCTATCTGCAACAGAAAAGATCTGTCCATTCTCTATGGTGTTGGGCCACGTAATAGAGGCCGCTCGTCCTGCTTTTGTATCGCCGTGTTTCACAAAAAGCTGATACCGGTTGTCGTCTGTGCGTTGAGAGAAGAGCCCAATATCGTCATTACCATCACTGTTTACGTCTCCAGGACGAAACAGCGCGCCATTGGCGAGCGTTTTACTCCAGTTGTACACCTCTTGTTTAGAGCCTGACTGACCATCCAAGACAAACAGTTGCCCTTTTTCGGTTCGCTTATGGATACCAAACAGCGCTATCTCTGGCGCTCCATCGTCATTTCTGTCGCCCAAGGTCACAATATCTAACTGGTTCCAATTGTTCACCCACTTAAATGTGCGAATAGACTGTCCGGTTAAGCCATCTTTGACAAGCAATTGATTGGTCTTGTTGAGTTTGTGCTGGCCGAACAAGGCAAGTTCACTTACTCCGTCTCCGTTAAGATCCGGGAGGTTTTTTAGTTGCCCCTTAGCAACAGAAGCTGGCCAATTGAAACGTCGAACAAGGGTTAATTGATTGGTCGTGTCCAAAGCGACTAATGAGTATCGGTTTTCGGATTCGATAAAACCAAACACTCCAACTTCATCTACACCATCGCCATTCAAATCCCCAACGCTGTGTAACTCAGCCCAGAGAAGATCCATGTCTAAGGTTTTGCTTACCACGCTGTTCATGGCTGGAACCGCTAATATATCAACCTTCACTCGCGGTAAGTCATCGGATTTTAACGCGATCATTTCTGCGGCGTAGTCACCGTTGATATCTTGCCAAACCCAATATTTGATGGCGGATTGGGCGCTATCGCTTGGATCTAACGGATCTGTTCTATTGACAATTTCATCGTAGTCAGAGACGCCATCGCCATCAGTGTCTGCGAGTCGAGGGTCGGTCCCAACAACAATCTCCTCTAAGTTAGAAATACCATCCGAATCTAAATCACTGAGCGCATCATCTGGATCAAGCGGGTTTAGCCCATATTGCTGCTCTAACTGGTCATTGATGCCGTCGTTATCATCATCAACATCGGTATTGTTCCCTATTCCATCGCCATCGGTATCTGCCCATTCATTCGGATCCAGTGGAAATGGATCGTTAGCATCTATTACACCATCGTTATCATTATCGTTATCGGAGTAATTATCTATCCCGTCACCGTCTACATCCCAGTTTTCTATTACGGTTACGGCTATGTTTATCGTGCTCGTTAGCTCGCCATCGGTGACCGATAACGATAAATCATAGGTATTGTCTTTGCCAAAGTCTTGAGGATCAGCAACTACAGGTTGGTGAGTAAATTGCAGTAATCCTGCGTGATAAGTGAAATGCTCGGCATCTTTACCCGCCAAAGACACCGTTAGGTCATCACCATCAGGGTCAAAGGCGTTGAAGAGTGACGTGAGCGTATTGTGCTCTTCAAGAGTTATCGACACTGCCTGCTCTGCTGAGATTTGGCTGTCTAATCTAAATTCAGTGATCGTACCAAAGGGATCGATTGTTGAGGTATTGCCATTATCAGCAATGACAAATTGATAGTCAGCGGCCATATAAACGGAGGTTGCATCGGCATAAAACCCGGTGAGTTTATGATTTTGTACTCTAATATAATCATCCGGCGTGGTTATGGAGAGCTGCTCTCTTTGGTAGCCACCTAGGTCGGTTAAATAGAATCGATAGATCCCTTTCACATTTAAGGCTTGATGGTCGTCTTGATAAAAACCGGAGTAAATAACCCCATTGTCGATTTTTACCTGAGCGCCAAACATAGAGTCCATAGTGAAGGTTTTAAGATTATTCTCATAAAGAGTATTGGTTTGGTGATACTGGCTGTCGCTTCCTTTTTTATAAACGTACACTTTCCCGATATTGCCGCCACTGATTATCGTATTTAGGTTCCTGTCTTCTCTCAGCCCAACCACTATTACGCCTTCAGAAACATCCACATCCGACCCAAAATCACCGCGATATTCAGGGTCGTTCGGGATGAGTTTTTGCTCACTGATACGTCCATCATCCTGCATGGTATAAACATACACACTTCCCGAGTCTTCATAAACGCTGTCATCTGCGGCAGCGCTTACGACTATGGTCTGTTTATCGATGGCAACATTAAAGCCAAAACCAGCATAAGCGGTCGCTCCGCTTCCTATTAGCTTGGTTTCACTGTAGCCAGTTCCTGTGCTGTTTGGAGTATAAACATACGCGCAGCCAACTCTTTGCCCTTCAATCGCACAATAGTTGGCGCCGACAACAATCACGCCATTGTCAATATCCACAGAGCGGCCAAAAAAGTCTTCACTTCCTCCATCCGTAGCGAGAAGTTTGGTCTCGCTGTATTGCCCGCCTCCCAAGTGGTTGTATATATAGATGGCCCCTGCACTGGTGCCATTTTCAGAGTCTGAGTAGGCGCCGACGACTATGGTGCCATTGTCACTCGCTATCGAGCTTCCAAAGTCAATATCCGCGTCATCATCCCAAGCTAAGTCTGAAGGACGAAGCGTTGCAATTTTTTCATATGGCAGCACCTCGCTATCATAGACGTGTACCACGTTATAAGCAGGATCTGGTACATAGATCAATCCCGAATCTTTCGTGATCTCTCCCGTTTGAGAAAATCTGTCGTCAAAGGTCTGATGACTCAATACTTGGCGTAACGCTTGGCCGCGATTCAAGGCGTTATCTTCTACATAAGACCATACTGGTTTGTCATTAACACCACTAAATGCCTCAATATAGTCACTCACTCCATCAGAATCTGAGTCTATGGCATCGGGGGCAAGTCTATTATTGCCGTACGTACCATCTTCAAAGAAGTCCGGCACCGTATCTTTGTCGGTATCGAGATAGCTGTTTATATCCTTTTCATCCGTTCCCTGCGCTATTTCAACAAGATCGGGGACGCCATCATTATCGTCATCAAGATCTAAATTATCTTCTAGACCATCGAGATCATTGTCCGGCACCTCGTTAACGTCGATAAAAAGGTGAACGGTAGAAGACGCAGCCTGATCGGCGGAAACTACGATTGCCGACAATCGATAAGTGTTGTCACCATTGGAATCTAGCGGGTTCTCAAAGTCAGGGGAAGATTTAAACTCAATCTTGCCATTAGCATCCACCGTGAAGAAACGTGCATCTTCACCCGTTAATGTTATTGAGCCCTGTGTCTGTTTTTCATAATAGGGTTTTAGGTAGTGCGGAAGCTGCGTATTTTCACTCAATGAAAAAGAGAGGTAGTCGTTATTACTCAGTGTCTTGCCTCGGCGGTAGAGAAACACTCTTCCTGTGTACTTCGATTCACCCTCTATGTCAGATCCATCGAAGTTAATCAGCCCAAAGTCGGTGACACTCAAAGCAAGAATATCGCCACTATTATTGGTCAGTACCTTACCCTCAGATGCAGACACGTTTGCCGACCGATAGAATTGTTCTCCGCCTAATCGGAATCGACGTTCCTGTATTTTTTCCCCTTTGTCATGCGTAATCTCATGAATGTAAAGGTGGTCTCCACAGGCGTTGACCCAACAATTGTAGTAAGGCGGAAAGGTTTCTGACTCGCCTGTAGAAAGTGCAATTAATGTGTTTTCATTAGCCACGGTGAAGGCATTGCTTACTGAGATAGTAGGATTTACAAAGTCAACAAAGGCGGTGGATATAAGACTCACGGAGGGGATATTCTTGTGAGTTAATGCGACTATATCATCGATGCGTCGGTTGATCTCCGAACTCGTGACACCTGTGGAGTAAACGCTACCTTCGCGCGACTTAACATTTTCGCCATAGCGATATAGCTTATAATTTGAGAAATCTAGTTGGCCTTCAGAATCACGCTCTTCGAAGATACCATCGCTGTTTCTAGTAAAAAAATAAATATCCCCTGAGAGTCGCCCATATGTCTCTGCACCCGGTGAGCCAATCAGCAAGCCATCTTGGCTAAAAGATAAGGATGCTCCAAAGCGAAGTTTATCCTCTAACAGGTTGGGTAATATTGTCTGTTTTAGCGCATAGTGACCGCTAACATCTGCCTCGTATACAAAGACCTTCCCATGTTCGATTACAGCCTTATCTGTCTCGGTTCCGGCATAGGGAGCACCAATAGCTACCTTACTTCCTTGAATAGCCACTGAGCGCCCAAAGTCCCAACGACTCCCAAAAGACCCTGTACCTTGAAGTCGCTGCTCTCGGTAGCTGTTGTCCGCTTGCTTAGTGTAAAGGTAGACGCAACCTCCATAGTGTTTACTACCACAAGCACTGAAGACCGCAATGACATCGTCTTGGGCAGTCACATAGTAGCCAAACTTATCACCCATTTCTCCATCACTTGGCTGAAGCACAGTCTCAAGCTGGGGCTCTCCACTGCTCAGGTTGTAAATAAAGACTTGTCCCGCTTCATTTGAATCAGGGTCTCCTACCAATAGCCAATCCCCTTGAAAGGCGATATCTGAGCCAAAGGAATCACTGGTGGTGTTATCCCGTATCGGATTGTCGAGGGTGACCCAATCGTTAAATAGATAGTCGGCAGTCTCATTGCTTTTAAGCTCCCAATAAGCAGATTGCTGAGCATTAACTTGACTCGACAGCAGCGCAATGAAAGTGAAAATAAGCAGTAACACGAAATATCTATGATCAAATAAGCGTCTGCTCTTCTTCATAATGTTCTTCCTTGATGATACGACAACCCAAAATTGTTCAAAAATTATACGATCATTTTATTGCGCGACCTTGTTTTGATAACGACAATGTGACTCGGATTGCATAATCAATTAATTACTTAACAACACCCTTGCCATTCAAGCTGCAAATACCACGAAAGCAACAATTCACCCAGCAACTTAATGTGTTGTGTTAATTAATAAATCCACTGAATTCTTGACCATGGCAATATAAAAATTCCTTTCGCATCACTTTCTGCATAAGCCGAATGAGATATCCTGCCCAAAAACGTATTTTTAATTTCCAAAGCAAAATTGTCACTCCTCAATGGATTGAGAAGCTAATCTAAATAGGATATTCCAATGAAACATGCTGCTCGGCATTTTATCGCTGCCAGTGTCTTTGCTGCTTTTATTGCAGGGGCAAGTGATATCGACAGTCAGAATATTAATGCGACTGAAACCACCAGCCTTCCTAACCCCGAGGTTCTTTTAAAACAAAAAACCTTCCGTGGGCCGTATTCTAGTGATGTTCATATCAACAATATCTCGCTTGAAGAAGCAAAAGTGATCCGCTGTAAAGGTACAGGCTGTGAGCAAAATGAGCTACTAGTCAAGCTCAAGCCACAACGTCAGGTTCAAATGATGAGCCAATTTAGTGCGCAAAGTCACTCAGCACTGTCTTCGCCACTCAGTAGTAAGATTGCTGGTATTCACGTTGAGCCACTATTTGAGACACCAGTCGCGACTGTTGCCCCTATGCGAATGGCAACCCCCGCCCAGCAGCAACTCGCCAAAGCGAAAGCGCAATTACCCTTATGGCAGAAGGTGAAAGTCTCCACCAACGTCGATTATGAAGACGTGGTGAAACAATTACGCGCAGACCCAACAATTGATGTGATTGAAGAGCCGCAAGTTCGAACCGTCACCAATAACCCAAGCTTGTTAAGTCAATCTATTACAACCGCACAACAGCTGAGTGATGCAGTAAACTCAAGCGACCCAGATGTTGCTCAGCAGTGGCACCTAAATGCCACAAATACTCCGGAGGCGTGGCAGTGGCTAAAAGACAATGGTTACGACCAGCACGGTAGCCGGGATACCGTGGTTGCCGTTATTGATAGTGGTGTCGATTACAACCATGAAGATCTTGCTATCAATATGTGGGTGAATCATGGCGAAATTCCAAATGACGGCATCGACAATGATAATAACGGGATTATCGACGATGTGCATGGTGCTTCTTTTGTTGGTAGTCAGTGGGATCATAACGGCGACCCTAGTGACGACCACGGGCACGGCACTCATGTCGCTGGCATTATTGCCGCTAAAAAAGACAACCACCTTGGCGGAGTAGGCATTGCGCCTAATGTCAAAATCATGGCGGTAAAAGCAGCGCAATACAGTGGCATTTTAACCTCTACGGATATTGCAGAAGCCATTGAGTACGCAGCAGCACACGGTGCGGATGTGATTAACATGTCATTTGGTGGCCAAGGGTACTCGCAAGCGGAAGAGGACGCCCTAGCCGTGGCTTTTTCTTCTTCGGTACTGATTGCGGCAGCAGGTAATGACGGTAAGCCAAATGATCCGCTTTGTGGTATTCCCTACTCCAGAAACTATCCAGCAGCCTACCCTTGGGTGCTGGGCGTACAAGCGCAAATGCCAGCACCTGCCATAAATGGCGATAACCTCGCTCGCTTTTCTAGCTTTGACTGCATCGCAAAAGACAGTGTGGAATATGAGTTAATGGCACCGGGCGTCGATATCTACTCGACCTTACCTCAAAATGGCTACGCTGCATGGGATGGAACTTCCATGGCTGCACCGGTAGTCTCTGGTATTGCCGCTCTGCTACGAACACGCTTTAATGACAAAGCGATTCATTCCTCTCGTTTTATTATGGGACAACTTGGCGCAACAGGCCCTAAATTACAGGGCGTCACTTATGATCCTAAAAAACCACCAACTATGTCCCACTCTGCGGACGCCTTAGCAGCATTGGTCAACACCCCTAAGCCAAGCTTAAATTACCTAGAGCACTACTTATGGGATGGCGGTAACGACGTTCAAGGGTTCCAAGGTAAGGGCAACAGTAATGGTCACATTGATGCGGGTGAAACCATTGATTTAGCAGTGGTGATTCGTAACCAATGGGGACAATCTGATAATACAACTGTGACGCTATCGGCTGAGGATAATGGCGCGGTAGGGGCAGATCCGTATATTACCTGGGTGACGGATACGGTCAACTACGAGTCTGTCGGTACCTTTGGTAATGACGATAATGGCCTAATTTATGATGAAGATGGTGTGGTTACTGGTGTTAGTCAACCTTTCACCTTTAAGGTGGCTGACAACACGCCTAACAATCATATTATTAACTTTAAGGTCTACATAAACTCGCAAAACGGTCTAGACAATCAAGATACAACCAATTATCAATCTAGTTCTGTTTTCCAAATTCAGGTAAACAGGGGAATCCACCTACCTTCGATTTTAGATTCTGATGCTCCTGGCAGCGATGGCGGCTTACTTGATACCGATGGCGTTGTGGATGGTGTGATTACCTTAAGTGACCAGGCACTTTATATCATTGATAAACCGGTTCTTGTTGCCAAAGACACCACCCTAAAGCTTGGTGAAGGAGTTCACGTTCAGTTTTGGGGAAGCCAACCTGACGATACCTACGCTCAGTTTAGAAATGCGTACCTACAAGTAGAAGGCTCTTTAATTGCTGAGGGAAGTGTTGAAAATCCAGTTGTGATGGCACCTTCAGATTTGTTTCCGGATCGGATGGTTCTACTAAATGCTGATAAAAGCGAAGCAATAAAGCTTTCACATATTAAGATATCAAATAATTACACAAAACTCGAAGACTGTATGATTCACACGAGTACATTTGAGTGCCCGATCTATATTGAAGTAGATAATGCAGAGTTTGATTCCTTGTATGAAGGTGACTATTTTTATTATGAATTCCGTGACGGCAATTGGCAGCATGCATTAACGCCTAAATTTAATGGAATGACAGTGAGCACCAGCCGCTTTAAGGACTTAGGTTACATACCTGATTACATTGATGGTTTAGATAAACAAACATGGGGAAATGCCCAACTTCCCGCTATCATCAATTCGAGCTTAATTGAAAACAGTGCTATACAAAACTCATACATAGGTTACAGCTTATCTTATGGGAATTTGCCTATAGGTAGCCATAATACTTTCTTAGGAAACCTCAAAAAAACGCCTAACAATGGCAGAAAAACATCCGTTCTTTTTAGTCCTTTCAGAGAGGGATTTCAGGAGTTCAAAAATAATGCTTTTCTCAATCGCTATTGGGATCCAAAACCCGATCATTGGTTGCAGATCCATACATCTGAGAAAAACGGAGACCCAATAGAAGAAGACTGGAGTGGCAACTACTGGGGCACCACCAGCGAGTTCCTAATCGATACTGCGGTAATTGACTACAGCGATGACTTTAATCTAAACAAAGCGAAAGTCTACCCTATTCTTGAAACTGCTCCAGAATCCGCTTATCCATTTGTTGTCGATGTGCAAATGCTGGATGCAGACGGCAATGTGAAAACAGAATTCGGTCCTGAGGTGATGACATGGCGCGTCACTTTCAACCGAAACATGGATACCAACACTCAACCTAAAGCCTTCTTTGGACCCGACTACCCGTATACCGACTTTTCAGTTGCGGGAGATTGGGTTGATGCCAGAACTTGGGAAGGGCAAGCACGAGTTTCTCACGTTGCTTCCGACGGCTATCAGTACGTTCGTATTCAAGATGCAGTTGCTGCCGATAACGCTTGGCTAAAAACGGGTAAAGATTACGCTCGATTCCGCTTTGGTGTGAGTGCCAGCGGGCTAGAGGCATTAACTCTACAAGCCAATGCAGGCGAAGGTTTTGTTAATTTAAGCTGGTCTCAAGACGACTTTGAAACTTTATACGGCTACAACCTTTACCGTTCAACGGAAGAGGATGGTCAGTATCAACGTATTCACCAATCATTGATTGAAAGTGGCACTTTGGCTTACCGTGATGAGAACGTTGAACCTGGCAAAAAGTACTATTACCAATTTAAAGTCGTTTCTGCCGAAGGGGAGTCTGAAGGCTCGAACATTGCTTCTGCAACACCTATTGATACGGTTAAACCCGTGATTCAACACACCCCAATCACCGCGAGTGGGTTTGGTGCCAATATTCTGGTGCAGGCAACCGTCACAGACAATATTGCTGTCGATACCGTGACCTTGTATTACCGCACTATCGGCGACAATCAATATCAAAGTTCGGTAATGCTGAATAATCAAGGAAATAACTACCGAGCGACGATTGTTCAATCAGCCGTACAAGCGCCAGGTGTGGAATATTATATTGAAGCAAATGACGGTTATAGCAGCAGTTTTTACGGCCGTAGCGCGACACCAAATGTCATTACAGTGGTCGATAGTCCGGTTGTAAGCCTAGTGACACCAAAAGTCGGCAGTGCGAAAGGCGGCACCCTGCTGACGCTTTCTGGCTCTAATTTTAAAGAAGGGGCGAGTATTAAAGTTGGTGAGGCTATTTGCTCTTCACCTACCTTTATCAGCAGTTATGAACTTCAATGTACCACTACGGCACACATCGCGGGCACCTTTGATATTTTTGTCACCAATGCAGACGAGAAAATGGGACGACTCGCAGGGGGCTTTACTTACCTCTCTGGTGATACTTCTATCGGTATCGCTGATTTGAGCGTAACTCAAGGGCAGTTCTTTGAAGTTCCGGTGCGAGCTTCTAACGTTAACGGCCTCATCGCTTTAGATCTTGATGTCGGCTTTGACTCGTCAAAACTTAGATTTGAAGGTATAAGAAAAGGCAGCATGATTTCAGGCTGGTCTGTCAGCACCCACCAGAACAACAATACTGTTACTTTGACTGGCGCAACCTCTCAAGACAACGCTGTCGATGGTGATGGAGAGTTAGTTATTCTTGAATTTACCGTTATTGCCAAAGAAACAAGCAACTCTGAAGTAACAATCAGCGCTGCACAGCTCAATGGCGGCGCTATCGCTACCGACTCCTATAATGGTCAATTGACCATTATCGATGGCTATATGATCTCTGGTAAAACCACAACCTGGATGGGCGTGACTCTGCCAAGAGTCACGGTGGCTTTAGATGATGGCACGATTACAGCGCAATCCGCCAATTCAGGTCTTTATTCGGTTGGGCCTGTCACTGATTTGGGTCATAACATCAAAGCGATGAAGTCAGACCAACTCGGTGGTATTACCGCCTACGATGCTGCACTCATGCTCGCACATATTTCTGGTGAATCTACCTTGAGTGGCTTTGCCCTGCAGGCGGCCGACCTAAATGGGGATAATATCGTAACTGCTATGGAGGCCAGCACGGTTCTCACCTATGCAGCTGGGCTATCGAGCTTACCACTCAACACCGCAGAGGCCGTGTGGCAATTCTCTCCTGCTCAGTATAATTACGCGCAAGTTAACACGAATTTAACTGAGCAAAACTTTACTGCTTATTTATTAGGTGACCCATCCGGTAATGGTGCAAGCGATGTGGAAAGTCAGTTAATGTCGGTTGGACTGAATGCTTCGTGGTATAACCGCCGGGTGTTGCAAAATGGCCATATCGCGGTGGACTTATATTTGAACCGCGGTGCGCAAGGCATTGACGCCCAGATTAACTTTAACCCCGATCAAGCTACTCTTATTGCAGTGGAAACCACAGCATTAACGCAAGCATGGGCTACCACATTGAACACAAATGTTGCTGGCAAGGCGACCATTGCAATGGCGGGCTCTTCACCATTAGGCACAGACGGCTCCGTGTTTACTCTAATTTTTGAGCAAAACGGCGCATCTTCCTCTCCATTGGTGATGGAAAGCCTGCTGAAAAATGAAGTGCCTTTAGAAGTTCAAAATATGCTACTTACCCCAACGACCAGCGATTCCGACGGTGATGGCGTAAGTGATGTCTGGGAACTTCTTTATGGCCTGAACCCGTTTGATGCCAGTGATGCGACCATTGATTCTGATAACGATGGTCTCACTAACCTAGAGGAATACCTTCTTGGTACTAACCCGCTCTCAAGCGATACCGATGGGGACGGCATACCGGACAAATTTGAGGTTGATAACGGCTTAGACCCATTAGATGCTAATGATGCCACGCTTGATGCCGACGGTGATGGTGTGAGTAACCTTAATGAATATTTAGCGGGTACTGACCCACAGGAACCAAATGAACCCACTAAACCAATTCAGTCACATAGACTTCTTATGTTGCAAGATACCAATGGTGATGGTGGTGCAGAGATACTGGTATTAAACCAATCTAACTTACCAACACTTGAGCTATTACTAAAAGAAGCTTTGGATGGAAGCGTACTTGCAGACAAGCAACTTGAATTGGGCTTTACTTCTTCTATTCAACTAATTGACCTTAGTGATAACCACGCTAAGCAAGTCGGATTGTTTGGCTACATAGAGTCATTGAATCGTTACTCATTGGTTGTGATGAACCCGGAGAATTCACTAACGGTGGTCAAGCGCTTTAACTGGCCAGCAACAGTGAGCAACGCCGAACTGGTGGTAGTTCCAGATCTGAATAAGGACGGAGTGACAGAATACGCTATTTTTGGCCAGCACCTGCTCAATAAGACCAACCAACTTATTGTGAGAGACGGCGAGTCAAGAAAGGCCATGACGACCTATAAGTGGGTGAACAACTGGAGCAATCCACAGGTTATGGCGTTACCAGATAGAAATGGTGACTCCGTTCCTGAAATTGCCCTTTCTGGTTACCATAAGCGAGCAGACAAAAACCAAATGGTCATTTTGGATGGAGCGACGGCAAGCAAACTGGAAGTGTACAACTGGAACCCAGTTTGGATGGCTGGTGAAATCAAGATCATTCCTGATGTCAACGCTGATGGCATCGATGATATCGCTTTGTTCGCTAAACGCAAGGACGACGGCCGTTACCAACTAGCAATAAAGAAAGGTCATACTAAATCCGGAATGGCTGGAAATGTCCGATGGAGCAGCGAATTCAACTCCGATTCGGTTACAACAGTAGCGATTGCAGATAGAGATGCTAACGGCCTAAGTGAAGTTGGTCTATTTGGCTTCTCTGAGCAGAATGGACAAGAACGTTACAAACTGTTCATCAACAGTTATCAAGACAGCCAGAGGCTACAAAACCTTTCTTGGCCAAACCATTGGTATGACCCTGCCGTGGTTGAAATGAACGATGTTGATGATGATGGCACTCCAGAGATCACTCTAATTGGTATTAACAGAAATACAGAGCAACTTGAACTCTCTACTAAGTCCGGTGCAACTGGTAAGCTGTTAAGTCAAGTTAAGGTTGATACTCGTCTAGGAGATAGACAGCACATGATTATGGATGTCGATGGCGATGGTGCAAATGATATCGTCATTCAAGGTTATCACTTAGATACCGACAGCTTAGAGTACCTTGTGATTGATGGACAAAGTGGTAAAGCCTTGCAAGTTCATCACTCACTTAACTAGATCTGTAATCACTTAATAAAACGCCCTAGCACTTAACGTGCTAGGGCGTTTAGATGAGACGAAAAAATATGGCTAGTTTAAAGGTTGCTCAAATAATCGATTATTTACATCACTTCCATCGATCGCAATAACGTTTGAAACGCTGGTTGATGAATCTACCCATGATATAAACAGGTCCTCAGTCCTATCGCCGTTTAAGTCCGCATTCCGGATTACAACATTATTTACATTACTACCCAAAGTTAGTGTTATCAGCTGCGCTGTACTAACGGATGACTTAATCGATACTTCAAAATCGCCGGTATCTTTGTTGTAACCAAGAAGCGCAATATCTTTGATACTATCCTGATCCAAATCTGCGACTTGTTCAATAGAAGCATCGGTCCAGCGATCCGGCCAAGCTAAATTTGCTTGTCGCCCATTGTTGGCTCCATCATTAATCCAGACTTTATAGCGCGCATTAGCGCCACTGCCTGATAAACCGAACAACGCCACTTCTTGAACTCCATCAAAAGTTTGATCTTGTACTAATTGTATGCGCCCGTCTGTTAAGCTACTCGGCCAAGTAATAGAAGCCACACGCCCCGCTTTGGTGTCGCCATGCTTAACAAATAATTGATAACGATTGTCATCACTTCGCTGAGCAAACACACCTATATCTTTATAGCCGTCTTGGTTAATATCATCAGTCAGAACTAAGGTACCATTCGCCAGTTTATTGCTCCAGTTATACACTTCCAATTTGCTTGCACTGGCTCCATCCAAAACGAAGAGCTGAGCTTTATTCGTTCGTTTGTGGATACCAAACATTGCCACTTCTGGTACCTTGTCGCCGGTTCTATCCTCTAACGTTATAAATATGACGTCATCCCAGTTGTTTACCCACTTATAAGTTCGTAAGCTGGCGGCTGATTGACCATTCTTCACAATAAGTTGATTGGTTTTATTCATCTTATTTTGTCCAGCAATGGCCACCTCTCCTACCCCATCGCCAGTTAAGTCCGCGAGTAGATAGGGTTTGACATTTGCTAACGACCCCGGCCAATTGTAACGTTTCAGCACTTTAAAATTGTCAGAGGGGTCGACGATAACCATAGAGTACCGATTAAGACTTTCTATAAAGCCAAACAACGCGATATCAGCAATTCCGTCTTGGTTGTAATCATCATGCTTTAACAACTCCACTCGCGAAAAACCAAAGTCGAGACTAGTGGTATTAATAGGCGTTAAATTCGAGCCATCCAATATTGACAATGCCATTTGCGGTAATGTCGTGGTGCTCAGCGTCACAATATCTTGTGCTCCATCGCCACTAATATCTGCCCACAGGTAAGGTTTAATTTGAGCCACTACGCTATCAGTCGGATCCAGCGGGTCTGTGCCATTAACCAGTTCTTGAAAATCTGAAACACCATCATCATCACTATCAACGGCATTAATATTGGTTCCCGCTAACAATTCATCCAAATTGCTTATACCGTCGCCATCATTGTCTTTCGAGGCGTCAGAGGCATCAAGCGGATCAAGCCCAAGAGTTAGCTCTTGATTATCAAAGATGCCATCACCATCCGAGTCACGACTCAGTGGATCATAGCCATTGGCAATTTCTTCTGCGTTACTAATACCATCTTTGTCTAAGTCTTGCGAACCGTCAGCGCCATCTGTTGGGTTCAAGCCATATTGGGTTTCAGTACCATCGGCAATACCATCTCCATCCGAGTCTGCATTAGCGATATCCGTACCTAAATTGACCTCTTCTAAGTTTGAAAGACCATCTTTGTCTGGATCTAGTGCCAAGTCGTTAGGATCCAGCGGATTCAGTTTATTCGAGATCTCGGTATAGTCATCCAATGCATCCCCATCGGTATTCGCTTTATATTGATCCGTCCCAGCTATCAGTTCTTGTTCGTTTGTTAACCCGTCATTGTCTAAATCGGGATCGAACCGATCATCGATAAAGTCAGTATCACCATCAAAAAATGCAAAATAGCTGGGGGCATACTGCGCCGAGGCGCCTAGTGAATCTGATGTCTCTAATGTGGTGTAATTACTACTCGCTAGCACTCTTTGTGTCGTAAAGTTCGCCTGATATAAAGGGCCATTGATCTTAGCATCAGCAATAGGCAGCTCTTGGTCATTCAACATTGCCGACATCGAGGTTACTATTGGAGCACCAGCCAACCTTTCGGCTCCAATACTCAAAGCCATGTTGACAGCCTGTGTATCGCTATACGCATCGCTAGCATCCAGCGTCAATTGAATATCACCGATATCAGCACTGGTAAATGTACCAGTACCAACCATCACGGCCCACACATACCCTACACCTTGCGAATGACCGCTTGCTTCCTTAACTTCAATACTATTTGCTAGCGTACGAGATGAACGATTTAATGACGCTTTAGTAATGACATTCGCTAGTCCACCCAATGGCTGATCTGAAAAATTGGGTATATTTAGTGTGTTTTGTAAAGGGGTCGTTACCGTATTGCTGTACGCATCATAGACAAATAGCGACAGGTTTACGTCCTCCCCTACAGATCCATCAAACTCGGCTTCTCCTTGGAAATAAGCCCAAACCTGGCCGCCTGAGCTCTCCCCGCCACTTTCTTTAAGTGTCAAGGTATCGACAGTTGAAGAGCTGCTTCTTCGCAGCTCCGCATAATCTAATGCATTGGACTGACCATCAGTTTGATTGCTTGGCAATGTGGGAATAGTCAGTGAAAACGTTAAACTCTGTAAACCGCCTTCCGAGTCCTCTATCGCTATTCGTAACGTGTTGTCACCACGAGATAGCGAGGATGTTAAGGCCGTCTGCGTATAAGTAACCCATGGCTTATCGGTACTTAACTCTGCCGATTGTGCTGCATCCAATGTGTCACTATTCCAATATAAGTGTGCTTTCGTCGGCAGCTCCGCTGCAAATACATCTGGACTAAACGTCAATAATGTCATTGCCAAAGAGAGGCCTGCATAGAGAGAATTTCTCATGCTTATTCCTCCTTTTTTAGCGCTGTCGAGCTACGGCAACCGCTTTTACTGTTAATGCTCCGGTATTCGATAAGCTTGAGTTAGCTTCAAATAATGGATAAAAGAAAGGAGAGGTCACGCCCGGTGACAACTGCTTAGTAAACTGATCGATAGGATAAACACCACCATAAGCGCCCAAGTCTGCTCTAGAGCCGTCAATATCTCGATAGACATTTGAATCTACACCAGCATCAATCGCAGGAGAGCCTGTCGCGAGTTGGTAATCAGTTAAAAACATCGGGTCTTTACCGCTTTGGTTACCATTGCCCTCAGGACAGTTTTGTTTGGTTTCAAAGCACAAGTTGTGGCTGATAAGGAAATGATTTTGAGCCTGGCTGTCTGTAAAGTCGAATAAATTGGGTTGAATTAACCCTTTGATAATATTATTGCTAAACAAACCAGAGCCGCTAATATCAAAGCTATCGTGGTAGGTAGATACACCCTCATTCAAACTATCATAACTTTGTTCAAATACATTGTTAACGACTTCCCATTCGCCATTAAGATATAGCGTTCTAAAATTACCTGGAGTACCCGTGGCAGAAAAAGGGTTGAGACCCTGTCTAATAATATTATTTACAAACTCACCAGCCCCATAAAGCATTGCTACATAACCAATGCTAGCTCCTGTAATACTGCCCCCCAGACTCTTTGAAACGTTTTGAATAAATTGATTACCGATGATTCGTGCGTACTCTGTGCTTTGAAAGTTAATTTGTGAATCTGTTATGGTAAACACATTACCAATCACATTATGCTCAGCACCAAAATTTGCAAATGTAATGTTGATATAGTTCAATTTATTACCAGCAAAAAGTAGTGTCTTTTCAGCTCCCCAGTTATAAAAACTGCCATGACCTAAAACGTTGAAGACACTGTTCCCAACGACAAGAAGATGGTCAACCGTCGCAATGTTATTGTCACTATCAGTAACTTGAACGACAGACGCTTCTACTCTAGTCATAGCATTCTCTAACAAAGCAACAGACTCTACATCCCCTTCAATTTTGAAATCGTTGAGACGATCATTCTTACCAAGGTTAACACCTTGTAATATAAACTCAGTCTCACTCCCTGAAATCAGCAATCCATCATTATAATCAAAATAAACCATAGGATTAGCCGCACGGTTTATGGCTCTGATCGTCAATGATTTATCAATAGTTAAGTCAGATGCTGTGGAGGGATAAATACCGTCCCTGAGTTCTAGGACATCCCCTGCGCTAGCGTTGGCAACAGCCGCTCTAAGTGTGTTAAAGCCTGGCTCAACAACAATAGTCGCCGCGTTAGGGGCTGCGGAGAGTAAAGTCATTGATATGAGTAGGATTACTCGTCTAAAATACCTTGATAAGCACATATATTCATCCTTGTTCTAGCCAAAATCATAGCGAGTCCGTAAAGCTCTTAATATGAGACTAGTCGAATTGAATGATGCTTCAAGCAGTGTAATCGGTTGCATTTTGCTGTAAAGTACAACCAATTGATAAAAATCATTTTATCCGAAGTTCGAAAGTTCGAATGCGTGACATATATCACACTATAACTTAATGATTAGGCTCAGCAATAGTGTAAGCCAGCCTATCTAGCCCCGCAATTAATATCCTTAAACCAATCTATCCCGTTGTGAAATAGACTGGTTTATGATGACTACTCTTGAATATTAGGGTGTCAATTTTGTAGGATCTGGTATAGAAGAATCAGTTGCCAGAGAAAGTGTCTTAATTGTGCGCTCTAACGCAGTCTTTTCTGCTTTATACTGCTGAAGCTCTTCACTCAGACTCTTTGCTTGTTGTGTTAAGGCATGATTCTTCTGTTCGACTTCGGCGAGCTTTCTATCTCCTGTGATTTTTCCTTTGCTCTCTCTATCCAACAAAGAAACTTTAATCGCACGTGCTTGCTCTTTTAACGTTTTATTACCTATCTTTTCAATGCCAGTAGCAACAGCAATTTCTTGAAGGGATGCCTCCAAAGCCAGTATATACCTTTCGAACTGTTTTTCTGATAGAGATTTGAGCTCTTTTACTTGAATAACGATTTTCTCATTTCTCTCTAGTGAGAAAGCGAAATCATTCGACATATTTTCGATAGCCTCGTAATCTCTAGGGGATGCATTGATGTACGCTTTTGCCTTTTCTAGGAGACTATTTGATCTCGATGTCACAATTGGTGCGTAATTAGAAAAGCGCTGTTTTTCTTGCGCAAGCTTCTTTTGCTCCAGCCCGCCTAAATATTTCCTTGTAATAGTTCGAACTTCAAGATTATGTTGATTTTTTTCTAGTGACAGTAGACGCTGACTATCAAAATCTTCATTTCTGGCAATATAGTCAACTACATTTTTTAACTGCTTATCTACACGAGCATAGTCGGTAGGGTAAACAGATTTTACCGCTAACTGATCTAAAAATTGCTTATTCTCAAATGCAATAGCCATTGTACTTTGCACTCTCTGTTTTGTCGCTACAGCTAGTTTGTAGGCGCTATCAAAGCTATTAAGGGCTTCAATAGTTTTCTCACCGTAACTTTTACTCGAGAAAAAACCAGAGTCACTGATAAGAGAAGGATCATTTTCAAACTCTGAATAATACTCCTTTGCCTCTTCCAGAGCTTCACCCATTTTTTCGTGGGCATCAACTGCGTACCAGTCTAATTCCTCACTAATAAGCTTCTGTTCAGCTTCCTTAAGTCTACTACTAATCGAGTCAAACATGGTTATTTGCTCTGTTGACGTCATATCTATATCGCCAACATTTGAACCTGAACTTGACCCGGTAGAAGTACAACCGATTAGAGCTGCACTCATCAATACACTAATTAGTTTCTTGTTTGTTAACATCACTGACTTAACGCCTTCCATTTTAGTTTCTATCATTTCCATTTTCATACTTTGCATGGTCGTTCTAGGGATAAAGACCAACCATAAAAATAAAGGCCAGCATTGTTAGCTGGCCTTTGTCACCGCTTTCAAACCTCGCGTCTAAGGTAGCTCACTACTCAATAGAACTTGTTGATAATTTCGACCATCAATAATAATGACTTCAACCTTATCATCATCATTCTTGCCAAGAATCACGAGATCGTTGTATCCATTACCATTCATGTCTTTGCTTGAGTACGTCATATCAGCTAGCACCGTTTCCAAAGATGTTAAGACAAGTTGCTTACCCGTTGAGCTGGACTTAACGGACACCTCTAGATTATTAGAATTACGGTTAACGCCAATAAGGGCAACTTCTCTAATACCATCGCTGTCCAAGTCATTGACTTGTTTGACCTTCGGACTGTCCCACGAGTTTGGCCAAGAAAGGTTCTGTAAGCGCTGGTTTTTGACATAGCTATTCACCCAAAGCTTATAACGCTCACTACCATTCTTGAGAGACAATCCAAACAGACCAATTTCATCTAGAGCATCTTGATTCCTATCATCCAACTTAATTTTTTGTACTGTCTCTGCCTCGAATTCACCAGGCCAATGTACAAATGCGGCCATACCTGCTTTTGTTTGCCCTCGCTTAATAGCTAATTGATAACGTTCATCATCATTCCGTTTTGCAAACATAGATACATCTGCAAACCCGTCACCATTAACATCAGGAATTACTTCAACCTCACCGCTACCCCACACGGCTCCCCAGTTGTAAACATCGAGCTTAGAACCAGAAGCTCCACTCAATACAAACAACTGATTTCTCAAGCTTCGCTTATGACTTCCAAACAAAGCGACTTCTTGTATGCCATCTTTATTTCTATCTGGTAAAAAAATCACTGTTGGATCTTGCCAATTATTTACCCACTTGAACGTCCTCAAGCTATTACCATCTACTCCACTGCGAACAACTAATTGGTTTGTTCCATTGACCTTATGTTGACCAAACAACGCGAAATCAGATACGCCATCCGAGTTCATGTCAGGTACTGACATAAATTCAACTCTATTTAGAGTCGCAGGCCAGTTGATTCGCTTCACTACGCTTAGTGTATTCGCTGGATTCAATATAACTAAGGTATAACGGTTCTGGCTTTCAATGTAACCAAACAACGCTACGTAATCTTTTTCCCCTTTATAGTGTTCAGTCAAGTCAATAAGCTGCACATCGCTAAATTGGTAATCAAGCTCCTTTTCGATCAACGTTGCAAGCTGGGCATCCAACACGCTCACATTAACTAAAGGAAGAGCCGACTTATCAAGGGCAACAAACTCCGACGCACCATCTCGATTTACGTCACCAACAGTCAGCACTTCTTGGATGGCTTGGGATTTAAAGTCATCAGGATCAAGCGGGTCTGTGCCCTCCCGAACTTCATCTCCGTCATTGACACCATCGCCATCGGAATCAGCATTATTCGGATCTGTGCCATTTTTCACTTCATCTAAATGGCTTAAGCCATCACCATCAATATCAAGCAGCGCGTCCGTTGGATCTGTTGGGTCGAGGCCATTATCTACTTCGTATTTGTCACCAAGACCATCACCATCACTATCCGGGTTACGTGGATCGGTGCCTAGTTCAGCCTCTTGCTCGTTGGTTAGACCATCATTGTCCCAATCGTCGTCAAATCGATCGTCAATGAAGTCATTATCCCCATCGATAAAGCCAAAGTAGTTAGTCCCCATAGCGATCTCATTACCATCAAAGTCCTCAGCGCTTATCACTGCCTCATTGGCGGAGTTGAACGCTTGCGGCGAACGGTAAGAAACGCTGTAAACCGAACCATTAATCCAACTCTGATCCACGCTCAAAGCTTGGCCATTCACCGTTGCATCAACCGTAGTGACCACAGAAGAAAGAGGTGAATAGCGCTCGGATGTAAGGTACAAGTTACTCTCAATGGCATTCGTTTGAGTGCCGGCATAATTATCCAAAGCCGCTAACGCCAACTTTTGATTACCCGTCAATGGCGCGCCATACTGAGTACTTCCTTTGTACACCCCCCACACTTTACCTGTGGCTTCCTCGCTTGGCCCAACACCGAACTCTAACTCATTAATGGCGATAGTTTCGGCTTGATCAGCCCTTGCAAGCACGACGGTACTGACCAAGTTTCCGTACTCAGTATCCGTCGCAGGTAACTGACGCAAATACATAGGTAATGAAAACGCGGGGCTCACATTGCCTTCGCTGTCGGTCACCGCAATATTCACTTTGTGCGCGATCCCATCTAAGTCAAATTCACCTCGTGAGAGTGAACTTGTATTCACCTTTTGGGTATACACTACCCAAGGTAAATTGAGCTCATCTTCGACAGGAACCGAAATAGCGTTATTTATGGAGTCATTGTCCCAATAGACTTGTGCGGAGTCGATGGCACTGGCCCATGCGCTATAGCTATGCACAATAGCTAAAAGGGCGAATACCCGAGGTTTGTTCATTGTCATCCCTGAGGCCTCGCTCTAGCGTAATTTAGAGATTGCGATGGCTTTTACATTAAGCTCACCGTTATTGCTCAAGCTCGCATTGGCCTCGAATAGGGGATAGAGATAAGGTGCAGATTCTGTTGCCAAACGTTGGTCGTCGAACTGACTTTTAGGTAGCGGACCGCCTTCAATACCGATGTCGCTACGAGTGCCATCGACATCACGATAAAAGACGTCATCGATACCGGCATCAATCGCTGGTGACCCTGCTAACGGACGGAACTGACTGTCGAGTTTGAGATCATCAACCACAGTAATACCTGCATGCTCAATACAAGGCACTCCGTCTACTTCACTAAAGCAAAGGTTATTTTCCAACGTAGTTCCATTGGCACGATCTAAGCCAGAAAATGCTACTGCATTGGGTAGGTTAACAAAAATGTTGTTACTAAAGTGTGCATCACCATCACGAACATTGAAACTAATATTATCTCGTTCTTGTAATGCTATCGGCTCTACGTGGAAAACATTATTATTAATAGCAAAAGATCCATAAAAATCAACCACTTGAATACTATTCGGTGTTCCAGGTGATTGGTAAGTATTTCGCCCTGCAAGTACTGTGTTGTTAGAAAAAACACCATGACCACGCAGGTAAACAGGGCTTAGATAAGCATTGGACGCACTACTGCTGTCATCTGAAACGAGTCGATCAAAGAAGTTTCCTACTACTCTAGAGTGACTGCTACCAGTGCTACCAATGTTAACAGTAGTAGTATTATCTAGCACAAAAGCGTTACCCAAGATATGCTGCTCAGCCGTTGATTGTGATTTATTTGCATAGAAATTATTAAAGCTCAAGCTATTACCTGCAAAAAGGAACAATTCTTCTGCCGCAGAATCGATTTTTCCGCGGACAAAACGGTTACCGACCACGACAAGCTTATCCAAATACAGCAAGTTTCCGTCCGGATCATAATCTGGCTTTACGAACACTTCGATATCTGTGAAGTTATTTTGCAATAGAGCGACCGAATTTACCTCACCTATCACCTCAAAATAAGGGGTATTTGTGATACTTTGACCCTCATAAAACGTGATGCCTTGCATAACAAAATCTGTGTCTTCCCCTCGAATTTCAAGGGCCGATATACCACCACTCGTAAACATGAGTTTTGGCTTTGTCTGTGCGTTTAAGGCGCGAATGGTGAGAGACTTGTCAATAACTTGTGTGCCATTCGACATGTAGTAGATGCCTTCTTTAAGCACAATGACATCACCAGCATTTGCATCAGCGACAGCGGTCATTAATGTGCCGTAGCCAGGTTCGATTTCTACTTCCGCTGCTGTAGCAGGTTGTACATATGCGCAAGCCAACAGTGAAAGGGCTAACCCTAACCCTTTGAAATTTCCGTATTTCATAATTATATCTCTTCTTTTAAAATTCACATTAACATCGAAATCAACTTGATCTGAAGCAATGCTTGGGTAATTCTAACCAAAATTTGACAATGACTGAAACTAGACTATTCACAAAAATAACACAATAGAAAGAAATCAATTCGTTTTTACTTTAGGTAGCCAATAAAGTTCGATACCATTATGGAAACACTTCACTTCTTCACGGAATAAAAATGATCAACATACTGAGAAAAATCAAACACAAAGCAGCAAAAGACTCGAACTATATTCCACCTCATAGCTTTCAATATCATCTAGATGTTACAGATAAGCACCTGGTTAAAGGTTGGGCATTTGACACAAAACGCCCAGATCACCCTGTGCATGTTGCATTTAAGCTAAATGGCATAGTGTTTTGTGAGGTGATTGCTAACCAATCGCGTGAGGATTTAGCCAGTGCTGGACTTGCTACAGCAAACTGCGCTTTTGAAATGGCACCAGATTTACCCCAAAAGTCACTTGAGATCATCCGCGCGGACATGTACATCAATGAGCATAAGGTGAATCATGAGCCTATCGAGTTTACGTTGAACTATGAAAAGCTCGTAACGTTTTTACGCGAGGATCTCATCAATAGCCAATAACCAAATATCAAGAGCGTCAGGAAGCATTAGTCATTAACTAAAAATTAGCGGTGAGTGAACCATGGAACGGTTTTTTCAGATAACGAACAAGTATCGACGGCTGGCACTATTCGGCTGGTGTATGACTTCAATAGCCAATGCTCAACCACTTGAGAAACTAAACATACTCCAATCAGACTACCCAAAAGCCATTTACTTCCGCTATGTCGAGGGAAGTGCAGCAAACCCTAATATTCCTTACGAGAGGTGGGAGAAACGCTGGTCTAAACTAGATGGAATGATCGTTAAAGCATTAGATGAAGAAGTACCAGGGCGTTCTGATGAAGCCCAAAGAAAGTTTGTAAAATACAAACAAAGAAACCCACAGAAACTCATGCTTCTTCATTTTAACGGTAATGCAAGAGATCCCAACTACCGTCCCAGTGACTATCCGGCAAGAGCTTGGACATATTTTGTTGGTACATATTCACAGCAACCACTCGCTCGTAACACTCAAACGATCCGTGTCGATGATACTGACGTTTTTCGTGTTAACCATGGCAAGCGAGCAAAATACAATGACGATGTCGCTATTGTTCCTCTGACTGAAAACAAAGAGCTCAACTGGGCTCAAGCAGAACAAGTTCAACTGTTATCGATAAACCCTGTCCAATCAACTATTACCGTTAAGCGAAGTCAGTATGGCACTAAGGCTAGAGATTATAAAAATGGTGTTTATTTAGCACCTCATGTCGCGCAGGCTCCTTACAAAAAATCCAGCACACAGTCCTTATGGCGTTATAACTTTGCAAATTTGGACGCGAAAGAAGCGCCTTCTCTTATCCTTGCTAATGAGCTTCTATCACTGTTTAAATCAGGTCAAGCTCTGGAAAGTTTTGACGGAATTGCATTTGATGTACTCGCTGACTCTCGAGGACGTAAACACCACTCAAGACAAACGCCTATTGACTATCACTTAGATGGTAAATTTAACCAACTTGATATAAATGCACAGTCCCAGTATCGATTAGGCGTTAAGCAACTGCTACAGAAACTAAGGCACTCATTTGGCGACAATAAAATCCTCATAGCAGATGGTAACCAGCTATCACAGCAACGAGAGATTACTTTACTCAATGGTATAGAGAGCGAAGAGTGGCCAAATTATGGCGATCCTGATCTCAATCAATGGTCGACTGGCATTAACCGACATCGTTATTGGACTCAGTTCAGTCGCACTCCGTCATTAAATGTAATCAAAATTGGGCTGCCAAACCCCAGCCAAAACTATAATCAGGAGGGCATTCGTAAACTTAAAGTCGCTGCTGCTCTTTTAACGGACGCCGTGATTTCTCCTGCCTATAAGTCCAACGGAAAAGCCTTGCACAAATGGCCAGAGTTGCATAGCAATGGCCATTATGATTGGCTGGGCAAACCGATCACCACAATGAAATATTATATTGTTGAGAGTAAAGCACGAGTATTAATATCCGAAAGCAAACCGAGAATTGATTTCACAAAACCGTCGATCTTACTAAAAAGAAAAGGTAGATCTATTAAGCACTCGATTGACATTGAACTGACCGAATCATCCGGTGTAGTAATTAGTGCCGAGGTCATGTCTCATTCAACGTTAGCGAAAGACAGAATCAGCTACTTAACACTCACACGACAAGAAGATATCAAACTGAAAGCTTCCTCATGGACAGGCAGCTCTCCCTTTATAGCCAGGTTCTACTTTGATAATTTACCAAAAGGTACGACCACGCTCATACTTGAAAGTGATGCAGAATACCTTACTATCAAAAATCTCAAGATCACTCCCGGTGCAGAGATAGCATATAGGTTGTTTGATAATGGTATTATTATTGCCAACCCAACAGCGAGTGCTCAAACACTACCAGATAATTTTTTACCAGAAACAAAAATACCCAGGCCATTGAGAATAGCAAAAAAGTCTGCAACGCTAATAAAGGTAAAGAGCCGATAAAATGAAACGAATAGAAAACTATCCACTACGATGTTCAGAGTATAAGAATGCCACATTGATTGCGACACAGGTTGACAGGGTAAATAAAACTTTTTCTGGTGGTATCTATGACCGCCATGGAAATATAATAACAGATAGCTTAAGACAAGACCCATCCTATACTGGAGTACCAGCATTCCCTCAAGAAATAACACGCACTGTTCAGGATCACTATGTAGAATCAATCACAAATAAAATAAAGGGGCAATATTTATATTTGGGTGCGTATACTTATCACTACGGTCATTTTTTACTGGAGTCATTATCTCGTATATGGGCGGCACAAGAGAAAACCAACTACACTGGATTTGTTTTTAGTGAATTTGTGATACAGTCAGAACAATTAAAATCCTTTACTGAAGTATTTTTATCTAGAGCTGGTGTAGATCCAACAAAGACTCTGATTATCAAGGAGAACACTAAGTTTGAATCACTTCACATTCCAACGCCATTGTTTTATATAGGCAATAAGGCTCACCGCGAATACATTAACACTTTCAAACGCATATCAAACCCACTTAAAAATGGTACACTAAGAGTATACTTATCTCGCTCTAATCTGCAGAAAAGAAAAAGAATGGTTGTTAATGAAAAAGCGATTGAACAAGCTTTCATTGAACACGGCTTTATCATTGTTCATCCAGAAAAACTCAGTGTTGAACAACAGTTAACGCTCTACAGAAGTTGTCATACTCTTGCAAGCCTAGACGGCTCAGCTCTTCACAACGGCGTGTTTCTACCAAGAAAATCTCGCATAATAAATATTTGTACCAGTCGTTATCCCAATAGACTAAACACAAACCAATCAATCTGTAACCAGCTTAATGACCTAAAGTGTGAACTCATCCCATTTCAAGGAGAGGTGATTGACCTAGAGAAGCAGGTTACACGTTTCGATATTCCAACCATAAAGCGCTGGTTGAGAAAAAACATGTAACCCTTAAGATTGTGCTGTGATAGGGCTGCTGAAATGGAAAAATAAGCGTAATCAAGCTCGCTTGCCTAAAAGCCCATTTCTTCAGCCAACATTTCAATCAAACTAAGCTTTGTTAATAAAGGTCGGGCGGGCGTAGATTCGTCTATTTTTACAGGCTCCCGCTCGACAAATAACGTATCCAAGCCTAAATAATCCATGGCCACTTGACTGTTGGATGCAGAAAAATATTTCTCAATAGCCTCTCTCTGCTCAAACGTCAAAAGTCGTTCATTGGGCTTCGCTGGCAACTTGTTGCTGCAAGTCTCTAAAAACAACAACCTTTTGTTTCCTAAGCGCGGTTTAATATTAAGATTGCACAAACGCGCAAACTCCAGCATATCCCGCCCCCACTTAACATTGAGGCTTTTCGATTGTGAAAAGTCTAACGTCTCTGACTCTTTTACCGACAAGTAGTTTAGTATTCGTTTACGTACATCTCTTTCTTCTCCTTCGGAGGTTTGATAGCGCATCACTTTAATATGATGCTTTCCGAAATAGCGGCTCCATAGCGCTAGCAACTGCTCATAATCATAGCGCAATATTTGTGCTTGATAGTTCTCTATCATTTGCTCAAAGCTTTGACTTGAACCGGATTTTATCGCCGTTGAGTAAGTCGATTCTAAAAACTCATCTTGTGGACGTAAAAAGACCAGTATTTCAGGTTCGATTCCTAGCGATGAAAAAAACGCCGACATATATTCGAGTGCTTTATCACGAAGCCTAGAGCTAAAATGCTCCGCACTTAAGAACACCGTTTTCTCTGGGTTATCTTCGATTCGCTGACGTAATTGCCCCCAATAAAAACCAATGTCGGTCGTCGGTTTAGGCAAAAACTCCATGTATTTTCCATTGTTGTCTAATGGATGAAGCTCGTTTACGAGATCAAAGTGTGCATCTTTTCGTGGTCCTACGTGAGGGTAAAGCACTCCCAACTCTTTTAGTTTTGCCCTATTCTGGTCAAAAAAGTGTTGAACACTTGTCGTTCCGGTCTTCTCTGTTCCTATGTGAATTACCACACGAGTCATATTCTGTTTCAACCTTATAAGTAATAACGTTCATCAAGAGAGTAGCCTTGACGCTTTAATTCATCCCCACATACCTTAACAAGAGCCTGTTGCTGCGTTTCACTCCAGCCAAACTGCGAAAGGTTTCGCGCTTGCTTTGTTGGGGCCGAAGTTTGCTCAGGCCTATCATTGGTTAAGCTTCTTTCAAGCTTATTGTGACCTCGTTTGGACAAATTTAAAAATGTCGAAACTTGCAAAGCAACCTGATTCGAGTGATCTGACATCTGCTTTTGATCCACTTCCATAGCCCAATCTTTGGTCTTCAGCGCTTGATTGATCTGCTGTTTTGTTTGACGCCAAGCTATGAAGGATTGCTTCCATTGCGCTAGATGCGCCTCAAAGCTGACAGCAGGAAACTTTATCTCGCGAGATTTTACATTCTCAAGCGCTCTTCGTTTGCAGAACACCACCTTTGCATTTGGCCATGCAATTAGAGCAATAGGCAATGCTTTTAGCATCGGGATACCCGGTGTCTTGTCCAGAATAACCTGGTTACCATAATAAAGTTCATACACTCGCCTTAGTGAGCGGACTTGCTCTGCAAGCAAAACGGTATAAGGCAAAACGTTGACCAAGTTATTTTTTATTTGAGCCGTCTTAGAACGAACAAAGAAAGCATCAATAGTTTCTAATATTCTTTGAAAGCCTTCAATAACATGGGACTCTCCGTGCGCATTTGCTTCCAAACCTTTACGGAGGCCTTTACCTAGCGCTGATGTACCACTTCTTGGCGAACCTACCACAAATACCACGCTATCAACTGGATGGACTTTTTGGATAAACCCGCATGCCACTTCGTCACAAGTATCGCTATATTCAACTAACACACAAAAATGAAGGTCATGCTCTTCGGTGATTTGCTTTGAATCAACCTCTAACGAAAAGCGGTAGGTATGCGCAGTGCCTTCATCGGAAAGATCAGGGGCGGCACTCCATACAACACCTATCGAATGCTGCTCAGATAAACACTCCACTCGGATCCCTTTTACTCGATTCGATGAAGACAGCTTACCTTTAAACTCCACTTTGGCGTTCGCGACTTGACCAATAGTTGGTGAAAAAAAGTGAACCCCAACACCCGCGGCCTGTGTTTCCTGTAAGTAGTAGTTTAACATTGCTTTACAATATCCATTGTTTTCTTGTAGGCGTCAGCGAGACTCAGAGGTGGTGTAATGTTACTTGCAAGCTGAGTGTGGAGATCTTTATCTTCAGCAATCTGGACGATTCGATTAGCCAAAGCCAGGGGCTTACCTACTCTAAAGTGCAAACCTGTTACATTGTTTTCTACTTTCTCGGCCATTCCACCAATGTCGCTCACAATAAGTGGTACACCACAGTTCAAAGATTCTTGAATGACCATCGGTGAGTTTTCCCACCAAATAGAAGGGACGATTAGCCATTGAGCCGAACTCAGAATGTTACCGACGTCTTCCGCTTGATATCGCCCATGCAATCTTACTGATTTCTTACTTTTCTTAACCAGTTTCTGTATCTTTTTTTGATAGTCAGGACTCTGGTTTTCAAGCCCAGAACCATGAACATCAACCTGAACACGTTGTTTTATCTCTTCTGGTAATAGAGTGATGGCTTCTAAAAGCACATCAAGCCCTTTATTAGGGTTAATCTGCCCTATATAACAGAGACTTAGCGAGTCTGAACTTCCTTTTTCAGATTCGGAAATATTCAGTGTCGGCTGACCATTCTCTATAACCGTGATCTTTTCACTTGCGATCCCCCACTCTACGTACCTTTTTTTTAGAAATGCAGAAGGGCTAACAAAGTGATCAATTAATTTAAAGAAGGTCTGGATATAACGCTTTCTGAGATAAAACTCGCCTGGACCAAACGTAGATCCTTTAAAGCAACGGCTACAATCTAAAGTACCTGAACGATAACAAAGCTCACCGCTGCTCTTTTTCATTAACCCACCGTTCGCACATATTGCATGATACTCATGTAGTGTCATTACAATCTTGCAATTTGGAAGTGTGTCCTTAATTACTTTTATTACTTCAATACCAAGGTGGAAATAATGATGAATATAGATAACCTCAGGCTGTATTTTTTCAAGCAACCCCTTAAAGTCACCCCACAAATGGCGAGTTTTGATGTTAGAAAATAAAAAGTGGTCATCATGCGTGGTATGCATGAGAATCTCTCTTGGTGGATTGATAATGGAAAAAGCAGCTCCACCATGTGGAATAGCATCGGTTCTTGCTAAAAAATAAGCATCATCACCTTGTTTTAAACACTCCTTGTAGAAGTGATATGCGGCCTGCTCTCCCCCACCTTTATTCAATTCAGGGTGTCCGTGAGCGATGACTAGTACTTTACGCATTGGCTGCCTTTACCTCTAAAATTTTTTTATCCCACTTATTTCTTTGTCGTGTACCATTCAAAATGGTTAATTTAAACTTCCAGTCCCCACTATCCACTAGGCTTTGCGACAAACGTTCCAAGTGGACAAGCTTTTCTTCAGAATCGAGATATATTTTCTTGTCCTGCTCAGATACTTTTAAGCACAAGTCAGAATCTTCAAAATCACCAATAACGTAACCAGTGTCGAATCCATTAACTTTGTCAAACAAAGCCTTTTCCATTAGCATGCATGCCCCTGTCACAGATTCAACAGATCGCACTTGTTGAGATGGAAAAAGTGAAGATGGCATACCTTTATAAGGATGCTGGTTCATCCATATGCCCGGGTAATATGGGTCCTGAACATACTCCATCCCCAAGTGTTGCAAGGTATCATCTTCATATACCAAGCGTGTACCTAACACGCCACAATCGTCAGTCTGCTGATATTTAGCTACTAAACGGGAAAGCCATCCTGTCGTCGTTGGCATAACATCCGAGTTGAGTGCCAATATGTATTTGCCCTTAGCAATGCTAGCCCCAAGGTTATTTGCACCAGAAAAACCAAGGTTTAGCCCCGCATATACGGTTTTAAAGCTATATTTGAATGCTTGGAAAACACCATTGGCCGCAATCCCAAACTCTCTCTCAATCTTGGGGTCATCAAGAACATAGATGATTTCATGATTGTGCATATCAACATCCTCACTAAATGCGAGCATCTGATGCTGTATAAAATCGTAGCGACCATATATTGGAATGATAATGGAAACCATGGGCTCGGGAATATCTCGACCGTATACTTTCATCGTCGTTACTGACTCTAATCCGGCATTTTTTTCCTCAGAGTTCCAGATAGCCTGAACAACATTTGAGATGTTTCTACATCCAGAATTTAGAAAGTCCTTTTGGTATACATCTGTTCTGTCTAGTTGCTTTTTGAGTAAGGGTTGCGATTCCAGCTTTCTGTCACTTGATTTAACCGTCACCTCAAAAGGCTGACTATTCCTAGAGCGCAATTCAACACTCAACCCTTGTGTAGCAATAGTCAACCTACTGACTATACTAATGCCAATTTTTTGACTTACATCCAAAAGCTCTAACTCTTCCGAAACATCTGGCCGCGCAAAGCGAATCGTATTGAAAGTAAGGTCTTGCTTCTCTCCAAAGACATTAGTGACAACGGCATCAACATAACTTTCATCCAAAACCCAACCATCCAGAAGCAACAAATTACCATCTAATAGTTCGCATACGTCAATGCAGCTTCGTGCTTTTTCTGTTTGAGCGGCAATACTCTGCTGGTCAATTTGAGCTAAAAATTGACTTCGTAATGCCCCCGTAGCCTGTAAGATGTGTTCGGGGTTGTCACATAGACTTCCATCAAAAGCTGACAGCGAGGTTATATGTCCATTAATTGAAATCTCGATATCATCGTCGCAATGAGAAACATCTGCTATACAAACAAAGCCGGAACAAAAAGTCTCATCCGTTAAGTTTAGAGCCGCTACAACATCCATTCTGGGAACAAGCAATGTATGCTGATTCAACTCATCTTGCTTGTGAAACAAACGAACATTCTCTGTGAACTCTTCAGCTACAAACCAACCGGAAAGTAACAAGATTGATGATGATAAATAGAGGTGATCGACATGAAGATTTATGGGGGTAGAGTCTGCGACTTGCACTTGACCTTCCATTGGTATTGAGACATTCCGATGATTGTACCAAACTTCTAGGCTCTCGCAATGTAAGTAGAACTCAATAAATGATAGAGCGGCTATAAAATATGAGCTAGGGACGGTTTCTTAGCTAAACCTTTAAAGTTAAATCAGGATTCAACGAAAAATGGCCCCACTTACTAAAGTGGGGCCATGTCGTTACCGTTTTACAAAATCGTTGAATCAGTGAATTGGAGTGTTGAAAATCACACTCTTACCATCACGACCATCAACAGCAAGGAGTTTAGTTCCCTTCAAGCTTTGGCTCTGACCTAGAAGTACTAAATCATCAACGTTATCACCATTAACATCACCAATAGTGAAGTCGATGTCCTCCCACGTATCTGGTAATGCTAGATTGATTAGTTGACTACCATCTGCACTCGAGCGAACAGAAAGCTCCAAACGACCCGATACTGAGTTACGCCCAACCAATACCACCTCTTTGAGGCCGTCACCATCAAGATCCGGAATTTCCTGTATAGACGCCTCACTCCAAACATTGTTCCACGCTAGGTTTTGCAAACGCTGGACACTAGAGCTTGCAGTGATCCAGAGTTTAAGCTTAGACGTTCCACCTTTCTCTGACTGACCAAACAAGGCAATCTCTTTCACACCATCACCATCGCGGTCACTAATGAGCACAGGCTGGGCTTTGGTAAGCTCTGTAGGCCAGGTTTTTGAACCCACCATACCAGACCTCTTATGACCATGCTTGATCGCTACTTGATAACGTCCATCATCACTTCTTTGTCCAAACAGAGCAATATCACGATATCCATCGCCATTCATGTCCTCTAGAAGCATAACTTGACCATTTTGCCACACTGGGTTCCAGTTGTAGACTTCAAGCTTTGAAGCATCAGCGCCATCAAGCACAAACATCTGACCTTTCCCATTTCTCTTATGCGTCCCAAATAGCGCAACCTCAGGAATAGTATCCTTAGTTCGATCTGGTACCGCAAAGAAAGAAACATTTGACCAGTTGTTTACCCACTTGTAGGTATTTATTGTTGCTTTACTCGTACTGCTACGAACAATTAACTGGTTGGTATTGTTAACTTTGTGGCGACCGGACATTGCGTAATCAGGCTTACCATCAAGGTCTAAGTCGTCTATTTCTTGGAATCTGGCATCATGCAATGTGGCACTCCAGTTCCACTTACCCATGACTTGGATATCTTTGGCAATATTCAACACAACTAGTGTATAGCGATTTCTTTCAGAATCGAGACCAAACAACCCAACTTCAGCAATGCCGTCATTGTTTCGATCACTCAGCTTATGAAGCGAGATCTGGTTTAGTCCAAGCTCAAGCTCTTGGGAACGTAGAATACCCAAAGCATTGCCACCAAATAGAGTGACCTTGGCAAACAAATCACTCGATGTATCTAATGTCACAACATTATCACGTCCGTCTTTGTTTACATCACCCCAAAGTAGTGCTTGAACATAATCTTCAACAAAATCCTTAGAATCTAAAGGATTCGTGCCATTGTTTAGCTCATCAAAGTCACTAACACCATCACCATCACTGTCGCTGTTAGACAGGCTCGTACCTAATACATATTCCATCAGGTTTGAAAGACCATCTCCATCAGCATCATTGAGAGCATCGGTTGCATCAAGGGGATCGAGATTGTTATCAATCTCAAACTTATCAGGAATACCATCACCATCGGTGTCGTCAGAACGCGGATCCGTGCCAGCAAAGAACTCTTCTAGGTTTGTCAGTCCATCGTTGTCGCTATCTTGATTGGCGTCTGCAGGATTGTATGGATCCAGGCCATGCTTGTATTCCCAAGCATCGGTTAGGCCGTCACCATCACTGTCTAAACCATCAAGATCAATTGGCATAACGATATCACTTAGCCAAACGGTATCTTCGTTCTCGTTGGTTTCATCGTCTTTGATGTAGTGCCAGCTAACCGTATGCTGCCCTTCCTCAATATCCACAACAAACTGAGTCCAGCCATTGATACCGGAGAGCTCTGTTGATTCCACTTTTACGCCGTCGACTTTGAGGTAAAGTTTGTCGAACTCATTCTCTGTCGAGGTCTTCGCCCAGTAGACGATAGAGCCATTATGGAATTTAGAGGTTAACGTAAGTGTGTCTTCACCACCATCAGCATGCGTGGTTGAGTTAACAGCATAACCATCTCTTGAGTCCACACCAGAGGCAACCTGCCAACCTTGAGAAGCGAAGCTAACGATGTCCTTGTCATCTGCAAACGTGAATAAGCGGTACTTATCACGCGTCGGGACAGACTGCGCATTGTTATCAAAGCTTTGAGCTTGATACTCAACAAACAGCGGATAGCCATCATTATCACGATCCACCAAGCCATTGTCAGGTAGGTTTGGATCGGTACCATTAAGCAGCTCGTATTCGTCGCTTAGGCCGTCATTATCGTCGTCTGTATCTTCGTTATCGCCGATGCCATCATAGTCGGCGTCGAAGTTTTCTTTAGGGTTCGCTGGGAAAGCATCTGCGCCATCTGCGATGCCGTCACCGTCACGATCATTGAAAGACCATTGTGTTGGGGTTAAATAGTTAGAATAATTACTATAATAGGTATCAGTCGTGACTGTCCTTCCCCAAACATATAGCTCGTTGCTATTCAACCGAGTTGCAACGGTAAACTGCTCTCCAGCCGAAACCTCTTGCCATAACCCCTCCACCGCTTGGGGTTTGGGTTGGTTATCTTTATGACCAAGGCCTAGTTGACCATAGTAATTGTATCCCCAAGTATAAAGCACGCCGCTCTCTTTTATCGCATAAGAGCTTTGACCACCAACCGAAACGGCTTCCCAATCCGATTTGGTGCCAATTCTCGTAGGTAACACAACATTGCTGGTAGTATCACTGCTGACTTGGTTATAGTTATTACGACCCCATCCCCACAAGCTTCCATCCTCTTTGATAGCGAGCATGTGATCACCGTTAGCGCTGTCGGCAATAGATGCCCAGTCACTACCAGCATTTAAGGGCGTTGGTAGCGCGATAATATTTGAGGTATTTCCTAACCCAAGCTGCCCATAACCGTTATATCCCCAAGCCCATAACGAGCCATCGGATTTACGTGCTAAAGTACTATCTTCAAAAGCAGAAACCTCTACCCAGGTATTGTCATCACCGATTTGCACAAAACTATCGGAATAAACGGAGTAGCCATAGCTACCATCGCCCAGTTGCCCATAACGGTTAGAACCTTTCGCCCAAAGCGTACCATCACTTTTGATGCCAACAGCGTGATACTCTCCAACACTTATAGACTGCCAGCTATCTTCACTAACAGGTTGTGGTGTCTTGAAGTAATCAACATCCTCATCAGGGCTGAGCAAATGGTTACTATTCAATCCCCATCCCCACAGACGCCCATCACTATTAATTGCTATGGTGGCATAGACACCCGAAGAAACCGAAGTCCATTGACTCAGAGAAGGACGCGTCGGCGTGACTTTATCTGTGGTAGCATTAATGCCGAGACGGTAGTAATCGCCATCTCGCCCGCCCCAAAGAACACCGCCAGCATCTAACATGTAGTAATGTGCAGAGCCCGCACTTAACGACTTACCTGAATAGGTCATACGATAAGACGGGGTGACAAAGACAGAGCTGGAAGATATGGATCCCAGTCCAAAATGCCCCGAACTATCTTCCCCTGCTACCCAGAGCACTCCTTGCTCATCAATCACATAGGTAGAATTGTGATCAGCCCGTACAGAGCTAGCGACAATCGTTGTGTCAACTTTGGTGGGTGTATATAAAGTCGACTTGTTATTTTGACCTAATTGACCTGATGAGTTGTAGCCCCATGTCCATAGTGAGCCATCCTTTTTTGTTGCAATGACATGTTGATAGTCAACAGACACACTACTCCAGTCGGTTGAGTCATCGACTTTTGTTAGGCTACTAGTTTGCCTGATCTCATCACCTAACCCGAGTGCGCCATACCACGTACTACCATGAGTATATAGTTGACCTAGCTCATCAATAAGCATGACAACATCATCGCCAACCGCAATATCCATCCACGAATGGTTGCTTGCCATTTCTAGCGGGTTAAAGGAATCGCGCAGCGGTGTATATCCTGTAGTAAATAAGCGGCCATCCGTGGTTACTATCAGAGTCGAACTGCCATAGTTGACGACCTTTTTAACCGTCTCATCAGGCAGTACAGCAACAGGAGAGCATTTGTCCGTTGAGGAGCCGGTACCTAATCGACCTTGATAAGCTTCACCCCAAACCCATAGCTTCCCACTGTCATTGATAGCAAACACGGAATCTCCATTTGCATAAACGCTTTCCCATGTTTGCCCACTGTCAATCAATGTTGGCGTATTAACCATTTCTTCAGTTAAACCAGTCCCTCGGCCTAGATCACAATGCTCACTGTCGGTCGAATAGGTTTCATAGTGACCACTCCATGAATACAGATCGCCATTTTCTGAAATGGCAAACGAGCTATCCTCTGTAACCGCAACATCTATCCACTTGCTAACGTTAGGAGTATAGCTTTCTAGAGTTAGAGGAGTCGTTCTTTCTGAGTAATAACCCGCATCAGGAACAAAATATCGTTCACGACCTATTCCAAATAGCCGTCCTTCACCATCAATCAACAAAGAATGACTCGACCCTCGATCAATATCCAAGTAAGTTGTTGTGGCCGCAATCGCTTGTCCTGCCAGCCCAACGGCTGACAAACAAACGATCGGCACTATTTGCCCTGTTATTCGCCTTGTTTTCATACCAACTCCATTTTGACGTAAAAATCACAAACCTTTGACAATGACTGGTATTTTTACATGATGAAACAGGTGGCAGATACCGTACGCGCATATTAATTGCCATGAAATATAAAATATGTGAGCCTAATCAACAATATACAGAACAGCCGTCTTTTTATAGATTTGCACCATCGAGCTGGCAAATGCCAGCCCAGGACTACACAAGCCCAACAAATGAAACAAAGTTAGTAACTTTCCAATCCTTTCATTAAGCCCTCGAGTCCGAGCAACTCGCTGGACATATTGCAGCCGAAAAAGTCATCCTGTATCCTCTAGTGTCATATTGAAGATCTATCGTTCCTGTTTTCAATAAACTTATTCAGAAAAATAAAAGACTACGCAAAATGGATGCGTCAATACTGTGAAACCATAGGGCGGTAGCGTTCCTAATCACAGCTTACGGCTAGGACAATGTATTATATGGCTATAGAATCACTGCGACAGGTGGGGCAAACCTTTGCTTCACCTGTACTTACTTTTTTTTCACAGCAACTCGCTCAACTCCCCTCCAACCACTACTTCTTTCTTGCCCGTGAAGGATATTGGCTCGAACAAGCTTATGATGCTTATCAAACCGCACGCGGTGTAAAAACAAGCTCTCAATATTTACTGGCATCTCGAGCTTTTCTGTTCAAGTTAGGTCTTATTGAGCCGAAAAGTTATGACATTTCACTGAACTTTTCTTTCTCGGGTAGTCTTTATGAGCTAATGCGAACACGCTTTATGCTCAGTGATGTCAGCATTCGCAAACTGTTCGATGAGAAGCAGCAGTCGAAGAACATTGTGTTACCTCACGACCTTGATAAGGTTGCCCAGTTACTTCAAGACAAGCTCCCACTGCTAACATCAATTATTGCCCCATCCATGGAGGCGTATCGCCACTATTTAGCAAGCCTTGGTTTTTTCGACCAGAAAGAGGTTCATTTAGTTGATCTTGGCTACAGTGGCAGCATTCAAACACTTCTAAGCCTCTTATTTAATGTCGACTCAGTAGGACACTATTTGATTGCCTCTAATCCGGGACAGCGCACTCAAAACGGCAACCAATTAACTATGAAAGGCTACTTACATGAGGGAAGTAAGCTCGGTGAAGGTTACGCACCACTGGATCGTTCCATGCTGCTAGAGGCCGTACTCACAGCACCAACGGGGCAATTTCAGGATATTCGGTTCGACCAAACGGGAGATCAAACCTACCAATTTTTCTACGGGCGAAAGGTACGAACACAGCACAACTTCCACACGCTGGAAGCGATAATGAAAGCCGCTCTTGAAAGTATCGAGCAACATTCAGCCCTCGATATTTCATTTGAAAAGCAAGAAGTAGAGCAAATTCTAACGTCACACATGAAAAAACAAGGCATGTTCCCGAGGAGTAGCTGGGAAGTATTTGCTCTCGATGATGATATTGCAGGAGAAGGCACACTGGACGCATTAGATTTTTGGGGATTAAAGCGATGAATTACCGAGCAATGGTAAAACACAAATTACCACTAGCAGAAAAACTGCTGCGTAAGAATCCAATGTTAATGCGCTTGGCGGTAAGAACTGAATCTCACCTCATCAAACGACAACTTAAAAACCAAACCAAACAACTGCAAGGCACAGTCGCCGCGCTATCAACCGACCAAATAGAGCTGTTACAAGATGCCAAAAAACAAGGCATGTTCGACCGCAAGTGGTACGAAGATACCCAACAGCGAGTATTTAATAGTGAACTTGAGGCATTTGGTGACTACCTGAGTAAAAGCCGCTTTTGTGGGGTTAGTCCGAGCCCGGCATTCGACAACCTGCATTACTTAAAATCCAACCCAGATATCTATCACTCTGGATTACCGCCACTAGCCCATTACCTAGCGACAGGCAGCAGTGAAGGACGACCTTCACGACCGTTTTTACCGAACTGGACTCCGACAGACAAGCTTGATACCTCAATAGATATGAAAGCAATTGAGTCATTAAACATCGCCCTTTGCTTGCATGTTTTCTACGATGACTTTCTTGATTACTATCTAGAGTGCCTAAAGACCTTCCCGACAACAGTGGATGTCTTTGTATCAGTGACCAGTGAAGCATCAAAAAAACTGGCTGAAACAACGCTAGGTCAATGCACTAACATTAAAAAGTTGAAAGTTGCTATTGTCCCTAACCATGGCCGAAATTTCGGGCCACTCTTGGTCGAGTTTGGCGAACAGCTGATGGATTATGACTTATTTGCGCATTTGCACTCTAAGAAGTCACTCTACTCCGGTCGTCAACAAACACAATGGGCCGATTATTTAGGTGAGTTCTTACTCAAAGACTCCCACCGAGTCGCTCAAATGCTCACTTACTTTGCACACGATAAAGACTGCGGCATCTATTACCCAACCTCATTTTTCATGATGCCAGATTGGGTAAACCACTGGCTTAAAAACAAACCTTTTAAGCAGAAATTCTTTGACGAGTGGCAAATCGAACATCATAACGACTTCCTTGCTTACCCTGTAGGCGGAATGTTTTGGGCTCGACCTTCTGCTCTCAAACCTATGCTTGAGAAAACTTACCAATACGATGATTTTCCCACCGAGCCACTACCAAACGACGGTTCGGAGCTTCATGCGCTTGAACGCTGTATCGGTCTGCTCGCAGAGAAAACGGGGCACAAACAACTGTTCTACGTACCAGAGTTAGGCTCTTTTACACATGACCAAAGTTTTGTCTTCTCAAATTATGTGAATTCAAAGCAGCAGCTAATGGACAAGGTTAGACCTTTTGATATTATCTCGTTCGATGTGTTTGACACGCTTGTTCGTCGCAGCCACTTCGTCCCAGATTATGCCAAGCTTAAATTCGGGCAACAGCTCGAAAAAGACACTCTAGTCACAAATGCCCATGAGTTCGTCAAACTTCGCAATAAGGCCGAATTTGAAGTGCGAAAAGAGACCAACTTCCAAGGTGACATCAATATTTTCCAAGTGTATAACAAGTTAGGTCAGCACTTTGGCTGGTCAACCGAACAAGCGCGGCAATACGCTGAGGTAGAGTTCGGCTACGATCTCGCTATGATTGATAGTAAAGATGAAATCGTAGACATTTTGAATACGCTTATTGGCATGGGCAAAACCGTTTACATAATCTCTGATACTTATTACAGCGAGCATCAAATCGTGCTAATGCTACGTAAAGCAGGTGTAACTAATGGTTATCAGCTTTATGTCTCTTCAGAGATGGGGCTGCGCAAAGACAATGGCAGCATGTGGTCATATATGCAAGGTCATCTTAAAAACAAAGGCAGTTTCGTTCATATCGGTGACAATGCTGTCGCCGACGCCCAAATCCCAGGTGACTTTGGGCTGGCGAATCTACACATATTAAACCCTTCCGACAAATGGCAAGCCGCTGGCTTTGATAACCCTCTCGTCGGCAAAGATGAATTAAACGAACAACTAATTGCAAAATGGGGACCAATGATCAGTAGCTTTGGTCGTTACCCGTTTTTTGGTGAATAACTTTCTATGAGTATCAACCTTAATCAACCTAAAACCCTTATTTTCCACCCTGGCATTGGTAAAACGGCAACAAGCGCAATTCAAACCATAGGGCTTGAGTTACCTACAAACAATTCGAGACAAGCCTGTTTTTCACCGTATGGCGTCTATGGTGGTGCACACAATCATTTCGCCTCTGTTCATCCTGGATTTAGCCCAGCGATTTTTGAAAAGGAATGGAAGGAGCTACTTAAATTTGCCCTTAACAGAGATGCCAGCACCATAGTCTCTAGCGAATTTTTAATTAGAGACAATGCAAATCATATCGGAGATATGCTGGAGAGTGCGCTCAAAAGTGGCTTACAGGTCAAAGTACTATTTGCAATAAGAGATTACACTGACTATCTAAAATCCGCTTACCTTCAAGCGGTTAAGGTGCAGTGGGGACTGCGCCAAAATGAGCATGTTTTCGATTTTTGTCATCGAGAACTGGGGCAAATACGTCTCCCAGAAAAACTCGATACCTGGGCAAGGCATATCGGCGACGAAAATATTTATGTCAAAGAGTTTACTCGTGAATCTAAAGATTTTGTTCGGAGCTTTTTTTCTGACATTGAAATCGCATTGCCTGACGACATATCTACAAACCAAAAGGTCAACTCTTCCATACCTTTTGAGGCAGCCCAAACATTGCGAGCATTCGATCGAGTCTGTAAAGATGTAGAAAAGCGAAAAGAGCTGATCTCATTTTTATCAAACATCGACTATGATGGCAAACATCAACAATCGGTCAGTAATAAAATAAAGAAAGAAATAACTCGTAATACTTATCAGCATGACTGTGAACGATTAAAAGCACGATATCAATGGATTGAAAGCAAATGATTGAAATGAACTACCAAGATCCTGTGGCTCGAAGAGTAAAGCATGATTACTCTCTAAAACTTAAAGACCATATTACTCCGATATGTGGTTCAGATATCAGCGATACGCGTTTATATCAATCTACATTTACCAAATTTACACCAAGGTACCAAATAGAAGAGAATGCACTTTTTCTACCATTTAGTGAGTCCTATCACATTCCCGCAAATGGTTTCATGGAGCACCTCGGCTATGATAAACATCTCAACCCAATTCTTATCGCCGATCACTACAAACCCGTTTTAAAAGGATATAAAGACCATAACCAATTGCCAGTTTATCCATTTAAAAGAAACCTACCAAGCCTAAGATTGACCGGAAACCATTACTATATGGGGCTTCTAAATCCTCATTATGGCCATTTTTTCCTGGAGTCGCTTACTCGATTCTGGCTTGCTATGAAAAAACCGAACTTATTAGAAGTTGACACTAAGTTTGTTTTTCATGTTTATAAAAACTTTTCTCTAGAAAGTGAAAATAGATTCTTTTCTTCTAATCTTACCGAGTACTTGAATGCATTAGGGATAAGAAGAGAAAATATTATATTCGTAAGAAAGCCAACCACATTTGAGAGAATCATAGTCCCTGAAACTACAGTCTCAATTAGTGATGGCAACTGCTACTTTGCCGATGAATCGAAACACGTTTGTAGTCATCTTAATGGATTACTATCAAGAAACCACCATTCAAAGCAGGGTCAATGTCGCAAGGTTTATATAACTAGAAAACTCTTAAATAACCCCGTACAAGGTAGAGCAATAGAAAATGAATCTGAAGTAGAGCATTATTTTAGAGATATAGGTTTTGACATAGTAGCTCCAGAAACACTTACGCAATCTGAAGTACAATCAATCCTATCCGATACAACGTTTATAGCTGGAACTCCAGGCTCTGGCTTGCTAAATTCATTTTTCATCCCCCATCATGCTACTACATTAGGTTTAACTTGCTTACCTGCAACAATATATAATCCAGGCTTGAATCATCAAATAAATGCCAACCTAATATCTGGCCACAAAAGCTTAGCTTACTTTGCTTCTGACGAACTAACAAAAGTAGAAAAAGACAGCATAAAGTGGAAAGTAGACATTGACAAACTAGACGAAAAGTTAACTACACACCTGTAATTGGAGGCTGTCTTTGTTCAAACATATAATTGTTCACCTGGGGCTACACAAAACTGGCACTACCTCAATTCAAAGAACATTATTTGTTAATTATGATGCATTGCTAAATTTTGGTATTGCGTACCCAAAATTTGAAGTCGATAGATTTAAACCTGCAAACCAATCTTGGCCTATAATTAACCTGGTAAGTAACAACCCTTCCGGCTATCACTTAAACATAAGAAATCAGATTGACAACAAGATTATATCATTATCAAACATGCATAACATTGCTACCCTAAGGGAAATGTCTGAAAAATGTGATACCCTACTTATATCCGCTGAGGGCATTTCAAACTTAGACGCAAATCACCTTCAAAGGTTCAAAACGGTGATTGAGTCTAACTCGGATAAAAGAGCAACTTTTGAGTTTCATTATTTCAAAAGAAAAGTTGATAATTATATTACCAGCGTCGTTCAAGAACGCCTAAAAGGTGGAACGTTAGAGCACCATATCTTTGAAGGGTTAAGTGCAAGCGATATGAGCAATGACTACTTACGCATCGATGCTCTAAAGCGAATTTTTCCTCAATCGAAAATTACTGAACATAGTTTTGAGAAGGCTTGTAAATACAGGCGTGGCTTAGAGCACTACTTTTTAGAAAAAGTGGTAGGTTACAAACACTCTTTCAAAGCAGTGAAAATCAGTAACGAAAGCTTGAGCGCTCAATCCTATGAACTTATTCAAAATTACATTTCCTCATCTAGTCTATACCAAGATGTACCCTTATCAGGGAGCGAATACCAAAAAAACATCCACCTACTATCCTTGATTAACGGTGATAAGTTCAAGCTAAACCTTAGGCATATTGGTTACATAAAAGCATTTGAAAACAAAAAGCACATTTTAAAAGAGAAGGAACTGTTGAGAGAAGCATTACCTGCAGAGTATTGCTGGAAAAGATTAGACTTCAAGAGTACTTGCAAACACCTAATAATCGTTAGTGATGAGTGTCGAAATATTTCCCTAGACTACTTGAGATGCCTAGCCCGCGAAACCATACGTACTTATCCAAAAACCACGGTTCAACTCATACTTTTGATAATAACAGTCAAATTCGGAGTTCCACTGCGTTCAATAATCAAAGCCATTAGAGTGAAAGCAAGTAAAAAGGGTAAATATGATAAAGGCCAGTAACCTTACCAAGTTCTACCCTTCTGAACTTGGTAACCAGTATATTTTTGAAAATCTAAACTTCACCTTTCCAAGCAACAAAAACATTGCCATCCTAGGCTCGAACGGCGCTGGCAAGTCAACGCTCTTCAGGATACTGGCAGGTAGTGAGTATCCCAATAAAGGTAAGGTCGTCACCAATAAATCTATTTCTTGGCCAGTTGCTCTCGCGACGGGTATTCATCCACAAATGACTGGGCGGGAAAACACCCGTTTTATAGGCCGAGTCAATGGTGTGAAGAACTTAGCTGAGTACGAGGAAAAGGTAAGAGACTTTGCAGAGCTGGGCATCAAATACGATCTACCCGTCAAAAGCTACTCTAGTGGTATGCGCTCTCGCTTAGCGTTTGGTTGCTGCATCGCCATTGACTTTGACGTGTACCTAATTGATGAAGCTACCTCTGTCGGGGATCCCAAATTTAAACGCAAGGCTAAACAAGCGCTGTTAGACAAGTCTCGAACAGCTAATGTGATTATGGTAAGCCATGATATGAAAGAAATACGGCAATTTTGTGATAGCGCTGTGATACTGCATCAAGGCCAATTGCAATACTTCGAAGATCTCGAACAAGCTTTGGATGTTTATAGCAGTTTATAGTAGCTTTCACTATCACTACTCTCTCGACTTATTATCAAGTCCATTTTATGATAGCTACTGGCTAGAAAACTAAGAAGGAATGCAAACAGGTTACGACCTTTAGCACAGAGACAAACTATGGATAACAACAGACTTACACACCTAAAGGCGTTAGAAGCCGAGTCAATTCAGATTATGCGCGAAGTCGCCGCTGAATTTGACAACCCTGTCATGCTTTACTCTATCGGCAAAGACTCTTCAGTACTGCTTCATCTCGCGCGTAAAGCCTTTTACCCAGGTAAAATCCCTTTCCCGCTCATGCATGTTGATACTGATTGGAAATTCAAGGAGATGATCGAGTTTCGTGATCGTCTAGCGAGCGAGTATGACTTTGATTTGATCGTGCACAAAAACCCGGAAGGCTTGGCCATGGGTGTCGGTCCGTTTACACACGGCAGTTCTAAGCATACCGATATTATGAAAACCCAAGGTTTAAAGCAGGCATTAGATAAGTATGGCTTTGACGCCGCTTTTGGTGGTGCCCGTCGTGATGAAGAAAAATCTCGAGCCAAAGAACGTGTTTACTCGTTCCGCGATAAAAACCACCGCTGGGATCCTAAAAACCAACGCCCTGAGCTTTGGAACATCTACAACTCAAAAGTAGAGAAAGGCGAAAGCATTCGTGTGTTCCCTCTGTCAAACTGGACCGAGCTAGATATTTGGCAATACATCTACCTAGAAAACATTGAAATTGTCCCTCTATACCTTTCTGCACCACGCCCTGTTGTGGAGCGCGATGGCACCCTGATTATGGTCGATGATGATCGCATGCCACTAGAAGAAGGCGAAGTACCAGAAATGAAGATGGTTCGCTTCCGCACTTTAGGCTGCTACCCACTCACCGGAGCCGTTGAATCTGAAGCAAAAACATTGCCAGAAATCATTCAAGAGATGTTGCTATGCACCACTTCGGAACGCCAAGGCCGGATGATTGACCATGATTCAGCTGGTTCGATGGAGAAGAAGAAGATGGAAGGCTACTTCTAAGAGTAGCTGAAAGTTCGTAGCTTTTAGCTGACAGCTGTGTGAAGTTAGTCGTAAACATCAAAGTTTGCGAAGGTCGTTCGAGTCCGACTAGTTATTCTTTTTTCATTAGACCTAGGGGGTCATATGAATTTTGAAAAACTAGAAGTTTGGCGCAGAGCAACTAGGCTCTCTGCCAATATTTATAGAGAGACAGAAACGCTAAAAGATTTCGGTTATAGAAATCAACTCACTCGCTCAGGACTCTCTGTACCCAGTAACATAGCGGAAGGAATGACTCGCACAAGCGATCGTGAAAAGATCCGATTTTTAGAAATCAGTCGTTCATCGCTAGCTGAAGCCAGAACACAAATCTACATTGGCTCACAAATAGGTTATTTGCCTAAAGAAATTGCAAACCTATGGCTTCGCGAAACTAAAGAAATCGCAGCCATGCTGACGGGGCTAATGAAAAGTATTAAGCAGGAAGGAGCGAGCTAACAGCTAACAGCTAACAGCTAACAGCTAACAGCTTATCGCCTCTTTTTCTAGAAGGAATTAAAAATGTCACACACATCCAACCTTATTGCTGAAGATATCCAAGAATATCTTCGAGTACATGAAAACAAAGATCTACTGCGCTTTTTAACGTGTGGTAGTGTTGACGATGGCAAATCGACTCTAATCGGTCGTTTGCTTTATGATTCAAAAATGATTTTTGAAGATCAGATGTCAGCGATTGAGAAAGACTCAAAACGCTTTAATACCACTGACGAAGAATTTGACTTAGCACTCTTAGTGGATGGTCTGCAATCAGAGCGTGAGCAAGGCATTACCATCGATGTGGCTTATCGCTACTTCTCGACTGAGCAGCGTAAATTCATTATTGCTGATACTCCAGGGCACGAGCAATATACTCGTAACATGGCGACAGGCGCTTCCACGTGTGACCTTGCTATTATTTTGATTGATGCTCGCCATGGCGTTCAAGTGCAAACTCGTCGTCATAGCTATATTTGTTCATTACTGGGCATTAAACACATCGTTGTAGCTGTGAACAAAATGGATATCGTCGATTACGACCAAGATGTTTACAAGAAAATCAAAGACGACTACCGCGAGTTTTCCAAAGACCTTGAGTTTACAGACATTCGCTTTGTGCCTATTTCTGCTCTTAAAGGCGACAACGTCGTGAACGAGAGCGAGAACATGCCTTGGTACCCTGGCTCTCCACTGATGAAATTGCTCAACTCTGTGAATATTCATCGTGACGGCTTCGAGGCCTTCCGCTTCCCTGTGCAATATGTTAATCGCCCTAACCTCGATTTCCGCGGTTTCGCAGGTACGATTGCCGCTGGTGACATTCGTGTTGGCGACTCAGTGATGGCATTGCCTTCAACCAAACAAAGCAAGGTAAAGTCGATTGTTACTTTTGATGGTGAACTTGAAAAAGCTCACGTTAACCAAGCGGTGACTATCACTCTTGAAGACGAAATCGACGTCAGTCGTGGTGACATGCTAGTACGCCCTCATGAGCAACCGGAGTCGAGCCAATTGGTGGACGCGGATATTGTATGGATGGCAGAAGAACCTCTACATGTTGATCGTCAATATGAGATCAAGGTCGGTGCTAAGTCGGTCTTTGGTGAGATACAGAACATTCATTACAAAGTGGATGTGAACACCATGGAACAACAACCGACGAACCAACTGGCGCTCAACGAAATTGGTCACTGCCAAGTTTCCTTTACCGAGCAAGTGGCTTTCGACGCTTACAATGATAACCGAGCAACAGGCGCGTTTATCATTATTGATCGATTAACGAACATCACTGTTGGTGCAGGTATGATTCGCCGCTCTGTTGAAGGGGTTATCGCCGCAAAAGCGCCAGAGCAGTACTCTGAGTTTGAGCTTGAACTGAATAAGCTGGTAACTAAGCACTTCCCGCATTGGGGAGCGAAAAAGCTTTAGGGAGAGCTTATAGCTGGAAGCTTATAGCTGTCAGCTTTCAGTCAGAGCCTGAGAAGGGGAGCTGGAAGCTTGTAGCTGTCAGCTTTCAGTAAGAACCTGAGATGGGGGAACTGATAGCTGGAAGCTTGTAGCTGTCAGCTTTCAGTAAGAACCTGTGATTGGGGGAACTGATAGCTGGAAGCTTTCAGTAAGAGCCTGAGACGGAGGAACTGATAGCTGGGAGCTTATAGCTGGCAGCTTTCAGTAAGAGCCTGTGATTGGGAGAACTGATAGCTGGAAGCTTATAGCTGATAGCTGCCCCCCCCTCCTCCTACTGCTGTATTTCTAAGGGAACTGAATGCTAGTTCTTATTGTTTTTGTTTTAACTATTGCGGGGTTGATTCGATTTCAAAGTCGACCTGCGATGGTTTTTGGTGTTGCGTTTATGGTGCTTTTTGCATCGAGTGCAGTATCGACACAAGATGTACTTAACAGTATGTCTAACCAGGGCTTATTAACGCTTGTTTTACTTATGCTTTGCTCGCTGGCGTTGGAAAAGACTCGATTGTTGAGATTAATTGCCGTTCGCGTGTTGCACCAAAGCTACTTACAAACCTGGTTGCGCCTTTTTGGTATTACTGTTGGTGCTTCCGCTATTTTGAACAATACAGCGGTCGTTTCTACCATGTTGGCACCGATTAGGAATAACCCCTATCATCCTGCAAGCAAATTGCTTCTTCCTTTGTCTTATGCTGCTATTCTTGGCGGAACGTTAACGCTGGTTGGTACCTCAACCAATCTTATCGTCAACAGCTTAGTTTTAGATCTTCAATTACCTTCACTTCAGTTTTTTGACTTCACTAAAGTTGGTCTCATGTTGGTTGCCTCATGTGGTGTTACTTTATTGGTGTGTAGCCGTTGGCTGCCGATACATGAACGCGAGTTTAAAGAGACCCAAAGCTACTTTATCGATGCTAAGGTGTTACCAAAATCGAACCTTGTTGGTAAAAGCATTGAACAAAATGGCTTAAGGCATTTGGAATCACTGTTTTTAGTCGAGATCGTTCGTGCAAACCAGCTAATCAGTCCGGTGTCACCAACGGAAGTGTTACAGGTCAATGATCGCCTTATTTTTAGTGGTGATATTCAAAAGGTCATGCAGCTTAGTCAGTTTGACGGGCTTGAAACCTTCGCTCACAACAATGGCCTCCCGTTAGACAATTTAACCGAAGTCGTTATCCGGCCGGAAAGTCACATCGTTGGTCAGACACTGAAAAAAGCAGGATTTCGCGCTAAATTTGACGCCGCGGTGGTCGCTATTCGCCGAGACGGTCAAAGGGTGTCTGGAAAGCTCGGTGAGGTTAAAATAGAAGCAGGCGACGCTTTTGTGCTGGCTGTAGGTTCTGACTTTGCCCATAGACAAAATATCCAGAAGAACTTTATTGTCCTGAGTGGTGTTGAAACTGACTCCATGCTGACAGGTGGCAAAGAAGTTTTAGTTTGTTTAGGTTTCTTTGCTACTATAGCGCTTGCAGCATTTGGATTCATTCCCTTGTTTAAGGGATTATGCATCTTGCTTGGTATTTTGCTTCTAAGCCACTGCCTCTCCGTTAATGAATTGCTCCGAAGGTTTCCCGTCGATATTTGGTTAATCATTGCTTCTGCCTTGGTATTATCTCAAGCGATGACAAATGTCGGCGTACAGTATGTACTGGAAGGGGTAGTCGAAAACTATCTGTCTGGAATGACGGCTCTTACCGCGTTAATCATTGTCTATTTGCTCACATGGTGGTTAACCGAACTGGTCACCAACAACGCTGCTGCCGCACTCATATTTCCAATGGCTGTAGGCTTAGCGGAAGCTATGGGCGCAAATAGTATGGCGTTTATCATGGCCGTTGCTTTTGGTGCCAGCGCAAGCTTTATTAGCCCCTATGGCTATCAAACAAACTTGATGGTTTTCAACGCTGGTAAGTATCGACTCATCGATTTTATTAAAGTGGGCATCCCTGTCAGCATAGTGTATGGGATTACGGCTATTCTGGGGATTGTGACGGTTTATGGGTTGTGAGCTGGGGAAGCTAGCAGCTAACAGCTAACAGCTAAAAGCTAAAAACCCCTGCTCTTACTAACATTTATTTAGAGGATTTATGACTTCACCTTATGTCGAGAAAAATGCGCAGAATGAAAAGTCAAGCGATGTCGTTTGGCACTTAGCTTCTGTGAGTCATGAAGAGCGCGTGACACAGTTAAATCAAAAGCCAGCTATTTTGTGGTTTACAGGGCTTAGTGGCTCTGGGAAATCTACGATCGCAAACGCGGTTGACAAGATGTTATTTGATCTAGGTATCAAAACGTACCTTCTAGATGGCGATAATGTTCGCCATGGTTTAAATGGTGACCTAGGCTTTAGTGATGACGACCGAGTAGAAAACATTCGCCGTGTCAGCGAAGTTGCAAAACTTTTCGTTGATGCAGGTATCATAGTATCAACGGCTTTTATCTCCCCTTTTACATCCGATAGAAAGATAGCAAGGGATCTTGTTGACTCGTCTCAATTTATTGAGATTTTTATTGATACCCCTCTTGATGTTTGCGAATCTCGAGATCCCAAAGGCTTATATAAAAAAGCTCGATCCGGCGAAATCAAAAACTTCACTGGTATCTCATCGGCTTATGAGGAACCTAACGCTCCAGAGATACACGTTAAGTGTGGCGAAAAAAGTATCGAACAATGTGCGATACAGATTGTAGATTACCTTCGTGACAACAATTACATCAGATAACGTTTTTATGGGATAAAGTGACACAAAGATGTCACGTTAGTCACTCAATATAATAGAACACAACGTCAAGGAACAAGTAGTGCTTACAACAACGGCTGGTGTGCTCACGGTATCGACCTTGAGCCTATTATCTATGCGCAAGGCAGCTTTACGATATGGCTTTGTGGATAGCCCTTGTAACAGAAAAAGGCATTCTGGTGATATTCCGCTTGTTGGTGGTGCTTCGCTATTTGTTTCCGTTGTTTTTCTTTGTCTAGTGCAGCCCACGCTTGTTCCGATTAACTTGGACTACCTTATCGGAGGAGCCATCTTGGTCATCGTCGGTATGTTTGATGACAAGTATGATATTTCGGCGGGTATTCGTCTTTGCTTGATGATTATATTAGCAATTTGGATAGCAAATGTTGGCGGACACAGCATTGAAAATCTTGGCGATCTTACGGGTTCAGGCAAACTCGACATTCACGAATATAGTGTGGTCTTTACAGCAGTAGCGCTAATTGGGTGTATTACTGCATTCAATATGGTAGACGGTGCAGATGGGTTGTTGAGTGTTCTAGCCAGCGTTACCCTTCTTGGGCTCGCAACTCTTTTCTATGCATGTGGCGAGGTTAACCTCGCATCCTTTTGCATACTTTTCATCTTAGCTATGGTGCCTTATGCTGTTTGTAATCTAGATATCATACCGAACCGCTCACTGCGCGTTTTTATGGGAGATTCTGGCAGTTTCCTTATTGGGTTTACTGTGATTTGGCTGATGATAGCAGCCACCAAATCGTCAGGAGTCCCTTCAGCAGAGCCTATGATGCGTCCAGTTACTGCACTTTGGCTTATCGCTGTGCCGCTGATGGATATGGCAATGGTCATGCTGCGAAGAATGAAAAATCGACGGTCTCCATTTTCCGCCGATCGGTTGCACTTACATCATATCTGTACGCGCCTAAAATTGGGTCGCTACCAAAGCCTTTTTATCATCGGCAGCATATCACTCGCACATGCTCTTGTTGGAGTAGCAGGAGAGATGCTGCAAATCCGAGAGTCTATCATGCTCGCTCTATTCCTCTTATCGTTCCTCATGTATGTGCTGTCCATTAGCTACATCTGGAAACTGACAACCTTCCTCAGACACCGATTAAACATTCGCTAATATCTGTCATAAGTTAATCCATGTCTGAGAATATTAAAGAACGAGTTACTCGACTTTGCTGGGCCTTGACGTCCAAGGTGATCTAGCGTCCGTTACACTGAACAGCTCGTATTTACGTCCTAGCATCTGTCCGCCGTCTCGAGTCAGTGGCTGCCAGTTGAAGAACGCACGATTCGCACTCGGTTTCACTGTCATGATGTCGAATGGAATCGAAACATAGAAACCTTTGGTAAAGCTGCCTTCACCAAACTCTTCTGAGCTTAAGTTAGTAAAGCTTGCGTAGGCACCGGCAATCACACCGCTTTTAAACTGTTTTGAGAAGTCTAAACGGGTTCCCACATCGCCAGCGAGGAACTGACCAAACCCAACCTTAAATAGCGTGCTATCTAGGAAAGACCATTGCGGCATGTAGTAGCCGGTGACAAAGCCGGTGGTTTGATTGACAGCGGCCTTAAATGGTCTGCCAAACTCAGGGATGTTTTGGTCTTCTTGGTCGAACACGCCAAAAGCACTTCTTGGGTCGCGCTGCGATACTAAGTTGATGTCTGCGCTGATCGCCCAGTTTTTATTCAGCGGACGATAGAGTAGCTCACCACCAGCACCAGCAAACATGGTTTCTAAGTAACCGCCATAGGCTTGGCCATAAAATCCATTACCAAATTCTTGAAAGTAAGTCGCCTGAAGGTTTTTTACCCACAAGGCGTTGTCTGACACATAGGCTCTAAATAGGGTTCTTACTCGCGGCACATCTGTGCCATCCGGTGGGACGATGTAATTAAACTTGTCGTAGTTATCGACAACATTGAGGTGCAAGGTGCCAGATAGGTTAAGGTTTTTCGTAGCCCACACATCCGCCGTGCCATCGATACCTAGCTCATACAGATAGAAGTTCTCGGCTGAGCCTATCGACTGTGCTAGCGTTGGCCTAAACGAATATTGGAGACGGTCAAAGCCGTCAAACTCTGTTTCTGCGCTGGTTTTACCCTCTACCTCTTTTTCTAAAATAGCATCGGTCAACTCGCGATCTAACGGCTGTTGCTGTGCGATTTGCTTGAATGAGTCAGCATCAATTTGAGTTTCGGTTTGTGGCAAATTGAGATTGGTTTCGATGATGTTGTAAGTGGTGATTTCTCCCGGCAAATGGTTGGCTAGAATGCGGCCTGCACGCTCACGTGCCTCGTCTCGATTTCGGTATTTTTTCTGCTTACCGACAATCGTTACGGTATCGCCACTACGCTGAATCGCGACATCATCATAGCCAGCAATAGTATTTAACTCACCGGCCAGTTTGTCCCAATCAACCTTATCTACACTATTGGCTACTTGCGCTGGGCGGGGTTCTGGCATTGGCTCATCCAACCAATACGCTTTTGTGTCGTTAAAGTTAGTCCGAAGCGTCACACCCAATGCAACCGCATTGCCACGCTGATAACTGGCACGAATATCACCCCAGTCACCGACACGATAAAGCGCGCCAACGTTCCAAGGTGTTGCTGGTGTCATGTCAACGCCAGCACGAACAACAGGAAAATCTTGCGAGTAGTCATTTGAGTCGTATTCAAGCTTTAGACGCAGCGGCTGCCAAGGCGTTTGGTATTCGATGCCGCCGAATAGTGCAGCTGGTCCTTTAAACCAGCGTTCATAATCGACCATACCACCCGACCCTTTGGTATCTGAAGGACGTGTACAATAACCATCACTCATTTTGCAAAACGGGTTGGCGATATTGTCGCGGGTGCCCAGATAGCCCCAGCCCATTCCTAAGGTGAAATCAAAATTGCCAAAGCGCTTTGTAGCAGCAACAAACTCACCATCGAAGAGTCCAGTACCGCCAAAATCTCTAAAGCCTACCGAGGTTTCTGGCAGGTAGTCGCCTTCTTCTAATAAGCGGATCTTAAAATCTATCCCTTTATCTGTATATTTAGTATCGCCGCTAAAACTTGGGTCACTACTGTAGAGTATGTCCTGCACTAGGGTGTAACGAATGGTGGTTTCCAACCAAGGCATTAACTGCAGGCTAACATTGTATTTATGATAATGTTCGGTCCAGTCACCATTAATACTAAACTCCCCTTCCGCAGCCATTCGCCCTGTTGGCATTTGCATAAGGCCTACACCACCAAAGTCCGATTGTGATGGCGTTAATGTCGCAGGTTTAAACACGTCACCATATGATGCTGTACTTAGTACGGTGGTTATTGCCGCGGATAATATCGAAGGCGTTAATCGCTTATTATTCATTGTGATTCACCTTATGGCGCAGCAGATCAGCAATCTCTTGATTTAGGGTTGAAAAGTCTGATGGAAGGGATTTAAAAGGCACGTAGACTATTGCTCCAGGCGCCAGAAAATGAGGTTGGAAGTTCCATATGCCATAGGCCACCTCAATCACTTTACCGTCTGGCTGAATCACTAATGCTGCACTGCGACTAGCGCTGTCTAAGCGAACATCGCCTAGAGCATTGAAGTAATCGGCTAGAAACCACTGCGCTTGATGTGCAACACGCTCTGGCTGCTTTACTGCCCCCAGAAAGCTTACTTTGTTATGACGAGCGCCGATGTTGAGTTGATAGTTGCCGACCAGTTGCGGGTTGCCGTCTCGAAGTGATTGTACTAGGTCATAATCAAGAGAGGTGAACTCGCGGTAGTGAAATTGAACACTGTCAAGCTGCGCTAAGACATTGTCTGCGCCCACGCTTGGGTCTTGCGCTTGGAGTGCTTTGAGTTGAGCGACCACTTGGGCTTTTTTACTGTCAATGCTGGCTTGTTTGTCTGAGGAAAACAGTTGAGCTTGCACATAATCCAGCTGCACGCTCGCAAGCTGTGCTTGGTTATTAGCGTCTTTTAAAACCCTATCCAATCGCGCTGGTTGGGGATATTCCAATCTAACCGACTGCTGTGGCAGCATGACTGATAGCTCGGCACTGCTCGCAGGGGAAACGGTAACAGCAATCGCTGAAACCATAAAAAGAGGACAAGCCATTAGCAGTGACAGACAACGTCTTTTTAGACATTCTTTATTTCGCCATCCGTGATAGAACATGTGGTTTCCTTAATCGACATCAACGCCTAAAACTAAAGGACAATGGAGGCGCTGCTATCTTAATATTTACATCGAGGGTTGTTTTAATACGGTGAATTCGACTTTGGCCATTTGCGGGACGATGTACTCGATCGAGCGGACGGTTTTGCCCGTTTTGCTGTCTTGCCAGTATTCATTGATTAGCGAATGGTCAAGCACATCAAACTGCACTCGCTCGCTGTATTTTTCCGTTTGATAGTTGGCGACAGAAGTGTTAATGGTTTCATTTCCATCGCCCCATCGATTGGCAATGCCTTGATATCCATAGCGATAATCTGGCATCCAATCATAATTCACTTGCCAAGAATTGGCGGTTTGCTCTGTTCTGGTCACACCTTGAAGGTTATCACCAAAGAGACCTATGGTTTTCACGAGTCTGCCCTTTTCGTAGACGAACAAGGCACGGTCTGAAGACATCCATTTATACTGTGTCACACCCGTAGCCGTATTCGGCTCAGCAAATGCTAAAACGACAAAGATCTGGGCGCCATCGTTAATTCGAATGTATGCACTAGCGTATGGGAGAGCCCTGATTTCCTCAGCAGTCATCACAACATCATCGGCACCTAAAAAAGCCTCAGACAAGGTGGCGTTTACGTCTTGGAAACGTTGAGAGCAAGCCGTTAAAGCCAATAACGAGCACATAATGAGCGTGGATTTAAACTTCAATACATCATCCGGCAGTAGGTTCAGCGCAAGCCAATGGCGCTATATACGATATGTAAAAAGTCTCTACTCGAGAGAGTAGAGTAAAACAACTATTGAGAGAAAAGAACGCTCTCTCTACAAGCAATAAGTAAAGAGAGCGTGCATCAACAACAATTACTTAGTAGTAGAAACTGATGTTGTTGTCGCGTTGTTGTCATCAGCTGATGCAACTGCAACTACTGCTACTGCAGCTGCAGTACCAATTACAATACCGCCAGTCAAAGCTGAACCTGCTGCTGCACCACCTGCGCCAGCGCCTGCTGCGCCGCCTTCAGCTTCTGCAAATGCTGGGCTAGCCATACCTGCTGCAATCGCCATGATTAATGCGATTTTTTTCATGGTTATTTCCTTTTACTCAATTATCGATAATTCAGTGCATCTAATTGAACGCACCGACTTCCAATGTTAGTCCATTGTATAAAGCGTTGTAAACGGTATTATTTTTACAGTTTGCTGACAAATGATATTTTTTGAGCGTTCAATCACACTTTGTCAACCTGAGTTCTTGCGCTCTGCTACCAAGGAACTCCTTTGAAGACCTTAGTAAATCTTATATACTTCAAGTCATTATCCCACTCAATTTGGAACATTTTATGATCATTGTAACTGGTGGCGCTGGCATGATTGGCAGCAATATTATCAAGGCACTTAACGCGGCTGGCTTGAATGATATTTTGGTTGTCGACAACCTAAAAAATGGACGTAAGTTCAAAAACTTAGTTGACCTAGACATCACAGACTACATGGATCGTGATGACTTCCTTACTCAAGTTATGGCGGGTGATGACTTCGGTCCCATTGAAGCGGTCTTCCATGAAGGCGCTTGCTCAGCAACAACCGAGTGGGATGGCAAATATGTAATGCTAAATAACTATGAGTATTCAAAAGAGCTACTGCATTACTGTTTAGATCGTGAAATTCCATTTTTGTATGCGTCATCCGCTGCAACTTATGGCGAAACAACCGTATTCAAAGAAGAGCGCCAATATGAAGGTGCACTTAATGTCTACGGTTACTCAAAGCAGCAGTTTGATAACTACGTTCGCCGCCTATGGGCGGATGCAGAAGCGCACGGTGAGACGCTGTCTCAAATCACAGGTTTCCGTTACTTCAATGTTTATGGCCCTCGTGAGCAACACAAAGGCAGTATGGCGTCTGTGGCATTCCATCTGAACAATCAAATGAATGCGGGTGAGAACCCAAAACTATTTGAAGGTAGCGCGCACTTTAAACGTGATTTTGTTTACGTTGGCGATGTGGCGAAAGTAAACCTTTGGTTTATGGAAAATGGTGTGTCTGGTATCTATAACTGCGGTACTGGTAATGCAGAGACATTTGAAGCTATTGCTCAGGCTGCGATTAAGCATCACGGCAAAGGTGAGATTGAGAATATTCCTTTCCCAGATCATCTAAAAGGTGCATACCAAGAGTTCACTCAGGCGGATTTGACGAACTTGCGTGCTGCGGGTTGTGATGTTGAGTTTAAGACGGTTGCTGAGGGTGTGGCTGAGTATTTGGCGATTGTGAATAAGTAGGGTCGCTGAGGTCGCCATTCCTGGGGGACAGGAATCTTGGTTGAGGTTTGGTGCGCGCTGATGGTAGATCCCTGCCTGCGCAGGGATGACGATATTGGCAGGGATGACGATCCATTGGATGATAGTATCGTTGCAATGTGAGCCTAACAGCTTACGTCATTCCTGTGAAGACAGGAATCTTGGTTGAGGCTTGGTGCGCACTGATGGTAGATCCCTGCCTGCGCAGGCGCGCGGCTAGTGGGATGACGATATCTGTTGGTAGTGCGAAACACGCAGCGCCGTCATTCCTGCGTAGGCAGGAATCTTGGTTAAGGCTTGGTGTGCGCTGATGGTAGATCCCTGCCTGCGCAGGCGCGCGGCTAGTGGGATGACGATATTGGCAGGGATGACGATCCATTGGATGATAGTATCGTTGCAATGTGAGCCTAACAGCTTACGTCATTCCTGTGAAGACAGGAATCTTGGTTGAGGCTTGGTGCGCGCTGATGGTAGATCCCTGCCTGCGCAGGGATGACGATCCATTGGATGATAGTACCGTTGGAATGTGAGCCTAACCGCTTGCGTCATTCCTGTGAAGACAGGAATCTTAGTTGAGGCTTGGTGTGCGCTGATGGTAGATCCCTGCCTGCGCAGGGATGACGATATTGGCAGGGATGACGACACTAACATGGATGACGATATCATTTGAATGACGATATCACTGAGATAGCGACACAATAGAGAACAATCTAAAAGAGTTTATTCATGAACATTCTTATGGCTCTGTCCCAGCTCGAAGTGACTGGGGCTGAGGTTTACGCTACTACGGTAGGTAATGAACTGACTGCTCGGGGTCATAACGTGTTTTATGTCTCTGACACTTTGACCAAGCCACACAAAGGCGATTTTTTCTCACTGCGTTTCAATAAGCGCAGTGTGCCGCGTCGTTTCTGGCATGTGGGTTATCTCGTCTACCTTATCAAGAAGCACAATATTCAGTTGGTTCATGCCCACTCACGGGCATCGAGCTGGAGCTGTCACGTCGCGTGCAAAATCACTAACACGCCAATGGTCACAACTGTGCATGGTCGCCAACCTGTGCATGCCTCACGCAAGAAGTTTCATGCTATGGGCGATAAGGCTCTACCGGTTTGTGAGGCGATTCGTGACCAACTCCACAACGACTTAGCAGTGCCGATGGAACAAATGGAAGTGAGCCGTAACGGCATTGAAACGTCAAGCTTCCAATGGCTTGACGCACCAAACAACACTAAACCTGTCGTCACTATTGTTGGCCGTTTGAGCGGTCCAAAAGGTGAACTGTGTTATCGCCTACTCGATGAGTGTTTAGATGCCGGAAAATACGATATTCGAGTCGTCACGGGTTCTAAGTTTGAGTCACGATTTGAGAAGTTTTCATCAAGCGTCAACTTTGTGGGCTACACCGATGATGTACCAGCCATGCTTGGTGAAGCGGATTTAGTGATCGGTGCAGGCCGAGTCGCTATGGAAGCGCTGCTTTGCGGCAGGCCGACGCTTGCTATTGGTGAAGCGACTTGCATTGGCATTGTCGATGAAAACAATGTCGACGAGGCCATGGCGACGAACTTTGGTGATATTGGCCCTGTTGACCTCGATATCGACTTTACCCAAATTGCCGCTCTGGTCGAAAAAGGGCTAAGTAGTTCGCATTGCTCGCAAACCACCAGCGAGACCATTCGCGGCAATTATAGTCTGACCAATATTGTCGATGATATTGAACGTATTTACCAAGACGTCTACGTCACCACGCTAAGGCGTGAAATGCCTGTCATCATGTACCATCGCTTCATCAAAGATGACAGTGGCAAAGGTGTCCACGGTACGTATCTGCATATTGATATGTTCGATAAGCATATGGCGCTGCTCAAGAAGATGGGATTTGAGACGCTAACATTCGAAGATTTGCAAGATGGCCGCCTAATTAGACGGTTGGAGGCCAACAAACGCTATATCATGCTGACTGTCGATGATGGTTATGTTGATAACCTAGAGCTCATGCTTCCCGTTCTACGAAAACATGACTTTAAGGCCGTGGTGTATGTGGTCACTGGTGAGACCTTTAATCGCTGGGATGTAGAAAACCCATCAAACCCTGAGAAATCCGTGCCCCTGATGAACGCTAAACAAGTCAAACAATTGGCAGAGTCAGGACATATCGAGATTGGCGGTCACACTCTCACCCACCCGAAACTCGATACTTTGACCGATGAACAGCAGCGTTTCGAAATTATCGAAAACAAGAAGGCGCTTGAGGCGACACTGGGTAAATCACTCACGTCGTTTGCCTACCCATTTGGTGAGCACAATCAAGCGTCTAAGCAAATCGCTAAAGAAGCGGGCTACCAATACGCGGTCGCGACCAACTCTGGTCCTTTAGCGTTTCATCAAGACCCTTATCAAGTTCGCCGTATCGCTATTTTCCCGAAAACTGATGTGTTTGGGCTATGGCGCAAAGTGCGCGGCAATTACCTATTTAGAAAAGTGAAATCATGAAGATCCTAGTCATAGGCCCCTCATGGGTCGGCGATATGGTGATGTCGCAAAGTCTCTATATTGAGCTAAAAAACCGCTATCCAGAGGCGACCATTGATGTGCTTGCACCCGCTTGGTGTGAGCCAATTCTCGGGCGAATGCCACAAGTCAATCGCTCCATTGAAATGCCTATCGGGCATGGTGCTTTCGATTTAAAAGGGCGTTGGCGCATTGGCCGACAACTCAAGCAGCATGGCTACACTCATGCCTACGTGCTACCTAATTCTGCAAAATCAGCATTAATACCGCTATTTGCTGGGATCTCTAACCGTATTGGCTGGAAAGGCGAAACTCGTTATGGCCTGCTAACCGATTTACGCCCGAACAAGCGTATTTTTCAATATTATGTGGAACGATTTGTCGCTTTGGCGAGTCCAAAAGACGCTATGTTGGATGAAGTACGATTGGAAACTTGCCCAAGACCTAAGCTATCTGTTGATACGCAGGTTCAAAAACAAACGCTGTCCAAGTTCTCGCTAACCAACGACAGAGTCGCGATTGGCATGTGTCCGGGTGCTGAGTTTGGTCCAGCTAAACGCTGGCCAGATGCGCACTACGCCAAAGTAGCACAACATGTGATAGATAATGGTAAGCAAGTTTGGCTGTTTGGCTCGGCAAAAGATCGCGAAGTCACTGAAAAAATTCGCAATGCTCTGACGCCAGAGGCGCAGCAACATTGTTATAACGTGGCGGGCAACACCTCGCTTATTGAAGCAGTGGATTTACTGGCGGCTTGCGACACCGTGATCAGTAATGATTCGGGGCTCATGCATGTCTCTGCGGCGGTTGGCTGTAATATTGTCGCGATTTATGGCTCGAGCTCACCAGACTATACGCCACCTCTCGGTGATCGTGTACAGATCGTCAATACTGATATAGAGTGTCGACCATGTTTTAAGCGTGAATGCCCACTGGGTCATATGAATTGTTTAAAACAGTTAGAACCGAGTACGGTTATTGCCAAGCTTGCAGCTCTAGATATTCAATCGTGATGAAAACGACACAACAAATATTGTTCAGAGAAAAAGAATGACAACGAATAGCCCGACCATCTCCATCATCTGCCCTTGCTATAACGAAGAGCAAGTGGTGAGCTTGTTTATGGAGCGTATCACTACGGTTTTACAGCAAACCGAGTATGACTACGAAGTAATTCTGATCAACGATGGCAGTAAAGACAATACACTATCGGTGATCAAGCAGCTACAGCAGCAAGATGCCCATATCCGTGTCGTCAATTTATCAAGAAACTTTGGCAAAGAAGCAGCACTGACCGCTGGTATCGATCTTGCCCGTGGCGAAGTGCTGATCCCAATTGATGCAGATCTGCAAGATCCACCTGAGCTTATTCACGATTTTCTCGAAAAGTGGCGAGAAGGTTATGACGTGGTTGTGGCAAAACGTGCCGATCGCAGCACCGACTCGTGGGCGAAAAAATTCTCTGCTGAGATGTTCTATAAATTTCACAACGCCGTTGCTCAGGTCGATATCCCTGAAAACGTCGGGGACTTTCGCTTAATCAATCGCCGCGTAGTCAATGCCATTCAACTGCTGCCTGAAAACCAGCGTTTTATGAAAGGCATTTTCTCTTGGGTAGGTTTTAAAACCGCGGTGGTCGAGTACAAACGTGAAGCGCGTGAAGCGGGTGAAACCAGCTTTAACGGCTGGAAGCTGTGGAACTTTGCTCTTGATGGTATTACCAGCTTTAGTACTGCGCCACTTCGTATTTGGCTCTATATTGGCTCGTTTATATCGGCTCTTGCTTTTATTTATGGCAGCTTCACCGTAGTAAAAACCCTTATCTACGGTATTGATGCTCCTGGTTATGCCTCGACCATCACCATCATGCTATTCCTTGGTGGTGTGCAGTTAATTGGCATCGGTGTTATGGGGGAGTATATCGGGCGCCTTTATATGGAATCCAAACGCAGGCCAACCTATATCATTGAAGAAGATAGCATTAGCTCCCCTTCAATCGTTAAGTCACAAGACGATAGTCCGAGCCAGTAACGATGCGAGCGCTGCTTGACCGACTGCTTCAGTATCGCCTTGTCCGTTTCGCCCTCACGGGCGGAATGGCGACCGCTATTCACATTGCTGTCGCCTTTAGCTTTATTCACCTAGTCAAAGACAGTGTGCTATACGCCAATATTGTTGGCTTCTCAATCGCGTTTGTCTTTTCTTATTTTGCCCAGACGGTATTGGTGTTTAGACACAAGGTCAATCTGGGTAATGCGCTGCGCTTTTTTATGGTGCAGTTTGGCGCTTTAATGATTTCACAAGCGATAAGTGAACTGTTCTCTGACTGGAATAGCTACATTCGTATAATGATGGTCGTCGTTATATTACCCATCATCACCTATCTTATTCACAAAGTGTGGACCTATTCCGGCTCCTCAGAGTCCACACCTCACTAACCGCTCTAAAGAGTCTTATATGAACCAACATTCCATCGCAGAACGACATTTTCATTGGATTTACGCTTTAGGCTTTGCCGTTGGTCTCGCGTTTACGTTCCTGTATGCACAAAACCAGATCCTCACTGGTGATCAAACGCAAATGCTCTACAAGGGTTATTTGGGTGCCTACCAGGATACCTGGTTGAGCTATGGTAATGCGGCTAGTGCAGTGGGGAATGTTCCTGGCTCACTGTCGACGTGGCTTATTGGGCTACCATTGTTGGTTTGGGATTCACCTTGGTCTCCAATGGTGCTGCTCATTGCCCTGCGCATTGTTTCTCTCGTGCTTCTGGACAATGTGATTAAAACCATGATGCCCGAAAAAGATAACTCGCTAACGCGATTATTATTTCTTGCGATCTACTGGCTAAATCCTTGGTTCTTATACGATAGCCTGCTGTATAACCCGTCATATTTGTGTCTGTTTGCTGCCATGCACCTTTGGTCTGCTACCAAAATGAGCCAAAGCAAATCTTTGGGGTATACGTTTATCCACGTACTCTCAATCGGTCTGGCGATGCAACTGCATTATTCATGGCCAATTTTAGCGGTGATTTCTGTTTATCTTTTCTATCGCCAAATGGGACAAGTCTCTTGGCTTGGGGCGATTTCAGCCGTGATTGCTTTGGTGCTATCACTGGTGCCCTACTTACAAGAGTATGCTGTCAATGACGAACTATCTCGCGAGAGTGACCGCTATATTGGTTATGGCCTGGTTCATGTATACCCGGTTCTTAAAGCCCTACTTTACTGGCTACGATACGGTTCAATGCTGTTTTCAAACAAAGTAATTGCTTATGGGGAGTTTGATTGGCTAACCCAAATACAATGGTTGAAACTCTCAGCGCTAACTCTATGGAAAACGCTTGTGTTTGTGGTTGGCGCGGCGACCGTTGTCATCTCGGCTAGATTCAACTGGCTTTGGTGGAAACGTGTTAAACCACTCTGCCTCAGAGGTCGTGGGAACGTAGAAAAACAACAATGGCTTGAATTGTATGCATTTGGTGCAGTAGTCGGTGTACTCATTAGTGCGGCATTGTCTCCAATTACGTTCTCATATTGGCACTTGATCTTAGTGTACCCATTCGCCATTTTGCCAATCCTCATTGGGATTCGTAGTGTCTTGGTATCAAAAGAGTCAGGGATCATGGCTCCAATTAAACTAACGCGTTTTGTACAGCGTTATAAGTTCACCTCATATGTCGCAACTTGGTTCACCTATCCAGAAAAGCGCTTGTTATTGCTAAAAGCGGCGCTAGGTTACTTATTGGTGCTGAATCTGCTCGCTTCACACGACAGCATCAAGTATTCCTATAACGCTGACTATGTGCAGCAGACCGAACATTACTTAATAGAAGAGTCACTAATTAGCCCGAACGTGAAATCGCAATGATAGTTCGCTTCGTTTATACGTTATTACTTGCTATCGTCGCTCCGGTATTTCTGTATGGCTTATTTAAGTCCAAACCAGGAAAGCCGAGCGTCGGTAAGCGATGGCGTGAGCACTTTGGCGTAACGCCTCCTTTAAAACGTTCCAGTAACCCCGTCATTTGGTTTCATGCTGTCTCTGTTGGCGAAGTTCTTGCGGTAACTCCTCTTATTAAACGATACGCCGCAGAAAACCCTAACAGCCAAATAGTCATCACCACGACAACTGCAACAGGTGCAGAACAAGCTGAAAAACTGAGTCATATTGCCGAGCACAGATATATGCCGCTCGACTTTTGTTTTGCAGTCAAACGCTTCATGTGCGTGATTAAGCCGTCAAAAATGATCATCGTCGAAACTGAGCTTTGGCCAAATACGTTGCACAGCGTCGCGCACGCTGGCGTACCGATCACCGTGATCAACGCTCGCTTATCAGAGCGCTCTTGTCGCCGCTATCAAAGAATACAGCCACTATTCAATACCATTGCCCCTACAATTTCTGTACTTTGCTGTCAGTTTGACGACGATGCGAATCGCTTTAAACGCTTGGGTGTCGCATCGGAGCGAATTTACGTAACCGGATCGATAAAATTTGATATCCATGTTTCTGAGCAGCAAATTGAGAAAGGGGGTTCATTGAGAGCCTCTTTCGGGCAAGAACGACCTGTTTGGATTGCGGCTAGCACACACAATGGAGAAGATGAGCACATTCTCGAAGTGCATCGACAGTTACTGCATAAGCACCCGGATCTTCTTTTGATCATTGTCCCCAGACACCCAGAGCGATTTAACGATGTAGCTAAGCTATGTCACGATCACGGCTTTAATACCGAAAAACGCTCTGAAATGGCTTCTGAGCTAACAGCTAAAACCTCAATTGTGGTAGGAGATACCATGGGAGAAATGATGACATATCTCGCCGCAAGCGATGTGTGCTTCATGGGCGGTAGCTTACTCGGTAAAAAAGTGGGCGGACACAATTTACTTGAACCCGCAGCCATCGGGATTCCTAGTCTCATCGGGCCAAGCTACTTTAACTTTAAAGAGATTACTCAACAGCTCGTTGACAATCAGGGTACGATTGTTTGCGAGAATACTGAGCAAATTTTTTGTTCTGTCTCTAAACTCATAGAAAAACCGTCTCTTGCGTCAACCATGGGTAGCGCAAGCCAGCAGGTGGTTCGTCAAAACCAAGGAGCATTAACCCGCACCTTAGACAGCCTCTCTACACCCGTTTAATCTGCCGTAAATAGACATCGAATCACTATGAATACTAATTACTCTAGCGCTCCAGCCTGGATAAACACGTTAAGCGCCCTATTCATCGCTCTTTTTTTTGCGTCTTATTTCAATGAAGGCTTCAATGTGTTTTCTGCCTTGTTGGCTTTAACAGCAATTGCAACCTTGGTCTATCATCGGAAAGGGGAAACTAGGCCAAAGATAAAAGAACTACAACTACTCAATTGGACGTTTGGCTTGTTTGCTATTCACCTAGCAATCATCACCTTAAGCGCCTATTTAGATCTTGATACTCGAAGTATTGGGAGTTCAATTGAGTACCCAGCTAAAGCCTTACTATTGTGTATCGTCAGTTACGCGGTCATATTCACCAGAGTATCAATAAAATCATTATGTTACGGGTTGACTTTAGGTGCGTTTCTAGGGTGCCTAATCTCTGGTTTTAATGTCTATATTGACCATATCCGTGGTTTCGCTGCGCTCATGCCAATTCAAAAAGGCAATGCCGCTATCTTGTTTTCCTCACTCTTGTTTACACTTTCACTCTATTGGCACAAGTCCCAGCAAAAACTGGCGTGGTTTTGCCTACTTGGCGCAAATTTAGCACTTGCTGCGAGTGTATTGTCACTCAGCCGAGGCGGGTGGATACTAGCGCCACTGACTTACTTGATAGCCGCAGCGGTCTTTTTCAAACAAGTATCCCGCCGCTACCTAGCTATCGCATTTTTATCGCTGTTTGCTACCCTCTTGTTAGTCGTTGTTACTGCACCGCTCAGTATTGAAGATCGCGTTGCTGTCGTTGCTAGCGAAGCGCAATCTGAGCAAGGATCCGTTGGTGTACGCATTGAAATGTGGAAGTTTGCATGGCAGTTGTTCTTAGATAAGCCTCTGCTTGGCTGGGGGGAGCACGCATTACAACCTCGCTTAGACCTAGCGGTTGCCACTGGCGAGCTATCAGAGTACGCGCGTGGTTTTAATGGCAACGCTCATAACTCCTACCTCAATGCCCTGTCGCAACGGGGAGTCATTGGTTTTGTCGGATTAATGGCCTTTTTAGCCGTTCCTGGCATCTTCTACTTAAGCAATCTAGTTAAGGCAAAGGGCGCAGAAACAAAGCTTTGTGCAACCCTTGGAGGAGTCAACATTCTCTCTACAGCAGGTTTTTGCGTTTCTCAAGCCCACTTCCTTCACAATGAAGGCATCGTGCTCTACGCGACCACCAACGCCATCTTACTCGGGTTCCTCATACGAGCTAAACACGCAGAAAATCATTAGCTCCAAGTAACAATTCTGGGACTGAGAATGAATTAAACAAAAGACATTCCATACGCTGATTTCAGCGTAAGCCGATAGGTTTTGTTATACTGTTCAAGAAATTAAACAATACTTAAACTATGTTTTCCCATTCGCTATTTGTGCAAAGTAGCTTTGTTGATAAAAAGGAGTCTAAATTGAAGAGACTGGTTGTAGACTTAGATGGAACACTGACTCAGGCAAATACATCAGACTACCGCAATGTACTTCCCCGCGAAGATGTCATCCAAAAACTTCGCGAGTATAAGAGCCAAGGCTTTGATATTACCATCTCAACGGCTCGTAATATGAGAACCTATGAAGGCAACGTGGGCAAAATCAACATTCACACTTTACCGATAATTACCGAATGGTTAGATAAACACAACGTTCCGTACGATGAGATCCTCGTTGGCAAGCCATGGTGCGGACACGATGGCTTTTATATTGATGATCGCGCGGTAAGGCCTTCTGAATTTGCGGATTTATCACGCGAACAAATCAATGAACTGCTCGAAAAGGAAAAAGCATGTTCCTGATTATGTCTGCGGCATACGTTGGCCAAGAACTCCAATCCGAGTTTGGAATGATTCCGCCAAGCTTTTTGCCTTTAGGAAATCGTAGACTGTTTCAGCATCAAGTTAAACTGGCACCGAAAGGGGTGAAAGTCTATCTTTCAATACCCGAGTCTTACCAAGTATCCAGTACAGACAAGAGATGGCTGGAAAGTGAAAATGTTGACGTGCTCGAGACTCCTGATGGCCTGTCTCTTGGTGCATCTTTGGTCGCAGCATTAAATCTTAGTGAGCATTCGCTAGATACACCGCTGCACGTATTGTTCGGTGATACACTTTTTACTGAACTACCTCGAGGCGATGACATAGTCGGCGTGTCCGATGTAACTGACAGCTACAATTGGGCGGTCGTCACCAATGATGACATGCAGTGGCTAAAGGATAGTCATAACCAAATTGAAAGCAACTCGCATAACGTCGTCAATGGCTACTTTAAGTTCAGCTCACCAAGGCAGTTGATAAAATCGGTCACTCAGAGCAATTGGAATTTCCTCAACGGTCTAAATCGCTACCATAAGCAGGTAGGGCTTACGCCTGCATTCTCAAACCATTGGCTCGATTTTGGGCATGTGAACACCTACTATCGTTCTAAAGCTTCGTTTACCACTCAGAGAGCCTTTAATGAGCTAAAGATAAACTCGAGCTGGGTGGAGAAATCTTCTGTTAAAAGTCATAAGATTGCAGCAGAAGCGAACTGGTTTGCTAAGCTTCCCTTTTCTTTAAGAGGGTTCATACCCCAGTTTTTAGGAAGTACAGTAGAAAGCAACCAAGTATCTTATCGCTTAGAGTACCTCCATCAAACCGCGCTGAACGAACTTTATGTATTTAGTGATTTACCTCCTGCAATTTGGGAGAAGATCCTTTTGGGCTCGATTGAGTTCTTAAAGAGCTGTTTAAAAGAGCACGCTCCAGCCGATACCTCCGCCAATCACTTAAATGAGCTTTTCGGGAACAAAACCGCCGTAAGACTAAATGAATATTGCGCGGATAATGGCATAAAACTAACAGATAAGTGGCAATTTAATAACGAACCTCCCGTTTCGTTAACCGAAGTATTGAGCCACAGTAGTCAACACCTTCCTTGTAATATAGGTTGGCCAAGTTCGGTTCTACACGGGGATTTCTGCTTTAGTAATATTCTATATGATTTCCGCGCAGCTCGAATCAAAACCATAGATCCGAGAGGGATGACACCTGATGGTACCTTGACCATTTACGGAGACATCCGCTACGACATTGCTAAGCTTAGCCACTCGATATTGGGGATGTATGACTGGATTATTGCTGGATATTACGATGTTGAAATAGAACAAGACCAGATCCATTTTCACATTGATGAGCCCGCCAGACACAAAACCATTCAACAACGCTTTATCGAGCTAATTGCTGATGAGTTCGATATCTCTGCCGTTTCCTTGATGGCAATGCAAATCCAACTGTTTCTGTCGATGCTTCCTCTGCATAACGATGACAAAAAACGCCAGCAAGCATTGTTTTCCAATGCCTTTAGGCTGTTTTTCCTAATGAAAAGGCTAGAAAAATGATAGTAATTCCCATGGCTGGTATGAGTTCGCGCTTTTTTAAAGCCGGTTATGACAAGCCAAAATATATGTTAATGGCACATGGAAAAACCTTGTTTGATCATGCTGTCGAAAGCTTCTCTCTCTACTTTAAAAGCGAACACTTTCTATTTATTGTTCGTAATGTTTACGACACTCCAGCATTTGTTGAACAACAAGCGAATACTCTCGGCATCTCTAACTTCGATATCGTCATTTTAAATGATGAAACGCGCGGGCAAGCTGAAACGGTAACCTTGGGGCTTGAAAAATGGAAAGCGTCTCAGCAGAGCTCAAAAGATCAGACGCTCACCATTTTTAATATTGATACCTTTAGACCAAACTTCGAATTTCCTGATCTCAACACGCTAGGGGATGGGTACCTTGAGGTATTTAGAGGCAAGGGAGACAACTGGTCATTTGCCAAGCCTATCTCCGATGACAGTACAGAGGTCGTTCAAACGGCAGAAAAAAATCCAATCTCAGATCTTTGTTGTACTGGCCTCTACCACTTCCATTCCTTAGAACAGTATCTTGAGGCTTACTATCACTACTTGACCAAGCCTCAAGAGCAATGGGAAAAAGGTGAGCTCTATGTCGCGCCTTTGTATAACGAACTCATTCAAGCATCGCGAAAGATTCACTATCACTTGATTCCTAGAGAAGAGGTGATTTTTTGCGGAGTACCTTCAGAATATAGTGATTTTCTAAAGCATGACGCTTAGTGGGGGTATTATCGTGATTGATGATTCTGACATTACATTCGTTGTCCAGGGACCAGTGCAACAAACTCCAGGCAGAGAACAAATCGAAGGCATCACCCAGCGCTGCTTAGCATCGATTCGTCAGTTCTTTCCCAGTTCGACGATCATTTTGTCTACTTGGGAAAATCAGCCTATTGAAGGTCTGGATTATGATGTTCTGGTCGAGTCCGTCGACCCTGGCTCGAATAAGGTGTTTAATGATGGCACCCCGTTAGTTCTGAACAACAACCGTCAACTCAAGAGCTCGAACGCCGGATTGGCAGCGGTTTCCTCACGATATGCCGTTAAGCTTCGTAGCGACAATTTGCTCTCAGGCCGAGCGTTTGTTGACACTTACTGTAAGTACTACGATCTGCCTCGTGCAGCAAAGTTTCAATACTTTAAGCAAAGAATAATCACCTCAAGTGCGTTCTTTATTGGCTCTCACTATGGAAAAACTGTGCATTTCCATAAAAGTGATTTGTTTGACTTTGGACTGACGGAAGACCTACTCAAAGTATGGCCTAATAAACCAATACCGGAGATTCACTTCGAACTTAACTCAGGTAAAAAGCAACGCTACCCTGCAACTGAGCAATTTCTTACCCTATCATGGTTAAGTGACTTGCTTGGGGAACCACTGCATATCAACAGCAAGGCCGATGATAGTGCTAATCTACCGTCAACATTTTGGGGAGACTTTATTGCCAACAATATTATTGTGGACACCCCGGAAGCATTGCAATTGGATGTCACGGAGAGATTTTACCAACGGGGTAACCTCTCACTAGAATACGATCTAGAAGATTGGCTGGCACTAAACCATGGTTCAAAACCAAAGCTCGATAAAAAAAGGGCTGAGCGTGCATTCAAGCAATTTTGCGGACGTATTGCTCGCCGCCTTCCTTAAGCTGCCATTCAATGTGTTTGGCTCATACGTGAGTTGATACAGGCATGATAAAGACTTCATGAGTAATAATAATCCTATTACTCATGAAGTCTGAACAGTCAATTACTTTCCTAGCTCATATCCTTTCAATAATTCATCAAAATCCTCTAACTGCCAGTGGATTTGGTAACGCCCTAACTCTTTTTCAAAAGAACGTTTTAGACGGCTGAGGTTATCTTGCTTCCAGCTCTCACCGGGCTGCTCAGCGCATTTATCAAAATCGATAATCCAAACTTTGTTTTGATCATCAATGAGTAGGTTATGAATATTGAGATCGGTATGGTTGACCCCCACATCATGCATTGCTCGTATTTCTGCACCGATTCGATGATACGCCAGTTTCTCTAGCGCACCTGATTGCAAAATAGCGACAAGATCTTGTGCATTCGCAATCTTTTCACTCAAAAGATCAGCGCGATAGTACAGTCCACTGCGCACAGCCATTGCCGCGAGCGGGCGTGGGACATTGACGTCTGCCTCAATCAGCTTGCTTAGCAATGAGAACTCCCGAAAACTACGCGTATTGTGCCAACCATTAAACCAATATTGGTCACGCACTAGCTTGCCAAATAGTCCACCGCGACGATAGTGCCGTAACGCCGCCGGTAAATGTTCGGTCTCCACAAACCAAGTGGTACCACGACCTTGAGCACTGCCGAGTACCTTGTCTTGTTTCTGCCAGTAATCCGAGCAAAAAAGCTGCTCATCTGGCGCAGAGATAAAGGTGCTGTCATACCAGATCATGGTATTGGGATTGGGGGATACTTGTTGCACTGGGTCTCCGAAGCCGAGTAGATAATAGGTGGTTAGATACCTAATCTAACCATTTATTCATGCCATTGCGACAATAAGCAGCGGTGGTATTCAGTTTTTGCTGTTTAAGTTGGGTCAGCGTTTCATCACCATCGTCTGCCTCTCGGATCGGATGTTCAAGATGGTAAACCACGGCTCGTCCTAGAGAGCTATGCGCCGTCACACCAACCAAGGATAAACGATGACTGAGATCAACGTCCTCCCCACCCCAGCCTAAGAAGTCCTCATCAAAACCATTGACCAACAGAAGGTCTTGGCGATCGACAGCAAAATTGGCGCCATAAGGCCATACTGTTTTCATTCGATTGAAGAAAGGCAGTAACCATGCAGGATAGCGGATTGCTTGCTCGATTTTCGACAGTTGCTTACGTATGGAGAGCCAAATCAACAACGAGGTTCTGTTTAACTCGATAATCGACGAGTCTCCATTTTTTAACCACTGGGTGATATCGGGGCCTAAATACACTCTTGGGCCTGTTACCAGTCTTTTGGGACGACTAGCGGCCTTATGATCGGCAACAAAACAGGGGTGTGGTATGCAATCACTGTCGGTGAAAATAATTCTCTCCGCTTGTGAGCTCGCCACAGCTTTATTGAGAATAACCGTTCGCCGAAAACCTTTATCTTCATGCCAGATATGACGAATTCTCAGCCCCTTCCGCTGAAACTCTTCAACAAGCTGCTCGATATCAGGTCCGGAACCGTCGTCCGCCACACAAATACCAAAGTCCTTATCCACCTGATTGAGATAACCAGATAAAGTCAGCTGTAGGACGTCGGCGTCGTTATAGGCCGACATAATCACTTCATACCGCATGGTAATAGAACATCATCCTTTAGAATCACTATTCAAAGAGTGACAGAGTTTAACAATTTGTAAAGTCTATCGTTTTAGGGCGGCGATTCTAGCACTGTGGCGAAATTTTACATTCTATTTTCTTCGCTGCATAATCGTTGCCAATCTATGACTGAATGCGCTGGCACTATGGCACTGTTTACCTCTCCACCACAATCGATTTGCATTCTTCGCCTCTCTGCTATTGGCGACGTGTGCAACACCATCGCTGCGGTACAAGCGATCCAAGCTCACTGGCCTAAGACTCAAATCACCTGGGTAACTGGCTCATTAGAAGCCAAGCTACTGAAAAGTATTCAAGGCGTCAATATCGTCGTATTTGACAAAAAAGCAGGCTGGCGTGGCTATCGCGATTTATGGCGCCAGCTCCATGGTCAACAATTTGATGCTCTACTTCACATGCAATATGCACTGCGCGCGAGCATCGCGACTTTGGGTATTAAAGCCAATTACAAATTAGGTTTTGATGCAGATCGAGCGCAAGATTTTCAGCAGTTATTCACCAACGTTAAAGTGCCTTCTCCGCAAAAAATGCATGTATTGGATGGCTTACTCGCTTTCAATGATACCCTCGGCATTCCTGCTGAATTTCCCAGTTGGCAGCTAAACTATAGTCAGCAGCACGCTGATTGGGTAGAGCCGCTTTTAGTGGGACAGCGAAATCTCATCATTGTTCCTGCCGCCAGCAAAGGCTATAAAAACTGGACGGCGGAAGGTTATGTTGCTGTGATTAATCATGCCGTTGAGAAGGGATGGAAGGTCATCTTGGCAGGTAGCCCTGCCGCGATTGAAGTGGAGCTTGGCGCGAAAATCGAAGCTTTGTGCTCTCACACAATCACCAACGTCATTGGTCAAAGTAGCCTGATGCAGATGCTGGCTCTGCTTGATATGGGTGATTTGGTGATTGCACCAGATACGGGACCAACCCACATGGCTAATGCAATGCAGACACCGGTGATCGGTTTGTATGCTCACCATAATCCACAGCGCACTGGCCCGTATCGTTATTTGGATTATGTGGTGTCGGCTTATGAAGAAGCGATTGTCGCTGAAACGGGGAAAGCCAGCCGTGAGCTTGAATGGCGTGCACGGGTTAAAGACAAGCATGCTATGCAGCGCATTAAAGCTGAAAGCGTGGTTGCGATGTTTGACCATGTGGTGAAATCAGAAGCGCTTCAATAGAGTAACAAGAAAAACAATCAACCAAGGATCATAACAGTGACCAAACCAACACTTGCTGTCGCGCTGATAGTAAAAAATGAATCAAAGCATCTACGCGCTTGCCTAGAGACAGTGCAAGGCTGGGTGGATGAAATTGTTATCTTAGACTCCGGCAGCAGCGATGATACAAAGGCTATTGCTGAAGAGATGGGTGCTAAGTTCTATACCAACAGTGATTGGCCTGGATTTGGCCGTCAGAGACAGTTCGCACAGAGTCATGTCCAATCAGACTTTGTGTTTTGGCTCGATGCCGATGAGCGCGTCACTCCAGAGCTCAAAGTTAGCATTTTGGAAGCGGTCAGTAAAAACGCTCCCACCACTATTTATCAGTTTGCCCGACTAAGTTGGGTATTTGGTCGCTTCATCAAACACTGTGGCTGGTATCCAGACAAAGTATTGCGCCTCTACCCGACTAAGCTCACGCAATACAATGACTCCTTAGTGCACGAAAAAGTCGAGACCGACAAGTCAATGACGATTGAAACCCTGCAAGGCGATCTTATCCATTACACCTATGACGACATTCACCACTACTTGGTGAAGTCTGCAGGTTATGCCAAGGCGTGGGCTGAACAAAGAGAAAAGCGAGGCAAGAAATCGAGCATTTCACAGGGTATTTTGCATGCTGTGGCCTGCTTTGTGAAAATGTACATCGTCAAAGCCGGATTCTTAGATGGTAAACAAGGCTTACTGCTATGTTTGCTATCGGCGCACTCCACATTCGTGAAATACGCCGATCTCTGGGTTAGGACAAGTACTGAGCCGCCCAAAGGTTGAGTTCTTGCGTCACTTTAGCAATATCGATGCGAGTCATGTTCTCTTGGCTCGCTTTGTCCTCGGCTTGAGGCGGTGAAAACGCCAAGTGACGTCCATCTGAATTAAGGGGTTTCCAGCGTAGTGGCGTTGCAGAGCGTTTAGCTGGGAAAAAACCTACGGTTGGCACATCAAGCGCAGCGGCGATATGCAAAGGCCCTGTTGAGCCGGCGATAAACAGACTGGCGCAGGCAAGCGAACAGGAAAAATCCACCAACCCATCATTTTTGTCATACACCACACTGTTTATCTGCTTCTCTGCCAACAGAACCTGCAGCTCCCTCGCCTTCTCTTCTTCGCCAGGCCCAGCGGTTAATACCACATTGAAATTGCCATCGATTCCAGCAACCAGATCAGAATACTGCTCAAGGGTGAGGTTATTGGCTGAACCGCCGCTTCCGGCATGCACAAAAATCCAAGGCAGCGCTTTATTTAGACCAAGCTCAACTGCTAATTTCTCTTTTTGCTTCGCTAGCGCATCAAGAGAGAAAGAGAAATACGGTGCGCGCGGCTCCACAATATCTATTGACTGGTCGGTGAGAAATGCACGAACAAGATCGAGGTTATACTCGTATTCTGGCTTGGCGCTTTGTGAGCGTTTTTGCTTGATGCGTCGATTATAGAAAAGCTGAGCAAACTTGGTCGCAGGCGCCAAACGGTACGGGATCTTCGCCTTCCACACTAACAGAGCGTTGTAAGTGGTTGAGAACAGGTTGATGGATGCATCAAACTTCGCGCCCTTTAGTGTTTGAACCAGATACTTTTGCGTGTGCTTGTCGGCGTTTTTACCGCAATCTACAATCACCTCATCAATCCACGGACAGGCTTTTGCCAGCGCCACGGTATAGCTAGGAACCAAGGCAGTGACTCGACAATCCGGCATCGATGCTTTAAGCATCGCGAAGCTTGGCCATGCCAACATAAAATCGCCTATCTTGTCGTTGCGAACCACCAGTATGTTTTTCATCTTTGCTCTCTTATCACCTAGCTGTTTGAGGATAATAGCAATTCATTGTGTTCTGGCAACCTCATTCCTAATAAACGCTGGAAAGTGCTACACTGACGCAAACTTTTAACAAGAGCCAATACCGTGACGAAAAAACGCCTATCTCGTGTGATTTATCCTGGTACCTTTGATCCCATAACCAATGGTCATTTAGATCTGATTGAACGTGCCTCAACCATGTTTGATGAAGTCATCATCGCCATTGCTGCCAGTCCAAGTAAAAACACCATGTTTACGCTCGATGAGCGCGTGCAATTCACCCGCGAAGTCACCAAGCACTTAGATAACGTTACGGCAAAAGGTTTTTCTGGTCTATTGGTTAACTTTGCCGAAGATGAAAAGGCCAATGTGCTGATCCGCGGCCTGCGCACGACGGTTGACTTCGAATACGAATTTGGTCTAACGAACATGTACCGCAGACTGCTACCAGGATTGGAAAGTGTGTTCCTTACACCAGCAGAAGAACATGCATTTATCTCTTCCACTTTAGTCCGCGAAGTCGCTATTCACGGAGGAGATGTTAGCCAATTTGTACCACCACTTATTGAGCAAGCACTACAAACGAAGAAGGTGGTGTAAGGTCATCCGGTATACACAAATTAACAATAGTTTGATTGCTATTTTATTGACCTACACTTGAAGAATGTGTGAGACTTCGAACGTTTTTTTGTTCGGCAAGATGATATAGCGTCGTCTTGCTCAGCATCGGCCTTACTATTTATCTCGGCCGCAGTCCCGCTTTTGGAGCATATGAAAATGATAAATAAACAGCGAACGCTGTGGTTCCTACTCATTGCCGCGTTGTTAATCCGTCTACTCTCGCTTGGATTCTATCCATTAATGGACACAACTGAATCACGCTATGGTGAGATGGCGCGAATGATGGTGGAAACTGGTAACTGGCTAACACCATTGTTTGACTATGGCGTTCCGTTTTGGGGTAAACCACCACTGTTCACGTGGATGAGTGCGGCTAGCGTTGAGCTCTTCGGGTTGTCAGAATTTACCTTGCGCTTACCACACTGGCTTGCTGGCGTTGTTGTGGTGGCTGGTGCTGCATGGTTTGCGAAGAAGAATGGCTACAACCCACTGGTTGCAGCTGTCGTTCTATCGACCACGCTGGTATTCTCAATCTCAGCGGGCGCTGTGATGACCGATATGGCGCTTACCTTAGGGCTTGCACTTGCCATGATTGGTTTCTACCAATGCTGGCGCGGTGAGACGCTTTGGGGCTATGTGGGCTTTATTGGTCTTGCTATTGGCCTGCTCGCAAAAGGGCCGGTGGCGATTGTGCTATTTGGTTTGGCGGTATTCCCATGGATGGTCATTCAACATGGGCTGATTGGCGCGTTTGTGGAGCTATGGCGTCGATTCCCGCTTATCAAGGGAACCTTGCTCATGCTAGCCATTGCGCTGCCTTGGTACATCATGGCAGAGCGCGCCACACCTGGATTTATCGATTACTTCATTGTGGGCGAGCACTACAAGCGCTTCGTCGAGCCAGGCTGGACGGGTGATCTTTATGGCTCGGGTCACGAGGAGCCGAAAGGTAAAATCTGGCTCTTCTGGTTACTGGCGGTATTACCGTGGTCACTCATTCTACCGGTACTCATGTTGGTACGCGCTAAGTTTGGCCTTGAGCAAGCAAAACAAAACCACGGTTTCACGAGCTTTGCGATCTGGTGGGCATTGTCACCGCTTATCTTGTTCACGGTTTCAAGCAATATTCTACCGACCTACGTACTACCAGGTACACCAGCGATTGGTCTATTGATTGCGATTTTCTGGAAGAATAAAGATACCATTTGGTTGACGATTGCTGCGCTTATCGTGCCCGTTGCGCTGATTGCGGCTACCTATATGCTATCTACGGGAAAAATTGCCGACAGTAGTGATAAGCACCTCATTCTCAGCTTGGATCCTGAAGTTAAAATCTTCTACGTATATCCACGCTCATACTCTGGTCAGTACTACAGTAATGGTCAGGCAAAGGTTCTGCGTACAGAAGAGCAACTTGAAGGGCTAGACCAATTCTATCTGATCGCCTTCAAAGACAGAATGACCCATGACTTCCCACGTTACCAAGAGCAATTTGATTGCAGTGATGTGATAGCTGAAAGCCACAACCGCGGCGCTATTCTGTGTAAAGTCAAACCGCAGCAATAAACCTCAATGACAAAAGTAAAAAAGGCCTGAATATTCAGGCCTTTTTTTGTATTCAAACACAGTTTGTTTTAATCAACTGTTACGAGTTATTAAATACCAAACTCCGCACGGTACGCTTTTACCGCTTCTAGATGCTCAGCGTTGCCGCCTTGCTCTTCTAGATAAGTAATTAGGTCTGTCAGACTTACGATTGAAATCACCGCACAGCCAAAGTCACGCTCAACTTCTTGAATCGCGGATAGCTCACCCTTGCCTTTTTCTTGGCGGTCAATCGCGACCAATACGCCCGCTAGGTCAGCGCCGTTGGCTTTGATGATTTCCATCGACTCACGAATCGCAGTGCCTGCGGTGATCACGTCGTCCACCAGCATAATACGGCCTTCGAGTGCACTACCTACGAGGTTGCCGCCTTCACCGTGATTTTTCGCTTCCTTACGGTTAAAACAGTATGGCGTGTCGATATCGTGGTGATCAGCAAGTGCTACCGCTGTTGTTGTTGCGATTGGGATGCCTTTGTAAGCTGGGCCAAATAGCACGTCAAACTCAATACCTGAGTCAGCCAGTGCTGCTGCGTAGAAGCGACCTAGACGAGCAAGGTCACGACCAGTATTGAAAAGCCCAGCGTTGAAGAAGTAAGGGCTTTTACGACCAGATTTAAGGGTAAACTCGCCAAATTTTAGGACTTCTTTCTCTAATGCAAATTCAATAAATTCACGCTGGTATGCTTTCATTTTATCTCTCTCGGTTGTTGTGTTTAGGTATGTTTGTTGCCATACCCCGGTAGACATGGTTCCATTCAAGGTTAGCGATCGCTTTAAGTAGATTCCTGCCTGCGCAGGAATAACGCGCCACTACTCTCAAAACTCGAGGTTTTCGTCACCCCTGCGCAGGCAGGGGTCTACTCAACGCGCTCACCAAGCCATATTTTGTCTTACTCAAAAAAATAGCCCCCTTACGGGAGCTATCAATCAATCTTCTAAAGCCAGCTTCTGAGCTGCTACGATCTCGGCAATGCCTTTGTTTGCTGACGCCAGTAGCGCCATCAACTCATCATGGCTGAACGGTTCGCCTTCTGCGGTGCCTTGGATTTCGATCATGCGACCATCTTCCGTCATGACCACATTCATATCCGTATCGGCTGCAGAATCTTCTGTGTACTCAAGGTCACACAAAATATCTTCACCAAGAATGCCCACAGAGACAGCGGCAACGTGGCCTTTCATTGGGTTCGCCTTTAGCTTGCCTTTCGCAACAAGGTGAGCAAACGCATCAGCCATTGCCACACTTGCGCCAGAAATAGAGGCAGTACGCGTGCCACCATCTGCTTGGATAACATCACAGTCTACCGTTACCATGACTTCACCCATGGCTTCTAGATCAACTACCGCGCGCAGACTGCGAGCGATTAGACGTTGGATTTCCATCGTACGGCCGCCTTGCTTACCGCTTGCTGCTTCACGACGCATTCTTGAGTGCGTCGAGCGTGGTAGCATGCCGTATTCTGCTGTCACCCAGCCTTTACCTTGGCCTTTTAGCCAACGAGGTACATTCTCTTCCACAGTGGCGTTACACAACACTTTGGTATTGCCGAACTCCACCAATACAGAACCTTCTGCATAAGCGGTGTAGTTGCGAGTAATTTTTATTGGGCGCACTTGGTCTGCTGCGCGATCATTTGGACGCATGGGCATTACCTTAATTAGGGAAGGAGTTAGGTTGGGCGAAGATTATAGCGGAGAACTGAAAAGGGGTCTAGGTTCTCTACCCTGCCCCCAATCACCAGATTACTTCTCTTCCCCCGCTGTGCTAACATGAGAACAGTTTGAACACATTTATTGAATCCAAGGGAATCATTTCATGATCTACAGCATGACCGCGTACGCGCGCAAAGAGGTCAAAGGTGACTGGGGTAGCGCAGTATGGGAAATCCGCTCTGTAAACCAACGTTATCTCGAAACATACTTCCGTCTTCCAGAGCAGTTCCGTGGTCTAGAGCCTGTACTTCGTGAGCGTTTTCGTAAGCGCCTGGCGCGCGGTAAGGTTGAATGTCATCTGCGTTTTGAAGCAAACCCAGCTGCGAAAGGTGAACTCAACATCAATGAGACACTGGCTAAGCAAGTGATTGGCGCAGCAAATCAAGTTATGGCGCTGACTGGCGAAGACAGCCGCATCAATCCATTCCAAGTAATGCAGTGGCCAGGTGTGATGGAAACACCAGAGCAAGATATGGACACCATCAACAAAGCGCTATTAGATGGTTTTGAAGGCGCACTAACGGATTTCATTGAAGCGCGTGGTCGTGAAGGCGACAACATGAAAGCGTTGATCGTACAGCGTCTTGATGCAATTACTGAAGAAGTCGTGAGAGTTCGTGCTCGCATGCCAGAAATTATTGAATGGCAACGTGAACGCCTATTGGGCAAATTTGAAGAGGCAAAAATCGAGCTAGATGCCTCTCGTGTTGAGCAAGAGTTGATTCTTCTAGCGCAAAAATCTGATGTAGCAGAAGAGCTAGACCGCCTTGACTCTCACGTTAAAGAAACCAATAGCATTATGAAAAAAGGTGGCGCCGTAGGCCGTCGTCTTGACTTTATGATGCAAGAGTTCAACCGCGAGTCGAACACCCTAGCCTCAAAATCTATCAGCACTGACATCACCGCTTCAGGCGTTGAGCTTAAAGTGTTGATTGAGCAAATGCGTGAGCAAATTCAGAATATTGAATAATTCTGTTGAATGATAAAAAAGCAGGCTGATGCCTAATGCCGATCAGTTAACAACTAAATGATCGGTTGAACGATCCATTCAAAGTGTCAAAATCCGAGTGTATTCAATGCACTCGGATTTTTTTTATGTTTTTAAGACAGGCTCTTAACCAAGTTCATCAATTCTCTGCAGAGCAACTTTCGGGTTTATCTGATCTGCTTTCTCCAGAACTCATTTCCCAGTGTTTGGAAGATACAGGAATTACGACTATTCGCAGACGAAGGTTACCAATGGAAATGATGGTTTGGAGTGTTGTTGGGATGTCTCTGTATCGCCATTTGTCCATGGAGAAGGTCGTCTCGAAGCTGGATATTCTTCTCCCAGGTAAGAAGCCATTTGTTGCTCCGAGTGCAGTAATTCAGGCAAGACAAAGGCTGGGCTCCGATGTCATGAAATCCGTCTTTACTCAAACGCAGAAACTATGGAATGACAAAACGCCCCACCCAGACTGGCATGGTTTAACACTTCATGCGGTCGACGGTGTAGTCTGGCGAACCCCTGATACTAAAGACAATGATGAGCGCTTCAGTCGAACTCGGAATCAAAAGTGCTCGTCCGAATACCCTCAGGTCCGAATGGTCTGCCATATGGAGCTGACAAGTCACCTTCTAAATAGTGCATCGTTCGACTCTACATCAAAGAGCGAAGTGGACTTAACTACGGAGCTCATTGAGCGCTCTCCCGACCATAGCCTAACTATCTTCGATAGAGGTTTTTACGCTCTAGGACTATTGCACCGTTGGCAGACAACAGGGTAGAGAGGCATTGGCTTATTCCAATGCGTAAAGGAGCTCAATACACAATGCTTCGCAAGTTAGGGCGTGGGCAAGAGTTGGTCGAATTAAAGCTATCCCCTCAAGCTAGGAAAAGTGGCACGATGCACCAGAAACACTGGAAGCTCGATTGATAACTAAGACTATTAAGGGTAAGGAGGTACGGTTGTTAACCTCGATGACTGACCCCTTGCGCTACCCAGGAAAAGACATCTCAGAGCTTTATGGACATCGATGGGAGATAGAGTTGGGTTATCGAGAGATGAAACAATATATGCTTCAAAACAACCTGACTCTAAGAAGCAAAAAGCCCGAACTAATAGAACAAGAACTGTGGGGGATGCTGTTGGCCTATAACTTACTTCGGTTCTTAATGTGCCAAATGGCCTACGACCAAAACAAGGTAATGCCTTACCAGATAGGCTTTAAACAAGCTTCGTTGTTCTTAATAGGACAGTTACAACTCCTTCCTGCCGTCGCACCTGGAAGAATCCCGGAGGTGATGAACTATATCCTAGATATGGCTGAGAGTTTTACGTTGCCAGAAAGGCGAGATAGGAGCTATCCAAGAGCGGTAAAAAGAAGGCCCAGTCGCTATGCGACTAGGCCTTCTAAAAGGTGTTAGCTTCTTAACTTACAAGCATTAAGGCTGATGCCTGCTTTTTTATTGCTTGAATATTTCCCGCACTAAAATAGCTGTCACTCCTGCGCAGGCAGGAGTCTACTCAACACGCACACCAAGCCTCAATTAGATTTCTGCCTACGCAGGAATGACGGCGCTGTGGGGGGTAGTATTCCGATTATTAGTGACTACAACAACACCAAGTAAGTCATAAACAGCGCCGACAACACATAGATCACCGGGTGAACCTCTTTGCCCTTACCTGCCACAACCATACTAAACGCATAGCTAATAAAGCCCATTGCCATGCCGTTTGCAGGAGAGAAGCTCAGCACGGTAAACATGATGGTAAAGAAGGCAGCAATGCGAGACTCTTTCTTATCCCACTTGATATCCCCTAAGCGGCCAATCATGTAAATGCCTACCACCACCATTGCTGGCGCCACCATGGCCGCTGAGAACAAGGAGAATAGCGGGTAAAGGAACAGTGACACAAAGAACAAGCCTGCTACCACAACCGCCGCGAGACCAGTTCTCGCACCTTGAGAAGAGGCAATGCCCGATTCAGAGAATGCCGTTACCGACGTTGTGCCAAGCAGCGAACCCATCACAGTGCCACCTGCGTCAGCGACGAGTGCTGAGCGCGCATTTGGCACCTTGCCATCTTTGTCGATGATGCCTGCATCGCGGCCCACGCCCACTATCGTGCTCAATCCATCAAAGAAGTCGACAATCAAGAAGATAATAACGATAAACAGCAAGTCGAACATCTTCTCTGCCGTTAGGCCAGAAAAATCAAAGATCGCACCAAAGCTACCAGCCATGCTTGGCGGCATTGCCACAAGCTGTTCTGGAATTGGTGCGTTTGCCGTGCCCATAAAAGTGTCGGCAAGGATAGTCAAAATAATAGCGGAGATGAATGAGATAAATGTCGCCAGCTTGATATCGCGAACCATACAACCAAGCGCAATAAAAATACTGATGTAAGCGATCATGACCTGAGGGTTTAGAATATCGCCCATACTCACCAAAATGATTGGGTTTGAAACGATGATACCTGCGTTCTTAAGACCCAAGAACGCAATAAACAAACCGAGTGAAACCGTAATCGCCAACTTGAGGTCTTCTGGAATCGACTCAATCATCGCCTTACGGATCTTAGTCATCGATAAAATCAAATAGATGATGCCTGAGAAAAAGATGCCAAGCAGTGCCTCATGCCAAACCAGCGCTACCGAACCACTTAACAGCATGCCTTTGAAAAAGCCGTTCATGCTCATACCAGGAGCAAGCATCACCGGATAGTTGCCAAACACACCCATAATCAGCGTCGCAAACGCCGCCGCCAGCGCCGTTGCGGTAAATACTGCACCGCGATCCATACCAGGAATATCGCCCAAAATAGCCGGATTGACCGCCAAAATGTAGCTCATCGCTAGAAAGGTAATAAAGCCTGCGTACACCTCAGTGCCAATCGTAGACTTACGCTCACTCACCTTGAAGGTCGCTTCGATAAAGGAAGGGTTGGTCTGTCTCTGACCCGCTAATTCTGCACTCACAGTGGTACCTTTTAAGATAGAAAACACGCCGACGCAAACGTATGCGCAATAAGAATATTGGCGCGAATTCTAATTGCTGACAGGAATAAATCAACACTTTTCGAACTAGCTTCAAAGCCTTACAAAACAACACCTTGATAAATAAGCAAACGTTTGCCACTTATGTCTTATTGAATTCATAAAAAACGCAAATATCGGAACCTAGCAGTTCGTCTCCTATACTGCTGAAATACGCTAAGAAACAGGATGGGCATGCATGCCAACCGCGATACGTAACTTAACCCTGAGAACCCAAACATCATTGATTGTATTAGGGTTACTCATCGTTGTTCTAACCATGAGCTATCAAGTGATCCGCTCACTCGTGGATAGAAATGCGGAGGCCACCAAAACCATCGAACTTCTCAACGTCGCTCATTCGCTTGATAACATTGCTCACCACTTTGCTGTCGAGCGCGGGCTATCTGAAGGTTATAAATCTAATCTAGATGAAACCACCAAACAAAAACTCATTACGGCAAGAGCGCAAGCCGATAAAGCAAGCGAGCAATGGCGGAGCTTATCCAGCAAGCACAGCGACATCGAACAGGCTTTCAGTGAGCAAATTCAATTACTTGATCGTGCTATTGAGCATACCGTGATGGTAAGGGAGTTCGTTGATCATGGTGTCGGCGAATATTCCTTCAAGCACTACTCAGGGCTTATCGAGCAAGCATTAACTATTTATGATGCCCTTGTCAGTTCTATCGAATCCCCAGACTTAGTTGATGATTTACTGCATCATGTCCATTTGCTTTGGCTCAAAGAGCGCGCAGGGCAATCTCGCGGCATTCTCAATGGTATTTTTGCAGCGCCTGAGCAAGCCATCTCAAACGATAAGATGATCGATGCGGGTTATTACATTCGAAGTTTCGATTGGAATCTGCGCTTACTGCGTCAACATGCGCCAGAGTCCCTCTACATGCCTATTATCAATTGGGGTGTCCATAAGCAAATTGATGACATTGAATCAACGTTCGTCACATCAGGAACACTTGAGGATGGGCTTGAGGATATTACCCCCGAGTTTTGGTTCCCATTAGCGACACAGCGAATCGAACGGATCCGCTCGATTCTCGATTTACAAAATCAGCAAATATCTCAACAAGCGATGCAGACCGTATTGAACACAAATCGCAATTTAGTGCTTGGTGCACTTGGTCTGGCTCTGGCCATCATTTGTTTAGTGGTGTTGCTTTTTATGTCTCGGCAGTTGGTGCAAAGATTAGAAGCTTTACTAGACGCCACCAAACATGTAGGTCAAGGCGATTACAAAATATCACTCCCTCAGCACCACTTTAATCAAACCGATGAAATCAGCCGCCTGAGTACCGGCTTTATTAATATGGCGGATTCCTTAGCCCTCAAAGAGCAACAAATGCTTGAACATAACCAGCAACTACAACAAGCAACGGAAGAAGCACGTTCGGCGGCGCACGCAAAAAGCGAGTTTCTCTCTACCATGAGTCATGAAATCCGCACTCCAATGAATGGGGTGATTGGTATGACTGACCTGCTGCTCGATACCGAACTTGATGAGCAGCAATTCAAGCTTGCCCGAACGTCAAGAGACAGCGCTGAGTCTCTGCTGGCAATCATCAATGATATTCTGGATTTTTCTAAGTTTGAAGCTGGCAAAATCGACCTAGAGCAGTTGGAATTTAACCTCGTTGAACTTATCGAAGACATTGGCGCGACGCTCTACCTAGGTGCCTCTCAAAAGAAACTGGAGTTAATCTGCCCTGCCAATCCAGTACTCTCTCAATGGCACATTGGCGATCCGGGACGCATTAGACAAATTCTCGTCAACCTGATTGGTAACGCAGTGAAATTCACCGAACAAGGTCAAGTGGCCGTTTATGTTTCTGTCCAACCAAAAAATGAACAGATCGACAGCGTAAAGTTCTCTGTGGTCGATTCGGGGATCGGTATCGAGAAAGCCCATCAAGACAAACTGTTTGATAAGTTTACCCAAGCCGACAGTTCCACCACCCGAAAATATGGCGGTACAGGTTTAGGGCTATCAATAAGTAAAAAGCTGGTTGAACTTATGGGTGGTGAGATTGGCGTTCACAGCGAAATTGGCGAAGGTTCAACCTTCTGGTTTGAAGTACCGCTGCCCCATCTGGCCGAAAAAGATGTTCACTATGCCCCTAAAGGGGATCTCAAGCAGCAACGTATCTTGGTGGTGGATGACAACCCGATTAATAGGCAATTGGTGGGGCAACTGCTTTCTAACTGGGCTATCGAATATCAACAGGCCAGCTCTGCCCAAGAAGCGATGTCCATGCTCACGAAGGCGTATGACACTGGTGCTCCCTACTCCATTGCCATCCTTGACTATGAGATGCCACAGACTAACGGTATCCAATTGGCACGCGGCATTAAAGCGGATGACAATTTGCGTTCAACCAGGCTGGTGATGCTCTCTTCCGTGGTGCAGCGAGGCGACATGAAATTGGTCAAGGACAACGGATTCAGCGCTTATCTCACCAAGCCGACACAACAAGCAGAGCTATTCGACGTTTTGTCTCGCGTTGCCGCGCTTGATGGGGTCGATGATCAAAGTATGCTGTTTATTACCAAGCACTCGCCGACTCAAGCACCTGAGTTTCATGCCCACGTGTTGGTTGTTGATGATATGAAGACCAATCAAGTGGTGGTCAAATCGCTACTGTCTAAATTTAAGGTCAGCGTCGACGTGGTAGAAAATGGTCAGCAAGCTCTCGATATCCTCCGTGAGCGCAGCTTTGACATTGTATTTATGGACTGCCAAATGCCTGTAATGGATGGTTTTGAAGCCACCACTATGATTCGCAAGCCCGAGAGCAAAGTAGTTGACCCCAATGTCACCATCATCGCCATGACCGCTAATGCTATGCAAGGGGATCGCGAGCGCTGCTTGGAAGTGGGGATGGATGACTACATCACCAAACCCATCAACTCAAAAATGCTCCTTGCGACACTGGAGAAATGGCTCACTACCACACGGCAATCTGCTTAGAAAGTTATCCACAAGACGGTTGAGTCTGCATCTAGGTTTGTGATACTCTTCGCCTCCATTTTTCTGGCCGAAATTTCAGCACTTCGGCCAGTGTGTTATCTAAAATAGAAGAAGGCACTGACCTGCTTCTATTCCTTCAACCCAAGAATGCGGACACTGACAAATGATTGGTAAAGGCACCCTTTATATCGTATCGGCTCCTAGCGGCGCTGGTAAATCGAGCCTAATTTCAGCGATGTTGGAAAAAAACCCAACCTACGCAATGAAGGTTTCAGTTTCTCACACCACTCGTGGCATGCGCCCTGGTGAAGAAGATGGCGTGCACTATCACTTCGTTGAAAAATCAGAGTTTGAATCACTGATCGCACAAGGCGCTTTCCTAGAGTATGCCGAAGTATTCGGTAACTACTACGGCACGTCTCGCCTGTGGATTGAAGAGACCCTAGATAAAGGCATCGATGTTTTCCTAGACATCGATTGGCAAGGCGCACGTCAAATCCGTGAGCAAATGCCTCAAGCGAAAAGCGTATTTATCCTACCGCCTTCAAACAGTGAGCTAGAACGCCGTTTGAACGTTCGCGGCCAAGATAGCAATGAAGTGATCGCAAAACGCATGAGCGAAGCAAAATCAGAAATGTCACACTACAACGAGTACGACTATGTTATCGTCAACGATGACTTTGATGGCGCACTGGTTGATTTTAAAGCCATTTTACGTGCTGAGCGCTTGAAACAAGACAAGCAAGCGGTGAAATATAAAGGTATGTTGGATGCGCTGCTAGCGGAGTAATGACTTCTCTAGCACAAACCAAGTTCAAGAAATATACCGTCATCCTCACGAAAGTGAGGATCTTTATCAGCAAGTATTGCGCTCAAGTAATGCGAGTCACTTGCCGCACGAGATCCCCTTTTTCAAAGGGATGACGAGTGTGCTACTTCGAAGGTAGCGCGCAATTAAAACCCAAGTAACAGTAGCTAAACGGATCATTTGTGATCTAGAATCTAAATGTAATAGCCTGTATACTTTCTCGTCATCAAAAATTTAGTTAACTATTGGAGTTCTTATGGCACGCGTAACTGTTCAAGACGCTGTTGAAAAAGTTGGTAACCGTTTCGACCTAGTTCTTATTTCGGCTCGCCGCGCACGTCAGATGCAAATCGGTGGTAAAGATGCACTAGTGCCAGAAGAAAATGATAAGCCAACGGTTATCGCTCTACGCGAAATCGAAGAAGGTTTGATCACAAAAGAAGTACTAGACGCACGCGAGCGTCAAGAGCAGCAAGAGCAAGAAGCTGCAGAACTAGCGGCAGTAAGCAGCATCGCTCACAACCGTTAATTCGACCTATCCACCAGAGTTCCATCGACGTTCGGGCCTATAATTTGTACCTATTCGATAGCCTTAAAGACGTTGCCCAAGAATACCTAACAGAGCCTCAAATTGAGGCTCTGCGTCAATCTTATGTGGTAGCAAGAGATGCCCATGAAGGGCAGACCCGCTCTAGCGGTGAACCATACATCATCCACCCGGTTGCGGTTGCTCGTATCCTCGCAGAAATGCGTCTGGATATTGAAACGCTTCAAGCAGCTCTGTTGCATGATGTTATTGAAGATACGGAAGTCACCAAAGAAGAGCTAGAAGAACAGTTTGGCAATACCGTCGCGGAACTCGTGGACGGCGTCTCTAAGCTCGACAAGCTAAAATTCCGAGATCGCAAAGAAGCTCAAGCGGAGAACTTCCGCAAGATGGTGCTTGCCATGGTGCAAGACATCCGCGTGATCTTGATTAAGCTCAGTGACCGTACTCATAACATGCGTACATTGGGCGCGCTTCGTCCTGACAAGAAACGTCGTATCGCTCGTGAAACCCTAGAGATTTATGCGCCGCTTGCGCACCGTCTAGGTATTCACAACATCAAGACCGAGCTTGAAGAGCTAGGTTTTGAAGCGCTCTATCCAAACCGTTATCGCGTTCTAAAAGAAGTGGTGAAAGCTGCTCGTGGTAACCGTAAGGAAATGATCCAACGTATCCACAGCGAAATTGAAGGTCGTCTTGAAGAAGTCGGTCTGAACTGTCGCGTTTTGGGTCGTGAAAAGAACCTGTTCTCCATCTACAACAAGATGAAAACCAAAGAGCAGCGTTTCCACACCATCATGGATATCTATGCCTTCCGCGTTATCGTGGACACGGCGGACACCTGTTATCGTGTACTTGGTCAAGTCCATAGCCTGTACAAGCCTCGTCCTGGCCGCATGAAAGATTACATCGCGGTACCAAAAGCGAACGGCTACCAATCCCTACACACCTCAATGGTTGGCCCTCACGGTGTGCCCGTTGAAGTGCAGATCCGTACTGAAGATATGGATCAAATGGCGGATAAAGGTGTCGCGGCGCACTGGGCTTACAAAGGCAACGGCGATCGCACTGGCACTACGGCGCAAATTAAAGCGCAGCGCTGGATGCAAAGCCTGCTTGAGCTACAGCAAAGTGCTGGTAACTCATTTGAATTTATTGAAAACGTAAAATCCGATCTGTTCCCAGACGAAATTTACGTGTTCACACCAAAAGGTCGTATTGTTGAGTTGCCACTTGGCGCAACCGCCGTCGACTTTGCTTACGCCGTTCATACCGATGTGGGTAATACCTGCGTTGGTGCACGTGTTGACCGTAATCCTTACCCGCTAAGTAAAGCGCTTAAGAACGGCCAAACAGTTGAGATCATCAGTGCACCGGGCGCTCGTCCAAATGCTGCATGGCTAAACTATGTTGTGACATCCCGTGCTCGCACTAAGATCCGCCAGGTCCTTAAGACGATGCGCCGCGAAGAGTCCATCGTACTGGGTCGCCGCTTACTCAACCATGCGTTGGGTCGTCATTCTATTGATACCATCTACCCAGATAACATCAATGAAGTGCTAACTGATCTTAAGCTCGACTCTGTGGATGACTTGCTGGCTGATATCGGCTTAGGCGAGTTAATGAGCATCGTCATTGCGCGTCGCCTGTTAGGTGATACTGACGAACTGACGCAAACCAGCTCGGTACCAACGACAGGCAAAAAGCTACCAATCCGCGGCGCGGAAGGTATTTTGCTGACGTTCGCCAACTGCTGTCACCCGATCCCAGACGATCACATTATTGCGCATGTGTCACCGGGTCGTGGCCTTGTGGTTCACCGCGAGACGTGTCCAAACGTTCGTGGTCACCAAAAAGAGCCGGATAAGTACATGGCTGTTGAGTGGAGCGACAACTTCGAGCAGGAGTTTACTGCTGAGCTGAAAGTCGATCTGCAAAACCACCAAGGTGCGCTGGCTGAGCTGACCAATGTGATTGCCAAAACAGGGTCTAACATTCACGGCATCTCAACCGAGGAGCGTGATGGCCGCTTGTATACGGTGACCGTTTTGCTAACGACCAAAGATCGTGTACACCTTGCTGGCATTATGAAGCGCATTCGCGTGATGCCGCACGCGCTTCGCGTCCGACGTCGTAAGAACTAGCACAGCTTTTTGATTTAATACGGGTTCGATGAATATCGAGCCCGTTTTATTTGGAACACCCCAATGAATTTAGAACGCTACAATCGTATTCAAGAAGTACTCAAAGCACGTCAACCCGACCTGACTTTACTGCTGGAGCAAGTTCACAAGCCAAACAATGTCTCTGCGGTGATTCGCACTGCCGACGCGGCCGGCGTCCACAAAGTCCATGCTGTTTGGCCAGATGAGAAGATGCGCACCTTAAGCCATACCTCAGCCGGCGCACGAAACTGGGTGGAAGTAGAGACGCACGATACGGTAGCCGATGCGATTCGTGAGCTCAAATCACAAGACATGCAAGTTCTTGCGACCAACCTGTCCGATTCTGCAGTCGATTTTCGCGACATTGATTACACCAAACCTACCGCAATCATCCTTGGTGGCGAGAAGAACGGTATTACTCAAGATGCGCTCGGTGAAGCAGATCAGGACATCATTATTCCCATGGTCGGTATGGTTCAGTCGCTCAATGTCTCGGTTGCTAGCGCACTCATTCTGTTCGAAGCACAACGACAGCGCCAACTTGCAGGTATGTACGATCGCGATACCAGTGTTCTGCCAGAAGAAACCATCCATCGGATCTTATTCGAACGCGGCCACCCGGTTCTCGCCAAAGTCGCTAAGAAGAAGAACATGCCTTACCCACCGCTGGATGATGAAGGTCAGATTGTGGCGGATGAGTCATGGTGGAAAGAGATGCAGAAGAAGTAGCAAAGTTTGAGTTAAGACTGGTTTTCTCACCCGTTTGAAGTTACTCGCAATCCGAAAATGCTCAAGTGGTAAGCTTCTGCTATTTGAGCAACTTCTATGAAGCGAGCATGTGTCTACATCTTGTCTTCCAACAACCACAAAGTTTTGTATGTTGGTGTCACCTCTCAACTCAAGCAAAGAGTTTGGCAACACAAAGTCGGTGTTGTTGATGGTTTTACTAAAAAGTACCACGTTCACAAGTTGGTCTTTTTTGAACTTCATCAATCAATGTATTCTGCAATTGAACGAGAAAAGCAGGTAAAGAAGTGGAAGCGTGAATGGAAAGAGAATCTTATTAAGAGTATCAATCCTGATTGGGCGGACTTGTATGATTCTTTATAATTGACACATGTACCGTGAAGACCCCACATCCAAAATGATCGTCACCCTGCGCAGGCAGGGGCCTACTCAAAACACGCACCAAGCCTCAGCAAGATTCCTGCCTGCGTAGGCGCACGGCCAGTGGAATGACGAACCTATAGAACCACCGCATTCAAATTAGCCGTCACCCCTGCGTAGGCAGGGGTCTACTCAAAGCGCGCACCAAGCCTCAGCAAGATTCCTGCCTGCGTAGGCGCACGGCCAGTGGAATGACGAACCTTTAGAACCACCGCACTCAAATTAATCGCCACCCCTTGTATAAAACTGTACAAAAAGACAGTTAAATGCTTGAATATTCCCATCTAACACTCTGATGGATGGTGAATATGGCTCAGTTACTGTCGGCAATTCCTTTAACTTCGCTTACTGGCGTAGGGGCAAAAGTCGCAGAGAAACTTGAAAAGGTAGGATTGCACACGGTGCAAGATCTGCTGTTTCACTTGCCTCATCGCTATGAAGACCGCACACGCATCTACCCTATCGTCAAACTGCACCCGGGTCTTTGGGGGTCAGTGCAAGGTAAAGTGATGAGTAGTGATGTCGCCTTTGGCCGTCGTAAAATGCTGACTGTAAAAGTCAGTGATGGCAATGGCACCATTACCCTACGCTTTTTCAACTTCACAGCGGCGATGAAGAATAACTTCTCCGAGGGGCGTGTTGTTATTGCCTATGGTGAAGTGAAGCGCGGCAATCACGGCCTTGAAATCATCCATCCTGAATACAAGTTTCATGCAGAGGGGAAAACACCAAAGCTCGAGCAAACTCTGACGCCCGTCTACCCGACAACTGAAGGCTTGAGACAACTGACTCTTAAGAGTTTAACCGACCAAGCGCTAGAGCTCATGGATGGTGCCGCTGTTGATGAGCTACTGCCAAGTGGCTTGTACAATCAGCAAATGACGCTTAGCCAAGCGCTACACATTATTCACCGCCCGCCGCCGAACATTAACCTCGACGATTTTGATGAAGGCAAACACCCGGCTCAGCAGCGCTTGATCATTGAAGAGCTCATGGCGCAGAACTTGTCGATGCTCGCCGTGCGCAGTAAAGGTCAACAAGATGCTGCGATTGCACTAGATCCGGTACAAACGCTTAAACAAAAGCTTTTGGAGCAACTCCCTTTCTCACCAACAGGCGCTCAAGCTCGCGTGGTTCAAGAAATTGAAACCGACCTGCAAAAACCTACCCCTATGATGCGCTTAGTACAGGGAGATGTGGGATCGGGTAAAACCCTAGTCGCAGCCTTGGCTGCGGTGCGCGCGATTGAGCATGGCTATCAAGTGGCAATGATGGCACCTACTGAATTGCTCGCGGAGCAGCATGCGATTAACTTTGCTGGCTGGTTTGAGTCGATGGGCATTCAAGTGGGCTGGCTGGCTGGTAAGCAGAAAGGCAAAGCGAAAGAAGCTGAGCTCGCACGTATTGCCAGTGGTGAAGCTCAAATGGTTGTCGGCACCCATGCGCTGTTTCAGGAATCGGTCGAGTTTAACAACTTGGCACTCGTTATCATTGATGAGCAGCACCGCTTTGGTGTCCACCAGCGACTCGAGCTGCGTGCAAAAGGCGCTAAGCAAGGCTTCTACCCGCACCAGTTGATCATGACGGCCACGCCGATTCCTAGAACTCTGGCGATGACCGCCTATGCAGATTTAGAAACCTCAGTCATTGACGAACTGCCGCCGGGGCGAACCCCGATTCAAACGGTCGCTATTCCCGATACCAAGCGTGATGATGTGATTGAACGCGTCAAAAATGCCTGCCTTCATGAAGGCAAACAGGCATATTGGGTGTGCACCTTGATTGATGAGTCTGAAGTGCTTGAAGCGCAAGCCGCCGCGGATACCGCCGAAGACCTACAACGCAAACTCCCCGATCTTAAGATTGGCTTAGTGCATGGCCGCATGAAGCCGGCGGAGAAGCAAGATGTGATGCAGCGTTTTAAAAACAACGAGCTGCATCTTTTGGTTGCTACCACAGTGATCGAGGTCGGGGTGGATGTTCCCAACTCCAGCTTGATGATCATCGAAAACCCAGAGCGCCTTGGTTTGGCACAGCTACACCAGCTGCGCGGCCGTGTGGGACGTGGCAGCGTTGCAAGTCACTGTGTGCTGTTGTATCACTCTCCACTGTCTAAAACCGCTCAGAAGCGCTTAGGCGTGCTAAGAGAAAGCAATGACGGATTTGTCATTGCTCAGAAAGATTTAGAGATTCGAGGCCCTGGCGAGTTGCTTGGTACCAAACAAACCGGCTTGGCTGACTTTAAGATCGCCGACTTAGTTCGTGACCAGCGCTTAGTGCCAGAGGTGCAGCGCATTGCCCGTCATGTTCATGAACAATATCCGGACAACGCTAAGAAGATTATCGACCGCTGGTTAGGTGATAGAGAGTTTTACGCTAAGGCGTAAGGATTCTTGATCCTAGGTCCTAGGTCCTAGGAATCATATTCTTCCCATTCTTCACTGCAGGAAAGCTCACTTGCGCCTTCAAGCCGCCTTCACTGCGATTCGAGATACTCACTGAGCCGTGATGCTGGCTAATGATACGTTTAACTATCGCTAGACCCAGCCCCGTACCTTCACTACCACGAGCGGTATCGCCACGTGTAAAAGGTTCGAATAGACGGCTGATTTGATCTGGGTCGATACCCGGACCATTGTCTTCCACCGTCACCCACGCAAGTTTGTTATCAGCGGTCATACCTGTCGTCACCTTCACCCAGCCATTCCCATAACGCACGGCATTCACCACCAGGTTAGTAATGGCACGTTTGATGGCGATAGGACTCCCTTCGATGTCTTTGATGCGCGCCATAGGGTCAAAATCGATTTGGATCTCATACCCCCCTTCAGACGAGACAATATCCGAGGCAATATCATTCAGGCTAAGCGGTTCGAACGACTGAGTGTTAACGGGTTTCAGATAGTCCATAAACTGGCTGATGATTTCGTTGCATTCTTCAGTATCACTGATAATGCCTTCCGCCAAGTAGCTGTCTTCTGGCGACATCATCTCTGTAGCAAGGCGAATACGTGTCAGCGGCGTGCGGATATCATGACTGATACCGGCCATTAATAGCGTGCGGTCTTGTTCAAGCTCTTGGATGCCTTTTGCCATTTGGTTAAAGGCTCGAGTGACTGAGCGGATCTCCGACGCCCCTTTTCTGGCAGTGGCGGTGGGATTTCTCCTTTCCCTACTAGCTTCGCCGCATTTTCCAGAGCCGTCAGTGGCCGGTTCTGCAAGCGAATAAACAGCCAGCCACCAGCAAGGACAAGCAGCGCCATAATTAAGCTATTACGAAACAGCGGGGCAAAGTCTTCTTCTTGCAGCTCAGAGAGCGGGATACGGATCAGGGAGTTTGGTAGCGCGGCGATTTGCATCCATAGAATATAGCTCTCCTCACCAAGTATCAGACGAACCTCAGTCTCGGTTTGTAGCTCGTCGCTCATCTCTTCGCTCATCAAGTCGATAGGCAACGCATGGTTAAACTCACTTGCCATAGGACCATCATCCGCATGAATGGTCACGCCCAACTGAGCTAACACCTGCCTACGCAAAGGCGCATCCATTTCAATTTGCCCATCGACATCTTCCGTATCTTCTAGGAAAAACACCAACTCGTGAGCCAAGATCTTGTTGAACTGCTGCAAGCTCGGCAGCAACGCATAGTTGTACACGGCGTAGTATGAGAAAACTTGGCTGGCAACTAACAGAGAGAAAAACAACAGGATAGATTGGGTGAAGGAGCTACGAAAGCGCATAAGGTTTCCTTTGGAGCGAAGATCGAGACAGGATAATAAACAAAAAAGGCTCTGAATCCATCCAGAGCCTTATCAATCAATTATGCTTCTTTACCGTCTGGCACGAAGACATAACCTAAACCCCACACAGTTTGAATGTAGCGAGGTTTACTCGGGTCGATTTCTAACATACGACGCAAGCGAGAAATTTGTACATCAATGGAGCGCTCCATCGCCGAGTACTCACGACCACGAGCCATGTTCATCAGCTTATCACGCGACATAGGTTCACGCGCGTTGGTAACCAATGCTTTAAGCACCGCAAACTCACCAGACGTCAGAGGCATCGCCTCTTCACCGCGGAACATCTCACGAGTACCAAGGTTTAGTCGGAAGTCACCGAACTCAACCACAGACTCTTCTTGGCTTGGCGCACCCGGCGCTTCGATAGTCTGGCGACGCAACACCGCTTTAATACGAGCTAGCAGCTCACGCGGGTTGAACGGCTTTGGTAAGTAGTCATCCGCACCGACCTCAAGGCCAACGATACGGTCTACTTCATCGCCTTTCGCTGTCAGCATTAGAATCGGCAACATGTTGTTGGCGTTACGTAAACGACGACAAATCGACAGGCCATCTTCACCTGGTAGCATTAAATCCAATACCATCAAATGAAAGTTTTCACGGGTTAACAGGCGGTCCATCTGCTCACTGTTAGCAACACTGCGTACTTGGAATCCTTGCTCTGATAAGTAACGCTCTAGCAATGCACGTAGACGTGCATCGTCATCAACAACTAAAATCTTGTGATTTTCTTGCATATTCGATTCCACCACTAAAAAGCAATTTACACCCTCAGCCTGCTATTTTATGAAGCAAACCAAAGGTTCAGCGGTAAATGTAACATTCCTTGGACAAAAGTTGTGCAGAGAATTGTTAGCGATTATTAATTATGGTCTATATTAGCTGCCTTCGACACCATTCTGTGTGATATGTATGGTATTTATCGGATGTTGCTAAACTTTTTGCCCTGAAACACGTTTAACCAAAGTGTCATATTTCTAGCGTTCGCTAACGCTTTGTAACGCTTCGTAATAGGGTTTTCACAGCCCAAAGCACCGCTCTCATATACCCTAATAAATAGTATATCTAGTCTCTATGCATCAAGGAGGGGTAATGACCGTATCATCTCAATGGGAGCCGCATTTTTCCCGCGACAGTTTTGCCACCGCACTCAAGTATTGGCGCAGCATTAATGGTTTGTCTCAACTTGAGCTTGTAGAAGCGCTCAGCTTGTCTCATCGCGCCTTTCAAGGCGTAAACCAGCCTATGCTCAGCAAGTGGGAGCACGGCAATGGACAACCCTCACTGATGCGTCGTGCCGGCGTTGCAGCCTTTTTCCAACTGCCTTACCGCTACAACGAAGAAGAGCTTCGGCTAATACAAGGGGTAAAAAAATACGATGAGCTATTTATCGGTAATAATCCCGTATACCCTTGTACCATAGAAGAATTCGCTAGCTACTCTTGGAACCAATTACCCGCTCTTTTTCGCGATCAAATTGAGTATGCTCAGCAGCACTACCGCAACATCAGCTTTGATGACTTAATCTCTGCGATGTCAATCAAAGAGCTACATGTCGTTGTTGCTTTGCACCATCAGGCGATGGTCGGTCACATTGTCTACGGTAAAGACGACAACGGCCAAGATTGTTTGCTGAGCTATTTAGCGAAAGATAAGCTATTGCATCGTAAGGTTCATCGACATGTTTGCCAGCTGTTCGATGGGAAAAAAATCCTCTTAGCTGCCGTCAAGCCATACGCCAAGACTTTGTTGTCGGACATCTATATCCCCGAGAAGTACCAAATCGGCGAATTAAGCGTGTTTGAATGCGATTTGACGGCGCTGCACGCCAACCCATTCTTTGAACAATTACACGACGAAGGCCGAGTTTTATCTTTATTAAGTCACCATCAGAAAGTACAACGCGAACGACGAACTCCAGAGACTACCGATTGACGTGTGAACTGGATTCATTGTGATAAGAAGGCGCCCAGGAGTGACAAAAAAGGAGACCTGGGCAACCTTACTTGGCGCTCACTCTTAAGTGTTGCTTAAAAACCGTATTAGACTTACGAAAAATGGTTTTTGAGTTTAACTTTACAATCAAATGACAGATAGTACGCATACACCTAGTGTGTATTGTTCGACAACTTCTCTCTTACAAATTCTACTTTTTCCGTTATCTAGTACTTATCCGGTCATCATAAGACCGGCTGTGAGCCCCTCCCTCTAGTAGCCAACAGATATTAATTGGTCCAATTGGTCACATTTTCACTGCCCAGCAAAAAGAGAACTACTTACGGGTACTAGATCGTTCTTAACTTAGCCTTCCAAACTTGCTGCTCCATCACAGAAAGATACAAGGATATATCGTATAGTACTCTGCTATGTTTAAGGCATGACTATAGAGGAAGTCTCTTCTAGATTAGCTCCAGCTTAATAATGTGACCAAAAATCCAAATTATATTCACTCCGCTCATAGTGTTTGCCAATTGTCCTCGAATGTGGACACCATTTAGTATTGTGGCTGAATGAGATTTTCCCTATCTTGTTAGCCATTGATTTTCTAATTAACCAGACAATAAGCCACAACCAAAACCAAATCTCATTTAACAGTAAAGATATAGAATGATTACTTCGAGACAACATAAATTATTACGTTTCCTGTTACAGCAACGAGAGCATGTCACATTAACAACTCTGGCAGAACAGTTTTGTGTGTCGAATAAGACTATTCAACGTGATCTGAATGTTATCAATGAATATCTAACTGACTCTGAAGTACGAGTGAGTAAGAAAGTCGGTTCTGGTGTGCTGTTAGAAGCCGAGAACGCAGCTGAATTATTAAAATTAGAGCTACAACTTAATGATGAATCTGAAGAATCTGATAGCGTTCTTGGTCATACTAGGCGAGTAAAGATCGCCTCTTGGTTACTTAGTGAAACGCCAAAAGAAACATCAATTAACAAGCTTTCAGAACGCTATTATATAAGTAACGCCTCTGTTGTTAATGACCTGAAAATTATTGAAGAATGGATAAAACCTCTTGGCTTGCAATTATTTCGTAGTCAAAGTGGCACGCGCATCAAAGGTAGTGAAAGCAATGTTCGCCAAGCAATGGCTGCGTTGATAAATGGTTTGATAAACCATCAAGATTTTGGCTTAGTAAACCATTCTCGCTTGGATCCTAATACTTATAAAGCGCTAGTTCAGTATTTTGGTGAAGAAGAAGTTGATTTTGTTCAAGTCCTATTACAGGAGATGGAGCAAGCATTGGCATACCCATTGGGCGAAGCATATTACATCAATATTTTCACTCATATTTTGATTATGATGCGCCGTCGTATCAGCGGTAACTTGCTATATGAAAAAGAAGAGGTATCCCGAAAATCTCTAGAAGATTCAGTTTTTTTAATAGCTAGTCAGATGGTTACTAAAATCGAGGAACATATCGGACTATCGCTACATGAAGACGAAGTTTGGTTTATCTATCAATACATAATTTCTTCTGGTGTTCTAATCGATGAAAACAATAGCAATGGCTTACTACACGTAGACCTGTTTAGTGAAGAAGCGCGTGATGTTACAACTAGTTTAGTAAACCGATTCTCACAGTTAATAAACATCGACCTAAACCATGACAGTCAACTATATGAAGGGCTTGTTGTTCATATCCGTCCATTAATCAACAGACTTCATTATGAAATAGCAATTCGCAACCCACTAATAGACGATATAAAGAATGAACTTGAAGATGTATATCAGATAACCCGCATTACGGTCGAAAATATCTTTGTTCGTTGTACTGAAAAAAGAGTATCGGATGATGAGGTAGGCTATTTAGCGGTACACTTTCAGGCTGCTATAGAACGTCAAATCACACAAAAGCGTGTACTATTAGTGTGTTCAACCGGTGTAGGTACATCCCACTTGTTAAAAAGTCGCATTCTACGAGCATTTCCAGACTGGGAAATTATAGCGGCAATACCGGCCAGTAAACTACAAAATGCTAATCAGGAACTAGCACCCGACCTTGTTATCTCTACGGTCCATGTTCCAGATATTGACACACCCATGGTGTATGTTACTGCATTTCTTAATGATGCAGATCTCCAACGCATCACGGAAAAGTTAATAACAGAAAAGTTACATCATGCAAGTAATGTGCATACTGTTGCAATTTAATGTTGGGTGTTTGTAAAATGGACATTTCAAGTGTACTTAATGTAAATAATATCAAACTCAATATGGTCGCTAAAAATAAAATAGACGCCATAGAAGAGCTCACTGATTTATTGGTTCAGAATGGCTCTGTTATTGACAAAGACGAGTTTCTTCGGGATATCCTGCTACGAGAGGAGCTTGGACCGACAGGGTTTGATAACTATATCGCGCTCCCACATGGAGAATCGTCTGCGGTTCATCATACAGCATTGGCAATTGGACGTACTCAGCATGATATTACTTGGGATGCTGAGTTTGGAGTCGATGTTCGTTGCATTATTTTATATGCCATTCGTTTGGATGAACAAGATGCGACCAGCTTGCGATTGTTAGCTCACGTATCAAGTACGCTGGCATTTGAAGATATTACAGAGCAACTTCTTAAAGAAAATGATCCCCGACATATCGTTGCTATCTTCAATACTCAAGTAGAATTCAATCATTAATTATAGTTATCTATGTTGTATTTCTACTCTTAGTGGTACCTTGTGAGCCTTTGCTTCTATAGCCAAGTGCTCATCATATCTTCCATTTAGTCCTAGATAAGTCAAATCATTAATCACAACTCATAAATCTCTTATGGTATTAAGCCACCTCACTTCAGAAAAAAGTCCTCCCGTGTTTGTCAATTGTCCATATAAGTGGACATCATTTAGTATTGTGGCCGCATAGCATTTCCCTTATATTTACAATCATAGATTAAATACTAATGAAGGCATGGCACTGGAATCTAAATGAATTAAAATCTTGTCCAGTCGTTATAAGACAAACATCCAAGCTGCACTGATTGACGAAATTAATAGTGCAACAAATAACTATGCCTTCGTGTCTAATCCAAAAGATACAATAGTATACTACTGAAATTAACAGAAAAATATCAGTGGTATAAACTTGTGCTTATTAACTTATTTTGAATTCAACAAAGGTGTTCAATGGATATCTCTACAGTACTTAATGTAAAAAACATAAAGTTAGACATGGTTGCTAAAACTAAAGAAGAAGCAATTGAAGAATTAGTAGAGTTACTAGTCAAAGATGGGTCTGTAATAAATAAGGAGCAGTTTCTTAACGATGTTTGGCTACGCGAGGAGCAGGGCTCAACTGGTTTTGAAAACCATGTAGCAATCCCGCATGGAAAATCATCTGCTGCGAGTCGCACAGCATTGGCCTTTGGTCGCACCCAACACGATATTCCATGGGAGACCATGGATGATAGCGATGTTCGCTGTGTCATCTTGTTTGCAGTTTGTTTAGAAGACCAAAATACCACTCACATTCGACTGCTCTCACAAGTTTCAGGAGCTTTGGCAGATGAAGAGTTAATAGAAAAACTACTAAAAGAAAATAGCCCAGAAAAGATTATCGACATTTTCAATTCGGAAAACAATGAAATAGCAGCATAGGTATGCTGGTTATTAGTATTACTATAAATTCACCATACGGTGACCCCCTATATCGTGAAACAAATTATTAAGGTAGATTATGAATATCGTAGGAATTTCAGCTTGTACTGTAGGCATCGCTCATACATATATCGCTCAAAAGAAAATTGAACTTGCCGCAAAAAAGGCCGGACATAGTGTAAAGATAGAAACACAGGGTACGATTGGTATCGAGAACGAACTCACTGAGGCTGAGATAGCACAAGCTGATGTCGTTCTTATTGCTGCTGATGTCAACGTTTCAGGTGAAGAGAGGTTTGCTGGTAGAAAGGTAGTTAGAGTGCCTACATCAATCGCCGTTAAATCACCTAACAAGCTCATTGAAAAGCTCCAAGAGATCGTAAATGGGTAATCTACTACCAAGTAATTATCATCCAATAATTCTGAAAATATAAAATAGGATTTCATCTATGAGTATAAAAAACTTATGGAAAGCAGCTAACCCTAAAGGCCATCTATTAACTGCTATTTCATTTTTAATCCCTATTGTTTGTGGTGCTGGTTTTATTATATCTATCGGCTTATCCCTTAATGGTTCGGTAGAAGACACTTTGATTTCAGGACAGTTTGATATTTGGACTGTACTTGCCACAATGGGTGCCAAAGCACTAGGTCTATTACCTGTTGTCATTGCTTGTGGTATTGCGGGTTCTATTGCGGGTAAACCTGGCGTAGCACCTGGCTTTGTTGTTGGATTGGCGGCAAACGCTATATCTGCGGGTTTCATTGGTGGCATTCTTGGTGGTTATATTGCTGGTTTCATGGCTCTTGGTATCATCAAAAATGTTAAAGTGCCAAACTGGGCTAAAGGCTTAATGCCAACTTTGATTGTCCCGTTTTTTGCCTCGCTTTTTAGCGGGTTGATCATGATCTATATTATTGGAACCCCTGTTGGCATCTTTACCGATGCTCTGACATCCTTCCTAACCAACATGGGCTCTTCGTCTAGTCTGCTATTGGGTGCTGCAATCGGAGCTCTCTGTATCATTGACTTTGGCGGTCCTATCAACAAAACCTGTTTTGCATTCGTATTAACGCTTCAAGCTCAAGGTATCAATGAACCTATTACTGCACTCCAGCTCGTAAACACAGCAACACCTGTTGGTTTTGGTCTAGCGTACTTCATTGGTAAGCTACTACGGAAAAACATCTACAACGATGAAGAAGTCGAGACATTAAAGTCGGCCGTTCCTATGGGTGTGGTAAACATTGTTGAAGGTGCAATACCAGTAGTCATGAATGACATCGTTCGAGGCATTACTGCAGCAGCTATTGGCGGTGCTTGTGGCGGCGCAATTACAATGGTGTTTGGTGCTGATTCAACCGTTCCTTTTGGTGGTGTGTTCATGCTTCCTACAATGACTAGTCCTATGGTTGGAGTTATGGCGTTATTAGTCAATATCCTTGTAACTGGTACTATTTATGCCGTTATCAAGAAAGACGTGCCACGTGAAGTTGTTATTAATAACGATGACAAAGAAGAAGATATCGATTTAAACGAGATTAAAATTGGCTAGTTTTTGATTGAGCCATATTAAATTGACACTTAGAAAAGTGTAGCTAGAAAAATATTAGAACAACCTGAATGCATTAAATTTGTATAACTTTCAGTTGCAGGTTGTTCTATCTGATAATTAATCTAACTTTATTGCGGGCTTTGTTAAAATGAGTAAACAATTACATATCTCCCCATCGCTAATGACTATGGATCTTGATCAATTTAAAGAACAGATCACGTTCCTAGATAGCAATGTAGGTTCCTTTCATATTGATATAATGGATGGACACTTTGTTCCAAACCTTAGCTTGTCTCCATGGTTTATTGAGCAAACACGTAAACTAAGCAATAAGGAAATGTCAGCACATCTAATGGTAACGGACCCAGTATTTTGGGTGCAACAACTTATTGATATTAAGTGTGAAGTGATCTGTATGCCTGCTGAGAGAATCAATGGCGTAGCCTTTAGGCTGATCGACCAAATACATGATGCTGGGCTAAAGGCTGGCGTGGTATTAAACCCTGAGACGCCTGTTAGCGAGATCCTACCTTATATCGATATTATCGATAAAGTCACAGTTATGACTGTAGACCCAGGCTTTGCTGGTCAACGGTTCCTAAAGAAAATGTTGCATAAGATTACAGAGTTGAGGCAACTTCGCGAAGACAATGGATATCAATATCTGATTGAAATGGATGGTTCAACCAATAAAGAGCATTGGAAGATGATCCATGATGTGCAACCAGATATTTATGTTGTTGGGCGTAGTGGACTATTTAATTTAACCGATGACATTGAAAGTTCTTGGCAACAGATGATTTCTGAGTTTGAAGAAGAAACTGGTGAAAAGTTCATTCAAGTTGAAGCACAAGAAGCAGCATAGCAATAAGCATCTTCATACCGACCTATATCACTAGAGCCTATCGCTGACCTTTGCTTAATCATAACGACAGTTCGTTCTTAGCAACCTCCTCAGTCAGCTAATAGGCTCTACTGAGCCCTCAAGCTTATAGATAATGACCTAATCAAGAGACCATTTAAGTCAGGGTTAACCGAACTGACTTTTCTGCATTAAGCCCAGGTTCGCAGTTCTATACTGCGAACATACATGGTAACTGTGCCAATAGTGCTTACGCCACTGCTAAAGTGACAAGCTTGATTATGAAGAATAAACTCCAGACAAAATAGAGTGATCGGAAATGACCAATAGATTAGAGCAACTTCGTAAACTAACAACGGTAGTAGCAGACACCGGTGATATTGAAGCCATTCGCAAGTACCAACCAGAAGACGCAACCACTAACCCCTCTCTGATTTTGAAAGCTGCACAAATTGCTGACTATGCACCGCTTATCGATCAAGCGATCGAGTACGCTAAGTCTCAAAGCGCAGATAAAGCGCAGCAAGTCCAAGACACTTGCGATATGCTAGCGGTTAACATTGGTAAAGAAATCCTAAAGACTATCCCTGGCCGTATTTCAACAGAAGTCGATGCTCGCCTATCATACGACACCGAAGGCAGCATCGCGAAAGCTCGTCAGTTAATCAAAATGTACAATGATGCTGGTATCTCAAATGACCGTATCCTGATTAAGCTTGCTTCTACCTGGGAAGGCATTCGCGCAGCTGAAGTACTAGAGAAAGAAGGCATTAACTGTAACCTAACGCTGCTATTTTCATTTGCACAAGCACGTGCATGTGCAGAGGCGGGCGTATACCTAATTTCTCCATTCGTTGGTCGTATTATGGATTGGTATAAAGCAAAAGAAGGCCGTGACTTCGAAGCCGCTGAAGATCCAGGCGTTATCTCTGTATCTCGCATCTACAACTACTACAAAGACCATGGCTACCATACGGTAGTAATGGGAGCGAGCTTCCGCAATACTGGTGAGATCCTAGAGCTTGCTGGTTGCGACTGTCTGACAATCAGCCCACAGCTTCTGGCTGAGCTTGAAGCCGATGAAGGCGAAGTGGTTGAGATATTGGTTGACTCTAAAGGCACTAAAGAGCGCTCGGCCGCGATGACGCACGCTGAGTTCCTATGGGATCACAATCAAGATGCCATGGCGGTCGAGAAACTTGCAGAAGGCATTCGCAACTTCGCTGTTGACCAAGGCAAACTAGAAGCAATGATCGAAACCAAGCTTTAATCAACACAATTTCAAAGGGGGAACGTTTTGCGTTCCCCTCTTTAATTTCCTCTCTCTAGAATCAAACTTATTCGGAACTGATAATGGATCGTAAATATCTCGCTAATGCTATTCGCGCACTAAGTATGGACGGAGTTCAACAAGCAAACTCCGGCCACCCTGGCGCACCTATGGGTATGGCTGACATCGCAGAGGTGCTTTGGCGCTCTCATCTAAACCACAACCCGTCAAATCCAGAATGGGCTGACCGCGATCGTTTCGTACTTTCAAACGGCCACGGCTCAATGCTTATCTACTCTTTACTGCACCTAACAGGCTACGAGCTACCGACTGAAGAGCTCAAGAACTTCCGTCAACTTCACTCCAAAACACCGGGTCACCCAGAATACGGTTACGCACCTGGCATCGAAACAACGACAGGGCCTTTAGGTCAGGGCATCACCAATGCAGTAGGTATGGCGCTTGCTGAGAAAACTCTCGCAGCACAGTTCAACAAAGAAAGTCTCGATATCGTAGATCACTACACCTATGTATTTATGGGTGATGGTTGCTTGATGGAAGGTATCTCTCACGAGGCATGTTCGTTAGCGGGTACATTGGGCCTTGGTAAACTGATTGCTTTCTGGGATGACAACGGTATTTCTATCGATGGCGAAGTGGAAGGTTGGTTCTCTGACGATACACCCAAGCGCTTTGAAGCTTATGGGTGGCATGTCATTCCCGCTATTGACGGCCATGATTCAGACGCAATTAATGCAGCAATCGAAGCTGCAAAATCGGACCCTCGTCCTACCCTAATCTGTACAAAAACCATCATTGGTTTCGGTTCTCCAAACAAGTCGGGTTCTCATGACTGTCACGGTGCACCATTAGGCGCAGAAGAGATTGCAGCGACTCGTAAGCAACTAGGTTGGGAACATGGTCCATTTGAAATCCCGACAGACGTCTATGCGCAATGGGATGCAAAAGAAGCGGGTGCGGCTAAGGAAGCCACGTGGAACGAGAAGCTTGCAGCGTATGAAGCAGCGTACCCAGAGTTGGCGGCTGAATTCAAGCGCCGAGTAAATGGTGAGCTACCCGCAGAATGGAAACAGAAAACGACACAAATCATCGCTGACCTACAAGCAAATCCAGCGAATATCGCGTCTCGAAAGGCATCTCAAAACGCGCTAGAAGCTTACGGAGCTATGCTTCCGGAGCTTCTCGGCGGTTCTGCGGACCTTGCACCATCAAACCTAACCATGTGGTCTGGCTCTAGGTCACTCAGCGCGGAAGATGCTTCAGGGAACTACATCCACTATGGCGTTCGTGAGTTCGGCATGACAGCCATCATGAATGGTATTGCACTGCATGGTGGTTTTGTTCCCTACGGCGCGACATTCCTAATGTTCATGGAATATGCCCGTAATGCAATGCGTATGGCGGCACTAATGAAAGTGCAAAACATTCAAGTCTACACTCACGACTCTATCGGTCTAGGTGAAGACGGTCCAACGCACCAACCCGTTGAACAGATGGCATCACTTCGCCTTACTCCAAATATGAGCACATGGCGTCCATGTGATCAAGTTGAGTCGGCAGTAGCGTGGAAGTTTGCAATCGAGCGTAAAGATGGCCCTACATCACTTATCTTCTCGCGCCAAAACCTTGCTCAGCAAGAGCGCGATGCTCAGCAAATTGCCGATATTTCCAAAGGTGCTTATGTGCTTAAAGACTGTGACGGTGCACCTGAGCTTATTCTGATTGCAACAGGCTCTGAAGTAGAACTAGCAGTAAACGCTGCCGCTGAGCTCACAGAAGCCGGTAGGAAAGTGCGCGTCGTTTCTATGCCGGCAACAGACGTATTCGACAAGCAAGATAAAGCATATCGCGAATCCGTACTCCCTTCCTCTGTGACTGCACGTATTGCAGTAGAAGCGGGTATCGCAGACTTCTGGTACAAGTATGTTGGCTTTGATGGCAAGGTCATCGGTATGACAACATTCGGTGAATCTGCACCAGCACAACAGCTTTTTGACATGTTTGGTTTTAGTGTTGAAAATGTAGTTAAGGTAGCTAAAGATATGCTAGCAGGATAACTCGAGCTCAGATGAGCAAAACGCTAACTCGAGTATTGAGTTAGCGTTTACATTGAAAGCTTCACGTCATCGTAACGAACGTATAAGCAAGAAATTCGTGTTGGAAAATTTGACGAAAACTAGGTTTATTTATAGCTAATAGCGTTAATAAACCATTCTTTGTCTCCATCAGGCGTACGAACCATCACATCATCATCAACTTCTTTTTTGAGAAGTGCGCGAGCCATCGGGGAATCAATAGAGATGTAATCTTTTGCGTCACCATAGATTTCTTCTGGTCCAACAATTCGAAAACTCTTTACATCCCCGTCTTGATTTTCAATTTCAACCCACGCTCCAAAAAAGACCTTTCCCTCTTGTTGAGGAGAATAGTCAACAATTGTCACTTCTGATAGGAACTTGCGTAGAAACCGGACTCGCCGATCTATTTGACGAAGCAGCCGCTTATTAAAAGTATAGTCAGCGTTTTCTGAACGATCGCCTAGACTGGCTGCCCACGTGACTATTTTTGTAATCTCTGGACGCTTCTCATTCCATAGATGGTCATGCTCGGCTTTGAGCTTGTTATAACCTTCTCTCGTGATTAGTTTTGTCTTCACTTATACAATCCGGCTTTTTAAAGCTATTTTTAGCGCTCTGTTAAGTATACCGCCTCGAAGCTCCGCTTCTAGTTATTCTGGCGCAGCCCTACTAAAGCTCAACACCAATATTGCTCACACCCTGCTCTTTCAGCTCTGCGCGCAAATCTTTGATCAATTCAATATCACGCTCGGTACAATCGCGTAGCGGACGGAAAATAGCCCACTGAACATCCCACTCTTCACACACGGCTTCGTTTTCTTTTTGGTTCTCATTAGTGATTTCCACACCGGTTTCTGCTTGCTCAAGCTGAGCCACAGTCGCGACAGACTGTTGACTGATCTTAAGCGTTGATTCCAGTAAGTAATCGCGATCGAGCAAACCATGCAGTAGAGTCGACAAGGCAAAGCATGCATCAATTGCTGGATAGACGCCGTAGATATCGAAATCTTCCGAGTTTGGAATGACCTCTTCTAGCTTTTCAAGCTGCTTTTCGAAGTTGATTTTAGCGGTTTTCACCGTCAGCAGTTCCCATACCGCATCCAAAATATTGCGGTATACGCGTGCTTCAGCAAACTCGGTTTGCTCACAGAACATAGCGTAGTTGGGGTACATACGCTCGCACAAACAGGTCATAAAAGTGATATGCTGCCAAGGCTCAAATTTTTCGATACGTACCTGAATAGGGTTCTTTAACATGGTCGCTCTGCCGTAGTGAATATAGTCTGCGGAAGTGTAACCAAACGGATAGGGAATAGCCAGAAATGACGACGCAAAAGCATCGCTTAGCACTTGTGACGGACAACAATGACCACTACCGAAAGCTCCTTGAAAGCAAACAGTTGCCAGACTTAACGTTCACTAGCCAACTTGACGAGGCTACCATCTTGCTCGCCGCCCCACCGAAGTTGGCAACGAAACTCGATGAAGCCAACAAGGTGGAGTGGGTTCAGTCGACCTATGCAGGTATCGATGCATTGCTCGGCGAGTCGCTTCGTAAAGACTACAAGCTGACCAATGTGAAAGGGATTTTCGGCCAACAGATCAGCGAGTACGTACTTGGTTATTCAATTGGCTATTTTCGTCATTTCGACCTTTATAAGCAGCAGCAGAAAAAACGCGACTGGCAACCCCATAGCTACCAATCGATGATCGGCAAGCGTATGGTCATTTTTGGCACTGGCGCCATTGGTAGCCACTTAGCCAACACAGTAAAGGCACTCGGTATTGTCCCTGTTGGTATCAATCGTACCGGCATTCCACCAAGGCAAAGTGCATTTGCAGAAACTTACCATATCAATGAAGCGGCGAAAGCACTTGAAAGCGCAGACATTATTGTCAATACGCTGCCGAATACGCCAACCTCCGATGGTCTATTTGATGAGCGTTTGTTCTCAGCCTGTCGCCATGCCCTGTTTTTCAATGTCGGGCGAGGTCAAACCGTGGACGGTAATGCTCTGCTCCAAGCACTGGATCGCGGCCATCTGGTTCATGCCTTTTTGGATGTGTTTATCGATGAGCCCATCTCACAAGAATGCCCTTACTGGAGCAACCCAAATGTGACCGTCACTCCTCATATCGCGGCCATTAGTTTCCCTGAGCAGGTGGTGGATATTTTCGCTGAGAACTATCTGCGTTGGCGAGATGGGTTTCAGTTGCAGAACGTGATTGATTTTGAGCGTGGATATTAGCGGGAATATTTTACTCGTCATCGTGCTCAAAATGGTCGTCACTCCACTAGCCGCACGCCTGCGTAGGCAGGAGTCTTCTCAACGCACGAACCAAGCCTCAAGTAGATTCCTGCCTGCGCAGGAATGACAAGCCTTTTGAATCACCGCACTCAAATTAATCGTCACCCCCACTAGCCGCGCGCCTGCGTAGGCAGAGGTCTTCTCAAAGCGCGCACCAAGCCTCAGCTAGATTCCTGCCTGCGCAGGAATGACGTGAATGGTGAGCTAACCTAACACAACTAGTCTACCTAGTTGGATACTCCTCAAACATCTTATGGACCTGCTCCTGAACAAATATATCTCTATCGGCTGGCTCCATTGTTTCAGTCAGCTGGCGCTGCGAGACTGAGCGCCACACCACGTCATTCGTTTTTGGGTCAACAAGCTCGACCGCCAATTTGCCGAACTTCTTCTCCTTGACTCGCGTTGGGGTGCGAACACCAACACCATAACCGCTGTTATACCCACCCGTTCCGATGCCAAACCCGAAACTAGGACCGTCTGCCCTTAATTCTGTGCCCTCAAGGATGGCATAACGCACAACTAGGTCTGCGTCCTGATCCACCATGGAAAAACCTCTAACATTGAGTTCGTTATCAACGGCTTGTTTGATGCGGGCACTATCTAGGCTAACTGGCACCCCAGCGTTTTCTTGGTATTGATAAGTGTTGAACGCTGCGAAGTTGACGCTAGAGTTGTAATCGGTCGCGACGTCAGAGGCACAACCAGTGAGAAGTAGCAACGAAGCTAGAAAGGAAATAAGCACTTTGAACATTGGGGTGCCTCACTACACAAAACCTCGTTAAAGCGTAGTCAAACTCCAACAAAAATGCCGTTAGTCCCTTTTAGGAAATAACGGCATCTCATTATTTAGACGTCAGTAATTGGCAGTTTATTACTTGTGGTATGGCTTAGATAGCTCGTGAACCGCTTCAACAAACACACCTGCGTTTTCTGGCGGCACGTCAAGGTGAATGCCGTGACCAAGGTTGAATACGTGCCCTGTGCCGCCATCGCCAAAGCCTTCTAGAATGGTAGCCACTTCTTCACGAATACGCTCTGGTTGTGCGTAAAGCATCGATGGATCCATGTTGCCTTGAAGCGCCACTTTGTCACCCACGCGAGCTTTCGCATCGGCAATGTTAATTGTCCAGTCTAGACCGATAGCATCACAGCCCGTTGCTGCGATTTGCTCTAGCCACATGCCACCATTCTTAGTGAACAATGTCACAGGAACGCGGCGACCTTCATTTTCACGAATCAGGCCATCCACAATCTTGTGCATGTACTGAAGTGAGAACAGGTTGTAGTCACGAGGCGTTAGGACGCCACCCCAAGTATCAAATACCATTACAGATTGTGCACCAGCTTTGATCTGTGCATTTAAGTATTCGATTACGCTGTCTGCTAGCTTATCCAGAAGTGCATGCAGGATTTGTGGCTCTGCGTACATCATCTTTTTGATCTTAGTGAATGCTTTCGAGCTACCACCTTCAACCATGTAGGTAGCCAACGTCCACGGGCTTCCTGAGAAGCCGATAAGTGGTACGTCACCGTTTAGGTCTTTACGGATCTGACGAACCGCATTCATGACGTATTTCAGCTCACCTTCTGGATCTGGAAGGCCAATCTTGTCGACATCTGCTTTACACGTGATTGGACGCTCAAACTTAGGGCCTTCACCCGCTTCAAAATACAAGCCTAGACCCATTGCATCTGGAATCGTCAAGATGTCAGAAAATAGAATGGCGGCATCTAGCGGGAAACGGCGTAGTGGCTGAAGAGTCACCTCAGACGCTAGCTCTGCATTCTTACACAGTGACATGAAATCACCCGCCACAGAGCGAGTCTCACGATATTCTGGAAGGTAGCGACCTGCTTGGCGCATCATCCATACTGGTGTGTAATCTACAGGTTGCTTTAGCAACGCTCGAAGATAGCGATCGTTCTTTAATTCCGTCATTCTTTTTTCTCCAATTCGAAAGGCGTTAGTTTACCGCTATTCATTCATGGTTGGCAGCCTTAGATAACAATTCTTTTACTAAATTTTGAGGGTCATCCAGTATGCTGCGTGAACGCTCAAAAAAGAGTCACTTTGCAAAGCAGATCATATTATCAATACGCAGTTTTGAGGTGAATTTGCCAATGGAGAAAAGGAATGTTAAAAGTTTGTTTGCTAGCGAAAATTACAATAATACTACTGAGTCTTAAGACTCAGCATCTCATAACGACATCTTACTTACCCCCTCCGCTCGCGGAGGGTTTTTTTTGTCATTTTTCTGCTGAAGCGGCGTCGACCGTAGCATGAATCAGCGCTCTAGCAATCGTCCCTTCCGGCGCCACCAGCGGCAGTTCATTGGCATTAAACCACTGCGCATCTTTAAGTTCCGTGTAATCCGGTTTTATCTCACCGCTCTCGTAATCAGCAAGAAACGCCATCATCATACTCGATGGAAATGCCCATGGCTGGCTGCCAAAATAGCGGATATTGCCCACCTTAATCCCGGTTTCTTCTTCCACTTCACGGGCAACGCAAGTCTCGAGTGTTTCGCCCACTTCCAAAAAGCCAGCAATCACCGTGTACATGCCACCCGCGTGGCGGTTGTGCTGCGCGAGCAAGATTTGCTGATCTTTTCGAACAGCAACAATAATGCATGGAAAAATACGTGGATAATGCAGCGTTCTGCAGTCCTGACACTGCATAGCAAGCTGATTGTGGTTGAGATGATTGCGACCTCCGCACTGAGGACAAAATCGCATAGATTGACTCATATAGCCGTATTGAATTGCTTTGGAAAGTTGATAGAACAGCGCTTCTGGCAAATGGAGTAATTCGCGTAACGATGTCAGTTCTCGCTCGCCGTCTAAGTCGGCATCGTTAATCCACATCACAGGGTGGTCTTCAAACTCACCCACTTGAATCGCTTGCTCGGCAGGTAGAGAGAATTGCTCTGCTGAGCCAAACGGGACGTCACCATCTGCAAGCCAAAGTTCGTTCCCTGAGACCACACACCAATAAGCCTGACGAATGGTTGCTTTACTTTTTTTTAACATCATCAATCCTCTTCACTTGCAGTTCGACCATTTTACTGGCAATCTAAATTCATACCAGCTAGAAAACTCGAAATTCTAATTCTGGTAAATGAGAAACGATTTCTCTTTACTCTTTGTCGTTACAAAGCGTGCAGCTGCCAATTGCAGTGCCGATCATGAGGACATGGTCATGTTAAATAAATTCAAACAAGTACAAGAACAATGGGGTGGCTCTAGCGAAGTCATCGACCACTGGCTAGAAACAAGACAAGCGCTTATCGTTGAGTACTGTAAGCTCGGCTCACTTCAACCTGCCAACGCTCAATCCAATGTGATCGAGCTGCCAACCGCCAAAGAAATTAGCTCATTCTGCGATCATCTCGTGGATTACATCTCCGAAGGTCATTTTAAGATCTATGACATGGTGATGGATAAGTGGAAAGCGACTGGTTTTAAAACCAATGGAGATATCGACGCGACCTACGCTAAAATCGTTCTCACTACAGACCCACTGCTTGAGTTTAATGACAAGTACGTGCAAGTGAAGTTTGAGGATGAACTTCCTGGTTTTGAGGAAGATATGTCGAAGGTGGGTGAGATACTTGAGCTGCGCTTTGAGGTGGAAGATAAGCTGATTCAGCTGATTGCGGACAGTTTGGCGATTCCGCCGGGTGCGTAAGTAATAGTGCAATAGTTAGCACTTCTGAATCCAGAATCACCGTCACCCCTGCACAGGCAGGGGTCTACTCAAAGTGTGCACCCAGCCTCTAGAAGATTCCTGCCTACGCAGGCGCACGGCCAGTGGAATGACGCGCGTTGTGGAGCTATCACGTCTAAATAATCATCATACCAAAATAGCCTCACTCAAAGTGACCGTCACCCCTGCGCAGGCAAGGGTCTACTCAAAGTGTGCACCAAGCCTCTAGAAGGTTCCTGCCTACGCAGGCGCACGGCCAGTGGAATGACGGGCGCTTTAGGGTTCGCACATTGAAAGCATTCATCAGCTTATTGGTGGTGAACCCACGTAAAAACAGCGATAGTTCAGGGTTTCAGACACAAAAAAGGCGCCTTTCGGCGCCTTTTTTCATTTCACTCTGCGATTACTCGTCAGAAGAGAAACCTGCGTTTAGTAGCGCAGCTAGGTTATCCGTCGCTTGTTCAGCTGATGGACCTTCCTGAGATTCGTCACGCTTAGCTTGACGGTCTTGGTGATACGCAAAACCAGTACCCGCTGGGATCAGACGACCCACGATAACGTTCTCTTTCAGACCACGTAGGTCATCACGCTTACCAGATACCGCTGCCTCTGTTAGTACGCGCGTCGTTTCTTGGAACGATGCCGCAGAGATGAACGATTCTGTTGCTAGAGATGCCTTAGTGATACCTAGTAGGTCACGTTCGAAGCGAACGAGTTCTTTACCTTCTGCTTCTAGAGCACGGTTTGCAATCTTAACTTGAGAGTACTCAACTTGCTCACCAGGTAGGAACTCAGAATCACCAGCATGCGTGATTGTACACTTACGTAGCATCTGACGAACGATAGTCTCAATGTGCTTATCGTTAATCTTAACACCCTGTAGACGGTATACTTCTTGAACTTCGTTCGCGATGTATTGAGTCACAGCGTGGATACCACGTAGACGTAGAATGTCATGCGGAGTTTCTGGACCATCCGCAATTACGTCACCACGTTCAACGCGCTCACCTTCGAACACGTTAAGCTGACGATGCTTAGGAATCATCTCTTCGTAGTTGTCACCGCCATCACGAGCGATGATCAGACGACGCTTACCTTTCGTCTCTTTACCGAATGAAACGGTACCAGAGTGCTCAGCAAGGATTGCTGGCTCTTTTGGCTTACGAGCTTCAAATAGGTCCGCAACGCGAGGTAGACCACCGGTGATATCTTTGTTACCACCAGATTTTTGTGGAATACGTGCTAGCGTATCACCCACACCTACTTCTGCGCCATCTTCGATGTTTACAATCGCTTTACCAGGTAGGAAGTAAAGTGCAGGCATTTCAGTACCGGCGATCATTACGTCTTTACCTTGCTCATCAACAAGTTTGATTGCTGGACGCATATCTTTACCTGCTGCTGGGCGAGCTGCCGCTTCTGTTACTTCGCTTGAAGATAGACCTGTTAGGTCATCTGTTTGACGAGAAACAGTTACGCCGTCGATCATGTCTACGAACTGGATGCGACCTGCTACTTCAGTGATGATTGGAAGCGTGTGCGCTTCCCAGTTCGCTACTGTTTCACCAGCTTGAACTGCATCGTTGTCACCTTTAGTTAGCATCGAACCGTAAGGAAGTTTGTGCTTCTCTTTGGTACGACCGAACTCATCGATAATCGTCATTTCTGACGCACGAGAGGTGATAACCAGTTTCTTATCTTTGTTGATAACAAACTTCGCGTTGTGAAGTTTCACAGAACCAGTGTTCTTCGCTTGGATGCTGTTCTCTGCTGCTGCAGTAGATGCCGCACCACCGATGTGGAACGTACGCATCGTAAGCTGTGTACCCGGCTCACCGATAGACTGAGCAGCGATAACGCCCACTGCTTCACCTTGGTTCACTAGGTGACCACGTGCTAGGTCACGACCGTAACACTGTGCACAACAACCGAAGTCTGCATCACAGGTAACTACTGAGCGCACTTTCATGCTGTCTACAGAGTTATCTTCCATGATCTGACACCACTTCTCATCAATCAGAGTATTACGTGGGATCAGAACTTCTTCAGTACCTGGCTTAAGAACATCTTCAGCAACAACACGACCTAGTGCTAGCTCAGAAAGTGCAACTTTAACGTCACCACCTTCGATATGAGGCATCATGTCAACACCTTCATGGGTGCCACAGTCATGATCGTGAACAACAACGTCCTGAGCAACGTCAACAAGACGACGGGTTAGGTAACCCGAGTTCGCTGTTTTCAGTGCCGTATCCGCAAGACCCTTACGAGCACCGTGCGTTGAGATAAAGTACTGAAGTACGTTTAGACCTTCTTTAAAGTTCGCGGTGATTGGCGTCTCGATGATTGAACCATCTGGACGTGCCATCAGACCACGCATACCAGCAAGCTGACGAATCTGAGCTGCAGAACCACGAGCGCCCGAGTCAGCCATCATGTAGATGCTGTTGAACGACTCTTGTTGCTCTTCTTCACCGTCACGGTTAGTAACCGTTTCAGATGATAGGTTGTCCATCATCGCTTTCGCTACGCGATCGTTGGTCGATGCCCAAATATCGATCACTTTGTTGTAGCGCTCACCCGCTGTTACAAGACCTGATTGGAACTGGTCTTGAATTTCGCGAACTTCTTCTTCTGCTGATTCGATTTCGTCGTACTTCGCTTGAGGTACAACCATGTCATCGATACCAACTGAAACGCCTGATAGTGCCGCGTAAGCGAAACCAGCGTACATAATTTGGTCAGCAAAAATTACTGTGTCTTTAAGACCAAGCTTACGGTAACACTCATTCAGTAGGTTAGAGATTTGCTTCTTACCTAGCTTTTGGTTTACCAAGCTGTATGGAAGACCTTTTGGTACGATTTGCCACAACATTGCACGACCCACAGTAGTATCTACCATGTCTGTGCTTGTTGTGCTGTTACCATCTTCGTCAACCACCGTCTCAGTGATACGTACTTTTACGCGAGCATGAAGCTCTGCGCTCTTAGTACGGTATGCCTTCTCAGCCTCTTCAGGGCCAGCAAGGTACATACCTTCACCTTTAACGTTGATCTTGTCACGCGTCATGTAGTAAAGACCCAATACAACGTCCTGAGAAGGTACGATGATCGGATCGCCCGATGCTGGCGACAGAATGTTGTTTGTCGACATCATCAGAGTACGAGCTTCAAGCTGTGCTTCTAGAGTTAGAGGCACGTGAACCGCCATTTGGTCACCATCGAAGTCCGCGTTGTATGCCGCACACACTAGTGGGTGTAGCTGAATCGCTTTACCTTCGATTAGTACTGGTTCGAACGCCTGAATACCAAGACGGTGAAGTGTTGGTGCACGGTTCAATAGTACTGGGTGTTCGCGGATAACTTCGTCTAGGATATCCCAAACGATCGCTTCTTCGCGCTCTACCATCTTCTTAGCTGCTTTGATAGTCGTCGCCATGCCACGAGTTTCTAGCTTACTGTAGATAAATGGTTTGAATAGCTCTAGTGCCATCTTCTTAGGAAGACCACACTGATGTAGACGAAGGTATGGACCTACTGTGATTACAGAACGGCCAGAGTAGTCTACACGCTTACCTAGTAGGTTCTGACGGAAACGACCTTGTTTACCCTTGATCATATCAGCAAGAGATTTCAGAGGACGCTTGTTCGAACCTGTGATCGCACGACCGCGACGACCATTATCTAGAAGGGCATCAACAGACTCTTGCAGCATACGCTTTTCGTTACGTACGATGATGTCCGGAGCCGCTAGCTCTAGAAGACGCTTCAAACGGTTGTTACGGTTGATTACGCGACGGTATAGGTCGTTCAGATCAGACGTTGCGAAACGGCCGCCATCTAGTGGTACTAGAGGACGTAGATCTGGCGGAAGTACCGGAAGCACAGTTAGGATCATCCACTCAGGGTTGTTACCTGATTGAATAAATGCTTCAACTAGCTTCAGACGCTTAGTAATTTTCTTACGCTTAGTTTCTGAGTTGGTAGACTCAAGCTCTTCGCGCATCATCTCTGCTTCAGCGTGCATGTCCATAGTAGACAGCAGATCTTTGATCGCTTCTGCACCCATCTTAGCAGTGAACTCATCACCCCACTCTTCTAGACGATCAAGATACTCTTCTTCAGTAAGCATCTGTGATTTTTCTAGATCCGTCATACCCGGTTCTGTTACTACGTACATTTCGAAGTAAAGAACGCGCTCGATATCACGTAGCGGGATGTCCATTAGCAAACCGATACGAGATGGTAGCGATTTTAGGAACCAGATGTGAGCTACTGGAGACGCAAGCTCGATGTGGCCCATACGGTCACGACGAACTTTAGTTTGTGTAACTTCAACACCACACTTCTCACAGATAACACCACGGTGCTTCAGACGCTTATATTTGCCACAAAGACATTCGTAGTCTTTAACTGGGCCAAAGATACGCGCACAGAACAGACCATCGCGCTCAGGCTTGAACGTACGATAGTTGATAGTTTCTGGTTTTTTAACTTCACCAAAAGACCATGAACGAATCATGTCAGGTGAAGATAGACCGATTTTGATTGCATCAAATTCTTCGGTCTTATGCTGTGCTTTTAGAAAGTTTAATAAGTCTTTCACAATCAGCTCCTGTAAGGAGTTTAAAAAGGAACCCGCTAGGTCAGCAAACCTGTGCGAGCCCCTTTTCTACCAGATAATCCAGAGGGATTATTCGTCTTCTAGCTCGATGTTGATACCTAGCGAGCGGATCTCTTTCAACAGTACGTTGAACGATTCTGGCATGCCAGGTTCCATGCTGTGGTTACCATCGACGATGTTTTTGTACATCTTGGTACGGCCGTTAACGTCATCAGACTTAACCGTTAGCATTTCTTGAAGCGTATATGCAGCACCGTATGCTTCTAGTGCCCATACTTCCATCTCACCGAAACGCTGACCACCGAACTGAGCTTTACCACCAAGTGGTTGCTGAGTTACTAGGCTGTACGAACCAGTTGAACGAGCGTGCATCTTGTCATCAACAAGGTGGTTTAGTTTCAGCATGTACATGTAACCAACAGTTACAGGACGCTCAAACGTATCACCAGTACGACCGTCAAACAGAGTTAGCTGACCAGATTCTGGTAGGTCACCCAGTTTTAGAAGTTCTTTAATAGACTTCTCAGACGCACCGTCAAAGACAGGTGTAGCAATCGGTAGACCGCCACGTAGGTTCTTAACCAGAGTACGTACTTCGTCATCAGACAGTGATGCAATATCAACGTTCTGACGAGTACCACCTAGATCGTAAACCTTCTGCAGGAATTCGCGGAATTTCGCTAGCTCTTGCTGCTCTTTCACCATCTGGTTGATCTTGTCACCGATACCTTTCGCTGCCAGACCTAAGTGAACCTCAAGGATCTGACCGATGTTCATACGCGAAGGTACACCCAGTGGGTTAAGTACGATGTCGACAGGCTGACCTTTCTCATCGTAAGGCATGTCTTCAACAGGGTTGATCTTAGAGATTACACCCTTGTTACCGTGACGACCCGCCATCTTATCACCAGGCTGGATACGACGTTTAACCGCTAGGTAAACTTTAACAATCTTAAGAACGCCAGGTGCTAGATCATCACCTTGAGTGATCTTACGACGCTTAGTTTCAAACTTCTTATCAAAGTCTGCTTTTAGCTCGTCGTACTGCTCTGCAAGTTGCTCAAGCTGAGTTTGCATTGCATCGTCTTCTAGCGTTAGCTCTAGCCACTTCTTACGATCGATAGTATCTAGTTTAGCGTCAGAGTAACCACCTTGAAGTAGTACAGCGCGAACACGGTTTAGAAGGCCACCCTCAAGAATCTGGAATTCTTCAGTTAGGTCTTTCTTCGCTTCTTTCAGCTGCATTTGCTCAATTTCTAGAGCACGCTTGTCTTTCTCTACGCCATCGCGAGTGAAAACTTGAACGTCAATGATGGTACCTGAAATAGAGTTAGGTACACGTAGTGAAGTATCTTTAACGTCAGATGCTTTTTCACCGAAGATCGCACGTAGTAGCTTCTCTTCTGGAGTTAGCTGAGTTTCACCTTTAGGCGTTACTTTACCAACTAGGATGTCGCCACCCTTAACTTCAGCACCAATGTAAACGATACCTGACTCGTCTAGTTTAGACAGAGCAGACTCACCTACGTTTGGAATATCCGCTGTGATCTCTTCAGAACCCAGCTTAGTATCACGTGCCACACAAGATAGTTCTTGGATGTGGATTGTCGTGAAGCGGTCTTCTTGAACTACGCGCTCAGATACTAAGATCGAGTCTTCGAAGTTGTAACCGTTCCAAGGCATGAACGCGATACGCATGTTTTGACCAAGCGCTAGCTCACCAAGGTCTGTTGAAGGACCATCAGCAAGAACGTCACCGCGTGCTACTGGCTCACCAGGTAGTACGGTTGGGCGCTGGTTAATACAAGTGTTCTGGTTCGAACGCGTGTACTTAGTCAGGTTGTAGATATCGATACCCGCTTCACCAGGGATCAGCTCGTCTTCGTTAACTTTGATAACGATACGAGAAGCATCTACAGACTGAACGCTGCCGCCACGCTTAGCTACTGCTGTAACACCAGAGTCAACCGCTACATTGCGCTCGATACCAGTACCAACTAGAGGCTTGTCAGCCTTAAGTGTTGGAACAGCCTGACGTTGCATGTTCGCACCCATCAATGCACGGTTCGCATCATCGTGTTCTAGGAACGGGATAAGCGACGCAGCGATAGATACTACTTGGTTTGTTGCAACGTCCATGTAGTTAACATGGTCGCGTGGGTGAAGACCAGATTCACCTTTTTGACGTGCCGTGATTAGCTCGTCATCGAAAGTACCTTCTTCAGTTAGCGCAGCGTTAGCCTGTGCGATAACGAATTGGCCTTCTTCGATTGCTGATAGGTAATCAACTTCGTCAGTTACTACACCATCAACGACGCGGCGGTACGGAGTTTCTAGGAAACCGTACTCGTTACAGCGCGCGAATGCTGATAGAGAGTTAATTAGACCGATGTTCGGACCTTCAGGTGTTTCGATAGGACATAGACGACCGTAGTGAGTTACGTGTACGTCACGTACTTCGAAGCCAGCACGCTCACGAGTTAGACCGCCAGGACCCAATGCAGAAATACGACGCTTGTGCGTCACTTCTGAAAGCGGGTTGTTCTGGTCCATAAACTGAGATAGCTGTGAAGAACCGAAGAATTCTTTAACTGCCGCAGAGATAGGCTTAGCGTTGATTAGGTCTTGAGGCATGATTGCATCAAGGTCACCTAGGCTCAAACGCTCTTTCACTGCACGCTCAACACGTACAAGACCAACACGGAATTGGTTCTCAGCCATTTCACCTACAGAACGGATACGACGGTTACCTAGGTGGTCGATATCATCGACTTCACCGATTCCGTTACGGATCGCGATAAGCTTCTTCATCACTTCGATGATATCAGTCTCATCCAGCGTACCCTGTTCTAGAGCATCTTCACGCATGATAGAGCTGTTGAACTTCATACGACCAACGGTCGATAGGTCATAACGCTCTTCTGAGAAGAATAGGCTTTCGAAAAGTGCTTCTGCAGCTTCTTTTGTTGGCGGCTCACCAGGGCGCATCATGCGGTAGATTTCTACCAATGCAGAGATGCGGTCTACCGTGCTGTCGACACGAACAGTGTCAGACATGAACGGACCGTGGTCTAGATCGTTCGTAAACAGAACTTCTAGTTTTTTAACGCCGGCCTGAGATAGGTTCGCTAGTGCTTCTAGGCTGATCTCTTGGTTTGCACCAACGATGATCTCACCTGTCGCTTCATTGATGTAGTCTTGAGAAGCTACTTTACCTACGATGTACTCGACAGGTACTTCAATGAACTCAACGCCATCTTTTTCTAGTTGGCGGATGTGACGAGCAGTAACGCGACGACCAGTCTCAACATAAGTATTGCCGTTTGCTTCGATATCAAAAGAAGCAGTCTCACCACGTAGACGCTCAGGAACCAACTCCATAAGTAGAGTTTGATCCTTAACTTCGAAGTTTACTTTTTCGAAGAAGATATCGAGGATTTCTTGCGTAGACTTACCTAGTGCACGAAGAATGATCGATGCTGGCAGTTTACGACGACGGTCGATACGAACGTACAGGTTATCTTTCGGGTCAAACTCGAAGTCGAGCCATGAACCACGGTAAGGAATAACACGTGCGTTATAAAGAACTTTACCTGAAGAGTGAGTCTTACCCTTATCGCTGTCGAAGAACACGCCTGGGCTTCGGTGCAGCTGGGATACGATAACCCTCTCGGTACCATTGATAACGAAGGTACCATTGTCTGTCATAAGCGGAATTTCGCCCATGTAGACTTCTTGTTCTTTAATGTCTTTTACGGTACCTGCTGGTGCGTCTTTATCAAAGATAACTAGACGTAGTTTTACGCGTAGTGGCTTTGAATACGTAACGCCGCGAATTTGACATTCTTTAACGTCAAACACTGGCTCACCAAGACGGTAGCTAACGTATTGCAGCTCAGAGTTGCCGTTATAGCTCTGAATTGGAAATACAGAACGAAACGCAGCTTCAAGTCCGTACTGACCCTCTGGATCCTGTTCGATGAATTTGTCGAACGAATCAAGCTGGATCGATAGCAGGTATGGAATGTCCAAAACTTGTGGACGAGTACCAAAGTCCTTACGGATGCGCTTTTTCTCGGTATAAGAGTAAACCATGGGGTTCCTCAGCTCGCTGATAAGTGACCCAAACTGCCCTTCCATCCTAGTTACTTAAGGTGGAGTATGGGGCAGTGACTAACAACTGTTTACTGTAGTGACGTTGACTCTAGCGTCGAGGCAACGTTTTTTGCTTGGTGCATAGACGCTTAAACAGCGGGAAAATTCATCTATGCCCTACAGCGCAAAAAGGCCGGTGGTCAATAAACCACCAGCCATTAGCCTATTCGGCTAAGAAATTAAGCAATAATTACTTAACTTCAACAGAAGCACCAGCTTCTTCTAGCTGAGCTTTAAGAGCTTCAGCTTCAGCTTTGTCAACACCTTCTTTAAGTGCTGCAGGAGCTGAGTCTACAAGACCTTTAGCTTCTTTAAGGCCTAGACCTGTTGCGCCACGTACCGCTTTGATAACAGCAACTTTGTTACCGCCAGCAGCAGTTAGGATTACGTCGAATTCAGTTTGCTCAGCAGCAGCTTCGCCACCAGCAGCACCGCCAGCTACAACAGCAGCTGCAGCAGTTACGCCGAATTTCTCTTCCATAGCTTCGATAAGCTCAACAACTTGCATTACAGACATTTCTGCAACTGCGTCTAGGATTTGCTCGTTAGTAATAGACATAACAATTCTCTTTTAAGTCAACAATAAGTTTAAATAGCAACCAGTGAAAAGCAAGGCTTATGCCGCAGCTTCTTCTTTTTGGTCGCGTAGTGCAGCGATAGTACGTACCAGCTTGCCTGCAGAAGCTTCTTTCATGCACATCATTAGGCGTGCAATTGCTTCGTCGTAAGTTGGTAGTGTCGCTAGTACTTCAGCATCAGTAACCGCGCCTTCAAATGCAGCAGCTTTGATCTCGAATTCTTTGTTCTCTTTAGCGAAGTCTTTGAAAAGACGCGCTGCAGCACCTGGGTGCTCGTTAGAGAACGCGATCAGAGTAGGACCAGTGAAGTTGTCTGTTAGACACTCATAGTCAGTACCCTGAACCGCACGGCGTGCAAGTGTGTTACGCACAACTTTCATGTAAACACCCGCTTCACGCGCTTGTTTACGTAGAGAAGTCATTGCGCCAACTTCAACGCCACGAGAGTCAGCTACAACTGCAGAAAGTGCACCACTGGCTGCTTCGTTGACTTCAGCAACAATTGCTTTTTTGTCTTGAAGGTTTAAAGCCATCTTGGATTTACTCCTGGTTGTTTTTACACCACCCGAAATCTTCACGATTTTGGGAGTTCATACGGTGCTTTCCAGAAGAAAGATAAACGTTACGCTCAACTTCCTTTCTATCTGGCACCATCTACGTAGGTAGTATTAAGTTCTTTACAGAACGCCTACGGTCTTGGATGGAGACTCAAATCACTAGGATTTCAGCCTCAACCACAAATTTTGATAGGCGCAAAATTATACAAGAATTTCACGCCTATGCAAGCAATTAAGCTTGTGTGTCTAGTGTAGATAGATCTACAGCAACACCAGCACCCATAGTTGTAGAGATGCTAATTTTCTTCAGGAAAGTACCTTTCGCTGAAGACGGCTTCGCTTTCTTAAGCGCAACTAGTAGAGTTTCTAGGTTCTCTTGTAGTTGGTTCGCTTCGAAGTTCACTTTACCGATAGTAGTGTGAACGATGCCGTTCTTGTCGTTACGGTAACGAACCTGACCAGCTTTAGCGTTCTTAACCGCTTCAGCAACGTTAGGAGTTACAGTACCAACTTTCGGGTTTGGCATAAGACCGCGAGGACCTAGGATAGTACCTAGTTGACCAACAACACGCATTGCATCTGGAGATGCAACAACTACGTCGAAGTTCATTTCGCCTTTCTTAACTTGCTCAGCAAGATCTTCCATACCTACGATGTCTGCGCCAGCTTCTTTAGCTGCTTCAGCGTTTGCACCTTGAGTGAACACTGCAACGCGGATTTCGCGGCCAGTACCGTGAGGTAGTACAGTTGCACCACGTACGTTCTGGTCAGATTTACGAGCATCGATGCCTAGGTTAACAGCAACGTCTACAGACTCAACGAATTTAGCAGTTGCTAGTTCTTTAAGAAGAGCTACAGCTTCGTTGATTTCGTATTCTTTAGTTACGTCAACTTTTTCGCGAATAACGCGCATACGCTTAGTAAGTTTTGCCATGATCTTAACCCTCTACCACTAGGCCCATTGAACGAGCAGTACCCGCAATAGAACGCTTCATCGCTTCAATGTCAGCACCAGTCATATCAGCAGCTTTAGTTTCTGCGATTTCCTGTACTTGAGCGTCAGTCACTGTACCCACTTTTTCAGTGTTAGGACGACCTGAACCAGACTTAACGCCAGCAGCTTTCTTAAGAAGAACAGCAGCAGGTGGAGTCTTAGTTACGAACGTGAAAGAACGGTCGTTGTATACAGTGATTACTACTGGAGTCGGTAGACCTTTCTCAATAGATTCTGTTTTTGCGTTGAACGCTTTACAGAATTCCATGATGTTCACACCGTGTTGACCTAGAGCAGGACCAACCGGTGGACTTGGGTTTGCCATACCAGCTGCAACTTGCAGTTTGATATAAGCTTCAACTTTCTTAGCCATGATATTTCCTAATTTTGGGTTCAAACGCTATCCGATAGGAAAGCTCCCCGTGTTTTGAAAAAACTTTCTACAGTCATTACTGTAAAAAGGCGCGAAATTATAAGCATAATTCGCGCCTTTAACAACCCTAAAATGGTGTTTTTTTATACTGTCATTCTTAAAGGCCTAAGCCATTAAAAATTCGGTATTAATCAAGTTTGTCAACTTGACCAAAGTCGAGCTCAACCGGTGTTGCACGACCAAAGATCGATACAGACACTTTCAAGCGGCTCTTCTCATAATCTACTTCTTCAACTGTACCGTTGAAGTCAGCAAACGGACCTTCGTTAACACGTACCACTTCACCCGCTTCGAACATAGTTCTTGGACGAGGAGCTTCGCTAGCTTTCTCTAGACGATTAAGGATAGCGTCAGCTTCTTTATCTGTGATAGGTGCTGGACGGTCAGAGGTACCACCAATGAAGCCCATGACACGCGGTACACTACGTACTAAGTGCCAAGACTCATCGTTCATGATCATCTGAACAAGAACGTAGCCTGGGAAGAACTTACGCTCGCTTTTACGGCGTTGGCCTGCGCGCATTTCCACAACTTCTTCAGTCGGTACTAGCACTTCACCAAAGTACTCTTCCATTGCGTGCATTTTGATATGTTCGCGAAGAGACTGAGCCACACGTCCTTCAAAGCCAGAAAAGGCTTGAACAACGTACCAGCGTTTTTTCGGAGCTTCACTCATGAATTAACACCCTCTATAACCCGGTTATGAACGCAACAAGACGGACCATAATGCCGTCGATACCCCATAACGCAAGCGCCATTACAATACTTACTGCAAGGACAATTAGCGTAGTCTGCATCGTTTCTTGGCGTGTTGGCCAAACCACTTTGCGAACTTCTACGCGCGCTTCACGTGCGAACGTGATAGCTGCCTTACCTTTTGTTGTTGTAGCTGCAACACCAAGTGCTGCGGCAATCAATACAACTACACCTGCAGCGCGAAGAACTACAGATAGCTCTCCGTACAGGTAATTACCCACAACAGCGGCGGCTAGCAGCGCAAAAGCGACGATCCACTTAATTACATCTGCTGCATTTGAGCTATCAGGAGTTTCAGCGTTTGCTTTCATAAAACCAACCTGTGACAAGTCTTAACTAGACGACAACAACCCCGCTGCTGCAGGGCTTATTCCTTTAATGTTGGTAAAATTTGAGTCAAACCAACATATTATGCAAAGGCTCAGGTAGAAATTGCTTTCCAACTCAACCCTTATAAATCCTTTATTCATTCACTCTTTGAGCAGTCATTGAGTGAATTATGCGCCCCTATAAATAGTAGCGCAGAAAAAGGGCATCAAATGATGCCCTTTTTAGCATTGCTTAGTCAAATCTTATTCAAAGATTTTACCAGAGCTTGCGACAATTCTAGGAATTAGTCGAAGATCTTAGCAACAACACCAGCACCTACTGTACGGCCACCTTCACGGATAGCGAAACGTAGGCCTTCATCCATTGCGATTGGAGCGATTAACTCAACTTTCATTTGGATGTTGTCGCCTGGCATTACCATTTCTACGCCTTCTGGTAGAGAGATGTCACCAGTTACGTCAGTTGTACGGAAGTAGAACTGTGGACGGTAGCCTTTGAAGAACGGAGTATGACGGCCGCCTTCGTCTTTAGAAAGTACGTATACTTCAGACTCGAACTTAGTGTGTGGGTTGATTGAGCCAGGAGCTGCAAGAACTTGACCACGTTCAACGTCATCACGCTTAGTACCACGTAGAAGTGCACCAACGTTCTCACCAGCACGACCTTCGTCAAGAAGCTTACGGAACATCTCAACACCAGTACAAGTAGTAACAGTTGTATCTTTGATACCAACGATTTCTACTTCGTCACCTACGCGTAGGATACCGCGCTCGATACGACCAGTTACAACTGTACCACGACCTTGGATCGAGAATACGTCTTCGATTGGTAGTAGGAACGGTTGGTCTACTGCACGCTCTGGCTCTGGGATGTAAGAGTCTAGTGCTTCAGCTAGTTCAACGATTTTCGCTTCCCACTGCTCTTCGCCGTTTAGTGCGCCTAGTGCAGAACCTTGGATAACTGGTAGGTCATCACCTGGGAAATCGTATTCAGAAAGAAGTTCACGAACTTCCATTTCTACTAGCTCAAGTAGCTCTTCGTCATCAACCATGTCACATTTGTTCATGAATACGATGATGTAAGGGATACCAACCTGACGGCCTAGTAGGATGTGCTCACGAGTCTGAGGCATAGGGCCGTCAGTTGCAGCAACAACTAGGATACCACCGTCCATCTGTGCAGCACCTGTGATCATGTTCTTAACATAATCCGCGTGTCCTGGACAGTCTACGTGTGCGTAGTGACGTGCTGGAGTATCGTACTCTACGTGAGAAGTAGCGATAGTGATACCGCGCTCACGCTCTTCTGGAGCGTTATCGATAGATGCGAAGTCTTTAGCTACACCGCCATACACTTTAGCAAGAGTAGTACAGATAGCTGCAGTTAGAGTTGTTTTACCGTGGTCAACGTGGCCGATAGTACCAACGTTTACGTGCGGTTTCGTACGTTCAAATTTTTCTTTAGACATGAGTTGTCCCTCTAGGTACGGATTTTGGTGGCTTTGAAGACCACGTAACCAAAAAATCTTGGTAATAAAGCTTCCTTCAACCAATAAACATAGTTTAGGCAAAAGAAAGTATCAAAAGGAAATATTGCTTTGAGAGCTGGTGCTGATAGGCAGACTCGAACTGCCGACCTCATCCTTACCAAGGATGCGCTCTACCACCTGAGCTATATCAGCACTCTAAATGAGTTGGAGCGGGCAGCGGGAATCGAACCCGCATCATCAGCTTGGAAGGCTGAGGTAATAGCCATTATACGATGCCCGCAACACGTAACTCTGAGAGCTATTCCCTAAAGAATATGGTGGGGGGGGACGGATTCGAACCATCGAAGGCAGTGCCGGCAGATTTACAGTCTGCTCCCTTTGGCCACTCGGGAACCCCCCCAAATTTTACTTACCATTTTCGTCATCATTGCCCTAGGCAAAGTGAAAATGGTGCCGACTACCGGAATCGAACTGGTGACCTACTGATTACAAGTCAGTTGCTCTACCTACTGAGCTAAGTCGGCATAAGTGGAGCGCATTCTATTGAATGAATCTTTTCGATGCAACCGTTAAATTAAAAAAAAATCCGATTTTCACCACATTCTTTTTGTTTGACGACTTTTTGTACACATTTCGGGGAATTAGCATCAGCCCATTGCATGAATTATTTGATTTATCCCTTGCTTCAGGTATGTTCAGCACTCTGTCACTTTATTCCATGGTTAGGTTACCTATGAGTCCCTTTATGTCATTCAGTCGAGAGCAATGGTCAGCGCTTCGCAACGCCGTACCCATGACCCTCACAGAAGAAGACCTAAAAGAGCTTCAAGGCATCAATGAAAAGCTAACTATGCAGGAAGCCACTGACGTCTACCTGCCTCTTTCTAGGTTGCTTAACCTTTATGTTGCAGCAAGGCAGCGCCGTAACTCTGTACTTGGTGAGTTTTTAGGCAATACCGAACATACGCCGCCGTTTGTCATAGGCATCGCGGGCAGTGTTGCTGTCGGTAAAAGCACCACCGCACGTCTTTTAAAAGCACTATTAAGCCGTTGGGACAATCACCCAAAAGTTGAGTTGATTACCACTGACGGCTTCTTGTACCCGAATAAGACGCTACTCGAAAAGGGGCTGATGGGTAAAAAGGGCTTTCCAGAGTCTTACGATATGCGCCGCTTAGTGCAGTTCGTGTCCGATGTGAAAGCGTGCAAAAGAAATGTTCAGGCGCCGATCTATTCGCACATCACGTATGATATTACTGAGGAAGAAAAGGTCGTTGACCTTCCTGACGTGTTGATTATTGAAGGGCTGAACGTGCTGCAAAGCGGTATGGACTACCCACACGATCCACACCGCGTGTTCATCTCCGATTTTCTCGACTTTTCGCTCTATGTCGACGCAGACAGTGAGCAAATTGAGCAGTGGTACGTCAATCGCTTTATGAAGTTCCGTGAGGGTGCCTTTACTAAGCCTGGCTCTTACTTCAGCCACTATACCCAATTGAGCGCAGCAGAAGCCGAATCAAAGGCAAAGAACATTTGGGCGTCGATCAACGGCCTAAACCTGGTCGAAAACATCCTACCGACCAAAGAGCGCGCTCAGCTGATCTTGCAAAAAGGCGCTGATCACAGCGTTGAAACGGTGTATTTAAGAAAGTAAATAACAACTATGGTTCCTAAGCTCTAGGAACCATAACACCATTAAACATCAGCTTTTCGTAGCGAAATTTCACCGCCAACGTACGACTCAATCCCTCGCTCGGTTTCAAGCAAGACCGCACCTGTGGCATCAATACCTTGCACGATACCTTTTATCTCACGCTGACCCATGATGAGTTTCACTTCCCTACCTAAGAAGTTATCGTGCTGGTTCCAGCGCTCTACAAAACCATGCAAACCGCGCAGTTCATAATCTTCCAATGCCGCTTGCCACGCTTTAATAAACGCGACGACTAAATCATTACGGCTAAACGGTGTGTCTACCACTTCACTGAGCGATGTCCAAGGCTGATCGATACCCGTCACTTGCTCACTCATGTTGAGGTTCATACCCATGCCAATCACTAGGTTTGCTGCACCGCCCGCTTGACCCGACATTTCAACCAAAATCCCTGCTAACTTCTTATCTCGGTAGTACAGATCATTCGGCCATTTGAGCTTCACTCCCTCAATACCCAACTCTTGCAGCGCTTCGACTATAGCAACACCCACGACTAGGCTCAGCCCCATCGCCGCTGCCATACCCGCCTCTAAACGCCAGTACATCGATAGGTACAGGTTACTGCCAAACGGCGACACCCATTGTCTGCCGCGGCGTCCGCGACCTTTAGCTTGATACTCTGAGATGCCGACGCTACCAGAGTCTAAGGACTCTTGTTTGTCGAGTAGGTATTGGTTAGTTGAGTCTATGATTGGGATCAGCTCAAACGGTGTCGACACACTCTGTGCAAGGCGCTTTTCGCTCAATAGCTCCATCGGCTGAGCTAATTGATAACCTTTGCCCTGAACTCGGAAAATATCTACGCCCCACGCTTGAATGCCTTTAATGTGCTTACTCACTGCCGCACGCGAGATCCCGAGCTCTTCACCCAATGCCTCACCAGAGTGGAAGCCACCAGTGGCGAGCCTAGCGAGAATGGCCAGTTTCATTTGATGCTCTTTCATAGCACGTCCTTTAAATACACTTCATGGCTTGCGCCCATAAAGCGCACCTCATGCTCAAGTTCAACACCAAACTTATCAAGCACGTTTTGACGTACAAACGCCGCCAGACGCACCACATCGTCAGCAGTTGCATCATCATGATTAACCAGAACCAAAGCTTGGTTTGGGTGCACCATAGCACCACCAATTTGATGCCCTTTCAGGCCACATTGGTCAATAAGCCAGCCCGCCGCAAGCTTCATCCCATCCTCAGCTGGATAAGCCACAACCGCGTCATGTCTAGATTTAACTGAGGCATACAGGGCTTGGCTGATAATTGGGTTTTTGAAGAAGCTACCCGCATTCCCAGTAATAGCAGGATCAGGCAGTTTCTCTTGGCGAACCTTCACAACCACATCAAACACCTGCTTAGGTGTTACTGTGGTCAGATCCAGCGATTGCAAAGGTCCATAGCTAAGGTTCGGTCGCCACTGCTTATCCAGCTCTAGACCTATAGCAGTAACGATCGCTTTATCTTTCAACGCATGTTTGAAAATGGAATCACGATAGCCGAACTGACATTCATCTCGAGAAAGCCTTTTGACTTCGAACGTTTGCAAGCAAAGATAATCAACGTAACGACAAACATCTTTTAGCTCAATGCCATAAGCGCCAATATTTTGGATCGGTGCACTGCCCGAACAGCCCGGTATCAAGGCCAGATTTTCAATGCCTGCATAGCCATGCTCCACGCACCACTTCACCAGGTTTGGCCAATCTTCACCGCCGCTAATATGAAGCTTGTGTGTGGTCGCCGTATCGCTCACCTCAATACCGCTCAAGCGATTGATGATCACCACCCCTTCAAATGGTTCAGTGAACAGCATATTACTGCCCTTACCTAACATCAGTTTTGGTAGAGCTTGCCACTCTGGGCGCTGATAGACAGCAATTAAGTCTTCAACCGAGTGAACCTCGACTAAAGCGTGACATTGCTGACTAATACCAAAGGTGTGATACGGGCGGAGCTGAGCGTTGTTTTGAATTTGCATGGGCGTCGATTGATAGCTTACACTGCCGCTATTCTATCCTTTTGGAGTCCGAATTGGCTATGGATACGTTAAATTTCGGTGTGCTTGACCCGATAAAGCTCCCTATTGCAAAAAAACTCTACAAAGCGCACTACCCTGCTGGTAAGCCTAAAAGCGATGAACGCATACTGACGCTAAGTCGTAATCAAACCCTAAGTGCCTTGGTTCGATTTCGCACCATTGAGCAGTATCGTCTCATGACAGGCATGCTGGTTATCCCCGAGCAGCGAGGCTTGGGGTTGGGTCACCAACTGATGGCGCATCTGCAACAAACTGAACTCAATGATGGCGATTTTTGTTTCGCCCTGGGTCACCTTGAGAGTTTTTACGCACAGCATGGCTTTAAAACTCTAGCAGAAGAGGATCTGCCCAACCCACTTAAGCAGCTGTTTTGTCGCTATATTCAGGGTGGTAAGTCACTCGTTTCGATGCGTTACCTTGATCCCAGTTAAACTTATCAACGGTTTACTACCCATTAAGGACAAGAATTTGGTAAAATTCTAGGTTCGCAATTTTGCAATGACCAAAGGTACAGTCTCTACATGATGGCTTTTAGGAACTCTTTTGAACAGCTTCCCTCAATCGCGCAGGATCCGAGTAAACTCGATGTTTTGCTCTCTGCTAGCGACTATCGCGAACATATCATTCAAGCGATACGCGAAGCAAAGTCAAGAATCTACCTAGTCGCACTGTATTTGGAAGATGACGACGCAGGACGCCAAATTCTTAGCGAGCTTTATCAAGCGAAACAAAATAACCCAGCCCTGGATATCGCAGTCTGTGTTGACTGGCATCGAGCTCAGCGCGGCCTTATTGGCGCTAAGCAATCTGACGGCAACGCGGTGATGTATCGCGAGTTTCGTGAAAAACACCAATACGGCGTCCCTGTCTATGGCATACCGGTTCGCGGCCGTGAAGTGTTCGGCGTGCTGCACCTAAAAGGCTTTATCATCGACGATACCGTCATTTATAGCGGTGCTAGTCTTAATAACATCTACCTAAACTACAAAGATCGCTATCGTTTCGACCGCTATCACGTGCTCGAAAACGCCAAGCTTGCCGACAGCATGGCAAACTTTGTGGCCACAGAGATGATCGCCAATCCAGCAGTCAATGACTTGTCACAGCCACAAAAGCCAACCACAAAAGAAATCAAAGCGGAGATCCGCCAACTGCGTGGTTCACTCTCTCAAGCACGTTACGAGTTTGATGCCGAGCCTGCGAATGAGAACCAAGTGTCGGTCACGCCGATTGTGGGCATTGGCAAACGCCGCAACAAGCTAAATCAGAGCATCAATCAGCTTCTTGCTAGCGCTAAAGACGAAATCTTTATTTGTACTCCTTATTTCAACTTCCCTAAATCGGTGGCGAAAGAGATCAAACGCGCGCTAAAACGTGGCGTCAAAGTACGTATTGTCGTTGGCGATAAAACCGCGAACGATTTCTACATTTCACCAGAAGAAGACTTTAAGACCATAGGTGGTCTACCGTATCTGTATGAAATGAACCTGCGCCGTTTCGCAAAAGCCAACGAAGCACACATTGCCAGCCGTAATCTGTGTATTCGCCTTTGGAAACACGATGCCAACAGCTTCCACTTAAAAGGCATTTGGGTCGATAAGCGCTACATGCTGATTACAGGTAACAACCTTAACCCACGCGCTTGGAGCTTGGATTTAGAGAACGCAATTCTAATTCAGGATCACTACTCGCACTTGGTTGAGAAGTTTGATGCTGAGATTGAGAATATTCTTGAGCATACTCAGTTGATTTGTACTTATAAGCAGCTTGAAAAAGTTGAGAATTATCCGCTGCCGGTGCAGAAATTGTTGAAGAAGATTACTCGGGTTAGGGCTGATCGGGTTTTGAAGCAGTTGCTTTAAGCCTAAGAGATTAAATAGCGCTACGATCACCTAAACTCCAGACACAAAAAAACCAGCCTATATCGGCTGGTTTTTTTCATCTAACGAAGCTTACGCTTTCGCTGGACGGCTCGCACGCTTACGTTCGTTCTCGGTAAGAAGCTTCTTACGAATACGAATGTTCTCAGGCGTAACTTCTACTAGCTCATCTTCATCGATGAACTCTAGAGCTTGCTCAAGGGTGTGCTTAATTGGTGGCGACAGAACCTGCGCTTCATCAGTACCTGATGCGCGAACGTTTGTCAGCTGCTTACCTTTCAAACAGTTTACTGTTAGATCGTTCGAACGGTTGTGAATACCGATGATTTGGCCTTCGTATACCTCATCAGCGTGCTCAGCAAACAAGCGACCACGTTCTTGTAGGTTAAACAGCGCGTAAGTCAGAGCTTTACCTGTTGCGTTTGAAATCAGTACACCGTTGTTACGTTGACCAATTACGCCGCCTTTGTGTGGGCCGTAATGATCAAAAGTATGGTACAGCAGACCTGAACCAGACGTTAGTGTAAGGAATTCAGTTTGGAAACCGATAAGACCACGTGAAGGCATCATAAAGTCCATACGTACACGGCCTTTACCATCCGGAGCCATGTCCGTTAGTTCACCTTTACGCAGACCGATATTTTCCATGATGCCACCTTGGTGTTCTTCTAGAACATCAATGGTAACTGTCTCGTATGGTTCTAGTAGCTGACCATCTTCTTCTTTGATGATAACTTCAGGACGAGACACCGCTAGCTCAAAGCCTTCACGACGCATGTTCTCGATCAGGATAGATAGGTGAAGCTCACCACGACCTGAAACGCGGAACTTGTCTGGATCGTCCGTTTGTTCAACACGTAATGCTACGTTGTGAACTAGCTCTTTCTCTAAGCGCTCTAGGATGTTACGAGAGGTAACAAACTTACCTTCTTTACCAGCGAAAGGAGAAGTATTTACTTGGAACGTCATAGTTACTGTAGGTTCGTCCACTGACAGTGGAGTCATCGCTTCAACAGTATTGACGTCACAGATTGTGTCCGAGATTTTCAGCTCACCAAGACCTGTGATCGCAATGATGTCACCTGCATTCGCTTGCTCAACTTCGTGACGGTCAAGGCCAAGGTAGCCAAGGACTGTACCAACTTTACCATTGCGTTTCTTACCGTCAGAACCAACGACAGTCACTTGCTGGTTTGGCTTAACAGAGCCGCGAGTTACACGACATACGCCAATGACACCCACGTATGAGCTGTAATCTAGCTGAGAAACCTGCATTTGCAGTGCGCCGTCAAGATCAACGTTTGGAGCATCTACGTTGTCAACGATAGCTTGGAACAATGGTTCCATGTTCTCGCCTTCTTCGCCTTCTTCTAGTGTTGCCCAACCATTAAGTGCTGATGCATAAACTACTTGGAAGTCCAATTGATCATCAGTTGCACCTAGGTTATCGAACAAGTCAAACACTTGGTCCATAACCCAATCTGGGCGAGCGCCCGGACGGTCGATTTTGTTGATAACAACAATCGGCTTAAGACCGTGAGCAAATGCTTTTTGTGTTACAAAGCGAGTTTGCGGCATTGGGCCATCTACTGCGTCTACGATAAGTAGTACAGAGTCTACCATCGACATAATACGCTCAACTTCGCCACCGAAATCCGCGTGTCCCGGAGTATCAACGATGTTGATGCGGTGATCGTTCCAGTTGATCGCTGTGTTTTTAGCAAGGATCGTGATACCACGTTCCTTTTCGATATCGTTCGAGTCCATAACTCGCTCTTCAGTTTCACCGCGAGACTCAAGAGTACCGGATTGCTGAAGCAGCTTGTCAACAAGGGTAGTTTTACCGTGGTCAACGTGCGCGATAATCGCAATGTTTCTTAACTTATCAATCTGTGGAGTTGACATAGATTTCTTTCACTCAGTCAAGAGTCGCCGCACGATAGCCGCTGACTCGATTAAAAAAACGCCCGCAATATACCAGAAATAACGAGAGTTGTGATCTTCTTCGTTGAAATCTTGCTTAAACATAGTCGCTTTAGACTGGTTTTGCCGTAAAACGACGCCATAAAGCGGTTGTTTCACCAAATCAAAGCATGACGAAAGCCAAGCTTCACGTATCGGTTGACAGGTGAGCCAAAACCATGCTGAATGTATGGGCTATTTGATTCAACTTGGTGCAAGAATTTAACATTGCACACTTATGGTGCAATCAATGATCATTTTGGTGCAAACGTTTGCTCCAATTTGGAACTAAGTTTTTTATAGTATTGAAAAATAACGGATTTATTTTTTGGCACGGTTCTGGCTTTATTAGAATCAGCATCGATTAACGCACTTCATTAAGCAGACGTTAATCAATGCCGATTAACACTAATCGAGCACTCAACCGCTTTAATAACACTGGAGGTTTTCCAAGATGTCAGTAGAAAATGTTCTATCGCTGATCCAAGAGAACGAAGTTAAATTCGTAGATCTACGCTTTACAGATACTAAGGGTAAAGAGCAACACGTTTCTATCCCTGCACACCAAGTAGACGCAGACTTCTTTGAAGAAGGTAAAATGTTTGACGGTTCTTCTGTTGCTGGCTGGAAAGGCATCAACGAGTCAGACATGGTGATGATGCCAGACGCAGCAAGCGCGGTTCTTGACCCATTCACTGAAGACGCAACTCTGAACATTCGTTGTGACATCCTAGAGCCTGCAACTATGCAAGGCTACGACCGTGATCCACGCTCAATCGCTAAGCGCGCTGAGGACTACCTACGTTCAACAGGTATCGCAGATACTGTTCTAGTGGGTCCAGAGCCAGAATTCTTCCTATTCGACGACGTTAAGTTTGCAACAGACATGTCTGGTTCATTCTTCAAAATTGACGACGTAGAAGCAGCTTGGAACACAGGTACTGATTTCGAAGGCGGTAACAAAGGTCACCGTCCTGGCGTTAAAGGTGGTTACTTCCCAGTAGCTCCAGTTGACTCTTCTCAAGACATCCGTTCAGCAATGTGTCTAGTTCTAGAAGAAATGGGTCAAGTTGTTGAAGCGCACCACCACGAAGTAGCGACTGCGGGTCAGAACGAAATCGCAACTCGTTTCAACACGCTAACGGCTAAAGCGGACGAAATCCAAGTTTACAAGTACGTTGTACACAACGTTGCTCACGCATTTGGTAAGACGGCAACATTCATGCCTAAGCCTCTAGTAGGTGATAACGGTTCTGGTATGCACGTTCACCAATCTCTAGCGAAAGACGGTGTTAACCTGTTCGCTGGCGACAAGTACGGCGGCCTATCTGAAATGGCTATTTACTACATCGGTGGTGTTATCAAGCACGCTAAAGCAATCAACGCATTTGCTAACGCATCAACTAACTCGTACAAGCGTCTTGTACCAGGCTTCGAAGCACCAGTTATGCTTGCTTACTCTGCACGTAACCGCAGCGCTTCTATCCGTATCCCAGTGGTACCAAGCCCGAAAGCACGTCGTATCGAGCTACGCTTCGGTGACCCATCTGCAAACCCATACCTATGTTTTGCAGCAATGCTTATGGCTGGTCTTGACGGTATCAAGAACAAGATCCACCCAGGCGAAGCAATGGATAAAGACCTTTACGATCTACCAGCTGAAGAAGCGGCAGAGATCCCAACAGTGGCTTACTCACTAAAAGAAGCTCTAGAGTGTCTAGACGCTGACCGTGAGTTCCTAACATCTGGCGGTGTATTCTCTGATGACTTTATCGATTCTTACATCGACCTCAAGTCTCAAGACGTAGAGAAAGTAAACATGACCACTCACCCACTTGAGTTTGAACTGTACTACTCAGTTTAATCGACAAAATGGCATGAATTTCATGTTTTCATAAATATTAGGCTCGCCTCGCAGGTGGGCCTTTTTTCTATTCGAAATCCTCTCCCTGCGCGTTAGCATAACCAAACTCTTTAAACGCTACCTAAGGTCTCTTGCATGGTTACCGCGCGGCGCACTGTCACTCATCTCGTTGCTTTACTGTGCCTGGTTGGCGTATTGAGCCTTGCTGGTCATCACGTTTCTGCCACCGATATTTATCATTGGAAGGACGAGCAAGGAAACATTCACTTTAGTGACTTTCCCGACAGCCCAAACGCGCAGGCTATATCGCTTCCAGACGTTCCTGCCCCCCCACAAGTCCTCAATGAGGCTCCTGTAGATTGGACATCAAGCCCGTATCTGGAGCAGAGTCAAAAGCAAGCAAGTACTAAGCTAGCGGTGGCTATAACGCGTCCACAGCATGATGCGACGCTGCGAAATAACTCCGGAGACTTCTCAGTCAGTGCCTCTATCTCAGGCTCTCTAACTGACATACAAACCCTGCAGCTTCTTCTCGATGGCAGGCCTTATGGCTCACCACAAACCACGGCGAGTTGGAGTTTGACCAACATAGATCGCGGTACTCACACCTTAACCATACAAGTGCAGCAAAGCGGCAAGGTAATTGCATCATCCAATACTATAACAGTGCATCTTCATCGTGCATCGGTGCAATAGTAAGCAGAGCCGCCCTAACGCTTTTACTCTAGTTTAAATTGCGCCATACTTAGCTTATGCAATGCACCATTTTAGTGCACAGGGCGACCCTCGCTCGTGCAGTGCACCAATATAGAACAGAGTAAGGAGAGCGTGTGGCAAATTGTGAATTGACCGATGCAATACTCAACAATGTTGTGACTGCAACATTGATGCTCAACGAAGGGCTGACGGTTCAATATGCCAACCCTGCTGCCGAACAACTTTTTGCTCAAAGCGCCAAACGCTTGGTTGGCTGCCATTTATCGCAGTTTATCCAGCATGCATCACTCGATCTCGCGCTGCTGACCCAGCCGCTACAGAGCGGCCAAAGTATCACCGACAGCGACGTAACCTTTGTGGTCGATGGCAAACCTCTACTACTTGAAGTGACGGTCAGTCCGCTCTCTTGGAACAAGGAGCTGATGCTATTAGTAGAGATGCGCAAAATTGGCCAGCAAAAGAGACTGTCCCAAGAGCTCAACCAACATGCTCAGCAGCAAGCAGCAAAACTTCTGGTTCGTGGCCTTGCCCATGAAATTAAGAACCCGCTAGGTGGTTTACGTGGCGCCGCTCAGCTGCTGTCAAAGATGTTGCCCGATCCTTCTCTCAACGAATATACCAACATTATTATTGAGCAAGCTGACCGACTAAGAGCTCTTGTCGATCGGCTACTCGGCCCACAAAAACCTGGCACCAAAAAACAAGAAAACCTCCATCTGATTTTGGAGAAGGTACGCCAGTTGGTGGAGCTAGAGGCCGGTACAAGTCTTGCTATCGAGCGCGACTACGATCCTAGCCTGCCGCCGATATTAATGGATACGGATCAAATCGAGCAGGCGCTACTCAATATCACCAGCAATGCTGCGCAAATTCTCAGCCGCCAGGAGAATGGCAAGATCACCATGCGTACCCGCACCGTGCATCAAGCCAATATTCACGGCCAGCGCCACAAGCTCGCGGCTCGCATAGAAATTATCGACAATGGGCCAGGCATTCCTGCCGACCTTCAAGACACACTGTTTTACCCAATGGTCAGTGGCCGAGAAGGCGGTACCGGACTTGGCTTGTCCATTTCACAAAACTTGATCGACCAACACAATGGAAAAATAGACGTAGAAAGTTGGCCCGGTCGTACCATTTTTACAATTTATCTGCCCATTTAAAGCCCTAAGAGGCTATTGGATGGCTTGCTGTAAGGAAGTTTGGCTATGAGTAAAGGATATGTATGGGTCGTCGATGACGACAGCTCGATACGATGGGTAATGGACAAAACCCTATCGTCGGCAAACATCAAGTGTGAAACCTTCGCTGATGCAGAAAGCGTGCTAATGGCATTGGAGCGCGAAACGCCAGATGTGTTGGTGTCCGACATTCGCATGCCTGGCATCGATGGCATTGAGCTGCTCAATCGCGTTCAGCAGAGCGCACCAGAGCTGCCAGTTATCATCATGACTGCGCATTCCGACTTAGACGCTGCGGTCAACGCTTATCAAAAAGGGGCGTTTGAGTACCTACCGAAACCGTTCGATATCGACGAAACCCTCACCTTAGTCGAGCGTGCTATCACCCATAGTCAGGAGCAAAAAAGCGCCCTATCCAGTGAAGAGACCATAGCCGCTGAAGCGCCAGAAATCATCGGTGAAGCACCAGCGATGCAAGAAGTGTTTCGCGCCATCGGCAGACTGTCACGCTCTTCCATCTCGGTGCTCATCAACGGTGAATCTGGCACAGGTAAGGAGCTCGTCGCTCATGCGCTGCATCGCCATAGTCCTCGCTCAAGTAAGCCGTTTATCGCCCTGAACATGGCGGCAATTCCAAAAGACCTCATTGAGTCAGAGCTGTTCGGCCATGAGAAAGGCGCATTTACTGGCGCCAACAGTGTTAGACAAGGCCGCTTCGAACAAGCCAATGGCGGTACCCTGTTTCTCGATGAAATTGGCGACATGCCACTCGACATTCAAACTCGCTTACTGCGCGTACTGGCCGACGGTCAGTTCTATCGTGTTGGTGGGCACTCTGCGGTCAAAGTGGACGTGCGTATCGTCGCCGCTACGCACCAAAACCTCGAAAAACTGGTTAACGAAGGAGAGTTTCGTGAAGACTTGTTCCATCGTCTAAATGTTATTCGCATCCATATCCCTTCTCTAAGAGAACGTAAACAAGATATTGAAAAGCTCACGCTGCACTTCCTATCATTAGCTGCGGAAGAGCTGGGCGTAGAAACCAAGTCACTCAACGCCGATACGGTCGAGATCCTCAATCAACTTGATTGGCCTGGTAACGTACGTCAGCTAGAAAACACCTGTCGCTGGCTAACAGTGATGGCAAGCGGTAGTGAAATACTGCCCAATGACTTGCCACCAGAGCTACTTGATGAACCCAAACGTATAACCGAAATGAGCGGCGGTGATTGGCAGCAACTGCTTTCGTCATGGGCACAACAAGCTTTAGCATCGGGAGAAACTGAGATCCTCAATCGCGCTCAACCTGATTTTGAACGCATTTTGCTTGAGGCCGCACTCTCGCATACCAATGGCCACAAACAAGATGCCGCCAAAGTGCTCGGCTGGGGTCGAAACACCCTAACCCGCAAGCTTAAAGAGCTTTATTAGAAAACCTGAGGCAGACAATGGGCATTTTGGGAAGATAACGACATCAACCACGTTAGTGTGCTGATTATCAACAAAATAGACGATTACTTGCCTTAATGTCCTAAACTTCCCATTGAGTTAGCCGATAAAATAACAAAGCGCGATACCTAATATCGCGCGCTACTCGAATTATGTTTTATCGGTTAAGTATCTTATCTCTATGCCTGGTTTGTTTACGCTCTCTCTTAAAAAAGCACTCATTGCGCCTTTTATTGTGGTGTTCTTGTGCTCCGTTGGCACTATTTTGTGGCTACAGAAGCAGCGTTACGATGATTTGGCGCTAGATGTGAGTGAAAAGCAGCTATCGAGTTTAACTACCAATGTGGTACAGAGCTTAGATATCTACTTAGATAAACCTATGACCGCGGTGAAAGCGCTCGCTCATGCCATTGAGTATCACAAACTCTACACGCCGAACGACGCGGCGAAGCTTGAGGATTATCTACGTTCCAGTTTCGCGACTCTCAATATCCAGTCACCACAAATCGATCTAATGGGATTTGGCGGCGAGCAGGGAGAGTTCTTGGCCATGAGAGCGGCAGAACGATCAGCAGAGAAGGTCAAATTCTCGCTAATGGTAAAAGATTCCGGCACCAATGGCGATCTGCTGATCTACGCCGATGACCACAGAGGCTCAGATATCCTTGGCAACATTGCTGCCTACGACCCGCGTCAACGCCCCTGGTATTTACCAATCCGACGGCAGCATCAAGCTGCATGGTCTGAAGTTTACACCAACGCCGATGCTGCTCAAGAGGTCACCATTTCTGCCCTCGCCCCTGTGTTTCAATCGGATGCTCGACAGCGCTCCTTAGTCGGCGTCGCTGCTGTCGATGTGCAGATCGATACCTTCCGACAGTTTTTAGCAGGTTTGAATGTTACCCACCAAGCCAAAGTCTATGTGATGGATGCCGAACAAGCGCTGATCGCGCAAAGCGATTCGACAACGATCCTTGATGACTTAGGCCAGCGCCGTTTGCTGACAAACAGCAAGGATCCAATGGTGCAGCGCATTAGCCAGGCTATTGAATCGCTGGCCAGTAAACAGTCTGTGCTACTGACTCATCAAGATGAGCAGACTCAATACATCATGGTCAGTCACTACCAAACCAACACTCAAATCAACTGGTATGTGGTTGTCGTCATCTCAGCCGCCGATCTGATGGGTGATATCCCCGTCGTCAGCCAGCAAACGCTTTGGGTTAGCCTGTTGCTTGGACTCTCTGGTATGGGACTAGGCATCTTTGTTCTCAACCGTCTCACTGTCCCATTATCAGAAACGGCAAAAGCGGCGAAACAGATCGCCAATGGCTCTTGGGATTACCCGCTACCTAAACGCAACCAGATCACGGAAATTTCACAGCTGCTGCAAAGCTTCTCGGCAATGCGCTCGCACCTTCAAGCCTCATTTCATGCGCTCAGAGAGCAACTTGTCCGAGACAACCTGACTAAGCTCTACAGCCGCCAAGGGTTTATAGAAACCTGCGATTCACTTAAAGTGCAACAAAACGGCTGCGGTGCCATGCTGCTGATTGGTATCAACCAGTTTCGTGACATCAATGACAGCTTGGGTCACCACTCTGGTGATGTACTGCTAACCATTGTCGCTGAGCGCCTTAAAGCTTGGGTACTCACAGAAAGTGGCGTGTTAGGACGTGTCGGTGGTGACGAATTTGCCATCTATCTGCCCAATCTTAGCTCGCAAGAAAAGCTCTGTTATCAACATCGTCTAAAGCAGATTTTCGCAGCGCCGTTTGTTGTCGCTGGGGAGCCACTTAGTCTCAATATCTCCATCGGTGTCGCTCACGACTGTGATAATGCCGATATGTGCTTGAGAAATGCTGGAATTGCCTTGAGTCATGCCAAAACCGATAACAATCGGATCAGCGTCTACACGCCAGTAATGGCAGAGCAGTCTAAGAACAAGACTCGTATGTTGACTTATTTAAGACACGCACTCGACCATGACCTGTTTGAAGTTTACTTCCAGCCTTTGGTCGATATCCGTACTGGCGCTCCTTTTGGCGCTGAAGCGCTTTTAAGGCTGCGTGACCAAGATGGAAAGTTCATCTCACCATTGAGTTTTATTCCGCTGGCGGAGAGCTCTGGCCTTATCAAAGCCATCGGTCAGCATATGGCAGCAGATGCTATGCAGACCGTCAATCGCGCCATTGAACAAGGCACGCTACCACCGCAATTTCAACTGCACATCAATGTCTCTGTCATCGAGCTCTCTGACCATGAGTATATTGGCCAACTGCAGCGTTTACTTGAGCAAACAAGGTTTCCAGCGGCACAATTAACGGTAGAAATCACAGAATCACAGCTCGCCGATAACGACCCTGTTATCCTTGCCAATATGACGAAAATCAAAGCGCTTGGCGTGAGTATTGCGATTGATGACTTCGGCACCGGTTACTCATCGCTGGCCTACCTGCACAAGTTACCGTTTGATAGCATTAAGATCGATAAGGCGTTCGTCGATAGATTGACGCGTGACAATGCCGATGACAGCGTCGTCGCAGCAATCAGCAAACTGTCACGAAGCTTTGGTTTTAGTTTGGTGGCAGAAGGCGTTGAAACACAAGTGCAAGCGGAGCTTATCCGTATGTTGGGTTGTCATCATGCGCAGGGGTTCTTATTCAGTCCACCGCTCCCACTTGAACAGTGGCCTTCCCTTCACTGGCAGCAAGAGCCCAACTTAGAGCCAACAACATAACAGGCACAAAAAAGTCCGCTATCGAGCGGACTTTTTACTGTCGGTATGAGCGGTTAAATCACTCGCGAGAACTGCTGCTGACGCGCGCGTTGACGTAAGTACTTATCAAAGCTCATGCAGATGTTACGAATCAACAAACGACCACGGAGCGTCACATCAATCGTGCGCTCAGAGACACTCACCAACTCATCGTCAATGAAAGTCTGCAGCAGTGACATATCTTCTGCAAAATACTGATTAAAGTCGACAGAGAAGGTGTTCTCGATGAACTTTTTGTCTAGGCTAAAGTTGCAGATAAGCTGTTTAATCACTTCACGGCGGATCAAGTCATCTTTATCCAATACAACCCCTTTCCACAAGGCATGACGCAATTCGTTAACCTGAGCGTAGTACTTCTTCAGCTCTTTTTGATTTTGTGCGTAGCTATCACCAATCATAGAGATCGCCGACACACCAAAGCCGACCAAATCACAGTCACCCTGTGTGGTGTAGCCTTGGAAGTTACGATGCAATTCACCCGCACGCTGAGCGACCGCCAGCTCATCTTCTGGAAGCGCGAAGTGATCCATACCGATAAACTGGTAGCCAGCACCAGTAAGCGTCGCGATGGTATCTTGCAAGATAGCCATCTTTTCTTCCGCTTGCGGTAAGTCTTCGTCTTTGATTTTACGCTGCGCGGCAAACAAGTTAGGCATATGAGCGTAGTTAAACACCGACAAGCGGCCAGGACGCATGGTCAGCACTTGCTCAAGAGTCTTAGCGAAACGCGCTTGAGTTTGCTTTGGCAAGCCGTAGATCAAATCGAGGTTGGTTGAACGAAAACCAAGCTCCTTAGCGCGCTTAGCCATCGCAAAGATAAACTCTTCGTCCTGCTCACGGTTAACTAAGGTTTGAACTTCTTTATTAAAGTCCTGCACACCGATGCTCAAGCGGTTAAAGCCTTCTTCGCGAAGATGGTCGAGCATATCCAGCTCGATTTCACGTGGGTCGACTTCAATACTGATTTCTGCACCCTGCTCAAAGAAGAACTCACCACGCAGTATCGCCATCAAACGACTGATTTGACTCTTAGACAAAAACGTCGGCGTACCGCCACCAAAATGCAGTTGCGTGACTTTACGCTCTTGAAGCAAGGTCGCACGCTGACGAATTTCGTGCTCCAGCACATCTAAGTACTCATCCGCCTTATGAGCGTGACGAGTGATGACTTTATTGCAGCCACAGTAGTAACAAAGCTTGTGACAAAATGGGATATGTACGTACAGAGACAGTGGACGCTCTGGGTATTGGCTGCATGCCATATCGAAATCAGAAATGGTATACGCTTCATGAAACTCAACCGCTGTCGGATAGGAGGTGTAACGTGGTCCCGAATAGTTGTACTTATCGAGAATCGCTTGATCCCATACGATTTGCTGTTGAGTGTCGGATTGATTTTGAGACATGGTCATACTTCCAATAAACACGGTGCTGTCACCCTGCGCCTTCGAACCCAACGTTGAGCCAGTGACGCTTTAGATAAGGCGCTATTTTGCCACACTAGTAAACAACATAGCGACTGTGGGCGTTTCAATCGCTATGGTTTATGGCGAGCAATCGCCAAATTTGCTAGGGCGATCACTCGCCCTTCGCTAGGTAAACGCCCCTAACCCACCAGCTTAATATCAATTTGATCGTTAAGCGGCTTTACAGTGCGTTGCAGCAGTTTCATCTCTTCAATGATACTGTCATTGAGGCGTGCTTCAGCTTTTTGCCTAGATAAATTATCACGCATACGCTGCTGTTTTTCCATTGCTTGCCTCGCTTCACCGCGGGGCATGTCTTTGACGACATGATAAAGCTCAGCGGTCGCAGGAAAGTCCTTATCGAAGTCGACACGCTCTTCACCTTGAACGTAGTCCATGATGTTATAGAGGCGAATCGCCGCTTCGGATAAATCGCACTGACCTTGGATCGTAGCTAAGCAAATGGTATCAACACTTTCAAAAATGTTGGCATTACGCTTTTTAATCGCCAGATCACGATGCTGCTGTTGCAACTCCTTTTGCTTTTTAAGTTGCAGTAGCAAATACCCAGCATAACCTGCCAAACCCACAATAATGAGCGTGCCAACAATGGCTAACAGAGTAACGGTATTCATCTACTTTACCTCTCGCTATCCTTTGAACTGATCCATATCGACATCTTCGAACTGAGACAGAAGCTCGTCATCGCTGCTCGCTTTCTTGTTTGGTGCAGACACTGGCTCTTCGAACATTTCTTCTTCGTCGTACTCAGGTTCCATCAGACCCAGTTGGTTCATCAGCCTCTCAATGCGATCCAGCTTCTCATCAACATATTTCTGTAGGCCTGCACCTAGGTTCTCACCACTTTCGATGCGATCCAGCAACACGTTCAGTTGTGCATCATTCTCTAGCATCTCTAGCTCTTGCTCAGCAGAAAGACGACGCTCAACTTTAGTTGGTTTCTTGTTCGGCTCAACAATCAGTGGGATCTTTTTCTTGCTACCAAGACGCGGATCCAGTTTGGCAGAACCTGTGCCCTGCTTCACTTCTTGACCTTCAGAGTGGCGACTGCCCGACTTCTGACCCTTACGCTTTTTCAAACGCTTACGAAGACGACCGTCTACGTCCGCTTGTGAACGGTTACGCGTAACCGCAACTACCGGCTCAGGGTTAGAACCCGGTTTTCTTGATTTTTTCTTACGACTCATTACGTAAGCTTCCTCAGTAAAATGACATCATTACCAATGAATTCTATGTCTAGCCCGTCTCGCTCTGCGAGGTACAAGAACGTGGCTCGACTAAAGAAAACAACATGTGTCTGGTCATTTTTGTAGTGCCATTTATCAAATGCGTCTACATCTATGACCAGTTTTGTCATTAAGCCTAACCATCCTCCAGGCTTAATGAGCGATAACCATTGTTGCCAAACCTGGTTTGGCTCATACAAGTGCTCGATCACCTCTGTCGCGGTAACCACATCGTAACTAGTATCGAGTACAGATTTATCCGGATAATAGTACAGATCGTACAGTGCCATGTCATGGCCTTGCTCTGTGAGCATCAGTGACAGAGTTGGACCAGGACCACATCCAAAGTCTAGTCCTTTTGAACCGGGTGCAATTCGCTGCAAAATTGGATCTGCCAATCGAGACAAAAAGCGACGGTATCCTTGGTCTTGGGGATCGTTATTATGGAGGTCATAGTGCGCCTTTTCACTCACCGCATCGAGACGCTGTTCTCTTGGCACAAACACCAGTTCACAACGCGTGCACTGCAAGTAATCACGCTTTTTGTCACTATGATAATGGTGGACGGATTGTCCCGAACACAGTGGGCAAGCTTCCACAATTCCTCTCCTTCGCGATACCCTGATCAATACAAGGGTGCGAAACATACCAGAAAGTGAGCACTGTGGGGAGTAGAGATGGGTATTTTTTCTACAATTTAGTCAATTTAATCGTGGAAAATCGGCGGACGACCAAGGATGACCGCACCGCCACGAGACATTACATCCAATCTGTGTTGCGAATAATGCCCACTGCAATACCTTCAATCGCAAGATGTTGTGCAGTCAGATCCACTTCAATCGGCGAAAACTCTTCATTTTCAGCATGCAGCAACACGGTTGCCCCTTTGCGCTCTAAACGCTTCACGGTTACGTCTTCATCTACGCGCGCTACAACGACTTGTCCATCACGAACGTCTTGCGTTTTGTGCACCGCGAGTAAATCGCCATCCATGATGCCGATGTCTTTCATACTCTCGCCGTTAACGCGAAGTAAAAAGTCAGCTTGAGGCTTAAACATGCCTGGGTCGACTTGATAGTGCGCTTCAACGTGCTCTTGAGCCAAAATCGGCTCACCCGCTGCAACTTGACCAATAAGAGGCAAACCTGGATCTTCGTTCGCTGGTTCTTGCTCAAGCAAAATCCGGATCCCGCGCGAGGCGCCAGGGATAATTTCGATCGCTTTTTTACGAGCGAGGGCTTTTAGGTGTTCTTCGGCCGCATTCGCTGAACGGAACCCAAGTTCCTTGGCGATTTCGGCGCGCGTAGGTGGCATACCTACATCGTCTATTTTGGTTTTGATTAGATCAAAAACCTGCTGTTGTCGGGGCGTTAGCGGCTTCATACATCACCTGTCTGTTTATACAGTTAACTGTGAGTATATCCAGTAATTAGCTAATTGCAACGATAATTGGTTGTTTTTTTAGCAAGTTGGCACCATAACTAATCACAGTGGTGTGGTGATTCTTAAATCAACGGCTAGGTGCTTTTTTTAATAAAAGGTAAGACCAGTTTCTGGTATGCTTGGCGCGCGTTAAATTTAATGTCTAGGATTTATCTGTAACATGGTAATACCATGCTTACCCCTCGGCATTGTTTCTTTGAACAAATTGAGGCTGTGAACCTTTATGTCTTCAGGACAATCACTGTTCCGTTCCTTTATAAAACTGCCCATGTCGGTGCTAGTAAAAGGGACGGCGATTCCATCTAACCCCATCGAAGACCACAACATCGATATCTCGAAGCCTGTGGTATATGCACTGCCCTTCAGCTCTAACGTTGATCTGCTCACTCTACAAAAGCAAGCCATTGCTGTAGGGCTGCCAGACCCACTTGAGCCGATCGTGCTTAATGGCGAAGAACGTAATCGCTTTGTGTTCATTGCATCAAGGCCAACCTTGATTAACAGCGACCAACATGTCCCAAGTGAGTCTATTGCTCTGTTCTCAGACTTACTCAAAGAGCACGAGAAAGACCCAACGCTCGACGTGCAAGTGATCCCAACCACCGTACTGTGGGGGCGCAAGCCAGGCAAAGAAGAGACGCCAAAACCTTATTTGCAGCCAATGAACGGCCTACAGAAAACTCAGGCCGTGTTGGCCTCAGGACGCGACTGTATGGTGCGCTTTAGCCCAGTGGTCTCGCTGCGCTATATGGCTGACTCACACGGTACAGATGAGTCCATTGCCCATAAACTGGCACGTGTGGCTCGTATCCACTTCTCTCGCCAGAAATTAGCGGCATCAGGTCCCAACCTGCCTAACCGCCAAGTGTTATTCCACCGCCTGTTGAACTCGCAAGTGATTGAGCAAGCCATTAAAGATCATGCGCAGAGCAACAACGTTCCAGAAGAGAAAGCGCGCAAAGAAGCGCAGCAAATCATGGATGAGATCGCCGCGGACTTCTCCTACAAACTGGTGAAGAGTGGTGACCATGTCCTCACTTGGCTTTGGAATAAGCTCTATCAAGGCATCAACGTCAGCAATGCCTCGACAGTACGTCGTCTAGCGCAAGACGGCCACGAAATTGTCTACGTGCCTTGCCACCGCAGCCATATGGATTACCTGCTACTGTCTTACGTGCTATACAACGAAGGCATGGTGCCACCACATATCGCTGCGGGTATTAACCTGAACTTCTTCCCTGCGGGTCCGATTTTCCGCCGTGGTGGTGCGTTCTTTATTCGTCGTAGCTTCAAAGGCAACAAACTGTACTCAACAATTTTCCGTGAGTATCTCGCTGAGCTATTCGCCAAAGGCTACTCGGTCGAGTACTTTAGCGAAGGTGGTCGCTCACGTACTGGTCGCTTACTGCAAGCTAAGACGGGCATGCTGGCGATGACCATCCAAGCCATGCTACGCGGACTTAACCGCCCTGTGACGTTAGTACCGGTTTATATTGGCTATGAACACGTAATGGAAGTGAGCACGTACGCAAAAGAGCTGCGCGGTAAGCGAAAAGAAAAAGAGAACGCCGGTCAGATACTGAAAACGTTACGTAAATTGCGTAACTTCGGTCAAGGCTACGTGAACTTTGGTGAGCCGATCCAAATCAACCAATATTTAAACGAAGCGGCGCCGAACTGGACGCAAGATATCGACCCTATGGGCACCAGCAAGCCTCAATGGCTGGTTCCTGCAGTAAACGACCTTGCGACTAAAATGATGACCAACATCAACGACGCGGCGGCAGCTAACGCCCTCACACTCTGTGCTACAGCGCTGTTGGCCTCACGTCAACGTGCCTTATCTCGTGATAGCTTGGTTAATCAAATTGATTGTTACCTATCGCTGCTAAAACAGGTGCCTTACTCTAAGACATGTACGCTACCCAACGCCTCTGCGGAAGAGTTGGTTGCACACGCTGAGTCACTGGATAAGTTTGTGATTGAGTCCGATACCTTGGGCGACATTATCTCGCTCGATCGTCACCAGTCGATCTTGATGACCTACTATCGCAACAACATCATTCACTTGTTTGCATTGCCGTCACTCATCGCGCAGATGCTGATTCGTCAGCACAAGCTATCGCTTGAGCAAATCCAGTACAATGTTCGCAAACTGTACCCGTTCCTAAAAAAAGAGCTGTTCTTAAGTATTGAAGAGAGCGAACTGGAATCGGTGGTCGATAGCATTGTCAATGAACTGACCAGGCAAGAGCTGGTGATCGTAGAGCAAGGTGTGGTGTCGATGAACCAATCGAACACTCAAACGCTGATGCTACTCGGTCGCACCATTTCAGAAACCTTGCAGCGCTATGCGATTTCTTTGAATCTTCTAGCCAGCTACCCTGAACTTGGTAAGAGCGATCTTGAACAGAAAAGCCAAGACATCGCTCAGCGTCTCGGTCGTCTACACAGCATTAACGCACCAGAGTTCTTTGATAAAGGCGTGTTTGCTGCGCTGTTCAGCACCCTAAAAGAGCAAGGCTACCTAGACATTGATGGCAACTGCGACATCGCCGCCACCGAAAATCTAGCAAGCCTGCTGTACGGTCTGCTTTATCCAGAAGTGCGCCTCACTATTCAAGAGAGCGTACATCAAAGCGAACCTTTACTAGAGGAAACGAGCGACGAGCCAGAAGGTGCCTAACAAGCTAAACCCTAATTAAAAAGGGCGCGTTCATTGCGATGAACGCGCCCTTTTGTTATCTGTATTTTCTACTTTTGAATCATTGAAGCCACTGTTTATTGAAGCAAGAAGGCGCTCAGTAGGCCAACCGTCACCGCCATACCTACATAGTTGTTATTGAGGAAGGCTTGGAAGCAAAGTGGGCGCTCCCGATGACGAATAAGCCACTGCTGATACACAAACAGCGCACTCACTGCCAAAAGGCTCCAATAGAAGCTCGCGCCCAACTGGTAGCTATAGCCGAGTCCCATCAACATCAATAACGTTGTAAGCTGCAACACACCTATTATCAGCTTGTCGCGTTTACCAAACAAAATCGCTGTCGACTTGATGCCTATTTTTAGATCATCTTCTCTATCCACCATCGCGTATTGGGTGTCATAGGCGATCGTCCACAGCGCGTTGATAACGAACAAGAACCACACCACCGGGGGCAGAGCGTTAGCCTGCGCCGCAAAAGCCATAGGGATAGACCAGCTAAACGCCAAACCTAAAAACAGTTGTGGCAAATGGGTATAGCGCTTCATAAACGGGTAAATAAACGCGAGCGCGACACCCACAAACGACAGTTGTATCGTCAGCGTGTTCATAGTCAGCACTAATACAAAAGAGGCCAATGCCAAAAACAGAAACAGACCCAAAGCTTCTTTTGATGAAACCATGCCAGAAGGCAATGGTCTGCCTTTGGTGCGCTCAACATGGCCATCGACCTTTCGATCCGCAAAGTCATTGATCACACAACCCGCGCTGCGCATCATGACCACCCCAAGAGTAAACACCACCAGTACTAACAAATCCGGCATGCCTTCGGCGGCAATCACCAGTGCCCACAATGTTGGCCACAACAGCAGCAGCGAGCCTATCGGCTTATTCATGCGCATTAATTGCCAGTAGGCTTTCGCCTTAGTTGAGGTCATAGCTGAGGTCATTGACCACTCTCCTGTTGGTAAATTGGCGCCTTGGGCAGAAACAGCTCAGCAACCAAAATAGGGTGTCCCTTCACCCACAATCTTGAGCGACGAGCAAACAGCTCGCCATTTGACGTCGCAATTCTTGCTACTTGCAGCGCATCACGCTTAGTGTCTGCGCTAGAAAACACCGTGACCCCAATTGGCACAGTGCCTTGCTGGGAAATGTCATATTGGCTGCGATCCATCGACTCTAGTGACATGAGAGTCCGGCCGATGACCCAAGGGGTATCATCACCACAGAGCACCACTTCGCGTAGCCAGCATGCCTCATGGTCAAGGAGCTCGACTTCATCTTGCAACATGTCCTGTGATGGGCTGGCCTCACTGCGTACTATCTCGACAGAAAAATGGTCACAATGCGTAGCCAATTTGTGAGAAAGCGATCCCTGCTCCGTCAGCCATTGCAACGCATGGTGATTGAGAGAGGGAAACTCGTCGGGGGATTGCCATTGAGCTTGGCGTAATATTTTCAGATAGTCGACAGCGGAATCATTCATTTTTGCTATTCAATAACACGCGCTAAGCGCGTACAATCATTGTTCATCTCGATGGCGTATTGTACCATCGTTAGAGCACGTTCACTCCAACGATATTACGTCATTGTAACAAAATTAGACTCATGGAATATCGGCTAAATCGAGTTTGAAAGAGAGAAATATGCGTAAACGTTACCTGACCCAGTTTTTCCTCATCATGGGCTTGACTGCAGCGATGCCTGCACTGGCATCCCAAGAGTCAGCGCCTCGCCTCGCCTATTTCACCCTAGAACCAGAACTGACCACCAACTTTTACACCAAAGGTAAGCGCCTAGGCTATGTTCAAGTGCGTATCGATGTCATGGTGGCCGATGTCAATGACTTAGCAGTGATAGAACATCACCAGCCACTGATTCGCGACGCGGTAGTCGAACTGTTTGGCAAACAAAATGCCGATGTGATTAAGTCGTTGGCAGGAAGAGAAGAAATTCGCCAAGCGCTAGTGAGCAATCTCAACAACCTACTACTGGCAGAAACGGGCAAAGCAGTCATTGCCGACCTGCTTTTCACCAAATACCTCTATCAATAAACGCTCAGCGCGATGTGCTGAGCGTGTAATTTGATGCTTCATTTATCGTTTGAGGCGTCGGCTATCCATCAGTCCAAGCAACACGCCCGCTGCCAGTCCTGACAGATGCGCCATATTGGCGATCGCCATAAATGGCTGCACAAAACCGAGCACCAGCCATACCAACATAAAGCCGACGATAGGTTTTTGGATCTCGAGTCCAAGGTCTGGGCGTTTAATGGTTAGCATCCATAAATAGCCGACTAACGCATACACCACACCCGACAAGCCACCAAAGTTGGCGCCCTCAACCCAATATTGACCTGTGCCGGAGACGGCCGCCGACAACAAAAAGATTTCTAACAACTTCTTCGTACCAAGACGCTGCTCGATATCACCGCCAAGCTGCCACCACCACAACAGGTTGAAGATGATGTGCATCGCCGAGAAGTGCAGCAGCGCATGACTGAACCAGCGCCAGATTTGCCATTGCTGACCATCAAACGCAGAGAAATGCAGCGCTGCAAAAATCGCATTGCCTAGTCCAAGCTGTTGCAGGATAAAGATAACCGAGCAGATCACCATGATGGTCAGTGTCACCACGCCTGCTTTGGCTTTAATCATCGACATAAAGCTGGGTGTTTGATAGCGAAATGAGTTGTGTCTCGTTTCGGCCATGTCCCATGATGACGCTTGATACTTAGCGTCAAATGGATTGTCGAGAAATTGCTTGAGCTCTACTTCGGCTTCAAGCTGGTCTTCACTGTTCATCAACCACAAGGCAAATTGACCCTCACCCTCAGGCATCATCTGCACATCTATGCGCCTTGACGCCATATAGTCAATAAACGCCTGCCCCATTCTCGGGTTCTGAAGGGTGATAAGTCTAACCATGTTTATCCTCGTTAACTGTGACTTTCTGTCGGCAGTGCGGCGCGGTGCCAGGCTTCAAAGCCGCCATCCACGCTATATACCTGCTCAAAGCCTTGGTTCAGCAAATACTGAGCAGCACCTTGGCTGCTAATACCGTGATAGCACATCACTAACACGGGTGCATCAAACTCAACTTGCTGCATGAAATCGACGATGCTGTCATTGGTGAGATGGTAAGCACTGGTTGCGTGTGCAACCGAGAAACTTTGGATATCACGAATGTCCACCAGCCTCGCGTCTTCGTGGTCTTGTAGTAACTGATGTGCCGCTTGCACATCGATGTGTTGAAACTGCTCCATAGAGTCTAATCCTTTACTTTCATCACACATGGCGCCACATCAAAGTTAAGCGTATTCCATGCGTTTTTTTCATAATTTTATTAGCTTCGATAATAGCACTATTCAGTGCTAACAAAGTACCGACACCTTTTAGGGTTATCCACCCCAGTCTATATTTTCGCCAGCTGTGAGTAACCCTGTGGATTGCGTTGATAAAGTGGTTTTGGATCTTTTGATCCACTATATCTGGGTATGATCTTGATCTAACTGTGGGTAAGGCAAAAGGTATCCCCAAGGCCAAAAGCCTCGAAACGCCCCATTTGTCGCTGCTTTCTGACAGTTGGCAAATAATTTTGTCACAGACTTATCCACAGGCAGTGGCAACAAAATCCGGATCGATGATCGGCAAGGGAAACGACTGTCGATCACCATTGCGATCAACATCATGTGCTTGGTCTGATTTTGAGTACGATAGGTGGTAGAGAGGTGATCAAACGCGAACCATCAAAAAGGCCGAAGTCTTTCGACTTCGGCCTTTCAAATTTGAACTGCGCGTTATGCTTCGTTGTGATTAGAACTCAACGGTTATTAAAACTCACCGACTGCGGCTTTGAGCTTTTTCATCGCATTCTTTTCTAGCTGACGAATACGTTCAGCAGACACACCGTAGTTATCGGCTAAGTCTTGTAGCGTCGACTTGTTGTCATCTAACCAACGAGAGCGAACGATATGTTGGCTACGCTCATCCAGTGTCGCCAGTGCATGACCAAGACGGTTATTAGTGTGCGCTTCCCAGTTTTGAGCTTCGTAGTCTTCAGCAAGATCTGAGCTTTTGTCTTCTAGGTACAGCGCGGGCGCCGTATATGTGGTACCCGCTTCATCGTCATCGCTTGGCATTTCAAACGCTGGGTCTTGCGCGGCTAAACGTGATTCCATCTCGCGAACTTCAGCTGGTTCTACACCCAGCTCTTTTGCGACCGTTTCCACTTCACCGTTATTAAACCAACCAAGACGCTTCTTGGACTTACGTAGGTTGAAGAACAATTTGCGCTGCGCTTTTGTGGTCGCAATCTTAACAATACGCCAGTTACGCAACACGTACTCATGGATTTCAGCTTTGATCCAATGTACTGCAAACGACACCAGTCTTACCCCAACTTCTGGGTTAAAGCGTTTTACCGCCTTCATCAGACCAATGTTGCCCTCTTGCACCAGATCCGCCATAGGCAGGCCGTAACCTGAATAGCCACGAGCGACGTGAACAACAAAGCGAAGGTGTGACAAGATGAGCCCTTTCGCCGCATCAATCTCACCGTCGTAATGCAATCTTTCTGCTAGTTCACGCTCCTCATCAGCGGTCAGCATTGGGTAGCTGTTCACTGAGCGGATGTAGCTGTCTAAGCTATCTTGTGTTACTAAAGCCATTGGATACGCTTGGTTTGCCATTCACTTCCTCATCTATCTCGAGTAGGGTTAACACCTTCTTAACCTGTCAATACTGAACCTAATCGGTGACAGTTTCAAGAAGGGGTTAGTAATTATGCATAATCAATGAGTCTAAACAAGTGTATTTACCGATTAAATTTCACTCATTAATAGGTGAACACCCTGTTAATGAGACACAAATCTCACTATCTTGTTGAATCCCGTTATGATTATGACGCTAGCCCCTATCACGCTTTGTTACCGATTATTTGGATTGCAGTTCTCTAAACCGGTTCAATTTCTTTTAAATGACGCTTGGCAGAAATTCTTGCCGCCCCAGTACCGAGGAACAGGCCGAGCATCAAGATAAGCAGCGTCTCATCCCAACTAAGTCCAAGCAGGCGAAAATCACTGTCATACATCATCGCCAATTCAGTCACTGTGCTGTTGATGATCACCGTTAGCAAAGCAGTCAGTAGCCAAGCCACAAGCGCACCGATGAGGCCGAACCACATACCTGAATACAGATAAGGCCTTAAGATAAAGGCATCGGTGGCACCAATGAGTTTCATGGTCTGGATGGCCTCTTTATTGGCTAGCACATTAAAGCGCAGCGTGTTGCCAACGATCAGGAATACCGACACCAACATCAGCACCGACAAGCTCACCACCAGCGTCGAGGCTAAATTCTTGATCGCATCGAAGCGGCCTAGCCAATCTTCATCGCGACGCACATCGGTGATGTCACCTCGCGTGCGCAGTTTCGAGACCAACTCCCGGTCAGTCTTTACGCTGGTATCACTAGGAATGATCACTAGTACGCCAGGCAAGGCATAACCATCGAGTAGGCTTAACGCCTGGTCAAGGCCAGAATGCTCGCTCAAATCAGCTAAGCCTTGTTGCGGCGTAATGTATTCCACCTTGCTGACCGTATCCCAGCTTTCGATGTCATCTTTGAGTACTAGAACTCTGGCATCGGCGACACCGACATCAATGAACGCAGTAATTTGCGACTGATTGGCTACATTGGAGGTCACGGCGGCGACGTTTTTACCCAGCAAGTACAAACAAGCCGGCATGGTCAACGCCATGGAAATCACTGCCAGAGTCAAAATATTACCGAGCGGACGCTGCCACATTTCGATAAGCGAGTTTTTCGCTTGGCGCCAATGCACAGCAAAAAAGCCATCAGATTTCAGGCGGTGTTTCACCTGTTTTTGTTTACGCTTAAACGCCATCACTCACCTCACTCAAAAAGCCTTGGTTCAGCTCAAGGTAGCGGTACTGTGGGCGCGAGCGCACCAAATTAATGTCGTGAGTTGCTAGTAGTATCGAGACGCCGGCACGGTTGAACTCTTCAAACAGCTTCAACACCTTGTTCGACAGCTCTGGGTCGAGGTTACCGGTAGGCTCATCGGCAAGTAGCATGGTAGGTCGATTGACCACCGCACGAGCAATACCGACACGCTGCTGTTCGCCACCAGAGAGCTGGCTTGGCAAACACTTCATTTTGTCGAGTAGACCCGTTTTATCCAATGCTGCCGACACTCGGCGCTTGATTTCATTTTCTGAAATAGACTCAATGCGCATCGGCAAAGCGACGTTGTCAAACACGGTGCGATCCATCAGTAATCGGTGATCTTGAAACACGATGCCGATATTGCGACGTAAGAAAGGAATGTCCTTTGCTGGCAGTCGACTAATGTCATAATCGTTAAACAGTATGCGACCGTCAGTTGGTCGCTCGATGGCGCAGATAAGTTTTAATAGGGTACTCTTACCTGCACCCGAGTGGCCGCCCAAAAACGCCATTTCACCGCGTTTTAGGTGGAAGTCGACTTTTTGCAGTGCTTGTCGTCCCCCACGGTAGGCTTTACTCACTTGTTCAAATTTGATCACCGAATCATTCCTCTGATCTGGACATCCTAGGTCAGAAAAGGGATGCCATGCATCCCCTTCTATTATTTATATCGACTAGTCTTCTCGACTAAACAGTGCGTCGATAAAATCTTGCGTCTCAAATGGCCTTAAGTCATCAATCCCTTCACCCACACCAATATAGCGGATTGGGATCTGGAATTGGTCAGCGAGGGCAAAGATCACCCCGCCTTTTGCCGTACCATCAAGTTTGGTGAGCGTTATACCGGTAAGCGGCGCGACATCACTAAACAGCTTCGCTTGGCTAATGGCGTTTTGGCCAGTGCCCGCATCCAGCGTCAGCATGATCTCGTGCGGCGCCGAGTCATCAATCTTCTTCATCACACGCACGATCTTGCGCAGCTCTTCCATAAGGTTAGCTTTGTTTTGCAAACGGCCGGCGGTATCGGCGATGACTACGTCCGCGCCGCGTGCTTTCGCCGCTTCAATCGCATCGTAGATAACAGAGGCACTATCCGCACCCGTATGCTGAGCAATCACAGGAACGTCGTTGCGTTCACCCCATACCTGAAGCTGCTCAACGGCTGCCGCTCGGAAGGTATCACCCGCCGCCAGCATGACTTTCTTGCCTTCAGCCTGAAACTGCTTCGCCAGTTTACCGATAGTGGTGGTTTTACCGACACCATTGACGCCCACCATAAGGATCACGAATGGCGTTTTGGTCGTATCCACTTGCAGCGGCTTTTCAACCTGGACTAGGATCTCCGCCATCTCTTCTTTAAGAAGGCCGTATAACGCTTCACCATCTTTTAAATCGGCACGAGACGCTTTTTCTGTAAGATTATCAATAATTTTTACCGTGGTGTTCATGCCCACGTCAGCAATTAAGAGCTGCTCTTCAAGCTCTTCAAACAGCTCATCGTCAATTTCTTTGCCTTTAAATAAACCAAAGAAACCTGCACCGATGTTAGCTTTAGTGCGGCTTAAGCTGCGCTTTAGACGCGCGAAAAAGCTTTCTGTTGGCTTCTCTTGCTCTTGAACTCGCGCAGCGACAGGCTCTTCTACTTCTGCTTCTGCTTCTGCTTCTACTTCTGCTTCTGCTTCTGCTTCTGCTTTTTCAGTATCTTGAGTTTCATCCTCAGCAACCACGTCTTGGTCTACTGAATCTAGAGCTGCTTGCTCTTCTTGCGGTTCTAGCGCCTCTTCAACACTGGCTTCAACCTTGTCAGTTTGCGGCTGATGATCATCACCTGATTCTGCTGATGGCTGCTCTGATTCGGTCTGTGCCGACGTGTCTTGCTGTTTTTGCTCAGTTTGCTCTTCGTCGCCAAAACCGAGCCAAGAGAGGAGTCCGCGTTTTTTCTTTTCTGTCATCTGAAACTATCCTGAATACTGTCTTTTCAAATGTCTTAAATTCGTCGTTGCCAAGACGCGTCTATTTCACGTCTGGCGCTGCAAAAATAATTGTGACAAAGCAGTGAAAACTTTTCTCAGAGATTGGTACACTTCGTCACTTATCAATTTAAGCTCTTTAATGAGCCCGTTATAGTATCACTTTATTGGCGGTCAAAAAATCTATGGTTAGACGTCGCAAGCAAACTCCATCACAAAAACCATCTAGCCAGATGGGCAGTGTTCGCATCATCAGCGGACTTTGGCGTGGTCGCAAGCTCCCTGTGCACGATGCAGAAGGACTCAGACCCACCACCGATCGCGTCAAAGAGACGGTGTTTAACTGGCTAGCTCAAGATGTTCCGCACGCCAAAGTGCTCGATCTGTTCGCAGGTTCCGGCGGTCTAGGTTTTGAAGCCGCGTCGAGACAAGCCGAACAAGTCACTATGATCGAGCTTAATGACAAAGCCTACAAGCAAATTGTCAGTAATATCGCACTGGTCAAAGCAGACAACATCAAAGCTCATCACGGTGATGCACTGAGTTTCTTGTCTCAAGCTGGGCAACCACAGGATTTGGTGTTTATCGATCCTCCTTTTCGCAAAGGGTTGCTACCGGATGTCATAGAACGCCTAGAGAGCAATGGCTGGCTGGCTAACAATGCGTTAATCTATATTGAAACGGAAAAAGAACTGCAGCTTGACGCTATCCCAGAGCACTGGGATCTCCTAAAAGAAAAAACAGCGGGTCAGGTTAGCTACCGATTATTTGAGAGGGAATCATAATGAAAGCGCTATTAATGCTGGCAAAAATCGCCTTTGGATTTGTTTGGTTTGTGTTGATCTTAAACATCTTCCACCCATTTCCAGGTAAGGGCGCGATCGCGCTGTACATCATGACCGCATTCCTATTTATGATGCACGGCATTCAAATGGCGATTTTCATTGGTGCCTTCGGCGATAAACTCAAACTCGGCACTTGGGAGAAATACTCAATTCTGGCGTTTGGTATTTTCGCACTGCTGGATATCCGCCAAAAGCACATGATGGGACCGGCGCCAGAGCAAGATGACGAGAGCCAAGAGCAAAAGTAGTCTCGATCTCGAACAAGTAATAGAAAAAGAGCCGCGAATGCGGCTCTTTTTTGTTATTTATGTCTCGAGATTAACCCATGTAGCTTTTCAGCCCGTTTAGGAACATTTGGGTGGAAATCATCACCAGCATCAAGCCCATCAAGCGCTCGACCGCTTTCAAGCCCCTTTCTCCCAGCAGTTTGTGGAAGAAGTTATAGAACATCAAAATAAAGAACGTTGCGCCCCAAGCAATTAACACCGCAGCAGACAGCTCAACCAAACTGTCTGGATTTTGCGTTGAGAGCAGCAAAACGGACGCAATCACTGATAGCCCCGCAATCATAGGGATCGCCATAGGGACAATGAATGGCTCTTCACCTGCGGCTAACCCCGTCACACTGCCCGCCTGTGGGAAAATCATCCTAATCGCAATGATAAATAAGATAATACCGCCCGAAATACTCAGCGTTTCTGGCTCAACGTGTAAGAAGCTAAGTATGCCTTTGCCTGCAAAAAGGAACAGAAGCAGAATGAGCAAAGCAAAACACAACTCGCGCACCAGTATCTTGCGACGACGCTCAGGATCGACGTGTTTGAGTATTGAAAGTATGATGGGAAGGTTGCCGAGCGGATCCATGATGAGGAATAACATGGTCGCCGCTGAAAGAATATCCATGGATTACAGCCTGCTAACGAAATTTTCTGGGAGTATAGCAGGCTATTTATCGTTTAGTGAGAACAGACGCGCTCAATGTTTAGGCTCCACAGTCCATCATTCTCAATCACTTTTTGCTTTTCGACAAAAAAAGCCAGTAAAGAGTCAAGGTCAAAACCATCGCGACTGCAAGTGCGAAAAGTGGCATTGGCGCCAAACTGCTCAATAACGGTTTGCTCAAGTTGCGTTCGGCTCATCGGCTGCTCGCGCAACAGATTAAGAACTTTATGAGCGTGGATGTCAGATGCTGTCATGATGAATACCTTACTAAATGTTCAGGTCGCCATGCTAGCCCAGTCTATTGCCAATCTCGATGATCTATCGCAAAGGCGCAGACATAAACCAATAATCGGTTACTGCGCCGCGAAAGACAAAGCAGAAGCGACCAGCAAACTTTGCGCTGCATAGTAGCTACCAGATACCGCATAACGGGCTCGCCTAGACTGAAAGTGATATTGGTCGAGTGCCAAAAGTAGTGCAGATAACATCAATACCAGCGCCCCGCAAAAGCCCAAGGTAGATGATGAAGTACCGGCGATCAGCCACGCCTCTCCTGCAGCACAAAGCAAGTGCACTAAAGATAGTCCCATGAATGCCACTGGCATTAAAAACGAGTCCAAACGCGGTAAAAGTAATAGAAATGTCACTATGGCAATACACAGCAGTAGTGCAGGCAACCAGAGCACAAACTGACTGTTCACGACTCCCCACATCGCCCAGCTATAAACCAGCTGAGCGAGGATAAAGCCAACAAAGCTCAATTTAGTATGCTGTTGCCACTGTGCTATCGCGTCGCTCACCGCGAACACTCCAAGCCCAAGCAACATCCACATTTGATAGGACTGCAAATGGTCAGTGGCCAATATCATTGTGGCCAACAGTGCATGCGTCAGCAAACTGAACAGCACCATTCTGACCTTGTCCCCTTTTTCATCCGCAAAAATATACAGCAAGCCCGAAAGCGCGACTGCCAGCCAACTCCACATACACATACCCAGTTCTTATTATCGCTCCCAGTGTATGAAGCTCACTTATCCTGTCCAGTGGTAAGGGGTAAAAGTTGGACTTGTCTTAAACTAAACCATTCTCGTTTTGACATTGGCAAATTTCACGCCTTTATAGGCCTTGTTACTGACAAAAGCATGAACTTAAAAAGCAAACGTTTACTTAACTATTAGCCAATAGAGCTTCTATTTCTTCTGCTCTACTGGAGCATGGCAACATATTCCTTTCATATCCGCTTCCCAAAAGACCAGTAAGCCACTGTTTTAAAATAGTATTAATCTAAAACGAACCAACACGAAGAAACGTTAACTTTCTAATAACCTAACAAAAATATCGGTTTTCTATCACTGAGCAAGAAAACCCAGACCAATTTCTCACCCCTCAAGATAACTGAGGCGAAAAACCTTGGCTCCAACATCACTACAAACACCACTGAGACCAGTGAGAACACCAAAGCCTCAAAAGTATACATTGGTTTATTGAGCAACATGTAAACACAATTTAATTCAATTAAAACAACGTGTTATTGAGGATATACATCACAAAACGTCATGCGGACAAAATTAGCACAAAATAAATACACTGTTTCTTTGTGGCATTAAGATCAAATTACCGTTAGAAAAGGTCATAAAATAGAAAGAATTTGAGAATATTATTGCCTAAAAGCCAAAAACAGTGCTATTCTTATTTCCAACGACAGAATTATTGAAAGGAGCAGTGTTATGATTTCATCTTCTCAGAAGCAAGGTCTAGTGATGATAGCCGTAGTAGTAGGGCTAATGACACTGCCGATACTCTACTAGTATTGACTGAGTCAAAACCGTAAGATCAAAAAAAGGGACGCTTTCAGCGTCCCTTTTTCGTTTCTGTTTGATGAATAGTCAGACTAGCCGCTCGCTTGAGCGTCAATCGACTACCTCACACGACTATTTGGCGAGAATGTGCAGCACTTTTTCCCAGTGCACGTAATAAAACCCCATCGCGATTAAAGTAATCAAGGCCATCAGCCACATCGCGGTGCGCCAGATAAAACGGCTACTGCGTGGTGTGAGTTCTTGTTCACACTCATCGCAAGCACGTAAAAAACCAGACTTGTCGTCTAATTCAAAATCGTCCTCATGAACGATTTTATTGCGAATGGTGGCGATATAACGCAATTTACTAACCACATCATGAGGCAGACGCTCTTCACAGCTCGTCACTAGCTGATGCAGACCTTTACCATCCGCTCGATATTGCTGCCTGAGCAATTTTTCCAAACGTCTTGTGCGGATAACCACACTTTCTATATCAGACATATCCATCCCTCCCAACACCAGCGAAATGTGAAAAAGCCGTGCTGGCTCATGTCTTTACTTCCGGTTCACTCCATTGTTAACCATCTGTATTAAGAATTCGACAATTGTTAGGTAAATTCAAGTAAAGATTTAACCCTAATTCCACTGCCTTTTGTGTGATATGAGCCTAAAATTCTCGGCAAAACACACGATGACAGCTTATTTTCTGCGGTTTTTATGCGATCTTACTTCCAGCGCATTGGAATATACGGGGTTTGTATGCCTATCTCTCTCATTCTAGCGGTGGTGCTACTGATTGGCGTCGCCGGCTATCTCTTTGTTTTTGTGCAACGAAAGCACACGTTTGGTGTCGATGCACCGGAACGAAAAGCGGCGGTCACTATTCTCGATAAGCAGGTGATGGCTACCGAAGATCCAACCCAAGAAGACGAGTATTGGATCTATATTCAAAAAGGCACCTTCGGGCCCAAGCGAGAGTTTCAGATCGGCGTTCACTATTATCACCACCTTAACCCTGGTGACAAAGGGATGCTGACCTATCAAGGTGATAAATTCTTACACTTCGCTCTTAAGCGTTAGTAAAAACAGCAAACCGCTTAGATTTACGTCACTTAGCTGTCGTGATAGCGTTAGCCGTGATAGTTTTAGCAAAGCTAAATCACAGGGACGTAAATCATGAAATTAGCCTCAAGCGCGACACGCAATGCAATGCTTGCGTGTTTTGCCATACTCACATCAGGTTGCAGTGCCGCCTATCAGGGGCGTATCAATGACGCCGAAGTCCACCTTGTCGACTATTTCCAACGCTCTGATGGCGCTGCAGCATTAATCAGCACCATGGACGAACAAAACATCGACCATGCCTACGTCATGGGCTTACCCGTGATGAAAAAGTGGGGTGCCAGCGCACCAAAAGCGCCCCGCTTTGTCTACGGTGACGATACTCCTGTGTATTACTACTCCTTCACCGATGAACTCATCGCACGTGAAGTAGAATCATTGCCAACCGAAAGCCAAGCCAGACTGCACCCATTTGTCAGTGGCTTCAACACCACAGACATGAATGCAGCTGAGCATATCGAGCGAGAGCTCAACTACCGTCCTGGGTTTTGGCAAGGTATTGGCGAAGTGATTACCCGCCATGACCACCTAACCGCGCTGACCTCAGATGAAAAACCGCGAGCCAACCACCCTGCACTGAGCAAGGTGTATAACCTCGCCGCGCGCCACGATATGCCGGTACTGCTGCACACCAACATCACCTCACAGCGAGAAGACAATCCTCTCTACTTGCAAGAGCTAGAACAAGCACTAAACCAGCACCCAGACACCCGCTTTCTCTGGGCGCACGCAGGAACGACGACGACTCTGACCAGAACCATCACCATGAAGTTTCTGTACCAGACCGTTGCGGATTTGCTAAGCGAGCACGATAACCTGTATATCTTGGCATCATGGAGTTTGATTGAGGTTATGATGCCTCAGGGGCAAATTGATCGCCGCTGGCTATCGCTGATTGAAGCCTATCCAGAGCGGTTTATGATTGGTAGTGATGTAGTTGGACAGTTCCAATATCAGGCAGGAGCCTTGGCAGTATGGTCGCCGATCTTGTCCGCACTTCCGACGCACGTTGCCGACAAGATGGCCTACCAAAACATGCTGAGTGTGTTACCGAAGAAACCGCAGCAGAAGTGAGATTAACTCAACGCTTGAACTTTTTGGCTCCAGCGCTGTGCATCAGCCAGCGCTGCAAACAACTGATTTTGTGACACACCAAGTTGCACCCGGTGCTGCTCAAGCCCTTGCCAGTCTGCAGATTCAAAACACTCACCAATCAACAATAGACGACCATACGGCCCCTGGCGCTCAAGCAAAGCGCGCTTTATCTCTTCACATAACGGCAATTGAGTAATCAATTGCTCAAGAGAGAGATCCATCAACGCATCCAAAATCGAGAACAGACCTATCATGAAGGCTTGATCTTTGTATTGTCTAAATGGCGGGTATTTGGTCATTAAGCGACAAAATTGCGCTCGCTGCAGCGATAGCTCATACAGAGCTTTAGGCTTGTTGCTTGAAATAAATGACGCCACGGTGAGTGACACAAACAGTTTGAGCTTGTCTTGTCCAAGGTAGACCAAAGCCTGGCGAAACGATGAAATCTCCGACTCTAGACGCGGACTCATGGTATTCACAAACTGCAGTAGCTTGTAGGATAAAGAGACATCCTTGGCGACAATCTGTTCAATTTTATCAAAGTCGACTTCAGGCACACACACTTGCTGAAACAGCTCCATGGCCACCAGCTGCTCAGGGCTAATATAGACCTGCTTTTCCATGATGGGTTTGCTAAAGAAAAAGCCCTGAAAGAACTTAAATCCGGCCTGTTTGGTGAGCAAAAACTCCTGTTCCGTTTCCACTCGCTCAGCCAGATAGTGCCTTGGACTGCCTTTGGCTTTCTGACGTTTAACAAATTGACAGGCTTGTTCGACACCCATCGACATGATGTCGAGCTTAACGATCTGCACAAAGGACAGGAAACGCTCCCACGCTTCCTTATAAACAAAGTCATCAAGAGCAATCATGTAACCGCTGCGCGATAACTCTTTGATGGCCTCATAAAGCTCATCATTGGGCTCGCAGGTTTCTAAGATCTCAATCACCACTCGCTCTTTTGGCAAAATGAGTGGTAAGCGACGTATTAGACTCTGTTGTGGGAAATTAATGAAGCAGCGGGAATTAGAAATCGTGGGATTGACCCCAAGAGCAAGGAAATTTTCTGCGATAAGGCGATAAGTCGCTCGGTTGGCCTCAACATGAGCCGGAAACGCATTGCGCTCACCATCACGAAACAGCAGCTCGTAGCCCAAAGTATGCCGACGTGCATTAAAGATGGGCTGACGAGCCACGTAGGTGGCGTACATATCCAAACCGCTAGCCTACGACTTGGCTGCGGCCAACAAGGCGCCGCACCCCACAAACATAGAGCCAAACACTTTGTTAATGCGTCCCATAACTCGATCTGAACGGATATAACGCCCCATCTGAGAGGCAAGCGAGGTATAACCAAGCATGACCAAAGAATCGATAACAACGGTGGTAATGCCTAAAATCATCAGCTGTTGAAACTGGTCGCCCGCCGGATCGATAAACTGCGGAAACAGTGCCACCAAAAACACTATCGATTTCGGGTTGGTGAGGTTGATCAGCACCGCACTGCGCAGCAGTTGTCCTGCACTGCGACTTTCATGTGCAGCTTTAGCGGATACAGATTCTGTATCTCGCCATTTTTGAATGCCAAGCCAAATGAGGTACACCACCCCAACCCACTTGATCACACTGAATGCCAATGCAGATTGTGCGACAAGTGCGCCAATACCTGCACCTACCAGAACAATATGAATCGCCAGCCCGATCTGCAAACCCGCAATGGCTGCAAGGGATTTACGCGTCCCATAGCTCAAGCCATTGCTGATCGAATTAACGGTGCCCGATCCCGGCGCCAAACTGAACACGATTGCTGTCACCACGTAAGCGAACCAAACATGATAATCCATTGTATTTCCTCACCACTGGTTTACTCTTAACTAAATAAGACATCCCGTGGACTAATTACCCTGTACATCGACACAAAAATGTCGAAAAAACAGTGTATTATACACAAATATTGAAGTGGGCCTATGTATGCACAAAAAATGCTACTGACATCTCTTATACTCAAGAGCCACAATTTGAGCAAGTAATAAACACACAAATCGCTCAATTATGGGAGAGTCGCCATGAGGGCAAGCTCCGAGCAAAAGATGGCACAAAGCTTTATTGGTGTAAGTTAACCCACGAGAGCCATACCAAAGCCCTTGTGGTCGTCAACGGGCGCATCGAGTCAGCCTGGAAATATCAGGAGCTGTTTTTCGACTTCTACCAGCAAGGCTACAACATTTATTCATTTGATCATCGCGGTCAGGGACTGTCTACTCACCTAGCACCCAACCCTGAAATGGGTCACATCAATGAGTTTGACGACTACCTCGATGACATGCAGCTGCTGCTAGAGAGCTTTGATTTAAGCCACTATGAGCAGCGCCACTTACTCGCACACTCGATGGGCGGCAATATTTCTACTCGATATCTGCAAACTCGCCCCAATCATGGTTTCGATAAGATTGCACTGAGCGCCCCCATGTATGGCGTGAACGTCCCTTGGTACCTGAAGCCGATCGCCATTTGGCTCTCGCAGATCATGACAGCGATTTACCCAACCCCAACCTATGCACCCGGCTATCAAGGTTATGTAGCAAAACCGTTCGACATCAACCCGCTCTCTTCAAGTAAAGTGCGTTACCACTGGTTTCGTGATCTGTATGAAAAGATGCCAGAGCTAAAAATTGGCGGCCCGAGCACGCGTTGGGTATGGCAAGGCTTGATGGCGGCTAAACAATGTATTCAACAGACGAGGCAGGTCAATATTCCACTGCTTGTCGTCCAAGCTGGCGCCGATCAAATTGTGAGTAACCAAGACCAACTGCGTTTTATCAATAAACTGTCAGGCACCAATGCCAACGCAGCCCTTGTGACTGTCGATGGCGCCAAACACGAAGTGCTGTTTGAAAAAGACCAATATCGCAACCAAGCACTGGATGCGATAACCACATTCTTTGGCGACAACACGTTCTTTACTGATAAATAGAACTGAAAGCCATAAATTGCGGAAAAGTCGGTAAATGAGGAAACAAATCAATTCACCATTTACCCTCTTTTTCTGCGCCTAGATCCCCTACAATTGTCACCATTGTGACGGCTTTATTGGCTGCGCCAAGCGACTCGCTTTTACCTGTGACACCAAGAGAGAACTATGACCCTGAATCGAGATTCCATCAAAATTGTTGCCTCTGATCTAGACGGTACCCTACTGGCACCGGATCACCTTCTAAGCGCCAACTCAAAACAAACCTTAAAAGAGCTACACGCGAAAGGTTACACCTTTATCTTCGCCACGGGTCGTCATCACGTAGACGTGGCAGGCATTCGCGAATCGGTCGGTATTCCTGCTTACATGATCACCTCTAACGGCGCCCGTGTTCATGATGAGAAAGATGAACTGCTATACAGCGAAAACATTCCACAAGACATGGTTCAATCTGTAGTGGATGCTTTGAACACCGACAGCGAACTGTTTGTTCACATGTATCAAGATGACACTTGGCTACTAAACCAAGAAGATGAGTTCTTACGTAAATTCCATACTGAGACGGGCTTTACCTATACCTTGTTTGATGCCAGCAACGCACCAACTCAAGGTATCGCTAAGATTTTCATCACCCACCCAAAGCAAGACCATGAACACTTGGTTGAGTTTGAAGACGCACTGCGCGAAAAGTTTGGTGATTCGCTCAATATCGCATTCTCAACACCTTGGTGCTTAGAAGTGATGGCAAAAGAAGTGTCTAAAGGTGAAGCGCTGAAAGCTGTCGCCGAGAAGCTAGGGTGCGGACTTGAAAACTGTATCGCATTTGGCGATGGCATGAACGATGCCGAGATGCTGAGCATGGCGGGTCATGGTTTTGTGATGGAAAATGCTCACGAGAAAGTGAAAAAAGCCTTACCAAACAATACCGTCATTGGCAGCAATGCCGATGATGCCGTTGCAGAGTTTTTAAAGAAACACCTACTGTAACGAAGTCGTATCCTCCCATGCTCACCCCTATATGGCGCATATCCTCGCCATTGGGCATGGGAGCTTACTGATCTTTATTTCTTGGAACAAAAAGTCTCACGCACAAATCTAGCGAGCCACTCGCGTCAAAATCGCTGACCACTCAGACTCTGCTACTGGCATCACAGATAAGCGATTACCTCGTTTTACCAACGGCATATTCTCAAGCTCAGGCATCCCTTTAAGGATACTTAGCGGCAGAACGCGCTTAAACTTTTCGACATATTCAATGTCTACCATTAACCAGCGCGGGTTATCAGGATCCGATTTAGGGTCGTAGTAGTCGCTGTTGATATCAAACTGGAAGTGGTCGGGATAGGCCTCTTTGGTGATACGAGCAATACCAGCCACGCCTATTGTCTTGCATGAGGAGTGATAAATGAGCACTAAATCGCCCAGCTTCATCTGATCACGAATCATATTCCGTGCTTGATAATTACGAACGCCTTCCCAGCATGAGCTTCCTTTTACGCGCAGCGTGTCGATGGAAAACTCATCTGGCTCTGTTTTAAATAACCAATATGCCATAATGGTGTGGATACCTGTGATCGTTTCAAATAAGGAAAATTCAATGACAATGTCGCGTTTACCGCTCGCGGTTGCTCCGCTCATATTGCTTCAAGCCTGTTCGTCTTTCAACTCAGAGTCGCCGCAAAGCGCACCTCAAGTGCCTTCTGCTGAGCTATCACGTCCAGAAACGATCACACCGCAAACCTATGTGATGCGCGGACAAGCTGTCATTGGTCATGAGACACGTACCATTCAGCCTTGTGGCAGTCAGCACCAATATTGGCTCGAACTGCCCAAAAACGTTCGCCCTGAAGCGGAGAAGTTAACCCGCAAGCCTTATCAGCCCGTCTATGCTGAAGTTATCGGCTATCTTGAGCCGCCAAGCCATCGCGGTTTTGATTCCGATTACACCGGGCGCTTTGTGGTGAAACAGGTCAACATGCTCACCGCAGAAAACCCAAAGCGTTGCAATCAACCACTAAGACCAACTCAGGTGCTGGGTAACGAACCTTTCTGGTCACTAAAGTTCGACAACAGCAAACAAGCAAGCTTTGCGATGATGGGTGAAGACAAGCAGTCGCTCAAGCTCAAAGATCGCAAGCTTACCCAAACGACACGCCGATACGAGTTTGACGACGCCAATCTGCAAATGAGCAATAAGCTGTGTAACGACACCATGAGTGACACCCTGTATGGCTGGACTGGCGTCATCACCATAGACGGCCAAACTCGACAAGGCTGCGCCACGTTATCCAACTCGGATACTACGCTAAGCTGGACTGGCAACTATGTTGCACAGTCCACTGAAACGGCTGGGTTCACGGTCTCAATGACGCTACTCCCAGACCATACCGCCATCACTCGCTATGAGTACCCAGACAACTCACCAGCCACCGAAGAGCGCGGTTTTTGGCAGCAACTGAATAACAAGCAAGTGCAAGTCATCATGACGCGCCACCAGCAGCAATACTTAGTGTCACAGCGAATTTTCACCCTAGACGGCAATAAGCTGATCGCAAAACAAGAGAAAGTGGGCGATATCGTTTACCCCATCGCTAATGGCGGCCTGGTGCTGTATAAAGGCGAATAGATCCCGACCATGAAGCCGATGTGCACAACCTGTGGTTTTATCCACAATTGCTATTGTGAGGTGATCCCAACGATCGCCTCTGATCTTTGCTTTACCCTACTCACTCACCCTAATGAGCTTTCTCGAGCAACCAATACTGGAAAGCTGATCGATAGATTGTTTGCGAGCAGCCAGGTAACCCAGTGGCAACGTAAACAGCCCTGTGAGCGCTGCTTGCCAGAAACCAGCCCTAACCTGCCCGTATTGGTTTTTCCGTGTGAAGACAGTGTGCCGCTTGATGAGTGGCAAGCGCAGCAGCCAGGGAAAATGAGTAACTTCATTGTGTTGGATAGCACCTGGCAGGAAGCGAAAAAGATGCTCAATCGCAGCGCTTGGCTGCAAGCGCTACCCAAAGTGCATCTGGATACAGAACAGCTATCGAGATATGCATTGCGAAGAAACCAACAAGCCGGGAATTTGTGTACTTTTGAGGTGTGTGCTGAGATCACTCGACAAGTAGCAAGCGAGCAAGACGCCAACGCCATGCTCACGTTCTTTGACGAGTATATGCTGCGCTTTCAAGCAGAGCGCAGCGGACACGCTTTGACGCGATAATGCCTATTAGCGCGTGAGCTCAAGCAGCTGCTCAATGCGGCTTATCTCAACGTCTGGCAGCAGCTTCATTCGACGAACATCACGAGGCTCAAGACCTTTATCGTTAAACCAGCAAGCACTAAAACCGTTACGCTTGGCTCCTGCTACATCCGTCACCACATGATCGCCCACATGCAAGATCTGCTGGCGCGGCAAGGCCAGAAAATCTGCCGCTTTGTCGAACATATCCGCATAAGGCTTGGCTCTGCCATCAGGGCCTGCCTTTAGCACTAAGGAAAAGTAGCGCCCCAAACCGATTTTATCGACATCGACATTGCCATTGGTGATGGCCACCAGTGGCATCTTCTTACTCAAGGTTGTCAAAAACTGATGTGTTTCATGTGGAACATCAAAGTCGCTGCGCCATTTCAACACATGATTTACTAGCGTTTTCGCAGCCTCGGTAGCTTTGGGATCATCGTAACCCAAATGCCCCAGCCCCTGTTTTATCTGCTGATAACGCCACTCGGTGACATCGTGTTTCAGCATCGGGTTTGTCTCTGCTAACTGAAATTTGAACGCTTGCCACTGGGCTTTGTCCCACTGCTGGCTAATCGGGTGGTGTTGCTGCAACCACTGAGTCGCTTTTCTCTCTACCTCACGAATGATCGGCCAATTGTCATAAAGGGTGTCATCAAGGTCAAAGGTCATCGCCTTGATGGTCTCTAGACTACGATAAAAGCGCATTAGGAATCCTCTTGTTGCTTAGGCTTACCTTTCTTATGTGCTCTAGGGTGAGCTTGATCATACGCTTGGGCAAGATGTTGGAAATCAAGGTGGGTATAGATCTGTGTGGTTGAGATGTTCTCATGACCAAGCAGCTCTTGTACCGCACGTAAGTTATTGCTCGACTCAAGCATATGAGTCGCAAACGAGTGACGCAGTTTGTGTGGGCTGACATGACTTGCCAAGGACTGCTTTTGTCCCCACTCCGCCATGCGCTTTTGTACACTGCGATGGGAAATGCGCGTACCCAGTTTGGAGACGAACAATGCTGGCTCCCCCGGCTTTGCTAGCTCACCACGCACTTTAAGCCACTTTTGCGCCCATTCCGTCGCATACCCAGAGAAAGGTACCTTACGCTCTTTGTTACCTTTACCGATAACGCGAATTTCACCACTCGACAAATTGAGGTGCTTAACATCAATCCCCACCATTTCCGCCAAACGTAGCCCTGCGCCATACATCATTTCCATCATGGCGCGGTCGCGAATCGCCAGCGGGTCGGTTTCATCCACTTCCAGAAGCTGGGAGACTTCATCCACATCTAAGTTCTTAGGTAGAGGTCTTTGTTTACGCGGCGCACTGACGCCTTTTGCAGGGTTCGCAGTCAGTTCACCACGCAGAATAAGGAAATCGAAGAAGCTGCGCAGCGACGATAGACGCGTGGCAATGCTGCTCGCTTTCATCCCCTCACGCATCCCTTTACCCGCAAGCTGCCTTACCCACCCAGCATCCACTTGAGTCCAAGCTTTCACGCCCATTTCATTTAGGTGTTGCCCCATTGTTTCAAGCTGCTGGCGGTAATTGCGTTGAGTATGCAGGCTAAGCCCTTTCTCGCTACGCAGATACTCGTAGAACTTATCTAGCGGCTTTTGCAGCCCGCTAGGAAGGTTTGCTTTAGGCGTGGCTTGGTCTGACATTGTCTTCCTCTTGCACCTGCCAATCGAGGTGCTCGCATAGATAGGAAACCACCAGCGCGAGGTGGCGCAAAAACAGGGTATCCATATCCGGTTGGAAGTGACCTCCGTCGTCACTTGAGAAGATGAGCAGACCTTGAGCAAACTTTCGTTTGAGCGGCAGAACCACGTAAGAACCAAGCTCTGGCACCTGGCCATCGCTGATTTGCTGCTCAGTAAATAGCATGCTGCGGTCAGCTTGACGTAGCCGCCCTAAGTACGCCTCTTTGCCATTGAGATGATTGGTGGTAAAGCGTTTCCAGCTTTCCATCGACAATGGGTCGGCATGGTCATCGCTGTCGATAAGCTTAAGGTAACCACGCAGATTCAGGCCGGTTGCGGTGTATTTAATGGCTGAAACGACACTTTGCAGATCATGGCACTTCAACAGGTTTTCTTGCAGCGACATAAACTCATAGAAGGTTCTATCATTACGAGCAGCTAGCGACATCAAGGCGGTGATCTCTTCTTCCAGTGCTTCAATGCGTTCACGCTGTCGTTGCAGTTGAATCCCCACTAAAGACACCGCACCTTGCTGCTGGTGAGGTAAGGAAAGCGACTCTACTAACGACTCTCTACCCTTAAAAAAATCTGGATGATCAGAAAGATACTCTGCTACCACTTCTGCTGTTAGATGGCTCGCTTCAAACTCAGACAAAATGATTCCCTTTAATCCCTGTCAGATAATAAAAAAATGGCGGGTCTCAAAAGACCCGCCATTAGTATAATGGGTTATTGGCTAACAAGAAATCTGCCCATCGAAAACGTGAGCCGCTGCGCCTGTCATATACAGTGGATGACCTGGACCTTTCCAACTGATCTTCAAATCGCCGCCCGGCAAGTGCACTTGCACCGTTTCATCCAGTAACCCTTGCACGATACCCACCGCGACCGCACCACACGCGCCACTACCACAAGCTTGGGTTTCACCCGCACCGCGTTCATAGACGCGAAGATTCACTTCATCACGGCTAAGCACTTGCATAAAGCCTGCGTTAACGCGCTCTGGGAAGCGTTCATGCGACTCCAATAGCGGACCTAAATTATCCACATCCGCGGTTTGCGTATCATCAACCACGGTGACGACGTGGGGATTACCCATACTGACGGCACCACAGAATAAGGTATGGTCGCCAGCACGCAGAATATAGGTCTTTTCTTTTTGCTTAGCTTTAAATGGGATCTTGCTCGGCTCGAACTCAGGTTGACCCATGTTGACCGTCACCAAGTCATTCTCTTCTAGCTTGAGCACCATTTTGCCTTTCTTAGTGCTGACACTGATGCTGTACTTGTTGGTGAGCCCTTTCATCTGCACAAAGCGAGCAAAACAGCGTGCGCCATTGCCACACTGCTCTACCTCACTGCCATCCGCGTTGAAAATGCGGTAATGGAAATCCGTTTCAGGATCGTAAGGTGCTTCAACAATCAACAGTTGGTCAAAACCAACACCTGTGTGCCTATCTGCTAAACGGCGGATAAGCTCAGGTGAAAAGAAAACGTTCTGGGTAATACAGTCAACAACCATAAAGTCGTTACCCAAACCGTGCATTTTAGAAAAGTGGAAGTGCATAGTGGTTCTGTTACTCCGGCAAAATGCTTTCTAGTTCCCAAAGACTCTCTAAGGTTTCACGCTTACGTACAAGGTGCGCCGTCTCGCCGTCAACCATCACTTCTGCAACTCGTGGTCGCGTATTGTAGTTAGAAGACATAACAAAACCGTAAGCACCAGCTGAGCGAACGGCCAGTAGATCGTTTGGCTCAAGTGCTAAGGCGCGATCTTTACCGATGAAGTCGCCCGTTTCACAGATTGGGCCAACCAAATCGTAAGTCGTAGCTTCACCCTCACGAGGCGTAACCGGGATGATATCTTGCCATGCTTGATACAGCGCCGGGCGCATAAGATCGTTCATTGCCGCATCAATGATGGCGAAGTTTTTATGCTCAGTGTGCTTTAGGAACTCAACCTTAGTCAGTAGTACGCCAGCGTTAGCCGCAATCGCACGACCCGGCTCAAAAATCAGTTCAAGCTCTGGATGGTTCTCTAAGCGAGCTAGCAGTGCTTTGGCGTAATCCGATGGCTGTGGTGGCAACTCATCACGATAAACCACACCAAGGCCACCACCGACATCTAAGTGACGAATATCAACGCCGTCGCCACGTAATTGGTCAATAAGGGCTAACAAACGATCGGTCGCATCAATGAATGGTTCGATATCCGTTAGCTGTGAGCCGATATGGCAGTCGATACCATGAACCGCTAGGTTAGGTAAGCTGCTGGCAAACTTGTAGACCGCTGGTGCGCGATCAAACGCAATACCAAACTTGTTATCACGAAGACCGGTTGAAATGTATGGATGAGTATTCGCATCGACATCAGGGTTAATACGCAGTGAGATTGGTGCCACGACACCCATCTCGCCAGCGACTTGGTTTAGACGCTCTAGCTCAGGTTCCGATTCAACATTGAAGCACTTAATACCAAGCTCAAGCGCACGACGCATCTCTTGCGCGGTTTTACCTACACCTGAGAACACCACTTTACTAGGATCGCCACCCGCGGCAACCACACGTTCTAGCTCGCCGCCAGAAACAATATCAAAGCCTGAACCCAAACGTGCCAGTACGTTAAGCACACCGATATTCGAGTTCGCTTTCACTGCATAACACACCAAGTGTGGGTGGTCGCCAACAGATTTATCAAATGCATTCCAGTGACGCTCTAGCGTCGCACGAGAATAAACATAAAGTGGTGTGCCGTATTGCTCGGCAAGTTCGGTAAGTGACGTATTCTCGGCCCAAAGCTGGCCATCGTCCTGATAGTTGAAATAATCCAAATCCTGTATCCCTTTACACTGTGTCGATGGCTATTTGTGCTTGCTCGTTGGTTGGTGCGTCTTCAGCAGGCATATACAAGTCGCCAGTCTGGCCGCATCCCGCTAGTCCTACTATTACAAGCATAAACATTGCTGTAATCGTCTTTTTCATTTTGCATATCGTGATTATTGAATCAATGCCCCCTATAATCGCACCACGAATTAGAAAAGCAATAGGATTACAAAATGAACGACACGGAATTTCACCAACTGGTCGATGCTCAACTACAAAACATCGAAGAAGCCATCGACGAATCGGGTGCCGATATCGATTATGAAGTGACGGGCAACGTCATGACACTGGAATTTGAAGATCGCAGTCAAATCATCATCAACCGCCAAGAGCCGATGCACGAAATCTGGCTTGCGTCAAAATCAGGTGGATTTCACTTCAAGCTGATTGAAGATAAGTGGATATGCTCAAAGACCGGTCTTGAACTGATGACTATGGTCAAAGAAGAGTGTGAGAAACACGCGAGTGAAGACATCGATTGGGTATAAGCCCAACCGATGCATCAAGCATTGACTGCTTTTGAATTACGAGAGTTGGAAGAGCCGCCGTCGTTACGGTAAGGAATGATGTAAGGCTCTCCTTCTTCCGCATGCACAAGCTGGTAGTACTGCGGCAAGTTGAAGTTAATCAGCTTCGATGACACCTCATTGTCGTCGTTGACGTTTGAGGTGTAGAAACTGTTTACGCTAGCAATCATCTCATCTTTGCTGCCGCGCATCTGATGGTAAACCTCAATCTGATTTGATTCATCCAACACATAAATGTTGAAGCCGTTGTCAGTGTCTTCGAAGAAGAACTGAATCAAACCTTCGCTGGCAAACCCATCGACCACTTGAGGCAGCTGATACTCCACTTCTTTATCCAGCATGAGCAGCGGTGAACCTTGCAGCTTATTGGTTGAGATACTGCGGTAAAAGTCCACCGAGTTCTCCAATTTCTGCACCGAAACACCGCGACGTTCAAAGAACAAGCCATACATCTGGTTGGCGACTTTCAGTGCTTTGAAGCGGCGACGCTTTTCCTGGTCAATCGGCTTCAAGCGCAGCTCAATACACTCCGCTAGCAGTTGATAGACCGTGTTTCTTAACACGCCGCGCAAGTTCTTGCTGTAACAGAACACGTCTACCGACTCTGGCGGGAACGCATCTTGGTGCATTTTGCCGAGCACAGTTTTCAGCGCATCCAGCATTGCCGTTTCACCTTCAAAGTGAAGGGTGCGCACTTCATGCCAAGAGTTACGGTACACCAAATCGACCGAACCAATCAGGCTTTTACCTTCGCTGCCAAAGCTTAAGATATCAACATTCTTCAAATCAACTTTAGACGCCTTCGCAGAAAGCTCCTGCGTCGGATCGTTCTCAAAGTTGATGAACATGGCAAGCTGGCTTATCTCACATGGGCTACCTAATGCTTGCATACTCGGGCGACGCTTGCGCAACGAGAAGGTATTACGCAGATCACTGACCATCTGATAGAACTTATCGATATCAATATGCGCATCACGCACTACCGAGTTCAAACGTGTCGACTCAGTGATAAGGCCATTAAAGAACGCCCAAGCAACAAGCTTGCTTAAGTATTCGTTATGCTCGAGTGGTGCTTGGCCTAGGATTCGATGCGGGATCAGCGGCTGCTTATACAGATACCAACCCGACTGGTAACTCTTACCTTGCTGAACCTCGATAAACGTTAGATCGGGCTCATGTAAATCAGGTGAGATTTGCGGATTGAGCAGAGTGACTTTGCCCGGCAATACCTCAAACGCGGCATACAACTTACGAGCAAGAATACTGATGTCTTGCGGACTGATTGCCGAGGTGATGTCATTGCGTCTCGCAAATTGGATCAGGTTACGATAGCTGAGCATCAGTGCATCAAGCAGCGAGTTATGCACTTGCATCACCTGCTCAACCTTCCAGTTACGGCGGTTGTCGAGCTCTTTAAGCACCTCTTGCGACCAATTCCAATTGGTGGTCATTTGCGTCAGCGCTTCACGGCGCCATGGCATCGAACCGACACCAGGCTCGCGAGATAGTTTCTCGTGCGTTTTGAGATAGAAACAACGACGAACCAAGTCCAAGCGGGTCTCATCGTCAATACGCTCAAGATAGCGCGTTACTTTCTCAAGCATCAGATAATACGCATCCATACCATAGAGATCAGGCTCATGGGCAAAGAAGCGACGTTTAGTATCAATGCTTAGTAATTGGGTGTGCGGGTATTCCCAAGAATACGCCTCAAGCAAAATAGCTTTAAGTACCGACTTATAAGGGGAGTCGATGCTCTTATAGAGCTGCCACAGACTCGAACCAAAGTACTCTTCTGCAGGGATGCGATTCAGACGCCCGAAGTCAATCCACTCATCGCAATTGATGTGGCCTTCATTGCACATTTTAGCAACGTAATCTTCGTAGCACTCTTCCATCTCTGGCGGCACGATTTGCCACAACAGGCGCTGGCCGCCTAGGCGTACCGCAGAACGATAGAACTCATCCAGTAGCAATAGGTGTTGTGATGAACCACAGTTATCACCCGTCATCTCCTCAGAGATGTTGCTACGAAAACGATCTTCATCCATTAAAAAGAAGTTCGCTTCCACCCCAAGGCCTTTTGCCCAGTCTGTTATCAGCAAACACTTATTGCTGAGCAGTTCTCTGGATTTAGTCGACATTTGCGGGGAGATACAGACCCATATATCCAAGTCACTCGACGTGCTTTGACCTATCGATGAGGTACTTCCCATCGTATACAAACCAAGGATCTCATTTTGACTTGGCTGCGGCAAAGGTTGACCCAATGCGAGCGCGATATCATCGAGGAATTGCTGCTGGAGTTCGTTGGCTTCAAAACCAAACACGCCGCTAGGGCTACTGGCTTCGTAAAAACCGGGAATGATCGGGTGGTTGAAGTGAAACAGTGCTGGAATAAGCTGAAATACACGTTGGCCTTGCAGATCCATAAGCGCCAGCGCGCGCTCAATACGCTGCTGGTTTAGGGTATCTAACCTTTGTATAAGGGTTTGAGTGTATGCCTGCAAGGGTGATTCCTAGGTTCAATCTAACTGCTATTTTGCATAGGTTTTAAACAAACAAGCGTCCAAAACGTGATCAATGTATCATTTTTATTATAAGCGGTAAAGTGATACTCGGCACTACAACAACTCAATACCCACTGCGGTGGCGTTTGGTTCAGCCTTCCAAATCATAGCGGACAATTCTAACAGTAGTTACCACAACAAATGCGATTAATCTCACACTATTGATAATATCTGTGATCGCTAAAGTTCTCGTTTGTGCTCGGGTTTGGGAAATCGCTAAGCATTTCTTTGAGTCAATGATACGATTGAACCATCAGAACAAACGAGATGCTTACGAGAACACTATGACCCAGACTCAGCCTATTCGAATTGCTACCCGTAAAAGTCCCCTTGCACTATGGCAAGCTCACTATGTGAAGGACGCATTGATTGCTGCACACCCTGGACTCGAGGTTGAATTGGTGACTATGGTAACCAAAGGCGACATTATCCTAGACACGCCCCTAGCAAAGGTTGGTGGTAAAGGGCTGTTCGTTAAAGAGCTTGAAGTGGCGATGCTGGAAGGTCGTGCTGACCTAGCTGTGCACTCGATGAAAGATGTCCCGGTTGATTTTCCAGAAGGCCTGGGGCTTGTGACCATCTGTGAGCGTGAAGATCCACGTGATGCATTTGTCTCTAATACCTATGCAAGCATTAGTGACCTACCGCAAGGCGCTATCGTCGGTACGTGTAGTTTGCGTAGGCAGTGTCAGCTCAAAGAGCAGCGTCCTGATCTGATCATCAAAGAGTTGCGCGGCAACGTAGGCACCCGTCTGGGTAAACTCGACAACGGTGAGTACGATGCCATTATTCTTGCCGCTGCTGGCCTTAAGCGTCTTGAGCTTGAGTCACGTATTCGCAGCTTTATCGAGCCTGAGGAATCTCTTCCTGCAGTTGGCCAAGGCGCGGTTGGCATTGAGTGCCGTCTTGATGATGAGCGTCTGATCAAATTACTGGAGCCACTAAACCACACAGAAACCGCCGATCGTGTGCGCTGTGAGCGCGCCATGAACCTGACGCTAGAAGGTGGCTGTCAGGTGCCAATTGGCAGCTACTCTCTGATTGATGGTGACAACATTTGGCTACGCGCTCTAGTCGGTGAGCCCGACGGCAGCAAAATCGTACGCGGTGAAATCCAAGGTAGCCGCCAAGATGCCGAAGCATTGGGTGTACAGCTAGCGAACCAGCTCCTCGCCGATGGCGCTAAAGAAATCCTTGAGAAGCTTTACCAAGATCACGAGTAATGCCTGATGAGAGTACTGGTGACAAGGCCTGAAACCCAAGGTATTGAACTCTGCGCTCTGATTGAAAAGATGGGGGGCTATGCCCTCCATTACCCCCTTATTGATATTCATCTGACTTCCCTCGATTCATCTCAACTCACCAAACTTCGCTGCGCCGACATTGTTATAGCAGTCAGCCAATACGCCGTGCATGGCCTTTCAAAGCCGCTTTCAACACACCCGGACAGCATGCCGAATCACGCTATTTATCTTGGGGTTGGTCAAAAAACCGCACATGAATTGAGCAAAATAGTGCAACAAAACGTACACTATCCCTCGGTTAGCGACAGTGAACACCTGCTCGCCATGCCTGAGCTAGTCGGCGTTGCCGGCAAGCGTGTTGTCATTCTTCGTGGCAATGGCGGGCGTGAGCTCATCTTCGATGAGTTGACGAAACGAGGCGCCCATGTGCATTATTTGCAGCTATATCAGCGCCAATATCGAGCCGTCGAATCTGCCGCGATAGAACAATGGCAACAAGCCCAGATTGATACCATGGTGGTCACAAGTGCGGAACAACTGGATCATTTAGTGGCTGCAATGCCAGAATCACAACATGCATGGTTGAAACAACAATGGCTATTGGTTCCCAGTGAACGAATCGCCAAGCAAGCGATAGCCCAAGGATTTAATAACATTACTAATAGCCAAGGTGCATCGAACTCTACTCTATTTGCTGCTCTCCAGCGTCTAAAAACAGGACTAAACAATGACGAACAAAAATAAAGACGAGCAAATCCAGTCTGAAGACAAAAAAGACGTAACTCTAGCCCCAGAGAACACTAAACAATCTAACGAGCCCGAGACGAACACCGTCGACGACCAAACCACGCAACCAAAAGCCCCTGAGTTTGAAGAAAAGCAGGGTAAGCGTGGTGTGAAGCTTGGTACAGCTGCCATCATTATTGCTCTGCTACTAGGTGGTGGCATGACCTTTATGATGCAAAAGCAGGCTGGCGACTACGAAGCTCGTATCGCAAGGCTTGAAGCCCAAATCAAAGCATCACAAAGCTCGCTAAGCTCTGAAATGCAGCAAGTTCAAGCTGACACGTTAGAGCAAGCAAAAACCATGACTCACAAAGCAGAAGTGGTATTAGGTCAGCAGAAGAAGAGCATCGAGAGCCTGCAACTTGCTGTCGCCGATGTAAAAGGCCGCCGTCCTAATGATTGGCTATTAGCAGAAGCGGATTACTTGGTAAAGCTGGCTGGACGTAAACTGTTCCTAGAACACGATGTGGTCAGTGCAACACGCTTGATGGAGAGTGCTGATCAACGCATCGCCGCGCTCAACGACCCAAGCCTTGTTTCCCTGCGCCAATCCATGGCAAACGACATCACTAAGCTGCGCACAGTACCTTTGATTGACCGTGATGGTTTAGTGCTTCGCCTGACTTCCCTGCAGCGCGAAGTCGACCAACTGCCACTTGCCAACGCTATTCTGCCTGATGCTCCGGCGGTAGAAAAACGTCAGGTATCGCAGGATATCTACGACTGGCAAGATAACTTGATGACTTCTTTGAAAGATTTCTCAGAGAACTTCATCACCTTTCGCAGCCGTGACGGCAATGTTATCCCACTACTGTCACCAGAACAGCACTTTTACCTACGTGAGAACATCAAGTCGAAAATTGAGACGGCAATACGAGCTGTGTACGAAGAGCAAGGTGAGATCTACAAGATGTCACTGGAGACCGCAGATCAATGGTCAGAATCCTTCTTCGATATGGATAATAACAGCGTTAAAGAGTTTAATGCGGCACTGGGTAAGCTGAGTCAGCAAAACATCCAAGTGAACTACCCTGTGAAACTTGAAACACAAGCGCAGCTGTCTGATGTGATTAGCGAACGCCTGCGCCGTGAAGTGACAACCATTATCACGGAGGAGAAATAATGATTCGATTAATCTTCCTCTTCGTTGTACTGGGCGCAGGGCTGTTTGTCGGCACCCAGTTCACTGGTCAACAAGGCTATGTGCTGATATCGATTGCCGATAAGACCATTGAAATGAGTGTCACGACACTGGTTGTCTTTGTGATTGCCGCGCTTGCCGTGCTGTTTCTGCTGGAGTACATCATCAAGAAGATCCTCTACACCAGTGTGACCACATTCAACTACTTCAGCGTGCGTAAGATGCGCCGCTCTCGCCGCTACACTAACGAAGGTATTGTTAAGCTGCTAGAAGGTGACTGGAAGCTCGCTGAGAAAAAAGTGACTCGCTGGGCGAACTATCATGATATGCCTCTGCTGTGTTATCTAGTGGCATCTGAAGCTGCGTTAGGTCAAGGCGATAAAGCGAAACGCGACCACTACCTTGAGCTGGCTTCTCAGCAAGAAAACTCGGATCTCGCGGTTCAGCTTACTCGTGCTAAGCAAGCTGTGCGTGAAGAAGAGTGGGAACTTGCGGCCTCAACACTTGAGACACTAAAAGCCGAGTATCCAAGCAATACGATCGTTCTAAGCCTACTAAAAACCACCTATCGTGAACTTGGCGAGTGGCAAGCACTGATCGATCTACTGCCAAAGCTTAACAAAGCCAAGCTTATCGATATTGAAGAGCAAGTTGAACTTGAAGAGCGTGCTCAATGCGGCCTGCTTGAAGACATTGCTAGCCAACAAGGTAGTGAGGGTCTAATCGGTCATTGGAACAAACTGCCTCGTAAAACGCGTCAAAGCACACACCTAGTGGGTTGCTTTACAAAGCAGCTTATCGCTCGCAAAGCGGATGCTGAAGCCTTTACCGTGATTAAAGAGACGCTGAAGAAGCAAGGTCACGATGACCTTTATACTCTACTACCAGAGCTGAACCTAGCGGATGCTCACCCAGTAGTTGTAATGCTAGAAGATGTTGTTAAAAAGCAACCAGACAACGCCAAAGCTCAGAGTGCTCTCGCTCAGTTTTACTTCCGCGAAGAGAAATGGCCTGAAGCACAGCGCCACTTTGAGCGCGCATTGTCGGTTCGCCCAGACGTTTCGGATTATGCGTATCTAGCTGATACGCTTGAGAAGCAAGATCTCACTAAAGCAGCAGGTGAAGTTTCTCGTAAAGCGTTGACCTTGATTGACAGTAAGTAACTGGAACACTTCTATAAATGATAAAAAAGCTCCCTCGGGAGCTTTTTTACAACTGGCTTTTTACAACAGAAAGTCGTCGAGTGCCTCTAAAGTCAGCTTATTCGTAAAGGCATTCACTCGCACATGAACTGGGCTCCAGCCAAGCAGAAAACGCTGATAGTCAGCCCACGCGAGTCCTAGTAGCTTTCGCCACTCATGACACACATCACTTGCATCCACATTAGGCTGATAGCGAGCCAGCGCTGCCTGTAACGCTTCAAAATAAGTTTCAACATGGCTGTCGATAGATAACTGAGGATCATCAAAATCGAGCACTGTGCAAAGAAATAGCGCGACATCTTTCACCCCCACGCCACCGCCAACATACTGAAAATCAACCGCACTGACCTGTGTGCCGGTTTCGTTGAAACAAAAGTTAGCCAGCTTCGCATCGCCATGTACTAGGGTTTGATAACGACAATCATTGAGTATGTCATCTATGCGCTCAGCAGCTGATTTATAACGACTTGACGTCATTGCCTGCCACTCATCGGGTCGAGTGGCTAAATGCCAATAGGTGCCTTGCTGCCACAGTCCAGTAGTCTCAGTGCCCAACCAAAACGCGTGAAACTGCGCTAACCAGCGAAGTGCCGTTTCTATCTCTTGGTTTGATGGGGTTTTTACCACCCTAGCACACTCAACTAGCTTGAGATCTTCCAAAAGCAACTCATAGTGCGAGCCATGACTTTCTGCGGCTAAACAACGTGGCGCCCAGCCGATAGGCATTCGGGCAACATAGTGCTGGTACCAATGAAATTCAACTTGATAGGACTTAAGCTTTCTTTGGTTTGAAAGCTCAGTATTCCAGCCTTTCGGGTGATGCTTAGGTGCAACCTTTGGTAGGTCAATGGCCTTAACTATCAGACTGGGTAGCGCAGGGTTATCGGTATAAACGCGAAATAGTTCGCCATATCCGCTCCAAAGGCTCTGTATTGGCTCTTTTGAAACCGCATTGTGTTGGTCACCAAGTTGTTTTTTCAAGGACTCTGCTGGCTCGTAAGAACAAGAACTCAAGGTTTGGTTACCTTTAATGGTTGAGGAGTAAAGCTTACTTTGACAGACAAAGACAGCAAACGGAAGGGCAGCGGAGTTCGATAGTGGCTAGGTTAGCGCTTTAAGAATCTCAGATATGAAAAAAGCCCGCTGATTACTCAGCGGGCTTTTTAATGTGGCGGAGAGATAGGGATTTGAACCCTAGAACCGCTATTAACGGTTGCCGGTTTTCAAGACCGGTGCTTTCGACCACTCAGCCATCTCTCCACAAATTGTCATCAACAGATTCGTACACTGGTGATGTGGTTACTTACTATTGCAAGTAACAGTATTCAAAGCCTGGCGATGTCCTACTCTCACATGGGGAAACCCCACACTACCATCGGCGCTATTGCGTTTCACTTCTGAGTTCGGCATGGAAATCAGGTGGGTCCACAATGCTATGGTCGCCAAGCAAATTCTGTTTTGCCTTCAGATTTTCTGAAAATCTGAAAACAATAAATTCGGAAAGCTGTTAATGCGTTCTCTACACATTCAATTTGTTCTTGCTTTGAGTCCAATCAAAACCCTTTGGGTGTTGTATGGTTAAGCCTCACGGGCAATTAGTACAGGTTAGCTCAACGCCTCACAACGCTTACACACCCTGCCTATCAACGTTCTAGTCTCGAACAACCCTTTAGGACACTTAAAGTGCCAGGGAAGACTCATCTCAGGGCTCGCTTCCCGCTTAGATGCTTTCAGCGGTTATCGATTCCGAACTTAGCTACCGGGCAATGCCATTGGCATGACAACCCGAACACCAGAGGTTCGTCCACTCCGGTCCTCTCGTACTAGGAGCAGCCCCCTTCAATCTTCCAACGCCCACGGCAGATAGGGACCGAACTGTCTCACGACGTTCTAAACCCAGCTCGCGTACCACTTTAAATGGCGAACAGCCATACCCTTGGGACCGACTTCAGCCCCAGGATGTGATGAGCCGACATCGAGGTGCCAAACACCGCCGTCGATATGAACTCTTGGGCGGTATCAGCCTGTTATCCCCGGAGTACCTTTTATCCGTTGAGCGATGGCCCTTCCATTCAGAACCACCGGATCACTATGACCTGCTTTCGCACCTGCTCGAATTGTCATTCTCGCAGTCAAGCGGGCTTATGCCATTGCACTAACCACACGATGTCCAACCGTGTTTAGCCCACCTTCGTGCTCCTCCGTTACTCTTTGGGAGGAGACCGCCCCAGTCAAACTACCCACCAGGCACTGTCCGCAGCCCCGATAAGGGGCCGACGTTAGAACATCAACACTACAAGGGTGGTATTTCAAGGACGGCTCCACGAATACTGGCGTACTCGTTTCAAAGCCTCCCACCTATCCTACACATGTAGGGTCAATGTTCAGTGCCAAGCTGTAGTAAAGGTTCACGGGGTCTTTCCGTCTAGCCGCGGGTACACTGCATCTTCACAGCGATTTCAATTTCACTGAGTCTCGGGTGGAGACAGCGTGGCCATCATTACGCCATTCGTGCAGGTCGGAACTTACCCGACAAGGAATTTCGCTACCTTAGGACCAGTTATAGTTACGGCCGCCGTTTACCGGGGCTTCGATCAAGAGCTTCGACCTAAGTCTAACCCCATCAATTAACCTTCCGGCACCGGGCAGGCGTCACACCGTATACGTCATCTTACGATTTTGCACAGTGCTGTGTTTTTAATAAACAGTTGCAGCCACCTGGTATCTGCGACTCCCCATAGCTCCATCCGCAAGGGACTTCACCGTGAGGAGCGTACCTTCTCCCGAAGTTACGGTACCATTTTGCCTAGTTCCTTCACCCGAGTTCTCTCAAGCGCCTTGGTATTCTCTACCCGACCACCTGTGTCGGTTTGGGGTACGATTCCTTACAATCTGAAGCTTAGAGGCTTTTCCTGGAAGCATGGCATCAATGACTTCACTACCGTAGTAGCTCGACATCGTGTCTCAGCCTTAAAGAGAGCCGGATTTACCTAACTCTCAAGCCTACGCACTTGAACCTGGACAACCGTCGCCAGGCCCACCTAGCCTTCTCCGTCCCCCCATCGCAATTGTAAGAAGTACGGGAATATTAACCCGTTTCCCATCGACTACGCCTTTCGGCCTCGCCTTAGGGGTCGACTCACCCTGCCCCGATTAACGTTGGACAGGAACCCTTGGTCTTCCGGCGTGGAGGTTTTTCACCCCCATTATCGTTACTCATGTCAGCATTCGCACTTCTGATACCTCCAGCAGACCTTACAGTCCACCTTCAACGGCTTACAGAACGCTCCCCTACCCAATGACCTAAGTCATTGCCGCAGCTTCGGTTTATAGCTTAGCCCCGTTACATCTTCCGCGCAGGCCGACTCGACTAGTGAGCTATTACGCTTTCTTTAAATGATGGCTGCTTCTAAGCCAACATCCTAGCTGTCTAAGCCTTCCCACATCGTTTCCCACTTAGCTATAATTTGGGACCTTAGCTGGCGGTCTGGGTTGTTTCCCTCTCCACGACGGACGTTAGCACCCGCCGTGTGTCTCCCGGATAGTACTTACTGGTATTCGGAGTTTGCAAAGGGTTGGTAAGTCGGGATGACCCCCTAGCCTTAACAGTGCTCTACCCCCAGTAGTATTCGTCCGAGGCTCTACCTAAATAGATTTCGGGGAGAACCAGCTATCTCCAGGTTTGATTGGCCTTTCACCCCTAGCCACAAGTCATCCGCTAATTTTTCAACATTAGTCGGTTCGGTCCTCCAGTTGATGTTACTCAACCTTCAACCTGCCCATGGCTAGATCACCTGGTTTCGGGTCTATATCCAGAGACTGAACGCCCAGTTAAGACTCGGTTTCCCTACGGCTCCCCTAAACGGTTAACCTTGCCACTGAATATAAGTCGCTGACCCATTATACAAAAGGTACGCAGTCACACCACGAAGGTGCTCCTACTGCTTGTACGTACACGGTTTCAGGTTCTATTTCACTCCCCTCACAGGGGTTCTTTTCGCCTTTCCCTCACGGTACTGGTTCACTATCGGTCAGTCAGTAGTATTTAGCCTTGGAGGATGGTCCCCCCATATTCAGACAGGATATCACGTGTCCCGCCCTACTCGATTTCACTGATGATGAGATGTCGACTACGGGGCTATCACCCTTTACTGCGGCACTTTCCAGAGCCTTCGTCTGTCTCATTAAAAGCTTAAGGGCTAATCCAATTTCGCTCGCCGCTACTTTCGGAATCTCGGTTGATTTCTCTTCCTCGGGGTACTTAGATGTTTCAGTTCCCCGGTTCGCCTCGCTGAGCTATGTATTCACTCAGCGATAACTGCTTATGCAGTTGGGTTTCCCCATTCAGGAATCCCAGACTCAAAGGTTATTACTACCTAATCTGGGCTTATCGCAAGTTATTACGCCTTTCATCGCCTCTGACTGCCAAGGCATCCACCGTGTACGCTTAGTCACTTAACCATACAACCCCAAAGAGTTTCAAAGAAACCTCGAGATTGTCGTTAAACAACCAAAGTTGTCTGCATTTTTATACATGTGCAGACTCGATTTTGCCGGACTCAAATAACTCTTTGTTCCCGCTTTTTAAGAAAAAGCAGAGGCAAAAAGTGGACTTTCGTCACTTCCAAGAACACTTGAATGTGTGTTGGTACCTAAATGATTAAATCATCTAGGATTTGAGAACTTTTAAATGAATAACATTAATCAAATGTTATTCGTCAGCTTTCCAAATTGTTAAAGAACGAGATTTGCTTTCTAGTTAAAGAAAGAAACCATTTTTAAATATTCTCAAAGAGAAAACACTTAAAGATGGTGGAGCTATGCGGGATCGAACCGCAGACCTCCTGCGTGCAAGGCAGGCGCTCTCCCAGCTGAGCTATAGCCCCATCAGTGTTGATGCTTATCGCCAATCATCTGGGAGGAAGATTGGTGGGTCTGAGTGGACTTGAACCACCGACCTCTCGCTTATCAGGCGAACGCTCTAACCACCTGAGCTACAGACCCAAGCATCGTCTTTAATTCATAAACCTAATCAATCTGTGTGAACACTCATCGCAATAATCTATTCGTATAAGGAGGTGATCCAGCCCCAGGTTCCCCTAGGGCTACCTTGTTACGACTTCACCCCAGTCATGAACCACAAAGTGGTGAGCGTCCTCCCGAAGGTTAAACTACCCACTTCTTTTGCAGCCCACTCCCATGGTGTGACGGGCGGTGTGTACAAGGCCCGGGAACGTATTCACCGTGGCATTCTGATCCACGATTACTAGCGATTCCGACTTCATGGAGTCGAGTTGCAGACTCCAATCCGGACTACGACGCACTTTTTGGGATTCGCTCACTTTCGCAAGTTGGCCGCCCTCTGTATGCGCCATTGTAGCACGTGTGTAGCCCTACTCGTAAGGGCCATGATGACTTGACGTCGTCCCCACCTTCCTCCGGTTTATCACCGGCAGTCTCCCTGGAGTTCCCGACATTACTCGCTGGCAAACAAGGATAAGGGTTGCGCTCGTTGCGGGACTTAACCCAACATTTCACAACACGAGCTGACGACAGCCATGCAGCACCTGTCTCAGAGTTCCCGAAGGCACCAAAGCATCTCTGCTAAGTTCTCTGGATGTCAAGAGTAGGTAAGGTTCTTCGCGTTGCATCGAATTAAACCACATGCTCCACCGCTTGTGCGGGCCCCCGTCAATTCATTTGAGTTTTAATCTTGCGACCGTACTCCCCAGGCGGTCTACTTAACGCGTTAGCTCCGAAAGCCACGGCTCAAGGCCACAACCTCCAAGTAGACATCGTTTACGGCGTGGACTACCAGGGTATCTAATCCTGTTTGCTCCCCACGCTTTCGCATCTGAGTGTCAGTATCTGTCCAGGGGCGCCTTCGCCACCGGTATTCCTTCAGATCTCTACGCATTTCACCGCTACACCTGAAATTCTACCCCCCTCTACAGTACTCTAGTCCGCCAGTTTCAAATGCAGTTCCGAGGTTGAGCCCCGGGCTTTCACATCTGACTTAACGAACCACCTGCATGCGCTTTACGCCCAGTAATTCCGATTAACGCTCGCACCCTCCGTATTACCGCGGCTGCTGGCACGGAGTTAGCCGGTGCTTCTTCTGTCGCTAACGTCAAATAATGCAGCTATTAACTACACTACCTTCCTCACGACTGAAAGTGCTTTACAACCCGAAGGCCTTCTTCACACACGCGGCATGGCTGCATCAGGCTTGCGCCCATTGTGCAATATTCCCCACTGCTGCCTCCCGTAGGAGTCTGGACCGTGTCTCAGTTCCAGTGTGGCTGATCATCCTCTCAGACCAGCTAGGGATCGTCGCCTTGGTGAGCCATTACCTCACCAACTAGCTAATCCCACCTGGGCTAATCTTGACGCGAGAGGTCCGAAGATCCCCCTCTTTGGCCCGAAGGCATTATGCGGTATTAGCCATCGTTTCCAATGGTTATCCCCCACATCAAGGCATATTCCCAGGCATTACTCACCCGTCCGCCGCTCGACGCCGTTAACGTCACCCGAAGGGTCAGTTAACTCGTTTCCGCTCGACTTGCATGTGTTAGGCCTGCCGCCAGCGTTCAATCTGAGCCATGATCAAACTCTTCAATTTAAGATTTTGTCGGCTCAATGAATACTGACTTTAAACTACATAAGTAATCTAAAGCTATTATCGTTCCAACAGAACGATAATGAATTGACTGTGCCAAGTCTTTCGACTTGATTGGTCACTCAGTTCATTGAAAACCTAATTTGATACCGAGGTATCTAATTTGATTATCATCAACGAGTGCCCACACAGATTGATAGGTTTAAATTTTTAAAGAACGTTTCTTCGAGAAGCTAAACTTTCGTTTTTGAGCCTTTCGGCTTTTCTCTCGAAGTGGGCGGCCATTTTAACTAGATAACTTGTCGTGTCAACCACTTTTCCAAATTATTTTCGTTTAGGCTTTTTGCCCGCCAAACCTGTTGGGCTCTTGCTTTGCTGCCCTCCCGTTTGGTGTGGTGCGCATTATAGGGAGAATGAGAAGCCGCGCAACCCCTTTTTCAATATTTTTTAAAAAAAACGTTCTTTTGATTGAAATACCATCAAAAAACAAAAAGGAGAGTATAAAAACTCTCCTTTTAGCCGCAAATCACTAACAATTAGATAAATGCGTACGCATCACCATACATGTGATCAGACTTCGCTTGCTTGTTTTGCGTGAACTGTTCACGTGCAGCGCCAGCCATTTCAAAACGGCCTGCTATATAGATATCGAAGTCTGCGAGTGAATCAAAATCGTCACTGACCGCTTGAAGTACGTTGCCTTGTTTGCCCGTCCACTCAGAAAGTGTCTCTTCGATAACTGGAATGAACTGAATGCGCTCATGAGCATTAGCGATGTCAGCCAACTCTTGTTTGGCATATAGCTGAGCTTCATCACGACCACCCCAATAGAGATAAATAGGCTGAGCAATGTTTTGGCTAATGCAGTGATCAAGAATAGAACGTACATAGCTAAAACCCGTGCCACCAGCAATCAATAAAATTGGGCGTTGGCTATCTTCACGAATCCACGCTTCGCCATGAGGGGCATCAATCTGAATGTCGCCACCCACTTCAAGTGCATGCTTCATTGATTCAACCACTTCTAACGCATAAGCATTATGCTCCGCAGCACCAATGTGGAGTTCGATCTCGCCTTCATGACGGCAAGGGCTGCTAGCAATAGAGAAAGGACGCTTGTCGGCCTCACCCATTACTACCATTAAATATTGACCTGCTTTAAAGCTAACAGGCTGTTCTGGGTGCAGCAAAATTTGATAGGTATTCGCTGCTAAAGGCTCAATAGACTTAACTTTACAATTGATGGTCATGGTTTATCTCTTTTATTCGTCTCCAAAGGTGATCACCAAATCACTCTTTGGATATGCAAGACAGGAGAACATCCAGCCTTGCTGCTTTTCTTTCTCGGTAAGTAATGGTTCCAAATCATAGTCTACCGCACCTGACTCGATACGGCATAAACAAGAAGCGCAGGCTCCCACCATACAGCGGTGAGGAAAAGCAAGATTCTGGTTGAGCGCAGCCTCTAACACTGTCTGCCCTTCTTCGACTATAAACTCAAGGTTCTGAGGCTTGAGCACTACTCGCTTAGTCATAGGATATTTAGTTCATCCCAAATGCTGTCTATCTTCGCAACCAATGCAGGGTCTTTTTTAATTGGTATGCCCCACTCACGAGTCACTTCGTCTTCAAGTTTATTGGTTGCATCTAAATATGCTCTAGAGGTGCTATCGTTGACCAGCAATGTATCTCTGGACGGATCCATTCTCGTAGTGATCGCCCAAATCACATCATTCCAATCACGCACATTCACGTCTTGATCGCAGGCAACGATAAACTTAGTCGCCAGATAAGGTGAGAGTATAGCCTCTACTCCTTCCATCACCTCAATAGCTTGACCTGCGCGTTGCTTATCTAGAGTCAGCAGTACCATACGATTTGTACCCGTTCCCGGTGCAATATACAAGTCAGTCACCTCTGGATATTGAGCTGTAACCTGTTTCGCCAATAAGGTTTCATCCCAACTATTCGAGCGTTCGATATCTTGTGTTGTTTGATACTTCGCCGCCTCCAGCTCCAACTCTGCATCCCACTTAATCGTGGCGTCCAGTCCCATTTTGGAACCTAGACCCGTAACCGGCGATGCAAAGTCCAAAGAATCTATCGGCGTGCTGTCGATCATCAAGGTATCGCGACTCGGTACCATATGGTCATTCATGGCTTGCGTGACTTGCTGCCAATCGCGGCCATTGACGCTTTCATCGCATACAATCACAAACTTGGTGTACATGAACTGTCGCAAGAAAGACCATACCCCCATCATGACGCGCTTAGCGTGCCCCGGGTATTGCTTCTTCATTGTTACCACCGCCATACGATACGAACATCCTTCTGGCGGAAGATAGAAATCTTCAATTTCCGGGAACTGCTTTTGCAAGATAGGCACGAAGACTTCGTTCAACGACACCCCCAGTACAGCCGGCTCATCTGGTGGACGACCTGTATAAGTACTGTGATAGATAGGGTTTTCACGCATAGTAATGTGCGTAATTGTAAAGACGTGGTGCTTTTCTTTTTCGTTGTAGTAGCCAGTGTGGTCTCCATACGGACCCTCATCGGCAAACTCTTGCGGATCAATGTAACCCTCAAGGACAATTTCGGCGCTCGCTGGCACTTCAAGATCGTTGCTAACCGATTTGACCACTTCGGTACGTTCGCCACGCAGCAAGCCAGCAAAGGCATATTCAGACAACGTATCAGGTACGGGTGTGACCGCCCCAAGGATGGTAGCCGGGTCGGCGCCAAATGCGACCGATACCGGGAACGGTTTTCCTGGATTAGTTTCCATCCAGTCTCTTAGATCAAGCGCACCACCGCGATGCGCGAGCCAGCGCATGATGATCTTATTCTTGGCTATCTTCTGTTGGCGATAGATACCTAAATTTTGACGCTTCTTGTTCGATCCTTTGGTGACCGTTAGTCCCCATGTTAGCAAGGGTGCGACATCATCAGGCCAGCAACTCATTACAGGGATTTTATCAAGTTCGACCTCATCACCTTGCCAAACGACTTGCTGGCAAGCAGCTTTACGTAGCCGTTTGGCTGGCATATGCAGCACTTTCTTAAATAGAGGAATTTTATTGATCGCGTCTTTAAATCCACGAGGAGGCTCAGGCTCTTTTAGGTAGGCCAGCAATTTGCCTACTTCTCTAAGCTCTGATACTTGCTGTCGTCCCATCCCCATCGCTACACGCTCAGGGGTACCAAATAAATTGGTCAACACCGGCATGTCATAGCCAATCGGGTTTTCAAACAGCAGAGCAGGTCCACCCGATCGCAGAGTTCTGTCGCTGATCTCCGTCATTTCATAATCAGGGTCGACGGGATGTGAGATGCGCTTGAGCAGCCCCTGGCTTTCCAGGTGCTGAGTGAAATCACGTAAGTCCTTGTAAATCATAGGGGATACTTCGCCTTGAAAGAAGGTACCATTATATACGCAAATCTATCATCGGGTGAAATGTCCTCTGTGATGTTGATAAGCTGAAAAAATTCAGTTAATTAGATAGGGCTTGCAACACCAAACTCGCTTTCACCTGGCTGTTGGTCGACAACACATCCCTCACCCATCCACCATGACCATTCTGCGCCAATTGACTGGCGACAAAACTGGCGTCTTCCACCTTGGTCATTCGTGTCACCAAGAAGGTTTTCACTTCATTCGGTAGTGGCGTGATTTGAGCAAGTTCAGTGATCGCCTGACGTTTTAGGCTCGGATTACGAGCAGCCGCCATGATTTGTTGCTGAGCAAATGGAGAAGAAAGACTCGCCAGCCTCTCTAATTCTACTTGGCTATGATAATCTGCGCGCATTTTCCATAGTAAGTCATATAAGGCTGCGTCTTCATTCACTTGAGCCATTCGCACCAATACGCGAGTTGAAGGCAACCACTCGGTGATATTGGTATCGGTAAGTTGCTGACTAATAAATGCGTTCGCTTTCGGTGACAAGCTGTCAAACTCTTTGACCAATAAGTCCTCGCGGATCTTACGCTCATAATCGCTACCCTCAGATAGCCAATCACGCAATACCAACTGCTCACTTTCGGCCTGTAGAATAAACTCCAAGGTTTTCTGATCACTGTTCCAACGCTTAATCAATCGCGCAGAAATAGCTGGGTAGTTAAACGCCGGAATAGAAAACTCATAACCATCACCACGCTCAAGCATAGTGTAAGTAGGCGGCAGGGATTTTTGGCCTTGAACGAAAATGGCCATTTTAGGGGAAAGAATACGTTCGTTGTCTTCAATATGTTTGAGCAACAAAAATCTCGCCACCTCTTGCTGAGGTAACGCGAGTCTATTTAACGCAAATTTAAGGCCGTCGGTGTCATCTTGTTCCACCAATAACAAAAAATCGTCAACTTTTTGCAGTACCACTTGGCTTTGCAACCAGCGTTCTACTTCCTGCTGCGTCATTTCCTTAGACGCGTGCACCGGTTGTGAGAATGAAACAACCAATACGAGGAGTAACGACGCTAACCATCCTTGTAGCATATTAACCTCCTGTTAACACACTCAGTATTGTGCGCGTGAAACAGGGGAAGTGCAAACAAAAACGTCACCCCTTAAGGGTGACGTTTAAAATTTGAGACTCGTTGTCCGCTTTGCGGTCGCGATTAACGATTACTGGCGACGCATTGCGTCAAAGAACTCGTCATTAGTCTTAGTCATTGCAAGCTTGTCGATTAGGAATTCCATCGCATCGATTTCGCCCATTGGGTGAACAATCTTACGTAGGATCCACATCTTCTGTAGCTCATCTGCTTTCGTCAGTAGCTCTTCACGACGGGTACCTGAACGGTTGAAGTCAATCGCAGGGAACACGCGCTTCTCGGCAATCTTACGGTTTAGGTGCAGTTCCATGTTACCTGTACCTTTAAACTCTTCGTAGATAACTTCATCCATCTTAGAACCAGTATCCACTAGCGCTGTTGCGATGATAGTTAGGCTACCGCCTTCTTCTACGTTACGAGCTGCACCGAAGAAACGCTTAGGACGGTGTAGTGCGTTAGCATCAACACCACCAGTAAGAACCTTACCTGATGAAGGTACAACAGTGTTATAAGCGCGAGCTAGACGAGTGATAGAGTCTAGTAGGATAACCACGTCTTTCTTGTGTTCAACAAGACGCTTCGCTTTCTCGATAACCATTTCAGCAACCTGAACGTGGCGAGACGCTGGCTCATCAAACGTAGATGCGATTACCTCACCTTTAACTAGGCGCTGCATCTCGGTTACTTCTTCCGGACGTTCGTCGATAAGAAGCACCATCAATTCACACTCAGGGTGGTTGTGGGCAATGCTCTGCGCGATGTTTTGCAGCAGCATGGTTTTACCCGCTTTAGGTGGTGCAACGATGAGACCACGTTGACCTTTACCGATTGGTGACGCGAGATCAAGAACACGTGCGGTGATGTCTTCTGTTGAGCCATTACCACGCTCCATAGTCATGCGTTCGTTAGCATGCAGAGGGGTTAGGTTTTCAAACAGGATCTTGTTACGCGCGTTATCTGGCTTGTCAGCGTTAACAGTGTTTACTTTTAGAAGTGCGAAATAGCGCTCGCCATCTTTTGGTGGTCGAATCTTACCGGCAATCGAGTCACCTGTACGCAGGTTGAAACGACGGATCTGACTTGGAGAAACGTAGATATCATCTGGGCCAGCAAGGTATGAACTGTCTGCGCTACGCAGGAAACCAAAACCATCTTGAAGAATCTCTAAGACCCCGTCACCAAAGATATCTTCACCACTTTTCGCATGGGCTTTTAAGATGGCGAAGATGATGTCTTGCTTACGCAGACGAGCTAAGTTTTCCAGACCAAGAGATTCGCCAAGTTTAACGAGCTCAGAAACAGGTCTGTTCTTCAATTCTGTTAAGTTCATTGTGGTGGATGTTTGTTTAGTCAAAATAGGATCTGTTTTGTTGTTAAGAAGGATTTGGTCACAGGATCGACCAAGAAGTGAACACTTGTTTAATTAACGTGCGATAAATTATCACTAAAAAAGAGTCTAGTCTAGCTTTGAAAAAAACAAAACCGTGTATTTGTTAAGATACACGGTTTTCGTTACTTCTCATTATAAGTTCTCGTCTAAGAACTCTTTTAGCTGAGTTTTAGACAGTGCGCCAACCTTCGTTGCTGCCACTCCGCCATCTTTGAAAAGTAGTAGCGTTGGAATGCCACGGATACCAAACTTAGGTGGAGTACCTGCGTTTTGGTCGATGTTTAGCTTGCCGATAGTGAGTTTGCCTTCGTACTCATCTGCGATTTCATCGAGGATTGGGGCAATCATCTTACAAGGACCACACCACTCCGCCCAGAAGTCAACAAGAACCGGGCCTGCAGCATTAATTACGTCAGTTTCAAAACCGTCATCCGTCAGCTGCAAAATCTTTTCACTCATCTTTCACTCCGATATTTTTTGTATTGATGAGATAATCACCAACAATTAGATCTCCTATTGGAATGTATTTACCTTCGTATTGCAAGCTTAAGCTGATATTCTATACCGATGAAAAAGACGCATATCACAGAGCAAAAGTTCGCCGATTTGGAGTTACACCCCCAAATCATTGAAGGATTGGAAAAAAAAGGGTTCGAATACTGTACCCCGATCCAAGCCTTGGCGCTGCCGGTACTGCTCGCCGGCCAAGATATTGCAGGACAAGCCCAAACCGGGACGGGAAAAACGCTTGCGTTTCTCACTGCTACCTTTAACCATCTGTTAAATACGCCTGAACATGAAGGCCGCAAAGCGACACAACCGCGCGCAATCATCATGGCTCCAACGCGCGAACTTGCTATTCAGATCCACAATGATGCGAAACCGCTCATTGAAAGCACGGGTCTAAAAACAGCACTAGCGTATGGGGGCGATAGCTACGACAAACAGCTAGCGAAATTTGAAGATGGTGTCGATATCCTAATCGGTACTTGTGGTCGTATTATCGACTTTTATAAGAAACGAGTATTTAACCTCAACAACATTCAAGCTGTGGTTCTTGATGAAGCCGATCGTATGTTCGACCTTGGCTTTATTAAAGACATTCGCTTTTTGTTCCGCCGTATGCCTGAGCCTAAAGACCGTCTCAACATGCTGTTCTCTGCGACCTTGTCATACCGTGTACAAGAGCTAGCGTTCGAACACATGCATAACCCTGAACACGTGGTTGTTGAGCCTGAGCAAAAAACGGGTCACCGCATTCAAGAAGAGCTGTTCTACCCATCGAACAATGAAAAAATGGCTCTACTGCAAACGCTTTTGGAAGAAGAGTGGCCCGATCGCGCCATTATCTTTGCCAACACTAAACATAAGTGTGAAAAAGTGTGGGGTCACCTTGCCGCTGACGGACACCGCGTTGGTCTTTTAACTGGAGATGTTCCGCAGAAGAAGCGTGAAAAGATCCTTGAGCAATTCACAAAAGGCGATGTAGACATTCTGGTTGCAACGGATGTTGCAGCGCGTGGTCTACATATTCCTCAAGTTACGCACGTATTCAACTACGACCTACCTGACGACTGTGAAGATTACGTGCACCGTATTGGCCGTACAGGTCGTGCTGGTGCAAGTGGTCACTCAATCAGCTTTGCTTGTGAAGAATACGCGATCAACCTACCAGCGATTGAAGAGTATATCGAGCACTCAATCCCAGTGTCTGACTATGACTCAAGCGCACTGTTGACCGAGCTGCCTGCTCCACTTGTTATGAAGAGCCGCAACTCAGGCCCTCGTCGCACTAATACAGGTGGTTCACGACCATCAAACAGAAAGCCTCAAAGAAGGCCAAGATCACCAAGGTCTTAATAGACCGAGATCTGACATAAGCAGTAATCTGAACAGGAAGTAAGCAGTTTTTATGAGTCTTGCAGTGAATTCTTCACCTTTGTATGCGGCTATCGATCTTGGCTCCAACAGTTTCCACATGTTGGTTGTGCGTCATATCGATGGCAGCATTCAGACCATGGCCAAGATTAAGCGCAAAGTACGTTTGGCCGCAGGCCTTGATGATGAGATGGCTCTCAGTCAAGAAGCGATGCAGCGTGGTTGGGATTGCCTAAGTCTTTTCGCGGAACGACTTCAGGACATTCCAAAGGAAAACATCCGTATTGTTGGTACCGCAACACTACGTACCGCAACTAATGTCGATGTATTCCTAACCAAAGCCGATCAAATCTTGGGTTACCCAATCCAAGTGATCAGCGGTGAAGAAGAAGCAGCGACCATCTATAAAGGTGTAGCTCATACGTCTGGCGGTACTGGCCGTCGCCTTGTAGTCGATATTGGTGGTGCCAGTACCGAGCTCATAATTGGCGAAGGATTCGAGCCAAAAGCATTGACCAGCCTGAAAATGGGCTGCGTCACTTGGCTAGAGCGTTACTTTAAAGACCGCCAGCTGAACAAAGCGAACTTCGAACGTGCTATCGAAGGTGCCAAACAGACGCTCGCCCCAATTCTCGAGCAGTATCAGGGATTGGGATGGGATGTATGTGTTGGTGCCAGTGGCACAGTACAAGCCCTGCAAGAGATCATGCTGGCGCAAGGTATGGATGAGGTCATCACTCATGCCAAACTAAAGCGACTGCAAAAACAAGCGATGCAAGCCGATCATCTTGAAGAGCTCGACATTGATGGTCTAACTCTAGAGCGCGCTTTGGTGTTCCCGAGCGGCCTATCTATATTGATTGCCATATTTGAGCTACTCAATATCGATTCCATGACTCTTGCTGGCGGCGCGCTACGCGAGGGCATGGTGTATGACATGGTTGAAGAGCTGCAACAAGATGACATTCGTGCGCGCACCATCAACAGCGTGCAAACCCGTTGTCAGCTCGATGTGGAATACGGCGATCAAGTTGCTGCTACCGCCACCAGCTTATTAGTAAGCTGTGGCAATGAAAGCTGGATTGAAGAGCCACATGCCGTTGCCCTGCTTGAAGCTGCATCAAAGTTGCATGAAATCGGCCTAACCTTGAACTTTAAAAAGGCCGGTGAGCATAGTGCGTACTTACTTCAAAACTTAGATTTACCGGGTTTCACTCGCGCGCAAAAGCATCTGCTTAGTGAAGTGGTTCGTCGATACAAAGACCAGCTAACACCACTGCCATCGCAGCATGCTCTATCGACACAAAGTGCCGAGCGTGTACTGCGACTGCTGCGCTTATCGGTGATCATTACTCACCGCCGTCAGCGTGATCTGCAGCCTCGATTTGCGGTGCAATGTGAGGGCAATAGCCTAACGCTCTCTATCGACAAGCAGTGGTTAGAAGCCCATCCTCTGTCAGCAGCAGGGCTGGAAATCGAGTCTAACCGACAGTCAGATGCTGGTTGGCCACTGACGATTCAGGCGGTCTAATCCTGACTCAAACTGTTTAAGTCTATTGCTGTAAAAAAAATCCCGAACCAAACCGTTCGGGATTTTTTATATTTAGCTTCTAGAGATTCATTAGGCTTTTACACCGCTCACCTTTAAGTCTGGGTTCACTGCAGTAAGCTTCTTCACCAAGAAGTTGAGCAGCACGCCGTACATTGGAACGAACAGACCAAGACTGATCACCAGTTTAAAGCCGTAATCGACCAAGGCGATCTCCGTCCAATGCTCTGCCATGAACGGATCTGGGCTTTGGTAGAATGCGATAGCAAAGAAAGCCAGCGTATCCAGCGCGTTACCAAACAGTGTTGAACATGTCGGAGCCACCCACCACTGCTTCATTTGGCGCAGGCGGTTGAAAACATGCACATCTAGGATTTGTCCCAACAGGTAAGCCATAAAACTTGCCGCAGCGATACGAGCAACAAACAGGTTAAATTCACCTAAGTGTCCAAAGCCTTGGAACTGCCCTTCAAAGAACAATACTGATAATCCATACGACACCGCCAACGCAGGCAGCATGACCAAGAAGATGATCTTACGGGCTAAACCAGCACCAAAGATACGTACGGTCAGATCGGTCGCAAGGAAAATGAATGGGAAAGTAAATGCGCCCCACGTGGTGTGGAAACCGAAAATAGTAAACGGTAGCTGCACCAAGTAATTACTGGATGCGATGATCACCAAGTGAAATAAAACAAGAAATGTCAGGGCTTTGCGCTGCTGCGCAGGGGAAAACGAGTTCATATTGTACCTTTTTCGTTTTGCTTGGGGTTGAGGGAACCCAAGTTGAGGCAAAGCCTCGAGTGACTAATAAAATGGTTTGTTGTGCCGCTTATTTAACTCATTGTTTGATTAACTAAGCTCAGCGGCGGGCGATTATACATTAATCAACTTGGCGCGCAATAGAGGATAATATAGCAAACGTTTTCGAGCTAACGACTGAATGCGTTATGTCAAAAGCCGCGACGAAATAGCCCCTCTAAGAAATCAAACTCTTCTTTGCTCGCAGAGATATCTAAAGCCTCAAGCCACATTGATTCACTGTAGTGCTCACCTTTTAAAAGCATGCGGCAGCCTTCAAAATCCACCAGCCAAGAGTGAATGTCTGCGTCCCACTGCTTTTCAACCACAGTTGCGCCGAGCAGATCGAGCATCGACATCGCTAGTGAATCAAAGCTATCAAAATCAAAGGAAGGAGTAACGATAAGCAGTTTGCCTTCCTCTTCAATGTATTCTCGAAGACCAAAATCAGCCATGACCAGTTAAATGCTCCTGTATTAAGTCTAGGAAAGGATCGGCATACTTTTCTAACTTGCGCTCACCCACCCCGTTCACGGCAAGCATTTCACCATACGAGGTCGGTAAGATTTCTGCCATATCAATCAAGGTAGCGTCACTGAACACCACATACGGTGGCAAGCCATCTTCATCGGCAATCGACTTACGCAGTTTACGTAGTTTGGCAAACAACTTCTTGTCGTAGTGTTTCGATGCCAGCTTATCGGATTTTGCGCTGCGCGCGGCGGTATCGAGCCTTGGTACGGCAAGCTCTAGCGTGGTTTCACCGCGTAGCAGAGGACGCGCTTCTTCTGTAAGCTGCAACGTAGAGTTTCGAGTGATGTTCTGACTCAGTAACCCTTTGTGCACCAGTTGCCTAAAGATACTCACCCAGTAGTCATGACTATGATCTCGGCCGATGCCATAAGTGGTTAACTTGTCATGACCATGCTCGCGAATACGGATATTCGACATACCACGCAGCACTTCCACGACGTAACTAATACCAAAGCTTTGATTTACGCGATAGACACAAGAGAGCGCCTTTTGTGCTTCTTGGGTAGCATCAAAATGCTTAGGTGGATCCAAGCAGATGTCGCAGTTACCACAAGGCTGCTCTCGGTACTCACCAAAGTAATTAAGCAGTACCTGACGACGACAGGTTTGCGCCTCAGCAAAGGCGCTCATTGCATTAAGCTTATGACTCTCGACCTGCTTTTGTGGTCCCTCGGGCTTTTCATCCACCATGCGGCGCAGCCAACCCATGTCGGCAGGATCGTAAAGCATCATCGCTTCTGCGGGCAAACTATCGCGCCCGGCTCGGCCAGTCTCTTGGTAGTAAGACTCAATATTACGTGGGATATCAAAGTGAGCGACAAAGCGCACATTCGGCTTATTAATGCCCATACCAAAGGCCACTGTCGCCACCACGACCTGAATATCGTCGCGCTGAAACGCATCCTGAACATAAGCACGCTCATCAATGTCCATTCCGGCGTGATAACCCGCCGCTCGGATGTGGTTGCCACACAGCTTTTCCGTGAGCATTTCCACTTTCTTACGACTACCACAATAGATGATTCCGCTGCCGCCCTTGTTCTCGCCAAGAAAGCGCACGATCTGTGAGACAGGCTTATGCTTCTCGACCAAGGTGTAGCGAATATTGGGTCTATCAAAACTGCCCAAGTATTCTTGAGGGTTTTGCAGATTGAGTCTGTGGATGATGTCTTTGCGAGTGGCATCGTCGGCCGTTGCAGTCAGCGCCACAACTGGTATATAGGGAAATTGCTCTTTTAGTCGACCAAGCGCGGCATACTCAGGGCGAAAATCGTGCCCCCACTGAGAAATACAGTGCGCTTCATCCACTGCAATCATCGACAGCTCAATATGCTCTAATCTTTCGATGAAGTCGTGCATCAACACGCGCTCTGGTGACACATACACCAACTTGATCTGTCCACTGTTCATGCGGCGATAGATATCAATCAACGCCTCCCTCGACTGAGTCGAGTTAATGCACTCTGCAGCGACGCCGTCAGCTTTGAGTTGGTCAACTTGATCTTTCATCAGAGAAATTAGTGGCGAGATAACCAGTGTCACACCGGGTCTCACCAAGGCTGGAATTTGATAACACAGCGATTTACCGCCACCGGTTGGCATGATAACTAGGCCATCGTTACCCGCAATGGCACTATCGATAACCTCTTGCTGTCCCGGACGGAACTCTTGATAGCCGAAAACGGACTCTAAGACCGACTGCGAACTGGGTGACGATTCAGATTGTTCTGCAGCGAGTACAGCGGTCATGCAATATCCTGATGAAAGTCTTTGATTGGTCGAAAACGCTACATTGTAGAGGGGTTGTCACTTGAAGGAAACTCAATTTACTCTGCGAGGTGAAGAAAAAGTAGCATCAGATCGAGCATTAAATAGTCCAAAACTACACAACACGTTATACTCAAACGCTTTCCTCCCCTTTTATGGTCACAGACCTGCTCTTGAGAAAATTTGCATGTCATTAGAAGAACAACAAAGAGCCAAACAAGGCGTTTTACTCGCCATCGGTGCTTACACAATGTGGGGTATTGCCCCTATCTACTTTAAAGCACTAGGCAGCGTCTCTCCCTTAGAAATTCTCAGTCACCGTGTGATCTGGTCATTTGTGTTACTGACCGTCTTGCTTCATTTTGGTCGACGATGGCGCAGCGTTCGCGATGTGCTGCGTTCAAAAAAGAAGATGGCTTACTTAGTCACCACCGCACTACTGGTTGGTGTTAACTGGCTTATCTTTATCTGGGCGGTTAACTCCAATCACATGCTCGATGCTAGCCTGGGTTACTACATCAACCCGCTCATCAACGTAATACTCGGCATGCTGTTCTTGGGTGAAAGACTCAGAAAACTGCAGTGGTTTGCGGTCGCACTTGCTACCATCGGTGTTCTGATTCAGCTTATTGCATTTGGCTCGGTACCCGTTGTTGCCCTTGCGCTGGCAATGAGCTTTGGTTTATACGGCTTGCTGCGTAAAAAAGTCAGTTTAGATGCGCAAACAGGGCTGTTCATTGAAACCTTAGTGATGCTGCCAGCAGCCGCTATCTACGTGCTGTTCATCGCGGATACGGCGACCTCAAATATGATGGACAACAGCACGACACTGAACGTACTGCTAATCTCAGCAGGTATCATCACCACACTGCCACTATTGTGCTTTACCGGTGCCGCGACGCGCTTGAAGCTGTCGACTCTTGGCTTTTTCCAATACATTGGTCCTAGCTTAATGTTCTTACTGGCCGCACTCGTGTATGGCGAGGCCTTTACCTTAGATAAAGCGCTCACCTTTTCCTTCATCTGGGGTGCATTGGTGGTGTTTAGCTTTGATGGACTAAAAACCAACCGAGCCAACAAGAAGCGTTAAGACCGAAATTTGATGTGTGAGGTGTCCATTTTTTACAAGACACCTCGCCTTTTCACCTCCTATACTGGAGCCAATGTTATTAATAGAAGGAGATCATATGGAGAAGATAGACTACCTGTCGTCGCCGATCCCAGATATTAATCTCATTAACGGCTCGTACAAAAAGTTTGCATTTCAGAAGCACTACCATCTTGACTATCACTTTGGGTTGATTGTCAGTGGTCAGCAGCAGTTTCAGCTAAAAGGTTCGTCGTACACCAGTGGCCCTGGAGACTTGGTCTTGATGCCACCGGATGAGCTCCATGACGGGCAAGCGCGCTTTGAAGAAGGCTATGAGGTAAAAGTCCTGGCGGTTTCTCCACCTTGGCTAACACAATTTTCGATGAGTAACAGCTCAGGCGGTTTGGGCTTTCACTCACCCATTGTTCGCGAGCCTGGATTGTTTCGCTCACTGCTGGATACGCATCAAACGCTCAGTACCAACCAAGTGAGTGCCTTAGCGCTGGATTGCATTCCTCTAGATAGCTTTCAGAACATACTAGACCGACACGGCAAACCACTCTCTACCGAGACACATGCCATTGGTACTAAATCGCTCAAGCTAATTCGAGACTATGTAATGGCAAACCTCGACCAAGCAATCCGCCTAGAGCAGCTTGCTAAACTTTGCGATTTGAGCCCAAGGCAGTTTCATCGCCAATTTAAACTGGCAACCGGTATGTCACCGCATGCTTGGCTAACCAGACTAAGGCTTGAGAAGAGTATGACACTGATGAAGGCCGGAAAGAGCGCAATTCAAGTCGCACTGCAAACCGGTTTTTACGACCAAGCACACTTTAGTAAGGCATTTCGAAACGTCTATGGCGTTTCTCCTTCAAACATTAACTAACTTAGTTTTCTTAGAACGATCATGAATGAAATTACTATCCTAATGACACTGGCTACGGTGCACTTTGTTGCGCTTATGAGCCCAGGACCAGACTTTGCGCTTGTGGTACAAAACGCGACTCGATTTGGACGCCAGACTGGTTTTTATATTGCTCTGGGGTTGTCGTTTGGCATCTTGCTGCACTCGATTTTCAGTCTAACGGGCGTTAGCTATATCGTTCATCAGCACCCCACATTGTTTGCCGTCGTGCAAATCGCTGGCGGCAGCTATTTGCTTTACCTAGGTATCGGCGCCTTACGCTCCGTATGGAGTAGATGGCCGCAGCGCCACCAGTCAAGTGATCTTGCCAATGACCCAAGTCTTCTGCTTTCAAGTCGAAGACAAGCGTTCTCTCGTGGCTTTACCACCAATATTCTCAACCCGAAAGCCTTAGTGTTCTTTATCAGCTTGATGTCTAGCTTGGTGCCATCTGCCATGTCGATTCCGGGTAAAGTGGCCGCACTCGTGATTCTATGGTCGCTTTCCTTGGCCTGGTTCTCCTTTTTGGCTTGGGCGCTGTCGACTAAGCGCATGCAACGCAAGCTAGGCTCTGCCGCCATCTACATCGATGGTCTGTGTGGCGTGCTGTTTTCGGGAATTGGTGTGACCATCTTCACACAGGTGATTTCCAGCCTTTAGGGTATTTTGCGCCATTCGACACGCGACGTGTGCGAGATCTCTCACAAAGGCTTAGGTGTTTATCGCTTCGTGCTACAAGCATTCCACCCTAAAATATCATAAGTCATTGTTTTTAAATGGGAAGGGGTAATTTTTCTTTGTTGAGACAATGGATTATTACTGCTTGATTGGATTGCTCCGAGGCCAGTTTCGTTTAATATCAACCATGTCGGAAGGATGCTGACACGGAACAGGAAACGCTCAGGGATTTGGGCATCTTCAGGAAGAAGATACGGTTATTCAGGATGAATGATCGGCATGGATAGCAAATTGGACATTGAATGGACGCAATAGTAACTAGGATGGTTACTACTAAGGAAAGACAATGGACACCTCTGGATGAGGCAAGGACTTAGCATCAGGATGATGTCAGGGACACCGCTCAGGGAACAAGTGAAGTGCGCTAACGAGGATTGTTAGCCGATCAGGATAAGATCATTAGGACACCGCTAGGAAGGCGACGAAAGGACTAAGCTGACGGAATACAGCACACTATCATGGATTAGATGCATGGAGCACTATTAGTAGCCGGATTGCTGCGAGTAAAGCTATAACCCCGCAGGGCGCAAGCCCTCGGGGTTTTTCTTTATCTAAAATTCAATAATTCAAATCCGTATGACACAAAAAAGGAGCTCATAACTAAGCTCCTTTTGCACTTATAATTCCATAGCCAGTCGGTTATAGCTTTTCCAGCTTGGCGTACTGCGTCACCAACCACTTAATACCCTCACCATTAAAGGCGACTTGCACACGGCTTTGTGGACCACTTCCTTCAAAGTTGATGATCGTTCCTTCACCAAATTTCGGGTGCATCACACGCTCACCTAGATTAAAGCCCGTTTCGTTGAAGTTATTTTTTACTTCTGTTTGACTAAAACGACCCGCTGTCGTTGGACGGCTTACTTGCGCCTTCATGCGAACTTCTTGCAGACACGTTTCTGGCAACTCGCGAATAAAGCGCGATGGCTTGTGATACTTATCTTGACCGTACAAGCGACGCATCTCGGCATAGGTGATGAACAGCTTTTCCATCGCCCGGGTCATACCCACATAACAGAGGCGACGCTCTTCCTCTAACCTGCCCGCTTCCTCTGCCGACATCTGGCTAGGGAACATGCCCTCTTCAACACCCACCATAAACACCATTGGGAACTCGAGACCTTTGGCACTATGCAGTGTCATTAGTTGCACCGCATCATCAAACTCATCAGCTTGACTTTCACCGGCTTCTAACGCTGCATGGGTTAAGAACGCCGTCAGCAGCGTCATATCGTCTGCTTCTTCAGGTTTCTCAAACTGACGCGTTGCCGTTACCAGCTCTTCCAAGTTTTCAATGCGTGCCTTAGACTTCTCGCCCTTTTCTTGCTCGTACATAGCAAATAGCCCAGAGGTCTTAATCACATGGTCAGTTTGCTCATGAAGCGGCGATTCAAACGTGTCGTCTTCGAGTGCGTTGATAAGCTCAATAAAACGCGACAACGCACCTGCTGCTCGCCCAGCGAGAACCTTCTCATCGAGCAGTGCAATACTTGCTTCCCATAGTGTTGCCCCACGATCACGAGCGGCGAAACGAATGGTATCTAAGGTTTTATCCCCCAACCCACGAGTCGGCGTATTCACAATACGCTCAAATGCAGCGTCATCGTTGCGATTGGCCATCAAGCGCAAATAGCCCAAGGCATCTCTGATTTCTTGACGCTCGAAGAATCGCATACCACCATAGATTCGGTATGGCAGCTGCGCTTGGATCAAGGCTTCTTCCAGAACACGGGATTGGGCGTTGTTTCGATATAGCATGGCGCAGTCTGTCAGGCTGCCGCCTTTATCTTGCCACTCTTTAATCTTACCCACGGCAAAACGCGCTTCATCCAGCTCGTTATACGCAGAGTAAACGGAAATCTTTTCACCCTCGTTACCTTCCGTCCATAGCTCCTTACCCATACGTTCAGTATTGTTGGCAATCAGCTCGTTGGCAGCTTCAAGGATGGTTTTGGTTGAGCGGTAGTTTTGCTCAAGGCGAATGGTTTTCGCGCCTAGGTACTCATCCAAGAACTTCTGGATATTTTCAACCTTAGCACCACGCCAGCCATAAATAGACTGATCATCATCACCAACAATCATCACCTTACAGTCAGCGCCGGTCATCATTCGTAGCCAAGCGTATTGGATGTTGTTGGTGTCTTGGAACTCGTCCACCAGAATGTGTTTGAAGCGCGCTTGGTAGTGCTCGCGAACAAACTTGTTGTCACGCAGCAGTTCATGAGCACGCAGCAAAATCTCTGCAAAGTCCACCAGCCCAGCACGGTCACACGCCTCTTGATAAGCGGTGTAGATCTGCAGATACGTCTTAGTGACCGGATCTTGGTAGCTGTCGATATGCTGAGGTCGCAGCCCCTCATCTTTCTTGCCATTGATCCACCAAGCTGCTTGGCGTGCTGGCCACTGTTTATCATCCAGATTCTGCGCCTTTATGAGACGTTTTAATAGCCTTTGCTGATCGTCGGTATCGATGATTTGGAAGTCTTCCGGCAGCTTAGCGTCGAGATAATGCGCGCGCAGGATACGGTGACAAATGCCGTGGAAAGTACCATTCCACATACCAGAAGCACTGCCCATCATCAGCTCTTCAATACGCCCTCTCATCTCTGCAGCCGCTTTATTGGTAAAGGTCACAGACATAATGGAAAACGGAGAGGCGTTCTCAACCGACATAAGCCAAGCAATACGATGCACAAGCACGCGCGTTTTACCACTGCCGGCTCCGGCAAGGACGAGCATGTGCTCTAGAGGGGCTGCAACAGCTTCACGCTGCTTGTCATTGAGACCGTCGAGAAGAAGAGAAGGATCCATGATGAGTCTTAGCTACTGGTTATTTATACATATCCGTTGATTATAACTCAAACAGTCTCACCATTTCAGAAAAAGTTCTGTTTTTTTAAAAGACAATTACCCTTTCAATATCATACACATAAGATGACATTTAACATTTTAGTAAATATTTTTTGATCTTTTTGAAAGATTTAGCTTTGGCTTCCTATCCTATTGGTTAAGCAAGTCGCAAACAGTGACCTGTGAAAATAAACATCAAGGATCAAGTCTCGAGGAAAGTAATATGAAAACTACGAATCTAGCTATCACTGCAGCAGTTACCGGTCTAATCGCTCTTGGCGGTGCAACACTTGGCGCAGCACCAGCACATGCAGCTGACAAAGAAAAGTGCTACGGCGTGTCGAAAGCTGGTCAAAATGACTGTGCAACCAAAACCAGCTCATGTGCGGGTACTGCGAAAGAAGATAACCAAAAAGATGCGTTCGTTGTCGTCCCTAAAGGCCTATGTGACAAACTGGTTGGCGGCAGCACAGAGTCAGCATAATTGCCTCGCGTGCAAAAAGCCGTAATACGGCCTGTATAGCTTGATTGTCATTTTGTCTTCACTTTGTTTGTCCATACGCTTTCAAGTTACAGCACTATCGGAGGGGCGTGATTATACGCCCCTTCCGTTTTCTACAGCTTACCCACAGAAGCCAACAGATCTGGGAGATCATCATGGATCGAAGTCGTGCCTTTCAGCTTGTCGGTGTAGGATTACGCACACCCCACCTCGACTATTTTGAGCACAACGCTCACAACGTGGGCTGGCTAGAAATCCACAGCGAAAACTATTTTCAGCCCCATAGCACTGAATATCGACAGCTGATAGCGATTCGTGAAAAGGTCAATATCAGCTGCCACGGTATTGGTCTATCACTCGGTTCAGCATCAAAGGTAAATACCGATCATCTAAAACAGCTCAAGCGATTGGTTAACGATATCCAGCCACTTGCAGTTTCTGACCATTTAAGTTGGAGCGAGCATGGCGGCCACTATTTCAATGACCTATTGCCACTGCCCTATACCGAAGAGGCATTAGATCTGTTTTGTCGAAACGTACTTCAGGTTCAAGATGCGATTCAACGCCCACTATTAATTGAGAACCCATCGAGCTATTTACGCTTCCAGCACTCAACCATTCCAGAATGTGAGTTTCTCGCTGAAGTGCAGCGTCGCACTGATTGTCGCCTACTGCTCGACCTAAACAATGTCCATGTTTCCTGCTTCAACCATGGCTACGACGCCAACCGCTACTTAAGTGCGATAGACCCAGACACAGTTGATGAGATCCACTTGGCCGGATTCACACGCAAACAACTTGAGCAAGGCGAGATTTGGATTGATACCCACAGCGCGAGAGTCTCCAATGAGGTTTGGGAGCTGTACCGGCAATGGAACAATCATCACGCCGCCGTGCACACACTCATTGAGTGGGATCTGGATATTCCAGCACCCGAGGTGCTACTTGAAGAGGCAGAGAAGGCCATCGACATGCTTGTTGAGTGTCACAACACGACTCTGAGGAGGGCTTAACTATGATTAGCCTTCACGAATTGCAATCGGCTTTCAGCCAATCTTTGCGCAGCCAAGATGGTGGCATAGAGCATTTCATTATCGCAGACCACTTTAGCGCCGATGATCGCGTTCAGATTTATCGCAACAATTTTGTGTTGAGTTTGAGTGAAGTGCTCGAAGCTTGCTACCCGATCACCTTGCAGCTTGTTGGTGAGGAATGTTTTCAGTCGATGGCAAAACACCATGTGATCCATCATCCACCAACAACAGGTAACGTCGCCGACTATGGCAAAGGGTTTGCTGAGTCTGTCTCTGAGCTTGATAACATCACTAATGCCGTGCCCTATTTAATCGATGTTATAAGACTTGAGTGGGCTATCGACTCACTCAATCAACACCCTCTAAATGAGGCGAAAGAACCAACTGAGCCACTCGTTAACATGCAGCGTGTACCAGAAGCACAACATGGCAACTTAGTGTTTCATGTGAAACCAAATCACATTGTGCTGCAATCTCAATATGCTATCGCCAGCCTTGTGAGCGCGATACATAGCAATAACCTAGAGGGTTTTGAAATCAATCAACCTGAAAACGTGTTGATTATTAAACAAGGACTATCGACCAGCACGCTTCACGTTCTCGACGACAACGTTCTTGAACTGCTCAATGCCCTCGGTTCACAACAACCCCTTAACTTCATTAATCCTGCTCTTCTAACAGCACTACCAAGTTTATTCGCTTTGGATGTTGTAGCTGGATTTACTCTCCATGACGACACCTCACAAGGAGCATGATATGAAAACGACCTTATCTCACTGGCTTGTTAGTTATGACAAGCTTATTGATACGCTACAAAGCGGCTTCGTGCCCCTACTGCTGCTATTCTGTCGCCTCTGGGTAGCTTGGGTATTCTTTAAATCGGGAATGACGAAGATTAGCTCTTGGGACAGCACTCTGTATCTGTTTGAGCTTGAATACCAAGTGCCTATTTTGCCGTGGGAGCTAGCCGCCTATATGGGAACGGCCGCAGAGTTAATTTTGCCTGTGTTTATTGCGCTTGGTTTATTTACTCGACCCATGGCTGCCATCTTGTTTGTATTCAATATTATTGCTGTTGTTTCCTACCCACTACTTTGGGAGAAAGGGTTCTATGACCACCAGCTTTGGGGGTTAATGATACTCATAGTGGTTGTATGGGGTCCAGGACCACTATCTGCAGACAAAGTAATTCGTTCACAAATAACCTGATTCAAGATCTGATTATTGAGTCAAAATAGTCGGGCTTACTGAAAGTAAAAAGCCTCGCATAGATATGCGAGGCTTTTTAAAAACTAACGACTATTTGCTAGCAAGAAACGCTTTCAGCTCTTCTACTGAGATCCCTTGCTCGGCCAATTCTTTGGCCAATGTTTCTACTTGCTCACCCTTGCGAGACTCAATCACTTGTTGAAATTGGTAAACGATATCACGAAGCACATGAATTGGAACTTGCTTTGCAGCACTGCGAATACGCTCTTCACTTTGGTTGCCTAATTCATTAAGCAATTTACCAAACATGATCTTTTCTGGAGACTCTTCCATTTGCTCGAGAACACGAGCCATTTCGTATGTAGTCAAAGACATTACTGCGTTTATCCAGTTATAAATAAATACGGGGTGTATAAAGCTAAATATACACCCGTTTCTTAAATTGGAAAACCTAATCGTTTTTTAATTAGCCAATTTTTACTGTTTGATGCCAACCTTTGCCAACTTTGCTTTTGAGAATGAACAGTGCTGGCAGTACCAACCACATCTGCAAAGCAATCATGTATGGCGCTTCTAGCCCAGCACGCTGCATCAAACCAACTAACAGACCCGCTCCACTCATTTGGAATAGTCCGAGTAGAGCAGCGGCGGTACCCGCTTTATCGCCAAATGGTGCCAATGCTTTACCGGCAGCCGCTCCAAGGATGAGAGCAAAGCCTATTGAAGACAAAATAACAGGTACCATAAACGAAGCCGGTGTTTGAAGCTCTGCTCCCCATACCATTAAGGCTCCGGCGACTAACAAAGTCACGATACCAAATTGCAGTGTTTTGTGAGTGCCAAGCTTATCCATCATTTTTGGCGCGAGCAGACAGGCTGCGATGTTAAATACCGCATTAAGGCCAAACCAAAACGTAAAGGCATTCATCGACAGACCCATGTTTTCCATCAGTACCACTGGTGCAGACGTGACATACGCAAGTATTACACCCATAGCCAATAAACACAGAGTGGCATGAAACAAGAACGTCGGCGTATTAAGGACATGGGTATATCTAGATAGTGCGAAATACTTCTGATTGGTTTGCTGCGGATTGGTCTCTCTCATGTTAAGAACAACCATAACACCTACGAACAACGCAAAACCCGCCATGAAGCTGAAGTTCGCACGCCATCCAAACTGCTGCGTTAGATAGCTGCCTAAAATCGGCGCCAATGCAGGGATAAAACAAATAGCTCCGTTAAGGTAGCTGATCATCTTGCCACTACGCTCTGGTCCAAACATATCGCGAACGGTTGCAAAGGCTGCCACAGATGTCGCGCACGCACCCAAGCCTTGTAGCAGCCTTGCGACTAGCATCCACTCAATGGATTGAGCTGCCCACGCCAAGCAAGCACTCAAGCCGTAGATCACTATGCCGCCAAGGGCAACCGTTCGACGTCCGAGTTTATCGGCAAGTGGTCCCGCGAACAGCTGTCCTACACCCATAGCAAACAAAAACCATGTAATCGTATCTTGAGCACGCGTATGAGCTACATCAAACGTAGAAGAAATTTGCGTTAACGCTGGCAAATAGATGTCGATGGCCAAAGGGCTAAAAAATACCAACATCACTAATGCAGCAAGTTGGACTTTCGAAGGTGTGGTTTGCAACGGGGTGCCTCTTAGCAATAGTAAAACGAGTTAATGAAGACGCAATTCTATATCCATTAAGATATGAGCAGAAATGGTTTATACTCATTAGTATTATTCCTACGAGGAATTTCACACGATGAACCTAGAAAAGCTAAGTCGGATCGACCTCAACCTACTCTTGTGCCTGTCAGTGCTACTTGAAGAATGCAATGTGACCCGCGCTGCGAGTCGGTTATGCCTAACGCAATCCGCGGTGAGTAAGTCATTATCGAAACTGCGTGAACTGTTTGACGATCCACTCTTCACTCGCCACGCCCACGGATTATCTCCGACAGCTCGCGCGCTGCAACTTAAGCCCAAGTTAGATGTGCTAATGGCTCATATGCAGGCCATCACTGCACCGCCAGAGTTTTCCCCAACGTCAAGTGAATACCGATTTCACATAGCTGCGGTAGAAAGCGTTTATCCTCTCATCATGCCTCACTTTCTCCCTGCAATATTTAGCCAAGGACCTAACCTGAGCATAAGCACTCATGCATGGAATGAAGCCACGTTCGAGCAAATGCAAAAAGGCGAACTAGATTTAGGGATCACCGGCAAAGACATCGACATCCGTGATGCTCAGAGAACCCTACTGCCGCCAGAAGACATTCAGGAGTTAGAAGTCTACCGGGATAATCAAATGTGTTTAGTACGAACCGATCATCCTGTACTCACTAAACCTTGGGATCTTGAAACCTATCTGTCAATGCGTCATGTACAGGTGCGCTGCGATGGTAGCGATCGCTGGCTTCTAGATTACAAACTCGCCGACATGGGAAAGGAACGCGATATCGCTATCACTGTACCTGATTTCAACAATGCTGCTGCGCTGTGCAGTTACACTGACTTTGTGTTTACCGCTCCTCGGCATTTTGTTCATCTTGTTGCCGAGCAAATGGGATTGCGTGTGCTTCCATTGCCACTCGAATTTCCTCCAATGGCTTACACTCTATTTTGGCACAAAGATAGAGATCGCGATCCGGCGCTCAATTGGCTTATCGACATCATTCGACAAAAGACGCTTCACTTACGTTAGGCGACACGCAGAGCCTGCTAACCGACTCGCAGAATCGTTTGTATATCGTCCACAAAAGCGCTAGCTTATAGACCAAAATAATAGCAAGGTGACCTATTTCGCCATGACAAAGGAACTACAGATGCAGGAACATATTTCTGGCCGTGTTGAACAGATTCAATCTTGGCTTTCTAACAACGACCTCGATGCGTTTATTGTTGCTCATGAAGATGAGTACTTAGGCGAGTACGTACCCGCTCATAACGAGCGTCTTCATTGGCTAACTCAATTTACCGGCTCTGCGGGTGCTGCTGTTGTCACGCGAGATAGAGCCGCTATTTTTGTCGATGGTCGCTACACGGTTCAAGTTCGTAAGCAAGTTCCAGCAGATAGTTTTGAATACTGTCACCTTATCGAGCAGCCACCGCTGGATTGGTCGATTGAAACTCTTGAGCTCGGTGCTCGAATCGGTGTAGACCCTCGCATGCATAGAGGTAACTGGTACCAGAATGCACTAGAAAAACTTGCAGGTCGCTACGAACTGGTTGCTGTTAACGATAACCCAATTGATCTTTTCTGGAGCGATCGCCCAGCTGCTCAATTAAGTAACGTTCGTTTAATGCCACTAGACAAGGTCGGCCAATCAAGCCTAGATAAACGTACCCAGCTAGCACAAAACCTAGCAAGCAGTGGCGCTGATGCCGCTATCATTACTGAGCTTGATTCAATTTGCTGGCTTTTAAATGTCCGCGGTCTTGATGTTTCACGTCTTCCTGTATTGCTGGCTCACGCGATCCTTTACTCAGATGGCTCAACTAAGTTCTTTATTGACCCAACGCGCATCGATGACATGAACGAATTTACCGACCATGTAGGTGCAGGTGTTGAAGTCTGCCTTCCATCGTCTTTGGAGACTGAACTAGAATCGTTGAAAGGCAAAAAAGTCACCCTAGACCCAGCGACAAGTAATGCTTGGTTTCAGCTAAAGTTGGAGCAATATGGTGCCAAACTTCTCGACCTTGCTGACCCATGTTTAATGCCAAAAGCGGCCAAGAACAGCGTTGAAGTTGAAGGCATGCGTAGCAGCCATGTGCGCGACGGCGCAGCAATGGTTAACTTTTTAAGCTGGCTCGATAGTGAAGTCGCTAAAGGCAACCTTTCTGATGAAGCAGTAGTCAGTGACAAGTTGGAAGCATTCCGCCGAGTTGATCCAACTTTGATAGATCTTAGTTTCGATACTATTTCTGCCTCCGCAGGTAACGCGGCCATGTGTCACTACAACCATGCGAATCAAGAGGTTCCTGGATCGCTAGTTCAAGATACCTTGTACTTGGTTGATTCAGGTGGCCAGTACCTCGATGGTACCACTGACATCACGCGTACCATTGCGATAGGTACCCCAACAGATGAGATGAAGCGCCAGTTTACATTGGTACTAAAAGGTCACATTGGTCTGGCTACCGCACTATTCCCGAAGGGTACTTGTGGTCATCAACTGGACGTTCTAGCTCGTCAACATTTGTGGGCAAATGGTTTTGATTATGACCATGGCACTGGCCATGGTGTCGGCCACTTCCTGAGTGTTCACGAAGGACCGCAGCGCATCGCGAAAGCCGTAAACAATACGCCGCTAGTACCTGGTATGGTGCTATCAAACGAACCAGGATACTACCGTGCAGATGAGTTCGGTATTCGTATCGAGAACCTTGAGTTGGTCGTTGAGAAAGCAACAGCTGGTGATAGTTCTATGTTTGGTTTCGAGTCACTTACTCGATGCCCTATCGACAAGCGCAACATCGTGGCTGATATGCTAACGGAAACAGAAATCACTTGGTTGAACGACTATCACCAAAAAGTGTGGAATGACGTTTCACCACTAGTTACCTGTGATGCACTAGCTTGGCTGGAAACAGCTTGCCAACCGCTCTAGCTCGTTAGGCTCGAAGAAATAAAAGGGCGCTGGAATTCCAGCGCCTTTTTGGTTTCACGTGAAACATGGTTAGACATCTAACCTGAGTAGGACTGATGCCAGTCTTTCCAAACCGGTTCCATACCAACACGTTTCACCGACTCAGCAACCATAGCAGCACTGCGCTCATCACTGATTGCGAACTGTTCTAGCTCTTCTTGGTCATCCGCGTAGCCACCTGGCTGAGTTTTTGATGCTGCACTAATACTCGTGATACCTAGTGGGTAAACCTGATCGCGGAAGGTCGCGGATTCACGAGTCGACAGTGAGAGTTCGACTTCATTGTTGAACAAGCGGTAGGCGCAGATAAGCTGCACTAGTTGCTTATCTGTCATCACCGATTTCGGTTGTAATGCGCCCTCACAAGGTCGAAGTCGCGGAAAAGAAATTGAGTATCGTGTCTTCCAATAACGGCTCTCTAAGTACTGAAGGTGGGCTGCAACAAAGAAACAATCGGTGCGCCACTCTTCTAATCCTATTAGTGAACCAATGCCGATCTTGTCGATTCCTGCTTGTGCCAATCTATCAGGCGTTTCAAGTCGGTAGTTGAAATCCATTTTATTGCCGCGAAGATGGTGCTGCGCATATGTAGAGCGATGATACGTTTCCTGATAAACCATGACAGCATCGAGGCCGTGCTGTTTTAGGGACGCATACTCTTGGGTATCCAAAGGCTGAACTTCCATCGCCAAATAGCTAAAGTGCTTTTTGATTTCTGGCAACACTTGTTGGAAGTATTTCATACCTACTTTGTTCTCGTGCTCACCTGTGACCAAAAGAATATTGTCGAAACCCATCTGTTTGATTACGTCGCACTCACGCTCTATTTCTTCAGTACTGAGCGTCTTTCGTTTAATGCGATTTTCCATTGAAAAACCGCAATAGGTACAAGCATTGGCGCACAAGTTGGAAAGGTACAAAGGTATATACATGGACATGGTGTACCCGAATCGCTTTCGAGTTAATGCATATGAACGCTGAGCCATTTGTTCTAAGTAGGGTTCTGCGGCAGGACTAATAAGTGCCTTAAAGTCTTCTAAGTCGAGTCGCGGTTTAGACAGTGCTCGCTCTACATCACGCGCCGATTTCGCATAAATAGAAAGACGAATATCATCCCAGTTATACTTAGCATGCTCCTGAACAAAGCTCATTTTGCTCTCCTACTCTGAATCTAGAAACGCGGTTAGCGGACTCGAGGCCACGGCATGATTTACGGTACCTGCTAGACCACTTTCGTATGCTAGTCTTCCTGACTCTACTGCTAGCTTAAACGCTTTAGCCATAGCAACCGGATCAGCGGCAGCAGCGATAGCGGTATTGACCAAGACAGCATCAGCCCCCATTTCCATCGCAAGCGCTGCATGTGATGGTGCCCCGATACCTGCATCAACCACAACCGGAACGTTCGCTTGTTCGATTATAATTTCTAAAAAGTCTCTACTGACGATGCCTTTGTTGCTTCCTATTGGAGCTCCAAGTGGCATCACAGCGGCACACCCTACTTCCTCAAGATGCTTACATAGCGTTGGATCACTATGACAATATGGCAGAACGACGAATCCATCTTTAACTAGCTGCTCGGCAGCTTTTAACGTCTCGATCGGGTCTGGTAGTAAGTACTTCGGATCTGGGTGAATCTCTAACTTCAGCCAATTCGTGCCCAATGCTTCTCTAGCAAGATGTGCAGCGAAGATGGCGTCTTTGGCATTCTTAGCGCCTGAAGTGTTAGGCAACAGATTAATCTTGTTCTCAATCAATGGTCGTAAGATGTTGTCATCCTGACCTTGTAGATCTACGCGCTTGAGCGCCATCGTCGCTAGCTGTGAACCACTTTCCGCAATAGCCTGAACCATAAGAGACTGATCCGAGAACTTTCCGGTTCCAGTAAACAGACGTGATTCAAAAGTTTTATTGGCAATTGTTAGCATGAATTAGCCCCCTGCAATGGCTTGGAAGATGTTAATGGACATGTCATTTTTGACGACAAACGTCGACCACTCAGTTCGTGGCACAATTTGGTCATCGACCGCAATGGCACACCCATGGGTATCGATATCGAGACCTTTAATAAGATCCTCGAGTAGGCTGTCTCTTTTCGTATTCTGTAATGTGTTATTAACTGTTACTTGAATCATTTTTGTTCTCGCGTGCAAAATCTGTGACTACACACCATGGTGTACTCAGTCGGTGGAGCAAACCGTACAAGTTTGCTCACGAGCAATCTGTAGTGTTTGCCATTGACCATTTAGTCCATCGAATAACTTCAATGTCGGTGTTTTTTTCTGGGTAACCTGAGGGTGGACACCTGCAAGCAACTTTATCGTTTCTAGAGCTTGGTAAAGTCCCATCATGCCAACCACTGGCCCCATGACAGATGACTCTGAACATCGGCTGCTGCCTTTGATTTCATCAAAGGGATACAAGCACCGATAACAGGCAATCTCACGAGTCGATGAGAACGGAAAAACACTGAGTTGCCCGTCCCAACCGATTGCTGCTGCGCTAACGAGGTCGGTGTTACTTTGTTTACCGTAAGCATTTATGGCATGTCTAGTTGCTAGGTTATCTGAGCAATCAACCACAACATCCGCTAAAGTGATCTCTAATAACAACTGATTGCCATCAAGCTTTTTGTTAATACTTCGCACTCTAATATCTGGATTCTGTTGCTTCAGGCTGGCCTTCAAACATTCGACTTTAGCGAATCCAACATCTTTCGCGTGATAAGTTACCTGTCGAGGTAAGTTAGAAATCTCAACTGCATCATCGTCAGCAATAGTTACACTGCCTACTCCGCCCCCTACTAAATACATGCTCGCTGCGGTTCCAAGTCCCCCACAGCCAACAATAAGCACATTGGCCTTGAGCAACTTGCTCTGCCCTTCTTCACCTATGTTCGGAAGACTGATTTGGCGCAGATACTGCTTAAATTGGCCATCATTAACCATCAAGACGACCATCCATGATTGACTCAAATTGTTGAATAACGGCGGGTACATCATCAGCCAATGTGATTGCTCGTACTACTGCCAAACTTGTCACACCACAACTCCAAACTGGTGCTGCAGTCTTCAAATCAATGCCACCAATGGCTACTGTTGGATATCCCAGTTCCTGACCGTAAGGTATCGAATCAATCAGTCGCTGATAGAGCTCCAGTCGTATCAAACCTTGCGGTCTTGAAGGCATGTCTTTGGTTGTGGTTGGGAAGATGTGGCCGAGCGCAATGTAGCTAGGGTGAATTTGAACGATGCGCAGCAACTCATAATAGCCGTGAGTAGATAGACCAAGCGCAATTCCTTTTTCTGCAAGTCTCTTGAGATTTGCCACTTCAATGTCTTCTTGACCTAAGTGAACGCCGTAAGCACCATGCTTAATCGCTAGCTGCCAATAGTCATTGATGAACACTTGAGCATCATGTCTTCGACCAAGCTCGATCGCTTTTTCAATCTGCTGTTCCAGGTTAGGCAGGTCAGGCTGCTTGATTCTAAGCTGTACCGTTTTAGTGCCCAGTTCTAGTAATCGTGCTACCCAATCAACATTATCGACAACAGGATAGAGCCCAAGCTTTGATTTAATTACAGTCGGAAATGGTAGAGTCGATGCCTCAACTGCCCAGCCAACACGTATACCTAAATTCGTATTTTCTATGACTGGAACGGGGAACTGGTCTAAGTGACTTGGCCATGTTTCACGTGAAACACATCCCGCTCTGGCGAGCATAACCGCATCTTCGAGAGGAAAGTCGAGAGCAATACTTACTACGAGCCAAGCCAAATGCTCGGTGTGGTCTGTAATCAAAGAAGCTGCCGCAGAAGCCTTGATGACGTTTTCTCTACAAGACCAAACATCGAGCCATCGAGAGCCACTTGCTACTGCTACATAGACATCACCTTGTGTGGCAGTAGCTAGTGAGGCTGAAAGATGATTTTCATCCATGTTGTGCAAATACCTTACACGGATATCATTATCTATAGCGCTATCTCCCAAACGGAAAGTAGAGCCGAAAACGTCACTCGAAATATAACGGGCGCTTTCTTCGTGCTGGATAATGACCGCTTCACCTTCTTCAGAAGATGAGACGACGATGTTTTCGGTTGAGAAGCCGACTTGTTTTGCTAGGCCGAGAACACGATGAATATGACGATTCAAAGCGTCTGCGCCAATGGGCAGCATGAGTTTCAACGGAAGCTCCTTAGATTATGGTAGTTATTCTTCAGTAACAGCTGGGTGATACAACTCAGCACCCGTTGCTCTGAACTCTTCAGACTTTTGACACATCCCCTCTAAAGGGTCATCAAGCATTGTGATAGCAATACTGTCGCCTTGTTGTATTTCTTTAGCGTACTCTCGTACCTCTTGTGAGATCTTCATCGAACAGAACTTTGGACCGCACATCGAGCAGAAATGGGCAACCTTGCCAGACTCCTGAGGAAGTGTTTCATCATGGAACTGACGCGCAGTATCAGGATCTAGAGAGAGGTTAAACTGGTCTTCCCAGCGAAATTCAAAGCGAGCCTTTGAAAGTGCATTATCACGAATTTGAGCCCCTGGGTGTCCCTTCGCTAAGTCTGCTGCATGAGCAGCGAGCTTGTAGGTGATGAGCCCTGTCTTAACGTCTTCTTTATTTGGTAGGCCAAGGTGTTCTTTTGGCGTCACGTAACACAGCATCGCACAACCGTACCAGCCAATCATTGCAGCACCAGTGCCAGAGGTAATATGATCATAGCCAGGTGCAATATCAGTGGTCAGTAGCCCAAGCGTATAGAAAGGTGCCTCATGACAGTGCTCAAGCTGCTCTTCCATGTTCTCTTTGATCATGTGCATCGGTACGTGACCAGGACCTTCGATGATGACCTGAACATCGTATTCCCAGGCAATTTTGGTTAGCTTGCCTAGGGTTCTAAGCTCTGCAAATTGAGCTTCATCATTGGCATCGGCAATAGAGCCTGGACGCAATCCATCACCGAGGGACAAGGCCACGTCATAACGTGCACAGATTTCACAGATCTCTCTAAAGTTGGTATATAAGAAACTCTCTTCATGGTGTGCCAAACACCACTTAGCTATGATAGAGCCACCACGGCTAACGATACCCGTGACGCGCTTGGCGGTGAGTGGGATGTGATGAAGTAGAAGGCCAGCATGAATAGTAAAGTAGTCTACACCCTGCTCTGCTTGCTCAATTAATGTATCTCGCATTACTTCCCAAGTCAGATTTTCGGCGACTCCATTAACCTTCTCTAATGCTTGATACATAGGTACTGTACCGATCGGCACTGGACTATTACGTAAGATCCATTCGCGCGTTTCGTGGATATTTCGTCCAGTCGACAGATCCATAACTGTATCGGCACCCCATCGAGTACCCCAGACAAGCTTCTCGACTTCCTCTTCAATTGAAGAGGTGACCGATGAGTTGCCTATATTAGCATTGACCTTAACGAGGAAGTTGCGGCCAATGATCATCGGCTCAGATTCTGGGTGATTGATATTTGAAGGGATGATAGCTCTACCCTCAGCGACTTCCTTACGCACGAATTCGGGTGTGATTTCTTTAGGTAAGTTCGCCCCAAAGTGCTGACCTGGATGCTGCTGAGTGAGCACTTCGTCTTTGAGCTTTTGACGTCCCATGTTCTCTCGAATCGCGATGTATTCCATCTCAGGGGTAATAATACCTTGGCGTGCGTAGTGAAGCTGCGTGACGCAAGCGCCTTCAGCACCACGCCTGATACGAGGTAATAGCCCGTATCTAAGCTCATCAAGCGTGTCATCTTCAAGTCTTTGCTTAGCAAATTCTGAACTGACGCCTGACAATACTTCGGTATCAGCGCGTTCATCAATCCAGGCTTCTCTTAGCTTTGGTAAACCTGAGTACAAATCGATAGAGTACTCTGGGTCGGTATAGACACCAGACGTGTCATACACGTTGATGGGCTCGTTAGGCTCATGGATTGGATTGTCTTGGTTACCACCGATTAAGCTGTCTGCAAGAGAGATTGTACGCATTGGTACTTGCAGATCGCTTCGGCTACCTTGGATATATGTCTTTTGAGAATTGGGGTAAGGCGTTACCGATAATGTATCGATAAAGTTTTTTGCTTCCAGCCTATTTTGCTTGCGTGTCGACATAGCATTTCCTTATATATCATATAGTTATAAAAGATAAATGCTTGACGGATGTGTGAATACAAGAGGTATCAACCACAATAGCGTGCGCTATTTGATAAATAGAATATGATGCTAGTTCTATTCTCTTGTTCCCTTCGCTGGTACTAACCAGATCAGGTTCAACGGATCCCGAATTAACGGTCTCAGCCCTATGGGCACTCCGACAAGTATTGACTCGATTATAAAGGAATTAGTTTTAATACATCAACAGGACATGGAAGTTTTTCGTTTAACTTTTGGTCAGCATCTGAAAACCAATCCAACAAGCTGAGATACTCAAAACAACATTGAGCAATATATTTAGTCCCATCTTCAGAAACGCCCCCTGCTGCATCAGGAGTACGTTATCCATAGAAAACGTAGAGAATGTCGTAAGTGCACCTAAGAAGCCAAGACCAATGATTTGACGCCATGGATCAGGCGCAAAAATTTCAGCTTCGAATGCTGCAATCAATAGCCCCATAATAAACGAGCCAACCACATTGACGGTTAACGTACCGTAAGGAAAACCACGACCGAAAAGTGCAACACAAAGCTCTGATATCAAATATCTCGAACAAGCCCCGACAGCACCGCCCAATGCAATAAAACCTAAAACTGAAAACTGCCCCATCACCTAATCCCAAACTATGAATTGAAAAGGTAATAATATACCAACAACGAATAAATTCGACCCAACATCACATTTTTAACCACAAAATCCAACGGATAATCTATCTGGCTGTCGAGTAAATTTAAAAAGTTACATGCGTCACTTTTTAGACTGTAATCAACAATTAGTTCGCGAATTAAAACGAAAAGAAGATTGGAGCTAAAAAACCTAAGCTCACGAATGGAAAAGCTAGACTGAGAAGAAGTATATTGCAGATAGCAAAAAGCCTCGTCGTTAGACGAGGCTTCTTAATAAGTGGCGGAGTGGCTGGGGTTGCATCCAACCGGGACTCGACTTCCTTGAAAAGGAAGTTACCTAAGTTTTAGATAATAAAAAACCCGACGCTTTCGCATCGGGTTTTCTAATAAGTGGCGGAGTGGACGGGACTCGAACCCGCGACCCCCGGCGTGACAGGCCGGTATTCTAACCAACTGAACTACCACTCCGCAGTGGCATACTTGCTATTGCAAGTGTCCAAAATTCAAAGCCTGGCGATGTCCTACTCTCACATGGGGAAACCCCACACTACCATCGGCGCTATTGCGTTTCACTTCTGAGTTCGGCATGGAAATCAGGTGGGTCCACAATGCTATGGTCGCCAAGCAAATTCTGTTTTGCCTTCAGATTTTCTGAAAATCTGAAAACAATAAATCCGGAAAGCTGTTAATGCGTTCTCTACACATTCAATTTGTTCTTGCTTTGAGTCCAATCAAAACCCTTTGGGTGTTGTATGGTTAAGCCTCACGGGCAATTAGTACAGGTTAGCTCAACGCCTCACAACGCTTACACACCCTGCCTATCAACGTTCTAGTCTCGAACAACCCTTTAGGACACTTAAAGTGCCAGGGAAGACTCATCTCAGGGCTCGCTTCCCGCTTAGATGCTTTCAGCGGTTATCGATTCCGAACTTAGCTACCGGGCAATGCCATTGGCATGACAACCCGAACACCAGAGGTTCGTCCACTCCGGTCACTCTCGTACTAGGAGCAGCCCCTTCAATCTTCCAACGCCCACGGCAGATAGGAATCGAACTGTCTCACGACGTTCTAAACCCAGCTCGCGTACCACTTTAAATGGCGAACAGCCATACCCTTGGGACCAGACTTCAGCCCCAGGATGTGATGAGCCGACATCGAGGTGCCAAACACCGCCGTCGATATGAACTCTTGGGCGGTATCAGCCTGTTATCCCCGGAGTACCTTTTATCCGTTGAGCGATGGCCCTTCCATTCAGAACCACCGGATCACTATGACCTGCTTTCGCACCTGCTCGAATTGTCATTCTCGCAGTCAAGCGGGCTTATGCCATTGCACTAACCACACGATGTCCAACCGTGTTTAGCCCACCTTCGTGCTCCTCCGTTACTCTTTGGGAGGAGACCGCCCCAGTCAAACTACCCACCAGGCACTGTCCGCAGCCCCGATAAGGGGCCAACGTTAGAACATCAACACTACAAGGGTGGTATTTCAAGGACGGCTCCACGAATACTGGCGTACTCGTTTCAAAGCCTCCCACCTATCCTACACATGTAGGGTCAATGTTCAGTGCCAAGCTGTAGTAAAGGTTCACGGGGTCTTTCCGTCTAGCCGCGGGTACACTGCATCTTCACAGCGATTTCAATTTCACTGAGTCTCGGGTGGAGACAGCGTGGCCATCATTACGCCATTCGTGCAGGTCGGAACTTACCCGACAAGGAATTTCGCTACCTTAGGACCAGTTATAGTTACGGCCGCCGTTTACCGGGGCTTCGATCAAGAGCTTCGACCTAAGTCTAACCCCATCAATTAACCTTCCGGCACCGGGCAGGCGTCACACCGTATACGTCATCTTACGATTTTGCACAGTGCTGTGTTTTTAATAAACAGTTGCAGCCACCTGGTATCTGCGACTCCCCATAGCTCCATCCGCAAGGGACTTCACCGCGAGGAGCGTACCTTCTCCCGAAGTTACGGTACCATTTTGCCTAGTTCCTTCACCCGAGTTCTCTCAAGCGCCTTGGTATTCTCTACCCGACCACCTGTGTCGGTTTGGGGTACGATTCCTTACAATCTGAAGCTTAGAGGCTTTTCCTGGAAGCATGGCATCAATGACTTCACTACCGTAGTAGCTCGACATCGTGTCTCAGCCTTAAAGAGAGCCGGATTTACCTAACCCTCAAGCCTACGCACTTGAACCTGGACAACCGTCGCCAGGCCCACCTAGCCTTCTCCGTCCCCCCATCGCAATTGTAAGAAGTACGGGAATATTAACCCGTTTCCCATCGACTACGCCTTTCGGCCTCGCCTTAGGGGTCGACTCACCCTGCCCCGATTAACGTTGGACAGGAACCCTTGGTCTTCCGGCGTGGAGGTTTTTCACCCCCATTATCGTTACTCATGTCAGCATTCGCACTTCTGATACCTCCAGCAGACCTTACAGTCCACCTTCAACGGCTTACAGAACGCTCCCCTACCCAATGACCTAAGTCATTGCCGCAGCTTCGGTTTATAGCTTAGCCCCGTTACATCTTCCGCGCAGGCCGACTCGACTAGTGAGCTATTACGCTTTCTTTAAATGATGGCTGCTTCTAAGCCAACATCCTAGCTGTCTAAGCCTTCCCACATCGTTTCCCACTTAGCTATAATTTGGGACCTTAGCTGGCGGTCTGGGTTGTTTCCCTCTCCACGACGGACGTTAGCACCCGCCGTGTGTCTCCCGGATAGTACTTACTGGTATTCGGAGTTTGCAAAGGGTTGGTAAGTCGGGATGACCCCCTAGCCTTAACAGTGCTCTACCCCCAGTAGTATTCGTCCGAGGCTCTACCTAAATAGATTTCGGGGAGAACCAGCTATCTCCAGGTTTGATTGGCCTTTCACCCCTAGCCACAAGTCATCCGCTAATTTTTCAACATTAGTCGGTTCGATCACTCCAGTTGATGTTACTCAACCTTCAACCTGCCCATGGCTAGATCACCTGGTTTCGGGTCTATATCCAGAGACTGAACGCCCAGTTAAGACTCGGTTTCCCTACGGCTCCCCTAAACGGTTAACCTTGCCACTGAATATAAGTCGCTGACCCATTATACAAAGGTACGCAGTCACACCACGAAGGTGCTCCTACTGCTTGTACGTACACGGTTTCAGGTTCTATTTCACTCCCCTCACAGGGGTTCTTTTCGCCTTTCCCTCACGGTACTGGTTCACTATCGGTCAGTCAGTAGTATTTAGCCTTGGAGGATGAATCTCCATATTCAGACAGGATATCACGTGTCCCGCCCTACTCGATTTCACTGATGATGAGATGTCGACTACGGGGCTATCACCCTTTACTGCGGCACTTTCCAGAGCCTTCGTCTGTCTCATTAAAAGCTTAAGGGCTAATCCAATTTCGCTCGCCGCTACTTTCGGAATCTCGGTTGATTTCTCTTCCTCGGGGTACTTAGATGTTTCAGTTCCCCCGGTTCGCCTCGCTGAGCTATGTATTCACTCAGCGATAACTGCTTATGCAGTTGGGTTTCCCATTCAGGAATCCCAGACTCAAAGGTTATTACTACCTAATCTGGGCTTATCGCAAGTTATTACGCCTTTCATCGCCTCTGACTGCCAAGGCATCCACCGTGTACGCTTAGTCACTTAACCATACAACCCCAAAGAGTTTCAAAGAAACCTCGAGATTGTCGTTAAACAACCAAAGTTGTCTGCAATTTTTATACATGATGCAGACTCGATTTTGCCGGACTCAAATAACTCTTTGTTTCCGCTTTTTAAGAAAAAGCAGAGGCAAAAAGTGGACTTTCGTCACTTCCAAGAACACTTGAATGTGTGTTGGTACCTAAATGATTAAATCATCTAGGATTTGAGAACTTTTAAATGAATAACATTAATCAAATGTTATTCGTCAGCTTTCCAAATTGTTAAAGAGCTTGTTTTCTACAGCAATAAAGCTTTCGAAACCATTTTTAAGAGCACTTAAAGCCTTTCTTCTAAAAGAAATGCGCTTAAAGATGGTGGGCGATACCGGGCTCGAACCAGTGACCCCCTCCTTGTAAGGGAGGTGCTCTCCCAACTGAGCTAATCGCCCACGAAAGTCATTCCGTGGAATGTTCAAGAATGGTGGAGCTAAGCAGGATCGAACTGCTGACCTCCTGCGTGCAAGGCAGGCGCTCTCCCAGCTGAGCTATAGCCCCATGTCTTGAGACTTCCTTCAAAGAAGGAATGGTGGGTCGTGCAGGATTCGAACCTGCGACCAATTGATTAAAAGTCAACTGCTCTACCAACTGAGCTAACGACCCAATGGTATCCCGTAGGGGAGTCGAACCCCTGTTACCGCCGTGAAAGGGCGGTGTCCTAGGCCTCTAGACGAACGGGACACTAAGCAGTAAGTGTTGGGCACTTACTATTTTCTGTTTTCGCTTTTCAGCAAAAACAAAATCTCTTTATCTTTACAAACCTAATCAATCTGTGTGAACACTCATCGCAATAATCTATTCGTATAAGGAGGTGATCCAGCCCCAGGTTCCCCTAGGGCTACCTTGTTACGACTTCACCCCAGTCATGAACCACAAAGTGGTGAGCGTCCTCCCGAAGGTTAAACTACCCACTTCTTTTGCAGCCCACTCCCATGGTGTGACGGGCGGTGTGTACAAGGCCCGGGAACGTATTCACCGTGGCATTCTGATCCACGATTACTAGCGATTCCGACTTCATGGAGTCGAGTTGCAGACTCCAATCCGGACTACGACGCACTTTTGGGATTCGCTCACTTTCGCAAGTTGGCTGCCCTCTGTATGCGCCATTGTAGCACGTGTGTAGCCCTACTCGTAAGGGCCATGATGACTTGACGTCGTCCCCACCTTCCTCCGGTTTATCACCGGCAGTCTCCCTGGAGTTCCCGACATTACTCGCTGGCAAACAAGGATAAGGGTTGCGCTCGTTGCGGGACTTAACCCAACATTTCACAACACGAGCTGACGACAGCCATGCAGCACCTGTCTCAGAGTTCCCGAAGGCACCAAAGCATCTCTGCTAAGTTCTCTGGATGTCAAGAGTAGGTAAGGTTCTTCGCGTTGCATCGAATTAAACCACATGCTCCACCGCTTGTGCGGGCCCCCGTCAATTCATTTGAGTTTTAATCTTGCGACCGTACTCCCCAGGCGGTCTACTTAACGCGTTAGCTCCGAAAGCCACGGCTCAAGGCCACAACCTCCAAGTAGACATCGTTTACGGCGTGGACTACCAGGGTATCTAATCCTGTTTGCTCCCCACGCTTTCGCATCTGAGTGTCAGTATCTGTCCAGGGGGCCGCCTTCGCCACCGGTATTCCTTCAGATCTCTACGCATTTCACCGCTACACCTGAAATTCTACCCCCCTCTACAGTACTCTAGTCCGCCAGTTTCAAATGCAGTTCCGAGGTTGAGCCCCGGGCTTTCACATCTGACTTAACGAACCACCTGCATGCGCTTTACGCCCAGTAATTCCGATTAACGCTCGCACCCTCCGTATTACCGCGGCTGCTGGCACGGAGTTAGCCGGTGCTTCTTCTGTCGCTAACGTCAAATGATGCAGCTATTAACTACACCACCTTCCTCACGACTGAAAGTGCTTTACAACCCGAAGGCCTTCTTCACACACGCGGCATGGCTGCATCAGGCTTGCGCCCATTGTGCAATATTCCCCACTGCTGCCTCCCGTAGGAGTCTGGACCGTGTCTCAGTTCCAGTGTGGCTGATCATCCTCTCAGACCAGCTAGGGATCGTCGCCTTGGTGAGCCATTACCTCACCAACTAGCTAATCCCACCTGGGCTAATCTTGACGCGAGAGGTCCGAAGATCCCCCTCTTTGGCCCGAAGGCATTATGCGGTATTAGCCATCGTTTCCAATGGTTATCCCCCACATCAAGGCATATTCCCAGGCATTACTCACCCGTCCGCCGCTCGACGCCGTTAACGTCACCCGAAGGGTCAGTTAACTCGTTTCCGCTCGACTTGCATGTGTTAGGCCTGCCGCCAGCGTTCAATCTGAGCCATGATCAAACTCTTCAATTTAAGATTTTGTCGGCTCAATGAATACTGACTTCAAAACTCATCCTTACTCAAAAGTAAGAAGTAATTTTAAAGCTATTATCGTTCCAACAGAACGATAATGAATTGACTGTGCCAAGACTAAGTTCTTTTACAAGAAAGTAATCTCGATTGGTCACTCAGTTCATTGAAAACCTAATTTGATACCGAGGTATCTAATTTGATTATCATCAACGAGTGCCCACACAGATTGATAGGTTTATATTGTTAAAGAGCTTGTTTCAAAGCTTCCCTTGAAACGGACGGTCATTTTAGCGAGATAAGTTTTCGTGTCAACCACTTTTTTTAACTTATTTTGCTAAGCTTCTTAGAAGCTTGTGACCTTCTGACTCGTTGGGGATTTCGTTGTCCTTTCCCGTGTCAGCGAGGGGGCATTATAGAGATCGAAATCACATTGGCAATACCCAAAAACCAGTTTTTTCGCTTTTTTTGTTTGTGTGGTTAGTTTTTGTGCTTTGGCGCTGTAAATTACCGCAATAACTCGCCAAAATAGCTTTGTTCCATAGATTTAGAGACTGATATGACTTCAATTCGTAGTTACAAGGGCATTACCCCACAGCTGGATGACTCTGTCTATATAGATAAAACCAGTGTGATTGTTGGCGATGTTCGATTTGGCAAAGATGCCAGTGTATGGCCACTCGTGTCCGCGCGCGGTGATGTTAACCATATAGAGATTGGCGAGCGCACCAATATCCAAGACAACAGCGTGTTACACGTTACCCATAAAAACGCTGACAACCCCGAAGGTTATCCTCTACTAATAGGTAATGATGTCACCATTGGCCATAAGGTGATGCTTCACGGGTGCATCATAAGAGATCGCGTTCTTGTCGGCATGGGTAGTATTGTGCTTGATGGCGCCACTATTGAATCTGATGTGATGATTGGCGCGGGTTCCTTAGTGCCACCAAACAAGGTACTGGAAAGTGGTTATCTGTATGTGGGCAGTCCGGTAAAACAGGCTCGTCCTCTTACCGAAAAAGAAAGAGCCTTTTTACTTCGCTCCGCCAATAACTATGTGCAGAATAAAAATGACTACATGCAATATGTGCACGTCATTCGCTAGTTAATCATCGGTTAGTTAACAATAACGCGACCCTGTTCATCGAAAGCCTCATCCTCTATGAGGCTTTCTGCTATTTCTTCAAGATCAAAACGAACAGCCTCAAAGCACTCGAATGCCAGCTCCTTAGTAACGACATTTAAATCATTTAGCCTAGCAAGTTTCTCCAACCCAACAAGACACACAATCAACATCCCTGCTTGCTGCGCGTGAAACTCAACCACGCCTAGCTCTTGGTTCCATTCAAGCTGATCTGAAAACAAAATTGACTGGTTCATGTTATAGGCCTTCTAGATTCTTTCTTAACTCACGTAATATCTGCTTCGTGCCCGGTCTTAGGCCGCGCCATAACATAAAGCTTTCTGCCGCCTGACCCACCAGCATACCTAAACCATCATAGGCCAACCTAGCACCTGACTCTTTCGCCCATTGATTGAAGGTCGTCAAACCCTGTCCATAAGTCATATCATAACTCACAGTGTGGTCAGCAAAGATTGCATCACTGATGTCAGGCAATTGTTTATACAGACTGGTTGAAGCGGAGTTAATCACCACATCATAGGCACGAGAAACGTCACTCATAGGTACCGCATTAATCTGCCCGTAAGGCTTAAATAGCTCAGCAAGCTGCTGCGCTTTCTCAAACGTGCGATTGGTAATGGTAATAGAGGCAGGTTTTTGGTCGAGCAACGGCTTCAGTACACCACGCGCCGCACCACCCGAGCCAATCACTAATATAGAAGCGCCTTCTAGTTGAACTTGATGTTGCAGTAAGTCCTGAACCAAACCCTCACCATCGGTGTTATCACCAATGATTTCGCCATCATCCAGCTTCTTGAGGGTATTAACTGCGCCCGCAAGCTGAGCACGCTCGGTCAGGCGACCCGCAAACTGAAAAGCATCTTCTTTAAAGGGTGCGGTAATGTTGCAACCTTTACCACCCGATTGGAAAAACTCGGTGGCAGCCTGCTTAAACGCATCTGGCTCTGGCTGTTGACTAGCATATTCAAGATTTTGCGAAGTTTGTCTTGCGAAGAGAGTATGGATATACGGTGATTTGCTTTGCGAGATGGGATTACCAAACACCACGTACTGATCGGGCTTGCTCATGTTTATGCCTACTGTCCTTGCTAATGGGTACCGAAATGTATAGTTCGACACTATCACTTCGGCACACATTCGCCAAGTTGAACAAAGGCTGTTGGCTAGGTTACCACTCTCTCGGTTTTAGATAGTCGCTATAGAGGCGCGCTTCTTCGCTTCCCTCTTGTGGCTCATAGCTGTATTCCCAGCGAGCCAATGGCGGCATTGACATAAGAATGGACTCCGTACGACCACCACTTTGCAAGCCAAATAGCGTGCCTCGGTCGTAAACGAGATTGAACTCAACATAACGACCACGACGATAGAGCTGGAAGTTGCGCTCACGCTCACCATATTGCTCAGCTTTGCGCTTTTCGACGATTGGCAGATATGCATCGGTGTAGCCGTTACCCACCGCCTGCATGTAAGCGAACGAGCGTTCAAAGCCCCACTGATTTAAATCATCAAAGAACAAGCCACCAACACCGCGCGTTTCGTTACGGTGTGGTAAGAAGAAATAGTCATCACACCATTTTTTATGCTCTGCATACACCTCATCACCGAATGGCTGACAAACCTGCTTCGCCGTATCATGCCAATGCTGGCAATCCTCTTCATATGGATAGAATGGCGTTAAGTCAAACCCACCACCAAACCACCAAATCGGATCCTCGCCCTCTTTCTCAGCGATAAAGAAACGTACATTGGCATGTGATGTTGGGATATAAGGGTTCTTGGGATGAATCACTAGCGATACCCCCATAGCTTCGAACTTGCGCCCAGCGAGTTCTGGTCTGTGCGCGGTAGCTGATGCCGGCATCTTGTCGCCAAACACATGGGAAAAATTCACCCCGCCTTGCTCAAATACCTGACCATCTTTCATAACGCGGCTGCGGCCACCACCACCTTGCTCACGCTGCCACTCATCCTGTTGAAAGGTCGCGACACCATCTTGTTGTTCGAGTTTTTGGCAGATATCGTCTTGAAGCTGAAGAAGGAACGCTTTTACTTGGTGTTTATCGACTTGCTGCACGGGAACTCCTTAGCCTTGTCGTAGTACTTTAAGGGTGCGAGCGTCGCGGATTTCGCTCGGCTTATTGCGGCCACCCGTCTCGCCTTCAAGGACTGAAGACAAACGAGTACCCAGTTGCTGCTTAACTTCTTCGGTTGTCATGCAAGATGGCATACCTGATAAATTAGCACTAGTGGACGTAATTGGCTTGCCATAGGCCAAACACAATTTTTGCACCAACTCATGATCCGTGACACGCACAGCGATAGTATCAAACGCGCCACTTAGCCAAGGGGAAACACGTGAGCTTGCTGGCATGATCCAGGTATATGGGCCAGGCCAAGTTTGCTGAACACTTTCTAGCTGCTGCTCTGTCAGTTGAGCCTCATCAATATAAGGGCGAAGCTGCTCAAAATTCGCAGCGATCAAAATGAGTCCTTTTTCAACCGGACGTTCTTTGACAGCAAGAAGCTTTTCAATAGCTTGCGCATCGTCTGGATCACAACCCACGCCAAATACTCCTTCCGTTGGATAAGCAATTACTTCACCGGATTGAAGCGCCGCAACTGTGGTTTGAAAATTATCCACCGAGACTTCCTTTTATTAAAAGCTAAACAAATATTTTACATTTCTACGGCACTATGCTTAAAACCCGAGTGAGAATCCAGAAAAAAACACAAAATTCACTCACGCAAACGTTTTCCTTAGAAAAAAATCCTCGTATAATGCGCGCAAATTAGTCCATTTCCACACGCCTTGAAGGAGCTTCGGATGAAAGTCGGCATTATTATGGGTTCAAAATCAGATTGGCCAACCATGAAACTAGCAGCAGAAATGCTGGATCAGTTTGGTGTGGATTATGAAACCAAGGTCGTTTCTGCTCACCGCACACCGCAACTACTCGCTGACTACGCGACTTCTGCGAAAGAACGCGGTATCTCAGTCATCATCGCCGGTGCTGGCGGCGCTGCGCACCTTCCAGGTATGGCGGCAGCGTTCACAAGTGTTCCTGTATTGGGCGTTCCTGTTCAAAGCCGCGCGCTTAAAGGTATGGACTCTCTACTGTCTATCGTACAAATGCCTAAAGGCATCGCGGTGGGCACACTGGCTATCGGTGAAGCAGGCGCCGCGAACGCGGGTATCCTGGCGGCGCAGATCATTGGTGTTCACGACAACGCCGTAATGGAAAAGGTTGAAGCGTTCCGCAGCCAACAAACAGAAACTGTACTTGCTAACCCAGATCCTTCTAAGGACTAATGATGAAACACGTACTGGTTCTTGGAGCAGGCCAACTGGCGCGCATGATGTCACTAGCCGGCGCCCCTCTGAATATCAAAATCTCAGCATTTGATGTGCGCAGTGAGAATATCGTTCACCCACTGACACTTGAAGTGCTAGGTAACGGTTTAGAGCATGCGATTGCGGAAGCTGACGTTATCACGGCTGAGTTCGAACACATTCCACTCGATGTACTCGCAATCTGTGAGAAAAGTGGCAAGTTCCTCCCATCGACAGACGCTATCAAAGCCGGTGGTGATCGCCGCATTGAAAAAGGCCTTCTCGACAGTGCGGGGGTGAAAAACGCCAAATACGCAGTCATCAATACTCGTACAGATTTTGATGCGGCAATTGCGCACGTTGGTCTGCCTATGGTGCTTAAGAGCGCATTGGGTGGCTACGATGGAAAAGGTCAGTGGCGATTAAAAACGCTTGATGATGTCGACGCAATTTGGACAGAAATGGCCGAGTGTATTGCAGAATCAGAAAGCCAAGCGATCGTTGCTGAAGAGTTTGTCCCTTTCCAACGCGAAGTATCACTGGTTGGTGCGCGCAACAAGCAAGGTGAGCTTGCTATCTACCCACTGGCTGAAAACGTGCATACCGATGGCGTACTGACGCTATCAACAGCGATTGATGAACCAGAACTGCAAGCTCAAGCGGCACAAATGTTTACCGCTGTAGCCGAGTCTTTGGACTATGTTGGCGTGCTTGCACTTGAGTTCTTCGATGTGAATGGCCAGCTACTAGTGAATGAGATTGCACCTCGCGTGCACAACTCAGGGCACTGGACACAGCAAGGTGCGGACACTTGTCAGTTTGAAAACCACCTGCGCGCGGTATGTGATATGCCTCTTGGCTCAACACAAGCCATTCGTGCCACGTCTATGGTGAACATTTTAGGCGAAGATACGTTGCCAGAAGCGGTGCATAGCCTGTCTGGCTGCCACGTTCACTGGTATGGCAAAGACAAGCGTGCTGGTCGTAAGATGGGTCACATCAATGTCACGGCCAATGACAAAGCGGCGCTTAAGGCGCAGCTAGTTGCCTTGTCTGAGCTACTTGATGAAGCGGCTTTTCCCGCGCTGAAGCCAGCAGCTGAAGCCCTTTAAGCTGGGCGTAAAGCTTTAAAAAATGGCTCCCAAAGGAGCCATTTTTATTTATTCGGTATCTTGTATTTTATGGCATCGCCTTGAGGCGCACTCGAGTACGGTTCCAGATGCTCGCTTCTTTTCCACCAGCAGCTCAAATCCACAAAACTGACAGTGACCCGCGACAGGAGGGTGATTGACCGCAAACTTGCACTTTGGATACTGATCGCAAGCGTAGAAGGTTTTGCCGAATCGAGATTTTCTCTCTTTGAGTGCCCCTTTGGCACACTCAGGACAAGAGACCAAGGTTTGATCGGTTTGCTCTGGCTCTTCTTGCTTGTTCGGTGATTGAATGAAGTGGCATTCCGGGTAGTTGCTGCACCCAATGAACATTCCAAAGCGTCCTTGGCGCAGCAGCAGCTCAGAGCCACAATCCGGACAGGGTACACCTAGCTCTTTGACGATATGACCATCGTTTTGATGCAATGGTTTAATATAGTCGCAGCTCGGATATTGGTCACACCCTAGAAAAGTGCCATGTTTGCCATTTTTGAGAAGCAGCTTACCAGGTTGGCATTGGGGGCAAGACTCATGATCTAAGGCGTGTTCATGAGCCGAGAAAAGTTGATTGTCGATTTTACCACTCATGGTGTTCTCTTAACGCAAGCAGCCCACTGGGTTGGGCTGGGAGGATTAATGCACCACACCTCTTTCAGCGGTGTAGATAAGCTCTTCCATGAGAGTGTACGCGTTTTCGTTGCCAGGAACATTGAACAAGACCATCAAAATGATCCATTTGAGGTCATCGAGTTCAAAATCGTTGGTTTCGAGCCCCATAACACGGTCAATGACCATCTCACGAGTTTCGGTAGTCAAGACGCCGATCTGCTCTAAGAACATCAGCAAGCCTCGGCTTTTAACATCCATACGCGTCATTTCTTGCTGGGTATAGATTCGCGTAGAGGTCGCGGCACTCATCGCAATCGCAGAATGCTCATCGGTGTTTTGCAGCTCAGCAAGATCCTCAAGCCACTCTAGTGCCTTGTAGATATCTTTTTGCTTGAAGCCTGCTCTAAGTAGTTCATCCTCAAGTTCGTCTTGGTCTACCTGCAGATCTGCATCGCTATGCACGTAGGTTTCGAACAGGTACATCAGTATGTCCATCATCATAGCTAGCCTCTCCCCTTAAGAATATAACCACCGTTAACCGCAACAACATGGCCCAGTAACTCGAGCTCTAAAAGCTGTTGCATGACCTCTTGAACAGGAATATGGGTCTTTTGAGCCAAAATATCAACCGGCGTTGCCTCTATTCCTACGTTAGCCAACAGATCTGCATATGGCAATTCTTCTTTATCAATAACTTGGTCGAAAAGTGTTGGTTGTACTTTTTTAGACCAGTTCGATAGAGATTCTATTTCACATAGTACATCTTCCACCTTTTGTACGAGACAGGCACCGGTTCGTATTAATGAATGACACCCCTGATGATAAGCATGACGAATCGAACCTGGCACAGCAAACACCTCACGCCCCTGCTCTGCCGCATACCTTGCTGTAATTAACGAACCACTTTTCTCCGCAGCTTCCACCACAACAACGCCCAACGACAAGCCACTGACAATTCGGTTTCGTCTTGGAAAGTGTTCCGCTCTCGGTTTGATCCAAGGTAAATGCTCACTGACGAGCGCACCTTGCTGAGCGATGCGCTGCGCGAGTGACTTGTGCCTAGCGGGATAAATTGAATCCAGCCCAGCCCCCAACACAGCGATGGTCTTGCCATTTGCCTCAAGCGCTCCTTGATGGGCATGACCGTCGATACCCAGTGCCAATCCACTTGTTACGCAGTAGCCAAAGTTAACGAATTCCGCAGCAAAGCTGCGCGCTGTTTCCAAACCGCCAGAACTGGCGTTTCGGCTGCCAACCATGGCGATTTGCGGCTCTGATAACAACGCCACGTCACCTTGTACAAAAAGTATTGGCGGACAGCCTTTAGATTCTCGTAACAGCGGCGGATAGTCGTCACCTTGCTGAAGAAGGATGTGATTATTCGCATTTTCTCGCCAAGCGAAGGCTCGCTCTGCGAGCTCAACAGACTGCTTACGAATAAAACTGACCTGATTGGGCTTAAGTCCAATTGCTGATAATGTCTGCTCATCTGATTCAACGATATTCCGTGGATCATCCACTGCGAGCAGCTTATAGAAGGTCACAGGACCAATACCTGGACATAACGAAAGTCGCAGCCACGCTAAGGCATTACTGTCATCCATGAAGGCGCCCATTAGCTTTTTGCACGTTTAGAAGGGGAAGCTACCAGCATCTGCTGGGTAATTGGCTCACTTGCCTCGATGATTACCGCAATGCTAAAAAATGGATAACTGCGTATCACCACAAGCTGCCCCACCTCAATCGTCGGCATCGCCAGCGAGGTCTCTTCTTTATTCCCTTCCACTAGCCCAAATTCCCCCTCTGAAAATTGAAAGCCATGAGCTGGTTTCACCAACGCATAACTGCCGCCCTGCTCTACCCGAGACACATAGCCGCGATTAAGCACCACCGCCTGCCCTCTGACGACATAGTTCACCGCATCCATCATTCCCGCGATGCTGAGATTATCAATGGCAGGGCCAGCATGAGGCTGAAAGTGATTGATTTGCTCGGGTGTTTGTATTGCCGAGAGAGGAATGGCGACATCACCCTGCTTAATTTCATGGATAAACCTTTCAATCACAAGGGTCGTCACGCCATCGGCTTGCGACTGACTGCGCGCTTTCGCCACCATTCTGACTTGCTGCATGCTGTATTCTGGCTGCGGCGCAGCAAAGCGCTGGCTAGCGCGGTAGATAGCCCACTCAGTCTCCTCACCTCGGTAATCAATATAGACATCATCTTCAGCGGTCACGTAGTTGAGCCCATCACTTGAGCCAATCACTTTCGGGAATTTTGCCAGCTCACTCTCTAGTACCAAGCCCTCTCTTTGAGTATAGCGAGCTTGGGTTAGGGCATTAATGGCAGCGATAGGGGCTTTGGTGGTCACTTGAATCGTCGGCGACAGTTTTTTCGTCGCTTTACGCACCAAGCGCGGTTGACCGTTAACCCACGTCAGCATCAGTTTGTCACCAGGATAAATAAGGTTAGGATCACCAATGTGTTTGTTTTGGTTCCAAAGCTCAGGCCAACGCCATGGAGAGTGCAAATACAGACTAGAAATGCCCCATAAGGTATCACCCTGCTTTACTTGATAAACAGCAGGGACAGTCTCTTTAATAGTGAGCGGATTATCAGCGAAAGAGGCAAAGCTCAGAGCGAGTGTGGTAACAACAATGTAAACCTTCAATACCAGCACATTTCCCCGCTTCATACACCGCAATCCTTCGCTTTGTTTCAAGGGATGCTGTCATTTAGGTTGGAAAATGTCTAGAATTGAACCAACGAAGTCCAAGCCTATTCGGCACAGTTCAACATTTTGAGTGTATATGTCTGTATTACAAGTATTAACTTTCCCGGATGATCGCCTAAGAACGGTAGCAAAGCCCGTTGAAGCGGTAACGCCGGAAACCCAAAAAATCGTCGATGACATGATTGAAACCATGTATGACGAAGAAGGTATCGGTCTGGCAGCAACCCAAGTTGACGTTCATCAGCGAATTGTTGTGATTGATATTTCAGATACTCGCGACGAGCCTATGGTACTGATCAACCCTGAAATCACGGAAAAACGTGGTGAAGACGGTATCGAAGAAGGTTGCCTTTCTGTTCCTGGCGCTCGCGCATTAGTCTCTCGCGCTGCAGAAGTAACTGTAAAAGCGCTAAACCGCGATGGTGAAGAGTTCACTTTCGATGCGGATGACCTGTTGGCTATCTGTGTTCAACATGAGCTTGACCACCTAGAGGGTAAACTGTTTGTTGATTACCTATCCCCTCTAAAGCGTAAGCGTATTAAAGAAAAGCTTGAGAAAATTAAGCGCTTTAACGCCAAGCAATAAGCCAACGAATAAGAATTTAAGTTAAGAGAGGTCAGTGTGAGCCAATCATTACGTATTGTGTTTGCCGGTACTCCAGACTTCGCCGCCCGTCACTTGGCGGCGTTATTGTCTTCGGAGCATGAGGTTATCGCGGTTTATACTCAGCCAGATCGCCCTGCAGGTCGTGGTAAAAAACTCACAGCAAGTCCTGTAAAGAACATCGCGCTTGAGCATGACATTCCGGTTTATCAACCGGTCAATTTCAAGTCTGACGAGGCAAAGCAAGAGTTAAAAGATCTCAACGCCGACATCATGGTTGTCGTAGCATACGGCCTGTTACTTCCACAAGCTGTGCTGGACACTCCAGAGCTGGGTTGCATCAACGTGCATGGCTCTATCCTGCCTCGTTGGCGTGGTGCAGCACCCATTCAGCGCTCTATCTGGGCGGGTGATGCCGAGACTGGCGTGACCATCATGCAGATGGATATCGGCCTTGATACCGGTGACATGCTAAAAATTGCCACATTGCCAATTGAAGCCACCGATACCAGCACCACCATGTATGACAAGCTTGCCGAATTAGGCTCAGAAGCTCTGGTTGATTGTCTTGGTGATATCGCCGCAGGCAAGGCAAAGCCTGTCAAACAGGACGATGAGCAAGCCAATTACGCCAGCAAGCTGAGCAAAGACGAAGCTAAGATCGATTGGTCACAAGACGCCGCGTTTATCGAGCGCTGTGTGCGTGCCTTTAACCCATGGCCGATGAGTTTCTTCTCTGTTGAAGAGAACAACATCAAGGTTTGGCAATCTCGCGTTGAAGCGAGTGCGACAGAGGCGCCTGCGGGGACTATCCTTAAGGCTGATAAAACAGGAATTTACGTTGCAACGGGTAACGGCACCTTGGTTCTAGAGCAAATCCAGATCCCAGGTAAAAAAGCGATGCCAGTGAGCGATGTACTCAATTCCAAAGCCAGCTGGTTTGAAGTCGGCAGTATCCTAGGTTAGTGATACACACCGCATACGATATTTAGGGCCAGTACTAACCAGTACAGGCCCTAGTTTGTTTTCATAGCAACAAATTTAGGTAACTAACATGAACGTTCGCGCTGTCGCGGCTAATATCCTTTTCCAAGTGGTTGATAAAGGCCAATCGCTCTCGAGTGCACTTCCATTGGGTCAGCAGCAGGTGAAACCTCGCGACCAAGCACTGCTTCAAGAAATCTGTTTTGGTGCACTTCGAATTCTGCCTCGCCTTGAATCTGTCGCATCCGAATTAATGGATAAGCCACTCAAGGGAAAACAGCGCGTATTTCATCATTTGATTTTGGTGGGTCTTTACCAAATCGGTCATATGCGCATTCCGGCTCACGCTGCCGTTGGCGAGACGGTGGAAGCGACCAAAACGCTGAAAGGCCCAAAACTGCGCGGCTTAATCAACGCTGTACTACGAAACTACCAACGCAATCAAGAAGAGTTAGATCAAAAGTCGGTCAGCCACAATGCGGGTAAATACGGTCACCCAAGCTGGCTACTGAAACTACTTCAGCAAAGCTACCCAGAACAGTGGCAAAGTATTGTTGAAGCCAACAACATGAAAGCGCCGATGTGGCTGCGTGTGAACCACCAACACCTACCTCGTGACGATTATCAAGCGCTTCTCAAAAATGAAGGCATAGATTCCACCCCTCACCCAGAAGCACAAGATGCCCTAAAATTGGCCGCTCCTTGTGACGTGACCAAGCTTCCGGGCTTTGAGAAAGGCTGGGTATCGGTTCAAGATGCCGCAGCGCAGCTGTCGATCAATTATTTGCAACCACAAGATGGTGAGCTGATCTTAGACTGTTGTGCAGCGCCAGGTGGTAAAACCGCCCACATTCTTGAGCGCACCAAAGGCAGCCAAGTGGTGGCTATTGATTGTGACGAGACGCGACTAAAGCGTGTCCACGACAACCTGAAACGCCTCAACCTACAGGCGAAAGTCGTGTGTGGTGATGCAAGAACGCCGCAAGAGTGGTGGCAAGGCGGGCAGTTTGACCGTATTTTGTTGGATGCACCGTGTTCTGCGACTGGCGTTATTCGTCGTCACCCTGATATCAAATGGCTACGACGCGCGGATGACATTGAGGCGCTTGCAGAGCTGCAACGCGAGATCTTTGATGCAATGTGGCAGCAGTTGAAAGTCGGCGGCACGCTAGTCTATGCGACATGCTCTATCACGCCGCAAGAAAATAAAGACCAAGTGATTGCGTTCTTGGCTCGCACAGAAAACGCTGAACTGATTGGCTCAGATAAAGAGAACCCTGGACGTCAGATTCTTCCGGGTGAGCATGATATGGATGGCTTCTATTACGCAGTGCTACAAAAGACGCAGTAATCGAGCATTGTGTAGGGAACTTAAAAATCAATAGCATGCTAACTTATTGATGGCTATGCTATTGACGTAACGAGTTTATAAAAAACAAAAGAGCGAAATGTTATGAAAATCATCATTCTTGGAGCTGGTCAAGTTGGTGGCACCCTAGCGGAGAACCTGGTGGGGGAAAACAACGATATCACTATCGTCGACCGCGACAGCGACCGTTTAAGAGAGCTGCAAGATAAGTATGATTTGCGTGTCGTCAATGGCTACGCTTGTCACCCAGATGTGCTAAGAGAAGCGGGCGCGCAAGATGCCGATATGTTGGTCGCCGTAACCAATATGGACGAAACCAACATGGCGGCTTGTCAGGTAGCATTTTCGCTATTCAACACCCCTAACCGTGTCGCGCGTATTCGCTCACGTGAATACTTGATTGAAAAAGAGAGCTTGTTTAACTCTGGTGCAATTCCAGTTGACCACCTGATTGCCCCTGAAGAGCTCGTCACAAGCTATATCGAACGACTGATCCAATATCCTGGCGCGCTGCAAGTTGTCAGTTTTGCCGATGAGCGAGTCAGCCTCGTCGCGGTAAAAGCTTACTACGGCGGCCCGCTAGTGGGTAATGCCCTATCGACTCTGCGTGAGCACATGCCGCACATTGACACCCGCGTAGCAGCGATTTTCCGTCAAGGACGACCTATCCGTCCACAAGGCACCACCATTATCGAAGCCGATGATGAAGTGTTCTTCGTTGCGGCAAGCAACCACATTCGCTCAGTAATGAGTGAACTGCAGCGCCTAGAGAAACCTTATCGCCGCATCATGATTGTGGGTGGGGGTAACATTGGTGCCAGTCTTGCCAAACGCCTAGAGCAAAACTACAGCGTTAAACTGATTGAGCGCAGCTATCAGCGTGCAGAGAAGCTCTCTGAAGAACTAGAAAACACTATTGTCTTCTGTGGTGATGCCGCTGACCAAGAGTTGCTTGCAGAGGAAAACATCGATCAAGTCGATGTATTTATTGCGCTCACCAACGAAGATGAAACCAACATCATGTCGGCGATGCTGGCGAAGAAAATGGGCGCAAAAAAGGTGATGGTACTTATCCAGCGCGGCGCTTATGTTGACCTGGTACAAGGCGGCACCATTGATGTAGCAATCTCACCGCAGCAAGCGACGATTTCAGCTCTACTTACTCACGTTCGTCGTGCAGATATCGTTAACGTGTCTTCACTGCGTCGCGGCGCTGCTGAGGCCATTGAAGCCGTTGCGCATGGTGATGAAACCACATCCAAAGTGGTTGGCAAAGCCATTGGCGAAATCAAACTACCACCAGGTACCACTATTGGCGCGATTGTGCGTGGTGAAGAAGTATTGATTGCCCACGACCGAACCATTATCGAGCAAGATGACCACGTGGTGATGTTCTTGGTTGATAAGAAATACGTGCCTGATGTTGAGGCATTATTCCAGCCGAGCGCGTTCTTCTTGTAAGGCAATTTTATGGTTAACGCCCGTCCGGTCTCGTTCGTTATAGGGTTGGTGCTCTCTAAGCTCGCCCTATTTATGTACGTGCCGACTCTAGTCGCCTTCTTTACTGGTACTGATGGCTTTCTGGACTTTGGTCTTGCTGTCATCATTACTCATATCGCGGCTTTCCTGTGCCTATCCATCGGCCGAACCAAACACTTTAAGCTGGGTGTTCGAGACATGTTCTTGATCACCAGTTTGGTGTGGACCATTGCCAGCGCGTTTGCGGCGCTGCCTTTTGTGTTCATCAACCACATTAGTTTTACCGACGCCTACTTTGAAACCATGTCAGGCATCACCACCACTGGCTCGACCGTGCTCAGTGGACTAGACAACATGGCACCAAGTATCTTGCTATGGCGCTCAATATTACAGTGGCTCGGCGGCATCGGCTTTATTGTGATGGCAGTCGCTGTCTTGCCAATGCTCAACGTCGGCGGGATGCGACTGTTCCAGACCGAGTCTTCTGACTGGTCTGATAAAAGCAGTCCGCGAGCGAAGACCGTCGCGAAAAATATCGTGGTGGTGTATTTAGTGCTAACCGGGCTGTGCTTACTCGGCTATCTTGCTACAGGCATGAATCTATTCGATGCCATTAACCACTCGTTTACCACGTTGTCCACTGGCGGCTACTCCACCTCTGATGGCTCAATGAACCACTTCTCAGAAGGGTCACATTGGGTGGGTACCGTATTTATGTTCTTAGGTGGTTTACCCTTCTTGTTATTTGTGGCCGCACTGTCGAAGCGCGACCCTAGAGTGTTGTTCAATGACGCTCAAGTGCGCGGCTTTGGTTATTTGTTCTTGATAGCCAGTACGGTTGTGGCTCTTTGGTTGTTTTTCGAGGACGGCTATGCCTTAGATGATGCCTTTCGCGTCTCTATGTTCAACATCGTCTCAGTGGTCACGACGACCGGATTTGGCTTGGAAGACTTCACCGCTTGGGGACCACTACCGTCAGTGGTGTTTGCGTTTATGATGATGGTGGGGGCATGTTCCGGTTCAACATCTGGTGGCATTAAAATCTTCCGCTTTCAGATTGCGGTGACCCTGCTGCACAAACAAATGATGAAGCTTATTCACCCTTCTGGTGTATTCGTACAACGTTACAACCAGCGACCAGTGAACGATGACATTGTTCGCTCAGTGGTGGCATTTGGCTTGATGTTCTTTGTCACTATTATCGCCCTTGCTGGGGCACTGAGCGCGATGGGTTTAGACCCTACCACCAGTATCTCTGGTGCGATTACCGCTGTTGCTAATGTGGGACCGGGAATGGGCTCAATCATTGGCCCTACAGGGAACTTCGCTCCGCTGCCCGATGCGGCAAAATGGTTACTGAGTTTAGGTATGTTAATGGGGCGCTTGGAAATCCTCACGCTGATCGTACTGTTCTTCCCTGCATTCTGGCGCCGCTAATTCGCGGCGTTATCTCAGTTACACCGGTGTCACGTACCAATATATGGCAAAAAAGTGACACGCAGCCCCCCCTAACACAAACAGATGCCAGATGGCGTGGTTGAAAGGTATGCGCTTGTTGGCGTAGAACACCACGCCCAGTGTGTAAATTGCCCCGCCGGCAGCTAGTAGAATTAGACCAGAAGGGTCAAGGTGTTTGGCAAGCTGGTAAATTACGATTAGCGATAACCACCCCATCACCAGATAAGTAATCAATGACGCGCGCTTGAAGCGATAGACAAAAAACAGCTTCATGATAATGCCAATTACAGCAAGCGCCCAAATAACCACCATCAATCCAATCGCAAGTGGCGTGCGTAAACTCACCAGCATAAATGGGGTATAGCTACCCGCGATCAGTAAGAAAATAGCGCAGTGATCAAAGGTCTTGAGCCAACGTTTACTGCTGGGGTGCGGAATAGAGTGATACAGGGTAGAGGCGAAGAACAAGGTGATCATGCTGCCGCCATACAGACTCATACTGATTATGGTCATCACATCGGCATCTGCGGCCAGTGAGCGCTGCAGCAGCAATACCAAACCTACGATCGACAGCAGGATACCAATGCCATGGGTAACACTGTTAGCCCACTCTTCACGTGCGCTGTAGTGGGAAGTGATCATCGACATACCCGCATACTCTGATTTTGGTGACAAAATCAGAGTATGCCACAGTCAGCGAACATGTGTTAGCTCAAAGTTAGGTTGTTTGCTCTAGGTAGTCCAGTACTTGCTTGCCCGCTTCTTCACCAGAAAGAGAACTTGGCAAAGTGAGCTCGCGTTTAAGCTGGCCAAGGCCAATCAAACTAGACAACATACCTTTGACCCCTTCTTTATTACGGTCAATCTCGAACCATAACTTAAGTTCATCCTCACTTCGATACGCAATGATCTCTAACTCTCGCCAGCGGCCGTGATAGGGACCTGTGGTCGGCACAAACTCAAACTCTTGAACAAAAGGCATCGCAAAGCCTTTCGCTGCTTCGCATTCCACTTGGCGTATGCGCAGCCCTTGATCTTCAAGCGCGACAAAAATGCCATCAATGAGAGGATCGGGGCGAACGGTCAGCATATCTTTGTCTTTCGGATCCGCTGCCATGGCAATATCGAGGCCGGTCTCTAGCCACACACGTGAATCACCGATTGTCACCGGAGTATTCCAGGGCACATCCAGTTCAACATCGAAGTCACGAGTTTCACCAGGTTCTATAGTAAAGGCATACGGCAGCGTCCAAGATTGCAATTCATAGGTTTTGGAAACTTTCTTTTTTGGCGCCCCGGGATGGTTACTGTTGTCGTTTTGGTTTTGCGCTACCTCGTCGATGTAACGGCAGCAGAGCTTGAGCTTGATGTTGTCTACTGTTTGCGCGGTTTTACCACCATAAACATGAATGGTCACTTTTGCGGTTTCTCCAGGATGCAGAAACTCTTGATACAGAACAGAGTCAACTTTGGCTGCCCCTATTCCAAAACTTGCTAAGGTTTTTGTGAAAAAAGACATACTTAGTTCCCTTTATAACCGAAGACACAGCTAGTGTTGTATCGTAAATCGCGAGAGAAAACAAACGTTACGCGCACAGAGTCAGTGAAGAAAAAATAACCACTTTTTTTATGAGATCTATCGAATATCCAGACGCTTACTGCTATTCTATGCGTGGTGTGCATGCACACCGTTATTCCTGATTACTTATTTGGAGTGGCATCAGTCAAAAAAGAGCGACATTGGGAGTCTATTCAGTGTTTCTCATAGGTGATCAGGCCATGTATTTGGCAACGGAATTGCCTGACTTGTTAGGTTACAACAATATGCGCCCAACACCCGTCAGGTTTTCGTACTCGGCTAACCGTAGTGCGTTAATGCGTCGTCGCAGTGGTTTTGTCGCTGCACCTGTCGCGAAAAAAGTCGCTCCTTCAATGACCCTAGTTGAGCAAGGTGTCCGAATGACATCAACGCCAACAAGCGTTGTTAAGGCAGCTTAATAAAAAGCGCAGTCTGTCTGTAATGCCGATCAGTTAACAACTAAATGATCGGTTGAACGATCCATTCAAAGTGTCAAAATCCGAGTGTATTCAATGCACTCGGATTTTTTTTATGTTTTTAAGACAGGCTCTTAACCAAGTTCATCAATTCTCTGCAGAGCAACTTTCGGGTTTATCTGATCTGCTTTCTCCAGAACTCATTTCCCAGTGTTTGGAAGATACAGGAATTACGACTATTCGCAGACGAAGGTTACCAATGGAAATGATGGTTTGGAGTGTTGTTGGGATGTCTCTGTATCGCCATTTGTCCATGGAGAAGGTCGTCTCGAAGCTGGATATTCTTCTCCCAGGTAAGAAGCCATTTGTTGCTCCGAGTGCAGTAATTCAGGCAAGACAAAGGCTGGGCTCCGATGTCATGAAATCCGTCTTTACTCAAACGCAGAAACTATGGAATGACAAAACGCCCCACCCAGACTGGCATGGTTTAACACTTCATGCGGTCGACGGTGTAGTCTGGCGAACCCCTGATACTAAAGACAATGATGAGCGCTTCAGTCGAACTCGGAATCAAAAGTGCTCGTCCGAATACCCTCAGGTCCGAATGGTCTGCCATATGGAGCTGACAAGTCACCTTCTAAATAGTGCATCGTTCGACTCTACATCAAAGAGCGAAGTGGACTTAACTACGGAGCTCATTGAGCGCTCTCCCGACCATAGCCTAACTATCTTCGATAGAGGTTTTTACGCTCTAGGACTATTGCACCGTTGGCAGACAACAGGGTAGAGAGGCATTGGCTTATTCCAATGCGTAAAGGAGCTCAATACACAATGCTTCGCAAGTTAGGGCGTGGGCAAGAGTTGGTCGAATTAAAGCTATCCCCTCAAGCTAGGAAAAGTGGCACGATGCACCAGAAACACTGGAAGCTCGATTGATAACTAAGACTATTAAGGGTAAGGAGGTACGGTTGTTAACCTCGATGACTGACCCCTTGCGCTACCCAGGAAAAGACATCTCAGAGCTTTATGGACATCGATGGGAGATAGAGTTGGGTTATCGAGAGATGAAACAATATATGCTTCAAAACAACCTGACTCTAAGAAGCAAAAAGCCCGAACTAATAGAACAAGAACTGTGGGGGATGCTGTTGGCCTATAACTTACTTCGGTTCTTAATGTGCCAAATGGCCTACGACCAAAACAAGGTAATGCCTTACCAGATAGGCTTTAAACAAGCTTCGTTGTTCTTAATAGGACAGTTACAACTCCTTCCTGCCGTCGCACCTGGAAGAATCCCGGAGGTGATGAACTATATCCTAGATATGGCTGAGAGTTTTACGTTGCCAGAAAGGCGAGATAGGAGCTATCCAAGAGCGGTAAAAAGAAGGCCCAGTCGCTATGCGACTAGGCCTTCTAAAAGGTGTTAGCTTCTTAACTTACAAGCATTACAGTCTGTCTGCGCTTTTTTTTGTCTTCTATTTCACCACATATTGGTATTCTCAATGATCTTTGATACTTTTACTCAAAAATACCTATAAATTTTGTGGAGAAAGTTATGAAGTGTCACCGCGTCAACGAACTGATCGAGCTCATTCACCCTGAATGGCAAAAAGATTCCGACCTCAATCTGCTTGAATTCCTAGTTAAGCTCGCTAAAGAAGCTGGCTATGAAGGCAAACTCGAAGAGCTAACTGATGATGTACTTATCTATCATCTAAAGATGCGTAACAGCAAAAAAGACGAGATGATCCCGGGTCTTGCCAAAGACCAAGAAGATGATTTCAAGACTGCGTTGCTCAAGGCTCGCGGTATCATCAAATAACCATGAGTTATAAAAACGACCCTTTATAGGGTCGTTTTTTCTATGACCGCTCGCTCATTTTGTTGTTAAAGGTTGATAGCCTTAAAGAAATGAAATTGTTATCAAGGTTATAATCCTTGGGTTTTCATACTGCGTACTGAATAGCACTGCCAAATAATGTGGCATGGCACAGTACACAGTTACTGCAATGTCGGAAAAGATAGAGTGTGTACGAAACGCACCGTCAGCCCAAGAAGGACACTCAACAATGAGTCAGGACAAAATCGACGTAAAGGATGTGACGCCTAAAACGTTCAACCCCAAAACCCACAAAGGCAACGGCGACAGATTCAACCCAAGCAACCGAATCTATGTTCGAGAGAGTAAAGGTACCTTTCAGAAATTAAGACGCTATGGCGGCTGGTTCCTACTGGTGTTATTTGCCCTGGTGCCATGGATACCTTATGGCGAGAGACAAGCGGTACTGCTCGATATCGGTAATCAGCAGTTTAACTTTTTTGGTACCACCCTTTATCCGCAAGATCTCACCCTACTTGCGCTGCTATTTATGGTCGCCGCGTTTGGTCTATTCTTTATCACCACCTTTTTAGGTCGCGTATGGTGTGGCTACTTATGCCCACAAACCGTTTGGACCTTTATGTACATCTGGTTTGAAGAAAAGCTCGAAGGCAGTGCCAACAAGCGCCGCAAGCAAGATAGCGGCAAGCTCACGGGTAACCTCATCGCACGCAAAGGCCTCAAGCACGCAGCTTGGATAGCGATTGCCCTTGCCACAGGCTTTACCTTTACCGGCTACTTTGTACCCATTGGTCCACTGGTCAGCGACTTCTTCACCTTCAACGCCAGCTTTTGGCCTGTGTTCTGGGTCGTATTCTTTGCCGCATGTACTTACGCCAATGCAGGCTGGATGCGCTCGATCATGTGTATCCACATGTGCCCGTATGCTCGCTTCCAGTCGGCAATGTTCGACAAAGACACCTTCATCGTCGGTTACAACACTAAGCGCGGTGAAAAGCGGGGGCCTCGCTCTCGCAAGGCGGATCCGAAACAGCTTGGATTGGGTGACTGTATCGACTGCGATCTCTGCGTGCAGGTCTGCCCAACAGGCATCGATATTCGCGACGGTCTGCAATACGAATGTATTAACTGCGGCGCTTGTATCGATGCCTGTGACAAAACCATGGATCGCATGGGTTACGACAAGGGACTGATCAGCTACACCACCGAGCACCGCTTATCGGGCAAACACACTAAGGTAATGCGACCAAAGCTACTCGGTTACGGCGCGGTACTGCTGGTCATGATTGCCTTGTTCTTTGTTCAAGTATCGGCGGTCGACCCTGCAGGTCTCAGTGTACTGCGCGATCGCAATCAGTTATTCCGAGTAAACAGTGATGGCTTAGTTGAGAATACCTACACCCTAAAAGTCATCAATAAAACCCAGCAAGAGCAACAGTACACGTTAAGTGTTTCTGGTATAAAAGATGCAACTTGGTATGGCAGACAAACCATTACCGTTGAACCGGGTGAAGTGTATAACCTGCCAATGAGCCTTGGCGCCGATCCGGATGCGCTAAGTTCACCTGTCTCGACAATTCAGTTTATACTGAGTGACAGCAACGACTTCTCCGTACAAGTGGAAAGTCGATTTATCAAAAAGCTCTAGCTCTCTAGCAGCAACCAATAATAGGAAAGGGCTCGGCAACGAGCCCTTTTATCATCACGATGACAGATACTGCGTTTAACTTTGACGCCCTCACTCCCGATTTCATGTGGTACGCCCTTGAAAGCATTGGTGTCAGAGCCGAATCCGGCTTACTTCCTCTCAACAGCTATGAAAACCGTGTGTATCAGTTCACCGATGAAGAGCGTAAACGCTACGTGGTTAAGTTCTATCGCCCTCAGCGTTGGAGCCAAGCTCAAATCCAAGAAGAACATGATTATGCTCATGAGCTGCTGGAGCACGAAGTCCCTGTCTCTGCGCCATTAATAATCAACGGCCAGAGCATTCATGAATATCAAGGCTATCTGTTTACCCTGTTTGCTAGCGAAGGCGGCAGGCAGTTTGAGGTGGATAACCTTGAGCAAATTGAGTGGGTAGGACGCTTCCTAGGTCGCATCCATAAAGTCGGCGCCAGCAAGCCTTTTGAGCATCGCCCAACGATAGGACTGGAAGAATACCTGTATCAGCCTCGTAAGTTACTGCAAAACTCTAGCTTTATTCCCTCTCATCTAGAAAATGCCTTCTTTAGTGACTTGGATATGCTGATCGGTCAAATTGAAACTCACTGGCAACCAGCTGAGACCATTAGACTGCATGGCGATTGCCATCCAGGTAATATCTTATGGCGCGATGGTCCGCTGTTTGTCGATCTTGACGATTCGCGCAACGGCCCGGCAATTCAAGATCTATGGATGCTGCTCAACGGCGATCGTCAAGACAAACTGATGCAGCTCGACGTGTTATTGGAGGGCTATCAAGAATTCAGTGAACTGCCAAGCAGTCAATTGAAACTTATTGAACCATTGCGCGGTCTACGTATGGTGCACTACATGGCATGGCTCGCCAAACGATGGCACGATCCGGCTTTCCCGCTAGCGTTTCCTTGGTTTAATGATGCGAAATACTGGGAAGGTCAGGTACTTGGTTTTAAAGAGCAAATTGCCGCTCTTAACGAAAAGCCACTTTCATTGCAACCGCAGTGGTGACAAACTAGTCGAAATCCATCAATAGGATTTTGAGTTTTACACATGGAGAAAATAATGAAAAAAATCATCGCACTTTTTGCGACGCTACTCGTCAGCCTCAGCGTCAGTGCCGCTCAGTTTGAAGAAGGTAAACACTACAAAGTGTTGGAATTGGAAAAGTCCTCGAAGCCAATCGTGACTGAGTTCTTCTCATTCTACTGCCCTCACTGTAACAGCTTTGAACCTATCATTGCCCAGCTGAAAAAGAAGATCCCTGCTGATGCTAAGTTCCAGAAGAACCATGTTTCGTTTATGGGTGGCTCAATGGGTCTTTCGATGAGTAAAGCCTACGCGACGATGATTGCATTGAAGGTTGAAGACAAGATGACGCCTGTGATGTTTAACCGCATTCACAACCTACAGAAGCCACCTAAGAATGATGAAGAACTGCGCCAAATCTTCCTTGATGAGGGCGTGGATGCTAAGAAGTTCGATTCTGCTTTCAACGGCTTTGCTGTTGATTCCATGGTTCGTCGGTTTGATAAGCAATTTAAAGATAGCGGCCTAACGGGTGTTCCTGCGGTTATCGTTAACAACAAGTACCTAGTTGAAGCGGGTGGCATTACCTCTCTCGATGAGTACTTTGAGTTGGTTAACTTCCTACTGAAAAAGTAATCCAACCCAAAAGCGAAAAACCGAGCCATGAGTAATATCAGGCTCGGTTTTTTTATTTGCGGTGAATCTCTTTTAACACATCATCTTTTTGCTGCCAGACATCCCCAAGCCATTGCTGGAAACAACGCTTATAAGGCTTGTCGTTGAAATAATCTCCCGATACGTTTTCATCAATGGGCAACGTACGCACTTTTACCACTATCTTGGTCATGTTACCCATTAACGCCGCTTTAAAAGGCTCTACTCTATTTTCTGGGTAGGCCAAGGTGACATCGACAATGCTATCAAACTGCTCACCCATCGCGGCCAACGTATACGCGATACCGCCTGACTTAGGTTGTAGCAAGTGCTGATAACCCGCCTTGCTTCGCTTTTGCTTCTCTGTGGTAAAGCGCGTGCCTTCTACGTAGTTCACCACCGTTGTTGGCATATCTTTAAATTTGGCACAAGAGCGACGTGTGGTTTCTAAGTCTTGGCCACGTTTTTCTGGATGCTTTATTAAATATTCACGGGAGTAGCGCTTCATAAATGGCATGTTGAGCGCCCAGCACGCCATACCGACAAAAGGAACATACAAAAGTTGCTGCTTAAGAAAGAACTTAGGCATAGGAATGCGATCTTTAAAGACGCTACACAGCACGACGATATCCGTCCAACTCAGGTGATTGCAGATCATTAAATACCAGCCATCTTTTCGCAGCGCTTCAATGCCTTCTATTTCCCATTCAAGCTTAGGGTTTATCAATCGAAGTATCCCATGATTAATCGTTGCCCATAGCCACATAAATTTATTCGCAAGCGCGGTACACAATGCCTGAATAGGCTTAAACGGCAGCACCAGCTTGATCAGCCCAAAACCTAGAATGGGGATCGAACAAAATGCGGTATTGAGGATGACGAGCGACGAACTCATTACAAAAATTAGGTATCCAAGCATATCTAATGTTCTATGAAGTATTTGTAACAGTTTTATGGCGGTTAATTGTACAAGGAGAGACGCCTTGCGCAAAGATTAATTAATTGGTCTGATTTGTGTTGTAACTTGCAAAAAACAAACTTATTGTGAACCAATAACATAACATAAACATATAATTACAACCGTTACCTCAATAATCAGAATGTAATAAGGAATCGTTATGAAAAGGGCATGGAGTGTCTTAGCAGTGTCACTGAGTGTTGTCTCTTATAGTGCTGTAGCTAAATTAGGAGAAAGTAATGGCTTTAGTGGTGAAATCGCACTAAACGCCGCTTACGCGAGCAAAACGTCAAACCTTAGCAACACCGACGATGAATTTCGAACCTATACCGGTGAGGCGCAAGAGAACAGCAGCGCCTTAGTTCTGCCACTGGGTAACGTTCAATACACCTGGGGTTCACGTTCCAACCACCAAGTTTTCTTAGGTACCTCTCGAGCCGACGTTGCTGTGGGTACACTGGCGCTTGAAACCGGCTACCGCTATCAGTTTCAAGATGGAACTAAGTGGAGCCTAGCGATTTTGCCAACCATTCTTGAAGGTGAGGTATGGCGTGATCCTTACCTTGAAAATCAAGCTAGAAGCACTACCAACGAGAAAGGCACAGCCTATCGTATGCAGATCGATAATATCGCTGGCTCACTGTTTAGCCTCGACCTTGCTTATGGAAAGCGTGAGTTGGACACTGAACTATCTGGCTCTGGCGCGAACTTAACCGCAGCGCAAATGGCGACACTCGACAGAAACGCCGATGTTTTCTACGGCAAATTCAAAATGATGCTGCCAGTCAACAAAGGGGTTTTACTGTTCCCTGCGCTCATTTACACCCAACAAGATGCTAATGGCAGCGCGATGAAGAGCAACACCTATGGTGCAGAAATTTCATCATTTGTCTCCGCTGGCAATCACCAATTCGCTTTCACCGTGACTTATCTCAACCGTAAATACGATGGCGCCAATCCAGTGTTTGACAACATCACTCGTAAAGATGATGAGTGGAAAGCGTTTTTAGCTTATGAGTATCCGGGCATCTTCTATGCAGACAACCTCTCTTTGGTCGCATTTGGTGGTGTGAACAACAGCAGCTCTAACATCGCCTTCTATGATGAGAAGGATTGGATCACCTCTGTAGGTCTAAATTGGGAGTTCTAATAGAACCCGACGCTAAGCATTGAAACTATCAATACATGGCTTAACAAAACATGTTGTTAAGCCATTTTTTGTCATTAAAGTATCCGCATAAAATATAGGTGTTTGGATTAAGCACTCTAATGAGCCTACTGACGGATATTGTATGACCACGTTTAAGCCCCTCGTTTCCACAGCCCTGTTGACTGTTATTAGCCAATCCGCCATCGCAGCATTGGCGCCAGAATCCGGCTTTAGTGGCGAGATCTCTATCAGTAATGCGCAGATCGGTGACAAATCCAACTTCGTCGCCAGTTCTGATCCGAAAATCAGCAGTGCCGAAGAGGCCTATGATGAATTCTGGATGCCGCTAGGCATGGTCAAATACACCTATGGTGCGAAGCGAGATAAAGAATGGTTTATCGGCACATCGCGCAATGACATAGCGGTCGGCACCTTTGTACTCGAAGGTGGATATCGTCAGCAGCTAGAAGATGGTTCCATTTGGAGTGTCTCCTACCTTCCAACCGTCATTGGAGAGCCTATCTGGAAAAACCCCTACGTCGGTGCTGACCAGCTTGAAGAGACTGAGGCCAAAGGCGAAGCTTACCGTCTACAGATCGAGAATATTGCTGGCTCATTGTTCACGCTCGATATGGCGTACGGCAACCGCGAGGTGACTGGTGAAAGCTCTGCGACCAACCTCAACAGTAACCTGTCTAACCAGTACGACAGAAACAGCGATATGTATTACGCCAAAGGTTCCTACACCCTTGCGATGAGTGATGCTTGGACATTGTTTCCTTCACTCATTTACTTGCTTGATGACGCCAAAGGTGAAGCGATGAATAACCAAGGTGCCGGCGGTGAGCTAACCGCTCTGTATGCTCATAAAAAACATAGTATTGCGGCAACCATGAGCTACATGAATCATGAGTATCGTGGCCAAAACGCCATCTTCGAACAGTCAGGCCGTATTGATGACAAGTACAGTGCATTCCTCGCCTATGAGTACCTTGCACTGGAATCTTTGTCGCTTGTCTCACTTTCAGGCTACAACGCGACAGACTCCTCTATCGCATTCTACGACTCCGCTGACTGGATAACTTCTATCGGCGTGAACTTCACCTTCTAACTACACCGCTTGCGCGGTGAGCTGCTTGAGTAGCCGATCCATGGCGCGATAACCAAGCGCTTCTGCAATATGAGCTCGCTGTATAGAGGGCTCATTGGCAAGGTCGGCAATCGTTCGTGCGACTTTAATGATGCGGTGATAAGCACGAATCGACAAGCCAAGTCGATGTAAGGCATTTTCTAAAAACTCAGCATCGGCTTTTTCTAAGCGGCAGTAATTCTCTATTTCGCGGCTTTGCAACAAGGCATTCACTTTGCCGCTGCGCAATAACATCGTCTCTCTTGCAACCAACACACGCTGCTTCACGGTTTGCGTCGTTTCTCCTCGATCTCCGCCTTCAGCTAAGGTGCCTTTGGGCAGTGAGGGGATCTCTATAGACATATCAAATCGGTCGAGTAGCGGCCCAGATAAACGACTCAAATAGCGCAGGATAAGCTGCGGGTTGGTTCTGGAGTGATTGCCCTCGTAATAACCTGTTGGGCTTGGATTTAACGCACCAACCAATTGAAAACGAGCTGGAAAGCGGGTTTTTCCTTGCGCGCGAGAAATAATGATCTCACCAGACTCCAATGGCTCGCGCAGTGAGTCTAGTGCTTTGCGCTCGAATTCCGGCATCTCATCTAAGAACAGCAATCCGTTGTGCGCCAGAGAGATTTCTCCCGGTCTAGGAATAGAACCGCCACCCACGAGTGCAGCCATTGAGCTTGAATGATGGGGCGCGCGAAAGGGTCTGGTTTTCCAATTGCTCTCATTAATTTCTTGTTGAGTGAGTGAGGCCACCGAGGCCGTTTCCATGGCTTCATCTTCGCTCATCTCAGGTAACAAATCACAAAGTCGAGAGGCCAACATAGTTTTCCCTGTGCCAGGCGGACCGAGAAAAAGTAAATTGTGATTACCGGCCGCCGCGATTTCCAGCGCCCTCTTTCCTTGCTGCTGTCCAATAATATCTTGCAGGTCTCGGCCCTTTTTCGCGACTTGAACAACGGGCTTGCTGGTCACCAATGAAAGAGTCTGCTGCCCCATTAAGTAACTGCACACATCCAACAATGAGGACGCTGACTTGTGGTTATCTTTACCAACCAAGGCAGCTTGATCGCCATTATCTTCAGGTACTAACAAGCAGCGCTGCGCTTTATTGGCTGCAAGTGCGGCAGGCAATACGCCTTTCACTGATCTAAGTTCCCCTGACAATGCCAACTCTCCAACAAATTCATGCACCAGAAGTTTATCGTGAGGCAGTTGATCGGAGGCCGCCAGTATTCCCAACGCTATCGGCAAATCAAAGCGGCCGCCTTCTTTGGGGAGATCGGCGGGGGCGAGATTGACTGTGATTCGTTTGGCGGGAAATTCGAACCGAGAATTGATGATCGCACTACGAACTCTATCCTTAGATTCTTTGACTGTCGTCTCGGGAAGTCCGACGAGCGTAAAGCCTGGCATGCCATTGCTGATGTGCACTTCCACTGTCACTAGAGGTGCCTCCACACCAACACTGGCACGGCTGTAAATAATAGATAATCCCATAAAATCCCTTTTTTATTCCGACTTCTCTTTGCTCAACGGTTAAAAGTCAGATTTTTATACATACCTTATGTTATATCTCAACATTTAATGCTGAGTAAATGTGACAAAAGTATGATTTTTTGCTTGTCAGCTAACAGAAATTTGTGATACCACTAGGGACGCAAACATTTTCGTTAGACACAACGCAACGATTTATAAACAAGATAATGACTTTTAACGCACACTCTCACACTCTGATTAGCCTGATTATTGTGGTCCTGATTGGTACCGCACGGGGGCATGTGGGCGTTAAATAGCCACAAGATTTTAAAAACCCCCGCACTGAAAAGTCCGGGGGTTTTTTTACAAACTCATAATAGTAATTTGATAGTGATCACTCATTGAAAGCCCACAGGCTGAGATGACAGGAAGAAATGGAGCACAACATGTGCAAGCGAACGACAAATCGTCACGATAAGCGTGGCACTCAAGGAGGCTATAATGACAGGTGCTGAATTAGTTGTAGCCGCATTGAAGCAGCAAGGTATCGAGACCGTGTTTGGTTATCCTGGTGGAGCCATCATGCCCATCTACGATGCTTTGTATGACGGTGGTGTGGAACATATCCTTTGCCGACACGAACAAGGCGCTGCAATGGCAGCCATCGGAATGGCAAGAGCCACCAAAGATGTTGCTGTTTGTATGGCAACCTCAGGCCCTGGAGCCACCAACCTTGTTACCGGTCTTGCTGACGCTTTCCTCGATTCTATCCCTCTCGTTGCTATCACTGGCCAAGTTGCTAGTTCACATATCGGTACTGATGCCTTCCAAGAAATGGATGTGATCGGTATGTCACTCTCGTGTACCAAACACAGCTACCTCGTGACCGACATCAACGAACTCGCTCCCACTCTAGCCGAAGCATTTGAAGTTGCTAAAGCAGGCAGACCTGGCCCTGTCATCGTTGATATCGCTAAAGATGTCCAACTTGCTAATGCTCCGGTGGATGAGCTGCCTACATTTACACCGCCTGCAATTCCTGTTGCCGATGAGCAACAAGTTAAACGCGCGCAGCAGTTGCTTGATGAAAGCTCTCGCCCTGTACTGTATGTCGGTGGTGGTGTACAGCTAGCAGATGCGACTGAATCCGTTCGCGAGTTCCTGCGCATCAACCCTATGCCAAGTGTCAGCACACTAAAAGGTCTTGGCACGATTGACCGACACGACCCTCACTATCTCGGCATGCTGGGTATGCACGGCACCAAAGCCGCGAACTTGGTAGTGCAAGAGTGTGACCTACTCATCGTGGTCGGTGCACGCTTTGACGACCGTGTGACTGGTAAACTGGATACCTTCGCGCCACACGCAAAGGTGATTCACATCGATATCGATGCAGCAGAATTCAACAAACTGCGTGAAGCGCATGCAGCGCTGCGTGGTGACATCAATGTCATCTTGCCTCAGCTTGAACTATCAAAAGACATTAACGCTTGGGCACATCACAGTGAAAGCCTGCGCAGTGGCTTCAAGTGGCGCTACGACCACCCGGGCGATCTGATTTTTGCTCCACTGCTGTTAAAACAGCTTTCAGACATGATGCCGGAAAACTCCATCGTTTCGACCGATGTTGGCCAACACCAAATGTGGGCTGCTCAGCACATTCAGCCAAGACTGCCTGAGAACTTTATTACTTCAGCAGGTCTCGGCACCATGGGCTTTGGTCTGCCTGCCGCGATGGGCGCAGCAGTAGGACGTCCTGATGACCAATCCGTCCTGATCACGGGTGATGGTTCATTCATGATGAACGTTCAAGAACTCGGCACCCTAAAGCGTCGCCAAATCCCAGTGAAAATTGTGCTGTTAAATAACCAACGTCTTGGTATGGTAAGGCAGTGGCAGTCACTGTTCTTCGACGGCAGACATAGTGAGACGATTTTGGATGACAACCCAGATTTTGTCATGCTTGCTAAAGCTTTTGATATTCCAGGCAAGACCATCACTCGCAAAGAAGAAGTCGAGCCAGCGCTGAAAGAGATGCTGGAGTCTAAAACGTCTTACATGTTGCACGTGCTGATCGATGAAGAAGAAAACGTATGGCCTTTGGTTCCACCAGGTGCCTCAAATAGTGACATGTTGGAGAATACCTAATGGACAGATATCTACTAGACATCAAAGCCGATGACAAACCTGTCTTGCTTGAGCGCGTACTGCGCGTGATTCGCCACCGTGGCTTTATTATCAAACAAGTGGCTGCGACCCAAAACCATGAGAGTAAGGTTGCCAGCGTTGAGATCATTGTAGATAGCGATCGACCAATCACTACTTTGATCAACCAAATTGAGAAACTTTGGGACATCAGAACCGTTGAGGTCACAGAACTTAACAACAACGAACTGACCAATCACAACCTACAAGAACAGAACGCATAAGGAAGGAATTGCTAAATGGCTACTAAAACAGCAGATTTTATTTGGTTTAACGGTGAGATGGTTCCATGGGCAGAGGCGAACGTTCACGTCCTGACTCACGCAATGCACTATGGCACATCTGTTTTTGAAGGGGTTCGCTGTTACAACACGCCAAAAGGGCCTGTGGTATTTCGCCATCCTGAGCATGCTAAGCGTCTAAAAGATTCAGCAAAAATTTATCGCTTCCCTATTCCTTTCACTGAAGAAGAAATCATGGAAGCGACGCGTGAAACACTGCGTCAAAACAAGCTAGAGTCAGCGTATATTCGTCCTCTTGGTTTTGTTGGTAATGTCGGCCTAGGTGTTTGTCCACCAGAGGGCACCATCATGAATCTTATCATCGCGGCTTTCCCATGGGGCTCTTACCTAGGTGAAGAAGCGCTCGCAAACGGCGTTGATGCGATGATTTCTAGCTGGAACCGTGCGGCACCAAACACCATTCCAACGGCTGCTAAAGCCGGTGGTAACTACCTATCGTCACTATTGGTTGGTGGTGAAGCTCGTCGTCATGGTTATGATGAAGGCATCGCGCTAAGCGTTGACGGTTACCTATCAGAAGGCGCGGGCGAGAACATCTTCGTAATTAAAGACGGTGTTATCAGTACTCCACCTGCCACCAGCGCTATCCTTCCTGGTATTACCCGTGACTCTATCATGACGCTAGCAAAAGACATGGGCTATGAAGTGCGTGAAACAAACATTGCTCGTGAAGCACTTTACCTTGCTGATGAAGTGTTCATGACAGGTACCGCAGCAGAAATCGTTCCTGTACGCACTATCGATAAGATTGAGGTAGGCGAAGGCAAACGCGGTCCAATCACCAAAGTGATGCAAGACGCATACTTCGGCCTATTTAACGGCACCACGGAAGATAAGTGGGGCTGGTTGGACTACGTCTACCCTCAAGATAACCAGTAAGCACCAGGTAAATTTAAGGAAGTATTACAATGCCAAAATATCGTTCTGCCACCACAACTCATGGTCGCAATATGGCTGGTGCGCGTGCTCTATGGCGCGCTACTGGCGTTAAAGATGAAGACTTCGGTAAGCCTATCATTGCCGTTGTGAACTCGTTCACTCAGTTTGTTCCAGGTCACGTACACCTGAAAGATCTTGGTCAGCTCGTCGCACGTGAGATCGAAGAAGCGGGCGGCATCGCTAAAGAATTCAACACCATCGCCGTGGATGATGGTATCGCAATGGGTCACGGCGGCATGCTGTACTCACTGCCATCACGTGAACTCATCGCCGACTCGGTAGAGTACATGGTCAATGCGCACTGTGCCGATGCTATGGTGTGTATCTCAAACTGCGACAAGATCACTCCAGGAATGCTTATGGCCTCAATGCGCCTTAATATCCCAGTGATCTTTGTGTCTGGCGGTCCAATGGAAGCAGGTAAAACCAAGCTTTCTGATCAGATCATCAAACTTGATCTGGTTGATGCCATGATCCAAGGTGCCGATCCAACAGTTTCCGATGAGCAAAGTGAGCAAATCGAGCGCTCTGCATGCCCTACTTGTGGCTCTTGCTCTGGTATGTTTACCGCCAACTCAATGAACTGTCTGACTGAAGCGCTGGGTCTGTCTCAGCCAGGCAACGGTTCTCTGCTTGCGACGCACGCGGATCGTGAAGTGCTATTTAAGAACGCAGGTAAACGCATCGTTGAACTCACTAAGCGTTGCTACGAGCAAGATGATTCGTCAGCACTACCTCGAAACATTGCCAACAAAGATGCATTTGAGAACGCAATGGCGCTTGATATTGCCATGGGTGGCTCAACCAACACAGTACTTCACTTATTGGCTGCTGCTCAAGAAGGCGAAATCAATTTTGATATGGAAGATATCGACCAGATGTCTCGCCGCGTACCTAACCTTTGTAAAGTGGCACCATCGACACCTAAGTATCACATGGAAGACGTACACCGCGCTGGTGGTGTTATCGGCATCCTAGGTGAGCTTAATCGCGCTGGTCTGTTGAACAACCAAACAAAAACGGTACTTGGTCTGACAATGGAGGAGCAGTTGTCTCAATACGACATCATGCTGACGGATTCGGAAGAAGTAAAATCCTTCTACCGCGCAGGTCCTGCAGGTATTCGTACTACACAAGCCTTCTCACAAGATTGTCGCTGGGACACCCTCGATGACGACCGTGAAAATGGTTGTATCCGTACTAAAGAAAATGCTTACAGCCAAGACGGCGGTCTTGCGGTGCTAAAAGGTAACATCGCACTGGATGGCTGTATCGTTAAGACAGCTGGCGTGGATGAGAGCATCCTTAAGTTCCAAGGTTCTGCAGTTGTATTCGAAAGCCAAGAAGATGCGGTAGATGGCATCCTAGGCGGCAAAGTGAAAGCCGGTGATGTTGTGGTTATCCGCTACGAAGGTCCAAAAGGCGGTCCGGGCATGCAAGAAATGCTGTACCCAACCACTTACCTAAAATCCATGGGGCTAGGTAAAGAGTGTGCGCTACTGACTGACGGTCGCTTCTCTGGCGGTACATCGGGTCTGTCTATCGGTCACGCCTCTCCAGAAGCGGCCAATGGCGGTACGATTGGTTTGGTGAAAGATGGCGATATGATCAACATCGATATTCCAAATCGTGAGATCACGCTTGTGGTTTCTGAAGACGAGCTAGCGGCTCGCCGCGCAGAGCAAGACAAGCTAGGCTGGAAACCTGCGGATCGTGAACGTACTGTTTCTCTAGCATTGAAAGCTTACGCCAATCTAGCCACCAGCGCCGATAAAGGTGCGGTACGTGATAAGTCCAAACTCGAGGGCTAATCATGAATGACGTAGATAATCATCCCGTATCTGGCGCAGATTATCTGCGTCAGGTTCTCAGAGCACCTGTCTACGAAGTGGCGACGGTGTCGCCGCTTCAAGATATGCCAAGACTCGGCGCTCGCATCGGCAACCAAGTCCAAATCAAGCGTGAAGACAGACAGCCTGTACACTCATTCAAGCTGCGCGGTGCCTACAACATGGTGGCAAACCTCAGCGATGAGCAAAAGCGTGCGGGTGTGATTGCCGCTTCAGCGGGTAACCACGCTCAAGGCATGGCGCTGTCAGGCACTAAGCTCGGCATCAATACGACTATCGTGATGCCAAAAACCACACCAGATATCAAAGTTGAAGCCGTTCGCGGTTTTGGTGGCAACGTGGTACTTCACGGCAGCAACTTTGATGAGGCGAAAGCAGAAGCCGAGCGCCTCTCAAAAGAGCATGGCTATACCTTTGTTCCCCCTTTCGATCACCCTCTGGTGATTGCAGGACAAGGCACTATCGGTATGGAAATGCTGCAGCAAAATGGTCATCTAGATTACATCTTTGTCCCAGTGGGCGGTGGTGGTCTTGCTGCTGGTGTTGCCGTTCTGGTTAAGCAGCTGATGCCTGAAATCAAAGTGATTGCGGTAGAGCCTGAAGACTCGGCTTGCCTCAAGGCTGCATTAGATGCTGGTGAGCCAGTCATTCTCGACCAAGTAAGCATGTTTGCTGATGGTGTTGCGGTGAAGATCATCGGCAACGAGACCTTTAGGCTATGTCAACAGTACATCGATGGTCACATTACCGTATCTAGCGATGAGATCTGCTCCGCGGTAAAAGATATCTTTGAAGATACTCGTGCTATTGCCGAGCCATCTGGTGCGCTCGCATTGGCAGGCCTCAAGAAGTTTGCCGAAAAGCATCAGCTCAAAGACAAGCAACTGGGTACCGTACTCTCTGGTGCGAACACCAACTTCCATGGTCTACGCTATGTCTCTGAGCGCTGTGAACTGGGTGAGAAACGTGAGGGCTTACTCGCGGTAACTATCCCAGAGCGCCAAGGTGCTTTCTTTGAGTTCTGCAATATCATTGGCGGGCGTGCAGTTACTGAGTTTAACTACCGTTACAACGACGATGAACTTGCAAACATCTTTGTCGGTGTAAGACTGGTTGGCGGCCAAGATGAACTTGATGGCATAATCAACGATCTACGCACTGGTGGATATCCAGTTGCCGATCTCTCTGATGATGAGATGGCGAAACTGCATATTCGCTACATGATTGGCGGTAAGCCATCTAAACAGCTCAAAGAGCGCTTATACAGTTTTGAGTTCCCAGAATACCCTGGCGCCCTGCTTAAATTCTTGAGCACGCTTGGTACGCATTGGAACATCAGTCTGTTCAACTACCGCAATCACGGTGCCGATTACGGTCGCGTACTGTGTGGTTTTGAGCTTGAAGACAGCGATCTTAGCGAGTTCTCGACCCACCTTCGCGAGCTTGGCTATCAATGCAAAGATGAAACGGATAACCCGTCTTATAAGTTCTTCTTGTCCTAGTCTGACTAGTAAAAATCAACGGGAAGCCATCGCTTCCCGTTTTTTATGCTAACCAATCTCGATAAAGCTTACCTTCCTCACCAAGGTAGTCGAGTAACCACTCTAGTAACTTGTGGTTTTCATGCTTTCTCCAAACCATGCAGCATTCACTAGAAAGTTTGGCATCCGGAAGTACACGCTCAACCAACAAACCTTGCTCGATGAGAGGTCTCGCCATATGACTTGGCATGTAGCCTATTCCTACATCACTTTTCAGACACTCAATCGCAGTAAACCAATTCGGTAGCAACAATCGGCGCTGCTGCGGATAGTGTTCGGTATGGCGCTTAGGCAGCTCGCGTGAAGTGTCATCAATACAGATGGCAGGATATTGGCTTGCGATCGACTCATCCAATACATCCACAAGCGCGCAAGGATGAGTTGGCGACATCACCAGAGCCCAATCTAGGCTACCTATCTTTTTCACTCCGTACTCGCCACTCACTGGCACGGCGGATGTGGCGCCGATGACGATATCCGCGCGCTCTTGGGATATGGCCTCCCAAGCGCCATTGTAGACCTCCATATTGATCTGCAGCTCAGCAAACTCAAACTCGCGATAGAAGTCTTCAATGAGCTCTGAGAGTTTATCTACCTTTACGATATTATCTAAGGTCAGCTTTAAGCTACTTTGCCAGCCTTGTGCTGTACGGCGAGTTTGATGAGTAAGCTCATCCATACGACGCAACATCTGTCGAGCTTCCAATATGAACACTTCCCCGGCTGGCGTCAGTTCGACTTTGCGTGGCAAACGAGTAAAGAGCTGTACACCAAGCTCTTGCTCTATCTGGCGCACACTATAGCTAATCGCAGAAGGGACTTTATGCAGCACTTGCGCTGCCGCGCTGAAGCTCCCCAGATGCGCAACCACATCGAGCATTTCTAGTGAAGAACGTGAGTACATAACTAGCTTTCAAAAATTTTGATTAATAACCACAAAATATAGCGTTTTATTTTTCTTTTTTCCAAAAATAGAATACCCGTCATCAGCAGTATGGGCTGGCGCCAAACCATTCCTGTGAAAATATTTCAAGGAATAACAATGAAAATCTCTAAACTTCAACTTATCTACTTATCCGCACTGTCGATGTTGGGCTTTATTGCCACGGATATGTACTTGCCTGCGTTTAAACTTATTGAGCAGGACTTTGCTACTGGACCAGAGCAGATCGCGCTATCGCTGACGGTATTTCTCGTCGGTATGGGTCTGGGTCAATTTGTATGGGGACTGGCCAGCGATCGCTTTGGTCATCGCAAAACACTGTTTGCTGGACTGACCATCTTTACTATCGCGTCATTTGGTCTGGCTTGGAGTGAGCAAGTATGGCAACTGCTATCACTGCGTCTGCTGCAAGCAATTGGTGTCTGTGCACCGGCGGTAATCTGGCAGTCTATGGTTATTGATAAATTTGATAAGAAAACCAGCCAACAGATTTTTGCCACCATCATGCCGCTAGTTGCGTTATCTCCAGCGCTTGCACCACAACTTGGTGTATTGCTAACTGAAATGTGGGGATGGCACAGTATTTTTGTGGTTCTTGCGATCACAGGTGCACTGCTTGCAATGATCACTTTATCACTTAAAGATCAGCCAAAATCTATCGAGAAACGATCGTCAATTAGCGCCGATCTTAAGAGTCTGTTTGGATCGAGAGAGTACATGGGCAATGTGATCATGTACGGTGTAGCATCAGCGGCATTTTTTGCGTACCTAACCGGTATGCCAGAAATCATGAGCCAACTTGGTTACTCGGCAAAAGACATTGGCCTTAGCTTTATCCCACAAACCGTGGCGTTTATGGTGGGTGGCTACGCGGGTAAAAAACTGGTGGCAAAACTCGGTGATGATGCCGTACTCAAGCAGCTTCTTGGTTTAGAAACGGTGGCTATTTTGATGGTGTTTGTAGCCTGTCAGTGGGAGCTCAGCAGCGTATGGCCAATCCTATTGCCATTCTGTCTACTGGCGGTTGCTAACGGTGCCCTCTACCCAATCGTGGTGAACCGTGCACTATCAAGTGCTGCACACTGCTCAGCAACGGCTGCAGGTCTGCAAAATAGCCTGCAGATAGGGGTAAGCAGTCTAGCCAGTGCCATTGTGGCTGCGTTTGCGGTTTTGGCGCAGTCTGCGGTTGGCTATGTGATTCTTGGCTGCTTAGCAGTAATGTGGATTGGCTATCTTATTGCCAACCCAGCGGTCACTGAGGAATTAACGATTCCAGATAACTCTCGCGTCGTTAGCGACGAATAGAGACAAAAAAGGGCAACCTTGCACAGTATGCGGGTTGCCCTTTCTAATTATCGACCGTACTTATTATCGACTGGACTTACAGACTTTTCAGTCCCCATTTCTCTGCAGTGGCATCAAAGAAGCCCTGAGTCTTCTTAAGCTCTACCCAGTGGTTCACGTAGTTAATCCATACTTGGTCTTTTTGCGGCAACAGCATAGAGATTGGCGTTGGCTTACGAGGCTCTTCTACTGGCACTATCGCTAGTTGCTTAAACTTGGTCACCAAGGTCGCAGCTTCCACATTTGAGGTCACCGAGACGTCAGCACGGCGCGCTAAAAGCTCTTGGAAATCACGGGCTGGTGCTTCAATGACAATATGTTCGGCTTCTGGGAAGAAATCTTTAACCATCTTCTCTTGCACCGTCCCTAGCGTCGCTGCAACCTTAACACCAGGCTTGTTGAAATCTGCCCAATCCGCGTACTTTTCAAGATCTTTCTTCTGTACCACAGGCACAAAAGCTAAGTAAAAATACGGCTGGCTGTATCCCGCGACCTTAGCGCGAGACATGTTAAGCGATGCGCTTCCCGTGATATCGTACTTGTTGGCAGTGATACCATTAACCAACGTTTTCCAATCGGTCGCGACATACTCAACCTTGACCCCAAGATCTTTGGCAAGCTCAGTAGTGACATCAATATCAAATCCACGATAAGAGTTAGTCGCCGGATCTTTCATGGTCATCGGGTTCCAATCCCCTGTGGTACCTACCCTAAGTACACCTGAGTCTAAGATCTTTTGTAGGCGACTGGTTTCTGCCGCTACCTGCCCAATAGAGAGAAAAGTAATAATAAAACCCAGAATCCACTTCTTCATTGAATAGTCCCTTAAATTATTAAACATTCGTGGTACATCCTTGATAACATAGCAGTAACAGATGGAAATTTCAGAGATTTTAGGGACGATTGTGAGCTATCGATTACTTGCTGTTGTGTTGTGCCTGCCGCTACTAAGTGGTTGTTCTGACTATGAGTGGGGCTGGTATGTACTCGATCCTTCTACCGAACAAGGGAAAACCAACCTCGGATTCTTGTTAGCAGGTTTTAAGGACACCATCTATGTGTCACTGCTGAGTATGGTGTTTGCCATGCTGATAGGCCTACTTGTTGCCTTCCCTGCTCTTTCCAATAAACCTTGGTTACGGGCTATCAACCGCATCTATGTTGAGGTAATACGCTCTATTCCGGTTCTGGTTCTGCTTCTGTGGGTCTATTACGGTATGCCGACGCTACTAGACGTTTCACTCAACCATTTCTGGGCTGGCGTGATAGCACTGACTATCGCTGAAAGTGCTTTTATGGCCGAGGTCTTTCGTGGTGGCATTCAAGCCGTGACTCGCGGTCAACATGAAGCGGCAGAGTCATTAGGGCTCAACTATTGGCAGAAAATGCGCTTGGTGATTTTACCTCAGGCGTTTAGGCAGATACTGCCGCCGCTGGGGAATCAATTTGTCTACATCTTAAAGATGTCTTCGCTGGTCAGTGTGATTGGCTTAAGCGACTTAACCAGGCGTGCCAATGAGCTGGTGGTTAACGAGTACTTACCATTAGAAATCTATACCTTCCTGGTATTGGAGTACTTAGTGCTGATTCTATTGGTTTCTCAAGCCGTACGCTGGTTAGAAAAAAGGATAGCGATCCCGAGTCATTAACCACCAGCACGGCATGCAAAAGGTTTTAATAAAGTACACAGAAACCAAAAAGGGTCTCAATGAGACCCTTTTTCACTATCAGAGTGTAATCGTCATTACTTTTTCTTTACTGGACGCTGCCAGCCTGTGATCTTGCGCTCTTTGGCGCGAGTGATCACTAACTCACCTTCAGCTACGTCTTTGGTTAAGGTTGTACCCGCACCAATCGTTGCACCATCAGCAATCGTCACGGGTGCGACTAACTGGCTGTCTGAGCCAACAAACACATCGTTTCCGATAATGGTCTTAAACTTATTCGCGCCATCGTAGTTACAGGTGATCACACCCGCCCCAACGTTAGTACGTTGACCGATCTCAGCATCGCCAAGATAAGTAAGGTGGTTCGCTTTAGAACCTTCACCTAGGCGTGCATTTTTCACCTCAACGAAGTTACCCACGTGAGAGTCATTGCGCATATCTGCACCAGGGCGCAGGCGAGTGAATGGACCTACGGTACATTTCTCACCAACGGTCGCACCTTCAATCACACTGTAGGGCCGCACAATGGTGTTGTCATCGATTTCACAGTCTTTCAGCACACAGCCAGTGCCAATCACCACGTTATCACCTAGCGTTACGCTACCTTCGATGATGACGTTAGTGTCAATTTCTACGTCCATACCACACTGCAACTGACCACACAGGTCAAAGCGAGCTGGGTCACGCAGCATAACGCCCTGCTCTAGCAGCTTCTGCGCTTGCATCGATTGGAATGCACGCTCTAGACGCGCTAACTGAGCGCGGTCGTTGACGCCTTCAACCTCAATTGGATTCGCTGGGTGCACCGCTTCAACTGCACGGCCTTCGTCGTGCGCTGCTGCAATCACGTCTGTTAAGTAGTATTCGCCCTGCGCATTATCGTTGCTAAGGCCTGATAGCCAGCGCTTAAGATCGCCACCAGTTGCAACCATTACACCTGTGTTGATCTCTTTAATCAGCTTCTGCTCTTCGGTGGCATCTTTTTGCTCGACGATAGCCACTACCGGGCCATTCTTACGCACAATGCGGCCATAACCCATTGGGTTATCCAGCACGACAGTAAGCAGTGCAATACCGCCTGTTGGCTGCGCATCTAATAGGTTTTCAATGGTTTGTTCTGAAATCAGAGGGACGTCACCATAAAGCACCAGAACTTTCTCGTCATCGGCTAGATAAGATGATGCTTGGTCAACTGCGTGACCCGTACCCAGTTGGTCTGCCTGCAGAACCCAGTTGACGGTTTCTTGCTCGAGAGCCGATTTCATTAAGTCGCCACCATGACCATACACCAGGTGGATGTTTTGAGATCCCAAACCTTCACAAGTATCGATGACATGTTTCACCATCGGCTTACCCGCTAGGGTATGCAAGACTTTCGGTTTATTGGAATACATGCGGGTTCCCTTTCCCGCGGCGAGTACAACTGCGCTGAACTTCATTATTATCAAACCATTGACGTTAAAAAACTGTCCTTATTTTAGCTGTGAATAGCACAAGAGTTAATGTTGATAAGCAAATTTGCGATAAAAAATAAGCAAAAAGGCGACCTAACGGTCGCCTTTCTCATCGCGGTCAATCTAATCGAGCTAGATTAACGACGTTTTTTTGTCAGTTCGATTACTCGAAGCTGAGCAATGGCTTTAGCCAGTTCACTGGCCGCTTGCGCGAAGTCCATGTCGCCATGCTGATTAGAAATAGATTCTTCAGCTTTGCGCTTGGCTTCTTCTGCCTTCGCTGCGTCTAGTTCTTCACCACGGATAGCCGTATCAGCCAGTACAGTCGCTGTACCAGGCTGAACTTCTACAATACCACCAGAGACATAAATGAACTCTTCGTGGCCGTGCTGTTTAACGATACGCACCATACCAGGCTGAATAGCGGTCAGCAGCGGTGTGTGACCATGGAAAATACCAAGTTCACCTTCGCTACCGGACACCTGGAACGTTTCTACGCGACCAGAGAAAAGCTTTTTCTCCGCGCTTACTACGTCTAGGTGAAAGGTTATTGCTGCCATATCGCCTCCTATTTAGCCTTATAGCTTCTTAGCATTCTCGATAGCATCGTCGATAGTACCGCAGTACATGAACGCTTGCTCTGGAATGTCATCGTAGTCACCAGCTAGTAGACCTTTGAAGCCACGTAGAGTCTCTTTAAGAGGTACGTAGATGCCAGGGTCGCCAGTAAATACTTCCGCTACGTGGTAAGGCTGAGTTAGGAAGCGCTCAATCTTACGAGCACGAGATACAACTTGCTTATCTTCTTCAGATAGCTCGTCCATACCTAGGATCGCGATGATGTCTTTCAGCTCTTTATAACGCTGCAGTGTTTGCTGCACACCACGAGCAACCTCGTAGTGCTCTTGACCAACAACTAGAGGATCAAGCATACGAGATGTTGAATCTAGTGGGTCAATCGCTGGGTATAGACCCATAGCAGCGATGTTACGGTTAAGTACAACCGTTGCATCCAAGTGCGCGAACGTTGTTGCTGGAGACGGGTCAGTCAAGTCATCCGCTGGTACGTATACCGCCTGTACAGACGTGATAGAACCAGTCTTAGTTGACGTGATACGCTCCTGTAGTACACCCATCTCTTCTGCAAGAGTTGGCTGGTAACCTACTGCAGATGGCATACGACCTAGAAGTGCCGATACCTCTGTACCTGCAAGTGTGTAACGGTAGATGTTATCAACAAACAGTAGTACGTCACGACCTTCGTCACGGAAACGTTCTGCCATTGTTAGACCAGTCAGAGCAACACGTAGACGGTTACCTGGTGGCTCGTTCATCTGACCGTAAACCATTGCTACTTTTGATTCTTCAGGGTTTTCAACGTTTACAACGCCTGCTTCCTGCATCTCAAAGTAGAAATCGTTACCTTCACGAGTACGCTCACCTACACCCGCAAATACGGATAGGCCTGAGTGTTGCAGTGCGATGTTGTTGATAAGCTCCATCATGTTAACGGTCTTACCTACACCTGCACCACCGAATAGACCGATTTTACCACCCTTAGCGAATGGACAAACCAAGTCGATTACTTTAACACCCGTTTCTAGAAGAGCGACTTCGTTAGATTGCTCTTCGTAGCTTGGCGCTTCACGGTGAATCGCATAGCTTTCTTCTGCACCGATCTCACCACACTCGTCAATCGCATCACCAAGTACATTCATGATACGACCAAGAGTCTTAGTACCTACTGGTACTGAGATTGGCGCGCCTGTGTTCTCTACTGTTACGCCACGACGTAAACCATCAGAGCTACCCATTACGATACAACGAACTACGCCACCGCCTAGCTGTTGTTGAACTTCAAGAACAAGACGCTCTTTAGAGTCCGTTACGTTTAGAGCATCGTATACACTTGGTACGTCGCTCTGTGGGAACTCTACGTCGACTACCGCACCGATGATCTGTACGATCTTACCTGTAGCCATCGTTAATCCTCTAATCTATTTCGTTTTACCTAAGCTTAAACCGCAGCTGCGCCGCCAACGATTTCTGATAGTTCTTGTGTGATAGCCGCTTGACGCGCCTTGTTGTACACAAGCTCTAGATCATCAATCAGGTTGGTCGCATTGTCCGTTGCAGCTTTCATTGCAATCATTCGAGCCGCTTGCTCACAAGCAAGGTTCTCTACCACACCTTGATACACTTGAGATTCGATATAACGAAGCAATAGTGCGTCTAGTAGTGGTTTTGGCTCAGGCTCATAAATGTAGCCCCATGAATGTTCGCGCTGCATCTCGTCACTGTCAGATTTAGGCAGAGGTAGCAATTGATCGATCGTTGGTTCCTGAATCATAGTGTTCACAAAGTGGTTATACACTACGTACAGGCGATCCAATTCGCCTTCGTCATATTTCTTCAGCATGACGCCTACAGTACCGATTAGGTCTTCAAGACTAGGCTCATCACCCAGACCAGACACCTGTGCCGCTACTTTAGCACCGCTGTTGTTAAAGAATGCCGTTGCTTTTGAGCCAATCACAGCCAGCTCAACTTCAGCACCTTTTTGTTTCCAATCCTGCATCTCTAGGACAGCTTTTTTGAACAAGTTAATGTTCAAGCCGCCACAAAGACCACGGTCGGTAGAAATAATGACATAACCAACACGCTTGGCTTCACGCTCTTCTAGGTACGGATGTTGGTACTCTAGGTTTGCGTTAGCCAAATGACCGATCACTTTACGCATAGTTTCAGCGTATGGACGAGAAGCTTCACGCGCGTCTTGCGAACGACGCATTTTCGAAGCTGCTACCATTTCCATCGCTTTCGTAATTTTCTGAGTGCTTTTCACACTACCGATTTTATTACGTATCTCTTTTGCGCCGGCCATCGTTACTCTCCATAAGTGGTGACCAGAAGGTCACCCACCAATTACCAAGTCTGAGTTGCTTTGAAATCGTCAGTCAGTTTCTTAAGCTGAGCTTCGATATCGTCGTTGTAAGCACCCGTAGTGTTGATCTCTTTAGCAAGATCAGCATATTGACTGTGAGCATACGATAGAAGCGCTGCTTCGAAGTCTAGAATCTTGTTGATTTCAACATCATCTAGGTAGCCGCGCTCAACAGCAAAGATAACTAGCGCTTGGTCAAATACAGACATAGGAGCGTATTGCTTCTGCTTCATTAGCTCTGTAACTTTTTGACCGTGGCTTAGCTGACGCTTAGTTGCTTCATCTAGGTCAGATGAGAACTGTGCGAATGCCGCTAGTTCACGATAAGCCGCTAGTGCAGTACGGATACCGCCAGATAGCTTCTTAATGATCTTAGTCTGTGCTGAACCACCTACACGAGATACTGAGATACCTGGGTCAACAGCTGGGCGTACACCCGCGTTGAAGGCTTCAGTTTGTAGGAAGATCTGACCATCGGTAATCGAGATTACGTTCGTAGGTACGAATGCAGATACGTCACCCGCTTGAGTTTCGATGATAGGAAGAGCAGTCAAAGAACCCGTCTTACCTTTCACTTCACCATTAGTGAAACGCTCTACGTACTCTTCGTTTACACGAGCTGCACGCTCTAGTAGACGTGAGTGAAGGTAGAATACGTCACCTGGGAATGCCTCACGGCCTGGTGGACGTTTAAGTAGTAGAGAGATCTGACGGTAAGCTACCGCTTGCTTAGATAGGTCATCATAAACAATCAGAGCATCTTCACCACGGTCACGGAAGTATTCACCCATTGCACAACCAGAGTATGGCGCAAGATATTGCAGTGCAGCAGATTCAGAAGCAGAAGCAACCACTACGATAGTGTTTGCAAGTGCACCGTGTTCTTCCAGTTTACGTACTACGTTTGCGATAGTAGAAGCCTTTTGGCCAATCGCTACGTAGATTGAGAAGATACCAGAGTCTTTCTGGTTGATGATTGCATCGATCGCCATCGCGGTTTTACCGATCTGACGGTCACCGATGATAAGCTCACGCTGACCACGACCGATTGGGATCATTGAGTCAACTGACTTATAACCAGTTTGTACTGGCTGATCAACCGATTTACGGTCGATTACACCAGGTGCAATCATTTCGACTGGTGACGTAAGCTTAGCTTCAATTGGACCTTTGCCATCGATTGGCTCACCTAGCGTGTTTACAACACGACCAAGCATTTCTGGACCAACTGGCACTTCAAGAATACGACCAGTACCTGTTACTTTCATGCCTTCCTTAAGGTTGGCATAAGGGCCCATTACTACCGCACCAACCGAGTCACGCTCAAGGTTAAGTGCTAGTGCATAACGGCCACCCGGTAATTCAATCATTTCACCTTGCATCACGTCCGCTAGGCCGTGAATGCGAATGATACCATCGCTTACCGATACGATAGTACCTTCATTACGAGCTTCACTCACAACATCGAAAGATTCGATACGCTGCTTGATTAGGTCGCTAATTTCTGTGGAATTAAGTTGCATGCTCCAATCCCCATCAAGACTGCATTGCTTCACTCAGGCGGTTCAAACGACCACGTGCTGAGTTATCAATTACAAGATCTCCGGCTCGAATAATAACCCCACCAAGTAGGGTCTCATCTACACTGCAATTCAGCTTAACTTTGCGTTCAAGACGCTTTTCAAGTTTGTTGCTGATCTCAGTACGTTGCTCTTCTGTTAGTTCAGATGCAGAAATAACATCTACATCTACTTGCTTTTCTAGCTCTTTTTTAAGTTCTAGAAACTCAACTAACACATAAGGCAACGCCACTAGTCGACCATTTTCAGCCATTACCTTAACCAGGTTCTGACCAAATTCATCAAACTGTTCACCACCAATTGCGTTGAAAATTTCAGCCACTCGCGTCGCTGTTACAGAGCCTGAGATCAGGTCTGCAATTTCATCGTTCTTAGCGATTGCAGCGGCAAACGTTAGCATTTCGACCCACTGGTCTAGCGCTTGTTTTTCCACCGCAAAGTCAAATGCTGCTTTAGCATAGGGGCGTGCGATTGTAGTCAATTCAGACATATGCGCCCCTCGCTTTAAAGTTTCGCAGTAATATTGTCGAGAATATCTTTTTGCGCATCTTTATCGATACTACGCTCAAGAATCTTCTCAGCACCAGCTACAGCCAGAGTTGCAACCTGTTTGCGCAGGTCATCACGAGCACGGTTACGTTCCGCTTCGATTTCCGCTTCCGCTTGCTTTAGGATGTTTTGACGTTCTGCCAAAGCTTCCTCACGAGCTTCATCGATAATCTGTGCTTTACGCTTGTTTGCTTGCTCAATAACCTCGGTTGCAGTGCGCTTCGCTTCTTTCAATTGATCAGAAGCGTTGGCTTGTGCTAGATCCAAGTCTTTTGCAGCGCGTTCAGCCGCTGACAAACCGTCAGCAATTTTTTTCTGACGCTCTTCAATCGCATTCATGATTGGCGGCCATACATATTTCATGCAGAACCACACAAACATTGCGAATGAGATTGCTTGACCTAGCAGAGTTGCGTTCATATTCACAACAGCTACCCCTCTAAAGATTCATTGACGAGCTAAAGTTTAATCAGGTGACAAGTCCAAAACTTGTCGGAGAAAATACTGATTAACCTAGCTGACCAACGAATGGGTTCGCGAATGTGAATAGAAGTGCGATAACAACACCAATCATAGGAACCGCATCAAGTAGACCAGCGATGATGAACATCTTAACTTGAAGCATCGGAGCCATTTCAGGTTGACGAGCAGCACCCTCTAGGAATTTACCACCCAAAAGACCAAAACCGATCGCAGTACCGAATGCAGCCATACCAATGATGATACCTACGGCGATTGCAGAAAAGCTCAGTAAAGTTTCCATTACTATCTCCAATTTATAGTTGTTGGCTAAAATTTGCCTAAATAAAACGCGTTAATATTAGTGATTGTCTTCGTGAGCCATCGATAGATAAACAATCGTTAGCATCATAAATACGAAGGCCTGAATCAAAATAACTAGAATATGGAATATCGCCCATGGTAGTGAGCCCATCCATTGTAAATACCATGGCAGCATTGCCGCACAAAGGATGAAGACCACCTCACCCGCAAACATGTTACCGAATAGACGCATACCGAGTGATAGTGGCTTTGAAAGCAAAGACACAACCTCAATAAGCATGTTAAATGGAATCATGATTGGGTTATTAAATGGGTGTAGAGTCAACTCTTTTGTAAAGCCCACTAGACCTTTTACTTTGATGCTGTAGTAGATCATCAGAGCAAAAACACCTAGCGCCATAGCCATGGTGATATTGACATCAGCAGAAGGAACCACTTTCAAATAAGGGATACCCATCTGCTCTGCTGGATAAGGTAGAAAGTCAATTGGCACAAGGTCCATGACGTTCATTAAAAATACCCAACAGAAGATAGTTAGTGCTAAAGGCGCGATTAGCGCATTGCGTCCATGAAAGGTTTCTTTGACGTTTTCGTCAACGAATTCCACAATCATTTCAACAAAACACTGCAGCTTGCCTGGCACACCAGCTGTTGCTTTCTTAGCTACTGAACGAAATACTCCAAGGAATATTAAACCAGTGAACACAGAAAAAAACAGGCTATCGATATGTACGTTCCAGAAACTTGTCTCCTCCACTAAACCTAAACTTCCCAAAGAAAGGTTAGTCAAGTGGTGAGAAATGTATCCGGCCGATGTTAGCGCTTCACCTGGCGCAGCCATAACTCATCCTATTTTTTGTTGTTAACGAAAATTACTGGAGCCATAAGGTTAATTAAGACAACCAGTAAAAATGTGAGATTCAAGGGAATCACTTCCACCTGAATATACATGTAAGCTATTGAGAATAGGGAGGCAATAATAAGGATTTTCAGGGCAACACCCGCATAGAAAGACGCGGCAACTTTTTTCGCTGCCCGAGCCCCACTAAACATAAATGCGCACAACGCAAAAACAGCATTCGCGATAACAAAACTGCCACCACCAATGAGCGCTGAAATTCCCCACTCAGCATTTACAGCCACTGTCATCCCAACAGCCACTAACGTAACCGCACTGGCCTGTATCAGTAACAACCGCTTTGCAAGCGCCCGCCCTGGTTTAGCTAATGCCGCTACCATGTATTCTTACCTTTAGTTCTATCCACTTTGCACCTAATAACTACTGTGCTGGGAGATTGGCGAAAATTATACTTTCTACCAAAGTTATTGCAATCAAAGCGTATCAAAAAGATACACTTTCATTCACAAAACCATAACTTTCGCACATAAATTGCATTTATAAATAATTGATGTAGGTCAATTATCTCATTTAGCTCTCAAGCTTGGCAATAAGTTGCTCCAATTTGTGAGGTTCATCAAGACTTATCGTCACCTTGGCTTTTCCACTCGCGTTTCTTACCAAAGACACTTTCGCGCCGAGTTTTTCACTCAAACGTAGCGAAATTTCTTGTGCATCACGGTCTTCTGACTGTTTTTTCTCGGAAGAGTTCGGTTTTAAGCACTTTTTCACTAAGTCTTCGGTCTGTCGTACGGTGAGCTGCTTCTTGGCAACGGCTTGTGCGATTTCGCACTGCACATCCCCCTCTAGCGCAAGTAGCGCACGCGCATGACCCATGTCGATCTGTTTGCTCTCCACCAGTTTTTTCACTGGTGCTTCAAGCTGGTTTAGCCTCAACAGGTTACTGACTGCGGTTCGTGACTTACCAATCACATCCGCGACCTGCTGGTGGGTAAGTTCAAACTCATCTTGCAAACGTTCAAGCGCTTGAGCTTCCTCGATCGCATTGAGATCTTCACGTTGAATGTTCTCGATCAACGCCATGGCTACCGCCGCGCGATCTTGGACATTTTTTATCAAGCAAGGGACCATTTTTAATCCCGCTTGTCGCGCGGCACGCCAACGGCGCTCACCGGCGATGATCTCAAACTGATCGTGTCCGACATTTCGTACAACAATCGGTTGGATAATTCCTTGAGATTGGATGGATGCAGCCAGTTCTTCCAGAGCTTCAGGCGCCATATCTTTTCTTGGCTGATAAATGCCTGGACGAAGGCTGTTAATTGACAGTTCAGTAAGCTGTCCATCACTGGATAGCGTCTGACTTTGAGTTGCCACCTGCTGCTTTTCTCGTGCAAGCGAACTAGTCGACAACAGGGCGTCTAGTCCTTTCCCTAAACCACGTTTAGACATCGAATCTTTTTCCTTAAGAGCGTTAAGCCGTTACTTCTTCTCGTCGTAGCATCTCACCAGCCAACGCTAAATACGCTTTTGCCCCGGCGGAGTACTTGTCATAGTACATCGCTGGTTTGCCATGGCTTGGTGCCTCTGCGAGGCGTACGTTCCTAGGGATAACGGTTCGGTAGACTTTGTCGCCGAAGTGTTTTTTCAATTGCTCTGAAACTTCGTTGGCTAGACGGTTTCTTGGATCGTACATGGTACGAAGCAAACCTTCAATTTTAAGGTTTTCGTTGACCACAGCCGCCAGCTTACTGATGGTATCCATCAGTGCGGTTAGACCTTCCAGAGCAAAATACTCACATTGCATCGGCACAAGCACAGAGTCTGCTGCAGCCATCGCGTTAATTGTAAGTAGGTTCAAAGAGGGAGGACAATCGATAAAGATGAAATCATAGTTATCACGGATTGGCGTTAACGCATGTTTCAAACGAACTTCGCGCGCAAACACCTCCATAAGCTTGATTTCTGCAGCAGTTACGTCCCCGTTCGCTGCAATTAGGTCAAATTGGCCAGAGGTATCGGTGCACACCACTTGCTCAAAAGGTAGCTCATCAACCAGTAAATCGTAAGCAGTTGTTTCAACCTGATACTTATCGACCCCACTGGCCATTGTCGCATTGCCTTGTGGATCGAGGTCAATCACCAACACTTTACGCTTTGTCGCCGCCATCGAGGCAGCTAAGTTAATACAAGTGGTCGTCTTTCCAACCCCACCTTTCTGATTCGCGATAGCGACAATTTTTCCCACGACAAGCTCTCCGTTATCCCTTCTTGGATAAGATTACAAGATGACGGTCACCTTCCAACTCAGGAACTTGCAAAGGTTTGATTTCGATCACAGAACACCACGACGGCAGCTCAGTGATCTCCTGATCATGGAGTTGACCCTTTAAAGCATAAAAGCGACCAGACTCAGGTTTTGGTAAATGTTCACACCAGTTCACCATGTCTGTCATCGACGCAAATGCACGACTCAATACTCCATCAAAGCCTTCTCCCGCGTCAAATTCTTCCACTCGAGATTGGACTGGACTGACATTTTTAATCTTCAGTTCGTGCGCAACCTGCTTAATGAAACGAATTCGCTTGCCAAGGCTATCAAGCAGAATGAATGACTTAGTTGGGTGCATGATAGCCAGCGGAACACCTGGTAATCCAGGGCCAGTGCCGACATCGATAAAACGCTCACCCTCAAGATGCTCACCAACAATGATGCTATCAAGAATATGTTTCACTAACATCTCTTCAGGGTGACGAACCGAGGTCAAGTTGTAAGCTTTGTTCCACTTGTCAAGAAGCTGAACGTATCCGACAAGCTGTTCACGTTGAAGTTCAGAGACTTCTAATGAGGTCTCTGCAATAAGTTGATCAAGTTTTACTCTTAAGTTGCTCACGCAGCTTCACCTTTCTTAAGCACGCCTTGTTTCTTCAAATAAACCAACAGGATTGAGATCGCAGCTGGCGTAATACCTGAAATACGCGACGCAATACCGATCGTTTCCGGTTTGGCTTCAGTAAGCTTCGCCACCACCTCATTAGAGAGCCCTTTAACATCACGATAATCAAGATCCGCGGGGATCTTAGTATTTTCGTGACGCAGCGATTTCTCGATCTCGTCTTGCTGTCTCTGGATGTAACCTTCGTATTTCACTTGGATCTCAACTTGCTCGCTCGCTTGGCTGTCTTCAAGAGCCGGAGCAAACATATCAAGCGCCGTCAGTTGTGAATACGTTAGCTCTGGGCGACGTAAAAGATCTTCACCACTCGCTTCACGGGAAATCGGCGTTTTTAACAAAGTATTCAAAGCATCTACCCCTTCAGATTTTGGATTAATCCATGTCTCTTTCAGGCGCTGGCGCTCTTTGGCCATATTATCCACTTTCTCGTTGAAACGGCTCCAACGTTGTTCATTAATCAAACCAAGCTCATGTGCTTTTTCGGTCAGACGAATATCGGCATTGTCTTCACGCAGCAACAGACGGTATTCCGCGCGAGAGGTAAACATACGGTACGGCTCTTTGGTGCCCATCGTTGATAGGTCATCAATCAGAACGCCCATGTAAGCTTGGTCACGGCGTGGGCTCCAGCCCTCTTTGCCTTGTGAGTACAAGCTTGCATTCAGACCCGCCATTAGACCTTGCGCCGCAGCTTCCTCATAACCTGTTGTGCCGTTGATTTGTCCAGCAAAGAACAAACCGGAGATAAATTTGGTTTCGTAGGTTTGCTTCAAATCGCGCGGATCGAAGAAATCGTACTCAATGGCGTAGCCAGGACGAACGATATGCGCATTTTCGAAGCCTTTCATCGAACGAACAATTTGCACCTGAACATCAAACGGCAAGCTAGTTGAAATACCGTTCGGATACAGCTCATGAGTCGTCAAACCTTCAGGCTCGATAAAGATCTGGTGGCTGTTCTTATCGGCAAAACGCATCACTTTGTCTTCAATCGATGGACAATAGCGCGGACCAATACCTTCGATCACTCCCGCATACATTGGACTGCGATCGAGGTTGTTGCGGATCACTTCATGAGTGCTTTCATTGGTATGCGTAATGAAGCATGGGATCTGCGTTGGATGCTGAGTGCGTTGACCCATGAATGAAAATACAGGGGTTGGGTTATCACCATGTTGTACTTCAAGTTCAGAAAAGTTCACACTGCGAGCATCGATGCGTGGAGGCGTACCTGTTTTCAAACGATCCACTCTAAATGGCAGCTCACGAAGACGACGAGCAAGCGCAATCGAAGGCTGATCGCCCATACGTCCACCAGATGAGCTTTCCATACCGATGTGGATCTTACCACCTAAGAAGGTACCAACGGTGAGAACGACAGACTGCGCGTGGAACTTAAGTCCCATCTCGGTGACGACACCGCGTACTTGATCTTGTTCTACGATCAAGTCATCCACAGACTGTTGGAATAGTGTTAGATTTGGCGTGTTTTCAAGAGCATGACGAACATACGCTTTGTAAAGCGCACGATCTGCTTGTGCGCGAGTTGCACGAACAGCAGGGCCCTTAGACGCATTGAGCGTACGGAACTGAATACCAGCATGATCGATGGCTTCTGCCATTAGACCACCCATAGCATCGACTTCCTTAACCAAGTGGCCTTTACCAATGCCACCAATTGCTGGGTTACATGACATCTGGCCCAACGTATCAATGTTGTGCGTTAACAGAAGTGTTTTTTGCCCAGTGCGAGCAGATGCGAGTGCGGCTTCCGTTCCTGCATGTCCGCCACCTACAACGATGACGTCAAATGTTTCGTGATAAAGCATGAACCGACCTCAGTATTCAATCGATAAAATAGACAAACCAAAAGGAGCGGTATTCTACCGCTTTTCTGGTATTGAGAAAATCGCTTTTAAAACATTTTGGATCTAAGAAATAAGAATATAAAGATAAGATCTATATATATGATCTTTTATTAGATCTATTATTAGGATCCACGATCTCTGTGGATAACTCAAAAATGATCAACAATACCATGGATCTTTTTGAGATCGATTGCTGTGATCTAGCGTTGATCTGGGACTGTATTAGCTGGGATCAAAATGGCATGTTATACACAAGGAAGTGGGGGATCAAAACTTGTTCTTTGGATAAATATAGGTTTTTCACCGGAAAGATCATGTTTTATCCACAGACGGGTAGGTCAAATAGTGCGCAATTGGATTTGGTTTAGTAGAAAAAGTTACTCACAGGCACAAAAAAAGCGGCTTATGCCGCTTTTTTCACACGCATTGTGTTTGATAAAACATGGTGCCTATTGAAACTTGCTCAGGTGCTCATTGAGCCACTCTTCGGCTGCATCTTCTGGTACGGGATGGTTGAGAATGTCGATCTCCAAGCAGTCCGTCAGTGGCGTGCCACCAATATCCTCAAGTAGCGAGTAAGCATGTTTGCCTGCTGCGCAGAAGGTGTCATAGCTAGAGTCGCCAATACCAACCACCGCAAACTTTACTTCAGACATGCGAGGTGGGGTCGCTTGCAGCGCAGCAATAAACGGCTGAATGTTATCTGGATATTCTCCCGCACCGTGCGTTGAGGTGATAACCAGCCAAGTGCCTTGTGCAGGGATGTCTGCAAGCTCTGGTTGGTTATGGATAGTGGTCTCTAGACCTTGTTCTACCAGCAAGTCACTAAGATGGTCGCCGACATACTCTGCCGCGCCAAGTGTACTGCCTGTGATGATATGAATCATTGATGTTCCTTTTTCAATACCGCTTATTTACCAATACAGAAAGACGAGAAGATACGTCCGAGTAGATCATCAGAGCTGAACTCGCCAGTGATCTCATTCAAATGTTGCTGAGTAATACGTAGCTCTTCTGCCAAAATTTCGCCCGCCATATAGCCTTCTAGCTGCTGCTGGCCAATATCAAGGTGCTCGGCGGCGCGCTCCAAGGCATCAAGGTGGCGGCGACGAGCCATAAAGCCACCTTCACTGGCACCAGAGAAACCCATAATTGACTTAAGGTGCTCGCGAAGGGCTGGTACGCCTTCACCTGTGCGCGCAGAAAGACGAATCAACGTCGGATCGTTAACGTGACAGATCCCCAGAGTTTCACCGGTTTCATCGACCTTGTTGCGGATCACGGTGATACCGATCGACTCTGGGAGGCGATCAATAAAGTCAGGCCAAATCTCTTTTGGATCCGTAGCATCGGTTGTGGTGCCATCAACCATAAACAGCACACGATCGGCTTGCTCGATCTCTTCCCAAGCACGCTCAATACCAATGCGTTCCACCTCGTCAGAAGCATCACGTAGACCTGCGGTATCAATGATATGCAGTGGCATACCATCAATATGGATGTGCTCACGTAGAACATCACGTGTGGTTCCAGCAATATCGGTCACAATCGCCGACTCTTTACCAGAGAGGGCGTTGAGTAGGCTTGATTTACCCGCATTTGGGCGCCCAGCAATGACCACTTTCATGCCTTCACGCATGATGGCGCCTTGGTTGGCTTCTTTGCGAACAGAATCGAGATTGTCGATGATGGTCTGCAGATCGCCCGCCACTTTACCGTCGGCGAGGAAGTCGATTTCTTCTTCAGGGAAGTCAATCGCCGCTTCAACATAGATGCGTAAATGGATGAGTGATTCCACCAGCACTTGAATGCGTTTCGAGAACTGACCTTGCAGTGATTGCAGGGCTGATTTGGCCGCTTCTTCTGAACTGGCATCAATCAAGTCGGCAATCGCCTCGGCTTGGGTTAAGTCCATTTTGTCGTTGAGGAACGCACGCTCACTGAACTCACCCGGTCTGGCAGGGCGAACACCTGGAATGAGCAGAATACGTTTAATTAGCATATCCATCACCACAGGGCCACCGTGGCCTTGAAGCTCAAGAACATCTTCACCGGTAAATGAGTGCGGATTAGGGAAGTAAAGCGCAATACCTTGGTCGAGTTCGCCGCCATTTTCATCTTTGAAAGGCAGATAGTCAGCGTAGCGAGGCTTTAGAGTTTTGCCTGTTACTTGCTGTGCGACTTCTTGAGCCAAAGGGCCAGAAACGCGAATGATGCCCACGCCACCGCGGCCTGGGGCTGTGGCTTGTGCCACAATGGTGTCTGTTGTCATTGAATTGCCTATTCGCCGTGCTTTAGCCAAATTGTAATCATGGTCAATGAAAAAGGCGACCACTAAGGTCGCCTTTTATCTAATCGAATTGGTTTGGACTACTTAGAGTGCAGACCTTTCTTCTCGAGCGATCGGTAGATCAGCGTTTGCTGGATAAGCGTTACGATGTTAGAAATCAACCAGTAAAGAACCAGACCTGATGGGAACCATAGGAAGAAGAAGGTAAACATAACCGGCATAAAGGTCATGATCTTCTGCTGCATTGGATCTGTTACCGTCGTTGGGCTCATCTTCTGGATCATGAACATACTTGCACCCATCAGTAGAGGCAGAATGAAGTATGGGTCTTGAGCCGAAAGGTCATGAATCCAACCGAAGAATGGTGAGTGACGAAGCTCAACCGATTCCATTAGCGCCCAGTACAGAGCGATGAAGATAGGCATCTGTAGCAAGATTGGTAGACAGCCACCTAGTGGGTTTACTTTCTCTTTCTTGTACAGTTCCATCATTTCTTGGCTCATGCGCTGACGGTCGTCGCCGATACGCTCACGCATTGCTTGCAGCTTAGGCTGAAGCATGCGCATTTTCGCCATAGAGGTGTACTGTGCTTTGGTTAGTGGATACATCGCACCACGTACGATGAAGGTCAAACAGATGATAGCTAGACCCCAGTTCACAACGATACCTTGAATGAACGACAGTAGTGTGTGAAGTGGTTTCGCAATGAACCATAACCAGCCGTAGTCAACTACTAGGTCTAGGTTTGGCGCAACTTCAGCCATTTCGGTTTGCAGTTTTGGACCTGCCCAAAGCGTTGCTTTCAATGTTGCTGCTTGGCCATCGGCAATCGTAGTGTTTGGCATACGAACACCGATATCACCTAGGTTACCAATCACGCGAGTGTAAAGGTTAGTACCCGGTGCTTCACGTGGGATCCACGCGGCTGCGAAGTAGTGCTGGATCATCGCTGCCCAACCTTGACCATCAGTCAGGTTAAGAGACAGGTTGCGATCTTGCATATCTTCGAAGCTGTATTTCTTGTAGCGAGTGTCTTGAGTTGAATAAGCACCGCCATTGTAGGTAGGCATTGTGATGCTGCCACCTTTGTCTTGAAGATTTTGACGAAGGTGAGCGTACATGCCGAACGTCGCATTTTGACCAGAGTTGTTGTTTACTGTGTATTCAACATCAACGTCATATTTGCCACGCTTTAGAATGAAGGTTTTGGTGTAGTTGATGCCATTCGCTTCGAATGTCATCGGTACACGTAGCTCATCTTGACCCTCAGCCAGCGTGAAGCTGTCTGCTGATACTGAGTAAGCTGGACGGCTTGTGCTGCTAAGGTCGATACCTTGAGGGCCTACCAGACCACTTTGAGCAATAAACTGGTGACCTTGTGAGTCTTTGAGCAGCTCAAACGGGTCGCTAGATTCCAACTCGGTTGCGTACTCGTTTAGGTTTGCGGTAACAACATCACCGCCCACAGTTGTCACACCTAGAGTCAGTACGTCGGTTTTCACTGTGATGATTTTATCTGCGGCCGCTGTTGTGTGGCCTGGTGCAGGATCATGCTCATCAGCGAAAGATGGCGCAGGTAGAGTACTGCTTTGCGTCTGCTGAGTCGGAACTGGAGCTGGGTTCTTATAAGATTGCCACTGTTGGAACAGCAAAAAAGAAACCAAAGCCAAACCGATTAACAGAATATTACGTTGAGAATCCATCGTTATTTATCTCTGTCTTGTTTTTGGGCTGGTGGTACGGGGTCAAAACCCCCTTCATTCAAAGGATGGCATTTTAATAGACGTTTGCCTGATAACCAACACCCTTTTACAAAACCGTGAGCTTTAAGGGCTTCTATTGCATAAAGAGAGCAAGTTGGGTTGAACCGACAGCGTGGCCCAATAAGAGGACTGATGACCCATCTATAAAAATAGACGAGACCGATTGCTAACCACGCGAGGGGCGAGACAGGCGATGCCATAACTTATCTAGAAGTTGGAATATTTCTTCATTGCTCAGAGTTTGCGCACTCTTTTTCGCAATTACAACAAAATCTTTGCTAGGAAGTTCGTGTTGTTTGTTACGAAAACTTTCACGTACCAGGCGCTTGAAGTGGTTTCTGCCGACAGCTGTTTTAATCTGTTTTTTAGGAACCGCTAGACCAAGACGAGGGTGTGATAGCGAGTTTTTGCGGGCAATGATGGTGAAATGAGGGGAGCCAGCTCGATGAGCTTGCTTAAATACATTTTGGTAATGCTCGGGAGTTAACAAGCGTAACTCCCGAATAAAGGCATGCTTTTTCAAAATAGAAGATTATTTTGAAAGGCGAGCACGGCCTTTAGCACGACGTGCGTTAATTACTTTACGACCGTTCTTAGTCGCCATGCGAGCACGGAAACCGTGAGTACGCTTGCGCTTTAGAACTGAAGGTTGAAAAGTGCGTTTAGACATGGTTATTACCTTTACTGATCAGTAGTTTTAGGTTCTCGTTGAACCCGGCGTGGGACTTATTTCCCGTCTTCTTCTCTATATAGAGATAGAGAGGAAATCCGACGCCTCTCAACAAAGAGGCGGAATTGTAATCACTGACTCGTCAAGAGTCAATAATCAGTTCAACTTCAATTCCAGCCGGCGAATTATACTTTTTGTGAGCTAGAGCGCAAGGATCATTATTAGATCCCAACTTGATTTATGAATTTCTTAAGTTGGATATCCTGTGGATCATTGAATATTTGCTCCGGCGTTCCTTGTTCTACGATATGGCCATTAGCCATGAAGATCACTCTATCTGCGACCTCTTTAGCAAACTGCATTTCGTGGGTCACAACCAACATAGTTTGATGCTGAGTTGCGAGCTTTTTCATAAGGTTAAGTACTTCACCAACCCACTCAGGATCGAGTGCTGAAGTTGGTTCATCGAATAGCAACAGCTCCGGCTGGAGCGCCATAGCGCGGCCAATACCGACACGCTGTTGTTGTCCACCGGATAGGGAAGCAGGGTATTGATCCCCTTTATCACCTAGACCGATGTCATCGAGAATTTGCTGTGCTTTTTCAAGCGCTTGGTCTTTTTTCCAGCCTTTTACGGTGATAAGACCTTCGGCAATGTTTTGACGCGCAGTCATGTGCGCGAACAGAGCGTAATTTTGAAATACAAAGCCGGTTTTACGGCGCAGTGCCAATACTTCGGCATTGGTGTGGTTCTGGCAATCGACCGTCACGTCATCAATGGTGATTGTGCCTTTATCTGCTTGCTCAAGAAAGTTTACGCAGCGTAGCAGCGTCGATTTTCCGGTGCCGCTTGAGCCGATAATGACGATGATTTCACCTTGTTTGATATCAATATCGATACCTTTTAGGACTTCTGTATCGCCAAACTGCTTGTGGATATTTTCCAGTTTAATCATCGTTGATACGCCTTGTTCAATCTTTGTTCAGCCCACAGCTGTACGCGAGTAAGCACTAACACCACGCCCCAGTAGATCAGAGCCACTGCCAAGAAAGCCTCAAAGAAGCGGAAGCTGGATGACGCCTCCATTTGCGCCTTGGCCATGATTTCAGCCACGCCGAGCGTAAAGGCCAGCGATGTCGATTTGATCATGTCGATGAAATAGTTCATCAGCGATGGCAAAGCGACACGGGTTGCCTGAGGCAAAATAATGCGGCGCATGGCTTGGCTGGTCGTCATACCCACTGACAAGCTCGCTTCCATCTGGCTGCGATCAATGCCGATGATGGCGGCACGAATGCTCTCTGCCATATATGCGGCGAAGTGAAGTGTTAAACCGATGACTGCCGCACTAAACGCATTCAGTCCGACCATCCATGGGAAAATTTGTGGCAGACCGTAGTAAAGCAAGAACAACTGCACCAAAAGTGGCGTGCCGCGGAAAAAACTGATGTAGAGCTGACTAAGCTGATCAAGGACAGGGATCTTGAAAACACGAATATTCGCTAAGATGACCGACAAGATCAGAGAGAAAAACAGTCCCCATACTGCCATTTCCATCGTAGTGCCAAGATACTTGAGCAGTATCGGCATCAGCTCCAGCATATATTGAAAATCAAATCCCATAACGTTACCAAACTTCTAGAAAAACAAACGCCCACTAACAAGCGTAGTGGGCGTAATAATAGTGATCACTTACTTTTTAGTGATGTCTGCGCCAAACCACTTCTCAGAGATAGCCGCTAGCGTACCATCTGCACGCATGTCTGCCAGTGCCGCATTCACTTCTTGTTGCAGCTTTTGACCTTTTTCGTTGTTCACGAATGGCCATGCGTTCTCAATCGTTTCGAACGGTTCGCCTGCTAGCTGTAGTGGCAGACCTGTCTTCTTGATAAGTTCAAGTGCAGATAGGCGATCCATTACGAATGCATCGGCGCGGCCAAGGGCAACATCGTGTTCAATACCTGTGTCGTAGGTTTTTACGTTGATTTTGTTGTCTTTATCGTAGCTACGTAGTAGCTGCTCAAAGTTAGAACCAAGGTTTACCGCCACAGTTTTGCCTGCGAGGTCTTCAATACCTTGAATGCTGTCATTACCTTTGCGAACAGTAATCTGTGCACCATCAATCACGTATGGGTTTGCAAATAGGTATTTCGCTTTACGTGCATCGGTCATAGTGATTTGGTTAGAGATAGTGTCGATACGACCGGTCTCAAGCAAACCAAACAAACCAGAAAAGTTCGCAGTCACGTACTCGACTTCGTAGTCGTTGCGGCGACCAATTTCGTCCCAAAGGTCAACTTCAAACCCTTGTAACTTGTCTTGCTTAACAAAGGTAAATGGGAAGTAGCGACCAGACATGCCGACTTTCACTTCTTGTGCTGTCGCAGCATAAGCTGCTTGAGATACGGTTGCAGAAAGCGCCAAGGCGGTTAATAGACCTTTAATCCAGTTTTTCATTTTACTACTCCTTCTATTTATGGAGAGGGATGTTACTGGTAAAGCTGTCGATAAGTTAAATAACGAGTTGTTATTAACCATAACAAATCCGTGGTTGAACGCTGACTTTTTGCTCATCTCTGTTCAGAGTTTGATCAAATTCGATGACAGCTTGAACACGGATCTATACACAAGTTAGATCATGATTCGAATTTTGTGGGTAGATCTGTGTTTTGTGCATGCGTTTGTGAGTAAAATTAGGGCAATTTGTGGGGATCAAGCCAAATCGACCGAAAAATTGTGAATAACTTAGATCTTATTCACTGGATCGCCGATCATTTGCTGGCGATCTTGGTTATCAACAGGTAAAATTACCAATCTTTTCCAATTCCAATAAATAGAGTGAGAGCACTGTGTCATCTTCGCTTTGGTTGCAATGTGCGCAACGTCTACAAGAAGAGCTACCCGCTACCGAATTCAGCATGTGGGTTAGACCCCTACAAGCTGAGCTTAATGACAACACCCTAACTCTATTTGCGCCTAACCGCTTTGTACTCGACTGGGTGCGCGATAGATACCTCAACAGCATTAACCGTCTACTAAAAGAGTACTGCGGTAATGATGTGCCGAATCTTCGTTTCGAAGTCGGCAGTAAGCCGGTTTCTGCGCCGCCAGCACCCAAGCCAGTTAAGACTGCTGCTGACGTTGCGGCTGAGTCTTCTGCACCTGCGCAGCTACAAGCGCGCCAACCTGTGCATAAAACCTGGGACAATGAAGCGGAGGTCACTGATATCAATCACCGCTCAAACGTTAACATCAAGCACAAGTTTAATAACTTCGTTGAAGGTAAGTCGAACCAGCTTGGTCTAGCGGCGGCACGTCAGGTGGCAGATAACCCAGGAGCGGCCTATAACCCGCTGTTCTTGTATGGCGGTACCGGTTTAGGTAAAACGCACCTATTGCACGCTGTGGGCAACGCCATTGTTGATAACAAGCCAAACGCGAAAGTGGTGTACATGCACTCGGAGCGTTTCGTTCAGGACATGGTTAAGGCGCTACAAAACAACGCGATTGAAGAATTTAAGCGCTACTACCGCAGTGTTGATGCGCTTCTTATCGATGATATTCAATTCTTCGCCAATAAAGAGCGATCACAAGAAGAGTTTTTCCATACCTTCAATGCACTGCTTGAAGGTAATCAACAGATCATCCTGACATCGGATCGTTATCCGAAAGAGATCAACGGCGTAGAAGATCGCCTTAAGTCTCGCTTCGGTTGGGGTTTGACTGTGGCTATCGAACCACCTGAGTTAGAAACTCGCGTGGCGATCTTGATGAAAAAAGCCGAAGACCACCAAATTCACCTAGCCGATGAAGTTGCATTCTTCATTGCTAAGCGTCTGCGTTCAAACGTTCGTGAGCTGGAAGGCGCTCTAAACCGCGTGATAGCTAACGCCAACTTTACCGGTCGTCCAATAACCATCGATTTTGTTCGTGAAGCGCTGCGTGACTTGCTAGCACTGCAAGAGAAGTTGGTGACGATTGATAACATTCAAAAGACGGTTGCCGAATACTACAAGATTAAAGTCGCGGATCTGCTTTCCAAGCGTCGTTCTCGCTCTGTTGCTCGCCCACGCCAGTTGGCGATGGCGCTAGCCAAAGAGTTGACCAACCACAGCCTGCCAGAGATTGGTGATGCGTTTGGTGGTCGTGACCACACTACCGTGTTGCATGCGTGTCGTAAAATCGCTCAGCTGCGTGAGGAGAGTCATGACATTAAGGAAGACTATTCCAACTTAATTCGCACGCTTTCTTCATAATAGTGGCATAATCACTATAATTAGCATTCAAGTTATTGTATTTCGCAAATAAGTGGCATGGATTGCCATCTTTACGAAGAGTTATCTATGAAATTTACTATCGAACGTCATCACCTACTAAAGCCGTTACAACAAGTTTCTGGTGCACTAGGCGGCCGTCCTACATTACCTATTTTGGGCAACTTGCTTCTTAAAGTAGAAGAAGGGGTGCTTTCTCTTACCGCGACTGACCTTGAGGTAGAGCTGGTAAGTAAGGTGACGTTAGAGAGTGAGTTTGAAGCGGGCAGTGTGACTGTACCTTCACGTAAGTTCCTCGATATCTGTCGTGGTCTGCCTGATGATTCTACGATCACTATCGTATTAGAAGGCGATCGCGTACAAGTACGCTCTGGTCGTAGCCGATTCTCACTATCCACATTGCCAGCAAGCGATTTTCCGAACATTGAAGATTGGCAGCAAGAAGTGGCGGTGACAGTCACTCAAGCCGAGCTTAAGTCGCTGATCGACAAGACTCAGTTCTCAATGGCTAACCAAGATGTGCGTTATTACCTAAACGGTATGTTGTTTGAGTTAGACCAAACAACATTGCGCTCAGTGGCGACCGATGGTCACCGTATGGCGGTGGCAACGGTGGCGCTAGAAGGCAGCTTTGACAACAAACAGATCATTGTGCCGCGAAAAGGTGTACAGGAGCTTTCTAAGCTTCTAGATGCACCAGAGCAGCCAGTAACACTGCAAATTGGCAGTTCTAACATCCGTGCCGAAGTGAACAACTATGTCTTTACTTCTAAGCTTGTTGATGGTCGTTTCCCAGATTATCGCCGCGTAATGCCTCAAAATACCGATAAGACTCTCGAGACAAACTGTGATGAGTTACGCCAAGCGTTCTCCCGTGCCGCGATTCTATCGAATGAGAAATTCCGTGGCGTTCGTGTGAACCTGGCGGACAACGAGATGCGCATTACGGCTAATAACCCAGAGCAAGAAGAAGCAGAAGAGATGCTCGATGTGAACTTCCAAGGTGAAGCGCTCGAGATTGGTTTCAACGTTTCTTACGTTCTCGATGTACTTAACACGCTTCGCTGCGACCAAGTACGTATATCGATGTCCAATGCCAACGCCAGTGCGTTGATTGAAAACAGCGAAGATGACAGTGCCATGTACGTGGTGATGCCAATTCGTCTCTAAGACGAGCATGACGTTATGCCGCTTACGCGTTTAATCGTACAGCAATTTCGAAATATTAAAGCCTGTGATATTGAACTATCTACAGGCTTTAACTTTATTATCGGCCCCAACGGCAGTGGCAAAACCAGCTTGTTGGAGGCGATCTATTTGCTTGGTCATGGGCGCTCATTTAAGAGTTCTCTCACCGGTCGAGTGATACAAAATGACTGCCAAGAGCTGTTTGTACATGGCCGTTTTTTGAACTCGGATCAATTTGAGATACCCATTGGCATTAATAAGCAGCGTGATGGCTCAACAGAGGTTAAAATAGGCGGTCAATCTGGGCAAAAGTTAGCTCAGCTTGCCAAGGTTCTGCCGCTGCAACTTATCCATCCAGAGGGCTTTGAATTGCTCACTGATGGCCCTAAGTTTCGTCGGGCATTTATCGACTGGGGTGTGTTTCACTCTGAGCCAGGTTTTTTTGAGGCTTGGGGGCGTTTTAAGCGTCTCAGTAAGCAGCGCAATGCGCTACTTAAGACTGCCACCAGCTACCGAGAGTTAAGTTACTGGGATAGAGATTTAGCCCAGCTTGCTGAGCAAATCGATGGTTGGCGCCGCAGCTATGTCGAGCAAATGAAAACCTTGGCTGAAGAAATGTGTCAGTCTTTTCTGCCGGAGTTTGAAATCAAACTCGGTTATTACCGTGGCTGGGAAAAAGACACGCCGTATGGCGAGCTCTTAGAACGTAGCTTTGAGCGTGACCAAAGTTTGGGGTACACCTTTAGTGGCCCAAATAAAGCCGATTTAAGAATTAAAGTGAACAACACCCCTGTAGAGGATGTGTTGTCTCGTGGTCAACTGAAACTGATGATGTGTGCGTTGCGCCTTGCGCAAGGGCAGCACCTCGCAGAGTTGACCGGAAAGCAATGTATCTATCTGATAGATGACTTTGCTTCAGAATTAGATAGCCTGCGTCGTAAACGCTTAGCGGATTACTTAAAACAGACTCAGGCTCAAGTTTTTGTAAGCTCTATTACCGAAAGCCAAGTTGCCGACATGATTGACGAAAATGGCAAGATGTTTCATGTGGAACATGGCACAATAGAGCAAGGTAAATAGTGAGAGAAACTCATGTCAGAAAATTACGATTCATCGAGTATTAAGGTACTAAAGGGTCTGGATGCAGTACGTAAGCGTCCGGGAATGTACATCGGCGACACGGACGATGGAACCGGTCTACACCACATGGTTTTTGAGGTGGTTGATAACTCAATTGATGAAGCGTTGGCAGGTCACTGTAGCGACATTATCGTGACTATCCATGAGGACAACTCTGTTTCTGTTAGCGATGATGGCCGTGGTATTCCAACGGAAATGCACCCAGAAGAGCAAGTGTCTGCGGCAGAAGTTATCATGACGGTACTTCACGCGGGTGGTAAGTTCGATGACAACTCGTACAAGGTATCGGGTGGTCTGCACGGCGTAGGTGTTTCTGTAGTAAACGCACTGTCTAAGCAAGTCACACTGACTATCCATCGTGGCGGTCACACTCATACTCAAACTTATCACCACGGTGAGCCACAAGCGCCACTGGCTGTGATTGGTGATACCGACAAAACAGGTACAGAAATCCGTTTCTGGCCAAGTGAAGAAACTTTTTCAAACGTAGAGTTCCACTACGACATTCTTGCTAAGCGTCTACGTGAACTGTCGTTCCTAAACTCAGGTGTCTCAATCAAGCTTGTCGATAAGCGTGAAGAAGACAAAATGGATCACTTCATGTTTGAAGGTGGTATCCAAGCGTTTGTTGAGCATCTAAATACCAATAAGACACCAATCATCCAAAAAATCTTCCATTTTGATTTTGAGCGTGAAGATGGCATCACCGTAGAAGTGGCGATGCAGTGGAATGATGGCTACCAAGAAAACATTTACTGTTTTACCAACAACATCCCTCAACGTGATGGTGGTACTCACTTAGCGGGTTTCCGTGCCGCATTAACGCGTACGCTGAACTCGTTCATGGATAAAGAGGGCTTCTCTAAGAAAGCCAAGACAGCGACATCAGGTGATGATGCTCGTGAAGGTCTAACAGCTATCGTATCGGTGAAAGTGCCAGATCCGAAGTTCTCAAGCCAAACCAAAGACAAGCTGGTTTCTTCTGAAGTGAAATCTGCCGTTGAGTCTGCGATGGGTGAGAAGCTGTCTGAGTTCCTAGTAGAGAACCCAGGTGAAGCGAAGATTGTTTGTACTAAGATTATTGATGCTGCTCGCGCACGTGATGCAGCGCGTAAAGCGCGTGAAATGACACGTCGTAAAGGCGCTCTAGACCTAGCGGGTCTGCCAGGCAAACTGGCTGACTGCCAAGAGAAAGATCCAGCGCTTTCTGAACTGTACATAGTGGAGGGTGACTCTGCGGGCGGTAGTGCTAAGCAGGGTCGTAACCGTAAGAACCAAGCGATTCTTCCACTGAAAGGTAAGATCCTAAACGTAGAGAAAGCGCGTTTCGATAAGATGCTTTCTTCACAAGAAGTGGCAACGCTTATCACAGCACTTGGCTGTGGTATCGGTCGCGATGAGTACAACCCAGATAAACTGCGTTACCACAACATCATCATCATGACCGATGCGGACGTCGATGGTTCTCACATCCGAACGCTACTTTTGACCTTCTTCTACCGTCAAATGCCTGAGCTTATCGAGCGTGGTTACGTGTACATCGCTCAGCCACCGCTTTACAAAGTGAAGAAAGGTAAGCAAGAGCAGTACATCAAAGATGAAGATGCGATGAACCAGTACCAAGTTTCTTTGGCTCTGGATAACGCTGCTCTGCACGTGAACCCTGAAGCACCAGCACTAGCAGGTGAATCACTAGAGAAACTGGTACAGCAGTTCAACGGCGCAGTGAAGATTGCCGATCGCATGGCTCGTCGCTACCCACACGCACTAGTGAGTGAGTTCATGTACACGCCACGCCTAACGGCTGAGCAGTGTCACGATGCTGTTGCGGTTGAAGCATGGTCTAAGCAGCTTGTTGAGCAGCTAAATGCCAAAGAAGTGGGTGCAAGCCAATACAGCTTCGAGGTTGAACAGCACGCTGAGCTAGGTTTGAACCTACCGAAAATTATCGTGCGTACCCACGGTGTGACTCATGAGCATGTGCTGAGTATCGACCTGCTGAACTCGAAAGAGTACGGCAAGCTAGCATCTCTATCGGAAGCTCTAGAAGGTCTGATTGAAGAAGGTGCTTACGTGAAACGTGGTGAGCGTACTCAACCAGTGAGCCACTTTGAAGATGCCCTAAATTGGCTAATCAAAGAGTCGCGTCGTGGTCTGAGCCTACAGCGCTACAAAGGTCTAGGTGAGATGAACCCAGATCAGCTTTGGGAAACCACAATGGATCCTGAAACACGTCGCATGATGCAAGTAACGATTGAAGATGCGGTTGGTGCAGATCAGCTGTTCACGACACTAATGGGTGACCAAGTAGAGCCTCGTCGTAACTTCATTGAAGAAAACGCACTTAAAGTAGCCAACCTAGACGTTTAGATTGATTTCTCTTCGCTGGCTGAACTGATTTCTGCGTCGAAGGTGCTCATTTATGATTATAAACCTTTATTGGTATAAGAATGGCGCCTTCTCCTTGAACTCAGTTCACCCAGCTTCGATAAACCAATTTAAAAAAAGACTGTCACTAATGACGGTCTTTTTTTGTTTTTAACTCTATGAAAAATAACCGTTATAAAAAATAGTTTAAGAAAATACCTTGAAAGCGATTTTCGCCATCCCTATATCTAGTTATGAAGGGGAGCTGTCTTGCTCAAGAGAGAAGAAACAGACCTTTTAAACGCCGACAAAGTATCGCTCAGTGGAGGATCACTTTAACGGCACACTTAAAAAACTGATTTATTGCTACGTCCCCGAACACCAATGCTGTCAGCGGAGTGGTGGATAAATCCCTTAGTCGTCACGGCACCGGTTTATAGACTGGGTGCTTTTGAAAACTCACGGCTAAGACTATTGCTTACTATGAGGATAGCATTATGAGAACTGTAGATTTCACTCCTTTATACCGCAACGCAATTGGCTTCGATCGTCTATTCAACATGATGGAAGCGAACTCAGCGAAAAACTCTTCTGGCGGTTACCCTCCATACAACATCGAGCAACAAGATGAGAACCATTTCCGTATTACTATGGCGGTGGCTGGCTTTGCTGAAGACCAACTCGATCTGACTCAAAAAGAGAACATGTTGATTGTTAAGGGTGAGCGTAAAGCCGAAGAAGAGAAGAAGTACGTGTACCAAGGTATTGCAGAGCGTGATTTCGAGCGTAAATTCCAACTAGCTGACTACGTAAAAGTGGTAGGCGCAAGCATGGAAAACGGTTTACTACATATTGACCTAGAGCGTGAAATCCCAGAAGCGATGCAACCACGTAAGATTGCTATTGGTGGTAATAACCTAATCGAAGGTTAATTGCCCATAGGCTTTAACTAGCCATACCTATCGGGAATTAAGAGTGAAAGAGCACCATTGAGGTGCTCTTTTTATATCGAAAGGAAATGAAAAATCAGCCCTGCTGATAGGCTTTTTCAACTTCTTCAGCGATGATCGCAATACCTTGCTGCATTTTGTCGTCATCTTGTACATAGTTCATGCGCAGACATTGATGGGCATGATCCCATTCATCTTCCTGACCGATAAAGAAATATTCCCCAGGCACAATCAACACGCCACGATCCTTCAAGCGTTGGTAGAGCTCCATAGTGGTAATTGGTAGCTCATCAAACCATAGCCACAAGAAAATAGCGCCTTCTGGCTTATGGATTCGAAAACGTGGTTCGGTAATCGCCGATTGTAATAACTCAACCGCGCGTTGGGATTTTTGCTGGTAGAACGGCTTAATGACGTTTGAACTTAGATCCAAAATGTCGCCTTTCTCAATCATATGATGAGCAAGCGCAGGACCAAAGCTGCCTGGTGCTAGGCTGATTATGCCATTCATATTGGTCATCGCTTGCGTGACTTCTTCACTGGCAATCACGATACCGCAGCGCAATCCTGGTAGACCTAACTTAGATAAGCTCATGCAGAGAATGGTGTTTTCATTCCAAAACGGCTCCACATCTTCAAAGATGATGTTTGGGAAGGGCAAGCCGTAGGCGTTATCGATGATAAGTGGGATATTATTTTCACGAGCCAGTTTATCCAGCTTATGGATTTCTTCATCGGTTAGTACGTTACCCGTTGGGTTAGTTGGGCGTGAAGCACAAATTGCCGCAACCGAATCATCGATTTCTAGGTGTTCGAAATCCACATGGTATTTGAATAGACCGTTATCAAGCAGTTCTATTTCTGGGTGATAGGAAACAAAAATATCTTCGTCTATGCCTGCATCGCCATAACCAATGTACTCTGGCGCAATTGGCAACAAGATTTTCTTATGGCTGCCATCGCTTTGCTTACCTGCTAGTAGGTTAAACAGATAGAAAAACCCACTTTGGCTGCCATTGGTTAAGCTGATGTTTTTTTCAGTAATATTCCAGCCATAGGTATCGCGCAGCAGCTTGGCGAGCGATTTAACAAATGCATCTTTTCCTTGCGGGTCATCGTAGTTGGCCATGGCGGCCACCAGTTCACCACTGGCGAGGAGGTCATTGCTGGCTTGGTGAAAATACTCGAGCATGGCAGGAATGGCGGCTGGGTTACCACCTCCGAGCATGATGGCACCTGGAGTGCGAAGGCCATCATTAAGATCATCCATTAATTGGGTAATACCTGAGTAACGATTAAATTTTTCACCAAACTTAGAAAATTGCATTGTTGTACCTAGTTCATTGTGTTCACTTGTAGTGTTTATAAGGGGTTTTATCCTGCTGGTGGCAAGATGAACCTTTGAACATACAGCAATGATTACGGCAGGCAAAGTACTATTTGAGTGCAAAGAAAATGAGCAATAAAAAAGGACCGCCGTAGCGCTCCCTTTGATGTGATTTACTCGGTTTTAATCTGTTGATTACTCGCCAGTGTAGACGATGAGTATCTTGTCATCTTGGTAACGGCGTTCAAACGCATAGTAGCCTTCACGCTGGTGGGTAATGTGTTGCCCTTTAGCGACAGCTGGATGACGTAAGCGGAAATCCCCCAACGCTTGCCAGTGCTTGAGCAACGCTTCGCGCTGACCTGTTATCCTATCCCACGGCATATCAGAGCGGGTACCTTGGTGTGAGTCTGAGCCGCTGACACCTAAGTCTCGCGCTATCTCATCACCATAGTAGATCTGCACCGCACCAGGGCTCAACATAAGAGCGTTCGCGGCGCGCATCTGATCATCAATGCTTCGGCTTCGAGAAGCCCAGAACAGTGAGGTGTCATGCGAAGAGAGGTAGCTCAGCACATTAAACTCGCTATCGCTGTTAATGCGCTCAGCATAGCGTTGAAAGTCACTGTCTAGGTTAGCGAAACACTTCAGTGCCTTAGGGGCGACGTCACCTTGGAACTCGAAGTTGATAATGGAATCAAAACCGTTATCGAAATATGGGCTCTTCACCACGCTGTGCGCCCATACCTCACCCGTCATCCAGAATGGTTTATCATCCAGTGCTTTGTCTGGATTGTTTTGCTTCCACTCTGCCAGCGCCTCGTTACTGGCTTGTTTGAGCTTAGCCCAACTTTCCATTTCCACGTGTTTAGCGGTATCGACACGGAAGCCGTCGATGCCATACTCGCGAACCCAATCCGTGAGCCAGGTGATCAGGTGGTCACTTGGCGTGGCTTGAACATCTTTGGCATTGGTCTCTTTACTGCGATAGAAGTTCGGTAGACCTGTTTTCTGTGTCGATTCAGTTTTTAGATCCGGTAAGAAGTTAAGTGACATGGTTCTGTCGTTGTATCCAGGCGCGTCGTAGTCGCCAATATCGGTGCGGATCCAATCCTTACCCCACCATTTCTCCCACGCTTCATCATCACTGTATTTGATATAATCATTAAAGCTGTGCCAGCTTTGACCTGATTTAGGTTGCCAATCGGTCCAGTTTTCACCGAGCTCTTTTTTTGCCTCTTCATCGGAGAGGTAGAGCTTTCCGAAGCCAAATTCTTGCATGTCCGCTAGGGTAGCGTAACCGGTATGGTTCATTACCACGTCCCATACGATGCGGATACCTTTCTCGTGGGCAGTATCGACAAACTGACGCAATTCTTCCTCGGTGCCCATATTGGCATCGAGCTTGGTCCAATCCTGGTGGTAATAACCGTGATAACCATAGTGCTTGAAGTCGCCCTTATCACCACCACCAACCCAGCCGTGGATTTGCTCCAGTGGCGAGGTGATCCAGATGGCATTCACTCCAAGCGATTCAATGTAGTCGAGCTTTTTAGTCAGACCAGCAAGATCGCCACCGTGAAAGGTGCCGATTTCGTGTTTGCCGTCTTTGCTTCGGCCATAGCTGTTATCGTTATCTAGGTTGCCGTTGTAGAAGCGGTCGGTCATTACGAAGTAAACCGTCGCGTTGTCCCAGTCGAACTCAGCCTTCGGAGCTTGCTCTGCCGGCTCTAGCAGCAATAGGCCTTGGCTGTTTGCTCCGGGCTGTAGTGCAATCTTGCCGCTGCTGACCGTAGCTTGTTGCCCGCTCAACGCGTCTCTAAGTACCGTGCCATCGGCAAAGGTGGCGCTGACATCGATGACTTTTGGGCTGTCAGTGGCGACAGGGCAGGTGGAGGTAAAGTCGTTACTCTGTTTTGGTTTCACCTTCACGGTGAGCTCATTGTTGGCCGGATTGAGTGTGAACTGGTAAGTGTTTGCCTTGAATACTCGCATTGGAATCGCCGATTCCCCGGCACAGTCATCGAGCTTTAATGGACGGTTAAACTTAATGCGCGCATCTTCAGCCAGTGAGAAGTTGCTGCCACAGGTTTGAGCATTATCACCAATAGAAAAGGTGTAGCTGCCTTTGTCGAGTTTCTTTTCTGCAATCAGTAAACCTTGTTCATTGGCAGCAAAAGCGACTTGTTGGTCCTCTAGGCTAAGTAGTAACGCATTGTCGGGCAGTTGGCTACAGGCACCGAGCATCGCCACAGATAGAGAGATTAGGGTCTTTTTCATGGGTTCTCTTCCTTGAAGTTATCCCACGTTTATATCAAATATCGACCTCTACATTCTGAGTGCTATAACCGCTAGTTTGCAGGCAAGCTCCCTACAATTTTCTTGCTAGTTCACAGAATTAACAATAACTTGATGCTGCTTGAAGGGTACAAAAAAGGGAAGCCTTAGCTTCCCTTTTAATTAACTCTTGTTACCAGAATCGATGACTATTTCTGAAGAAGTGAAATGTCGGCGATTTGCAGGAACAGGTTACGCAGGTTGTTTAGTAGCGTTAGACGGTTCTTCTTAAGCGCTTCGTCATCGGCCATTACCATCACGTTATCGAAGAACGCATCCACTGGCTCACGTAGATCAGCAAGTTTGCTTAGCGCTTCCTGATAGTTACCGGTCGCGAATGCTGGCTCGAGGGCTTCAGTCATCACTTCAACGTTCTCTGCAAGCGTCTTCTCCGCATCTTCTTGTAGAAGTGCAAGGTCGATCTCTGCTGCAAGTTCGCCGTCGAATTTCGCTAGGATGTTACCTACACGCTTGTTCGCTGCCGCTAGTGCTTCTGCTGCTTCTAGCTCACGGAAGTGAGATACCGCTTTAACGCGTTGGTCGAAGTCTGCTGGTTTGGTTGGACGATTAGCCAGTACCGCTTGGATGATATCCACGCTGAAGCCTTCGTCCTTGTACCATGCATTGAAACGACCAAGCATGAAGTCGATGACGTCGTTTGCAACGTTCGCGTTTGTTAGCTTGCTAGTACCATCTTCTAGGGCAAATAGCGATTGTGCTTTTGCGATCAGGTCAGTTAGGTCTAGGTTGTAGCCGTTCTCTACGATGATACGTAGCACACCTAGCGATGCACGACGAAGTGCGAATGGATCAGAGCCCTTGGGTGCTTGGCCAATACCAAAGATACCCACAATCGTATCTAGCTTGTCTGCCATTGCGACCGCTGAAGAGATACCAGTGCTTGGTAGCTCGTCACCCGCGAAGCGAGGCATGTATTGCTCGTATAGCGCCAGTGCTACTTGCTCATCTTCACCGTCGTGAGTCGCATAGTGCATGCCCATCACACCCTGGGTATCGGTAAACTCGAATACCATAGAGGTCATTAGGTCACACTTCGCTAGAAGACCAGCACGCTTAGACTTTTCAACGTCAGCATCGATTTGCTCAGCGATGTAGCCAGCAAGTTCAGTGATGCGGTCGGTCTTGTCTTTGATAGTACCAAGCTGCTTCTGGAAGATAGCTTGGTCTAGTTCAGGTAGACGGTCGATAAGAGGACGCTTACGGTCAGTGTTGAAGAAGAATTCTGCATCCGCTAGACGTGGACGTACTACCTTCTCATTACCTTCGATTACGTAACGAGGCTCTTTCGACTCGATGTTAGAAACGAAGATAAAGTTTGGCAGGAGTTTCTTGTTCTCATCGTAGACGGGGAAGTATTTCTGGTCACCTTTCATGGTGTAAACCAACGCTTCAGAAGGAACCTTTAGGAACTCTTCTTCAAACTTCGCTGTGAGTACGACTGGCCATTCAACTAGAGAAGTGACTTCTTCAACTAGGTCATCTTCTAGCTCAGTAATACCACCAACAGCCGCACCCGCTTTTTCAGCATCAGCTAGAATAATAGCTTTACGCGCTTCGTAATCTGCCATGACTTTACCGCGCTCTTCTAGGATCGCAGGGTATTGCTCAGCAGAATCGATGGTGAACTCTTGCTCACCCATAAAGCGGTGACCGCGGATGGTGCGGTCAGAGGCGACACCCAAGATCTCGCCTTCGATAAGGTCAGAGCCCATTAGCATAGTCAGCGTCTTAACAGGACGGATAAATTGAGTTGTCTTGTTACCCCAACGCATTGGCTTAGCGATTGGCAGGTTAGCGAGCGCTTTTGCTGCAAGCTCAACCACGATTTCAGTCGTTGCTTGGCCTTTGACTTCTTGTTTGAAAAGCAGCCATTCGCCTTTGTCTGTGACTAGACGATCTGCTTGCTCAACAGTGATGCCGTTACCGCGAGCCCAGCCTTGAGCCGCTTTAGTTGCATTGCCGTCAGCATCGAATGCGACAGAAACAGCAGGGCCACGCTTCTCAACCACTTTGTCAGCCTGCCCTTCAGCAAGACCGGCAACTCTAAGTGCGAGACGACGAGGTGCTGCGTACCATTTTACGCCTTCGTGTGCGAGATCAGCGCTTTTAAGCTCAGCTTCAAAGTTTGCTGCGAAAGCTTCTGCTAGAGTACGAAGCTGCGTTGGTGGTAGCTCTTCAGTACCGAGCTCAATTAGAAATTCTTTTGCCATGATTACTTCTCCTCGTCCTTCTTAAGCATTGGGAAGCCTAGTGCTTCACGTGATGCGTAGTACGCTTCTGCAACAGATTTAGTCAGGTTGCGGATGCGGAGGATGTAACGTTGGCGTTCTGTTACAGAGATAGCTTTACGCGCATCAAGGATGTTGAATGCGTGACCCGCTTTAAGAATGCGTTCGTATGCAGGAAGCGGAAGTGGCTTCTCAAGCTCAAGTAGCTCTTTACACTCTTTCTCACACTGATCAAAGAAGGTGAATAGGAAGTCTACGTCTGCGTGCTCAAAGTTGTACGTTGATTGCTCAACCTCATTTTGGTGGAAGATATCACCGTAAGTAACGTTCGAGCCGTCTGGTGCAACGTTCCAAACTAGATCGTACACAGAATCTACTTCTTGGATGTACATAGCTAGACGCTCGATACCGTAAGTGATCTCGCCAGTTACTGGCTTACATTCAAGACCACCAACTTGCTGGAAGTAAGTAAACTGAGTCACTTCCATGCCGTTTAGCCATACTTCCCAACCAAGACCCCATGCGCCTAGCGTTGGGTTTTCCCAGTTGTCTTCTACGAAACGAATGTCGTGTACTAGCGGGTCGATACCAAGAACTTCAAGTGAACCAAGGTACAACTCCTGAATGTTGTCTGGAGAAGGCTTAAGCGCTACTTGGAACTGATAATAGTGCTGCAGACGGTTCGGGTTCTCACCGTAACGACCATCGGTCGGACGACGTGAAGGTTGAACGTATGCCGTAGACATTGGCTCTGGGACAAGTGCACGTAGACATGTCATTGGGTGAGAGGTGCCAGCACCTACTTCCATATCTAGTGGTTGAACAATAGTACAACCGTTCTGTGCCCAGTAATCCTGCAGCGCGAGGATCATTCCCTGGAAGGTTTTGATATCGTATTTTTGCATAGTAATTCGCGCAATTCTCTAAGTGAAAAGGTCTATCTGATAATCAGAAAATAACAAATAAGTATACCGATTAATCGTTAAGGGGAGTAGGGGTAAAAGCGCTGAATTAATCCCCGTAAAGCCAAAAAGTGGGGTTTTTCGGCGTTGTTCGCCATGTAGAAGGGTTCAAACCCCACGATTGTTGAAATTGATTCGTTGAGTGATTACAATGCCGCCATCTCTGGGGAGTAGCTTATCCATACGCTTGCAAGCGCTTGGATTCGTTCGTCAACATAATTGGTGCAAAATCACCATGGCGCTCGAGACTTGTGCCCGCAAGTTTAGCAAGACCATAGATAAACATCGTGAACCGGGGTGGGGCGCGAGGTTTGTCTATAGGTTAAAAACTATAAACCCTGCCCCTTAGAGCATGTCGTGAGCGTTTTAGCTATTTCAATTACTACCGTGGCACTCGCCGAAATAGGCGATAAGACCCAGCTTTTGTCGTTATTGCTGGCCAGCCGTTACCGTAAACCCATTCCTATCATTGCCGCTATCTTTCTAGCGACCATTGCCAATCATGCGTTAGCTGCTTGGCTAGGTGTCGTGGTGGCCGATTACTTGTCGCCCGATGTCCTTAAATGGGTGCTGGTGATCAGCTTCCTTGCCATGGCGGCATGGATCTTGGTACCCGACAAACTGGATGACAATGAAAGCATTTCAAGCCGTGGCCCGTTTGTTGCTAGTTTCATTGCCTTTTTTATCGCGGAAATCGGTGACAAAACCCAGATTGCCACTTCTATCCTTGGTGCACAATATGCGGATGCCCTAGCTTTGGTGGTGATAGGTACTACGGTCGGTATGCTACTTGCCAATGTACCCGTGGTGCTGATTGGTAAATTGTCTGCGGATAAATTACCGCTTGATTGGATTCGTCGTATTACTGCTATTTTGTTTATGGGACTCGCTATTGCAGCCGCCATTTTTTAATAACAATATCAACTGAGTATCGAATCTTAATCGCGATCAAACTCTCGCTTGAATCTGACTAAATTCGTGATGAATGACATATTAGTGTCATAATTGTCATGGTACTTTAATCATGTGGATCCTAGCGAGAGGGCAAGATTATGCTTACACGTTACACAGGAATGACCGCAGAAAGCCAAAGCCGTTTGTTTACGTTCGGTTTGGTATTAACGCTGCTGGGTATGGTACTCACGGATATGTGGATACCTATGGTAGTAGGCGCCATTATTATGGCCGGGTTGGCTGTCGAGTCGTGGATTCGGGTTCAGCATCTTATCCCAATGCACAATGAGATTCGTTCGATGCAAAAGCAGATCAAGAAACTTCAATCTGAAGTCAGAACGCTGGAGTATGACGAATAGCTCGAACAAGACGAATAGCTTCAACGGAACGAATAGTTTCAACGGAACAAATAGTAGAAAGGCTGCCAATGGCATAATGCTTGTAAGTTAAGAAGCTAACACCTTTTAGAAGGCCTAGTCGCATAGCGACTGGGCCTTCTTTTTACCGCTCTTGGATAGCTCCTATCTCGCCTTTCTGGCAACGTAAAACTCTCAGCCATATCTAGGATATAGTTCATCACCTCCGGGATTCTTCCAGGTGCGACGGCAGGAAGGAGTTGTAACTGTCCTATTAAGAACAACGAAGCTTGTTTAAAGCCTATCTGGTAAGGCATTACCTTGTTTTGGTCGTAGGCCATTTGGCACATTAAGAACCGAAGTAAGTTATAGGCCAACAGCATCCCCCACAGTTCTTGTTCTATTAGTTCGGGCTTTTGCTTCTTAGAGTCAGGTTGTTTTGAAGCATATATTGTTTCATCTCTCGATAACCCAACTCTATCTCCCATCGATGTCCATAAAGCTCTGAGATGTCTTTTCCTGGGTAGCGCAAGGGGTCAGTCATCGAGGTTAACAACCGTACCTCCTTACCCTTAATAGTCTTAGTTATCAATCGAGCTTCCAGTGTTTCTGGTGCATCGTGCCACTTTTTCCTAGCTTGAGGGGATAGCTTTAATTCGACCAACTCTTGCCCACGCCCTAACTTGCGAAGCATTGTGTATTGAGCTCCTTTACGCATTGGAATAAGCCAATGCCTCTCTACCCCTGTTGTCTGCCAACGGTGCAATAGTCCTAGAGCGTAAAAACCTCTATCGAAGATAGTTAGGCTATGGTCGGGAGAGCGCTCAATGAGCTCCGTAGTTAAGTCCACTTCGCTCTTTGATGTAGAGTCGAACGATGCACTATTTAGAAGGTGACTTGTCAGCTCCATATGGCAGACCATTCGGACCTGAGGGTATTCGGACGAGCACTTTTGATTCCGAGTTCGACTGAAGCGCTCATCATTGTCTTTAGTATCAGGGGTTCGCCAGACTACACCGTCGACCGCATGAAGTGTTAAACCATGCCAGTCTGGGTGGGGCGTTTTGTCATTCCATAGTTTCTGCGTTTGAGTAAAGACGGATTTCATGACATCGGAGCCCAGCCTTTGTCTTGCCTGAATTACTGCACTCGGAGCAACAAATGGCTTCTTACCTGGGAGAAGAATATCCAGCTTCGAGACGACCTTCTCCATGGACAAATGGCGATACAGAGACATCCCAACAACACTCCAAACCATCATTTCCATTGGTAACCTTCGTCTGCGAATAGTCGTAATTCCTGTATCTTCCAAACACTGGGAAATGAGTTCTGGAGAAAGCAGATCAGATAAACCCGAAAGTTGCTCTGCAGAGAATTGATGAACTTGGTTAAGAGCCTGTCTTAAAAACATAAAAAAAATCCGAGTGCATTGAATACACTCGGATTTTGACACTTTGAATGGATCGTTCAACCGATCATTTAGTTGTTAACTGATCGGCATTATGCCAATGGCAGCCTTTTTTAATGCGTTATGCCATGCCTTTTTTGATTAGGTAAAGGTAGGGCACCGTTTCTGTTTGCGCACCAAGTAATTGGTGATCCATAAAGCGACAGAAACTAGGAATATCGCGAGTGGTGGAAGGATCGTCGGCTTTCACCAATAACACATCACCATCTTCCATTTTACGAATTGTCTTCCTGACCATCATCACTGGCTCTGGGCAGCGCAATCCTTCGGCCTCGAGCGTTTGCGTGGCAAGGTCTGTATTGATTGTCATAGGGAACTCTTTTCTCTAGAAAACTGCCCAAATTCTACTTATGAAGAAAAAATATGCAATAACCCCTTGGCAAATGGATCTTTTTGCTTTAACTTTATTAACAAGTTGGTAACAAAGACGCAAGGAAGTAGCTATGTTGACCGCACTAGATAGATTAACAATATACTCGGTACTGTGCGTGATTGCGTTTTGTGCCTTGGTACTTCAGCCTTCACCACAAGCTGGTTGGACACCTTTAATTGGTTTGAGTGCTGCAATCGTGGGATTGTGGTTTGAGATGAGACGCTGGCAAGATGCTTCTGAGGAGCAAGAAAATTAACAATTGATAAACATTTGCCATTAAATAGATTCAACACACTACGACATTCCGACACTATCCCCATTTTCTTGGGCTTCCCCGCTGAAAGGCGGGATTTTTTTTATCTGAAGAAAAGCAAACCAGGTGTAGACTAAGTAAAGATAAAACCTAGGAAAGGCTTATGGAACTCGAAGAAATCTATCGCCGTGATCTTAACTTATTGGTGGCATTGAAGGTACTCGTAGAGGAGGGCAGTGTTAGTCAGGCTGCTGTGCGACTTAACCTAAGTCAGTCTGCGACGAGTCGAGTGTTGGGAAGATTGCGAGACTTACTTGGCGATCCGCTATTTACTCGTCAGGGGCAGCGCATTATTCCGACCAGTAAGGCGCTTGAAATATGTAAGCAAATAGACCAGCCACTTGAATCCTTTCGTCAGTTGTTAACCCCTAGCGAGTTCAATCCTTACTATTGTAATGAGCGTTTCCTTATTGCTACCACTGACTACGCGATGCAAACCATTTTGCCCTACGCGCTGCCTAAGATTTATCAGCTAGCTCCGAATATCTCGTTAGAGTTTGCGCCGCTGCAACATGAAAGCCTTTTTAAACAGCTAAGTACAGACAAAGTCGACATGGCAATTTGCCGTCCCACCGGATCTGTGACGCCTTTGCATCAAGAAGTGCTTGGACCTGTGGGCGTTTCTTGTTTGGTTTCCAAACATCATCCCTTGGCGGACAAGCCTTTATCTCTTGAGGATTATATTAATGCGCCTCATGCGATGATCGCTATCAGTGATGGTGTTAAAGCGCTACTGGATGCTGCGCTTATTAATCAAAATCCAAGAAAGATGGTGTTGCGCGCGTATCATCTAGAAGCGGCGTTAGCGATCGTCGACAGTATGCCGCTTATCATTACCGTTCCGGCTGACCTCGCTTACCTAGTGGCCGAGCGCTACGATTTGGTGATTAAACCGCTACCTTTTGCCTTTACGCCGTTTGACTATTCATTGATCTGGCATGCTCGATGCGATACTTCGGAGTCTCAAAAGTGGTTGCGCTCGGTGGTGAAAGAAGAGTGTGGAAAATTGATTGCTAAGCGTATTGAAGATGTGGGTTTAGGTTGAATAGAAAAAAGGCTCTCGTAATGAGAGCCTTTTCTATAGCGAGGTTATCGTTAATTAGATTTTGATAGTCACGCGACCCGTTACGGCGCCGTTAGTGATGTCTTCAGCCGCTTGAATTGCCTCTTCTAGTGCTACGGTTTTGCTAGCCTGTGCGTAGTATGACTCAGGAAGTAGCGTTGCTAGCTGCTCCCAAGCTTTGATGCGTTTTTCGCGTGGGCACATTACAGAGTCAACACCTTGTAGACGCACGTTACGCAGGATAAATGGCATCACTGTAGTAGGCAGGTCAAAGCCACCCGCTAGACCACAAGCTGCAACAACACCGTTGTAGTTCACTTGCGCAAGTACTTTAGCAAGCATGTTGCTGCCTACGGTATCGACAGCTGCAGCCCAGAATTGACGCTCAAGTGGTTTCGCTGGCTCTTCCAGTTCGCTGCGCTCAACAATGCGTGATGCACCGAGTGATTTTAGTAGTTCACCATTCGCTGAAGCGCGACCTGTCACTGCTGCTACTTTGTAACCTAGCTGGCTAAGTAGTGTGACAGAGACACTACCCACACCACCACTTGCGCCAGTGACCAGTACTTCGCCGTCTTCTGGTTTTACGCCAGCATCAACAATGGCTTGTACACATAGCATTGCAGTAAAACCTGCAGTACCGATAGCCATCACTTTTTCTGCATCGAGACCTGCTGGCATTGGCACTAGCCAGTCACCGTTTAGGCTCGCTTTCTCAGCCATGCCACCCCAGTGATTCTCACCGACCCCCCAGCCAGTGAGAACCACTTCGTCGCCTTCCTTATAGCGAGGGTCGTCTGATTGCGACACGACGCCAGAAAGATCGATACCCGGTACCATTGGGAAATTGCGGATGATTTTACCTTTACCGGTAATAGCCAACCCATCTTTGTAGTTCAAAGATGAATATTTTACATCTATTTTTACATTACCTTCTGGAAGCTGTGACTCGTCTACTTGAGAAATAGTAGCGATTGTTTTTTTGTCTTCTTGGTTAAGTAACAGTGCTTTGAACATGATGTTCTCCAATGAGTTGACGTGTTATCTGCTGCAAAGTGTAGGTGAGAAATTCGAAAAAAAACAATGAAACTTCAACATTAGATGTATGCATTACATGCATAAATAAAAACAGCCCCGAAAACGGAGCTGTTTGCGTTGAAGAGCCGTAATGAGAGGACTACGGTCTTTCAAAGATGGTTGCGATACCTTGACCTAAACCAATACACATAGTGGCAAGACCGATCTTAGCGTCTTTGTTTTCCATGATATTGATAAGCGTGGTTGAGATACGAGAGCCCGAGCAACCCAATGGGTGACCCAATGCGATGGCGCCGCCATTCAGGTTAACCTTTTCATCGACCACATCCAGTAGACCAAGATCTTTAGCACATGGCAGAGATTGAGCCGCAAATGCTTCGTTTAGCTCAACAATATCGATGTCGTCCATCGTTAGACCTGCACGCTTCAGTGCTTTTTGCGTGGCAGGTACCGGGCCGTAACCCATAATCGACGGATCGCAGCCAGCAATGGCCATAGAGCGGATCTTCGCGCGAATGGTTAAACCAAGCTCGTTGGCTTTCTCTTCGCTCATGATCAGCATGGCAGACGCACCATCAGACAGTGCCGATGACGTACCTGCGGTTACTGTGCCATTTGCAGGGTCAAAGACTGGACGAAGCTTAGATAGCCCTTCAACATTGGTTTCTGGACGAATCACTTCATCGTAATCGAGGGTAAACAGTGAACCATCTTCAGCATGACCTTCGGTCGGCAAGATCTCGTTCTTGAAGCGACCTTCAAGCGTTGCTGCTTGCGCTCGCTGGTGGCTTCGCGCTGCAAACTCATCTTGTTGCTCACGGCTGATGCCATGCAATTTACCCAGCATTTCGGCGGTGAGACCCATCATGCCCGCTGCTTTCGCGACGTTTTTAGAAAGCTGAGGGTGGAAGTCCACACCGTGTGTCATAGGAACGTGTCCCATGTGCTCAACGCCACCAATCAGGCAGATCTCAGCATCGCCAACCATGATTGAGCGCGCAGCGTCATGCAATGCTTGCATAGATGAGCCACACAGACGGTTTACCGTGACGGCACCAATTTCAATCGGTAGGCCTGCCAGTAGCGCTGCATTACGAGCAACGTTAAAACCTTGCTCTAGGGTTTGCTGTACACAGCCCCAGTAGATATCTTCAATCTCTTCTGGCTTCACTTGTGGGTTGCGAGCCAAGATACCTTTCATTAGATGTGCCGATAAGTCTTCAGCACGCTGATGTCTAAATGCACCACCCTTGGAACGACCCATAGGTGTACGAAGACAATCAACAACGACAACATTTTTCATTTTGATATTCCTCATCCAATCGGTGGTTACAGTGAGCTAGCTTGCTGCACGTCGTAGAAGCGCTTGCTAGAGCTTGCCATATCGACCAGCGACTGAGGCACCTTGTACATTGCACCTAGCGACTCATATTGCTTCGCCATCACAACGTAGTTATCGATGCCGATACTGTCTAGATAACGGAACACACCACCTCTAAATGGAGGGAAGCCTAGACCATAAACCAGCGCCATATCTGCTTCTTGTGGTGTTGCAATGATGCCTTCTTCCAAACACAGTACGACTTCGTTGATCATTGGAATCATCATGCGTTGAATAATGGTGTCATCATCGAATGATTGTGCAGGCTTGCTGACGGACTCAAGCAGTGAATTGATGTCTTCACTTGGTGCTTTCTTAGGACGACCGCGTTTGTCCGTGGTGTACGCATAGAAACCCGAGCCATTCTTTTGACCATAGCGAGTGTTTTCAAACAGCACATCAATAGAATCACGCTGCTCTTTTGCCATGCGCTCAGGGAAGCCTTCTGCCATCACCGCTTGTGCATGGTGCGCGGTATCGATGCCCACAACGTCAAGTAGGTAAGCAGGACCCATTGGCCAGCCAAATTTACGCTCCATGATTTTGTCGATTTGAATGAAGTCCGCGCCATCCGCCAGTAGCTGACTAAAGCCACCAAAGTATGGGAATAGAACACGGTTAACAAAGAACCCTGGGCAGTCGTTGACAACGATAGGGGATTTACCCATCTTCGCAGCGTAAGCAACAACGCGGTTGATGGTTTCTTCCGAGGTGTGCTCTCCGCGAATGATTTCGACCAATGGCATGCGGTGTACTGGGTTAAAGAAGTGCATACCACAGAAGTTTTCTGGGCGCTTAAGTGACTTCGCAAGAACATTGATAGGAATGGTTGAGGTATTCGAGGCGATGACAGTGCCTTCTCCGACCATCTCTTCGACTTCACTCAGTACTGCGGCTTTGATTTTTGGATTCTCTACCACCGCTTCCACAATCACATTGCTTTGCTCAATACCGGCGTAATGTAGGCTAGGGGTAATAGAAGCCAGCACGCCAGCCATCTTAAACCCGTCGATACGTCCACGTTGCAAACGCTTGTTGAGTAGCTTAGAGGCTTCGGTCATACCTAGCTCAAGGGAGGCTTGAGCGATATCTTTCATGATAACAGGTACGCCTTTTAGCGCTGATTGGAAGGCGATACCGCCACCCATAATACCTGCACCGAGTACTGCTGCGCGCTCAGTCTCTTTACCAGACTTAGCGGCTTTCTTAGCAAGACCTTTGATGTATTGGTCATTAAGGAAGATGCCAACCAGTGCGTTAGCGACATCTGAGCCAGCAAGGTTGATGAAGTAGTTCGCTTCTACATCAAGCGCCTCATCACGACCATAGCGAGCAGCCTCTTCAATAGTTTTGACTGCGGCCATTGGCGCTGGGTAATGCGGTCCGGCTTTTTGTGCAACGAGACCTTTCGCCATAGTAAAGCTCATCATGGATTCAAGCTTGCTGAGCGTTAGCGGTGATACTTTTGCTTGGCGACGCGCTTTCCAATCAATCTTTTCATTGATGGCTAGCTCAATAGTGTTCAGTGCAGAGTCATACAACGCATCAGTGTCGACGATAGCATCGAGTAGGCCGACTTTTAGAGCTTCATTGGCTCGGCATGCTTTGCCTTGCGTGATGATCTCCATGGCACTGTCTGCACCAATCAGTCTTGGTAAACGAACGGTACCGCCAAAACCAGGCATGATACCTAGTTTGGTTTCCGGCAGGCCGATGCTGGTGGTCTTGTCGCCTATTCTAAAGTCCGTCGCTAGTACGCACTCACAACCACCGCCTAGCGTGTAGCCTTTTAGTGCAGATAGCGTTGGTACTGGCAAGTCTTCCAGCTTGTTGAAAATGTTGTTAGCGAACCCTAGCCACTCCTTGAGTTCAGCTTTTGGCTTGGCAAACAGTCCAAGGAATTCTGTGATGTCAGCACCCACAATAAAGGCGCTTTTGTCAGTTGTTAGGATGAGTCCCTTAAGGTCGCTCCATGCAGCAAGCGCATCGAGGGCTTTATCTAGGGCTTCGAGAGTAGCCAAGTCCAGTTTGTTGACCGACTTGGGAGAGCTAAAGCACAGCTCGGCGATGCCGCTGCGTACTTCCTTTACCTGTAGAGTTTCAGATTGGTAAATCATTGTCATTCTCCGTGACAGACAATCCGTGATTGTGTGAAAGCGGTTGTTATAGTTTTACTTCTGGTTAGACCAGTTATTTAAGTGTGTACCGCATAGAATTTAATTTCAATACATTTTTTAAACAACTGTTTAACATTATGACCAGTGTCCAATCTTGGAGTCAATTGCTATCGCTCGTGCTAGAATACCCCTTTTAGGCGACAAACCTCGTAAAACTCAATGAACTCAACTGCATACTTGATACCTGAGCACCCAGTTATTTTTGAAGAAGAGATCAAAAAGAGCGTGTTCATCACGCAAATCGCTCATACGCCAAGTATTGAGTTGGCAAAAGCATTTGTTGATCAAGTGAAGAAACAGCACAGCAGTGCTCGACACAATTGTTGGGGTTTTGTGGCGGGGCGTCCTGAAAATTCGATGATGTGGGGCTTTAGTGATGACGGTGAGCCGTCCGGCACCGCAGGTAAGCCTATCTTAGCGCAGCTCAGTGGTTCCGGTATTGGAGAGCTAACCGCTGTGGTCACTCGTTATTCTGGCGGAATCAAGCTTGGCACGGGCGGTTTGGTGAAGGCTTATGGTGGCGGTGTACAACAAGCACTTAAGCTGATTCAAACAATCGAAAAAAAAATCACCACACAATTACGTCTAGAGTTAGACTATGCATTCGTGTCTATCGCTCAATCTGAGCTGAGTCGTTTCGAAGCGGTTGAGGTCGAGTCGCACTACACCGACAAGGTTATTCTTATTGTTGAGTTAGAAGTGAACCATGTTGATGCACTGACGCAGAGTATCATTAATAAAAGCGGAGCCAAGGCAATGGTCTCCCCAGTAGAAAACAACTAGGACGTAACGAAGCAGCGCTTCATCAACTCATATGCAATTTCGATCCATAATTCGCATTGTCGGACTGCTACTCGCTCTGTTTAGCGTTTCAATGCTCGTACCCGCGTTAGTCGCACTGATTTATCGAGATGGTGCGGGTGTGCCTTTCGTTACTACCTTTTTCGTCCTACTTGTTTGCGGCGGGTTTTTCTGGTTTCCAAACCGTCGTCATAAACACGAGCTTAAAGCCAGAGACGGCTTTCTTATTGTTGTACTGTTTTGGACCGTAATCGGTAGTGCCGGTGCATTGCCTTTTTTGATATCTGATTATCCCAATGTCTCTGTCACGGATGCCTTCTTTGAATCCTTCTCGGCACTAACGACGACAGGGGCGACAGTGATCGTTGGCTTGGATGAACTTCCTAAGGCGATTTTGTTCTATCGTCAGCTACTTCAGTGGTTTGGTGGTATGGGTATCATTGTACTCGCGGTGGCGATTCTACCGGTGCTTGGTATCGGTGGTATGCAGCTCTATCGTGCCGAGATCCCGGGGCCGGTTAAAGACAGTAAGATGACGCCGCGTATTGCAGAGACCGCTAAGGCGCTTTGGTACATCTATCTGAGTTTGACTATTGCTTGTGCAGCGGCATTTTGGGTGGCAGGCATGACGCCATTTGATGCGATTGCCCATAGCTTCTCGACGATTGCGATTGGCGGCTTCTCGACCCATGATGCCAGTATGGGTTATTTCAATAGTCCGGCTATTAACATGATTACGGTCGTATTCCTGCTGATATCTGCGTGTAACTATTCTTTGCACTTTGCGGCCTTTGCATCTGGCGGCGTGCATCCTAAATACTATTGGAAAGATCCTGAGTTTAGAGCTTTCATCTTTATTCAGGTGGTTCTGTTTTTGGTTTGCTTCCTTATCTTACTTGAGCATCACTCCTACAATTCCATGTACGACGCGTTCGATCAGGCTCTGTTCCAGTCAGTCTCGATATCGACGACAGCCGGCTTTACGACAACGGGATTCTCGGAGTGGCCTCTGTTCTTGCCCGTACTACTGCTGTTCTCATCATTTATTGGTGGTTGTGCGGGGTCAACGGGTGGTGGCATGAAGGTTATTCGTATTCTTCTACTGACACTGCAAGGTGCCCGTGAAATGAAGCGCTTGGTTCACCCAAGGGCGGTCTATACCATTAAAGTCGGCGGGACAGCACTATCACAGCGCGTTGTCGATGCGGTTTGGGGGTTCTTCTCCGCTTATGCTTTGGTGTTTGTGGTGTGTATGTTGGCGCTTATCGCAACAGGTATGGACGAGCTCAGTGCTTTCTCAGCCGTAGCGGCGACACTGAATAACCTTGGTCCAGGCCTTGGTGAGGTGGCACTTCACTTTGGCGATGTGAACGACAAGGCGAAATGGGTACTGATTGTGTCGATGCTGTTTGGGCGATTAGAAGTGTTCACTCTTCTTATACTACTGACGCCAGCATTCTGGCGAAGCTAATTCATCAATAGCTAATTTATTAATAGATGGCAGCGAAGGAAATCATCGTGGAAAAAGTTCTCTATCTCTATTCTTCTCGCGAAGGACAAACAAAGAAAATCATTGGACGTATTGCTGAGCAGCTTGGTCATAATGATGCCGCCACTATTAACCTTCATGAAAACCCAGATGTAAATCTGAGTGACTATGACAAAGTACTCATTGGTGCCTCTATTCGTTATGGCCACCTAAATAAGAAGCTGTATCAGTTTATTGAAGCAAACCAAAAGCAACTGGATGAGATGAAGACGGCGTTCTTCTGCGTGAACCTGACGGCCAGAAAAGAAGAGCAAGGCAAAGATACGCCAGAAGGCAGCGCCTATATAAAGACGTTTCTTAAAAAGTCGCCTTGGCAGCCGACCCTGATCGGTGTTTTTGCTGGTGCCCTCTATTACCCGCGTTATAATTCGTTTGATCGCTTTATGATTAAGCTAATTATGACCATGACAGGTGGCGAAACGGATACCACCAAGGAAGTTGAGTATACTAATTGGGAGAAAGTGAGGCTGTTTGCCGAGAAATTTGCCCAGTTATAGAGAGATAATGTTGGTTTTTACGCCGTTTTGACTCGTTTTTAAGCGAACGATAAAAAAAAGCGAATAACTTTAAAAAAAGGGTTGCCAACTTTAATCCGATCTCTATAATGCCCCCTCGCTGACACGGGAAAGGACAACGAAATCCCCAACGAGTCAGAAGGTCACAAGCTTCTAAGAAGCTTAGCAAAATAAGTTAAAAAAAGTGGTTGACACAAAAACTTATCTCGCTAAAATGACCGTCCGTTTCAAGGGAAGCTTTGAAACAAGCTCTTTAACAATATAAACCTATCAATCTGTGTGGGCACTCGTTGATGATAATCAAATTAGATACCTCGGTATCAAATTAGGTTTTCAATGAACTGAGTGACCAATCGAGATTACTTTCTTGTAAAAGAACTTAGTCTTGGCACAGTCAATTCATTATCGTTCTGTTGGAACGATAATAGCTTTAGATTACTTATGTAGTTTAAAGTCAGTATTCATTGAGCCGACAAAATCTTAAATTGAAGAGTTTGATCATGGCTCAGATTGAACGCTGGCGGCAGGCCTAACACATGCAAGTCGAGCGGAAACGAGTTAACTGACCCTTCGGGTGACGTTAACGGCGTCGAGCGGCGGACGGGTGAGTAATGCCTGGGAATATGCCTTGATGTGGGGGATAACCATTGGAAACGATGGCTAATACCGCATAACGCCTTCGGGCCAAAGAGGGGGATCTTCGGACCTCTCGCGTCAAGATTAGCCCAGGTGGGATTAGCTAGTTGGTGAGGTAATGGCTCACCAAGGCGACGATCCCTAGCTGGTCTGAGAGGATGATCAGCCACACTGGAACTGAGACACGGTCCAGACTCCTACGGGAGGCAGCAGTGGGGAATATTGCACAATGGGCGCAAGCCTGATGCAGCCATGCCGCGTGTGTGAAGAAGGCCTTCGGGTTGTAAAGCACTTTCAGTCGTGAGGAAGGTGGTGTAGTTAATAGCTGCATCATTTGACGTTAGCGACAGAAGAAGCACCGGCTAACTCCGTGCCAGCAGCCGCGGTAATACGGAGGGTGCGAGCGTTAATCGGAATTACTGGGCGTAAAGCGCATGCAGGTGGTTCGTTAAGTCAGATGTGAAAGCCCGGGGCTCAACCTCGGAACTGCATTTGAAACTGGCGGACTAGAGTACTGTAGAGGGGGGTAGAATTTCAGGTGTAGCGGTGAAATGCGTAGAGATCTGAAGGAATACCGGTGGCGAAGGCGGCCCCCTGGACAGATACTGACACTCAGATGCGAAAGCGTGGGGAGCAAACAGGATTAGATACCCTGGTAGTCCACGCCGTAAACGATGTCTACTTGGAGGTTGTGGCCTTGAGCCGTGGCTTTCGGAGCTAACGCGTTAAGTAGACCGCCTGGGGAGTACGGTCGCAAGATTAAAACTCAAATGAATTGACGGGGGCCCGCACAAGCGGTGGAGCATGTGGTTTAATTCGATGCAACGCGAAGAACCTTACCTACTCTTGACATCCAGAGAACTTAGCAGAGATGCTTTGGTGCCTTCGGGAACTCTGAGACAGGTGCTGCATGGCTGTCGTCAGCTCGTGTTGTGAAATGTTGGGTTAAGTCCCGCAACGAGCGCAACCCTTATCCTTGTTTGCCAGCGAGTAATGTCGGGAACTCCAGGGAGACTGCCGGTGATAAACCGGAGGAAGGTGGGGACGACGTCAAGTCATCATAGCTCTTACGAGTAGGGCTACACACGTGCTACAATGGCGCATACAGAGGGCGGCCAACTTGCGAAAGTGAGCGAATCCCAAAAGTGCGTCGTAGTCCGGATTGGAGTCTGCAACTCGACTCCATGAAGTCGGAATCGCTAGTAATCGTGGATCAGAATGCCACGGTGAATACGTTCCCGGGCCTTGTACACACCGCCCGTCACACCATGGGAGTGGGCTGCAAAAGAAGTGGGTAGTTTAACCTTCGGGAGGACGCTCACCACTTTGTGGTTCATGACTGGGGTGAAGTCGTAACAAGGTAGCCCTAGGGGAACCTGGGGCTGGATCACCTCCTTATACGAATAGATTATTGCGATGAGTGTTCACACAGATTGATTAGGTTTGTAAAGATAAAGAGATTTTGTTTTTGCTGAAAAGCGAAAGCAGAAAATAGTAAGTGCCCAACACTTACTGCTTAGTGTCCCGTTCGTCTAGAGGCCTAGGACACCGCCCTTTCACGGCGGTAACAGGGGTTCGACTCCCCTACGGGATACCATTGGGTCGTTAGCTCAGTTGGTAGAGCAGTTGACTTTTAATCAATTGGTCGCAGGTTCGAATCCTGCACGACCCACCATTCTTTTCCACGAAGGAATGGCCTTTGTTTTACTTTTACTAAAGTAAAAACAATAGGAAACTTATGTGGGCGATTAGCTCAGTTGGGAGAGCACCTCCCTTACAAGGAGGGGGTCACTGGTTCGAGCCCGGTATCGCCCACCATTCTCTAAGTAATTTTGGATTAAGATTTTCCAAACCACTTCATTAAAACGTACGTGGTTGGCATTTTTGACTCTGAGATTCTTTAGAAAATGCATTAAGTTTGCATTGCTCTTTAACAATTTGGAAAGCTGACGAATAACATTTGATTAATGTTATTCATTTAAAAGTTCTCAAATCCTAGATGATTTAATCATTTAGGTACCAACACACATTCAAGTGTTCTTGGAAGTGACGAAAGTCCACTTTTTGCCTCTGCTTTTTCTTAAAAGCGGAAACAAAGAGTTATTTGAGTCCGGCAAAATCGAGTCTGCACATGTATAAAAATGCAGACAACTTTGGTTGTTTAACGACAATCTCGAGGTTTCTTTGAAACTCTTTGGGGTTGTATGGTTAAGTGACTAAGCGTACACGGTGGATGCCTTGGCAGTCAGAGGCGATGAAAGGCGTAATAACTTGCGATAAGCCCAGATTAGGTAGTAATAACCTTTGAGTCTGGGATTCCTGAATGGGGAAACCCAACTGCATAAGCAGTTATCGCTGAGTGAATACATAGCTCAGCGAGGCGAACCGGGGGGAACTGAAACATCTAAGTACCCCGAGGAAGAGAAATCAACCGAGATTCCGAAAGTAGCGGCGAGCGAAATTGGATTAGCCCTTAAGCTTTTAATGAGACAGACGAAGGCTCTGGAAAGTGCCGCAGTAAAGGGTGATAGCCCCGTAGTCGACATCTCATCATCAGTGAAATCGAGTAGGGCGGGACACGTGATATCCTGTCTGAATATAAAAATTCATCCTCCAAGGCTAAATACTACTGACTGACCGATAGTGAACCAGTACCGTGAGGGAAAGGCGAAAAGAACCCCTGTGAGGGGAGTGAAATAGAACCTGAAACCGTGTACGTACAAGCAGTAGGAGCACCTTCGTGGTGTGACTGCGTACCTTTTGTATAATGGGTCAGCGACTTATATTCAGTGGCAAGGTTAACCGTTTAGGGGAGCCGTAGGGAAACCGAGTCTTAACTGGGCGTTCAGTCTCTGGATATAGACCCGAAACCAGGTGATCTAGCCATGGGCAGGTTGAAGGTTGAGTAACATCAACTGGAGGAATCGAACCGACTAATGTTGAAAAATTAGCGGATGACTTGTGGCTAGGGGTGAAAGGCCAATCAAACCTGGAGATAGCTGGTTCTCCCCGAAATCTATTTAGGTAGAGCCTCGGACGAATACTACTGGGGGTAGAGCACTGTTAAGGCTAGGGGTCATCCCGACTTACCAACCCTTTGCAAACTCCGAATACCAGTAAGTACTATCCGGGAGACACACGGCGGGTGCTAACGTCCGTCGTGGAGAGGGAAACAACCCAGACCGCCAGCTAAGATCCCAAATTATAGCTAAGTGGGAAACGATGTGGGAAGGCTTAGACAGCTAGGATGTTGGCTTAGAAGCAGCCATCATTTAAAGAAAGCGTAATAGCTCACTAGTCGAGTCGGCCTGCGCGGAAGATGTAACGGGGCTAAGCTATAAACCGAAGCTGCGGCAATGACTTAGGTCATTGGGTAGGGGAGCGTTCTGTAAGCCGTTGAAGGTGGACTGTAAGGTCTGCTGGAGGTATCAGAAGTGCGAATGCTGACATGAGTAACGATAATGGGGTGAAAACCTCCACGCCGGAAGACCAAGGGTTCCTGTCCAACGTTAATCGGGGCAGGGTGAGTCGACCCCTAAGGCGAGGCCGAAAGGCGTAGTCGATGGGAAACGGGTTAATATTCCCGTACTTCTTACAATTGCGATGGGGGGACGGAGAAGGCTAGGTGGGCCTGGCGACGGTTGTCCAGGTTCAAGTGCGTAGGCTTGAGGGTTAGGTAAATCCGGCTCTCTTTAAGGCTGAGACACGATGTCGAGCTACTACGGTAGTGAAGTCATTGATGCCATGCTTCCAGGAAAAGCCTCTAAGCTTCAGATTGTAAGGAATCGTACCCCAAACCGACACAGGTGGTCGGGTAGAGAATACCAAGGCGCTTGAGAGAACTCGGGTGAAGGAACTAGGCAAAATGGTACCGTAACTTCGGGAGAAGGTACGCTCCTCGCGGTGAAGTCCCTTGCGGATGGAGCTATGGGGAGTCGCAGATACCAGGTGGCTGCAACTGTTTATTAAAAACACAGCACTGTGCAAAATCGTAAGATGACGTATACGGTGTGACGCCTGCCCGGTGCCGGAAGGTTAATTGATGGGGTTAGACTTAGGTCGAAGCTCTTGATCGAAGCCCCGGTAAACGGCGGCCGTAACTATAACTGATCCTAAGGTAGCGAAATTCCTTGTCGGGTAAGTTCCGACCTGCACGAATGGCGTAATGATGGCCACGCTGTCTCCACCCGAGACTCAGTGAAATTGAAATCGCTGTGAAGATGCAGTGTACCCGCGGCTAGACGGAAAGACCCCGTGAACCTTTACTACAGCTTGGCACTGAACATTGACCCTACATGTGTAGGATAGGTGGGAGGCTTTGAAACGAGTACGCCAGTATTCGTGGAGCCGTCCTTGAAATACCACCCTTGTAGTGTTGATGTTCTAACGTCTACCTCTTATCGGGGCTGCGGACAGTGCCTGGTGGGTAGTTTGACTGGGGCGGTCTCCTCCCAAAGAGTAACGGAGGAGCACGAAGGTGGGCTAAACACGGTTGGACATCGTGTGGTTAGTGCAATGGCATAAGCCCGCTTGACTGCGAGAATGACAATTCGAGCAGGTGCGAAAGCAGGTCATAGTGATCCGGTGGTTCTGAATGGAAGGGCCATCGCTCAACGGATAAAAGGTACTCCGGGGATAACAGGCTGATACCGCCCAAGAGTTCATATCGACGGCGGTGTTTGGCACCTCGATGTCGGCTCATCACATCCTGGGGCTGAAGTCTGATCCCAAGGGTATGGCTGTTCGCCATTTAAAGTGGTACGCGAGCTGGGTTTAGAACGTCGTGAGACAGTTCGGTCCCTATCTGCCGTGGGCGTTGGAAGATTGAAGGGGGCTGCTCCTAGTACGAGAGGACCGGAGTGGACGAACCTCTGGTGTTCGGGTTGTCATGCCAATGGCATTGCCCGGTAGCTAAGTTCGGAATCGATAACCGCTGAAAGCATCTAAGCGGGAAGCGAGCCCTGAGATGAGTCTTCCCTGGCACTTTAAGTGTCCTAAAGGGTTGTTCGAGACTAGAACGTTGATAGGCAGGGTGTGTAAGCGTTGTGAGGCGTTGAGCTAACCTGTACTAATTGCCCGTGAGGCTTAACCATACAACACCCAAAGGGTTTTGATTGGACTCAAAGCAAGAACAAATTGAATGTGTAGAGAACGCATTAACAGCTTTCCGAATTTATTGTTTTCAGATTTTCAGAAAATCTGAAGGCAAAACAGAATTTGCTTGGCGACCATAGCATTGTGGACCCACCTGATTTCCATGCCGAACTCAGAAGTGAAACGCAATAGCGCCGATGGTAGTGTGGGGTTTCCCCATGTGAGAGTAGGACATCGCCAGGCTTTGAATTTTGGACACTTGCAATAGCAAGTATGCCACTGCGGAGTGGTAGTTCAGTTGGTTAGAATACCGGCCTGTCACGCCGGGGGTCGCGGGTTCGAGTCCCGTCCACTCCGCCACTTATTAAGAAGCCTCGTCTAACGACGAGGCTTTTTTGAATCTAACGTGTTGATTTAAGAAATTAAATAGCATAGATTAGATAACACTTTAGGGGTGTAGCTCCAATTGGCAGAGCAGCGGATTCCAAATCCGCGTGTTGGGAGTTCGAATCTCTCCACCCCTGCCATATTCAAAGGCTCTGACTTAGGTCGGAGCCTTTTTCGTTTTGCTTTTTCAAAGCAACGTGTTGGGAGCTGGGTCGCCAGCCCGGTCGAATCTCCGGAATGCCGACCCAGTCCACCCCTGCCATATTTAAAGCCTCGTCGAAAGACGGGGCTTTTTTACATCTGCTATATTCAAGGCTCTGACTTAGGTCAGAGCCTTTTTCGTATTTTTCTACTTATATCGTCCGTACACACTATATGCAGTCAACAGATTTGTTGATGCGACCACTGCTGTACTAAGGCTGAATATAGACCTTCTCAGCGACTTTCCAAAATGCGGACAGCAGTGGGTTATCGAGGTTTGAGCGTTTACATACCACCCCTAACTTGAAGGGTTTGATAGGCTCCAGCTTTAGACGCTGGATCTTGTCCCGAACCGGACTGTTGACGATAACGACCTCTGGTGCAATGCCCACGCCACACCCCAGTGCCACCATACTAACAATGGCTTCATGACCCGATACCTGTGCATAGATGTTGGGCTTAATGCGCATTTTTTTAAACCATAGATTGGCTCTTTCGCGAGCGGTACCCGCTTCTGGGACTATAAACGGGATCTTATTCCAGTCTGGCATGCCATCAGCAAGTTCAGAGCCAAAGCTGCTGACCCCTGCTGGCGCGATGACAGATAGAGGGATCTCACTGATGGTCTCAAATTCCAACCTTGCAGGAAGCAGTTCGGGCAAAGCTGAGATAGCAATGTCGGTCTCATCGTTAATGACTTTATCTATTGCTTGCGCGGGATCGCCTGTTGAGAGCTCAAACTCGATATAGGGATAGAGCAGCCTAAACTCTGCCAATAGTTCGGGCAGATGGCTGTAACTTGCGGTGACCGAACAAAACAGTCGTAGCTTGCCGCGAAGTTCCTGTTCACCATGTTGGCTGTCTGATTGAAACTGTTGCCACTCACTCACAATGTTAACGGCGATCGGCAGTAATTTCTTGCCTGCAGGCGTTAGCTCTACTGAGCGGTTATCACGTAAGAACAGGCTTTGATGGGTGTCTTGTTCTAGCTTTTGAATCTGGCGACTCAGTGCAGAAGCACTGACATGCATCGCTGTTGCGGTTTTACTGAAGCTTTTACTCTCACAAAGGTGGATAAAAGCTTGAAGGCTTTTAATATTCATAACACTAAAGATATCGGTAGTTGCATTAATTGCAATAACAAATTGTGAATATATCACTTTAAGCAATTTGGTCTCTGTTTTAGTATGAAGTCATTCGATGATAAGCATCGACACTATGGACAGAATTCAACAGGAGAGCCCAACTATGGCTAACTATTTCAATACTCTTAACTTGCGTGAGCAATTAGACCAACTAGGTCGTTGTCGTTTTATGGATCGCTCTGAATTTGCTTCAGAAGCGGATTACCTAAAAGGTAAGAAAGTAGTCATTGTTGGTTGTGGTGCTCAAGGCCTAAACCAAGGCTTGAACATGCGCGATTCTGGCCTAGACGTGTCGTACGCACTTCGTCAGGCTGCAATTGATGAGCAGCGTCAATCGTTCAAAAACGCGAAAGACAACGGCTTCGTTGTTGGTAGCTACGAAAACCTAATCCCTCAAGCTGACCTAGTTGTTAACCTAACTCCAGACAAGCAGCACACTAACGTGGTTGAGACGGTAATGCCGCTAATGAAAGAAGGCGCATCACTAGGTTACTCTCACGGCTTCAACATCGTTGAAGAAGGTATGCAAATCCGTAAAGACCTAACGGTTGTCATGGTTGCGCCTAAGTGTCCAGGTACAGAGGTTCGTGAAGAATACAAGCGTGGTTTTGGTGTTCCGACTCTTATCGCAGTTCACCCAGAAAACGATCCTCAAGGTGATGGTCTTGAAATCGCGAAAGCATGGGCAGCAGCAACAGGCGGCCACCGTGCAGGTGTTCTAGAGTCTTCATTCGTTGCTGAAGTTAAGTCTGACCTAATGGGTGAGCAAACTATCCTTTGTGGCATGCTACAAGCGGGTTCAATCGTATGTTACGAGAAGATGATTGCTGACGGTATTGACCCAAGCTACGCAGGTAAACTACTTCAGTTCGGTTGGGAAACTATCACGGAAGCACTGAAATTTGGTGGCATCACGCACATGATGGATCGCCTATCTAACCCAGCGAAAGTGAAGGCGTTTGACCTGTCTGAAGAGCTAAAAGACCTAATGCGTCCGCTTTACAACAAGCACATGGATGACATCATCCAAGGCGAATTCTCTAGCACTATGATGGCTGACTGGGCAAATGATGACGTGAACCTTCTAGGCTGGCGTGAAGAAACTGCTGAAACAGCATTCGAAAACTACCCATCATCTGATGTAGAAATTTCTGAGCAAGAATACTTCGACAACGGCATCCTAATGGTGGCTATGGTTCGTGCCGGTGTTGAGCTTGCGTTCGAAGCAATGACGGCATCTGGTATTATCGATGAGTCTGCATACTACGAGTCTCTACACGAACTACCACTGATTGCAAATACGATTGCACGTAAGCGTCTATACGAAATGAACGTAGTAATCTCTGATACTGCTGAATACGGCAACTACCTATTCGCTAACGTTGCAACCCCACTTCTTCGTGAGAAGTTCATGCCATCAGTAGGTACTGACGTAATCGGTAAAGGCCTAGGTGAGACATCTAACCATGTAGATAACGGCAAGCTAATCGAAGTAAACGACGTTATCCGCAACCACCCAGTTGAGTACATCGGTGAAGAGCTACGTGGCTACATGACAGACATGAAGCGCATCGCTGTAGGCGGCTAAGCCGACCATAAATTAGATAAAAAAGTAAACACAACATAGTAAAAGGGGCTACCAATCGGTAGCCCCTTTTTTTTGTCAGTGTCATTTGAGCTTAATGCTCGGAATGCAGCGAACAAATGGTTACTTGTCAGCTAGCTTTTGTTCTAGCTCGGCAAGCTTTTGTTCCATTTCCGTTAGCTTTTGGCGAGTACGAAGCAGTACTTGAGTCTGCACGTCAAACTCTTCACGGCTAACCACATCAAGCTTATTCAATTGGCCTTGAATCACTTGACGTACTTTCTGATCAACATCCGCACCAAGCTCTTTCACGGGTTGTGGCATAGAGTCGTGAATTTGCTTAGCAATCTGTTCAAGTTTCTTTGGGTCAAACATGTCTGGTAACTCCTTAAGTAATCCCACTATTCTATGTAATCCACCGAGCAATGTCGTTATTTAGCGTAATAAAAAAGGCCACAATGTGGCCTTTTTCTAATTACGTTATCTTCAATTAACAACGTAGAATCACATTAACTGTTTATACGCGATTCTCTTTGCATGCAGCTGAAGCTTCGTCAACTCGTGCAATTTTCTCTAAGTCTTTGTCTTCAACAAACACAGGTAGTGGCTTATGACGTTCTGCCAAGTAGGTGTAGATAACTGGCAGTACAAATAGCGTAAACAGCGTACCAATGGCAAGACCTGCAACGATTACGATACCGATACTAAAGCGTTGAGCCGCACCCGCACCTGATGCGTACATCAGTGGGATAAGACCTGCGATCATCGCCGCCGTTGTCATTAGGATTGGGCGAAGACGTACTTTCGCCGCTTCCATGACCGCTTCCATCTTGCTCTTCTTATGCAGAAGCTGCTCTTCTTTAGCTACCTCACAGATAAGAATACCGTGCTTGGTGATCAGACCGACTAGGGTAATCAAACCAACCTGCGAGTAGATGTTCATGGTCGCTGCGCCCCAAGCTAGAGCAATCAAGGCACCACAAATCGCTAACGGTACCGAGACCATGATAACGAATGGGTCTTTAATCGACTCAAACTGGATAGCCAGTACTAAGAAGATGATCGCCAGTGCCAGACCAAATGTTGCGTACAGTGCGCTACCTTCAGTTACGTACTGACGAGCTTCACCCATGTAGTCATGGTTGTAGCCGCTTGGCAGTTTGCTTTCTGCAATCGATTCAAACCATGCAATCGCATCACCCATCGCTACGCCTGGTGACGGTACCGCACCTACCGTTGCTGAGTTCAGCTGGTTGAAGTGAGGCAGTGAGCGAGGCTCTGCAACCACATCGATACTGATAAGGCTACCTAGTGGGATAGCTTGACCGTCGTCAGAGCGTACGAAGTACATGTTCATCGACTCTGGGTTTAGACGATACTTACGTTCAACCTGAGGAATTACCTCATACGAACGACCATTTAGGTCGATACGGTTGACGTAGCCATCGGCCATCATAGCACTCAGCGTAATACCGATATCTTGCATGGTCACGCCGTAGGCGCCAGCCATGTCCTTGTCGATATTGATTTTCATCGTCGCTGAGTCGTAGTTCAAATCCAGTGTTGAGTATACAAACTGTGGGTTTTGCTGTACGTCACTCCAGATATCAGTCGCGATAGTAAACAAGCTCTCAAAGCTGTTTGGTGTCGTGATAACAAACTGAATAGGCAGACCTGAACCTGCACCAGGAAGCTCAGGCATCTGGAACGCAGTCACAGCCATACCTGGTACTTCAGCGACAAGAGCACCTACACGGTTCGCCACTTCAGCTTGGCTTGCTTCACGTTGACTCCACGGCACCATTGACGCAATACCAAATGCTTGGTTTGAGTTAGGAACACCAGTAAACACCTGTGCAAACGCCACTTCCGGCTGATCGCTCAGAATTTTGTTCACATCGTTCATGGTGTTTTGTAGATAGTCTAGGTTCGCATTCGACGGACCAGTACCCATCAACATCACTACGCCTTTATCTTCCGATGGTGCAAGTTCACTTGGAATGAACTTGAACAGCATAGGGAGAGAGGCAAACACGATGATCGCAAAGCCGATAATAACCGGACGGTGCAGCATAACTGCCGTTAGCATTTTCTCGTAGCGAGCGGTCATGCGATCAAGTACATGATGTACTTTTTCCTCGAAACGGTTTGGTGTCTCGTTCGCTTTGAGTAGCTTCGAACACATCATTGGCGATAGCGTCAATGCGATGATACCGGAGACAAATACCGACCCCGCCAGCGTCAGGGCAAACTCTTTAAACAGCGAGCCTGTGATACCACCCATCAAAGCGATCGGCGCATATACTGCACCCAATGTAAGTGTCATTGCGATAACCGGTACCGCAATCTCACGTGTACCAATGATGGCTGCACGGAACGGTGACTCACCTAGTTTGATGTGACGGTCGACGTTCTCAAGAACAACGATCGCATCATCTACTACCAGACCGATAGCCAGTACCATCGCCAGCAGCGTCATCAGGTTCCATGAGAAGCCAATCGCCTGCATCACCATCGCTACACCAATCAGGGATAGCGGGATAGTTACGATAGGGATCAGTACCGCACGGAACGAACCTAGGAATAGAGTGATAACCACCAGTACGATTAATGCCGCTTCAAGGATGGTTTTGATAACCTCTTGAATCGATTCGTTGATCGCTACTGTTGAGTCATACATCACGTTCATTTTGATGTTGCTTGGTAGGTTCTTCTCAAGCTGAGGAAGAAGTTCAAGCACATCGGCTGCAATGTTGATCGGGTTAGCACTTGGTGCCGCGTTGATCGCTGCTACTACCGCTTCTTGGCCGTTCGCACTTGCGCGGTATACGTCGTGACTTTTCTCAAGCGTCACTTTTGCGATGTCACCTAAGCGAATCACTTGACCGTCACTTGAGCTCACAACAAGGTTCTTTAGCTCTTCTGTGTTCGATACCTGAGTATCGGCGCTGCCGTTATACAGAACGAACTCACCCGTTGCTTGACCCGTTGCAGACTGATAGTTGTTGGCATTCAGAACGTTCATTACGTCCGATGCCGTCATCTTCAGTGCGGCCATTTTCAGTGGGTCTAGCCATACGCGTAGTGCGTATTTCATACCACCATACATATCCACTTTCGATACGCCGTTGACGGTAAATAGCTGCGGGTTGATTACACGCTCTAGGTAGTCGGTAATCTGACTCGACGCCAACTCATCACTGGTAAAGCCGATATAAAGTACCGCGGTTGTCGAACCCGTCGACATGGTTACCGTAGGGTCTTCAGACTCTTTAGGAAGCTGAGAACGAACCGAGTTGGTCTTTGCCAGAATATCTGACAGCGCCGCATTCGGATCTGTATTGAGCTTCATGTTTACCGTAATTGTCGACTTACCAAGCACCGATTGCGATGTCATATAGTCGATGTTGTCGGCTTGTGCCACCGCTTGCTCTAGGGGCTGAGTAATAAAGCCCTGCACCAAGTCGGCACTCGCACCGTAGTAGCTGGTTGTCACTGTGACAACCGTATTCGTCATTTCTGGGTATTCACGTACCTGCATCTTGAATACGGCTTGCAAACCAAGCAAGGCAATCAAGAAACTGATCGATACCGCAAGAACAGGACGTTTTATGAAAATATCAGTAAAACGCATTTTGCCTCCAATTACAGCATCGGTGTCTCAGCTGGTGGGACAGTCGCATCACTTTCCACCACTTTAACTTTCACGTCGTTACTCAGACGAACCTGACCAGAGGTAACAATGATGTCATCTGGGCTCACGCCTTCTAGGATGTGGGCGATATCGCCAGTACGCTCACCAACTTTAACGACTTGCTGCTTAACGCGTTTCTCGCCATCAACATCAGTCACGACATAAACGTTGTCGCCGTATAGCGTAAACGTGATAGCAGTTTGCGGTAGCGTCACTTGGTTCTCTAGCTTAGGCAGAATGATGTTCGCACGAGCGAACATACCGCTACGCAGTTTGCCATCGTTGTTTGGAATGTCTGCTTGAACTTGGATCAGACCACTTTGGATGCTAACCGCAGGTTCAATCGCAGAGATAGAGCCTTTAAATGGTTGGTTTGGATATGCATCAACAAAGATGTCGACATCTTGGCCAATCGAAACGCGAGAGAAATCTGTCTGAGGAACAGTAAAACGCAGCTTCATTAGGCTAGTGTCTTCAAGACGCACGATGTCGTCACTTGGTTGTAGGTATTGACCAAGGAATACGTTACGGATACCAACAACACCAGAGAATGGCGCTTTGATCTCACGGCGGTCAATCTGAGCTTTCAAGCTTTCGATATCCGCGGATAGAGAGAAGTAGCTCGCTTCGGCATCATCGTAAGCTTCACGAGAGATAGAGCCTTTCTTGTAAAGACCTTGGTAACGCTCGTACTTTGCTTTCGCTGCAGGTAGACGCGCCTGTGAACTTTTAAGGTTCGCTTTTTCTACGTCTGAGTCCAGAGATACCAGCAATTGACCCTTTTCAACCATAGAGCCAGATGCAAACGAGATATTGCTGATCACACCACTCGTTTCTGAAGTCAGCGTGACACCTTGGTTAGGTTCTACGAAACCGATGGCTTCGATAACTGGTACCCAATCTACAGGTTTAACAGTGGTCACGGTGACTGGAAACTCAGGCTCCGGGCGGTTAGCTAAATACTCAGCAATTTTCTGTTGCTTGAACAGGTTGAAACCTATCACACTGCCGAACAGCAGTATTGCGATAAGTAGCATGAAAAATGTCCACTTTTTCATTCTAACGAGAACTCCACATTAGTGTTTAATAATTGCATCCCAACTTGCTTCAATCGCAGCTTCCAGCGATGCATCATCAAGTTGATACAGACCCAGAGCATGCTTGCGAGCAAGCGATACGCTTGCTTCTAAGCTTAGTCCAGACAGAATTTCATTATCGAGGTTTTTGAAAACCCCTTGTTTCTTTCCTTCGTTGAATAGGTTATCCACTTGGGCAAACATTTTTCGTTCCTGTTCCCGAGTTTCATAACTATTTTTTGAAGGAATCGAATCGTATTGGACGCGAGTCTTTAACGAGTCGATATTGGAGGCTGCTACCCGCCAAATGTTTAACCACATGGTGCGATACTGCTCCTTGAGCGGTTTGTCCGCATCCACGCCTTCTTGTACTGCCTTCGCCATGCGAGACACCACAAACTGTCGTAGCTCTTCTAAAAGATGGTCCTTATCATCGAAGTATCGATAAATTGTGCCGGCTGCGACACCTGCTCTATTGGCGAGTTTTTGCATCGACACGCCCTGTATCCCAACTTCGGCGACCATTTTTTGCGCCGCTTCTAGGATTTGCAGTCGTTTGTCGTTGGTATTGATTGCCATCATTAGCCATCCGCTTATCAGTGAATGAACGTTCATTCATTATAAAACAATCTGGGCATATTTGTGCAACTTATTTTTTAACCTTCTTTTATAAAGGTTAAAAAAACCTACGGGACATGGCATTGTCTGCATTCGCAGTCTATTATGTGCGCGTTACAAAACTTCACTAGTGAGCACTTCAATGAAGCTAAATCCGCAGCAAGATATGGCGGTTAAATACGTCTCTGGTCCATGTCTGGTTCTTGCCGGCGCAGGGTCGGGTAAAACCCGCGTGATTACTAATAAGATAGCCTACCTAGTACAAAACTGCGGGTATAAGGCGAGAAATATCGCTGCGGTGACGTTTACCAATAAAGCTGCGCGCGAAATGAAAGAGCGTGTAGGGCAAACCTTAGGAAAGAATGAATCAAAAGGCTTGATGGTATCGACGTTCCATACCATGGGGCTGAATATTATCCGCCGCGAGTACAAAGCGCTGGGTTTGAAAGCTGGCTTCTCTCTATTCGACGATCAGGATCAGATGGCTTTGCTCAAAGAGCTGACAGAAAAGCAGCTTGATGGCGATAAAGATTTGTTGCGCTTGCTACTGAGTTCCATATCGAACTGGAAAAACGACCTGCTCACTCCTGAGCAGGTCAAAGGCAGTGCGCGATCAGAGCAAGAGCAGTTATTTGCTTACTGTTTTGAGATGTACCAAATCCAGATGAAAGCATACAACGCGCTCGATTTTGATGATCTGATTGCGTTGCCAGTGATTTTGCTTAAAACCAACCAAGAAGTGCGCGAACGCTGGCAAAAACGCATTCAGTATTTGCTGGTGGATGAGTATCAAGATACCAATACCAGCCAGTATGAGCTGGTTAAGCTGCTTGTTGGCGAGCGAGCTCGTTTTACCGTGGTAGGCGATGACGATCAGTCTATCTATTCATGGCGCGGTGCTAAGCCTCAGAACTTGGTTCTGCTTAACAAAGATTTCCCAAATCTTAAAGCGGTGATGCTCGAGCAGAACTATCGTTCAACGAGTCGAATTCTGCGTGCGGCGAATATCTTGATTGCTAACAACCCACACGTTTTCGAGAAATCACTGTTCTCAGAGATCCCTGATGGCGAAAAGCTCAAGGTACTCAAAGCCAAGAATGAAGAACATGAGGCAGAGCGCGTTACGGGCGAGCTTATTGCACACCGCTTTGTTAATCGCACCGATTATCGTGATTATGCCGTCTTATATAGAGGCAACCATCAATCGCGCTTGATTGAAAAGGCGTTGATGCAAAACCGAGTACCTTACAAGATCTCGGGTGGCACCTCGTTTTTTGCTCGTGCCGAAATTAAAGACATCATGGCTTACCTGCGTGTGTTGGTGAACCCGGACGATGACAATGCATTCTTGCGCATCGTCAATACGCCGCGTCGAGAAATTGGACCGGCGACATTGGAGAAGCTGGGTAGCTACGCCAATATGCGTAGCAAGAGCCTGTTCGAAGCCAGTTTTGAGTTGGGGCTAGAGCAGCACCTAACTGGTCGGGGGCTTGAGAATCTGCGTCGCTTTACTCAATGGATAGTGACCATTGGCGACAATGCCGAGCGTGGAAACACAGTAGAAGCTGTGCGCGCCTTAGTTCGTGATATTAATTACGAAGACTGGCTCTACGAGACTTCATCAAGCGCAAAAGCAGCAGAAATGCGCATGAAGAACGTGTCGGATCTCTATTCCTGGATTGTCGCAGACTTAGAGGGCGACAATTACGATAAAGAAGAGAAGACACTTAAAGAGGTGGTTCAGCGCCTTACTTTGCGTGACATGATGGAGCGCGGTGAAGAAGATGATGATAGCGACGCTGTTCAACTTATGACTCTGCATGCCTCAAAAGGCTTGGAGTTCCCTTATGTCTATTTGATTGGATCGGAAGAGGGGATTTTGCCGCATCAAACCAGTATTGATGAGGACAACGTCGAGGAAGAGCGCCGACTTATGTATGTGGGTATCACGCGGGCACAAAAAGAGCTGACATTTACTATTTGTAAAGAGCGCCGTCAGTTTGGTGAGCTCATCAAACCCGAGCATAGTCGTTTCCTAGATGAGCTTCCATTTGATGATGTCGATTGGGAGCAATCCAAAAAGCCAGTCTCTGCCGAAGAGCGGATGCAAAAAGGCCAAGCGCACATTGCCAATATTCGTGCGATGTTCAATAAGAAGTAACGACATTTTGCACTCTATATAAAGAAGGGGCTCACTGGTTAGTGAGCCCCTTCTTTATATAGAGTGCTTTTTCTGAATTACAGACCAGCAATCATGTGCTCGATAGCATCGATGATTTCTTGATCCGAACAATCCATACAAGAGCCTTTTGCTGGCATTGCGTTAAAGCCGTTGATTGCGTGATCCGCTAGCACGTCTTTGCCTTGTGCAATACGCGGAGCCCAATCACCCGCATCACCCGTTTTCGGTGCACCACTCACCCCAATTGAGTGACAAGCTGTACAGAAGGTGTTGTAAACAGTTGCACCATCGCGTGGACCAGTCGGCTCTGCAGCAACTGGCTCGCTGCCGGCTAAGTAAACACCACCAACAGGTTTAATACGCTCTGCGATAGCGTCATATTCTTCTTGGCTCACATCCGCTGCAAAAGAGGCAGTAGAAAAAGTTAGTGCAGCGACCAACACAGTTAAGATTCGACGAGACATATCCATTAAACTCACTTTACTATCCAACAAGGTAGCAAGTCGGTGCTTGCTATTCATTTATACGATTTTATTCTGCTTGCTGATCTAACAGCTGTTAAATCAATGTAAACATTGGGTGATTATATCCTGTTAACTTGTTGCAATAAACCACAACTTTTCAGCTTCACGGGGTGAATCACATCGTCAAGCTACTATTTTCGGTACCAAAGTGCTGAAAAAGACAACAAACGAGAAAAAAAGTTGAAAAAGTACTTTACGACATAGTGTGATATCCGTATTATTCCCATCCGCCGATAGGGCATGCGCCCGTAGCTCAGCTGGATAGAGCGTTGGCCTCCGGAGCCAAAGGTCGAAGGTTCGAATCCTTTCGGGCGTGCCATCCGGATATAATTATTGGCAACAAATAGTGGTGGCTATAGCTCAGTTGGTAGAGCCCTGGATTGTGATTCCGGTGGTCGCGAGTTCGAATCTCGTTAGCCACCCCATTATTTCGGTGACTTTTGTCTCCTGTTTTGATTTAATCGAAACGAAATCGTTCTGAAAAGAACATCGTCGGTGAATAGCGCAGCTTGGTAGCGCATCTGGTTTGGGACCAGAGGGTCGGGGGTTCGAATCCCTCTTCACCGACCACTATTTTAGTTATCGTATTAACGGTGACAAAACAAAATTTGTGGTGGCTATAGCTCAGTTGGTAGAGCCCTGGATTGTGATTCCGGTGGTCGCGAGTTCGAATCTCGTTAGCCACCCCATTAATTTTGGTAGCCTTTCAAATTAAAGTGCTCCCCTTTACGTTGCAAAGCGTAATAAAAATTGTCGGTGAATAGCGCAGCTTGGTAGCGCATCTGGTTTGGGACCAGAGGGTCGGGGGTTCGAATCCCTCTTCACCGACCACCATTCAAGGCCTTGTCGAAAGACAAGGCCTTTTTCGTATGTGTTTTCATAAGTTTTAGGAAAGCCCATGCGGGTGGGAGGCTAGGTGGCCAGTCCCATGGAAGCCCTGCCGTCGAGTGTCGAACCAATCACATCCCTCTACCGACCACTATTCGAAAGCCTCGTCAAAAGACGGGGTTTTATCGTTTTCGATGGTTGGAAAACTCCGAAGTGGCGTAGGTGAGTGAACTCAGGAGAGCTAATGAGCTCGATTTCATGACTTTCGCTAGTCTGGTTTCATATGATTGCTGTGATTAAAACGCGAAAGCTTACTCTTCTAGGTACTATTTCTTTCTATAAATAGCCTGATGTGTCTCTTGGAGTAGGCTGAATAACATTTCTACGATTCTTGTGAGATAAGAAATGGTGCTTCGCTCTGCGTTTTCTGGAAAAGCTAGAGTTTTGTTCATAATGATAGCACTGACTATGTTGCAATTTAATGTAGAGTAAAATGTTGCTCACTTTCAAAATCTGAGCATTTAGGCTAGGAAGTGTGATTAAGATCTAGACTTTAGTTCTGCAAATGACTTTGTGACAAAATTTATGTTTCCATGGTGTTAAAATCATTGTGGAATAACTATTCGAAGCTGGTTAGTTATTAATGTGGCTAATATCGTGATGTGTAGCGATTTATGATCGTTTTTTAGTGGGTTTTATTGGTGCTACATCAAGTTTTTCAATAGGTCTTACCATTGCTATATGTAGTTAATGTGCATAAATATTTATTTATACTGCTTTAGATTTGCCTGAATTCGAATTTTTATCCTATTTTTGTTGCTTTTCTGTGAAAGATTTGCCAAATTGATGCACTTGTAATTAGTCAGCAGAAAATGCTGTCTAAGAATGGATTCAATTTTTCAGACAGGGGCAGAAAACTGCCAAAGCAGTAGAGGTCTGGTAATGTCATTATTAGAAGTTAAAGATCTTCGTATCGAATACCCATCTCGCCATGGGGTACATGCCGCGGTTAAAAATTTGTCGTTCAATATTGAGCGCGGCGAAATTGTTGGTGTTGTGGGTGAGTCTGGTGCAGGTAAATCGACCGTAGGTAATGCGGTCATTGATTTGCTATCACCTCCAGGAACGATCGCTGGTGGCGAAGTGTTCTTGGATGGAGAGAAAATCTCCGGTCTATCTCCTGAACAGATGCGAAAAGTTCGTGGCTCAAAAATCGGGTTTATTTTCCAAGACCCAATGACCTCACTTAATCCACTCTTCACGGTTGAGCAACAATTAAAAGAGACCATCCACGCCAATATGAAGGTGACGGATGAGCAAGCCTATGAGCGCTCGCTTAACCTAATGAAGCAAGTGGGTATCCCACAACCAGAAAACCGTCTTAAACAATACCCACACCAGTTCTCTGGTGGTATGCGTCAGCGTGTGGTTATCGCTATCGCGCTAGCGGGAGAGCCTGAGCTAATCATTGCTGATGAGCCAACCACGGCACTGGATGTATCAATTCAAGATCAAATCTTAGGTTTGATTCGCGACCTGTGCATTAAGAACAACGTGGGTTGTATGCTAGTTACGCATGATATGGGTGTGGTTTCTAACGTGACTGACCGGGTGGCGGTAATGTATCGCGGTGACCTGGTTGAGTTTGGTGCGACTAAGAAAGTACTGGGTGACCCTGATCATCCATATACACGTAGCCTGATTTCTGCGGTTCCTCGTTCAGACATGAAACTGGATCGCTTCCCGCTGGTTAGTTACATCGAAGAAGCTCAAGAAATGGAGCCGCTTGATGTAAAAAACCACTGGCTAGGTCAAAGCCAAGATCACCGTGACTACACCGGTCCACTCCTTAACGTAGAGAACGTAAACCTTCGCTTTGTGACCAAAGATTCTTTGTTCGAAAGCCGTCGTGAGTACGTTCAGGCGTCGAACAACGTGAGCTTTGAGGTTCATGAGGGCGAGACATTTGGTCTGGTGGGTGAGTCAGGTTCTGGTAAATCAACCATTGCTCGCGTTATCGCGGGTCTGTACGCGCCAAACTCAGGCAAAGTGACCTTTGAGGGTATCGACTTAACCTCACTTAAGTCGGAGAAAGAGCGCCGTCCAATGCGTCGTCAGATGCAGATGGTGTTCCAAAACCCATACACCTCAATGAACCCGCGTATGAAGATCTACGACATCATCGCTGAGCCAATTCGTTTCCACAAACTGACCGCAAACGAGTCAGAAACCAAACAGATTGTTGAAGATCTGCTTGAGCACGTGGGGCTTGGTAAGATGGCGGGTGTGAAGTATCCGCATGAGTTCTCCGGTGGTCAGCGTCAGCGTATTTCTATCGCGCGCGCACTGGCAACGCGTCCACGTCTATTGATTTGTGATGAGCCTACATCAGCCCTTGATGTATCGGTTCAGGCGCAGATTTTGAACTTACTTAAAGACCTTCAGCAAGAGCTGAACCTCACCATGCTGTTCATCAGTCACGATTTGCCGGTTATCCGTCAGATGTGTGATCGAGTGGGTGTAATGCAGATGGGTACGCTACTGGAAGTGGCACCAACCGAGCAATTGTTTACCGACCCACAACACGAATACAGCCAACACCTGATTTCCTTGATGCCTGAATTTACAGGTTTAAGAGAAGAAGTAGTAAAAACGGCGTAAGCCAAATAAGTTCCTAATGGAAATATAAGCAGAAGCAAACACAACAAAAAGGGATCCGGATCCCCGCATGAAGGAGTTATGCACAATGAAAACCATGAAAAGTAAATTAGCAGTGGCTTTGATGGCAGCTGGCCTGAGCTTTAGCGCTGCAGCGGCAAACATCACCGTAGCATACGACGCTGACCCAGTAACGCTTGATCCACAAGAGCAGCTATCTGGCGGTGTGATGCAGCTTTCACACATGGTATTTGACCCACTAGTACGTTTTAACCAAGACATGGAATTTGAGCCTCGTTTGGCTGAGTCTTGGGATCGTGTCGACAACGAAACTATGCGTTTCAACCTACGTAAAGGTGTTAAGTTCCACTCTGGTAACGAGCTAACGGCTGACGACGTAGTATGGACATTTGCGCGTCTTAAGAAGTCTGCTGACTTTAAAGGTATCTTTGCGCCGCTAGTATCACTGACTAAAGTTGACGACTACACCATCGAAATCAAGACTGACGGTACTTACCCGCTAGTTGAGAACGTGGCAACGTACATCTTCCCAATGGACAGCAAGTTCTACTCAGGTACAGCGGCAGACGGTACAGACAAAGGCGAAATCGTTAAGCACGGTAACTCTTTTGCTTCTACTAACGTTTCTGGTACTGGCCCATTCACGGTCAAATCACGTGAGCAAGGCATCAAGGTTGAGTTTGAGCGTAACCCTAACTACTGGGATACCGCATCAAAAGGTAACGTTGATAACCTAACACTTGTACCAATCAAAGAAGCAGCAACGCGTGTAGCAGCACTTCTTTCTGGCGACGTAGACATGATTGCTCCAGTAGCACCAAACGACTACAAACGTGTGGATAGCGCGAGCAACATCAACCTATACACTATGCCTGGTACGCGTGTAATCACGTTCCAAATGAACCAAAACAGCAACGAAGCGCTGAAAGACGTTCGCGTTCGTCAAGCTATCGTTCACGCCATCAACAACGAAGGTATTGCTAAGAAGATCATGAAAGGTGCTGCGACACCTGCAGGTCAGCAAAGCCCAGTTGGTTACGCGGGTTACAACGAAGAGCTAACACCACGCTACGACCTGAAGAAAGCGAAAGAGCTAATGAAGGAAGCGGGTTACGAGAACGGCTTTACGCTATCTATGATGGCGCCAAACAACCGTTACGTGAACGATGACAAGATTGCTCAAGCTGCGGCAGCAATGCTGTCTAAGATCGGCATCAAGGTTGATCTGAAGACAATGCCTAAAGCGCAATACTGGCCAGAGTTTGATAAGTGTGCAGCAGACATGATGATGATCGGCTGGCACCCAGATACAGAAGATTCAGCGAACTTCACAGAGTTCCTAACAATGACTCGTGATGAAACAACGGGTCGTGGTCAGTACAACTGTGGTCACTACTCTAACCCAGAAGTGGACAAGATTGTTGCTGCATCTAACTCTGAGACAGACCTAGCGAAGCGAAGCGCGATGCTTAAGCAAGTTGAAGCAACGCTATACGATGAAGCGGCGTTTGTTCCTCTACACTGGCAAGATCCATCATGGGCAGCGAAGTCTAACGTTGAGATTGGCCCAATCATCAACGGCATGAACTTCCCATACTTTGGTGATCTAGTCGTTAAGTAAGCGGCACTCTCTCGCTGAGTAAGCGACAGATAATCGCGCTCTGCTTTGTTCAGCGAGCAGAGCGCGTTTTTTTAGGCTGAACGAAATTTTTAATGTAATGGATACATAAGGGGCAAGGAATGTTTTCGTTTCTGGTCAAGCGCCTGTTTCAGGCACTGATAGTGATGTTTGTGATCAGTTTGGTGGCGTTTGCCATTCAGGATAACCTGGGCGACCCGTTGCGTGAACTTGTAGGTCAGTCGGTTTCAGAAGCAGAGCGTCAAGCGATGCGAGATGAAATGGGCCTCAACGATCCCTTCATTACGAAATACGCGCGTTTTCTTGGTAACGCGGTACAAGGTGATTTAGGTAACTCATACTTCTTCAAGCGCCCTGCGGTTGAAGTGATTGCGAGCAAATTAGTGGCGACGCTAGAGCTGGTACTGGGTGCCACGTTAATCATAATCTGTTTATCTATCCCTCTTGGGGTCTACTCTGCAATTAACCCGAAGAGTTTCTTTACCAAAGTTGTGATGGCAGGCAGTAGCATCGGTATCTCGATCCCTGTTTTCCTAACCGCAATCATGTTGATGTATGTCTTCTCTATCGAACTAGGCTGGCTCCCGTCCTACGGACGAGGTGAAACCGCAAACTGGTTTGGTTGGGACTCTGGCTTCCTAACGCTTGATGGTCTGGCGCATCTAGTGCTGCCATGTATCGCACTGGCTTCCATTATGTTGCCGCTGTTTATTCGTCTAGTGCGCGCAGAAATGCTAGAAGTGCTGAGCTCTGAATACATCAAGTTTGGTAAGGCGAAAGGTCTAGCGCTGCATAAGATCTACTACCAACACGCTCTTAAAAACACCATGCTGCCGGTATTGACGGTAGGTGGCGTACAAATCGGTACTATGGTGGCGTATACCATTCTAACCGAAACAGTATTCCAGTGGCCTGGTACAGGCTTCCTTTTCCTTGAGGCAATCAACCGTGTAGATACGCCACTTATTACTGCGTACGTTATCTTTGTAGGTCTTATCTTCGTTGTGACGAACACTATTGTCGACCTGCTATACGGCCTGATTAACCCAACTGTAAACCTAACTGGTAAAGGAGCATAACCATGACACAAGCAGTACAAACTGTTCCTTCACGTTGGGAGCGTTTCAAACAATCGGATTTTCTGTATTACTTTAAGCGCGACAAGGTTGCGATGACGAGTTTCACTGTCTTTATGGTGATTCTAGTGATGTCGTTGGCCTCGCCGTTGATTGCACCGCATAACCCGTATGATCTCAGTACCATCGACATTATGGATGCCGAGTTGCCACCATCTTGGATGGAAGACGGCGACGCAACCTTCCCGCTGGGTACCGATGAGCAAGGTCGTGATATTCTGTCGACGATTCTTTACGGCTCTCGTCTATCACTAACGATTGGCTTTGCTGCTGTAGGTCTTCAGCTACTTCTAGGTACCGTTATTGGTCTGTCAGCGGGTTACTTCGGTGGTCGTGTTGATAGCTTCCTAATGCGCTTTGCTGACGTTCAGCTATCGTTCTCAACCATGATGGTGGCGATCATTGTTTCGGCTATCTTTAAGGCGAGCTTTGGCAGCGAGTTCTTCAGTCAATATGCGGTGCTGATGCTGGTGGTGATCATCGGTATTGCCGAATGGCCACAGTATGCGCGTACCATCCGTGCTTCGGTACTGGCTGAGAAGAAGAAAGAGTACGTGGAAGCGGCGCGCGTGATGGGCTTTAAAGCACCACGCATCATGTTCCGTCACATTCTGCCAAACTGTTTGTCGCCAATCTTAGTTATCTCAACAGTACAGGTGGCGAACGCGATCATGTCAGAAGCAGCGCTGTCGTTCCTTGGACTTGGTCTACCGGTTGACCAACCGTCGCTGGGTGCACTTATCAGTATCGGCTTCAAGTACATCTTCTCGGGTGCTTGGTGGATCACGGCGTTCCCAGGCCTGGTTCTGATCACTTTAGTACTAGTAATCAACCTATTAGGTGACTGGTTACGTGATGTATTTAACCCGAAAATCTACAAAGGGTGATCGAGAGAGATTGATTTTTAAACCCAATCCTCACTACACTAAGAGTCGCAAATGATTGCGACTCTTTTTATTTGTGTCGCAAATTCCAGATGAAGTGTTCAGGGGATAGGTATGGGCTCTTTCGGCAGAGTTAAGGGATTAGCAAGCGTTTCATCACGCTGGCTGCGTAGTAGTGTTCTGCTCGGGGTATTGACTGTGTCGACGAACGTATTGGCAGACGATGCTCTGTGTGATGCTAGCCAAGCTTCTACGAATCAACTCCCAGTGTTAGCGGAAAACTGCCCCATCGGCAGTGGGGTTTGGGGTAGCACAGTTCCGGAGTCTAAAGACGCTGTTTATTGGATTCAATGTGGGATACTCGAGACGCCGATGCCTCTTGAGCAGGCAATGCCACTGTACTCGGAGATATCCTCCGATGTCTGGATGCTGCCACAGCAGAGCAGTTACCGCTGTTTGATTGGCCCTTACACCGATGTGAATAAAGCCAAGCGGGACTTAATCGAGGTTAAAGGAGTAAGCGGCTACGGAGATGCATTTATTCGTGTGGTTGAGCGCAGCGGGAAGATGGTGAGCGCTTCGTCTTCCTCCGTTGCCAAGCCCTCCAACCCTACCGGTGTAAAAGCCGCCTTCAGTAAACCACAAGCATCTGAGAAAACCCTTGCCCTTAAGCCTCAGTCTGGCCAAGACAAGTCCCAACCAACACCTCAATCCCAATCGACAGCGCCAAAACCTGCCAAGAAAGCGACAACCATTCCAGCACTGCCTACAACCAAGTCTTTTTCTCTCTCCGTTCGACTCTCTACACAGGTCGATGGCAAACGCTATGCTGTTCCTTACCTCTCGGGCGGTGACCATCAGTTCTATATGGAGCATGATAAGGCTTGGAATCGTTTAAGCTACAACAGCGCCATTAAGGTATGCAGCGATCTCGATATGCATTTAGTGAGCAACAGTGAGTGGCAAGCACTTGTTGGTTCCAAGGTCATGAACAACAACCAGTGGCCGATGCAAATGCCGTATTGGGGAGATGGTCAGAAGGGACTATTTACCAACGGCAAGGTGTCACCGCTTAAAGGTAACACCTTGCTGAACGTGGTGTGTGTCGGGAAGTAAACGTTATGGCAGCAACCAGCGAGTTTTTGCGCTGCGAGCGAGCAGCCAGCTGGTGGCCAGCGCCAAACTGCCGCTGATGATGACCCAGAAAGGGATCATATAAATCGGGTGTCCATGGTGCAGTCCTAGCTCATTCATCGGCCATAAAAACAGCGGGTGCAGAATATAGATACCTAAACTGTATTGACTGATAAAGCTCACCACTTTCTTCACTTTTGGTTTTAGATTGTCCGCATATGCCTTACAGACAATGAAAATCATACTTGCCGCGAGAACTGTATTCAGCGTCTTGTATGAGAACCAGCGGCCGACATAATAGCGGTCGGCTTCAATACTGCCTTGCACCACCATGTAGCTGCTTAGTGCCATCGCACCAACGCCAAGGATGACGGATATCACCACCACGCCGCGACTGGCAGGCAGCTTTTGATACAAAATGTAGCCCAGTGGCAGCAATCCCATATACAGCCAGAACTGCTCACTCCAAGGGCCATCTATACGCATCAAGAATAGCAGGGTCGTCAATAACCAGAGCCCTGTGAACGCATAAAGCGCCCCATCGTCGAATTTACGAACGAAGATTTGCAGAAACGGAATAGCTGCGTAAAGTGGGATGAAGTAGTAAAAAAATCCCAGGTGGTAATAAGTTTGGTGATGATAACTCTCAGCGAGTACCTCTTTTACCGTTTCGCCATTAAAACCTTCAATCGTCCAGCCTGACAAATAGGCGTAAAACAGCGACCACATTAAAAATGGGATCAGCACTTTGCCTAATCGGCGCGATAGGTAGTATTTAAGATCGAAAGGGCGCGTATCATTAAGCATGAGAGCGCCAGTGATAAGGATAAACACTGGTACTGCCCAGCGGCTAAAACCATTAAAGGTGATCGCTGTTACCCATTCGCCCATTGGGATTTGTCCAAGTTCATGACGGTAAGGCCCAAGCGCATGAATGATGATCACCGCCAGCGCCGCCACACAGCGCATCGCATCAAAGAAATAAACGTGTTTTTTGTCCATTAACAACTCCTTACAGTCTTCACAAACTATAAGGAAGTTTTGCCAACTAAGAAAGGGAGTGGGGATCAGAGTTGTGTAAAAACTGCCCCGCAGGGCAGTTTGAGGATCTCGCGTTACTTCGCGAGTTTAAGCCATTCTCTATATAGGTTGTCAGCCAGATCGTGGTTCTCAGTAAACAATAGCGGCTTAGATTGATTACGACTGTCTTCGTAGGCTACATGCAAGCCTTGGCTTGTTAATGTAGTGAACGAGATCACCCAATCTTCATCGAAGTCGCTAGCACTAAGGACGAGGTCGCCTTGGTCACTAATACGCCATGATCCTTGCATTTCAGTCTCTGGCCAATTGAGTCCCTGTCTTTCCACAATCACGCCACTACCATCCGTGTTGAGGGTAATCTTCGCCATATCTGGGTCCGCCTTGTTAGACGTGGAATCATCCCAGAAGTGATACAAAGTCTTGCCAGCAAACTCTGATGCCGTTACCACACGCTTTTCGTAGCCGTTGTCACCAAAGTTTACTTGGCTAGCGACAAACAAATCGTTTTGAGGCGTCACGGTTAGACTGAGCTTTTCACCAAGTAAAATGATGGTCTCTTCGCCGTCAGGAGTAATGTAGCCAGTATCGGTGTAGGTAAGCGAGTGTTCGCCGACTTTGCCGTTGTCATCGATAAAGCTGACTTTATTCTCGTGGAAGGTGATTTCTGAAACCCCCTCTTTGTGGAAATAGTCATCATTGGTCGACACATAGTAATAGGTTGAGCCGACCATCATGTCTTTGACGGTTTTTGGCGATTCGCTAACGTTACCCTTTTCATCAACGATGATGGTGTCTAGATCGACGTCGTTATTTACCTGTTCTGCAATTTTATCTTGGATGTTTGTGAGCTGAGTTTTGATATCAGAAAGGTTCGCTTCTGAGCTGGCGAGATCATTATCTAGTTGCAACGTTAGTGAGCGAGCAATGGCATGCACTTGTTTCGCGTTGGCGTTGGCTTGCTTTGCAGCCACGTAGTCAGTATCTAGGGTGGTGCTGTCGATATTTAAATCTGTCGCGACTTCTTCCAGCGTTTTCTGTTCGAGAACGGCAATGGTTGAGAATGGGCTGACAACTGCGGTGCCTGCTGGTGCCGCGATCTCAAATGTGTTGATCAGCCTGCCGCCTTTATCGGTATCGTAACTGCGACCTGCAACGGCGCGAACGATGACTGGGAACTCGGCATCGGCCTCCGAAATGGTGAACTTACCCTGTGAATCAGTGGTAGCCGTCAACTTCTCGTCGGTTTCAGCAATGTTGTTACGGTTACGGTCAATGTAGACATCAGCGTCTACCAAGTAGCCATCAAGAGCTAGTCGCTGCAACGAAGGCTTAGTTTGCTCACCGCCGCCAGTTGAGGTGCCGGCATCACCATTATCGCTACCGCCGCAGCCAGTAAGAATCAAAGAAACCGCGATGGCGATTGCGCTAAGTTGTTTCATAGGGTCGTTCCTTGTTTGGTTTCACTCGGTTAATGACCCTTTTTTAACCGTTTACTGAATGAGCAACAAGGAACGTAATTGTCACAAAAAACCGTAAAAATAATTTATATCTGTGACTGCATCCAACTGCGAGAGAACTTGAGGTCTTTCTCGATAAGACTGGGGCTGCATTGCAGCATGTCACTGATTTCTTTATTTTTAAGGCCAGCAAAGTAGCGCAATTGGAGCACTTCGGATTGGCGTGGGAAGCGTTTTTTAAGCTCTCCTAAAGCACTATCAAAGCTCATCAGTTGATCAAAGTTCTGTTGGTCTCGCGTGGTCGCGGTTGTGGGTTGGCGCTTTTGTGCGAGGCGTTTTCTGGATTGGTCGATAAGGATTTGGCGTACGACCTTGGAGACCAGTAAGAAGAATTGCTTCCGATTCTGCAGATAGCTGACGTCATGCTGGGACAGTTTGACGTAAGCATCATGGATCAGAGCTGTGGTGTTGTTTACCTCTTGCTCGTGGTGTTCTGCATTATCACCAAATTTATCTAAAGCACGCACCCGCTCTTTGTGGGCGATGCTCTTTAGTTGTTCATAGGCATAATGAAACAGCAGCCCCTCAGCCTGCTTATCGCCGTTGTGCCACCGGACGATGATATCTGTCAGTTGCATTGGCTTTCCTATATCCATGAGTTGTTGGCTAATCTTTCCAGTTCGAACACAGCAATGGTGCGAGCTTGCTGTTTGCCGAACTGGTCGACTTGAATGTCTTGAAAGCGGCGATAAATTTTGCCCTCGCTCCACTGATTTTGAGTCGGTAAGAACTCCCATAAGCTATAGCGAGGTGTGTTATCGGTGCTGTACCACTTTACTCCGCTGTTGAGCTGCTCAATACTTGCTGAACTCGAACCGTCGCTGCTGAGCCACCACATATCGCCAAACTCTGCCGTGACATCTTGGGTATAGTCTTGGTGGTTTTTAGTGCATGTTGCTCGCTTACTTTGTAGAACGTGATCCTTGTCAATGTACAGACAACGAGTGTCACCGGACGCAAGATTACGCTGGCGCCAATAGCCTTGGAAATCGATAGACTGCTTTTCATCTACAGCTGAGGTAAACCATAGGTGCTCGGTCAGATTGTCGTGTTCTACCTTAGCCTTCTTGCCCAACCCTTGCGACTTTTGAGTCAGTAGCTTGGTGGTGGTGTTGTAGCTAATTGCCACGGTTCGGTACTTCCAATCGCCCTCATCATCAAAATCTTCGATATCGAATCCATTTAGGTCTAGGTGGGTGCAGCCGGTATGGGCACAAGCGATGAGTCCGCCCCAGTCGGAATAGTCGTCTATCTTCTCAAACTCTTGCTTTTGGTAGCTTTGACTGACATTGACTTCACAGCTGCTGACGGAGCCATCACGGCTGCCATAGTAATCGCCCACATCCGGATAGAGAATTATGCCTCCATCAACAATTTTATAGGTGGTGCTGCCAATTGGACCGTGATAATTCGGTTCGTCGCGTCGCGCAGTATCGTAAAAACACAGGTTTCCTCGCCAGTCTCGACGTTTAAGAATTGTGTTGACTAGCTTTACGTCTAATGGCGCTGTGAGCACTTGTTTGGAGGTAAAGTTCTGCTCTATGTATTGCTGGCTGCTTTCTAGGTGTTTGGCGGCTTCATGCACGCTGGCGAGAGGTTTATTCGAGATGCTGAGACTCTCAGGTAGGTTGTTGAGATCCAGTGCGTTGAGTAGCGCTTGAACCTTATCCGTTGACAGCCAGTCACTATCGAGCTTGATGAGGTCGTCGCGATTAGGAGCGGTATCGATGCCAAGCAAGAGACGAACCATATTAAGGCTTTTGCTGGGTGTGGTTGAAGCGAGATTAGGCGTAACCACCTCTTGCGCGGCAACTGTGGCGAGCAGTTTATGTTGGTTGTTGCTGCCCAAGTAAAAGCGAACCTCATCGCCGTCTTTAAACTCAAATTGTCCCTGTTGGGTGTAACCGCGAATCTTGGAGCTGGTCTCGTAGTAGAGGCCTGTGACGGGTGCATCAATAAAGTGGCCTATCTGAATATCAGTTGCGAAAATTTGTGTGCTCGCAAGGGTGGTTACCATGGCCACCCAGGCAGGATTCATACGTTTCATTCTGAGGTTGTACCTATGTCTTGTTGTTCTTGTTCGGCAGAGCCTTGCTCTGGCATTAACATCGCCAATACCAGCTTCTGTTTGATATCAATGGGTAAATCTTGATGGCTCAGTAGCCGCATGCTGGTTAAGTCCAGCATGGCTTTTAGAGAGGTGGCATCACTGTGATGGCCGTGAAACAGTAGCTGCGTCATTTCGAGTAATAGTTCATTGGAGACGCGTTGCTGCTGTTGGAGTTCAAGGTTTTTATTGATTAACGCAGAAACAAAGCCTAAGCCGGAAGTCATGAGTAGCACCGTCAAGGCGCTGGCGAGTGGTCTTCGCTTTAAAAGCTTGCCACATCGATAAAGGGCGTTTGCATCCGGGTGGGAGATGGGCTTATTGTGCTGAAGTGCTTTAATGTCTGACTTCAACTCCGCTATACGAGAGTATTGAAGTGCACTTGGCTGAGTACACTTTTGATAGACCCATTGCCATTCAGATTTGTGCTGTTGGTTGGGAAACAGTTTGTTGAAAATTTTTCCAAGGGCATAAATGTCGCTTGAGGCATCGACTTTACCGGTTTGTTTTTGCGTTGGACTGGCATAGTCGGCGCTGTAAATGTGCAGATCAGCATAGCGAGCATCATGAGTCGCGATACTAAAATCGATCACCTTGGCGTCGCCATTCTCGTCGACGAGGATATTTTCTGGCTTGAGATCCCCATGGAACACACCTTGCGCATGAGCGTGGTGTATGGCGTCGGTAATATCGAAAAACAGTGCTAGTTTAACGCTATTGCAGGGACTAGTGGTCAGCCATTGCGTGAGTGATTGACCTTTTACATGTTCAATCACCAAAAATACCGAGGAATCTGTTTCGTTAGCATCCAGTACATTGGCGATATTGGGGTGATTGAGCTTCGCCAGAAGCTGCGCTTCCCAATACAGCATGGTTTTGCCAACCATATTGCTCAGGTGCGGCTCGAACACCTTAATGGCGACGGACTGTTCAAATCGACCATCACATCGCTCGGCCAGATAGACTTGGCTCATGCCACCACGCCCAATTCGCTCGCAAACTCGATAGGAACCGAGCTTAGTTTGGGCAATCGCTGAGTCATCGACATGCACACTGGCGTGTCGACCTAATATTTGTGTTAGCTCCGAATGTGCGGTGCTCTGTTCACTGAGTAGCTCGAGATGCAGCTTGGGATCTGAGTGTTTTAGTTGTTCAAGATATGTGGCTTGCTCAGTCTCATCCATATAGTGGAAGTTGAGCAGCAGCTCTGTGCGATGTCCATGTTTCAATGTCTGGCCAATGCGTCCTTTTTAACCAGGCTAGAGGATACCGAACTGCTGCTCTGTTTTCTATAATAAATCAGTAATTTATAGATATTGGTGATGTTCTTAATCTGGGCAATTCACTTGCTGCCAAAACCAGTTAGTTTGCGCTGGTGTTTCCCATACGCCAGGTTTGTTTTTGGCGGTAAAACACTTGCCTTGATGAATCACGGTGTCGCCAACCTTAGCTTGAGTGACTCCGGCCTCCCAAACGAGAATACTAGAAGGGGTGTCTGAACCTGTGTCGCCACCACCAGTGTTTCCGCCGCCGGTACCACCATCAGATGGCAATGTATCGACAATACGCACCTCGAGCCAATTAGCGTGAGAGCCGTAGAAGTTGGTAACACACTTTTCATAGTCACCAGGAACCAGTGCCGAATAGGCGGTTTGATATCCCACTAGATTACATTCAAATGAGACGCCACCTGGGCGGTTCGCATGGTACTTCCAGCTTGCTTCCCAGTTGGTGTAGAGCACATCGGTCGCACCATTGAGATTGAGGCTGCCATAAGGTGTTTGTTGCCAGCAGGTGTTGGCTTCATCGGCTTCAATGGGGATCTGGTAGTGTGCCGCTAGCCCCTCCCAATAACGAATACGGTTAACCGGTTGGCCTTTGGTTTTGTTCTGCTCGCCACACTCAATGCCACCATTGATGATGTTAATAGTGGTGCCAAAACCATAGCCAATCCCCGCGTCAATTTCTCGCTGTGAGGGTTTCCATGTACGGTCAATCACGTGAAGCATGGCGGGCTTAGGTGCTTGTGGAGTTAGGAAGAACCAAATCGCAGAGGCAAGGTTTAACCAAGAATCGGCAACCAGAGCTGGATTGTTAAGTAGTACCGTCGCATCACCATCAAACATCACTTCCGAGAAAGGACCGTAGTTAAAATGGTAGGAAAGCTGTTTGGCGCCGCGACCGAAATATCCTTGATTGGGTGAACATGGCCAGCGTTTGTTTTGCCAGTCATTCTGTCCGCAACCTGTGGTATAGCCTTCCTGACCTTCAGACCATCCCATCTCACGCACATGAACTAAAGCTTGCTGCCACTCCTCTAAAGCAAGCGGGTTATCCCAAGTGTTATCCAGTGCGATATGTCCACCGGTTTCTTGGGCGAAATGGGCAAATGCAGTGACAATGGAGCGCTTACAGATGGCATCGGCATCACGTCCATCCGTGTAGTCGCCACAAAATGCGGGAAACTTACCGATGGCCTGCAAAAAACGCTGGTAGGTGTATTCTGATGCGGCCATTTGTGTGAGAAAGTCCCATTCCGAGCTCGGGAATACGCGCTCGGCACGTTTTACGTTGCCGGGATTGGTCGCCAATCCTGCGTCAATCGCATCGACGACAGTGTTTGGTGCAGTGGAGAGGGCATTTGCCCATACCGCATACATAGGGTCATTGGTTTGGGCGGCTGCGCTGGCTTGCACTTCACTGCGCAGTAACACGTAACCCGTGGGGTTGGTTGGATCGGGTTGCGGGTTGACTGCAAAAGCGGGCAAGCTGGTGCTGATAAGTGTCGCAACTGCCAACAAATGAGAAGGTTTCATTTCACGTTCCTTTTATTTAATTTGACTAGTTTGCAGAGACTCATGCTGGATGAGATCTGTTAGCTAGCAGAAAAAACTAAAACAAAGGCTATGTGCTAGTTACTGTGAAAACCATTAATCCTGTGCTTGAGGTTCAAGCGATGCGAGGCGTCTCAAGCTAGGGAGGAATGAGTGTTTGCTCGATTACGCAAAGGTGTGTAGTGGTTCGAAACTTTAGATGTAGAACAGCCCAGTCGAAACTGGGCTGAAATCGTATTAAGTGAGCTGCGCGGCTTTTAGCGCATGGTAACGAACTCTTCAGAGCCCGTTGGGTGGATAGCCACAACAGAATCAAAGTCCGCTTTGGTTGCGCCCATCTTCATCGCAACGGCAAAACCTTGAATCATCTCATCAACCGTAAAGCCGATGCCGTGTAGACCAACCACTTTCTCATCGTCGCCCGCACATACTAGCTTCATCTTACAAGGCTGGCGGTGCTTAGTGACAGCGGTGTACATCGCTGTGAAGCCTGATGTGTACACTTTCACGTTGTCTTCGCCGTACTTAGCTTCAGCTTCTTGTGTTGTTAGACCAATGGTGCCGATAGGTGGGTGGCTAAATACCACGGTAGGAACTAGGTCATAGTCCATCTTCGCGTTTGGTTTGTTGTTAAACAGACGCTCAGAAAGCTGGCGACCGGCTTTAACTGCCACTGGTGTTAGCTCGATACCACCTTCCATGATATCGCCCACACAGTAGATGCCTTCAACATTGGTTGTTTGGTATTCGTCTACCTTGATGTAGCCGCGATCGTTAGTCTCAACGCCTGTAGCGCTTAGGTTGATTGCGTCTGTTGCTGGGTGACGACCAATTGCCCAGATTAGCTGGTCAACGTTTTGGCTTTCACCGTTCTCTAGGTGCAGAGTCAGACTGCCATCTGCTTCTTTAACTACTTCTTTTGGCACAGAGTGGGTGTGCAGTGTAGGACCTTCTGCATCCATTACTTCGACTAGGGTGTCGATGATCATTGGATCGAAGCTACGTAGTGGTGACTCTTTACGAACAAATAGGTGTGTCTCTGTACCCAGTGCGCTGAGAACGCCTGCGATCTCAACAGCAATGTAACCTGCACCTACTACGGCAACACGCTTTGGTTGTGCGTCTAGGTCGAAGAAGCCGTTTGAATCGATGCCGTACTCGGCACCAGGGATGTTTGGAATTGTTGGACGACCACCGACTGCGATAAGGATGTGGTCAGCCGTGTATAACTCGCCATCAACCTCAACGGTTTTTTCGTCAACGAATTTAGCAAAGCCCTTGATAACGTTTACTTTGTTGTTACCAAGTACGCGATCGTAAGATTGGTGGATACGACCAATGTACGCTTGGCGGCTTTCAACCAGCTTGTTCCAGTCGAAGCCTTTAACGTCAACGTCAAAACCATAGTCTTCCGCGTATAGGTTCATGGCTTCAGCAATTTGTGCACCGTGCCACATGACCTTTTTAGGTACACAGCCAACGTTTACACAAGTACCGCCTAGGTCTTTCGCTTCGATAAGCGCAACCTTCGCGCCATACATTGCCGCACGGTTTGCAGATGCGATACCGCCGCTGCCGCCACCAATACAGATATAGTCAAAATGCGTTGCCATTACGTTCTCCAAGAGCTTATAAATATTTTGATTGCTTGTACTAAAGCATATTGGGGCGATGTTGTCAGAACTCAACAACCCAAAACGTTAGCCACAATCTCTGTCCGTATAATAAATCGAGTCTAGCAACTTTCTCCAATGGGAAAAAGTTGCGTTGATTATGACTAATAACGATTAATGTCGATGAGTCTGAGGGCGAGCGCCCTCAGAGCGTCATGATTAACCACAGCAGCTACTTGTTCCACAGCCTGATGTTGTAGCCATATCTTTACCTTCCGCCAGATAGGTGTTGGTTAGATAGAAGTTGCTAAACAGCGTATCGAAGTCTTCTGATACGGTTTTCTCGACCAGACCCGACTTGAGAATGTTTTGCTGCCATGCTTGCATCTTAGGTAGACCACAGAAGAAATCATACCCAGAGTGGGCTTTAACAATGGCAGCTCGATGCAGTAGCGGTAGCCATGCCATATCCACATTGCTGAGCGCATCCGATTTAAAGAACTTTGTCTCACCCGACAGTTGGTTCTCTGCTTTTTGGAACGCTTTGATCAGCTTCTCTGCGCGCTCTTCAAAAGTTTGCTGATCTTTACTGCTCATGGTGCCGCACTGAGCAAGATAGTGCTTCGACCCTAGGTAACTCCATGCGCGGTCAAGCGCTCGTTGCTCATTGGTGACGCCTTGCTCTAGCGAACCATATTCATCCTCGATGTACTCAATGATGGCGTCAGACTCAAACAGCGCCGTGCCGGACTCGGTCACCATGACTGGTACTTGCCCATTCGGTGAGATATCTAAAAACCACAGCGGTTTGTCTTTTAGACTGATGTGCTCAATCTCGTAAGGGATCTGCTTAGCTTCTAGTGCTGCTGTCACGCGTTGAACAAAGGGACAAATCTTAAAGCTAACAATCTTAATCATGTTGGTTTCCTCACTAGGATGTAATTTGGGTGTACTGCTTCAGTACTTTCACTAGTAAGACGAGTGGTGTTTGAATAAGACGAAAATAATTTCAAAAAAGTCGAAATATTTTTCTAGAGAAGGTGTTCGAGACAATAAAAAAGCGCAAGCTTGTTATGAAAAACAGATGCTTGCGCCTTTCGTTTCGTTCACCGATTTATATCAGAGCTTATTCAGGAACAATCCATTCCACCTTAAAGTGGCCTGTTGCTGGGGCAATTTTCTCTTTAAGGTATGGCAGGATCTCTTTCATCTGCTGCTCTAGCATCCACGGCGGGTTGATAACAATCATGCCTGAAGCTGTCATACCACGCTCGTTGGTATCAGGAGACACCCCAAGCTCTATTTGAAGGATCTTGCGAATGCCAAGCCCTTCCAGACCATCAATCATGTCGTCGATGTCGTAGCGATTCACCACTGGGTACCAAATCGCGTAGATACCCGTTGCCCAGCGTTTATGGCTCTGTGCAATCGCGGTCACCACATCGCGATACTCTCTGGCGAGCTCGTAGGGTGGGTCTATCAGTACTAAGCCGCGACGCTCTGCTGGTGGTAGGCTCGCTTTTAGGCGCTTAAAGCCATCTTCTTTAAAGATCTTAACCTGACGGTCGCGATGGAATTCTTGCTCAAGTAGCGGGAAGTCACTGGGGTGCAGCTCGGTCAATACCATACGGTCTTGCGGGCGCAGATGCGCGCGCGCCACACGTGGGGAGCCTGGGTAGTAGCGCAGAGCATCACCGTTATTTAGCGTATCAATCGACTCAATGTAGCTGGCGATGTCTTCTGGGATGTCTGAGTTACCCCAAAGTTTGCCGATACCTTGCTTGTATTCGCCCGTTTTCTCCGACCATTCATGGGTAAGATCGTAGCGACCTACGCCTGAGTGGGTGTCGTGATAAACGAATGGCTTTTCCTTGTTTTTTAGAGAATTAAGGATAAGACTTTGTACTATGTGCTTCACGACGTCGGCATGGTTGCCCGCGTGAAAACTGTGACGATAGCTCAGCAAAATAATGACTCGGTTAGACAATAATGCACGAAGTATAACCTCTTCTTTCCCGAAGCGGCAGAGATCTTACAACTTCGTCTTATCGTAAGGATTGAAATTCGAGTCCAATGACTACATTTATTTAATAATTACGCTCACTTGCTACCCAATGAGTGAGGGAACCCAATAACTAAAAAGGGACGCTGCATGTCAAACCCACTACTGACGTTTACCGACTTACCTCCTTTTTCACAAATTAAACCAGAATATGTGAAACCAGCAGTCGAGCAAGCGATTGATGCCTGCCGCGCGAAAATTGATGCGGTGCTTGAAGGCAATACCAATCCGACTTGGGATAATGTTGTTGCGCCAATCGAAGAGATTGATGACAAGCTAAGCCGCCTTTGGTCACCAGTGAGCCATATGAACTCTGTGGTCAACAGCGACGAGCTGCGCGAAGCGTATGAAAGCTGTTTGCCTATTTTGTCGGAGTACGGCACTTGGGTAGGCCAGCACAAAGGTCTGTATGAAGCTTACAAAGCGATCAAAGCCAGCGATGAGTTTGAGGCGTTAAGCCAAGCTCAGCAAAAAACCATCAAAGATTCACTGCGTGACTTTGAGCTATCTGGTATTGGCTTACCTGCTAACGAGCAGCATCGCTACGGCGAGATCAGCAAGCGCATGTCAGAGCTAGGCTCGCAGTTCTCTAACAATGTGCTCGATGCCACTATGGGCTGGACTAAGCACATCACCGATGAGAAAGAGCTAGTAGGCATGCCGGAATCGGCGCTGGCCGCAGCGAAAGCGGCCGCTGAAGCCAAAGAACTCGAGGGTTATTTATTAACGCTCGATATTCCATCTTATCTTCCAGTTCTCACTTACTGTGATAACCAAGCGCTGCGCCAAGAATTGTATGAAGCATACGTCACTCGTGCCTCTGATCGCGGCCCGACAGCGGGTCAGTGGGACAACACAGATGTCATTTCAGAGCAGTTAAAACTGCGCCATGAAATTGCTCGCTTGCTTGGTTTTGGTACCTTCAGTGAGAAATCACTGGCGACCAAAATGGCTGAGAGCCCGGCGCAAGTGCTTGGCTTCTTGAACGATCTCGCGACGAAAGCCAAGCCTCAAGGTGAACGTGAAGTCGAAGAGCTACGCCAATTTGCCGAAAAAGAGTTTGGCGTCACTGAGTTAAACCTTTGGGATATCGCTTACTACAGCGAGAAGCAAAAGCAGCACCTATTCCAGTTCTCAGATGAAGAGCTGCGCCCATACTTCCCAGAATCAAAAGTGGTTAGTGGCTTGTTCGAGGTGCTTAATCGCGTCTTCGGTATGAAGATTACTGAACGTGAAGGTGTGGATACTTGGCATGAGTCGGTACGTTTCTTTGATATCTTCGATAGTGAAGACACGCTGCGCGGCAGCTTTTACTTAGATCTGTATGCACGTGAGCACAAACGTGGCGGAGCATGGATGGACGAATGTCGAGTGCGCCGCACCAATGCTGAAGGTGAACTGCAAACCCCAGTGGCGTACCTAACGTGCAACTTCAACAAACCAGTGGGTGATAAGCCTGCCATGTTCACTCACGATGAAGTGGTGACACTATTCCACGAAACTGGCCACGGCATTCACCACATGCTGACTAAGATCGATACTGGTGCTGTGTCTGGCATTAACGGTGTGCCATGGGATGCGGTCGAGCTGCCAAGTCAGTTCCTCGAAAACTGGTGCTGGGAAGAAGAAGCGCTGGCATTTATATCTGGTCACTATGAAACCGGCGAGCCGCTACCAAAAGCCATGCTCGACAAGATGCTGGCAGCGAAGAACTTCCAATCGGCGATGTTTATCCTGCGTCAGCTTGAGTTCGGTTTGTTCGACTTCACGCTGCACACAGAATACGATCCAGACATCGGCGCACGCGTTCTAGAAACCCTTGCGGATGTGAAATCCAAGGTCGCCGTATTGCCAAGCCTAGAGTGGAACCGCTTCTCACACAGCTTCAGCCATATCTTTGCTGGTGGCTACAGTGCTGGCTACTACAGCTATCTATGGGCAGAGGTGTTGTCTTCAGATGCTTATTCACGTTTTGAAGAAGAGGGCATCTTTAATAAAGAGACTGGCCAAAGCTTCCTAAACAACATCCTAGAGATGGGTGGCAGTGAAGAGCCGATGGAGCTGTTTAAGCGCTTCCGAGGCCGTGAGCCAGAGATTGATGCATTGCTGCGTCATTCTGGGATTAGTGCTTAGTTAGCCCTTTGCTCCTGGTGTCGCATCGCAAAACTGTGTTATTGAGAAAAACAGGGCGACGCGCGAGCGAGCCAGTAGCTCCTCCCCCTTAATAAGGGGAGGCTGGGAGGGGTGCTCTTCTTGTTTTTGCCCATTAAAGTAAAAAAGCAAAGAGCCCAAGAGCACCCCCCTCTAACTCCCCCCCCGGCTACGCGTGTAGTGGTCAACAAATTCCGGACACTAACTTAAGCCGATTTTCGGCAGTAACTGGCGATAGCCCATCATTTGCTTGATGAGGCCGTTGCCTATTGTAGTAATCCATCAAGTAATAGCTGATATCCTTCTTTGCCTGAGTTTGGGTCAGGTATCCAGTAGCTGGTATCCATTCGGTTTTTAAGCTTCTAAATAGCCTCTCCATAGGAGCATTATCCCAGCAGTTACCTCGACGACTCATGCTCTGAGTTATGCGATATCGCCAAAGCCTTTGACGGTATTTAAGGCTACTGTATTGGCTTCCTTGGTCTGAGTGGAACATCACGTTGCTAGGCCGTCCTCGTTGTTCCCAAGCCATATCCAAAGCTTTGCAAGTCAACTCTGCGTTGGGTTTGTCTGATAGCGCCCAACCCACTACTCTGCGACTAAATAAGTCGAGTACAACAGCCAGATAACTCCACTTTGAACCGGATCAGATGTAAGTAATATCGCCACACCAAACGTCATTTGGAGTGGAAACTGAGAACTCACGCTTCAATCGATTGGGGATATCTGGTCGCTCTAGCTTAGCTTGCTTATAGCGATGCGAGCCTGGTTGTTTGCTCATCAGCCCGGCTTCTTGCATAAGCTTGCGTACTTTGAAGCGTCCGACATCGAAGCCTTCAGACTGCAGCATAGAAGCAAGAGTCCGACTTCCGGCAGAGCCACGACTCATGTTAAAGAGCTGCTTAACTCGGCTGACTAACCGAATACGATTGGCATCCGGCTTTCGTTGTTTAAACTCGTAGTAGCAGGAAGAAGCTACATCGAACAGCTCACAAAGAACTTTGACCGGTTCATGCTCCCTCAACTGGTCAATTAGCGAGAACGTTCGAGTTCGTCCGACATTAAGAGAGCTGTGGCCTTTTTTAGTATGGATTTTTCTCTTTCCAAGCGATTAATCCTAGCTTCTAACTCTTGGATCTTCTGCTGTTCTGGCGTTAGAGCTTTAACCGCTGGCGTTTCTCCGCCGCGCTCAATCTTTAGTTGATCTACCCAGCGTCGTAAGGCTGTATCGCCGATATCTAAGGATCGTGCCGCCTCAGATATTGAGTAACCTTGATCAAGAACCAAGCTTGCGGCATCTACTTTGAACTCAGGAGAAAATGTACGTCGTTGTCGTTTTGTCATTGAACACCTCATTTACGGTGGAGACTTTACCACCTAATTTGGTGTCCGGGATCATTAAACCACTACAGCGCCCCGTTATAAAGGGGGAGAACTTATGCTAGCTCCTATCGTCGCATCGCAACGTGGTCATTCCTCCAATTCAAATGATATATCCCCAGTGAATAACTATTGAATAAAACCCTCTCGGCCCCATTTGGTTGCCAAAATGTATCCCCCAATCACCTTCCCAATAATGTCACCCACTTTCACACTTCGAAAAAACAGAAGTATCCTTTCAGCCAAAATTAGGTGTTATTTAACTTTGCTTACAAAGCCTTGCTACGTTTGAGACTCGAATAAAATCTAAGTTTGTTTTGAGTCAAAGAAGCGTCCTAGAGTGCATGCCAGCTCTCCGAAAGTTAATTACAGGGATATTCAGTTTCGGGTAACTTAATTTGGCTTTCCGCTTACGCATTAAATGTTAATAAAAATGCAAATTAAAGGCGGGGCATTTTCATCATTTTATTCAGCGATTGCTTTTTATCGGTTTGTCATTCTACCGATGTCGACTGAATTTACTTGGAGAGTTACCCCCATGACTAAAAAATGGTTTACTGAAACCGTTGAGAACACTCAGCAGATGCAGGGTGTGTCGGCGGAGCAAGGCCTGACTTCAAAGGAAGTAGCCGAGCGCCAATCACAATACGGAAAAAACGAGCTGCAAGAGAAGGCTGGCAAATCTGCGCTTGAGCTGTTTATCCACCAATTTAAAAATCCACTGATTTTCATTCTGGGCGTCGGTGCCATTGTTTCCTATTTCACCGGGCACCTAGTGGATGCGATCGCGATTACAGCGATCATCTTTATCAACGCATTGATTGCTTTCTGGCAAGAGTTCAAAGCTCAGAAAGGTATGGAAGCGCTACGTCAAATGGCGGCACCGTCGGCGCAGGTTAAGCGTGATGGTGAGTGGATTGACATCCCAGCGAGCGACATCGTTCCAGGTGATATCTTAAAAATCAGCACAGGTGACATCCTAGCGGCTGATGTACGTATCCTCGAGGCCAACCGTCTATCTATCGACGAAGCAGCGCTAACGGGTGAGTCAGAGCCAGTAGACAAGACGTCTAAGGTTATCGAAGACGAAACCGTAGGCCTTGGCGACCAGCTAAACATGGGCTTTATGACGACGATGGTGACATCGGGTACAGGTCTAGGTGTTGTGGTTGCGACAGGTATGCAGACCGAAGTGGGTCACATCGCTGACCTAATGGCGAACACTGAAGAAACCAAGACGCCGATGCAAGAGCGCATGGACACCATTGCTAAAACGCTAATGCTAGTAGCCCTAGGCGTTGTAGCGGTTGTGTGTGCTATCGGTCTTTACTACGGTATGCCTTGGCTAGAGATCCTCAACACAGGTATTTCTCTGTCTGTCGCTGCGATTCCTGAAGGTCTTCCGACGGTCATCACTATTGTTCTAACCATGGGTTCTACTCGCATGGTGAAGAACAATGCTCTGGCTAAGCAGTTGGCTGCGATTGAGACGCTAGGTTCAACCACGGTTATCTGTTCTGATAAGACAGGTACGCTAACTCAAAACCAAATGCAGGTAATGAAGGCGTACGATGCAAGCGGTCGTTACTGGCAAGTAAGCGGTAAAGGCTTCAGCCCTGAAGGTCAGTTCAAGCCGCTATCGCACAGCACAGATGCCAAGCAAAGCCCAGAGATGATGAAGGGTCTAGTCGTCGCGACACTATGTAACGATTCTGAGTACATCATGGATGGCGACAAGTCGGCTGTTCGTGGTAACCCAACAGAGGGTGCACTGATTGTGGCAGCTGCGAAGGCGGGTTTGAACCAGTCTGAGATGCTAACGTCAGGTGGCTACTCTATCGTTGAGAAATTCCCGTTCGATTCTTCTCGTAAGATGGCGTCGGTTATCGTGAAAGGTCCTGAAGGCAATCACTTCCTTGCTATCAAGGGTGCGCCAGATGTGATTCTTCGCAACGCAGCAGGCTTCATGGTTGACGGTACGTCTGTTGAGCACACACCAACAGCATCGGACGGCAACCTTGCGCTAGCGACTAGCCCAAGTGCTGAGATCGTTGCAAACTACGAAGCTGCGATTGCAAACTTTGCTCAAGACGCACTGCGTACGCTAGCCGTTGGCTTCAAAGAGCTAACAGAAGCAGACCTAGAGCGTGACTTTGAAGAGCTAGAGAAAGATATTACGGTATTGGGTCTCTACGGCATCATGGATCCACCGCGTCCAGAAGTACGCGATGCGATTGAAAGCTGCTACCAAGCAGGTGTGAGAACGGTAATGATCACCGGTGACCACGCGCTAACAGCAGCAGCGATTGCACGTGATATCGGTATCATCCGCAGCGAGAAAGATCTGGTTGTGACGGGTGCAGAGCTTGATGAGATGGACGATGACAAGCTTCGTCAGATCTGTCCGGAAGTTGCAGTATTTGCCCGTGTAACACCAGAGCACAAGCTACGTATCGTTCAGGCTCAGCAGTTCAACAACGAAGTAGCAGCGATGACAGGTGACGGTGTGAACGATGCACCAGCACTGCGCCGTGCAGATATCGGTGTTGCTATGGGTATCACTGGTACGTCTGTAGCGAAAGACTCAGGTGACCTTATCCTACTGGATGACAACTTCAGCACTATCGTGAAAGCGGTACGCCAAGGTCGTCAAATCTTCGATAACCTTCGTAAGTTCATCCGTCAGGCTCTGACAGCGAACGTGGGTGAAGTATCGGTTATCCTGTTTGCGTTCCTAATGATGGGGCCAGAGGCTATCTTGCCGCTAACACCGCTAATGATTCTATGGATCAACTTGGTATCGGATGGTCTACCAGCGCTTGCGCTAGGTGTTGAGCCAGAAGAGAAAGATCTGATGGAGCGTAAGCCTCGCAAACGTAACGAGAGCTTCTTCAGTGACCACCTAGGTACTCGTATCCTAACTCGTGGTCTAGCACTGGGTGGCATGAGCTACATGGCGTTCAACTGGGCACTGACCAATGGTTTCTCTGCGAACTACGCACAGACAATGGCATTTGCGATGCTAGTCTTTGCTCAGCTATGGCATCTATTTGACTCACGTACATTTACGTCGCTATACCGCAGAAACCCTTTCACCAACAAGTACCTACTAGGTGCAGTATCGGTGTCAGCGATTCTATCGCTAGGGGTTATCTACACAGGTCTAGGCCAGCTAATCTTCAATACTGAAGCACTGGCAGCAGGTCACCTATTTGGTGTCATCATGGCAGCATCACTACCAACGCTGGTTATGTCTGCAGTGAAAGAAGCAACTAAGATTAAGTGGGTTTAATCTCTCACTTGAAATAGTAAAAAGGCGCTCTGATGAGCGCCTTTTTTGGGTTTGGTGACGCACTAATAAAAGGTATCACACTCAACCATGTCGTCATTCCTGCGCAGGCAGGAATCTACTAACAGCGCGTGTTCACTGAACGTCCACCAAACCTAAGGATTCACATTTCGACTAATCGGGTTCTGCAACGAAATCAGCGTCTCCGTCGATTGCACCTCTTCAATCGCCTGCAGCTTATCGATCAACACGTGCTGCAGCTCTTCAATCGAGCGGCACATCAACTTCACGAAGATGTTATACGCCCCAGTGGTGTAGTAGGCTTCGACCACTTCATCCAAGGCATTGAGCTTCTCCAGCGCCGAGTGATAGTCACGCGCAGCGTATAGGTTGATACCGATAAAGCAGCACACGTCATAGCCGAGCTTTTTGGTGTTCACGACCACCTCAGTACCCTCAATGATCCCGGCCGCTTTCATCTTCTCGATACGCACGTGAATCGTCGCTGGGCTCACATCAAACTGTTTTGCCATCTCGGCATACGGGCGACGGGCGTCTTCCATCAAGGTTTTTAGGATCGCTTTATCCAGATCGTCGAGATTGTTGGTACCGTGCATATCGAATCCTTTGTCTGAGTGAGTGGGCGACATCGCTGAACACGTGCCGTTTCATTGGTGCACAAGCTTATCACTATTTTTGCGCAGTCGTCTTTGTGTCGATCACGCTTATTGGTCGTGCTATCGACTTGAGGTACACTGGCGCCCATTGTCTTATTTCGGAGTTTCACTTTGCACATTCAACTCATTTGCGAACATCAACCACGTCAACCAGAGCTTCAGCAACTTGCCGAGCGTTGGGGGTTGGTGGCGTCTGACGATTCCGAATTTGCATTGGTGCTGACCGAACAAAGACTCGAGCTTCGAAAGCTGGATGAACCGAAACTGGGCGCGATTTACGTCGATCTTGCTGGTGGTGCAGTGGCGCACAGGCGTAAGTTTGGTGGTGGTAAAGGTCAAGCTATTGCTAAAGCAGCAGGTTTAAACAAAGGGGCGACACCTACGGTGCTCGATGGTACTGCTGGTCTAGGTCGCGATGCCTTTGTGCTCGCATCTCTTGGCTGCAAGGTGCAGATGGTAGAGCGCCATCCTGTGGTCGCCGCATTGCTGGATGATGGCCTTGAGCGCGCCAAACAAGACTCTGAAATTGGCGAGTGGGTCAGTGAGCGTATGTCGCTGCTGCATGCGTCGAGCCTAGATGCCTTAAGTGAACTTGCCGATGACAACGCCTTTATCAAGCCCGATGTTGTGTATCTAGACCCTATGTATCCGCATCCAGAGAACAAAAAGAAATCGGCGCTGGTGAAAAAAGAGATGCGTGTTTTTCAATCTTTGGTTGGCGCAGATACCGATGCAGACGGACTGCTTGAGCCTGCTCTTAAGCTTGCGGCAAAACGCGTTGTGGTCAAACGTCCAGACTACGCCGAGTGGCTGGATGAGAAAAAACCGACAATGGCGATTGAGACCAAAAAAAATCGCTTCGATGTTTACGTTAACGCATCAATGAGTTAATCCTTTCCTATATGTTTTTGAGTAACTTGCTCTGGTGTAACTGGAGCAAGTTACTTGCAACCGCTGCCAATTGACGTTATATCTAACTAAGAATCATTCCTGTTTTCGTTGTGGTTAGTTGGAGATTAAGTGGTATGACCGTATCTGTTGGAAAGAAGCGACTGTGCAAGTTAAATCGTCGTGACATCAGTGACAACCTTGGTGACATCCATCGTTTGGTCGCAGAACCTAAGTTCCTGTGCCGTTCTTGCTCACGTTCATCCGCCGATAAATCCACACTTTGCAAACCGGCGGCTATCCCGCCAGCATCTTGCCAAAGCAAGCCAATAGCTGAACAGCAGCAATGTGGTGTGTTGGCTGAAGCATTGCCGACCACAACTGTGCCGAAACTAACCAAGATTGCCAACAAAGCCGAGCCTAAACCAGCGGCCAACGTGGAAATGACCGAAGCGTTGAGCGTAGATGCTATCGATAAGAAATCACTGAAGCGTGCGAAAAAAGCACTCAAAGCGCAGAAAAAAGCGCAGAAGAAATTGCGTAAGGTACTGAAGAAAAGTCAGAAGTTGTTACGTAAGCAGAGCAAACTTGAGCACAAGTACCAGTTAGCGGCAGCCACGGTTGAAAAGCAGGTAATGAAAGTGCAGCCAGAACAGCTGCACTAATAAGATCTTTATTTCGAGCTAAGCCTAGCTGTTTGCCAGCTGGGCTTCTGCTTTTGGTTTGACCCAAAGCTCGTTGACCACGAGTGATAGCAAGATGATCCCACCACCAATCGACAGTTTCACCAAGTCCACATCGCGATTCCAAATCACAATATTAACGATAAGCCCCGCTGGCACCAGAAGGTTATTCATTACCGCCAGTGCGCCCGCGTTGACCATTGTCGCACCTTTGTTCCAGATAAAGTAACCCAATCCAGAAGCAATGGTTCCTAAGTAGATAAGCACACCCCACTGCACGCCCGTTGTTGGCATCTTATCGAAGCTACCAAAAATCGAGAAGGCGATGGTGGCTACGATCGTCGCGCCAATATAGAAATAACCAAACACGCTATGCTGCGGCAGCTCAACCTGCTCTTGCTCCATCACGTATTTGTAACCCACCTGACCAATAGCAAAACAGAGGTTCGCGCCTTGCACGACCAAGAAGCCCATCAAGAAGTTATCGTTAATGCCAGCAAACTTGATGAACGCCGCGCCCGCGACCGCAATTGCCGCCGTCACCAAATACCATGGCGAAAAGCGACCTTTGAGCAAGTCATAGAACAAGGTGACGTAGATTGGTGTGAAAACGGTAAACAGCAGCACTTCCGGCACCGAAAGCAGCAAAAATGATTGATAGTAGAAGCAGTACATCAGTCCTAGCTGGATACCACCAATCGCCATCAGTTTGGCTTTGAGCTTGTTGGGAACTTGCTTGAACTTAGTGAACGGCAAAAAGACCAGTGCCGCTAGGACAACGCGCATTAGTACCGAAAACCAAGAATCAACCTGACCCGCGAGATAAACCCCAATTAGGCTGAAAGAAAAAGCCCAAAGCAGGGTAACAGAATAGAGATAACCCATAGTTAACAATTATCATTTAATAACAAATGCCGTCAGTGTAACACTTTTCGTCACGATGAGAGATCCGATCAAAAAAGGCTTCCGAAGAAGCCTTTTGCAATTTTTAGTCTTTGATCGGCACGACCAACATATCGACGGGTGAGGTGTTGATAAGCTGTCTGGTAGACGACAGGATTTTGCTCCAAAAGTCTTGATGGTGACCACACACCACTAAATCGACATTGTATTCACCAATGGTATCGCGCAGCTCATTACTTAAGTCACCGCTGCCAACCAATGAATGTTTAATCGGGTAATTCGCGTACTCAGCAAATTCTCTTAGCTGAGTCATCGAGGCTTCCATGGCCTGATGCTGTGTCTCTGCCATATTGAGGTCAATCAAGCCGGTATAAAGCTCGGCATAGTTGACGTCGATATGAATAAACGATATCTCGGCATCCAATGGTTTCGCGAGTGAGACCGCTTTGTCTATGAGCATTTTGCTTTCTTCTGAGAGATCTAATGCGACCATAATATGTTTGTAACCCATAACGCACTCCTCCTGACGTTCGTCCTACTAAAAACATAGCATTTAACACCTGAAAATTATGCTGATGTGATCCCAAATCGGTCGTCATAGCTATAAAACTCTGCCTTGTCGTGACTAAATACAACGAGTCTCCCTCAATAATTTTCTCAATTACAAGACGACAAAATGTGAGCAAAGTCGCTAAAGTTTTCTAGAATCAAAGTAAGCGCTGAGTGCACAGTTGTTGCCAGGTTTGGGCATGAGATCAGAAGACTCCTCAATTAGTTATGTTATAGTGGCGTTAATTCCAGTTACGAAATTAGGAGTCGTAAATGCTTTCTCCATCTATGGTTCAACACCTGAACGAGCAAATTAACCTCGAATTCTTTTCATCCAATCTATACTTACAAATGAGTGCTTGGTGTGAAGACAAAGGATTTGAAGGCGCGGCAGAATTTCTTCGTAAGCATGCGGACGAAGAAATGCAGCACATGCAAAGATTGTTTACCTACGTAAGCGAAACCGGTGCACTGCCAATTTTGGGCAGTATTGAGGCACCTCGTCACGATTTTGAAAGCCTTGGCGATGTGTTCCGCGAAACGTACAAACATGAGCAGATGATTACGGAGAAAATCAACAAGCTGGCGCATGTTGCCTTCTCGGCTCAAGACTACTCAACGTTCAACTTTCTTCAGTGGTATGTTGCGGAGCAGCATGAAGAAGAAAAATTGTTTAAAGGGATCTTAGATAAGCTAGAACTCGTAGGTGAAAATGGACAGGCGTTATTCTTCATCGACAAGGATTTAGCAACGTTAGCAAAAGAGGGTTCTTCTTCCATTATGGACGCCCCTGCTGAGTAACATCAGCGTTTAAAAGACCATTGATTGTCTTTTTCTCTTGGGTGTCTAGGAAGACGTAGGGAGGAAAAGATGATCAGTGGAGACACTATTCTATTAGCATTGATGCTCATTACCTCAGTCAATATGGCGAGGTATCTGACAGCACTACGCGCACTAATTTTCATCATGCGTGAGGCACATCCGCTCTTGTATCAGCAAGTCGACGGACGTGGCTTTTTCACGACGCACGGCAATATGTCGAAGCAAGTGAGGCTGTATCACTATCTCAAAAGCAAAGAATACCATCACCACCATGATCCGGTGTTTACAGGTAAGTGTGATCGCGTCCGTGAGTTGTTTGTACTCTGTGTGGCGTTGACAGGTGTGACCTTACTTGCTGGCTTTATGCTTTAGACGATAGCTGACAATAGTGAGCCGGTTGCGGTCGTGTACGGCGCAACGAACTTGGTGTCAGTCTCCGGCTGCTTAGTAGCGTTGGAAGTGTTGGCTTTAATCGATGAAGCCGCTAGAATAGCGCCAGATTGTTGAAGGGATGTGCAATACGCACATCCTTTTTTTATTTGAATTTTGTCGGAAAACCGTGATGAATCAGAAAGTTGATGTGGTGATTATTGGTGCAGGCGCTGCGGGGTTGATGTGCGCAGCAGAAGCGGGCAAGCGAGGTCGTCGCGTGCTGGTGCTGGATCATGCAAAAAAACCAGGTCGTAAAATTCTGATTTCCGGTGGTGGTAAGTGTAACTTTACTAACTACGATGTGTCGGCAAACAACTATTTATGTCAAAACCCACACTTCGTAAAATCGGCGCTGTCGCAATACACTAACTGGGACTTTATCTCGTTAGTCAGTAAATACGGCATCGAGTTTGAAGAGCGCGATCACGGTCAGCTGTTTTGCCTAGAGTCAGCGAAAGACATCGTTAAAATGATGCTCTCTGAGTGTGAGTCTCCAAACATTCAGTTCCGCTACCAAACCGATGTGCATAGCATCGAGAAAACCGAGCAAGGCTTCTCTTTGCATGCCGATACCGACACGATTGAATGTGACTCTTTAGTGGTGGCTACGGGTGGTCTTTCAATGCCAAAACTGGGTGCGACGCCGTTTGGTTATAAGATTGCCGAGCAATTTGGCCTTGAAGTTGTGCCAACGACAGCGGGTTTAGTGCCATTTACGCTGCACAAAGAAGACAAAGAAGATTTTGCGGAGCTCTCTGGCATTGCCGTTCCAGCAGAGATTACGGCGAATGATGGTACGCTCTTCAAAGAAGCATTGCTGTTCACTCACCGTGGATTGTCTGGTCCATCGGTGCTGCAGATTTCCTCGTTCTGGAAGCCGGGACAAAACGTGTCGGTGAACCTAGCACCAGAGGCAGATATTGAAGAGCTTCTGACGCGCTCGCTAGAGAAACATCCTAATCAAAGCCTGAAAAATACCTTAGCACGATTATTGCCAAAGCGTTTGGTCGAAGTGCTGATTGAGCGTAAGGTGTTTGCGGATAAGCCACTTAAACAGTACAACCCGAAAGAGCTGGTGGCGATTCGTGAGTCACTAGAAAACTGGACGATTGCGCCTAATGGCACCGAAGGCTATCGCACTGCAGAGGTGACGCTGGGCGGAGTGAACACTAACCACCTTTCTTCTAAAACGATGGAGTGTAAGTCTATTGAGGGCTTGTACTTTATCGGTGAAGTCATGGACGTGACGGGTTGGTTAGGGGGTTACAACTTCCAATGGTGCTGGTCATCAGGATTTGTGGCGGGTCAGCACGTATAATTATCGCAACAGAGTTCTATCGTAATTTCGATCGCATTCAAACTAGATTCCTGCCTACGCAGGAATGACGTACGTTTTGGATTTGTCTTACCCTAAAATTTCGTCACCCCTGCGCAGGCAGGGGTCTACTGCAAGCGCATTCCAAGCTTTAAATTGTCATTAGCCTAGCAACAGGCTCGAGAGCCGTTATTTTAGTTCCCATTTCTCTACAATCGCTTCGGCACGTGCCAGTAACTCAGTGCTCGATGTCGATTGCATGAACGCTGCGTTATCACGCACTTGCTCGACAGTGTGCGCGCCAGCAATCACAGGCCCTACTTCTTCTTGCGCCACAAGCCAGTGGATCGCTAAGTGTGAAAGCGGAATGTTGGCTTCTTTAGCCAGCGCTTTTAGCTCTTCAACACAGTTGAAGTAGGGTTCAAACGCTTCGCCATTGAGTTTAGGGTTGTTACGACGGTCGTCGTTCTCATCCCAGTTACCAGAGCGCTTTAACGTACCCGTCAGCAGACCCTGCATTAGCGGTGAGTACGGTAGGTACTTCATGTCGTGCTCTTTACAGAACGGCAGCGCTTCTTCACGTGCACGGTATTGCAGCGGAATGTTGTGGTAATGCTCTGGGTTTTGCTCAAGTAGGTTGTAGAGACCTTGGAAGGTCGCCACTTCAACACCTGTCATCATCTCACGCGTCATATCAAGCGAGTAGTTCGATACACCGACGTGGCGAATTTTGCCTTGTCGTTTAAGTTCAGCCAGTGCCTCTGCCGTTTCTGAAATTGGCGTGTTTGGATCTGGCCAATGCACTTGGTACAGGTCGATGTACTCAGTTTGCAAGCGAGTTAGTGAGTCATCAATCTCTTTGGAGATGCTCTCTTTTGTCAGATCTTTACGAGTCTTTTTGCGCTCATCTTGAGACCATGGCAGGCCACACTTGGTCGCGATGATAATGTTGTCGCGAGACTCGGTTTTCAGCGCTTGGCCAAGTACCGTTTCCGCGTGACCTTTACCGTAAACCGGTGCAACATCGAAAAAGTTGATGCCGTTGTCGAGCGCCGCTTTGATTGCTTTGATGGATTCATTGTCAGAGACGTTGTTCCAAGTCCCGCCGATTGCCCAGCAGCCAAAACCCACCGCTGAGGCATTAAGATCTTTGATTTGTTTGTTTTTCATCATTCGTTCTCTTGTTTTCTCATTCAAGGGTCGGGATTGGATTACTTAAGTTCCGGCCAGTACTCTTTGTTCGCTTCGAGCATGTCATCAAGGATAAGCTTCGCCACTTTCGCTGATGGAATGGTTTTGTTAAGCGCAAAGGCTTGCAGCGCTTTGTCGTAAGAGCCTTCAATTGCAGCATCAACTAAGCACTTCTCAGACATTAGCTGTTGCTGCAGCATGCCTTGGTAGAAGTGTGGCACTTCACCCACTTGGATTGGGTAGACTTTATCGCGGCCGAGTAGTGCAGGCACTTCCACCATTGCGTCATCTGGCAAGCCTTTGATGATGCCGTTGTTAGGAATGATCACTAGCCACTTCTGGCGTAGGTCATAAGCCATCGACATCGCCACGTCTGCAATAAACTCACCGTGCACGCCAACATGGAATTTGCCTTCAACGTTGCCATCTGATGCTTTGATTTGCTCAATCGCTTCAAACATCTTCTTCTCACGACCTTCCATGACCTCGTTAGCACGAGTGTGCTCTGGGTTAGACTGAGCCACGATATCATCAGCCATTAGGTAGTATTGAAGGTAAGTGTTTGGCACGTACTCTGGGAACATTTGCATTAGAGGCTGAGTGTTCTTGAAGGTTTTAATCCAAGAAGGCTCAGAGTGACACGCGTTTTCCACTTCTTCTTCAGTCAGCATGCCGAATTTTTGGATGTGGCTACGAAGGAACGGGATTTTCTCTTCGCCATCAACTTTGATAGACGTAAACCAGCCGTAGTGGTTCAGGCCGAAGTACTCAACGTCGAGATCATAACGATTCACACCAAGGATATTCGATAGGTTACGCTCAATCGCCACTGGCATGTCACAGATGTTAAGCACGCGAGCGTTAGGACGTAGGCGGTGAACTGCATCAGCCACAATCGCCGCTGGGTTTGAGTAGTTCAGCATCCAGCAAGATTCTTTAGCGAAGCGCTCCATATGATCGATAAGCTCAATCATTGGGAAGATAGTACGCATGCCGTAAGCCAGACCGCCAGCACCACAAGTCTCTTGGCCTACACAGCCGTGACGAAGAGGGATTTTTTCGTCAGTTTCACGCATCTTGTACTGACCTACGCGGATTTGAGCAAACACGAAGTCAGCGTGAGAGAAAGCCACTTCTGGTTCCGTCGTCACCGTCAGTTTCACGTGTGGAGCGTGAGTTTTGACCACGTAGTCCACCAATACTGCAACGTTGTCTTGGCGCTCGGCATCAATGTCGTACATGCGGATTTCCGCGATAGGGAAGTCACCCCCTTTCATTAGAAGAGCTTTAACGATACCGGCAGTGTATGTTGAGCCGCCGCCTGCGATTGCGATGATTTGTGGTTGCTTGGTCATAACCAACTCCAATTTGATTTTGAATGCTGTTCGGATATTTTAAAGGTCATGTAATTTATAACCTATATTGAATAAGTCTTATCCTATGGATTTGATCTGATGTGACAAATTGAATACCTTTAATGTGTGATCGTATTCAAACAATAGTTGGGATTGGTTATGGAAATACGGGTTTTCTATGCCCTCTTTTACGAGATAAGTAGATTGCCAGTTTGTGAGCGTTAGGGTGAAACCAGGCTTCGGTATAATCAAAGTAGCGCCCATCTTCTAGGTTGGATATTGAGCGCAGGTTCATGATCGGGTGGCTTTTCTCCATTCCAAGCAAGGCCATAATCTCCTCATCGGAGTCAACGGCGGTGAACTCTTGGCGACTGCCTTGTATCAACATTCCTTTCTCATGCTCGACATAATCGAATTTTGATTTCTGTAACGTAGAGATATTGAGGTCGGGAAACAATGCGACCGGCATATAGCTGTCTTCGACAATCCTTGGTTGGTCATCAATAAACTTCACCCGACGTATGTAATACAAGGGCTCGTTGGGTTTTAGTCCTAGGAGTTTATGGACGGGGGCGTTGTCACTACTCATCAAAAATTGCGTCACCTGATACTTCACGGTTTTATTGTTGTGGGTCAGGATTTCAGAGGTGCCAGCCAAACAATTGAGTTGATGCGAATATTGCTTTTCCAGTACATAGGTACCAGACCCACGGCGCTTTTCGACCAGCTTGAGCTTAACCAGTTCATCCACGGCCTTGCGAATGGTGATGCGGCTGACTTGGTACTCTTCAATTAACTGCTTTTCTGTCGGTAATGCTGATCCAACGCTGTACACATCCGCGTTGATCTTCTCTTTTAAGCTCTCTAATACTTTTACGTATAGCACGATGTCATTTCCAAAAAATTATTGGTTATATCAATATCAAAATAACATAATAAATTGGTTCTATATTAGGTCATTCATCACATTCTAGGTGCAACAAAGTTGTTATGACTTCTTTTCTGAATAAAGTGATTTTCAGAAAGAAAATAATTAATAGCGTATTTAGGAACATCAATAATGAACAAAGAAGCTATAACCACTTATATGAGTGACTTATCGCGCGCCATGCTGGCACCGATATATGTCCTTCCACTAGTGGGTTTTGTGATTGCCATCGGAGCGGCAACAACCAACCCAGGCATTGTCGAAGTACTGCCTTTCTTAGATGCCCCTTTCTTTAAAGGGATGGGAGAAGTGTTGGTTTGGTCAACGCTGAGCGTTCTTATTAACCTGCATATCATCTTCGCTGTCGGTATTTCGATGGGGCTTGCGAAAAAAGACAAGCACCTAGCTGGCTTTAACGCGCTGATCATCTACTTCATCTACTTGTACACCATGCATACCTATATGAAGTTCAATGGTCTGCTATTAGATGGTGACTTAGGGGGAACCGGTCAGGCGAACATCCTTGGCTTGCAAGTGGTCGATACAGGTATCTTCGTTGGCATGCTGATCGGTATTGTTAACGCTTACTTCCACAACAAATACAGCCAAAAGGTACTTAAAGGCGCGCTATCACTATACGGTGAATCTCGACTTGTGCTTATTATCATGATCCCGGTTGCGATTGGCCTTGGTATTCTGTTTACCCACATCTGGCCACCGGTTCAGCACGCTATCTTCGGCTTTGGCGAAAGCATTCGCGGCGCAGGTTCTATGGGTGTTGGTGTGTACGGTTTCCTAGAGCGTATCTTGATTCCAACAGGTCTTCACCACTTGCTTTGGGTGCCAATGCACTTCTCTGATCTCGGTGGCTGTGCTGCTGTCGCAGGTCAAAACTACTGCGGCATCGAGAATATCTTCCTTGCTGAAATTGGTGACCCAGAGACTACGCGTCTTTCTAGTTCAATCGTGTTTGACTCACGCAGCCTAGTAAAAATCTTTGGTTTGACAGGTGCGGGTCTTGCTATGTACCACTGTGCTGACCAAGACAAGCGCGAAAAAGTGAAAGCGATTGTGTTCCCTGCTGTGTTGTCTTCTATTTTGGTGGGTGTTACTGAGCCGATTGAATTCTCATTCCTTTTCGTAGCGCCAATCCTGTTTGTTGTGCACGCTATCCTTACTGGTCTATTCATGGCTGTGTTGTCGTTGCTGGATGTCGTGGCGGTAGGTAAAGGTGGTCTTATCGACTTCATCGTTTACAACATTCCACTGGGTACCGATAAAACCGATTGGCCGATGTACGTGGCGATTGGTCTGGTTCAGCTAGCGGTGTACTACTTTGTGTTCCGCGCGCTGATCACGCACCTCAATCTAAAAACCATTGGTCGCGGTGAAGCTGAAATGAAGCTACAAACCAAAGACGACTACAAGAACCGCAACAAAACAGACGCCATTGATATTGCAGTCGGTGAGTTCAACTCGATTGCTATCATTGAAGGTCTAGGTGGTAAAGATAACATCGTTGATGTGCAAAACTGCTACACCCGATTGCGTGTGGAGGTTCGTGACCCATCTTTGGTGGACGAGGCGAAAATTCAAGAATCGAACCCTATGGGTCTGGTCAACAAAGGCCAAAACATTCAAATCATCTTCGGCAGTCACGTAGCATCCGTGCGCCAGGAAGTGAATGAGTTCTTGGAGGCGATGGCGTAAGCGCTAATACCTTTTCCTCCCTCTACGAAAAAGGCCTAGGTGACGATACTGTCCCTAGGCCTCTTTGATCTCAAGTGTGTAATGTCGTTACATCAACCACTTCCACCAAATAAACACGGCAAGGAAACCAAACAGGTAAACAAGACCAATAATCGATAGTGCTTTTAGTTTACTACCCATTTGCAGCGCTTTAGGAAGAGCCGTTTTAGACACTAAAACATAATTGAGCAGTGCAAACACTGGAGTGGTAACAAACGCCATGATCATCGCAAAGTTGAGCATTGGCATCAGTGCTTTGGCAAAGAAAGCGATAATCGAAATAGCCGCAATCGACACCACAATGACCCATGCTTGGTAAGACTTCGGGTTCTCTTCAGTCTTGTTTTGAAGCAGGCGCTGTGACTCGGCAATTGCGCGCGAGTAGCCATCAATCACGGTAATGGTGCTGCCAAAAATACAGAAGAAGGCAATCACAGCGATCAGGTAGCGTGACCATTCACCAATGGTTGATGCGTACATGCCGACTATTTGATGAGAGAACCCCACTCCCGAAGCAGACAGCTCTGTCCCAGAACCGTGGATAACCAGTGCGCCCAGCGCAACAAAAACCAAGGCTAATAAAGCCGTACCAATATAGCCCACATTAAAATCGAACAGCGCCGACTCAGCGGTCACTTTCTGCTTCTTACACTGACTCTTAAGCCACATGGACGTGATGCTAGATATCTCAATCGGTGCAGGCATCCAACCCATAGTCACTACGATAAAGCCGATGGCGGCAATGGTCCACGGAGATGGGGCTTGATAATCGGCGGGCGCGACGCTGCCGTTAGACGCTGCGATAATCACCGCTGTCACAGTTGCCACCGTCAATGTGGCCATAATCGCTTTGGACAGTCCGTCGAGCGCTTTGTAGTGACCGGCGAATAAAATCCCAATACAGGTCACCAGCACAACCCCGCAAAGGGCAAGCGAGGACAGCTCAAATGGTAAAAAGTAGCCGAGTAAACTGGCGCTAAACAAGAGTAGTGCTGCCGTATTGACCACTGCGGAAATGACCGTCAGCAGCGTAAATACCCAAAGGTATCCACGGCCTAATCCTTCATAGCCTTGAATCAGACTATTGCCTGTACCGACGGTGTACTGAACCCCAGCTCTAAAAAATGGGTATTTAAATAGATTAACGAGCAAGATCAGTGCTGCGAGTTGCCAGCCATAGATGGCACCTGCTTTAGTAGAAGCAACAAGGTGAGAACCACCAACGGCGGCCGCTGCCATCATGATGCCTGGACCAAGAGAACGTACTAAGTGAGATAAGCCTGGGCGTGATGCTGGCTCTGAAGGGAGTGAAGTATCCATGACATGAGTCCTTTATGATTATTATCCGTACTGCAATCGCTGTAAAAAATTATTTACGAAACGATAAAAAATTATTTCCAACACATTCATTTCTACAGTAATTTCAGCAGGATGCAATGTGATGGAATGAAAAGGACGCCTTGGTTTGGTCGGTGTATCTATAAAATGAGTTAGAAGTGGATGTTTGTGCTGATTATCTTGGGATAGATAATGCATCCTCATTGGAGGTTGGCAAAAAAGAGTAGGAAAAATATTGGAAGGAGTCGCGAGCACAAAGGCTCGCGACGCTAGTAATAGGGTGCTATCTAGCGATTAAGTTTTAGGTTTTCTCTTCAGCTGCTGCACAACCAGTCCAATCACAATTAACATTAAGCCGACGAGTGTCGATGGATGGATTTCTTCGCCGATAACGGTGGCAAGCAGCATCAGTGAGATAAATGGCGAAGCAAAGATCAGATTACTGATACGCGCAGTATTTTGTGTCAGCTTCAAAGCGCTCAGCCAAAGAACAAAGGTAATACCCATTTCGAAAAGACCCACATAGCTTACCGCCAGCCAGCCCTTTAGGGTGATACTTGACCAAGCGGCGCCCTCATAGATCGCGACACCGAAAGCAAATGGTAACGCCACCAAAAAGCCGAGCAGTACACCAACAACCGGATCGGCAGTGTTTTTGGTGTTCAGGATCCAATAGCCTGCCCAAAGCAAAGTGGAAAGCAGCGCTAGTGCCACGCCTGCTGGACTATCAAATTGCAGTCCTAGCACATCCCCTTTAGTAGCGATGACCACCACGCCTAAATAGCCGAGTGCACACGCAAACCAATCTTGCGGACGGATTTTCTGTTTTAGGAATACCGCCGCCATTAAGGTTAATGTGATTGCCCAGCTGTAATTGATGGGCTGCGCTTGCGACGCTGGCAGTAAGTCATACGCCTTGAACAGAATAAGGTAATACGCGAGTGGGTTGATGAGTCCCAGCAATAGGTAGTACCAAGGATTGGAAAAAAACGTGGTTTTGAGTTGAGACAGCGTCCCTTTTACGGCACAGACAATGACCAGAGCGATGGTTGAGGCAACCGATGCTGCGGCGACCATTTGCGCAGGGGTAAATTCAGCCAATGTGAGTTTAAATGCCGTCGCGACCGTAGACCACAGTAGGACAGCAGATAACCCAAACAGCAGGGCTTTGCGTTCGTTTTGCATGGAGAGTTAGCATTAGGATGGAGTAAACAATGTCTGCATCTTACCAGTGAATGGCATTCTGAAAACAGCAGTTTGTGGTGACGAATCACACAAGATTGCAGCGAGCTCAACTAAAGTGAGATCAGCGGTGGCAGCGGTGTCAGATCGATCAATGGCGCTTGTTGCCATGAAGGTTCACTGGCAAACAGCCATAAGGTATCAACGTGATTTCCTTTAAGTGAAGAAATGTCGACGAGACTCATTAAGGCGTAAAAACGCCGTACATAGTGCACGGTCTCATTGGGCAGTTTGAGTTTTGAGAATTCACGACTGCCCGCTTTATTGATTGCGCGTTGTACTCGTCCTTCTCCCGCGTTATAGGCCGCTAGAGTAAGATTAATATCGCCCTCAAATTTTCGATATAAAAATGACAGATATTGCATCGCTGCCTGCGTGCTCGGCTCGATGTCAAATCGCTGATCGAGGTTTTGCTCTACGATTAACCCGAAGCGTTTTGCGGTGGCAGGCATGAGTTGCCAGAGCCCAGCGGCTTTCGCTGGTGAAACCGCCTTGGGGTTATAGGAAGATTCTAGCATCGGCACCAGTACGAGGCTTTCTGGTAGTGACCTTTTGCTTAGTTGTTTGAATATCTCATCCACTAAAGGACTGAACTCTTCGAACTTTTTAGTGATATGGGTTTGATAGGGTTTTAACGTGGCGATGTGCGGCGCTATGTCCGCTTGGGCTGGGGCACCTTGGGTCGGCTTGGCATAACTCACGCTGTGCCCAAGGCACAGCAGGCTCATCACTAGCAAAGTATGCCAGTGAGGTTGGCGCCAATAACGGCTAAACCGTTCGAGCATGTTCCTCATAACTGTGCTGTTTTTGACCCGTTAACTCGCCGAGTAATTCTTGGAAAGCGGCAGAGCTTTGGCCGTTGTTTTGGTTGTATTTTTGGCACTGTGCAATCAAAGACTCAAGGATGTGCCATTGTTTGTGCACGTTGTCTGACAGCTTTGCAGGCAGCGCTCTAATTAAGCGTTCAACCCCAGCTTGAGAGCAAGGCAGTTTTAATTGGGTGAGTGCCTGACTGCGGTTGCTGGCATTGCGGCCAAGTTGATTCAATATCGGCAGTTGGCTCTGGATATTGTCGCTCAGCGATTCCCCATCAAACTTGAGGTACAAGGCTTTTTGATGTTGCAGTAGTGCGAGCAGTTTTCGGTACAGTTTAATATCGTCAGAAATGCTCAGCACGAAGGCTTGTACTAGCTCGGTTTTCGATGCGGCCATGGTTGGTTACTCCACTCAATGGGGTCGCGTGCTTAGGATTCGTGACCAGTATGAAAACGCATCACCGCTTGCGACAGGGCTTTAACATCCAGACCCAATTCGCCATTCGCCAGTGCATTACGCACCGCTTCGACTTTGGCCATATCCACATTTGGCATAGCAGCGAGTTCGGCTTGTGCCTTGTCTAGCGCGGCTGTGTTGGCGTTGAATGCGGCTTCAGACACGGTTTTACGCTGCGGCGTTTCTGCGGTTTGAGTTTTAGACTGGTTGAAGTTAGTTTGTGGAACATGTCCGCCAGCCACTTTGTCGATTTTCATGGTGTTGCTGTCCTATCAAGATGTCGATAACAGTATAGGGCGACAAAGCGAGCGACAGTATTAAATCTGCCCACCTAAATTGTTGCCCTTTTTTTCTATCTTAATCTCAGTATTAATTTCGAGCGTGCTGTGTGAAATTTGTTACCTTGAGTCAGAAAATTAAAACTGAGTGTGAACTTGGTTCAAGCCAGTGACAACGGCGCGAATCACTTTCTTCGACTGGCTATTTTGTACTTTGATCTGTTCACCTTCTCCTGCCGTTTGTAGCGCGACGCCCTTGGTGGTGGCATTAAAGCCTCCCTTGGCGGCGATGATCACCACTTCGTTGCCCTTCTCGACCAACGGTGGATTGCTGACAAACTTAGCATCAATGATCTGCCCGGCACGCATCCTTCGCGTGACCTGTTTACCACGCAATGTCGACAGGTCGGTCACAAAGGCCGTTGCGCGCGACAAGGTGCGTGTTTCGAGTCGAACCGATGTGGCATCTACCGTGGTATGACGATTGAGCGTGGTGGTTGCCACTGCCACAGGCAAGGATAAGGTCGCCTTGATGCTGGCATTAATGCGCCAATCATTCACTCCGTCTTCACAGCTGACGCTGCGTTTTAAATTGCCTACAGGCAGCGCTTGATGGTCACGGCTACTGATGATGAGCGGTGCTATGCATTGATCGAGATGTTTTGCTGACTCTGGAACCAATATCACCAGTTTGGCGTCGTGCTTACCCCAGCGATGGCGCTCGGCGAGCTGCTCAATCTCCAAATCAAGCGCGTGGCGCACCGCGTGCTCGATATCCAACCGCGTCATTTTGGCGTGGCTGGTGGCGAAAGCAGACAGTGATATTGCCCCCAATAATAGACCTATGATCCATTTCCCCATGTCATATCTCGCTTCCGTGAATCGGAAGTTCCTCTTCCTTTGTTTTGTGTAATTCATTGTTTTTATTGAAATAAAAAATTGGCACGCATCTTGTTGTTAATTAGGGACGACCGCCCATTTAAGGACAAAGAGATGGCAATCAGTTTTGACAGTGCGTTAGGCGTGCATCCCGAAGCACTCAATTTTCGAGTTCAGAGAACCAAGGTGCTAGCCAGTAACTTAGCAAATGTCGATACACCTGGGTACCTAGCAAAAGACCTGAGCTTTACCACGGTGATGAAGCAAGCCAGCGCCAATGGTGTGCACAGCACGACACCAAAGTTGGACATTGCCACTCAATACTCCGTGCCGTACCAGAACAGCAAAGACGGTAACACGGTAGAGCTGGGCGTTGAGCAGGCCAAATTCACCCAAAACAACATGGATTTTCAAACTAGCCTGACCTTCATGAACATGAAGTTTAGCGGGCTAGCGAAAGCGATTGAGGGACGTTAATCATGTCATTTACCGATATTTATTCTATCGCTGGCTCAGCCATGACGGCGCAAACGGTACGACTTAACACCGTGGCCAGTAACCTTGCCAACGCAGACGCCGTGTCGGCCAACCCAGATGACGCTTATAAGCCGCTCAAGCCTGTGTTTGCCACTGTCTACAGCCAAACCCAATTGGCGAGTGATCAAGGGGTGTACCCCAATGCCGAAGTGCGCATTGTCGATGTGGTGAATAGTGGTGCTAAAGCCGAACAACGTTTTGAGCCGAATAACCCACTCGCCAATGAAGAAGGTTATGTCTACTACCCGGGCGTTGATGTGGTGGCGGAAATGGCAGACATGATGTCCGCATCACGCAGCTTTGAAACCAATGTGGAAGTGCTGTCGAATGTGAAAAGCATGCAGCAAGGATTACTTCGTTTAGGGCAGGGCAGCTAATGAGTATTGCACAGTTCACCGCGCTGGATACGGACTCTCCAGTCGCCCAGCAAACTAATGCTAATGTGTCTGCGAATCCGCAAGACGCCAACAGCGCTAGCTCACTACAAAATGAGTTTATCACCTTAATGGTGGCGCAAATCCAGAACCAAGATCCACTCAACCCGCTTGATGGCACCGAGTACGTTAGCCAACTGGCGCAGTTCTCTCAGGTACAAAGTACCGAGAACATGTCAACACTAATGCAAAACAGCATGGTGCTTCTCGACAACATGCAGGTGCTATCGACTGCAAGCCTAGTGGGTCAAACCGTGTATGTCAGCAGCAACGAGGTTGAACTGGCGGACGGCGCGCAAAAAGGTCGTATTGAGCTCGCCCATTCATCGAGCCAAGTGAATGTGGTGGTGGAAGACGAGTTTGGTCAAAAAACCAAAGTGCCACTGGGCGCTCACCCTGCCGGTGACGTGGATTTCACCATCAACCCAGAAGAGCTGGGTCTTAAGCCGGGCAAGTACTCTATTTCAGTCGAAGTACAAGACGGTCAAGCGCAGCCAAATTTGCTGCTGGCAGGTGAAGTTCAACAAGTCCGTATTCCTAGCACAGGCGGCGCGGCGATGGTCAATGTCGCTGGCGTGGGCAATGTGCCTTTCTATGAAATCAGTCAGTTTGGTGCTTAGCGCCGAGTGTAAAACCCATAATTATCAGAATTAAGAGGACATCATGAGTTTTAATATTGCTTTAAGTGGCTTGGATGCTACGAATACTCAGCTAAACACTATCAGTCACAACATTGCTAACGCTTCGACGTATGGCTTTAAGCAAGCGCGTACCGAGTTTTCTGCGGTCTATAACGGCATGCAGGCAGGCGGTGTGGAAGTGGCATCTATTTCACAAAACTTCGACAAAAATGGTTCGGTTTCCGGCACGGGGCGTTCGATGGACTTGGCCATCAATGGTAACGGCTTCTTTGTCACTAAAGACGGCATGGGGCAAACCCTGTACACCCGATCTGGTGTGTTTGGTACGGACAAAGACAACTACGTAGTCGGTAATACAGGCGCTAAGCTGCAAGGCTACAGTGTTGATAGAAATAACAACCTGCTTGAAGGCTCCGTTGGCGACATCAAAATCAGCACCTCATCTCTCGCCGCAAAAGCAACCGACAAGCTGGACTTTATCGCTAATTTCGATGCAAGTGCATCGGCGACTAATGTCGTACCTGCTGGCGATCCGTCACTCGCTCCATTTGAGGCCGACGGCGTGACACCGAACCCAGTTTACGATTCGACCGCAATTGCTTTTGACCCAAGCAACCCAGACTCCTTTAACTCGTCTTATACCTCAAAGGTTTATGACTCATTGGGTAACTCTCACACAGTGACGCAGTACTTCACTAAAACTGCGGACAACACATGGCAGGTGAATGTTGAGGTGGATGGTTCGCCAACGACGCCAGCGACAACACAGCAAGTAGACTTTAAAGCTGACGGTACGCTTGCTTCTCCAACTGGCAGCTTTAATGTTTCTTTCCCTGCTGCCGGTGCAAAAGGGATGAGCATCGATATCAGTCTAGCGGGCAGCACCCAGTTTGGCGCGGCATTTGGCGTAAGTACCAACAGTCCAAATGGTTACACCTCTGGTGAGCTTGCGGGTGTGCGTGTTGAGAACAACGGCATGGTTTTCGCGACTTACACCAACGGTCAGTCACAGCTACAAGGTCAGGTAGTGCTGGCGAACTTCGCGAACCCACAAGGCCTGGCGAAAACCAATGGTACCGCGTGGACACAGAGCTTTAGCTCTGGTGCACCAGTGGTGGGCACGCCGGGTACAGGCGTATTGGGCGATCTGACACCGGGTGCGCTGGAAGGCTCCAACGTAGACCTCACATCTGAGCTTGTGAACCTGATGACGGCGCAGCGCAATTACCAAGCGAACGCGAAGACGATTTCAACGTCTGACAAACTTACTCAAGCGCTGTTTAACGCGGTATAGAGGTAGGCCATGGATAGCTTGCTATTTACTGCGACCACGGGCGCAAGTCGCGTCCTTAAAGCGCAGCATGTTCGTTCAAACAACTTATCGAATGCCGATACGGCGGGCTTTCGTGCGGATATGGAGCGCGTCAACAGCGTTCCATTGCAAGGCTCAGGTTTCGATGGCCGCACTATGGTGGTCACCAACTCAGCCGCGACGCGATTTGATTCAGGCGACGTGGTGAAAACCGGTCGCCCGCTTGACATTGCCATCATGGGCGAAGGCTATATCAGTGTTCAAACCCCTGCCGGCAACGAAGCCTACACTCGCGCCGGTAACATCAAAGTGGACGATTTGGGTGCTATGAGCATCAATGGCTTTGCCGTTGTTGGTGATAACGGTCCTATGGTATTGCCTGAATTTCAGAAAGTGGAAATCAGTGAACGCGGCCGTGTGTCGGTGATCCCACCTGGCGGCGGTGCGGAAGTGGAAGTTGGCACGCTGAAACTGGTTAAGCCGGATATCACTCAGTTGCAAAAAGAGAGTGACAGCCTACTGCATAGTCTTGATGGTCAGCCGTTTGCGGCGGATGCGACGGTCAATCTAGCGCCTGAGCATATCGAGAGCAGTAACGTTTCAGCCATTGATGAGCTGCTGAGCGTGATGTCACTCACCCGCAACTTCGAGATGCAGATCCGCATGATGAAAACCGCGGAAACCTTAGCGCAATCCGGAAACAAATTAATGAGTGCGAGCTAGAAGGCTCGCCAACAGGAGTTAACCATGCATTCAGCATTGTGGGTCAGTAAAACAGGGATGGCCGCCCAAGACACCAAAATGACGGCGATTTCCAACAACCTTGCCAACGTTAATACCGTCGGTTTCAAACGTGACCGAGTGGTATTTGAGGACTTGTTCTACAGCATTCAGCGCCAACCTGGTGCTCAGGTAGACCAAGTGAATGAGCTACCAACCGGTGTTCAGTTGGGTAGCGGTGTTCGCGTTGTGGGGACGCAAAAAGTGTTCACTCAAGGCAGCTCACAAAACACAGGGCAAGAGCTAGATTTAGCCGTCATGGGACAGGGCTTTTTCCAAATCGAAAATTCCGATGGCCAGATCATGTACACCCGTAACGGCCAGTTTCATGTCAACTCAGAAGGTTTAATGGTCAACAGCCAAGGTCTACCGCTTGAGCCGCAAGTGCAGATCCCAGACAACGCCTTGACGGTTTCTGTGGGTGTCGATGGCACGGTGACGGCAACAACAGCCGACGGCCCTGCACCACAAGAACTGGGTCAAATTACCCTAGCTAAATTCATTAACCCCGCTGGCCTTGAAGCGATTGGTGGCAACTTGTTTAAAGAGACTGAAGCAAGCGGTCAAGCACAAGAGCTGATTGCGGGTGAAGAAGGCGCAGGTAGCATCAAGCAAGGCTCACTGGAAGGCTCAAACGTGCAAGTGGTGGAAGAGATGGTCGACATGATTACCACACAGCGCGCTTATGAAATGAACGCCAAGGTCGTATCGGCGGCCGATGACATGCTTAAGTTTGTCGCGCAAGCGGTGTAACGGGTTCCGTTAACCAAACAAGTTAACCAAACTCGTTGAGGAATTGAGTTGAGTGAGCGGGAGATAACGTGAAAGGAAGTAGTAATATGAAATGGTTTTCGCGACGCCTAATAGAAAAAGGCATAGTGGCACTGACGGTGCTACTGCTCGCTGGATGTGCAGCCAGACAAGAGTTTGTGCCGCCAGAGCCAGATGAGCAGAAGTACGCGCCGCCAGAGTTAAACTACGCGCTGCCCGAGGCAACCAATGGCAGTTTGTACCGTCATCAATACAACCTTACGTTATTTCAAGATCGCCGCGCCTATCGCGTCGGCGATGTGCTCACCATTTTGCTGGTGGAAGAAACCCAATCGAGCAAAAAAGCCGATACCAAGTTTGGTAAGTCATCGAATGTGGATTTTGGTGCCGCCAACATAGGTGGTACTACGATTAATGAAACGGCGGTGGGCATTAGCGGTAACCGCGCTTTTGACGGCAGTGCCGCCAGTTCGCAAGGCAACAAGCTTGAGGGTGCCATTACGGTCACCGTGCATGAAGTGATGCCAAATGGCGTACTCAAAGTCAGCGGTGAAAAGTGGATCCGCCTCAATCAAGGTGATGAATTTATCCGCGTCACTGGTATCGTCCGCGTTGACGATGTTGACCGTTATAACCAAGTCTTTTCACACCGTATCGGTGATGCTCGCATTACTTACTCAGGACGCGGCGCTTTAGCAGATAGCAACTCAGCGGGTTGGCTAACGCAATTCTTCACAAGCCCTTGGATGCCATTCTAATGTTGAAACTTCGTCACTTTTTTAACGCCCTTACTGCTGTGCTTGCCCTTGGCTTAATGCCAATGGCACAGGCGGAAGTGGAAATCCCAATTATGGATTTGGTTGACGTACAAGGTGTGCGTAGCAACCAACTTGTCGGTTACGGCTTGGTAGTAGGCCTTGATGGCCAAGGCGACCGCAACCAAGTGAAATTTACCGCTCAATCTATTACCAATATGTTGCGTCAGTTTGGCGTGCAGATTGGCGACGATGCTAACCCAAAGCTGCGTAACGTGGCATCGGTTAGTGTGACCGCCTCGGTCGATCCGATGGCAGGTCCCGGCCAAATGCTGGATATCGTGGTTTCGTCGATTGGTGATGCCAAGAGCTTGCGTGGCGGCACGTTATTGTTAACACCTCTGCGTGGTGTGGACGGTGAAGTGTACGCTGTGGCTCAAGGCAACGTGGTTGTTGGCGGTGTGTCTGCGGAAGGGCGCAGTGGGTCTAAGATAGCCGTGAACACGCCAACAGCCGGCCGCGTGCCAAATGGCGCGACGCTGGAGCGTGAAATTCCATCCGACTTTAATACTCGTCCACAAATTACCTTAAACCTGCGCAAAGCAAGCTTTACCACGGCGAAGAACATCGCTCGTGAAATCAACGGCACCTTTGGTCCCGATGTAGCAATTGCGGTCAACAAGGTTCGTGTGGATATGCGCGCGCCAAAGGATTCCCAGCAGCGCGTGACTATGATGTCGATGCTTGAAGAGATGAGCGTGGTTGAAGGCCGCAAGCCAGCGCGCATTGTGTTTAACTCGCGCACCGGCACTGTGGTGGTGGGTAAAAACGTCAAAGTCACGGAAGCGGCGGTTAGCCATGGCAACTTGACGGTCGCGATCAGTGAATCGCAGCGCGTCAGTCAGCCTAATGCCTTTGCCGATGGCGATACCGTAGTGGTAGACCAAACCACAATCGACATTAATGAAGACCAAGCACAAATGGTGATTTGGCCGGAAGGAACCGAACTGAATACTATTGTCAATGCAGTCAATAGCTTAGGTGCAACGCCAACAGACTTGATGTCTATTCTGCAAGCGCTGCACGAAGCAGGCGCGCTCAATGCTGAGCTGGTTGTGATATAGGAGACGCAGTATGAAAATCGATGCCATGAACGATACGACTCGCGTCAACAGCATGCTTTATCATGACAATGCGGCGCTAACTAATATCAAACACAGCAACGACAGCCCTGAAGCGCTAAAAGAAGTGGCGGGGCAGTTTGAGGCCATGTTCTTGCAAATGGTGCTAAGACAAATGCGTAGCAGCAGTGACGCACTGGCCGACGAAGACAGTCCGTTTTCCTCGCAACAACACGGCGTATTTAGAGATATGCACGATGGACAGCTGTCGATTGAACTGGCCAAAAAACAGAACTCTGGCATTGCCGACATGCTGGTAAAACAGCTCGGTCCCGCTCACTCTTTTCAGTCGAATCGAGAAGTGCAGTTTGATGCCTCGCGCGTACAATCGTTAGGGGCGGCCAACGATTTGGAAGCCAAATCACAATCTCATACAGCCAGCCTTACAAATGGCGCACCTGCGGTTAATGAAGCCAATAACGCGGCCGCCTTTAATCTTCAGTCGCCTAGTGAGGCAGCCATGACCATGGCATTTTCTCAGCCTCTTATGAAAATCACGGAGCGTTAATCGTCATGAGTCTTATTAATATCGCCCTCACCGGGATGAATGCCAATCGCGTGGCATTAAATGTCACCGCGCAAAACGTGGCGAACGTGAATACCCCTGGATACAGTCGCCAGCAGGCACTCATGTCTTCGGTAACGGGGGGAAAATACGATTACAATTCACCAGGAATGGGCGTGGAAGTCACCAGCATTCGCCGCGTGACCGATCAATACTTGGTGAAGCAAACCTGGTCCACAGCCAGTGAAGCTAACTACTCTGCTGGCTATACGTCGGCGATGAGCCAGTTAGAAAATATGCTGGGTGCCGATGGTTTCAGTTTGTCATCTGGGCTTGATAGCCTGTTTGCTTCACTCAACGATGCGACCACCAAACCAGAATCGACCCCACTTCGTCAGCAGGTGGTCAATGAATCGGAAGCCCTAGCGCGCCGCTTCAATACGCTCACCGAATCGCTGCATAATCAGCATAAAGATGTACACGATCAGCGCAATGCTGCACTGTCGCATGCCAACAGTGTGATGGCTAACATTGCCCAAGTGAACAAGCAGATCGTTGAGATGCAAGGCACGGGCGGTAATTCTTCGCAACTAATGGATACCCGTGATGCCTTGATTGGTGAGTTGTCTACCATCATGGCGGTGAAAACCACAGAGCAGCCTGATGGCAGTGTTCAAGTCTCTTTAGCGTCTGGTCAGCCCTTAGTCATGGGCTCAGATGCCAGTGTCATCAAAGCGATTCCAGATCCAAGTGACCCTTACCTTGCGGATTTGCACATCGAATTTGGCAATCAGACGTTTGCAGCCAAAGGGGATATTGGCGGCAAGCTGGGGGCGCTGCATGATTATCAAATCGACGTGCTCAAGCCGAATCAACAGGCGATTGATGATATGGCGCGCAGTGTGGCCGACGAGTTTAATGCGGTATTGGCAGCTGGCACTGATCTCAATGGTAATCCGGGTGCGCCACTGTTTACTTACGACCCTGCTAACCCTGCGGCCAGTTTAGATATTACTGCTATCAGTGCTGATGAATTGGCATTTTCTAGCGATGGGAATCCAGGCAACAGCGACAATCTTAAAGACCTGATTGATATCAGTAACAAACAGGTGGCCATCAGCGGCTATGGGTCAGTCACCCTCAATGATGCATTTACCGCTATGGTAGGTGACACCGCTATTCGAGCTAGACAGGCTGAGTCGGATTATCAGGCGAAGCAGGCGATGTCTGAGCAGGCGGTTGCCGCACGCGATAATGTCAGTGCGGTCAACAGCGACGAAGAAGCAGCGAACCTAATGACGTTTGCTAACGCACACAACGCCAACATGAAAGTGATCAGTACAGCGAATCAACTGTTTGATTCGGTATTGCAGCTATTTTAAGGAGAGACCATGAGGATCAGTGATACTCAATTTAGCCAAATGATGCTGCAAAGCCTGCAAACCAATAACGCAGGCCTTGGCAAAGTGATGCAGCAAATGGCCACAGGCGATCGACTGATTAAATTGTCAGATGACCCAATGGCATCGATTCAATTGCTCAACCTCGATCGAGAAGGCGCGGCAATCAATCAGTATCAGCGCAACATCGCCAATGTCAAAACCACGCTATCTAGTCAAGAAGTTCACTTAGACTCGGTCAATGAGAGTCTAAAAAGCATGCGCGAGTTGGTGCTTTGGGGGGCGAACGGTACGCTTACCGATGAAGACCGACAAGGGATGATTACGGAACTTGAAAGCTTGCGTGACTCGGTTCAGTCATCATTCAACTCTCAAGATGAAGAGGGTCATTACCTTTTCTCCGGTACTAAAACCGATACCCCAGCGATTTCTGATGCGGGAGGCGGTGTGTATTCCTTGGATGGCAACAGTGATAAGCGTGTAGTGACCGTCGCTAAAGGCGTAACAATGGAGTCTAATACTACGGCGCAAGACATCTTAGATTTAGGTGGCGGCGACAATGTATTGAATCAAATCGACCGATTGATTGTGGAATTTCAGAACCCGAGTCCAAATTTTCAAACCGAAGTTGGTGCCAGTCTGGATGCCATTGATAATACCTTAGGCAATGTGCTTGGTGCGATGACAGAAATTGGCGGCCGCCACAACAACCTCGATTTGATGGATGGCGCCCACAGTGAGAACAAGCTGTTTGTCGACAAGGTGACTAGTGATGTCTCTGCACTCGATTACGGCGAGGCGTCGGTGCGGCTTAGCAACTATATGGCAGCGCTGCAAGCCACACAGGCCAGCTACATGCAGATTAATGATTTATCTCTATTCGACCGCATTTAGCGGTCGTTTTTGCCACTCGGCAATAAGGCTCAAGGAACGGTGTTATGGCAGTAAGTACGGTTGAAGTTAGACCGCATAGTATAAAGCTCACAGGGCAGGGAACGACGAGTATTGCTCCCTCGCAAGCGTCTGATACCACAACAACCTCGCTCTCCAAACATCTTCTCAAGCCGCAAGCGGAAATCTCTTCCGCTTATTCGTTATCCGGCGTGCTGCTGACACAAGGTCAGCAGCACGCCACGTCGGTACAAATTGCCACGAAAGCACTACAAGGCGTGGGCAAAGAGCTGACACAAGTGAAAAAGCAGCTCACCCAAGCGTTATCGCACGGTTCCACGCCACAGATGACCGACAAGCTGTCGCGTTCAAAGCAAGTGATTGAAGCAACGCTTAATCAGGCACGCTTTGATGGTAAACGTGTGGTCGACAATGAGCTGCATCTAAAGCTTGATACCTCGGATGTAAGGCGCTTTTCGATCCCGGGTCTCAATGTGCACCGCATGAGCGAGCGTGCCGAACAAGTGCGTCTAGACTTTCCAAGCGGCGGCTCGGTGATGCTGCAATTTGACGGCCAGTCAGACGGCCAGCGCACCGTTAAACAGCTCGACCGAAGCGTCATCCCAATGGGCATGCGCGCGTCACTTGCCAACGATGGCAGCATCGTATTTGAGGTGCACGAATCGGCCTACGCTGCGATGCAGCAGCAAGTTCGAGTCACAGGCGAAGGCCACCGCTTCCCGGCAGGACAAGCCAACACTTTCTCGATTCAAGCTGAGCCAGATGGCATGGCGGAACTCAAGTTTGACCTAGGTTCTCGCGATGGCATCAAACAATCCATCGCCAAGGTGAACCAACACCTAAAACAAGCACAATCCAGCTTAAGCGAAGCAAGGCAATTCCAATCCCAACTCGATACGCAAATGACGCGTATTCAGAGCCAATCCAAGCTCCCTTCCGAGCAACAAGTTAACGAAACGCTCTCTGGCTTTAGTCAGCTTTCACAAGATTTTACGACAACATTTCAGGCGCTCAATGCACAGGCGAATGTGAGACGTCATACGGTCGTGGCTTTATTAAAATAATCAATCTAAACAGCAATCGTCATCCTCACGCAAGTGAGGATCTCCCACCGCACGTGGCTCACTTATTATTGTCCCAATAACCCAAGGTACACGCGTCAGAAGACTCTCGTTTCCACGAGAATGACGTTGTTGTGGATGTCAGTATTCTGGAAAACTGTGCTTTAGGTGACTGTGCTTCGAGCGAACGGGTTCTAGTCTTTGCCATCAAACCAAAAAGAAAAAATACAAAAAACACACAAACGCCAACAAGGTAGCCGATATCGTCGGATAGATGATGTAGGCATCTTGACGTGCGGTGCGTCTAAAGCACATAAAAGTAAGTAGGCTGTTGTATACCACTAATAACAAGCTGATTAACGTACCGCCCTTTAGCGAGAGGGTGGTGAGTTGACTTAAGAACAGTGCAAGTAGGGCGTAATCAATGATGATCAGCCATAGGAACGCCTTTTGTAATCCATCTGGCGATCGGTTTGATTTTGGCGGTATGTGCGGGATAGATTGTCGCATAACATGCCCTACTGACTGGGTGCTCAATAGCAAAAGATAGTGAGATCAAGGGTGTACTACCAAAAGCATAGAACACCCTATTAAAGGTGCAAGTTACAGTGCTTGCACGTTGGAGGTCGCGTTTGAGGCGTCGCCTGCGTCAAATCGAATGGTGTCGGTTCGAAACACAGGTTGATTGAATTTGGCCTTGTCGCGCGCCTTCTCTAGCTCGTTCTTCGATTCACTGTTTGGCGATTGTCCAAACAAGGTGTTGATGACCTCAGCCGCGGGTGTGGTGAGGATAAACAGTTCGATTCGGCGGTTTTCGCTTGATGAGGGATCGCTGTGATTGAGTAAGGCACGGTCAGACATGCCCGTTACTTGCAGCACACGTTGCTCTGGCATGCCGCCAGAGGCGAGAGTCTGTCTAGCGACGTTGGCGCGTGAGGCAGAGAGCTCCCAGTTGGATTTGCTGGAGAAGGTTTTACGATACTGAGTCGCATCGGTATGACCGCTGATGATCATTGGATTTTCCACTCGCTCAAACACAGGTGCTAAAGCTAGCAATAAATCTTCAAAAAATGGCGTTAACGTTGAGCCGCCGCGACCAAACATGTTCTGTTTGTAGTCATCTTGCAGCACGATGCGCAATCCTTGAGGCGTAACGGTGACATCGACATTTCCTTGAGCATTGATCTGACGCACCATGTCATTGATGACCTCAGCAAGAGCCGCTAGGCGCTCTTGGGTATCAAAGGTGCCGTCGATAAGTGAGTCCGATTCTGGCCCTTCGCGATCGCCTTGGAAAAAAGAACTAACCGAATGCACCGAATCGTGACGACTGGCCACGGACGAATCCGTGGTTAGATCGATAGGAGAAATGCTTTTTGAGGTGTCGAATAGGTTGCCACTGCCTTGGTCAAAGACACTGGCCATTTGCAAATGGGCGACAATCGCTTTGCGCTCTTCTTTGTCGACCACCTGCATGACCCAAAGTACGAGGAATAACGCCATCAAGGCAATCATAAAGTCAGCAAACGCTACTTTCCATGCACCACCATGAGACTCATGATGATGACTACGACTGGCGCGTTTGAAGACTACTTGCTCATGTTTTTGCATTATCCCTCCTGTTCAGCGAGCCACACCTCCATTTGATTAAAGGTCGGTTTAATGTCTAGCTGAATGTGCTTGCGGCCAGCGTCAATCGCCAATAGTGTCGGCTTCTTCGCGACGTAGGCCACTAAGGTGGCGCGGGTGCAGTCGAAAGCGGACATGTTGCGTTTAACGCGTTGAGCCATGGCGTTACTTGCTGGGTCTAAGCAGCAGTAACAGCCGAAAATACCGATAAATGTGCCTACTAGAGCGGCAGCAACGTGATAGCCAATCATGGCAATAGAGCCATCTATGGCGGACATGGTAATGATGATGCCGCCAACGGCAGCCAAAATACCAAAGCCAGGCATGGCTTCTGCGGTGCGCTGCATGGAGCGAGCGGGCTGCATATAGTCGGCCTCAATCGCTTCAATCTCTTGCTCTAGTAGTCCCTCTAACTCATGAGGCGACATTTGTCCCATTGCCATTAAACGTAAATTGTCGGTAATGAAAGAAACTAAGCGATAATCACTGCTTACGCGTGGGTAACGAGCAAAAATATCGCTCTGTTCTGGGTTTTCAATGTGCTTATCTAGTGCTTTGAAACCACCACTGCGCACGGTTTCCAGCAATACTTGCAGCAGCGCCATCAGTTCCATGTAGAACTCGCGCTCATCCTTAGGTGGAGAGATGATGCCTCGCAGCTGATTGCGCATCTCTTTAAGAACTTGAGGCGGGTTGCCTATGATGAGGGAGCCAATGGTCGCGCCGATGATGATTAGCATTTCTGCCGGTTGCCAAATGGCCATCAGACTGCCTCCAGCCCAGACGTAACCGCCGAAGACACACATCAAAATGATGATTGCGCCAGTAAACTTTTGCATAGTGGACTCCTAAGAAGACAGTAGTTGGTTGAGTTGCTTGAGCGCTTGCTTGTGAAGCTGACAAATCCGTGGCGGGGTCAGCTCTAACACCAGAGCAATCTCGTGTAAGTTCAAATCGTGTTGGTAGAACAGCGTCAGCAGTAGCTGCTCGCGTTTGGGTAGCTGGCTGAGTGCCTTCTCCAGGCTGCGGCGGATATGTTCGTGATTTACGCCCTCACACCCGGACTCCACTGAGCTTTCAAAGCCACCTTCAATCAGTTGATCCAAGCTCTGCATCTCAGCCGCCATGGTCGCGTTTAGCCTGGCATGATAGTCCTGAGGTGTGGTGCCAAGGGCTGCGATGATCTCTTGCTCACTTGGCGCTCGGCGTAGGCGCTTGGTTAAATCACGCGTGACATCATTGAGCTCATGAGCCTCCTGACGAGTTTTGCGTGAACGCCAGTCAAGGCGACGCAGCTCATCCAAGATAGAACCGCGAATACGACACACGGCGAACGCCGGAAAGTTAGGGTCATCGATGTTGCCATAGCGGCGCCCAGCCTCAAGCAAGCCAATCAGTCCAATCTGCTGCATGTCTTCAATGCTACAATGGGTCGTGGCGTGGTTGCGCAGTTGGTTCACCACGCGCTTAACCAAGATTTGATGTTGGCTAAGTAGGCGATTTTCATCGATACGAGTGGCGTTTGATGTGACATCTTCGGCGACGCCGTAGCTGTCTGAGTGATTCATATCCAGCATAATCGCTCCTACTGAATAACAAATTTCGTCAGCAGAACGTCGTCAATATCTCGGTTTAACTGGGTATCGGCGTAAGCCGTCATCACCGAGGCTTTCACCTCCCGCTGAAGCTGATCCAATGCATCTGCACCATGCAGATCTTCATAACGTTTTTGACTGAACAGGTTAAGCATTGCGTGTCTGACTTTTGGCATGTAGTCGTTGGCGAACTCAAGACGCTCGATGTGACGCGTTTCCAGCGCCAGCTCCAACATCACAAAGTGAGTCTGTTTTTTACCGCGCACACTGACAATCACATTGTCTAGGGCGTGAAATTTAGGACCGGCACTCGGCTTTGGCTCAGATTCCAAAAACGAAAACTGGCCATCACTTAATGTCGAGGGTGAGTTGAGGTACCACATTGCACCCGCAACTGTGCCGCCAGAGACGAGAGCACTAGTTACAACGCAGGTGGCAAAGAGTGAAAGAAACTGTTTTTTATTCATGCTGTATTCCTAAAGCGATCACACTTGGGTACTAAGCCAGTGTTCATCCGTGGAGAAGGCCGTGGCGTTATTGCTGCCAGACTCATGGCGCTCATTGGCAAAAATGGTTGAGCTTTGCTCGGGAGCTGGTTGGCCGTTGGACTCTTGTTTGTCACCGCCACCAATTTGCACATCAACGTGCATCAAACTTTGGTTTTGTAGCTCGGCGCGTAGGCGTTCTGACACTTGAACTAAGGCTTCGCGCGTGGCGGCAACGTTGGCATTGAGCTGAACGCTGAGTTTGTCGCCTTCGACACGCACCATAAGATCCAATTTACCAAGATCGGGCGGATCTAATCTGATCCGTGCTTCTTGAAGATTTTGCTGTGCTTGCAGCGTGACTCGATCATTGAGTACCTGCAGCATTTGTTCGCCCCACTTTCCTGCTTGAGGGTCGATGCGAACCGGTGCCCATTCCGTCGTCGCAGTCGCTGTGTTTACTGTGGTCGTTGGGTTGACGGAGGGTGCTCCTGCTTGTGAGCCAGTGGGTAGAGCAGCAGCGCCGTTTTGTGTTTGATTGGCACTGAGCAGATTGGCTATATCGGTTGCCAGTGATTTCCCGCTGAGCTCGGTTTGAGTCGCTGATGTTTGTAACAAGCCTGTCGGCAGAGCGGCCTCTTTTGCGGTGCTCTGAGCAGGGCTGTTAGTAAGCTGCGGGTTGACTTCACCAAAGCTGCGCTGTGAACCATTGAGCTGAGCCAGCATAGGGCTGGTGGATTTTGAGAGTGCTTCTGCATCTAGCGCAGCGTTACTTGCACCTGCAGAGCCGAACGACTGTACTGGCGGAGTGACATACTGCGTCAATAGCGCACCATCGGTAATTTCATTTTCAACTAAAGCCTCATCCAATAAAGACGCAGGTGTAGCATCCTTGTCAGAGGTTGATTTAGGCGAGAGCAGCGAGCCAAAGCCACGCACGATAGGCAGGCCATTTTCTTTGCTGTCTAGCGCTTGGCTAATCGAAGTTTGCCCTGTGCTATGGCCTTGTTTGCTGGCAGACGCGCTGCCAATGTGATTGTTCACTAATTGGTTGCTCACTAGCATGGTATTACTCCAAGGTCATCGCCAGTTGATAAGCCATGGCGCGCTCTTTTTCCGCATCACTGCTATCTAGCTTTTGTTTCAGCTTACTGGTCGCTAACGATAGCGCTTCGTAGGCGCGTAAATGCGCGCGCCGAGCACGTTCGATTTCAGGTGCTAAACGTGGGTCTTTAAGGAAAGGTCTATGGGTGTCCAAAAGCTCACGAAGCTGACCATCGTAGCGTTTGAGTGACTGCCAATCCTCGGTTTTGGCCGCCACCGTCATGCATTGGCTGAGGTGGCGAAACCGCTCGGGTGATACCTTATGCGTGCTTACCAAAGTTCTGCCATCCTTCTTTTATGTTGGTCATGACTTTTTCGACATTTTCCAATTTGTCGACATCATTGTTGACACTCGCTTGATACAGCTCCGCCTGGCAAAAATCGTAAAGTTGGTGCAAGTTAGCCGCAATTTCACCACCATTTTCGTCATCAAGGGCGCTATCTAGGCCAACAAGAATGTTCATGCACTTGGTGATGCCTTGGCCCTTTTGTTCCAAGCGATTAGCGATGATGTGGCCGCGAATACGCTCTACTTCGTCGAGCAGCCCATCAATGAGCATGACGACAAGTTGATGAGGATTGGCAGCGGCAGCCTGTGCATCTAAATCAACTTGTTGGTATGAGTCATAGCCTGAGTCCATTAACATTAGTATTCTCCTGAGGTTGAGCCGAACATACCCATGGTGCTGTTCATTTGGTTCATGATGTTGTTCATTTGGGTGTATTGGGCGAGATAGCGGTTGTACGCCATGTCATATTTTCTTTCTAAGCCCATTTGTTTGTCTTCAATCCGGCTTAGGTTTTCCTGTAGATTGTCTTTACGGCCTTGGAAAAGTCCGACGGATGACTTCAAAAACGGGTCAATGGCAGCATCAAGGGAGTCGAATAAGTTACCGTCGCCATTAAAAATGGCTTCCAGCTGCGCAGCGTTATTTTGCTGCGCTTCATCAAGCTTTTTGGTGTCTAGACTCAGTGAGCCGTCTCGCTCAAAGCTAAGGCCAATTTCTCTTAGGGAAACGCCCTCAAATGTACCGCGAAGCAGGCCGCTAACTTGGCTTTCGATCGAACGTAGAGTGGAATCGTTGGCGAGAACACCGCGCTCGGTGCTCTCTGAACCAATGGCGGTGTATTTGTCCATGGTCTCAAGCAGTGCGTTGTACGCATCAACAAAAGCGGTGACCTGCTCTTTGGTTGCTTCGCTGTCGGAGCCAACGGTTAAAGTGGTGCCTAAGGAGCCTGCGTCATGGGGTTTAGTGACGGTAAACTTGACACCTTCAATAGCGTTATCAAAGGTGTTGGATGCGCTGGTAATCGCAAGCCCAGTCTCGCCGCCTAACCTTACAATGGCATCTTTAGGCTCAGAGAGTGTGGTTAAGTTTGCGGTTTGAAATGCATCTGAGAACCATGTCCAATCTTCTGCTGTTGGTGTGTTTGAAATGCCGGCTGAGATGCTGTTATCTTTGCCTGTTTCTGTGCTAGTGAGAATGAAGTTGGTTTCACCGTTGCTTCGTACCAGTGAAGCACTCACTCCTGTGTTATCAGGGTGCTCATTTATGGCCTTAACCAAGGATTGAATTGTTGGTTCACCCGCGTCATTGACATCGAGTGTTGAGAAATCAACAACAAATTGGTCGCTGCCCACATTCAAGGTCATCTCACCGGACTTCGGCAATGCCGTGTCTGCGCTGAGGTCATTTGGCATACCGGCCACTATCTGGTGGCTACTGGCGAGCTGCTCGACGAACATCTGATAACTACCCGCAATGGCGTTGGCATCAGCTTCAGCGGTCAGGTTACCTTCATTAGATACACTGGCACTGTTTTTTACAATGCTATTGCTGCTGTTGTTCATTTCGGTAATGGCAGTGCGAAACTCGCGCAGTGCCGATTCTACGCTGCTTAGCGCGCTGAGCTGTGCCTGATAAGTATCAGCCTGCCTTTGATAACGAATTTGAAAAGGTTGAATCTCAAAGGTCGCCAATTGGGTTGCCATGGTAATTGGATCAAATGAACTCATAATCATTCCTTGCTGGGCACGGTTACGACGATATAAAGAAGTGATACAAGAAGTGTGCCTGAATTAAGTTGTTGTTTTTAAGGGTTTATGTGTTTTTGCGGAAACACCGCTTCCCATTTTAAAGGGTGTGTTTTCCTATTTGAGCTTCCGAGTTTTTGTCAGTTACGCAGTGTGTTTCGCGGATAAAAAAGCCTCCGTGAAGGAGGCTTAAAAATCGGAGTTGCTGTCACGCTTAGCCTAGAAGAGACATAGCCATGCCAGGTAGCTGCTTAGATTGAGCTAGCATCTGTGTACCCGCTTGCATCAGCATTTGGTTCTTCGTCATGTTGGCAGATTCAACGGCGAAGTCAGCGTCAGTGATACGACCTTTAGATGCAGATAGGTTCTCTGACATGTTTTGTAGGTTAGTAACTGTGTGATCTAGACGGTTGATTGTTGCACCGAACTGCGCGCGCATTTCACCAAGGTTACCAATCAGGTTACTTGCGTTTTCTGAGATGGCTTGTGTTGCAGTTTGCGCTGTAGCGTCTGACTTAAGGTCACCAATTGCACCTGCGAATGTCTTAAGGTCAGCCATTGCTGTTGATGTACCGCCGTTTGTTAGGTCAAACGTCATGCGCTCAGCATTGGTTGAACCAATTTGGAAGTCAAGAGTGCCAGTCATAACGCCAGTTGCGCCAAACAAGTTTTGACCACCAAAGTTAGTGTTATCGATGATGTTGTTCAGCTCTGCACCAAGTTGTTGGTATTCAGCATCTAGAGCATCGCGGTCTGCTTGAGTGTTAGTGCCGTTCGCTGATTGTAGAGCTAGGTCGTTCATGCGGTATGCGATGTTCGTCATCTCATCCATCGCACCTTCTGCTGTTTGTAGCATTGAGATGCCATCTTGAGCGTTACGCATTGCGACTGACATGCCGCGTGTTTGCGCTTCTAGACGGTTAGAAATTTGAAGACCTGCTGCATCATCAGCTGCAGAGTTGATGCGAAGACCAGTACTTAGACGCTCCATCGATGTGTTTAGCAGATCGTTAGTGCGGTTTAGGTTGTTTTGAGTAACTAGCGAAGCGTAGTTAGTGTGCATTGATAGAGCCATTGTGAATTCTCCTAGATTTGTCTCAATGTGGGACTATCGCCCCGCTCACTAACTAGAGGCGGTTGGTTGATTTTGAAAATTAATTGGAAATAAGAAAAAAAGCTAAGAAATTGAAAAGTAGCGATAAAACTGTGAGGTTGATTCCGGGTTTTGGGGCTAGAGCCTAGAATCTAGGCTCTATAGCGGAAGAATGGAGGGATTTATTCTTCTACCTGTCTGACGATGGCTTCAATTTCTTCATCGACAAACTCTGTCTTTGCCGACTGATACATATTGTCGATACTGGCATCAAGCAGCGCTTGCTGTTGGTCGCGTTCGGCTTGTTCTTGTGCGAGTTGGTTTTGAGCTTCGATTTGTTGATCGGCAAACTGCTCGGCCTTGGCGCGCTCGCGCTGTTTTTTACGCATTTCTGCTTTTGGGTCTTCAAAACCTTTGAAATGCACTGGAATTGGCACGTCAGATACGTAACCAAAATAGAACTTTGCACCGAGCATCTTATATTGCGACAAGGTATTTTGGCTGGTGACGCGACCGGCCACTAAGGTCGCTTTACGACGCTTGATATAGCGGATCACTGGCAGTAGCGCGCGCTTCTCGTCTTGGCTGTCGAGTGAGTTAGAAATTTTAATCATCTGTGGGTCAAATGGCGTCAGGTATTCTAAATCACTGATTGGTAGATGCACGTCAAAACAAACTTTGTGGAAGCGATCTTCAAGTCGCTCCAGCATGGCCTTAGTGGCGGGGTTGCTGGCCTCACCTGGTGTGAGGTATAGGCTCGGGATCAACATCGACATAGGCTGCTTGAAGTGTTGGCCTAACTGGTCGATAAAGTGTTTGCCTTCTGGGCGCAGCAAGGTGCAGGCGTTCATGGAAAACACGAGGTTGTTGAGTAGATCTGGATGAAAGGTCTCTAGCTCAAATTGGGTTTGCCTAACCGCCAGATACAAGGCGAACAGATCGAGTGCTGCGCGAACAGTATCCGATATGTCGAGCGCGAAAACGCTAAGGTCTTTCTTGTCACCATAACGCAAGGTGATGTACTGATACTCTATCTCGTCACTGCTGCAATACCGAATAGGCTGGCACGCATGACACACCTCATCGGCAGCCATGAGCTCGGCAAGCTTATGATCGTCATCTGTGACCGCATTGTCCTCTATCATGCGCAGCACAAAGAGGAACTGGGCCCTATAGCTACTTAAATTATCCAAGGTTTCCTACCACGTTGATTTGTTTGCTTTCAGGGATTTCGTTGTATGACAACACGGCCAATCCCTGGGAGAAGGTGCGGGCATAGCGCGCAATCAGCGGCCTTAGCTGCGGCATCACCAAGAGTATTGGTGCCAATCCTTGCTGCTTTAGCTGCTGTTGTATCAGAGGCAGATTCTGTTGGAACTGACTCAAAATATTCGGTTCAATCGGGAAGCTATCCAGAATCACATTACCATTCGCTTGAGCTTGATGCAGTGACTGCATAAGCATTTGTTCTAACTCATCGGAAAGCGCGTAAACGTTGAGCTCTTTGCGCTGGCCTGCGACGAGGTTAACCAGAGTGCGGCGCAATGCACAGCGCACGTCCGAGGCAAGCAAGATCGGCTCTTTGGTATTTTCTGCCGACTCCAACATAGTATTGGCAATGGTGCGAATGTCTTTTAGTGGTACCTGATCGAGCAGCAGTTGCCTGTACACCTTTAACTGCTGTGCTGGGTTTAAAGCTGCACCAAGAGCTTCTGCAAGCTTGGGCGCTTGTTGGGTTAAACGCAGGTTCATTGCGTCAACATCGTCGTGGGTAAATAGCTCCGCAAGATGGGATTTCATCACTTTGCTGATGTGGGTGGCAATCACGGTAGCGTCGTCCACCACTTGATAACCCATGTTGAGCGCTTTGGCTTTGTCGTTGTGCTCAATCCAAACTGCAGGCAGATGATAAGCAGGATCGCTACCCAAGATACCGTCGACTTCGCCATAGGTTTCGCCCACAGCAATCGCCATGAGGCGGTCTGGCTCGATAAAGCCTTCTTCGATGATCTCACCGTTAAGTGCAACGGTGTACTGGTTGGGTTTTAAGCTTAGATTGTCGCGAATGCGCACTTCTGGCAGCAAAAAGCCCACTTGCTCTGAAAGGTTCTTCCGTACTCCGCGAATACGCTGCAGTACCGGTGCGCCTTGCTCTTTATTCACCAAATGCACCAAACGATACCCAAGCGCGAGCGACAAACTTTGCACATGGGGAATATCATCCCAAGAGAGTGGAAGCTCGTTGTCGTTTTGCATCGCATGGCTAATGGCTTCGACTTCATCAAGCTGCGGATCATCATTGGGCGCTTTCGATTGCTTCCAGCCCGCAAAGGCTAAAACGGCGGAAAAGGTAAAGAAGGCCAAGTGTGGCATGCCTGGCACTAGACCAATAATCAACATGATCGCCGAAACGGTGTACAGCGTGGCTGGTGTTGCCAACAGCTGCTTTTGCATGGTGTCAGCCATATCGCTGTCGCTGTCATTAATGCGCGTCACAATAATGGCAGCAGCGGTCGCAAGCAGTAGCGATGGAATCTGAGCTACCAAGCCATCACCGATGGTCAGTAGGGCGTAGGTTTTAAACGCTTCCGATGCAGGCAGTCCGTGCTCAAACACACCAATGCTGATACCACCAATGATGTTGATGAACAGGATCATCAAACCGGCTACCGCATCGCCGCGCACAAACTTGGATGCACCATCCATCGAGCCATGGAAGTCCGCTTCGTTGGCGACTTCTTTACGCCTCGTGCGTGCGGACTCTTGGTCGATAAGACCCGCATTCAAGTCTGCGTCGATCGCCATTTGCTTACCCGGTAGGGCATCAAGGGTAAAGCGCGCCGATACTTCAGAAATGCGCTCACCACCTTTGGTGATCACCACAAAGTTAATGATCATCAAGATGACGAAAATTACCATACCGACCACATAGTTGCCGCCGATCACCACTTCACCAAACGCTTGAATTACCTTACCCGCAGCATCACCGCCGTTGTGGCCTTCAAGCAACACAACACGTGTCGAGGCCACGTTGAGCGTCAAACGCATCAAGGTCGCGATAAGCAATATGGTTGGGAATATAGAAAAGTCGAGTGGACGCTTCGCGGTGGTACTCACCAAAAGTACCAAAATCGCCAGTACGATGTTGAAGGTAAACAGGGCATCCAGTAGCAAAGGTGGCAATGGCAAAATCACCATGGCCAAAATCATCAGCAATACAATGGGAATGCCAATGTATCCTTTTCCTGAGCGTCTAAGTTGATGAAGACGATTCAACATATGTGTTCCTTTGTTGTTTCGAGCGCGCTAAGCAGGTTAATGCTGCAAGTGCTTAGGGATAGTAAACGACGGTAGCGGCATCGGTTTTTTACCGCTGCCGCGACGAAATGCTTTGAGCTGCATGACGTAAGTCAGTATGTGCGCCACGGCGATATAGAGCTGGCTGGGTATGGCTTGCTCTATCGCAGTGGTATGGTAAATGGCACGAGTGAGTGGCGGTGAGTTAAGTACCTCCACATTGTTTTCTCTGGCAATGCGCTGAATGTGCATTGCGGTTTCATCGATGCCTTTGGCGACCACAAATGGCGCTTCTGATAAATCATTGTCGTATTTGAGAGCGACCGCGTAGTGAGTCGGGTTGGTGATCACCACATCGGCTTTCGGTACCGCTTGGTCGATTTTGCGACGAGCGAACTGTTGCTGGATTTGGCGAATACGCTGTTTGACCTCTGGTCGACCTTCGTTGTTCTTATATTCTTCTTTGAGCTCTTGTTTGGTCATTTTGAGCTGCTTTAGGTGCTCGTAACGCTGGTAGGGAATATCAATTACCCCAAAAATCAGCAGGGCTACGCCCATCAGGAGCAAGCCTTCAAACAAGATAGTCATGACTAGGGTAATGCCCTGATTTAACGTCAGCTTTTGCATCCCAAGCAGCTGCGAAAAATTGCTGTCGAGATAGGTATAAAGCAGGGCAAAAATCACCGCGACTTTGAGTGAGGATTTAATGAGCTCAACCACTGAGCGCGAAGAGAACATGCGCTTGATGCCTGACAGTGGGTTGAGCTTACTCAGCTTTGGCTGAATATTGGCTGGTCGAAACATCCAGCCGCCCAAAATCAAACTGCTGCCAACGGAGGCAATGATGATGACGGCAAACAGCGGTAGCAACAGCTCAATGATGATCGCCAGACTTTGTCCAAGCTGCTCGAGCATTTGTTGTGGGTTTTCTAAATCGTGGCGTGTTAGCGACATATTGAAGTGAAACACCCCAGAGATGTGCTCCCAAATCCAAGGCAGTTGGCTGTAGAAAAACATCGCCACAATCAAAAATAGCACCGCAGTGGTGAACTCTTTGGCGCGGGGTATTTGGCCTTCTTGCCTCGCCTTTTTGACTTTCTGGGGCGAGGCTTTCTCGGTTTTGTCCTGGCTCGATTGCTCACTCATGCGCCGCCCACCATAAACAGGTTGAGGTAAGACAGCGTCTCGTGCACCAGCGCGGTATAGCGACTTGGGATACCGCTCACCGTGATCAAAATACTAAATAGACCCAGTAACATGGTCATGGGAAAACCAAGCGCGTAGACGTTCAAACTAGGCGCGGCGCGGTTCATGACACCAAAACTGATGTTGGCAAGCAGCATAGACACAATCGCCGGCAGCGCCAGTGCCAATGCAGATGCGAACATCCAGCCAAACAGCGAGACCAAGCTATCAAGTGAGAACACCGATAATCCGGAACCTACCGGCCAAATGACAAAGCTTTGCACCAGAATGTCGATCACCAGAAGATGGCCTTCGAGCGCCAAAAACAGCAAGGTACATAGAAGCAAAAAGATGCGACCGAGAATGGCGACCGATAGGCCATTGACCGGATCGTTCATGATGGCCATACCGAGACCCATTTGCAGTGACACTATCTGTCCCAGCATGGTGAAGATATTGAAAAATAGGTGCAGGATAAGGCCAAAGAACACGCCCCACATGGCTTGCTCAAAGGCGAGAAACAGCGACGTCATCGAGAATAAGTCGACAGCAGGCATCGCTGGCATCAGTGGTGCGGTGATCACCACTATCGATAGGGCGAGCAGCGCTCGTACCCATACCGGAATTAACGCGTCGCCGAAAAATGGCATGGCCAAAAAAGCAGCCCCAATCCTGAAAAAGGGCCACCATAATTGGCCGAGCCATTGTGAAATTTCGGCGAACGTAATTGGCATCAACCAATCATCCCTGGAATGTTGTGGAACAAGTAGTCGAATAATTCCATCAGCTTTCGAAGCATCCAGTGACCGGCGAAGATCACCATCAGCAAAGTAGCTAAAAGCTTAGGGAGAAAACTTAATGTTTGTTCTTGGATCTGTGTTGCAGCCTGAAACACCGCAATCACTAAACCAACCAAGAGTCCGGGTACCACGAGTACCATCACCATAGTGATGATGAGCCAAACGGCGTTAGAGAACAGCGCGACGGTCATTTCTGGGGTCATAGCGTGTCCTTACCCGGTACTAAAACTGGCAGACAGTGTGCCTACCGTCATCGCCCAGCCATCGACCAATACGAACACCACCAATTTAAATGGCAGTGATACAATCAGCGGCGACAGCATCATCATACCCATGGCCATCAACACGCTGGCCACGACTAAGTCGATGATCAAAAAAGGAATAAACAGCATAAAGCCAATTTGAAACGCGGTTTTTAGCTCACTGATAACAAACGCGGGGAGCACTATCGCAAACGAGATTTCTTCAACATTAGAGTCAACGGGTTCATTGGCAATGCGCAACATTTGTTCAAGCGAGTTGCGCTGGGTCTGCGCCAACATAAAGTGACGAACCGGCTTTTCTGCGGTTGAGAACGCTTGCATCAAAGTGATTTCACCCTGGTCGTAGGGCAAAAACGCATTCTCATACACATCGCTCCAGACAGGTCGCATGATGAGAATACTCAAACACAGGGCAATACCAATCAGCACTCGGTTGGGCGGGCTTTGCTGTAAGCCGAGAGCCTGACGCAAGATGGCCAACACAACAATGATGCGCGTGAAGCTGGTGGCCATCAGCAAGAATGCTGGCAGAAAGCTCAGTGCTGTCATTAGCAGCAAAATTTGCAGCTTAACGCTGTACTCTTGCTCCGACTGACCATCGTTGACGGTCAAAAAAGTCAGTCCATTCTCAGCCCAGGCAGGCTGGCTGCTGACCAATAGCAGCACGCCAATCACAAAGATCGAGGCGAGTGCGCGCCATCTTGACGTAGGAATTGTCTGAGTGCGTAAACTCAACATGCTAGGCTACTTACCCATGGAGGTGAGAGCCGATTCCACCACGTCGATAAGACGTAGACCGTACTTATCATTGACGACCACAACTTCAGCATGTCCCATTAGGGAGCCGTTCACTTTCACATCCAGTGGTTCACCGTTAAGTTTATCTAACTCAATAATGCTGCCTTCTCCTGCAGTCATGAGATCGCCAAGGGCAACCTCTTTGCTGGCGACTTCCAGCGTCACGGTAACAGGAATGTTTTTGAAAAAATCCAGATTGCGTGTCGCGGTGTTCGGCGCGGCAGCAACTGGCGTATCGGTATCGAAATCTTCCAGTTCAAAATCATCGAACTGTAAATCGTTGCTATCGAAAGCCGTCTGATCTAGCGATTCGCTCATCGGTGGGTTTCCTTATCTTCGTTTAAAATCAGTACCAGTTGGCCGTCTTGTTCGGCGACTCGACCCGTAAACAGCGTTTGTTTGCCGATGTTAACTGGGGCGTGGTTAAGTAATTCGATGGGTAGAATGTCGTCTGGCTTGAGATCGAGTACCTGAGTCAGTGGCATGACATTCTTGCTAAGCTGCACATTCAGTTTGACTGGCGTGGTGTGCAGTGCCTGACAAAATTCGCTGGCAAGCTCTGGGTTGGCCGTAAGCTCAAGTTCGCTGACCAAGGTCTGAATCAGATCGCTATCCAACACCATGGTTAGGGGCGCCTGCTTATTTTGCATTTGAATAGTGAGGGTGGCGACAATGCCAATCCCAGTTAGGGTTTCGAGTTCTTGCGTTTGCCAAGTGTCATTTGGGGCAATCCAGTTCGCTACATGTTTGCTAATGCGTTGCAGCAAACGAACATCGCTGTTGGTGAGCTCAGCTTGACTGCGCTCGATGCCTGCACCGTAGAATTCATCGGAGAGTCTCATGAGCATCATAGGCTCAACAGAGACATACAACGCGCCTTGATTGGCGTGCTTTTGCGCTGCGCAGTTGCGGCTATCAAGTAGATTTGCACCTAGCGTACTGAGCTGAATGTCAGTCAGTTCGACATGAATGTTAGGCGTTTTTAACCAAGCTTGAAGCTCATTGGTTAAATATTGCTGTGAGCTATTAATAATCGACTCAAGCTTATTTTTGATGATATGAATAGGCTTGCCTAATAATTCAACATTTAGTGCTTGAACAGAATCTGGTTCGGTTACAATTTGTTCATCCATATTCATCTTAAATCTCTTGACTGATTTACCTGTTGTAAATGACACGCTAATTGGCGTTAACAATGTCATTTTTCGTCAGTCTACTCTGGTTTTTTTAGTTGTTTTTAGCCTTTGAATGTAAATATGTGAACTTGGTTCATATGTTTGTTATCACTTAATAAACCATCTTTAAATATAAAATAAATGCAGGTAGCTTAATCGCATAATAATTATATCTAGGCGTTTAATACGCCAGGTAAATAGCCTACGTACCGCGTAGGCTATCAGTGTCAGAATGAGTAATTTACCTAAATTTATGTTTTATAAGCACTTGGCTGATGGCGTTCAAGCGATGTGGCTTATATGACACTAGGTTTGTATATGTCAGCAACATAAACATTAGATGGGTGGCAATATGAATTCTCGGGCAGGGAAGAATAGGCTCTCTTTATTATTGGCTAGTTTTACTGAGTCAAGGGACTGTAAAATACACTTTCAAGCTAAAGTTGTTAATAAATTGTTTGTGCTACTTGTTTCTAGCAGCTTTGTTTTTGGGACTAACCTCGCATTTGGCGCTGACGTTAATATACCTATGGATTTGGTTAATTGGCAGTCCAAAGACGGTGAATTTGAGTGCCAACTTGAACATCAGTTGCCAAATAATATGGGGAAGTTTTACTTCCACGCGGAACCAAATAATCCGCTTTCCGCTGTTCTGTATTTACCTAATAAACCTATTCAACAAGCCGAACTATTTCAGCTGACTGCGCCTTGGCAAACTCCGGCACAACACAGCATGGTCGATAGAGCGGCAAAAACCACCAAGGGCTATGCGATTTTCGATGTTGGTATTGAATCGCTACTCGGTGCAGTGAGCAAAGGTGCTTGGGTTCGAGTCAGTGCCATGTCGGGTGCGCAAACGCACAGTGACGCTTACGTATTGCCATCGACTCGCATTGAGTCTGCGTTTATTCGATTCAACGCCTGCCGGATTGCCTTACCAGAAATGAGCTATCAGCAAGCACGCGACGTGGTGCTGAACTTTGAATTTGGTCAGCGTGTGGTATCGAGCGAACAACGTCGTACCTTGGAATCTCTGGTGAGCTATCTCACTGCCGATCAGAGCGTGTCTAAAGTGTTGGTCGATGGGCATACCGACAACGTAGGCAGTACCACTAGTAATTTACAGATGTCTCGTGTGCGAGCTGATGATGTGGCCAGCACTTTGATGGAGCTTGGCGCACCAAAGTCGCTTATCGAAGTCCGTGCTCATGGAGCTCGTTATCCAGTGAGCACCAACGATACCGAATTTGGCCAAGCGAAAAACCGCCGCGTTACTGTGCGCGTAGTCAGACACGATTCTTCACAATCAGCGTCTTCAATGGATCAGAAGACAGAGGTGCAATAAATGCCAACTCAGCTAATGCATAAGGATATTCTCTTCGTTGAGCCTTGCGACATCAATGCCGCGCCAATAATCGACTTGCTTACAGAGCAGGGCTTTAGTGTGACGCATGTGAAAACAGGCCGTGCGGCACTGCTCCAGGATAAAGCCACCATCAGCTTAATCAGCTCGGCGCTGCCGGACATGAGTGTTCGTGAATGGATCGCTTGTCATCAACGTAAGTCCAATCCGGGTGTAGCGATTGCCATTGTTGAACAAGACCAAGGGATTTTGGCTGCGGAAGCGATGAAAGCGGGTGCGACGGATTACCTATTACGTCCATTTGAAGGCGCGCAGCTGCTTAGTCTTATTCAGCGCGTGGAAGCGCTGGAAAAACCGATGGCTAACATCGTGGCGGAATCATGGCGCAGTAAACAAGTACTACAACTGGCGCATCGTGCCGCTTGTACTAGTGCTAGTGTATTGGTCACTGGAGAGTCGGGTACCGGTAAAGAAGTATTGGCTCGCTATGTTCACGATCAATCTCCGCGCAGCAATCAGCCTTTTGTAGCAGTGAACTGCGCGGCGATCCCAGAATCGATGCTAGAAGCGGTGCTGTTTGGTCACGTTAAAGGTGCCTTTACCGGAGCGACAGGCTCTCAGTCGGGTAAGTTTGAAGAGGCCAACGGAGGCACTATCTTGCTCGATGAAATTGGTGAAATGTCACCAGCTGTACAAGCTAAGTTACTGCGTGTGCTTCAAGAGCGCGAGGTTGAGCGTGTCGGTAGCCACAAAGCGATCGCTTTAGATATTCGTGTGATTGCCGCGACTAACAAAGACCTGCGTGAGGAAGTGCGCAAAGGTCAATTCCGAGAAGATCTCTATTACCGCTTAGATGTGCTGCCACTGCACTGGCCACCACTGCGTGATCGCAAAGAAGACATCTTGCCGATCAGCCAATTCTTCATCAACAAATACAAAGAGCATAGCAATTGCCATTTATCGGCGGATGCCGAGCAAGCGCTGTGTCACTACCACTGGCCAGGTAATATCCGTGAGCTTGAAAATGTCATTCAGCGCGCCTTAGTCATGCGCCACGGCGACTACATTACTGCGCACGATTTGATGCTGCCAGTCGAACTGCCAACGGCGAGCGTCGCTATCCATCAAGGGATGGGAAAACAAGGTATGGGGCATGTGGAAGTGAAAAAGCAGGCCGAGTTCCAGTTTATTCTCGAAAAGTTGCGCCAATTTGGCGGTAACCGCACTAAAACGGCGGATGCGCTTGGGGTAACCACACGTGCACTGCGCTACAAGCTAGCCGCGATGCGCGAGCAAGGAATTGATTTACAGTCAGCCATCGGCTCGGCTGCATAAAGGAGAAATTAGATGGCGATGCAACCTATCAATAATGCCGTATCTGCAGAGCAGTTGATGCTGACCAAGATGCAAGCGATGCAGCAGCAAGTTCAACCGGACTTTATGGTGACCAACAATCCAATGGACACTCAAAAGGTCAATCAACCGTTGGCATTTTCTGGTGCGATGAAAAACGTTTTGGATATGGTCAATGAGCACCAATCGCTAGCGTCGAAGAAAATGACGGCGGTGGAAACGGGTCAAAGTGATGACTTGGTGGGCGCGATGATCGCCAGTCAAAAAGCCAGCTTGTCGTTCTCGGCACTGATGCAGGTTCGCAACAAGGTTGTGGCGTCATTTGAAGATGTCATGAAGATGCCGGTGTAACCTATGTCTGAATTAGCCCCTCAAACGGCGACCATGCCGGGCTCTATTGATGTCGCGCCTAAGTCGGCATCCAAAACAGATGATGTTCAAGCCAGACTGAAAAAACTGTGGTCAAGCTCGCAGCGCAACCTTGTATTGTCTGCTGTGTTGGCAGCGATTGTTGCGGCGATCATTGTCGTCGCGTTATGGAGTTCATCGCAAAGCTATCGTCCGCTGTATAGCCAGCAAGAGCGTTTTGATATTGGCGAAATTGTCTCGGTGTTGGAGTCGGAAGGTATCGCTTATCGTCTTCAAGAGCAAAACGGCCAAGTGCTTGTTGCCGAAGGGCAAGTTGCCAAGATTCGCATGCTACTTGCAGCGAAAGGCGTTAAAGCTCAGTTGCCAACAGGTCTGGACTCTCTTAAGGAAGACAGCTCACTCGGTACCAGCCAATTTATGGAAAACGCGCGCTATCGTCATGGTTTGGAAGGGGAGTTGGTTCGAACTATTATCTCTCTTAATGCCATCTCCAATGCTCGTGTGCATTTAGCCATTCCAAGACAAACCCTGTTTGTGCGCCAGCAAGGTGAAGATCCTTCGGCGTCGGTGATGATTGAGCTAAAACCGGGTGAAGATCTCAAGCCGGATCAAGTGGAAGCGATCATCAATTTGGTGGTGGGCAGTGTCACTGGGATGAAGTCTGAATCGGTATCGGTTATCGACCAATACGGCCGCTTGCTCAGTGCTGATGTTGCTTCGGCGGCAACCGGTAAGGTGAATGCGAAATATCTGGAGTATCAAAAGAACGTTGAGAAGCAGATCATCCAGCGCGCGGCGGACATGTTAACGCCGATTGTCGGGCCAAGTAACTTCCGTGTCCAAGTGGCGGCGGATATGGACTTCAGTCAAGTTGAAGAGACTCAAGAAATTCTCGATTCCAACCCGGTGGTACGTAACGAGCACAGCATTCAGAATAACACGGTTGATAAGATTGCTCTCGGTATCCCTGGCTCTTTGAGTAACCAACCGCCAGTCACGGGTGAAGTGCCAACCAACGACAGTCAAAATACCAACGCACGTAGTGAGCTGAATCGTCAGTATGCGGTCGGTAGTAGCGTTCGTCGCACTCAGTACCAACAAGGTCAAATCGATAAGTTAAGTGTTTCTGTTCTACTTAACGAGACCGCGGCGCCAAATGGCACAGCCTGGACACCGGCAGAGCGTGCACAAATTTCTACCATGATCACCGATGCAGTGGGCATCTCTACCGAGCGTGGCGATAGTTTGAGTTTGATGAGCTTTAATTTCACGCCAATCGAGATTGAAGCGCCGCCAGCGATGCCTTGGTGGCAAGATCCGACGGTTCAGCAGCCACTGCGCTACGTGATTGGCGGCATGCTTGGCATGGCAATGATCTTCTTTGTGCTGCGTCCACTGATCATGCATTTAACCGGTGCAGACAGACGTGGGCATGAACTGGAGTTTGCGGAGCCTCAAGAAGAAGAGTACCAAGAAAACATTCAAACTCGCGAAGAGCGTGAGCGCGAAGAACGTCTCAACCGCAAGCTAACGGAGCGCGGAATTGAGTCGACATCGTCCGGACTTGATGCGAGCAGCGATATGTTGCCACCGCCGGGATCACCGCTTGAACTGCAATTGAAACATCTACAACTTATCGCGACCGAAGAGCCGGAGCGCGTGGCCGAAGTCCTTAAACAATGGGTAAACGTCAATGAAAACAGCACAGTCAACGCCAGCAACGCTTAGTCACGTCGAACGCACGGCATTGGTGCTGCTCGGCATGGGAGAAGATGCCGCCGCACAGGTATTGCGTCACTTCTCTCGTGATGAAACTCAGCGCGTCACTAAAGCCATGGCAAAGCTCAGTGGCATCAAGAGTGACAGTGCGAAAAATGTTATTCAGCACTTCTTTGACGACTTTAGGCAACACAGTGGCATTCGCGGCGCATCAAAAGAGTATCTGTCGAATACGCTGCGCAAAGCTCTGGGTAACGATTTGGCTAAAGGCCTTCTGAATAACCTATACGGCGATGAAATTCGCAACAACATGCAGAGGCTGCAATGGGTTGAAGCTGAAGTACTGGCGCGCTTTGTTGCCAGCGAACACCCACAAATGCAGGCGATTTTCTTAGCTTACTTGCCACCAGAAACCTCATCGCAAGTACTGAACCATTTGCCATCGGACTACCATGATGAGCTGCTGTATCGCATTGCCACATTGCAAGATATTGACCACCAAGTGGTGGGCGATCTGAATGAGCTGATTGAGCGCTGCATCGAGCAAGTCTCGGTGAGTCAAAGTGCGCCTATGTCTGGCGTGAAGCAGGTGGCCGATATCATTAACCGCTTCTCTGGCGACCGCGCGATGTTGATGGAAATGCTCAAGCTGCATGATGAGAAAGTGGTGAGCGAAATTGAAGAGAACATGTTCGACTTTATGGTGCTTGGCAGACAGCGTGAAGACACCATGGATGCCTTGGTACAACAGGTGCCTGTTGAGCTATGGTCTGTCGCACTGAAAGGCGCGGAAATTACCTTGCAGCAAGCGATCAAAGCCTCGATGCCGCAGCGTATGGTCAAAGCGCTAGAAGATGACATGCAACTGCGCGGCGCCGTACCGCTGAGCACGGTGGAGCGTGCCCGCAATGAGATCATGCAAATCATCAAAGAGATGTCGGAAGCTGGTGAGATTGAACTCACTCTGTATCAAGAGCAGACGGTGGAGTAATCATGACGCGCAGCAAAGTATTCACATTGCCAGCAACAGGCTATCGTCAGCACCGCTTTCCGCCTGTTGCCCAGCCTTCTGCCAGTGAAGAACTGGCAGCGGATCTCAACTGGGATGACGCACCGACGCAAATGGATATTCAGCAGCGTCTGGAAGAAGGTTTTCAGCAAGGCCTTGAACGCGGTCATCGCGAAGGGTTTAACCAAGGCGTTGAGCAAGGCAAGCAGCAAGGGATGACCGAAGGCCAAAAAGAAGGCTTTCAGCAAGGCTTTGTCTCAGGTGAGCAAGCCGGTAAGCAGACCTACTTGGACGCCGTCAAACCGGTCAACGATATTTACGTGGCGCTCTCGCGCTGGCAGGAAGAGAAAGAGCAGCAGCAACGGCATGTGATTTGTGAGTTGGTGCAAAAGGTAGCCCAGCAAGTGATTCGTGCTGAACTGACTCTGATGCCACAACAAATTCTTGCCCTAGTCGATGAAACGCTTGAAGCGATGCCGGGTAAATCGGAAAAGGTCACTGTGTTCCTAAACCCTCAAGACCTAGAGCGTATTACCGATATCAATCCAGAACTTGCCGCGGGTTGGAAGCTGGTTGCGAAAGCTGAGCTTCCTGTCGGTGGCTGTCATCTGGTCACCGATGAGGCAGAAGCCGATGCTAGCTGCGACTCGCGCTTAGAGACCTGCATGGATGCCGTAAAAGAGCATCTACTAGATGAAGTGATTGCCAATGACGCTGAGGAACGCGATGTCTAACGTCTCGCCGCTTCTGAACGACCGCTTGCACGATGCGATTGCCTCGCTGAGCACGATTCCCGTAGCGCGAGTGACCGGGCGTTTGGTAAAAGTGAATGGCCTGATGCTACAAGCGGTCGGCTGTCGATTTAAGCTCGAGCAGCGCTGCTTGGTAGAAACTGACGAAGGCGATATGATTGAAGCCCAAGTAGTGGGTTTTGACCACAATATTGCTTATCTTATGCCTGTGCGCAGACTGGGCGGGCTGTTTGCTGGTGCCAAAGTGGTGCCGCTCGATGGTGATAGCTCTGTCAATCTGGGCAATCACTGGTTAGGCCGAGTGGTGAATGGATTGGGTGAAGCGCTTGATGATGGCGTGAAACTCAAAGGCGGCGAGCGAGTGTCGTTAGAGCCGAATCCGATCAACCCACTTAAAAGACGTCCGGTGGATACGCCGCTCGATGTCGGCGTGCGCGCCATTAATGGTTTGCTAACAGTGGGTAAAGGTCAGCGCATCGGTTTGATGGCGGGCAGTGGCGTCGGTAAAAGTGTCCTGATGGGGATGATCACCCAAAACACCGAAGCGGACGTGATTGTGGTTGGACTTATTGGTGAGCGTGGCCGTGAGGTGCGCGAATTTATTGAGCGCAATCTCACCGAAGAGATGCGCCGCAAAGCAATCATCATTGCAGCCCCTGCCGATGAATCGCCGCTAATGCGGTTACGTGCGACCCTTCTTTGCCATCGTGTGGCCGAGTATTTTCGAGACAAAGGCAACGACGTGTTGCTGTTGATGGATTCACTAACCCGCTATGCCATGGCGCAGCGTGAAATCGCCTTAGCATTGGGCGAGCCGCCAGCTTCTCGAGGGTATCCGCCCTCGGTATTCAGTGTCTTGCCACAATTGTTGGAGCGTTCCGGTAACAGTGAGCACCCTGATGGCAGTTTAACCGCTATCTATACTGTGTTGGCAGAGGGTGACGACCAGCAAGATCCTGTGGTCGATTCGGCGCGAGCTATCCTTGATGGCCATGTGGTGCTTTCTCGTCAACTGGCGGAGCAAGGCCACTATCCAGCGATTGATATTAACGCCTCGATAAGCCGCTGTATGTCGGGGTGTACCCCGCAGGCGCATTCGACTATTGCCAATCAATTCAGGCAGCTTTACTCGAGCTACTTGCAGGTCAAAGAGCTTCTGCCCCTTGGCGGTTATCAGCCAGGGCAAGACCCCGAACTTGACCGTGCGGTGGCGATGCATCCTCAGCTCAAAGGCTATTTACTACAAGACGCTAACGAAGCGGTGAACCTTACCAGTAGTTTGACTGAGCTCGCGACGCTGTTTCAGGCTCAGCCGAGTGCTTGATTGGAATAGTTCGTTGAGGGAATAGCAACGTAGGGAAGGGAAGAATGGAAAGTAAAATTCGCGCCGTCGGTAAAATGACCCAAGTGGAAGAGCTAAGACGTGATCAAATTGGGGCTCAGCTAGAGTCGATGCGCCATCAAAGTGAGCAGCTAAGCCAACAGCTCGCAGCATTATCCGAGCTAAAAGCACGCAACTTCCAAGGGGCGACCAAAACCTGCAGTGTGGGGCTGATGAACCTCAACCTGGCCGATCAAATGCTGCAAAAAATGCTGCTTCATCATCAGCAAGAGCAGGCCGTGATGGAAGCTCAGTGTCAGTCAGTTCAAAAACAACTGCAGCAAAAAGCAGCACGAGTGCAAGGCTTAGAGCAGGTGCTAGAGCGCTGGAACAAAAAACAGAATTACGAAAAAGCTAAGCGTGAGCAAAAGCTTATCGAAGATATTATCAACGCCCGTTTCAAGCGTCGCGACCTGTAAATATCTGGACATTTATCCAGTATAAATTACCATTAGCTTAAGAGTTTCGGCTGATGGCAAGCAAAGCATGCAATGGATTATTGATAATCAAACCCTCCTACTTTCAATCACTTCACTAGGCTCAGTGGTCGGTTTTTCCGCCGCCGCAGTACTGCATTTTAAATCTCGTCAGTTGCAAGCTTTGGCAGAGCACAAGGCTGAGTTAGAAGCCTCAGCGCTAGAGCAGCAAATTGAGCGTCTTAGAACCGAATTAAAAGAAGCAAAACAAGAGCTTGATGAGCTTGATGATGAGCGAGATAAGTCGGCATTTGAACTCAAGCAAGCCCATGGCAAGGTCATGGCCGCGATGGAGAAGCTGCGCTATTTCGATGCCGTGAAGCAAGAGCGTCAGCAATACGCCAGCGAACTTGAGCAAGTGAAGCAGCAGCGCGCCCAATCGGAAGCCCAATTGCGTGAGCAGCTTGCCACTTATCAACAGCAGCAGCGCTCTGACAGTGAAAAGCTCGAACTATTGCAGCAATCAGAACTGCGCCTAAAGGAGCAGTTTGAACGCCTCGCCAATCAGGTATTTGAAGCCAAAACCGCCAAAGTCGACGTGCAAAACCGTCAGAGCTTGGAAGGGATTTTAACGCCTCTCAAAGAGCAGCTTGAAGGCTTTAAGAAGCAGGTCAATGACAGTTTTAGCCAAGAAGCCAAAGAGCGTCATACCTTAGTGCACGAACTTAAGAACTTGCAGCGCCTCAATGACCAGATGACCAAAGAGGCGATGAACCTGACTCAGGCATTGAAAGGGGACAACAAACAACAAGGTAACTGGGGTGAGGTAGTACTCGCTCGCGTGCTCGCGGAATCGGGATTGCGCGAAGGCCATGAGTATCAAACCCAGGTGAGCCTGCAAAATGAAGCTGGCAAGCGTTACCAGCCTGATGTGATTGTTCACTTACCTCAAGAGAAGCAGGTGGTGATTGATTCGAAAATGGTGCTGGTGGCCTATGAGCGCTACTTCAATGCAGAAACCGATGCTGAGCGCGCTCGTGCCCTAAGTGACCACTTACTGGCGCTGCGTAATCACATTCGTGGCTTGTCACAAAAAGATTACCATCAGCTCAAAGGCATTCGCTCGCTGGATTACGTACTTATGTTTATCCCAGTCGAACCTGCGTTCCAGGTTGCGATTCAGGCCGATCCAAACTTGGTGAAAGAAGCAATGGAGAGCAACATCATTCTTGTCAGCCCAACCACCTTACTGGTGGCGCTGCGCACTATTGATAATTTATGGCGCAACGACCGACAAAATCAAAATGCTCAAGTCATTGCTGACAAGGCCAGTAAGCTTTACGACAAGCTAAGATTGTTCGTTGATGACATGGAAGGGCTTGGCGGCGCGCTTGATAAAGCCAACCAAAGTTACCAAGGTGCGATGAATAAGTTGGCCACGGGACGCGGCAATGCGATTCGTCAGGCGGAAAGCTTTAAACAGCTTGGTGTTGAGGTAAAACGCTCGATTTCTCCTTCGCTCACAGAAATCGCACAAAATGATGCGCTGGTGGAAAGACAACCAGACATGGATAAAGTAAACTGACCGCTTGCGGCGACAGAGACGTAACGCTGCCCAAGAGGAAGAATAATGACGGAAAGTACTGTGCAATCGAATCAGCTAAATCAACAAGACGACACCACGCACTTCGGCTTTGAAACAGTCGCGAAACAAGAAAAAGTGACGCGCGTTGCGGAAGTGTTCCACTCGGTAGCGGCGAAATACGACATCATGAACGACCTAATGTCGGGCGGTGTCCACCGTTTATGGAAACGCTTCACTATTGATTGCAGTGGTGCAAGACCGGGTCAGCGCATTCTTGACCTAGGTGGCGGTACGGGTGATTTGACCGCAAAGTTCTCTCGTATTGTTGGTGACAAGGGCCATGTGGTACTTGCCGACATTAACAACTCAATGCTCAATGTCGGTCGCGATAAACTGCGTGATACTGGTATCGTTGGCAACGTGCATTACGTGCAAGCGAACGCCGAAGAGCTGCCATTCCCAGACAATTACTTCGACTGTATTACTATCAGTTTTTGCCTACGCAACGTAACCGACAAAGACAAAGCTCTGCGTTCGATGTTCCGCGTATTGAAGCCGGGCGGTCGTCTATTGGTGTTGGAGTTCTCTAAACCTATCGTTGAGCCACTGTCAAAAGTGTATGACGCGTACTCATTCCACTTGCTGCCAAAAATGGGCGAGTTGGTGGCGAATGATGCGGAAAGCTATCGCTATCTTGCGGAATCGATCCGCATGCACCCAGACCAAGATACTCTGGAAGGCATGATGCAAGAGGCGGGCTTTGAACACACCAAATACTACAACCTAACCGGTGGCATTGTAGCCCTGCACCGTGGATACAAATTCTAAGGATTGAGTCATGCCATTTGACCCATTAGTGACCGCGGTGGTGGAAACCACACTGAATACGCTGATCAACGATGACGAAGCGCTGGTCAGTCGTGTCACTCGCCTTAAAGGCCAGGTGATTCAAGTTCACCTGCGTGAATTCAACAAATCACTGACCTTTGTGTTCAGTCATCAACTTGATGTGCTGGCTAATTATGAAGGTGAGTCAGATTGTTATCTGTCACTGAACCTTTCTGTGCTGCCTGAGCTTAAAGATCAGGCCAATATCACCAAGCTTATTAAACAAGATAAACTGGAGCTGGAAGGCGATATTCAGTTAGCGCAAAAATTCTCAGCATTGCTGACCGACTGTAAACCGGATATCGAAGAGTGGTTGTCACGCGTAACCGGTGATGTGGTTGCGCACACTGCAGTACAAGGGGTTAAAAACCTGTTTGGTTTTATCGCTTCACAGACGTCAAAGCATCAAGACCATTTCGGCCAGGTGCTCACCGAAGAGTGGAAAATTGCCCCGCCACCGTTGGCGATTGCAGCCTTTTGCGATGATGTCGACGACGTACGCAGCCAAGCTGAGCGACTCAATGCTCGCCTTGATGCGCTGCTAGCAGCCGCTGGCAGTGACAATACCGACTCGGAGCGTGTATGACTCCGAGTGAAATAAAGCGCCTTTATCACATCATCAAGGTACAACTTGAGTATGGCCTTGATGAACTGATGCCAACGCATCAATTAACCAAAGCCCCTCTGCTGGTCAGACGTTCGCTGTTTTGGATGAAGAACAAGCATCCAGAAAAGCCGTTAGGTGAGCGCCTGCGTTTGGCGCTGCAAGAACTCGGTCCGGTGTGGATCAAATTTGGACAGATGATGTCGACGCGTCGCGATCTGTTCCCACCACACATCGCCGACCAACTGGCTCTGCTGCAAGACCAAGTCTCTCCGTTTGATGGTGAGCTAGCTAAGTCGCAAATGGAGTTGGCACTCGGTGGTCCGATTGAAAACTGGTTTGACGATTTTGATATCAAGCCACTGGCGTCTGCGTCTATTGCTCAGGTACATACCGCTAAGCTGAAATCGACCGGCCAAGAGGTCGTACTTAAAGTGATTCGTCCGGATATTCGTCCGGTGATCGATGCCGACCTAAAGCTCATGTATCGCATGGCACGCATCGTGTCGAAGGCGCTGCCCGATGCTCGTAGATTGAAGCCAGTCGAGGTAGTTCGTGAGTATGAAAAGACCTTGCTTGATGAGCTCGATCTGCGCCGAGAAGCAGCCAACGCGATTCAGCTGCGCCGCAATTTCGAAGGCAGCGAAGAGTTGTATGTGCCGGAAGTATTGCCAGATTTTAGCAGCGAAAGCTTGATGGTCTCTGAACGCATCTATGGTATTCAGGTTTCTGATATCCCGACGCTAGAAGCGAATGGCACCAACATGAAGCTACTGGCGGAGCGTGGTGTGAGCGTTTTCTTCACCCAGGTGTTTCGCGATAGCTTCTTCCATGCCGACATGCACCCTGGCAACGTGTTTGTTAGTTATGACCACCCTGAAAACCCACTGTGGATTGGTCTTGACTGCGGTATTGTCGGCACACTCAATAGCGACGACAAGCGCTACCTAGCTGAGAACTTCCTAGCTTTCTTTAATCGAGACTATCGTAAAGTGGCTGAGCTTCATGTGGATTCTGGTTGGGTGCCACGCGATACCAATGTCGACGAGTTCGAGTTTGCGATTCGTATGGTGTGTGAGCCGATTTTTGCTAAGCCACTGTGCGAAATTTCCTTTGGTCATGTACTACTGAACCTCTTCAATACTGCTCGCCGCTTCAATATGGAAGTGCAGCCACAGCTGGTATTGTTGCAGAAGACTCTGCTCTATGTTGAGGGGCTCGGCAGACAGCTTTATCCGCAGCTAGACTTATGGGAGACGGCGAAGCCATTTCTCGAAAACTGGATGATGAATCAAGTTGGACCGCAGGCAGTTATTAACGGTATCAAAGATCGTGCGCCGTTTTGGGCAGAAAAATTGCCGGAACTTCCAGAGTTGCTGTACGATAGCCTGAAACAAGGTAAAGCTATGAATCAGCGCATGGATACCTTGTACCAAGGATACCGTGAAACAAAACGGCAACATGGGACAGGTAAATTTTTGTTTGGCGTTGGTGCAACTTTAATCGTATGCTCCGCCATATTACTTGAAGGACCTTACGATCAGCTGTCAGTTGCATCTGGCGTTGCTGGTATCACATTTTGGTTGTTCAGTTGGCGTACTTACAGGCGTTAAGCGATAAACTCGTATTAAATCATTTGTTTGTTAATCAAGACCCGAGGTAGAAAGAATGGGCGGTATTAGTATTTGGCAACTTCTTATCATTGCAGTGATTGTGATTCTGCTATTTGGAACCAAGAAACTGCGTGGTATTGGTGGCGACTTAGGTGGTGCTGTAAAAGGCTTTAAGAAAGCCATGAGCGAAGATGAGCAAACGGCAAAGAAATCTGACGACAAAGATGCAGATTTTGAACCAAAGAACATTGAGCAACAGAAAACAGACGCTTCTACTGAAACAAAGAAAGATAAAGAGCAGGCATAATTCGTGTTTGATATCGGTTTTTGGGAACTGGTACTCATCTCTGTAGTTGGTTTGGTGGTTCTGGGACCAGAGCGCCTACCAACGGCTATCCGAAGTGTTTCTCGTTTTATCAGCTCAGCAAAAGCGATGGCGAATAACGTCAAAGACGAGCTGTCGCATGAGCTTAAAGTTCAAGAGCTTCAAGAGAACCTGCGAAAAGCTGAGAAAATGGGCATGGAAGACCTCTCACCGGAACTGAAAAGTTCGGTAGAAGAATTGAAGCAGGCGGCAAAAGAAGTCACCCGACCTTACGCAAGTGATAAGGTGACAACTGCAGAACCTGATTCCCGTCCGCAAGAGACGGTGCAACCGGAACCTGCTAAACCTGCCGAGAATGAGTCTCCAGAAAAAGATCTAAACAAGGGCTGAACATCAGCCCTTGTCTGTATATATGTCTCCCGTGGATGGGCCTTTAGTTTGCTCATCTTCACGGTATTTTATTCGAGGTTTTCATGTCTTCCGTCGAACAGACACAGCCTTTGATTAGCCATCTGTTAGAGCTTCGTAACCGACTGCTGCGTGCGATTGTCGCTGTGTTGGTGGTGTTCTTAGCCTTGGTCTATTTCTCTGGCAATATTTACGATTTCGTTTCTAAGCCTTTGGTAGAAAGATTACCAGAGGGGGCGACCATGATTGCTACCGACGTAGCGTCGCCATTCTTCACTCCGCTCAAACTTACTTTGATCGCATCGGTGTTTGTGGCCGTGCCTTATATTCTTTATCAGGTATGGGCTTTTGTCGCACCTGGCTTGTACAAGCATGAGAAAAAGCTGGTCATGCCATTGATGTTCTCGAGCTCGCTGCTGTTTTATTGCGGCGTTGCGTTTGCGTATTTTGTGGTATTTCCGCTGGTGTTTGGCTTTTTCACCGCGATATCGCTTGGCGGCGTAGAATTCGCGACCGATATCTCCAGCTATCTGGATTTTGTATTGGCGCTATTTTTGGCATTTGGTATTGCGTTTGAAGTACCTGTGGCCATTATTTTGTTGTGTTGGACAGGGGCGACGGATGTTGAAAGCTTGAAGCAAAAGCGTCCGTATATCGTAGTTGGAGCGTTTATCGTGGGGATGCTCCTCACTCCGCCGGATATGATTTCGCAAACTCTGCTAGCGATTCCTATGTGTTTGCTGTTTGAAGTGGGACTGTTCTTTGCACGCTTCTATACACGTAAGACAGATGACAGCGAAGAGGCTGAGCAAGAGTAAAGCTTGTGATGGATTGATGACATCATCTTAGATGTAAAAATAGCGGCCTAGGCCGCTATTTTTTTCTCTGCATTCTTTGTCGTGGCAATCTTTGTTGCAGTAATACTGGCTTCTTCATTCTGACAACTGAGCTTTGAGGTTAGCGGATTTTCAGAACGTAACCGCAATTAGAGCATACATACACTTCTTTCACGCCCATTAGCTTTTGCCAAAATGTGCGATGCTGACGTTGTAATAGATTTCCATGTTGGCACATACTCCACCTCCGAGATAGAACTGCGTGATCTCTGCCACGTTTCCTTTGTCGGTAGTGGCATATAAAATTGATGCATATTCTACGTTAACTTGAGGTTGTCTTGTGTACACCAAACTCGATCTCCGTCACGGAATGAGTAATAAATTATGAAAAACTACAATGAAAACAGTGATTTTGCATTGTTTGTTGTTATCTGTGCCACTTTTTTACTACTCAATTCGGTGAGATCCGCTATGCGTTTTAGCACCAGTTCAGTATACGCAGGCTCATTGCGTTTTCCACGATGTGGCACTGGTGCTAGGTAAGGGCAGTCGGTTTCTAGAATCACTTTGCTCAAATCTAGCTCAGGAATCACTTTGTCCATGCCTGAATTTTTAAAGGTAGAGACACCACCTAGGCCAAGGTGAAAGCCAAGATCGTTAATGGCTTTCGCTTCTTCAATTGTGCCGCCGAAGCAGTGGAACACGCCGCACAAGTCGCCGTTTTGCTCTGATCTAAGTAGAGCCAAAGTTTCTTCAATCGAATCTCGTGTATGGATCACTACAGGCAGATCCATCTCTTTGGCCCAATTCAACTGAGTGATGAAGGCATGCTCCTGCTCCTTGCGGTAGGTTTTATCCCAGTACAAGTCGATACCAATTTCACCTACAGCAATAAAGTTATGCTTGTCGAACCAAGAATGGATGGTGTCGAGCGTTTGATCGACATTAGCATCGACATAGCATGGATGCAGACCCATCATCGAGCGGCATACTTGAGGATAAGCCGCTTCGGTAGCCAGCATTGGCTCAATGGAGTCGAGATCGATGTTGGGTAGCAAAATGTGCTCAATACCGGCATCAAGTGCGCGCTGTACCACTTCATCGCGGTCTTGGTCGAATTCAGAGGCGTAAATATGGGCGTGTGTATCTATCATGGCTAACTAAATTTGGTGAGTAATATGTTCAGTATATCGTTTGTGGTTTAGCATTTTCCAATTTTACTACTAGCATGAACATGCGAGAGTGATATGCTTGATTTTCGCATTTTTCCAGACAAGGAGAGAAAGGTGTCTGTATCGATTCAAGGTCAATTTCCAGCACGCCGTATGCGCCGTATGCGCAAACATGACTTTAGCCGACGTTTAATGGCAGAGAATAAGGTGTCGGTGGATGACTTGATCTACCCAATGTTCATTCTAATGGGCAAAAATCGCCGCGAAACAGTGGAGTCCATGCCTGGGGTTGAGCGTCTTTCTATTGATTTGATGCTAGAAGAAGCCGAATATCTAGCAAAACTGGGCGTACCTGCCATTGCGCTGTTCCCAGTAGTTAACCAAGATGCAAAAAGCCTCTGTGCGGCGGAAGCCTATAATCCAGAAGGCTTGGTGCAGCGCGCTGTGCGCTCACTAAAGGAAAATGTGCCACAAATGGGCGTAATCACAGACGTAGCGTTAGATCCGTTTACGACTCATGGTCAAGACGGCATTATCGATGAAGATGGTTACGTACAGAATGATGAAACTACTGATGTGCTCATCAAACAAGCCTTGTCCCATGCAGAAGCTGGCGCAGATGTCGTTGCGCCGTCGGATATGATGGATGGTCGTATTGGTCGTATTCGTGAAGCGCTAGAAGAAGCGGGTCATGTACATACACAGATCATGGCTTACTCGGCGAAATATGCATCAAACTACTATGGTCCATTCCGAGATGCTGTCGGTTCGGCCTCCAACCTTAAGGGCGGTGATAAGAAAAATTACCAGATGGATCCTGCCAACAGTGATGAAGCCTTGCATGAAGTTGCGATGGACATCAATGAAGGTGCGGATATGGTGATGGTCAAGCCAGGTATGCCATACCTAGACGTGGTGCGTCGTGTGAAAAGCGAGCTTCAGGTACCGACGTTTGCTTATCAAGTCTCTGGTGAGTATGCAATGCACAAAGCCGCGATTCAAAATGGTTGGCTAAAAGAGCGTGAAACGGTACTTGAATCACTGCTGTGCTTTAAGCGCGCCGGTGCGGATGGCATTCTGACTTACTTTGCCAAAGATGTGGCGGAGTGGTTGGCACAAGATAGCCAGCAAGATTAATAAACACCGCGACATTAGAAGCCGGCATTACGCCGGTTTTTTTGTGCTCAGAAATTAAATGATAAATATTCTCAATTAGTGGTTGACGCATTAAATGATAATGATTACCATTAACTCGTCCTAAGGGAAAAGGTTAAACAACTAGCGACATGGCTCAGTTCACTTAATCGGTTCTTTTTTGACACGACATTGCTCACATTGCTTCCAGTGTATTTATAGCTTTTGGTTGGTTAGCCGTACTCGTTAAACGAGATAACCTCCTTAAATTATTGCTAGGCGACACCTTTGGTGTCGCTTTTTTTCTATCTACTCTTTGCAGATTAATTGCACACTCTGACTAGAATATAATCCTATCGCTGACATTAAACGCAAAATTAGGTTTTCCACATGGCATGATCCGAGAAGGATCATGGGAAGGGTGGGGGATCTGATATTTAATGCTTTAATTACAGTGGCTTATATTTGTTTTTTGATGACCTTGAATAACTTTATCATTTGTTAAAACAACTCTATAAACAGATTTATCCACAGGCTGAGGGGTGCGAGAGCGCAGTTTAATTTGGTAACTGTGTATATAGACAGTGAAAGAGCGTAGCATCGCACTGCGAGTCATGGCATCCTTATAGATCACTACCAAAAATTTTGGACGACTAAACATGGCGCAAATACCAGACAACCCATTGATCCTTATCGATGGTTCTTCTTATCTCTATCGAGCATTTCATGCTTATCCAGAAACGATGAGCAATGGCGAAATCCCAACCAATGCGGTTTACGGTGTTGTTAACATGCTAAGAAGCATGATGCGTCAGTTTGCCTCTGATCGTATCGCGGTGGTGTTTGATGCCAAAGGCAAAACATTCCGTGATGATATGTACCCTGAGTACAAGGCAAACCGTCCGCCTATGCCGGATGATCTTCGTTGCCAAATTGAACCTTTGCATAAAGTGATTCGTGCTATGGGTCTACCGCTTATCTGTGTACCTGGCGTGGAAGCGGATGATGTCATTGGTACTTTGGCGCATCAAGCTTCACAAGCGAGTATGCCAGTATTGATCAGCACGGGCGATAAAGATATGGCTCAACTGGTTGATGACAACGTTACCCTTATCAACACCATGACCAATGTGGTGATGGACAGAGCAGGCGTAGTGGATAAGTTTGGTATTCCACCTGAGCTTATTATCGACTATCTGGCACTGATGGGCGATAAAGTGGATAACATCCCAGGTGTACCAGGCGTAGGTGACAAAACAGCAACAGCACTATTGCAAGGTATCGGCGGCATTAAAGACCTATACGATAGACTCGATGATATCGCCCCTCTTGGCTTTCGTGGTTCAAAAACCATGGCTAAGAAGCTTACCGAGAACAAAGAAAATGCATTACTTTCTTATGATCTGGCGACCATCAAACTGGATGTGGAACTCGATTGCACGCCTGAATCTCTGCTGAAAGAGACACCAAACGTTGATGAACTGACCAAGCTGTACGGCCAATTGACCTTTAAATCTTGGCTCAATGAGCTTCTTGAAGGCGGCACAGGTGAAGTGCAAGCGGTGGAGAGTGCAGCAAAACGTATTTCTAGCGATGATGATGCTCCAGCGATGGACACATCAGCAGTAAAAATTGACCGCAGCCAGTACGAAACCATCCTAACCGAAGAGCAGTTTGCTGAGTGGCTAGAGAAGCTAAAATCGGCTTCTGTGATTGCGTTTGATACTGAGACGGACAGCTTAGATTATATGGTGGCGAATCTTATCGGTCTGTCGTTTGCGACCGAAGAAGGCGTGGCCGCTTATCTGCCTGTTGCTCACGACTACATGGGCGCACCAGAGCAGCTTGACCGTGATTGGGTTCTTGAGCAATTAAAGCCGTTGCTTGAAGACGACAACGTAGTGAAAGTCGGTCAAAACCTGAAGTATGACGCCAGTGTGATTACACGCTATGGTATTGAGCTTAAGGGCATTAAATACGACACCATGCTTGCTTCTTACGTCTACAACAGCGTCGGCGGTAAGCACGATATGGACAGCTTGGCACTGCGCTTTTTGCAGCATAGCTGCATCTCATTCGAGCAAATTGCCGGTAAAGGCAAATCGAAACTGACTTTCAACCAAATCGAGATGGATCAGGCAGCACCATACGCGGCAGAAGATGCGGATGTGACTTTGCGTCTTCACCAGCGCATCAATGCAGAGCTTGAGAAAAACGAAGCACTGAATCGTGTCTATCAAGACATCGAAGTACCGTTGGTGCCTGTGTTATCTCGTATCGAGCGCACCGGTGTACTGATTGATGACATGCTTTTGGGCGCTCAATCTCAAGAGATCGCGGCGCGTCTTGATGAGCTGGAGCAGAAAGCCTATGAGATTGCTGGCGAAGAGTTTAACTTGAGCTCGCCTAAGCAGCTGCAAGCGATCTTCTTTGAGAAAATGGGCTTGCCGGTACTTAAGAAAACGCCATCAGGCGCACCTTCTACCAATGAAGAGGTGCTGCAAGAGTTGGCGTTGGATTACCCACTGCCTAAGTTGATTTTGGAGTATCGCGGCCTAGCTAAACTCAAGTCCACCTACACAGACAAGCTACCGAAGATGATCAACCCAGAAACGGGTCGAGTACACACGTCTTATCATCAGGCTGTCACTGCAACCGGTCGTTTGTCATCGACCGATCCAAACTTGCAGAATATTCCTATCCGTAACGATGAAGGCCGACGCATTCGTCAGGCGTTTGTGGCTCCGCATGGCTGGAAGATCCTTGCGGTGGATTACTCTCAGATTGAACTTCGTATCATGGCGCACTTGTCAGGTGATAAGGCGCTACTGGATGCGTTTAGACAAGGTAAAGATATCCACGCTGCCACAGCGGCGGAGATCATTGGTGTCGATATTGAGCAAGTCACCAGTGAACAGCGTCGCCGTGCCAAAGCGGTTAACTTCGGACTTATCTATGGCATGAGTGCGTTTGGTCTGTCTAAGCAGCTCGGTATTCCTCGTGGTGAGGCGCAGCAATATATGGATACTTACTTCGAGCGTTATCCAGGCGTGATGCAGTATATGGAAGACACGCGAGTGTTAGCGAGTGAGAAAGGCTACGTTGAAACCATCTTTGGCCGCAGACTGCACTTACCTGAGATTAAGTCTCGTAATGGTATGCGTCGCAAAGCGGCGGAGCGTGCGGCAATCAATGCGCCAATGCAAGGTACTGCCGCGGACATCATTAAGAAAGCGATGTTGTTGGTGGATGAATGGATCCAAGCTGAAGGTGATGGCAAGGTGAAACTACTGATGCAAGTGCACGATGAACTGGTCTTTGAAGTGGAATCGTCATCTTTAGGCGAAATTGAAAGTAAAGTACAAAAATTGATGGAATCTGCAGCAGAATTGGCTGTTCCACTTGTTGCTGACTCTGGTCACGGAGACAACTGGGATCAGGCTCATTAGTCATATTTTGAGCTAAATTATTAAATTAACATGAGCCAGCGCACAGTCGCTGGCTTTTTTTTGATGTTAAAAAAGTTCATGCATCTAAGCGACTTATGTCTATTAACAAAAACTTCATGAAAAAAAACTACAAAAATAGTTTCATTTTCTGATCACTTGTTGTACATTAGAACGCGTAGGGTACAGAGGTAAGATGTTCTATCTTTCAGACCTTTTGTTTCACGTTATTGGATTAGGCTGATTCAGCCGCCCCAGTCAGTATTTGACTGGGGCGTTTTTTCTTGTGGCAAAGAAAATTTTTTAGCGCCCTTCTTCTCACTTTTCTCTCTTCGTCATTACGACATTTGATTACCAAATTCTGTAATTAAACGACCTTCACACTTTGTATAATTCTCAACTAGAATCAAGCGTAGAAAAGCAGCGAGTAACCAGGGTTTTACTATCTGAAATATAAGACTTTATTGGGTTGTGAGTATTGTGGGAATTGGGATGGTAAGAGAAGACTAGCTCACACTTTGTATGGCTGGTGATTGCATTGTTTGAAAGCTTCATAGATGCTTGGAACAAACAATAATACTAAATCTTCTCTCTCCCATTGCCCTGCCAGGAAGGCGGGGCGTTTTGTTTCTGTAGAACGATGTTTTACTACCGAAAGATAGTTTTACCACTAAAAGATAGTTTTACCACTAAAAGATAGTTTTACCACCAAAGATAGTTAAGCGTCTTGCTCACCACCTTCTAAATCGTCAGATTGCTCAAGGTGTGCAAACGCTGGCGCAAACCAGGTGTCGAGTTTATTTCGTAATTGATCAACACCGATGCCTTTTAGTGACGAAAACGGATCGACTTGCACATCACCGCCAAACGCCAGTGCTGCCTCACGTATCTTCAACACTTGTGCTTTGCGAGCACCACTTTTCAATTTGTCTGCTTTCGTCAGAAGAACCTGAACTGGAATACCAGACTCAACAGCCCATTCAATTAACTGCTGGTCAAGATCTTTCATTGGGTGACGAATGTCCATCAGTACCACTAGGCCTTTCAGGCAACGACGTTTCTGCAAATATTCGCCTAGCGATTTTTGCCATTTCTTTTTCATCTCAAGAGGAACTTGAGCAAAGCCGTATCCAGGTAAGTCAACGATGTGACAACCTTCGTCAACCTTGAAAAGGTTAATCAATTGGGTACGGCCTGGTGTTTTACTGGTTTTCGCCAGCGCTCTTTGGTTAGTAAGGCGGTTCAGTGAACTGGATTTACCTGCATTGGAGCGTCCTGCAAACGCAATTTCGATCCCTTCATCCTCTGGCAAGTGACGAATATCGGGTGCACTTGTAATGAAATGCGTGTTTTGATAATGAATTTTTACGCTCACTGTTAACTCCATCTCGACTTTGTGTAGTCGATTGATTACTTTTTTGTGAAATTGTGTAAAATAACCGTGCTCGGCATATGGCCACACATTGTACCATGATCGGTATTAATTGCCCGCGTTACCTTATTTTGTCCCTTTGACACCAATCTGTAGGGTTTAGCGAGGCGTATAGTGGTACTGGAAGCTTGATAATTATAATGGAATGTCATGAAAAAATTAGCGCTAATCTTGAGTCTTGTAGTCAGCTGCTCAGTATGGGCCCAAGGCGATATTGAAGCTGGTAAAGCAAAATCCCAAACGTGTGTAGCGTGTCATGGAGCGGACGGTAACAGTCTGCTAACGATGTACCCAAGCATCGCAGGACAGCACGCAAAATATATTGAAAAACAACTGAAAGACCTAAAGCTTGGTATGACAAGTGGCGGTAAACAAGGTCGTTATGATCCTGTGATGAGTGGTATGGCTATGCCACTGTCTGAGGAAGATATGGCGGATCTTGCGGCTTACTATGCGTCTATGCCAATCGCAGCCAATAGTACCCCTGAAAATGTGGTCGAAGTGGGTAAAGTTCTTTACACCGCTGGTGATGCTGAGCGTGGAATTACCGCGTGTATTGCTTGTCACGGCCCTCGTGGTAACGGCACTGAGCTATCAGGATTCCCTAAAATTTCTGGTCAGCATGCTGATTATGTGAAATCACAACTAGAGAAATTCCGCAGCGGCGATCGTGCCAACGACATGAACGCTATGATGCGTGATATCGCCAAAAAGCTGAACGACGAAGATATCGACGTTCTTTCTAAATACGTGGGCGGTCTTCACTAATCCGAACCGCGTTACAAAAACTAGCAGCCTAACCTAGTTTGTTTAATGTCTAAACGGGTTTCTTTAACGCCAAACCGAGCTTGCAATGCCTCTTCTGATGAAGGGGCATTGTTGTTTTTGGTGCTTGGGTAGCGTTGTTGTTGGTAGATCTGTTGGTAGTGGTGTCACGCACTGGGTGATTCAGATCTCACTTCGATCTTGATGCTCTTTGAGCGTGATTGGCGAGTTATCCAGATGCTTTGTGAGATATTTGCCATACTTGTTAGCGCAAAATTGCCGTTAATAATTATTAAGTTTATGATTTATATTACTTTAATTGTTTGTGTATTGTTGCGAACTAGAAAAAACGTTGTGCTTGGTTGTCTTCCATTCTGAGTCAGGTAAATTGTTCCTTGTCGACAGGATGCTGACACAAGGATTTCAGACCAAGAAGGTCTTCAAGGATGTTTGGCGAGGAGCGCCAAAAATAATAATAAGGATATTGCTCAGACTCGGAGTGTGGGCAGATACGGATGATCGACTATTCTCAGGATGAGAAAACAAATGGACAGGGTTTAGGAAGAACTCGAGCAAAAGGTTTTGCCAGGGATCGTGAAAACGCATCAGGACGATGACAAACAAGAATTAGCAGTGGAAGCACAAATAACAAATGGATATTTGTGAGGCATTCAAAGAGTGCCAACAATTTCACCCCTATGGTGATGGAAAGCGACAGGTCCGCCTGTCGCTTTTTTTACGTCTGAAATTGATATGTAAATGATAACTAATTTCATTTGCCTTGAAATGATTGTTGAGAACGATTATCATCGATGCCTCTATGCATGGAGGCAGTATGGACAATCGAAACAATCATCAAAGCGTTCCCTTAGATGTACCGAGCAAACTGCTCAAGCCGCTGTGGTTTCGCAGTCGTGAAAGTTTGCTGGATGATGGCATCATCTATGACCCCATCGCTGCCCATGCATGTCGCCGTTGCCAACTGGCGCCCGATTGCCTCACGGGTAACGTTGACCAAAGTCAGCTATTGCATGCCACCTTAACTCAGCTTTGCGATTTGCAAGTAAAGCGATTTCTTGAGACCAACCCTGATGGTTGGGTTATTAATGTCGGCGCGCGCCTTGATACCCGTTTCTACCGTTTGGACAATGGCCGCTGTCATTGGCTTGAAGTCGATACCAATGAGCATTTGGTGTGGCGCCAACGGTTGTTTCACAAAAGCGAGCGGTACTCACTCATCTGTGGCTCGATTGATGATATGAGCTGGTTGTCGACGCTATTGATTCCTGCCGACAAACCGATTCTAGTTGTATGTGAACATGCTCTACTGGAACAAACTGAGACTCGAATAGCGCACTTTGTGCAAGCCATCGGGTGTCACTTTCAACATGCCAAAGCCTGCTTGGTGCTGGCCGGTGACCTCACAGCGAGTCACTTAGGGCAAAAGATGGGGTGTGAGCGTTATCAACATGGCATGAGAAAGCCGCTTGATAAGTTGCTTCATTGGCTACCGTGGACATACAAAGTCTCGATTGAATCGCCCATCGACAAGCATTGTCAACGCTGGTCTCGTTGGCAGCGAGTGGTGGCGAAGCTGCCCATCTATCGACATCGTCTCACGCCGAACATCGTCAATATTGAGTGGTAGTTGCGGTGCTCGCCTGTAAATAACGTTACTATAGCGCTTCAAGTATCCTTTCCACTAAAGCATTTCTAGTGGAGTCTCGACGTGCTGGAGTGTTCGTGTTTCAACAATCAATTACCATTCTGTCTGATCTGCCCTTGCACCGCCGAGTCTTGCTATTGGCCATTCCTATGGTGCTATCCAATATTACTGTCCCGCTATTAGGACTGGTTGACGCCGCTGTGATTGGCCACCTAGAGCACGCCTGGTATTTAGGTGGCGTTGCGCTTGGCAGCACCATGATAAGTGTCACCTTCTGGCTGCTGGGTTTTTTGAGAATGTCGACCACAGGCCTCGCCGCTCAAAGTTATGGCGCTAATGATACGCGCCAGCTTGCGCTGGTGTTTTTGCAGGGGAGTCTTATGGCATTGGGGTTTGCTGCGCTGTTCTTACTCGTGCATACCTCTCTCGCTGATGTTATTTTTTCGTTTAGCTCTGCCAGTGAAGAAGTGAAGCATTATGGTTATCAGTATTTTGCGATAAGAGCTTGGAGTGCCCCTGCAGCGTTGATGAATTTTGTGCTTCTTGGCTGGTTACTAGGGACACAAAACGCGAAAGCGCCAATGTGGATGGTGATCATTACTAACCTGGTAAATATCGGCCTTGATGTCTTGTTTGTCATTGGTTTGGGGTGGAAAGTCGAAGGTGCGGCCTTGGCGTCGGTCATTGCTGACTACTCAGGTTGTGCATTTGGCCTATGGTGTGCCGCGCGCACTTGGCGTCAAAGAGTCCTGCCAAATGTGCTGCAATTGGCCTCTGATGTGAGTCAGGATATTGGACGTTTTGTGAAGCTCAATCGTGACATCTTTCTTCGTTCATTGTGCCTACAAGCTACTTTTAGTTTTATGACCTTTCAGGGCGCAGCATTTGGAGATGATATCGTCGCGGCGAATGCGGTATTGATGAGCTTCTTGATGCTCATTTCTTATGGCATGGATGGTTTCGCTTACGCTATGGAAGCTATGGTAGGCAAAGCGATTGGTGCCAAGAGTCGCAGTCAGCTCATTGATTCGCTTGTCGTGACCTTTTTCTGGAGTGCGGTTATTTGTGTGCTGCTGACACTGGTATTTGCAGGTTTAGGGAGTGATTTGATTGCGATGATTACTTCCATCGCCGCAGTGCAAACGCAAGCGGAATTCTTCTTACCTTGGCTGGTTGCTATGCCGCTGGTGTCCATGTGGTGCTTTCTATTTGATGGTATTTTTGTGGGCGCGACAAAAGGCAGAGATATGCGCAATAGTATGTTTGCCGCCACGTGTTGTTTCTTTGCTTTGTTTTTTGCCGCCAGCAGTTTAGGAAATCATGCACTTTGGTTCGCGATGCTCAGCTTTATGGGTATTCGAGGTCTGGGGTTGGCGGTGATATTTATTTACCAGTGGCGTCGCGGTCAGTTTTTACTGGCTTAGCGTTTCATCTGCGTAGAAGGAAAAACAAAGGCGACATGATGTCGCCTTTGTTGTATTGGTCTAAAGTGCTATGCACTGCAATTAGGTTAGAACAGACGGTTTAAACCATTGAGCGCAGCAACACGATAGGCTTCTGCCATGGTCGGGTAGTTAAAGGTGGTGTTAACGAAGTACTCGATGGTATTCGCTTCGCCTTTTTGCTCCATGATGGCCTGGCCGATGTGGATGATTTCTGCCGCACGCTCACCAAAACAGTGAATGCCTAAGATTTCTTTGGTCTCGCGGTGGAAGAGTATTTTTAAACTTCCCACGTCTTTACCGGCGATCTGTGCACGCGCAAGGTGTTTGAATGACGAGCGTCCTACCTCGTACGGAATCTTGGCTTCAGTCAGCTCTTGCTCAGTTTTACCCACAGAGCTGATTTCTGGAATGGTGTAGATACCTGTCGGAATATCTTCAATTAGCTTACCTTCAGCTTCACCTTGAGTAATCGCTTGAGCTACGAATCGGCCTTGGTCGTATGCCGCACTCGCTAAGCTTGGGTAGCCAATCACATCCCCCACAGCATAGACATGGTCGATGTCGGTTTGGTAGTTGGTGTCGACTTTGAGCTGGCCGCGAGAATCCGCGACTAGTCCAACGGCATCCAGATTGAGTGCGTCAGTGTTACCTGTTCGACCATTGGCATACAGTAAGCAATCCGCGCGCATCTTCTTGCCTGAGTTGAGGTGGATGATGACGCCGTCTTCGGTACCTTCGATCTTGGCGTAGGTTTCATCGTTTCGGATCATCATGCCGCTGTTCCAGAAGTGATAGGACAAAGAGTCTGACATCTCGTTATCTAGGAACGCCAGAAGTCGCTCACGGGTGTTGATGAGATCGGTTTTTACATCCAAGCCACGAAAGATAGACGCATACTCACAACCAATGACACCGGCACCGTAAATAATAATGTGTCTAGGGTCGTGCTCAAGAGAAAGAATTGAATCGCTATCGTAAACACGTGGGTGATTAAAGTCGACATCAGCAGGGCGATACGGTCTTGAACCGGTTGCAATCACAAACTTGTCGGCCGTATAAGTATCGATAGTACCATCGGACTTAGTGACCTCTAGGCTGTGAGTATCGACAAAGCGTGCCGTTCCGTATAGCAAGGTGCACTCATTTCGGTCATAGAAGCCTTGGCGCAGTCGGGTTTGCTTATCGATAACGGTTTTTGCGTGTCCCAAAATATTGGAAAACGTCGAGTGCAGGCTGGTGTTGTTACCACAAAACAGTGGGTTGCTGTTGAACTCAATGATACGGCTGACCGCATGACGCAGTGCTTTTGAAGGTATGGTACCCCAGTGGGTGCAACCACCACCGACGCTGCTCTCTTTTTCGATGATCGCAACGTTGAGGCCAGCTTTAGTTAGCCCCATCGCAGCCCCTTCACCACCTGGGCCACTGCCGATTACGATGGCATCAAAATGTTTAGCGCGACTCATATAGTATCCTCGTAGTTCCTCTCACTCTCTACAAAACGTTCAGCATTAATAGCGACAAGTAGGGCAGGAGTGATGAGTGCAATTCATAGACTGGCAATGGCGAGATTTTAACGGATTATTAACGTTGGTAAATATGACTGCGTGAATAGAGTGTGAAAGATCACGCAGTTTTATTGAGAGTTAGCATCGGATAAACGTTTGATGTATGCAAAATAATGAAACTTGTTCAAGCATAATGCTGAGTAAATGAAGTGAGATGCGTATAGGTTTTTTAGCAAAATCGCCAGCCATACACTTATACAAAGTGACTATTCGCGCTATATTACCTCCACTCCCTCAATTACCGTCATCGATGGTAACCAATAAGAGCACCTAGGTTAAACATGAAATCAATGGGTATTCGTGCACAACAAAAAGAAAAAACGCGTCGTTCATTGATCGATGCTGCTTTTAGCCAGCTTAGTGCCGATCGCAGCTTTTCGAATTTGAGCCTGCGCGAAGTCGCGCGCGAAGCCGGTATTGCTCCAACTTCTTTCTATCGTCATTTTAAAGATATGGATGAGCTGGGGCTGACCATGGTAGATGAAGGAGGCCTACTGCTAAGGCAGTTAATGCGACAAGCGCGCCAACGTATTGTCAAAGAAGGCAGTGTGATCCGTACTTCAGTCGAAACGTTTATGGAGTTCATTGAAAGCAGTCCCAACGTGTTCCGCCTATTATTAAGGGAGCGTTCTGGCACCTCTTTTGACTTTCGAGCCGCAGTGGCTCGAGAGATCCAACACTTTTCGGCTGAGCTAACTGAATATTTGGTTAGCACAGGTATGGACCGTGACGAAGCATTTGCCCAAGCGGAAGCTTCTGTCATTCTCGTGTTCAGTTCAGGTGCAGAGGCGTTAGATCTTAGCAAAAAAGAAAGATATGAACTGGCGGAGAGGCTGATTGTCCAATTAAGGATAGTGGCCAAGGGTGCACACTGGTATCGCAAAGAACGTGAAAGAAACCGTCAAAAAGAAGGGTCCAAATAATGTCCAATGAAGTGTCCTCCGAAAACCGCGAAAGCGGCAAAAAAACGCTCGTACTTGCTCTGATTGCAGGTATGTGTGGTAACGCAATGTTGTCTTGGCTCACCATCAGCGAAGTGGCATTCTCGATTTTTCCACTGATTGCACTCGTGCTGTCAGTTCAGGCCCTGTATCAAGAGTATCTAAGAAACCCAATTCCAGAAGACTTCCCAATGGTTGGTCTTGCGGCATTCTTCGTAGGTGCGTTTGGTCACTCTGCGTTTACGAAGGCGCAATACCCTGATGCTGGTTCCAACTTCATCGCCATCGTAGTCGTCTTGGTACTGCTATTCTGGATTGGTAAAAAGATGGGCTACATCCTCAAAGAAGCTTAATTTGTTGGTCTCTATTCGTAGAGCGCGAGCATAAAAAAACGAGCCAGTTGGCTCGTTTTTTGTTTGTTATTGATTAGGCTTTGCGCTCAAGTAATACGCCCGCTTCAATATGATGAGTAAACGGGAACTGATCGAATAGAGCAAATCGCGTAATGTGGTGCGTTTCACCCAGCACGTCCAAGTTGTCTTTCAAGGTTTCTGGATTGCATGAAATATACAGAATGCGCTCGTAGCCTTGAACCATTTTACAGGTATCGATATCCATACCTGCACGCGGTGGATCAACGAAAATCGTGTTGCAGTTGTAGCTTTTTAGATCGACATTCTGCTGCTGCAAACGTCGGAACTCACGTTTGCCTTCCATAGCCTCAGTAAACTCTTCCGCTGACATGCGAATGATTTGTACATTATCAATCTTGTTGGCTGCAATGTTGTATTGCGCCGATTCTACTGAAGGCTTCGCCAACTCCGTCGCAAGGACTCGCTCGAAGTTTTGTGCCAATGCCAATGAGAAGTTGCCGTTACCACAGTAAAGCTCTAGCAAATCACCTTTGCTGTCTTGGGTACAATCAACAGCCCATTCCAACATCTTTTGCGCGACAGGACCATTGGGTTGCGTGAAGCTGTTTTCCACTTGCTGATAGTGGTATGGCTGACCATTAACATGCAGAGTTTCCACCACATAGTCTTGATCCATGACGATTTTCATCTTACGAGCACGACCAATCAGGTTCAGTTTGAAACCTTCATCATTCAACTGCTGTTTCAGTGCTTGTGCTTGCTCTTTCCATGCATCATCCAGTTGACGGTGGTAGAGCAGAGATACCAAGATCTCACCGCTTAAGGTTGAGAGAAAGTCGACTTGGAACAGTTTCTTTCGTAATACCTCGTTGCCTTTCATCGCATCCATCAGCAGTGGCATTAGGTCATTGATAAGACGGCTTGCTGCTGGGAATTGATCAACTCGGTACTTTTCACGCGTTTCCTGGTTGAACATGATGTAGTACATGTCGTCGCCTTCATGCCAAACGCGGAATTCAGCACGCATACGATAGTGCTTTTCTGGGGAAGTAAATACTTCGAGTTCAGGAGCAGAATACGGCGCCATCATATCGATCAAACGTTGAGATTTTTCTTCAAGCTGGATTTGATAGCCTTCTGGTGTGAAGTCGAGATTTGCCATGGTAGTTGCCTATCGTCGGTAATGAGTTGTATTAAGGAGGGCAGATTTTATTCAATCTCCCGTCGTTGTCCAGTTTTTCCCAGAATTGTCTCGCATTATCTCTGTGCTCTTATAGCTTAGTTCAATCCGTTATGGACAAATAATCAATCAGTTAATACCATGGCCCCTAGCTGGTGTGAGAATCAAATGGATATCTCACTGAAAAGGGAATCTGGTGCAAATCCAGAACTGACGCGCAGCGGTAAGAGAGAACAACCCCTCAAAAGACACTGTTTGACATAAACGGGAAGTCGAGGCAGTAGGTGGAACCAATATGGTTTCGTGCTCTTAAGTCCGAATACCTGCCAGCAGCCAACTCGATGCGAAAAAGGATTGCTCGAGTAGGTAGGACTTACGCGATTTAGGACAACACAACAAATGAACAAATCATGTTTGGCGATAGCAGTGACTGCATCGCTCTCTTCTTATGCTTCTTTTTCACTGGCAGAAGTAACAAGCTCAAGTAATCAATCTAAATCGGCTGATGAGACCATGGTCGTCACGGCGAACCGTGTAGAGCAAAGCAAAGCTTCGGTGTTAGCACCTACGACGGTTGTTACGCGCGAAGATATTGAAAAAATTAAGGCGAACAGTGTTCTTGATGTACTAAGAACCGTTCCAGGTATCGAAATCAATTCATCGGGTGGCAATGCTCAAGAGACAAGCATCTACATTAGAGGCACATTGACGAAACACGCCCTAGTGATCCTTGATGGTGTTCGACTTAACTCCGCTACGAATGGCGGTGCATCGATTGGTTTGATCCCAGCATACGCGATTGAAAGAGTTGAAGTCGTGAGAGGACCACGCGCTGCGGTTTATGGCTCCGACGCGATTGGTGGTGTTATTAGTATTACAACAGCGACTAAGACTCGCAATCATCAAGCGAGACTTGGCTACGGTTCACACGATACCAAGCAGTTGGGCTGGCGCTCATCAGGGCAAATTTCGGAGAGTACGTCTGGCGGCATTACGTTGCAAGCTGAGAGAAGTGATGGCTTTAATGTGTATCAGATGGCACCAGAGAGCGACAAGCACGGTTATGACTCGAAAGTAGTGATAGGCAATCTTGCCCATAGTATCAACGATAACTGGACGTTAAAGCTGAATGGTATGAGTTCTGCATCAGACGTTGAGTATGCCAATGCATTTGATGGAACGAAGCAAGAGAGCGAATCCACGAACTATTCACTCGCAGGCACCGCTCTTTACCACAGGGAGCAATTCAACTCCGAGTTGCAGGTGAGTACGAGCTATAACCAAGGCCGAGACGGAGATGCGGCAGGTAAGAATGCTAAGTCAGAACTCACCACATCGCGAAACTCTATTTTATGGTTTAACAGCTATAGCGGTTTTGACTACCTAACTCTTAATGCCGGTTTAGATTACTATCTGGAAAAAGCAAATCGCGGTGGCTCCAACACCACAGACTACGGCAAAACAACCAAAGACAACAAAGCTGCATTTGCGAGCGCTTTGTTTGAGTATAACAAAGCTTCCCTTGAAGCGAGTGCACGTCACGATGACGATAGCGCGTTTGGTGGACACACCACTTGGAATCTAGGTGCAGGTTACTTTGTGCTAGATACGATTCAACTCGTGGCAAGTTCAGGGACTGCTTTTAAGGCACCAACGTTCAATGACCTATATTGGCCCAATGCGGGTAACGAATCGCTAAAGCCTGAAACCTCCATGTCTTCTGAAATTGGCGTTAGGGGTTACCAGTCTTGGATGACATGGGAAATTACCGCGTACAAATCGGATATCAAAGATTTGATTAACTGGGCACCGAATGATTCGGGTAACTATGTGCCAAGTAATGTAGATGAAGCGTCAGTTGAAGGTATTGAGCTCCAAGGGCAGTTTGCTACTTGGGGAGTTCAACACCAGTTATCAGCGGATTTTAAAAATCCAGTAAATGAGAAAGACGGTTCTCAGCTGATTCGCCGCGCGAAACAGAACTTTAAGCTGGTCTCGACCTATCAACTCAACGATCTTGAATTGGCTTTGATAGCCAATTACGTAGGTGAACGTAAAGATAAAGTAGGCGGCACTCTTGATGCTTATACCACGGTTGATATAGGTGCTGGCTACAAGGTGACAGAGGCTCTAGCGGTGAGTGTTAAAGTCAATAACTTACTGGATGAAGAGATCTACACGGCTCTAGGTTCAGGCACAAACTATTACAAAGCAGACGGGCGCAATGTTTTTGCAACCGTAGACTATAAATTCTAGGGAAACATAAGGGGTGCTCGTCACCCCTTTTTATTTATGAAAAACATCATTATCAGCTGGTCATCAGGTAAAGATTCCACATTGACCTTTGAGCGTCTTATGGAGTCGTCCGAATACAATGTTGTAGGTCTTTACACCACTCACGTAAGCGGTGAGGTGCCTTTCCAAGTCACACCTCTCGAAGTTGTTCAGATGCAAGCCGATAGACTAGGTATGCCGTTAGTGTCTATTGAACTGCCGGAGGTGTTCCCGCCGAATGACATATACCAGTCGCTAGTAATAGACGGCGTGAAGTCATCAGGACTTAATGTTGACGGTATCGCCTTCGGGGACATGTTCTGTAATGGCATCGTAGAGTATCGAAAGAGCTATGTAGAGCCTGCTGGGTTTGAAGCGGTTTTTCCTTTAGTTGGTGAAAATAGCCAAGAGCTAGCTCAAGAGATAATAGAAAGAGGGATTGATACAGTCTTGGTGACAATAGACAGGCAAGTATTGCAGGAGTCTTTATGCGGTGCGCGTTATACCGAGAGCCTCATCACGGAGTTGCCAGACAATGTTGACCCATGTGGCGAAGATGGTGAGTTCCACACCTTAGTGTGTAATTCAAAGTACTTTAGCCATCCCATAGAGATAGACTCCTTATCGATAGAAACCGCTGAGCGATTCAGCCATCTAAGGTACAAAGTGAAGTAGGCATCGAGAGCAGATAGGTTTACCGCTTAACCAGTAGTGAGTATCATGTCGGCGGATAGATAACGACAACTGTCGGTGAAATACGCGATGAATAGACATAACATTTTGATATTTGACTCCGGGGTAGGTGGTCTCTCTGTATATAAAGAGATAGCAAACTTGCTGCCGTGTGCAAACTACTTCTATTTATTCGACAACGAAGCCTATCCCTATGGTGAGCTAGCACCAGATACATTGGTTGATCGTACCTGTCGTCTTATTCAACAGATGATGCAGCGCCAGCGCATTGATATCGTCGTTATCGCTTGCAATACCGCGAGCACCATCGTGCTGCCTCATTTAAGAGAAGTGTTGTCTATTCCGGTTGTCGGTGTCGTACCAGCAATCAAGCCCGCTTCTCTACTTTCAAAAAAGGCCGTCGGTTTAATTGCCACACCTGCCACCATTACTCGTCAGTATACTCATGATCTGATTCGAGACTTTGCAGATGATAAAGATGTAAAGCTGCTTGGTAGCAGTCAACTGGTGGATATGGCCGAGCAAAAGCTGAGAGGTCAACCCACTGACATGATTCACTTGCATCAGATCCTAGAGCCACTCGTAGATGTAATTGATGTAGCCGTATTAGGGTGTACGCATTTTCCGTTGATTCGAGAAGAGATATCGCAAGTGCTAGGCAAAGGTGTCGAATTGATTGATTCGGGTATGGCGATCGCTCGTAGAGTCGTGAGCTTATTAGCAGAGAGTGGCGATCAAGAAGGAGTAGGGATCAAAGAGGTGTTTAGCAGTGCTTCCCCTATACAAGAAGAAGCACTTAACAAAGCCTTAGACGATCTCGGCTTTAGTCCTGTTCAATTGATTCAGATTCAGGATGCTTAGGATCATTGGCAATGCGAACCTTTAACGTTCTTTGCATATAGTCCTTTTCATTGAGCGCTTCGATTGCCCCTTTGGCATCGGAGCTCGCCATTACGACGAAACCAAATCCACGACGCTTACCTGTGCGTTTATCCTTCATTAGTCTTACCGCAAATACTTCCCCATATTCAGCGAACAGATCCTTAACGTGAGATTCGTTAGCTTTATAAGGTAGGTTACCTACGTAAAGAGTTTTTGTTGATTGAGAACTGTCTTTCGAAACGGTTGGAGTAGCAGAAGAAAACTTAACAACGAAAAATGTAGCTACTACACCAAGCACAAAAGCAACAGCCGGTGAGATGTCGGCGAACTGAGAAAAAACAATACCGCCCAAAATAGCGATCGCTATTACTAGAAAAAGAGATTTATTGGAGTCCATATTAAAGTACTACTTTTCTTATTGACGAATAATGGCATCTATCGTTAACAAATAGATATAGGAATATTACGTAGTTGAGCGTTATTTTTCCAATTATTTGGTGTGATGTATTTCAAATGTTGAATTTTTATCGAAAAACACCGTGTCTGATGGCTTTTTGAACGAACGGAGAATAATTTCAAAAAAAAGGGTTGTCATCAATGCTGTGATCTCTATAATGCCGCCTCACCGACACGGAGTGAGACGAAAGTCACAAAGCGGAGTCGGTTGAGAGAGAAAAGAAAGTTTGAAAAAACGCTTGACTCTCAAACTGGGAAGCGTAAGATACGCACCCCTAACGACGAGACGCTAAGCGGTTCGAAAGTTAGAAAATGTTCTTTAAAAATATAGACCTATCAATCTGTGTGGGCACTCGTTGATGATAATCAAATTAGATACCTCGGTATCAAATTAGGTTTTCAATGAACTGAGTGACCAATCGAGATTACTTTCTTGTAAAAGAACTTAGTCTTGGCACAGTCAATTCATTATCGTTCTGTTGGAACGATAATAGCTTTAAAATTACTTCTTACTTTTGAGTAAGGATGAGTTTTGAAGTCAGTATTCATTGAGCCGAACAAAATCTTAAATTGAAGAGTTTGATCATGGCTCAGATTGAACGCTGGCGGCAGGCCTAACACATGCAAGTCGAGCGGAAACGAGTTAACTGACCCTTCGGGTGACGTTAACGGCGTCGAGCGGCGGACGGGTGAGTAATGCCTGGGAATATGCCTTGATGTGGGGGATAACCATTGGAAACGATGGCTAATACCGCATAACGCCTTCGGGCCAAAGAGGGGGATCTTCGGACCTCTCGCGTCAAGATTAGCCCAGGTGGGATTAGCTAGTTGGTGAGGTAATGGCTCACCAAGGCGACGATCCCTAGCTGGTCTGAGAGGATGATCAGCCACACTGGAACTGAGACACGGTCCAGACTCCTACGGGAGGCAGCAGTGGGGAATATTGCACAATGGGCGCAAGCCTGATGCAGCCATGCCGCGTGTGTGAAGAAGGCCTTCGGGTTGTAAAGCACTTTCAGTCGTGAGGAAGGTGGTGTAGTTAATAGCTGCATCATTTGACGTTAGCGACAGAAGAAGCACCGGCTAACTCCGTGCCAGCAGCCGCGGTAATACGGAGGGTGCGAGCGTTAATCGGAATTACTGGGCGTAAAGCGCATGCAGGTGGTTCGTTAAGTCAGATGTGAAAGCCCGGGGCTCAACCTCGGAACTGCATTTGAAACTGGCGGACTAGAGTACTGTAGAGGGGGGTAGAATTTCAGGTGTAGCGGTGAAATGCGTAGAGATCTGAAGGAATACCGGTGGCGAAGGCGGCCCCCTGGACAGATACTGACACTCAGATGCGAAAGCGTGGGGAGCAAACAGGATTAGATACCCTGGTAGTCCACGCCGTAAACGATGTCTACTTGGAGGTTGTGGCCTTGAGCCGTGGCTTTCGGAGCTAACGCGTTAAGTAGACCGCCTGGGGAGTACGGTCGCAAGATTAAAACTCAAATGAATTGACGGGGGCCCGCACAAGCGGTGGAGCATGTGGTTTAATTCGATGCAACGCGAAGAACCTTACCTACTCTTGACATCCAGAGAACTTAGCAGAGATGCTTTGGTGCCTTCGGGAACTCTGAGACAGGTGCTGCATGGCTGTCGTCAGCTCGTGTTGTGAAATGTTGGGTTAAGTCCCGCAACGAGCGCAACCCTTATCCTTGTTTGCCAGCGAGTAATGTCGGGAACTCCAGGGAGACTGCCGGTGATAAACCGGAGGAAGGTGGGGACGACGTCAAGTCATCATAGCTCTTACGAGTAGGGCTACACACGTGCTACAATGGCGCATACAGAGGGCGGCCAACTTGCGAAAGTGAGCGAATCCCAAAAGTGCGTCGTAGTCCGGATTGGAGTCTGCAACTCGACTCCATGAAGTCGGAATCGCTAGTAATCGTGGATCAGAATGCCACGGTGAATACGTTCCTAGGCCTTGTACACACCGCCCGTCACACCATGGGAGTGGGCTGCAAAAGAAGTGGGTAGTTTAACCTTCGGGAGGACGCTCACCACTTTGTGGTTCATGACTGGGGTGAAGTCGTAACAAGGTAGCCCTAGGGGAACCTGGGGCTGGATCACCTCCTTATACGAATAGATTATTGCGATGAGTGTTCACACAGATTGATTGGTTTATAGATTTAAGACACCGTGTCCCGTTCGTCTAGAGGCCTAGGACACCGCCCTTTCACGGCGGTAACAGGGGTTCGACTCCCCTACGGGATACCATCTTTAAGCGTTTTCTTTCGAGAATTCTTAAAAATGGTTACTTCATTACGAAGTGATTAGTTCTTTAACAATTTGGAAAGCTGACGAATAACATTTGATTAATGTTATTCATTTAAAAGTTCTCAAATCCTAGATGATTTAATCATTTAGGTACCAACACACATTCAAGTGTTCTTGGAAGTGACGAAAGTCCACTTTTTGCCTCTGCTTTTTCTTAAAAAGCGGAAACAAAGAGTTATTTGAGTCCGGCAAAATCGAGTCTGCATCATGTATAAAAATTGCAGACAACTTTGGTTGTTTAACAACAATCTCGAGGTTTCTTTGAAACTCTTTGGGGTTGTATGGTTAAGTGACTAAGCGTACACGGTGGATGCCTTGGCAGTCAGAGGCGATGAAAGGCGTAATAACTTGCGATAAGCCCAGATTAGGTAGTAATAACCTTTGAGTCTGGGATTCCTGAATGGGGAAACCCAACTGCATAAGCAGTTATCGCTGAGTGAATACATAGCTCAGCGAGGCGAACCGGGGGGAACTGAAACATCTAAGTACCCCGAGGAAGAGAAATCAACCGAGATTCCGAAAGTAGCGGCGAGCGAAATTGGATTAGCCCTTAAGCTTTTAATGAGACAGACGAAGGCTCTGGAAAGTGCCGCAGTAAAGGGTGATAGCCCCGTAGTCGACATCTCATCATCAGTGAAATCGAGTAGGGCGGGACACGTGATATCCTGTCTGAATATGGAGAATTCATCCTCCAAGGCTAAATACTACTGACTGACCGATAGTGAACCAGTACCGTGAGGGAAAGGCGAAAAGAACCCCTGTGAGGGGAGTGAAATAGAACCTGAAACCGTGTACGTACAAGCAGTAGGAGCACCTTCGTGGTGTGACTGCGTACCTTTGTATAATGGGTCAGCGACTTATATTCAGTGGCAAGGTTAACCGTTTAGGGGAGCCGTAGGGAAACCGAGTCTTAACTGGGCGTTCAGTCTCTGGATATAGACCCGAAACCAGGTGATCTAGCCATGGGCAGGTTGAAGGTTGAGTAACATCAACTGGAGGATCGAACCGACTAATGTTGAAAAATTAGCGGATGACTTGTGGCTAGGGGTGAAAGGCCAATCAAACCTGGAGATAGCTGGTTCTCCCCGAAATCTATTTAGGTAGAGCCTCGGACGAATACTACTGGGGGTAGAGCACTGTTAAGGCTAGGGGTCATCCCGACTTACCAACCCTTTGCAAACTCCGAATACCAGTAAGTACTATCCGGGAGACACACGGCGGGTGCTAACGTCCGTCGTGGAGAGGGAAACAACCCAGACCGCCAGCTAAGATCCCAAATTATAGCTAAGTGGGAAACGATGTGGGAAGGCTTAGACAGCTAGGATGTTGGCTTAGAAGCAGCCATCATTTAAAGAAAGCGTAATAGCTCACTAGTCGAGTCGGCCTGCGCGGAAGATGTAACGGGGCTAAGCTATAAACCGAAGCTGCGGCAATGACTTAGGTCATTGGGTAGGGGAGCGTTCTGTAAGCCGTTGAAGGTGGACTGTAAGGTCTGCTGGAGGTATCAGAAGTGCGAATGCTGACATGAGTAACGATAATGGGGTGAAAAACCTCCACGCCGGAAGACCAAGGGTTCCTGTCCAACGTTAATCGGGGCAGGGTGAGTCGACCCCTAAGGCGAGGCCGAAAGGCGTAGTCGATGGGAAACGGGTTAATATTCCCGTACTTCTTACAATTGCGATGGGGGACGGAGAAGGCTAGGTAGCCTGGCGACGGTTGTCCAGGTTCAAGTGCGTAGGCTTGAGAGTTAGGTAAATCCGGCTCTCTTTAAGGCTGAGACACGATGTCGAGCTACTACGGTAGTGAAGTCATTGATGCCATGCTTCCAGGAAAAGCCTCTAAGCTTCAGATTGTAAGGAATCGTACCCCAAACCGACACAGGTGGTCGGGTAGAGAATACCAAGGCGCTTGAGAGAACTCGGGTGAAGGAACTAGGCAAAATGGTACCGTAACTTCGGGAGAAGGTACGCTCCTCGCGGTGAAGTCCCTTGCGGATGGAGCTATGGGGAGTCGCAGATACCAGGTGGCTGCAACTGTTTATTAAAAACACAGCACTGTGCAAAATCGTAAGATGACGTATACGGTGTGACGCCTGCCCGGTGCCGGAAGGTTAATTGATGGGGTTAGACTTAGGTCGAAGCTCTTGATCGAAGCCCCGGTAAACGGCGGCCGTAACTATAACTGATCCTAAGGTAGCGAAATTCCTTGTCGGGTAAGTTCCGACCTGCACGAATGGCGTAATGATGGCCACGCTGTCTCCACCCGAGACTCAGTGAAATTGAAATCGCTGTGAAGATGCAGTGTACCCGCGGCTAGACGGAAAGACCCCGTGAACCTTTACTACAGCTTGGCACTGAACATTGACCCTACATGTGTAGGATAGGTGGGAGGCTTTGAAACGAGTACGCCAGTATTCGTGGAGCCGTCCTTGAAATACCACCCTTGTAGTGTTGATGTTCTAACGTTGACCTCTTATCGGGGCTGCGGACAGTGCCTGGTGGGTAGTTTGACTGGGGCGGTCTCCTCCCAAAGAGTAACGGAGGAGCACGAAGGTGGGCTAAACACGGTTGGACATCGTGTGGTTAGTGCAATGGCATAAGCCCGCTTGACTGCGAGAATGACAATTCGAGCAGGTGCGAAAGCAGGTCATAGTGATCCGGTGGTTCTGAATGGAAGGGCCATCGCTCAACGGATAAAAGGTACTCCGGGGATAACAGGCTGATACCGCCCAAGAGTTCATATCGACGGCGGTGTTTGGCACCTCGATGTCGGCTCATCACATCCTGGGGCTGAAGTTCGGTCCCAAGGGTATGGCTGTTCGCCATTTAAAGTGGTACGCGAGCTGGGTTTAGAACGTCGTGAGACAGTTCGATCCCTATTCTGCCGTGGGCGTTGGAAGATTGAAGGGGCTGCTCCTAGTACGAGAGTGACCGGAGTGGACGAACCTCTGGTGTTCGGGTTGTCATGCCAATGGCATTGCCCGGTAGCTAAGTTCGGAATCGATAACCGCTGAAAGCATCTAAGCGGGAAGCGAGCCCTGAGATGAGTCTTCCCTGGCACTTTAAGTGTCCTAAAGGGTTGTTCGAGACTAGAACGTTGATAGGCAGGGTGTGTAAGCGTTGTGAGGCGTTGAGCTAACCTGTACTAATTGCCCGTGAGGCTTAACCATACAACACCCAAAGGGTTTTGATTGGACTCAAAGCAAGAACAAATTGAATGTGTAGAGAACGCATTAACAGCTTTCCGGATTTATTGTTTTCAGATTTTCAGAAAATCTGAAGGCAAAACAGAATTTGCTTGGCGACCATAGCATTGTGGACCCACCTGATTTCCATGCCGAACTCAGAAGTGAAACGCAATAGCGCCGATGGTAGTGTGGGGCTTCCCCATGTGAGAGTAGGACATCGCCAGGCTCCTATTTATTTTCACTTTTTTGAAAAGTGAAGACAAAAGGTTCGCACTTGCTTATTTAATAAGCAAGTCACCATAGAGTTCTAAAGTTTCTTAGAATTTTATGTTGACTTTCAAAGTGAGAAGCGTATTATACGCACCTCGCTGACGCACTAAGGTGTTGAAAGCAAAGCTCTTTAACAATATAAACCTATCAATCTGTGTGGGCACTCGTTGATGATAATCAAATTAGATACCTCGGTATCAAATTAGGTTTTCAATGAACTGAGTGACCAATCAAGTCGAAAGACTTGGCACTAGTCAATTCATTATCGTTCTGTTGGAACGATAATAGCTTTAGATTACTTATGTAGTTTAAAGTCAGTATTCATTGAGCCGACAAAATCTTAAATTGAAGAGTTTGATCATGGCTCAGATTGAACGCTGGCGGCAGGCCTAACACATGCAAGTCGAGCGGAAACGAGTTAACTGAACCTTCGGGTGACGTTAACGGCGTCGAGCGGCGGACGGGTGAGTAATGCCTGGGAATATGCCTTGATGTGGGGGATAACCATTGGAAACGATGGCTAATACCGCATAATGCCTTCGAGTCAAAGAGGGATCTTCGGACCTCTCGCGTCAAGATTAGCCCAGGTGGGATTAGCTAGTTGGTGAGGTAATGGCTCACCAAGGCGACGATCCCTAGCTGGTCTGAGAGGATGATCAGCCACACTGGAACTGAGACACTGGTCCAGACTCCTACGGGAGGCAGCAGTGGGGAATATTGCACAATGGGCGCAAGCCTGATGCAGCCATGCCGCGTGTGTGAAGAAGGCCTTCGGGTTGTAAAGCACTTTCAGTCGTGAGGAAGGTGGTGTAGTTAATAGCTGCATCATTTGACGTTAGCGACAGAAGAAGCACCGGCTAACTCCGTGCCAGCAGCCGCGGTAATACGGAGGGTGCGAGCGTTAATCGGAATTACTGGGCGTAAAGCGCATGCAGGTGGTTCGTTAAGTCAGATGTGAAAGCCCGGGGCTCAACCTCGGAACTGCATTTGAAACTGGCGGACTAGAGTACTGTAGAGGGGGGTAGAATTTCAGGTGTAGCGGTGAAATGCGTAGAGATCTGAAGGAATACCGGTGGCGAAGGCGGCCCCCTGGACAGATACTGACACTCAGATGCGAAAGCGTGGGGAGCAAACAGGATTAGATACCCTGGTAGTCCACGCCGTAAACGATGTCTACTTGGAGGTTGTGGCCTTGAGCCGTGGCTTTCGGAGCTAACGCGTTAAGTAGACCGCCTGGGGAGTACGGTCGCAAGATTAAAACTCAAATGAATTGACGGGGGCCCGCACAAGCGGTGGAGCATGTGGTTTAATTCGATGCAACGCGAAGAACCTTACCTACTCTTGACATCCAGAGAACTTAGCAGAGATGCTTTGGTGCCTTCGGGAACTCTGAGACAGGTGCTGCATGGCTGTCGTCAGCTCGTGTTGTGAAATGTTGGGTTAAGTCCCGCAACGAGCGCAACCCTTATCCTTGTTTGCCAGCGAGTAATGTCGGGAACTCCAGGGAGACTGCCGGTGATAAACCGGAGGAAGGTGGGGACGACGTCAAGTCATCATAGCTCTTACGAGTAGGGCTACACACGTGCTACAATGGCGCATACAGAGGGCGGCCAACTTGCGAAAGTGAGCGAATCCCAAAAGTGCGTCGTAGTCCGGATTGGAGTCTGCAACTCGACTCCATGAAGTCGGAATCGCTAGTAATCGTGGATCAGAATGCCACGGTGAATACGTTCCCGGGCCTTGTACACACCGCCCGTCACACCATGGGAGTGGGCTGCAAAAGAAGTGGGTAGTTTAACCTTCGGGAGGACGCTCACCACTTTGTGGTTCATGACTGGGGTGAAGTCGTAACAAGGTAGCCCTAGGGGAACCTGGGGCTGGATCACCTCCTTATACGAATAGATTATTGCGATGAGTGTTCACACAGATTGATTAGGTTTATGAATTAAAGACGATGCTTGGGTCTGTAGCTCAGGTGGTTAGAGCGTTCGCCTGATAAGCGAGAGGTCGGTGGTTCAAGTCCACTCAGACCCACCAATCTTCCTCCCAGATGATTGGCGATAAGCATCAACACTGATGGGGCTATAGCTCAGCTGGGAGAGCGCCTGCCTTGCACGCAGGAGGTCTGCGGTTCGATCCCGCATAGCTCCACCATCTTTAAGTGTTTTCTCTTTGAGAATATTTAAAAATGGTTTCTTTCTTTAACTAGAAAGCAAATCTCGTTCTTTAACAATTTGGAAAGCTGACGAATAACATTTGATTAATGTTATTCATTTAAAAGTTCTCAAATCCTAGATGATTTAATCATTTAGGTACCAACACACATTCAAGTGTTCTTGGAAGTGACGAAAGTCCACTTTTGCCTCTGCTTTTCAAAAGCGGAAACAAAGAGTTATTTGAGTCCGGCAAAATCGAGTCTGCATCATGTATAAAAATTGCAGACAACTTTGGTTGTTTAACGACAATCTCGAGGTTTCTTTGAAACTCTTTGGGGTTGTATGGTTAAGTGACTAAGCGTACACGGTGGATGCCTTGGCAGTCAGAGGCGATGAAAGGCGTAATAACTTGCGATAAGCCCAGATTAGGTAGTAATAACCTTTGAGTCTGGGATTCCTGAATGGGGAAACCCAACTGCATAAGCAGTTATCGCTGAGTGAATACATAGCTCAGCGAGGCGAACCGGGGAACTGAAACATCTAAGTACCCCGAGGAAGAGAAATCAACCGAGATTCCGAAAGTAGCGGCGAGCGAAATTGGATTAGCCCTTAAGCTTTTAATGAGACAGACGAAGGCTCTGGAAAGTGCCGCAGTAAAGGGTGATAGCCCCGTAGTCGACATCTCATCATCAGTGAAATCGAGTAGGGCGGGACACGTGATATCCTGTCTGAATATGGAGAATTCATCCTCCAAGGCTAAATACTACTGACTGACCGATAGTGAACCAGTACCGTGAGGGAAAGGCGAAAAGAACCCCTGTGAGGGGAGTGAAATAGAACCTGAAACCGTGTACGTACAAGCAGTAGGAGCACCTTCGTGGTGTGACTGCGTACCTTTTGTATAATGGGTCAGCGACTTATATTCAGTGGCAAGGTTAACCGTTTAGGGGAGCCGTAGGGAAACCGAGTCTTAACTGGGCGTTCAGTCTCTGGATATAGACCCGAAACCAGGTGATCTAGCCATGGGCAGGTTGAAGGTTGAGTAACATCAACTGGAGGACCGAACCGACTAATGTTGAAAAATTAGCGGATGACTTGTGGCTAGGGGTGAAAGGCCAATCAAACCTGGAGATAGCTGGTTCTCCCCGAAATCTATTTAGGTAGAGCCTCGGACGAATACTACTGGGGGTAGAGCACTGTTAAGGCTAGGGGTCATCCCGACTTACCAACCCTTTGCAAACTCCGAATACCAGTAAGTACTATCCGGGAGACACACGGCGGGTGCTAACGTCCGTCGTGGAGAGGGAAACAACCCAGACCGCCAGCTAAGATCCCAAATTATAGCTAAGTGGGAAACGATGTGGGAAGGCTTAGACAGCTAGGATGTTGGCTTAGAAGCAGCCATCATTTAAAGAAAGCGTAATAGCTCACTAGTCGAGTCGGCCTGCGCGGAAGATGTAACGGGGCTAAGCTATAAACCGAAGCTGCGGCAATGACTTAGGTCATTGGGTAGGGGAGCGTTCTGTAAGCCGTTGAAGGTGGACTGTAAGGTCTGCTGGAGGTATCAGAAGTGCGAATGCTGACATGAGTAACGATAATGGGGTGAAAACCTCCACGCCGGAAGACCAAGGGTTCCTGTCCAACGTTAATCGGGGCAGGGTGAGTCGACCCCTAAGGCGAGGCCGAAAGGCGTAGTCGATGGGAAACGGGTTAATATTCCCGTACTTCTTACAATTGCGATGGGGGGACGGAGAAGGCTAGGTGGGCCTGGCGACGGTTGTCCAGGTTCAAGTGCGTAGGCTTGAGGGTTAGGTAAATCCGGCTCTCTTTAAGGCTGAGACACGATGTCGAGCTACTACGGTAGTGAAGTCATTGATGCCATGCTTCCAGGAAAAGCCTCTAAGCTTCAGATTGTAAGGAATCGTACCCCAAACCGACACAGGTGGTCGGGTAGAGAATACCAAGGCGCTTGAGAGAACTCGGGTGAAGGAACTAGGCAAAATGGTACCGTAACTTCGGGAGAAGGTACGCTCCTCGCGGTGAAGTCCCTTGCGGATGGAGCTATGGGGAGTCGCAGATACCAGGTGGCTGCAACTGTTTATTAAAAACACAGCACTGTGCAAAATCGTAAGATGACGTATACGGTGTGACGCCTGCCCGGTGCCGGAAGGTTAATTGATGGGGTTAGACTTAGGTCGAAGCTCTTGATCGAAGCCCCGGTAAACGGCGGCCGTAACTATAATCGGTCCTAAGGTAGCGAAATTCCTTGTCGGGTAAGTTCCGACCTGCACGAATGGCGTAATGATGGCCACGCTGTCTCCACCCGAGACTCAGTGAAATTGAAATCGCTGTGAAGATGCAGTGTACCCGCGGCTAGACGGAAAGACCCCGTGAACCTTTACTACAGCTTGGCACTGAACATTGACCCTACATGTGTAGGATAGGTGGGAGGCTTTGAAACGAGTACGCCAGTATTCGTGGAGCCGTCCTTGAAATACCACCCTTGTAGTGTTGATGTTCTAACGTTGACCTCTTATCGGGGCTGCGGACAGTGCCTGGTGGGTAGTTTGACTGGGGCGGTCTCCTCCCAAAGAGTAACGGAGGAGCACGAAGGTGGGCTAAACACGGTTGGACATCGTGTGGTTAGTGCAATGGCATAAGCCCGCTTGACTGCGAGAATGACAATTCGAGCAGGTGCGAAAGCAGGTCATAGTGATCCGGTGGTTCTGAATGGAAGGGCCATCGCTCAACGGATAAAAGGTACTCCGGGGATAACAGGCTGATACCGCCCAAGAGTTCATATCGACGGCGGTGTTTGGCACCTCGATGTCGGCTCATCACATCCTGGGGCTGAAGTCTGGTCCCAAGGGTATGGCTGTTCGCCATTTAAAGTGGTACGCGAGCTGGGTTTAGAACGTCGTGAGACAGTTCGGTCCCTATCTGCCGTGGGCGTTGGAAGATTGAAGGGGGCTGCTCCTAGTACGAGAGGACCGGAGTGGACGAACCTCTGGTGTTCGGGTTGTCATGCCAATGGCATTGCCCGGTAGCTAAGTTCGGAATCGATAACCGCTGAAAGCATCTAAGCGGGAAGCGAGCCCTGAGATGAGTCTTCCCTGGCACTTTAAGTGTCCTAAAGGGTTGTTCGAGACTAGAACGTTGATAGGCAGGGTGTGTAAGCGTTGTGAGGCGTTG